>NZ_JAKUJZ010000009.1 GCF_022436675.1 Rheinheimera hassiensis | reverse complement strand
AGGTTGAGCACTTTATGGATAACGCAGTGCCGTTTCCGGGCGACGGTCATGGTTTACAACGGGTGTAGCAGAGTTAGAATCTGTTATTTAGCAGCAAAAAATACCAAAAACACTATTTAACGTATTTCAAATCGACTGCCTTTATACCCACCTCTGCAAGCTCCAACGCCATCAAGTTCAAGAATCCGAAATAATGCAATCACACAAAATTCTGGTAGTTGATAGCATTCAGACAAGTCGAAAGATGTTAAATGTGCGCTGCTACTCAGCCTAAGTTTTTCTTCAATAGCAATCCATTGGGAACGTAGCGATGAAGTTAAACATAAAATTTTTACAAAAGCAGGACACAGGGTAATTGAAATCGGCACCATGGTTCCGTTAATCCGTTCGGGGTTAATTAAACTCGACTTTTCGAGCAACGAGAAAGATTCTAAATTTGATGAATAGTCCTCTGGGCTAATTCTCATGGCCTCAGACTTTCCATTAATCATTTTTTCAAAGAGTAGTTTATAAACCGTAGCTAATTGAGCTTTCATCCAGCGCCTCATTTAAGTCAAACTAGTTATTTCATAACATCGCAATTTCAGCATAGCAACGAACGCTTTAGTCGCATATAAAGCAATAGTTGACGAGGCACTGGCTACATTAAGTCAATGATATTAATTAATTTTTAATTAAAAATAATTGAAGTTTTTTCTTTAAGTGACAGATGCATACACAACAGATTAGAACTATATGGTAATTAGTGTAGAAACGGACGGTGAAAATTGAAGTTTGTTAAAACTGCTGCCGGAATGCCTGCGCCATCACTCCCAGCTGATACATCAATTGATTAGACTTGGCTAAGTGATGCGCATTGGGCTGCAGAATAGCCATTAGTAAATAGCAGTGTTCATTGCTAAAGCCCTGGCAGTAAACCAAATGTGTATCGCTGGTGCGTTTCATTTGAGTAAGCAACACCGCAAAACCGGTGCCATTTGACGCCAGATGAATATGCCTTACCTGCTCTTGCTTGATAATGCCGAGGTTAAACGCGTGGTCGTAGGGTACATCCTTACCAAACAAGGCAGGCAACGTGCCTGCCTTGTACTGCTTAAAGTCAGCGATTAACGCTGCACGCTCATCAACCGTTAGCGCTTCGTTTAATACCTTACTGATAAATACCCGTATCACTCGCTAAATTCACTCAACTTTGCGGTATCAGCGTTTAACAACAGCTCTTCACTAACACGGCTTATTTCCTTTAACCTTGCTGCTGCCGGGCGAAACAGCCCCTGCTCTACGGCGCCGGAAGCTTCAATAATACGCAGCATTTTTTCGTACAACTCAGCACTTAGCATGTAACCGGCTGGTTTGTTGTTCGACAACACCGCCACGGGTTCATCCGTAAAATACTGGCTTAAGTTTTTACGGGCTTCCGATACCGAAACCGCTTTTTCCGCCAAAATAGCATGCGACGCCATGCAACACCTCAAAGTACATCATTATGTACATAATTAAGCACAGACATAGTATGGTACTTAGGCAGACAGATTACAAGCTGACAAAAAAAACAAAGGCCGCGATGCGACCTTTGTCACTTAACTAAATCTTAGCGGTTCTTAAATTCAGACTTTAAAATCAACGCCTGTTACAAAAAACGAGAATGAAACAACAACCACCATCAAGATATAAAAAAACCAGGCAAAAACGTCACTGTGCGATTTGTCTTTGAATGAAAACATATTTACGCCATTGGCTCGCCAGAGTTTAGTGAAAAAGTATGACGCCAAGCCAATAGAAAGTATTGTACTGATAAAACCCAAAGCCCCAAGTAAAATTGAACGCTTACTTAAGACAGTCGCTGAACTGTAAAGGCCGAAAACAACATTAAAAACCAGCAATAGCATGAGTGAAAAAATAAGTATCCGCGAGTACAGAGTAAGCCAGTAACCATAATTTTCCTCTTCATACATGGCGCCGCTAATCAAAAAAAGTGCAATAGCCACAGGAAAACCTATCAGTGTAAGCGGCCATATTATCGAGTGTTTTTTTACCATTAACTTTCACTCCGCCATCAGAACTGTAAAGCACACATAAGCTAAAGGCCGCATTCGCGGCCTTTGTACTAAACACTTAACTCAGAAAAATTACTTCTTCTTCGCTTTCGGGTTTGGCAGGTCGGTGATTGAGCCTTCGTACATCTCGGCGGCTAAGCCGATAGACTCGTTCAGTGTTGGGTGAGCGTGGATGGTTAACGCGATATCTTCAGCGTCGGCACCCATTTCTACTGCTAAGCAGATTTCGCCCAGCATTTCACCGGCGTTGATACCAACAATAGCGCCACCCAGAATACGGTGGGTTTCTTTGTCGAAAATCAGCTTGGTGAAGCCTTCAGTACGGGCTGAAGCGATAGCACGGCCTGATGCTGCCCATGGGAAGGTAGCGGTTTCTACTTTTAAACCCTGCTCTTTGGCTTCTTTCTCGGTAACGCCGGTCCAGGCCATTTCCGGGTCGGTGTAGGCTACTGACGGAATGCAGCGCGGGTCGAAGTAGTGCTTCATGCCAGAGATCACTTCAGCTGCTACGTGGCCTTCGTGTACCGCTTTGTGCGCTAACATTGGCTGGCCGATAACGTCACCGATAGCATAGATATGGCCAACGTTGGTACGCAGTTGCTTATCTACATTGATAAAGCCGCGCTCGTCTACGTTAACACCGGCTTTGGCAGCATCTAACAGCGCGCCGTTTGGCTTACGGCCAACAGCTACTAAGATTTTGTCGTAACGTACCGCTTTTTCTGGTGCGTTTTTGCCTTCGAAGGTTACGTATAAACCGTCTTTTTTCGCTTCTACGCCAACAACTTTAGTAGACAACATAATGTTGTAGTTGTCTTTGTTGTACTTGGTGTAGGCTTTAACCAGGTCAGCGTCGGCTGCCGGTACTAACTGATCAGCAAATTCTACTACCGATACTTTAGAACCCAGTGCACGGTATACAGTGCCCATTTCCAGGCCGATAATACCGCCACCTAATACCAGCATTTCGCCCGGAATGTCTTTTAATTCCAGTGCGCCGGTAGAATCGATAACACGGTCGTCATCTTTTGGAATAAACGGCAGTGATACCGGCTCTGAACCTGCAGCAATAATGGCGTGTTCAAACGTAATAGTGGTGTCGCCAACCTGTAAGGTGTTCGCGCCGGTAAATTTACCGTAGCCGGTAACAACCTTAACTTTACGCATTTTCGACATACCGGCCAGGCCGTTAGTCAGCTGGCCGACTACTTTGTCTTTCCAGCTACGAACTTTATCTAAATCAATTTTTGGCTCACCAAAGGTTACGCCGTGTGATGCCATATCGCGGGCATCGTCAATCACCTTAGCAACGTGTAATAAGGCTTTAGACGGAATACAACCTACGTTTAAACACACGCCGCCCAAAGTGCTGCGCGCTTCAACCAGAGTAACTTCTAAGCCTAAGTCTGCTGCACGAAATGCTGCAGAATAACCACCAGGGCCTGCGCCCACAACTACTACCTGAGTTTTGATATCGTTGCTCATCGTATTACCTTTCTTTATCAGTTCAGTGTACTGACAACAGCATGTAGGGCACGGCTGTCAGGCGAAAAAGTGGCAGAATTTTAACATCCTGCCTGAGCGATGTCCCGTAACTTTTCAGCACGGGACTCAAAATTCGCTCTTAGCTAAACGTTACATAATGATCTGGCGAATATCGGCCAGATAGCTTGCCAGCGTTGCGGTAAAGCGTGCTGCCAGAGCACCGTCTATTACACGGTGATCATAAGACATACTTAGCGGCAACATCAGCTTAGGTTCAAACTCTTTGCCGTTCCATTTCGGTTTAATGTCTGATTTCGACACACCTAATATGGCGACTTCCGGCGCATTTACAATAGGCGTAAACGCCGTACCGCCAATACCACCTAAACTTGATATGGTAAAGCAGCCGCCCTGCATATCGGCAGAGGTTAACTTACCTTCGCGCGCTTTTACCGAAATGTCCTGTAACTCGCGTGACAGCTCGATAATGCCTTTTTTGTTTACATCTTTTACTACCGGCACTACCAGGCCGTTTGGCGTGTCTACCGCTATACCCAGGTGAATGTATTTTTTTAGAATTAAGCTTGCGCCATCTTCTGACAGCGAACTGCAGAAGGTTGGAAATTCTTCCAGCGCCTTAGCCACCGCTTTCATAATAAACACCAGCGGGGTGTACTTAACGCCAAGTTTTTTCTTCTCGGCCAGTGCATTTTGCTCTTTACGGAAGTCTTCCAGGCCGGTGATATCGGCCTCGTCGAACTGGGTAACATGCGGAATACGTACCCAGTTGCGGTGTAAATTGTTGCCGGATAACTTCTGAATGCGCGACAGTGGCTTGCTTTCTACTTCGCCAAACTTGGCAAAATCTACTTTTGGCCAGGCGATTAAGTCAAAGCCCATGCTGTTGCCTGAGCCAGCAGCTGCGCCGCTTTCAACCTGCTTAACCAATTGCTTAACGTAGTTTTGCACATCTTCTTTAACTACGCGGCCTTTACGGCCTGTGCCGTTAACTTTAGCCAGGTTAATACCAAATTCACGCGCTAAACGGCGGATAACCGGTGACGCATGGGCATAGGCGCTGTTTTCAACAAAGCCATCGTTTGACGCAGGTGCTGCTTCAGCTTTCGCTGCCGGAGCTTCGGTTTTCGTTTCAGCTTTTGTTTCGGCTTTGCTTTCTGCTTTTGGCGCTTCAGCTTCTGCCGCCGGTGCAGCATCGGCAGAACCTGTGGTTTCAAAAACCATAATCAGGCTGCCGGTAGATACCTTATCACCCACGCTGATTTTAATTTCTTTAACCTTACCAGCAAACGGCGCCGGTACTTCCATACTGGCTTTGTCGCCTTCCACGCTAAGCAAAGACTGATCTTCACTTACCGTGTCGCCCACTTTTACCATAATTTCCGTAACTTCAACGGCGTCACCGCCAATATCCGGTACTTTTACGTCTTGCACGCTGGCGGTTTTGCTTTCAGCTTTGGCTTCAGTTTTACTTTCAGCCTTGCTGTCTGCTTTTGCTTCTTCCTTCGCCGGTGCGGCGTCGGCTTTCGCAGCGACTTCACCTTCAAAGGTCATAATTAGGCTGCCGGTTTTTACCTTATCGCCTACTTTTACTTTAATTTCTTTTACTACACCGGCGTCATTGGCCGGTACTTCCATAGAAGCCTTGTCACCTTCAACGCTGAGCAATGATTGGTCGGCAGCTACTTTGTCGCCTACCTTCACCAGAATTTCGGTTACTTCAACTTCATCAGCACCAATATCCGGTACATGAATTTCAATAGTCATGTGTAATCCTCTTATGCGTACAGCGGGTTGGTTTTGCCGCTGTCGATGCCGAATTTCTTAATCGCATCTGTCACTACGGTTTTCTTCAACTCGCCCTGCTTCACCAGCTCGCTCAGTGCGGCCACTACGATATAACCGGCGTTCACTTCAAAGTGGCGGCGCAGGTTTTCACGGCTGTCAGAACGGCCAAAACCGTCGGTGCCCAGCACCTTGTATGACGTGGCCGGAATAAAGGCACGTACCTGATCGGCATAGTTTTTCATATAGTCGGTTGCAGCGATGGCTGGCGCTTTGTTCATTACCGTAGCAATGTACGGCGTTTTAGCCTCGGCATCCGGGTTTAGCATGTTAAAGCGCTCGGCGTCCTGGCCATCACGCGCCAGTTCATTAAACGAGGTTACTGAGTACACGTCAGACGCTACGCCGTAATCCTTGCTTAATATTTCTGCAGCTTTGCGCACTTCATTTAAAATGGTGCCAGAGCCTAACAACTGAACCTTGGCGCGATCGCCATTTAAGCTTTCCAGCTTGTAAATACCACGGCGGATACCTTCTTCGGCACCTTTTGGCATAGCCGGGTGATGGTAGTTTTCATTCATTACGGTGATGTAGTAATAAATGTTTTCCTGATCTTTACCGTACATACGGCGGATACCGTCTTGCATGATAACCGCCAGTTCAAAGGCGTAGGTTGGGTCATACGAAATACAGTTGGGCACTGTGCTGGC
The DNA here is from genome assembly GCF_022436675.1 of Rheinheimera hassiensis. GTDB lineage: Bacteria > Pseudomonadota > Gammaproteobacteria > Enterobacterales > Alteromonadaceae > Alishewanella > Alishewanella hassiensis. Next base: position 173,245 of record NZ_JAKUJZ010000009.1, on the reverse strand, counting down.
CAGAATATGGCTGTGGCCGTCTTCGTGCTGTAAACCTTCGCCGTTAAGCGTAGTACGGCCCGCAGTAGCGCCTAACAGGAAACCACGTGCCTGCTGATCACCGGCCAGCCAGGCCATATCGCCCACGCGCTGGAAACCAAACATTGAGTAGTAGATGTAAAACGGGATCATTGGTAAATCGTTAGTGCTGTACGATGTTGCCGCGGATACCCAGGACGACATAGCGCCCAGCTCGTTAATACCTTCCTGCAGTACCTGGCCGCCGACGTCTTCTTTGTAGTAGCTTACTACTGAGCGGTCTTCCGGCGTGTAGTTCTGGCCGCCCGGGTTATAAATACCAATCTGGCGGAACAAGCCTTCCATACCAAAGGTACGGGCTTCGTCGGCAATAATCGGCACTATTTGCTTACCAATATGTTCGTCTTTCAGCAGGATATTTAATGCCCGCACATAGGCCATAGTGGTAGAAATTTCGCGTTTTTGCTCTTCTAACAAACCGTCAAAGGCGCTTAATTCCGGCAATGTTAATGGCTTGGTAAAGTTAGGCAGGCGTACCGGCGTATAACCGTGCAGCGCTTTGCGCCGTGCGTGCATATATTCCAGCTCTGGTGAACCTTCCGGTAGCTTAATATATGGCAGTTCGGCTGCCTGTTCCTCGGTAATGTAGTCTTCCAGGCCTAAACGCTGGCGCAGTTGCAGCACATGCGTCATGTCCATTTTCTTCACCTGGTGAGCAATGTTTTTACCTTCTGCCGCTTCACCCATACCGTAACCTTTAACCGTTTTAGCTAAAATAACAGTAGGTTTGTCGGTGCAGGCCTGCGCCGCTTTAAAGGCCGCAAACAGTTTAGATGGCTCATGGCCGCCGCGTTTTAAGGCAAAAATTTCTTCGTCGGTCATATCGGCAACTAGTGCCGCTGTTTCCGGGTAACGGCCGAAGAAGTGCTTACGCACATAAGCGCCGTCGTTAGCTTTGTAAGTCTGGTAGTCACCGTCGATGGTTTCGTTCATCAGCTGTAACAGCTTGCCGGTGGTATCTTTAGCCAGCAGTTTGTCCCAACCACGGCCCCACACTACTTTAATTACGTTCCAGCCAGCGCCACGGAACAAGCCTTCCAGCTCCTGGATAATTTTACCGTTACCCATTACCGGCCCATCGAGACGCTGCAGGTTACAGTTAATTAAATAACACAGGTTGCCCAGCTTCTCACGGGCAGCAAAGCTTACCGCACCGCGTGATTCCGGCTCGTCCATCTCGCCATCGCCCAAAAAGGCATAAACGCGCTGTGCGCTGGTGTCTTTTAAACCACGACCGTGTAAATACTTTAAAAACCGCGCCTGATAAATAGAAGCAATAGGGCCCAGGCCCATAGACACGGTAGGGAACTGCCAGAACTCAGGCATTAATTTCGGGTGCGGGTAGCTGGATAAGCCTTTGCCGTCTACTTCCTGCCGGAAGCTGTCCAGTTGCTCTGCCGTTAAGCGGCCTTCAACAAAAGCACGGGCATAAATACCCGGTGAAATATGGCCCTGATAATACACTAAATCGCCGCCGTCTTTTTCGTTTGGCGCGCGGAAGAAGTGGTTAAAACAGGTTTCATAAAACGCCGCAGAAGACTGGTAAGACGCCATATGGCCGCCTAAATCCAGCTCTTTTTTCGAGCCGCGCAGTACGATCATAATGGCATTCCAGCGGATCACCGAGCGGATACGTCGTTCCAGGTTAACATCGCCAGGGTAAGCCGGCTCTTGCTGCGGTGGAATGGTGTTAATGTAGTTGGTAGTAACACCGGTAGGCATAGCAACGCCTTCTAACCGGGCTTGCTCCAGTACCTGCTCCAGCAGGAACTGTGCCCGCTCTACCCCTTCAGTGCGAACAACCGATTCCAGCGCTTCAAGCCACTCTTTGGTTTCCAGAGCGTCGATGTCAACTTTACTGACTTCAGACATATCGAGGTTTCCTTTGGTTATGCACGCCTGTGTTTTAAATGCACAGCTGCGTTAAAAATAATGATCAGCCTTGTTGGGTGCGCCGTAACGAACGTTCAATACGCGAGCGCTCTTTACCCACATCCAGCAAAGCTTCTTCGATAAAGGCCAGATGGCCATTACTGGCCTGGCGCGCCTTCTCTGGCTCACCATTTATGACCGCTTGCATCAGCCGTTGCCGATGCGAATTCAGCTGGCCGACTATGCCTTCCTTCTGCTGCAGGGTTTCCAGGTTAACCCGGATATTCTGCTCCACCAGTGGTGTTAAGCCGCGCACTAAATGCAGTAAAACCACATTATGTGACGCCTCTGCCACTGCTAAATAAAAACTACCTACCGCTTTGGCTTCAGCGTCCAGATCATTTAACTGCTGTGCATCACAAATAGCATCATAGTGGTGCTTAATCTGGTCAAAATCGGCCGTTGTGCCACGCAATGCGGCGTAATAAGCACATATGCCTTCCAGCGCATGGCGAAATTCCAGTAAATCAAACTGCGATTCAGGATGGCGTGCTATTAATTCAAACAGTGGATCGGTAAGGCCGGCGGTCATATTGTCGCACACATAGGTGCCACCACCCTGACGGCGGCTGAGCAGGCCTTTGGCTTCCAGTTTTTGAATGGCCTCGCGCAGTGATGGCCGCGACACGGCAAACATTTGTGCTAAATCACGCTCGGGTGGCAGCTTTTGCCCCGGTGCAAAACTGCCCTCCAGCAACATGTTTTCCAGTTGCTCGACAATGCGATCAGAGAGTTTAGCCGGTTTAATTTTAAAATCTGCCATGCCGTGCTGTGGTTTCCCGTGGGCTGCAAGCCTTTTGTAAATTGGTATTACCAATTTATTTTTAGTGCCGATAAGGTAACAGTTTCTGCTTAGCAAGTAAATAAAGCAGAGATTACCGGCAAAGGCAAAAGCAGAAAATAGTTAGAGTAATCACTCAGTGTGAAGTGGCTAATAAAGCTGCTGGAAAAATTGGTCTGACCAGGCGAGATATAGTTATAATTTTAACGCAGGCTCCGACGAGAACTTCCGCTATGCTCGCCACAACGGGCTTTCGGCAGTCCTGCCTTCAAGCTGGCGGATCGGCTGCGCCGACGCAATGTGTTCCTGACAAATTGCTCATCCGCCTTCGCCATGCGAAATAGTTTTGTGGCTGCGCTATCGGAGTTATCGTCTACTTGCTATTAGCCCCCTCTTTGGCAAAGAGGGGGCTCAGGGGGAGATTCGGAGTTACCCTAACCAACCGGTTAAGGTTAAAACAGCGGTCAAGGCTAAAAAGAACAACATATTACGCTTAGCCAGCTGCACCATATAGCTGGTGTCGTCCAGCGTATTAATGCTTTCAGCCGGCAATGGCTCTGCGGCTGTAGCAACATCTACTACTACCTGCTCATTGCTGGCGGTAAAATCAAGAAAGTATCCCAGCAACGCGGTAGACGCGCGGGAGAAATGCCCCACCAGCGCAAACCCCAAACCAAATAACCGTGCCGGAAACCAGTTAGCCCAGTGCGCCACATAATGTACCGCTTTGTTGTCGTTGCCTAAGCAGGCTGCGTAATTGGCAGCATCTTCTTCTGCTACAGCTTCTTGTAAATGCCGCACCAAGGCATAAGTAATTACGCCAAAAGCACCCAACAGTAAAAACCAGAACACCACAGCGGCATAGTAGCGAAAATTCAGCCAGATCAGTAACTGGCCATAACTGCTTTGCTCACGCGTACTACCCATATCAGTGCGTATTTGCTGCATGGTAATAAAGGCAGCTTCTTCGTCGCCTCTGTCCATCGCATTTAAATACTGCTTATACAGCTGGCGGTAATGCCAGCAGCCAATAGCCACCAGCAATAACAAGGTGTTAACCACTAAGCTCAGTAAATGGCTGTCTACCAAACACAGCACCAGCATTACCAGCGCGCCGGGCAGTGCCAGCCATAAATATTGCCCCAGGCTATGCGCAGATAACTTGCTTAACGCCGACCCGGCGGTAAAGCGCACATAAGCACGGCAATAGCCGCTGGCTTGCCATTTATTGCTGCGCACAGCGAGGCGCTCAATAATTAATGCCAGCAACATACTGATTAACGTCATACAAAAAACTCCTTGATCGCACTTTTTATATCATTGCGGTAGCGCATCCAGTCAAAAGCGATGCCGGGATCGGTTTTACGCCCCGGCGCAATATCACAATGGCCAACAATACGGTCTGGCGTAATAGCCGGATGTTGCTGCATTAAAAAATATGTCAGCGTAATAAGGCTCTGATATTGCTGCTCAGTATAAGGCAAATTGTCTGTGCCTTCTAATTCAATACCAATGGAAAAATCGTTACAACGTTCGCGGCCATCAAACTGGCTTACGCCGGCATGCCAGGCGCGCTGGCTAAAAGGTACGTAGTTAAAAATGCGGCCATCGCGCCAGATCACGCAGTGTGCCGACACTTTAAGCCCCTGCAAACCGGCAAAGCTGCTGTGTGCGCTGCAGTCTAAGTTACCCATAAACAAAGCGTCTACATAGCTTTGCTCGGGTGCGGCAGCAAACTGCCCGGCCGGCAGGCTGATATTATGAATAACCAGTAAACTGATGCTTTCAGCATCCGGGCGCGCATCACAATGCGGGCTTGGGCGGGTTAACATGGCTGGCGGTTTAGCGCTCATCAGAAGTTTTGCCTTTGCAGGTCTGTGCCAGTAAGCTATGGGCCTATTGTCAATGCTGGAGCCTTTTAATGCAAGCGCCTGAGCCCACGAACAAATATGGTAAGACCTTTGCTATTATCGCCTGGCTTATTTTAATGGCGCTGCTGTTTGTATTTTTTCAGGACACCATCAGCAAGCAGCTTAACCCCAACCAACAGTTAAGCAGTGTGCAGGGCAGCGCCGGTGAAGTACGCACCGTGCTTATCCGTAATAAAAGCGGCCACTACGTTGGCACGGCTCTGGTTAATAACAGCCCGGTCGACTTTATGCTGGACACTGGCGCTACCACTGTTGCTATTGCAGCCAGCGCGGCAGAAAAACTCGGTATGCCATTTGGCGCAGCTATACAGGTAAACACCGCCAATGGCTTAACCACGGCTTATCGCAGCCGCATTGACCAACTACAACTGGGCGACATAGTGCTGACCAATATTCCCGCCAGCATTGTGCCCGGCTTAGACAGTGGCGGGGGCGGCACCGAGATATTGCTGGGCATGAGCGCGCTTAAACAGTTAGAATTCCACCAACAGGGCAACCAGCTCACCCTGATCCAGCATAACTAAAAACGAGCACTACTAACTTTTGTACACACTATGATGATGTCAACTGATATGCCAACTGATTACTCAACACTGCTGCAACAGGAGATTATCCGCTCGGTATCTAATGCTTTGGCAGAAGATTTGGGCTTTTTACCGCTTAGCGAAGGCGATATTACCGCTTCGCTGATACCGCAAAGCCAGCAGGCCAGCGCCAGCATTATTACCCGTGAAAACTGCGTAGTATGCGGCGCCGCCTTTGCTGACGAAGTGTTTCGCCAGTTAGGTAACGACGTTAAGCTGCAATGGCAGGTAACAGACGGCGATAAGGTAACAGCTAATACCACCTTGTGTACCTTAAGCGGCCCGGCGCGCATATTACTCACCGGTGAGCGTACCGCGCTTAATTTTCTGCAACTGTTAAGCGGCACCGCCACGACTACCGCACATTATGTGCAGTTTTTACACGGTAGCAATACCCGCCTGCTGGATACCCGTAAAACCCTGCCCGGCCTGCGCTTTGCCCAAAAATATGCGGTAAGCACCGGTGGCGGTAAAAACCACCGCATTGGCCTGTTCGATGCCTTTTTAATTAAAGAAAACCATATCGCCGCGGCAGGCTCTATTGCCGCAGCCGTTGCCAGCGCCCGGCAAAATTTCCCCGGTAAACCGGTAGAAGTAGAAACCGAAAACCTCGCCGAGCTGCAACAGGCGCTTAACGCCGGCGCCGATATTATTATGCTGGATAACTTCAGCACAGCCGATATTGTGCAGGCCGTTAGCATTAATAACGGCCAGGCCAAACTGGAAGTGTCGGGTAATATTACCAGCGAGCGCCTGGCAGAACTGGCCACCACCGGGGTAGATTACATCTCCAGCGGTGCATTAACCAAGCATGTGCAGGCGATAGATTTATCCATGCGGCTTAATATTAAAGCGGTTTAACATTACGCAACAACTTTAACATCAGGTTCAGTTGTTGCTGGTTAAACTTATTGCTCCTTGTTACAGTCACAGCTGTAAATCAACCCTGAGTTTAGCCAACTACCATGCAGTTAACCGGTAAAGTGGTGTTCTGGCGCGACGATAAAGGCTTTGGCTTTGTGGTATGCAACCAGACCCAGCAGAAATTGTTTTTCCATATCCGCGATCATGCCGGCACCGAAGGCCGTCCGCAAATGGGTGACACACTGCAATTTAGCGTAAAACAGGATAAACAAGGCCGTGACATTGCCGCCCCCTGGCAATTTGCTACCGCCAAAACCACCACATCAGCACCGCCACATAAAGCCACCGTGCACTCTGACAGCCTCAGCATTCAATACGCTAACCAGATAGCCCTGCTGTTTCGTATCAGTTTTCTTATAGCCGTTATTATTGCCCTGCTGTTTGGCCGCCTGCTGTATATTTTGCCGCTGCTATACCTAGAAGCCAGCTTGTTTACCTACTGGCTATACAAAACCGATAAAGAAGCCGCCATCGCCCGCCACGGCAACCGCCTGACCGAAGAAAGCCTGCAGCTATTTAGCTTAATTGGCGGCTGGCCCGGTGCTTATATTGCCCAGCAGCAACTGGCACACAAGCGCAGCAAACTGACGTTTCGGCGTGAATTTGGTTTTGTTATCGCAGGTAATACGCTGCTGCTTATCTGGTTGTTATCGCCCTGGGGCCAGCAGTTTTTAGCCCGCATGGCACTGCTTTCGGCCTGAACAATGGGCCGGGTAAGATGTAGTAAAACTGGCCTGGCTTGCCGCAAACATTTCACAACAAAGGCAGCGCTTAGGAGAACAGCTATTAATTGATGCCATATACCGCACGGTAATTGAAATATGGCTTGCTATAAAACCCTGCATAGCTGTGGCCAGCAACTTTGGCTAATAAACAGCAACCCCCTACTTTATTTCCGCCAAACTTCCCAGCCTTTATTTCCCAATAAATACACTATACTGTCGATGGTTACACAGTAAATTGCGATAAGTAAAAGCGGATTTAGCTGCGTAATCACTTTATTAGAGCTGTAAAACTAGTACTTTATTACTAATAAATATGGCGACAACCTTTATCATAAACAACTAAAATATGTTTTAATTTAATTAGTTACGCATTTAAGTTAAATTTAGTTACATTTCACTTGCGGCTCTAAATAAATTGCTCAAAATAGCATCTAGCCTTAAAGGCTAAATAAAAAATCAGGAGAAGTTACAATGAAACGTACACAACAAGGTTTTACCTTAATTGAATTAATGATCGTTGTAGCGATCATCGGTATTTTGGCTGCAGTAGCATTGCCAGCTTACCGCGACTACACACAACGCGGTGCAAACGGCGCTTGTTTGAGTGAAGCTAAAGCTTACATGAGCTCAGCCGTTGGTGATTTAGCAGATGGCCGTACTCCTAGACTTTCTTTCACAGCGTCTGCATGTGCATCGCCTGCTACGTTAGACATTACTGTTGAGCAGTATAATGATGGTGATACGATCAGCTTTACAACAAAAACACGCGGTAATGCTGATGTAAAAGAAGATGTTACTTGTAACGCAGGTAATGGCTCTTGTAAATACGCTAGTTAATTACTAGCGTACTCAATATAATTAAACACTCCGCTTAGCGGAGTGTTTTTATTTGAAAAAACTCTAACCAAGTAAAATTCATGCACAAAGAAATTAAACCTTTTTTTCTGTCGTTTCTCCTTATCGTAGTGATACCAAACATTGTCTTAGCTGGCTTTTCTGCTTGGCTAGATTTGAATCGGCCGTATATTAATTTAGATTATCTTTTTGCTACATTGCTCATTTTTACCCGACTGCGTATCGCAGGTATTATTCTTTTTGTGCTGGGTTTCGCGTTGGATTTATTAGCACTGATGGGGCAAATATTTTTGTTTATTCGGCCTGATAACCTGCTGTATTTGGCTAAGTTTTTACCCCAGGCTTCTGGTGTATATCAATTAAGCATTGTCGGCTTTGCTGTATTGCTGTTAGGTCTTATTGCACTTTTTATTGTGTTGCCACGTTATAGTAAAGCAATTCATGCACTTGTCTTGTTCAATGCAGCCTTAGTGCTTTACGCTGTAAACGTTTATGGAGAGAAAGATTCGCAGCAACGTATTTGGCGTGTACAGCATAGCCCTATCGTCGCCAGCCAGTTTTTGTTTTTGTTTGATCAGCGCAGTACTGGCTTTTTACAAAGCTTTGATAGCAGTGGCCCTGCACTTTCTGATAAAAAAGTAATTGGCGCTTCCGCAGAGTGGTTCAATGCTACCAGTGAAAATCGGCAGTTGATGTTAATAGCAAGTGAATCTTGGGGGATACCGCATAACGCTGAAATCCAACAAGCACTGCTTAAACCACTTCGCAATTTATCAGCTCAGGTGAAAAACTTTACTGAAGGGCAGTTTAATTTCAGTGGTCCTACAGTTGCGGCTGAATTAAGGGAGCTTTGCCAGCTAACACCATTTCACTATAACTTTAAAGATACACTGACAGGTTTTGAAAATTGCCTGCCCAATAAGCTAAAAGAAGCGGGTTATAAAACTCATGCAATGCATGGCGCGACTGGGGTAATGTATGACCGCATCTATTGGTATCCACGAGCTGGTTTTAGCGGTATCACTTTTTTTGAAAATCAGTCCTGGCCTAGGCGTTGCTATTCGTTCCCTGGCGCCTGTGATATTGACATGATTGACACAGCAAGCCAGGTTTTTTCAGATACAGAGCCGACATTTTTGTATTGGTTAACCTTAAATAGCCATTCTGTTTATGACACCAGAGATATTCACCTTGATCTTTTTGATTGCGCCCGTTTTGACGTTGCTCCAGAAACCCAAACCTGTCGCAACCTGAAACTGCATGCGCAATTTTTTTACAGCTTGGCTAAATCAATTGAGGGCGGAAGCTTTAAAGGTGTGGAGGTAATAATAGTTGGCGACCATGCGCCCATCATCACAAGCATTGAAGAGAAAGCTGCATATTTTGTTGATCAGCAGGTGCCTTGGGTAAAATTTAACGTTGATTATGGCAATATCAACAGAACAGCTGTAAGGAATAGCAGCACTGTTGAAAACTTATCTTCGCATTAACCTACTGGTCAGTAAATGCAGATAGAATTACCGTTGATGTTTGAGTTCCCCATAAAGCTCGGCATTTATTTTGTTGTTGAACTGACGCCTTCGACCATCCGAATGATTAATAAAAAGCGTCTGTTATTACAACTGCGCCTTAGCCGCTGTTTAACTTGAATAACCGGCATTTAGTGGCATAATCAAGCAATTCAGAAAAATCTTATTAGCAAAATCAGGATGTTTTCGCTTAATGGCCGTTACCACTACCTCAACACTTTTTAGGCGCCTGGTACAACTGGGTTTGCTAAATAGCGAACGTGCCACTAAAGCGGTTGCCGATAAAGGTGGCCAGTATAAAAACCTGCCTGAATTACTGATTAATGAAAAGCTTATTACCGCCACCGTATTAGCGCAGGCTGCCGCCAGCATTAGCCAGGCAATTAGCCTGGATTTGGAACACTATGACGCTGCCAGTATTCCCGAAGACTTACGCAACGAAAAACTGATCCGTAAAACCGATATGCTGCCACTGGGTAAACGTGGCCGTAATATTTTTTTGGCTGTGGTCGACCCTACCAATATTCAAACCATTGAAGATTTTGAATTTAACACCGGCTTAAATGCCGAGGTAGTGGTAGTTGAATACGATAAACTGCATAAGCTAATTGATAAGATATTTGATAGCAGCCTGGGCGGTGACTTTAGCGAAAGTGACTGGGATTTAGGCTCTATGGGCATCGTTGAAGCCGACGACGATGACGGCCCGGGCGCTATGCCCGATAAAGAAGACCAGCCGATAATTGCCTTTATTAATAAAATGCTGCTGGATGCCATACGTAAAGGCGCGTCCGACTTACACTTTGAGCCCTACGAAAAAATTTACCGCATTCGCTTTCGTATTGACGGCATTTTACATGAAGTTGCCAACCCACCGGTGGCACTAGCTACGCGGTTATCAGCCAGGTTAAAAGTTATGTCGCGGCTGGATATTGCTGAAAAGCGCGTACCGCAAGATGGCCGCATTAAATTAAAGTTGTCGGCAAAAAAGTCGATTGATTTTCGTGTTAGCACCCTGCCCACTTTATGGGGCGAAAAAGTGGTAATGCGTATTCTGGATTCTGACAGCGCCATGCTGGGCATAGATATACTGGGTTATGAAGAACATCAGAAAAAACTGTATTTAGAAGCCCTGGCCCAGCCCCAGGGCATGATTTTAGTAACCGGCCCAACAGGCTCTGGTAAAACGGTATCGCTGTATACCGGTTTGGCTATTTTAAATACCAGCGAAACCAATATTTCTACCGCTGAAGACCCGGTAGAAATCAACCTGCCCGGCGTGAATCAGGTACAGGTTAACCCGCGAGCCGGCTTAACCTTTGCCTCGGCGTTAAAAGCCTTTTTACGGCAAGACCCCGACGTAGTAATGGTTGGCGAGGTACGCGATTTAGAAACTGCCGAAATTGCCATTAAAGCCGCGCAAACCGGCCACCTGGTGTTATCTACCCTGCACACTAACTCGGCACCGGAAACCCTTACCCGCTTATTGAATATGGGCGTGCCGTCTTATAACGTGGCAAGCTCAGTGTCGCTCATTATTGCCCAGCGCCTGGCGCGGCGGCTGTGCAGCCACTGTAAGCAACAAGAAATACTGCCCGAGCAGGAACTGCTAAAACAAGGCTTCACACCACAGCAACTGCCCACAGTTAAAGTGTTTAAACCTGTTGGTTGCGACCATTGCACCAATGGTTACAAAGGCCGGGTAGGTATTTATGAAGTCATGCCGGTGAGCGGCAAAATGGCCGATATTATTATGCAGGGCGGTAACTCGCTGGATATTGCCACCCAGGCCCAGTTAGAAGGGGTAAATAACCTGCGCCAGTCTGGCCTTATTAAAGCAGCAGCCGGTTTAACCAGCCTGGCCGAAATAAACCGCGTGACAAAAGGCTGACGCTGGCGCGAAGTGGTTAATGCTTAGTGTTTAGTTGTGAGTGTTTAGTTGTGAGTAGTAAGTGATAAGTGGTAGCAGATTTTGACTTTTGGCGCTAAGGCGCTGCAACAGGAAACCAACATGGCTCAGGCACAACAATTTAAAATAAAAGAGCTGGAAGCATTTACCTATAAAGGCGTTAACCGGCGCGGTAAAAAAGTTGACGGTGAAATAAAAGGCACCAGCATTGCCGAAGTAAAAGCACTGCTGCGCCAACAGGGTATTACCCCGTCAGGCGTAAAGAAAAAGCCTAAATCATTATTTGGCGGTGAGCGCAAAATTTCTGCTTTGGATATAGCTATTTTTACCCGGCAAATTGCCACCATGCTGGGCGCCGGGGTACCGCTGGTGCAATCGATTGACCTAATTGCCAATGGCGCGGAAAATAAAAGCCTGCGCACGTTAATGCAAAAAATTTCGGTTAAAATTCAGGCCGGCTTGCCCTTATCAGAAACCCTGCGCGAGCACCCAAAATACTTTGATGAATTATACTGCGATTTAGTCAAATCGGGCGAAGCCTCGGGCGCGTTAGATGCCATTTTTGACCGCTTAGCCATTTATAAAGAAAAAGCCGAAGCGCTAAAATCTAAAATTAAAAAGGCGATGTTTTACCCGATAGCCGTTTTAGTGATAGCTAGCATAGTTACCTCTATTTTGCTTATTTTTGTCGTGCCGCAATTTGCCGAAATTTTTGCCGGCTTTGGCGCCGAATTACCCGCCTTTACGCAGTTTGTACTGGGTATTTCTGAGCTGATGCAGGCTTATTGGTGGGTGGTGCTTGCAGGCTTGATAGCCACTTTTTACCTGGTTAAAAAAACCTATAACAACAACCTGATATTTCGTACCTGGGCAGATGGCCGCATTATTAAACTGCCGGTAATAGGCAATATTTTAAATAAAGCCGCGGTAGCGCGTTATGCCCGTACGCTATCTACCACCTTTGCTGCCGGTGTGCCGTTAATTGAAGCGCTGGAGTCTGCTGCTGGCGCTTCCGGCAACGAGGTGTATAAAAATGCCATTTTATTTATTCGTGAAGAGGTCTCGTCTGGTAACCAGATGCATATAGCTATGAAGCAAACTAAGCAGTTCCCGGAAATGGTGATCCAAATGGTGGCCATTGGTGAAGAGTCCGGCGCGTTAGACAATATGCTGGCCAAAGTGGCTAATATTTATGAGCAGGAAGTCGACGACGCCGTAGATGGCTTAACAGCGTTACTGGAGCCCATGATAATGGCGGTACTAGGTGTGGTAATAGGCGGTCTGATTATTGCCATGTATTTACCCATTTTCCAGATGGGTAATATAATCTGATGCAGCAATTAGCAGAATTACTCAGCCTGTACCCGGCGTTATTTATTGCCGCCACGGCAATCTTAAGCCTGATTATTGGCAGCTTTTTAAACGTGGTGATTTACCGCCTGCCAAAGATGATGGAAAACGAATGGCAGCAAGAATATAAAGCCTACTTTCTCTCCGGCTCTGCTACAGCCGCAGCACCGGCTAAGTTTAATCTGGCGGTGCCGCGCTCTGCATGCCCCAGTTGCAATGCACCGGTGTTGGCGCGTGATAATATCCCCGTGCTTAGCTGGTTGCTGCTAAAAGGCAAATGCCGCAGCTGCAGCACACCAATAAGCATACGCTACCCGGTGGTAGAAGCCTTAACCGCGGTACTGTCGGCGTTAGTGGCATGGAAGCTGGGCTTTGGTTTGGCCGCAGCGGTGCTGATAGTTACCACCTGGACACTTATCGCCCTTACCTTTATTGATATAGATAAAATGCTGTTGCCTGATCAGCTAACCTTGCCATTGCTTTGGCTGGCGCTGTTATTCAGCCTTAGTAGTTCAGCCTTTGTTAATCCGGAGCAGGCTATTGTTGGCGCCGCTGCCGGTTACCTCAGTTTATGGAGCGTATATTGGCTGTTTAAATTGCTTACCGGCAAAGAGGGTATGGGTTACGGCGACTTTAAGTTGCTGGCTGTTTTTGGCGCCTTACTGGGCTGGCAACAATTACCGCTTATTATTCTGCTGTCGTCCTGTGTGGGTGCCGTAGTGGGCGTAATATTGCTAAGTGTGCAGGGTAAAAACAAAGCTACCCCGATACCCTTTGGCCCTTATATTGCCGCTGCCGGCTGGATAGCCCTGTTATGGGGCGAGCAAATAACAAATGCGTATTTACGCTATTTAGGCCTGTAATGTCAGCTGTTGTTGTTGGCCTTACCGGTGGCATTGGTTGTGGTAAAAGCACGGTGACAGAGCTGTTTGCCAGCCATGGCGTGCAATATGTAGACGCCGACATTGTGGCGCGCGAAGTCGTGCTGCCCGGTACTCCGTGCCTGGCAGCGATAAGCGCGCATTTTGGTGCCGATATTTTGCAAAGCCATGGCGAGCTTAACCGCGCCAGTTTACGCCAGCGTGTATTTAGTAACAGTGCAGACAAACTCTGGTTAGAGCAACTGTTACACCCGGCGATACGGCAGGAATTATTAACGCAACTGGCCACGCTGACATCGCCTTATGCGTTATTAGTGGCGCCTTTGCTTTTAGAGAATAAACTTAACCAGTATGTGCAGCGCGTACTGGTGATAGATTTACCCGAAAGCCTGCAGCTACAACGTGCCATGGCGCGTGACAACGCCAACGAGCAGCAGATAAAAGCCATTATGGCGGCGCAAATTTCGCGGCCAGAGCGGCTAAAACTGGCTGATGATATTATTAAAAACGACAGCAGTATTGCTGATTTAGCTCCCCGCGTCGCCGCCTTGCATCAACAGTATCTGCAACTGGCCGCCGCACAGTAAACGGGGCCTTCAGTCTGCTGTCACAACAGGTGTGATACAGCAAACTCATGACAGAACTTATCTACGAACATCCGCTTAATGAGAAACTGCGCACTTATCTGCGTCTGGAATATTTACTGGCACAGCTGCACAGCCTCAATGATCTGGATTCTGAGTGGCAGCAACAGGCATTCTTTAATGCGCTGTTTGATCTGGTAGAAGTGCTGGACCGCAACGATATTCGCCCTGATTTAATCAAAGACTGCGAGCGCTGTGAAAGCGCACTGGTGGCTTGGGCTAATCACCCTTCGGTATCTGGCGACAAGCTAAAACCGGTACTGCAGAAGGCGGTACGCTTACAAAGCGAGCTGCTGCGCAGCGGCAAGTTTGTCGGTAACTTAAAAGAAGATAAGTTTCTGGCACCACTACGCCAGCGTTTTTCTATTCCCGGTGGCACCTGCTATTTTGATGTACCCCAATTGCACTACTGGTTTAACTTACCACTGGAACAACGCCAGCAAATGGCCGCCGGCTGGTGCCATGAATTTGGCCTGCTGTTAGAGGCAATAAGCTTTGTGTTAGGTTTTAGCCGGGAAAAAGGCCAGTTTACTGCTGTCGTTGCCGATAACGGTTTTTATCAAAGCAACACCGATCAGCACGAGTTGCTGCGTATCCGCTACCCGATAGACGCCGGGGTTTACCCTACGGTGAGTGGCAACAAGTACCGTTATGCTATCCGCTTTATGCAGCTATGTGACGAAGCCGGGCGCAGCAACAGCGACCAAAGCATCAGCTTCGAGCTGGCTTGCTGTTAACAGCAGCATCTTTGCTGTAAGTTGCCGTGCCGTGACAGCCTGAAAATGCTAACATTGGCGCAAATTAAGCCGGAGCTAACGCATGAATGTAAAATGCCCAACCTGTGATAAAGATGTAGTCTGGTCGGCTGCTTCACCGTTTCGCCCTTTTTGTTCTGAGCGCTGTAAATTAATTGATTTAGGCGACTGGGCAGCAGAAAACCACCGCATACCCGACAAAGCGCCGATAGACGCTGCACTGTCAGAAGAATACTTAGCTGAACTAGAGCAAGAGTTTATTGCCCAGGATAATGAGTTTTTCAAGCATTAAGCAGCTAGCCAACAGCCTGGCGTTGCGGCAGTACTACTCTGTCGCAAATAACTGCTGAATACGCGCAACTATAGGCTGGTTAGCATCCGGAAATGGAATTTCTGTGAGCTCTGCCACTGTCGCCCAGCGCAGTGGCTGGCCTTCACGGCCGTGCGGTTCGCCACTAAATTCGGTTACCAGCCAGATATCCAGCAGCACGGTTTTTTCCGGATAAGCGTATTCTAACTGCATTAATGGGCTGCTTTGGGTAACAGTTATTGCCACCTCTTCCTGCAGCTCACGGTTAAGCGCCTGCGGCACTGTTTCGCCCGTCTCTACCTTACCGCCTGGGAACTCCCATTTACCGCCCTGATGCTGTTTGCTGCTGCGCAGCGCCAGTAAAATTTGTTGCTGGCGTACTATTACGCCAACCGCCACATGCACGACTTTATTTTGCACTGTTGTTTGCATTATTACCTACCTGCCTGACACCAAAACAAAAGAGTCAGCCTAAGCTGACTCTGTATTGATACTGTTTGTAACAGTTAAACCAGTTTACCGTGACACTGCTTGTACTTTTTACCTGAGCCGCACGGGCACGGGTCGTTACGGCCTACTTTGTCCTGCTCACGAAATACCGGGCTGCGTGGGGCATCCTCTGGGATCTCGCCACCAACATGCTCTGCTTCTGCGTGCTGGTAATCGTGCGGTACCGCATCGGCTTTACGGCGTTGGTCTTCTACGGCTTCTACGTCTTCTGCTGCACGCACCTGCACGCGGCTTAATACGCCGACAACGTCAACTTTCAGGTTTTCCAGCATGGTAGAAAACAGTTCAAAGGCCTCGCGCTTGTATTCCTGTTTTGGGTTTTTCTGCGCGTAACCACGCAGGTTAATGCCCTGACGCAGGTGATCCATCGCTGCCAGATGCTCTTTCCAATGCGTGTCCAGGCTTTGCAGCATAATGGCTTTTTCAAACTGACGCAGTACCTGCGGGCCAACCATCTGTTCTTTATGGCTGTAAGCCTGTTCAACTTCCTGCTGAATACGCTCGCGCAGTTTTTCCTCGAACAGTTTTTTGTCGTCAGCCAGCCATTGCGTAATAGGCAGCTCAAGGTTGAAATCGGCTTTTAAACGTTGCTCTAAACCCGGTATATCCCACATTTCGTCAAGCGACTGTGGCGGAATATACTGGCTGATCACGCCGTCGATCACATCTGTGCGGATAGCGCTAATGGTTTCGCTGATATCGGTAGCGTCCAGTAGTTCATTACGTTGTTCGTACACGACTTTACGCTGATCGTTGGCAACATCGTCAAATTCAAGCAGCTGCTTACGAATATCAAAGTTGCGCGCTTCTACTTTACGCTGTGCGTTTTCAATGGCGCGGCTAACCCACGGATGTTCAATAGCTTCGCCTTTTTCCATACCCAGGCGGCGCATCATGCCTGCCATACGGTCTGAGGCGAAAATACGCATTAAGGCATCATCCAGCGACAGATAAAAACGGCTGGAACCCGGATCGCCCTGGCGGCCTGAGCGGCCACGCAACTGGTTGTCGATACGGCGCGATTCGTGCCGCTCAGTACCTATAATATGTAAACCACCGGCACTGATCACGGCATCGTGCTGCACTTGCCAGTCGGCTTTTACTTTGGCAACTTGCTCGGCGCCAGCGTCTTCACCCAGTGCGGCCAGTTCAGCTTGCAAACTGCCACCCAGCACAATATCAGTACCACGGCCGGCCATATTGGTAGCGATAGTCACCGTACCTGGCTGACCTGCCTGAGCAATAATCTGGGCTTCATTGGCGTGGAATTTAGCGTTTAATACCTGGTGCTTAATTTTGGCTTTGTTAAGCAGGCCGGACAAATACTCTGAGCTTTCAATTGAGGCCGTACCTACCAGTACCGGGCGACCGGCATCACGGGTTTGCACGATATCTTCAATAATGGCCTGGTATTTATCTTCGGCATTTAAATACACTAAATCGGCCATGTCTTTACGAACCATAGGCCGGTTGGTTGGCAGCACTATAGTTTCCAGGCCATAAATTTGCTGGAATTCAAACGCTTCGGTATCTGCAGTACCTGTCATGCCTGACAGTTTGTCGTACAGACGGAAATAATTCTGGAAGGTAATAGAGGCCAGCGTTTGGTTTTCGTTCTGAATTTTCACCCCTTCTTTGGCTTCTACTGCCTGGTGTAAACCTTCAGACCAGCGGCGGCCTTCCATGGTTCGGCCGGTATGCTCATCAACAATAACGATGTCGCCGTCTTTTACTACGTAATCAACATCGCGTTTAAACAGTTGGTGTGCACGTAAGGCCGCATACACATGGTGCAACAAGGTAATATTGGCAGCAGAAAACAGGGTGTCGTGTTCGCCTATCATGCCTTGCTCGCGCAGCATGTCTTCTACTTTAATCTGGCCTTGTTCAGTTAAATATACCTGACGGGCTTTTTCATCTACGGTGAAGTGGCCATCGCCATGCGCGCCCTCTTCATCTTCTTTTTCCTGCTTAACTAATTGCGGTACCAGCAGGTTAATTTGTTTGTACAGCTCTGAGCTGTCTTCGGCCGGGCCGGAGATAATCAGTGGGGTACGCGCTTCATCAATTAAGATTGAATCCACTTCATCGATAATGGCAAACGCCTGATCGCGCTGCACGCGGTCCTGCGGTGAAAACGCCATATTGTCGCGCAGGTAATCAAAGCCAAACTCGTTGTTAGTACCGTAGGTAATATCAGCAGCGTAAGCTTTATGCTTTTCAGGGTGCGCCATGCCAGGTACGTTAACGCCAACGCTTAAACCAAGGAAAGAAAATAACGGGGCGTTAGTTTGGGCGTCGCGCCGGGCCAGATAGTCGTTTACGGTAATAACATGTACGCCTTTACCGCTTAACGCATTCAGATAAGCCGGCAAGGTTGCCGTTAAGGTTTTACCTTCACCGGTACGCATTTCAGCGATTTTGCCCTGATGCAGCACAATACCGCCCAGCAATTGCACATCAAAGTGGCGCATGCCAAATACACGTTTACTGGCTTCACGCACAGTGGCAAAGGCTTGCGGCAAAATGCTTTCAAGCGTGCTGCCATTGGCCAGTTGCTGTTTAAATTCTGCGGTTTTTTGTTTCAGCTGGTCGTCGGATAAGGCTTCAAGTTCTGCCTCTAACGCATTGATCTGCTGTACTTGTTTTTCTAGTTTTTTTAAGAAGCGGTCGTTGCGGCTACCAAATAATTTGGTAAAAAGTTTTCCAAACATTATCCAAATACCATGTTAAGTTAAAACTGCAGTGCAGCCCCGGCGGCGCTATGCCCGGCCAGTAAAAAGTGTGAAAGCTTCAGCATCTTACGCCAGATATGGTGCCCCATGCCAACGCTTTCAAGGTGCAACATTCTCTGCATCTGAAGAAGCTGTTACACTGCACAGATGTTTTTACTTGTTGCAGGTGCTTAAAGGCAATGGCCCGCTATACACAAAAGCCTCTGGATATCAGCAAAGTGCTGGCCCACAGTACTCTGGCATCAAAGCAACAACAGGTAAGCCTGGTGCAACAGCTGAACCGGGTATTAGCCGAGGTATTACAACTGGAGCAACTTAGTTTCTGTCAGGTCAGCTGTATTCGTGACGGCCGGGCGGTGATCTTGTGTGCCTCAGCGCCCTGGCTGACCAGTTTAAAAATGCAGCGCGACGCCATTCTAGACAATTTTCGCCGAAAAATCTTGCCTGATTTAGCTGGAATTGAGATAGAAGCCTCACCTAACGGCCAGATCAACAAACTGCAACTGCCGGTAGCGCAGAAAAACAGCCATCAGCTGTCTGACAATGCCGCTTCAGCGCTGCGCTCGGTAGCGCAAAACAGTGAAGGGGCGTTAAAACAAGCATTGTTAAAACTGGCGCAGAACGCTGATATACAACAGCCAAATAGCGGAAAAACAAAACCCGGTTAAACCGGGTTTGTTTGTAACTTAACTGCTAACTCAGGCCAACTGAGGTGCCAGGTAAGATATTGGCATTTGGGCTTTGTCTTCAAAGGTAACAAATTCCCAGTTTTCCTGCTTCGCCAGCACAGCGCATAACAGCTGATTATTAAGCGCATGCCCGGTTTTGAAGGCTTTAAACTCGCCCAGAATACTGTAACCTGCCATATATAAATCGCCGATAGCGTCGAGGATTTTATGTTTAATAAATTCGTCTTCGTAGCGCAGGCCATCCTGGTTTAATACCCGGTATTCGTCCAGTACTACGGCGTTGTCAAAACTGCCGCCCAATGCCAGATTATTTGCACGCAGGTACTCTACTTCATGCAAAAAGCCAAAGGTGCGGGCACGGCTGATATCTTTAATAAAACCAGCGGCGGAAAAATCCATCTGCATGTGCTGCGTGGTTTCTGCAATCACCGGATGGTTAAATTCAATGGCAAAATCAATTTTAAAGCCATGATGCGGTTTAAATTCAGCCCATTTATCGCCGTCTTCTACCCGTACAGACTTTTTAATGCGGATAAATTTTTTCGCCTGGCGCTGCTCTGCCACACCGGCTTCAAGCAGCAAATAAACGAACGGGTTGGCACTGCCATCCATAATAGGAATTTCAGCTGAGTCAACTTCAACCATCAGGTTGTCGATCCCCAGCCCGGCAATGGCCGCCATCAGGTGTTCAGTGGTAGATAAACGCACGCCATTTTCATTGATTAAACAGGTACACATCACCGTATCACCCACTAACTCAGGTGTTACTTTGAAATCGACCACAGGATCGAGATCAACACGACGGAACACGATACCCGTGTTGTCCGGCGCAGGTCGGAGAGTAAGCGTAACCTTTTCGCCTTTGTGCAATCCCACTCCAATGGAGCTGACTGTTTTGTCGATGGTACGTTGTTTAATCATAATTTCTTCCTGCTCAAATAATAAGCAATCACAAAATGGTGGCGAAGGATAGCATAATGTGGCAATTATGCCAAATTCCACTGAACAGCAGCTTAACCCTGCTGTCGGCCCTGCCTGCAACTAAAACTATACTGAGTATAGACTTAGTCGGCTTGTTTGCGTAAAAACGCCGGAATATCAAAAATATCGATATTCGCTTTGCTTTCTGGCTGTGCTTTCACGGCAGCGGTTGGCTGCTCTTCACGCATGGCCTGCGGTGCAGGTTTTTGCATGGTGTTACCGTGTTGTACGTAAACAGGCATTGGCTCAGCACGGTGATTTTGCACCAGGCTGATGTCCGGCCGGCGGTCTGCACCAATACCGGTGGCAACTACCGTTACGCGCAGTTCGTCATGCATGTTAGGGTCAATTACCGCACCTACTACGACAGTGGCATTTTCAGACGCAAAAGCTTTTACTGCGTTACCAACAATTTCAAACTCTTCAATGCTGATATCCAGACCGGCAGTGATGTTAACCAGAATACCCTTGGCACCTGATAAATCAATATCTTCCAGCAATGGGCTGGAAATAGCCTGCTCGGCGGCTTCTTCTGCCCGATCCGGACCAGAAGCACGACCACTGCCCATCATGGCGGTGCCCATTTCTGACATCACGGTACGTACGTCGGCAAAGTCGACGTTGATCAAACCCGGACGGGTAATTAATTCAGCGATACCCTGCACAGCGCCCAGCAACACGTTGTTGGCTGCTTTAAACGCATCCAGCAAACTGGTGCCTTTACCCAGCACTTTTAACAACTTGTCGTTTGGAATGGTGATCAAGGAATCAACATGCTTGCTCAGTTCCAGAATACCCTCGTCAGCATAAGCGGTACGCTTTTTACCTTCGAACGGGAATGGCTTGGTTACCACTGCTACCGTTAAGATACCCAGTTCACGCGCCACTTCGGCCACGATTGGCGCTGCACCGGTACCTGTTCCACCGCCCATACCGGCGGCGATAAAAATCATATCAGCGCCCTGCAGGGTTTTCTTGATGGTTTCGCGATCTTCTTCGGCTGAACGGCGGCCGATTTCCGGGTTGGCACCAGCACCTAAACCTTTAGTAACATTAGCGCCTAACTGCAGCGTAATGTTGGCTGATGAATTACGCAGAGCCTGGGCGTCGGTATTGGCCGCAACAAACTCTACACCTTCGATATTGCTGGCAACCATATACTCAACAGCGTTACCGCCGCCGCCACCAACACCTATTACTTTAATAACAGCTTCTTCGCTGTGGTTTTCCATTAATTCAAACATAGCTCTCTCTCCGTTTCTACGCTTACTAACTTAAAATTCGCCTTTGAACCAGCTGCTGATCCGTTTGACGAAGCTACTTACTGAATCGCGCACATCAACATTTTTTTTCTGCTGGGTGCGTGCATCTTTACCGTACAACAACAGCCCCACCACGCTGGCATAAGCCGGGTCCTGTACGTACTCTTTTAAACCGGTAACATGCATAGGCTGCCCTACCCGTACCGGCATCTGAAAAATGTCTTCGGCAAATTCCACCGCGCCTTCCATCTTGGCGGTGCCCCCGGTAAGTACGACACCGGCGGCGATTTGCTCTTCCAGGCCGGAGCTGCGAATTTCTTCCAGCACCAGCTCAAATAATTCCTGATATCGTGGCTCTACCACTTCAGCCAGAGTATGACGCGACATAGACCTTGCCGGCCTGCCACCAACACTTGGCACTTCAATGCTTTCTTCTTTACCCACCATGCTGCGCAGCGCACAGGCATACTGCACTTTAATATCTTCAGCATGACTTAGCGGCGTGCGGAAAATTTTGGCAATATCGCTGGTAACCTGATTACCGGCGACCGGGATGACGGCGGTGTGGCGCAGCGCACCATTGGTATAAATAGAGATATCAATAGTACCGCCGCCCATATCCACTACGCAGACGCCAAGCTCTTTTTCATCGTCGGTCAGCACCGCAAAGCTGGAGGCCAGCGAGGTAAAAATCAGCTGATCAACCTGCAGGCCGCAGCGCTCAACGCACTTTTCAATGTTCTTTGCCATGTCGTTGGCGCAGGTAATAATGTGCGCCCGGGCTTCCATCCGCACACCAGACATGCCCACCGGGCTTTTAATGCCTTCTTGCATATCTACCGAGAACTCCTGCGGTAGCACATGCAACATGCGCCGCTCGGCAGAAATAGGCACGGATTTAGCAGCGTGGATCACATTGGCGACGTCTTCTGCAGTCACTTCAGTGTCGTTAATTGGTACCATGCCGCTTTCGTTCTGGCAGCGGATATGTTTACCGGTAATGCCTAAATACACTGAAGATACGCGGCAATCTGCCATCAGCTCGGCTTCATCAATGGCACGCTGCACAGCCTGCACCACCAGATTCAAATCGTTAACGCCGCCTTTATCCATACCACGGGATACGTGGGTACCCACGCCGACAATGCTAAGCTTGTCATCAGCAGTAATTTCGCCCACCACCGCTTTTATCTGGGCAGTGCCGATATCCAGGCCAACAATCAGATCTCTATCCAACGACTTAGTCATGCTTTTCTCTTTTGTTCAGTGCTGTAACGCACCGCTATACCGGTGTCGTAACGCAAATCTACTTCGGCTACGGCTTCGGTTTTGTGTTTACTGATAACCGGATACAGCTCAATAAACCGCTGTAACCGTTTTAAGGTATCTTCTCGCCCAAGCTTTAGTGCAACCCCATTGCTCAGGCTTACCTGCCAGGAAAAACGCTCGGTTAAACCCAGCGCCACGGCATTAAATTTATGCAGGGCCAATAAGCCCTGCATATGGCGGAACATGGCAAGTGCATCCTGTTGGCTGCCTTCGGGGCCGGTTAACATTGGCAATGCTGTTTTCAGCTGTTCTACGGGCGCCTGAAAAACCTCGCCCTGTGTATTAAGTAATTGCTGCTGATTCCAGATTGCTACCGGTCGTTGTTCTGTTACCACCACAACCAGAGCATCAGGCCATTGTTTGCGCACGGCCACCTGATATACCCAGGGTTGCTGTAACAGGAACTGCTGCACCTGATCCACGTTCACGCTAAAAAAGTTACCTACGTACTGCTGTTGCAAAGTCTGGTGCAGGACGGTGGCATCGATATGATGAAAATCACCGTACAACCGCACCTGACGCACCGGTGCACTTTGCTGGCCTTGCATCCAGTCACTGATTTTTGCCCCTGTCCACGCCAGCGCTGCTACTGCGGCAATAAAAAACAGCACTCCGGCATAAAATGCCGGGCGTTGTTTAAATTGCAGCTGAGGCAGACACCAGTTCATGGTTATTTTGTTCCTTCGGTCTGGTTAAGTATTGCCAAAACTAATTGCTGAAAACTCAGGCCAGCTGCTTTAGCGGCCATCGGTACCAGCGATTTTTCTGTCATACCCGGCACAGTGTTTACTTCCAGTAAATAGTGCTGGCCGCTTTGGTCCAGCATAATGTCTACCCGGCCCCAACCTGATGCACCCACCGCATTAAAAGCCTTAAGCGCGGTGTCTTGCATGGCGGCGGTTTGCTCTGCGCTTAATGGCGCCGGGCATAAGTACTCAGTGCTGTTGGCCTGGTATTTGGCTTCGTAGTCGTAAAAGGCGCGTGGTGTGCGCATTTCCACTACCGGCAGTACCTGGTCATTTAAAATAGCGACTGTAAACTCGCGGCCGTTTATCCAGCGTTCAACTAAAATTTCGCTGTCGTATTTCAGTGCAGCGCGAATGGCCTGTTCCAGCTCTTCTGCTGTGCTGGCGGCACTCATGCCAATGCTGGAGCCTTCATTGGCCGGCTTTACCATTACTTTGCCGCCCAAACTGGCCAGCAAACCGGCAAAGTCGGTGTCGTTGTTGTGTACTACGGCAAAAGGCGCCGTTGGTAATTGCTGGGCCTGAAACAGCCATTTACAGCGAATTTTATCCATAGCCAGAGCAGAGCCCAGTACACCACTGCCGGTGTAAGGCAAGCCCAGTTGTTGCAGCGCACCCTGCATGCTGCCGTCTTCCCCACCACGGCCATGCAACACAATAAATACCCGTTGTGCTGCGGTTGCCGCTAACTCAGCCAGCGACTGGGTTTGTGGATCAAAAGCAAAGGCATTTACACCGGCGTCTTGCAGAGCTTTTAATACCGCAGTGCCAGAACGCAGTGACACTTCGCGCTCAGCGGAGTTGCCGCCAAACATCACCGCGACTTTGCCAAAAGCATTTACATTGCTACTCATGCCTGTACTCCTGCGCTGGCTTTAAGTTGGTCAATATTCAGCTGCATAGCCGCCAGCTTTTTAACTAAAGCACCAATATTGCCGGCACCTTGTGTCAGCACTACATCACCATCCTGCAGCACACCCGCCAGGCTGACAGCCAGCTCGGCAGGCTCGGCAACATAAATAGGGTCCAGCTTGCCACGGGCGCGGATAGAGCGGCATAAACTGCGGCTGTCAGCACCGGCAATAGGCGCTTCTCCGGCCGAATATACTTCCAGCAGCAACAGCTTATCTACCGTAGACAGCACTTTGGCAAAGTCTTCGTACAAATCACGGGTACGGGTAAAACGGTGTGGCTGATAAGCCATTACCAGGCGGCGCTGCGGCCAGGCCGCCCGCGCCGCAGCGATAGTGGCAGCAACTTCAGTTGGGTGATGGCCGTAGTCGTCCAGCAGCAGTACTTTGCCGTTACCGGTATCAAATTCACCGTACTGCTGAAAACGCCGGCCTATGCCTTCAAACTTGCTCAGCGCAGCCAGTATGGCCTGCTCGCTGATGCCTTCATCCAGCGCCAGCGCAAAGGCGGCAGTGGCATTTAACGCATTATGTTTACCGGGTAAATTCAGTACCACTTCGCGTTGATTACCGCTGTTATCGCCAATAGTGTTGTCGGTTATCACAAACCGGCTTTGGGTGCCACTTTGGCTGAAATCACTGATGACAAAATCGGCGTCGTCACTAAAGCCGTACGTCAGCACAGTGCGTCCAATTTGCGGGATCAGCGCGCGCAGTACCGGATCGTCGATACATACCACTACCACGCCATAAAATGGCAGGTTGTGGCAAAATTCCAGATAGGTGGCTTTTAGCTTTTCAAAGTCGCCCTGATAAGTGTCCATGTGATCAGCTTCGATATTGGTGATCACTGTAGCCAGTGGCTGCAAATGCAGGAAAGATGCGTCGCTCTCGTCGGCTTCAGCAATTAAATAACGCCCGCTACCCAGCCGCGCGTTAGAACCGGCTGAATTCAGCAGGCCGCCAATAACAAAAGTAGGGTCGGTACCGGCTTCAGCGAAAATAGACGCTAACAAACTGGTGGTAGTGGTTTTACCGTGCGTACCGGCGACGGCGATGCCATGGCGAAAGCGCATCAGCTCGCCGAGCATTTCTGCGCGGCGCACTACCGGAATACGTAACTCGCGTGCGGCAGCTACCTCGGGGTTAGCGCTGTTAATAGCACTTGAAACCACTACTACGCTGGCGCCATTAACATGGCTGGCATCATGGCCAAACAGCACGCTGGCACCCAGCGTAATTAAGCGTTCGGTAACAGCATTAGGTGCAATGTCGGAGCCTGAGACATTATAACCTTCATTAACCAGCACTTCGGCAATACCGCCCATACCGGCACCACCAATGCCGACAAAGTGAATACGCTCAACGCGGCGCATGGCTAGTTTTTTCTGTTGTGGTGTACTTATCATAAATTCTGTCCTGCTACTTGCTGACCTACTACCTGCTGACATAGCGCCACTACCTGTGCTGTTGCATGATCCAAGGCACAGGCACGCGCTTTGACGGCCATTTGCTGTAACGGTGCTTTACTGCGTAACCATTGCTGCAGCAGCGGCAGCAAGCGTTGTTCTGTTAACTCGTGCTGCGCCAGCAACAAGGCTGCACCCTGTTCAGTTAACCAGCGTGCGTTAGCACTCTGGTGATCGTCTATTGCGCTTGGTAGCGGTACAAACACCGCCGCCACACCGGCACACGCCAGCTCACTGACGGTGGAGGCACCGGCGCGGCAAATTACCACGTCGGCCCAGGCATAGGCTTGCGCCATATCGTCAATAAAGGCACTGGCCTGCGCGGTTAAATTGGCATTGCCCAGCTGCTGATACTGCTGTTCAGTTTGCAGTTGCATGGCTTTACCGGTCTGGTGGCGTACTTCAAGCACTCCGGCGTCAGAGGCTTTGGCAAAAATAGCCGGTAATTTATCGTTTAATGCCTGAGCCCCCAAACTGCCACCCACTACCAATACTTTTAAACTGCCGCTGTAATCGTGCGCTGCGGCAATATTAATAAGCTCTGCCCGTACCGGGTTACCCACCAGCTGTTGCTTGGCATGGCCAGCAAAAGCTGCAGGAAAGGCCACCAGTACCTTGCGGGCCAGCTTAGCCAGCAGCCGATTGGTGCTGCCTGCAACGGCATTTTGCTCGTGAATAAACAGCGGTAGCCGTTTTAACCATGCAGCCACGCCGCCAGGGCCACTGGCATAGCCACCAAAGCCCAGCACCAGATCCGGCTGCACCGTGTTAAGCACCTGGCGCGCCTGCAATAGTGATTTAACCAGCATCCAGGGTGCTGTTAGCAAAGACAGCGCTCCCTTACCGCGTAGCCCGGCAACGTTGATAGCATGAAATGGCCAGCCGAATTGCGGCACCAACGTCGCTTCCATCCGGTTAGCTGTGCCCAGCCAGTGAATTTGCCATCCGGCAGCAGACAGCGCAGTGGCTACCGCCTGCGCCGGAAAAATATGACCGCCGGTGCCGCCTGCCATAATCAGAATGCGCGGTTTAGTCATTACGGCCTCCGCTGATGGCGTGCTTGCCTTTTAGCCGCACTTCAAAATCTATCCGCAGTAACAGCGCGGCAGTGGCCAGCATAATAATTAAACTACTACCGCCAGAGCTGACAAAAGGCAGCGTTAAGCCTTTGGTAGGTAAAGCGCCGGTAGCTACACCAATGTTTACTGCCGACTGAAAACCAATCCAGATTGCCAGTGCATAAGCTAAAAAGCCGTGGAAGCTCATATTTTTTGCCAGAGCGCGCTGGCCAATCCACAGGGCGCGGTACACCAGCATAAAGATCAGCGCCAGTAACAGCGCAACACCGATAAAGCCGGTTTCTTCGGCAATAACGGCCAGAATAAAATCGGTATGGGCTTCGGGCAAATATTCCAGTTTCTGAATGCTGTTACCCAGGCCCTGGCCAAACCAGCCGCCGCGACCAAATGCCATTAACGACTGCGTTAACTGATAACCACTGCCAAAGGGATCTGCCCAGGGATCCAGAAATGCGGTTACCCGCTTCCAGCGGTATTCGCTGTATACAATCAGTACGCCAATCGCCATCAGGCCGGTAAAAATAAGACCGAAGAACTGCCATAACTTGGCTCCTGCCAAAAACAGCAACGCCACAGCCGTGGCAAACATCACAATTACCGTGCCTAAGTCCGGCTGCATCAGTAGTAGTACCGCAAAGGCAAATAACACCAGCAAGGGTTTTAGGAAGCCTTTTAAGTTCTCGCGCACTTCTTCATGGCGCCGCACCAGATAACTGGACAGATAAACAAAGAAGAACAGCTTGGCAGGCTCAGCAGACTGCAAACCAATAGGGCCAATGGATAACCAGCGGGTACTGCCGTTAACATTGCGGCCAAATAGCAATACCGCAACCAACAGTGCCAGGCCGGTAAACAGCAGCAACATATTGCTGTTGTGCCACCATTGCACCGGAATATTAATTACCACCAGTGCGGCAGAAAACCCCAGCGCCAGATACACCAGATGGCGGATAGTAAAATGCAGTTCGTTGCCGTGCAGCCTGGCTGCAACCGGCACAGACGCGCTGGTAACCATGACTAGACCCACCGCCAGAATAAGCAGCAGCAAGGTAAGAAACAGCTTGTCGTAGGCAGCGCCATCATCGGCATTCCACCAGTTGGTAATAATGTGCAGCGGGTTTTGCAGCTGATTTCTCAGCGTATCCAGTGCCAGCTGTTTCATAGCACCTCCGCCTTAACAGCGGCGGCAAATTGCTCGCCCCGGTCTGCATAACTTTTAAACATATCCAGGCTGGCACAAGCCGGTGACAGCAATACCATATCGCCCGGTGCGGCCAGCTTTGCCGCAGTTTTTACTGCGTCCTGTATCGTTTTTACCTGAATACTGCCGGCTTTAAGCGCGGCTATCGCAGGGCCGTCCTGCCCCAGCGTAATCAACTGTTGTACATCGCTGTCTAACACGGGCTTAAGCTCGGCCATGTTGGCGCCTTTACCATCACCACCGGCAATTAAAATCAGCTTGCCGGTTACCGCCGGGCGCAAACCGGCAATAGCTGCCAGCGTAGCGCCGATGTTGGTGGCTTTAGAGTCGTTGATCCAGCGCACGGCGTTTTTCTCGGCCACTAAAATGCAGCGATGCGGCAAAGACACAAACTGTTTGAGCGCGCTGATTAAACCTGCCCGGCTGGCACCGGCGGCCAGTGCTAAGGCGCAGGCTACCAGTGCATTAAATTCGTTATGGGCACCAAACAGTGTTATTTCGCTAATGGGTAACAGCGGTTCACCGGCAACATTTAACCAGCGGTTACCGTCAACAAAGGCAATGCCGTAGGCGGAATCGGCCAGTTTAATGCCCAGCGTATGTGCACCGCTTTCTGGCGTGGTGGCACTGTCAGCTAAATTAAATACCGCCAGTTGAGTATGCTGATATACCCGCTGTTTAGACGCCGCATAAGCCGCCATATCACGGTAGCGATCTAAGTGATCGGCGCTGACATTTAAAATACAGCTGGCCACACTATGCAGGCCTGTTGTGGTGTCCAGCTGAAAGCTGGACAGTTCAAGCACAAACACATCGGTGTCTTGTTGAGCAATAGCATCGAGTACCGGTAAGCCGATATTGCCCGCTGCCAGCGCTTTTACACCACTGCATTTGAGCATGGCTTCTACCAGCATTGTCACGGTAGATTTGCCGTTAGAGCCGGTAATCGCCACCACCGGCTTATGATTAAAGCGGGCAAATAACTCAACATCGCCCAGCAGCTCTACGCCTTGTGCCACCGCAAAGCGGATAGCCGGATGCGTTGGCGATAACCCCGGGCTTAAAATAATCATGTCCATCTTGGCCAGCCGGTTGGCGTCCAGCTCACCTAAGTAAATGCCATCTACCTTTTCAACGGCAATTTGTTCAATACCGGCGGGTTTGCTGCGGCTGTCCATCAGCACAGGTTTAACGCCCAGGCTTAACAAAAAACGCACAGTGGCCAGACCCGACAGGCCCAGCCCCACAACTGCAATGCGTTTTTTTGCTAAATGCTGCATCTTTAAACTCTGTGTCTCCGTTAACGTCATCGTTATCTCAGTTTCAGGGTGGCAAGGCCCACCAGCACAAAGATGATGGATAAAATCCAGAACCGTACAATCACGCGCGGTTCAGGCCAGCCTTTTAATTCATAGTGATGGTGGATAGGCGCCATACGGAAAATACGCTGGCCGCGCAATTTGTAAGATCCTACCTGCAGGATCACTGATAGCGTTTCCATGACAAAGACGCCGCCCATAATAAACAGCACTATTTCCTGCCGCACCAGAATGGCGATAACGCCCAGCACCGCACCCAGCGCCAGTGAGCCAACATCGCCCATAAATACCTGTGCCGGATAAGTGTTAAACCATAAAAAGCCTAAGCCTGCGCCAACTAAAGCGGCACACACCACCACCAGCTCACCGGCGTAGGGCAGATAAGGAATATTCAGATAACCGGAGAAATTCACGTTGCCGCTGGCGTAAGCAATAATGGCAAACGCCGATGCCACCATAATGGTAGGCACTATGGCCAGGCCATCGAGGCCGTCGGTCAGGTTGACGGCATTACTGGTGCCGACAATGACAAAGTAGCTTAGTGCGATAAACAATAAGCCCAGTTGTGGCATAACGTCTTTAAGAAACGGTACCAGCAGCGCGGTTTCGGCCGGGCGATCGGCGGTAAAATACAAAAAGGCCGCAGTAGCAATGGCAAACAGCGATTGCCAGAAGTATTTCCAGCGGGCAATCAAGCCTTTGGGATCTTTGCGGATCACTTTACGGTAATCATCAACAAAGCCAATCCAGCCAAAACTTATCAGCACAAACAGCACTACCCAGACATACTTATTGTCCAGATCTGCCCACAGCAAGGTGCTTAGCAATACTGAGCCTAAGATCAGCAGGCCACCCATAGTCGGTGTGCCTTTTTTTGAGAAGTGGCTTTGCGGACCGTCGTTACGTACCACCTGGCCAATTTGCATCAGCTGCAAACGCGCAATAAGCTTAGGCCCTAAATACAGGCTTAATAATAACGATGTTAAAATACCCAGTATGGCGCGAAACGTCAGGTAACTGAATACATTAAAAAAGCTGAAGTATTGGGTTAAATACTCGGCCAACCAAACTAGCATGGGCTGTTCTCCTGCTGACATCTTTCTAGCAAGTCTTGCACGACTAATTCCATTTTCGCGCTACGCGAACCTTTCACTAGCAGGGTGACTTCCTGTTGTTCTGACACTATCGGCAACAGCCGCTGTAACAGCGTCTGGCGCGAACTGAAATGAGCGCCTTGTCCATTGAACAAGTCACTGGCGCTCTGTGATAACACGCCAAGGGTGAACAACAGATTAATACCTGATTTTTTTGCGTATAAACCAATCTCTTCGTGGTATAAACGGGCGTCTGCGCCCAGTTCGCCCATGTCGCCGAACACCAGTACCCGGTAACCGGAATACGACGCCAGTAAGTCAATTGCCGCCTTTACCGACTCGACATTAGCGTTGTAGGTATCGTCAATCAACCGCAGCTGCGGGTTAACCATTTTGACATTGGTGCGGCCTTTTACTGCCTGCATTTGTGCCAGCCCCAGCTGAACATCGGCCAGCGTGGCGCCAACGGCGATACAGGCAGCGGCAGCAGCCAGCGCATTGACAACATTGTGCCGCCCGGGGATAGTCAGTTGAATAAACTGGCGGCCTGTCGGGCAGATAAGCTCAAAACCGGCACAGCCCTGATTGTCCAGTACTATACCTTCGGCATAATAATCGGCCGGCCCGGTAGCAGAAAACTGCATTACCTGTTTGCCTTCAAGCCGTTTTAACCAGTAATCACGGTATTCACTGTCTGCAGGCAATATGGCAAGGCCGTTTGCTGACAAACCATTAAAAATTTCGCCTTTGGCGCGTGCTACGCCGGATACATCACCAAAGCCTTCTAAATGCGACGCGGCCACATTGGTAATAATGGCGACATCCGGCTTAGCCAGTGAGGTGGTGTAGGCAATTTCGCCCTGATGATTCGCGCCCAGCTCCAGCACGGCAAAATTATGCTTTTCTGTCAGGCGCAGCATAGTTAGCGGCACACCGATATCGTTATTAAAATTGCCCTGAGTTGATAACACCTGGCCACGACGGCTTAAAATGGCGGCCATCATTTCTTTAACGGTAGTTTTACCAGCACTGCCGGTAACCGCGATGGTTTTTGGTGCCAGCCGGGCTTTTACGGCCGCAGCCAGTTGACCCAGTGCAAGGCGGGTGTCTTTTACCACAATCTGGCTGATCGCCTCAGATACCTGTTGCTCAGTGACTACTGCAATGGCGCCTTTGGCTTTCACTTCGGCGACAAAAGCTGTGCCGTCAAAGTTCGGCCCTTTTAAAGCAATAAACAGCTCGCCGGCACTGATACTGCGGCTGTCGGTGCTGACAGAGGTTACCGTGACATCGTCACCGTGCAGGCTGCCATGAAGAATTTCAGTTATGTCGGAACAGCGTAAGCTAATCATAGTGACATCTCCGCAACCAATTGCTGCAGGTAAGCGCGCTCGTCGTACTGCCGTACCTCTGCGCCAACAATCTGTACTGTTTCATGCCCTTTACCGGCAACCAACACTATGTCGCCGGGCTGCGCACTGGCCAGCGCCAGTTTAATAGCAGCCTTGCGATCAGGCTCTATCTGATAACTGGCATCCGGGCTCATGCCTGCGGCAATTTCTTCGCAAATTGCCACTATATCTTCGCTGCGCGGATTATCGGCAGTAACAATAATATGGTCGGCAAACAGCTCTGCCAGTTGGCCCATTAGCGGCCGTTTACCACGATCTCTGTCGCCACCGCAGCCAAAAACACACCACAGGCGGCTGGTACAATGCATACGCAATGACTGTAACGCCTGCTGCAGCGCATCCGGGGTGTGGGCATAGTCGATAACTGCGGTAAACTGTTGCCCAAATAAAAACTGTTCCATGCGACCGGGTACGGCTTTTAGCTGCTCAGCAGAGGCAATAAGCATACCCAGTGGATGGCCCAGCATGTACAACGCGCCAATAGCGGCCAGTACGTTTTGAATATTAAACTCACCCAGCAGTGGCAACTGCAGGCTGAACTCGCCCAAATGGCTGCTAAGACGAACCTGATAGCCATTTACCATAGGTACGACATCTGTGTATGCCAGATAGCGCTCAAAGCCATTGCAGTCTTCTGCTTTGCCATAAACAAACAGCGGATTGACACACTGCGCAGCCAAAGCACGGCCAAACTCATCGGATACATTAATAACCGCGGCCTGGCTCAGCTGTGGTTTAAAAAGCAAGGCTTTGGCAGCGCCGTATTCAGCCATAGTGCCATGGTAATCAAGATGGTCACGTGTCAGGTTGGTAAACACCGCCACATTGAAATTCAACCCGGAAACCCGTTGTTGCACTAATGCATGGGATGACACTTCCATGGCAGCCAGCTTAATATCTGAGCTAACAAATTCTGAAAAAATACGTTGTAAATCAACAAAGTGAGGTGTTGTATTCGGCAGCGTGGTCAGCTTTTGATAGTAGCCATAACCCAGAGTACCGATAACTGCAGCATTGGTTGCCAGCAGCTCTGCCAGCTGATTAATAAAAAACGCTATGCTGGATTTACCGTTGGTACCGGTAATACCAACCAGTTGCAGTTGCGCAGCCGGTTGCTGATAAAACGCGCTAACCAGTTGCGGCAATATTTGGTTTAACTGCGGCAACACAATAACGCGCTCGTCGGTATAGTTGCCGCTGTCGGTCAGTACCAGGGCAGCGCCCTGTGTCAGCGCTTTAGCAATAAACTGGTTGCCATGCTGCTGTACACCCGGTATAGCCAGAAACACATCACCGGCGCCAACTTTGCGGCTATCCAGCTGCAGTTGCTGCACCTGCACATCGGGTGCACTGATATCATAAGCAGCTAACCAGTCGCGGGCATTAACCGGCATGGCGGCCTCCTGTTACGGCAGAGAGTTTAGGCTGGCTGTCGCTGTCCGGTGCCAGGTTAAGTAGTTGCATGGTCGCCCCCATAATGTTGGCAAACACCGGGGCGGCAATTTCACCGCCGTGATAAAAGTCGCCCGCAGGTTCGTTAATCACCACTACGCATGCCAGCCGCGGGTTAGAAACAGGCCCGACACCGGCAAAGGAGGCGACATAGTCATCACCGTAACCACCGGCAATGGCTTTACGCGAAGTACCGGTTTTACCACCAACGCGATAACCTTTAACCTTTGCACGGGTAGCGGTGCCACCCGGCATAATATTGGCTTCCATCATTTCCAGCATGGCCGCAGCATGTTCCGGTGCCAGTACTTGTTCACCCGGATAAGGTTGATCTGACTTTAAAATGGTCAGCGGCCGGCTGATGCCACCATTGGCCATGGTGGAATACACTTTTGCCAGTTGGGCCGCAGTAACCGATAAACCATAGCCAAAGGATAAAGTAGCGCGCTCAAAATCAGACCAGCGCCGGCGATGGCTTAACATACCGCCGCTTTCGCCATTCAGGCCAAGGCCGGTGTCCATGCCCAGCCCCATATTGGCGTACAGGCCAATAACATGCTCTACCGGTATATCCAGTACCAGCTTGCTGACGCCAATATTGCTTGATTTTTGAATAATGCCGGTCAGGCTAAGATTGTTATAATTGTTTGCATCACGCACCCAGCTGCCGCCAATGCGCATATAACCGGGCGAGGTATTAACAATCTCGTCCAGTTTGGCCGAGCCGAATTCCAGTGCACTGAGTACCGCCAGCGGCTTCATGGTTGAACCTGGCTCAAAGGTGTCTGCAATGGCGCGGTTACGAAACAGATAAGCCGGCGTATTACGGCGGTTATTCGGGTTAAACGACGGGCTGTTCACCATCGCCAGTACTTCGCCGGTTAACACATCGACAACGATTGCCGAGCCGGACGTGGCACCGTGGGATAACACGGCTTTTTTCAGCTCGCGGTACGTTACCGACTGAATACGCTGGTCAATACTTAGTTGTACATTGCCTGGCGCCTGCGCCTGAGCGCGCTCAATTACTTCAATTTCACGGCCTTTGGCGTCTTTGCGATATACTTTACGCCCTGCTGTACCGGTAAGCAGCTCGTCAAAGCGTTTTTCGATGCCTTCTACGCCAACGTCATCAACATTGGTAAACCCCAACAGCTGTGCGGTAACTTCGCCTGCCGGGTAATAACGGCGTGATTCCTGGCGAAAATAAATGCCTGGCACTTTGAGTTTTTTGACATAGTCGACTACCGCCGGGTTTACCTGACGCTGCAGGTAAACGAAACGGCGCTGTGGGTTATCGCCAATCCGGTTTAGCAATTGTGCCGGAGTCAGCTGCAGTATTTCTGCCAGGGCATGCCAGCGACGTTCATCAGCAGCAGCGTTGCGTTCAATAACCACTTTCGGATCGGCCCAGATGGCTTCTACGCCAACACTTACTGCCAGCTCTTCACCGTTGCGATCAACTATCATACCGCGCAGTACGCTGTCTGACTCTACCCGCAGACTGCGCGCATCGCCCTGGCTTACCAGCATGTCAGGCTCTATTACCTGCAGCCAGGCAGCACGCACAACCAAAGCGGTAAAAACGGCCGTTAAACTCAGCAATACAAACGCAAAACGCCAGCCCAGCACTGAAGGTGATGTTCTGGCTTTAGCCTGAGGTGTTTTCTTTGCCCGGCTCATGGTTGTGTCACCGCAACGTCCTGCTCACCGGCAGGACGTAACATTTGTAATTGATTACGGGCAATGTCTTCCACCCGGCTGTGTTCTGACAATGCCCGCTGTTCCAGCAGCAGGTTGCGCCATTCTATATCCAGCTGATCGCGCTGCTGGTACAGCCCATCCTGCGCTATGGTTAACTGGCGGTTTAAATGAGCAAAATGTACCACTGTCAACGCCGAGGCAATACACGCCAACAGCATCAGTGCCAGCCACTTTTGTGCACGCCAGTCCTGGCCAATTAAGCGATGCAGGCTGATATTACTCATGGCGCTGCTTCTCTGCTATGCGCAGCACTGCACTGCGCGCCCTTGGATTAGCTTCCAGTTCTTGCTCAGACGGCATAATGGCTTTGCCAACCAGCGTAAGTTCGGTGCGCTGTTGCATCTGGGCGGCAGTAAGCGGTATACCGCGTGGTATAGGCTCCCCTTTGGCATAGCGGCGCATAAACTGTTTAACCAGCCGGTCTTCCAGTGAATGAAAGCTGATCACCACTAAACGGCCACCGGGTTTTAGCACCTGCATGGCTGCCTGCAAGGCCTGATTTACCTGCTCCAGCTCGCTGTTAATGTAAATACGGATCGCCTGAAAGCTGCGCGTGGCCGGGTGTTTTTTCTCTTTATTACTTTTAGGCACGCTGTCGCTTATTAGCTTTGCCAGCTGTGCCGTGCGGGTTATTTGTGTTTCTGCACGCGCAGCAACGATAGCCTGCGCTATGCGCCAGGCAAACTTTTCTTCGCCGTATTCACGCAACACAAAACTGATGTCTTCCACGTCGGCTTCAGCCAGCCATTTAGCTGCACTGATGCCAGAGCTTGGGTCCATCCGCATATCCAGCGGGCCGTCGCGCATAAAACTAAAACCACGATCGGCGTCGTCCAGTTGTGGGGAGGACACGCCAAGATCGAGTAAAATGCCATCAAGCGCACCGGTGATGTGCAGTTGCTCAGCGATAGTTGCCAGGGCGGCAAAGGGGCTGTGGGTGATATGAAAACGGGGGTCTGCCTTAAGTAACTCGGCAGCTGCTATCGCGGTGGGGTCGCGATCTATAGCAAATAAACGGCCTTGTGGGCCTAATAAGGATAGAATAGCCCGGCTGTGGCCACCGCGGCCGAAAGTACCGTCCAGGTAGCAGCCGTCAGGTTTTATTGCTAGCCCGTCCAGTGCTTCTTGCAGCAGAACGGAAATATGCGCCACAGTAGTCATTTTACAGTGCAAAGTCCTGTAATCGCTCTGACAGTTCAACATCACCGGCCTGAGCCTGCTCTAATGCAATATCTGCAGCAAGCCGCTCATGCCAGGCTGTTTCATCCCAGATTTCAAATTTATTTAACTGGCCAACCAAACGAATACCCTTGGTCAGGCCCGCGTGTTGCCGTAAAGGAGCAGGCAATAAAATACGGCCACTTTTGTCCATATCACAATCAGTGGCATTACCCAGCAATACGCGCTGTAAGCGGCGTTCTTGCGGGTTTAAGCTGGACAGGCGTTTGAGTTTTTCTTCTATTTCTTCCCACTCTGCCAGCGGGTACAACAATAAGCAGGGGTCGTGCAGGTCAATGGTGCATATCAGATGGCCCTGACAGTCAGACAGCAGAAATTCGCGGTAGCGTGCGGGTAGCGCTAACCGGCCTTTCTCGTCCAGTGTCAACGTAAATGAGCCACGAAACATTAAGCTTCCTGAGTATGTTATTTAACAGCTTTGGCTTGGGGGTAACCCAATTTGATCCACTATTACCCACAAATCCCCACAACGACACAGTTTAGGGTGCCGCTTTCCCCCTTGTCAAGGTAAAAACAGTGCCGATTGATCGATTGCAACCACAGTAAAAATAAGCTCTGTAGCAAAGATGATGATTTTGGTGGAAAAAAGTGGGGTGCAGATCAAGCTGCACGATCAAAACAGTGTAAACGTGGCCCTGCCGATATTGTGTTAGTGCTTTTTGCAACAGTGACTTGCCAAGTCAGAATAAATTATTCAATACTGAAGCTAAGTATTAATAACAAATTCCCGCTCAATGCAGCAGCCGGCAAAAAGGAAGATCGTACTATGGTGTGTTTACTGAAAATTCGCGGCATGCTGGAGCAAATGTCAGTGATTGAACGTAAGCTGGCAGATTTTATTTTAGACAACGCGCATTTGCTGCGCGACTACTCCTCGCAACAATTGGCCGATGCCGTGGGGATCAGCCAGTCGAGCGTGGTAAAGTTTTGCCAGAAACTGGGCTACAAAGGTTACCCGGATTTAAAGCTGGCGGTAAGTGAAGCCGTTATTACAGCATCGACCCTGCAGCGTGATACCAATGAACATCAGCCTCAGCCTAATACATTGCTAACACTGGTAGAACAATTGCAGTTTAGCCTGCAGCATCATTTTCGCGCCTTACTGGAAATTAACGCCGAAAAAACCTTGCTGGATGTAGCCGACTTGCTGTCGCAGGCGGATAAAATTCTGATCGCGGGTTTTGGCCAGTCCGGCATCGTAGCCCATGATATGCAGTACCGTTTACTACAACTGGGTAAGCTGGCACTGACCAACAGTGATCCGGCCGTTGCATTGCAGCTAACCAGTATGCTTAGCACCAACAGTGTGTTGCTGCTGGTGTCAGAGTCTGGCCAGAATAACGATTTGCTGAAACTGGCCAAATTTGCCCGCCAGCGGCAAATTCGTATTATCAGCCTTACCAGTTATAAAACCAATGCGCTGAGCCTGGCGGCAGATTTGGCGCTGTTTGTGCTGCATGGTGATGAAAATGTGCGGCTTAACCCGATATTGGTGCAACTGGCACAGCAGCACCTGTGCCATATTGTTTACTTATTGCTGTGCCAGCAGCTGAATAATGATTACCAGCTGGAAGAAAACAGCAAGCTGCCGGATCTGTTGGAAAACCTATAACAGCCTTATGGCAGCATTTCCAGCCCATCTATAGCGGTAATGCCAAGTCCCGGTGCATCTTCAATGGTGATATCGGCATCGTTAAACTTCACACTGCTTTTTACCGGGTCAAACAAGCACAGCGACGGCCCGTCCAGATCAATTTTGGTAATAACATCTGATTTTGCTACCGCCACATGCACTGCAGCTGCAACGCTGATACTGCCTTCGAGCATACAACCTATCATGCACTGCATATCGTAAAACGAGCAGATATCGGCAATTTTAATAGCATTGGCAATACCGCCGGTTTTCATCAGCTTAATATTAATAATGTCGGCAGCACGCATCTTAATAAGGTCAATTACCTCTCGCGGGCCAAAACTACTTTCGTCGGCCATTACCGGCGTATGCACACGTTCAGTAATATATTTAAGCCCTTCGAGGTCATAGGCTTTTACCGGCTGCTCTACCAACTCCAGTCGCACACCGGCCTCTTCAAGTTTATGCAGCGCATATACCGCCTCTTTTGCTGTCCAGCCCTGGTTTGCATCGAGCCGGATTAACGCCTTACCTTCCACCGCAGCATATATAGCTTTAACACGCTCAATGTCGACACCAATATCTTTGCCCACTTTTACTTTCAGCGTTTCAAAACCACGGTCAATCGCGCTTAACGAGTCCGCCACCATTTTGTCTATGTAATCCACGCTGATGGTGATATCGGTGGTTATTTTAGGCACGCCGCCGCCAAGTATTTTATATAGCGGTGCTTTATATAACTGCGCAAACAAGTCATACACTGCCATTTCTACCGCCGCCTTGGCGCTGTAATTTTTCATAATACAGTTTTGAATAAGGCGGACAATATGGTTTAAATCAGCCACTTCCTGCCCAACAATTTTAGGCTTAATCACCGAGCGGATAGCTTCAATGATAGAGCCATGAATATCGCCGGTAATCACCGCGGTGGCGGGTGCTGAGCCGTAACCAATGTGGCCGGTGTCAGTTTCCACCATCACCACCACATCTTCGATGGTATTTACGGTGCGCAGTGCAGTTTTAAACGGGGTTTTCAGAGGCACACGTAACATACCCAGTCTGATATCAGTTATTTTCATAGTTGCCTCTGTTAACGCAGTGATTTAATAGCATAGAGCGCATCCAGATAAGATTGCTCCGGATTGGCATTTAATGGCAATAAGGGCGTAACCACTACACCGTTCAGGGTACCGACATAAAGCCCATCATTGGTTGTCGGATACACCAGTGTGTTTACATCGTGGATCATAAAAGGCTGCTCATCCTGCATGCCCAGATACAGTGATACATGGCCGGGGAAATAGAATAAATCGCCAACCTGTGCCTGCTTTATTGCAGTTAGCTTGTCCTCTTTACTGCTTTGGCTGTCAAACCGGATATTGCTGCCATAAGTTCCGCTGCCCTGCTGGCCGGAATTACGTGGCATCAAAAAGCCAAAGCTGCGAAAAATTTCTGAAATAAAGCCGGTGCAGTCCCTGCCATTGTAATCATGGCCCCAGCCGTAGCGCTCACCTAAAAATTTAAACGCCTGTGCCACAATATTATTGGCTGTAAACGGCAAATACCCCTGATGTACATCCTCGGAGCGTGGAATAAGCGCAGCCGTAAAGGCCAGGCCGCCATCTGCCCGGCGCAGCGGTAACTGCACGATATAGCTCGCCGCCGGGTTCTGTCCATGCACTTTAAAGCCGGTTTCAGCGGCGCTAAGTTGTGGCAAACGGATGCCCATATCCAGCTGCAATTCAGAAATAGCGTCTACATCAGGGTTATATGCAGTGCGCACCTTAGCCCCGGTCGTTACCAGAAAAGGTGCCTTAGCGGTGTAGGCAAATACCTGCTCTTTGCTGCCAATAGCAATATCAGCGGCTTTAACCCAGCCGGTATAATTAAAACTGCGTACCAGTAGCCATGTTTTATCGCGGCTCTGATGCAACACCGCCACGGCATCGGCCACAAACAATGCGGTTTCAGCAAAGCGATCAAGGTCGGTATTTAACTGCGCGTTAAAAATCCGGTCATCAGTAGGAAAAGCCCGCAGCGCGGTGCGTTTAACCACCAAACCAAACTGCACTGCAGTTTGTGGTTTAATCTGCTTTTGCGCCAGCAAAGCTGTGTAGCCTTGCCACTGCTCTGGCGTTACCTCACTGCCATCTGCATAAAAGCGTGGCGCTTCAGGTGCGCTACTGGCAGCCTGTAACATAGCCGTCAGCTCATTTTTACTGTAATGCGCGGGCAGGTTTTGCAACAGCTGCATTTCGCTCTGCTGGTTAAACGTTTGCTGGTTACGCCCGGCTATTTGCTCAGTACTTAACAACAGTTTGTCGGCACCGGTGAGTTTCGTCTGCCAAAAAGTGCTGTTCAGCTGTTCCTGCCGCAGCAATGGCACATCAGTACTAAACTGTTGTTCAGCAAAGGCTGCAACAGTTGCACTGCACCAGCAACACAGCAGCAATAACAGCTTTCTCATTCAGACTCCTTCAAATACGTTGTTTTTCATACTTTTTTCACTCATCAATTGGCATAACCATACTGCCAAGGAATGAAATATTCCAATTATTTTTAAAAATCAGCATAAATTATTTTCAAAAGAAATAAAATATTGCTATGTTAATTTTGAGCAGAAAATAAACATCTGCCAACAAACATCAGAAGCGGGCGATCAGAACCCGAAAAACGGATAGCGATAAAAAATAAGACACAACTGTAAATCCAGGAGAGAAAGTGATGAAGTCAACACAGCATACCCTGGCTAAAAGCCGCTTAGCCTGCGCAACGCAGCGCGCTTTTAGCTCACCGAAAACAGTATCGGCGCTTGTACTTGCTGGCATGTTAGCTTGTGCTCCGGCCTTAGCTCAGCAAGCAGGCGGTATCAGAGGTAAAGTAACGACCGAGCAAACAGGCACTTCAGTTGAAGGCGTTACCGTTGTGGCATCCAGCCCGGTACTGCCCCGCCCGCGTACTGTACAAACCCGTGAAGACGGCAGCTTTAACTTACCGCTGCTGATCCCCGGTCGCTACACACTAACCATTACCGCAGCCGACGGCTCTGTCAGAACCATGGAAGTAGAGGTACTGCTGGACCAAACGTCCAACGTGAACGTGGATTTACAACCACAAACATCTGATATTGAAACTATCCAGATTGTAGGCTCGCCGCTGATGGCGCAATCTACTAATGCAGCGCTGGGAACCTCGCTGGGTGCTGAAGTAGTTAGCTCGTTGCCTATTGGTCAGGATTACCGCGATATGCTGAAAATCGTGCCGGGCGTACAGTATTCTGAAGCTGAGACTCTTGGCCCTGCAGCGGGCGGCTCAGGTGCACATAACAAGTATGGTTTTGATGGTGTAGATGTGTCTATGCCGCTATTTGGTAACCTGGCGTCTGAGCCTTCTACCCACGATATTGAAATGGTATCAATTGAGCGTGGTGGTGCCAAAGCCATCGGTTTTAACCGCTCTGGTGGCTTCTCAATCAACAGTAAATCTAAATCGGGTACCAATGAGTTCAAAGGTAACATCGACTATAAAATTCAGAATAAGAGTTTCTCTGCGACACCGGAAGATGGCGTTATTGAAGACAGAGATAAAACCTGGCTGACCACCAGCCTTAGCGGGCCGTTAATTGAAGACCGGCTGTTTTTTTATGGCTCGTATTACCGGCCAGAGGAAGAAGGCAGCAGCAGAACTACTGCTTATGGAGCTGTAAAACCATATAAAAGCGAACGTGATGAATACTTCGGTAAGTTAACCTGGGCTGCTACTGATGACTTGCTGTTAAACGCCAGCTATCGCGACTCTGACAAAGAAGAAGTTGGTGACAGTATTGGCCAGTTTGAAGCCGATTCGGTATCGCAAGGTGGCACCGCAGCTCAGAAAATATTTACCTTTGATGGCACCTATATATTAGGCGATTACACCACACTTAGCTTTCAGGCCAGTAAGTTTGAACTGAAAACCGGTGGCCGGCCCGATGTTATTCTGGGCCTGGTACCTGAAACAGGAGGCTCACTGGATATCGATAACCTGGAGCAAATGGGTTACATCAGCGTACCTTCACTGTTAGCAGCCGATAACGCGCAGGCAGCCGTGTTTAACCCCGGCGCACAGGTATTAATTGACCGCTACGGTTACGTTGAAGATGGTGTCAGGAAAGGTGGTGGTGGTGTTGGTGCCTATTCGCAATTTAACAACCAGAACTTTTTCCGTGACAGTATAGAGCTGGCACTGGACCATGAAATTATTGGCAATGA
Source organism: Rheinheimera hassiensis (assembly GCF_022436675.1). Classification (GTDB taxonomy): domain Bacteria; phylum Pseudomonadota; class Gammaproteobacteria; order Enterobacterales; family Alteromonadaceae; genus Alishewanella; species Alishewanella hassiensis. The sequence goes on along the minus strand of NZ_JAKUJZ010000009.1, from coordinate 130,982 downwards.
ACTGGTTCACAGTATCCACATCGGCCTGAAATACAACGAAAGTGAAGAAGAGCTAAGCCGGCTGTCAAACGGCTGGGGGGTTATTACCTATAATGGCGGCAAAGCTGACTTAGCATTAGACAGTACCGTTACCGGCATAAACAGTGGCGATGTGTATTACGTTGCCAGCACTGAGCAAATGAGCTTTTTAAATGAGCAAGGCCAAACGGTATCGCCGATATTCTCATCTATTAAGTCACTGAACCTTGAGATTAACGACACCATTGAACATGGCGATTTTATCTACAACATTGGTGTGCTGATCAGTAAAGATACTTTGTATGGCCAGGGTTTAAGCCCGAACTCTGCCAATGGCTCGGGCTTTGAACTGGCACGCGGCGAAAAGTACAAAATGTACTCTTTTGACTGGAAAGATATGATTCAGCCTAGGCTGGGCGTTACCTGGCGTTATGATGGCGATGACACGGTTTTCGCCAACTATGCCAGCTATAACCCCGAAGCCAGCTCTTTAGCCCGCGCTGCATCATGGGATCGTAATACTCAGGCGTCACTAAGAAGTTACTTTGATGCTGATGGCAACTTCCTGGCGTCTGGCGTAGCCAGTGGTTCATCCGGCAAGTTATTTGCCGACAATATGAAACCGCATCGGATTGACGAAATTACCCTGGGTACTACCAAAGCCATTACTGACAGACTGCAGTTGCGAGGCCATACCCGCTACCGTTACGGCTCGCACTTCTGGGAAGATATGCCTAACAATGGACGTATAGCCGCCTATCCTGCAAGCAGCCAGGCACCTGGCGTACCGGCGCATATCGCCGAGAAAGGTCTGTTTATTCCAGATCTGGCTGAGCGCATGGATGGTATCGGCAACGCATCACCTACCACTTATGTCATCGCTGAAGTAGATGACGGCCAGACTAAATACTGGGAAGTCAGCCTGGAAGCTGAATACTTTGGTGACCGCACTTACCTGAATGCCTCTTATGTCTGGAGCCACTTCTACGGTAACTTCGATCAGGACAATACCACCACCAGCAATGATGCCAATACCTTCTTAGGCTCTTCATTTTATGGCGATGGCTTTGGCCGTTATTCGTGGGATAACCGCTACGGCACCCTGGCAGCAGACAAACCGCATTTATTTAAAGTGTTTGGTTATTACACCACTGACTGGGAAGCCAACGTTGGCGCCTACTTTATTTACCAGTCTGGCGCAGCCTGGGAAGCTTGGGATGGCAGTTACTATGGATCTACCTCCAGTAGCAGCCGTTACGGTGAGCCAGCAGGCAGCCGCCGTGGCCCAAGCCATTGGCAACTTGATTTAAGCTATACGCAAAACTTTACCCTGGCCGATAAATATGTGCTGCGCTTCAGGGCTGATCTGTTTAACGTATTTGACCGTCAAACCGGCTATAACTTTGACCCTGTGGTAACCAATACCACTTTTGGCGAAGCCCGTAGTTTCTACAACCCGCGTAGCCTGCAATTGTCCGTAGGTTTCGATTTCTAAACCCACCGTTCCTGGTGATTTTTCAGCCCGCTTTATGCGGGCTTTTTTCTGCCTGTACGATATAAAAAAACCGCAGCCTGTTACAGCTGCGGTTTTATGGTGTTTGGTGTGAGCAGGCCGTTAAGCCGGGTTCTGTGCTCTGTTGCCAGAGTGACAATCATTCCTCTAGGACTTAAGTCGCCTTAAGCCTCAAGCAATCTACCCGCCCCCAACGCGGGCCGCGCCAAAGGGGGCCTATTTGATCTTGCTCCGGGTGGAGTTTACCGTGCCACGAACTGTTGCCAGCCGCGCGGTGCGCTCTTACCGCACCCTTTCACCCTTACCTGATCCCACTTGCGCGGGCCATCGGCGGTTTGCTCTCTGTTGCACTGGTCGTAGGCTCACGCCCCCCAGGCGTTACCTGGCACCCTGCCCTGTGGAGCCCGGACTTTCCTCCCCCTGCTTGCGCAGGCAGCGATTGTCTTGGCCAACTCACGGCGGCGATTATACCGGTTTTATTCGGTTTCACCAGACAATTGCAATGCCACTTTATATAAAGCGTTTTTCTTGCCACCATGAATTTGTGCCGTTAACGCCGCAGCTTTTTTCAGCGGCAACTCGATTAACAACAGTTTAAGTGTGCCAAGTTCAGCCTCGCTTACTTCACTTTCGGCTTTGGGTGTTGGCGCTATCATTAATACCATTTCACCCTGGCAGCGCTGCGGATCCGCTTCGAGCCAGGCGGTAATTTGCGCTGCGGTGCCATATTCCAGATGCTCAAAGGTTTTAGTCAGCTCTTTGGCCAGTACCAGCTCGCGCTCAGGGCCAAACACAGCAACCACATCCTGTAACGTGTCTTTAATCCGTCTGGCGGTGTCGTAGCAAATAATAGTGCCGACACCGGCCGGAATGTCTGCCAGCTGGTTTTGCCGCTGCTGGCTTTTGGGCAATAAAAAGCCGATAAAATGGAATTTATCCGTTGGTAAGCCAGCGGCGCACAAGGCGGTGATCAGCGCACAAGGGCCGGGAATGGGAATTACCCGCACACCGGCTTCACGGCACTGGCGCACTAAACTGTAACCGGGGTCGCTGATCAGTGGCGTTCCGGCATCTGATACCAATGCCACATGCTCACCGGCCAGGCATTTCTGGATAATACTGGCGGCACGCTGCTTTTCGTTGTGATCATGCAGTGCTATGGTTTTGGCACTGATACCAAGATGCGATAATAAGCGCCCGGTATGGCGCGTGTCTTCTGCTGCTATCCAGTCGGCCTGCTTTAAGGTATCAATAGCACGCTGGCTGATGTCGTCCAGATTGCCTATTGGCGTCGCCACTACATATAAAAAACCGTTATCTTTTGCCATTTGATGATTAATGTACGCTATTTAATTGAGCTTAACCGGTAGTCTCAGTAAGATAAGACCATTGTTTCGCTATGGTACTGTGCATTGTGACTTCCAGCAAATTAAAGCCTTTGTTATTTCTCTGCGCCGCAGGCGTGCTAAGCAGCTGCGCGCAAAGCCCGCAACAGCGCCAGACCGATACCCCGCTACGCAGTGAAGCTGTGGCCGAGGGCGAGGTCAAAACCGGTGTTGCTGCCCGTCAGCTATACCAACTGGCGGCGAATTATCAGGCCGAGCCGCAACATTATCATTTGCTTAAAGCGGCGCGCCAGGCATTGGTTGAGCAGGATTACCTGTTGGCTCTGGCCATTTGTGAAAACCTGAAGCAAAGCCCGTTTCCACTGATCCGCCAGCAAAACCTGCTGCCATTGCTGCAGGCATATATTGCTACCGGCCAGCAGGCAAACCTGAGCAACTTACTGGAAAAAACCGACATAAAAGATGTTGCCCGTGCCGATCAGGCCCAATTTCTCTGGCTCAGCGCAAGCTACCACAGTGAACAACGCCGTTATCTGGCCGCCAGCCGCAGCTTGTTGCAACTGGAACAATACGCCGATATCAGCGCCGACTACCCACAGTACAATGACTTACTCTGGCGGAATCTGAGCGCCCTTAGCGACAGCCAACTGGAAAGCCTGCGGGTAAATGCCCGGCAAAATACACTGGCCTGGCTTAATCTGGCGCAGCTAAGCCGGCGTCATATTGGTGAGCCTGAAGCCTTGCAGCAAGCCTTTACTGACTGGCAGCGCCGCTACAGCAATATGCCGCCATTGCAGCAGCTACCCGAAGCCGTGCAGCAGCTGTTTAGCTTACAACCGTTTCAGCCAGCAAAAATTGCTGTGTTGTTGCCGCTTCAAGGCCAATTCCGCCAGCATGCACAGGCTATTCAGTACGGTATTCTGGCCGCAGCCGGTGCTAACAATGCCGAGTTAGTTTTTATCGACAGCCAACAACCCGCCGCAGCACTGCGTGAGCAGATCAGCGCCTTGCAGGCAGAATTTGTCATCGGGCCTTTATTAAAAGATCAGGTCGACACCATTAGCAACGAAGCCGACTGGCCCTGGCCAACGCTGTTTTTGAATACCCACGACAGCAATAAAACTGATGCTAAAGATAAATTTTATTTCGCCCTTAGTATGGAAGACGAAGCTACGCAGGTGGCCGAACTGTTTCAACAAAAAAGTTACCGCCGCCCGGTAGTGATCAGTGCAGCGAACAACATCGCGGTACGGATGCAGCAGCACTTTAGCCGCCAGTGGCAGCAACTGGGCCACCCGCCGGCAGAAAGCTATCAGTTTAACAGCAAAGAAGATCTGGAAGGGCTGATTGCCAGTTTGCTGGAAACCGACCGCAGCCGTGAGCGCTTAAAACAAATTAATAGCCTGGTGCCGCAAAAACTGGAAACCGAACCACACAGCCGGTTAGATATTGATGCCATCTACCTGATTGCCGATCCGGTGCAAACCCAGTTATTTAAACCCTTTGTCGATGTGTCTGTCAGCCCGACAGCACCACGGCTGCCTATTTATGCCAGTTCGCGCAGCCACAGTACCAGCCTTAGCAGCACAGATTTACGTGATTTAAACGGCCTTACTTTTACCGAAATGCCCTGGATGCTGGGCGAGCAAAGTTCAGTCGAGTTGCGGGCACAATACCAGCAATTGTTTAAAGAACAGGATGAAACTCTGCAGCGCTTGTTCGCCATGGGGTATGATGCCTTCAAACTGGTGGGCAGCCTGCGCCAGCAGCAGCAATTACCGTCTGCGGTGTTTCCTGGCCTGACCGGCCAGCTGCGGCTTAACCCGGATGGCAGCATAGTGCGCCAGTTAAGCTGGGCCAGTTACCGTAATAGCCGGTTATCGGCGGTGCAGGAGCCATGATTAACAGATGAATAAGCTAGGCCAGCTGTATGAGCAACTTGCTATGGCGTATCTGCAGCGCCAGGGATTACAGCTGGTACAACAAAATTATCAGTGTAAAGCCGGTGAAATAGATTTAGTTATGCGTGACAGCACCACACTGGTATTTGTTGAAGTAAAATACCGCGCCAGCACTGCATTTGGCGGTGCTATTGCAGCCGTTACTGCGGCCAAACAGCAAAAGCTGCTGCGCGCCAGCCGCTGGTATTTACAACAGCACAAATTAAGCGATACCGCCTGCAGGCTTGATGTGCTGGCGATTGAAGGCCAGCCGCCATATCAGTATCAATGGATAAAAAATGCGATTACGCAGTAGTACAACAAGCAGGATACCCTGATGCAAGAGCATATTCGCCAGCTGTTTAGCGAAAATATTCAAACCATGATAGCCACTGGCGAAAGCCTGGCTGGCCCACTGGAAAATGCCGCCTGTGTTATTGTGAATAACCTGATTAGCGGCGGCAAAATTATTTGTTGCGGCGAAGGTGCCACCAGTGCGCTGGCAAACCATTTTGCCCAGCTGCTGCTGGACCAGTTTGAAACCGAACGCCCGACACTACCGGCACTGGCGTTGTTACCGCATAACCACAGCCTGCAACATTGCCATCAGCAGGATTATCTGGCCCGGCAAATCAAGGCGCTGGGGCAAAGTAACGATGTACTGCTGGTTATTTCACTTACCGGCGCCGAACCAAGTTTAATAAAAGCCGTCGAAGCAGCATTAACCAACGACATGAAAGTGATAGCCCTGACGGTAGACAGCAGTGGCGAGCTGTCTGGTTTACTGAATCAACAAGATGTTGAGCTGAAAGTGCCGGTACACCGGCCAGCCCGGATCTTTGAATGCTATACCTTTTTACTGCACAGTCTGTGCGAACTGATCGATATGACGTTGTTCCCACAACAAGGAGATTTATGAATACGCTAAAGTTAGTCTGTGCCTGTACACTGCTGGCGTTATTGCAAGGTTGTGCCGCTGCTGTGGTTGCCGGCGGCGCCACTGCGGTAACATCAGCCAATGACAGACGCACTCTGGGTGCGCAAATTGATGATAAAAATGTGGTACTAAAAGCTAAGCGCGCGTTATCTGATGATGCCAGCACAGCTGAGGGCAGTAATATCAACGTGACCAGTTATAACGGTGTGCTGCTGCTTACCGGCCAAACGTCCAGCGAAGCCATACGCCAGAAAGCCCAGGCACTGGTTGGTAACATTGATGGTGTACGTGATGTACAAAACCAGATCCGCCTGGGTAACAACACCGCCATGACCACCCGCACCCGCGATAGCTGGATCTCAACCAAAGTAAAAACGCAATTACTGGCAGATGAGCAGGTAAGCGGCCTGAATATTAAAGTGGTAACAGAAAACGCTGAAGTGTTTTTAATGGGTTTGGTTACCGAACAAGAAGCGGCCAAAGCAGTAGATATTGCCCGCCATGTTGATGGCGTATCGCGCGTAGTGCGTGCTTTTGAGACCCGCCAGAACTAAACAGGTTAAGCTGACTAACGGCTTAGTTTGTTCAAATGCCCGGGATTGCAGTTGCAGCCCCGGGCATTTTGCATCTTAGCTCAACACTCCTGCAATGCCTTTAGCACTTTAGAATGAAACTCGCGGTGCTTCATAACCAGCATAACCACTACCGATGCCAGCATAAAAATTATTGGGTCAATAAACCAGGTTAACGCTGACAACGAGAAATAAATAGAGCGTAAGCCGTAATTAAACGAATGCCCCGCTTGATCAACTAACTTAGCGGCACGGTTGGCATATAATTTTTGGTCTTCAACTGTCATATCACGGCCATCAGGCGCGGCACCAATTAACACACCGCAAAAACCATACTGGCGTAATGACCAGGTGAACTGGAAAAAAGCAAACACAAAAATAAACGCCAGCAACAATAGCTTCAGTTGTACCGCGCTTTCGCTGTAGTTAGTCCAGGGCACCAAATTAGATAACATCAGGCTCAGCTTGTCTGCGGCGGTCATTACCGTTAGCAAGCCAGCCAGAATCAGTAAAGTACTGGATGCAAAAAAAGTGACATTGCGCTCCAGCGTAGAAATAAGCCCGACATCGGCCATTTTATTGTCGCGCAACAGCATCTTTTGCATCCAGTCGTTGCGTTTACGCCGCAGCTCAAACGACAAGCAAGACACCACTTTTGCGCGGCGTTTGGCAAATAAGGTATAACCAATCCATAAGCCAAAAAACCAGATAACAGCAATTAAATCAATGGTACCGGCCATCATAATGCTCCTTTATTGTGCCCGTTTTAAGCTTACGCTATTTTAGTTTTGCCTGCAGCCGGCGCTGGCGGTTAAATTGCCAGGCATCAGCGGTATACAGCAATAACGCCAGCCAAATTAAACCAAAGGTAACAAAACGCTCTGCGGCAAACGGCTCGTGATACAGCCAGACACCAAATACAAACATAAAGCTTGGGCCTATGTACTGGAAAAAGCCCATAGTAGATAATTGCAAACGTCGCGCACCAGCAATAAAACACAATAACGGTACAGTGGTAACCAAACCCGCCGCCATCAGATAGCCATTTAGCTGCCAGTTGTTGGCTAATAAATTTGCCGCACTGCTGTCGGCAAACTGCCACCAGTACCATAACGCCAACGGTAACAATAATAACGATTCATAAAACAAGCCGGTAATCGCATCTACTGCCAGCTTTTTACGCATTAAGCCATAAATAGCAAAAGAGCCAGCCAATGTCAGCGCTATCCACGGCAGTGAGCCAAAGGTGATCAGCTGGATCAGCACGCCACTGGTGGCAAGCGCTACCGCCGCCCATTGCATTTTGCGCAGCCGCTCGCCTAAAAACATCATACCCAGCAGCACATTAAGCAGGGGATTAATGTAATATCCCAGGCTGGCATCCAACATGTGGTGATTATTTACTGACCAGATAAAAAGGCCCCAGTTGCCGCCCAGCAATAAGGCCGACAGCAACAGCCAGCCAAGCATTTTAGGCTGACGCAAAATAGCCAGTACTTTATCGCCCTGACGTAGCGCCAGCACAACCAGTAGCAACAAAACAAAAGACCAGACGATACGGTGCAGCAGAATTTCTGTTGCCGGAATAAAATCAATCTGTTTAAAGTACAGCGGGGCGACACCCCATAAACTGTAAGCACTGGCGGCGAAAATGCCCCCCAGTTTTTGTTCGCGACTTAACGACATGCAGGCAGGCTCCGGTAAATGAGTCACTATTATACGCCCAAATAAGCACGGCCAGCATCTCACTTAACGGCTAAAATTAGTCAGCCAACTAAACCATTGCAGCGGATAAGCTGAATTTATTGTTTCTGAGCACCGCGTTTGCCATTAGAATGGCGGCTTATTTTCGTTACCCGATGGTATTAAGTGATAGACGATCTGCTGCCCCTGTTAAAACAAGCCTTTGGATACAGTGAATTCCGTGATGGCCAACTGGATGTGATCCAGGCTGCCTTACAGGGTCAGGACAGCTTTGTGCTCATGCCAACCGGTGGTGGTAAATCGTTGTGCTATCAATTACCGGCATTATTGCTGCCGCAGATCACCTTAGTGGTATCCCCGCTGATGTCACTGATGAAAGACCAGGTTGATGCACTTCAGGCCAATGGTATTGCCGCTGAATTTATTAACAGCAGCCAAAGCCGCGAAGAAATACTGCAGGTATTTGCCCGGCTGCGCCGTGGTGAGCTAAAACTGCTGTACGTTGCCCCCGAGCGCCTGTTACAACCGCAATTTCTCGACCGCCTGCAAGATTTGGGTGTCAGCCTGTTTGCCATTGATGAAGCGCACTGTATTTCACAGTGGGGCCATGATTTTAGGCCAGACTATATGGCGCTGGCATTATTAAAGCAGCGTTTCCCGGCGGTCCCGGTAATGGCATTAACCGCCACAGCAGATGGCGCCACACGCCAGGATATTCTGCAACAGCTGAACCTGCAGCAACCCTTAGTGCATCTGGGCAGCTTTGACCGGCCCAATATCCGTTACACCGTACAGGAAAAGTTTCGCCCGGTGGAACAACTGGTCAGCTACCTGCAACAGCAAGACGGCGCCAGCGGCATAGTGTATTGCGGCTCAAGACGTAAAGTAGATGAGCTTACTGAACAACTAAAACAGCGCGGTTTTAACGCGGCTGCTTACCATGCCGGCCTTAGCAGCGACGAGCGCAATAACGTACAGGATGCCTTTAAGCGTGACGATTACCAGTTAATTGTCGCCACTGTCGCTTTTGGTATGGGGGTAAATAAATCGAATATTCGTTACGTGGTGCACTTTGAGCTACCCCGCACCATTGAAGCCTACTATCAGGAAACCGGCCGCGCCGGCCGTGATGGCGTTGCAGCCGAAGCCATGCTGCTATTTGATCCGGCAGACATAGGCCGGATGAAACGCTGGCTGGACGCCGAAGAGAACGCACAACGTGCTGAAGTGACCTGGCAGCGCTTTTTGGCCATGGCCGCCTTTGCCGAAGCGCAAACCTGTCGCCGCCTGGTGTTACTAAACTACTTTGGCGAAGCCCGGCAAACCCGCTGTGGTAACTGCGATATTTGCTTGCAGCCACCGCAGCAATTTAACGGCACTGAACTGGCGCAAAAAGCCCTGTCCTGTGTTTATCGTGTTGGCCAGAGTTTTGGTATGCACCATGTTATTGATGTACTGCGCGGCGGCCAGAGCCAAAAAGTGCTGGAATTGGGCCACGACAAACTGTCAACCTGGGGTATTGGTAAAGAATTAAGCCATGACTACTGGCTGAGCATTTTGCGTCAGCTTATTCATTTTGGCTTATTGCAGCAGGATATTACTGCGCATTCGGTATTGAAACTGCAACCGGCAGCCCGTCCGGTGCTGCGCGGCGAAACCGAATTGTCTCTGGCCGTGCCCAGACTACAAAGTGTAAAACGCGAACCCGAGCGCCTGAGCAAACAGCAATATGACCGGGCTTTATTTGCCCGGCTTAAAACCCTGCGTAAACATATTGCCCAGCGCGACGATGTACCACCTTTTGTAGTGTTCAGCGATGCCAGTTTAATTGAAATGTGTCAGCAGTTGCCAACAGACAACCGCAGCCTGTTGGCAATATCAGGCGTTGGCCAGACAAAGCTGGCCCGTTATGGTGCTGACTTTATTGATGAGATCAGTGATTATCTGGCAGCTGATAATCAGCCACCGGCCGGTAAGCTGGCAAAATAAGCGGCGATATTCGCCACATCAGCATCGGTTAACCCTGATGCCATTGGTGACATTATCGGGTTTTTCCGCTCGCCATCGCGATAAGCCTTGATAGAGCTTTCCAGATATTTCACTTTTTGCCCGGCCAGGTTAGGGTAATCAGGAATAATCGAAATGCCATTCGCGCCGTGGCAGGCGGCACATACTGCCGCTTTGGTTTTACCGGCTGCGATGTCAGCCGCACTGGCCGCTCCTGCCAGCAAAAAAAGCCCGCATATCAGTATCAGTGGTTTCATAATGTCTCCGTGTTGTTGTTTTCTTATCTAGTTATAACCTAAGTTGCTGCTTGCTCAAACCGGATAAACTACTCTTTAGCTGATCCGCATCAAAACCACGCTAAACAATGTTTTTTGCTGACACCATAGCGTGGCATATGTTACTGTTCACAGCTCATTTCATTAACATTCCAACCTGCTGCGGAGAAAGCTGTCAGTGAGAACAGGCACTTACTGCTTATTGCTATTGATCTGGCTGTTTACCCTGCCTGCACATGCTTTTCATGCTGAAGTTAACATGCTAAACAGCCCGCTGCCAGAACAGCAGCAGTTGCAGCAGGTCTATTTTCAAGTTACGCCGTTGCAACTGGGCCTGGACGATATTTTAGCCGACCCGGAAAAACAGCATGCGTTTAGCTTACTGGCGCCTTCACAGCAGATATTGTTTGCCGAAGATCAGGTGGTATGGCTATTTGCCCGCCTGCAAAATAACAGCCATCTGAAGCGACAAATGGTGCTGGAATATGACTTTCCGATGGCAGATAAAATTGAAATCTACCAACGCAATAACCAGACACAAGACATTCGCCTGCTTAGCCGCTCAGGCAATGATTACCCCTATACAGAACGGGCATTACCCTACCGCAGCTATGCGGTTAGCCTGAACCTTGCTGCCCATGAGCAAACCGATATTTTTATCCGTATACAGGACGCCGCTATTGTACCCAGTGATTTACTGCTGTGGCGCTATACCAGCTTTATTGCCTACTCGCAAAAAGACGCCATACTGGATGGCCTGTTACAAGGCGTGCTGTTGCTGCTGGCATTTTATAATCTGGTGCAGTTTTTCCGCTTAAAAGCCAAAAACTATCTGTATTACAGCGCCTTTTTTGTCAGCTTCGCACTGGTTATTGCCGTACTTAACGGCATGGCATTTGCGATGCTATGGCCCGGCCACCCGGAAGTAAACCAGGCCATTTTATATATCAGCGTGGGTACAGCACTATTATGCCTGAACCTGTTTATTCATCATGCTTTACAGCATTTATACAGCCCGCTGTGGCGCTGGCTTAGCTACGCCAGCAGCTTTGCGGCTATGTTGCTGTTATTCAGCCCGTTATACGCCTCTGGCCCGCAGCGGGTAGTGCTGTTGTTTCTGGCTTTGGCCTGGGTGCTTGGCAGTAATATTGTGTTGGCTGTCCGCTTTACTCTGGCTGGCCAGCCAGAAGCCAGATCCTTTGTCTGGGCCTGTGTATTTACACTGTGCAGTGCGTTGTTACTGACACTAAGCCAGGCCGGTTATCTTAATACCGGCTTTGACTGGCTATACATGCTGCAATTATTAATGCTGTTCAGTCTGGCATTAACCAGCTTTGGCTTACAAAAAATACCGCGTCAAAGCGACGCAAACTACCTGACTCTCAACCAGTTACAGCAGTATCATGATATTTTTCATAATGCTGTTGAAGGCATGTTTACCACCACTTTGGATGGCAAACTGTTAAATGCCAACAACGCCCTGCTGAATATTCTGGGTTACCACACTCTGGATGAACTGAAGCAGGCCGTGAGTGACAGTGGTATGGCTCGGTTTTATGCCGATCCGGCCGAGCGGCAAATGCTGGTACGGCAGTTACAGCTAGGCAGTAGCAAAAGTTTTGAAATTCAGGGCTTACGCGCCGACAACAGTCCGTTCTGGGCGTTGATGTCGGCCAGGCTGGCGCGCTCAGTTAATGATCGCGATGCTTTTGTGCACGGCTCGGTTATCGATATTACCGAACAAAAGCTGGCCCATGAACAACTAGCCTATCTGGCGAATCACGACAGCCTTACTGCACTGTACAACCGTTTTTACTTTGAACAGCAGCTACAGGCACTGTGTCAGCAAGGCGGTGCTACGGCAGGCTGCATGCTGTATATCGATATAGATCAGTTTAAACTGATTAACAACAACTGCAGCCATACTGCCGGCAATGCTTTGTTAAAGCAGTTAAGCGAAGTATTGAAACGCACTGTAGGCCATAACGGCCCGCTGGCCCGGCTCGACAGTGACGAGTTTGGTGTGCTGTTAATCGGAAGAAATGCCAATGAAGCCTTTGCTCTGGCTTACCGTATGCTGGATGCCGTTAAAGAATTCCGTTTTATCTGGCAGGACAGCATTTACCCGATCAGTATCAGCATTGGTATTGCTGAAATCAGCGGTAATGATGTTGTCGCCGATGATGTGATTAAACAGGCCAATGCCGCCTGCAGTATCGCCAAAGATAAAGGCCGTAACCGTATACAGCTATTTGACAGCAACGATCTGGAAACCCAGCGCCATCAGGCAGAAATGCAATGGGTAGCGCAACTGCGTGATGCAATAGCACAAGACCGTTTTGTCTTGTATCAGCAACCCATTCAGTCGTTAAAGCAACAAAACAGTGGCATGCATTACGAAGTGTTGTTACGTCTGCACGGTGACGATAATACCCTGATCGGCCCCGGCAGCTTTCTTAGCTCTGCTGAGCGCTTCGGTTTAATGCCGCAAATCGACCTGTGGGTTATCCGCCATTACTTCCGCTGGTTGCAGCAAAATCCACAACATCTGCAACAACTGGAGCTTTGCTGTATTAATTTGTCTGGCAGCTCGCTGGTCGACAGCGGTTTTAAAGAACAGGTGCAGCAACTGTTTGCCGATTATCAAATCCCCTATCAGCGCATCTGTTTTGAAATAACTGAAAGCGTGGCCATAGTGAACCTGCAAAACACGCTGAGCTTTATTCAGTTCTTCCGCGAGCAGGGCTGTTTATTTGCGCTGGATGATTTCGGCAGTGGCTTTTCATCTTACAGTTACCTGAAGCACTTTCCGGCCGATTTTATAAAAATTGACGGTCACTTTGTGCGTGACTTGCTGGACGACCAATACGACAAAGCCATAGTGAAATCTATCCATGAAGTAGCCAAAGCTGTGGGCATGCGAACTATTGCTGAATATGTTGAAACCGAAGCCGTACGCGACGCCCTGCAACTGCTGGGAGTAGATTATGTGCAAGGCTACGCCATAGCGCGCCCCTCGCCCCTGCTGACATTATCCATTTAAGCCTAACTATATTTCACCGCGCCTATTGCTGACAGATTGAACAACTCAGTACAATGGCTCGGCGACATTTCGTCGCTCCTTAACAGGCAAACCCAAATTTATACTTATTTCGTTCGGAGTCTTTAATGCAGCGGCTGCGTGAATTATCGCGTCGTGTTGAGGCTGTGTATGGCGAAATAGCGACAACGTTTTCAGCTTATCAGCAACAGCGTGGCTTAAATTGCCGCAGCGGCTGCGGTGAATGCTGTCTGCAACCGACGATAGAAGCGACGGTGCTGGAAATGTTGCCGCTGGCATTACACTTGTTTGATCAAGGTAAAGCAGAACAAACACTGACACAACTCGAAGAGTTAACAGAGCCTCAGGGCTGTTTTTTTTATCAGAAGCTGTCCTTTGACGGCAAACAGGGCCAATGTAGTGTGTACCAGCAGCGCCCCAGTATTTGCCGCTTGTTTGGCGCTTCAGGCTATCGCGATAAACAGGGTAAAACCTCTTTGTCGGTGTGTAAGGTGATTAAATCAGACCACCCAGTGCCATATCAGGACACACTGATAGCGTTGGAATCTGATCCGCCACCGATGATGATCATGGCCAAAGAGCAGGTAAACGAACTGGATTATGAACTGGGTAAGCAACATTTGCCTATTAACGATGCGTTGCAACAGGCGCTTGAAAGAGTGTTATTTAAAGCCTGGTATAGCGGCATGAACGACGATCAGCAAATTGCCTGACCAGACGGTATAACAGCAGCCAGATTTGGCTGCTGTACACCTTAACCTGTCAGTTCCAGCCTTCCAGTACCACTTTGCCAATAGCGGTTCCGCTTTCCAGTAGCAAGTGAGCCTGACGCAAATTATTGGCGTTAATACTGCCCAGAGTTTGTTTTAGCGTGGTTTTAATCTGGCCCTGCTGAATAAGCCGCGCTAAATCTGTTAACAGCTGATGCTGCGCGTTCATATCCGGCGTACCAAACATGGCCCGGGTAAACATAAACTCCCAGTGCAGCGAAATACTTTTTTGCTTTAACGGCATAATATCAATGCCGCCAACCGGATCGTCTATCAGCGCCAGCTTGCCCTGCGGCGCCAGCAATTGCACCAGCTCAGCATAATGCTGATCAGTGTGGGTTAAACTGGCAACATGGCTTACGCAGCTTAAATCCAGCGCTTTTAGCTGTGGCAGCAACGGCTGGCTATGATCCAGCACGTAGTGTGCGCCCAGCCCGGTTACCCATTGTTTGGTTTCAGGCCGGGATGCCGTAGCAATAATGGTTGCTGTGGTTAATTGCCGGGCCAGCTGCACCAGCACTGAGCCTACGCCACCGGCAGCACCGGTTATCAGCAGCACAGGCCGCGGGTGCTTTAAACTGGGTTGCTGAATTTCCAGCCGGTCAAACAACAGCTCCCAGGCGGTAATAGCGGTTAATGGCAAGGCCGCGGCTTCAGCGTAACTTAGGTTCTCGGGCATTACTGCGGCCAGGCGTTCATCCACCAGTTGCAGCTCGCTGTTGCTGCCAGGGCGGGTAAGTGAACCGGCATAAAACACTTTGTCGCCCACTTTAAATAAACTGACGTCTTCCCCCACCGCGACTACTTCGCCGGCTGCGTCCCAGCCCAGCACTTTGTATTGGCCGGCTTCAGGTTGAACCCGCATTCTGATTTTAGTGTCTACCGGGTTAACCGATATTGCCTGCACCCGCACCAGAATATCCTGACCACTCGCTACCGGATCCGCTAGCTCAATGTCCACCAGAGCTTGTGGATCGGTTGCCGCTAGTGACTGCTGATAACCTACTGCTTTCATTTGTATTCTCCAAGTTTTTGCTGCCTACCTTAATCTGCCAGTTGGTAGCGGTCAATTTTCTTTAGTAACCCCTGCCGGGATAACCCCAGTTGGCGCGCTGCCTGGCTCTTGTTACCGTTAGATTGCTCAAGTGCTTGTTTAATCATGCGTATTTCTAATTGCTGCACGGCCTGGTCTAATAATTGTATACCCTCTTCTGTTACCGCTTGTGTAGTGCCTGCTGTTCCGGCTTCAGGATGCAGCAAGCTGATATCGGCCATACTGATAACTCCACCCTGAGCCACCGCAGCTACGCTTTCCAGCGTGTTTTTCAGCTCACGGATATTACCCGGCCAGTCGCGCTGTAAAAACCAGCTTAATGCAGTATTATCCAGCTTTAAGCGTTGGCCTTGCTGCTGGGATAACTGTTCAAGAAAGAACTGCAGCAACAGCGGTATGTCCTGGCTACGGCTGCTAAGCGCTACCGTTTCCAGCGTAATACCTTTAATGCGGTAATATAAATCTTCGCGAAACAGCCCTTTTTGTACCAGTTGTGGCAAATTAGCATTGGTGGCAGAAATAAGCCGCAAATCAATTTTCTGTTGCTCACGGCCGCCAACCGGAAAAAAGGTGCCTTCCTGCAATACCCGCAATAGCTTAACCTGCATTGGCAACGGCATCTCGCCAATTTCATCCAGAAATAAGGTGCCACCATCGGCCAGTTTCAGCAGGCCAGGCCGGTCTTTATCGGCACCGGTAAAGGCACCTTTAACATAACCAAACAGCTCGCTTTCCAGCAAGTCGGCCGGAATAGCGCCGCAATGCACAGACACAAAGGCCTGCTCTGCACGCCGGCTCAGCTCATGCAGTGCGCGTGATACTACCTCTTTACCGGTACCGGATGGCCCGGTCACCAGTACCCGCACATCAGTGGGGGCAATACGCTGGATCAGTGTGCGCATAGCCTCCATGGCCGGTGATACGCCAATTAAGCGCTGCACAGCAGTGTTGGCCTGACGTTGCTGTTTTAGCTGGCTAAGCTCTTGCTCCAGCTGATGCTTACCCAGCGCACGCTTTATTACCACGGCCAGTAAATCCGGATCGACAGGTTTGGCAATAAAATCCCAGGCACCCAGCGCTATAGCATCCAGTGCCAGTTGCCGCTCGGCATGGCCGGTTAAAATAATAACCGGCCTTGAAATAAGCTCGGGCAAGGCTTGTAGTGTATGTTGCGGGTTAAATTCGGGCGGTAATGATAAATCCAGCAAAATTAAGTCAGCATCAAATTGCTGTAGGTGCTGGCGGGCAACGGTTAAATCTGCCGCCGTCACCACCTGATAACCGCTGTTTTGCAACCAGCTTTGTGCCAGTTGGCGAAATGCCGGTTCATCGTCAATCAGTAAAATACGGCCTTTATTCATTTTTGCTGTCTTCTGTATTTAAATTAAAGCGTAATTCAAAGCTGACCGGCCAGCCCAGATCGGTGCGGTGGTTAATCTCACCACCGTGAGCCTGCATAATACGCCGCACTATCGCCAGCCCCAGGCCACTGCCACCGGCACGTTTGCTAACAAAAGGTTGAAACAGGCTGCTATGCTGCTCGCTGGCAATAGCCGGGCCATTATTGTGTACATACAGCAGCAACTGCGTGCCCTGTTGCTGCGCCTGCAGTTTAATAATGGCGCCGCTCTGGTTACGGCAAAATGCCAGCGCATTATCCAGCAGGTTTACGATTACCTGCTGCAAACGGTATACGTCAGCGGTGATAAGCAGTTGTTCATCCACCTCCAACTGGCAGCTTACCCCTTGCCAGTTGTGTTGCTGCACTAAGCTTTGCAGCAGAGCATTAAGTGGCACTGTGGTTAATTGCAACTGCAACTGGCCGGAATAACTCAGTAAATCGGCAATCAGCCGGTCGGCGCGCTTTAACTGTTGCTGAATATGCTGACGGGTTTCATCTGCCGTGCTGGCTGCTGCCATGGCAATAATATTCAGTGGGTTTCTCAGCTCATGCGCCATCGCGGCCGACAATGCGCCAAGCTCAACCAGATGCTGCTGATCCAGCCTTTTACGCTCGGCCTCAGCCAGTTTTAATGACTGCTCCAGAATACGGCAGCTGCTTAGCAATAAAGCTGCAAACACCTCGCCCTGCAGCCGGTAACCCGGCGTAACATCATCCCAGCCTTTAAGCTCATAATGCCAGCCTTCGGCCCCGCGCTGGCAGTGAATTTGCAGCTGTGCCGCCTCTGCCTGAGTTTGTGGCAAATGCACGGCAACCCGCATACGTAACTGTTGTGACAACAACTTGCTGCCAAGGGCAGCCAGTTCAGTCCAGCTTTCGGTTTGCTGCAACTGCAAACGCCAGCGCTCAAGTAAAGCTTCATTTAAGGTAACGCCCGGGTATATCAATCGCCTGGCCAGCGCGGCTACCGGCTGGTAACAGGCTGCAGACAGTAACAGCAGTAAAGCTGAATACAACCAAAGCTGTAATGCCGGAACCGCCGACAACGCCTGCATACCAAACTGCCCCAGCATGGCACTAACCAGCGCCATCAGCGCCAACACCACCAACAGCATGCAAAACCACAGCAGCGCTTTATTGGCAAAGGCATTAATCGCCAGTACCTGATACCGCACTACCCCATATACCAGCAATAACAGATAGCTGGGTAACAACAGCATCGGATACGGATACCAGTTCAGGCCAAGAGACGGGAAAATAAAACTGGTAGCCAGCAGCAAGCCCCAGCCACCGGCAATAAACATGGCGCCGATCGAACGCCTGCGGTTGCCGGAATGATGGCGCCAGCCGAATAACAACACGCCATGGGCAGCAATACCCAGCAATACTGTGTACACCAGGTTTAACCAACCCACCCCCTGAAAAGCAAAAAAAGCACTAAAACCGGTAGTAGCAATGATTTTGCCACCATTAAACTGCCAACTCAGCGCTATTAGCACAAAAGTGAAACCATATAGTAACGGTATCTGCCGTTGCAAGGTCTGCAACCGTGACGATAATGGCCGGCCAGCTGCAACAAACTGCAGTGCAAAGTGCAAAAAACACATCGGCATCAGCGGGTTTGCCAGTACCAAAACAATTCCCAACTGCGGCAACTGATGCAAAATTGCGATATGGCCTGCGCACCACAGTGCCATCATAGCGGCAAAACCGGCCAAGGCCGGCATACCCGTTTGGCGCTGGCCCTGCCACAGCAACCAGCCAGCCAGTAGCACCGCGCAGCAACTGGTTAGCAGCATGCTTATTTCAAATACTAAGTACAGTGGCACTGTAAACCTCGTTTACATTAACTCAGAGCGCAAATCGTAAACCTTGTTTACACATCAAACAAGGAAAATATAAAAATTGATATAAATCATAAACTAATAAGTATACTTACAAAGTGGTAAGCATCTTGCAATTCTCGCTATATACAAACTGAACAGATTTCGCATTAAGAGAGTAAGTTATGAATAGTAGTTTATTAATCACTGAAGTTCTGGCCCTAAGCCTGATGGTGGCAGTAGCCTTAGCGCCTGCTTTATACCGCTATTTGCAGCTACGGAGACATTAATATGGAACTGGATGCTGCACTGCTATCCCGTCTGCAGTTTGCTTTTACCGTTAGCTTTCATATTATTTTTCCGTCTATTACCATCGGCCTGGCAACACTGATTGCTATCTGGGAAGGCTTATGGCTGAAAACCGGCAACCCGGTATATTTGCAACTGGCTAAATTCTGGATCAAACCTTTTGCCATTACCTTTGGTATGGGTGTGGTGTCGGGCATAGTGCTGTCGTATGAGTTTGGCACTAACTTTTCTGAGTTTTCCCGCATTACCGGTGCAGTATTGGGGCCACTAATGGCTTACGAGGTACTGACCGCGTTTTTCCTTGAAGCAGGCTTTTTGGGCATTATGCTGTTTGGCTGGCAACGTGTCGGGCCTAAACTGCATTTTATGGCTACCGTAGTGGTAGCGGTAGGTACCTGGATTTCTGCTTTCTGGATCATTGCAGCCAATTCGTGGATGCACACACCGGCAGGCCACATTATTGTTGATGGCGTATTTCAGGTACAAAGCTGGTGGCAGGTGGTCTTTAACCCATCAATGCCTTACCGCTTAGCACATATGTTGCTGGCCGCCTTTATTACCGGCACCTTTGTGGTGCTAGCCACCAGCGCATGGCAACTGCGGCACAGCGAGCATAAAAACATGGCTCGCAAAGGCCTGTCAATGACGCTGTGGCTGGCGCTGATTTTAACGCCGCTACAGGCTTATGTAGGCGACTTGCACGGCCTGAATGTAAAAGAGCATCAGCCGGTAAAACTGGCCGCAATGGAAGGTATTTGGGCCGAACGTGAAGCCGGTGCACCGCTATTGTTATTCGCTATTCCTGACAGAGTGGCTGAAAAAAACCATTTTGAAATTGGTATTCCCAAACTGGCCAGCCTGATTTTAACCCACGATCCCGACGGTGAGCTGATGGGCTTAAAAGCTGTACCGGCAGACGAACGGCCAAACGTTGCGGTGGTGTTTTTCTCGTTCCGCATAATGGTCGGTATTGGCGTGCTGATGATTTTAGTCGCATTTACCGGTGCTTTTTTACGTTGGCGCGGCAGCTTATACCAAAGCCGCTGGTTTTTAACCGCCTGTAGTTATCTGGCCCCCAGTGGCATTCTCGCCGTGCTGGCTGGCTGGTATGTAGTAGAAGTAGGCCGCCAACCCTGGCTGGTATATGGCCTGGTGCGCACCATTGATGTGGTGTCGCCCCTGCCGGCCGAACGGGTGCTGTTTTCACTAACCTTGTTTGTCCTGACATACAGCCTGCTGTTTGGCGTTTACCTGTACTTTATGCGCAAGCTTATCCGCAAAGGGCCGCCGCCACTGGAAAAGCTGTCACAGCAGTTGATTGGTGTAAAAGCGTCAGGCTACGCCGTAGCGCTGGCAAAACAAATAAAACCGGAACAGGAGCAACACTAATGGAACTGCAAATGGGTTTACCGTTGTTTTACTTCCTGCTGCTGGGTTTTGCCATTTTAATGTACGTGCTGCTGGATGGCTTTGATTTGGGTATTGGCATTTTGTATCCGTGGTTTAACACCGATGCCGAACACGATCATTTAATGCGTTCTATTTCGCATGTATGGGATGGCAACGAAACCTGGCTGGTGTTTGGCGGTGTGATCCTGTTTGGCGCCTTTCCGCTGGCTTATGCCAGTATTGCCTCGTTATTGTATCTGCCGATTATGCTGATGTTAATTGGCCTGATTTTTCGCGGCGTGGCGTTTGAATACCGCTTTAAATCTCATACCTCTAAAGTGTGGTGGAACCGCGCTTTTGCCATAGGTTCCAGCCTGGCAGCATTTTGTCAGGGCCTGATGCTGGGTGTATTGGTGCAAGGCGTCGACGCAGACAGCGTCGCGTCATCCAGCCTGCAATGGCTGACACCGTTTAGCCTGTTTACCGGCTTAGCCGTTATGGCCGGCTATGCCTTACTGGGCTGCACCTACCTGACGATGAAGAGCCGCGGTGATATTCAGCAAAAAGCAGCGCGCTATGGCCAGCGTCTGCTGTTATTTGTCATGCTGGCGATGCTACTGGTCAGTTTATTTACGCTGTACCAGCAACCGGAGATCCGCGAGCGTTGGTTTGGCGGCGCCCACAGCCTGATATTAATGTTACTGCCACTGATGGCAATACTGGCGGCCAGGCTGCTATACCGTGATTTAGGCCGGGTACAGCGGCAGTTTGCTGCTGAAGCAGAAATCAGCATCCGCCATGAAAGCCGTCCGTTCTGGCTGGCGGCAAGTTTGTTTTTGCTGGCGTTTGCCGGTTTGGTTGCCGGATTATTCCCTTATTTACTGCCGCACCAAATCAGCTTTTATGCTGCAGCCGCCCCTGACTCCAGCCTGAGCTTTATGTTGCCGGGCATACTGATTTTTTTACCGCTGATCCTGGCATATACCTTATGGGGTTATCATATCTTTCGCGGCAAGGTGGAAGACTACGAGGAGGGATACTAATGGTTAAATTTTCACTGCATGGTGACAAGCCATTGCCCAAAACAGTATGGTTTATATTACTTTATCTGTTGGGGTTAGGCTGCCTCACCGTTATTGCTACATTGCTTAAGCTTTTTATGTCTTACTTGTAGTACCTGAATTCTCCAGATATTGCATGAAATCGTCTGTGGGCAGGGGTTTACTGAAATAATAACCCTGCCCACACTCACAGCCTAACTGCAATAATTTGTCACGGTGTGCT
The DNA here is from genome assembly GCF_022436675.1 of Rheinheimera hassiensis. Taxonomy (GTDB): domain Bacteria; phylum Pseudomonadota; class Gammaproteobacteria; order Enterobacterales; family Alteromonadaceae; genus Alishewanella; species Alishewanella hassiensis. The sequence continues at coordinate 109,578 of NZ_JAKUJZ010000009.1, read as the reverse complement.
TCTGTTTCTATGCCTTCGGCCACCAACATAATGTTCATCGACTGCCCCAACGAAATAATGGTTTTAACTATCTGCTCATCACTTTTATCTATCAGCATATCTTTGACAAACGACATATCTATTTTCAGAACATCCACTTTAAATTTCTTTAAATACCCCAAACTGGAATAGCCTGTACCAAAGTCATCTATCGCTACTTTTATGCCTAATTTCCTGCACTTTTCCAATATTTCAGCTGTAAGCAGCGGATCACCAATCAATGCTGTTTCTGTTAATTCCAACTCCAGCAGCTCCGGTGGCAGCCGGGACTGAGCCAGAGTTTGTCTGACAAGCGGTAAAAATGCCGGGTCAGAAAACTGAGCAGCAGCAACATTGACCGACACAACTATACGTATGCCCTGAGCGAGCCATTTGGCCGTTTGATAACAGGCCTTTATTAGCACTTGCTCACCCAACGGCACTATTAAACCTGTTTCTTCAGCTAAAGGAATAAAATTGGCCGGGCTAATCAGGCTGCCATCTGCCGCCCTGATCCGCACAAGTGCTTCAGCGCCAATAACCTCGCCGCTTAGCAATAACACTTTCGGCTGAAACAGTACCTCAATACAATGGTTCTTAATAGCATCACCCAGCGCCTGCTCTTGTTGATGGCGCAATAACATACGCTCGCCCAGCTCATCAGAAAAGAAGCAAAACCTGTTGCGCCCTTCCTGTTTCGCTTTATGTAAAGCGACATCGGCATGACGCATTAGATCTTCTTCTGAAACTGCATCAGTAGGAAACAAGCTGATACCAACGCTAATGGATAATGAATAGTTTTTATCTTGTAAGGTAAAAGGTTTTTCCATTAATTGAGTAAGGCGTTTAGCAAAAATGCTTAACAGCTCAAGGTGTACGATGTCAGGGTAAATCACAACAAACTCATCGCCGCCAACTCTGGCCAGCGTTTGCTCCGGGTCTAAAATAGAATCTATCCGTGCAGCCAGCAACCGAATGAGCTCATCGCCAGCTTTGTGACCTAGCGAATCATTAATAAATTTAAACGAATCAATATCTATAATGAGCAGCGCCACTTTGTAGCCGGCTATACCAGCAATATGGCATGCCTGATGAATACGGTCATGCAATAGCACCCGGTTAGGCAACCCGGTAAGTTGGTCATGGTTAGCCAGATAGCTCATTTTCAGCGCCAAAGCCCTTGCTTCACTAACATCATGAAATACAATGATTCCACCAATTACTTTGCTGCTGTGATCAAAAATTGGTGCAGCAGAATCTTCTACCGCTACCGAGGTGCTCCCATCACGAGACACCAATTCACAATTAAGTGCCATCGCAACCCTGCGTTGATCTTTTAAGGCAATAAGCAACGGGTTACTGCTGGGCTTATGATCTCCGGCATCCCTCAATCGCATTACAATGTCGATGTGTTTACCCACTGCTTCTGCTAAACGCCACCCGGTCATCGATTCAGCTATCGGATTCATAAACGTAATACTGCCATTGATATCAGTCGCAATTACGGCATCGCCAATGGATTCTAACGTAACTAAAAGACGCTGTTTTTCTTCATACAAGGCTGCATTACTGATGCTTATTGCATTTTTTTGCTGCTGCAGTAACAGGTGATTTTGCACTCGCAATCGACATATATCCCGGTTGAAAGGCCGGGCTATGTAATCTACCGCTCCAAATGTCAACGAGTGAAACTCAAACTCCGCTTCGGTATGTGCAGAAATAAAAATCACTGGAATATCACAGGTAATTGAGTTGGCTTTTAGCTGCTGGCATACAGCAAAGCCATTCATGGCAGGCATCTCAATATCTAACAGAATAAGATCAGGTAATATTTCTGCAGCCAGCTCAAGTGCCTCGGTGCCGTTTTGAGAGAAATAAATATCAGCAACCCCATGCAAAATCTCAGTTAATAATGAAATATTAACAACCTGATCATCTACTATAAGAACTCTTTGCTTTGACTCAGCAATCATACTCAGCTCACATCCAATGTTTTCCGTCCCACTATTGATATAGTAAATATTCAGCAAAAAGCTGTATAAAATGGGGATATTTATGGAAAAAAACATGAACAATGCTTAAATAGTGTAAATATAGAAGCAAGCTGGTGCTCTGGTGTCTCTAATCAATCAATCTCGTTTAGTCAGCCTGCTGTTGTTATCCAGCAAAAACCGCCCCGCCCTGCTGCAAAGCCTGCAGCAACTTATTGCTAAAACTGACAACAACACTTCACTGTTAATCTCTGCTTTGCAACAGCAAGATTTTGCTGCTGCTAAAACATTGCTGCACCAAATCAGGGGTAGTTTTGCTACTTTAGGTGCAGATGCTATGGCACAACAGGCTAAGGAGCTTGAATCAGCTTGCGTAGCAGAGAATTCTAACGCCGTTAAACCGGAAAAATTTATTAGGTTATATCACCAGACTGTCGCCGAATTAAAAGAGTTTACGTTAAACTACTCCGCCAGTGAGAGCGGTAATAACATGATTGCTGACACCGGGCAGATTCTTCAATTGCAAGGTTATTTATCCACACAAAATATGGATGCGCTGGCTCTGACTCAGCAACTGCAGTTGCCGTTATGTGAATTAATGGGGCCGGATGACGGAGCGAAATTCATTCATCAGGTTGCAATACTGAACTTTGCCGCCGCAGAAACGCTGTTGCAACCATACCTGAGTAAAACAAGGACCTCCCCGGATAATGCCTAACACAGTGAAAAATACTCTGCAACTTAGCAAACATATTGTTTTGTCACTATGGTTGCCGCTATTAATGCTTATTGTCGGTTACTTTTTTGCTGCACATTATGCGGTGTTACAAGAGCATGAAAACAAGCAAAAAATAGTACAGCTGTTAAGCGAAAAGCTAACTCAGATAAATACCGGTGTAACAGAAAAAGTCACCTTGTATCAATACGGTTTACGTGGCACCCGTGGCGCCGTAATGTCAAACAAACCAGAAGATTTTAATTTCCAATTAATGCAAACCTACACCCAAACCCGTGATTACTCGCTGGAGTTCCCGGGAGCAAGAGGTTTTGGCTTTATACGCTACATAACACCAGACCAACGCGATAACTTCGTGCAGCGCGCCCGTGCGGAAAGGCCTGACGCAACATTTGATATTCGCCAGTTAACCCCACACGACGACAGCATGTTTGTTATACAGTATATAGAGCCCGAACAGAGCAATAGAGAAGCCGTGGGGCTGGATATTGGTTCAGAGAGTATGCGCCGTAACGCAGCAGAGGATGCCGCTAAGACTAATGAAGTGCGCTTAACAGGGCCCATCACGTTGGTGCAGGCACAGCAAAAAAGCCAGCAAGGATTTTTAATTTTATTACCGGTTTATCAATCTGCTCTGGCATTAAATGATGCGTCAGAAAGGTCAAAACAGTTGTTTGGCTGGAGCTATGCCGTCATTTTGATTGACGAAGTGCTAACAACTATAACGGGGTTATCTGACGATGTGATCTTCAGTATTACCGATATTACCGAACAGCCAGAATTACACTTTTTTCAACGCGGGCAAAACGCCACTGCGATAGAGCAATACCACCAACAACAGTTGCTTAATTTGTTCGGCCGGACATGGCAGCTTGACCTTTACCCTACGGCTAACTTTATTCAGGCGTTAGCGCTTCCGGCCAAAGAACAAGTTTTACTCGAAATTTGGTTAGTCAGCCTACTGTTGGCCCTGTTTGTTTTCAGTGGGCAGTTAATTTACCGTCGTCGTTCGCAACTGGCAGCGCACAAGCTTGAATTAGCCCAAACAGCCGAACACGCGCTGATAGTTGCCAATGCCGAACTGGAACAGCAGGTTTTGTTGCGCACTGAGCAAATCACTAAAGTGAGCGCTTTGCAGCGCAGCATTCTGTCAGGTGCTGGCTATGCGATTATTGCCACAGACATCGAAGGTTTAATTACCGTATTTAACCCGGCCGCAGAAAAGTTACTCGGTTATAAAGCAGCCGAAGTTGTCAATAAAACCAGCCCGGCGTTATTTCACTTACCTGAGGAGATTACTGAACGAGCCCAGGCTTTAAGTACTGAGTTAGGTATGCCTGTAGCCGTGGGCTTTGACACATTTATTGCCAAAACAAAGGCTATGGGCGGCTCTGACATTAATCGTTGGACCTATGTAAACAAGGCCGGCAACCATGTTCAGGTAAAACTGAATGTAAGTTGTTTACTGAATGACGCAGGTAATATCGTGGGCTTTCTTGGTATAGCCTATGATTTGACAGAGCAACTCAACCGGGAAAACGAATTAGCGGCAGCCAAAGAACTGGCTATTGAAGCCAGTCAGGCAAAATCAGATTTCCTGGCCAACATGAGCCATGAAATACGTACACCAATGAATGCTATTCTTGGCTTGTTGCAGTTAGTAGCCAATACCCCACTGGATAAGCGTCAGCAAGAATACATCAGCAAAACCCGCAGGGCTGCCCAGTCTTTGCTCGCGTTGCTGAATGACATTCTGGATTTTTCTAAAGTTGAAGCAGGCAAGTTAGAATTAGATATTCACCCCTTTGATTTACCGTCATTAATGCATGATGTCGGCATTTTATTGTCCTCCAATGTGCAGCATAAAAATGTAGAAATTTTATACAGAATTGCACCCGAGGTGCCGCAATACATATTGGGTGATAGCCTGCGATTGCAGCAGGTGCTGTTAAACCTGGCTGGCAATGCAATAAAGTTCACTGAACAGGGCGAAGTTGAAATAGCCATAAACGTAAAACAGCAATTACCGAAACAACTGATATTGCAATTTAGTGTGCGGGATACCGGTATTGGCATGACTGATGAACAGCAAAAAAATCTGTTTGGCAGCTTTCATCAGGCTGATACCTCAATTAGCCGCCGTTATGGCGGTACTGGCCTGGGTCTGGCAATATGCAAACATCTGGTAAACCTGATGCAGGGTGATATTAGTGCTACCAGTAATCTTCATGCTGGCAGTACATTCACCTTTACTATTTGTGTTGAGCAAACTGTGCAGCCTGCGCCTGAGGCATTACTACCTGCAAATCTGAAAGTGCTTATTGTTGAAGACAATGAAACCGCACAAATTATCATGCATGACATCGTAAACCGTTTCGGCTGGAAAGCAGACATTGCAGCTTCAGCGGCACAAGCCATGCAGTTGCTGTATACTGCCGGCGACACTGCTTACGATATCGTTTTTGCCGATTGGCGCTTACCAGATCAAGATGGTCTGGTGCTGGCAGAGCGCATCCGCAGTATAACTCAGCTCAGTAAAACCCCCTTAGTCATTATGATTACTGCTTATGGCCGGGAGCTTTTGGACAAAAACAGTGACAAAACCCAGCAATTACTCGATGCCATTCTAATTAAACCGGTTACCCCTGAAGTGCTGTACAAAACCGTATCCGGCTTACTAGCACCTGAAGCTGCAACTGATATACCAACAAACCCGTTATTACAATTTCCTCTTTCAGGCTTGACACTGTTGTTAGTTGAAGACAACCCAACCAATCAGTTAGTTGCCACCGAGCTGTTGCAACAGCAAGGGGCAAAAATGGTCTGTGCTGAAAGTGGTGAGAAAGCACTGTCACTACTAAATTCTGACTTTAAACCTGATGCTATTTTAATGGACATTCAGATGCCCAAAATGGACGGCTACGAGACCACACGCCGTATCCGGCGGTTAAGTGGCTATAGCACACTGCCGATCATTGCCATGACCGCCAACGCAATGGCGGCAGATAAGGCAGCATCTATCGCCGCGGGTATGAATGATCATATCGCCAAACCATTTAACTTAAACGAAGTTGTAGAAAAAGTGTTGCATTACGCCGGTAGTAACTCACTGGTGAGAAAAGCAGCCGGGCAAAAAACCGCCTTACCCACAGCATTGCAAACATTGGCAAAAGAGCATCAACTCGACCTCGCCAGTGCGCTGCAACGCCTTGGCAATATCGGTTTATACGGCAAAGTGATTAAGCAATTCTCAGAGGATTTTACCAGTGCGTTACAACAATTATCGGCAGCGCCCCTTGATAAGGCAGAAGCAAAGCTTTTGTTCCACAGCCTGAAAAGCGCCGCAGCAACATGTGGCATGAATAAACTGGCAGAGCAATTAGCAGAGCAGGAAACAAAGTGCCATCAAGATACTATAACCCTCTACGCGGTTTCTGCTGCACTATTGTCTGAGCTTAAACAAGCGGCAGCACTGATAACCCAGCTGAATACGGCTGTCGGCGAAACGACAACAGCACCGCCGGCTATACAGGCCAACACTGTAACAGCAGAGTTAAAGCCGCAACTGCTAACACTGGCTAAGTACCTGAAAAACTCAAACATGGCAGCGCCAGGCTTATTTAGTTCGCTCCAGCCTCAACTGCACGCTATAGACCCAGGATTGACAGAGCAACTTAAACAACTTATTGAAAAATTGGCTTTTCCGGCGGCCTTAGGCATACTAAAACAGTTACAGCAGCAATTTGACGAGGCGTCTTTTGTCTAACGGTCACTTTCCATTGCATCCCGACAGTTTAAATACCGGCACGGTATTAGTTGTCGACGATCAACCTATTAATATTCAAATAATCTATCAAATACTGGGAGAGAGCTATCGGGTGCTCATGGCTACAGACGCTGAGCAAGCATTAAGCGTATGTAAAAAAAGTATGCCGGATCTGGTGCTGTTAGACGTAATGATGCCAAATATCAGCGGATTAGAGATCTGCCAGCTTATGAAAGCTGATCCAGATATCAGAGATATTCCGGTTATTTTTGTTACCGGTGCCCAAGGTCAGGCAGAGGAAGATGCATGCTGGTCTGCCGGCGGTATAGATTTTATTCAAAAACCTTTTACCCCTAATACGTTACGACACAGGGTTAATGCGCATTTAACCCTGAAACGGCAATCCGACCTTCTGCGCTCTCTGGCTTTTGTAGATGGTTTGACCGGCACGTGGAACCGGCGGTACTTTGATCAATACCTTGATTCACAAATCGCATTAGCGAAACGCAAAGATAGCGCCCTTAGTTTGCTTTTATTGGATATAGACTATTTTAAGCGCTATAACGATCACTATGGCCATTTGGCTGGTGACGATACGTTACGACGTGTAGCGCAGGCGGCTAAAAGTTGCTGCAACAGGCCTGCTGATATTGTTGCGCGTTATGGTGGCGAGGAGTTTGGCGTAATATTACCTGATACTGACAGCAGCGGCGCAAACGTCGTGGCAGAGAAAATATTAACGACCATATCAGCCTTGGATATACCCCATCTCCAATCAGATTTTGGCCATGTTACAGTCAGCATTGGCGCGGCTGTAAACCTGCGGCATGGTGCTACTGCATTGATAGCAGCAGCAGATCAGCAACTATACAACGCCAAATCGTCTGGCCGTAATCAATATCAGCTATAAATGCTCCTATATCGTATAAAAACAGTCGTTAATCGCAATTTCAGGCTATTTTTGCAGTGCCCACTTGCGCCAGATGTAACAAGCGCCCATTATCAAATGACATCGTGTTACTTTAAAACGATGTATTAAGTGAATGAGGGTGTATGCGCTGGCTAAGTAGTTTTGCCTTACTGTTGTATCTAAGTTTATTGTGCACACCGCAAGCCTTTGCTGTGCATGATCAGCGCTTATCGCCGCTGGCAGATACCCAGTTTCATGCGCTTACGCCATCTGTTTCACACCACACGGTAACAACAGAACAAGACAGCACTGACGAACCACAACCTGTATTGCCGGTGTCTGCCGGTGCTGCCACTTTAGATTTTTTCAGCACAGTTTATGCTGTGCGCAGTGTATTTAACAAAGCACCGTTCTTAGTTTCACTGCAGGCCCGCGCCCCGCCCGTTTTTTCCTCACATTAAGTTTCAGCCCGAACAGCGCCGCTGTTCACAATTAAATTATTTTTTAACCGGTATGGCCTCTGCGTGCCGGTATGTGAGGAACACCATGAAAACATTAGCATTATATTCTGTTGAAGCCATTGATCATTTAGTACAACCCACTGATTTCGATGGTATGACGTTAAACTCACCAGCCCTGACGCTGGTAACCGATTTTAAACACAGCCAGCCTAATATTGTGGCGGCATCGACCACCGCACGAGATGCGTTGGACATGATGCAACAAGAGCAAACCAAACTTAAGCTGGTAGTAGATCACGACGCCGAATTAGTAGGTTTATTGCATCTTGACCAGTTGTCAGATCAGTCGATTATGCGCCGCATTGCCTTTGGTGACAGCCGCGATGACATTACTGTTGCTGACTTAATGCGCCCGCGTGAGCGTATTAAAGCACTGGCGTATCAGCAATTGCAGCACTGCAGCATTGCCGATGTGGTTAATACGCTGCAATCAAGTGGTGAACAACACTGTGTAGTAGTTGACCGTGAATCACACCAAATCCGTGGTGTAATAAGCGCGCAGGACATTGCCCGGCGCTTACGCATGCAACTGCATATTCAGCAGGCCCCTACCTTTTTGCATATCTTCGACAGCTTATCTGCCTGAAGCTAAAACGGCTGGCCTTAGCGCCAGCCTTTTTCTTTGCCGTATTGCCACAGCACAATAGCTATGCCGCTTAAAACCCGCGCTTTGCCGCTGTGGGGTTTGTACTTCTGCCTGGATCGGGTTAGGTTTAAACAAAACTAAACTTAAATAAACCTATCCGGGAGCATTATGCGTACATTTACCCGCTCAGCGTTGGTGATTAGCACCAGCTTATTGTTGAGCAGCCCTGCCTTACTGGCTGAAGAGCCTGTTGCCGCCTCTGGCGCCACGACCGCAAACCCCACTGCCAGCAGCCGTTATTTTGAAGCCGAAGATATTTTTGCGCTGGAGTATGCCGCCGATGTGCAAATTTCGCCTGATGGCAGCAAAATTGTCTATGTACGCGCCAGTAACGACATTATGACCGACAGTACCCGCAACAGCCTGTGGTTGCTGGATGTAAAAACCGGCCAGCAATTGCCGCTGTTTGCTGACCAGTTTAATTACAGCCAACCGCGCTGGTCTGCGGATAGCAAACAACTGGCATTTATTTCTGATCTCAGCGGCTCACGGCAAATTCACCTGCACTGGCTGGCAGAAAGTAAGACCGCCCAGTTGTCTACATTACGGCAAAGCCCGTCTAACCTGGTTTGGTCACCCGATGGCAAACAACTGGCCTTTACCATGAATGTAGACGCCAGCGAAGCCGCTGTTAAACAAAGCGTAAAACGGGTAAAAAAACCTAAAGGCGCCAAATGGTCTGAACCTGCGATAGTGTTGGACAGGGTGCGTTATCAGGCCGATGGCCAGGGCTTTTTAAAGCCACAATTCAGGCAGATATTTATATTACCGGCCAGTGGCGGTACTGAGCGCCAGATAACTCAGGGCGACTTTAATTACGGCAGCGATTTAAGCTTTACGCCGGATAACAAAGCACTGGTATTTTCTGCCAACCTCGACCCGGAGTGGGAATATCAGCCACGCGACAGCAATTTATACCAGCTGGATTTAGCCACCGAACAGTTAACTGCCCTGACTACCATGCCCGGTAATGAATCGTCGCCGGTGTTTTCACCTGACGGTAAACAGCTGGCGTTTTTATGGCAGAACAATGCGCTGGTGCCTTACAGCAACAGCAAGCTGAAAATTTTAAACCTCAGCTCAAACAAGATAAGCGACGTTGCTGCCGACTTTGATCGCAGCATTGATCAACCCAACTGGCTGAGTAACAACAGCTTTGTCGTGCAGTACGATGATCGCGGTCAGCGTAAATTGGCAACGTTGAGCAACAAAGGTAAAGTAACCGATCTTACCGCCAGCCTGGGCGGTGTATCACAACCGCAGCCGTATTTAAGCGGCTCATACTCGGTTGCTAATAATGGTGCTATTGCGTACACCCACGGCACCAGCCAGCGCCCCAGTGAGGTTGCTGTAGTGCAAAAAGGCAAAACTACCGTACTTACTGCATTAAACGAAGATTTGCTTGGCCATAAAAAGCTGGCACAGGTACATGAAATTACCTATAAATCGTCTTTTGATGGTGAAGAAATGCAAGGCTGGTATATGACACCGCCAGATTTCGACCCGGCGAAAAAATACCCGCTGTTACTGGAAATACACGGCGGCCCGCACTTAGCCTATGGCGCCCAGTGGAGCGCCGAAATGCAGCGCTACGCCAAAGAAGGCTATGTGGTGTTTTATGACAACCACCGCGGTAGCTCATCTTACGGCGAGCGTTTTGCCATGCTGTTGCACAATAAATACAGCTCACCGGAAGACTATGCCGACCACGACAGCGGGGTAAATGCGATGCTGGCGCTGGGCTTTATTGATGAAAACAACCTGTTTATCGGCGGCGGCTCAGCCGGTGGTATTGCTACCGCTTATGCCATAGGCCTGACTGACCGTTACAAAGCAGCCGCGGTGGTAAAACCGATTATTAACTGGTTAAGTAAAGTGCTGACCGGTGATAGCTACACCTATCAAACCTTTCACCAGTTCCCCGGTGTACCGTGGGAAAATGTCGAGCACTACTGGCAGCGCTCGCCGCTAAGCCTGGTAGGTAATGTAAAAACTCCAACAATTTTGATTACCGGTGAAGCAGACCGTCGCACACCCATCTCAGAATCAGAGCAGTTTTATCAGGCGCTGAAACTGCGCCGGGTTGATACCACTCTGGTGCGGGTACCGGGTTCACCACACGGTATTTCTAACCGCCCCAGCCGGATGATTGAAAAAGTCGAATATATGCTGGCCTGGTTTGAAAAATACCGCACGCCGTCAAATTAACTAACCGCTGAAGTAAATAAGCTCAGCAGAACCGGCTTGCCTTAATGTTAGTGTGGGCAACCGGTTCAGGCTCAAGCCTCAAGTGCTTTTATATTGTGAATTTGCGGCCTGCATGCTAGTTTGCCGCCAGTTGTATTTGCCGGAGTGTCTGTGATGGTGGCCAAGCTTATTATTTTTAGTATCCGCTCGCTTATTTCCCTGCTGCTGGGCGTGGCACATGTGTATTTTGTTATTTTGTGCTTTGGTTTTATCGCCACGATAAACCCGGTACAACTGTGGATTATGGATTCCGAGACCTTACGCGGCTCAGCACTGCTATGGCTTTCCATTATGGATTTAGTACTACACCTATTGCTGGCTATTCCGGTTACCATCGCCCTGCTGTATCTGCAAACCCAGCTACGCCGTTACCATTTGTGTCTGGTTGCGATGCCAATACTTGTTTTTGGTTTTTATAGTATGTGGCAGCTGTTCAGCCAGCGGCACGAGCTTAGCCTGACCTACCTCAGCTATATCAACACCCTGCTACCGGCTTTTGCTTTACTGCTGATTGGCTTTTTGGCATTAAAACACTTTGGCCATATCAAAACTGCAGCTGCATCCGTACGGCTGTAATGTTTACTGTTTTAACATGTTAACGCGGTAACAGATTAACGCGGTAAATAGTAACGGTCTAATATCGCCAGCGTATCGCGGATATACCCCAAGCGCTGGCCAATATCGGCGCTATGTGGCCGGATGCCAATTTTTGCGCCAAGTACCGGCAAGCCTGCGGCATCGCTACATGCCGCCAAACAGCTGTGCATCGCCTGCTCTGTCATCCAGCTACCGGGTTCACCATTTACGACCATATCGCTGTTGCGTGGTGGTTGATGGCTATCGCGCCAGGCGCCGTATTCGCTGTCTTGATCCGATACCCCGGAGAACATCAGCCCGCTTAGCACACCTGCTGCCTGGGCCGCCTGAATATGCTCAACAGCACCTTCAATCCGGCGCGTTTCAAAGACCGAGCGGCCCCAGTTAATCACCATACCCAATTGCTGTTCTTTGCTTAAAGCGGCATTTAACTGCGTGATAACGTCCAGCTCATCACTTAGTGCTAAAAAACCTTTTGACGGTGCCTGGCTGTCAATATAAGCATCGCAATGCTCAATCACAATGCGGGCACCATGCCAGTTCCAGCTAAGCATAGTTTGCAATGATGCCAGCAGCGACGCTTTGGAAGACGTCGCTTTATGCCGTGCCGGTGCGGTTTGAATTTGAATTGCAGTTACCGCCTGACGACCCAAATGCGTGTTTAATTTGCCAATTGCTGCACAGGCTTGTTGTATAAACGCCAGCGCTGCCTGGCGCCCGGCTTCATCATCAGAGGCAATACCAAACATTGGGTTTTGCCCCAGTGCATTCATAATGCCGGGAATGCAGGTAAACACGTAATTCCACTTTGGATCGATATTGGCCAGAAACCAGTTGTCATCGTGCTGATGTAAAACACCCCAAAACGGGTGCTCCAGGCCTTTTATATTCGGCAGCGCTTTTAACTCATTGTAATACGCCGTTTCCAGCATTGGATCCCAGCCACTATGGTTAGGCGAAGCGGCATAAGCGCCAAGGTAATATTTCATTGTGGTATGTATCCTTTTTTAACGCTTAATCGTCCGGGCTGTTAAGCGTAAACACCAGGTGCTTGCGCATATCTTTTAGCACTATGCCTTTTTTCAGTAATAAGCCGCTAAGCCGCCTTTGCCACGCCAGCAACTGCGGTTGTGCCGTATCCAACATAGCTTGCTCAGTAAACTGCAACCGCACCAGTAGCGATACCGGAAAAGCTTCATACTCCAGGCTAAACCAGCACTGCACCGTGCCGGGTAAATCTACCAGCGCCTGTTGTTCCAGCTCTGTCACCGCATCCAGCACCGCGGCCTGTTGTTTTTGTTGTACTACAGAGAGTTTTTTCATTGGTTGTATCAACCACGCTATTTATAACATTCCTAAGCAACAGATTATGCCGTTATTCTCAGCTCCATGCGAATAGCATTTTCGCTTTATCCTTGCTAAGTTACTCATTTAAAAAATAAATCACTAAGTAGTCTTATATCGACATGGCTTCAAAACCTAAGGTAAATAGCTAATGACAATGCCCAAACCCGTGCGGTTGTTCCATATTACGGCAATAGATAATTTACCCGCGATATTTCAGCAAGGAGCGTTGTTTTGCAAACAGCAATCACAGGCAGCCGGTATAAATTATCAGAATATTGCTCATGCCGGGGCTCAGGGTGTCAGATCCAATAAAGCTGTAATCGATCCGCCAGGCGGTAGGATACATGACTATGTGCCGTTTTATTTTGCGCCGCGCTCACCTATGTTAATGGCGATTCATGGCGGAAAAGTAGCCGGCTGCAGCTACCGGCAAGATGATATAGTCCATTTCGAACTGCTGGTTCGTAAAGTAGTGCAGCACACACAGGATTTTGTGTTTTTTGATCGCAATGCCACTAAGGTTTATAGTCAGGCTTACACTGATCCGCATCAATTAAAAGATGTGATCGACTGGGAATTGCTAACTGAACCACCGCTGCTTGATGGGTTTTGTAAGTATTTCAGCGACAAGCCAGAGCCAGTCAGATATAGCGACAGAATGGAAAAACGACAGGCTGAGTTTCTGGTAAAGCAACAGGTACCCATAGCGTGGTTGACGCGTATTGGTGTTATTGATGACACCAAGGCTGAACAAGTACGGGCTTTAATAACCCAATTTGGGTTAAACTTACCGGTAGCAGTAATGCCAGACTGGTACTTTACCGGTCAGTAGTTTTTGGGTGTAGCGGAGAGCAACGATGGCCATAGAGTCAAGCGCAGGTGATTTACTTAAACAGCAAGATGTTGATGCTATTGTCAATACAGTGAACTGTGTGGGCGTTATGGGCAAAGGCATCGCTTTGCAGTTTAAGAAAAAATGGCCGGCTAACTTCAAAGCCTACGCCGCAGCCTGCAAAGCAGGAGAAATACGTCTTGGTAAAATGTTTATTTTTGATCTTGGTGCTTTGGCAACACCGCGCTATATCATTAATTTCCCTACCAAAGATCATTGGCGCAATGCTTCTAACCTGAAAGATATTGAAGCTGGCTTACAAAATTTAGTGCAGCAAATCAAAAATCTAGATATCCGCTCTATTGCGATGCCTCCTTTAGGCTGTGGTAATGGCGGTCTAAATTGGGCCGACGTGCGCCCGGTTATTGAGCACTACTTTGCTGGCTTAAAGGATGTTACTTTACGCCTGTTCGAACCCTCTGACACCGCAGCCGACGTAAGATTGGAAGTTAATACTAGCGCGCCCAAAATGACCGCAGGCCGGGCAGCTATTCTGGCTTTGCTGGAATGTTATGAAGCCCTAAGTTATGGTTTATCCAAACTTGAAGTACAAAAGCTCGCGTACTTTTTGCAAGAAGCCGGCGAAGATTTAAAGCTAAGCTACCAAAAACATAAATTTGGCCCTTATGCCGACCAACTGCGCCATGTGCTGGACAGAATGGATGGCCATTATATTCATGGTGTAGGTGATGGCGTGGTTGAATCTGCTATCACACCTGACGCTCTGGCGCTGAAAACAGCCAAAGCTTTTTTGGCAAAAGCCAACCCGGAATTACAAGCCAGAGTTGGCCGGGTGGCACAACTGATAGAAGGCTTTCAGTCACCTTTTGGTATGGAATTACTTGCCAGTGTGCACTGGGTAGCCAAACAGGAAGGGGCGGCAGATGCACAGCAAGCACTGCAAAAAATTCAATCGTGGAACCCACGTAAAAACCAGCTGATGCAAGCAAATCATGTTAAATCAGCTTGGCAACAGTTGCAGCAACAGCAATGGATTTAAGCTGAAAAACCAATCAACAATACTGCCCTGCCACCCAACCACTGGCCCAGGCCCACTGGAAATTATAGCCACCTAACCAACCGGTTACATCGACCACTTCGCCGATAAAATACAAGCCGGGTTGCTGTTTGGCTTCCATGGTTTTTGACGATAAATAATCGGTATCGACGCCACCAATGGTCACCTCTGCGGTGCGATAGCCTTCTGTACCATTGGGTTTAAATACATAGCCGTGCAGGCTATCAGCGATGTGTTTAATACTTTTCGGGTTTAGTGCTTTTAGCGGCTGATTAGTGAAGACGTTTAGCTCCAGCAGTTTTTCTACCAACCGTTTTGGCAGTAATTTACCCAGCGCGGTTTTTACTTCCTGCTCCGGGTGAGCTTGTTGTTGCGTAGCAAGAAACTCTGCCACATCGGTTTGCGGTGCCATATTTACTGTTACTTCATCACCCGGTTGCCAATAGCTGGAAATTTGCAGTATGGCCGGCCCGCTTAAACCACGGTGGGTAAACAGCATATCTTCCGGGAATACTGTGCCGTTGGCCTCTGCCGTTACCGGTAAGGACACACCGCTTATTTCCTCAAATACCGCTTTATCAGCCGGTTGCCAGGTCAGTGGTACAAGGGCAGCGCGCAGCGGCAGCACTTTTAAACCAAACTGTTCGGCCAGCTGAAAACCAAAGGCGGTTGCGCCTAAATTCGGCAGGCTTAAGCCGCCACTGGCGACGACAACGCTGTGGCACTGCCGGCTTAGCTCGGGTGTTGTAACCGTGTATTGACCATCAACAAAGCTAACGCCGGTAATGCTTTGTTGCAGGGCAATTTGCACATTGGCCGCTTTGGCCTCGCTTAGCAGCATATCGACAATATCTTTGGCGGAATCATCACAAAACAGCTGGCCGAGGGTTTTCTCGTGGTAGGCAATAGCATGCTTCTGCACCAGGGCGATAAAATCCCACTGCGTATAACGGCTTAACGCCGATTTACAAAAGTGTTTGTTTTGCGACAGGAAGTTCTCCGGTCCGGCATAGATATTAGTAAAATTACAGCGGCCGCCACCGGACATCAAAATTTTACGGCCAACACGCTTGCCGTTATCCAGCACCAGTACCTTGCGGCCGCGTTTACCGGCCTCAATGGCGCACATTAAGCCAGCTGCACCAGCCCCTATTATTATTACATCCCACTGCTGCATTAATTTATACTCTTTTCTATCAGGGTTGCCGCGAACTAGCTGGGTTGCTGATAACCCAGCTCAAGCATGGCGAATTGCTCACTCTGCCAATGGAAGGCCGGCAGCTGCTGTTTTTCTTTATTTAAAGAACGTAATAACCGCTGCAGATTCTGTTGTTTCCAGCTTTGATCCGCAAAGTCGGCACTGCTTCGAATAGCACATTTATCAAAATCTATCAGCCAGAACTTGCCCTGGTCATCCAACAAAATATTGTGGCAGTTTAGATCAGAGTGATACACATTGTGCTGATGAAAACGCGCAATTAAAGCCCCCAACTGCTGCCACTCAGCGCTGGTTAAAGCCCGATGTTGCAGCAGATGAGCAAGGTCGGTGGTGCCCGGGATCCGTTCAATCAGAATATCAGCGCTGTAGCTAAAACCGTGTTTATGATACAAAGCAGCGCAAGGCCGTGGCACAGGTAAACCCCATAAACGCATTTGCCAGAGTAAACTAAATTCCGCCATAGCCCGGCTTTGTGCTGCAGGCTGTGGCCAGAACTTATCTTTGTTTAGTTTACCCACTAAACCACCACGATAATAATGCCGCAGTACCGCCTGTTTACCATGCTGCTGCACAAACCATACGGTATTGCGCCCCTTCGACTGGCCGGTTACTAAACCTTGCTGCTGCCAATATTGCGGCTGAAAATACTGCAGTTCAAATTGCGGATAAAACGCCGGGTCAAACCACGCCGTAGCCTTGCCATTGTTAATTATGCTGACATCAGCCAACGGCACTAATGCCCGCACCTGTGCCATGATGCGCGCTACTGCACCTTGCTGCTGCTGATACAGTTTTAAACCTTTTGCACCGGCCTCAATAGCCAGCTCTGGTTGCTGAATAAGTTTAGTGACTGTGCTGACCAGATCAGCCACCGTAGCAACCTGAAAATATGCCTGCTGTTGTTGCAACAACTGAAACACCAGCTGAAAATTAAATACATAAGGGCCTGATAATACGGCTTTAGCAAAAGCCATAGCTTCCAGCGGATTATGGCCACCACGTTCAATCAGGCTGCCGCCGATAAAGACAAAATCGGCCAGCTGATACCAGCTTAATAACTCGCCCATTGAATCGCCCAACCAGACTTCGGTATCAGCGTCCGGCAAACCATTCAGGCTGCGACGGACAAACTTCAACTGCTGTTGTTGTAACAGCTGAGCGACAACATCAAAACGCTCCGGATGTCGTGGCACCAGCACCAGCAGAAGCTGCGGGAACTGAACTTTTAACTGCAGATAAGCCTGAATAAGCTGCTCATCTTCACCGGCATGAGTGCTGCCCGCCACCCAGACCATACGGCCTTGCAGCAGAGGTTTTAGGCTTTGTGCCAGTTGCACACTACTTTCTGGCACGTCCAGTTCAAACTTTATATTGCCTGCGACACTAACCTGCTGCGCGCCCAATGCCTGAAAACGCCGGGCGCTGTTTTTATCCTGCGTCAGAATTTGACCAATGCTTTTCAACATAGGCTGCGTCAAGGCACTAAAACGCTTATAACCTTTGGCAGAACGCGCCGATAAACGGGCATTAACCACCAGGGTTGGAATAGACAGCGCTTTACAATTGGCTAGCAGATTAGGCCAAAGCTCAGTTTCTAAAATCAGTAACAACTGCGGCTGCATCCACTTCAGCCAGCGGCGCATCAGTAGCGGGTAATCAAAAGGCAGGTAACAAAGCTCAAGGGTTCTGCCCAGCTGCTGCTGTTCAGCCTGCAATTTTTCAATAGCGGCAGAGGCTGTAGGTGTGGTGCAGCTAATAGTGAAAGGCAAATGCGGATACTGCTGTAACAGTTGCTTAATCAAAGGTTTGGCAGCGTTAAACTCACCCACTGAGACAGTATGCAGCACTATGCCATTTTTGGCAGACGCAGCAGGCAGCTTCAGCGCAAAACGCTCAGCAAAGCGCTGGCGATAGCCAGGGTCTTTGCGCGAGCGCAGCAATAAATACAGTACAAGCAAGGGCGTCAGCGCCACAACCACGGCGCTGTATAGCACTCTTAACAGCAGAAACCCGGGCTGCATTTAGCTTTTTGCTTTAGCTTTTGCATCAGCCACCATAGTGGCTAAAGCGGCATATTTATGAAAAGCATACTGGCCCAGCACTATCGCCATCAGTAAACCACGCCAGCCGTCAAGGAAACCTAAACGCAGTACATATTGCTGAATAAAATCGGTGAAAAACCGCAAAATGGCATAACTCAAACCAGCCTTTTTACCGCGGGCAAATTTATCTTCAGCGCCTAAACAAGCATATTTCACATGCTTTTCCTGGCAATGCTGATAACTGCGCCAGCTGTGGTGAATAATGGCCGATTTCAACACCCGCACTTTTTCATAAGGTAATAACAAGGTTTCATGTACCTGCCGATCTTTAAAACTGGCACCGGTTTTTAAAAACAATTTGCCCTGTGGTGTGGAATAACGGCCATGTTTTAACAACTTGCCAAAAAAGTAAGTATGCCAGGGCATTTTGATAAAGTTAGCGTCTAAATCGGGCTCTGCCAATACCTGATCAATTTCCACTTTCAGTTCAGGCGTCAGCACTTCGTCGGCGTCTATGCTCAATACCCAGTCATGTTCACACCAGGCTAAAGCACGGTTACGTTGTGGGCCAAAGCCAGGCCAGTCGGTTTGATACACTTTGTCGGCGTACTTTTGGGCTATTTCTACAGTTCTGTCTTTACTCCCCGAGTCGACCACTATAAGTTGATCAACCCAGCCAGACAGCGACTGTAAACAAGCTTCAATGCGGTCTTCTTCATTGCAGGAAATAACAAAACAGGAAATTTTACGGCTACGCATGGTTAAACCTCGTCCTGCTTGGCTGGAGTAAATTGTACCTGCGACAAATCGCCTGACAGATGATTACTGCGGATAGATTTCAGCTGGAAACGGTATTTCAGGTTACGCCAAAACGACGTCCCCCCTTTGCGGGTACCGCCACTCATTTTATCGATTTCGCTTTCAAAACGACTGGCCGACCATAAACGGTAAGGCAACATCGAATACACCGTCAGGTTTAGCTCAGGGTAAAACTGTAAGTCAACATCTACTGGGCGGAAAAATTTCGGCCGGCTGAGAAGTTTTTTCGCGCCCTCCAACGTCAGGGCATAAGCGGTGGTGCAGTTGGGCACTTTGGCAAAGTTAACCAGTTGATAGCCATCACCCAGATCTTTTTTCTGCTCGCCCCGGCCTGCTCTGTCATCGGCCAGCTTAATCATATCCCAATGCTTTAATTGGGTAATTTTTTCCAGCACTGTCTGAAACTCAGGCTCTAAATCTATATCGTCTTCCAGAATAAAGGCCATGGCGATGTTTTCATCCACCATCCGCTGCCATAAAGTACGGTGGCTTAAATAGCAGCCAATTTCGCCGGGCGACAAAGGCCGGCGGAATTTTTTCTGGTTTAATGCAGGATCATAACAAGCTGTTACTTCAGCCGGGCTAAGGTTCTTACCATAAATGGCACTAAAGCGTTCTGCGGCCAAACCCAGCTTATGCAGCTGCTGTTTAGCAGACTCATAACGCTCAGGGTTAGAATCCAGATTAATTAACCAGATTGGGTATCCAGCATACTGTCCCATGTATTTTTTCCGTTTTGTGCCGCGAATATGCAACGATTTTACCTGAACGACTTCTAAAGACAGAGCTTTTTTTCCCTGCGCAGGCTTTGAAGACAAAGAGCATTGCGAAAAAGTTCTTTTGCAATAAACAAGATCCGTTAAAATGCCTTTATTCACATAGCTAAGCCGAGACTTATATGTCAGATTTAGAACAGAGTTTTTTACAGAGTTTAAAACGTCACCGTGATGCCTTTGCCACGGTGGAGGCTTATCATGGCCAGGCTATGCAATTACTGGCCGCCGTGCAGGACTGCCTAAAACAAGGCGGCAAAGTAGTATGGATGGGCAATGGCGGCAGCGCGGCCGACAGCCAGCATTTAGCCGCTGAGTTTATGGTGCGTTACAAAGCCGAGCGTGGCCCGCTGGCGTCTATCGCCTTAACAACCGACACTTCTATTCTGACAGCACACGCTAACGACTACCATTTTGACAGCGTATTTGAGCGTCAGGTGTTAGGTTTAGTGCGACCACAAGATGTGGTGATTGGTTTAACCACGTCAGGCAAAAGCCCGAATATCAATTTAGCCTTAAAAGCCGCCAATGAATTGGGTGCTTTTACCGTAGCCCTGACCGGCCGCGATGGTGGTTTAGTCAAAGACATTGCCAAACTGCCAATTATCGTTAAAAACGACGAAACAGCCCGCATTCAGGAAATACATATGTTTATTGGCCACTGGCTATGTGAAGCACTGGATATGGCCATCGTAGGTAATAACTAATGATTAACCTGAGCCTGCTGCAAAATTTGTCTTCTGCTTCTGTACTGGTAGTAGGCGATGTAATGCTGGACCGCTATTTTAATGGCGACTCGCAGCGGATATCGCCGGAAGCGCCGGTGCCTGTGGTAAAAATCAGCAAAATAGAAGACAAAGCCGGTGGCGCGGCCAACGTGGCACGTAATATCGCCCACTTGGACGGCAAAGTAGGCTTATTAGGTATTATTGGTAACGACAGCGCCGGCGAATCGTTGCAGCAGTTGCTGGCCGGTGAACAAATTCATTCCGAGCTGTTTAGCCAAACTCATAAACCCACTATCGCCAAAATGCGGGTAGTGTCGCGCCAGCAGCAAATAGTGCGGCTGGACCAGGAAGAAATGTTCAGCAACGAAGATGCCGAACTGTTGGCAGAGCGTTTTGCCGCTGTGTATCAAAACTACGATGTGATCCTGTTCAGTGATTACAATAAAGGCTCGTTGCAGCATATTGCCAAAATGATCAAGCTGGCCAAAGCGGCGGGCAAAACGGTATTGGTAGACCCAAAACAAGCGGATTTGTCGGTATATGCCGGTGCTGATGTGATTACGCCGAATTTAGGTGAGTTTAAAAGCGCAGGCGGCAAAACAGCGTCAGTGGAAGAAATGCTAAGTTCAGCCCGCGAGCTGATGCGAAAAGCCGGTTTAGCCTCGATTTTATTAACCCGCAGCGAACAAGGCATGAGCCTTATTACCGCCACTGAACATTTTCACTTCCCGGCCCAGGTGCTGGAAGTCAGTGACGTTACCGGTGCAGGCGATACCGTGATCGCCACTTTAGCGGTGATGTTAAGCGCGGGTATGTCGCTGCATGATGCCACTCAGCTGGCTAACTTAGCGGCTGGCATAGTGGTAGGCAAAGTAGGCGCAGCCACAGTGTCGCCGGAAGAGCTGGCCGCTAAGCTAAATAAAGATTTATTCCGTCAGGGTGACTTTTATCAAACACCTTTTGACAAGGTACTGCAACATATTCAGTTTGCCCGTCAAAACGGCGAACGTATTGTGTTTACCAATGGCTGTTTCGATATTTTACATGCTGGTCATGTGCGTTATTTGTCTCAGGCTAAAGCTTTGGGTGACCGTTTAGTGGTGGGCCTGAATTCAGATGCTTCAGTGCGCCGCTTAAAAGGCGAACAGCGCCCTATCAATATACTGGAAGACCGCGCCACAGTGCTGGCAAGTTTGGCCAGTGTCGACTGGGTGGTACCTTTTGGTGATGATGCAGCTGAAAACGACACGCCGTTAAAATTAATCAGCACTATTTTGCCTGACGTCTTAGTTAAAGGTGGTGACTACAGCATTGCAACCATAGTAGGCGCTGATGTGGTAATAGCCCACGGCGGTGAAGTGCAGGTGCTGACTTTTGTTGATGGCCGCTCCACCAGCAAAGTAATACGCAAAATTCAGGATTTACAGGGAAATAACTGATTTGTCTAAGCCCTTAACCTCAATTTGTATTCTGCGTTTATCCGCTATTGGTGACGTCTGCAACGCCGTCTCTGCGGTGCAATCTATTCAGCGCCAGCACCCGCAGGCCCAGATCACCTGGATCATCGGCAAAGTCGAAGCGCGTTTGCTGGAGGGTTTGCCCGGTGTACGTTTTGTGGTGTTTGATAAAAAGCTTGGTAAAGCAGCTTACAGCCAGTTAAGGCAGAATTTAAAACACGACTATTTTGATGTGCTACTACATATGCAGGTGGCCTTTCGTGCGAATGTCGCATCCCTGTGTATCAAGGCGCGCAAAAAAATTGGTTTCGACTGGCATACCGCCAAAGAGTTACATGCGCTTTTTATGCGTCACCGCATAGAAGCGGCGCCACGTAGTCATGTGCTGGATGGCTTTCGTCAGTTTGCTAAAGCTATTGGGGTATCAGAGCAAGAACTTGGTACAACGCCAACATGGCAGTTACCAATTCCTGAAGCTGACGAGTTATGGGCTAAACAGCAGTTGGCTGCAACTGGCAATACCCGTGTTCTTATCATTAGCCCTGCCGCCTCTAAAGCCGAACGTAACTGGTTACCCGAACGTTATGCAGCCCTGGCAGATTATGCGCATGCCAAAGGTTTTGCAGTGATGTTATGTGGTGGCCCGACAGAGCTGGAACGCAGTTTAAGCCAGGCTATTTTGGCGTCAGCACAGCAGTCAATTACTGATTTAACCGGCAAAACCAATTTAAAACAGCTGCTGGCTTTGTTAAAACACGCAAGTATAGTCTTAGCGCCAGATACAGGCCCTACTCATATGGCGGTGGCTGTTGGCACGCCGGTTATAGGCTTATATGGCCACAGTAACCCGGATCGCACCGGGCCCTATTTATTCCGTCAGTATGTGGTCGAGGTGTATCACCAATCCTTATTGGCGCAGCAAGGCAAAACGGCAGCAGAACTCAAGTGGGGCACCAGGGTAAAAGGCAGCGATATTATGCAAAAAATTGCTGTAGAAGCTGTAACCGCTATGTTTGACAAAGTTGTGGCAGAGCAGAAACTATGAGCCAGCAGTTATGAAGCAGATGCAAAAAGCCGCTTTTTTAGACCGTGATGGTGTAATAAATATCGATCACGGTTATGTCAGTAGCCCAGAGCAGTTCGAGTTTATCGACGGAGTCTTCGACGCCTGCCGCCATTTGCAGCAGCAAGGTTATCTACTGATAGTAGTGACTAACCAGTCCGGCATAGGCCGCGGCTATTACAACGAGCAGCAGTTTCATAGTTTAACTGACTGGATGAAAGCTCAGTTTCAGTCGCATGGCGTGACTATAACCGATGTATTCTTTTGTCCGCATCATCCGGTTAATGCCAAGCCACCTTATCAAACCGATTGTGATTGCCGTAAACCTGCGCCTGGCATGTTGCTGCAAGCAATAAATAAGCACAAGCTAGACCCAGGCCAAAGCCTGATGTTAGGCGATAAAAAAGCCGATATGCAGGCGGCGAAGGCTGCAGGTGTTGGCCGTAAAGTACTGGTGTTATCAGGCCAGAGCCTGACAGAAGAAGATAAGGCCAGCGCAGATGAAATCTGGCCTTCGGTGAAAACTGCCCTGACAGCAGTGTAAATATACTAAGCTGAGCGCTAACTTACAGCGCGGCCAATACCACTTCAGCTTTGCTGACTTCAAAGGTTTTTGGTGCTTCGACATTGAGCAGCGTAACTACGCCGTTTTCAACGATCATTGCATAACGCTGTGAGCGTACACCGCCAAAATCACCGGTTTCCATGGTCAGGCCAATCGCTTTATGAAAAGCAGCACCACCGTCGGCCAAAAATACAATTTCTTCGGCATTCTGACTCTTGGCCCAGGCACTCATCACAAAAGCATCATTTACTGCGGTGCAAACAATAGTATCTACGCCTTTGGCTTTGATCTGGTCGGCCAGCGTAATATAACCCGGTAAGTGCGCAGCTGAACAGGTAGGCGTAAAAGCACCTGGCACAGCAAACAGTACTACTTTCTTATTAGCAAAAATCTGGCTGGTGGTTGGGTTCATTACACCTTCTTTGGTCAGTTGCGAAAAACTCACCTCAGGTAACTTGTCGCCGGTTTTGATCATGGTATTTCCCTTGTTTAATTAATCTGTTGTCAAAAGTATCACTAAATTGCTGCATTAATATACACATCAAAGCGGTTATTCTTGCCGGTTACCGACATTGTGGGTGCTTTTTCTGCTAAAAAGTCGGCATAGCCTGGCCGTTTTACTACCACGCGCTTTTGTGCCAGCTTAAGTGCCGGCGCCAGTAAGGCATCAGCATCAATATCGCTACCCACCACATCATGAAAAGCGCGCATTTCTTTTTTCACCAGCGCCGTTTTATCCCGCGGCGGAAACATCGGATCTAAGTACACCACATCAACAGCGCTGTGCTGCTGCAGGGCATCCAGCGCACTGTTGTGCAGCAGTTGCATACGCTCGCCCAGCCAGTTAAGTTCAGTTGTGGCCGCTGCCCGGCGCAAACCATCAAACAGTAAAGCCGCCACTGCCGGGTTACGCTCTACCAGAGTCACCTTAGCCCCCAGGCTGGCCAGTACAAAAGCATCACGGCCCAGGCCCGCAGTGGCATCTAATACGGTGAGATCGCGCTTTTTGTTTAAGCCACAGGCTTTGGCAATAGCCTCACCTTTACCGCCACCGTGTAAACGCCGGTAACTGGCGGCACCGCTGGCAAAGTCGACCACTATATCGCCTTGTTTGGGTAGCTCACTGTGGCGCAATACCAGCGCATTATCTTGCCAGGCCAGATGCCAGCCAACGGCCTCTGTGGCTAAGCTTAAACCAAACTGCTGACAGAGGCTGGCAGCATAGTCGGCATTAAGCTCAGGGCTGTGTAATAAATTCAGCGACATTATTGCTGCATACCAACACTATTTTCGCCGACACTTAAGGCGATAATCTGGCTGATATGTGTCAGGCTGCGGCCCGATTGCTTATGCCACAGATTAAACTGCTGCTGGATCTGATTTAGACTGCGTTTGCTGTTTATACCGCCGTCAAATATGTTGGTTGCCCGCAGGTAGGCTTCAACATCAGTGCTTAAAATAAAGGTATCTTTGCCAATGGCCCGCAGCGCATAAGGGCCGGTATTACCACCCAGCCGGGCGCCATGCTGCTTCAGATAGGCCCATAAACCGATAATATCGGCTGTTGGCCAGTCGGCAATAAAACGGCCGAAGCTGCCATGTTTACGGGCAATATCATCAATCATCATGGCGTTGTGGCGAATGGTAAACACTTTGCCGGCATTGCGGATAATACGTTCGTCGCGGGCTTTAGCTTCAAGCATTTCATCGCTCATCAACAGCATTTTTTCGATATCAAAATCAAAAAACACTTCACAAAAACCAGGCCATTTTTGCCGCACTACACGCCAGACAAAACCAGACTGAAACACTTTTTTAGTTAACTCGCCCAGCAGCAGGTTGTCTGGTATGGCGGCAATATCATCACTGCTGGCGCTTTGTCCCAGCAATGCTTCAAGTGCTGCAGCGCCGCCTTTACGCTCGCAGGCGCGCTGATAGATACGGTCAAAGGGTTCTGCGGTCGTCAAAATTGTACTCATCTTCAGTGAAAAAATAAGGCAACACGGTAACGGTTGCCTTTATGCTTATCATTGTAACCGTTAGCGCAGGTTAATAGGCTGCGGTTTCACCGCCCTCTTTTAACGTACACACACCATTTTGCAGCACTATGGCCGGTTTAGGCACTACAGCACAATCAGACATCAGGCCAAGCCGCTCGTTTTCTGCTTTGGCAGCAGAATTATACTTGCCTATCAGAGCCATAATTTCAGTTTCATTGCCGCCTTTGGTAGACAGCGCAATGTAGCTGGCCGGGCCGCCGCACGGTTTACTGCCAAACCCGACTACCCGACATTGCTCAACGTTATCTGCTTTTGCATCGCCAACCAGTGCCATAATTTCAGCCCGCATGGCGCTGAGGTTTACTTCATCTGCCATTTGTTGCTTCCTCGCTTTTACCGCACTTACCGGATCTTTGCTTGGGTCTATCGGCTCTATCAATGGTTTGGGTGGCAACCGCTCTGCAGTGGTATCACTGCCTGCCTGGCCCTGCTGACACGCTGCCAGCGTTAAAGCCGTCATGATTACTATCAATACCTTAGTGCGCATATTTATTCCTCCGCGTTCGGCTTCAGCTTGGCAGAGCTGGTCTGAATTCGCAATGAATTGTTAAGTTTAAATTAACCACGCCGGCATTAACCGGCAATACCCATATGGCGCAACAAAGCTTCGTTCGATGGCTCACGGCCACGGAAACCTTTAAATAACTCCATAGGCTCGGCACTGCCGCCGCGCTCTAAAATCCAGCGTAAAAAGTCACGGCCGGTGTCGGCATTAAAAATGCCCTCTTCCTCAAAACGGCCAAAAGCGTCGGCTGATAACACTTCAGCCCACAGGTAGCTGTAATAACCGGCGCCATAACCGCCGGCAAAAATATGGCTAAAACCATGCTGAAACCGGTTAAAGCGTGGCGGCACAATAACCGACACTTCACTGCGCACTTCGTCCAGCATCTGCTGTACACGGCCGCCCTGCGCCGGATCGTACTCGGCGTGTAAACGAAAATCGAATAAGGCAAATTCAAGCTGGCGCACCAGAAACATCGCCGACTGGAAGTTTTTCGCCGCCAGCATTTTATCCAGTAAGTCCTGCGGTAAAGGCTCGCCGCTTTCATAATGGCCGGAAATAATAGCCAGGGCCTCGCTTTGCCAGCACCAGTTTTCCAGAAATTGGCTGGGTAGCTCTACCGCATCCCAGGCCACACCGTTAATACCGGCGACCGCAGCAGCATCCACTTTGGTGAGCATATGGTGAATGCCATGGCCAAATTCGTGGAATAACGTCACCACTTCATCATGGGTAAACAGCGCTGGCTTGCCACCTACCGGTTTATTAAAGTTACAGGTTAAATATGCCACCGGCGTTTGCACGCTGCCATCAGGCAAAATACGCCGGCCCTGACAGTCGTCCATCCAGGCGCCGCCGCGTTTTTTCGCCCGTGCGTATAAATCCAGATAAAAACTACCACGCAATGTGCCTGTGGCATCAATAATGTCGTAAAACTTAACGTCCGGATGCCATACATCCACGCCGTCGCGCTGCTTTACTTCTACACCAAATAGCTTGTTTAGTACGGTAAATAAACCAGCTACCACTTTGTGCTCAGGGAAATACGGCCGCAGTTGTTCATCAGAAATAGCGTATTTGGCTTGTTTTAGCTTTTCGGCATAGTAACTAATGTCCCAGGCTGCCAGTTCTTTCACAGCGTATTCGCTTTGGGCAAAGGCCCTTAACTCCGCTAAATCCTGCTCGGCCTGGGGTTTGGCGCGGCGGGCTAAATCCTGCAGGAAATCGAGTACCTGCGCCGGGCTTTGTGCCATTTTGGTTGCCAGTGATTCTTCTGCAGCGTTGTTAAAATCCAGCAATTGCGCCAGCTCATGCTTTAGTGCCAGCGTTTCTTCAATAATGGCACTGTTATCAAACTGGCCCGCAGTCGGGCCCTGATCCGACGCACGGGTGCAGTAGGCACTGTACAGCTCTTCACGCAGCTCACGTTTGTCAGCGTAGGTCATTACAGCTATGTAACTGGGAAACTCCAGCGTAAACACCCAGCCGGTCAGCTCACGGCTTTGTGCTTCTTCGGCGGCAGCCAGTTTGGCATCGTCGGGCAAGCCCGCTAAATCTGCTGCCTCGGTAATATGTTTAAACCAGGCCTGGGTAGCGTCCAGCGTGTTGTTGGAAAACTGCGAGCTTAAATCTGATAAACGGCTTTGAATTTCGCCGTAGCGTTGTTTTTTCCCGGCCGACAAGCCAATGCCCGACAGCTTAAAATCACGCAGGGCATTTTGAATCACTTTTTGCTGCGCCGCCGTTAAGCCTGCATAGTGCCCGCTTTGCGCCAGTTGCTGGTACTTCTGGTACAGGCCTTCAAGCTGGCCAACCCAGGTGCTGTATTCAGACAGCAACGGCAGACAGCTTTCATAAGCTTCGCGCAGCTCTGGGGTATTCATTACCGAGTTCATATGCGATACCGGCGACCATAATTTACCTAAGCGCTCGCTGTCCTGGTCCAGCTGCTCTATCAGTGTGTGCCAGCTAACGTCTGGCAGTGCCACTGCAGCCTCTACCGCAGCCCGTGCCTGTGCAATAGCCTGTTCAACCGCAGGTTTAACCTGCTCTGGCGTAATGTGGGAAAACGGCGGTAAATCCGGGAAGGACAACAGTACATTTTGGGTAGCAGACATAGCAAACCTTAAACAAAGTAACAAACATTAGCCATAATGTTGGGGCAGGCACTGCGATTGTCAATACTAAAAAAACCTTATTGGCAGTAACGAATGCGGTTGGCTATACTGTGCAAAACTTGTTAATCAAAGGAATGAAACCAACATGAAAATACTGCAAAAGACCGCTGTCAGCTGCCTGTTACTTACCTGCCTGAACCTGTCAGCCAGTGCCAGTGAAATAGACGAAGCCATAACCGCTGCCACCAAACACTATAAAGCCGGAGAGCTGTCACAGGCCATATCGCAGCTGGATTATGCCAGCACGTTAATTCGCCAGGAAAAAGGCGAGCAGGTAAAACTGGCCTTCCCAGCGGCCCCCAGCGGCTGGCAGGCACAGGATGCCAATGCAGAAGTGGCTGGCGCAGCCATGTTTGGCGGTGGCATCAGTGCCTCGCGCAATTACTACAACGACAGTGACAGCATTGATATTGAACTGATGATGGATTCTCCGATGTTACAGGCCTTTGCCATGATGCTGAGTAACCCGTCGATGATTGCCATGTCTGGCGGCAAACTGACCAAAATTCAGGGCCTGCAGGCTGTGCAACGTTTAGAAGACAATAGCCTGGAAATTCAGTTTGTTACCCAAGGCGGCGCCATGATTACCGTGCGCGGCAATAATGCCAACCAAAGCACTATGCTGGCGCTGGCCAACAGCATTGATTTAAAAAAGCTCTAACTACGGCCTTAAGCCCTGTTGCCGAAGCTGTATGGCAACAGGGCTTGTAAAACACCACACTAACCCCTATAACCGCAGTAATGTCTACTTTGCGGAATTGTCTGATGTCTCGTCATTTTAACTATCTGTCTATTGGTGGCGGCAGCGGTGGTATTGCCAGCGCCAACCGTGCGGCTATTCGTGGCGCAACTGCTGCAGTGATTGAAGCAAAAGCCGTCGGTGGCACCTGTGTGAATGTCGGTTGCGTGCCCAAAAAAGTGATGTGGTACGGCGCGCACATTGCCGAAGCACTAAAGTACAGCCCGGCCTATGGCTTTGACATTACACAAAACAGCTTTAACTGGGCCACGCTGGTAAAAAACCGCGAAGCTTATATCCAGCGCATTCATGGCAGTTATCAAAAAGGCTTTGATAATAATGGCGTAAGCTATATTGAAGGTTTTGCCCGCTTTATTGACGAGCGCACCGTTGAAGTTAACGGCGAGCGTATTACTGCCGATCATATTACCATCGCCACGGGCGGTCGCCCGGTACTGCCCGATATTCCCGGCGCAGAGCACGGCATAGATTCAGACGGCTTTTTTGCCTTAACCAGTCAGCCCAAAAAAGCGCTGGTAATAGGAGCCGGATATATTGCGGTAGAAGTTGCCGGCGTGTTGCATGCACTTGGCACCGACACTCATTTGTTAATTCGCGGCGATAAACCACTGCGCAGTTTCGACGCTGACATTACCGATATGCTGCTTGAGCGTATGACACAAGACAAACTCAAACTGCATAAACAAACCAACGTGATTAAAATAGAGAAAATCAGCGACGGCAACTTAACCGTGCATTGCGATAACGGCGTTGAGTTTACCGGCGTAGATTGTGTAATCTGGGCCATTGGCCGTGGACCTGCCAGCGACAAACTTAACCTGGCTGCAGCCGGGGTACAAACCGATAAAGATGGCAATATAACTACCGACAAATATCAAAATACTAATGTAAAAGGCATTTATGCTGTTGGTGACGTTACCGGCGAAGCACAGTTAACCCCGGTAGCCGTTAAAGCCGGCCGCTTGTTAGCAGAGCGCTTATTTAATAAAAATATGCCCGATGCGCATATGGATTACTCACTGATCCCAACAGTAGTGTTCAGCCATCCGCCAATTGGTACCATTGGGCTAACCGAAGCAGAAGCTATTGAAAAGTATGGTGCAGCCAATATAAAAGTGTACCGCTCTGGCTTTGCGGCTATGTATAACGCCATAACAGAGCATCGCGCACTTAGCCGCTTTAAGCTGGTATGCACAGGTAAAGACGAAAAAGTGGTCGGCCTGCACGGTATTGGCGAAGGCATGGACGAAGTACTGCAAGGTTTTGCCGTAGCAATAAAAATGGGCGCCACCAAGGCTGATTTTGACGCCACTGTGGCACTGCACCCCACCAGTGCGGAAGAATTTGTTACGCTACGCTAGGGCATTACCGTTTTCAACAGGCACACCGTTATCTGTATGTAACTGCAACCGGAACATCAACCCCGGTTGCATTTTGTGGGCTGATAATGCCCAGCCATGCGCCAGGGCAATTTCGCGGCAAATGGTCAGGCCAAGCCCGGCTCCGGTATCGCGCTTGTGCGCGCCGCGCCAGAAGCGGTCGAACAACTTTGGTAATTGGGCGTCTTCAATGCCCGGGCCGTGGTCGCGCACGGTAATATTGTCAGAGAACACATCTACCGACACAGCGCTGCCTTCAGGCGCATGTTGTATGGCATTTTCCAGCAGGTTTTTTAGTAAGGTAAATAATCCGCCTTTATCAGCCTGTAACATAATGCCGGGGGCATGCTGCTCCAGATTAAGCTGAACCTGTGCAGCGTCTGCCATCCGTTGCAAATAGGCAACGGCCTCTGCTACCTGTTGCGGCATATTAACCCGGATAAATTTGTAGTTCTGCCGTTCACTGGCCTCTGCCAGCAATAACAACTGCTGCACCTGGCGCGACATATAGCTGACATCGTGCAATAACCAGTTGCGCTGTTCTGTTTCTGGCATCAACTCCAGTTGAGCGCGGATCAATGCGAGTGGGGTTTTTAATTCATGAGCTGCCGTAGACAAGAACTCCTGCTGTACACGGTAGCCATGCTCCAGCCGCTCAAGTACCTGATTAAAGCTGTTTACCAGACATGTAAGCTCGGTAGGCACGCCTTTAACCGGCAGACGAACATCCAGAGAATAAGGCGAAATAGTGGACGCAGACTGAGAGATATCTTTTAGCGGCCTTAGGGTATAGCGCAGAGTAATGTAAGCGAACAAACCGAAAGCAAGCAACGACACCACACTAAACAACGTAACGCCGGCGCCTACCAGCGGCATTGCAATATGCCGATGCATAAGCTCCATAAACCTTGTGCTGGCGGTAAGCTGCAAATACCAGATTTTACCATTGTGCATAATTGGCTCAGTTGCTCCATGCATAGTAAGTCCATTATGCTCAAAATCAAACCGGCCGCGCACCAGGCTGAGCAGTTCTTTGCTCTGTGGCCAGACTGACTCGCCGGTGCCTGATTGCAACACCACGTTACCGGCCTCGTCCAGTATCCGGTACGCCGTTTCACGCGAGATACTGTCAAACAACCATGTTACATCCTCTACTTTCGCAGCAAATCCAATCGGCGTACCTTCGTCATCGTACCTGATATCATCTGCGATCCCGGCAGCGGCATCAGCCAGGTCCATTCTGGCAAGCGTATTATCTTGCAACACCCAAACCGCAGCCAACACCAGCAATGTTACGCTCAGAATCATCCCGCCGAGATACGATAGTAATACCTGCAGTCGTAAACTGTTAAAATGACGCATCGTCACGAAGCGCATAGCCTATACCTCTTATATTTACTATCCGCTGCTGCGAACCAATGGCCTGCAATTTGCGCCGTATCCGATGTAAGGCCACATCCAGCGCGTTGGGCGTAACTGCTTCGCTAAAGCCCCAGCCAGCGGCTTCAAGCGCACTGTGGCGCACCGATTCATTACATCTACGCACCAGCAACAGCATAATTTGCATTTCGGCCTGCGCCAGTATCTCGCTTTTATCACCACAGCAAATAAGGCTATCGGCCGGGCGTAGGGTTAAATCGCCACATTGCGGCGCCAGCGAGCGCACTTCCGCCGGTCGGCGCAACAATGCACGCACCCGCGCTACCATTTCTTCCATGGCAAAAGGCTTGGCCAGATAGTCATCAGCGCCTGCATCGAGCCCTTCAACCCGATCGTTTAGTGCGGTGCGCGCAGTCAGTACCAGGCAGGGAATGGTATTGCCAGCCTCACGTAAACGCCGCAACAGCGTTAGCCCATCACCGTCTGGTACACCGCGGTCAATTACCAGCGCCTGATAAGACACTTGCTGTAACGCAGCCATAGTATGGTCAATGCGACTAAATACATCGGCGACAATACCAGCAGGCGCCAGTCCTTCGCATATCAGCCGGGCTAAGCGCTCATGATCTTCAAGTAACAGGATGCGGCTCATCAGAAGTGGTAAATATAACCGAGAACTATCCGGTTTTCGGTTGAACTGTCTACCAAAGGGCTGTCTTTTATTTCTGACGCCAGGCTGGTAACGCTAACATCAACAAACAACAGATGTTTTTTCTTAAACATATAACCTCCACGCGCGCCCACTTCAATATTTACCGCAGATTCACCTTGATAATAAGCCCTGTCAGCCGTCACTTCATTGGCGCGCACGCCGTAGTAGTAATCAACATAGTTTTTATCCAGTAAGCTCACCACCACCCGCGGAGTAAACATAAATTGTTGTTTAAAATGCCAGGTTCTTTCTAGCGAGAAATTAAATGCACTGCCGTCGCTGTCGCCGGAAACTTCAGTCAAATATTCAGCACTGATATCAGCCAGGCTGTTTTGCCATTCTGCTTTAAAGCCCGCCCAGAAGCCACCATCACGATCTTCCATACCATTAAGGATTGGCGCATCGCTTTGTTCGTAGTCAGTAAAATCGTATTTGCCGATTACGCCGAAGTTAAATTTATTAGACTCATTCAGGCTATAACTGGGCAATTTGAACGCCAGCTCCGGTCCAGCCAGCCTGATATATCGGTTTTCATAGGTCAATATCGGCAGTACTTTGGTATCACGGTCAATGTCAGTGTACGCCTTTTGGCTGCTGCCTACTGCCAATCCCAGCCCCCAAGATGACGCAGATGAGTCATCATCTACCTGTTGTGCGGTGACAGCCAGAGGTAAGCCC
The DNA here is from genome assembly GCF_022436675.1 of Rheinheimera hassiensis. Classification (GTDB taxonomy): domain Bacteria; phylum Pseudomonadota; class Gammaproteobacteria; order Enterobacterales; family Alteromonadaceae; genus Alishewanella; species Alishewanella hassiensis. Next base: position 76,572 of record NZ_JAKUJZ010000009.1, on the reverse strand, counting down.
AGACCAGCCAACATCAGTGTAGCCGCAGCAGTAGGTGCTCTGGTCGCTGAGAAATAACGTACGGTCAGTCTTAATAAATGCATAGGTAACTTCCTTTCAGATGATGTAGATGGCTTGGTGTTTAAAACAACCTCCATCATCCACCGCCTGACTTACCTAAAACTTACCAAAACATTTTTTTATTCTTTTTCCTCAGTAAGTTTCCTGAAAGCCAATTTGCCAGATAGTGCAGCAGCTTTCAGACACTGACGAGAATTTCAGATGCATCACTTGGTCACTACAATCTCTGCCTTTACAAGGCGGCAAAAAACGGCGGTAAAGCCGGTATATGCCGGGCTTACAGTGATACCAGCAATATTGCTGTCAGGTTGTACTGCCACTGTACCTGGGCAGGCAATTGCCAACAGTAATACCGACATCGCTGCACAATGGCATGTTAATCAGCCTCACAATGGCCAACTTACCGAACTGAAACAATGGTGGGCCCAGTTCAATGACCCTTTATTGCTGCGCCTGCTTGCCAGCGCGCAACATGCCAGCCCGACACTGGCGCAGGCAACGGCCAATATTGCCGATGCCCGTGCCGCGTTGGTTAGCAGTGAAGCCAGGTTGCTGCCAGCGGTAGATGCCAGTGTCAGCGCAGGCAGAAGCCGTGCAGATCTTGTTACACCAATTGCTAACCAAACCGCTGTTGGCCTGCAGGCCAGCTGGGAGTTAGATATTTTTGGTGCCAACCGCGCAGCAGCAGATGCCACGCTGGCGACATTGGAATCCAGCCAGGCTAACTGGCATGAAGCCCGTATTCTGGTGGCAGCAGAAGTAGCTACCACCTACACCGCTTTGCGGGCATGCGAAGCCCAGGCTGAGCAGTATCAGCTTGATGCACAATCGCGGATAACAACATCAGCTATTACCAGCCAGTCAGTCAATGCCGGGTTTCAGCCTTCTGCCGCTGCAGATCTGGCAAGAGCCAGTGCAGCACAAGGCAGAATGGTGCTGATACAGCAGGTTGCACAATGTGATCTGCTGATAAAGGCGCTTACAGCGCTTACGGCACAGGATGAAATGGCATTACGCGATGAGCTGGCAGCGGGCAAAGCCATACTGCCACAGGTTGCCGGGCTGACAGTATCAGCTATACCGGCTGACGTACTGGCGCAACGGCCCGACATTTATGCTGCCTCACGTGCGGTAGTGGCAGCCAGTGCTGAATCACATCAGACACAGGCACAGCGTTGGCCGCGCATTAGTCTTACCGGCAATATCAGTACAACTACTATAAAAAGTGGAGGTATCAGCACCGATGGCACAACCTGGAGCATTGGGCCGGTAGCTATCACCCTGCCACTGTTTGATGCTGGCTCACGCCGGGCAAGTGCCGAAGCCGCCCGTATCCGCTATGACGCCGCCATCACTATTTATGCTGCCCGCCTGCGTGAAGCCATTCAGGAAGTAGAAAGTGCTTTGGTGACATTAAACAGTACAGCAGCAAGTAGTATCGCCGCCAACTCCGCCGCAGAAGGATTTGAATTGTCATTTCTGGCAACAGAATCCCGCTACCAGGCCGGTCTTGCCAGCCTGTTCGACCTTGAAGATGCCAGACGCAGCATGATTAGCGCAAAAAGCACCACCATCGAATTGCAACGTGAGCGCATCGCCAGCTGGATTGCGCTGTACCGCGCTATTGGCGGTGGTTGGAGCCCCGCTGAACTACACCAACCCTTAACGGGCCACCCTGCAGAGCCCTATTAACCGCCCGTGTAATAGCTGTCGCCGCCTGTATAGCTAATGCCAAATATAAGGAACCAGATAATGAGAAGGTCACACCAGGTTGTTTTAATTGCTACGGTGTTTGTGGTGGCAATTACTGCAGCCATAGTCATCACTGCGGATGGCGCGCATACGCCAGCAAACAATCCCAGCATTGCAACCGCTAACCCCACACTGACAGTTAACCTAACTACACCGCAAGTTATGGTGTTGCCGCTGACAATATCAGCCAATGGCAATATCAGCGCCTGGCAGGAAGCCATTATCGGTAATGAAACCGAGGGCTTAAGGCTGGAACAGGTAAACGTGAACGTAGGTGATATCGTACAGCGCGGCCAGGTGCTGGCAACCTTTGCCGCAGATACGGTTAAAGCCGAAATGGCGCAACGCCAGGCTACCGTGGCAGAAGCCGAAGCTGTGTTGGCTGAAGCTGCCGGCGACGTCAAGCGTGCTACTGAATTGCAAGCCAGTGGAGCCCTGTCAGCACAGCAAATTCAGCAATACAGCACTGCAGAGAAAACCGCCCAGGCCCGGCTTAAATCGGCACAAGCTAATCTGGACACCCAACAACTACGCCTGAAACAAACTCAGGTGCTGGCAGCGGATAATGGCATTATTTCAGCCCGAACGGCCACTGTCGGGGCAGTGTTGCCGGTAGGCCAGGAATTGTTCAGGCTGATCCGCGGCAGCCGGCTGGAGTGGCGGGCTGAGGTGTCAGCGCAAGATTTAGCAAAGCTGCAGCCGGGGCAAATAGTACAGGTTACGCCGGTCGGCGGTAAAACCATTACAGGCACAGTGCGCATGGTGGCGCCGGTAGTAGATACCCAAACCCGCAACGCTTTGGTGTATGTAGACCTGCCTGTTGATAACACCACCCGGGCCGGTAGCTTTGCCCGCGGCCAGTTTGAACTGGGGGCGACTAAGGTGCTGACACTGCCACAAAACGCCGTGCAACTGCGCGACGGGTTTAGCTATGTGATGCGTGTGGGCCCGGATGGCCGAGTCAGGCAAACCAAAGTCAGTACCGGCCGGCGTACCGCTGAGCTGGTAGAAATTACCAGCGGTATTACGGCTGCCGATCAGGTGGTCGCAACAGGCGGTGCCTTCCTCGGTGATGGCGATTTGGTGCAGGTTGTTTCCCAGCAGCCCACCGCGCAGCTACCTGCCAATCACAACCCAACACCAGCGGCTGTAACCGCTTCATCAGACGAAGCGATGTAGCCGGAGTATAAAATGAATTTAAATGTCTCTACCTGGGCCATACGCAACCCTACGCCGGCTATCCTGCTGTTTATTCTGCTGACCTTTGCCGGAATTTTTAGTTTTCGTGCCATGAAAGTGCAGGATTTACCTGATCTGGATTTACCTACTGTTACCGTAACGGTGGAACTGCCAGGGGCTTCACCGTCCCAGCTTGAAACCGATGTGGTACGTAAAATCGAAAGCTCTCTGGCTACCGTGCAGGGCGTTAAACATATTTACAGTAACCTGACCGATGGTGAAGCCAGTATTTCGGTGGAGTTCCGCCTGGAACGTTCTATACAAGAGGCCGTTGATGATGTGCGTGATGCGGTATCGCGCATCCGGGCCGATCTGCCGTCAGATTTGCGCGATCCGGTAATAAAAAAGGAAGAATTATCCGGCTCACCTATTCTGACTTACAGCCTGAGCTCAGCACAGATGGATACCGAAGCCTTATCCTGGTTTGTTGATAACGATATCAGCAAGGCCTTGCTGGCGGTCAGAGGTGTGGGTGCTATCGCCAGAGTCGGTGGTGTTGACCGGGAAATACGCATTGATTTGGATTTTGCCAAACTGCTGGCATTCAATACTACGGCTGCCGATATTTCCCGCCAGTTACAGCTGGTGCAGCAAGAAGCTGCCGGCGGCCGTGCCTATTTTGGCGGCATGGAACAGTCGGTGAGAACCATTGCTACCGTGCAGTCGGCTGAAGAATTCGCAGCAATGGAAATTACGTTGACTGATGGCCGCAGGCTGCGGCTGGACCAGATAGCCACAGTGTCTGATACGGTAGCAGAGCAACGCTCCGCTGCTTTTTTGAACGGCGAGCCGGTAGTGGGCTTTGAGATAACCCGCGCCATCGGTTACGGCGAAATTGAAGTTGCAGAAGGGGTGCGTGCCGCGCTGCAACAGCTGCAAACACAGCGGCCGGATATCAGCGTAACAGAAGTGTTTAACCTGATTGACCCGGTAGCGGAGAATTATGCCGGCTCCATGCAGCTATTGTATGAAGGCGCCCTGCTGGCGGTACTGGTGGTATTTCTGTTTTTACGCGACTGGCGGGCCACCTTTATTTCCGCACTGGCACTGCCTCTGTCCATCATTCCCACTTTTTGGCTGATCCATATGATGGGCTTTTCGCTCAATACCGTCACCTTATTATCACTCTCGCTGGTGATCGGCGTGCTGGTTGACGATGCTATCGTTGAAATAGAAAACATTGAGCGCCACTTGCTAATGGGCAAAACGCCGTTTCAGGCTGCTATGGAAGCAGCCGATGAAATTGGCCTGGCCGTGGTTGCCACCACCTTTACCCTGGTAGCGGTATTTTTACCCACCGCCTTTATGAGCGGCGTAATAGGCAAGTTCTTTGTACAGTTTGGCTGGACAGCAGCTATAGCAGTGTTATTTTCCCTGCTGGTGGCCCGGCTACTTACGCCGATGATGGCCGCCTACCTGCTGCGCTCACCTGGGCAGAACAATAAACAGCAGATCAAACCGGAGCCGGGCTGGGTTCGTTACTACCTGCATCTGGTAACCTGGTGCTTGCAGCACAAAGGCGTAACCCTGAGCGCAGCGGCGGTATTTTTTGCCGGCGGCATTATGCTGGCGATGACACTGCCTGGTGCTTTTATGCCAGCAGATGACAATCAGCAAACCCAGGTTACGCTTACGCTGCAGCCCGGCACTAAGCTGCAGGATACCATTGCCCTGGCGGAACAGGCGCGCCAGATATTGCAACAAAATGAGCAGATAAAACAAATTTACACCGCTATTGGCAGTGGTAGTTCAGGTGCATCAGATAACACCGGTAGCACAGCAACCAGTGTGCGCTCCGCAGTGCTGACACTTAGCCTGACCCATCGCAGTGAGCGTGCTGGTTTACACAAGCAACAAATTGAACAGCAATTACGCGAAATGTTGAGTGCCCTGCCCGGCGCCAGGATTAAAGTGGGTATGGGTGGAAGCGAAAATTATATGCTGGTGCTGGCCGGCGAAGATAGCCGCATACTGCAACAACATGCACTGCAGGTAGAACGCGAGCTGCGGGCTATTCCTGGCATTGGCGCCGTTACCTCCAGCGCCAGCCTGGTGCGGCCGGAGCTGGTTGTTACTCCCGATTTTGCCCGCGCAGCCGACCTTGGTGTAACTTCATCGGCCATTGCCGATACGCTGCGGGTTGCCACCGCCGGTGACTATGAGCAGGATTTACCCAAGCTTAACCTGAGTGAACGCCAGGTGCCCGTAGTAGTGCGCCTGAATGATATTGCCCGCGAAGATTTCGATACCTTTAAACGGTTACCGGTACCCGGCGCCCGCGGCCCGGTGGCACTGGAGAACGTCGCCAGCCTGGAAATAGGCAGTGGCCCGGCTGAAATCGCCCGCTTTGACCGGATGCGTAATATCAACTTTGAAGTAGAGCTAAACAACCTGCCACTGGGTGTGGTTGAGCAGGCCGTATTGACGCTGCCAAGCCTGCAAGCTCTGCCACCGGGCGTATCCCAAACTACACTGGGCGATGCAGAAATGATGGGCGAACTCGCCAGCGGTTTCGCCGTGGCCATGTTAACCGGCGTATTCTGTATTTATATGGTACTGGTACTGCTGCTAAAAGATGTTGTTCAACCGGTCACCATTCTTGCTGCACTGGTGCTATCGGTACCGGGGGCCTTTCTGGCGCTGTTTTTAACCAATGCCGCACTGTCGCTACCGGCGATGATTGGCTTAATCATGTTAATGGGCATCGCCACCAAAAACTCTATCCTGCTGATTGACTACATCATCATTGCCAGACGCGATCACCAGCTAAACCGCTGGAACGCCGTTATCGACGCTTGCCGCAAACGAGCGCGGCCAATAGTGATGACCACTATTGCCATGGGCGCCGGCATGATGCCGATCGCCTTAGGTATGGGTGGCGACCCTAGCTTTCGCGCACCGATGGCAATTGTAGTAATTGGTGGCCTTATCACCTCAACCTTTCTCAGCTTGCTGGTAATACCGGTGGTGTACAGCTGTGTAGATGATGTCGTGCAATGGCTAAAACCGCGTTTGCACCGTTTTTCACCGCTTAACCACTAAGTCCCTCCCGTTTAACTTAGGTTTACGGCTGCGCAAAAAACGCAGCCGGTTTTATGGCCAGATCAGGAGCCAATATTATGAGTGTCAGTGTTTTTATCGTCAGCAGCATGGTGCTGTATTCCATTGCCTGTGTAGCTTATGTTTATCGCTGGCGGGGGCAGGCGCGCTATGCTTCATTTAAGCAGTATCTGCGCAAAAGCTGGCCGGTATTTGCGCCACTTAATTGCCTGTTGTATATGGCTACCCAGGCCTGGGCTCGCGAACCAGTGTTAAACGCCGACTACCTGCAAAACATTGCGGTGCTTAGAGATAACTGGCAACTGATCCGTGATGAAGCCCTGGCACTGCAGGCAACCGGGGCTTTTGATGACATTAAAACACCCGGCTCAGCCGGTTATTACGATGTGGGTTTTCGTACTTTCTACAAACGTGGCTGGAGTAAGTTTTACCTGACCTGGTACGGCACTCACCACCGTTCAGCACAAAGGCTGTGCCCCAAAACGGTGGCATTGCTTAGCCAGATACCGCAAGTGCGGGGCGCCATGTTTTCCATCCTGCCAGCCGGTTCTGAACTTAGCCTGCACGCCGACCCCATGGCAAGCTCACTGCGGTATCATCTGGGCCTGAGCACCCCTAATTCAGCCAAATGTTATATCAATGTCGATGGAGAACATTGTATCTGGCTTGATGGCCGGGATTTTGTCTTCGATGAAACTTACCCGCATTATGCACACAACGGCACAGATGCGGCCAGGTTGATCCTGATGTGTGATGTCGAGCGGCCAATGCGCCTCGTGGGGCGTATATTTAATCTGCTGTATCGGTTTATCATCCGAGGCACTGTGGTGCCCAATTCGGCAGAGGATAAACGAGGTATCTTTAGCGCTTTATTTGCCATGATTGCGCCACTGCGGCAAAAAACGCTGCATTTGCGCAGTACTCATCGCCGACTATATAAAACACTGAAGCTCATCCTTAACACCAGCCTCGTTATTTTGTTACTAATAATATTCCTGACTTTTTTCAGTCTGTTTGAACATTTATTGCTGAAATAAGGGGTAAAGCGCCAGAAAGCGCTGCAAACATATGTTGCATTAGGTTAATATTCTGGCTTTGCTGGCTAACATAAAACGTGCTGTTTCAACTGAACTGAAGGCATAAAAACAAGTCTTCTACGTGTTGAAAAAACAATATGTTAACTCAGCGCGATGAATTTAAAGGCTATATGCTTAAATACAGCCATATTGGTGATTGATGAAAACTGCTATGACAATAGGTGCGGTACTGCCGCTTAAAGTAACCGGCAGCTACGGTGTCGACGATTTAAACCGGGCGCATATTTTATTTAGCTCACTGCAACGCTTTGCTGAGCCAGGCTTGTTCAGTGAATTTTATGTGGTGGTACCTGCTGCTGAAGTGGAACAAGTCAGTTCGGCCTTTGCCCGCTGGCAGTCGCTGGGTATTCAGGTGATATCTGAAGACACCCTGGTGCCGGAGCTGGCAAAGTATCCCAAAATGCGCGGCTGGCGTAAGCAGCAAATCGTTAAACTGGCGATAGCGGCAAAAATGCAGGCAAAATTTTATTTAACCTTTGATGCCGATGCTATTTGCCTTAAACCCTTAAGCGCAGAAAAACTGATTATCGATGGCAAAGCCCTGTTGCAATACGAACAACGCGCCCAGCACCCCAAATGGTGGAAGGCGTCTGCCCGTATCTTAAAAATGAATGCCAAGGTTGGCGATCCGCAACTCGGTATGACAGTAACACCGGCTATTTTGGCTACTGATATTGTTAAAAGCCTGATGCAACAACTCACACCAAAAACAACGCAACAAAGCTGGGTAGATTGGTTATGTCAGTTACATTTACCTAAACACCCGAAAAACTGGCTACCGCACCGGTTTTTAATGCTGAAGTGGACTGAATATTCGCTGTACTACCTGTGCGCCCACAAGCTGGGATTACTGGATAAATACCATGTGACCGCAGGTACCGCAGAGCTGCCACAGCGATTGCTGGTGCATGAATCTCACCCCTACGAGCAGTGGGATGTCGCGCGCAGTTTCAGCAATAACTGCCCGGGTTTATTTTGTGTTGTTGGCAGTAAAACCTTTTTACCCCCTGCTGAAGTTTGGCAGAAGGTAAGGCCCTTTATTGCAACACAGCAAAATACCGGGCCTTTATAACGAACCACAACGCCGGACTAATACACCGACAATTGTTCAGCATAACTTAAGCTCAAAACGACAAAATAGCATCATCCCCTGGTGCTATAACGGCGGGCACATCTCAGCGTTAAAACAGCCTTAGTTGTAATTAAGATAACAGCTTAATTACAAAGTCACACAATCTGCCATTAATCGCCGCTTTATATTACCGCCAGTAAATACAATGCGCAGCGGTGTAACTGATGATCCCGAAAATAATTCATTATGTCTGGGTAGGCAATGCGCCCAAACCCGAACTGGTACTCAAATGTATTGCCAGTTGGAAAACATACCTGCCCGACTACCAGATTGTAGAGTGGAATAACGACAGTGTGCATGCGCTGGACAATATCTATATGCAACAGGCTTTTGCGGCCGGTAAATGGGCTTTTGTTTCTGATTATCTGCGACTTTACGCTTTACAGCAGTACGGTGGCTTCTACTTTGATACTGATCTGGAAATTACTGCAGATCTTGATGCATTCCGCCAGCATGATTTTGTTACCGGTTTTGAACAGTTTAAAAAGCGTCTGGCTCCGGTAACGGCATTAATGGGCGCCACTGCCAACAATCCGGTGATCCAGCAACTGCTGCAACCTTATGCCGGCAAGCAATTTATTAAGGCTGACGGCCAGTTTGATTTAACACCCAATACCGGGCTGATCAGTGATATCTTTGCCGCAAAATTTGGCTTAGTTAAGCCCTACGCCGCCAATCATATTAACAAACTGACAGACAACGCCTTTATCTACCCCAGCCATTACTTTTGCACGCCAGAGGCGGGCAAACCCGGTTATGCCATTCATCACTTTAATGGCTCATGGTTTGAAGAATACAGCCGTAAGATACTGTTTAGTATTAAAAAATATAAATTTATCCGCTTAAAACGTAACAAAATACGCTCGGCGTTACTGCCGTTACAAAGCGGTGAAACCAAAATCTGGCAGTTGGGCCTAAATGCCAGATACAGCCTGTTAGTGGTTTATAGCAGCCAAACTCAATAACTTAATCAACACTACGCTGTTACCCGTGGTATCACTGGTGCCACGGGGGGATGTAACGGCCCGCTCACCAACTTGTCACGCTAATAGCTTCACCTGCCGTATCTTTGTTTCGGTTGTTACAACACCTTTGTCCAATGTTGACTAAGCTGATTGCAACTGTAACCGCAAACAGGATTAGAAAATGGCGTTTATCAATGACTTGTTGAACGGCGATTTTATGCCGCATGGCCATTGTTTATTATGGCGCACCGATTTACTGCTGCTGCATGTGGGTGGTGATACGCTGACATTTATCGCTTATATGCTGATCCCGATAGCCTTGATAAGGCTGGTCAGGGCAAGGGTTGATCTGCGCTTTGACTGGATGTTTCTGCTATTTGCCGGTTTTATTTTTTTCTGCGGCGCCACCCATATTCTCGGCATTATCAATGTCTGGCATGGCTATTACTATATTCACGGCATTATAAAGTCGATGACCGGCATTATCTCCATTCTGACGGCCATATCACTCTGGTACTTGCTGCCGCAGGCGATAAGCTTGCCCGGCAAACGAGATATGGAGGCTAAAATTGTAGAGCTGATGCGGGCTGAACATGAGCTGGCCGCATCAAACCAGCGGCTGGAAGCTGAGGTAAAAAAACGTACTGCACAGCTGGAAAAAATGGCCACCACTGATGAACTGACAGAGCTGTTAAACCGCCGCGAAATTATGCGCCTGCTTGAGCTGGAGATTGCCCGCGCGGATCGCCAGGGTACCGCGCTGAGCATTATGATGCTGGATTTGGACCACTTTAAGGCGGTAAATGACAATTATGGCCATCAGGCCGGCGATCGCGCATTAAAAAATGCCGCAGAAAACTTTAAACAACAACTAAGGAAGACCGACTTTATTGGCCGCATTGGCGGCGAAGAGTTTCTGGTTCTTTTACCCGACACTGATATCAGTAGTGCTTACGGGCTTGGCAACCGCATTCGTCAGGCTTTGCAACGGCAAACCACCGATAACTCTGCAATACCAAGCTGCACCACCAGCATAGGGGTAACACAATATAGCGCTGGTGACGATCTGCACAGTTTAGTTCAGCGCGCCGATGAAACCCTGTATCAGGCAAAATCCAATGGCCGCAACTGTGTGTCTCAGTCACCCGCCTAACGCCGCCACAGCCATAGTTGCATACTGCAGAATGAAGCGGAATTATAGTTTGCCCGGCTGCAGCTTAATCCGCAGTAAATAACTGCTGGCGGTGATATACAGCCAGCTGTTATCACGGCTTAACGCCACATTAGCTGCGGCTACGCCGGTTTGTATTGTGCCCAGGTGTTCACCTTGTGGCGATAACAGCCAAACACCACCCGGCCCGGTGGCCAGCAATACGCCTGACGGCAGCACTTTTAAGCCATCGGGTAAACCGCTGGCAGTTTTAGTTGCGACTGTCGCATCAAAAAACAACTCACCTTTAGCCAAACTGCCGTCGGCGTTAACAGCATAACGCCACCACTGCGCTGCCGCTGGGTCAGAATTGGCAACATACAACCATTGCTCGTCCGGTGAAAACGCCAGGCCATTGGGTCTGGTTAAATTGTCAGCTAATAACGTGATCTTGCCATCCGGTGCCAGCCGGTATACGCCATTTACGCTTTGCTGTTTTTGTGCTGAATCATCACCGCCTTTTAAGCCATAAGGCGGGTCAGTAAAGTAGTAAGCACCACTGCTATGCTGCACCAGATCATTAGGGCTGTTGAGCAGTTTGCCCTGATAATGGCTTACCAATGTCTGATAACGCGGTAATTTACCGGAGGCGTCCTGCAACACCGCCAGGCGCCGGTCACCGTGCTGTGCCAGCACCAGCTTATTGTCGGCGTTAAACATCAGGCCATTAGAGCCTTCCTGCAGATTATTCTGCGGGTACAGGCCACTATAGCCAGATGGCTGCAGATATACTGTTAAACCGCTTGCTTCACTCCAGCGGTGCACTTTATTCTCCGGTACGTCTGAGAACAAAATATCGCCGGTATCAGGCTCGGCTACCGGCCCTTCTGCCCAGCGAAAGCCTTCGGCCAGTTGCTCAAGCTTTGCCTCTGCAGCTACCACTTTTTGCATATCAGGCTTAAGCACTAATACCGGCTGTTCAGGCCAGGGAGAGTTGGCAGCTAACGCCGGAATAGCCAGTAAACACAGAATAACAGCTGAAAAACGCATAGAAAGTCCGTCAGATCAGGAAAAGTGCTTACAGGCTAGCATTAGTACCCGTTTGAAGAAATGCTCAATTTTGCTGTTTTGCTTATGTTTATTAACACAACAGGGTTTGTTCTTCCGGTCGCAGCGTTAACACCTCTACCCCGTTTTCGGTTACCGCAATGGTATGCTCCCACTGTGCCGACAACTTTTTATCGCGGGTTACTACTGTCCAGCCATCTTTTTTGGTTTTAACTTTAGCACTGCCCTGGTTCAGCATCGGCTCTATGGTAAACACCATACCGGGCTTTAACAGCATACCAGTGCCGGCGGCACCATAATGCAGTACCTGTGGCTCTTCGTGCATTTCACGGCCAATGCCATGGCCGCAATATTCGCGCACCACGCTATAACCTTTGCTGCGGGCAAATTGTTCAATAGCAAAGCCGATATCGCCTAAACGGGCGCCGGGTTTTACCGCCTTAATGCCAAGCCATAGCGCGCTGTAGCAGTCGTCTATTAACTGACGCGCCAGAAAGCTCAGCTCGCCAATGCCATACATTTTGCTGGAGTCAGCAATAAAGCCATGTTTTTCCAGCGTAATGTCCACATTAACGATATCACCGTCTTTCAGCACCTGCGTAGCTGATGGCACGCCATGACACACCACATCGTTAACCGACGTATTCAGTACATAAGCAAAACCATACTGGCCTTTGCTGGCCGGGCGCGCTTGTAGTTCATCAACAATATAGCGCTCTGCCAAATCATTGATCTGCAAGGTCGACATACCCGCCACAATGCTTTGGTCCAACATAGCAAATACCTGAGTCAGTAAACGGCCGGCTTCACGCTGCAGCGCCAGCTCGGCGGCAGTTTTAAGCTGAACGGCGCTCATCTGCACCTCCTGCCAGTTTAAACTCTGCCTGTTGCAGCAGCATCTGCACCAACTGCTGATAATTATGTGTTGGGTGCAGCTCGGCCAGCATGCCCATTTTCAACCAAAATTCAGCCTGTGCATTGATAGAGCGCGACATAGCGCCGCTGGCTTTACGAATTTCTTCATGCAGTTCATCTGCAATTTTAACGATACCCAAGGTGATACTCCGCTACTAAGCCTGAATATACGAAGTATATATAAAACATATACACCGGTAAAGTTAGGCTTGTGATTTTGGTTGTACCAATTTTCAGTTGCGCTTTTGATTTAAGTTGCACTGCGGCGGTTATTTTCGCAAAGTAAGTGCCTTAGTTTATAAGTGTCGGAGCAAATGCTAATGGCTGCAGAACTGCGTACCCTGCTGGTAGGTTACGGTTATGCCGGTAAAACCTTTCACGCGCCGCTACTGCGCTCAACTACAGGCCTTCAGCTGACGCATGTCGCGTCATCGCAGGCGGCACAGGTTAAGCAACAGCTGGGCGCCGATATTACGGTACTGGCCGATTACACGGCCGCCGTGCAACTGGCAGATATTGATCTGGTGGTTATTGCCAGCCCGAACGATAGCCATGCACCTTTAGCCGAACTGGCACTTCGCGCCGGTAAGCATGTAGTGGTAGATAAGCCCTTTGCGCTTACCCTTAAAGAAGCCAAGGCTTTAACAGCGCTGGCTACAGAGCAAAAACTATTGTTATCGGTATTTCATAACCGCCGCTTTGATGCCGACTTTCTCAGCCTGCAGCACCTGCTAAACAGCGGGCAGTTGGGCCAGGTGGCGCATTTAGAATCACGCTTTGACCGTTTCCGGCCACAGGTACGCCAGCGCTGGCGTGAACAAGCCGGGCCAGGCGCCGGCTTATGGTTTGATTTAGGCCCGCACCTGTTGGACCAAAGCCTGGTGTTATTTGGTCTGCCACACAGCATTACTGCCAGCTTAAAAACCCTACGGCCAGATGCCACAGCCACCGACTGGTTTTCGGTGCTGCTGGATTACGGCCACTTTAGCGTAACCCTTGGCGCCTCTATGCTGGCCGCCGCGCCATCGGCGCGCTTTACGCTGCAGGCTCAACAGGGTAACTGGCAAAAGTTTGGTCTGGATATTCAGGAAGAGCAGCTAAAGCAAGGCTTAACACCCGCAGATACCGGCTGGGGCATCGAAACGCAACCCGGCTTGCTGTATCAGGCAGATCACGTCACCCCCTACAGCACAGCAGTAGGCTGTTATCAGCATTATTACGCAGCCATTGTTGCTGCCATAAACGGCCAGGGCCCAAACCCGGTAACTCCACAACAAGCCTGTAACGTAATGTGGCTGCTTGAGCTGGCTGAGCAATCAGCAACGCTGGAGCAAACACTAGCGGTAACAGCTGATGCAGGCTAATAAGCAAAACGACATCGTTGAAGCTGGTTACTGAATAGCGGATACCGATTCCACTACCCGCTGTGCACCACGTTCGATATCGTCAATTATCGCCGACAGCTGCTTGATTTTATCGCCGTTTTGCTTACTTAAACCATCGATAGAATTAATGGCTTGCTGTACATTTTGCGTAACGTCAAGGTTTCTGCTGACAACACTGGAGATATCACTGGTGGCCTGGCTGGTTCTGGATGCCAGTTGCCTTACTTCGTCGGCTACCACGGCAAAACCGCGGCCTGCTTCGCCGGCTCTGGCGGCTTCAATAGCTGCATTTAATGCCAAAAGGTTAGTTTGCTCTGCCACGCTGCGGATAATGCTTACCATATTGGCAATTTCTTTTGCCTGTTCGTTCAGGCTTTGGATCACGCTGTCGGTTTGCAGCACAGTGGCAGAAATTTCTGTTGCCAGCGCGCTAGACGAGGCAATATGCAATTTACCCTGCTCTGCCACATTAAAAGTTTCTGTCGCGGTTTCATGGGCTATGCGGGCAGCTTCGCGGGTGCGCATGGCCTGCATTACCCGGTTGGTGATCAACGTAGAAAACTTAATAACTTTGTGCACCTTGCCCTGTGCATCCAATACCGGGTTGTAGGTTGCCTCCAGCCATACTTCATTACCGCGGGCGTCAACCCGCTTAAACTTACCGGAGCTGACTTTACCCTGCGCCAGCTTACTCCAGAAGTCGGGGTTTTCACGGTAGAAACTGTCGTCACAAAACATACGGTGATGTTTATGCTGAATTTGTTCCAGCGTATAACCCATAGTCTGCAGAAAATTTTTATTAGCATTAACAATGTGACCATCTGGCATAAATTCAATCACCGCCATGGCCTGATCTATCGAGGCATAGATCGCTTTTTGCTCGTCAGCTTCCTGTGTTTGCCGGGTAACATCGTAAGCTATTTTCATTACCGAGCGCACTTTGCCATTGTCGTCACGCACCGGGAAATAGGTGGCCTCCAGCCATATTTTTTTACCACCGTTGGTTTTACGCAAAAAGGTACCGTGTTTAGCCTCGCCACGGCCTAAAGACTGCCAAAATGCTCTGTACTCGCCACTGTTGGCATAAGCGCTTTCACAGAACATCGAATGATGCTGTCCTTTGATCTGCTCAAGCGAATACCCAACGACACTAAGAAACAGCGGGTTGGCATCCTGAATAACGCCGTCGGCGCTAAATTCGACCAGAGCAACACTATTGCGTACTGCAGCGATTACTGCGGTTTTATATGCCAAATCCGTTTGTGCAGACAACAACTGAGCTTTTAACTGTTTATTAAACATGATGTTCCCGATTTAAGCAGCGTGCTCTAATACAAACCACCGAATGTTGGTCGAAATACAAACAACATGATTTCAGCGCGCCGTGAGCTACCAATACGACTCTATGTTTGCTTTTGATCAGGGGGCAGGTAAAAATAAAAAAGCTCATACCAGCCAGAATGGCTGAACAGGTTTAAAAACTAAGCTTAATTACTGATTAAGTTCAGTAATTAAGCCGTTGGTTAAATCCAGCATAAAGCGCATATCGTTTTCACCATGGCTAAAAGCTTGTAACAGCTGAAACACGCCGCCAAACTGCCGGGCAAAGCTATCGTGGCCGGTTTCGGCTTTCGCCGCCAGTAAACGTGTAAGCAGTTGGTACTGTGCCAGTCGCTGCGGGCTGATATCCTGCAACGCCAGACTGCCGGCATTGCGCAGGCGGTAAAAATCCAGCGCTAAATCAAAGCCACTCCAGTTGGCAAAATCCTCAGTATCAAAGCCGCTCTCAGCTATCAGAGCGTCAGCTGCTGTTGCCGCTTGCTGCCAGTTTGGGCTTTGCTGCAAGGTTGGTAGCTCTGCCAATAATTGTGCTAAAGGCTGTGGGCTTTGCAGTTGTGATAACACCAGCATTTGCCGGCCATTTAATGCCAGCAAACTATCGCGCAGCGGCGCTGGCCAGTCTTGTGGTAAAAAGCGTTGCCGGGTTAATTCACTAAGGTGCCAGTTGGTAAATTCGCGGTAGTTGTTTGCCGTTAAAATCGCCTTGTTCCACAACGGCGCGCCCTGCTCTGTCAGCGTGCTGTGCTCTTGCTGGTAATGCTCAAATAGCTCGTTATAACGCGGTATATCATTCAACACCACCGTTTGTACTTCAACTTTTTGCTGTGGTTTTATGCTCACCAGCTTATACGCCGGTACATAAGCGGCCAGCGACGGTGCCTGCACATTTACCAGCACCTTACCATCTGCACTTCGGCTAACACCCGTGTCATTGATATGCATATGGCCGCCGATATGCAGTTTTAAGCCGGTAGCAGCCAGTAACTGGCTAACCTTGTCAGCGGGGCGGCGCGCCAGCTGAAAACTGTCGGCGCCAAACTGTGCGGCTATCGCATCCGACTGGCCATTGTAAAACTCGGTCATCGGGTAATGACTAAAAGCGATTAAGGTTTTACCGGTTTGCTCAGCGCGCTCCACTACTTGTGTTATCCAGTCGGTTACCTGGGTTTTATGGCTGAACATACGGTTGTAACCGGCATTACCGGCCCCGGCATAACCGTTGCCACCGGCCTGCGGCAAATAAACGTTGGCATCTATCGCCAGCAACCATAAACCGGCCACCGGCTCTACCAGATAACTGCTGTCAGGCACCATACTGCACTGGCTATAACCGGGTTGTTTATAACGCCCGCCGGTGCCTTGCAGGCATATTTCATATTGCCGCTGCGTGTAGCTAGCTTGTTCTTTGGCGAGGTTAGCGCTGTAGTTATGTGCAGTATAATCGCTGTACGGCGTTTCCCAATAGATATACCCCGGCTGCGGGTAAAAACCAAACGGGGCCAGCTGCGCCATAATCTCTTGATAGCCCAGCTCTTTTACTTCTTCGCTGCAAATGGTGCTGAGTTTGCTGTGGCTTTGTACCGCTGGTAATTTACCGCTGCATGCATCACTGCCGGGGCTGTAGATGGGTTGCTCGTAACCATTAACGCCTAAATAATCGCTTTTACCGGCCGGGCGGGTAAAGGGCCGTACCGGATCATGGTTACCGGGCGCGGCAAAAAACTGCATGCCGTAAGTGTCGCTGTAATGCTGCAAAATAGCCGCCAGGCCACGGATATGTAGCGGCTGGCCGTCATCGCTAAAATCGCCCGGCAACGCTATCAGCTTAACACCGCGCGCGGCGGCATCGTCCAGTGCGGCCAGCAAGGCAAAGTAGTTTTCGTTAAATAACCGGGTAGATTTAAGCTGTGCCGCCATGCTGCGGATAGTGGCATTTTTACCGCTTTGGCTGTTAGGTAAACCGGCAAAGGCGCCATCGCTGAAACTGGCGTAAATATCGTGAAAATGAATATCCGGCATAAAAGCGATTTGCAGCTCTTGGCCGGTGGCTAACTCAATAGATGTGACTGATGTTGATACTGATGTTAAAGCGGGTATTGAGGCTGGCGGCGACGAACAGGCGCTGATAGCCAGTACAATGCTTGCGGCCAGAGAAAAACCGGAGAAATGCTTAAACTGCATACTTTTGCCAACTGCTACTAAAACATAAAAACAGTGTACCGCCAACGCTGTAACATGCAAAGTTACAGCGCTGCGGTGCTTTTAGGCGGTTAGAAATCCGCGCGGATGCCTAAACTGATTCGGCGGCCGGAGAACTCATTCATCACCGGGAACAATGGGCTTAATGTATAGCCGGTCGCTTCTTCGTCGGTAATGTTAATTCCTTTTAAGCTCAGCTTGATATTGTCGGTAAGGTTATAACCAATAGCGATATCGACCTGGCCATAAGCATCACGGTATACCGGGTACATATTCAGGTGGATATATTCTACGTACTTGTCTTTGTAGTTATAAGAAATGCGGGTATCGAAGCGGTCATTCTCATAATACAGCGTAAAGTTGTAGGTTGTATCGGCCAGACCTTCCGGCGGGGTGGGAATATCCAAATCAGACGCGCCGGTTAAAGAGTTATCCAGCATGGTGTAGTTGCTGTTAATACCAAAACCTTCCAGTGCCGGATGCAGCGCGCTTAGCGGCAGTTGGGCAATCAGCTCCAGCCCGGTTACTTTATACGAGCCTTGTGCATTTACCGGCTGGAATACTTCAAAATCATAGTAACCATCTAAAGTACCGTTAGCATTCAGTTTTTCTACATCTTCTACCACACCGGTCAGGGCTTCACGTACTACACCGTCAATTTCTTTCCAGAAGTAAGACGCCGCCAGAATACCACCGTTTTCCAGATACCATTCCACACCGGCTTCCCACTGCTTGGCTGTAGTCGGTTTAAGATCCGGGTTGCCGTCTTTAAAGCGGAATTCACTCCAGCTAACCGAGCGCTTATAAGCAATATCACCCAGTGCCGGGCGCATCAGCGTTTCTGACGCTGCAGCACGTAATAAAACGCCGTCGGCCAGCTCCATGGTCATATTCAGGCTGGGTAGCACGTCGTTGTAGCTGCCATCTTTCGAAATAGGCGTATCGGTATAACCGTTAGAGCCATCGTCGTTTTGCACCTGGTGGTAACCAAAAGACAATACCGAGGTATCTACTGCCCGCACACCGGCGTTCAGTGTTACCGGCATACCAGCCAGATCAAAGTCCAGGTTTGCCATGGCATACAGGCTAAGCACTTCTTCATCTACGCGGTAGTAATCGCCTTCGTTAAACGGCGTGCTAAAACCGGCATAGCGAAAGGTGTTGCGGGCGTAATCGTTCGCTACCTGCATCCAGTTCAGATCTTTAGCTTTGTAAGCACCGCCTGGCACTATATCCGTTACCCATTGCAGCTCGCTGTCGGCCAGAGTGCGGGTATTTACCCAGGACGAGTCCCCGTTAGCCGGGCCCTGAATTTTAGCGCCGCCAAACTGGCGCTCTTTTGATTTATCGGTGTAACGCACACCAAACTGCACACTGCTCAGCGCTGGCATAAACGACAGCTCAAGCGACTTTTTAAAATCTAGCTGGGCGGCATATTTATCGTCAGTAACACTTTCCAGCTCGGTTTCGTATGCCTCAAACAGGTAGCTTTGCGGCGAGTTATACATATCAATACTGGCCGGGTTATCGCTAACTATCGTTTCACCGCCCGCCGCTGTCCAGCGCGTACGTGAAGGCGCATAGGCCACGTGTTTCAGGTTGGCGTAATCACGTGCTTTTTCTGCACCGGAAAAACCTAACAGGCCGTTGATATCCCAGCCGTTGGTTTGCCAGTCCAGCGCCAGGCTGTACTGCGAGTAATCGGTTTCGTTAATACGCTGTTTGCTTAAAAACTCATGCTGCGTAGCCGTGTAAGACACATCGGTCAGCACCACTATGCCGTATTGGGCCAGCGTGGTGTCGTCGTAATCGTGAATTGTTTCCAGCGTGCTGCGGCTGGATGCCGAATAAGCCGCGGCGTCATACTCATCTTCTGTTACATCGTAGCCGCCTTTCATCGCATCAAAGGTCAGGCTGAAATCATTGCCTGGCTTATACTGCAGCGATGCGGTAGCGCCCCATTTATCCTGATCATTCAGGTACAACCGGTCGCCTACTTTATCCTGAAAAATAATCCGGCTGGTTTCGTTTTTATCTTTGCGGTCGCTCACCACTATACCGGCATCACGCTCCAGCACGGCAGCAGCTTGATCAGAGCGCGTGCCTGTCGCTTCTAAAAAGCGCCCCATAGGCCGAAAGTTAATGCCCGAGTTAGCGTCGGTTCTGTTAGTACGGCTAGCTTTAGAAAACGATACCAAAGCGCCCCAGTCACCAAAGGTATCACTGGCTAAAAAGGAAAACTTAGGATCAATTTCCTCTGAAATAGAGTTATGCGCGCCTTCTGCTGACACGATCAGTTTGCGCTCAGTGTAATCAAACGGCCGCGCGGTAGAGATCATTACCGAACCGGCAATACCGCCCTCTTCATCAGCGGCTGTCGGTGATTTTTGCACGGTAACGCTTTGAATAATTTCCGAGGCGAAAATATCAAATTCCACATCGCGGCCACCACTGCCTGATGCTGTCGCCAGGTTGTTTATCGACACATGGGTAAATTCACTTGGCAGGCTGCGCACGTTAATTTTACTGCCCAGGCCTTTATTGCGCTCTATGGTAACGCCAGGCATACGCTGCAGGGCTTCAGCCAGGTTTTGTTCAGGAAAATCCGCTACATCGGTAGCAACGATAGAATCAGAAAAACCAATATTGGTTTTTTTCAGATCGACCGCTTTTTCCAGGCTGCGGCTATAACTGCCGGTAACCGAAATAACCTCAACAGCTTGCTCTGCGCTGTTATCTGCAGTTTGCGCCAGCACTGGCGTTGCAGTGGCAATTAGCGCAGCACCGATTAAAATCTGCTGTACTGCACGGCTTAATGGTTTTTGTTGTAATTTGCTGATGTCGTTGTGTTTAAAAGAGGACTGCATGTGTGTACCCACTGCTAATAGCTATCGCTGACCCGGTCGCTATAACAGCAACCCGGCCTGGCGCGCACGGTTATTATCGGATTTGCTAATAAGTGCTCCTGAGCCACAGCAACTCAGGTAAAAACCGTGGCACTGCATCCTGCCATCAGGAACGCCGCTACACTACAGCAGCTATATGATGGTTTTCTTACAGTAAAATTAATGATTTACGACAGCGAAGTGCTCCGGCAATCAGCAAGCAGCTGGTTATTCGGCCCAACGTTGGCGGATAGCCAGAATGTCAGGCAGGTGTTGCTCCAGCAAATCTACCAGCCGGGGCTCAAAATGCAGGCCTTTTTGCGCCCGCATATACTGCAGTGTTTCTTCAATACCCCAGGCTTGTTTATACGGCCGCGCACTGGTTAGCGCATCAAATACATCTGACACTGCCACAATACGGGCTTCAAGCGGAATAGCCTCACCCGCCAGGCCATGTGGATAACCGCTGCCATCCCATTTTTCGTGATGATACAGCGCTACCACTTTTGCCATGCGCAGCAGATCAGAATCACATTCGCCGATAATTTCTGCGCCTATCAGCGGGTGTTGCTGCATCTGCTGATACTCTTCTGCAGTAAGCTTACCGGGCTTAAGTAAAATACTGTCCGCAATGCCTATTTTGCCAATATCATGCATTGGCGCGGCGTGCAGTAAGTCTTCTGCCTGATGCGCAGATAAACCATATGCCAGTGCCAGAAACTGGGCGTAATGGCTCATACGCATTACATGTAAACCGGTTTCGTTATCTTTATATTCTGCCGCCCGGCCCAGGCGCTGAATAACCTGCAGCCGGGTTTGTTTCAGCTCGTCGGCGCGTACCAGCGACAAATGGGTTTTAACCCTGGCCCTCACTACAGCAGGTGATACCGGCTTGGTAATGTAATCAACCGCCCCAACCGCAAAGCCTTTGGTTTCGTCTATCTCATCTTTTAACGCAGTAACAAAAATAACCGGCAGCCGCTGGGTCGCCGGGCTGGCTTTTAAGCGGGCACACACATCGTAGCCGGTCATCCCCGGCATCATAACATCCAGCAAAATCAGATCCGGCTGCTGCTGTTGCACTAACTGCAGCGCCTCTTCACCACTTTTGGCAAACAGCAGGCGATAGTCGTCCTGCAATATAGTGCGCAGCACCCGCAAGTTGGTTGGCTCATCATCTACCAGTAGCAACATTTGCTTGTCGGCCATCAGTGTTGTCCTGTGTTGATATGCTGTTGCAGTTGCTCCAGTACCGCTAAAGCATGGGCAAAGTCAAAATCATTTACTGCATCCAGCAGCGATAAGATCAGCGCCTCGTGCGTTCCGCTGTATATTTCCAGCTGTTTTAGTACATTGTCGTCCAGCTCGTGGCGCTGCAGAGCAAGGTGCAGGGGAGTAAGCAACGCTGCCAGTGCGTTGTCATCAAACTGCTGCAGAGTTTTCGCCACACCGTTACCGGCCTGCTGTTGCAACTGCTGACATGCCGCCTGGTATTGCGGCCAGTTTTGCATAACCTGTTGTAAAGTTTTGCCTGCCCGCTCATGCTGTTGCTGCCGGGCGGCCTGTTCTAACTCACCACACAACTTACTCAATTGTTCTAATGCCAGGTTGCCACTTACGCCTTTAATGGCGTGTGCCGCTTTTTGCAACTCATCAAGTTGCCCGGCCTGCAGATACCCGGCCGCTTTTACCAGTACCGGCTGTTGCTGGTGCAAAAATTGCTCAAGCTGCGGCTGATAATGAGCTACCGAGCCCCACAATTGTAGCGCTTTTGTCATATTCAGCACTTGCAGTGGCGCAGGCTCTGCCGCTGCGATAGCAGCCGTTGTGCCGGCACTCAGCTGCAGCACCCGCGCTATTTCATTACTTAGCGCGGCAAAATCAACCGGCTTGCTGGCAAAGCCCTGCATACCGGCCTCTTTGGCGGCGACCTTGTCTTCATCCAGTACACTGGCGGTTAAGGCAATAACCGGCAGCGGCTTAAGCTGCTGTGCCTCTTCCCATTGGCGGATCTGGCGGCAAGCTTCCAGGCCATCCATTACCGGCATCTGAATATCCATCAGTACCACATCAAAATGCTGCTGTTGCACTGCGCCTACGGCTTGTTCACCGTCAGCCACCGCAACCACCGTATGCCCGGCACGCTCCAGCATCAGCTGCAATAGTTCCAGATTTTGCGCTATGTCATCGGTTATCAGCACAGATAACGGCGGTAGCGCCAGCGCCTGGTCAGTATTGTGTGGCACCAGGGCCGCACCCGGTTGCAGCGGCACAGTAAAGCTAAAACAGCTACCTACGCCTTCGGTGCTTTGTACGCTAATCTGGCCGCCCATTAGCTCGACTAACTGTTTACTGATCGTGGTGCCAAGCCCGGTACCACCGAAGCGGCGACTCATTGACGCATCGGCCTGGGTAAAAGCATCAAAAATGTACGGCAAACGCTGCGGTGAAATACCAATACCGGTATCAACAATGCTGAATGTCAGTTCTGCTGTTGCAGTTAGCTGTACTTTTACCCTGACACTGCCTTGCTCAGTAAATTTAATCGCATTACCCAGCAGATTAGTCAGCACCTGTCGCAACCGGTCTGGCGCACCGTAGTAAAACTCGCCTGCCGCAGGGTCCAGCTCCAGCGTAAGTTGCAGCTGTTTTTTGCGGGCCTGCAGCCATAAGGTAGACACCACGGTATCCAGCAAGGCCGGTAAGGAGAAATCTTTATACTCAAGTTCCAGCTTGCCTTTTTCCAGTTTGGCGCTGTCAAGAATATCGTTTAGCAGGTGTAGCAAAGAGCGCGCAGCACTGTGAATAGTTTGCAGGTGCTTATGTTGCTGTGGGGGTAAATCTGCCGACAACATTAAATCGCTAAAACCAATGATGGCGTTCATTGGCGTGCGGATTTCATGGCTCATATTAGCCAAAAATGCCGTACGGGACTCAGCCGCCTGCTCTGCTGTGTCTTTGGCCAATACCAGCTCTTGCTCCATCTGTTTACGCGCGCTGATATCCATTAAAAAGCCGTCTAACCAGATAATATCACCATTGTCTGATTTTATTGCTTCACCGTGTTCTAAAATCCAGCGCCAGCTGCCATCCTGATGGCGGATGCGGTATTCCAGCGTAAAGCCCCCCTGATACAAGTCCAACTGGGTGGTGGTAGCTTTATCGGCCGGGTGTACTAAATCAGACCAGCTGCGCCGTGGCAACGGCAACATAAAATCGCTGGCCGGATAACCTGACAGCAACTCAACGGCATCGCTGACAAACAACATGTCCCAGTTTTCATTATGCAAACAACGGTAAGCCGCACCGGGAATATTGTTAATTAATGAGCGGAATTTGGCTTCATTTTCTTTGGCCAGAGATTCTTTGGCATTTACCTGCTGGTTTAGCTCGCGGTATTTAAACAGCAAATTCACTGTCACCACCAGGCCGGTGATTATCAGCGTTATAAAAGCGACCGCCAGCGCCAGCTGCCAGGAAATATCGTTGTTATCGCTCATAGCCGTAAAGCCTGGCGGCGGTACAAAACGGGCCGCAGCCATACCGGTATAATGCATACCGCTGATCGCCGCGCCCATCACCATGCTGCTTAACAACGTAAGCCAGTGCGGCGCCAGATTAAAGCGCCGTAAGCCAAAGCGAACCCACAGCGCAATAATGGCCAGCACTACCGCCACCAGAATAGACAACAAAAACATCGGCAAGTCGTAGCGCAGCGCAACCGACATTTGCATGGCTGCCATGCCCATATAATGCATGGTACCAATACCGGCCCCCACCAGTACGCCGCCACTCAGCAGTTGTAAGCTACGCAGCTGTTTTTTACTGATCAGATCAAGCGCTACCCACGACGCCGCAATACTGGGGATCATAGACAATAAGGTTAAACCGGGCTGATAACTGACACCGGTACACAAGGCAAACGCCAGCATACCGATAAAATGCATCGACCAAACACCGCCACCCAGCGCAATACTGCCGCTGCCCAGCATCAGCAGGCGCAGGCTTTTTTTCTTAACACTGATAGCCTGGGCGGTAATATGAATGGCAATGGCAGAAGAAAATACCGCAATCAGAAAAGACAGCAGCACCAGGCTGGGGTCATAACTGCCGGCAAGCAGCAAAGGGTCGGCCGGATGCTCAAACCACTGACGTAACCATTCCAACATCGTTGTCCTTTACTGCCTATGCTTTGAACAAATGTTAACAGATTACTGCTCGCCAAAGCTATATTCGTGCGCTGATATGGCAGCATCCTCTGTTAAACAACGGCCAAAATCGTTTATAACACGGTTGGTACAGCGCTAAGCTTAGCAACTGGCACAGTTTCTGCTTTATTTCGGTACAGGTAAAAACTCTACCGATTGCGGAGCACAGCAAATGACAGTGTCAGGCCTTAGTATTAATAACTACCAGTTGCAGTATCAGCTGCTAAAACCAGAAACAGAAAATGCCGACAACAATGCACAACGGCAAGAAATTGCCGGTATTGCCACAACCGCAGCAACAAAACCGGCAACACCACAAGCACAGCAGCAGGATGAAACCAGCAAGCAGCAAGAGGCTTTTTTAACTCAGCTAATGGATCAAATGCTAGCTAACCGCATCGGCCTGGATAAACAAAAGTACGATGAATTAAAAGCGAAAATAGAAGAAGCTCAGGCCGAAAAAGAAGCCCTGCAACAGCAACCGCAAAGCCCGGAGCGCGACGGTAAAATAGCCGTACTGGACGCCAAACTGGAAGCATTCGGCAAAGCGCTTGAAGGCTTACTTCAGCAAGCCAACCGCAATCGCGAAGCTAAAGAACGTGAAAAGCACACAGTAGATGCCGTACAGCAATATCAGCTAACGGCAGCAACCGACAAAAAGCCAACGCTGTTTTTGTAACAGCCGTTAGTTACCTGGCCAGCAATTCATTGCGCACAATTTGCGCCCCTGCTGCTAAGGCATTTAGCTTGCCGGTAGCAACGTCACGGGATAACGGCGCCATACCACAGTTAGTGCAAGGGTAAAGCTTGTCGGCATCGACATATTGCAGCGCTTTTCTCAACGTTGCCGCTACTTGCTCTGGTGTTTCTATGCTATCGGTTGCCACATCAATGGCGCCTACCATCACTTTTTTACCGCGGATAAGCTCAAGTAGCTCAAGCGGCACATGCGAGTTATGACACTCCAGCGATATAATATCGATATTGGATTGTTGCAATTTGGGGAATACCGCTTCGTATTGGCGCCACTCAGAGCCCAAGGTTTTTTTCCAATCGGTATTGGCTTTAATGCCATAGCCATAGCAAATATGTACTGCGGTTTCGCATTTAAGCCCTTCGATGGCGCGCTCTAAACACTTAATGCCCCACTCATTGACCTCGTCAAAAAACACGTTAAAAGCCGGCTCATCAAACTGGATAATATCAACACCTGCGGCTTCTAAGTCTTTTGCTTCCTGGTTCAGTATTTTGGCAAATTCCCAGGCCAGTTTCTCGCGGCTTTTATAATGGTCATCATAAAGCGTGTCGATCATCGTCATCGGGCCCGGCAAGGCCCACTTTATCGGCTGCGTGGTTTGCGCGCGTAAAAACTTAGCGTCTTCAACAAATACCGGCTTTGGCCGCGACACCGGGCCTACCACTGTTGGCACACTGGCATCATAGCGGTTACGAATTCTGACCGTTTTACGCTGGTTAAAATCCACGCCGCTTAAGTGCTCTATAAAGGTGGTGACAAAGTGCTGCCGCGTTTGCTCGCCATCGCTGACAATATCAATGCCGGCCAGATGCTGCTGTTGCAATGACAGCCGCAGTGCATCCTGTTTGCCATCAGCCAGTTCGTCACCCTGTAATTTCCACGGTGACCAAAGTGTTTCCGGCTCTGCCAGCCAGGATGGTTTAGGTAAACTGCCGGCAGTTGATGTCGGTAATAGTACTTTTTGTAATAAATGCTTGTTCATAATAAATTCTGTTATCCGGATGATTAATTAAGCGTAGTTAGCCGACCATTGTTCCAGCGTTGCCCGGTGCGGTTTAATAAAGTGCTCTTCAGCAAACCTGCCCTGCGCTATAGCTAACTTGCTGCGCTCTTCGCGGTCATACACAATTTGCGTAATGGAATGATCCTGATTTTTTAAATCCGGTTTATAGCTTTTGCCTGCTACCGCATTGGCGTTATAAATCTCCGGCCGGTAAATCTTTTGAAAGGTTTCCATAGTGCTGATGGTGCTAATCAGCTCAAGGTTGGTGTAATCGTTAAGTAAGTCACCAACAAAATGAAAAGCCAAGGGCGCCACACTGTTTGCCGGCATAAAATAACGCACCTGCAAGCCCATCTTTTTAAAATACTGCTCGGTTAACGACGATTCGTTTGCCAGGTATTCCACCCCCAATACCGGGTGCTGGTTTTCCGTGCGCTGATAGGTTTTACTATCCGATACACTCAGACAGATAACCGGCGGCTTGTTAAAATGCTGCTTGTAAGCATTTGAGTTAACAAAATATTTGAACAGCTTGCCATGCAGCTCGCCAAAATTCTGTGGGATGCTAAATTGCGCTTGCTGCTTATTATGCTCCAGCAGCAATACGCTAAAATCATAGTCGCGCACATAAGAGGAAAAGTTATTGCCCACTATGCCTTCAATGCGCTCGTTGGTTTTATGGTCAACAATATTAGTTTTTAGTACTTCAATCGACGGGAAGCCGGCGCCATTGCCGTCAATATCCACATCAACCGAAATAATATCCAGCTCGACAGAGTAACGATCGCTTTTGGGGTTGTCCCATTGCGCCAGCGCATTAAAACGGTTGTTAATCATCGTTAAAGCGTTACGCAAATTCTGCTGGCGGCACCCACCTCTTGCCAGGTTAGCGAAGTTGGTGGTGATACGGGTACTGTCCGCCGGCTGATAATGTTCATCGAACCGGATACGTTTAATGGTAAAACTGAAATCTTTGTTCATGCTCTGCTATCCCCTGTGCTAACCGCCGATAAAAGCATCTAGACGTCTAGACTTAAAGCCATGTGCAATTTATACACCCAGGGCTGCATGAATAAAAATGATATTATTTCATTAACCCATGAATAAAAGTCATAGTTAAGGCGTATCGAACGCTTATTAATTGCCAATTAAAGTGTTTTGCTGTTCGCCGCACGTTGATAAGCGCATGTTATGCGCATAATATGCCTGTAATGCGCAGTTAGCTTTAGGAGTGGACTATGAACATTACTTTGGGTCATGAATTTGAAAAACGCATCAATGAAAAGATCTCATCTGGTTTATACACCTCTGCAAGTGAAGTGATTCGGGATGGCTTGCGGTTACTGTTTGAAAAGGATTTAGCAAAGCAACAACAGCTGGAGATATTGCGACAGGAGGTTGCACGGGGCTTTGAACAATTGTCAGCAGGGACTCATTCTGCCAAAAACGCTCTGGATATTTTCGATGATGTGAGTCGGGGAATAGATGGCTGATTATAAGCTATCTCTGCTTGCTGAAGCCGATATTAAGGAAATATCGGTAACAGCGGTTAATCGCAGCGAGTTCAAGGTTGTAGCCATAGCCGCTACTAACTTATGTCATCGAATGCAAGCCGATTAAATTGCCCTCACAGTCGCGCACCACGGCGCAAAAACCATGTGCGCCAATAGACATTTTCGGCTGCTGTATACTGCCGCCATTGGCTTTCGCACGTTCAGCCTGCACTGCACAATCCTCGCAGCCAAAATACACCAAGGTGCCACCGCCGCCAGGAGTAAAACCATCCATCTTCACCAGGCTACCGCCGGCGCCGTAATAACTCATACCGTTTTCCTTATCCATCGGGAAGAACCACATTTCCATCTCAACCTCCGGCGTGGGCGATGGCATAGGTTCCAGCTTAATATCAAACAGCGCCTGATAAAACGCTTTGGCGCGGTCCATGTTTTCTACGTAAATTTCAAAATGCACTACCGGGTTAAATTTCATCGTGTTGCTCCTAAAATTGACAATACCCCGCCACAGCCAGTTGATGCTGCAGTAAAGGTAGCAGTGATTAACTCACGTTAGTTAGTCGGATGGGGAAAGCAAAGATCGACAAGCTGCCTACAGAAATTTTAAAACGCCGATTAGGTCATTGTTTTATAATAATTAAAATGCTCTGTTCTGGTTATCTCAGCGTCAACAGCAAGAGGATGCGCCACAAGGGCAAGGCTGAACGAAAAGTAGCAAAGCAGGTTAATTTTGTTCTGTCCCCGATAACCCTACTTTGGAAATAAACCTTTGCTTTGTATTACGTGAAAAGTAAACATTAATAATGCTCTTCAATATACGCGTATGCCTTGGTGAACAACTCTTTGTCTTTGCCCAAGCCGAACTGTGCCAGCGTTAGTAGCAGGGCTTTCTGTATCTCACGCGGGCCGCTGTTGGAGTTTTGCCAGCCGTCAAATCGGGTTGCTTTAACTATCTTGTCGATTTGCTCTACCACGTCCCCAATTAGCTTTGGCGTGGTTTCTGGCCGGGTTTCCAGGAAGAGTTTGGTTAACGCTTGCTTGTTATCTTCCTGGGTGACAACTTTATCGCCACTTTCGCGCTCAGCCTGCACGGTGTCTTTGGCTGCGTCTAACAGGCCTTTTAGCCAGTCTATGGCTTTAATAACACCGGCTTCGTAGTCTTGGCGTAGCTTTTCTAATCGCTCGCCCAGTGCCACAAATTTAGGGTCGTTGCTGCCACGTAGGCGGCCCATTAGGTCTATTTCTAATTTGCGCGCCCGTTGTTCTTGTTCTTTATCTGTCAGGGTAAAGATGGCGTGCTCATCCATTACCAGCTCGTCGATATCATCCCGAATACGGTTGATGTCGGTATGCTGGTGAATAAGCTGAATGGTTTCTGGACCTAATGCCGCCCAAACCAATGCACCTGTTTGACCAACAGGGCGCACGGATTCATAAATCTGCGCCAGCCATTTGTAATCTTTGCGGTAGGCATTTAAGAATGGATCAGGGTTAATTGCCGACCACAGCTTGGCTACCACACCAAAGGCTGCGGCAAACTCGTCGCGTTTCTCATTAGTAGGCAGGCACTCTTGCGCTGCCATAATGCCCTCAAAGCCTTCCAGGCTGCGGTCGACATTTGGAAAGAAGGCCAGGCACTTTTTCAGCTGCATTGGCAATATGGCTTTAAAGGCTTCAATACCTTCTACAACACCCTCAATCTCTTCCGGGTTGTACGCCAGTGCAGTACGCAGGTTTTCAAAAACGCCAAGGTAGTCGATGATTAGGCCCATTTGTTTGCGGGTTTCAT
Source organism: Rheinheimera hassiensis (assembly GCF_022436675.1). Classification (GTDB taxonomy): domain Bacteria; phylum Pseudomonadota; class Gammaproteobacteria; order Enterobacterales; family Alteromonadaceae; genus Alishewanella; species Alishewanella hassiensis. The sequence goes on along the minus strand of NZ_JAKUJZ010000009.1, from coordinate 47,053 downwards.
CGTTTTGATAAAGCCGGTTAGTGCGGCACATGGCCTGCAAAAGCGTATGGTCACGTAATGGCTTGTCTAGGTACATGCAGTAGCAGATAGGCGCATCAAAGCCGGTTAGTAGCTTGGCTGTTACGATCAGTAATTGCAGCGGCTGTTTGGGGTCTTTGTAGGTTTCTATTAAGTCTTTTTGCTTTTGCTCGTCGCCATCGATGCTCTGCCAGCGCTCAAAGTCAGTCTTTTTTACAGGCAGCTGTAAATCGTCATGCCACTTGCGCCAGTCTTTATTAACTTTGCCCTTTTTATCGCCGTCTGGCGCTTTAATTGGGGCTTGGTCAATATTCATAACCACTTCAACAGCATCAAAGCCGAGCTTTTCACCCAGCAAGTAATACATCTGCACACATGCATCACGGTCGTACACCACTACCATAGCCTTCATCTTTTTCGGCTTAACGTGGCTGGTAAAGTGCTCGGCAATATCAGCACTTACCGCTGCCATACGTTTAGGCGCTTTTAGCATAATGGCCAATTTGCCAGCACGTTTAGACAGCTCAGTTTTTTCTTCTTCGTCCAGGTTGTTTGCTGCCGCCAAGGCTTCGAACTCTTTGTCGATAGCTTCACGGTCTACACGAAGCTCTGCCAGGCGCGGTTCAAACTTAACCGGATTGGTGGCACCGTCACGGATAGACTGCTTATAGCTATAGCGGTTCATGTAACGGCCCGGGTCGTCTTCAGCACCAAATAGCTTAAAGGTATTGCGGTCTATGCCTGAAATAGGCGTACCGGTTAAACCGTAGAAATGGGCATTAGGCAGCGCCCAGCGCATTTTGTCACCTAAGCCACCTTCTTGGGTGCGGTGAGCTTCATCGACCAGCACAATAATGTTGTCGCGATCGTTCAGGCCTTTTTTATTGGCTTCATCGATTTCAACATCTTTAAATTTGAAGATGGTGGTAATTAAAATGCCCCGGCTATCTTGCTCGATATATTCACCGAGCTTTTTGCAGCTTTGCACTTTAATCAGGTTTTTAACGTCGGCACCGCCAAAGGTTTCACTAATTTGGCTATCTAAATCACGTCGGTCTACCACGACCAATACAGTCGGGTTTTTAAGCTCATTATCTGCCCGCAGCATCTTAGCGGCATACAGCATTAATAATGACTTACCTGAGCCCTGGAAGTGCCAGATAAGGCCTTTTTTCGGGTAGCCACGGCGCACCCGTTCCACAATTTGCTTGGCGGCTTCAAACTGCGGGTAACGCGGTAATATTTTTATGCGTTTGGGCGGTGTGTTTTTGCCGGTTTTAACCGTCGAAAATAACGCGAACGATTGGAGTAACTGCAATAGGGTAACAGGGTTGAGCAGCCCCTCGGCACTATTAAGTACAGTTTGCAGGCCAGGTAAAATGTCATCGCGTAAATCGGTGTTATGCCACGGCCCCCAATCTTTAGGGCCTGCATTAATAGCACCATAGGCAAAGGTTTTACCTTCACTGGCAAAGCACAGCAGGTTAGGCACAAAAAATGGCGCTACGTTTTGCCAGTAGTGCTTTTTACCACCCATAAAATCAGCGGCACCGTCTTGCCAGCTAACGCTTGGCCGGGTGGCGGTTTTTACTTCACCTACTACCAAGGGGATGCCGTTTACGTACAGCACAATATCAAAATACACTTCGGTAGCAGCGATATAATGCACCTGCTGCGACACCACAAAATGGTTGTTTTTGATATCGTCAAAATCTATCAGGTTAATGGTGATATGGTCACCATTTTCACCAAAGGGCAAACTTTTCTCTGCCAGCAGCCATTCCTGAAAATTCTCGTTGGCTTTTACCAGGCCGGTAAACTTGGCTTCCAGAATAACGCCGCGAAGTTTATAAATAATCTCGTCCGCCAGGTCCGGCTGTTTGGCAATATCAGGGTTTAACGAACAAAGCGCGTCTTTTAGCCACTCATCAACAAAGATATCCTGCGCTTGTTTAGGCAGGCTATCACCGTGGCAGTAAGTCCAATTTACCCCGCTTAAGCCTTTTAAGCGGTCGATAATCCCATTTTCCGTGACGGTTTGCTCATTAAACATCTTTATCTCTCAACTAAAGCTCCGGTTATAGAGCAAATTGATGACTCTTTGCCACTTATTAACTTATAGATGCTGTAAAGCTTCAACAACTCCTGACCGATCAAAACCTGCTTTTCATAAGAAGGTGTTGCAACTTTTAACGGTCGTAAAGTAGCCAAATTAATATTTTTTTGGGCACTTTCTGGTGCAATAGAATCAAGATATGGTTTCAGCTGTTTGAGGTAAAATAGCAGCCAAACCCCATCCACCCCGTCTTTAGGATTGATCCCAACGACACTGTCAGTACAGGCAACATCATAAGTAGACATAGCAACGTCCCCGATATTGGCTGCGATTGTTAGAAATATAGTTCCTTTGGGGAAAAGCTTACTTACCGATAGTCCTTTTTCATTAAGGGTTTGCTCGTGACTTTCAATAAACAAAGATGCTCTTCCTACATCACCTGTCTGAAGAAATGGGGTGCTTCCACCATAATAAATAGGATTATTTCGAGGTCTGGGGGTAAACTTACCTCTGCTAACTTCAGCAAGTTCACATAATTCTTTTATCTGCCATCCTTTGGGGACTTGTTGCGGCTTATCTTGAGCAACCACTCTTAAAAGATCAGATACGACAATGCTGAATAAACTATCAAACGCCTCTAAGAGCTGATTGTTTTTGGAACGTATCTCCTCACATTTTACGAGCAGTCCCAACTTACGCTGAATTGACTGCTCATCACCTAGTGTTAAAGAAAACTCCTGTAGTGATTTGAATTTTGTTCTAGGAGATAAAGAACCTGAAGAAGTTGAAATTGCGTGCTTCCAGAAACTATCAGACTGAATCAGAAAAGGAAGAAAATCCGGAAATTTGTTATCAGGTGTACTCTCCATAACAATTATGTCGCCTGAGCAAACACCATCAAACTCCGCAATCGCCGCTTTTTTCAAATAAGGACGTCTTTTGCCGAACAAGATATGTCCTTTTTTAAAAACACGGGTAAAGCTTGGGTTATCTTCCGCAATCATGCCCCAGCGTTTGATCTTTAGTGAGCCAGAATCTAAATGCTCTAAGCCAATATAACGCTCATAGCCATCAGCAATTGAGTCTTTAGTGGTGAGCTTTACTTCTCGGCAAATATCGCCAAATTTAACTGTTTGCTTATCAGTCATTGTTTTCTACCTCGTAACCCAACTGCGCGAGGCTTTGGAATAATTTATTGGTCTGTTTTTTTAGTTGTACCCGACTAATTTTCCAGGCTTCTATCGCATGCTCAATATCATGCACTTCGTCATCGCCTTTAGCTTGTACATAAAGCGGTATCGACAGGTTGTAGAGGTTTTCTTTTATCGCATCGATATCAACCAGTGCGGTAATATCGCTTTGCTTCTCTGGCGTAAAATATGCTTCGCACAGCATTGCTAGGTCATCATCCGATAAGCGGCTATGCGCCCGCTCGCGGGTAACATGCTCAACGCCGTTGATAAACAGCACCCTGTTTTTACGCTCGGCTGGCTTGTTGCAGTTAAGCACTACTACACAAGATTCCATTGGTGAGTTGTAGAACAGGTTTGGCCCAAGACCAATTACCGCCTCGATAATATCTGACTCAATAACCTGCTTGCGAATAGCTTGCTCGGAATCACGGAACAATACGCCATGTGGCCACAGCATGGCAGCGCGGCCAGTGTCCGGTTTTAAGCTTTTAATGATATGGGTGTAAAACGCATAGTCGGCACAGCCTTGCGGCGGTACACCAAATAAATTGCGGCCATAAGGGTCGGCAGCAAATTTGTCGCGGTTCCACTTTTTAATGGAATACGGCGGGTTGGCAAAGATAACGTCAAACTGCTTTAGCTGGTCGTTCTCGATAAACTTAGGCTCTGCCAGCGTATCGCCGCGCAGTACTTCAAACTCTTCGATATCATGCAAAAACATGTTCATACGGGCGATAGCTGAAGTTAGTAAGTTTACTTCCTGGCCGAACAACTTAACGCTACGCCATTCTTTCAAGTCTGAGCGTAAATCCATCACTGCATTTAGTAGCATGCCTCCTGTACCACAGGTTGGGTCGTAGGCAGTTTCACCGGGTTTAAGCTGCATTATGCGCGTCATTAAATGTACAACGGTGCGATTCGTATAAAACTCGGCAGCGGTATGGCCAGAATCGTCAGCGAATTTTTTGATCAGGTATTCGTAGGCTTCGCCCAGGTCGTCTTGTTTAACCGATTTAATACCCAATGGAATTTTGCTGAAGTGCTCAATTAAATCGGCCAATAGATGATCAGGCAGGCGTTCTTTATTAGTCCACTGCGCATCACCAAACACGCCATGTAAACGCGGGTTATTGGATTCAATTAACCGAAGTGCGGTTTGAATGGCCTCACCAATGTTTTTACTGGTATGGCGCACCTTTTCCCAGCGGGCTTCCTCCGGAATATCAAAGCGGTGATACATCGGCATAGCTGCGTATTCCGCATCGCCGTCATGCGCTTCTAAGGCTTCGACATATTCTTCTAGGTAAACGTCTGACAAGCGCTTGTAAAACAGCAACGGGAAGATGTACTGCTTGTAATCTGAGGCGTCAATTTGGCCGCGTAGAAACTCGGCTGCGCCCCAGAGGAGATCTTCTAAATTTTTTCTGTTCATAAACGGTAATCCAAATATTCAGGACCATCACACCAGATGTTTATATAGCCATTTCTTAACTGGGGGCCTGCCTGCGAAAGGATGAAGACCGTTTTGGGTTTCTTGTCGGCCAGTCGCTCCAGTTCATTAACCTTAAAGCGTTTGAAGCCAGACTCTACAAGCTTATCGAGCGGCATGTAAATTGATGGTCTCTTAGTAATTCCTGCAGAAGTTAGTGTTTTATCAAAAACTATGGAATATCCATTTTCTTTTTTATTAAACCAAGCTTTACCGTAATAAATTCGAAATTCATCTTCTAACTCAGATAAATCTTGGCCATTGATTTCGACAAAGAAATCTCTAATGTTAATAACTCCGATTTCTGGAAGCTGAATTGTGTGTGATTCATGTGCTAAAAAAGCATCTATTAGTGATGATAGTGTCTTTGAGCGTTGAATTTTGCGCTTTCCAGACTCTTCGGCATTGCCTCTTCTTGCTTTTACACCACTGTCTGAATCGCCTTGCTTATCTCCTGCTGGCTCGGGTCTTTTGGTGCTGGGGGGCTGTAAATTAAGACGAATAGCATTATCAATGTATTCATCGCTATCACTATAAATGTCCGTTTTCGAATTTGTTCGTTTTTTTTGTTTCTCAATATCCTTTGCTATGTCGCAATTAGGACTATGTTCGCCAACGACTTTATAATACGGATCGCGCTTTCTCTTATCTTTGGGGCGTTCTAAATTAGCACATGTGACTGGCGCGCTACAGTGTTCATCCGGACACTGAAAACTAAATTTGGATTTAACAACGCCAGCTGAAAACTGTCGATCAGCTTCTTCTGCAGTGATATTTAACTTGATATCTTCTGCATATGCCTTCTCTAACTTCATATTTCGAACCCCTCTTCTATAAGAAGGGCTTCAAGCTCTTCTTCAGCTCTTTCCAGCGCAGCGAGCTTTTTCTGAAAATCTTTCAATGCCTCTTCTACGGTAATGCTTTCTTCTTCCAATGGTTTTTGCACGTAGCGCGCAATATTCAGGTTAAAGTCGTTTTCGGCAATTTCATTAAGGCTTACCCAGCGGGCAACGCCTTCAATTTCATCTGCCTTGGTGCCGGTCAAATATTGCTGATGATAGATGCGGTAAATTTCATCAGACTGGTCATTGCTAAGAGTATTTTGCGCACGGCCTTTGGTGTAGATTTCTTCGGCGTTAATAATAAGCACATGATTGTTATGTTCTGCAGGCCGGTTTTGCCGCAGTACCAGAATACAGGCCGGAATGCCTGTGCCGTAGAACAAGTTGCTGGCCAGGCCAATAATGGCCTCTATTTTATTTTGCTTAAGTAGTGCTGTTCTGATAACACCTTCGGCAGCACCGCGAAATAGCACACCGTGCGGTAATACTACTGCCATGCGACCTTTGCTGTTAAGTGACGCCAGCATATGCTGCACCCAGGCAAAATCGCCATTAGTTTGTGGGGCCAGGCCATATTGCTTTCTACCATATTGGTCATTTTGCCATTTGTCATAACCCCACTCTTTTAAGCTAAAAGGCGGATTGGCAATAACACAATCAAAGGCTTCCAGCTGATCATTAACGACAAATTTAGGGTCACGCAGTGTATCGCCCCGCAAAATCTGAAAATCCTCCTGGCCGTGTAAGAACAGGTTCATCCGAGCAATAGCCTCGGTTGTCAGGTTTTTTTCCTGGCCTTTGATTTTTAGCAGGCGTGGATCACCGCCGTTTTCTTGAACATGGTGAATGGTCTCCAGCAACATACCGCCCGTACCACAGGCCGGGTCGTACACACTTTCACCGGCAACCGGGTCCAGCACGTTTACCATTAAGCGAATAATAGTACGAGGCGTGTAGAACTCACCGGCCTTTTTATTGGCTTTGTCGGCAAAGCGTTTAATCAGGTACTCATAGGCGCGGCCCATGTCATCATCACGCACGCTAGCCACGCCTAAATTCACCTTATTAAAGTGATTCAGTAAGGTTGATAGCAGCTCGTCTGACAAGCGTTCTTTGTTAGTCCAACTGGCATCACCGAAAATGCCATATAAGTGTGGGTTAGCTACTTCGATAGTACGAAAGGCATCTTTAAGTGCCTGACCAATATCTTTGGTTTTAGCAAATACCTGGCTCCAGTGTGCTTCGGCTGGAATTTTAATGCGGTGGAACATGTCGCCACGGGCTAACTCTTCATCAGCCACCTGCTTCATGGCATCATCAAATTCTTCGTCATACACATCGCAAATGCGCTTAAAGAACAGTACCGGAAATATATAAGTCTTGTAGTCTGATGCATCGATGGGGCCAGTAATAATGTGCGCGGCATGCCATAGATGTGCTTCCAGATCCTTCAAGTTAATCAATGTCATCTACAACTCAATTCTTGTTATAAAATAGCAATGGGGTTAAACAGAATACTGTACAGCTCTTCAACGCTGTAATACACAGTGATTTTACTCTTCAGTATTTTTTTATTTCAGGGCGTTCAGCTTTCACATCGTCGTTATTGCCCTTGATATGCTTAGCCACTTTAAAGTCGGTTACATCTAATAAAGGTTCATCGGCTGATGTACCAAAAAACAGAAAGGATCCACAAGTTGCATGGTGTTTTCATCAAAGTATCCAGATAACGCAGCCAGATAGTATTCGTACTACGGCTTTTTGCTTAACAACACAAACCCGGCAAAGTACACAGCCAGTGCTATCAGCGGCAGGGTGAAGATCCAGTAGCCGCTGGTGTCGGCTGCGTTTTGGTAGTTAATAATGCCTAAAATTATGCCCACTATGCCCGAACCGGGTAACCATACCCAGGCGCTTAGCATATAGGCGTGCAGTAAACGGTTACGTTGCTGTATACCCATCGACGTATAAAAGCCAATGGCGAACACGATATAAGCGGCAAAAAAAGTAGCGATGCAGGCGAAGATGGTCCAGCCTAATGTCATATCCTGTCCTTGGTAAGTTAGAGCCTTTAATAGCACTATTAAAGGCCTTAAGTGGGTACAGCTGGCGTTATTTTGCGATACTTAGCCGCAGATGTAAAATAAAGCGTTTCATCATTCAGCACAAAGTCACCGGCTTCTGGTGACACTGCAATATTTAACAAGGATGCCCGGCTTGAAAGCGTTACTATTACTTAGTGCCACGGTAGTAACCGTGGTTTGCTCAGGGCCTATACAAGCCGCAGTACCCAGCCATTGTAATGCAGAGGAAGTGACGTTGTTCTCCTGCCAGATTGAGCAATCTGCCAAGGTGGTGTCATTATGTGCATCACAGCCTTTATCAAAGGCGTCGGCGCTGGCTTACCGCTTTGGCAAACCTGATAGCATTGAGCTTGAGTTTCCGAAAACCGCCGTTAATTCAATCGAAAAGTTTCGTTTTGCGCATTACTTCCGCTATCAAGTCGACCGTAAAACCCTGGCGTTTAATATTGGCCACTACCACTATATGCTGTTCGATTATTACGAAGGTGAGGAAGCCCCGCCTTATGGGCGTGGTATTTTGGTAACTGACACCAGGCACAGCGATAAAACAGTTTCCTTGCTATGCCGTGATGAAGTGGTTGCTGAGCTGCCACTGCTTAACGATATTGTGCCCTGTGATGCCGGCAATGCCCTGGCGAACTGCTGAAACGGTACGAAAAATACTTAATTAGGTTAAACGTAGAAAATCTGTATGACGACTTTTTCAACTTATAGCCAGCGTTTTATGGATGAACTGCTGTGGCGCGGGCAACACTTTAATCTGCTGGCTGATAAAGAGCTGGAATCTGCCTTATATGCCTGTGAGCCAATACCAACGCAACATGACACGGATGAGTTTTGTCTGGTGCCAGCAGATAAGTTGTACCGGCTGCCACAGCCGCTTACTGTCGCAGGTTACACCAGCACAGTGGTGTCGGTAATGCTGGGCAATGTGTTTTTAGTGTTTCGCGGCCGACTGGCGCAGCCCCTTGCTAAGGAGTTATCACTTAGCTTTGATCAACAACGGCAAGTACCACGACCGAATGATATGGCCGGTTTACTAAACGTGTATGTCGAAACAACAGATGACCACTATGAAGCAGTAGCAGAGGACGATATAGCGCCCATGCTCGCCGCTGGCAAACTGTATGACAATATCTATTACCGCAGCGAAGAAGTAACCGACGGCATAGTGATCAAGCAGCGCCGGCTGATTGCCTATGAATCCAGCCGTTTTCCGGGCTTTACCTTGTTAGGTACTGAACATGCCGCCTGGTTGAACGATGCAAGTCAGGAAAAACTAAACCAGATCAATGCCCAGCATGAAGCACAGCGTCAGGCTGAACGCGCAGCCGTAGCTGCTGAAGTTAATACCGTGGCGGATACGGATAAGCTAGCGCTATTACAACGCAGCAAAACCACGATGACACCGGATGATGCCTTTATTGCCGCGCGCCGGCAAAAGTTCCTCAGTGCTCAGCTATACCGGGCCATGCTGTCACATTGCAATACGGTGGAAGACTATTGGCGTGATAATCTCATGCAGGCCGACCCAACAGCGGAGGATCAGGCCCGTAAAGCCCGCGATATTCAAAGCGCCCATCTGGATCAGTTACTGCTGAGGTATACCGCCGGTGAAGCCATTGCATCCTTGCCGCCTTACCTTGAAAAATTAATTGCCAGTTATGAGCAGTACCAGCTAGCACTGGCACATTATGAGCAAATGCCCAACGTTTCACCTCTGGCCATAGATGATGAGCTGGAGCACTACGAAGAAGCCGTGCAGGTGATCAGCCTGTGTATTTTGTTGCAGCGCACCGATTTACTGCAGCGCTTTGTCAGCTTACTGGACAACGCTGGCTATGCCGCTGAAGATACCTTGTATGAAGATTTACTCAAAAAACTGCTGCCACAACGCCACGACGTAGATGAGTGGTATCACGAGGTTTATACCCCGCTGATCCAGTCTATTTATGCGCCGGACAAGCAACAGGCCTCTGAGCTGCTGCAACAGTACTGCAATGAGTGGTATCCGGCATTTGAAGAGGCCGCTTGGTATGATGCCCATTCCTGGGGCGATGAAGGCAGTTATGTCGGGTATTGGGCCTTTGAAGCTGCCGCTATCGCCTTTCTCTACGGTATAGACGATAGCAGCATTGAGCATATGGTTTACCCGAAAGAGCTGGCGGCTTACGCCCGTGCTGTCACTCCCGGCAACGGCGTAAGTCCAAAGTGGTAGCAAAGCCTGTGGCTAACATGCTTAATGTGTATTTTTGAAACAGAAAGGCCGCTTTGCAGCGGCCTGATTAGCAGCAGCTTAACCGCCGCCGAGTTTATCCAGCAGTTTGTCTTTTAACTTATCTTTGGCCTGATCTTTTACATCCGCCATTTTAGCGCTAAGCATATTTTCAATACTGCCGCTGATGTCGGCTACTTCACCATCCTGCTGGGTTAACAGTGCTGCCCAGTCTTGCTGGCCGGCCAGGCCGGTTTGCAGCTGGCTGTTTAGCTTTGCCTGTAACTGCGCCTGATAAGCCGCCACTTTTTGCTTGGCCTCGCCCAGCAGCGCATCGCCGAGTATTTTGTCTAACGACGAGCGGATACTTACCTCTGGCGCACTGATAAGGCCGGTGGTGGCGATATTAAGCGGAATTTGCTGTTGTTGGTTAAGCAAGTTAGCCAGTTGCTGCAGGTACTTATTGCCGGTACTGTTAAAGTTAGCGGCGTTTAATACCACGCTGGCTTGCTGGGTTATTTGGTTATCGGTCAGGTTTAACTTACCGCTGGAGCTGATTAAACCGGCGGCCAGATCCAGTGAGGTATCGCCTTTACCTAAGGTGAGCGGTTGCAGGTTTAAGCCGTCCAGTTGCCAGTTAAGGTTAGTCACCATTTGCTGCAGCACAGCAAAATCGCCGCTTAGCTTAAACGCTGCCAGTTGTGGCAGTTGTTTTACATCCAGTGAAAACTTGGTGGCGCTGTTAATCAGCGCATGCTGGGCGGTAATATCTTGCAGCGCTATGGTGGCCTCGCCGCCGCCAATCAGCCAGTTAACCCTGGCAGTTTTTACCCAGAAATCCGGATAAGGCTGGCCCGGTAATGGCAGAATACGGTTCGGTAACACCACTTCAGGTTCAGCTGTTTCACTACCCTGCCCTGCTGATATGCCACCTTCCGGTATATAAGGCTTGGCCAGTTCATACACAGTTTGTAGCTGCGCTACGCGCTCGCCCCAGACATCGCCGAGCAAAATCTGGCTGATACCGGCCAGGCCGCCATCGCTCAGGTTAGCCAGTTGCTGCACTTTGGCGTAATCGGCCAAGCTCGCGGCTTTTAGCTCTTCTACCGCACGCTGCAGGCTGTCTTTACTGTGCGTTAATTGCTGCTTTACCTGCTCTACTTTGGCTTTTTCGCTGTTAAGTTTGTCTTTTAATTGCTGTAGCTGCTGGGCTTTTGCGGCTAAATCGGCAGCGTTGCTGATTTTACTGTCGGTTAAGGCTTTAATATCGGCCTGGTACTGCGCCAGCGAATCTTTAGTTGGCAGCTGGGTTTTCAGCGCTTTTAGTTGCTGCTGCTCTGTAGCCGCCAGCTGCTTTAGTGCTTCGGCTTTGGCCGGTGTTTGCAGGTTGGCGCGGGCGATCAATTCATCAGCGTCTGGCAGATCTACCTGCAGCAGCTGGGCTATATCAACTTTTTCACCCTCAACGCCTGGCACACGGTAAACCTCGCCTTCGCTGCTACGCTCGGCGCCATATTGCAGGCCATCGACTGTTAGCTCATCAATAACGTAATACCCCAACAGCGCTGGCCATACTTCCAGTGCAGCACGGGCATTGCCAAAACTTAAACTGTTGTGCGTGGGCTTAGCGGCGTCGGTTATTTGCAGGTCATTAATGCGCAGCGCCAGCGGTGCCAGCTCGAGTGATACGTTGCTGATATTGACCTCAGCACCAACAGCTTTTTCCAGGCTGTATACCATACCCAGGCGAATCGCCGGGCCTGCGACCAGATAAACCAACGCCAGCAGAGCGGCAAAGAAAACAATAAACACTAACCAACCGGATTTACGGATCATGCTCAGCTCCTTAATTCAATTTTTCATACAGCGCAAACAGCTTGCTGGCTTTGAGCATCTGCATAATTTTCCACTTTTGCACGCTGTTCATCACCCGTACGCGGTATTGCATTACCAGGGTTTTGCTTAGCCAAGCAATGGGTAGCAGCAGTACCGCGCCCAGCACAAAGGCGCCTAATGTCAGGGTGTGGTGTAAATGCAGCAGTTGCAGGGTTTCGGTGTTGGCTAACAGTTGCAACAGGCTGTCGTTTTGCGCGTACTGCCAGGTCAGGTTTTCCAGCGGAGTAGCAAACAGCAGCATTAAGCCTTCGGTTAGGCCCCATACCACAATAAAAGTAGACAGGTTAATGGTTAACAGACACACAATAAGCACGATAAGCAGTGTCAGTAAACCCAGCGGCAATATGCCGGCAAACAGGCCCAGCGCAATGGCCCAGCCAATTTGCCAGGGCGAGACTTGTGAGTTCAGTACTTTTAGAATTTTAGCCAGCATGGTAAGCATAAACACTCCGGTAAACAGGCTGTGTAAAGTTGTTATATGAGATTGTTATATAAGGTAACAGTGTCAGGGCATTTTGTCAGGCGTAAAAAAGGCGCTGGGCCATTATAGCCAGCGCCCCTTATTAACCGGGCAGCTTAAACAGGCGGTTACGCCAGGGCAATAAAACCAAAAAACGCCAGTACCGCTGCAGCAAACGCATACGGAAACTGAGTTAACGCATGGCTCATCAGGTTACAGCCTGACCCCTGTGCTGCCAGTACGGTAGAGTCACTGTAAAAGCAGGCCTGGCTGCCAAATGAGCTGGCTGATAGCAGCGCACCTATTACCAGCGGGATATTGGCTTCAACGGCAAACGCCAGTGGCATAACAATAGGAATAGACACGGCGAAAATACCCCAGGATGAGCCGGTAGCAAACGCCAGCACTGCCATAGATAAAAACACCAGTGCCGGTAGCAACTGAGCACTCATATAAGGCGCCAGATTATCAATAATAAACTGTGGCAGGCCTAACTGATCGCAGACATCTTTAAACACAAAAGCAGCGATAACGGTACAAATGGCAGGCAACATGGTTTTAAAACCATTAATCATCACGTCCATCATTTCCGAGATATTCATCAGGCGCTGCACTAAATACAGCGGCAATGTCAGCAGGAAAGTCATTAACAGGCCTTTCCATACGTCAATTTCAAACCAGATGGTAAAGCCAACCAGCATAATCATTGGCAACAAAAAGTTATGTAACTTGCCGGTTTTGCGGTTGCTTTGCTCAAACTCTTCATCAAACGACTGCACGGCAAAATCATCAGCCGAGTGGGTATCCTGTGCGGTAGTGGCCGAATGGGGCGCATCTTCTGCTGCGATCAGTGATTGCTGCGCTGCCAGCTCAGCTTTTTTCATCGGGCCAAATACCGGCACTACGCCAAGAATAACCAGAATAACCATAATCATCGCCAGCCAGGCGTACAGCATGTAAGGAATGGCAGAAATATAGGTTTGAATACCGCTGGCGTCACCTGCCGGTGTTACATCATTAGCTACCAGCAAACCGCCGAAGAACACCGCCCAGGTTGAAATGGGAATAAGCACACAAATGGGTGCGGCGGTAGAGTCGACAATATAGGCCAGCATCTCGCGTGATACTTTGTACTTGTCGGTAATGCGCTTCATGGTTTCACCCACTGTCAGCGCATTTAAGTAGTCATCAACAAAAATAACAATACCCAAAAAGCAGGTCATCAGCATGGAAGACTTACGCCCTGTAGCCACACGCTGCGCGGCGCGGCCAAAAGCAAAAGCCCCGCCAGTGTGTACCAGCAAAGCGATAAGTGAGCCAAAACCACCACACACCAGAATTAACCAGCCGATGGTTTCGTCCTGCATTACCCGCAGTGAGGTGTCGGCCATATTGCCTAAAGCACCTGCGGGCGATAGCAGCAACATACCGGCAATGGCCCCCATGATCAGCGCTAATATCGGCCGTTTCAGCCAGATAGCAATAGCCAGCACTACAACAGGGGGTATTAAACTTATGAAAGAAGGTTCGATAGTGATAACGTCGGCGGCCGCTTCGGCCGCCGCAGCAACAGGTTCGGCGAGGCTCTCGACCAGGGTATCTGCTGACATCATTTATTATTCTCAAAGTTAACTCCGGCAAGCCGGATAAAAGTTAAGTGAACCGTTGCAGCAGATAACCAAACTCAACGGAGAGTTTGCTTGCTATATCAGCCATGCTGCGCTGAAAAAGTGAGCGCTAAACATCAGACTTTACTGCATAAATACGCAGTGCAAGCGTATAGTCAGCCAGTTGCCGAAATACCGCGCAATCATAGCAAAAAAATTTCGTCTGGCAATCGGATCTTTGTGCAGCTTTGCCCGCTGTGGTTACTGTTTTTTCAAGCTATATTCAAAGCCCTGCTCTGCTTCTGAATCGGTAAAGGTCTGAATTTTTTGTTTGCGGTTGAACTGCTGGTTAACCAGCGAGTTTGGAAAGGTTTCAATACCGTTATTAAAATCCTCCACGTTTTGGTTAAAAATACGGATAGCCGCGCCGATATTTTCTTGCTGATTGCTGATTTCCCGCATTAGATTATTAAAGGTTTCAGATGCTTTCAGCTCAGGATAGTTTTCTACCGCTACCTGTAAGCCTTTAATAAGATTCGTGGTTTTCTGTTCAGCTTGTGCCAGGCCGGCAGTGTCTACGTTATCTGCCGACAGGCTGTGTAAGGCGCTGCGCAGCTCAGTGATCTGTGTCATTACCCCCGCTTCGTATAACTGATATTTCTCGGTCAGTTGTTCCAGTGCCGGGATGATTTTGTTTTTCTGCCGTTCCTGCGTAATAACATTGGCCCAGGCCCGCTCTACCGCGTTAAGGCGGGTAATAATGCCGTTATAAATGGCAATAATAATAACCGCCAGTAAAGCAGCAATAACAGCAACAGTAATAAAAGTGGTCATAGTCTGGCATCCTGTAAAGAGATAGCGGCATGATTGGCAAGATGATGAATAAAATGCAACGCCTGATGCAATTTGTCCAGCGGTGTGTGGGCTGCAATTTCCTGGCGGAATAGCTCGGGCTGCTGCAACGAGTATTGCCGCTTGGCCAGCAGCAGGTTGTTGTCATTAAATGACAGACATAAACCGGCATCGGGCTGCAGTTCAACATTAGGCCGTTGTAATATCGGATACAGATCTTCAAAAGCAACCACTACTGCAGGTTTCATCAGCCGGGCTGCCTGCATTTCATCTGTACTTTGCACCCGGTAGTGATTATTAAAACGGTTAGATGCCGGACGATAAGTTGCCGGTAGTTTGTGATCCGGCGCATGGCTGTAAACCAATACAGCCGGGGTTTTAAACTGCGGAACACAGATACCATAGCGGTGATAGTGGTCGTATACCGTTCTGGTGCGGATACGGGTTCCGCCTTTACCGTCACTTTCGGTATAGGTTTCTCTGCGTTTATCCACATAATGAAAATGATAAAAATAGTAGCTGAAACTGCTGCTATCGCTTGCTGAATGCCCCTGATAAAGCTGCTCTATTTTCCGGCTGTAATTGCCCCGTTTAAATTCTAAAAAGGCCGTCAGTAGCTGATTGGCCACATCTTTTGCTACCAGTGGTTTAATCTGGTTATCGAACAAGACGTTTTTAGTAAAAATATCATTGGATAACCTGCTTACACTGCGGTTACGCGACAGGGCAAACAGTAACAACCCGGCCGCGGCTGCCATTAACAAGGCAAAACCTGTCCAGCCCGATGGCCGGATATACAGATAATACTGATGCTGAAAAAGCAGCAACAAAACGCCGGCCAGCGCCAATACTGCCGCCAGAGCGTATTGCAGCCGGTTACGGTACACCAGTGGCGCATTAAAACGCGCGGCCAGTTCAGTTATCTGCAGCAAGTCCTGCACAGTGGTAGCAGCACGGCTGCGCTTTGTCAGCTCAGCCATTAACTGTTTTAATCTGCTGTTATGTGTTGCCGCAACGGCCATAAGCATTCCGTCTATCTGTTTTACGCTACCGGCACTATAACAGAAATAAAAACCGGAACAATATCAAGGTATTGATTCAGCTTTAACGGCATATTGCTTTTAAAAACTGCTGTTTATTCTGCACGCGTTGAGAACCTACAGCTGAACTAACTTTGTCGCAATCTGCTTCATGGCAGCAGCTGCTTTGTCGTCCACGCCCCTGTTCATCAGGATAATAAAACCATCTTTGCTACTGCGGTCAAAATAAAGCGCGGTAAAGACACCTAAGTCTGAACCCATATGGCCTGTTAAGCCCATTTCGTTGTCTCGCCAGAAAAAACGTTGATTAGCAGAAACTGACTCTGGCAGCTGTAAGCTGAACATTTCGTTATACATAGCGTCCGACAATAAAGGACGACCAGCACTATCCTGATTATTCAGTAGCGCAACCAGAAACTGACTCAGTTCGCTGATGCTACTGCGAACACCTCCGTCCGGGTATTGTGGATTACCGAAATGCGGGTAAGGTTTAAAGCTTTTGTATTTTGCAGGCGGATCAATATAACGGCCAATCAGGTAGTTTAGGCTTGGCGACTCCGTATCAGCGCAAAGAAACAAATAAGGTACGCATTGCTCTACTTCATAAGGTACTGCCACAGTTTCCAGAGCCACATCATGCAGCAACCAGCTGGTATGAGGCATTGCCAAAGCCGGAAACAAATTAGCTTTGCTGTACTGTGCCAGCGACATGCTTGTTGTTGCTTCGACCAGATAGCCGGCAAGCCCTGCGGCTAAATTACTGTACTGGCGTTTTTCACCGGGTAACTGCAGCAAAAAGTGTTCACCTTGCCGGTAATTATCGCCATCAGCTAACAGCAGGCTGGTGAGATGTTGCCCTAAGGAGATATCTGGATCCCGATTTTCTGCATAACTGTTGATGTCATAAAAATCGGCAATGCCAGATGAGTGGCTGGCCAGATGGCGCAAGGTTATTTTTTCGTCAGCAGTATGGGGGTTATCGACCCTGAATGGCAGATAGTTATTAATATCTTGCGCTAAATCGAGCTTACCCTGATCCACCAGTTGCAACAGCACAAGACCCATGATGGGTTTACTGATCGATGCCAGATTAAATAAGGTGTCTTTGGTTACCGGCGCGCCGGTTTCAATATTGGCTTTGCCATAAGTTTGCAGCAATATTGTCTGACCATTTTTAATCCGCGCAATAGCAAGCCCGGGGATAGCGGCCTCTTCCATCAGGGCCGGCAAGTACAGCTCCAGCCCGGCTATATTCTGGCTGACGTTTTGCTGCTTTGGCAGTACAAACCATAGTACGGCTATGGCAAAGAACAACACTAAGACAAATCCACAGAACTTTTTCATTCACATCAATCCTTTAGTTATTAAAATTAGGGATTTGCAAATGATGCGCCATAGCGGAAATTCATATAACGCTTTGAAATTAATCTGATTTATATTTTTATATTGGTGAGATAAGTAGCGGCTTTCACTATCAGTTAGTGAAAAAGCATACAATGCAGGCTTATTTCACCTGCAGGCAATACAGCGCGGATAAAAAAGGCGGCCATCAGGCCGCCTTAGCACTACAAAACTCACTTGGTTTAAAGCGCAGCGATCTCAGCTTGTTGGGCTTGCAGCTTAACCACTGCTTGCTCCAGCTCGGCTTGCTTGGCGCGCTCTTTTTCCAGTACTGCTTCCGGTGCTTTGGCAACAAAACCTTCGTTGCTAAGCTTGCCTGCCACACGGGCCAGCTCTTGCTGGGTTTTCTCCAACTGCTTGGCAATGCGGCTTAACTCAGCGTCTTTATCAATTAAACCGGCCATTGGAATGAGTAAATCCATGCTGCCGATTAACTGTGTAGCGCAGGTTGGTGCCTGATCATCTGCACCCAATACGGTAATGCTATCAAGCTTGGCCAGGTTCATCAGAAAGCTTTCGTTCTCGCTCAGGCGGCGCTGCTCTTCGCTGTTCAGGTTGCGCAGCAGTATACTAAGCGGCTTACTTGGGGCGATATTCATCTCGCCGCGCACGTTACGAATGGCATTGATTACGGCTTTTAACCATTCCAAATCGGCTGTTGCTGTGGCATCGACCAGGCTTTCATCCGCTTGCGGGTAGGCTTGCAACATAATGCTGTCGGCGTTGATGTTGGCTAATGGTTTTACCGATTGCCAAATGGTTTCGGTAATAAACGGCATTATCGGGTGCATTAAGCGCAGCAGGCTTTCCAGCACGGTAACCAGGGTATGGCGGGTAGCGCGTTGCTGGGCTTCATTGCCTTTAAACAGTACCGGTTTGGTCAGCTCTAAATACCAGTCACAGAACTGGTTCCAGGTAAATTCGTACAGCGCAGTTGCGGCTAAATCAAAGCGGTAGGTATCAAAGTACTGCCGCACTTGCTTAACTGTTTGCTGGTACTGCGCCAATATCCACTTATCGGCCAGCGATAACTGCATATCGCCGCCGTTAAAGCCGCAATCCTGGTCTTCGGTGTTCATCAGTACATAGCGGCTGGCATTCCACAGTTTATTGCAGAAATTGCGGTAGCCTTCTAAGCGCTTCATATCCCAGTTAATATCACGCCCGGTTGATGCCAGCGCAGCTAAGGTAAAGCGCAGCGCGTCGGTACCGCTGGCGCTGATGCCTTCAGGGAATTGCTTGCGGGTGCGTTCGGCAATTTTCTCGGCATCTTTGGGCTGCATCATATTACTGGTACGTTTGGCCAGTAACTCGTCCAGCGTAATGCCGTCAATCATATCCAGCGGGTCAACCACGTTGCCCTTGGACTTTGACATCTTATCGCCGTTTTCATCGCGGATAAGCCCGGTAACATACACCGTTTTAAACGGTACCTGCGGCTTACCGTCTTTATCTTTAATAAAGTGCATGGTCATCATGATCATTCTGGCAACCCAGAAGAAAATAATGTCAAAGCCGGTTACCAGCACGTTGGTAGGGTGGAAGGTGCGCAGCGCGTCGGTATCTTCCGGCCAGCCCAGGGTGGAGAAGGTCCACAGCGCCGAGCTAAACCAGGTATCCAGTACATCGTTATCTTGCTTTAACACGACGCTGTCGGCTAACTGATGTTTAGCCCGCACTTCAGCTTCATTGCGGCCAACATACACTTTGCCGTTTTCGTCGTACCAGGCTGGAATACGGTGGCCCCACCATAGCTGGCGCGAGATACACCAGTCCTGAATATCGCGCATCCAGCTGTAGTACATGTTTTCGTATTGCTTGGGCACAAATTCAATCTGGCCGCTTTCTACCGCTTCGGTGGCGGTTTTTGCCAGTGGCGCAACCCGCACATACCATTGATCGGTTAACAGCGGTTCAATTACCACGCCGCTACGGTCACCGTACGGCAGGGTGTTGGTATGATCTTCTACTTTTTCCAGCAAGCCGGCAGCGTCAAATGCCGCCACTATGGCTTTACGCGCTGCGTAGCGGTCCAGCCCCTGATACTCAGCAGGAATAACACCAACCAGCGCCGGATTTAACTCGCCATTGCAATGGAAGCCTTCACCTTCGCTACGGATAGTGGCATCCGGCGTCATCACGTTAATCATTGGCAACTGATGCCGCTTACCCACTTCATAGTCGTTAAAATCGTGTGCCGGGGTAATTTTGACGCAGCCGGTGCCTTTTTCCATATCGGCGTGCTCATCGGCAACGATAGGAATACGGCGGTTTACCAGCGGCAGCATAATAGCTTTGCCAATCAGCGCCTGATAACGCTCATCTTCCGGGTTTACCGCTACGCCGGTATCACCGAGCATAGTTTCCGGTCTGGTGGTGGCTACTACCAGGTAATTCTTACCATCGGCCGTTACAGCGCCGTCGGCCAGTGGGTAGCGCAAGTGCCACATATGGCCTTTTTGCTCTTTGTTTTCCACTTCCAGATCAGAGATGGCGGTATGCAGTTTCGGATCCCAGTTTACCAGGCGTTTGCCACGGTAAATCAGCTCGTCGTCATACAAACGGACAAACACTTCCTGCACCGCATTGGACAAGCCTTCATCCATAGTGAAGCGCTCGCGCTGCCAGTCTACCGAGTTACCCAAGCGGCGCATTTGCGAGGTAATAGTACCGCCGGACTCTTCTTTCCACTGCCAGACTTTTTCAATAAAAGCATCACGGCCCAGTTGGTGGCGACCAGGTAAGCCTTCAGCTGCCAGTTTACGCTCTACCACCATTTGGGTAGCGATACCGGCATGGTCGGTACCTACCTGCCACAGGGTGTTTTTACCCTGCATGCGCTGGTAACGGGTAAGGGCGTCCATAATGGTTTGCTGAAAGGCATGGCCCATATGCAGGCTGCCGGTAACATTTGGCGGCGGGATCATAATGCAGTAGTTACCGTTACTCTCATCGCCGTGTGGCGCAAAGTAGCCTTTAGCCTGCCAGGCATTATACATCGCCTGTTCTATTTCACTGGGGTTAAACGTTTTTTCCATGATAGTACCTGTGCTCAGCCGGCGTTAACGGTTTGCGGGTTAACGCCCAGCTGACGATATTGCTTAAAACGCTCCCGCGCCTGCACTTTTAGTTGCTCGGCGGCGGGAACAAATTCGATGATTTGGCTAAAGCGGTTGGCAAAAGCCGGGATCTCAGTGGCTAAATTAATCAGCACCTGGCGGTTTTGCCGTGGCGCCTGCCAGCTTATTTCTACCGGTGCGCCGTATTTAGGGCCTTCGCCGCTTAAGTTATGCGGCACAAAACGTTCGGCATCAAACTGCCACAGCAGTTCGTCAAACGCTTCGGCCTGTTGCTGGTCGGCAGTATAAACGAAAACCCGCTGCTTGGCGCGGTACAAGTCGGCACAAAGCTGGCAAGCTAAAGTAAAATGAGCTGGCGTATTGCTCAGCTCATTTTGTATCGCTTGATCTTCTGCCGGCGTGTCGTTTAGCAGATAAAAGCTAACTTGCATTAATGATCCTGCTGCTGGCCAACCCGGTTAATTAAAAACTGGGTTAACAGCGGTACCGGCCGGCCGGTGCTGCCTTTATCTTTACCACCACTGCGCCAGGCAGTACCGGCAATATCCAGGTGTGCCCAGTTATACTTGCGGGTAAAGCGCGATAAAAAGCAGGCGGCAGTAATAGTACCGGCGGCGCGGCCACCTAAGTTACTAAAATCGGCAAAGGGGCTTTCCAGCTGATCCTGATAATCATCCCACAGCGGCAGGCGCCAGGCGCGGTCACCACTTTGCTCTGAGGCATTTAAAATCTCATGCGCCAGTGGGTTGTGGTTGCTCAGCAAGCCGGTAGCATGTTTACCCAACGCGATAACGCAAGCGCCGGTTAACGTAGCCACATCGATAACCAGTTCCGGGTCAAAACGCTCAACATAAGTTAACGCATCGCACAGCACTAAGCGGCCCTCGGCGTCGGTGTTTAATACTTCCACCGTTTGGCCCGACATAGTGGTTAAAATATCACCCGGCCGGTAGGCGTTAGCATCCGGCATGTTCTCGGCGCCAGCTAATACCGCAACAATATTAATTGGCAGGTTTAAATTGACTACCGCATGCATGGTACCCAGCACAGAGGCGGCACCGCACATATCGTATTTCATCTCGTCCATGCCATCGCCGGGTTTTAAGCTGATACCGCCGGAGTCGAAGGTTAAGCCTTTACCTACCAGTACTACCGGCGCGCTGTCGTTACCGGCACCGTTGTATTTAATCACTGCCATGCGCGGGCCGTTAACCGAGCCACGGCCTACTGCCAGGTAAGAGTTCATACCATGTGCAGCCAGCTCTTCCGGGCCTAACACATCAACACTGATTTTGGCTGAGCTTTCGGCCAGCAGCAGCGCCTGATCGGCCAGATATTGCGGAGTACAGATATTCGGCGGCATATTGCCAACGTCTTTACACTGCTTAATACCGGCAGCGATGGCTAAGCCATGCTCTACTGCTTTTTCGCCAATGGTAAGATCGCGCCGGGTGGGTACATTAAACACAATTTTGCGCAGCGGGCGGCGGGTTTCATCTTTTTTGCTTTTTAAGCGGTCAAATACGTACAGGCAGTCTTGCGTGGTTTCCACCGCATGGCGCACTTTCCAGTATGTATCGCGGCCTTTTACGTGCAATTCAGATAAAAAGCATACTGCTTCCATCGAACCGGTTTCGTTTAAGGTGCTGATGGTTTTGGCAATAATCTGCCGGTACTGGCGCTCGTCCAGCTCACGCTCTTTGCCGCAGCCTACCAATAATACACGCTCGCTCAGTACGTTAGGCACATGGTGCAGTAACAACATCTGGCCTGGTTTGCCTTCCAAATCACCACGGCGCAGCAAGTTGCTGATATATCCTTCACTGATTTTATCCAGTTGTTCTGCTACGGCGGAAAGACGGCGCGGCTCGTACACGCCAACCACAATGCATGCACTGCGTTGTTTTTCCGGACTTCCGCTTTTTACGCTGAACTCCATACTAACTCCTGATTCTAATAGACTGTGCTAACATAACCTGCACATATATGGCCAAATTCTACCGTGAATTTATAAAAAAGCTCGGTTTTCTAAGCCGTTTGGTCGATAATAATTGCTATAAATATCAAGTTTACTGAAAAATCGCCAGGGTTCCAGCAAAAAGGCAGGTTTTTAGGGGGCGTTTTGATCATTTTTCGTTACCTGTTAGCTGAGGTATTTAAGTCACAGCTGGCGGTATTTGTCATTCTGATGACCATTATCATTAGCCAGCGCTTTGTCAAAATTCTGGCCGATGCCTCAGAAGGTGAACTTCCCGGGCAACTGGTTATGAGCATAGTTGCGCTGAAATTACCGCAACTGGCCGTGATTATTCTGCCGCTTAGTGCCTTTGTTGGTATTTTGGTGGCTTATGGCCGCGTATATGCCGACAGTGAAATGACGGTGCTACATTCCACCGGCGTTAGCGAATGGTATGTTACCCGCCTTACGTTGTTACTTTCGCTGATGTTGGCGATAGTGGCAGGCAGTATTACTTTATACCTCAGCCCTTGGGCAACCGAGCAGGAATACCGCCTGTTGGAAAAAGCTGATGCCAATGCCGGGTTAATCTCTTTGGTTCCCGGGCGGTTTCAGCATACCTCAAACGAAAATGCGGTGATTTTTGTCCAGAGTATCAGCCGTGATAATGGCGATTTACAAAAAGTGTTTGTGGCACAAAATAATGCCCGCGAAGACCAGGGTGGCCACTCTATCGTGTATGCCATGTCGGGTAATGTTAAGGAAGATATTAGTGGCGCCCAGATGATGCAGCTTGAACAAGGCCGCCGCTACGCCGGTGATGTTAAGTCACCCGCCTTTGAAATTACCGAGTTTGGCCGTTACCAGATCCAGATCCGTGAACAGGAAGTAGAGCAACGCCGGCGTAAGCTAGGCAGCCTGACCACTGCCGAACTTTATGACATGGACAGCAACGAAGCCATTGCCGAGTGGCACTGGCGTATCGCCATACCGTTATCTATTCCGTTACTGGCGTTGATCGCCGTGCCGTTAAGCCGGGTTAATCCGCGCCAGGGTAAGTTTGGCCGCTTACTGCCAGCCCTGTTACTGTATTTGGGCTATTACTCTTTACTCATTATTGCCCGCTCCGCGCTGGAAGACGGCAAAATTCCGCCAGCGTTAGGTATGTGGTGGTTGCACCTGAGTGCCTTACTGGTGGGAGTGGTATTAATTCTGCGCCACCGTGCCAGCGCACAACGTTTCCAGGCCTGGTTAGCAGGTAGAACTTAACATGCTGAAAATTCTTGATATCTATATCGGCCGCACCATTTTAACTACCTCAATGCTGACCTTAAGTGTATTGCTGGTTATTTCGGCCATGTTTAAGTTTATCGATCAGATGCGCTCGATAGGCCGTGGTTACTACGATATGGTGCACGCCGCCCTGTTTACGCTGTTCAGCGTGCCCGGAGATTTAGTCACCTTTTTCCCAATGGCGGCGCTAATAGGTGGTTTAATTGGTCTTGGTATGCTGGCCAGCAATAGCGAGCTGGTGGTTATGCAGGCTTCCGGTTTATCGCGCTTTAATATTATCAGCTCGGTAATGAAAACCTCTGTCATCATGATGCTTATTGTTATGGCGGTTGCCGAATGGGGAGCCCCGGTAAGCGATCGTGCAGCACGCGAGCTGCGCACCAAAGCGATTTCAGACGGTAATCTATTCGCGGCGCAGCAGGGAATATGGGCAAAAGACGGCGATCAGTTCGTTAATATCGGCAAAGTTGATGATTTAGGCAACCTGACCGATGTGATTATTTATCAGTTTGATACCGATCTGAAACTGGTGTCTATTGTCAGTGCCGATAGCGCAATATACCGCAATGATGCCTGGCAGCTACAACAAGTAGTACGGCAGGATTTTACTGACGACAGAATATTAAAACAGTTATCCGCACAGCAAAGCTGGCGCTCGTCATTAACACCCGACAAACTGGGCGTGGTGACCATAAAACCGGAAATGTTGTCACTAACCGGTCTGAAAGATTACGTCGACTACCTGCAACAAAATTCGCAGGAATCCACCCGCTATGAACTGGCATTCTGGCGTAAAGCACTGCAACCGCTGACAATTGTCGCCATGTTGTTAATGGCACTGTCGTTTATCTTCGGCCCGCTAAGAAGCGTAACTATGGCTGCAAGAGTATTGATGGGTATTCTTACCGGTTTTGCCTTTTATATGAGCAACGAAGTATTCGGACCGGTAGCCCTGGTGTATCAGCTACCGCCACTGGCAGGTGCCATGGTGCCCAGCCTGCTGTTTATCGGGCTATCGGTGTATTTTATGCGGAAGAAGGTATAGTTCACTTTTACCAACCCGATTGCACACACCAACACGCCGTGAATATGTCCCTATAGGCTCGATTATGAACTTCATCCTTGAAGTTCATCCTGCGGACCAGCGAAGCTGTTCAAATTTGCTCCCTGCAAATTTGTCACGCATCCATGCGTTCTACGGTTGGCTTAGCGCAATCGGGTTGCTATCACTTATCACCGTGCTGCTTTATGCAGGTTTAGCTGTTTACTTTGCTCTTTTGTCAGCACTACTACCTGGGTATTACTAAGCTGATCCTGCAACGCCAGGCCTTTACCCCAGCGCAGCCAAAGCCAGAAATTACCCAGCCCCAATAATGCCGTAACAGCACGTACTAACGCCTGTTTAAAACTGATAGCATCACCACCCTGCTGCACCAGAAATAAACGCCAGGCCCGCATGCCCAGAGTTTGGCCGCCTTTGTACCAGAAATACAGATAAAACCAGAGAAACCAGAATACAGAGTACAACTGAAACCAGATTTTATGTTGGGTAATAAAATCAGCATGGTCGGTATAATTAGCCAGTGAAATAACACCAACACTGTTTAACAGTGCCACCAGCAGCAAAGCCAGTGCCATGGCCGCCATCCACAGCGCAGCCAGAATTAACCAGTCATATATAATAGCCGCCAGACGGCGAATTAAACCCGCACGGGGTGCATTAGCAAACATAACGTCGTCCGATAATAAAAACCGTGCAAGTGTAGCATGCAGCAATGCTTTTTCGAAGCTGCTGCAATTTTGTGCAACTAACCGTCTGGCGGATAAATTCGCTTGCGCATCGCCATTCGCATCGTATAATGCAGGCGTTTACCTCAAGATATCCCTCAGTGCCTGGGTGGCGAAATCGGTAGACGCAGCGGATTCAAAATGCAATGCGTTTAACGAAGTGGTAGACATAACACGTTGAATAGTCTACGATTCAACTGTTATTAAAAGTGCAAAAGCTGTGCAAAGTTTTGCAAAGGTCTTTATCTAGTTTAGATACAGCCGAAGAAAGTCCCCTCAATGCCTGAGTGGCGAAATCGGTAGACGCAGTGGATTCAAAATCCACCGTTAGAAATAACGTGCCGGTTCGAGTCCGGCCTCAGGCACCATAATTGATATCTTTCCAAAGATATTTCTGTATAAGTATCCCAACATTTTTAGCGCAGCCATTTGCTAAGAAAAGTCAAAACACCAGACATCATGGCAATATAGAGCTTGGAAAAGAGAGTCTGTACCGCAGAATAAAACTTAAATAAAAATGAGTTTTATAAAAAATAGCTCAATATGGATTTTGATAACGTCACAAAAAACTCAAAGAGAGCCGCATGCACCGGTTTAACGTTAATAGTGAGGAGGTGTAGGTACTGCTGTCCTTCCTTAAGGGCAAACAGAGCTAGCATCACTAGAGTTGGCAACCAGCATAAGTATTTATAAACGATAATTTTTTTTCGTCCGGCAGATATTCTAGATGACACTTTACCTATAACTTCATTAAGTTCAGTAAAGATTTCTACTGGTTCCGAGCGCTCAACTCCCTTTCGTCTTAATTTTTCGAAAATAAAAGTGCTACTTGCTGCTATTTGCTCTAACCTTTCGCTCTGCTCTTTAACCATCCAAAAATTAATTACAGCTGTGACCAAAACGCCAATCACAATGAAATAATAGCTAAATACATCTGGTAGTGCTGATAACGTACCGAGACTAACCAGTACAATGGGAACAGCATAAAGTTTTGTCTTAATGTCACTAAGTACGCCACTGATCTTTTCTGAGTAGTCGAACCACTTCTCTTGAACTTGTTGCTGAAACTCTCCGATGGCGAAGTTGTGGATGAACACTTCATAATGTTCGTAATATGCACTTTTTACCTTGTCCAAGTTTTTAAAAAGAATATCTGAGTCCCTTTTGTTAACATCTTCTCCACCGTGGGCTCTGAGAACATCGACTAAAGCCAGCTTGAAAAATGCTTGTTTATCCTTACTGTGTAAATTACCTTGTTCTGCTTCCGAAATTAGCATTGCAATATCATCAACCGATGAGATATTTTCAAGTGAACACAGACACTCGATGTTCGAAATGTTGATTTCCAACGGTTTACTAAACTTGTCATTTCCACTTTTAATTAGGAAATAAAGGCAGATACCAGACTCCGTGACTTTATGAATATCAGATATTTCTTTTAAAAATGATATCCATCTAGTTATTACCTGCAAATTTAAAATGGCTGGTAATGCTAGGTTGCTATCACTTCGATATTTTTTTTCGGTTAAGTAGTACAGCGAAGGTAGTGACCTGCCTTGCAATAAATAGGGTGAGAGGCGTTTTAGCATCTCTAATTCATTTCGATAAAAAGAAAAACAGCAATATTCGAACGGGCTGAGTTCAATTTTAAATTCTGAGCAGAGTTTTCCTTCAGAAATCACGGTAGGATCTTCGACCAAATCATGGTCAACGATTAAACGTATAGTTCTAAATTTCTCTTTATTCTCTAATATATTCCTAAGCAAACCTGCTTGTCGATTTGTTAAATTGATACTTTCAGTAAGACTTATGAAGCCGCCTCCAAGATTTATGCACTCTTTTAAAGAGTCATAAAGTTCAATAGCAACTGAAAAAAGATCTTCGTTATTCATCTTTGTTATCAAGATTTGTTATCTATATTTGCAATATCAACGTGCTCCATTAATGCTGATTTTATATGCTGAGGCAATTCACCACCCTTTATTATAATATCATCATTGGCTGGATTAAATATTATTCTTTTATCTACGTCACTGATATTTCCGATAAGGCCGACATCCTCTATTTCGAAGTTGAAACTAAAAGAATCAGTTGAATAGTTGATCTTTGCAAGCTTGTCTACGGGTTTTTTAGCGGCAAGAAAACTGGATGGCATCTGATATTTGTCTTGCTTGCAAAATGCAATAAAGCTTTCTTTTTCTTCATCCGTACACGTGTCTGGCAAATGAGCTTTCGCGATATCTTCAACTTTTGAAAGAAATACTTCTTTTCCAATATTTTCAGTAAAGTACTTCACTAGCTGCTCTTTTGCTGATTTCTGTGTTCGCTTATCTACGGAAAAGCTTGCTAAGAAATCTTTCAACACCTCGACAGCTTTGCTTGGCATTTTACTGGGTGTTACTCTATTGGAACAGTCAAATGCATTTGTGAAATATTCAGTATGTTTACCTCTACCAATAAAGCTCAAATAGTTCTTATCATTCAAACCATTTGTTGACGATATATAGCCAGTTATGTTTATGTCAACTGCTTGATGAAGCTTGCTAATGTCAACATGAATGTCTGTTGTTGGAGTGAGATCAGTTAATTTAACACCAGAGGTGTTTGTTATCATCACTACTAACATGCGTGTTTGCTTAAAAGCGGTGTACTCAATGAAGCAAATATAGCCACCATTACTATTTGTGTGCTTTATTTCTTCATAAAGACAACCCATAGCTGAATGGCTCAGTTTAATGAAAATATCATTAAGTTTTTTGTCCTCAGATGCATTGTTAAGTGTTTTTAAATGGTTTGGGAATTTACCGTTTTCTCTGAATTGCCCCCATAACACTGCTGTTCTTTTATCTTTTACTTTTACTAAATCGTGACCAAGATTTGAGATAATATCATTACTGATATCTAATAAGGCATCAGCGACATTGGGTTCTCTGTCCCTAAAAAGCTCGTGAATAATAAATTTATTTAGTATTGCCATTAGATTGCCTTTCGTTTTTTAAAAAAAATAGTAAAAATTACATACGAGTCGTAATCAGCGGCATGCTCCGGTATTTACAGACTTTTCTTAGAACCTAAGGCTGTTTAAGTTGGGCAGGTGACTTCTGAACACGTAATGCTAAAGATGAGTAAAACATTTTGGAGGGTTGTTACTCATCCTTGAGCTACTTTAGGTAAATCTAGCGCTTTCCTAAAGAAAGATCCATACCTTATTTACAAGCTTTTTATCTTATAGAAGATGCTGTAATTACCATTACAAATATGTCGCTTGTACGAACGGCGCGAAATCATTAGAAAACTTGCGGTTCTTAAGTGTATATTTTTGATTAAGACTGGGGGGAGCTACTTAGCGGGCGATGCGTGTTGTAAATTGACGGGGCGACAGAAAGGCAGTTAAGCAGCTTCGGGATCATAATATTTCAAAATTTAGAATCTACTTCAAAACCTTGCCAGTGACTGATAAAGTTTTCCTCCTACACCGGATAGATTTCCAATCCCTCCTCTATTTGGTAATACTCGTACAAGGTCTGCCCCCCCTCCTGAGAATCAAAATCTGAGTCTTTCGCCTATTCAACATCTTGTCCTTGCCCGAGATACTTAAAGCTTTTCTGCGCTGTAGTCTGGAACATTGAAGAATGGTTAGTGAGTTGCCTTAAACTTGATTAATAGTAGGTGCAAGTTCGTTCGCCCCTATTATTCAACAGAGACGGCTTTGAACACTCTACTTGCTCATAGATCATGCTCAGGTTTTGGTTTTAGACGGGGGTGTTGCCACTTAAGATTTTTATTGGGAGAGCCTGAGGGATATCTAAGTGAAAATGCTATTTCGGCTTCTCGGCGAGTAGCATAACCCTTGTAGTCTGAGTATTGATATCCTTCAACATTAGCTTTGACATCCCCCCACGATTCATATACTCCAGGCAATATACCTGCGAACACGACGTAAAAGTTGTAGCGCTTAGTTTTTTTCTTTTTCATGTTTTTCCTAAATAAATGGATTTTAAAGTAGGCTTGGGCTGCCACTAGTACTTCGTGGATATGTAACCAGCGAATGGGAGCCACATGTGGTATTTGGTGTTAGAGATATGGAAAGTTAAATCTCCGGTGACATTCGAAGATCGTTCTGCTAGCTGAAAGATTTCAGGTTAAGTGTGCTTGGAGTTCTTGCTCTGCGCTGAGCTGCCAAAGTCTTGGCATTTGATATTCTGGCAGTAAGGCTTGAAGTTTACGAAACTCCATTTTTAGCGCTGTGTTAACGTCTTTCGCATCTATGGGCTGAATTTTATACTTGTCCATTAGCCTTCGAACCTTTCGGCGTTCCTTGGGCTCCAACAATTGCAATGTTGGCTTAATTCCGTGCAGTACCATGTGCGCCCTAACCAACTTGGTGAATGTGGGATCTGCTGAAAGCTCACGGTCAAATATTTCGATACGGTCGATATACTTTTTTACATTGAGTTCCTGTCTAAAATCGCTAAGCATGCAATTTGGCCGATTACGCAATTCCACTCGAGTAGCAAAGCCATCGTCGTCCACTTGCCTAAATTTCTTTCTTCTTGCTGTCAGAGAGTAAACACAAAGCTTAAACGCAACTCCGCCAACAGAGAAATATAGTGTTTCAGGTATCCCATATTTGTTGTAAAAGACTAGGCTCCTCATTGCACGTTTAAAACTCACGTGCAATTCGTCTATATGTCTGGAGAGGTCATGCGCAATATCTACTCGGGTGATTTTAATGTTGTCACCTCGAATCACGTCCTTTGAATTAGTACCCAAAATGATTTCAAGCCATCGTCTTGCAATATAGTAATCGCCTTTATAAAGTGGGTACCCACTTAGCTCAAATCTTATAAACGGCCTTGCTTCGCTTCTATTCTTCACCTGTAGGAAGAGTTTGGGCTTGCCTAGATTTGCTCTCTTGTCTGTGTGACTCAGTTCCTCGCTCAGGGGGAGTGTTAAATTGTATTGGTAGCCATGTTTTGGAGAGCTGATCTGGTTACCCCGCAATCCGTGTTTACTTGCAAGAGTAGTAATAATTTCCCGCAGGTTGCGTTCTACTTGTTCATGTAAATCTGAGGCGATATGTATGACCGCAGTTAGTTTGTCGAAACCAACACGTAGCTTATGTGTGGGCCTTCTTGGAACTGATTCTTTTTGTTCCATTTATAATCCTCCGTAGTTGATGTCGCGGATTGGTAGTTTGAGTTGTTGTACTGATAAGCCCCTGAGGTATTAAGCAACTAGGGAGCTCTTTAATTGGCTGATGTAAAGAACTCTGTCTGAGCTATTAGGTTATTTACAGATTTGAAAAAGTAGATGTGTTAGGTATCCATTGCTTTTATGCATTGTGTTCTAGAACATGCTAATTAGAGCGGATGAACGTACTAGTTATTTGATAGAGCTTTTAGCCATTTGGGATTACCGTACCTGACACTGCTTGCCCTACATCTAACGATTAAGAAACAGTTCACAGGAAGCTTCTATCGATTTTTTTAGCTTCCTGCTGGGTTACAGACCTTCTACCGTTTCTTTATGCCCGTCTGAAGTGTTTCAATCAGTTGAGTCACATGTGTACGCGTCATGTACTTTAGTAGATTATCAGCGATATTAGGGATGAATGATGTAGGACTAAATTTGTATCCCATTGCAAAATCCTTGAAAGGATCTTGAGGTTTTTCCATTTTGCTAGAGGGACGTGGTTTAAGTTTAAGTTTATACATAGCCTCAAGTACAAGCTTTTTGGTCACTTTCGCTGTGTCGTATTCGCCAACGAAATTATTTTTGACTTTTTCCATGACTTTAATGCAATCTTCAACGCTTAACTTATTCAAAGGCTGTAAAGCGTTATCGCTGAACTGACCGATCAATTTTATGCCACCAAGTTTTACTGCAATTCGCGCGGCTACAAGATTGCGATTTAACGCGTCATAGTTATTGGGGAACTCTTTCTCTATAAATTCTTTCATGCTGTTACAATCAAAGTTTTCCCAGCCTTTATTTACATCGATTGCCAGCAGATATATGCATTGCGTAATTCCTGATGTATTGATCTCCGCCGAAAAATTGCTAACGTCCGATTTGCTCAATTCCACAGCGCCTTCTGTAATACTCTTTTTTGCCTTTTTAAGAAGTTCCTTTTTCGATATCGGATTTTTAGGAATACTAGTGGTCGTTTTTTTCTTACTCATTACAATGTCCTCTGTGTGTCGAAATACTAAATTGTTAAATCAGATTTCTACTGGTTCGATGTTATATTTACAGTTTTTGTATTTGCTAAAAGAGGCACTGTCTATTCGTGCATCCTTAGCAGATTAGCGATACGTGATCGCTGGCCACTTCTTGATTTACAGTTTTAATAACTGCATTGCTGAATCAAATTTCTATTGGCTAGATGGTGTATTTACAGTTTTTTTTGCTAAAAGAGACACTATCTATCCGGGTATCCTTAGCAGATTAGCGATACGTTATCGCTGGCCACTTCTTGATTTACAGTTTCAATAACTGCATTGCTGAATCAAATTCCTATTGGTTCGATGTTGTATTTACAGTTTTGGATTCACTAAACAGAATGGATTGCATAGTAGGTTCGTGAGATAAATCTATGGGTTTTTATCAGGGATTACTTCATGATTTACAGTTTCTAAAAACTACAGGAAGGCAAATTAACTACTGAAATTTTGTCGCAGCTAACAGCATTGAAAGCACCAACTGAGAGCTCTCAGTTGAGAAAACTCTTGTAGAGATGAATGGATATTCTGTAGTGGTTTTACTGAAGGTATAGGTATGAGATGAATCACGGTCCGATGCTTTTCGTAAATGGAATTGCAAAACTAACGGGACGAATATTTTCGTAGAGTGCGGTGCATTACCAACGGGACGAATATTTTCGTAGAGTGCGGCGCATAACCTCGGAGCGATGAATACCCCAGCATTAAAATTTATGTCGAAAAAATTTTTCTGTTTGTATTTCGATTAGAGAATAGATTAGTTGAAGCAGACAACGGGACGATGTTACCTTTGATATGCATTTTAATTTGGAACTGAGAGCTCTCAGTTAGAACCGGGCATGAAGCAAAAACTTTTGGTAAAGGAATGGAATATTTGGTTGAAAGACTTTGTGCATGTGGTGGAGAGTGCCAAAAGCAGAAGTTATCAACGACGCTTGGAAAAGCTATTGCCCGGATACCCTGCCAAAAAGCCGAAAATTAACAAAGGGTCTGTAGATCAGCTGAATGATTTTCTGAATTCGCTTGATGCAGAAATCAGAGATCGATTTTTGCGCAAAATGCGGGATGTTTTATATGAGCATACTAGAGTCCGAATATCGATTAACGCGGAGACGAAGAAGAAGTTGGATCGGCAGCAAAAAAATAAAAATTTTAAAAACCACAATGAACTGATCTTACATTTATTGGAAAATCAAAAAAAATAGTGAGTTAGAAATTGCCGGTAAGCCAGTCATCATCTGGACGACTGGCTTACCTTACCTGTATCAAAGACTACAACTACAGCATTCTCACAGTTCTAACACTCTCAACCACATCAATCCCCAACCACGCACAGAGTTCTATGAATTCCAAAATGTCTAACCCGCGCTGGGCCTGTTCTATTTTACCAAAGTAGCTATGCGGTTTGCCGCTAAGGCTTTGCATTTCTCGCATTGTCAGACCTTTGGCTTCACGTTGCTGGCGCAGCCATTTGCCAAGAGCTATACGTTTTGGGCTGTTTTTTAAGTCGGCCGTGCCGCGATTTGGAGTGTATCGTTTAGTCATGATAGTTCTACCTCATAAACTGACATCTGTTGCCAGTAGGTCAAAAAGTTTTCTTCCCAGATTGGATAAATCATCAGGGCGGTTTCTATCGGGTAATAGCCTGTTGTGTCCTGAAACGTGCCGGCCTGGAAATCGAAATCAAGATCTTTGACCAGCTCTGAATCTAAGCCAGCACCAACAAACCGAAAGTCAGTGATGTAGCACAACTTCCACTGCGAACCCCATTTCTCCAGTCTGATTTCAACAGGGTGATAACCTCCCTTATCAGCTGAATAGCTGGGGTCTCGGAAATTCAGTATTGCCGTGTTCTCGTTCGATTGCTGGTAGCTGGCCAGTAACGTACTGATGGCCTCAGCCAAATGGCTACTTACAGGCAAAGCTAGGCCCTCGTATTGGATACGCATTGTTTTTACTCCAGGGATTAAGTGTGGTGGTTAGTCGAATATGTAGGGGAGGCTTTTCTTCATGCTGCTGAACTGATTTAAGCCAATAACCACATGGTCCAGAACCTCGATATTTAGTAGCCTGGCGGCTTCAATCACTGTTTGAGTGAATTTTATATCTGCACTACTGGGCTCTGAATGGCCTGACGGGTGGTTATGGACCAGCATCACTACCTTTAGGTTGAGTATGATGGCCGTTCTAAGCACTTCGGCTGGCCGTACACTGACGGCATCTGTACTGCCTGTTGCGACGACCTCAAAACAGTTAATGTCATGCTGCTTTGTCAGGTTAACAACGATAAATACCTCTTTGGTTTCAAGCTTCAGGTAATCAAAGAGCTTTGCGATAATTTCAGGCTGTGTGACGCATTTACCGGTAATATCGCAGTCCACTTCTTTAAAGCGGTACTTCACATCAAT
This sequence comes from Rheinheimera hassiensis, assembly GCF_022436675.1. Lineage (GTDB taxonomy): Bacteria > Pseudomonadota > Gammaproteobacteria > Enterobacterales > Alteromonadaceae > Alishewanella > Alishewanella hassiensis. The sequence goes on along the minus strand of NZ_JAKUJZ010000009.1, from coordinate 13,150 downwards.
TTCGCGCAGGGTTGTCATAATCAACCTCCAAAACCCTTAAAATAGACTGGCCGATGGTTAGTCGGCCAAGGCTCGTTACTCTTTGGATGCTGTAGCAGCTACTTTAGGTTTTCGTGATTTTGGGGGAGTTGGCGGTGACAGCAGCAAAATTTGCTGATCTAATTCCCCTTTCTCTACCGCTTCAATCAGCGTTTTAATGATGGCTGGCAGGTCCTCTTTTTTGCCGACATCAATAGCCGCTTTGCCTTTGTCTAGTTCCAGCGTTTTAAGCCCAACTTTTATTTCAAAGTAGTAATGCTCTTTGTCATCAAAGTACCAGGGCCGCACGGCTTTGCGTTTACGTACTGTCGTGCGCTCACCGGTATCCGGGTCTTTGATACGCTTGTCTTTAAAAACTTCAAACGGTTCATTTTTTAGGTTGCACTGCACCATCATCAGCTGCTCTTCCAGCTTTTCAATTAGCTTCATGCGCTTGCCGAGAATAGGTGGTTTGGGCTCAATTTTTGGACGAGCGATAACCTTGAGTGAACTCAATAAAGTAGTCATGTTATTTCCTTTTTGTGTGATTGGTTAAAGCGGAGCTGTTGCTCTATTGCACAAAGCCAATCGTGGGGTTGGTGTGTTTTCTTTGGTTTTCTTCTGCCAATATGGAAATGGCAGAAAGTCGGTGTTGCTGCTTCGGCTGAAACAGCATCCGGCGCGCGAGAATTGCAAAATCGCCCGGAGTCAGTCTGCTCAGTCGTTGCAGCTGCTGACTCTCATCAGCAGTTAGCTTAGAAACGCCCAGGGTGCGCTTGTACAGCATGAACACTTGCTCAGCTGTCAGATAGTCGCATTCAAGCTTAAAATCGAACCTACGAAGCACGGCTTTGTCCAGCAGTGTTTCGAAATTAGTCGCAGCAAACAGCGGCTGAGTAAAACACTCAATCTGAGCAAGCAGCTCGTTCACAACTTGACGCTCATGCTGCATGCTCAGTTGGTCTCTACTTGTCAGTAGGCTATCCACTTCGTCAAGCAGCAGGAACTGATTTTGCTGTTCAGCCTGATGAAATAACTCAGCAATACGCTGCTCTGAGCCGCCAACATATTTATCCAGCACATCTGAGCTCAACACGCGCTTTAGCTCCCTCTGATGCTGCTGTGCTAAGTGATGGGCGAAGGCCGTTTTGCCAGAGCCAGGCGGCCCACTAATGAGCACCCGCACTGGCAAATCATTTGCCACTGCCTGGCTAATTTCTTTTAGCACCGTTGCAGGTTGTTTGATGTTCAGTAAATCGATGTCAAATGCCAGCTGAGGTTGATAACGTGAAGTGTCATCCCATAGCCCACACGCGCTGAGCGTGTGTTCTATCACCTCCCCAATTACCCTTTCTGCTGCCTTACGTGTAAAACCGAGCGTTTTAGCGATATAGCCTGCGTTAGCGATAATTGCCGGTGTCAGATTTTTGGTTTGGCCTAACTGCTGGTGAAATCCCTGGGCCACTGATAACCCTTTTAATGTGGCTTTGCTGATAGCCGCAAGCGCTGCTTTCTCCGGTGATTTGACTTCTATCGCTAGCTTAAAACGTCTGATGTAGCTGTCTTCCAATTGATCAATATGGTTGGTTATCCAGATACACGGCACCTGATTTGTTTCCAGCAGCCTGTGTACTGTCTCTTTTGAATAGTGTCTGTCTGCATTACTAAAGAGGCTTTCGCATTCATCCACTAGCAACAGCGTGGCACTTGTGTCTTTCAGCAACTTCTGGATAGCAGCGACATACTGTAGCCGCTGGGTATCAGCACTTTTGGCACCAAACTCATTGCTGACTCTGCCATCTTCAATCAGCAGATTCCTACCTTCGTATAAGGTAAGCTGAAGCTCTCTTGCCAGCACCCTTGCGAGCTCAGTTTTGCCGCTACCCGCCTCACCATACAGCAGGATATTAACCCCCGTGTGTGCGCTATCTACAGCTTCACCCAGATAACCCAGTAGCAATTCGGTATCAACATAATCAAATTGCGAGCACGACAACGTACTTGCAGGACTTTTGGATAATACGTTCTGCAGCAACGATACTTTTGAATCAATACGCTGCGTGGTCACCACCGATAAGACCGCTAAAGGTATTTCAATATCTTGCGGCTCTGTCACCCATACCCGGCTCTGGAAAAAGCCTTGTGCATAAAGCTTATTCAGCAAGTACGCAACTTCTTCAATCTGCATGCCGGATAAGGAGGCTAACAGCCACTCTAAAGGCTTATCTTCAAGCGGATCATCGAGATTGATAATCAACCGTTTCAGGCCATAGTTAATATTGATTACGGTAATAAATTCCAGCACAGGAGCAAACTCAACCGGCACGCCAAACAGATTGCAGAGTACTTTTATATTGGCTCTGAACATTGCAGTCTGTTCAGGCCGGGCATCCTTTCTGTTTATATGCTGCATGACTTGTCGGCACGTCATGCGTGTTATGCCAGCAGCAGAGCGCCCTGAAATGTTACGCAATATGTTCTTGTTAATCGGCAACTCATTAATAGTATCGCCGAGATATTCAATCAATTTTCGGGTGTAAAACATCGACAGGAAATGGTGAGGGTTAGGTGTCTGATCGGTTCTTTCTGGCATCATGAGGTTGTGTCCTGGCATCGTAGCTAAGGGCCACTGCCGCGCGTTGCATGAATTGATGATCACGTTTATCGTAAGTTGTGGTGGTGCTGATATCCGCATGACCGGACATCTTTCTTACGGTGTTGATATCCACGTTTTGCTCAAGCAATCTGGTAATAAACGTACGGCGCATATCGTGTGGTGAAGCGTTGGGAATGCCTATCGCAGCCAGTTTGGTTTTGATAAGCCGATAGATGGCTGAGACGGAAACGCCCACATCCGTTACCACCCTGCCATTTTCATAGGTCTTACAAATCAAAAAACCATCCTGCAGTTTTCGGACAGCAAGCCATTGAGCCAGGTATTCCTGACACCATTTAGGTAAAAACAGGAGCCGACTCTTGTTGCCCTTCCCGTGTCGGACTAACAACGTATGCTTGCGCCGGTCATAGTCATCCAGGATCAGTGCAACTAACTCACTTCGGCGCAAACCTGTACCGAGCAGCAATGCAAAAACCGCCAGATTACGTTTTGCACTAACTGATCTTCCGTACTCCAGCAACCTGAATAACTGACTAACCTGCCCAGCTGTCAGTGGTGAGCCTTGATATTCAGGAGACTTTAGCTGGCTGATAGTAGAGAGATATGCAACATCACGCTGCTCCGCATTGCCGGTCATCACTGCTACTTTCATAATGCCTTTGATTGCAATCATCGCCCTATTAATAGAACGGGGTTGCCAACCTGCCTGAATAAGTACAGCCCTGATGAGCAATGCTTGCTGATAATCGATTTTGGCAAAATTAGAGCCGTATTCGTCTGGCCAGCTCATCAGCCTTGCGATGCTTGTAAGCTGAGAACTAATAGAATTGCGACTGTTAGGCGATAAGCGGCCTAGATACAGCGCGCAGGGGCAAGCTGTACTCATTGAGCACCTCGTATAATAGATATGAAAAAGTAGGGGGAGATTTCTTTGAAATCAGTTACATGGTATATCAGGCGGATTTTAGGTAACAGGCTGAATTTTATCGCTTTTTGTTTAGAAGCGCTGGGTAGTATGGCCGCGATAAAGTGGTTTCAAAATAGGTGCCTTTAGTCCATTGGGTAAAGAGAGGAACTGATGCGGTCAACGATAGATAACTTACAAGGTAAGGCAAAGGCTTTTGGTTGCTAAGCGGAAATTCAAAAGTGAAATATAAAGATACGGTTATACAAACTTAATCTGTATTAGGTTCTTGGGGAAGATTTGTGTCTGGAATGAGCGCTTTTAATTCACAGTCAAGCGCATCAGAAATTTTAAGCAATGCCTCAACACTCATATTCACTTGACCTCGTTCTATACGGCTGATGTAACTCAGGTCAATTCCAGTTGCATGGCAAAGCGACAACTGGGTTAGCTGCTTCTGCTTACGTCTATATTGGATATTCTTTCCAAGCGCTATAAGAAAATGCTTGTTCATCAAGAGCCTCATAAATTTACGCGACTATGATGATTTGATCTTGCTCGGTCTATAGATTATAGTCCTAGGATTATAATCCCACTAAATAAACTGAGGTCGTACATGATAAATAGTTATTACATTCGAGTAGGAATGCTTTCATTTTCCGCGCTGATATTGAGCGCTTGTGGCGGTTCTGATACAGAAGATGGCGGCGTAAACTTTACGGTTACTGCAGCCGCTGAGGGCGGTGGGAGTATAAGTCCGGCCTCTCAGCAAGTTGTTCTGGGGCAAACGGCTAACTTTACGCTCACAGCTACAAGCGGGAATCGAATCAATTCCGTGACAGGTTGTAACGGAGCACTGAATGGCAATAGCTATACAACGGGTGAAGTAACTGCAGATTGCACAATTTCGGCCAGCTTTGGGCCGCAGGGTTACATAGTAGAAGTGCAGGCATCGGCAGGCGGCTCTGTGCAGCCAGAAGGATTAACTGTTCAGCAAGGTGACAAAGCCGAATTCATTTTAACGCCTGAACTGGCTTATCAAGTCAGTGAAGCTCATGGCTGTGGCGGGGTGTTGGCGGGTAACACGTATACGACAGAACCCATCGGTTCTGATTGTGATATCAACATCACCTTTGCACCTATCGGCGGCGGTGCGGTATTAGGCCGTTACATTGACAACGGCGACGGCACTATAACGGATCCTGAACGCAAGTTGATGTGGATGCGTTGCAGTTTTGGACAAACTTGGCAAAACGATACATGCGCTGGCGATGCCGCCTGGGCTTCAGGTGGCGGCGCCCTCAATCTGGCTTCACTATATAATGATGGTAACTTCAGTGATTGGCGGTTTCCTACATTGGACGAACTCAGAAGCTTGGTTTTCTGTTCTTCAGGTACTCCTTCATACTGGTTTGGTTCTAATACCTCTTCGTTAGCGTGTAGTGGTGATTACTCAGTACCTACTGTAGTTCAGGGGGCATTTCCAAATACCCGTTCTGGTGCGAATACCTATATCACTTCGACAGTGGATGAAACCACTTCTGTTCGTCGCTACTACCATATCAACTTTGCAAATGGCGCAGTTCAGGGGCCGGATGAGGCGTATGGCATTCACTGGCGCTTTGTTCGAAATATTGATTAATGTCAAAAGCGGGCATTGCGTTAAAGACTGATAAGGTTAATTACCATGAAAACAATGATAAACAATTTTGTGAGTATGAACACGAGCGTACTCGGATACAGAATGCTATTGCTGCCGGCATTTGTTATTAGCGGATGTGACACTTTTTCAGAGCAATACAGCATCGAAAAAGTACGGCACGCTTACTATGAGGAAATGCAACAACTCTCTATAGGCTCAGCTTTTGATAGCTGGTCTTTGTGCGCAGAGCGAAAGTGGACTCAAGAGACAACGCCAAGGGGCGAAAAGCATGTTGTGTTTAACTGCACTATTGCGCCATCTACGTTGCTTAAAGTCATCGAATTCTATACGCCAGTTAGTAAGCCCTTAAAAGGTGATGAACCCTACCTTCAAATACAAGTTGCTAAATTTCATGTTAACTGGTTACTCAATAACGACGGTACATTTAGTGATGGACAAGGTGTGCTTACGGTAAGATGGCAGGATGGAAAGGAAGACTATACTGCGGTTCCGTTGTATCCGCTTGTTCTTCAAGATGTGTACTCAGATAACTATAATTTCTCGACTGCGGCTTTTGGTCAGAATGTCCGAATGTACTATAAAAATGCAAAAACGGTGCCTAACTAATTTGCAAGATATGGAAACGTCACGATGTCAACTATTCCCTTAGGCTATCAATATCGCGAACCAGCTTTCTTGAATGAAGGTTAGACATTGTTATTTAGGGTAATAAGCGCAACCGCAATCTGGATTGGTTACGCTTATTACTCAAGCTCTTGCAGTTAGTCGCTATCCTCATCAGAGCCACGATACTCTTCGTGGTTCGGATTAAGTTGATTAGCGTGGTTGTCCAGGCTATCCCCCAGTAAGCGTCGTTATTGGGATTAATGCTGTCACTACGGTCATCATTTGCTGTTCTGCTCATCCTCTGAGAAATCTAAAAGAAGTGATGGAGGCGATGGCTATTATTTTTGAAGGTTCGGCAGAAGCCATTTCAGAGTATCGGGGCAACAAAAACGATATGCAGAGCGACTGCTGGTAGGGCTTCTAACAATCAACTGCAGCGGCTCAATTTTCGCTGCGCAAAAAATTGCCCGCTGAGTTGGTGGTATTGGTGATTTACACACAAATACTTAGCAATTCACCAGTCGACATCTTAGCGAATAGTAAAGATGCGTTGGATGCTTTTGAGCTTACATAGATTGCTTGAAAGTCCAAATTCAACTAGCTCAATCTCTGACAGATAACGTCCAACCTCCTTCTCATGCTGCAAGGCAGCTTTATATCTACCTAGCTCTGTTGGTCGGTAGCCAGTGATAATCTTCTCTTCCGAATTCTCTATGCTTCTGATTTGAAAGTCGATGAGCCCCAAATTGTGCAGCTTATCTAATTCATCTGACGATGGCATAGGCACCGTTCTTATTAATAGCTGTTTTATTAACTTGGTATTGACTTGGATGCTATTGGGCATTGAAGCCGACAGGGCCCATTTCATTTGCTTGATGTCATAAGTGGGCAAAAGACTTTGGAGTTCAGTCGCTATATTTTCGAAGTTGCGTTGGTCTACAATCGCACAATCAACCTTGTCATTTGGATGGCCATTTACTTGCCGAATAAACTGCTGCCAATCCTCATATTCAAAGCACTTGACCCAGTAGTTCAGCATCTTAGTGGATGTTGGTACGGCTTTTTCGGAGAACTCTTTGAGACTGTAACGCACGAGCTGCACTTGCTTTTTCACTGCAATTACGTTGGGGTGTGTAAAATTAGACATGACAATAATTTCCTTATGTATTTTGGCGTTGGCTTGCCACTAAACCATTCTGCCAAGAGGAAAACTATTGATTAAGAGTTCACTCAGTGACGCGTTTGTTTTACCTTCGTGTGGCTGGGTTGGGTGTTCTCTCACCGCTAAATCAGCTTATGAGGATTATGCGCAAAAGTCAACCGACTAAAATCTAACAGGCATTAAGTCGATCGCAGGCTAGCTGGGATACCAAATCTAAGCGGCAATTTAGTTCTGCGGGTGTAACGTCAGCTTCACACTCATATCTGCCTGTAGCACACGCCCAAGCTGCAAAGGAAAGGTCAGGTATCATTAGAGCTTAGTGTGTTTCTAAGACAACAATTGTGCTCCATAACTACATGCTAGGGTACTCAGCTGATTATGTTTCTACATATATATATAACCTAGACTCAAATTTTTATTGGAAAGAATTAGCGTTTCGGCTTTATAAATATTGTTTACAGTAAAAAATTCATGTTTAATTTCGCAAAGGTACAAAAACTCTGCTAGATTTTTACTTAATGTTTGGCCATTGCTTTTGCTAATCGCGGTCTTTTGATAGTTAAGTTGAACAGTTCATTTTACTCTGCTTTATGTAGCCCTAATAGTCCATACCATTTACTGAAATGTAGCTGGTTGCCTAGTTGTAATATCGAAAAAGATATTTTTTTGTTCCGCTAGTGTAGCAATACCTAGCAAGTACATTTGAGGTTGCTAACAAGCTGAAACAGCAGCTATGTTTTAAGCCTCTGTGCGTTGCGCTAAACTGCAGATATTGAGGTGGTCAAGCTGATTGAATTTAATTCGGGCGACTCTGTTATGTGAAATGAGCTTCGAGTATGGTTAGGAGAGTTCTACTATCATGTGCCTTTAAGGAGAAGGGAGATGAAGAAAATATTAAAAAGTCGGATTGTAGCTATTAGCCCAGAGTCCGGACACTCAGTTTCGGTAATGCGCGATAAACTAGTTCAGGCATTGAATAATGCTGGAGTGCCTTACCTGCATGTCGGCGCAGGTGCTAAAGCGGCATATGCGGTCTTACCTGATGACTGCAATCTAGTTAAACTTGAAGAGGTCGCTGTCTCTTGTGATGCTATTGTAAGTGGATCAGGATACTTAAAAATTGAAAACATAGAACTTTTTGAACCGGAAAATGAATGGATAGAACATACTTTTTCAACCCACCCTATTGATTACGATATTAGTTTTGCTGGTAACTTTAATCGAACGTTCGGGCTGTGTGACAAATGTGGAGGAATTGATCGCCATCGCAGCCCACCATGCCCTAAGAAATAAGGTGAATATAATGTAAATTAATATGTATAATCTCGGAGAGTGATTATGAAACCTGCGCAATATCCAACAACAGCGGATGCCGCATCGGCAAATACCCTAGGTACTACGGCGTCACCGTTGCTTGCTGGATTCTCCATGACGTTAATTGCCTTAATTTCGGGGAGCACTTCACCAGAAACTATAATGAAGTTTCCTGAAGCTACTCTCGCCGCTCTCCTTTGTGCCACTATACTTTTCATATTGTCAGTGCAATTCACAGTAGTCGCCAGAAAGTACAATCTAACCCAAGAGGAGTTCAAAAAGAGAACTTTAAGTATGAATGATACCGATAGAGCTCAGGCTTACGGTATCGCTATGGAAGATTTTTGCTTTTGGATCGACCGAGCGCGCTTGGTATTTAGTTTCGGACTTGGGCTTCTTTTTTTGGGCTTAGCAGGAGTGATGTTGCCTCCGAGTCCAACTTGTCCGCGCATTTTGATAGTTAGCGTGCCTGTTCTCTTTATCATTTGTGAAATGGTCTGGATTGTATATGACATTTTTCAATCGCATCAGTTTCGAAAGACATTGGGTAGCGAATAAAATATCGAGGCCTACTATTGTCATCGGCTTATACAACTAACTGGCATCAGTTACCTATTGTCTAATAGATAACAGACAGCTCTGAGCGCAGGCTATATTTGAAACATTCGTATAGACAATTTCAACTATTTAAATCAGCCTAGAATAATTCACTTTTCATGCTCCAGTCCTGCTAAGTGCCTTGGCTTTGATATGAGCGCTTAGCGTTCTGTAAATTCATCAGCTGCATTAGGTTGCGTTATCGGCAAAACCCCACATTCATAATTATTCTCCAATTAGCTTTGATTTTTCATTGTAACTGCCATGCCTTCTAGTAAAAAGAAAACTTCTTCCCAATGAAAATTCCCAAGGTGGTTTCGTGTTCTTCATTTGTCCAGCCGAGATTGATGCCACCGACGAAATCGTTACCTGCATCCTTGAAAAGGAAAATGGGAACATCAATGCCCAAAGTGTCCGACCGATTATCAAAATTTACACTAGGGCTGATTGAGAATTTGTCGAACTTTTGTCGATAATGAAACGAAATAATGTCTTTTATATTTCTAGTAGGTTTTCCTAGAGGGCCTGAGACACATGATATTGGCAAATTTAATTCTTGTGGAGGACATATTATTCCATTATCGCCATCTTTATATGACTCTTCTCTCTTGGCTTCTATCGCCCACATTGATTTATATTTTGATTTGAAAAATCCTCCATAATAAATGCTTGCAGCCCAGCCATACTTTGTCTCACTTTGCTTTGTAGTCGAATCCGTAGCTATGTATGACATCTTATTGCTACCGTAAGAGAGTGATGTACCCCAAAATTTTGGAGGTGCGTCATTCCAAGCTTCTTTTATTAAATCGCTAATCTTTTGCGCGTTTTTACCTTTGGATTGAGCTTTTAATCCTTCTAAATCACATCCAGAGGTGATGGCAATGCCAACTTCGTTACAAATTTCTAGCATTTTGGTTATATCTAACGATGTAAGTGCTGATTTATAGTTGACGGTCACTTTGTTGAATTTAGCAAGGCCGTCAAGATTCGCGAGTACAGTATTGTCACTGCTGCCTGTAGGAACTGAGAACTCCACGGCCAAATTGCTATCTATGTTATCCATTGTCCACTTGAGGCTTGCACGTTTGTCTTTTTGTCCCGCAGTCAGTTCGAAAGTAGTACCAGCACCTCCGGTAATGTTGCTATTCTTAGTATCTCCGGTTGAGCTAAGTTTCTGGCTCAATGCTCCTACAATTTCTTCTGCTTGAACATTCGGTGATAAATGAAGCATTGAAAGCACAGCTAATGTCAAAATCGTTTTTAGCATAAAATTTTCCCTGTAGCCTAAACCAAAAACTTATCCAAGAAGGTAGAGGTTTTCTCTCCGGGCAGTATCTTGAGCTTTACTGGAGAGAAGGCTTTTGTCGCACCTGTTATATTCAGTTCATAGCTGTTCCCCTCTTTGCCACGAGCCCTTACCATATAAACATACTCTTGGCCCTCGTTAAGCGTGAATGTCTCAGGGTTTTTCGTAACTCTCTTGGAGTACTTTTTGTCACCAGCTTTCTGTAGCAGAATATTTAGCTTTTTAAAATCTTTGGAGCTCCACTGAAATGTTACGTTTTTCGTTTTCATAGATTTCTCCTAATTGGGTTTGGGCTATCGCTATTACCTAATGAATATATCGACCCTTAACGATTTTCGAATTAACGCTACAGTTATCCTGATCTAGAGCCGCTTTTGGACATTTCACTCTTTTCCCTAAATCTCCAGAGGGCGTTTTCTCAAAGCATGCCCTGACAGAGGTCAGCTCGCTATTCTTGCAACGTAAGACTACCGAGCCATCATCTACTTGAGAAATTGAAAAAGCTGCACGAATCTCTTTTGAACTACGTGTGTCACCTACTGCGTTACTTAAAAATGAGGGATTTCGAAGTTGGTCACTAGCTACAACGGTCGCGACATAATAATCATTAGGAGTTAAGTCACTGCATGTACCGTGCTTTTTCCACTCATAATCTGTGAGAAACACATGCCCTGGCATGCGGTCGATCAATGCTTGGTGAGTATCTATGTTTAAGTCTTCAAGCTTTAGAGAACATGCAGTTGCACCACCGCAGTATGGGTTGGTAGTACAATTCACTAAATGTTTACCATCATTTCTATTCGGCCAGAGTCCATGAATAGCGAGGTCAGATGTTGACCATTTGGAGGCCTGCGGTCGGCATTCTGTTGGCGTATAATTTTTGCCACCACAAAAAGCAGGCATCCAGGACATATCAATCAGCCAATAGTCCCAATTCCCCTCAACTAGGGTCTTTTCAAATGGCATTAATTTAGAAAGCTTTGATAGATTTTCGTGAGACCAGCTCCACCAACGCTCAGGCATTATTGCAACTTGAACATCGCAATTATTATCGTCGTAGACATAATCAACAAATAGTTGCCCATCTTTGGTAAGTTTTATACTAATGTCATCATCACCTACAGAATCTGGACTTTCGGCCATCCAGCCGTCCCATTCAAGTGGACCGGCAACGCCACACCGATCAGTTCGTAACATGGCACTCGGAGTAATCCCTGCGTTAATAAATCGTTTTACAGTAACTGCTCGAGGGTGATCGTAGGAGTTTCCTGCAGAAAAAATAACTGACCGGGGAAGAACAGCTTTAATAAAAGCTGAAGAATTTGAATTGTCAGCTCCATGGTGTGCTGCAATCAAGACGTCAGCTCTGATACTGCGGTGTCCAGAATGGTGGTCAAGTAGATACTTTTCATCTGCGATTGGTGAGTCATGTTCATTGGTTCTGCTTGATGCTTTTTTGCCAACAGCATCACCAGTGAAAAGCACGCTGTTACCTGAATAATCCATTCGGACAACTAACGACCCTGCATTTCTGTGCTCACTGGAATTAGAATGTATATGCCAACTTTCAGGCGGTGTAGAAAATCCACTTAATAGAGTGAATGTCACATTCCCTAATTTCCATTGATGTCCGTGTTGTAAACTTGGTTTTTCTGCGAGACTTGAGACGGTTGCTTCCGTGTGGCTAAGTGCCAGTTGCATATTATCCCATGCTTGGGTGGGATGGTATGAACGATCATAACCTGTGTGAACAACTTCTCGTATGTCAAAGTTCTCAAGCAGCCATGGCACAGCACCAATGTGGTCTCCATCGGTATGGCTAATAAATAAAATGGCTATCTGAGCATTTGGTGGTAAGGCTCGTTGGAAACTATTTATGGTGGGTGTAGTTTGATTTAGAAAGGTTCCGCTACGTCCTGCGTCAAAAATGACGTACTGATTGTCTGGAAGCGTGATAACTGTTGCCAATCCCGCACCGATATCCAGTACTTTTACTTCTGCATCTGCCACCGTCCTAAAGGATAGAAATGACAAACAGAAATATACAGTAAATATATATGATGCTCGTCGTTTCATAGCAAGACCTCCATTGTCTACACTGCTTATGATCGAATGATTAAATAAGTATCGAAGAAATGTAGGTGGTATTTTTAGAAAGTCAATGTATGAAAGTGACATTCCCGAAAATATTTTCGGAATGTATTTGCAAATTTATAATATGGTGTCTACTTTAACTACTCGTAAGGTTGAAGAAATAATATATAGAAAAAATCACAGCAGACGTTTCCTTTTTGTTCAGTAGTTCGGCGGTATGGATTAAACGTCAAATTCTACTATTAGACGACGAGGTAAGCTATGACTACTCATCAATCCATGTCTAAATAACTGATCCTAACTCTGCTACACCCGCTGCAGGCCATGGCCGCCGCCCGGAAACGGCGCTGCGTTATCCATAAAGTGCTCAACCTGCTCCAGTAAATCATCGATTGTTTTGCAACAGTGGTTGCGTGTGATGGTCTCATGCAAGGCATGCCACAGCTTCTCTATTTTGTTAACCCACGGGCTGTAAACCGGTTGGAATAACAACACGAACTTCGGGTTATTCCTCAGCCACGCTAATGTCTTGCGGCTCTTGTGGATAATGTAGTTATCTACCACCAGCGTAATCGTCTTAGCCCGCCGGTACTGCCGTTTCAGCTTGTTCATCAGGCTGATAAACAGCTCTGAGCTTTTACTCATTGAGCCAACATAAGTTATCTGGCCTGTTTTGCTGTGTAGCGCGCCAGCCAGATAATGTTTTTTGTTCTTGCCGGGTGTTACCACCAGCCGCTGCTTGCCTTTATAGCCCCAGTCGGCGCCGATTTTCGGGTTCAGGTGGATATCCACCTCATCTTCATAAAACACCGGATGCTCAGCGCTGCAATTATTCAATGCCTCATATATCGCTGCCAGTTTCTCCGCTT
>NZ_JAKUJZ010000008.1 GCF_022436675.1 Rheinheimera hassiensis | reverse complement strand
CCGATTTTCGGGTTCAGGTGGATATCCAACTCATCTTCATAAAACACCGGATGCTCAGCGCTGCAATTATTCAATGCTTCATATATCGCTGCCAGTTTCTCCGCTTTAGCCGGGTCTTTTATCCGCAGTGTTGGTGCGGCTCTGCGCCAGACTATGCCAGCCTTAATTAGCTGCTACCCATAGGTTTAACAGCAGACCTGCTGTAGTATTGCCAATAATGCGCTGCCTGAAGAGCTCATGCACCTTTGAGGCTGGGCTGTTTATTGCTGCTGTTGGGCATACACCATCAGTTTTAGATGACGATCGGCATCGATGGTCATTGAAGTATGTTCAAAAATAAGCTTATTCCCATCAACCAGAAATGCGCTTACTTCCTGACAGGGTTCTTGAACATCATGCTGTTGCCAACCTAGCTTAAATTCAGGTGAAGCTTTTTGTAAGTTGCTTATCAATGCCTGAATATCGGCTTCTTTGGTTGCATGCGCATAGTCGCGCCGAAAGCTTGCCAGTAGTTGAGCTGCCTGAGTTTCCCAATCAAATAAAGAGGCTCGTAACTGACTATCGGTAAAGCACATCCACAATAAATTACGTTCTGCTGGGCTATGGCGGTGAAAACCGAATACTTGGTCGGCCGGGGGGTTATAAGCCAGTACATCCCAGCGAAGATTAAGCACATAACAGGGATGCGGTGCTAAATCTGCCATTAACCGCAGTACAAGTGGAGGCACCTGACAAAAGGTTTTGCCGGGTTCAGCGGGCAACCGTTCGTGTGCCAGTAGAAATAGATGTCGACGTTCAGCAGCATCCAGTTTAAGCACACGCGCCAGATTATCAAGAAAAACCGCAGATACACCAATATCTCTACCTTGTTCCAGCCAGGTATACCAGGTCAAACCAACGCCAGCTAGTGCAGCCACTTCTTCCCGGCGCAGGCCCGGGGTTCGGCGCCTGTTACCACTGGGTAGGCCCACATCAGCCGGGGTAAGTTGTTCACGCTTGGCACGCAAGAAAGCGGCAAGCTCTTCGCGGGTACGTTTCAATTTATTAATCACGATTTTATTCATAGTTTTTTAGCGCAGTGCAACTGTTGCTTTAAGTAATAGCATAAATTGTTAAATTGTAACAGTTTAATTGGAGTAATAGACTAGGCGCTTTTCCCATCTGGAGAGCTAAATAATGTGTAAAACCCATGATTATCGTGATGCAAATAGGTCGGTTAACAGCGCTAAGGCTCCGGCATTAGCTACGGTTTACCTGATTGCCCTGGGCGCCTTTGCGCTTGGTATGGCGTCGTATGTTACCGCAGGGCTTATTCCGATGATTGAGCAAGCTTTCAGTGTGTCTGTTGCTGTTTCTGCGCAGTTAGTAACGGCTTTTACGCTTGCTTATGGTATCGGTTCGCCGGTGGTGGTGGCATTATTGCCAGGCAATCACCAACGTAACGGCTTATTGACCGCATTGTTGGTATTTGTTGTGGCGAATGCGGCCAGTGCGCTGGCTACAGATTTTACCTGGTTACTATTTTGTCGCGTGTTGGCGGGAATAGGTTCGGGTGTTTATTTGGCTTTGGGGATTGCGGCTGTCGCTTCGGTTTCTCCTGAAAGTCGGGGCAAAGCTATTGCTACGGTAATGGGAGGCATGGCTGCAGGTACGGTATTAGGTGTACCGGTTGGGCTGGTGCTGGCAGAGCAATTGGGCTGGGCGTCGGCATTATGGCTGGTAGCGTTGCTTGGCATGATCGCGTTAGTGGGGCTATTCTGGCGCCTGCCTGCGCTACCAGGTGCTGATTTTATTCCTTTTCATCGTAAGTTGTCGCTGTTGCTGGATGGCCAGGTCACAATGATTCTTTTGGTGTCTTTGCTGGCAGCGATTTCAAGCCTGGGTATGTATACCTTTTTGGCGGTGCTGATCGCAAGCTATGATAGCTCGGCATCGGTTACGCCTTTTTTGTGGGTATGGGGGATTGGCGGGGTATTAGGGAGCTTTTTAATCGGGCCTTTTGCTGATCACTTTGGAGGCTCGAAAATGACTTTGCTAATCATGTTGGCGCTAACACTGTCATTTTTATTGCTGCCTGTATTGGCTCGCTGGGACCTATGGCTGGCTATCTTGCCAATAGTGCTTTGGGGGGCTGCTGGTTGGGCATTACAAGTACCACAAAATAATCAGTTACTTTATGAACGCGAGGCGCGAGGCGATGGTAACCTGGCTGTTGCGCTCAATGAGTCGGCACTATATCTGGGTAGTGCTATTGGTGCTGCATTAGGTGGCTTGGCACTTTTGTTAGAGGTGCCGATAGGCATGTTGGCTATTTGTGCCGGGGCTATCGCTTTAGTGGGGGCTTTACTGCAGCTGATTAACTTGCGCAAAAATGCTGGTAGTTATTAGTTTGATACTACAACCACGGGATTCAAATTGGTAAACACTTAGTGGCAGATTTTTAATGTACTCAATATGACTACGAAGCTGCAAATTTTCTGGGTCTTCGCAGGCCTGAAGCGTAAAGGTCGCGTTAACGATTTAAAGTAAGTAATTAATGAAATCCTGGCTGCTAAGTATTGCACTGGCAATAAGTATTTTTCTGGGGATTAGCTGGTACAAGGAATGTGGGTTACTGCCAAATGAATCGATGGGGTCAGTGACATTGGTATTGCGAGAATTTTAAACTCAGAATACAAAACCAGCGCCTAGTATGCCTGCCCTCATTATCAGCCAGCCTGTCGTCACTTGATGATATTCAGTCGTGCGGTCTTCGGCCGCTTTATTAGCCAAATATCAAATTCGACTTAACCTTAAATCTCAACCCAGAACCGCATAAGTTAACATTAACGCCGCGGTTAAAACTGCCGCCAGCCGGAATTTACTAAAAGCCTTACCCACGAAAAACATCGGGTAGTAAATAGCTGCAACCGGTATTGCCAGATACACCAGCAAAATAAGTGGTGAGCTGCCAAGTTCATTGCCTGGCTGTTTATGGATATGGTAGCTGTAGCCATATAACAAAATGACTTGGAGTAGCCCAAGCAACATATAGCTTTTGCTGTGGCTAACCTTGCTAAGGGCGCTGATTACTGTTGCCAACAGGGCCGGAACAAGGCACCAGACGCTGAGAAAACCAGCCACTAAATACCAGTCATCACTGGCCAGCGGGTAGGTAATATCCTGACTTAAGCCGCGCAGTATTGCGATAAGTGCAACAATGACAAACAGCAGTGCAGTTGTTGAAACAGCGCGTGCCAGGGTGTCAGGAATTAACGATAAGCCGGATTTTGCACTGTGCATGGATTACATAGCCCCTTGAAATACATTTGATGGATGCGAACATCGTGCGCAGCATCTGCACCATTGAAGTCACCAAGCTTGCGTCTTGTCTTTGCATCGCTCGGTAAATCAGCAGGCACTACGTCAAGAATAGAGTTTGTCCAGCTGTTACTGTTCTTACCAAACCATGGTGGTGGATATGCTATGGGCTGACTGCCTTCATTTACAACATAAAAATCTATTGCTGTCAGAATTGCCTGAGCCAATTGTTGTTCTGTGTAACCTTGTCGGGGATGGATACGCCTTGCCTCAGCCTTTTGATAGCCAAACTGGCCGGATAAGATCGACGCTTCGCCACCAAAGTACTCAATAGCGCATGACAAGTCTGCCCGCTCGAATGGCACAAAAGTAAGCCGGTTATATTTTGGTGCTGATGTTCCGGTAGATGCGACATTCTGGGCGCCCAATACGAGGCCATATTGCTTGCCGATTTTACGGCTGCTTAGTGTCTGATTGGAGTGCGACAAGCGAAAAGTTTGTTGTGAATCGCCGGTTAAAATAACAAAGAATTGGTGCCGACCTACCGGCACACCATTCAAATCGCGCGCTAACAGATATATTTCCATAATTTGCCTCCGTGCTATTAGAACAAATACATAAGCTATCAACTGATAATAATGCAAAATTGCAAATATGTAACTTATTTGTTCTTTTTGTGGCTGTGGAATGGGTTTTATTTAATTAGCTACAACTATCATAGAGCTTAGACATTGCTTATTGCTCATAGCTTTTTACCCTGCTAGCATCAGCATTCCATAAATCAGGGACGTTTTATGCGCTGGATGCGTTTTGCTTTACCGCTATTACTGCCTATCTCCCCGCTGGCCTTTGGCCAAAAGCAATACACCGAAGCGGCGTGTTTGCTGCTGCAGCACCAAATGGTGCAATTTTCAGCTCAGCCGAATAGCCATAACTACCAAAGCGCTAAGCGGGAAGTTGATAACCACTGCCAAAACCCGATACCGGCACCGGTAAAAGATTTGGTGCTTACTAATATTCCAGCCAAAACCATCACCGTTGGCAGCGTTAAAAACACTGTAACAACAAAGCCGGTTAACGCTAATGTTGCTGTTAAAGCCGCAACACCGCCGCCGGTTAAACCGGCGCCTGCCGTGCCGCCAAAGCCTGCTGATGTGCTAAAAGCACTATTTGCCCCTGTGCTGGCACTGCTGGGCGGCATGCTGGCATTTGTGCTGCTGTTTGCCATTGTTATTGGTTTGCTGGCGTTTCTCGCTGGCCGTTATGCCGCGCGCATCAAAGGCGCGCTTGGCGAGTGGGCGCTACACCGGGTTTTGGTGAGCGAGCTACCAGCCAGCTATCAGCACTATCGCAATTTGGTAATACCGGCAGAAAAAGGTGATTTTACCGAGGTAGACCACCTGGTATTAAGCCCCTTTGGTATCTTTGTTATAGCGGTTAAAAACTACCGTGGCTGGATTTTTGGCGGTGAAAAGCAACCAAAGTGGACGGTACAGCGCTTTCGCAGCAAGCATCAGTTTATGAACCCGCTGCACCAAAACTATAAACACACTGAAGCGGTTAAACAGCTGCTTGGTTTAAGCGGCAAAGACGGCGATAGCGTGCACTCAGTTGTTGCTTTTAGCCTGCGCGCGCAGTTTAAATTTCAAATACCGCAAAACGTAATGTATACCGAGTTGGTAGGGGATTACATTAACCGCTTCACTCAGCCGTGTTTTAGCGATGACCAGCTGCTCCAGTTTAGCGCTAGGTTAAATATGGCCAAGGCAGGCAAAAAAGTGCTGAGTAAATTGCACCTGGCTCAGGTAAGAAAGCGTGAGGCGGCTTAGCTATCAACCGTTAAAAATGGTATCGGACATAGCACCGCTATTTGCATTTATTTATTGAGCATTTGCCGCGTCATCTGTATCGCTTTGGCCGTGTGCAGCAGCTCCATTTTGTTTTGTTCGATAAGTGCTGCGTAAGCCATCGATATGTTCGTTTAGCTTTGCCGGAACAACTTGCCACATGGGATCAAGGATAAAATCGACTCCTTCGCGTCGGGCCAACTTTGCTGCGGGCACAAAATCAGAGTCTCCGGCGATGAGGATAATTTGGTTAACCTGCTGCTTTAAGGTCAGCGTAGTGATATCAATACCAATACGCATGTCTACGCCTTTTTGACGGGTACTGATAGTAACCTCTGACTCCAGCAAAGGAGCCGTTGCTAAGTTGCGCTGACCTTTTAATATGGACTGAGCTACCAATGGTTTTATCACCCATTCCGAAGCCTTCGACAGTTCGCCAAGCCTTAAAGCCAGTTTGCGTTTTTTCAGCAGTCGCTGATGTAGTTCAAGTCGAAATTTAGCTTCGTCAGATTTTGAAAAATCAATTGCAAGGCGAGAAACCGGGTTGTGCATTTTCTTTTCCAACGGGGCGCAGTCATAGAAAAATATTCTATAAAGTGAACGCTCGGCCCGTTCTCCGTCTTTTAAATGCAGCATCGCGCAGCGTACAGCTAAATCGGCGATACGCTGAGCGTTAAAGTAGTTTGCGGGCTCAAAATGGCGGATGCGCTTTATAAAAAAAGCGCCGTCGATCAATATCGCGGTAGACATTTGCTTTAGCTCTAAATAGAAAAACCCCGAGGCTCGGCATGCATCTAGATAGTTGATGCAAGCTTACTGCTCAGGGTTGGATGGCGTAATCGTAGCAATCGGTTGATATAGCGTCAACACAAGATGTGATATTTACAACGCTCGAGGGCAGTTTCAATGATACAAAGCTCAATGTGGAGTCAGTTGCAAAAATAATTGGATCAGATTATCCTGCAATACGCCGTATTTATCGCGCATACTTACGGCGTAACTGCTCTATGGTTTTATCAGTGTTCTCTTTTTTCAACACCATGCCTTCGTACTGCAGACTGGTCTGGTAGTTCTGCTGTTTAGGCTTAAACTTAACCGGTTTTTCTTTAACGCTGTGGGAATAAGGCTTAGTCATATTTCCTCCTGACAGTGGCTAAAGTTTACTCTGTTACTGCCGTAACTGCCAGTTTGTGGCTATATCTCAATTGCAACTGAACTGCCTGAATGTGACGAGACAGCGATGTTTTACTCATACTGCTGGCATTCAAATACCAGCTGGCCCGTGGGATAGGGTTCAGCTTTATCGCCATAGTGCAGCAGTTCTAATCGGCCGTGATGCTTGCCGCTGCCGGGGCTAAAATAAGATGCACTATAGGCCCTTACCGGCGCAGCGGGGGCTGGTGGCTGTACCTCCAGATAAAAATCCAGAATATGCGGTACATCGGTAATATCTGTGCGGTTAACACTAACTAGAAAAGTATGGTCTTTTACAGTGAACAGTGGCTTGGCGGCAGGATTTGCGGCATCCAGTATTACTGTGCGCTCTTCTATGTCGTCCAGACTGAAACCGGGATAATCCAGCGGGATCAGGTGACAGTTTAGTTCCAGTTGTATGAGGCTGGCCTGTGCTGTTGTGCTTAACAAGCCTAAAAACGCAGTGATCAGGATTTTGGGCATAAAGCGGAGTCCTTACTGTAGGTGGTAAAGGTGGTGCGTGCCTGATGCTGGGGGATAAGTCAGGCTTTTACAGTGACAGCGCGACCATCGCGCAAGCCCCGTATGATGTTTTTCAGGGTAACAGAAGTTACTGTTCAAACAAGTGCCGGGTGGCTTCCATTTGCTGGTGTAATATACGTAATCATGGCCTGGCATTATGAGGCGTAATAAACCCTGATGATCAGGCCTGGAAAGTTAAAGTTTGGTTCTTAAATAGGGGCAAGTCCGTTTGCACCCTCAGAGGTTATTGGCTAATTACTTAAGCGTCGTTAGTACGCTTCTCACGTTTAAGCCGGCGCTTTTCTTTAATGTCGTGTTGCGGCTTCTTTTTGGTATTTTGCTTACTCATGAAAATACTCCTGAACAATAACCAGCTAGTGTTGCAGTCGCAGCGGGCTACAATCTTGGCTGGCGTATCACTATTGTGCAAAACCGTGCTGCGAGCCTAAGTGCTTCAAATTGAAACCTCCTTTGAATATGGGTGATATTGCGTTTTACCCGGCGTTATAAGTCACCGAGGATATCCGTAATAAGAAAATGCACGTTAACGCCCGGGATTTTCAACTTTACCTGTTCACCAATTCCTTTGCCCAGCATGGCTTGTCCAAGTGGTGATAGCTCGGATAGCTCTCCTTTGCTTATATCTGGGTCAGGGGTTGTGACCAGTTTGAAACAACAGCGTAGTTCATCCTGCATTGATACCAGCTGCACCGTGCAACCTGCCGCTGCATGCAAAGCTACGTTTTTTTGCGCAGCTGCACGTAACCGTGCTGGGCGGCTAAGGGATTGTTGTTGAATTACCGGTGATATAGGTGAATGACCGGAAGGTAATAATGTTTGCCGGGCGGTTACGTTTAGCAAGCCGGGATCTGCCCAGAACTGACGCAATAGCATTCAGCCTCCAATATAAGTAGAAGAGGTTATAACGGTGAAAGATTAGTTGTTTAAAGGTGTCACTACCGGACGCAACAAGTGCGCCCGGTTTAAGGCTGGAAGGCGAGAGGGAAGTTCTGTATGAGGTTTATTACGCTAAACAAAGTTAATTTCTCATGTAAAAAGTACCGGGTACCAATGGCGACAACCATAGCCATTTAGCAAACTTAAAGCAACCCATGTTTGCAACCTCTTTGATGATAAGACGATGTTTTGTTGCCAACAACTAAATCCAGGCTGGCATAGTTGCCGCTGAGACTGTGCAAAACGTAAGGCGCACCATATACCAACGGGATAAATATAAACAAGGCAGGCAATCAGAACAATGCTGCAACCAGCTGCCAGCGGGGTAAATCAGAATTACTGAAGACATCCGTGCGAATGGACTCCGGTTGCTTAGTTTCCAGATACCAAAGCCAGAATAAATATACTGTAGCCGCTGTGCTTAACGCTAAAGCTAAAAGTTGTAACGCGGAAAATAAAGCCGGAGTAATTAGCATATTGGTTACGGTACCAATAAGCATCAAGGGCAATATCAGCACGCCGAATATCATCACACATACATGCACATAGCGATTGGTATTGTGGCCAAATATCAAATAGCTGGCGGTATTGGCCAGGTGGACTTCCCCTGAAACAGTTGCCAATGTCAGTATGCGTGGCATTTTTAACGTTGAGGGTCAGGCCCAATTGTTAATTGGTACAACGCAAAGCCAAATGTGGCGTTGGATGCTACATAGCGGCTAACTAAGCTGCATATGCAGCAAGTTACGATGAAAACATAAATTCGACCTGAAACTGCTGCAATGTATTACCGGCGGAGCAGCAATTTCTGTTGTTAAATCTGATGAAAGCTGGGTATTGTTTGTAACGATTAAGCTAAACAAGGTTGAAAAGGATTTCTGATGAAAAAGTTTCTATTGATATTGCTGGTGCTGGCTGGCATCTACCATTTTCAAGGTAGCAATTTAAGCGATAGCTTTAATGGCGGTTCTCAACAGGCCGTAACGCAGCAGAGCGACAGCCCGCCACAACATCTGTTTGCTCAGGAGCGTGAGCTAGAAAAAACGCTACTGCGGATCCGTGATAACGGCCCTTTTCCTTATGATCGTGATGGCATTACTTTTCACAACAGAGAACGCCTGTTGCCGATTAAACCCAGCGGTTACTACCGCGAATATACGGTTGATACGCCAGGCCTGTCACACCGGGGGCCGAGGCGGGTAGTTACCGGTGGTAATCCGCCGGACGTGTATTATTACACCGAAGATCATTACAGCTCATTTCGAATAATTTCTGGTGCGCCATGACATATCAAGACAATAACGGCAGTGTTTTGCTGCAGCATATCGCAGCGCCGTCGGATGCCATTTGCCTTGCTAAAGATGGCATGCTAAGCAAACAGGCAATAATGGCCAGCCTGCAACGGCATTTTTCGTTTCCCGATTATTTTGGCGCAAATTTAGATGCCGCTTATGATCTGTTGCTGGATATTGTGGATACCCTGACTGAGCCAACTGTGTGGCGTTTTTGCACCGGTAGCCAGGTAACAACTGATTATGATGCGCTTGCCAACTGGCAGCAATTAATGCAAGACGTGATGCAATACGCTGGTAGCAAAGGAGTAAAGCTGCAGGTTGAGTTATTTATTGAACCTTAGGAGATAGGTTCAGCTTTAGCAGGTAACGGTACAGGCAGACAATTTCAATATAATCATGTAAGTCAAAGTTAAGCATTTCAGAATTTGGCAGCAGCTTTGCGCGTGTTATCTGCGCATAAAATTTGCGCTATACTGCTGCTTATTAAATAACAGCGGAGCTTGAGTATGAACCATGCTACAAAAGCAGCTTGTAATACTTCGGTGGATGCGGCCTTATTGGCCGAGGCTAAGTCACTCAATATCAGCCCATCTGTGGTGTTAGAGCATGCGCTGCGCAAGGCGGTTAGCCAGGCTAAAGCTGAGTTGTGGCAGGCAGAAAATGCCGATGCGATAGCAGCCTATAACCAGCAAGTTGCAGAGCACGGTACTTTTGCCGAGCGGTTGGGACAAATTTAGTGCTGCAGCAATTTAGCGTTGCCCGTATAGACCAGCTGCGGGTTGTGGTGCTGACTAATACCCTGTTTCACAATATTGATGTTTTGCTGGTAGCACTGATTAAACCTCAAACAAAAGCTGCCTTATTATCGCAGTTTCAAATACCTGTCACTATCGAAGAACAAGCCAGTTATATCGACTTGCTGGATATTGCTTCTGTATCGGCAAAGCGTTTAAAAGCCACGGAAATCAACTTGCAAAGTTACCGCCAGCAAATCAAAGCAGGACTTGATCTACTTATTGATGGCTTTTGAGACACTGAACTGGTATCAGCAATTAACATGTTGCTGACGAAACCGGGCATAACGCAACGTCCTTGCTGTAGGTGGTAAAAATTGCACGGCTGCCATAATGCCCGGTCTCGCATGGCTTATAGCCGTATTGTTTCGGTTTTCCGTGTTCAGAGTATGCAATCTAACTTATTTAAACCGCACTTGCTGCAAATGCGGGTTGGCTACCGTTACTTCAAGCAGCGTAATATCCTCCAGCAGTACCGGCTGTTCTTTATCGCTTTGCTTAATTACCAAACACTCCTGCCGCTGGTCGTTATAGCGCGTGGTTAGGGCAGTACCGCTAAGCACAGCACCCGAGCTTAGCGTCAGTTTCAGCGGATAATGGTACAGGCAGACAATTTCAATATAATCATGCAAGTCGCACTTGAGCATAACGCCTCCGTCTAACCGGGCTGAACTTTGCCTGGTGGTAGTTGATGCCGTCTGGGCCGGTAGCGCTGCCACAGCAGCAGAATGCCGGTTAGTGTAAACAGTAAAGATGCCGCGGCGGTGCTGATAAGCAGCGGGTTGTTAAAGTTGCTGCGCTCGTCGTAATCCATAATATGCAGCATCCAGAAAAAATCGAACAACCGCCAGCCATCTGTACGCACTCTGAGCACCGAGCCGGTAGCCGGGTCGAGATAAAAAATGCTGTTGTCGCTGTCGGCAAACTGCAATTGCCATAGTGGTGCTGGTAAGTGTCGTATCTCTGCCGGGGCTTGTTGTAGCAGCGTTATCCGGCGAAGCGTGCCTTCACCCCGGTATTGCGCTTGCGCCAGTGCGGTGATGTCCTGCTCAGATAATGCCGTTAATAACGTGCCGTCAACAGCGCTGTATCGAAAGCGTTGGCCGGCATCGTCTACCAGATATACCGGCTCAGCATTAAGCTGGTTATCGCTTAGTGTCAGCTGTTGGCTCAGACTAATAATGGCCTGTTTGCTGTGGTGTGCCAACACGCCGGCCGGATTAACGCTGGCACGATGCCACTGCGTATCAGGCTGAGCGTGTAAATGTTCGCCCCGCACTTGTTCTATCGGCATAACAGCCATTATCAGGCCACTTAAAAACCACAGCAGTATTTGTACTACCAACAGTAAACCTAGCCAGTTGTGCAGACGGCGGCACCATTTCAGCATAAGACGTTATTCACTAAAGCAAAAAATGCTATATCAACAGAAATTCAGCGCTAATGCAAAGCGGCAAAATGCCCCGGTTACTTTGCTGCTGTGGCATACTGCCAGCATAGAGAATAGTGCAGGAGGCAGCCTTGCCGATAACGAACACCACCGATCTTAGTGCCTTGTTGCAGCAAATGTTAGCGCAGAGCCAGCCATTATACAGCAGTGGCAAAGTAGCCGATTATATTCCGGCGCTGGCGCAGGTAGCGCCGCAGCAGGCTGCAGTAGCCGTGGCCACGCTGGATGGCCGGCTGCATAGTGCCGGTGCGGCACAGCAGAACTTTTCGTTGCAAAGCATTTCGAAAATCTTTGGTCTGGTAATGGCGATGAACCGGCTGGGCGATGAGCTGTGGCAACGGGTAAATATGGAGCCGTCCGGTCAGCCGTTTAATTCTATCGTACAGTTGGAGTGGGAGCAGGGGATACCACGTAACCCGGTGATTAATGCCGGTGCCATTGTAGTGGCCGATGTGCTGGTTAGCCATTACTCGGCCAGCAAAACCGCCTTTTTAACCTTTTTACGCCGTTTAACCGGGGAAGAAGCCATTTATGCCGACCAGCAGGTGTATTTGTCTGAGCTGGAGCACGGCAACCGTAACGCAGCTATGGCGTATCTGATGAAAAGTTTCGGTAATATTGAAGCGGACGTGCCGCAAGTGCTGGAACACTATTTTTACCAATGCGCCACCGCAATCAGCTGCGAGCAACTGGCGCGCTCGTTATTGTTTTTAGCTAACCGCGGTGTACAGCCGCAAAACAACGAGCAAATTTGCAGCCGGCGCGATGCACACCGCGTAAACGCCATTTTATCTACCAGTGGTATGTATGATCAGTCCGGCGAGTTTGCCTTTAAAGTCGGCTTACCAGCAAAAAGTGGTGTAGGCGGCGCCATTGTGGCGATAGTGCCGCAATTTGGTGTGATAACCGCCTGGAGCCCGCCACTGAACAGCTATGGTAACTCGGTGGTGGCGATGCAGTTAATTCAACAGCTGGCCGACGAGCTGGGATTGTCGTTGTTTTAGTTTAACCAGGCACAAATCTTGTGCGCTTGATGCACTGCCGACCACTGGCTACTGGCCAGTGATTAATCTTGACGTAACCAGCAGATTGCTGCATAAAATAGCAAAATGTTAGCGCTTACATTTAGAGGTTTTATGCGGTTTTCTCGTTGCCAAATTTCCCTGATCCTATTGATGTTGGTTATGCCTGTTGTTTCATTTGCACAACCTGCACCTGCAGCAGATGTTTGCAGGCAGGCACCGGCGGGTTCATACCTGATGCTAAAACAAGATTATGCCGATAAAGTTCATGGTTTCTGGCTTGGCATGAGTATTGGCAACTGGACTGGCCTGGTAACTGAAATGGACAAAATTGGCGGCGAGGGGCCTGCAGGCGTTTTTTATACCCGCAATGATTGGCAAACAAAGGATCAGCCCAGTATTTGGGGCCAGGGTATTCCCAGCCAGTTATCGGAAACGATTGATTGGGTGGTTGCAGGTGAAAATGAAGTGTGGGGCTCGGATGATGACAGTGATATTGAGTATATTTATCTGCAGTTAATGCATAACACCAGGCAACCTCTGCTAAGTGCTGAGCAAATTCGCAACGGTTGGTTAGCGCATATTTATACTGATGCTGACACCCCGTTTAAAACGGCTGAAGGTAAGCCGGAGAATTTTTTATGGGTGTCAAATCAACAAGCGTTCGATTTAATGCAGCAAGATATGTTGCCGCCTTATACCGGCATGCCTGCCTATAACCCGCACTACGACATGATTGATGCTCAGCTTACTACTGAGCTGTTTGGCGTTTTGGCACCTTTTCGCCCTGATATCGCATCGGCGCTGGCCTATTTACCCATACGCACAACAGCCTATGGCGAAGCGGCAGACATTGCTAATTTTTATGTGGAGTTGCACGCGCTGGCAGCGGGTATTGATAGTACTAAACAGATACAGCCGCAGATAATACACATTGCTAAACAAGCCCGGGCAGCATTGCCGCCAAACCAATATCCGGCAAAAATGTTTGATTTTGTCTTGTCGTTATATCAGTCAGGCATACCGTGGGAAGAAGCCAGAGACAAACTGTATCAGCGTTATCAACTGCAGGAAGAAGATGGTTATGAGATAAGCCGTAAAAAGTTATATTGCAACGGCTGTTTTGCAGCGGGCATAAACTTTGCTGCCAGTCTGGTTAGTTTGTTTTACGGTGAGGGTGATATGCAGCACACCATCAAAATAGCCGTGCTTGCCGGGTGGGATTCAGATAACCCAGCGGCAACATGGGGTGGGCTTTATGGTTTTATCCTCGGCAAACAGGGCGTAGAGCAGGCTTTTGGCAGAAGCTTTTCGTCCAAATTTAATATTCATCGTACCCGTAAAGGTTTTGCCAATAATGGCATTGATGATTTTAACAATATGGCACAAATGGCAACGGCGATTGTTGATCAGGTGCTGATACAGCAGATGGCAGCCAAAGGCGCAGAAAAAATACTGTCAGGTGCGCAATGCTGGCATATTCCTGCCTTTGTGCCAACTGCGGTCAGTGCGTTGTAACGTAAATTAAGCCGCAATAGCGGCTTTTTCATATTTTTGTTGGCCTGTATTTCGCTCTGTTATATCTTCCTGAACCTTAGCTCCAGCTCCTGATAATACAGCCGGGTTAAGCCCTCAAAGCCAGAATCTGTACCGATAAACACCCAGACAGTGCCGTCGGCGTTGCTGGTAAATTGCAGCGGTGTATTGCCGCTACCGCTAACAGTTTTGCTGGCAAAGGTTTGGCCGTCACAGCTTAATTCAGGCGCGGCGATGTTGCCGATAACACGGGCCTGGGTACCGTCCCGGCTTTGGTTGCCTTTATCGGCATTTAAATAGTAACCGGCTTGTTTGGGCTCTGCTGCAGCGTAACCAAATTTTAAGTAAACCGACTCGCCCGGAGCACCGCCTACACCTGCACAATCTGCACCGGCATCGGTTAAAAAGCGCAGTGAAGCCGACAACTGATAGCGGGTGGAAGGTTCTAACCCGGTTATTTGCTTTTTGATGTACATAAACAAATCGTCGCTGCGGTTTATGCCTGCCAGATAAAGGCCTTTACCGGAGAAACCTGCTGGCAGGTTGCGCATACCACTTTGCAGTTGATAGATATCAGCGTTGTCGCTGGGGTAATCAGAAAAGCCCGGCTGCCACTGGTGAGTACTCTGGCGAAAATCATAATAATATTCTGGCAGGGTACCGTATTCAATATCGCAGCCGGTTAGCAGCAACAGGCTGCCAGCCAGCAGTGGGAAGTCGCTAATTTTCATCATGCTATTTCTCGACAGGAGTTTAGCCAAAATGGTAGCGTGTCAGCTGGCTATGAAATGTAATTGATTGCAATCAAATTGAAGCTAAGTGTGAAGTTTTATAACTCGCAGGTAAGATAATGCCTGCAGGCTAACCGCGATAATGTTCAGCACTGCACCGCGTTATTTTTTACGTTGCTGCCTGCTTCTGCCAGATGTGAAAAGCAGGCTTATTAGGATTTGTAATACGATGCTGGATTCTAAAGAATTATCGGCCGAAACCTGGCTGGACCGTCTTGATCGGTCTGCCTACGCATTGCCATTGTTATTTGTGCTGTCGATGATGGAAACGCTGATTATACCGATACCGATAGAGGCGATTTTAATTCCGTGGATGCTTAGCCAGTCGCGGCGGCGTTGGACCATTGCCTCTGTGGCACTGGCTGGCAACATCACAGCTGCCGCGCTGGGATATTGGCTGGGTGCGCTGGCGATGGAGCAATGGGGTGACACCTTGATCAGCCTGTTTGGCGGGGCACAGGCTTATGACAGCTTTGCTGAGGAAATACACAATAATGGTTTTGTGTCAGTGTTGGCGGTAGGCGTAACGCCTACGCCACTACAAATAGCGATGCTGGCAGCCGGCGCTACGGGTTATTCATTCTTGTTGTTTTTAATTGCGGTGACGTTGTCGCGGTCGGTGCGTTATTTCGGTCTGGTAATACTGGTAAAAGTCGCCGGTGAATCGGCACTAAAGCTGTGGAAGCGTTATTCGCGTCAGATTGGTGCGGCTTTGCTGGTGCTCGCTGTTGTCTGGCTGTGGTTTCTGTTCAGTTGAGCGAGCAGGGTAGTTATGTTGATACGGCATTGTCCTGTTCAAATAAGGTGAGATACAGGCGTAAGTCCAGCTCCAACTGGTGATAATCGGGCTGCATATGCTGACACAGCTTGTAAAAAGCTTTGTTGTGGTCTTTTTCGCGTAAGTGCGCCAGTTCGTGCACCACCACCATTTGTAGTAGCGGTAGGGGGAGCTGCTTTAATAGTGCGGCTATTCTGATCTCATTTTTGCTTTTTAATTTGCCACCCTGCACCCGGCTAATTTGGGTATGAGTACCCAGGGCGTTGTTAATAATATGAATTTTGGGGTCGAATATCACTTTGCTAACCGGCTCGCTGCTGCGTAGCCATTGCCGTTTTAGCTCCTGCGTAAATTCATACAAGGCTTTGTCGGTTTGCACGCTGTGGCTTTGGTTGGGGTATCGGCGCTGTAAGGCGCTGCCTAGCTGGTCTTCAGCTAGCAACTGGCGTACTTGCTGTTGTAATGTGTCGGGATAGTGGCGCAGGTAAATCAGATCTTGCATTGTTAAAGCTCAGTTATGGCATGTTGGGTATTGGCTGCACTTCAGTTGTGCTGCTAATCAGATATTGAAAGTTGCCAGACAGATAAAATAGCATTTTGTGGTGGCATGACCAATGCGTGGCTAAAGAACTCATCAGTCTCAGCCGCTTTAAATTATGGCGTTGCATATATATAACCACAATCAGGCTCTCTGTTCAGCTTTGTTTTTAGCAGAAGTGACAGTATGATGAAAAACCTGTAAAAGGTACGTTTTGATATATTTGTTGCGAACACAGGCTTAATGAATATTCTGCAAAGAAATAATGTGCAAACTGTTGGCGATCCGGTGGCGCCGGTGCTGTTGTATGGCCATGGTTTTGGCTGCGACCAGACCATGTGGAATCAGATAACTCCTGCGTTTCAAAACAGCCATTTTCAACTGCTGTTTGACTATGTCGGCAGCGGCCAGTCAGATATCAGTGCCTATGATGTCGGGCGCTACGCTACTTTGCAGGGCTATGCGCAGGACATTATTGAAATTTGCGCAGCGTTGGGCTTAACCAACAATGTTGTTTTTGTTGGCCATTCGGTTAGTTGTAGTATTGGTATTCTGGCGGCTATAGCCCGGCCGGGACTGTTTTCTAATATGATTTTGCTTGGCCCATCACCGTGTTTTCGCAACTCCCCGCCGCATTATTTCGGTGGCTTTGAGCCATCCGATTTGCACGAGCTACTGGATTTAATGCAGCAAAACTATCTGGGCTGGGCCAACTATCTGGCGCCTGTAGTCGCTGGCGAAGCGGGCATTATTAGCGGACAGCTGTCAGACAGCTTTTGCTCTACCGATCCGCTGGTGATGAAACAGTTTGCCAAAGCCACGTTTTTTGCTGACAACCGCGACGATTTCGCCAAAGTGGCAACACCGTGTTTAGTGTTGCAGCATAAACAGGATGCGCTGGCTTCGGTTGCAGTAGGCGAGTTTGTGCACCTTCAGCTAAAAAACAGTGAGTTGGTAGTATTGGATGTGGCGGGCCATGTTGCTCATATGAGCCACCCACAGCTGGTTATTGATGCCATGTCGCAATATCTGGCTGCGCAGGATGGAGGTAGTTATTACAGATGATATAAATTTTCTGCCTTGTCCGCTGGTAATTACAGACGAGGTGGGAATTGTGCTGCAGGTAAATAGCGCATTTACCAACGAATTTGGCGACTGTGCTACTAATGCCAATATCAGTGAGATCTTCCCAAAAGCGTCACAGATTTTTTTGCAAACCCATGTTTGGCCACTATTACACCGCCAGGGCTGTGTGAAAGAAATTTATCTTAAAGTACGCGCCCGCACAGAGCCTCGGCTGCCTGTATTACTTAATTGCAGCCGTGGCGAGTTTCGCCAGCAGCAGTGTTATCGCTGGGTTATTTTTCCTGCACGTGAACGCTCCCGCTTTGAACGGGAACTGCTGAAAACCCAAAACGACACCATGATATATGCCCAGAGGTTACAAAAAGCCAATGCCAGGCTGCAAGCTGTACTAAATTCAGCCACTGAGTTAGCTATTATGGTATTAAGCCCGGATGGCACCGTGCGTTTTAATAACTCTTCTGCAGAAACTTTACTGCGTTATAAGGCCGGGAGCCTTGCCGGGCAAAACATTATGACGCTGTTTGGGCAAACCGATACTGCCAGTGAAGCACTACACCGTTTGCGGGCGATATTTACAGCAAAAGGTAGAGCGGGCTTTGGCAAAGCTGAAATCCTGCAGTTAGATACCAGCATGACCGACAAGAATGGCAATAACGTCGAAGTGGCGGTTAGCATAAGCCCCGTTTGCCAAAAAAGTACGACGAATGTGGATGAACTGTTGTTGGTTGCAACCGATAGACGCCAGCGTAAACAGCTGCAGTGTAACTAAGCTATTTAGCGTTATAGCATCAGCGCTAAGGCAGTTTGTATTTGTTCATCGCTTAGATTTTGCTGCTGCATAGCTTTATTCAGGCTTTGTTGGGCGCTGCCAAGGGCGCTGTTCAGCATGCCTAGCTCAGTTTGCAATAGCTTTAGTTTTTCCCGCTGTTGTTCTGATTGCAGCCCATCTTGTGTTGCTTTATCTATTTCGGCCTGCTTATCGGCAATTTGCTGCTTAAGATCGCGGATAGTTTTTAATATTTGCTTAATAATATCCGGCAGATTGCTGTCATCAATATCTTTATTTTGCTCTGCTTGTTTTGCTTTAGTTTTGCCCAGCTCTGACAAGCTGACATAAGCACCCTGCATAGTATTGTTATTGGTAGCAGAGGTGGTTGCACCGGCTGCCGTTTGTTTTGGCTGGTTGAGTTTTAAGCTAACAGGCTGGGGTTGCAGAGTATTAATTTGCATAAAAGGCAGGCGGCTTAAAGTATCGGTGGCCATGTATCGGCTGCTGCCCGGAAAACTTTAGTGCCACGTAACAGAAAAGCGGTTTTTAGTAGCCTTCAGCGCCTTCTTCATAACAAATGCGCAGGCCGTTTTCCATGGTACAGCGTACTTTAGGCTTGTTTTGCTCAGGGGTCAGTACATCTTTAATTTTTTTTACAATGGCAATATCTGCTTCAAGGCCAATTTGGCTAAGAGTGCTAATGCGTTCTTTACTTGAGCCTTGCTCCATTACTGGACGGTGTTTCTCAGCTTTGTTTTCGGCTGCCCCATCTGCAATCATACCGAGCACAGTGCAGCCGTTAAGAGTTAATAGCAAAATAACTGTGGCCAGGTGTTTCATCAGGCACATATAAAACTCTTATTGGGGCATTATTTAGTGGATGCAGGATTTTTACATGTTCAGCTATTAAAATAAACATATATGAGATTTATTTCCGCTGTTTAACCCGCTTTTGTACAACCCCTGAAGTTGAGCAGGTAACTTCAGGGGTTGTAGATGCTATACCAATGAATATGGCTGGCCGTCTTTGCAGGTAAACTGCTTATTACCTTTATGGGCGCAGCTAACCTGGCGGCCGGTTACCATGCTAAACCAGACGCAATCCGGCTCTGAGGTTTGTAGCTGAATATCATCAATGCTGGCTTTATCCTGACAGCCATTAATGCCGCTGCGGTTTAAAATAAGCTCAACGTGGCGGCCATTGTTGTTCAGCACAATAGAGCAGGGCGCTTCACGGTGGCCGCTTAACGCAACAAACTGCGCCGGGCTTTGCAAACCGCTGGTACTTCCGTCGGCAAAAAATGCCAACAGCTGCTGGTAGTACACTACGTAACTGCATACGTCTTTGTGCGAACCTTGCTGCAGCGGAAAGGTTTTGTCTAAAAAGCCTTTTGAGTAATCCATTACCTGTTTGACATGGCGCTGGTTCAGCTCGTTAATCACGCTAAGCTCGGTCGCCATCCAGGCGGTATGGCTCTGTGATGGAGTGCTGTGGTGTTGGGCCAGTGTTGTCATGATGTCATCCTCGTCTCTTGTAATCAGTTTAATTAACCGATGTTCAGGTGCTGCCATCCCTGCGCTGTCAGCATCTGAACATCTACTTTACTGATCATCCGCGTTAAACGTCAGACCAGTTGCTATCGGTTAAAAACTAGTCTAGGCTAAAAATCAGCATAATTTCACAATAGAAATTTTACAGTGTGAATTTTACAAAATGAAAATAAACAAAAGCCTGCTCAGAAAGTCGCATTTCCTCGGAACCAAGATAAGAAACCTGAGGAAACGCAACAACTTAACTATGGAAGATTTATCCACCCGCTGTATCCGTGTCGATCCGGAGCAGGCGCCGTCGGTGTCTTATCTGTCAATGATTGAACGCGGTAAGCGCGTACCCGGCATTGAAATGCTGGAGGTGATTGCTGAAGTATTTCAAAAAGACATCGACTGGTTTCTCGATGGTGAAGATGCTGGCGAGGACTTAACACCGCAAAAAGGCAGTAAAGGCGGCATCAGCGGTATGGCGCTGGAACCGGGCTTTCTGTTTTCCAACGATATTTTGCAAATTGCCATTCCGGAGATGTTGTCGCAAACCGGCACTAGCGGTAAGCAGTTTGCCCAGTTATTAATTCGTGCACATCAGGAGCACAACCAAAATCACTTTCCTGAACTGGAGCGGGCAGCGGAGGGTGTCGGGCAAAAACGCATGCCGTTGAGTGTCGAAGACTTACTGGCAATTATTAAACAGCTGGGCTTAAACATTAAGTGGTTTAAAGAGGCACCAAAAGAGCTGTTGGACGAGCTGGGGGTATTGTCAAAAAACGTATCCACGTCGTTTTTTACCCCGCCCAATACCTTGCATTTAAACAGCTTACTGCAGCAGTTTCCTACGCGGTTAAAGTACGAACTGGCGGTGCATATCGGCCATGCGGTGCTGCACAATAAAGACGGCGTAAAAAGCAGCATGATGGTGGGTGGGGCGCGTGATGATGACTTGTCGGATTCCACTGCCGTGCAACCGCAGGATATTTTGCATGCCTGGCGTGATTTTGAATCTAGCTTTTTTGCCGGAGCTTTGCTGTGCCCCAAGTTGCCGTTTCGCCAGTTGCTGGACCGCCACGGTTATGAGATCAGCACGCATCAGCAAGCAGGGGTATCGGCGTCTGTGGCTATGCGCCGTATGACGGCGGTATCACCCTATACGCACTGGCATTATTTTGATGCTTATACGCCGGGTAAACTCAAAGCCGTGTATCGCGGCAATGGTATACCGCTGCCGTGGGGCAATATGCGTCAGGTTGAAGACCCTTGCCAGCATTGGGCAGTGTTTCGGATGTTTGATGTTGAAGGCGTAGCCAGCAGCGCGCAGTTGTCGTTGCTGGATGTTAACGGCGCGCCGCGTATTTACTGCTGCGAGTCAACCAAAGTCAGCGATTTGGCCGGTAATACCCATGTATTGTGTGCCGGTATTGATTTAAACCCGGCGTTGCTGGCGCAAGGCGTTGATGCTGATAGCATGGCTGCAGAGTTAAAGCAGCTGTGCGTTGGCAGCAGCGGCGGCGCTAAAGTGCCTAGAGTTATTCAAACCGCGCTGACCAGTGTGGCGAATATTCTGAATATTAACTGGGTGGCCCGCAGCTTACAAAAACCGGTGCAGCTGATTTGCGCCCGCGGTAATAGCTGCCCGCGCAGTCCGGGCTGTTATCAGTGTGAACGTGCCGACGAATAATTTCAGTGAGAATCGGTTTGCCCTAAGCCAACCGTTGCAGGCCAGGATGGCCGAATCGAGCCCCCAGGGATGGGTTTACGGCGTGTTGGCGTGGGCAAACCGGTTCGACCTGCGAAGAGAGCAGGGTTCAGCGGTTATTTTCTCCCAATAACTGCAAATTCTCATCCAATAGGCCTACCAGCAATGCCTTGCCGCTGGCATCTACCCGGAACTGACCATACGGTGCCTGTTCATACTGTGCGCCTGTACCTTCAGCAAAAAAGAATGCATTAGGGCCAACACTAATAATACCGTCGCGCCAGCGCAGCAATACTGCAACCAGCTGTGGGTCTTGCGGCAGGTTGTTACTCAGGCTGTGTAAACTGGCGCGTTGTTCGGCATCGACATTTAGCCAGGCGTATTTATAGTGCGTAGCATCTTCGGGTAATTCGCGATCAATCGCATAAGCCAGCGCCATATAATCGCCCTGCATAATTGACCGTGGGTCCAGCGGTGCCAAAGCGATGTTAACCACCCGGCCGGTTTTTAATGTTTGCTCAAACTGCCAGATAGCAAAACCTGCTGCGGCAAGAATAAGTAGCAAAGCCGCCGCAATAGCACGGCGTTGTAAGGTGATGCTCATACAAGTCTCCGCTGATAGCGCTGTAACAATAACCAGGCTGCCAGTAGCGTTATACCGCTAAGGGCTAAGATGCCGGATTTATGTAACAAATTAAGCTGTAAACTGTAGTAAAACTGGCTGATGGCCAGCAACATGCTAAGCAGACATAACGCGTACCAGTTTCTGCTGCAGCCATAAAAACAGGCCAGCATTAACGCTGTGCTAACCAGTAAACCGGATGCCGGGTACAGCAAAATACACAGCAAAACGGTTATTGTAAGCAGTGCCAGACGGCTGGGCACTGTTGCCAGCCGGCTTAGCCAGAATACGGTTGAAATTAATAATACACTGCCAAGTGCGCTATACAGGGCACGGGCCATATCCAGCCTGTTATCCAGCCAGTAACCGGCGTCCAGCCACAATAAAGACTGGCCGAATAACGTTAGCGCCAGCGCTGCCAGAGTTATAACTTCCAGCAGGCTTTTAATGGTAGTAGCCCGGGCAAAGCCGGCCCATTTTAGCCGGCTGCACCATAACAGTGCGGCCGCCATAGCCAGCAGGCTGCTGACAACTGCAAGCAACGGGGCGGAACTTACCAGCGATAACAGGCACAACAACGCTATGCTGAGGCTGGCCCGCTGATGCAACTGGTTTAGCGGGCTTAGCAGTAGCAAGATGCTGATAACCGCACAGGCATAGCGCGCGGTTTCATCGTTTAAGCCTGGCACATCGTAGATAACGTATACCAGTAACCCCTGGCCGGCCAGCGCAATGGCTACCGCCATTTGCTGTAAAAACTCTTGCTTGCGGCTTGTCAGCCAGATAGCTGCAGCCAGCAACATAACGGCGGCAGCAATGCGCACCGGGTTATTATCGGCCAGTGCCAGTAACGGGCCTAAAAAAGAGCCGATAATCAAAATAGACGCTATCCAGGCGGCTATGCCAAGCAGAATCTGCAGCCACCAGGGACTGGCCGCTGCGTGCAGTTGCTGCGCTTTGGTGGTATCAATAATACCGGCGTGCTGCAGTTGGGTACTGAGTTTCGTATGGTTGCTCATGTTGTTTTCCCTACTGCTGTTTGTTGGAGCTTTTTCAGCCAGATAACAGCAGCGACGCTACTGCCAATAACAAACAGCGCTAACAAATTCATGGCAAAAAAGTCATCAGCACTTTCCAGCAAGCTTGCCAGCATTGCGGTTGCCACGGTAATTGCGCTAAAGGCCAGTAAAGCCAGGATCAACACATCACGGCGCTGGCGCCAGTACCACAGTGTCAGCACGGCAGTTAGTGGCAGATACACCAGCAGGTTAAGCTGGTATCCGTTGTCCCACGCCGCAAGACCTGCACCAAGCGTTAATGGGGCTACTAATATCAGCGCCGAAAGCCGGACCAGTGTTTGATTAGCTTTAACCCCCAGCCGTGGCAGCGCAAACTCGGCAAATAGCATAATTACCAGATTTGCCAGCGCCAGTCTGAGTATCATTGGAGCGCCTGCCAGCAGCCAGAGAAGCTCGGATTGGGTCATTAAATAACGGCCAAGCGCGAGTTCCAGCACCACAAACCAGAGTAAATAACAGGCCCGGCTTTTAGATAGCAGCACCAGCGGCGTAATAAGCGCAGCCCAACTGGCAAATAGCTGCCAGATATCTGCACCTGTTTGGTAAGTCTGGCCAATCAGTGCCAGTAAGGCACCTGTCAGTATGGCAGCACTGAGTAACGCCGCACGCTGCACCAGGCTGGCAGGGGCGCTGCGTTTAGCAATAACGCCGGATAGTACCAGCGCACCGGCGGCCAGCGCAAACTTAGTAAAGTAATGCATAAACGGCCAGTTATGCGCGAGGAAGAAAATTACGGCAGCGCCCAGCAGTACCACAGTGCCGAATAGTAAAATAAGATTAGCCTGCGCTAACCAAAGGCCCGTAGCAGGTTGCAGTGGGGTCTGGCTGCCCGCTTGCTGCAGCTGCTCGGCACTTAGCTGGCGTTGTTCACGCCATTGCAGCAGTTGGTTGGCATGTTGCAGGTTGTCCATGCTTTTGGTCTCTCGAATGGTTTATTGGCTAGCATCATAGCGTTTTTATAACTTGTTACAACTTCGTAGCAGCGTTGGTTTGGCATCAGTTATACAACGGAGTAGTATAAAGCTGCGTAATTATAAGTAACCCCATCAGGATAACAACAATGAAGAAACTTACTTTAGCTGCCGCCTCTGTGGCGCTGGCGCTTGGCCTTACGGCGTGTAACAAACAGGACACCACTCAAACTCAAATCCCGGCTGCGGCGGCTGTTGAAGCTAAAGCACCGCTGGTATCGGGTATTGATCAGCAGTATTTTGACCCTGCGGTAAAATTCAGTGAAGACTTCTTCCTGGCCATTAACGGCAAATGGCTGGCTGAAACACCTATCCCGGCGGATAAAGCGTCTTATGGCTCCTTCCATATTTTGAACGACAACTCGCAGCAGGCAGTAAAAGCCATTATTGATGAAGTGTCGGCCCGTGCAGATTTAAAAGCCGGCTCAGACGAGCAAAAACTGGGCAGTTTTTACAACAGTTTTATGGATGAAGCCACGATTGAAAAGCTGGGTTTAAGCCCACTGCAGCCACAACTGGATGCCATTAAAGCGCTAACAGACAAAAGCCAGTTAGCGGCGCTTTTTGCCAGCCTGCAACGTGATGGTGTAGCCATTCCGTTTGGCTGGTATGTTAATAACGATGCAAAAAATTCTTCCGAGTATGCGGTATATCTGGGCCAGGGTGGTTTAGGCTTACCTGACCGTGATTACTATTTTAAAGATGATGAAGCCTCATTAAATATTATTAACCAGTATAAAGCGTACTTAACGGATATGTTTACTCTGGCAGGCCACACTGATGCTGCTGCGGCTGCCGAGCGTGTTTACGCGCTGGAAAAAGCGCTGGCAGAGCACCACTGGACCCGGCTGGAAAGCCGTAATGCCGATAAAACCTATAACAAAATGTCTGCCACTGACCTTAACAGCAGTATGGGTAGCTTTGACTGGGCGGCATTTGCCAGTGGGGCTAAGTTAAGCGCGGTAACAGATATTATTGTTAGCCAGCCGTCTTACTTCGAAGGTTTTAGCAAGGTGCTGGCAGACACTGATCTACAAAGCTGGCAGGATTATTTAAGCATCAAAGCTATTAATGGCTATGCCGATAGTTTAAGCAGCAACTTTGCCGAGCGTAAATTTGCCTTTTTCGGCACTACCTTAAGTGGTATTGAGCAACAACAACCTCGCTGGAAGCGCGCGGTAGATGCCTCGGATCAGGTGTTGGGTGAGCTGACCGGCAAGCTGTATGTCGAGCGCCACTTTAAACCAGAAGCCAAAGCGCGGATGGAAGAGCTGGTTGCTAACCTGATTAAAGCTTACGAAATCTCCATTAAAGAACTAGAATGGATGACCGAAGAAACCAAAGTGGCTGCGCTGGAAAAGCTCAGCACCTTTACGCCAAAAATTGGTTACCCGGATAAATGGAAAGATTACTCAGCGCTGGAAATTAAAGCAGATGATTTAGTCGGCAACTTTATGCGTGCCAGCCACTGGGCCTATGATGACATGCTTAACAAGCTGGGTAAGCCAATCGATAAAGGCGAGTGGTTTATGACGCCGCAAACGGTAAATGCTTACTACAACCCGGTAAACAATGAAATTGTGTTCCCTGCCGCTATTTTGCAACCGCCATTTTTTAATATGGAAGCTGACGACGCAGTGAACTACGGTGGTATTGGCGGCGTTATCGGCCATGAAATTGGTCACGGTTTTGATGACCAGGGCGCAAAGTATGATGGTAACGGTAACTTACGTAACTGGTGGACAGAGCAAGACAAAGGCCAGTTCCAGGCGCGTGGAGCTAAGTTAATTGGCCAGTACAACCGCTTTGAGCCATTACCGGGCGTTACGGTAAACGGCGCTGTGGCACTGGGTGAAAACATCGGTGACTTAGGTGGTATGACAGTCGCGTTAAAAGCCTACCATTTGTCACTGGAAGGTAAAGACGCTCCGGTTATGGATGGCTTTACCGGCGATCAGCGCTTCTTTATCAGTTGGGCGCAGGTTTGGCGTACTAAGTTTCGTGAAGAAGCCTTGCGCCGTCAGTTAAGCACCGGGCCGCACTCACCGGCGCATTACCGTGTTATTGGTGTGCTGCCGAATATTCCGCAGTTTTATACGGCGTTTGATATTAAAGAAGGCGATAAGATGTATTTACCGCCGGAGCAGCGCGTTAAGATCTGGTAACCGTAAATCCATTGGGTAATAAAAATCTGCTACACTGCACAGGCTGAGTAGGTAACTGCTCAGCCTTTTTTGTGTATTTGTAAGCTGTTCAAATTCGTTCCTGACGAATTTGTCGCCGGCTCAGACACTCTGTGGCGCCCGGCTCGGGATTCCAACCTCTATTATAAGCAATGAGGTCTGACCACTATAATAAAGAATATATAACATCCGGTTTTATATTCACAGAATTTATACCCACTATAAGTAGGGTGGTTAACGGCCTGATGTCAATCTGGCCCGAATTTTCATATAATTACGCCCATTCATTTCAGTGAAATGACGCCGCAGTAGCAAGACTGCCGGCAACGACCAAGAGGATCATACTGTGCTACAACAATATCGCGAACATGTGGCCGAGCGCGCAGCGCAAGGTATCCCGCCAAAACCGCTCAATGCAGAGCAGGTAGCCGCCTTAGTTGAACTGTTAAAGAACCCGCCAAAAGGTGAAGAAGACACCTTAGTTGATTTACTGGTAAACCGTGTACCACCAGGTGTAGACGAAGCCGCTTATGTTAAAGCCGGCTTTTTAGCTGCGCTGGCCAAAGGCGAAGCGTCAAGCAGCCTGATCAGTGCCGAATACGCCACTGAGCTTCTGGGTACCATGATGGGCGGCTACAATATTCAGCCGTTAATCAGCCTGCTGGACAACGACAAGCTGGCGCCTATGGCTGCCAAAGCGCTGTCGCACACTTTGCTGATTTTCGATGCTTTCCATGATGTGACTGAAAAAGCCGATGCCGGCAATGCGCATGCTAAACAAGTAGTGCAAAGCTGGGCTGATGCGCAGTGGTTTGAAGCCAAGCCAGCCCTGGCAGAAAAAATTACTGTTACCGTATTTAAAGTGTCTGGCGAAACCAACACTGATGACTTGTCACCGGCACCGGATGCCTGGTCACGGCCGGATATCCCACTGCATGCCTTAGCCATGCTGAAAAATGCCCGTGAAGGCATTAACCCGGATCAGCCAGGCACGGTTGGCCCAATCAAGCAGTTAGACGAGCTGAACACAAAAGGCTTCCCGCTGGCCTATGTTGGCGATGTAGTAGGTACCGGTTCATCACGTAAATCAGCAACTAACTCAGTGCTGTGGTTTATGGGTGACGACATCCCTTACGTGCCAAATAAGCGCGGTGGTGGTTTTGTACTGGGTGGCAAAATTGCGCCAATCTTCTTCAACACTATGGAAGACTCAGGCGCGCTGCCGATTGAAGTTGATGTTTCCAAGCTGGAAATGGGCGATGTGATCGACATTCTGCCGTTCGAAGGCAAAGTGGTTCGCCACGGCACTGACGAAGTGCTGGCAGA
This sequence comes from Rheinheimera hassiensis, assembly GCF_022436675.1. Taxonomy (GTDB): domain Bacteria; phylum Pseudomonadota; class Gammaproteobacteria; order Enterobacterales; family Alteromonadaceae; genus Alishewanella; species Alishewanella hassiensis. Next base: position 159,081 of record NZ_JAKUJZ010000008.1, on the reverse strand, counting down.
ATTTAGCCTGGCAACCGATGTATTAATTGACGAAGTACGTGCCGGTGGCCGTATTCCATTGATTATCGGCCGTGGTTTAACCGACCGTGCGCGTGAATTTTTAGGCCATGGCCCTTCGGAAAAATTCCGTCGTCCACAAGCTAAAGTAGATTCTGGCAAAGGCTTTACGCTGGCGCAGAAAATGGTGGGTAAAGCTTGCGGCGTGAAAGGCGTACGCCCGGGCACTTACTGTGAACCAAAAATGACCACAGTAGGCTCGCAAGATACGACCGGCCCGATGACGCGCGACGAGTTAAAAGACTTAGCCTGTTTGGGCTTCTCGGCTGACTTAACTATGCAGTCGTTCTGTCACACTGCCGCTTATCCGAAGCCGGTAGACGTTGATACGCACCACACACTGCCGGACTTTATTATGAACCGTGGCGGCGTAGCGCTGCGCCCTGGCGATGGTATTATCCACAGCTGGTTAAACCGCATGTTACTGCCTGATACCGTTGGTACCGGTGGTGACTCGCACACCCGTTTCCCGATTGGTATTTCGTTCCCGGCCGGTTCTGGTTTGGTGGCGTTTGCTGCCGCTACCGGTGTTATGCCACTGGATATGCCGGAGTCGGTATTAGTGCGCTTTAAAGGTGAGATGCAGCCTGGTATTACGCTGCGCGACTTAGTGCATGCTATTCCGTACGTTGCTATCCAAAAAGGTTTGTTAACTGTTGATAAGAAAGGCAAGAAGAACATCTTCTCCGGCCGTATTTTGGAAATCGAAGGTTTACCAAACTTAACGGTAGAACAAGCGTTTGAGTTATCTGATGCCTCTGCCGAGCGTTCAGCTGCCGGTTGTAGTATCAAGCTTTCAGATGCCTCTATTGCTGAATACTTAGAATCAAACATTGTTATGCTCAAATGGATGATCTCTGAAGGTTACGGCGATGTACGTACTATCGAGCGTCGTATTAACGCGATGCAAGCCTGGCTGAAAGATCCGCAGCTGATGTCGGCTGATGCCGATGCTGAATACAGCGAAATTATCGAAATTGACCTGGCGGACATTAAAGAGCCGGTACTGTGTGCACCAAACGATCCGGACGATGCGCGCTTACTGTCTGATGTAGCTGGCGATAAAATTGATGAAGTGTTTATCGGTTCTTGTATGACCAACATCGGCCATTTCCGCGCAGCGGGTAAGTTACTGGATAAATACAAAGGCCAGCTGCCAACCCGCCTGTGGATTGCCCCGCCAACCAAGATGGACCAGGCGCAGTTAACTGAAGAAGGTTATTACAGCATTTTCGGTAAAGTAGGTGCCCGCACTGAGATGCCAGGCTGTTCACTGTGTATGGGTAACCAGGCACGCGTAGCCGAGAACTCAACAGTAGTGTCTACCTCTACGCGTAACTTCCCTAACCGTTTAGGTCAGGGGGCCGATGTGTACTTAGCGTCTGCAGAGCTGGCAGCGGTAGCCTCTATTATCGGTCGCTTGCCAACGGTAGCCGAGTATATGGAATACGCTAAGCAAATCGACGCGACAGCGGCCGATACCTACCGTTACCTGAACTTCCATAAGATGCCGCAGTACACCAAAAAAGCGGATAACGTGATTATTCAGCAAGCGGTGTAATAAGCGCTGTAATGCTAAAGGCCTGCTACCGCAGGCCTTTTTTCTGCTCGCTAATATACGGCGAGCGGCTACAATTTTAGCAGCGACCGGCTGAAAGATTATTTGCGCGGGCGGAATTGCAACGCCCACCGGGCTCGCCACAGTAACTCGCGCCCGCTGCACGTTCGCTCAGACACCCTGTGTCGCCCCATTGGGGATGCAAACCCGCCAGGGAGAAGCTGCGCAAATAACCATCAGCCATTTCCTTTGTACGGACGAGATGTATGGAATACGATTTTATTTACGATCGCAATACACTGCAGTTCAGCATCAGGCTGGCGGCGGAGCATGAGGTGTTGGGCCGTTTTTTGCTGGACGAATTTGGCCAGCAGGCTGAGGCCTATACGCCATTACTGCAGCAACTAAGCGGGCTTAAACCGCACCAGAGCATGCAGTATCAGGGCAAAGAGTTTTTGCTTGAGGTAGAAAACGGCGAAGTGACCTTAAGCCACAACACGCTGTTTTATACCGGCACTGAGCAGTTGCCGCAGCGCCAGCAAGATAAGCTGGCCGATGACGATTTACAGCTGGACGAGCAGGGTATGAGCACGCAATGCGGGCTGGAAGATTTACTAAAACTGCTGCGCGAATGGCAGCAGTTTCTGGCTGATTAGCCGTTACAACCAGCGGTCTTGGCGTTTGGATCGTGGTTTAAATACCGATGAAAATGCTTGCATCCGGGCTTTTAACAAACTCTCTCTGCCGCTATCACCGCGGCAGTAAATCAGGTCTCCGGGGCCGACATATTTGCTCCAACAGCGATAAAAAATACTGGCATGCTCCTTAGTAACCGCCAGACGCACCGGTACGGCATGATAATCGTCCCGTGTCATACCGAGAAAGTTTCCGCTGCGGATCACCAGATACCTGGGATTGTCGATAGGACCTAGAATCTCATTCAGGCAATCGGCAAACAGTGATGACTCATAAAAGGTGCTGCCTTGCAGGGCAAGAAAGACATTGCCATCGTCCAGCTCGACCGTATGAACATTTAACCGCCTGAACGGTGTGCTGATATGCCCGGTTTGACATAATGCTTCGGTCAGTGCCATACCAATTTGTTTTAAACTGCCGTCGATTGGTAAATGCCGCAGCATAATTTTGATTGTACGCACAGTAGTGGGCAGCAAGTAAAGTATGCCAGCCACTAAACACAAAGCGAACACCAGTAACATTACCGATAAACCAGCCCTGGCGATGGAGAAGGAAACAATAGTGCCTAAACTCAGCAACAAGGTGAGTTGAGCCAGCAGATATTTAAAGGTCTTTGCCGTATGGTACCAGCGAATACCCGGCACTTTTTCAGTGCTTACACCAGGAACAACGTGCGCCTGATGATCCAGTGTCAGTGCTTGCTGCCAGCGCTGCTGCAGTGTCGTAATTTGTTGCAATCTGTTGCGCATAGTGTTGTTGCTGACACGGATAAGATCAGATTGCCGGTTACTGCTGACAAGCTTGTCCAGTTCACTGGCGTTGAGTCTGGCAAAGCCACTTTCTATGGTGTTTTTGCGCTCTGACAAACCGACAAAGGTGTCAAAGCGGCGAGCCAGATCTTGTAAGTCCTGTAAGCCAAAAAATGAGCGGGTATCTACGGCCAGTAAATGCCAGATACTGCTGGCTTTATCTGGTGTTTTACGGTCCAGCCGGATCGCCCGACCGCGCATTTGGTTTGTCAGCATAAAAGAGCCAACGGCAGTGGCCAGGATCAGCGAATTAACCACCGGAGCATCCCAACCTTCGCCTAATAGCGCTCTGGTACCCACTAATAGCTGAATTTGACCACTGTTTAATAAGCGGGTAAATAAACTGGTCTGTTCGTTCAATGGCCCGCTGAGCCTGCTGTACCCCGGGGCTGCAGAGAACGGGCTGACGCTGAGTTTCATCAGGCTCAGCTCATCGCTGAGTTCTGTTGCTAAAACCGTTGGTAGCAGGCTAAGTCTGCCGGTAAGTAACCCCTTGGCTGCAGTGGTGTCAGGTGCCTGAAGCAGGGCATTAAATACCGGCCAGGCACCCAGAGGCAGGGCTCCACTTTCAGCGCCGGTCGACAGCTGCTCGTCGCGGATATAGTCAGTCAGGATCACCTGGCGCAGGCTATTTTTCCGTATTTGATACTCCAGCTGATGAATATGTACACAGGCTTCAATTTTCACTGGATTCAGTGCCAGAGCCCGGCTCAGCTGTGGATTACTGCTTAAAAGTAACTGGCGTTTTTGCAGCAGTTGGCTGGCAGTAAGCTGGCGCTGTAACTGGGCAACATAGAGTTGCTGTGGCTTATCTGCAGCAAAGTCGTCTGAAAACAGCACTGCATTAAGCAGAATTTGCCAGTTTATTCGGTTTAGTGTCGGGATATCCTGCGGTTGAAAGTCCAGTATTTGCAATAAGCCGATTGGTAAATGGTGTTGGCGGGCAGCTAAAAAAGCCAATAATGCCAACGCAAGCTCTGGCGCATGCAAAATATCCCGTGCAGTAATAGTGCTGGAGAGCCACTTATGTTGCTGTATCAACTGATTAAACTCAGGCTGGTTAAACAAGCTATCGCACAGCGCAACCACCTTATCGTCATAAGCAGCAAACTGCTGTTGTTCACTCTCACTGATAGCTTCAGTCCAGACATAATCCTGGTGCGGGCACAGGGTCCCGGCCTTAACCAGTTCTGGTACGGAAATCTCTTCGTCTACCGGGCCACACAACTGTTCATAGCGTTGCCAGTTATGGCTTTGTGCATCATAAGGAGGTGTGGCAGTAAGTGATACCAACACTAACTCAGGCATGGCAGTACACAAGATGTCTAAAACGCGCCACCACTCGTTAGTCAAGTGGTGTGCCTCGTCCAGAATAAGAACGCCAATGCGGTGTTGTTGCAGCGCCGAGATCAAACATTGAATTTCATTGTTATCAAGTACTTCAGGGGTAGTTTCAGTTGCCTCATCGTCAGATATTTGTTCAGTTGGATCTTCTGACACCTGACCTGCTAATTGCCAGTGTAGTGCCTGATACGTCACTGACGTTAATACCCCTGGCGCTCTGATATCAGTGCTTACCCAGCTAAGCTGGTATTGTCTGTGTTGTGCAGAAAAGTCAGTCAGGCGCAATAGCCACTGGTCACGGATAACACGGGTGGGCGACAAAACCAGCGTGTTTTGCTGCAACAGACGAAATACTTCGAGCCCCAAACTGGTTTTACCTGCTCCGGGGGCGGCAACAATATGCAAACGCTTATCGGCTAAGTGATGGTGAACGGCGTCGAGCACACGTTGCTGATAAGGCCGCCAGGGGTAGCGAAATAACAGTTGGCTGAAAGGCAAAGTGATGCATCCTGCAAAATATCGGGCTGCAGATAGTACATAGTTCAGTTACGAAATTGCAACCTGATATCCGTCCTGTAGCTGCACTTGCACGGGGAATGAGTGCATCATTTTGGTGCGTTTTTTTTCATCAGCAATTGCAGCTTTACATCAAGTCATTGATATTTATGTTTTTTAAAAAGTTGGCACAAGGCTTCCTTAGTAAATAATGAATCGCTAAGACGACCACTTAAAGGGAACATAATATGAAGCTTGTATGTGCCATCATCAAGCCGTTCAAACTGGACGATGTACGCGAAGCTATTGCTGACATTGGGGTAGAAGGTTTAACGGTAACAGAAGTAAAAGGTTTCGGCCGCCAGAAAGGGCACACCGAGTTATATCGTGGTGCTGAGTATCAGGTCGACTTCCTGCCTAAGGTCAAGCTGGAAATTGCCACGCTGGACGATCAGGTTGATCGTTTGATTGAGGCGATCCAGAAAGCCGCTTACACCGGCCGTATCGGCGACGGCAAAATTTTTGTTTATGACCTGGAGCAGGCAGTGCGTATTCGGACCGGCGAGTCTGACGCTGAAGCCATATAAGGAGCTGTTATCATGCAAGAGCAAATTTATCACTTACAGTATGCAATGGACACCTTTTACTTCCTGATCTGTGGGGTATTGGTGATGTGGATGGCGGCGGGCTTCTCTATGCTGGAAGCTGGCCTGGTACGGGCAAAAAATACCACCGAAATTCTGACTAAGAACGTGGCGTTGTATTCTATCGCCTGCATCATGTATCTGGTGTGCGGTTACGCCTTTATGTATGGCGGCGAGTTTTTCTTGAGCGGTATCGGCGGCGTTGACGTTGATGCTACCTTAACCAGTTTTGCTGAACGTGAAGATGGCTTCACCGGCGGTGCTGTGTACTCTACTGCATCTGATTTCTTCTTTCAGGTGGTGTTTGTAGCTACTGCTATGTCTATCGTCTCCGGCGCTGTGGCCGAGCGCATGAAATTATGGGCTTTCCTGGCATTTGCCGTAGTTATGACTGGTTTTATTTATCCGGTGCACGGTTCATGGACCTGGGGCGCAGAGGGCATGTTTGGTATTAATCTGGATGACCAATTTGGTTTTTCTGACTTTGCCGGTTCAGGCATCGTACACATGGCCGGTGCGGCCGCTGCGCTGGCAGGTGTATTGCTGCTGGGCGCGCGTAAAGGCAAGTACAGCAAAGATGGCAAAGTAAATGCCATTCCGGGTGCCAATATGCCAATGGCTACCTTGGGTACCCTGATTTTGTGGATGGGTTGGTTCGGTTTTAACGGTGGCTCGGTATTAAAGCTGGGCGATATCAGCAACGCTAATGCGGTAGCTGTAGTATTTCTTAACACCAATGCTGCTGCAGCGGCAGGCGCAATAGCTGCGCTGGCACTGTCGGTAGTGTTGTTCCGTAAAGCAGATTTAACCATGGCATTAAACGGCGCTCTGGCGGGTTTAGTGGCTATTACTGCTGAGCCATCCACACCAACTGCACTGCAGGCAACGTTATTCGGTGCTATTGGTGGCGTATTGGTTGTAGCGTCTATTATCGGTCTGGATAAGCTGAAAATTGATGATCCGGTAGGTGCGATTTCTGTACACGGTGTCGCAGGTTTATTTGGCCTGTTACTGGTGCCATTAACCAAAGACGGGACCAGCTTTGTTGGCCAGTTAATTGGCGCCGCAGCTATCTTCGCCTGGGTATTTATTGCCAGTCTGATAGTTTGGTATGTATTGAAACTGGTTATAGGCATCCGCGTAAGCGAAGAAGCCGAGTATGAAGGCGTTGATGCGTCAGAGTGTGGTATTGAAGCCTACCCTGAATTCGTCGCGTCGGTAAAGTAAGCAGCCTGGGAAGAGTTGGTGGAACTTCCCGGGAGCAAGTGAGCGATACGCTACCAACAGGTAGCGCTACCGCGAACTGAACGTCACCACCAAACTACGTCTATCCTTGTCCTTTGTCTTTTTATCTGACACCCCGTGCTTTATAGCGCGGGGTTTTTTATTGGCATAAATTACAGCTAATAAAAAAGCACCGCCAGCGGTGCTTTGGGTAACACAATAAAAATTAACGCAGCTTTTTGCGCCGGCCGGCAAAAGCTAATAAAGCAAAGGCAAACAATGACAAGCTGGCAGGAGCAGAAACCTGGGTAGTATCTGAGGTTTTAGTGGTTAAGCCACTGAATTTCAGGTTGTCATTACCCGCTGTTAAACCACCACCAAAATACTGGTTGTAAGCACCAATCAGCCAATAACTGGCGCTGGTACCGGCTGTTGTTTTAGCCTGATTGGCGCCGCTGTCCAGAGCATAATACTGGTTCAGTGGTGAAGAACCAACATTAGAAAAACTGGAAGATGACAGTGCATAACCGGATACCTGATTCCAGCGTGTCATGGCAGAGCCACCTTCAAACGGGTTGCTGTCAAAGGCTGCAATAGAAATATCAGAGTCGGTCATGTAGTTAGAAATGCTGATGCCAGACAGCTCAACATCCTGATCAAAAGACAACAGCACAAAGTCATAGCGCCCGACGTTATCTGTCCAGTGCGCTTCGCCGTTGGCATTATATACCAGCGTACCCCATTGACTTAGCCACAGTTCGCTTTGAAAAATGTTTTCATCGTTGTAGGCCGACCAGCCGGTCATTGTCACCGACATAGTGTTGTCGTTGTCACTCAGGTTGACGCTATTGGCAACTATATTACGGTTCAGGCTGCTGACACCGCCGCTGCCAACAAAATCCCATGTTTGGGTAGCTGCATAACTGGTACTGCTAAGTACAAGCAAACTGGCAACAAGTAACTTTTCCATAGTGATAGCCTTAATCCAATGAGCTGATGCCGCCCGGACGCTGTTTTATCCATTCTGCCGGGCATCCGTTTAATGGCTGCTTTAATGCAAAAAAAATACCAAAGTACGGAACTGTTTGTAAATTATAAAATTTTTCTGTATTTAGTGCTGGGTTAGCCACAGCGCTGTAAATCTTTCTGACACAAAAATCGCGCACTAAGGCTGATTTTAGAGACTTTTATCGTTAATTGCAGCAATTGGTTTTTTTAATTAGTGCTAAAGCTAAATTAATTGAAGCTCCGTTTTCCCGATAGTAAGGTGCATTTTAACCGGCGCAGTTATAGCCGCAGCTGATTAGCTTGCGGTATATTAAGCTGCTGATGGCTGACAATAATCAGCAAGCTATTACGCTGACGCTGCAGCAAGTTTTGCAACACCTGTTGCGTGGTTGCGGGGTCCAGCCCGGCAAAAGGTTCGTCTAGCAGTAATAGCGGCCGCTGCGTTAGCAACAAGCGCGCCAGGGAAATGCGCCGGGCCTGGCCGCCAGACACCGCGGCACCGTATTCACCCATCACCGTATCCAGTTGCTGCGGCTGGCTTTTTACCCAGTCGCTTAGTGCCACATCATCTAATACCTGCCATAGCTGTTGCTCGGTTGCATCTGGCGCACCTAAGCGTAGGTTTTGCGCCAGAGTTAAATCAAATAAGTCCGGTTGTTGTGGCAAATAGCCCACAGTATTACTCAGTTGCCATTCGGCGTATGGCAGGCCGTTCAGGTTGATATCACCACTAAACGCCAGTTGATTAGCCAGCGCCTGCAATAAAGTCGTTTTACCGCTGCCGGAGGCGCCACTGACAAGTAGTACATCACCACTTTGCAGGTTAAAGCTGACCTGTGAAGGGCCAAGTAAAGCACCATTCTGGCGTGCCGACAACTGCCATACATTCAGGCTCAGCGGTGCGGCAGGTTCAGGTTTGCCAAGCTGTTTTGGTGCGCTGACATCAGTTAACTGATTCAGCCGGTCTCGGGCCGCCACGCTCAGCCCTAGCGCAATAAAGCTCTGGCATAGCGGCAGCAATACTTCATGCAAGGCCCACAGTGCCAGCATGGCGGCCAGCAGCAGCGGCACGGTTAGCCTGTTGTCTGCCACCAGTATGCTGCCTTGCCACAACAGTGCCAGCAGGCTTAATGCCAGCAAGCTTTGCTGCACCAAAGCGGTACGGCTGATTAATTGCTGCTGGCACAGCTGTAGATGGATATAAGCCTGATCCAGGGCGCTAAATTGGTTGATTTTATCTGCCCAGCGTTGCCACAACAGTAACGACGTCAGCATTGATAGCGGCTCCAGCAACAGCTTACGCCGCTGTGTAGCGGTGCAGGTATCCTGTTGTGCCAGCGCTTGGCCTCGGCGCACCGTAAGCAGCGGCAACGCCAGCGCCAGCAGCAGGCAAGGGGCGGCATAGATCACCAGAGTAGGCGCCAGCAAAGACCAAAACAATAGCACCAGCACGGTTAAACTGCAGGCCCAGAGCCAGGGCGCAATAACTTTTAATGGGAACTGATCGAGTAAATCGATATCACCGACCAGACGTTGCAGCGTATCTGCTGAATGGCGGTGGCTGTGCGGCTGCTTTGCCAGCGCGTTAAAGCTGTGTACGCGTAAATCCTTTAGCAGGCCAAGAGCGGCATAGTGTGAGGTTAAGCGCTCGGCGTAGCGCCCGGCCGTGCGGCCAATGGCACAGAGGCGGATAATCGCCGCCGGGCGGAAGTAATCAAAACCATAGGCCCCCACGCTGGCCAGCCCTGCCAATGCGGCGGCACTAATAAACCAGCCGGATAGTGCCAGCAGGGTTGCTGCGGCCAGTAAAGTGACCAACCCCAGCAATAGTGCCAGCAGCCAGGCGTTACGCCGGCTGTGCAGCAAACGGCGTAAACGTATAGTAGGCTCAGGCGTGGACATACTCTCATGGGTGGGCATAGCGTGCTCCGCCAACAGGGTTAACCGCCGGGTTGGGCAGCCGGATCACGTCATCCAGCCAGTCCAGGCCATGTAGCTGGTGGCTAACGATAATCAGTGTTTTACCCTGGCTGAGTGTGCCAATCAGCTGGTGTAAACGATAAGCGGTAGCGCCATCTAAGTGCGCGGTGGGCTCGTCCAGCAACCATACTTTAGCATCGCGCAACAACAACTGCGCCAGTGCCAGCCGTTGCAGCTGGCCGCCGGATAAACCCCGACCACGCTCGCCCAGTACAGTGTTAAGGCCAAGCGGTAATTGCTGTATTAATGGCCACAGCTCTACCTGTTGCAGCGCATTAATGAGCTGTTGCTCTGTAGCGTCGGGTACGGCGAGGCGCAGGTTATCTGCAATGCTGGCTGCAGCAATACTGCTGTACTGCGCCATATAGCCCAGTTGCTGTTGCCAGTGGTGGCGTTCAAGCTGCGCCAGGCTGAGCTGATTGATCAGAATATTGCCCTGATATGGCACAAAACCCAGCAGAGCATATAACAGGCTGGATTTACCGCAGCCACTTGGCCCCTGCAGGGCAATGCGCCCGCCACTTTTTATGCTAAAGCTAACGGGTGCCAGCCGCTGGCGCTGCTCTGCAGTTAAAATATGTAGTTGTTGCAGCTCGATATCTGGTGCGCCACTTAGTGTTAGCTGTTGTGTGCCCGGGTGTTGCCAGGCCTGACGCTGTAAAATGGGGCTTAGCTCGTCAATTGCGGCTTCGGCCTGTGCTTTGGCGTGGTAATCGCTGCCAAGCTGGCGCAGAGGGGCATAAAACTCCGGTGCCAGCAGCAAAATAAACAAAGCGCCCTGATAAGGCACCGGTATAACCTCTTTGGCCCAGGGCAAAATCCCCAGCAGCCCCAGGCCTAAATACAGTGCCAGTAAGGCGATGGCCAGTGCAGAGAAAAACTCCAGCACTGCGCCGGATAAAAACGCTAATTTCAGTACGCCCATGCTGCTGTCGCGGTAACGCCCGGCGGCAGTGGCAACAGATTGCGCAGCGCGTTCAGTAGCCTGTAGCTGTTGCAGCGTAGGCATACCTCGCACTAAATCAAGAAAACGGCCACTCATGCGGCTAAGTTGTTGCAACTGGCGCTGGCTGGCACCGGCGGCGGCATTGCCGAGCAAGATCATAAACAGTGGCACCAGCGGGGCGGTAACTAATAAAATAACTGCCGCCAGCGGGCTGTAAATAAAGGTGGCACCCACCAGCAGCAATGGCGTGATCAGCACCAGATAACGTTGTACATAATAGCGGCTGATAAAACCATCCAGCGCATCAACCTGCTCCAGCAGTTTGCTGCTTAAGCTACCATCGTTACCGTACTGGTTTTTAGCCGGGCCGGCGTCAGCCAGTTTTGCCAGCAGCTGCACACGTAAGCTGCTACGGATATGCTGGCTGGCCTTTAAGCTAAGTTGTTCACGGTAATATTGCAGTGCAGGCCGCCCCAGCAGGCACAGCGCCAGCCAGGGCAGGGTGTTAAGCAGTTGGTCGCTGTTAACTGCCAGGCCTTGCTGGCTGATAACAAGCCAGCTGGCAAACAGGCTGGCCAGTAAATAACATTGCAAGATAAACAGCAGGCTGGCGCTTACGGCTAACAGCAGGGCGCTATTAAGCCGTTTACGCTGGCTTTGCAGCAGTGTTGCCAACTGCTGCGCCGGTTTGGTTGGGCTAGTCAGCTTGGGCATCCTCGCCTTCGTAGCCTTTAAATTCCAGCCACATGGCATTGATAATGCCAAATGAGCAGGCCATTAATACGCCTAAGATCCAGGCAAAATACCACATAATTTGCTCCTTTTTCTTCGCTGAAGATCAGTACAGTGAATGACTATTGTCACGGATATGCTGCTCGTTTAAGCGCCCGCGCATGACAAAGTAACTCCAGGCGGTATATGCCAGGATCAGCGGTACAAAGATGCAGGCCACTACAAACATAATCATCAGCGTGGTTTCACTGGCGGTGGCGTCCCACATGGTCAGGCTGTGTGCCGGCGTGGTGCTGGATGGCATAACAAACGGGAACATACTGATACCTGCCGTTAGCACCACCATGGCAATAGCCAAAGATGAGCTGATAAAAGCGGTAATATGGCGCTGCGTTTTACTGGCCAGCGCGCAGATTAAAAAGCCCGCCACGCCAAGCGCCGGTGCCAGCCACAGCAGTGGCCATTTAGCATAGTTACTAAACCAGGCTCCGGCACTTATCAGTACCGTTTTGTCGGTAGTACGGTTGGCACCGTTAGTATCAATAATACTGGTAACGCTATAGCCATCTACTGCAAGAAACAGCCAGACACCGGCCAGCACAAAGATAACCGCACATATAAGGGCGAGTACTACCGACAGTTTTTCGCTGCGTGTTTTAAGTTCGGCTTCGGTCTTCAGCTGCAGGTAAGTGGCGCCGTGGTTTACTATCATTAGCAAACTTAACACGCCGGCCAGCAAGGCGAAGGGATTAAGCAAGGCCCAAAAGCTGCCGGTGTAGTGCAGGCGCAAAATGTCGTCAAAGTAAAAGGGTACGCCTTGTAGCAGGTTGCCAAACGCTACGCCAAAAATCAGCGCCGGTATGGCCGAGCCTGCAGTAAGCGCCCAGTCCCAGCGGCTACGCCATTGCTCATTGTCAATTTTAGCGCGGTATTCAAAGCCAATCGGCCGTAAAAACAGCGCAAACAGCGTTAACATTAAGGCGATATAAAAGCCACTGAACGAGGCGGCATATACCGTAGGCCAGGCTGCGAATAAGGCACCGCCAGCAGTAATCAACCATACCTGATTACCATCCCAGTGCGGCGCTATGGTGTTGATCATAACGCGGCGCTCGTCATTGCTTTTGCCCAGCACTTTTAGCAAGGCGGCGACACCCATATCAAAACCGTCGGTTACTACAAAACCAATCAGCAGTACGCCAATCAGCAACCACCAGATAAACCTTAGTGCTTCGTAATCCATGTTATGCCTCCTTCACGGTAGCTGGGCTTTCTAAATCGTACTTACCGGTATGCAGGCTGGAGGGCCCAAGCCTGGCGTATTTAGTCATCAGCCACATTTCGATAATCACGAAGATGGTGTATAGCACTACAATGGCGCCAAGGCTGAACCAGATATCGCTGACACTAAGCTGCGACACCGCTAAATGGGTTGGCAGTATTTCACCTATGGCCCAGGGCTGGCGGCCATACTCAGCAACAAACCAGCCTGCTTCACAGGCTATCCAGGGCAGCGGCAGGCTGAAAAGGGCAAATTTAAGCAGCCAGCGTGGTTTATCTACCGTGCGTTTGGCGCTGTGCCAGAAGGCCGCAGCAAACAGCACCAGCATTGCTACGCCGCACGCTACCATAATGCGGAAACTCCAAAATAGCGGCCACACTTTAGGCACAGAGTCTTCTACCGCCTGAGCAATATGTTCGGCTGTGGCATTGGCAACATCGTCGGTGTAAGCCGTTAACAGCATGCCATAGCCTAAATCGGCGCTAACTTCATTAAAGCGATTAATAGTAGCGGCAGATTTGTCACCGGCGCGATATTGCGTCATCAGCACATAAGCTTCCTGGCCGCGGATAATACGCTCAAGGTGTTTTTCTTTCAGTTCGCTGATGCCGGCTACTTCTTCTGTTACCGAACGGGTAGCAATAAGGCCAAGTACGGCCGGAATTTTCAGCGCGTAGTCGGTGGTTTGTGTTTGCTCGTTCGGCACGCCAAACACGGTAAAGGCAGCGGGTGCCGGGTGGGTATGCCATTCTGCCTCAACGGCTGCCAGTTTTACTTTTTGCACATCGCCAATTTCATAGCCTGATTCATCTCCCAGCACTATTACCGACAGCGCACTGGCCAGGCCAAAGGCTGAAGCAATAGCAAAGCTGCGCCGGGCAAACGGTAAATCACGGCCTTTGAGCAGATACCAACTGGAAATGGCCAGTACAAATACCGCACCGGTAACATAACCGGCCGATACGGTGTGAACAAACTTAACCTGAGCTACCGGGTTAAAAATAACCTCGCTAAAGCTGGTTAGCTCCATCCGCATCGTGTCGATATTAAATACTGAGCCTACCGGATGTTGCATCCAGCCGTTGGCGACTAAGATCCACAACGCCGACAAATTGCTGGCTAATGCCATTAGCCAGGTTACTGCTAAATGTTTTTCTTTGCTTAACCTGTCCCAGCCAAAGAAAAATAAGCCGATTAGGGTAGATTCAAGAAAAAATGCCATCAGTGCTTCAATTGCCAGCGGTGCGCCGAAAATGTCGCCAACATAATGTGAATAATAAGACCAGTTGGTACCAAACTGGAACTCCATGGCGATGCCGGTGGTAACGCCAAGCGCAAAGTTAATGCCAAATAACTTACCCCAGAATTTGGTCATATCACGGTAAATGGTTTTACCGGTCATAACATAAACCGATTCCATAATGGCCAGTAAAAATGCCATACCAAGAGTAAGAGGAACAAACAGGAAGTGGATCATTGCCGTAAAGGCAAACTGAAGTCGTGACAGGTCTACAATATCCATCTGCATACTCCGCGTGCGCAGGTTAATGTTAGGCAGTACCTATAAGGTAGTACAGCCCAAACACTATACAAGCGAAGGCAGCCAGCGCTTATGCGCTGGATCAAGCTTTTGTGACTCTATATTAGAATATTTTAATGTGTTAGCGTTTACGGGCTAAAAAGGTGTCTACTGCTTTGTTGGATGCCGCCAGTTTTTTGCGGCCTTGCGGGCAGGTTTGGGTTAGCAGAATAAACAGTGTGTCGATCACCAGCTCCTGGGCATTACGCGCCAGAATAGATGACAGCCGCGCAGAGCTTTCATCTGCTACTGTGTACAAATTCAGCCCGGCTAGCCGGGCAATGCTATTGGCACCATAAGCGGTAATACTGATAATTTGCACGCTGTTGCTGGCCGCTTGCTCGGTAATTTTCACGCTATCGGGCGTTTCACCCGATTCACTCAGCACCACCAGCACATCGTCGGCGGTGTAGTTAGCAATATTGGCCAGTTGCACATGGGTGTCGGTTTCAGCCAGCGCCGCCATACCGAGCTTTTGCAGCTTGTAAGAAAAATCTTTTGCCACTAAGGCTGAACCGCCTTTGCCACACAGCAGCACCCGTTTGGCATTGCGCAACATCAATGCAGCCTGTTCATAGCAAGTTTGTGAGTTAATAGTATGGGTTTTATTCAACACATTAATTTTGCTGGCCAGCAGTTTCTGGCTCATGGTGCTGAAGGTGTCGTCCAGTGAAATCTCGCCGTGTAGTTTGTCTGCACTGGCTGGCAGCACCTGATGATGCAGGCTGTCGGTTATAGCAAATTTAAAATCCGGGTAGCCTTTGTAACCCAGTTTCTGGGTAAAGCGCACCACACTTGCCTGGCTGATGCCCACGGCTTTTGCCAGCATTTGTGATGGCATATCACGGATATGATCCGGGTTGGCCAGAATATATTCTGCCAGTTGTTGCTCAGCCCGCGGAAATTTGTCGCGCAGGGCATGAATTTTGTCGAGTACAGACATCCGGTATTCCTGTTTGCAGCCTGATTGGCTCAGTATAGTAAAACGGTTTTAACCAGCAGCTTATTATGACGGGAGGGAATTGAAAAGCCCGGCCTGCAATACAGGCCGGGAAACACCGGGTCCGGGATTAGAACGCGGGCTTGTAACGCAGTGAAATACCCACAGTGCGACCTAAAACTGAGTAGTCACTTACTGTGTTGAAGTGGTTGGCGCCAGATACCGGTAATGGCGGCTCTTTATCCAGCAGGTTATCAATACCAGCTGTTACGCTAAGCTCATCAGTTGCCTGCCATGATGCAGATAAGTCGATATAGTTTTGCGCACCAATGCTGATACTGCGGTTGGAGGCACTTTCTACTTCGCCAATACGACGCCAGCCCAGCTGAACGCCCAAAGTGTCGAGGTTCCAATCCAGTGTCATACGGTGTTTGTAGTCTGCCTGCAGCACGCTGGCAAAATCGCCAGAGCAAGCGCTGCCAAAGGTGCCTTTACAGTCAATCGCTGGCAGGGTGGCGTTGTCCTGCCGGGTTTGCTTGGTAATAATGGTGCCCTGATACGCCAGCTTCATACTGCCGCCCATAATAGCTGGGGCGTCGAAGCGGTAATTAACCGCCAGGTCAAAGCCGTCTTGCTTCACGGCTGCGAGGTTAAAGTCGTTTACAATGGCCGTGCTGATCAGGCCGGTTTGCGGGTCGCGTCGTACTGCGTCACACAAGGGGTTACCAGCAACAGGGTTGTCGATATAACAGTTTTTAAGCGCGGCAGCCGGTTGGATCTGGCTTACTGCATCAGTAATTTCAATGGTGTAGTAATCCAGAGTGACATCAAACCCTTTCAGGTAAGACGGCGTATACACCAGGCCCAGCGTAGAAGACACGGCTTGCTCTGGTTTAATGTCCGGGTTACCACCAAAGGTGTAACTGGCGGTAGAGGCATCAAACGGTGTGCCTACCGGCGCGGCACCGTAACGGGCGCATTGCTCGGCATTACCGGTGCCCAGTAAACATGGGTCTCCATCGAAACGGCCGGCAAAGCGTGGTACAAACTGCTCGCTGGTTTGATCAAACAACGCCAGTGACAAGGCGGTGATCGGGCTGGCAAATTCGCCTAAGTTAGGCGCACGAAACGCAGTTTGGCGGCTGGCACGAATACGCACATCGCTGTTTATGGCCCAGTTAATGCCAAGCTTCCAGGTGTTTTCGGCGTCGGTGTTAGAGTATTCAGAAATACGGTAAGCTGCTTCAATGTCCAGTTGCTCGGCAAAAGGCTTGTCAAACAGTACTGGTACCAGCACTTCAGCATACGCTTCTTTGCTGTCGAAACTGGCGTCCATGTCAAATACACCGGCTGAGGAAAAGCTGGTGCCGTTACGAAACGCATCGCCCGGAATTTGTTTGCCGGTTTCTTTACGGTATTCATAACCCAGCGCATAACTCACTGCACCGGCCGGTAATTCAAATAATGGCGCTGAATCGCCCGATACTGTAGCCGCTAATACACTTTGGGTACGTTCGCGATTAGCAAACAGCAGTGGTGCGCTAAACGAGCTTAAATCCAGTTGCGGATCAAAAATATCTACCGTGTTGGCCAAAGCACCGAAACGGCTGACACCGCTATTGTTGTTGCGGTAGGCATTGTTATAAATGCTTGAGGTTTCGTCGGTAAGGCCATACTGGGCGTAAACGTCGTAACTTAAGCTATCGGTTAATATGCCTTTTAAGCCCAGTTGGAACTGGCTGGATTCGCGCACGGCTTCAGTGTTCTGAACACCCAGGCCAAGATTGCGCTCTACGTTAACCAGCGCATTGCCGTTTGCGTCAAAGCTGATTAGATCGCGCGCCGCCGCAGGAATATAAGGGTTATTTGCTGTTAAGGTAACCCGTTCGTTAACTGAAATGGGGGTTTGGCCAGCAGAGCCTGCGCCGGTCACTTTTACTTTGGCGTACATGCCACGGCCGTACAGTTCAACGTAGTCGTTAAATTCAGTATTGAAGAACAAACCGGCAGATAAACGATCCATTGGCTGGGTAAGGTAGCGCTGATCAGTAATATTTACTGTGTTACGCCCTGTCGTCACGCCGCCGTTATCGTCAATACCAAAGCTGTTGCCGCTGGCAACATCGGTATAAAAACCGCCGCTATTAATAATGCTGCCGCTGTTTTGCATCGCCCAGTCACGTTCACCGGCCAGCAACGCTTTGCGCTCAGAGTAGCCGACATAACCGGTAATATGGCCACGGCCATTGGCAATATCGCCACCAAATACGGCTTCAGTATTCATTTTTTCACCGCCACCATCGGCAGTTTCATAACTGGCCGACAGCTCAACGCCATCAAACTTGTCGTCCATAATAAAATTCACTACGCCAGCTACTGCATCGGCGCCGTATACGGCAGCTGCACCACCGGTTAATACATCTACCCGCTTAATTAAACCGGCCGGAATAATATTGACATCTACCGAGTTACGAAAGCTGAAAGGCATGGCACGGGTACCGTTAATCAGCACCAGAGTACGGTTTTGGCCCAGGCTACGTAAGTCGATAGTTGATGAGCCTAAAGAGTCACCCACGGTGGCGCCGGTAGCATTGGCACCTGCTGCCGCTTGCGGCAGTTTAGCGGTAATGTCTTCAACGTTAACGGCGCGGTCCAGCTGAATTTGTACTTCATCTACCGAGGCGACCGGGCTTGATGCAACAAGTTCAGTGCGGGCGATGCGCGAACCGGTGATGGTGATCACTTCGGTTTTTTCTACCGCTGCTTCATCCGTTTGTTGTGCCAGAGTGATTTGGCTGAATAATGCCAGGTTTACTGCTAATGCCAGTTTCGAGGCCTGGCGCAGTGTGTGACCGGCGGTTTTGCTGCTAAGGTAAGACGCCATCTGTGTATACTCCCAGTTGCTGTAGCTAGAATATCGGGTTTAGATTTATGAATTTTTTATACATTAGTAACTAGCTTTCGATGAATATATACCCCAATGCGAAATTTTATGCAATTTTATTTAGTGTTAATCTTAGTGTTGTCGGATAAATTATTCATGCTACAGTTTGCAACAATAGTTTTGGTTAGCCTCAACAGGAAAGCACATGCACACACATATTCAGAACTTGTTTAATATTGCCGCCAAACCCAGCCGTAAGGTTATTGGCTTGATGAGCGGCACCTCGCTCGACGGCCTGGATGTGGCACTGTGCGAACTGAGCGGCGATGGCCTTAATACCCGTATTAATTTGCTGCAGTTCACCACGGTAGATTACGATGCCGACTACAAGCAGCGGGTAAAGGCAGTGTTTTCCAAACGTGAAGTAGACCTGCAGGCAGTAACACTGCTAAACCCGTGGATTGGCCTGGAACACGGCCGCATGATTAACCAGTGCCTGGCGCAGTGGCAACTTACCGCTGCTGATGTTGACGTAATAGCCAGCCACGGCCAGACCATTTTTCACTGCCCCAAGCGCCAGCATAATCTGGCTGATTACGGTAATGCCACGCTGCAAATTGGCGATGGTGACCATTTAGCCATGGCCACCGGTATTATTACGCTGAGTGATTTTCGGCAAAAACATATTGCTGCCGGCGGCGAGGGTGCACCCTTAGCGGTTTATGGCGATTATTTATTGTTTAGCAGCAATAGCGAAAACCGAATTATGCTGAATATCGGCGGCATAGCTAACTTTACCTGGCTGCCACAAACACTGGACGCCGAAGCGGTATTTAGCAGCGACATCGGCCCTGGCAATACAATGATGGATGCGTTTATTCAACAGCATTATCCGGGTAAGTACTTTGATGAAAACTCCTTACTGGCCAAAGCCGGAAAGGTAAGTGAGCCTTTACTGGGGGCGTTAAAGCAAGACCCGTTTTTCGCGCTGGGCTTTCCCAAAACCACCGGGCCGGAGGTGTTTAACCTGGCCTATCTTGCTAAGGCGCAGCAGGTAAGCGGCACAGAGCAGTTAAGCCATGCCGATATTATGGCGACACTAAACTGTTTTAGCGCCGACATGATTATCAGCGCCATTCAGCAAACCACAGCAAAACTGGAGCGGTTTGTTATTTACGCCAGCGGCGGCGGTATTCATAACCCGTTATTAATGGCCCAAATTCAGGCTGCACTGCCGGGCGTAAGTATTAAAACCACCCATGACTTAGGCATAAACCCCGACGCGAAAGAAGCGGTATTATTTGCCGTACTAGCGAATGAATGTTTAGTCGGCGGTAAGCAAAAATTCAGCAACGCCCGCGAGGGAATACCGGGCGTTACTATGGGGAAGGTGAGTTTTGCTGATTAGGGCCCATTAAGGGCCCATGCTAGACCGGCATAGGTTAATACTGACGGTTACGACGGTTGTCGCGCACCAGCCACCAGATCAGGTAGCCAACAATAATAACCGGCAATAGCGTAACCACTAATGAGATACCTACGCCGAGAATAGCGCCGAAAACGCCGATAACAATGGCAAAAATGGTCGCAACCGCCGCCAGTAAAGTAGGTAAGCAGTAAATACCTACAACAACTAATAAGATAATAACCAGTGTTCTGTTCATAGTGTTGATCCTTTTAATGTTAAACATACGGTGTTTTATCATTAAGCAATCAAGTGTTATGCCAGTATTTTTATCATTATAAATTAGGTGGTTAGGTATATTTTGCTGAGGTGCTGCAAACCTGCAGCCAATGTTTTAGTCGTTTTCACCAATAATTAGTAAGAATGCAAAGGCTTACCTTAAGTACAAAGGAGTAATCATTCAATGAATCGCCATTTAGTCGAACTGCAAATAGAAAAAGCTGATAGAGCCATCGTTGCTGAAGATTTTGAAACGCTAATGGATATTTATACTGACAATGCAGTTTTGGTAGTGATGCCCGGCGTTAATGCGGTTGGTAAAGCTCAAATTCTGGAAGCATTTAAGAAAATCGCCGTCTATTTTAAGAACGGCTTGCAAGTGAAGCAAAATGGTCTGGAAATTCTGGAATCAGGTAACACGGCGCTGGTATTGGCAAAAACTATTGTATCCGGTCCAAATTATCCTGAGACAGAGCGTAAAGCTACGTATGTATTTGAGAAGTCGCCAAATGGTGAATGGTTGTGTTCGATAGATAACTCCTACGGTCACGACATAATTGGTGCAAATGCCTAAGCAAAGGTAGACCACCTGCTTTTCTGGGAGCTAAGTGAACTATATTCGGTAATTTTTAGTCATTTTTGCTGTTGTTCGCAGTAGCAGAGTATAGGATTTAGCATGAAGTATTTAATAGCATTGTCCATGTTTGTATCTTCTTACACTTCAATCTCTAAAATCTATAAAGCTGAGCAGCTGTTAGTAAAGCAGTGCCTGGAAGATATTACCATTACCCCGGTTTTTTCTTTTCCTGTTAAGTATTTGTTAAATAAAGGAAATATTCCAATCTTCAGCCTTGCCATCGCTGTAAAAATTCGGCGAAATCGATATAGCCATTATTATAATTCAGTGTAAAAATGAAGCCATGCCCATGCCCATGCCCACTGCAACAAAAACTAAGAACAGCGCCATTACTTTGTTAATGGCATTCAGATAGCGCGCCTGATTGATATGGTTGCCAAGCAGGCGGCCAAATACAAAGTAAGACCATGGTGCGCCAAAGGCGAATACCGCCAGCCCCAGACACCAGAGCAGCAACGTTATGCCAGATATACCGGCTGCCGGAAATTGTACCGTAGCCACCGGCAGTGCTACGGTGATCCCTTTCGGATTAAGCAGTTGTATTAGCAAGCCATCGCGAAACGTCAGTCTGCGAGCCTGAACTGCGGGTTGCTCACCGGCTTGTGAGCGGAAAATTTTGTATGCCAACCAGAGAATATAAAGACTGCCGATTGCCGAGGCGCCTTTGAGCAATGAATCATTCATCACCTGCTCGCCGATAAGTGCCACTGAGAAAAACAGCACAAACATGGCAACTGCGACGCCAGCGAAGAAGCCGAAGAGACTACTTTGTTTCTGAATACCATTATTAAGGCCAATAGCATTCACCGGCCCAGGCGTGTACATCACGCCAAAGGCATAAAGAATTATGTCTGTCATGGATTGCTCGTAGAGTAGTTAGATATTGAAAATCAGTTGTCGCTGATATTGGTGCGGCGTAATGCCAAAAACTCGTTTGAATTTGCGATTTAAATGGCTGACATCTGCGAAGCCTAAATTGACGGCAACAGTGCAAGCTTTGTCTCCCACTTCAAGCGCCTGCTTAGCGCGGTTGATACGACAATTCAGCACGTACTGATGTGGAGTCATACCGAACTGCTGATTAAACAGACGGATGAAGTGATATTTGGACATATTGGCCGTTTTACATATCTCATCCACAGTCAGTTTTTGCTGCAGATTACTGAGAATGTACTCTTTAGCACGCAGCAGCAGCGTATCTTTACGGCCATGATATTGGCCACAGTTAAATGTGCCTCCGCCGAGGCGGATAACCGACTGTGCAATACTGAGTAGTGCCGCTTCTTCTTCCAACGCCGACAGTGTTGGATCACGCATCACCTGGCTTAGCTGCAGCACCTGATTACGCAATTGCTCGTCGTGAAACAACGAATGTGTAAGCCGTGTCTGGTTTTTTGAAATTTGCCCGAGCGATTGCATCATATTTAGCAGCGTTGTTTCGGGAATGTAGACCATCTCGTATTCCAGTTCGGAATGTGCGCCGGCACAGCCATCGTGTACCTGCTCCGGATTAAAGAAAATGACATTACCCGCGTTACTTCTATGAAAAGCCCCGTCGCTGAAAAAATCCTGACGGCCTTTGCGCGTTACACCAATACTGTATTCTTCATGCGCATGTTTGTCGTAGCTAAACTCTTTCATCCGGGCAGAGAAAGCGCTCAAACCATCGATATGTGGGCTGGGAAGGTATTGAAACTGCTCTTGCATGATGATGTCATTCGTTTGCTGTAAGGGGTAAATCGAGTATAAAAAGCCAGCCTGCGAAAGGATAGAACAAAATTGCTGACTTTAATTTCACATCGGATTTATTGATAGCAGGGCTTTATCCGGTTTAAAAAGCTTGGAAGGGGGCAAGCAACGGTCTTGCCCCTGGATGTTAGCATGCCCACCACTCTATGAGTTCAGTACGGAGCTGCGGGGCCGGTCTGAATCTTGCCTTACCCTGAGGATTCAAAATTCAGCAATATTCGCCGGCGTCTGGTGGAAGTAACAATAGCCTTCCGGAAAAGTTTACCCGTACCTAGTTGCCGATATCGGCGAGTCGTTGAGTTTCACAAATAGTCGTGGATACCGTGTCTGATAATTTGATACAAGTTACTTTTTTACCATTTGGTGACGTAAATATAAATTTTATACTTTTAGATATTTGTTTTTAATTTTAATACATTTATTTTTTATAATTTTTTCATCTTGTTCGTATTGCTTTTGTGTGGTTAATATACGTGGTCACTTTGGTGATATATGAAAATTATACTTTAAAAAAATAGAGGGACTAAAAATGCAGAAACAAAATCAACCTAAGCTGTTTGCGTTTAAATTAGCTGAGAAGGCAAAAAATACAAAGAATGACGCTGCCAAATGGCAGGCTCGTGATGGTGTAGCGACAGCGGGTTGCTCTGCCCCAGACTATCGTGCCGATGGGCGTCTAAGCAGAGACACAGGTATGTGGTGCTAAGCTTTCATTATGCCCTTCGTTTGTTGAAGGGCTTTTCCTATTGAGGGCTTTTTTGCGATGCCTGTAGTATTAGTCGTCTCCCATTCTGAAGATATACACGTTGATTTAGTCTTACCCCTGATAGCTCATGACAATATTCAGGTATTCAGACTCAACTCGGACTGTTTTCCCCGCGATTATCAGTTTTGGTATGGTTATACATCAACAGGTATTGAGGGTGAACTCACACATTTACCTTCTGGTTTAGCTATAAGGCTGAAAGATATTGCCGTTGTGTGGTTGCGCAAACCTGCTGAATTTAGCTTTATTGATGCTAATTTAGCTGAGCAGGAACGTGCGTTTGCTGTTGAGGAGACTGAGCATGCGTTATTGGGCGGGCTATATAGTCTTCATTGTTTCTGGATCAGCCATCCATTGCAGTTAAGAGGTGCAATGTGGAAAGTTGAGCAGTTACAAAGAGCGATTTCTTTTGGTTTTTCTATTCCTGCGTCGCTGATTACTAATTTGCCTGCTAAGGTTGCCCAGCTTGCTGCTAGTAGCCCCGATGGCATTATTTTCAAAGCTTTATCATCATCTTGGTTAGGTGCGGATAAAGTTGAGCCGGATAAACAACTCAGTACTGGCTTGGCTACTACCTTATTAACTGAACAAGATTTATCTGATTTATCCGCAGTGTCAAACCTTCCTTGCCACTTCCAGCACTATGTAAAAAAAGACTATGAGTTAAGGGTTACCGTTATAGGTGAACAGTTGTTTGCTGCGCAGATCGATTCTCAGCAAGATAAGCGCACCGAGGTTGATTGCAGAGATATGAGTGCAGCGATAAGTTACAGCAAATATCAGTTGCCTGTTGACTGGGCACAGCGCATTTTAGGTTTTGTACAAAGTTATGGCCTTTCTTACAGCGCACTGGATTTTATTGTGACCACTGACCAGAAACTGATTTTCCTGGAAAACAATCCGAATGGTCAATTTTTATACATTGAGCAATTGGTGCCAGAGCTAAAGCTCTGCCAAGCGATGGCTGATTTATTAATAGAGAAGGCTTTATGTCAAAACTAAATGCAGATGGTGTTCGTTCTGCAATATCTCAAATAGAGCAACGACGGAATAGCCGGGTATTGGTGCTGGCGGCTACTCATTTGGATTTGGATCTGCTACCGCAATTATATAATGAGTTGCAGCGCTTAGGGCGAGTTAAACGACTTGACTTGGTATTGCAATCCAGAGGCGGCGAAATAAACGCTGTAAGGCGTATCGCAATGCTGTTACGAAGCTATTGTGACGAATTACATGTGCTGGTACCGTATTTTTGTCAGTCAGCCGCTACATTGTTAGCACTGGCTGCAGACCAAATTGTTGCTGGTGAATTGGCAATGTTTTCGCCTGTGGATCCTCACCTGCATGGCTCAGGTATGGGGGAGGCTGAAACAGCAGTGTCAAGTTTAGATATATGTAAATTCAAAGAGATGGCTGCAGATTGGTTTGGCATGAATTCTGAACAAAGCCAGGCTGCATTGTTGACGACTCTGTGTGAACAGCTGTTTCCGCCAACACTAACCGCTTTTTATAGAGTCAGCACTGAAGTTCAGGTTATTGGGGAGCAGTTGTTACAATGGCAGTTGCCTGAGCATTCCAGTGAAAAGCGTGCGGCTATGATCCGAAACTTGCTAACTGGATATCACTCGCATCACTTTGCATTATCGGGAACCGAGTTGCAGAATCTTGGATTTAAAGTTAAACGTGAAGCAGAAATTGAGCCTTTGCTGTGGAGCATTTCCTTGTCATTACAGGAGGCTATAGGCGAAAAGACAGGTTTTAATAATGACGCCCGGCTTGAAGCTGTCTTGCTCAGTAGCAGTAAGTCATATCTGAGAACCCAACAGCCAGAGAACATCAGGCCTGTTTGGATACAGGAGTAATAAAGATGGAATTGCTTTTGAGTATTTGCCGCTATAGCACCGCTTTGCTGTTTTTACTGGCTGCCATATCCAAGATCCTCAAGTTTAAGAGCTTTCGCCGTAATTTGTCTGAGTCTTTTAATATACCCAATTCACTCAGTACTCTCTGTGCGCTGGTGATTGCAGTGATAGAGCTTAGCCTCGCGCTCTGGCTATTGACGTTATCGGGTTCGGCCAAATTTGCAATGTTGCTGGCGCTGCTCCTGATGGTTGTTTTCAGTATGGTTTTGGCGGCAATTTATTGGCTGAAAGGGCCGCTTAGGTGTAATTGTTTTGGTGAGCAGCACAGAACATTCTCTGTCGCGGATCTTGCACGTAACCTGTTAATTATGTGTGGAATAAGTCTGTACTTGATTGCACCGGAGGTTCAGTTTCAACCGGTGATGTTTATGCCGTTGCTTGCTGTTGCTTTGGCTCTGACGCTGGTTTTAATTCACTTGCATGAAACAATCGAGCTTCTATCAGTAAGGAGTGAGTATGACTGATATTCAGATGCTTAGCGGATTGGTTTGCATACTGGCTTTGTTGTTGGCGCTGAATTTAAAGCTGACATTTACACTGTATAAAAAGGTTAAGCAATTGCCGGGCTTTGTTCACCTGCCGGATGCTCTGGCTGAAGGTACAATATTGCCACAGTTATCCGGAAAAAACGTGCTAAATGCGAAACTAGAGTTGGTTTGGCGGCAAGGTTCCGCTACCGCAGTATTAATGTTTGCAAGCCGTTGTCCAAAATGCAAAGCGAAGCTGGCTGAAATACCTCCGTTGCTGTCATTGATCGATGGTAATGGAGTGGAGATTAAACTGGTCACTAATGAATCAGTCAGGCATTTTCGCCGGTTTTTGGCAGATGACAAGCTGGTAGAGCATAGTATAAAAGTTAGCCAGCCTGATTATTTGCAACTGAATCCTCAGCAAATGTCACCAGCCTATCTTTTTATTGACCATCAGGGACAAGTTGAAGCTTCAGGGTTGATTGGAGATGAAAACTGGACACTTTTTTGTGATCAGCTACAGATGTTTGCTAACGTTCAGCAGAGTGTTGCGTGACGACATCAGCAAAAGAAAACAAAGTACAACGCCAGATGTTCAGACTGCTGTGGTTGTTTCGCTGGCGGCTTGCGTGCGGTCTTGCGTTGATGCTGTTAACTGTTGTTTTTCAGCTGGCCTTGCCTAAAGGTCTGGCCTACTTTATTGACCATCTAAGTACACCTGATATTGCAGTGCTGAATGATCTCGCGGCTCTGATGCTTGTTGTGGTTGTTTTTCAGGCAATAGCAATGGCAGGCCGCTACTACGTGTTTGAGTCCACTGGGTATTTGGTGGTGCATCATGTTCGCGAGCAGTTGTACCGAAGCATCTTAAATAAACCTGTGGCTTTTTTTGATAAACATCATGTCGGGGAATTAAACAGTAGGTTAAGTTCAGACGTTGAGACATTACATGACACCCTAACAATGGGGTTAGCGCTCTTTTTACGTGCTGGTTTGTTGTTTATGGGCGCTTTAGTCATGATGCTGAGTATCTCCTTTTCCCTTGCCGCAACACTCATCATGTTAATACCGGTTAGTTTGTTTATGGCACGTTGGATTGGTAGGCAATTTCGGGTGCGCTCTATCCAGAAACAGAATGCTTTAGCCGCTTGCGGTAAAACAGCGCAGGAATATCTGAGCCATATCCGATTGGTGAAAGCGTTTAATCAGCAGCCTTATGCCAGTCAGCGCTACGTCGGTGTGAATCAGCAATCTTTACGAATCTCGCTGTCGAACACCGCCCTTTTTGCAAAATTTCAGTCGGGTTCGCTGTTGCTGACATTTGGCGCATTACTACTTACTTTATGGCTGGGGGCCGGCCAAATCAGTTCCGGAAAAATATCTACCGGCGATTTAACCAGCTTTGTTTTGTACGCCGGCATGTTGAGTATGTCCGCCTCAACTTTAAGTGACTTTTGGGGCGAATGGATGAGGACCGTGGGGGCGACCAGCGAAATTTTTGGCTTACTTGAGGAGGCCATTATTTCGCAGAGTACCGGGCAGGAAGTTGTGCTGGATGGCGCCATACAGTTCAGAAATGTTAGTTTTAGTTACCCTGAAAGACCTCTGCACTATGCGCTGAAGCAGCTAAGTTTTAATGTTCAGCCCGGAGAAAAAATTGCATTAGTCGGGCCATCCGGAGCTGGAAAGTCTACGGTGGTAGCGCTACTTCTGGGGTTCTACCAACCAAACCAGGGGCAGATTTTGTTAGGTAGTGAGCAAGTAACTGACTTGGAGTCATTAGCCGTACGTCAGCAAATTGCAGTAGTAGAGCAAGAACCTTCATTATTTAGTGGTAGCATATATGAGAACATCGCATTTGCAGTTTCTGAGCGGGAAGTCCGCGAGGATGAGGTGCAGCGCGCGGCGAAACTAGCTTGCGCCGATGAGTTTATCTGCAGCTTTCCTTCAGGTTATCAAACACAAGTTGGTGAGCATGGGATGCAATTATCTGGTGGACAGAAGCAACGCATTGCTATAGCCAGAGCAATACTCAGAGATCCTAAAATTCTTATTCTTGATGAAGCAACCAGCGCACTCGATGCCGCTAGCGAGCATTTAGTGCAGCGAGCGCTGGATTATCTGATGCAAAATCGAACGACACTTATTATTGCTCATCGTTTTTCTACAATTACCAGGGCAGACCGGATACTGGTGCTGGAGCAGGGAAGTTTGGTGCAAGAGGGTAAGCCGCAACATTTATCTACGCAACAGGAGGGAGCTTTTTACCAATTAATGCGTTTGCAATTAATGCAAAATATCGGTAGCCGCGCTGATGATGCTAACGTTAAAGCTGACATTAAGTTACGCCTGTAAGCAGAGAACGGGCGTAACAATAAGTAAAATCAGTTTTTCGGCTTAGCGCCGGCACCAGCTGAATCTTTTCTTCTTAGTACTCCCACCAGCAGTCTTGCCACCAGTCTAAGAATTCAGCGAAGTCGATATAACCGTTATTGTTGGTGTCGATAAGCTTAAAACCCTCTTCAACATGGCTGACTTTGGTTTTAGGGGCCAGCGCCGTAAGCAGTTCGATAAACTCGGTTAGCTCAATCCGGCCGTTGCCGTCACGGTCAAAAAAATTGAAGTTGCTTTTAATTTCTGCAATTTGCTCTGCAGACAAAGTCTCTCTATTCACTGGTATTGCCTTGTTTGTTAATAAAATATCGCTTTAGTGTACTGTGCGGCGAAATGCCTGTCTATGTTACAAGCCGACTGTTGTTACGCGGCAAGTGCTCCTGCTACTCAACAGTGCTGCTGCCTGCTGTCATTTTCTCCACCAGATAATCGACAAAGACGCGGATCCTGGCGGGGATATTTTTGCCGCCGATAAACACTGCGTGAATGGCCTCACGGTCTTGCGGGTTATAATCTTCCAGCAGTGCAACCAGTTGGCCGTTTGCCAGCGACTGCTGTACGTGGAAGCGGCCAACCCGGGTAATACCAATACCCTGCTGCGCCAGTTCCACCAGGGTTTCACCATTGTTGGCGATAATATTGCCGCTGACGGCCAGCATAAAATCGTGGCCATTTTCTCTGAAGGGCCAGCCGGGTTCTAAGCGGCGGAAACTGAAATCCAGGCAGTTGTGCCGGGCTAGATCGGCCGGCGTTTGCGGTACCCCGGCTTTGGCCAGATATTCCGGCGAGGCCAGCACCACGCGACCGGTGTCGCCGAGACGGCGGGCATTCAGGCCGCTATCGGGTAGCTGACCGAAGCGGATAGCCACATCGACCTGGCTGGAGGCGACATCTCTGATCTGATCAGAGACGTCAATCTCCAGTGTAATATCGGGATAGCGCTGCAAAAACTCTTTTAGCAGCGGCACTATCGTCAGCCGGCTGTGCGCGGTGGCAGTGGTTACTTTGATATTGCCGCTGGGGCTGCCGCGGTTGGCAATGGTCAGCTCGGTATCGTCCAAATCCTTCAGAATACGCCGGGCAGCTAATGCATAAGATTCACCTTCGCTGGTTAAACGCAGGCTGCGGGTGCTGCGTACTATAAGCCGCACGCCGAGGCGTTTTTCCAACCGGGTCATCATGCGGCTGACCGCAGACGGTGTTAGCGCCAGTTCACGCGCTGCCGCACTTAAACTGCCGGTACAGGCGACGGATAAAAAGGTAGCCATTTCGGCGGCTCTGTCAGTTTTTATGATGCTCATTTGTTACCTGCTTATTCTTGATCCGCTCATTTGTGAATTCAGGGCAAAGCTGAATGTATTTCCGGTCGGTTTTTCTGCGCTTTAATGTTGCGTATATTCTGCGCCATCACAAATTAACGAGACTTGATATGAAAATCAATATTCCTTTGCTCGCGCTGGCGCTGGGTGCCTTTGGTATTGGTGTAACAGAGTTTTCTCCTATGGGCATGCTACCGATTATTGCCGGCGATCTGGGGGTATCTATTCCGACAGCAGGTATGCTGATCAGTGCGTACGCTTTTGGTGTGCTGCTTGGCGCACCACTGATGACGCTGGTGTTTGCCAATATGGCCAGGCGTAACCTGCTGCTGTTATCGATGGCTATTTTTACGCTGGGTAATCTGATCTCTGCGCTGGCAGACAGCTATAACGTGCTGTTACTCGGGCGGATTATTACCTCATTTAACCATGGCGCCTTTTTTGGCGTCGGGGCTATAGTAGCGATGAACGTGGTGCCGCCGGAAAAGCGTGCCGGTGCAGTGGCGGCGATGTTTTCCGGCCTGACCATTGCTACCATCGGCGGTGTGCCGCTGGCTGCTTATATTGGTGAAGTAATTGGCTGGCGTCCGGCGTTTTTCGGCATGGCGGTTATCGGGCTTGTTACGATGGCGGCGCTGCGGTTGTCGTTACCGGCGATGGTGAATAAACAAAAAGCCAATGTCCGCAATGAGCTTAGGGTGCTGGGCAAAAAGCCGGTACTGGTGGCGCTGCTGTTAACTGTGGTCAGCTCCAGCGCTATGTTCACAGTATTTACTTACATAGTGCCCATTTTGCAGGACGAAACCCAAGCCTCTACCATGTTTGTCACTGCGATGCTGGTGCTATATGGCATCGGCCTGGCGGTGGGTAATGTGCTTGGTGGCCGTTTTGCCGACCGCTCAATGGATTTAACGCTGATTGCGTCGTTAGTTGCGGTGATGCTGTTGCTGGTGACGCTGGCGCTGGTGATATCGTCGCCGCTGCTGGTGGCGCCGCTGATCTTGCTGTGGGGTATTGCCAGTTTTGCCCTTGTGCCACCGCTGCAGGCGATGGTGGTGCAGGAAGCCGCAGAAGCGCCAAGCCTGGCGTCGGCGATGAATATAGGCGCGTTTAACCTGGGTAATGCGTTAGGTGCTATGTTGGGTGCGCTGATGCTTAGCGCCGGCTTTGGCCTGAACGCTGTGCCGCTGGCCGGTGCGGTTACTGCTGCGGTGGGGTTGGCCATGGTGTTGTGGTTTCGCCGCAACCGCTCAGCAAACGCCAACACAGCAACGGCGAACGCCTGAGGTAAAGCCCGGTGTTGTATTTGACACCGGGCCTGATCTTACAGCGACCCCAGAAAAGCCAGCAGGGCCTCGCGCTCTTCGGTGGCTAAATTAACAAAGCGGTTTTTAATCACTTCAGCTTCGCCGCCGTGCCACAAAATGGCTTCGGTTAACGTACGTGCGCGGCTGTCGTGTAAATAGCCCACCGGTGTGCCGGCCGCGACGTATTTGGTGTAGCCAATGCCCCACAGTGCCGGTGTGCGCCACATATTGCCGCCGGCTAAGCCTTCGGCAAAGTTATCGGCCAGCTCTTCACCCATATCATGCAACAGCATATCGGTGTAAGGCCGGATAGTTTGGTTGCGTACTTCGTCAAAGGCTGAACGGGCGCTGGTTTGCACTTCGCTGACATGGCAGGCGTTACAGCGGATGGCTTTAAATACCTGCTCACCCTGCGCAATTTTTGCCGGTTCAACATCCAGATACGCCATGGGCGATACGCCTTTAGGGTAACCGCTGACCAGGCTGCGTTGTGCCGGTACGGCTAACAGGTGCAGATATTCTGTCATTAACTGCAGCGCTTCATCCGGCAAGCCGGGTTCTGTGCCGCTGGCCGCATCGCAGTGTGCGGCCCCCGCCAGACAATCGCGGTTCGGGTAAATGGACGAGGTTACCGACATATCCAGTAAGGCGGCGTTAGCTACCTGGTGGCGCAGGCTGACTTTACCGGCTTTCCAACCGTAGCGGCCTAAACGCACGCCGCCGGTTTCCGGGTCATAGGCATAGTTGGCTGTTCCCAGTACGCCATCGGCATCGGGTGAGGTGCGCACCCTGGCTAAAATGGTTTCATCGTCAATGGCTTCGAGCAGCCCCATACCAATTAATGGCTGAGCTGAGCGCACTGAATAAACTTCAGGTGTTGGGCCTTCAAAGGCAATTTCCGGTTTACGCAGTTCAACCACAGTGCCATCGGCAAGTTGTACATTTTTGCTGGTAAAACCGGCAACCACAGCGGCATTGCCCCAGTTTTGCACTGCGCCGGTGGTAGCAGATCGCGCATTCATTTGCACAGCCTGGCCGTAAATCGGGTGCGGCAAATAGTTACCATTGGTGTCGGTACCGGTAGCGCCAACGCGGATCGCCATGGTATCCAGCCGCTGGTTTATTACTGTTGGGGCTACGCTACGGCCATTGCTGATATGGCAGTTAAAGCAGGATGACTGGTTAAAGCGCGGGCCCTGCAGGTAGCGGCCAGCGTCATTGCGATCATTACCATCTTCGTTATGCTCGCCGCTCCATAAGTTAGTGTGTAGCCAGCGCCGTCCTTCCATAAAGCGCTGAATATTTTGCATACCAATATTGTTATGTGGCTGCTGAAAAATAAAGCTGGCATTGTCGGCGTAATCGTATGACACCGATCCCAGCCCGCCTTGCAGAGTGCTGTCTGGTAAAGGTTCATTCATTAACCGAGGTTGCACGCCATACCAGGGGCGTAAGCCCTGGCCCATGACGTAGGTCAGCTCGTTAGTGTAATAACGAAAGGCGCCGTTATCGCCAATTGCATCCATGGCTTCACGGGTGGAAAAGAACGAGCCGGTAAACTCAATAACGTCGCCTTTTTTCAGTACCCGTGCTGCCACGTTATTGCCGTTTGGCACCAGTACGCCATCGGCATTCGTCGACAGGGCACGGTGGCCGGGGTAAGTATCAAACACCACGCTGCAGCCATCGTTAGCGCCGATAACGCCGTTATAGCCACTGTTAGGGTTTAATAGCACAGCATTAGCTGGTTTTTGCACGACAGGACAGGGTGCACCGTCACTCAGATAAGTAGAGTCATCGAGTAAATCGCCGGGGCTCATCCAGCCAAAACCGGTAACGTTGGGTTCGTCAAAACGGCGGACAAAAGAGTGACCGCCGCCTTTTTGCGCTTGCTGGTAATATTGGTTGACGATAATCCTTGGCGCGGTAACACCGGCAACGTTGCTGTTATCAATAAACTCGACGCCCCAGGTACGGTTTTTAAAGTAGTTAGCAATAAAGTTTAAATGTGCGCCAGGGCCTTTATCGGCAGGGTTGCCCTGGGCGTCGATTGTTTCATTCAAGCCAAAACCTATTTCGTTCCATTCCTCACCGCGTTCGCGGGCGTGGCGGGAGCGGCCTACCATACCAAAACGTGTTACCAGGGTGCCATCCGCCAGGGTAAAGCGCACGCTCTCAACCGGTTCAGCCGGGGCTGGCAGTGGTTGGCGGCCGCTACCACTTAGCGGGTAGGGCACATAGGAGGTGTCCAGCAGCGGCATGGAGTTGTCGCTGCCCGGCGCTTTAAATTCAACCTCAAACAAAGAATAGCCATACTGGGTGTGGCGCTTAATGCCTTGCAGCCGCACATAGCGGGCATCGATATTCAGGTTAAAAAACTCTTCAGTGCCACCTTGGGCTCCGGCGATATAGCGCAGTTGATACCAGTTTTCGGCATCATCAGAAATATAAATGGCGTATTCTTCAGCATAGGCGTTTTCCCAATACAGCTTGATATAACCAATGGCGGTTTTGGCACCAAAATCAAACTGTAACCAGGCGCTGTCAGCGTCGGCAACATCATCGCCCCAGGCGCTTTCCCAGCGGCTGGTTAAATCGCCATCAATGGCTTTATCTGCAGTATTATTGCCATTTTCATCGCCAGATGAGCTGGCAGATGGCGCAATTACTGCTGGCGCAGCGGCGCTTTTATCATAAGCTGCCGATAGCCTGAGCTCAGTCGGTGGCGGTGGTAACGACGGGCCGCCTGGTTTGGGCAGTGGCTTAACGTCGGCGCTTGGCGCGGTTTCAAGAGCAGGTTCTGGCAGCTCCCCTGCTGGCGGCGTTTCCTCTGGCGGTGGAGTTTCCTCTGGTGGTGTTGGGGCGGGGGGAGTTACCACCGGAGGTGTTGCTACCGGCGGTATAGTATCCGCATTGTCACTGCCACCACCGCAGCCCGACACCGCCAATGCCAGTGCAGACATAAGCAAACAGGCCAGCACAGGGTGCCTGTTGGCGGTCGGCTTAACAAAAGACCAAAGGCCCATACCAATTACTCCACAATAAATATAAAAATCAGGGTGTTTTTAAGTTTAGCGACTACAAAGCTGTTAATCATGAGTTAGTAGCATAATGTTTTGTGTAATTAATTGTTTATTACACTGCTGGTGTGACCTGATGGTTTGATTTGAGTGCTTCGCTGTATTGCTCTGCTGTTATTTTTATTTTATCTGTACTGCTTATTTTGCACTGTACTGTGTATATTTTCTGCCGTGTGCACGCGCTACTGTCGCTACTTAACGTAAGCAAACAGGAGCAAGCTGCATGGAGTTATTCTGGACCTTAGTATTTTTTGCCTTTGCCACCAGTATTACACCCGGGCCGAATAACATTATGATTATGTCGTCCGGCGTTAATTACGGCGTGCAAAAAAGCCTGGCGCATTTGGCCGGTATTCAACTGGGGTTTTTACTGATGTTGCTGGCGGTAGGTCTGGGTGCCGGGCTGATCTTGCAGCAACAGCCGCTGTTGCACCAACTGATAAAGTTAGTTGGCTCGATATATTTGCTGTATTTGGCATGGAAAATTGCCAGCGCAGAGCCAAAGCAAATAGAAACGGGCAACAGTAAGCCACTGAGTTTTATGCAGGCACTGCTGTTTCAGTGGGTAAATGCCAAAGCCTGGGTGATGATTACCGGCGCTATTGCCGCTTTTACCAGCTTGCAGGGCGTATATTGGCAGCAACTGGCGCTGATTGCGCTGGTATTTTTGCTGGTGGGTTTGCCCTGCACTATTAGTTGGTTGATGTTTGGTGCCGGTTTAAAGCGCTTACTGACAGCACCAGAGCAACGGCGCTGGTTTAACCGGGCAATGGGCATGCTGCTGGCATTGTCGGTATTACCGCCATTGTGGCAGGCGCTACAGATGTTTTAGCTTAAACCAAAGGAGGGTGTGTGAGTTTTCGTTATCAACAATTGGCTGCTGAGCTGCAACAGCAAATAGAGCTGGGCCAGTATGGCTGTGGCGAGCGTCTGCCGGGTGTGCGCGAACTTGCCAGGCGCCGCTCGCTGAGTATTTCCACTGTGGTAGCGAGCTACCGCCGGTTGGAGGCTGATGGTTATTTGCAAGCCAATAACCGCAGTGGTTATTTTGTTAAAGCGCGTCATCAGCCGCCACCGCTTAGCAGTGCGTTGCTGCAACAGGCGGCTGTGCCCAGCCTTGTCTGCAGCCAGCAAATAGCGTTGTCGCTGTCTAAGGCTGCAGCCGATCCAGCCTATATGCGCTTAGGGGCCGCGGTACCTGCTGCGGTTTATCTGCCACAGCACGCGCTACAAAAAGCGTTGCAGCAGGTAATAAAAACCGAACCAGCACGCTTAATGCGCTATGAAGCCAGCCGCGGTGCGCCTGAATTACGCCGTGAAATAGCCCGGCGTATGGCATTACATGGCGCTGTGGTATCGCAGGACGATGTCATTATTACCAATGGCTGCCAGGAAGCGCTGATGCTGAGCTTAACCGCGGTAACCCAGCCGGGTGATGTGGTGGTGATAGAATCGCCGGCGTTTTATGGTTTGCTGCAAGCCCTGGAAGCGGCAGGTTTAAAAGCGCTGGCGCTGCCCACTAATGCACAAACCGGCATGGCGCCAGATGTGTTGGAGCAAGCACTTGAGCAATGGCCGGTAAAGGCCTGTGTGTTGATTGCTAATTACAGTAATCCGCTGGGCAGCCTGATACCTGACGCCAATAAAAATCGCATACTGCAGTTGCTGGCACAGCGTGATATACCGCTGATAGAAGATGACACCTACGGCGATTTAGGCTTTGCCGGGCCAAGGCCGGGCAGTTGTTTAGCGCTGGCGCCACAGCAGGATATTTTTTACTGCAGCACTTTTTCCAAAACGCTGTCGCCGGATTTACGCCTGGGCTGGGTAATAGCACCAAAACACACTGCAAAACTGGAATACCTGAAGTTTATTAGTAATATAAGTACCGCTGCATTGCCACAATTAGCGGTGGCAAAGCTGTTGCAAAGTGGCCAGTATGAACGGCATCTACGTCAGGTACGGCCACAGTACGAAGCTGCGGTGCAGCGCGTTAGCAGCAGTATTGGCCGGTTATTTCCACCCGGCACCCGCGTTAGCCAGCCGCAGGGTGGTTTTGTGCTCTGGGTAGAACTGCCACCAGCAGTAGATGGTTACACGCTGGCACAGCAGGCATTGGCAGAACATATCAGCATAGCGCCGGGGGTTATATTCTCACCTACCGCTGTGGCTGGTAGCGCGCACTACCGTAACTTTATCCGCCTAAACTGCGCTATAGAGCAGGATGCCCGGCTGGAGCGGGCACTGCAAACGCTGGGGCAGTTGTGTCAGCAGCAATTAAACCGGTAACGGCTTCTTGTGCCGGTTAATGCCCGCCGCCGAGTGATTTAATTGCCTGGATCATCGATACCATCACTTTTTGTGCATCGCCGTATACCATTTGAGTATTGTCGGCGTAAAACAGTGCGTTTTCCACACCAGAGTAACCTTTACCCTGGCCTCGTTTTACTACGTACACCTGCTTTGCCATATCGACATTCAGCACCGGCATGCCGTAAATCGGCGAGCTTTTATTGGTACGTGCCGCCGGGTTTACTGTGTCGTTGGCGCCAATGACTATGGCAACATCGGCTTCTTTAAACTCGCCGTTAATATCTTCCATATCAAAGATAATATCGTATGGCACTCCTGCTTCTGCCAACAACACGTTCATATGGCCCGGCATACGGCCAGCTACCGGGTGAATGGCAAACTTTACCTCAACCCCGGCATCCTGCAGCAATTTTACCAACTCGTACAGCTTATGCTGTGCTTGCGCCACCGCTAAACCATAGCCCGGCGCAATAATCACCTTGCTGGCGTAACGCATATTAATACCGGCGTCGCTGGCATCAATCGGTTTTTGACTGCCGGCAATATCCCCTTCAGCTTCATCGCTTGTGGCGCCAAAGTTAGAAAACAGCACATTGGCCACCGAGCGGTTCATTGCTTTAGCCATCAGCAGTGTTAGCAACGATCCGGCTGAACCGACCACCATACCGGCAATCATTAGCGCTGGGTTATTCAGCACATAGCCTTCAAAGCCAACGGCTAAACCGGTAAAGGCGTTGTACAGCGAAATGACCACCGGCATATCAGCGCCGCCAATCGGCATTGTCATCATTACGCCGTAAATCAGCGCCAGGGCAAAGAACACGGCAAACACCGGCCAGGCAACGATGCCGCCGTGCCAGATAATATAAGCGCCAATGGCCAGCAACACTAACAATAGGCTGCCGTTTACCAGCTGCAAGGCAGAAAAACGCAGGGTTTTATTAATACGGCCATCCAGTTTGGCCCAGGCGATAAGCGAGCCGGATAGCGCGATGGCGCCAATTAAGCCGCCCAGCACCGCCAAGCTGAGTGACACTGTGCCGTGGGTTTTGTAGCCAATCAGCTCTATGGCGGCAATCGCCGCTGCTGCACCGCCGCCCATGCCGTTATACAGCGCGACCATTTGTGGCATTTCGGTCATCGCGACTTTTTTGCCGCTACGCCACGCCCAGCCAAGGCCTAATACCAGCGCAATCAGTGCCAGCGTCAGATTAGTGCTAAGGTGTGGTTTGGCGGCCTCGTTAACATCCAGCGTGTATAAAAAGCTGGCCAGCACAGCCAGCACCATACCAACACCGGCAACGACAATACCAGAGCGGGCCGTGAGCGGTGAAGACATACGTTTTAAGCCGTAGATAAACAAAAAGGCGGCGATAAAATAACTACTGTCGATGAGCAAAGCTGCGTTCATGCCTTACTCCTTATTAGTTTTGCTGGAAGGTTTAAACATCTGTAGCATGCGTTCGGTTACCACATAACCACCGGCGGCATTGCCCGCGCCGAGCAGCACGCCGACAAAGCCGATGATCTGCTCGGGTAACGAGCTGGCGTTTAACAGCGCCCACAAGGCGCCAACCACAACAATGCCGTGAATAAAGTTAGAACCGGACATTAACGGCGTATGCAAAATGGCCGGTACGCGGCCGATAATTTCAAAGCCGGTAAAAGCGGCCAGCATAAAAATATACAGCGCCACAAAGCCGGTTAAGATGGTGGTGGTGTAATCCATGGTTATCCCCAAAAATAGTGGTAGGTTATTGCTGTTCCAGCGCGGTTTTAACCGCTGCCGGTTTGATCTCGCCCTGGAGCGTCAGCACAGTTTTTGCCTGCACTTCGTCATCCCAATCCAGTTTAATTTCGCCATCTACAATAAATAACTGTAATAAGTTCAGTAGGTTTTTGGCGTAAAGCTCTGAGGCATGTTCGGCCAGCATCGACGGCACATTTAACGGTGCGGCTATAGTGATTTGGCCCTGTGTAATGGTTTCACCGGGCACACTGTATTCACAGTTACCGCCGCCTTCAGCGGCTAAATCAATGATCACGGCGCCCAGTTTCATGCCATCTACCTGAGTTTTACTAATCAGCTTCGGCGAAGGCCGCCCGGGTATGGCAGCCGTGGTAATAACAATATCGGCCTGCTGAATATGCCGGGTAACGACACTGGCAATTTTGTCTTTCTCTTCTGGTGTCAGCTCACGGGCATAGCCGCCTTCGCCTCGGGCATCAACGCCGGTATCAACAAATTTGGCACCTAAGGATTCTGCCTGCTCTTTGGTTTCGGGCCGTACGTCATAGCCTTCAGTTATCGCACCTAAACGCCGTGCTGTGGCTAAGGCCTGTAAACCGGCAACACCCAGGCCCATAACTAAACAGCGTGCCGGGCGGATTGAGCCAACGGCGGTGGTCATCATAGGCAGAATGCGGGCAAGCTTAGTGGCACCAAGCAGCGCGGCATAATAACCGGCTAACGCTGCTTGCGATGACAGCGCATCCATGGCCTGAGCCCGGCTGATGCGCGGTACCTGCTCCATAGCAAAGCAGGTTATGTGTTTATCACGCAGTAAGCGGGTAAGGTCGGGTTCTTTGTGTGGATAAACAAAGCTAAGCAAAATGCAGCCGCGCGGCAGCAGGTTAATTTGCTCAGCTGTAGGGGGTTGTACTGCCAGTACTATATTAGCTGTTGTCAGCAGTTCTGGTTCTGTATTAACAAAACGCACTGCAGTATAGGCGCTGTCGGGTAATTTGCTGCTAAGGCCTGCGCCGCTGAGCAGGCAGATGTCGCAGCCAAGCTTACTGAGTTTATCGGCCACGGCGGGCACCATGGCAACACGTTTTTCGTCTGGCCGGCTTTCCTTCAGCACGGCAACCTGTATTGGCATAACTTGGACTCCTTAAACTAACTGTCTGAGGAGTATAGTCTTTATAAAAAACTTTGCGTTGGCTTACGCTTGCTGGCTTTGCTGCAGAGCCTGATTTAATGTCGCCAGAATATCGCTGCTTTTACGCAGCACACGCAGTTGCTGAAATAAGTCGGCCGCTTGCGGGTATTGCAGCTTTAAATAGCTGAACCATTGTTTGATACGGTTCGCATAGTACTGGCCTTTGTCACCGCTGATCTCAAATTCAGAGTAGCGCATTAGCAGTTCCAGCACTTGCGGCCAGGGCATAGCGGCTGCACCGGTACGGATGCTTTGAGCCAGGTTTGGCATAGCCAGCGCGCCGCGGCCGAGCATAATGTCGCTGCAATCGGCTTGCTGCTGGCATAAGGCGGCATCGGCAGCGTTCCAAATCTCACCATTGGCTACCAGCGGAATAGTTATCTGCTGTTTAATTCTGGCGATCCATGG
The DNA here is from genome assembly GCF_022436675.1 of Rheinheimera hassiensis. Lineage (GTDB taxonomy): Bacteria > Pseudomonadota > Gammaproteobacteria > Enterobacterales > Alteromonadaceae > Alishewanella > Alishewanella hassiensis. The sequence continues at coordinate 119,912 of NZ_JAKUJZ010000008.1, read as the reverse complement.
CCAGTAAGCCGGTGGCCGGTAGCCGTCGCTTTTAGTACGGGCGTGCACGGTAAGCATACTGGCACCGGCATCAGCGATAGCCGCTGCATTGGCCAGCGTTAGGCTGGTGTCATCATAACCAAGGCGGATTTTTGCGCTAACTGGAAATTCAACCGGTACTGCATCGCGCACGGCTTTTACTATACTGTACAGCTGCTCGGTTTCTTTTAGCAGCACAGCCCCGCCGCGGCTTTTATTGACTGTTTTGGCCGGGCAGCCAAAGTTTAGATCAACGCCTGGCGAGCCCAGCTCTACCGCGCGCACGGCATTTTCGGCCAGCCAGTTTGGGTCTTGCCCCAATAATTGCACCCGCACCGGGGTACCGGCAAAAGTTTTGCCGCCGTTTTGCAGCTCAGGGCAAAAACGGGTAAATACCCGTACCGGCAGTTTCTGGTCTACGATGCGGATAAATTCGGTGATGCATAAGTCATAGCCGCCAATACGCGTCAGCATATCGCGCATAAGATGATCGACTACGCCTTCCATCGGCGCCAGAATAATCTTCATCAGCTTTGGGCCGGGTCGGCCGTTTTGTGGCGGCGGCAACGTTCAGAGCAATAGGTTACCTGCTCCCAGTTACGTTGCCATTTTTTACGCCAGCTAAACATCAGGCCGCATACCGGACAACGTTTTTCCGGCAAATGCAGTTTGTGGTGTGGCATATCAGACAGAGTAAACGGTATTGATGTGCTGGCGATGCAGCAGTTCAGCCAGTTCGGCCAATTGCAGCGGCTCTAAATCTAAAGCTTCGAGAATGGCGCCTTTGTGCAGCTCCCATTCCGGGTCCAGCGTAATATTAAACAGCTGGCGGCTTTGACCACTAAAATGCTCTGCCAGTTTTAGCAAGGCAAACAGCTGTTTTTCCAGTTCACTGTCGGTTTCCAGCATCAGTGCCGGGCTGTGGTGATAGGCAATAACATTACACAGCTCTGGCGTTAAGCCCCATGACTGTGCCACCAGGTAGCCCAATACCTCATGGCAGGTATGAAAATATTGTTCTTCAATCTCGCTGTAGCCGCGGCCCTGTTGCAGGCCTTGTTGCAGCAGTTGTTCGTAGTTACTTACCTGTTGCTGAATAAGTGCAATACCGGCGTTATGAAACAGGCCCAGGCTGTAGCAATCGTCCTGAATGTCCTGGCTGAAATTAAAATTCCTGGCCAGTGTCATGGCGATATTGCCGGTTTGTAAAGCGCTGGACCACAGTTTAAGGCTAAATTTGTCATGCCGCCCTTCAGACAGCGTAAAACGCACCAGTACACTGCGCACCAGTTTTAATACCCGGTTAACGCCGAGAAATTTACAGGCATGTTCTACAGAGGTAATTTTGTGCCGCAGGCCAAAAAAGGCTGAGTTCACTACTTTTAACGTAAAGCCGGCAATACCAATATCGAGGTTTATCAGTGCAGCAATGCGTTTAATGCTGGGCTCCGGCAGATCCAGCTGTTGTTGAATATGCTGCAGGATCTCCGGCTGTGGTGGTATGGTAAAGCCATCTAGCGCTTGTTCAATTGCTGACATATCAATGGCATGCGCCATAACACCTTCTCCGGTAACAAACTGCCAACTCAGCGGCTAATAGTAAAAGCCGCTGGGGTGAAATGCAAAACAGTTTTACGGTATTTATTGCCGCTACTATGTCCACTATGAGTCGAGATAGGGGCGGCCAGACATCAACTGCTGTGCCAGTTGCTGTTCGTTTTGTTGTTCATTCAATTGCAGATCGTTAAATTGCACATCGAACTGGATCAGCTCTTCATCGCCAAGGTGCTGGGCCACTAAGCGATCTGGCACCTGACCAACCTGCCGGTAGGCGTTAATGGCAACCTGGGCCGCTTGTTCCATCAATAATAAGAAGTGGCCTAATGGGAACTGCTGGAAAATGTCGGCATCCAGATGGGCCCAGCCGAGTAAATCACCACTGATAGCACCATCGGCATGATCGGTAAACATCATCGATACGGCCGGGCAGGACGGGTTTTCACCGGCCTGATATTGTTCAGCGTCTTCGCTGTTAAATACCAGCACATAACCAAAACTCGGGCTGCCTTCAGCGTCCATCTCGTCGAATGACGTATCGTACATCAGAAACAATCGATTATCGGTCATGACGTTATCCTGCTGAAAAAATGGCCGCTAATTTTACCTGAAATTAAGCAGATGCTAAAGGGCGAACTGTAATGATAAGTGCAATAGCGGTGAATATTGGCCATTAAGTGGTTTATGGCTCTGGCTGATAGGGTATTTCCAGTAATAATGCTAAGGCCAGCAGTAATGCCTGCTCTTGCGTTACCAGCAGTTCATCGGCACGCACACCGGCTTCAATAGCCAGCCACAGCTGCTGTTTTTGTTGTGGTGCCAGTGCCAGCAAGTGCGGCAACTGCGCGCTGAGGTTGGCAAAACTGAAATCAGGCCGGGTGTTGTCGGCAGTAAAAGGCAATGCGACCACAGCAGCCTGCCAGGCTTGTTGTTGCTTGGCATCGTCACCGGCAACCTGGCTCACTAAAGCCAGTAGTGCGCTAACTGCAGGCTTTAGTTGGGGCAGGGTTTTACCCGAGTACTTGCGGTTTATCTGAGCCGGATCAAACTGCACTGCCACACTGTGCTCTACAAATTCGCGCGCCAGCCAGCTGCCGATATCCGGAGTGCCGGCAGCCTGCATAAGTGCTTGTAATAATTGTTCAAACTGGCGAAACTTGCTTTCGGATAAGGTTTTAAGTGCCGGGATCAGCCGCTGCAATAGCTGCACTTGTTGCAGGGCATCCAGGTTTGCCACGCTGTCACACAGTTGATCGGTTTGCTGCAATAAACTGGCAGATCCCAGCTCTTTAATCAGTTGCAGTTGTTTTTGCCGGATATCGTGATCCTGCTGCAGTAGCAAGCAACACACCAGCGCTGTGGCGGGCTCTGTCTGGCGGCTGCTGTGTAGCAGCAATAAAGGCAACGCCTGTTGTAAGCGCTCAGCATTAGTGGGCTTAGCCTCATTGGTGCCGGCGGTAGCATCAACTGCCGTTTGTGCGGACCGTGCAGTGGGGAATTTGCCATTCCAATGGGGTTCCAGCCGTTTTATCCGCGTGGCCAGGGGCGGGTGAGTAGCAAAAATAGCCGCCCAGCGGCTGATAGCTTCACCAAAAAATAAATGGCTGTTTTCATCGGCATTCTGGTTTTTAATTTTACTTGAACTGCTATGGCTGCCAATGGCTTTTAACGCACCGGCGATCCCGCGTGGGTTGCGGGTAAACTGCACAGCAGAGGCATCTGCCAGAAATTCGCGCTGGCGGCTTACTGCCGCTTTAATCAGGTTACCAAAGAAAGAGCCTAAATAGCCTATTACCACTAAGCCCAGTGCCAGCAGCACTATGCCGCCACCGTTGTTTTTACTGTTGCCGGAAGAGCGGCTGCTGGCGCGTATGGCACCGGCTCTACCGCTGCCACGCAGCATATAATAGCCAATATGCCCAAGAAACAGGATGCCGTTTAAAATAGCAATCAGGCGGATATTCATCCGCATATCACCATTTAATATGTGGCTGAACTCATGCGCTATTACGCCTTGTAGTTCGTCGCGGTTTAATTGTTCCAGGCAACCCTGGGTAACACCAATCACGGCATCGGCCGGGCTGTAACCTGCGGCAAAGGCGTTAATGCTCTGTTCTGGCAGCAGATATACCGGCGGCACAGGGGTATTAGCGGCCAGAGCCATCTCTTCTACCACGTTAAGCAAACGCCGTTGTAGTGGGTCCTGACTGTCGGGTAACAACCGTATGCCACCGAGCGACTCGGCTACTACCTTTCCGCCGGCTCGTAGCTGCTGCCATTTAAACAGCACGGCTATGGTTACGGCAACCAGCACAGCGACACTCACCCAGCCAACCAGATGCCAGGGCAGGGTTTGCCAGTGTAAGGATGATGATAAAAAAGACGGGTCGATAAAGCCTAAACTAACCAGGGCGATAATATTGGTTAGCAGTAATAACAGCAGCACAGCCAGCGTAAATAACACCACTAAAATGCGGGTATTACGCCGGGCTAAATCCTGCTGGGCAAAAAAGTTACTGCTCATATTTTGCTGCGCTACAGTTTAAAAGCTGACTTTAGGTGCAGCCTGAATGGCGGCACTGTCGGCAAACTCCAGCAGCTTGGCATCGGCGGCATGGCCAAAAGCCGGGGCCAGCAGCACCGGTGGAAAGCTTTGTTTGTAGCTGTTGTAGTCGGTTACTGCATCATTAAAAGCCTGGCGGGCAAAGGCTACCCGGTTTTCGGTACTGGTAAGCTCTTCAGACAACTGCATCATGTTCTGGTTGGCTTTTAAATCCGGATAGGCTTCCATTACTACATTTAACCGGCTCATAGCACTTTGCAATGCGCCTTCAGCCCCGGCTAGGGTGCTGATAGCCCCTGCATCGCCCGGGTTGTTTGCTGCAACTTTTAATCCGGCCAGTGCTGCATTACGGGCATTAATAACGGCCTCAAGCGTGTCGCGCTCGTGGGCCATGTAAGCTTTGGCTGTCTCAACCAGATTCGGGATCAGGTCGTAACGGCGTTTCAGCTGTACTTCAATTTGGGCGAAGGCGTTCTGAAAGCGGTTTTTCAGTTTTACCAGCTGATTAAAAATGCTGATAACCCAGAATACTATGGCAACTAAGATAGCCAGAATAATCAGGCTGGTCATGATGTCTCCGAGGTTACATAATTCAGGCAGCTATTGTTAACAATAATTTAATCAGTGTCCAGAGATTCTTGCTAAAGCAGCATTAAACTGCGGTAGTTGGTGCTGCGATGTGTCTGGCTGGTAATTCCTGATGGCTGCGGTATCATAGCCAGCCTGACATTGAGGGGTAAGCATGAGCGATTTTCAACATATTTCTGTGGCACAAACGGCGGAGTTACTGGCTGAAGGCAAAGTGATTATTGCCGATATCCGCGATGAGCACAGCTTTGCTGGTGGCCATATTGATGGGGCTTTTCATCTGACTAATGGCAGCTTAACTGGCTTTATGCAACAGTACGAATTTGAGCAACCTGTGGTGGTGGTGTGTTACCACGGCAATTCCAGCCAGGGGGCGGCGCAGTATTTGGCCCAACAGGGTTTTGAGCAGGTATACAGCATGGATGGCGGCTTTGAAAGCTGGCGCCAGCAGCTGCCTTTTGTGAGTGGCGACAGTGCATAAATTTGCCGAGTTAAATTCTGCCCAGGCGGCACAACTGTTTGCTGCTTACTGCGTCGCTCAGGGGCTGGAGGTAAATGCGGTTGTGCAGCAGCCAATGCTGGCTGAGCTGTATGGTGCAACAGAGCAGCTGGCCCGGATAGAGCAGGAGTTTGCCCGTTTTTTGCAGCAGCCGGCGCATCCGCGGTATCAGGCCGCGGCCTGGCAATTAAGCCAGCCAGACAGCCAAAAACTGCAGGATGATGGCCTGCCGGTGTTTAACTGGCGCGAGCTGTGGCGTCAGGCACCTTTAACGTCAGCAGTGTTGCTGTTATGCCTGTTGGTGTATCTGTGGCAGCAGTTGGACTGGCGTAGCAGCTCTGCGGCTTTGCAGCTTACCGAGCCCACCCAGCTGTGGCGCTGGTTTACACCGATGTTACTGCATTTTTCGTTGACCCATCTGGTGTTTAATCTGGCCTGGTGGTTGTATCTGGGGCGCCAGTTTGAGCAACGGCTGGGGCAGGTAATGTTGCTAAATGTCACCCTGTCGGTGGCGCTTATTTCAAATGCCGCGCAGTACTTTATGGTTAATCCTAATTTCGGCGGCTTATCTGGCGTGGTGTACGGTTTATTTGGTTATTTCTGGATTGCAGGGCGGTTGAACCCGGCGCAGGGTTTATATATCAGCCCGGGGCTGGTCGGGTTTATGTTGTTATGGTTATTACTGGGGTTTTTCGACGTGCTTTGGGTAAGCATGGCAAACTGGGCGCATCTGGGTGGTTTACTAGCCGGTATGGGCTGGGCCTGGTTGTTGCGTAAACAAACAGGCCGTGAGCATGCGCAATAAAGGGCTTACTGATACAGGTGCTACTGATATAGATATTTGGTAAATAAAATATCTCTGATCATGGCGTTACCGGTTTCTTTTTTCATCGCCTGTTGCAGTTTATCTAAAATAGCCAGGCGAATTTCTTCACGGCCGGTAAGTGACTTTATTTTATCTTCCGGCTGTTTGGTAAAGGTGCCGATAATAAGATCCAGTATCAGCGGCTCGTGATGTTCAATAGCGGTCAGATAAGCTTTATCTTCGATCATCAGCTCTACAGTAACGCGGATATAACCCAGGCTGCGACGGTTGCCGGAAATATAGTTAGTCACGATATCCGGGTCAAAACCGTAATAGACAATTTCTTGTGGCTGCTGTGCAACAGCGGGTTGTGTTGCAAATAGCAGCGGCACTGACAGCACCAGAGAAAGCAGCAGGCTTTTGATCATAAGTATCACTTTTGGTTGAGGAATAAATGGCGGCAACGACACTAACAGTAGCGTTAAGCGTGGCATTTTACCAGCTAACTGAGTTTACAGTAAGCCGTTTTTCTGTGTTGATTACGGCTGAAAAGTCAGCCTGAAGTTGCTATGATACGGCCAGACTTTTGGTTGCAGAATAGATATTTGTGAGCACTCCCCTGATTTCTCTTGCCCGGCACTGGCAGGATGCCAATACCCTGACGTTGCCTGTCGCGTTAGCGCCGTGGATTTTAGAACCCGCCTCGCTGACCGCACGTTTAAAGCAGCATTGTCAGCACTTTCGTCTGCAGGTATTGCAGGAATACAGCGCTGTCTTACCCGAATTTTTACAACCTTTGCTACCTGACACTAATGCAGTGCAGGTGCGGGAAGTGATTTTATGGTGTAACGATATGCCCTGTGTGTATGCACAAAGCTGGTTACCCGAGCAAACTATCACCAAGCTAAGGCCGCTGGCCGATTTAGGCGAACGGCCATTGGGTGACTATATTTTTCAGCATCAGAGCCTGCACCGCGGCACTATTGAAGCTGCACAGTTGGACGTTATGCTGCCACAGCTGAATATTGCTGCATGCTGTTATGTCCGTCGCTCAGTATTTCAGCTGGAAGGCCAGCCACTGCTGGTTGCTGAAGCCTTTTTGCCTGATATCAGTAAACTGGAAGCCACCTTGTGATGAAACTGGCGCTGAACTGGGCCAACCGGGGTTATTACCTGCAATTGATGCGGATAAATAAGCCGATAGGTACATATTTGCTGCTATGGCCCACCTGGTGGGCATTATGGCTGGCTGCCGAAGGCCCGCCGCCGCTGTATTTGCTGCTGGTGTTTAGCGCCGGAGTGGTACTAATGCGCGCCGCCGGTTGCGTAATTAACGATTACGCCGATCGCAAATGGGACGGCGCGGTAGAACGCACTAAACAGCGGCCTTTGGCCAGCGGGGCGATAAGCAGTAGTGAAGCGTTGCAGTTATTTGCACTGTTGGTGTTACTATCTGCCGGTTTATTGCTGTTTTTAAACTGGCAGACGGTATTGTTATCGGTAGTAGCTTTATTGCTGGCGTCGGTGTATCCCTTTATGAAACGCTACACCCACCTGCCACAGGTAGTGCTGGGCGCAGCGTTTAGCTGGGGTATGCCAATGGCGTTTATGGCTATTCAGCTGCAATTACCGCCGCTGCTGTGGCTGCTTTACGTTGCTAACCTGCTGTGGACAGTGGCTTATGACACCTACTATGCGCTGGTCGACCGGCCGGATGATCTGATAGTAGGCATTAAATCTACCGCTATTTTATTTGGCAAATATGCCTTGCCTATTATTGCGCTGCTGCAGTTTTGTACTTTACTGCTGCTGGTTGCAGTGGGGTATCTGGCGCAATTACATCTGGTGTATTACCTTAGCCTTACTGCTGCAGCCGGCTGTTTTATTTATCAGTATATTATTGCCAGAGGCAGTCGCCAGGGCTGCTTTATTGCATTTTTGCACAATCACTATGTGGGTATACTGGTGTTCGCCGGTATAGCCTTAAGTTACCTGTTACAAGGATAAACCTATGATAAAACGATGTTTAGTTATGCTAGCCATGGTAATACCATTGTTGGCTTGTGCCGTACCGGCCGATGAGCGGCAAGTATTCAGTTTGGTGCCGTTGCAGCTGGGTAAGCAATTAATTCACGTGCAGCTGGCCGATACACCGCAAAAGCGCGCACAGGGGCTGATGTTTCAGCAAAGTGCAGACCCAGGCATGTTTTTGCTGTATAGCGAGCCGCGAGAGATTTCATTGTGGATGTTAAATACCTCGATGCCGCTGGATGTGGCTTATATTGATGCCAACTGGACGATAGCAGAGCTGATTACGCTTGAGCCTTATGATGAAACGTCAGTACCATCAAAACAGCCAGCAATAGCTGCGCTGGAAATGCCGCGCGGCTGGTTTGCCAAATATGGCGTAGCGGTTGGGCAAAAGGTAACGCTACGTCCAGAGCAAAAACCCTGAATTTAAATTAAAAACAGGGAGCACTGCGCCGATAGCGCAGCCTTGAGTATCACTTTGCCCACAGACTTGCTAAGTGCCAGCTTCGTAGCACGAGATAGTTGCCGGTCTGCTCGCCACAGCAGGGTTACGGGCATCATGCCCTCCACCAGGCGGACCAGCTGCGCTGACCAAATTCGTTCCAGACGAATTTGTTATCCGCCTTCGCTAACGCGAAAAGGTCCGTGGCTGCGCTATCGACAACTATCTCTGCCTTATTTCACTATCCGCTTAGTATCAGTTTGCTGGTAACACGCGGCGCAGCAGCAAAAAATACAATACCGGCATTAGCAGCATCGACACCAGCGGTGCGGCCAGCATCCCGCCCAGCATAGGTGCGGCAATGCGCTGCATAACCTCATTGCCGGCGCCACTGCCCAGCATTACCGGCAGTAAACTGACAATAATAGTTAGCACCGTCATCGCTTTTGGCCTTACCCGCTGGACAGCACCCTGCATAATGGCCTGCCATAGCTGCTGCTGATTTTGTGGTTTTACTTCCTCCACTGCGCGCTTTAAATACAGCAACATTACTACGGCAAATTCAGCCGCTACGCCCCCTAGGGCAATTAAGCCCACGGCAACGGCTACCGATAGCTGGTAATCCAGCAAATACAGCAACCATAAGCTGCCGCTAAGCGCAAAGGGTAAAGTAACCAGCACCAGCAGCACATCACTAAAGCGGCGGAAGGTTAAATACAATAGCAACACAATAAGCAGTAAAGTAAAGGGCAGCAGTTGCTGCAGGCGCTGTGTTACCCGCTCCAAGTATTCATACTGGCCGCCGATACTTACGCTAACCTGTGGCGCAAAACGCTGCTCTGCCAGCAGTTGCTGCAACTGGGTGATATAATTACCCAGCTGGGTTTCTGCCGGTATATCAATATAAACCCAACTGGTTAAACGGGCGTTTTCAGCGCGGATCATCACCGGGCCTTTTACTACCTCTACTTTTGCTACCTGCTCCAGCAGCAGGTAGGCGCCGTCAGCGGTTTGCAGCGGCAATTTACGGATGTCGTCCGGGTGGCTGCGGCTGTCGCGCGGGAAGCGCAGGCTGATATCGTAGCGCTCGCGGCCCTGAATACTTTGTGCCACCGGCGCACCGCCAATAGCAAAGGCGACATATTGCTGCAGCTCGGTAAGTGTCAGGCCGTAGCGGCCCAATTGCTGTAAGTTGGGTGTGATTTGTAAATACAGGCCATCTTCAACGCGCTCTGCAAATACCGAGCGGCTGCCCGGCAGTTGCTTGATCAGGCTTTCCAACTGTTGCGCTGTTTGAGAAATAGTCGCCAGATCCGGCCCGCTGACACGTACCCCCACTGCGGTACGAATGCCGGTAGATAACATATCAATGCGGGTTTTTATCGGTGGCAGCCAGGCATTAGTCAGGCCTGGTACCTGCACGGTGGCGTCCAGCTCGGCAATAATATCATTTAGCGTAAACCCATCCCGCCATTGGCTTTGCGGCTTTAACTTAATGCTGGTTTCCAGCATTGTCAGCGGGGCCGGATCGGTGGCGGTATCGGCGCGGCCACTTTTACCCAGCACGGTGTCTACCTCGGGCACGGTTTTTATTAAGCGATCCGTTTGCTGCAATAACTTCGCTGCCGTAGCCGGGCTTAGGCCGGGCAGAGTGGTGGGCATATACAGCAGATCGCCTTCAGCAAAGGCTGGCATAAATTCGGTAGATAACCGTTGCCACGGCAGCAGGCTGGATCCCAGTGCCAGCACACACAGCAGCACCAAAGTTTTTGGGAAGCGCAGGCACAATGTTAGCAGCGGCGTATAAAGCGCAATCAGCAGGCGGCTAAGCGGGTTGCTGTGCTCTGAGGGCAGCTTGCCGCGTAAAAAGTACAGCATCAGCACCGGGATCAACGTTATTGCCAGCAATGCCGCCGAGGCCATAGCAAAGGTTTTGGTGTAAGCCAGCGGGGCAAATAAGCGGCCTTCCTGCGCTTCAAGCATAAACACCGGTAAAAAACTGACGGTGATCACCATCAAAGAGAAAAACAGCGCCGGGCCAACATCCAGGCAGGCATCGATAATGGTTTGGCGAAACTCTGCAGCGCTCAGCTCTTTGCCATTAGCACGGGCTTGTTCCAGCTTTTTATGGCCGTGCTCTACCATGACAATGGCTGCATCTACCAATGCGCCAATGGCAATAGCGATACCACCCAGGCTCATCACATTGGCATTAATACCCAGCTTTTGCATCAGCAAAATACTGGCTAATAGTGCCAGTGGCAAGCTGATTACTGCCACTAACGCAGAGCGGGCATGCAGTAAAAACACCAGACACACCAGCGCGACTACCGCCATTTCTTCCAGCAGTTTCTGGCTTAAATTGCTGACGGTATTTTCAATCAGTTCAGAGCGGTCGTACACCGTTACCAGTTCTGCGCCTTCTGGCAGGCCGTTTTTCAGCTCAGCCAGTTTGCGCTTTACTGCATTGATGGTGCTAAGGGCATTTTCGCCCTGGCGCATCACAATAATACCGCCAATCACTTCACCTTCGCCGTTAAGCTCGGCAATACCGCGCCGTGCAGCCGGTACTAATTGCACAGTGCCGATATCAGCTAATGTCAGCGGGTAATCGGCGCTGTTACGCACGCCAAGTGGCACTGCGGCCAGGTTTTCCAGCGATTGAATATATTCACCCGCCTGCACCAGCAGTTCAGTTTCGGCTACTTCAATAATGCCGCCGCCCTGCTGCTGATTATGGTTGTTAATGGCACTAATCACCTTCGCCAGCGTAACGTTATAAGCGCGCATCAGCCGCGGCTCTATTTGTAACTGATAAGTTTTTGCCATACCGCCGATGCTGGCGACTTCTGCCACACCGCTGACACTTTGCAATTCAGGTTTAAGGAAAAACTGCTGCAGGCTGCTTAGTTGCTCCAGCGACTGCTGGCCGGTTCTATCGACCAGAGCGTACTGAAATATCCAGCCGACACCGCTGGCATCAGGCCCTAAGGTAGCATTGGCGCCAGCGGGTAGCGTAACGGTTTGCAGATATTCCAGTACCCGCGAGCGCGCCCAGTACGGGTCGGTACCATCTTCAAAAATAACATACAGATAGCTGTCGTTCGGCATGGAAAAACTGCGTACTGCTTTGGCTTTGGGTACTGCCAGTAACGCACTGGATAGCGGATAGCTGATTTGTTGCTCTATCGTTTCCGGTGTCTGGCCCGGGTAACTGGTTTTTATAATAACCTGCACATCAGATAAATCCGGCAGGGCATCTAATTTCAGCTGCTGGCTGGCCTGATAGCCAAACAGTGCCAGCGCAAAAGTACTGAGCAAAATCAGTAGCGGGTTTTGTACTGACCAGCGAATAATAGCTTTAATCATGTTCGCTGCTCCTAATGCTGATGAGTGCCAGCTGTGCTTTGTGGCAACTGGCTTAAACTGGCCTGGGCATCAAGTAAAAACTGGCCGGATACCACCACCTGTTCACCCTGATGCAAGCCGGTTAACACCTGCACATAACCCTGAGCGCTGCTGCCGGTAGTAATATGCCGTGCGCTAAAGCTATCGCCATCTTTCACAATAACCCGGCTGCTGTTACCTGATAACAACACAGCGTCACGCGGCACTGCTAACACATCACGTAGCGGGCCGCCGTATAGCCGCACTGGCAGCAACATATTGGGCTGCAGCAGTTGCTGTTTGTTATCTACCGTCATGCGTACTTTGCTGCTGCGGCTTTGCGCATCCAGTGCCGGATAAATAAAATCGACCTTGGTTTCAATGCCTGTTACCTGATGCTGGGGAATATCTACCTCGGCGTTCATACCGTCACGTAACCAGCTTTGCTGCGCTTCAGGTACATCGGCCAGTAGCCAGACTTTGGCTAAACTGGTGATTTCCATCAGGGTATCGCCTGGGCTGATATACATGCCATCGCGCACGTTCAGCATAGTTACCACGCCATCCTGATGGGCATACACAGTAATGTGGTACTGGCTTTGCCGGCTTTGTTGTAGCTGGCTAATATCGTTATCGGTAAGGCCAAGCAGCCGCAGGCGGGTTTCGGCGCGTTTTAGCAGGCTGCTGCTGCGCTCGCCATTTTGTTTACTGACAGATAGCGCCTGCAGATAATCATCCTGCGCTACCAGTAAATCCGGAGCATAGTAACTAAACAGTTTTTCACCGGCTTTAACGCGCTGGCCCAGGCTGCGCACATATAATTGTTCTATCCAGCCCTCCGCGCGGATATGGCTGTGGTGAATAGCATCTTCCGGGTATTGCACCTGGGCATAGCTTTCAATAAAGCGCCATAACGTACGCGGCGAGGCAACTTCGGTGCGTATCGCCAGCGCCTGTTGCATAGCACCGTTAACTTCTACAGCTGTTGTTTGCTGCTGGCGCTGCTGCACTAATTCCATGCCACAAATCGGGCAGTTACCGCTCTCGCCCTGCTGAATATGTGGGTGCATCGGGCAGACATACAGCGGTGTTGTTTGTGGTAATATGCCAGGCTGCGCGGCAGGCGAAGCAGCCGGTGTGGCCTGATGAAGATGTTCACTATGATCTTGTGCCGATACAGCAAAAACCGGTTGCAATAACAGCAAGGTTATAAAATAAAAAGTACGCATAATATTTTCCTGAAACAATACAAACCCGTGTGCAAAAGCACAGCATTAACGTGGTTTAAACGGTTCAGGCGTTTATAGGCGGCGGGGGATCTTCAGTAAACAACCACTGTGGCAGGCTGTCAGAGAGCCTTGCAACGGTGTTATCAGGGCGGATATAGCGAAATAACTCAGTGGCTAACAGCGCACCGGCTGTAGCACAGTGCTTGGCGCAGCAATCACCTTTGCATATATGTTGAGCTTGATCACAGCAACTCTGATCGGTCTCTTCAGGTACCGCTTTTTGCGCGCTATGGCATGGCATATCCATTTCGGCTACCGGTGCTGTATGCTGATGCTGAGCCATTGCATCGGCCAGCGTATAGGCATGCGCCTGCTGCACTGATCCGCTAAGGCCGGATAGTGCCAGAGTAAGCAACAGGAGATAGCTAAGTACAGTGCGCATGGCGCTCATCATATGCGGTTTAACTTGCCGGGTCCAGCACGCCGTTAATGCTGGCATTTTTACGAAACCAACCGGCAATGCTGTAGCGGCTGTCTATAGCTGGCAGTACTTCATGTGGGAAGCGCTCGCTTTCAAACAAGATCAGGCCGCCTGCAGTGGGCAGAAATTTATCAATCAGGTTGTCGTGTTCATCATACAGGGCTAACTCGCCGCCCGCGCTGACGCTGTTTAAGTAACTTACCGTGGTAAGCACCCGGTTTGAGCGGCCGCTAAAAGCATCAACATGCTTTTGGTAATAGTCGCCGTTTTGGTAGCGGGCAAAATGGCATTCAAAATCAAATAAACCTAAAAAGCAGCGCCGGTTAAATAGCTGCTGTAACTGTGCCATCTGTGCCAGATATTGCTGCTGAGCCGCTGTGCTGCCATCAAGCCACTGCGTGGCATCGCGGCGGATCTGCTGATTTAACTGGTGATCGCTCTGTCGGCCAACACCGGCTGGTGCCAGTTGTGCATTATATTGTGCCTCGTGCGCCAGTGCGGTATTTAACTCTGTGCTTAAAAAGTTGGGCAGCCAAACCCAGCCGTGCCGATAAAAAGCATCGATAATAGTGTCACTGGAAAATACGGGGCCGGACATAGCGTTACTCAGAAGATAAACGGCGTTTATTGTCGCTGAAAAAATCACGCCCATAAAGCGGATTTTGTTACTCTTTGCATCCGGTTAGTTAACGCCAGAGGAAAACCATGTCAGACAATATCTATTTCTATGAACCCGCGAAAGGCCATGGCTTGCCGCATGACCCTTTTAATGCGCTGGTCGCGCCAAGGCCGATTGGCTGGATTTCATCACAGGACAGCGAAGGCAAGCTTAACTTAGCACCTTACAGCTTTTTTAATGCCTTTAATTACACGCCGCCGATTATTGGTTTCGCCAGCACCAGTTACAAAGATACGCTGCGTAATATTGAGCAAACCGGTGAGTTTTGCTGGAACCTGGTAACTAAACCGTTAGCAGAGGCGATGAACCAGACCAGTGCCGCTGTTGCACCTGAGGTAGATGAATTTGCGCTGGCGGGTTTAACAACCAAAGCGTCCAGTATTATCAAGGTGCCGCATGTTGCACAAAGCCCGGTTACTTTTGAGTGTAAGCTAAGCCAGATAGTGCAGCTAAGTGCAGCCGATGGCAGCAAAATAACAACCTGGATGGTGTTTGGCGAAGTGGTAGGCGTGCATATTGCGCGGCATTTGCTGGTGGATGGACTATACGATACAGCTGCTGCTGAGCCGGTATTACGCGGTGGCGGCGCGGGCGATTACTTTGTCGCAGATGCAGCAACGCGGTTTCAGCTATTGCGGCCAAAGATTTAATAAAGTAGACGAATGTTTAAGCTGCTCACCTAAGTGAGAATCGACTTGCCCTAAGCCAACCGTTGAAGGCATGGATGCCTGAGTCGAGCCCCCAGGGAGGGGTTCACGGCGCGTTGGCGTGGGCAAGCCGGTTCGTTAGCTGACCGGTTGTAGATTGTTGTGTAAAGCTAAAACCGGTAGCTATTGGTTTTAGCCAGTAAATCTTTTGCTTTAATTTTGCCGGTCATACACTGGTTAATATCGGCTTTTTTTACCACCCAGTAATAGCGGCCTTCACTACCACGGTTGTTTACCTGCAAGGTAACGTATTCGTTGTCCGGTATATCGCGCAGGCTGGCGCCGTAGTCACACAATACCTGGCTGAATTTCTCGCCCACGACCTTAACCATAGCTGCGGTTTGTTGTTGTTGTTCAGCCAGTTGTTTGGCGCGTTGTTCCTCCAGCTGTTTACGGCTTAGCTCTGCTTCTTTGGCCACTTCGGCCAGCTTTTCCTGCAGCAGCTTGGTTTTTTGCTGCAGCATTTGCAGTTCCTGCTGCTGCTCTTTATCAAGCTTGGTTAGATTTTTATTAAATTCTATATCGCGCTTGTCGCGCTCAGTATCACGCAACTCACGCTCTATCGCGCGCTGCTTTTCCGCTATGCGATAGGTTTGGCGGTGCTGATCCTGCATCTGCTCGGCCATCTCTTGTGCAGCCTCAGTGATTTTTTCAATATCGCTGGTATCAAACTCAAATTCACCGCCCGGTAATGGCGGCACTGGTGCAGCCGGCGCCGACGGTATACTCATATTTCTGAACTGAAAAATATGCCGGCCGCCACTGCTGGCCTGAAATAATAAGCCCTGGCCAGTTAAGTAACTGTACTGCATAGATGATAAGTTGCTGTTTTCGTTATCTTTAAACGCAGTTTGAAGGATGGTTTGCAGAATGTCGGCATTTTTTTTCAGTGCCGGGCTAACTTCTGCGGCCTGCAATGGCATTAACGCTAAAACTGCGCCAACGGTTGCGGCATAAATTGGGGTACGGCGTAATGCATTCATGGTTTTACCACTCCGGTATTGGTTGGGCTATAGTAATTGCTGGCAGGACGATAACCGGCCTGCATCGGCTGATAGTTTTCCTGCCAGTATTGCCAGTCAGCCTGGCGTTGCTGGTTAAGGTATTCCACCAGTTGCAGCATATCGCTGCGCTGGTCGCGCTTCAGTTCATCCTGCAAGTAATCTTTCAGCAATACCAACTGTGAGCTGGTGCTTTGCTGCTGCGTATCCAGTTGCTGCACCAGCCATTGCTGCTGTTCTTTTTGGTAAGTCAGCAGTGCATGGCTGACGGCGTTGTTAATTTCATTCTGGCTGTTTTGCCAGCTAAGCGTCAGGCTGCCATCCTGTAGCTGAAATTTAGCCGGCGACAGGCTAATTAACATGGCCGCACAAGACAGTGCCAGGCTAAGCTGCGGCCACCAACTACGCTGTGGTTTGGGCCTTTGCCACTGTTTGGCAAATATTGCGCTACTGTCAAAATCCGGTACCGCTTCAAAGTGTGGCGCTTTAGCATCGGTTTGTATTGCCTGAGCATTTTGCATACGGCCGTACCAAACAGCATCATGCTGTAACGCGGTGGCACATTGCTGATCGGTAATTTTACCGTCGAGCCAGTCTTCAAAAATTTGCTGATTGTTCGACATGATCGTCCTCCAACTGCAGGCGCAATTTATCCAGCGCGGCATAAAAACGTGATTTAACGGTGTTGCTTGAAATCGCCAGCTGACTGGCAATTTCGTCAAAAGTAAACTGCTGATAAAACTTTAGCTCCAGCACAAGCCTTTGTTCCGCCGGCAAACTGCGCAACTGCTGCTGCACTTGCTTTTGTTGCCGGTCGCTGGCCAGTTGCTCTGGCAAGCCGGGGCTATCGGCTGGCATTTCAGCCAGTTCATCATCGTTGTCGCTGTATTTTCGCCGGCGCAGCATGTCCATGGCACGATAGTTGGCAATGCCAAACAACCAGCTTTTAAAGCTGCTATCGCCACGGTATTGGCCTAGATTACGGCACAGCACCATCAATACATCCTGTAGCAGGTCATTGGCGTCTTCACGCGAGCCAAGCAAGCGTAAACCAAAGTAAAACAGCGCACTTTGATGTCGGTTTACCAGTTGCTGCCAGGCACTTTGATCACCATTTAACGCTTTGGCAATTAAGCTCTCGTCACTGCGTTTAAACACGATATTGTTATTCTCTGCTGGTTTTGTTTATTAAGTCGGGCTGACTGCAAATTTAGTTGGCTGTTAGCAAAATTTTTTTATTTTCTGAGCTGACAGTTGCTGCGCTGCGTAGTTTGTCAGATTAGTGGAGGGATTTATGCACAAATTATCGTTAGCGGCAGTGGTTGCCAGCACC
Source organism: Rheinheimera hassiensis (assembly GCF_022436675.1). Lineage (GTDB taxonomy): Bacteria > Pseudomonadota > Gammaproteobacteria > Enterobacterales > Alteromonadaceae > Alishewanella > Alishewanella hassiensis. The sequence continues at coordinate 102,592 of NZ_JAKUJZ010000008.1, read as the reverse complement.
CTAGCAGTGGCTGGTTGTAGCCAGTCGGTGTCTGAGTATAGTAATGAGACGCCGGTATTAAAGCTGGATCAGTTTTTTCAGGGTGAAAGCCTGGCGTGGGGAGTGTTGCACAACTGGCAAGGTAAACAGAGTGTACGTTTTAGCGCAGAGTTATGCGGCAGCTGGCAGGGCAATACCGGTAACTTGTATGAGCTGTTTCATTTTAGCGATGGCCGTACAGAGCAGCGCCACTGGCAACTGCAACAAAACGCTGATGGCAGTATTAGCGGTACTGCCGGTGATGTAATCGGCAACGCCACCGGGCAACTGGCCGGGAATACTTTGTACTGGGAATATACACTGCGTATTCCGTATGATGGCGACACGCTTGATGTAAAGGTTAAAGACTGGCTCTATCTGGTAGACGAACAGAATCTGATAAATCGTAGTACTCTGCATAAATTTGGTTTAACGGTAGGTGAGCTGACCTTGGCCATTCAACAGCAAAATAAAAACGCCGACTGTGCGGCGTTACAACAAAAAATTAAGCAGCTTATACCTGACGCTGTTTGAGCTGCTTATTCTAACATCAGGCCGCAGTTAAGACTGCGGCGTAACCTGGCGGGTAGGGTATTGCTGGAAAATCAGGCCTACAACTTCTGAAATTGCCTGCTTAGGCTTTTCCAGATCCGATTTTTTCAGTGTGCCCTCAGAAATACCTTCCCAAATCAGCTGTTTTTTCTCTGCGTCAATCACATCAATATTTACTGTGCCGTATTTATAGCGAATGGTATCTACATCATTGGTGTAAAGCGGGAAGCCGGCATAGAAACCACGGCGGTAATTGTAGTAGCCGTAGTTAAAGGTTGCTGATGGCATAGAGCGCACATCGGTGCGGGTTTCCACATTAGAGTTAAAATTTACTAGCAAGTCAGCATTGGCTTCACTGTACTGATAACCTAAAGCCGTCATTTGTGCGCTGATAGCATCTTTAAAGTGCTGAGTTACCAAAGTGGCATAACCTGCTTTATCGGTTGCCGGCTCGGGCATAAAAGCAAAGGTTTTATAGTCCGCGAAGTTGGTGTTCGCCGCCGCGTCAGAGCGTACTTTTGGCCCGGTAGCACAACCGGTGATAACCAGCGCTGCCAGTGCGGCACAGGTAATAACCATCTGTTTAATATTTTTGCGTAGCATACACTTCTTCCTATGCTTAATCTGGGTACGCATCGCGTATTGCGAGGAAAGCATCCAGATTGTTTAACAAGATATCCGCTAATACCGGGTCAAAGTGTTGACCACGTTCATGGCGGATAAGTTCGATAATTTCCGGCAATGGCCAGGCTTTTTTATAACACCGGTCGCTGCCTAAAGCGTCAAAAACATCTGCCAGAGCGGTTATACGCCCGGCAATATGAATATTGTGGCCACTCAGTCCTTGCGGGTAACCTTTACCATTCCACTTCTCATGATGCTGATAAGCGATAGTGGCACCCATCTGCAGTATCTCGTTAGTGGAATGTTGTAAAATCTGGTAACCGAGTTCGGCGTGTTGCTGCATAATAGCCCATTCACTGGCATCATGTTTAGCGGGTTTATTTAAAATATAATCCGGTATCGCGATTTTACCGACATCGTGCAGTGGCGAGGCCAGTTTAATTTTCTCCGCCTCATATTCAGGCAGGCCACATTTAACCGCCAGCAGATAACTGTAATTAGCCACCCGTTTTACATGGCTGCCGGTTTCTTTCGAACGTTTTTCTACCGCTTCACCCAAAATATATGACAGCTCGCGCTGGCTTTCCCGCATCAGCTCGCGCAGTTGGATATTTTCATAAGCTATGGCGATGCTGTGCGAGAAATAACTGAGTAGATGATGATCACTCTGCTCTAACTTACTGCCTTTGCTAACAAAGAGGAAGTTTTCGTTGCCTTTGTGCGTGGTGAAGTAACCAATAAAGCAATCTTCGGCATAGTAAGACTCTTTATTTTGCTGCACCTGTCGAATTTTGCTGGCAACGTCGTCAGGTAGCTTATTGCCGCTGGCAGGGTTGCTGCTGGCAATAATATCTAACCTGGGTACTGGCTGCCCGGCGTTATGAATTGCAGCGCAACAGTATATTTGCTCCCGCTCAAGACCGAGTAAATAAGCAACCTGCCCCAGAATTAATGAGGCAAACTCTTTTAAACTGCTGCACTGTAAAAAACTGGTAGTGCAACCAATTATTTTTTCCAGCCCGGTTTTGTGGTGATCAATAATGCATAAATCCCGGTATGAACGTAGCGCGGCGTACAACATGGTTTTTAGTTTTATCGCGGTTACTTCAGTTTTGTTTTTGTAATCGTTAATGTCGTAATCGCGGATAACGTGCTCTTCGGGCGCCTCTCCCGGCTGGCCGGTACGTAAAATCAGCCGCATACTGCGGTTTTGTAACTGCTGGCGAATAGTTTTAACTAATTCAAGGCCGGCATGCTGTGTTTCCATAACAACGTCAATGATGGCCAGAGCAATGTCCGGCTGCTGCGACACGATGCTTAAAGCTTCGCGTGCGCTGTAGGCATGCAGTAACTGCAAAGGCCGCTGTTCAAATTCAAAATTGTTCAGTACCAAAGTGGTGATTTGGTGAATGCTTTCATCATCATCAACTATCAGCACCCGCCACGGCGGACTGGTGTTGATGTCTGGCTCTTTATCCGGGCCTGGGCTTTCATCCTGAAACAGAAACTCTTCATTACTCATGCTGCCATCCGGTGCTGGTTGTCATCATCGGTGTCCATTAGCGGTTTTGCAGTGATTCCAGTTCTATATTTATGGCATCACAGGATATTTGGATCTCATATAAAGAATAGAGCAGACTAATTAATAAGCTAATCAGGCTGACAACAAACAACAGCTGGCCTGCCGTTTGCCACAACATAAACAGGCAGAACATAGCCGCGGTGCACAGTACAAAGCTAAGTACACCAAAAGCCTGCATTACTTTTATTAACACTATACGGCGGCGTAAGTTGTCAATCTGGCGCCTGGCCATTTGGCGTACATTGTCGCCTTCGCGCTGGTTCAGCTCCCGGATCAATTGCGCCAGCACCAAAAAGCGGTTGGTATAAGCCAAAAACAGCAAAGAGATGGCGGGAAACAGTAGGGCGGGGGTGGTTAAATCCATCATATGCAGGCTCCTGTTATAAAAATTAAACCGCGAAAATGTTAAAACTATCAATAGCGTTAGCTATCAATGATAAGTCATATTACACTAAAGTCCGGCATAGTATGTTATAGCCTTTTTATGCTGATTTTCTGGCTATGGTGTGCTTAACTGTTGACGTCGTGGCGCTTGCAAAACTCAGGCAATGGCTACCGAAGTAAAGCGAGAGCTGATAATGAATGCAGTGAAGGAAAACAACAATAAAAACGAGCAGCAAATTATTGCCGATTTAACCCAGGCTGCCCAGCAACAGTTGGAAGCCAGTCTGGTTGATTTTTCCAGCCAACTTCTTAATGTTCAGCAGCAACAACTGGAGCAATTTGCCAGCGATGTACTGGCCGATAGCCAGCAACAGTGGCAGCAGCGATTGTTTGAACAAGAACAAGCCTACCAGAAGCTCTTTAAAGACTGGCAACACACCAAACAGCAACTTGATATGGCGGTGCCGGTTGCCAGTGCCGATCATCAGGAACTGGCCAAGTTGCGCCAGCAACACGATGACGTTACCGGTGAACTGGAGAAAACCAGCACTCAGTTGTCGGCAATACAGCAAAATTACACTGCACAAATTAAACAGTACGAGCAATTACAACAGCAGGTTGTGCAATTACAGCGCGCCGATAACGGCAATAGTGAGGCTGAGAAAAAGCTGCAGCAGGCCGAATTTCAGCTGAGCCAGCTGCAGCAGCAACTGGCATCAGCAGAGGCTGACACCGAGCAAGCCAAAGCGGCTGCTCATGAGTTAAAGCTGGTAGTGCAGCAGGGTAAGGCCGAGCTGAAAATAGCCAATGAACAACAGCAAAAACATCAGCAGCAACTTGATGCACTGCAAGCTAAGTATGAGTTACAACTGACAGAACTGCAGCAAAACCTGAACACGCAAGCTGCAGCGTTAACGGCAGAGCATCAGCGTATTGCTGCGATGGAAGGCGCGCAGCAGGATAAACTACAAGCTATTGCCAAACTGCAGCAAGAAGTGCAGGACCGTAAAAGAACCCATGAATTACAGCAGCAAAAAATTCAGCAACTGCAACAGCAGCTTTTGGCTCAGGCTGAGCAACAGCAGCAATGGCAGCAGCAACTAAACGAGTCAGAACAGCAGCGGACAGATTTGCAGCAGCAACTGACCAGCGCTACTGACGAAAGCAGCAGCTTAGGCTCTGAACTGACCCGTTTGCAGGCCGATTACGTTAACCTGACAGAGCAATATCAGCTTAGCCAAGGCAGACAGCAAAAAATAGAAGCCCAGCTTGAGCACGCACAAAACCGCCAGTATGCGGCAGAACAAAAACAGCAGCAGGAAGCTGACAGTAGCCGGGAATTAATCCGCACACTTCGCACCGAGTTACAACATCAGCAAGAAACGCATCAGCTGCAGGTGCAGGCAATGGAAGAGCGCATGATGGAGTTCAAACTGAAATTTGAATACGCGCAAAAGCAACTTAAAGTGACGGGCTGACAGTGGAGTTGTTGCACCCCAATGACGTGCAGCAATGGCTGCGGTTATATCAGGCGGCCAACAGTTTTGAGGCGGGCCTGGTGCAAGGCTTATTGCAGCACGGTGCGGTGTTAGTCAGAGTGAGCGGTGAATATCTTGCCGGCGCAGCGGGTGAGCTGCCATTAAATGACGTTGGCATCCAGCTTTGGGTGCCACAGCAGCAATTTCCCTCTGCACAGCGTATAATCAACCAGTATTTACAACAATTACAGCATGAACCAGCACAGTGGCAATGTAGCTGTGGTGAACTTAACTATCAGAGTTTTGATATTTGCTGGTCATGTCTTCAGGACAAAGATGAAACAAAAAGCCAATAATTTTCAGGCGATGCGTGAGCTGAACTTTTACCAGCAAGCCGCTGTCGCTGCCACCTTGCTTGAACGTATGTTACCGAACTACCAGCTGTTTGCTGAAGTAACCCAAACCGGTGATGCCGAACTGCCACGCCATATTTTGACGCTGGTATGGGAGTGGTTAACGGTAAAGAAAGCCAAAATTAATTTTGAAAAGTTATCTGAAGAGCTGGACGCAATAACGCCGGAATTAAGTGACTTTGATATTTTTGGCGTCTATCCGGCAGTAGATTGCGCCACGGCTTTGGATATGATGCTAAGCGGTATTGCCCAGCAAGATGCCGGTGAATTTATCAATGTCGCTAAAATTTCTCAGGCAACCGTAGCGCGGTTAATTGAGCATGACAGTATTGATGATGATATTACGACCGAAGCAGAGCTGAAAAAAATCGTTCGCGAACACCCGCTGATGCAATACGAAATGGACTGTCTGGCGGAGCTAATTGAGCTTGTGACGCCAGTTAAGCAATTTGGCCGTGAAGAGCGGCAAATGCTGCAAAACTGGGTAAAAGAGCAAGGCCTGACTAACCTGGGTATGGATCTGAGCAATACAGATTAACCCTCAGGCGCGGTATTAACCGCGCTGATATAGCCGGTAAGCCAGCTGGCCGGCTATTTTCTCTTTTAGTAAGCGCCAGTTTGCCGGTATTTCTGTTGTGGTAAGTTCTTTTTCCGTTTCCAGATATACCAGTGCATTATCGGCTAACCATTGCTGCTGCTCCAGCGCCTGACAGCAGGGCAGTGCTAAACCTTTGCGAAAAGGCGGATCGATAAATACCACATTGTATTGCTGTGTTGCCATGGTGGATAACAGGCTTAAGCAATCCTGACTTACCACCTGGGCGTTGTCGCAGCTTAGCTTTTGCAGGTTTTGTTTCAGATGCCGCGCCAGGCCTGCATCGCGTTCCACTAAGGTGGCATGAGCGGCATAACGTGATAATGCCTCTATCGCCAGGCTGCCGCTACCGGCAAAACAATCCAGCACCGTTGCCCCGCTAATGTCGTGCATCAGCCAGTTAAACAGCGTTTCTTTTACTCTGTCAGTGGTTGGCCGCAGGCCTTCTGCATTTAGCACGGCCAGTTTGCGGCCGCGCCATTTACCACTTATTACCCGTACTTCTCCAGGTGCACCCGCTGCCGCAGCAACGCGTTTTGCACCGGTAGAAGGGCGTTTTGTTGTGCTTTTTGCTTGTTTCATCTAATCCGTTTTGCCTTTAACACAAAGGTGTTAGTATAACGGCCAAGTTTACCTTAGTTTTTATCTGCATACACTTGGGCTTATGAGCAAAAAAAATAAACTGTTTTCCTGGCTTGGCTTTGGCAAAGACGATAGCCAGACTGAAACTGCTGTGCCAGACACCACTGTAACTGATGCTGAACCAGCGGATATTGCACCTGTTGAGGCTATTGAGACTACAACTGAAACTGCCGATGAACCGGTAGCCGCTGCCGAACCCGTTGCTGTTACTGAACCGGCAAAAAAAACCGGTTTTTTCTCCCGTTTAAAGCAGGGCTTAGCTAAAACCAGCCTGAATTTGGGCTCTGGTCTGGCGGGTTTATTCAGCGGCCGGAAAATAGATGACGAGCTGTATGAAGAGCTGGAAACTCAGTTGCTGCTGGCCGATGTGGGTGTTGATACCACGCAGAAGCTGATCCGGCAGCTGGAGCAGCATGCCGATCGTAAATCTCTTAAAGACTCTTCGCTATTGTTTGAAAAATTGCAGCAGGATATGGCAGCGCTGCTAAAAGATGTTGAACAGCCATTGTTACCGGTAAATGCGGGTGGGCCTTTTGTTATTTTGATGGTAGGTGTTAACGGTGTGGGTAAAACCACTACTATCGGTAAAATGGCTCAGCAATTTAAGCAGCAGGGCAAGTCGGTGATGCTGGCGGCAGGCGATACCTTTCGCGCTGCGGCGGTAGAGCAACTGCAGGTATGGGGCGAGCGCAACCAAATCCCGGTTATTGCTCAGCACACCGGTGCAGACAGTGCCTCAGTTATTTTTGATGCCTATCAGGCAGCCAATGCGCGTAAAGTTGATGTGTTAATTGCTGACACGGCCGGGCGTTTGCAAAACAAAGCTCACCTGATGGAAGAGCTGAAAAAAATTGTTCGTGTGCTGCAAAAAATTGACCCGACAGCACCACATGAAGTGATGCTGACACTCGATGCCGGCACGGGCCAGAATGCGCTTAGCCAGGCCAAAGTGTTTAATGAAGCGGTGCAGTTAACCGGGATCAGCTTAACCAAGCTTGATGGGACCGCCAAGGGCGGCGTAATTTTTGCCATTGCTGATCAATTTAAAATGCCACTGCGTTATATCGGCGTTGGTGAAGGTATAGATGATTTACGCGTGTTTAACAGCCAGGATTTTATTCGCGCGCTATTTAACCGGGACGCTTAACTATGCTGGAGTTTGATCAGGTCAGTAAAAGCTATCCGGGTGGTTTTGTTGCGCTGGATCGTGTCAGTTTTAAACTGGAAAAAGGTGAGATGGCATTTCTTACCGGCCACTCTGGTGCCGGTAAAAGTACGCTGTTAAAGCTGATCAGCCTGATTGAACGCCCCAGTGTTGGCCGGGTGTTGATTAATGAAGTGGATTTAAGCCGTATTCGCCGGCCACATATTCCTTATGTACGCCGCGATATAGGTATTATCTTTCAAAACCACCGTCTGCTGATGAATCACACCGTATTTGACAACGTCGCACTGCCGCTGGTGATAGAAGGCTTTAGCGGTAAAGATATGGTAAAGCGTGTGCACGCTGCGCTGGATAAAGTGGGCCTGCTGGATAAAGTACGTTGCCTGCCGCAAACCTTATCTGGTGGTGAACAACAGCGGGTAGGTATTGCCCGTGCTGTGGTTAATAAACCGCCTTTGCTGCTGGCTGATGAACCTACCGGTAACCTTGACCCGGATTTATCCAAAGACATTATGCGGGTGTTTGAAGCCTTTAATCAGGTAGGGGTATCGGTGCTGGTTGCCACGCACGACCTTGGCCTGGTTGCGCGGATGAAATACCGTACCCTGACGTTAAAACAAGGCAAAATGATTAACGACGGCCTGCTGCAATATCAGGAAGACCCGCTATGAGTATTCTGTTTTCCGGCCGCGCCAGTAGCGGTGCTTCGGCACATAAAATTAGTCTTGGCCGCCGCTTTGTGATGTTTTGGGTTAACCATGTCCGCCAGGCACTATTTAGCCTGGGCGAGTTATGGCGTACGCCTTCTGCTTCTATTCTGACTATTGGAGTGCTGGGTGTTAGCCTGACACTGCCCGCAACCTTGCATCTGTTGGTAAAAAATGTGCAGCAGGTGAGTGACAGCTTTACTCAGGCTGCCGAGATCAGTTTATTTATTAAAGACGGCACTGACGACAGGCAAATTAACAGTTTGCTGAAAATTCTGCAGGCCGACAATGACATTGCCCGCGTTACCCATATTAGCAAGCAGCAGGCGCTGGACGAATTTGCCGACGTCTCCGGTTTTGGCTCAGCACTAACTTACCTGACGGACAACCCGTTACCGGATGTGCTGCTGGTTTTGCCGAAAAATACCAGTGCCGGCAGTGCCCGTCAGTTACTCGAACGCTTGTCAAAGGAACGTATTGTCGAGTTTGGAAAGCTGGATATCGACTGGCTTACCCGGCTTGACGCTATTGTCAGCCTGTTGCGCCAGGCCGTGCTGGTTATCGCAGTTTTGCTGCTTGGTGCTGTATTGCTGATTATTGGCAATACCATCCGGCTATCCATTATGAGTAAGAAAGACGAAATTGAAGTTATGAAGCTGGTTGGGGCAACCGATGCGTTTATTCAGCGGCCGTTCTTATACAGTGGTGTATGGTTTGGTGTATTCGGCGGCCTGCTGGCGTTTTTGATTGTAGAAGCTATGCTGTGGTGGCTGCAGGGCGCTATTGGCAGCGTCACCTCTTTATACGATAGCGAGTTTCGCCTGATGGCGTTTAGCGTAACGGAGTTTTTCAGCTTAATGTTACTGGCGGTATTGCTGGGGCTTACTGGCTCTTACCTTTCAGTACGCCGGCATATCAGTGCCATTGAACCCACCGGCCCTTAATAGCGTTTAATTATTACACCGCAGTTTTTAGAATAAGCAGATCTAAAAACTGCCGCAACTAAAATTAGCACTCTCTGTCAAAGAGTGCTAATATCGATTCACTTAGTTAGGACAGGACACACAAATGAGCGATACAGCAGAAATGATGTCATTACCGGTAGCAGCCAGCAGCAGCCTGGAAGCTTACACTCATGCTGTCAGTTCCATTGCCATGCTTAGCGCAGAAGAAGAGCGCAATCTGGCTGAACGTTTACACCAGAATGGTGATTTAGAAGCTGCGCGCCAGTTAATTATGTCGCACCTGCGTTTTGTAGTGCATATCGCCCGCAGCTACTCTGGTTATGGTTTACCGGTAAGCGATTTAATTCAGGAAGGTAATATCGGCCTGATGAAGGCAGTAAAACGTTTCGACCCGAATGTGGGTGTGCGTTTAGTTTCTTTCGCCGTGCACTGGATAAAAGCTGAAATTCATGAGTATGTGCTGAAAAACTGGCGCATCGTAAAAATTGCTACCACTAAAGCCCAGCGCAAACTGTTCTTTAATTTGCGTAAAGCCAAGAAGCATTTAGGCTGGTTTAACCAGGAAGAAGTGAAAAACGTAGCTGAGTCGCTGGGTGTAGCCGAGCATGAAGTGCGCGAGATGGAGTCGCGCATGAGCAACTATGATATGCCATTTGACGCGCCGGATGATGACGACGAAGCAGCCTATACTGCACCGGCGTATTATTTGCAGGATAAAGCCTCTGATCTGGCTCTGCGGGTAGAAGAAGATCAGTGGGATAACGCTGCGGTAGACCGTTTACAGGCCGCAATGCGCACCCTTGATGATCGTAGTCAGGATATTATCCGTGCCCGCTGGCTTGACCACAATAAGCTGACGCTGCAGGAACTGGCCGACAGATACAGTGTGTCTGCGGAGCGTGTACGCCAGTTAGAAAAGAATGCAATGAAAAAGCTGCAGGCAGCCATGAGCTAAGCCTGAGCTGAATAAAAAAAACCGCCAGTTGGCGGTTTTTTTATTCCTGCAAGTTTACTGTGCCGCTGAAATAGCCGGAGCAGTAAAACCAGCAGCAACGACATTGTGGCTAACTGGCAGCAATGCCGAAATACTAACCAGCTCTATGCCTTGCTGGCGCAACGCCGGCAGGTTTTTACGTAAAAAACGGTACGTTTCCGGGTAAGGATGGCCAATAGCAATGGCGCTGTGGCGCTTGCGGGCAATGGCAAGCAACTGCTCAAACTGTACCGTGATAGCGGCTTCTGTCTGTATGTTATCGAGAAACACATGCCGGCTTAAATTTGTTACACCATAATGGCTGGCATATTTAGCTGCTGTGCTGTCAGGCGTGGTAAGGCTGTCGACAAAAAACAGCTGGCGGCGGCTTAAATACTCCATCATCCAGGCCATTGGTTGTTCCTGCGCGGTGTAAAAGCTACCCATATGATTATTAACGCCAATAGCGTAAGGGATATCCGCTAACGCTTGTTGCAAGGTGTGCTGAATTTGCTGCTTCGACATGTCACTGGTCAGGGCTCCCGGGCCAAGTGCCTTGCCGTTGCTGGCTTCCATTGGCATATGCAACATCACATCTTTTTGTTGCGCAAAAGCCTGCCTGGCAGCTTGGGCGCCATAAGGTGTGTGTGGCAACACGGCATACGTTAACAAGAACGGTAAATCAATAAGTTTTAAATCAGATTTTTGATAACCAATATCGTCAATGATAATGGCGATTTTTGCATTAGGCTCTACAGCATACAGCTTTATGCTAAGCAGGCTAAGCAGCAGGTAAGTTAACAAACGCACGTTATTGTTATTCCTATTTTTCAACCGCTAATTCCTGCTGAGCCATTGTAGCGGGTTAACCGCCTCACCTTTATTGCGGATCTCAAAATACAGCCCGGCAGAGGACTGGCCACCGCTGGTGCCTGCCAGGGCAATGGTTTCACCTGCACTGATACGGGTGCCTGGTTTTTTCAGTAAGTTTTGATTATGGCCATACAGGCTCATAAAACCAGCGCCATGGTCCAGCACGATGACCCAGCCATAACCTTTAAGCCAGTCAGCATAAATGACCTGACCATCAGCAACGGCTTTAACGGCTTGACCTTCTGTACTTTGGATCAGAATACCACGCGATGATATACCGCCCTGACGGCTTTCGCCAAAGCGTTGCAACAAACTGCCTTGCAGTGGCCAGGTCAGCTTGCCTTTATTTTTTGTTAACCCTGCCAGTTCACGGGCTTGCTGTGCCAGCCGGCGCAGCTCTTCCAGTTTGCTTTGCAGGCTGGCTTCGTTCTGGCGCAGGTAATCCAACTGCCGGCCTTGTTGCTTTAACATGGCCTGTAACCGGCCAACGGCTTGTTGTTGCTCGGTTTTAGCGCCAAGCAGTTGCTGTTGCTGCTGCTGCAGTACTGTCAGAGTTTGTGCCAGTTGTTGCTGTTTTTCGCTCAGCTCAGACAGAACCTGTTGTAGTTGGCTAATGGTGTTGTTAAGTTCGGCCAGTTGTTGCATACGGGCCCGGTTAAAGTACTGGTAGTAACTGAGCACACGCTCCAGCTTGCCTGAGTCCTGCTGGTTTAGCAGCATGCGGCTGTAGTCGTGTTGCCCCAGGCTATAAGCACTTTTTAACTGTGATGCCAGCAGCTTTTGCTGCTGTTGCAGACTTTGCTCCAGCTCTGTTTTTTGCTTAAGCAACTGTTGCTCGCGCGCAATAAGTTGCTGGCGTTGTTGCTCGGTTTCGCGTACTTCGGTTGACGCTTCTGCTAGTGCTTTATCCGACTGTTGCAGCTTTTTTTCAGCTTGCTCCAGCTGCTTTTGCTGCTGTTTAACTTCTTTTTCTGTTTGCTGTATTTGCTGTTTAACTTCTGCCAGCTCTTGCTCCTGCTGTTGGGCAACTACAGTGGCGGGCAAGCAAAAGCACAGCAGCCAACAAGACTGCTGTATGAAGCGTTTTACACAGAGTAGAAGCATCTATTTTAGCTGCATCAGTACTTTACCTGTCATCTCGGCAGGCACTGGCATCGACATTAAATGCAACATTGTAGGAGCGATATCACTCAGAATACCGCCCTCAACGACTGTTGCCTGGCGTCCAACATAAATTAGCGGTACCGGCCCGCTGGTGTGAGCGGTATGAGCCTGACCAGATTCAGTGTCCAGCATTTGTTCTGCATTGCCGTGGTCTGCAGTGATCAGACATTCACCACCCACTTCCTGCAACGCGGCAACAACACGGCCGATACAGGCGTCGACAGCTTCAACGGCTTTAATCGCTGCAGACATAATGCCAGTGTGGCCAACCATATCGCCATTGGGGTAGTTACAGATAATAACGTCAAATTCGCTGCTATGAATCGCGGCTACCAGTTTATCTGTCAGCTCAGCTGAGCTCATTTCTGGTTGCAGGTCGTAAGTGGCTACTTTGGGTGAGTCAATCAGAATACGTTGCTCGCCGCTGAACAGCTCTTCACGGCCACCACTGAAGAAAAAGGTAACATGGGCGTATTTTTCAGTTTCTGAGATGCGTAACTGGGTTTTATTATGTTTTGCCAGCCACTCACCCAGTACATTATTCAGGCTTTCTGGTGGATAGGCACAAGGCGCTTTAATGTCGGCGGCATATTCTGTCAGCATAACAAAACTACTCAGAGCCGGGCGGTATTCGCGCTTAAAGCCATCAAAATCATCATTGATAAAAGCGCGGCTAAACTGGCGTGCCCGATCAGCGCGGAAGTTCATAAAAATCAGTGCGTCGCCGTCCTGCATTTTTACCGGTTTACCATCTTTACCTACTATAGCGGTGGCTTTGACAAATTCGTCATTTTCATCACGCTGGTAAGCTTGCTGTAACGCGGTGACAGCATCTGCCGCCTGAAAAGCGGCTTTGCCCTGAGTGAGCAGATCATAGGCTTTTTGCACCCGGTCCCAGCGTTTGTCGCGGTCCATGGCAAAGTAGCGGCCAATTACAGAGGCGATCTGGCCACTGCCGCTGCTGGCAAAATGTGCCTGGATTTTTTCCAGCGAGGCCAGAGCACTGCGTGGCGGGGTGTCGCGGCCATCAAGAAAGGCATGCAAATAAACCGGGCCTGCACCTTGTTGTTCAGCCAGTTTAATCATGGCCAACAGATGGTCTTCATGGCTGTGTACGCCGCCTGGTGACAGCAACCCCATAATATGTACTGCTTTTTGTTGCTTGGCGGCAGTGTTTACTGCCGTTGTCAGTACCGGGTTGGTGAAAAAGTCACCATCGCTGATGGCTTTAGTAATACGGGTAAAATCCTGATATACCACGCGGCCAGAGCCCAGATTAACGTGGCCGACCTCTGAGTTACCCATCTGGCCGTCAGGCAGGCCGACATCCAGTCCTGAGCCTGAAATCAGCGTATGCGGGTAATCGCGCCATAACTGGTCCATTACCGGAGTGTTGGCCTGGGCAATCGCATTGTTGCTGGTTTCTTCACGGTGACCCCAGCCATCGAGAATTAATAATACCAAAGGTTTTTTGCGACTGGTCATGTGTGCTCCGTTGTTTAGCTAAGACATGCGGATAAAGGGAATGGCTATCTTACCGAATTTTGCGCAATTCTCCAGCCCTGTATCGGCAGTGCGCTGGCTCAGGGCTGGCAAACTGAGTATACTCTGCGCTGGTTTATTTTCCGATAAGCAGAATGAGTATGCAGCAGTATATAGAGTTTGTTACTAATCATCCGATCTTAAGTGCAGTTTGGGTGGTGTTATTTATTATGTTAATCACCAGCCTGATCAAGTCGCGTTTTTCTGCGATAAAGCAGATATCACCCACAGAGCTGACATTGCAGGTAAATCGCAACAATGCGGTGGTGCTGGATATCCGCACTGAAGCCGATTTTGCCAAAGGCCATATTACCGGCGCTAAGCACTTACCACTGGCCGATATTGAAAAACAACAGCTGGCCGGGCTTGAAAAGCAAAAAGACGTGCCCATTATTGTGGTATGTCAGGCTGGAATGACCGCATCAAAAGCAGCTTCCAGTTTAGTTAAGCAGGGCTTTACTACTGTATCTATATTACAGGGCGGTATGGGAAGCTGGACAGGTGCCAGTTTGCCGGTCGTCAAATCGAAGAGGTAATTGATGTCGCAAGTCACTATTTACACTAAGGCCTATTGTCCTTATTGTGTTCGCGCTAAGTCGGTGCTGGACAATAAAGGTGTGGCCTATCAGGAAATTCGTATTGATGAGCAACCCGAGCTGCGCCCCCAGATGATCGAACGCGCTGCCGGGCGCACAACAGTGCCACAGATTTTTATCGGCGAGCAGCATATTGGTGGATGTGATGACATGCTGGCGCTTGATGCGGCAGGCAAGCTCGATCCTTTATTACAGTCATAAATAAAAAAATAGGAATTATCATGGCCGAACAACAAGTAAACGGCGTTGCCACTGAGCAGGGTTTACAATTTTCTATCCAGCGTATTTTCGTAAAAGACATTTCGTTTGAAGCACCTAACGCACCTGCTATTTTCCGTAAAGAATGGAAACCAGAAGTGCAACTGGATCTGGATACCCGTAGCGAAAAGCTGGAAGACAACGTGTATCAGGTGGTGTTATCTCTGACAGTAACCACCAAAGTAGAAGGCGAAGTGGCGTTTTTGTGTGAAGTTCAGCAAGCGGGTATTTTCTCTATCGGCCAGCTGGAAGACTCACAAATGGCGCATATGTTAGCGTCGTTCTGCCCAAATACGTTATTCCCTTATGCCCGTGAAGCCGTATCTAATCTGGTGAACCGTGGTACTTTCCCGCAGCTGAACCTGGCTCCGGTGAATTTCGATGCGCTGTTTGCGCAATATTTGCAAAAACGCCAGGCGGATATGCAAGGCGTGAAGGCAGACGCTTAAATAATGCAGCCTTCAGCAATTGCTGTGATCGGAGCAGGGTCTTATGGCACTGCTTTGGCTATTTGTCTGGCGCGTAACGGTAACACCATTAGTTTGTGGGGCCGTAATGTGCCGGAAATGGCCCAAATGGCTGAGCACAGAGTTAACCAGAAATACCTGCCTGACATCCGCCTGCCCGATACATTGCAAGTAAGCTCAAACTTAGCTGATGTTGTTGCCAGCAGCCGCGACATTCTGATTGTGGTACCAAGCCATGCCTTTGCTGACACATTACAGCTGATTAAACCGCATTTGCAGGTTAATGGCCGTGTGGCCTGGGCCACCAAAGGCCTGGAGCCCGACACTGGCCGGCTGTTGCAGGATGTGGCACGGGATATTCTGGGCGAACAGGTATCGCTGGCGGTATTCTCGGGCCCAACTTTTGCCAAAGAAATGGCCATGGGCTTGCCCACGGCTATCTCGTTGTCATCAACCGATCCTGAGTTTATCCGCGAGTTATCAGACTTACTGCACTGTGCAAAAAGCTTCAGAGTGTATACTAACCCCGATTTTATCGGTGTTCAGTTAGGTGGCGCAGTAAAGAATGTGATTGCCATTGGTGCCGGTATGGCCGATGGTATTGGCTTTGGTGCTAACGCCCGCACGGCATTAATTACCCGTGGTATTACCGAGATGTGCCGCTTAGGCTGTGCGCTTGGCGCCAAAAAAGACACCTTTATGGGTATGGCCGGGTTGGGCGATTTAGTGCTTACCTGTACCGACAACCAGTCACGCAACCGGCGCTTTGGTTTACTGCTGGGGCAGGGCAAAGGCGTTGAGGAGGCTGTACAGGCCATCGGCCAGGTGGTTGAAGGGTACCGCAACGCCAAAGAGGTGTTTAATCTGGCGCAGCGTGTCGGTGTGGAAATGCCGATTACTGAGCAGATCTATCAGGTGTTGTATCAGGGCAAAGATGCCAAACTGGCCGCACTGGATTTACTGGGCCGGGAAAAACGCGACGAAGTTACTTAGAGTGAGTGACGCAGTTAACTACTTAAGTTAACCACGTTTTACTAGCTAACTTCTTTACGTAGTAGCCGGTTTTCTCTTGCCAGCAAAGCGGGCACTTCGCTTGCTGGCAGTGCTTTACTGAATAAGTGGCCCTGTAAAATATCACAACCCATCACATGCAACAGGTACGCCTGCATTTCATTTTCAATACCGGTTGCTATCACATCTATTTGTAAATAAGACGCCAGTCGGATCAGGCTGGCCGTTATATTACGCTGTTGCTCATTGTGTTCCATATCCCGGATATAGCTCTGCGCTATTTTCAGACTGTGCAGTGGGTACTCGCGCAACACAGACAATGACGACACGCCCTGGCCAAAATTATCCAGCGTTAAATGAAAGCCCAGTGTAATAAGCTGCTGTAACGTGGTGTTTATGGTGCTGTCGGGTTGTAGGAAAATATCTTCATGCAGCTCCAGTTCAAACAGCTCTGCTGTTAACTGCGACTCTTCCAGTTGTTGCTGTAGCGTGCTGACAAAATCTTGCTGGCGAAAGCTCAGGGTTGAGATATTCAAGGAGATACGGCCACGGCTGATACCGGTTTGTTGCCAGTGCTTCAGTTGCTGGCAGCACTTACGGAAAACCAGTTTATCCAAGGCAACCACCTGACCGGTATCATCCGCGATATTAAGAAAATACTGGGGCGCCAGTATGCCGCGTTTCGGATTGTGCCAGCGCAGCAAAGCCTCATAACCGACAACACGGTTGCTGCCAATGCTGAGCCGCGGTTGATAATAAACATCGAATTCGTCATTATCCTGTGCTTTTAGTAACTCTGCTTCCAGCGTGAGATATTCCGGCGCTTTAAGCTGATACCGGCTATTGGCAAACTGCATATTACTGCGCCCCAGCCTGGCGGCGTTGCAGACGGCTGTTGAAGCACTACTTAGCAGCATTGCCGGGGTTGCACCGTCCAAAGGATAAATGCTGATGCCAATATAGCTTTGTAAAGCTGATTGCTTAAATTCTTGTGCAGCCTGATCGGCAGCCAGCAACATTTTTTGTGCCAGCCGGTTCAGGTTCACTTCAATTTGGGTAGAGCATAGGTGTGCGGGGACCAGTATGGCCAGTGTATCGGTATTGTATCTGGCAACTACTGCACCTTTGCTGCTGTATTGTTTTAACTGTGCGCTGAGGCTGCGAATCACATCAGGCACTTTGCCTTGGGGGGCAGCGACCATATAACTTAATACCTGATTGTACTTGATCAGGAAGATAGCAAATTGGGGTTGTCTGGATGTGGTGCTGTGTATCGCGGTCTGAATAAATTGATTAAGCAGTAATGGCGTAAAAAGGCCGGTGTCAGTATCGTAAATATAATCAGCGTCTTGTTCGGTTTGCTTTCGCTTACAGCTGCTGATATCACGCCCGGTTAGCAAGTAACTACCACTATTCTGATGGTGGGTCATTGTTAATGCTATCGGCATGCGTCTTTCATTCTGTGTAAGCTGCAGCCAGGCCTCACCTTGCCAATGTGGTTGCCTGGCAATCTCGTTAAGCAGCAAAACATCGCCTTCTTCGTCTTTAAAAACCGCTAGTGGATATTGCTGGACTGGAATAACGGATGAAAAAGCCGGGTTCAGGTAAGTGGGCTCTAAATTGCTGTCCAGAACCGCAATGAATTCAGCCGACTGATCAAGCAAGTTTTTCAGTATCTGCTGTTCAGAATCAGCGGCTTTATTGTTGTGCATCAGTTTGCGGTTGTACAGGCTAAGTACAATAATCAACAGCAGTAATACGGTTAGTGCCAGTAGCATAGCGTGAGTATCTCCACTCAAAGCAACAGCTGCTGGCAGCGGTAACACAGCAGACAAGAGCAGCCAACCAGACAGCGGCATAGTATCGACATCCTTGTTATCGATAAAAACAACTCTAAATATAGCCGGAGTCTTTTACTATATGCAAATGCTATTACGGGTTGTTATTGCCTGGCTCCGGCGTAGCCCAGCTGGCGCCATGATTCATAAACAAAAACAGCTACGGCATTGGATAAATTCATTGAGCGGCTGTTGGCTGTCATTGGAATACGCAGCCAGTTTTCTGTTGGCATTTGTTGCAACACCTCTAATGGCAGGCCACGGCTTTCCGGGCCAAATACCAGAGCATCGCCCGGGGCAAAGGCGGCATCGCTGTGGCGGGTATGGCCTTTGGTCGTGCAGGCATATAAGCGGGCTGGTTGCAGTTTAGCAATAAAGTCGCTGAAGCTGGCGTAGTGTTTTACATCGGCAAACTCATGGTAATCGAGCCCGGCACGTTTTACCCGCTTGTCGTCCCACTCAAAGCCTAGCGGCTCGATCAGATGTAACTGATAACCGGTATTGGCACAAAGACGGATAATATTGCCGGTGTTCGGCGGAATTTCGGGTTCAAACAGCACTATATGTAACATGTGGCTCTCCGGCATAATAAGGCGGTATTGTAGCAAAAGCAGCTTAGCCTGGCAGCTGTGCCAGAAAATCATTAATAGCAGCGAATGCCTGTCGCCTGATGCTGTCTGTTTCCATAAAAATTTCATGTCGCGCTGGCCTTAGCACAACACTGCGGTGATAAACCGTTGCAGGTAATTGCTGATACCAAAGCTGCTGGGCGTAATTGCTGACGACTTTATCGTCACCGGCTTGTAGCATTAACACTGGCGTGTGCCACTTAGCAGCTTCTTGCTGCAGGCGCCGCATGGCTATTATGGCTGCACCAACCCAGGCGGTTGTCACGCCGCCAAGCCTGGCGTCGGGGTAAGTACGATATAGCTGATGTAGCCACTGATAGCGCTCTGCACTGCTGGTTAAGGGGTTATTGGCAAACGCTTTTTCCTGATAATTATGCTGGCCTGGAAAATACCAGGGCTGCTGACTAAGCGCCCGGTTAACAGCACCAAATGCCAGTGCCAGTGGTTCGGCGAAACGGGCTGGCACCAGGCCGGTATAAATACCCAGCATAGGGGACGCCAGTATGGCAGCACTAAACGGGTGCGGCTGTTGTTGTAAATAACCGGCAAGAATGGCGCAACCCATTGAGTGTGCCAGCGCAATATGGCTGCTGTGACCGGTTGGCAGCACAATATGCTGAATAAACTGGGCTAAATCTTGCTGATACAGAACAAAATCAGCTACATAACCTTTATGTGGGTTGCCCAGTTCACGCTGCGACAGGCCCTGCCCCCGGTGGTCGAGTAAAAAAACACTGTAGCCTGAACTGGCGAGTTCAAAACAGAGTTCGGCATATTTTACTGCCATTTCCATCCGGCCTGCGCTGATCACCACTGCATGGCGCGTGTTGGGGTGTTGATGGTAGTGGTAACACAGTTTCAGGCCATCGCTGCTGGTAAGTACGCCTGAGGTCATATTTTGCCAGAATGGCTGTAATTGCTGCGTCCAGCGGTCAGCCAGATCGACAGCGTTACCGCTGGTCTGCCACTGTGGAAAATCACTTGCTGTCAAAATAGACTCTTTTAATCAGTATTGTGGCGCTAGTGTAGCGGTAACTGCACAGTGATACAAAGCCCTTGCTCGGCGGCATTGGCTGCATACACTTTGCCGCCATGCTGGCGGATTATTTGCGCCACTATTGCCAGGCCAAGCCCGGTGCCACCGGTGCTGCTGGTGCGGCTGTCAGAAACCCGGTAGAAGGGTTCGAATATTGCCTCAAGCTGATCGGTGGCAATACCCGGCCCCTGATCGCAAATTTGTAACACCAGTTGTTGCTGTAGCTGAGTGACAGCACAGGTTATTGCACTGTTTGGCGGCCCGTATTTAATGGCGTTACGCAAAATATTTTCAATGGCCCGTGCCAGCAGCCTGCTGTCGGCGGTTATTTCCAGGTGTTGCGGCGCTTGCATCAGTATTTGTTGTTGCTTTACATCCGCCTCTACCCGGTTAACATCAATAATATCGGACAGCAATTCGGTTAAATCGAAACGTTGCTGTTGCAGCTGATACTGGCCTGCATCCAGCTTACTGAAGGTCAGCAGTTCATCCAGCATAATATCCAGCCGGTCCAGCTCTTGCTTTAGCCTGGGGACCTGCTCAAGATTTTGCTGACGTTCGGTCAAGCCCAGCGCCAGCTGCGCTCTGGCAAGCGGCGAGCGTAACTCGTGCGAGATATCACGCAGTAAGCGCTGCTGATTGGTTAACAGGGCACTGATGCGTTCGGCCATGGTATTAAAGCTGTGGCCTAATTGTCCCAGTTCATCTTTACGCTTAATCAGGCTGGTTACCCGGCTATTAAGCTGGCCATCGGCAAATTGCAGGTTACGCTGCAACAGCTCACGTAGCGGGCGGGAGATGGATACCGCCAGCACAAAGCTGGCAACGGCTGAAATAAGTAAGGTAAATAACATTAATACATGCTGCGGAATTTCGCTCAGCCGCCACCATGGCTGCGGCGGGCGTTGTCTTTTTTGGTACAGTGCCAGGGTTTCATCACCAAGCTGTAAAATAAAAGGCCCGGCAAGCGAGGTGTTGTGGTGTTTTAGCCAGCGCGGGCGCGATAATTGCGACAGCTCAGTCAGCCAGTGCTGATCAAAGTCACGCGGCAACAGCTGGGGGGTTAGCACGCTTTGGGTTTGCGCATCGACTACCAGCCAGCGATCCGGGCTGTCTTGTTGCAGCCGGGCAAGTAAATGCTCACTGTTTTTGCTGTCGGCCAGCGGTGCAAGTTGTTGCTGTAGCTGCTGAATTACATTATGTGGCAAGCGACGGATTTCGGTTTGCTCAACTAAAGCCCGTGATAAGCCCAGAGTAGCAAACACAGCACTTAACAATACCAGCCAGAACCAGAGAAAAATCCGCCCGGCCAGATAGTGAAACGGGTTCAGGTGAGTTAACCAGCTCATACTTTACCTTGTAAAAACAAATAACCGCTGCCGCGTAGGGTCTGGATTTTTTCGTCACTGCTATATACCGCAATTTTTTTACGAATATTACTGATGTGCATATCCAGGCTGCGGTCATACATTTGCAGCCGTTTGCCTAATACTTCGCGGCTGAGCTCGTCTTTGCTGACCACTTCGCCGGCGCGGCGCATCAGCAGTTCCAGCAGTTGAAACTCAGTGGCGGTTAGCGCGACAACTTCGCCATTACAACTGAGTTGCCGGTTAGCCGGGTTTAGCAACAGCTCGTTCAGGTTCAGCACGCTGTCACTGGTGCTGTTGGGGGCTTGTGTCAGTTCAACCCGGCGCAATATCGCTTTAATACGTGCAACCAGTTCGCGTGGGTTAAAGGGTTTAGCCAGATAATCGTCTGCGCCCAGCTCAAGGCCAACAATACGGTCAACATCATCGCCACGGGCGGTTAGCATTAATACCGGACAGTACTGGCTGGCTCGCAGCGCTTTAAGCACCGACAGGCCATCCATGCCAGGCAGCATGATATCGAGCAGAATTAACTGGTAGTCGCCACTTTGAGCCATAGTCAGACCGTGCTGGCCGTCGTGGGCGGCAGTAAACTGAAAGCCATCCAGCGCCAGATATTGCGCTACCAGTTCACAAAGTTCGGTATCATCGTCGATCATTAAAATTGCAGGCATAACCACTCCTTATTTGTTATGAGTTTACCTAATGTAAGTGCCTCGCAATATAGCTTTACAGAATCTTTACCCGGCCTTTGCGTTGCTTTGCATTGGGAGTTTTATGCTTAGCCTGTCTTAATAAAGGAGTGCATCCGATGAAAGTATCAAAACTGATTTTTGCGTTAGGTTTACTTACTGCCAGCAGCCTGTCTGGTGTTGCTTTAGCACATGAACACAAAGCCGCAGGTTATGAACATGGCCGCCACATGCAGCATGCTCCGATGAAGCGCATGCTGGCCGGGCTGGAATTGACTGATAGCCAGCGGGAACAGATCAAACAGCTGATGCAACAACACCGTAGCGAGCAAAAAGCGGCCCGGCCTGACAAGGCAGATCGCCAACAAATGCGTGACTTACTGGCTGCAGATACCTTTGATGAAGTCACTGCACGTCAGCTGATAGAAAAGCAGCAACAACAAGCCGTAGACAAACGGCTGGCCGCGATGAAATTACAGCATCAGGTATTGCAGGTGCTGACAGATGAACAACGCCAGCAGCTAAATGAAAAACGGCAAAAATGGCAGCAAAAAAAGCAGCAGCGCAGTGATTCCTGAGATATTCACTTTGTACATCACACTGTAGGCGTTTCTTACAGCTAACAGCAGGCCGGTGCGTTTTAACGCCCGGCCTCGTTATTTATTCTATATCCAGTTCTTTAAGTTTACGGGTCAGGGTGTTGCGCCCCCAGCCCAACCGTTTTGCTGCTTCCTGTTTATGGCCGTGGGTAAACTGCAGTGCTTGTTGTAACACTGTGCGCTCAAACTCCGGCCCGGCTTCTGCAAGAATATTCTCTTCGCCGGCATTTAACTTATGGCTGATCCAGCCTGCCAGTAAATCCTGCCAGCTACCACCTTGGCCATTGAGCACTGTTGGTGCAGCCTTTTGTGGCGATGTCAGCTCAGGCGGTAAATCGGCCACTACAATATGTTTACCACTGGCCATTACCGTGAGCCAGCGGCAGGTGTTTTCTAACTGACGCACGTTACCGGGCCAGTCGAGTTGGCTTAAAAACTGCTCAGCCTCCTTGGTCAGGGTTTTCGCCTCAACATTTAGCTCTTTTGCCGCCTGCAATAAAAAATGCTGTGCCAGTTTGGCGATATCCTGCTTCCGTTCTTTTAATTGCGGCAAATGTACTCTAATCACGTTTAGTCGGTGGAATAAGTCTTCACGGAATTTGCCTTCACCGACCAGATGCTCAAGGTTCTGGTGGGTAGCGGCAATAATGCGTACATCTACACCAATCGCCTGATGGCCGCCAACACGGTAAAATTGGCCATCTGCCAGTACCCGCAGTAAGCGGGTTTGCACATCCAGCGGCATATCGCCGATTTCATCGAGAAATAAAGTGCCGCCATCGGCTTGTTCAAAGCGGCCTTTGCGCAGATTATTCGCACCGGTAAAAGCACCTTTCTCATGGCCAAACAGCTCTGACTCAATCAGATCTTTTGGTATTGCGGCCATATTCAGTGCAATAAACGGCAATTCGCAGCGTGGGCTGTGCTTGTGCAGAGCCCGTGCGACCAGCTCTTTACCGGTACCAGACTGGCCATTAATTAATACGCTGATACTGGAACGTGCCAGCCGGCCAATAGCGCGGAAAACTTCCTGCATTGCCGGCGCTTCGCCAATAATTTCCGGCGACAGAGTAGGGGCTGCAGCCTTATGCTTAGGTTGACGTGCACTGGCGTGTTCCAGAGCGCGGCTGATTAACGCCACTGCATCATTGACATCAAAGGGCTTTGGCAGATATTCAAAAGCGCCGCGTTTAAAGGCGTTAACCGCGCTGTCCAGATCAGAATGCGCGGTCATAATGATCACCGGTAGCTCGGGGGCCAGCTCTTGCAATTTACTCAGTAAAGCCATGCCATCAGTACCGGGCATCCTGATATCTGACACCACAACAGCAGGCTGATCATACTCCAGCCGCTGCAGCATTAAATCGGCTGAGGCATAGCTTTCACATAAAATATCCGCGCGGGCCAGGGCTTTTTCCAGAACCCAGCGGATAGAATTGTCGTCATCAATAATCCACACAGTATGACTCATTAGTTCAATCCTCAGTGTCTGCAATTGGCAGGTATAACGTAAATTCGGTATGGCCGGGCCAGCTGTCACAATCAATCCAGCCGCCATGCTGATGGATCAGGGTTTGGCCAATAGACAAGCCAAGCCCTGTACCACCGGCTTTGCCACTGACCATCGGGTAAAATAAGGTATCTTTAATATCGGCAGGAATACCTGGGCCATTGTCGATAACCCGGATCAGTGCCACCAGCTTGTAGCGCTTGCCATGCAGAGTGTGTTGGTGTAACACACGGCTTTGCAGGCAAATTGCCGGTTGCTCAGTTTGCTCCAGAGCTTGCTGGGCATTACGCACTATGTTCAGCAGGGCTTGCTCAATTAACTCCGGGTCAAACGGAAAGTCGGGAATGCTGGGGTCGTAGTCGCGGCTAAACTGCACTAATGCCGGGTTGTCCATCAGTGCCAGCTGGCGCACTTGTTCAATAATCTGATGCAGGTTGGCACTAACGCGCTGTGCTGGCCGGTAGGGCCCCAGTAGCCGGTCTACCAGATTACGCAGCCGGTCAGCCTGCGCGATAATAAGCTGGGTGTATTCTTTTAACTCATCGTTTAACGATTCTTCCAGTAACTGTGCGGCTCCGCGCAAACCGCCAAGTGGATTTTTAATTTCGTGTGCCAGGCCGCGGATTAATTCCCGCGCTGCCAGGTGCTGATGTTGTTGCAGGCTTTCCAGACTGATTTTGCGTTGTTGGTCAACCTGGCGAATTTCCAGCAATAAATGCTCTGGCGGGTTTTCGCAGATAGTGACTGAAATATCCAGCAACAGATGACGACCGTCGGCCAATACGGCTTGTACATCACTGACACCGAAACCCTGTTTGCTGTTTAGCGCACTAACAAAATGGTTAGCGTTAATATCGCAATGTTGGAATAAATCCGGGAAAAATTGCGCACTAAGGCGCTTTTCGCCCAAGCCCAACACAGCACAACATGCGGTATTGAAGTAGCGGATCATCAGATCGGCGTCCAATAGCATTATTGCAGTTGTCAGTTGTTCGCTGATATGAGCGTGTAATTGTTCAGTTGCTATTACTGTATTTGTCACTGCTTCACCTTATGCACCAAGTTGGTGCGCTAGTTTTGCAGTGTAATTCAGTTCAGGCTGAATTGCATAGCGTACGCACTAATTTGGTGAGATTACCGATGTTCTATGTAAATAGAAGGTCGTTACAGGACTTGTTGCAATAAGCTTGCCGCTTTGATCAAAAAGCTCCATCTGCAATTTGTGTTCGCCGCGGTGTACATCGCGCAGAATAAATACCGCGTTATTTTGTGGCTCACCCTGTGGTTTACCGTCTAATAACAAGCGCACCCGTAAGCCACGTTCAAACATCGGGCTGATTTTGCCAGATACATAAACAGAGCCGGTATTGTCACGCACTGTACCTTGTTCTTCAGGCTGCACAATCTCAACATTAAAAGGCTCTGCGGCTGGAGCTTTGCGGGCGGGTAAGGTAGGGTCTGTTGCGGCCATAATATTGGCCCGGGTTGATAGCGTCAGCTCTTCTGCGCCGGGTTGCGGGCTGTCAGAAAATACCAGTACGCCATTGGCATCGCGTGTGACAAATACTTTTTTGTTTTCCTGGGCCGGCAAAGGTGGTGTACAAAGCAACATTATTAAAATAAACAATACTTTATTCATATACTTTGCAGGTTCCATTTTATTTATTGTTGTTACTCCATCCGATTACTCTAGCTTGCTTCGGTTTAATTTTCTACAAAAAAAAAGCTCACCGAAGTGAGCTTTTAATCAGATTGTCATTTAAACACTGTAATACAGTTCAAATTCCAATGGGTGCACGGCTACAGCCACTTTACGGGCTTCAGCACGTTTAATGTCGATATAGGCATCGATCATCGCATCAGACATTACACCGCCTTTAGTAAAGACTGCGCGGTGTTTATCCAGCTCGTTCAGCGCTTCTTCCAGTGAGGTTGCAACCTGTGGAATATTAGCGGCTTCTTCTGCCGGTAAGTCGTATAAGTCTTTATCCATCGCATCGCCTGGGTGGATCTTGTTCTGGATACCATCTAAACCAGCCATCAGCTGAGCAACAAAAGCCAGGTATGGGTTAGCTGCCGGATCCGGGAAGCGACATTCAATACGACGTGCTTTAGCACTTGGTACCAACGGGATCCGAATAGACGCTGAGCGGTTGCGTGCAGAGTAAGCCAGCATTACCGGTGCTTCAAAGTGTGGCACCAGACGCTTGTACGAGTTAGTCGACGGGTTGGTAAAGGCGTTGATAGCTTTAGCATGTTTAATAATACCGCCGATGTAGTACAACGCTGTTTCAGACAAACCGGCATATTTATCACCGGCAAACAGGTTTACACCATCTTTTGCCAGAGACTGGTGGCAGTGCATACCTGAACCGTTATCACCTACTAATGGTTTTGGCATAAAGGTAACAGTTTTGCCATACAGGTGCGCTACGTTATGAATAACGTATTTAAGTTGCTGCACTTCATCTGCTTTTTTGGTCAGGCTGTTGAACTTGGTAGCAATTTCGTTTTGGCCGGCAGTAGCAACTTCGTGGTGGTGGGCTTCAACGGTTTGACCCATTTCTTCCAGTACCATACACATAGCGCTACGGATATCGTGGCCTGAATCTACCGGTGGCAGCGGGAAGTAACCGCCTTTTACGCCAGGACGGTGGCCTTTGTTGCCATCTTCATAGCTGGTGCCTGAGTTCCATGCGGCTTCAGTAGAGTTAATTTTAAAGAAAGAACCTGACATCGTGGTTTCAAAACGAATGTCGTCAAACATAAAGAATTCTGGCTCTGGCCCAAACAGCACAGTGTCAGCAATGCCAGTAGACTTCAGATACTCTTCAGCGCGCTTGGCAATTGAGCGTGGGTCGCGGTCGTAACCTTGCATAGTGCTGGGTTCGATAACGTCGCAGGTAATGTTCAGTGTGGTTTCTTCAAAGAACGGGTCCAGTACTGCGGTAGACGCATCTGGCATCAGGATCATGTCTGAATCGTTAATACCTTTCCAGCCAGCAATAGAAGAGCCGTCAAACATTTTGCCGTCTTCAAAAAAATCGTCGGTGATCTGATTAACCGGAATTGTCACGTGCTGTTCTTTACCTTTGGTGTCGGTAAAACGTAAATCTACAAACTTCACTTCATTTTCTTTAATTAAACTCAGTACAGATGATGCAGACATGCATTCCTCCAATTAATCTGTTTTGAACTGATTTAGCGGTGTTGCTCCATTAAATGCCAGATATATGCCAAACATTTAAGCATTTGATTTATATCTATATTTACGGCTGACGCAGCGTCGCCATAACCAGTATTGCACCAGTGTGGTGCTGTGTTGCGTTTTTATGGTGCACTTGCAGCGGGCTTAAGTCTAGATGCTGTTGAGGCCTGTGAGAAAAAAAATTGCTTAAACTGCAGTTGCTGTTTTTATTTCCATGCAAAAACAGAGTAGAATGTGCGCCCTTTCGTTTCAGTTAGTTTTGCCTGGTGGTCATTACGGTCATCTAGTGCCACAGAGGATATATTTACATGAGCGTTACCGCGACATACTTAGACAAGCTGCGCAATGTTGCCATTATTGCGCACGTTGACCATGGTAAAACCACTTTGGTTGACAAACTGCTACAGCAGTCTGGCACCTTCGACGCCCGCGCCAAATTACAGGAGCGCGTAATGGACTCGAATGCGCAGGAATCTGAGCGCGGTATAACTATCCTGGCAAAAAACACTTCGGTGCGCTGGAATGGTTACCACATTAATATTCTTGATACGCCGGGCCACGCTGACTTCGGTGGCGAAGTTGAGCGCGTACTGTCAATGGCCGACTCAGTGCTGTTGTTAGTAGATGCCGTTGACGGCCCTATGCCGCAAACCCGCTTCGTTACACAAAAAGCGTTTTCAC
This sequence comes from Rheinheimera hassiensis, assembly GCF_022436675.1. GTDB lineage: Bacteria > Pseudomonadota > Gammaproteobacteria > Enterobacterales > Alteromonadaceae > Alishewanella > Alishewanella hassiensis. The sequence continues at coordinate 75,023 of NZ_JAKUJZ010000008.1, read as the reverse complement.
ACGGTTTAAAGCCAATTGTTGTAGTAAACAAAATCGACCGTCCGGGTGCACGTCCGGATTGGGTTATCGATCAGGTATTTGATTTGTTCGATAACTTAGGTGCCACTGACGAGCAGTTAGATTTCCCTATCGTTTACGCTTCTGCATTAAACGGTTGGGCAACTTTAGATCATAACGTGCCAAAAACCGATATTACTGACTTATTTGAAGCTATTGTTAAGCACGTAGCACCGCCAGCTGTTGAGCTAAATGGCGAAACTCAGTTACAGGTGTCACAGCTGGATTACTCCAGCTACCTGGGCATTATTGGTATCGGCCGTATTAAACGCGGTAGCTTAAAATCAAACCAGCAGGTCACTATTGTTGGTGCTGACGGCAGCAAACGTAACGGTAAAGTAGGCCAGGTATTTGGTTACTTAGGTTTAGAGCGTGTTGAAACTACCGAAGCCAACGCCGGTGACATCGTAGCCTTTACCGGCCTGGGTGAGCTGAAAATTTCTGACACTATTTGCGCCACCACTAAAGTAGAAGCATTGCCTGCCCTGCAGGTAGATGAGCCTACCGTTACTATGACCTTCCAGGTCAATACTTCACCTTTCGCCGGTAAAGAAGGTAAGTTTGTTACTTCACGCCAGATTTTAGAGCGTTTAACTAACGAGCTGAAACATAACGTAGCCCTGCGGGTAGAAGAGACGGAAGACGGCGATAAATTTAAAGTATCCGGCCGTGGTGAATTGCACCTTGGCGTATTAATTGAAAATATGCGCCGTGAAGGTTTCGAATTAGCGGTATCACGCCCTGAAGTTATCATGAAAGTGGTTGACGGCGTGAAGATGGAGCCAATGGAAAACGTTACCATCGACTGTGAAGAGCAAAACCAGGGTTCTATCATGGAGCGTATGGGTGAGCGTAAAGCTGAAATGACCAATATGCAGCCAGATGGTAAAGGCCGTATCCGCATGGATTTCTTAATGCCAAGCCGTGGTTTGATTGGTTTCCGTACTGAGTTTATGACCATAACGTCAGGCACAGGCCTGATGTACCACAGCTTTGATCACTACGGTGAGCATAAAGGCGGTACTATCGGCCAGCGCACCAACGGTGTAATGATCTCTAACGCCATGGGTAAAGCTGCCGGTTATGCCATTTTCTCGTTGCAGGAACGTGGCCGTATGTTTATTGGTCATGCTGAAGAAGTGTACGAAGGCCAGGTTATCGGTATTCACAGCCGCAGTAACGATTTGACTGTAAACTGTTTAAAAGGTAAGCAATTAACTAACGTGCGAGCTTCTGGTACCGACGAAGCAATTAATCTTGTGCCACCAGTGCGTTACACGCTGGAACAGGCACTGGAATTTATTGATGACGATGAACTGGTAGAAGTAACACCTAAGTCGATCCGCATCCGTAAGCGTCACTTAACTGAAAACGATCGTAAGCGCGCCAGCCGCGGTTAATACCGATCGATACGTGTACAAAAGGCCAGCATGATGCTGGCCTTTTTTCTGGGGTATTTTAGCACTCAGAGGGTTAGGTTATTGCCAAGCTGGTTGAGCCACTGCTTTTCTTGTATCCTTTGATAGTATTCTATGTGATTTGGAGGCGTTATGCTGCCCGAGTGGCAATCCTACCTAAAAACTGCTGTGCGCTTTATCAAACTCTATATCCAGCGTTGCCAGCAGGATCAAATTGGTATGATTGGCGGTTATCTGGCTTATATCTCTCTGTTGTCTGTGGTGCCTTTGATCGCAGTGATGTTTTCCATGTTAAGTGCTTTTCCGATGTTCGCTCAGTTTCGTCAGACGATCGAGGCTTTTGTTTACGCCAATGTTATTCCTTCGCGTGGTGACGAGATTCAAACCTACATTAACCAGTTTATTGGCAATACCGGCGGTATGACGGCAATAGGCATTGCGGTGCTGGTGTTTGTTGCGTTGCTGCTTATTCACAATATTGATAAAACACTGAACAAAATCTGGCGGGTAACCAAAAGGCCAAGGCCGGTTATCTCATTCTCGATTTACTGGATGATTCTGACATTAGGGCCGATTCTGTTTGGTTCATCCATCGCGGTAACCTCTTATCTGATTAGGCTAACCCGTCTCGCTGAGGATTACACTCCGGGATTGTCTACGCTGTTGTTGGGTGTGGTACCGTATCTGATGTCTTTATTGGCGTTTTTTCTTTTATATCTTGTGGTACCTAATGTCAAAGTACGTTCCCGGCATGCCTTTTTTGGTGCACTGCTGGCGATGCTGCTGTTTGAGTTATCTAAACGCGGCTTTGCGGTTTACTTAACGCATTTTCCGGCCTACGACACCCTATACGGTGCACTGGCATTAGTGCCGATTGTCTTTGTCTGGGTATATCTATGCTGGCTGGTAGTATTGCTGGGGGCTGAAATGACGGCCTTGCTGCAGCAAATCGCTGCCGATACTGAAAAAGCCGACGCTGATGATCCAGACCAAATAGACCCGTCTGAAGACGAAACCGGAGTTAAGTTATAAGATGAAAGCATTGATCCAGCGGGTTGATCAGGCGTCAGTTACCGTTAACGGTGCGGTTATCGGCCAAATTGAGCACGGTCTGTTAGTGCTGCTGGGGGTTGAAGCTGATGACACACCGGCAGATATTACCCGCTTGGCGCACAAGGTTTGCCATTACCGGGTGTTTTCAGACAGCAATGGCAAAATGAACCTTAATGTACAGCAGGCTGGCGGCAGCTTGCTGGTGGTATCACAGTTTACGCTGGCTGCTGATACCCAATCGGGTTTAAGGCCAAGTTTTACCCCTGCGGCAGTACCCGACAAAGCCAACCAGTATTACGAAACTTTTGTGGCATATTGCCGTTCATTTGGCCTGAACACCGCAACGGGACAATTTGCAGCTGATATGCAGGTGAGTTTGGTGAATAACGGCCCGGTAACGTTTTTACTGCAAAGCTAATTTTTCGGAGTTGTACTTTATGCGGCATTGGCAATTACGCTCGCCCGCCACACCTGACGAGTGGCAACGTTATTATCATTTGCGATGGCAAATATTGCGTGCGCCCTGGCAGCAGCCACCCGGTTCTGAGCGCGACGATCTGGAAGCGCAGGCTTATCATCTGATGTTGTTGACACCACAAGGCGATATTGCAGCGATTGGGCGTTTGCATCAGCTTGAACAAGGTGGGGCTCAGGTGCGTTATATGGCAGTTGCTACTGAGCATCAGGGCAAAGGTGCCGGTGGCAAAGTATTAGCCGCATTGGAGTTACAGGCGGTAAAATGGGGTTGCGGTTATATCAGATTAAATGCCCGTGATACTGCTTTGGCGTTTTATCAACGCAATGGTTACCGCCAAACTGCCATGGGCCCTCAGCTATACGGTATTGCACACTTTGTTATGCAAAAGCAGATCCGGCTGGCAGGCACTAAAGAGCAGCACCAGTTGTGGTGCAGTCAGTTACATAATACCTGGCAGCAGACCATACCGCTTAGCCAGTATATGCAACTGACTATCGCCAGCTTTGATGGCAATGAAATATGCTGCGAGGCACCGCTGGCACCAAACATTAACCTGCACCAGACCATGTTTGCCGGCAGTATTTATGCACTGGCAACGTTGACCGGCTGGGGCATGTTATATCTGCAGTTGCAGGCATTGGGGCTGCATGGCGACCAGGTTCTGGCAGATGCGACAATTAAATATCTCAGGCCGGTAGCGGCACAGCCACAGGCACGCTGCGCATTACAACAATGTTCCGGCGCTCTGGAAATGTTAGCTGAAGGGCGTAAAGCCGTACAGCATATTAAAGTGCAGGTGTTCTCGGCAGGTGAACTTGCTGTTGAATTTACTGGCCGTTATGCGGTATTGCCTGCCAAGGTAGAAACAGTATGAAAGTCGTTATTATAGGCTGTGGCTGGTTAGGGCAGCAATTGGCGGCCGATCTTATAATGCAGGGCCATCAGGTGTATGGCAGCCGTCGTTCAGTTTCAGCACTGGTTCACTTTCCTGTAGGGATAACCGGTTTTTTGCTGGATTTAAATAGTGCTGCTAGCGATAAAGATAGCATAATGCCTATTTTGCATGATGCAGTCGTTATTTGTGCTATCACTCCGGGGCGGGATCAGAGGCAACAGCACTATATAACCGCATTGCAGCAGCTCGCCGGGTTGGCAACGGCAGCCGGTAGCAGGCAGCTAATACATTTTAGCTCTACCGGTATTTATCAGGGGCTGCAAGGTGAAGTCGATGAAACTGCGCAATTACAAATTGAAGAGCCCCGGGTCAGTTTATTGTGGCAAGGTGAGCAGGCATTGCAGCAGTTTCAACCTGCATTAACACTGCGTCTTGCCGGGTTAATGGGCCCGGGGCGGCACCCGGGGCGTTTTACCGCAGGTAAGGAGCTACCTGATGCAACAGCGCCAATTAATATGCTGCATTCGGCAGATATCATTGCAGCAGTAAAGCTGTTACTTGGCGCTACACCTTGTAGCGGAGTGTTCAATCTCAGCTGCCCGTTAACCATAATACGGCAGGATTTTTATCAGCAGGCGGCTGTGTCAGCAGGTAAAACACCCGCCATTTTCGCCAACGATAGTGGTGGAGGCCGTAAAGTGAATGCCGAAAAGTTTGTCCGGCAGTTTAACTTTTCTTATCGCTTTGCTACTGCTTCTGACGCTTTGGCCTACTGCAATTGATGTAAAATTAAGCAAGCAGCGTCTTTATAATCCATTTATCAACTTCTTGTTAAGAAAAATCTCAGCATCAGATTGATACTGTAGGCTGTTGCATATGGACTTGAGGTTGATATGAAAAATAAATGGCTACTTATCTCATCTGTCAGTACCGGCCTTGGCATTATCGCCGGTGCTGTTTATCTGTTCTTTGCTGAACATTCTTTGCTGCTGAGCGACAACCAGTGGGTGTTATCAGCTTTCTGGTCAGCCTTTATGTTGTGGACCTTTGTGCTGATGTTTATGGTGGCATTGTTCTTTAACGTATTAGCATTTTTTGAATTGGATGAGCAGCATAAGCTGCTGGGGCTGGCGCGCCCGATAAAGGCGTTTTTATCTTCGGCAGACAAACAGCAGCAATTTATGCAGGAAGCAGAACGCTTTTTACTGCGACAAGGCAAGCTGACGTATTCCAGCCGTGTTAGCCCCGATTATAAATGTCTGCAGGGCGACGGCGAAAAACTGGTCTATATACAGCAGAAGAATCAATCCGTTGATATTTCCCAAATCCGCGCACTGTTCCAACAGATGTTGGCTGCGGATTTCAGCAGTGGTGTTGTAGTGAGCTACGCCGGTTTTAGTAATCAGGCCTTAATATTTGCTCATGAAGCCAATATTGAACTGATTGATGCGAAAAGCTTAAAAAAGCAGCAAAAAAGACAGCGCGAGCAACAATTTGCAATGGTTTAGCAGCAATATCATGTTTTCATCGGGTTTTTTGTTGCTGTTTTGGCACTATGAATAGTGAATGGAATCGAAATAAAAACAAAGGGACACAAAGATACTTCCTGCCTGGCTGGACATTGTCCAGCCCTTTTCTTAGCTCAGGATAAGCAACAAAAGCGGCAGGATGCCGCTGTATTACAAATACCTTCGCATTTACAACGGCTTTATTAAACAATCACCGTTTAAACAACCATCGTATTAAATAAGCACACCACAGCATAAAATCACTGTAGTGTTTTATCTGTGTCATCAGGATATTTTAAAGGCACTGGCAGCTTGCTGTAGTTCTACTGCCAGTTCAGATACGCCATCACTGTGTTGTAAAGTACGGCTGGCTTTTTCGCCACTGATATGAGCAATATTGACCATCTGTTGCATATTTTTATCTATAGCCAGGCCCAGGCTCAGTTGCATTTCGGTAGCGGCCGTTACCCGGCTGCTGATATCCTGGGTTTGGGCTATCGCCTGATTCACCAGAACAAGTGAAGACACCAGCTCCAGCGTTTGCGCCACACAGCTGTCTGCGTCTGCTTTACCATTGGTAATAGCCTGTACAGCCTGTTTACTTTGTTGCTGTAGTGTTTCGATCATTTGACGGATTTCGTCAGTGGCCTGTTGCGTTCGTCCGGCCAGTGAGCGCACTTCATCAGCGACAACAGCAAAACCGCGGCCTTGCTCTCCGGCCCGGGCTGCTTCAATCGCTGCGTTTAGCGCCAGCAAATTCGTTTGCTCTGCAATACCGCGAATGGTAGCCAAAATGCTACCGATGTTATTGGCTTCGTCGTTTACCTTGCTCATTACTGCGCTTGTTGCTGTCAGTTGGTCTGCCAGATGATTGATAAGTTTATTATTCTGACCGGCAATTAAGTCTATCTGTTCGCCTTGTAATAATGCCTGTTGCATTGCCGCAGTGGTTTCAGACGATTGCAGGGCAATATCGCGGGTACTGTCTGCCAGTTGCCGGGTAACATCGTTTACCAGCGCAATCTGGCGCTGCTGTTGGTGTAGCGAGTCATTAATTTCACCCACTTCCTGTGCTGACTGGCTGGCGTTTAAATTAAGCTCTGTAGCATTATTCTGAATATTAATAATCAGTGCGCTTAGTGCATTAATCAGGCTGTTTACCTTGGCGGCCAGAGCACCAAATTCGTCCTGATTGGTAATATGCAGTTTGCGGGTTAAGTCACCTTTAGCAATGTCGCCCAACACCTTATTAATGCCGGCTAACGGGCGCAGCATAGCGTTTATTGTCAGATAGGCTGCAGCGACAGCCAGCAAAATCAGCACCAACATCAGGCTGAGGGTGCGGGTATTGCCGGAACTGACAGAGTCAGACACATTTTGTTGTAAAGTGCTGAACTGGGTGTCAGCAGCAGAGAGTAATTTATCCAGTGCAACGATAACCTGCTCAACCCGTTGCTCTGACAGATTCAGTTGCACCCGCGCTGTTTGCTGCGCGCTAACCTGTTGCAGTTTCAGGCTGGCCAGGCTGTTTGAGCTTTCCAGTCTGGTGGTCAGTTGAGCCAGTTGTTCCGTGGTATTTTGCCATAAACCATCAGTATCGAGCTCATCCAAAATATTAGCCAGATAGTCGACATTGACCTGCATATCACTGAGGGTAAAGCTGATATTTTCCTGGCCGGTTTCTGCCGCTGTCAGCTCATTGTAGGCCGCTACTTCTTTTAATGTATTCAACAAACCCAGTAATTGACCGTCGATACGGTTTGCACTGCCTGCAATAAGCTCCATTTGTTGTCTGCCGCCCGGTAATTCAAGATAAGAGATGTCCAGCAGGTTGGCGCCTATATTATCAATCAGCTGTTCGAGCCCGGTCAGTTCGGTCAGCATCTGACGTTGCATAGCAATACTTTGTAGCCTGGCATTAAACATCGTATCAACTGCTGCGGCATATTGCTGGTAGCGGTTGTCGATATCATTCAGGGTTTGCGTAAATGCGGGTTCGGCGCTGGTAAGCTTAGCCAGATCGGTTAGCAGAGCATGCAGAGTTTGGCTGCCGCTGTTAAACAGTTGTTGATATTGGCTGATTTCGCTGTCTTGTTCTGCTGTAAAACCCAACGCCGATAACTTGGCCAGTTTTAACAGTTGAATTTGCGCTGCATTACTTTGTTGTTGTACGGGCACCGCAAGGGCATTAACTCTGTCGCTGGACTGATTAATTGCTGCAAAGCTCTGCAGTGCAGAGCCGCTGGACAATAATAGCAACAAGGCGATAAACCCAAAGCCGATAATAACTTTATGGGCAACTTTTAATGATATCACTGAAGCAAACTCCACGCCGTTGCTGTGCCTTAACCATAGACACTAGCCGTCTGGTAAACAACCTGAAGTTAACAAAGAAACAAAAACTGGTCTAGCCAGTAAAGAGGTACATGAACGAAAAGAGGGCGGCAGCACCAAAATGGTGCTGCCTTATAACTCAGAAGCTACATAACAGCTTTTGTGGTAACAGGGCATTTAACTGACGCTGGCGCAGTAAGTTGGCGCTTTGTTCGATATCCGGTGCAAAGTAGCGATCTTCGCCATAAAAACTTACCTGTTCGCGCAGGTAATGTTTGGCTTGCTCGATAGCCGGAGTTGATTTCAGCGGAGCGCGGAAATCCAGGCCCTGGGCTGCTGCCAGATACTCTACTGCTAACACACCCACGGTGTTTTCCGCCATATCGGCTAAACGCCGTGCCGCAAAGGTGGCCATTGATACATGGTCTTCCTGGTTAGCGGATGTGGGAAGACTGTCTACCGAGGCCGGATGTGCCAGGCTCTTGTTTTCCGATGCCAGGGCTGCTGCTGTTACCTGGGCAATCATAAAGCCGCTGTTTACGCCACCGTTGGGCACTAAAAACGCCGGTAACTTACTTAACGTCGCGTCAATTAACAGCGCCATGCGCCGCTCAGATATAGCGCCGATTTCGGCAATCGCCAGCGCCAGATTGTCGGCCGCCATCGCCACCGGTTCGGCATGAAAGTTACCGCCGGATAAAATATCGCCATCATCGGCAAACACCAGCGGGTTGTCGGTAACGCCGTTAGCTTCTACCGCTAGCACTTCTGCAGCCTGACGGATCTGCGTTAAACAGGCGCCCATTACCTGCGGTTGACAGCGCAGGCTATAAGGGTCTTGTACTTTTTCGCAGTTATGATGCGCTTCGCCGATTTCTGAGGTAGCACCTAACAGATGACGATAAATGGTCGCGGCATCGATTTGCCCACGCTGGCCACGGGCCTGGTGAATACGGTCGTCAAACGGGGAGCGGCTACCCATAGCAGCTTCTACGCTCATAGCACCAATAACGCTACCAGCGGCGAATAAGTCTTCCGCTTTAAATAACCCTTCCAGTGCCAGCGCGGTAGACGCCTGGGTGCCGTTAAGCAGCGCCAGGCCTTCTTTTGCTGCTAAGGTTACCGGCTCAAGACCGGCAAAGCCTAAACCCTCACGCGCATCATAAATCTGGCCCTTGTAGCTGACTTCGCCTTCGCCAATCAGCGGCAATACCATATGTGACAGCGGCGCTAAATCGCCGGATGCACCCACCGAGCCTTTTTTCGGAATGCAGGGGTAAACTTCAGCGTTGACCAGTTTAATCAGTGCTTCAATCACAGACAGGCGAATGCCGGAAAAGCCGCGCGCCAGCGAGTTAATTTTCAGCACCATTAATAAGCGCACTGTGCTGTCGTCCATAATATCGCCAAAGCCGGCAGCGTGGGATAACACGATCGAGCGTTGTAGCAGCTCCAACTCTTCGTTTTTAATCCGCGTATTGGCCAGCAAACCGAAACCGGTATTTATGCCATACACCACGCGGTTTTGTTTAATAATATCGGCGACACAAGCAGCGGATTTTTCAATCCCGGCTATGGCAGAGTTGTCGAGGCTCAGTTCAACCGGACCTTGTTGTACCTGGCGTAATTGCGCCAGTGTCAGGGTGCCCGGCACTAAATTCAGTTTAAAGCTCATGTTGTTACTCCGTTACCATAGGTAAATCAAGGCCCTGTGTTTTGGCACAGTTGCTTGCAATGTCATAACCGGCGTCAGCATGGCGCATTACGCCGGTGCCCGGGTCGTTCCATAATACCCGGCCAAGACGCGCCGCTGCTGCGTCGGTGCCGTCGGCCACTATTACCACGCCGCTGTGCTGGCTGTACCCCATGCCCACGCCACCACCATGGTGCAGTGATACCCAGGTAGCACCACCGGCAGTGTTAAGCAGGGCATTTAACAATGGCCAGTCTGATACGGCATCAGAGCCATCAAGCATGGCTTCGGTTTCGCGGTTCGGGCTGGCAACTGAGCCGGAGTCCAGATGATCACGACCAATCACGACTGGTGCGCTTAGCTCGCCGTTTTTGACCATTTCGTTAAACGCCAGCGCGATACGGGCGCGATCTTTTAAGCCAATCCAGCAAATGCGCGCGGGTAAGCCCTGAAACTGAATGCGCTCACGCGCCATATCCAGCCAGTTATGCAGGTGCGGGTTATCCGGAATAAGCTCTTTTACTTTTGCATCGGTTTTATAGATATCTTCGGCATCGCCCGATAGCGCAACCCAGCGAAACGGCCCTATACCTTCACAGAACAGCGGCCGGATATAAGCCGGTACAAAACCCGGGAAATCAAAAGCATTAGTTACGCCTTCGTCTTTGGCCATCTGGCGGATATTATTGCCGTAGTCAGTAGCGACGGCGCCACGTTGCTGCATGGTCAATATTGCTTGTACCTGCACCGCCATTGACTGTTTAGCGGCTTTAACCACGCCATCTTCGTCTGTTTTACGCTGCTCAGCTGCTTTTTCCATGCTCCAACCCTGCGGCAGGTAGCCGTTCAGCGGGTCGTGGGCGGAGGTTTGGTCGGTCACCACGTCCGGCGTAATACCGCGCGCAACTAACTCGGCAAACACATCCGCTGCATTGGCCAACAAGCCGATAGAGGTGGGCTTACCTTCTGCTTTAGCCGCTGCCAGCATCGCCACGGCTTCATCCAGTGAACGGGCTTTTTTGTCCAGATAACGCGTTTTTAAGCGGAAATCGATCCGGCTTTCATCCACTTCACAGGCCAGCATATGAAAACCGGCCATAGTCGCCGCCAGTGGCTGAGCACCGCCCATACCACCTAAACCGCCGGTTAATACCCATTTACCGGCTGCCTGGCCGTCAAAATGTTGTTTGGCGATGGCTACAAAGGTTTCATAGGTGCCCTGAACTATGCCCTGGGTACCGATGTAGATCCATGAACCGGCGGTCATCTGGCCGTACATCATCAGGCCTTTGCGATCCAGTTCATTAAAGTGCTGCCAGTTAGCCCAGGCCGGAACCAGGTTAGAGTTAGCTATCAATACACGTGGCGCGTCGGGGTGGGTCGGGAATACGCCAACCGGCTTACCGCTTTGCACCAACAGGGTTTGGTTGTCTTCCAGCCGGTCCAATACTTCAACAATTTTGTCGTAGCACTGCCAGTTACGTGCCGCACGGCCAATACCGCCATATACCACCAGCGCTTGCGGGTGCTCTGCCACTTCCGGGTCGAGGTTATTCATTAACATGCGTTTGGCGGCTTCGGTCTGCCAGCTTTTAGCGGTGATCTTGCTGCCGCGATCAGCGCGGATCACCCGGCTGTTATCAATACGTGGGTCTGTCATCAGATAGTCTCTCTGCTGCTGGGTAAGGAAAAGTTCAGATGGCCGCCTAAACGATAGCGGCTACCTGGTGAAGTTAAATACGCCAGGCTGACCGCGCCTTCACGGCTAAAGGTACGGCGGGTCAAACGCAGGCAGGGTTCGGCTTTTTTCAGCACTAAATGCTTACAGGTAAAATCGTCCGGCCAAATGGCCTCAACGGTGTGTTCGGCTTCAGTCAGCGGTGCAATAATGCTTAAGTACTGGTGTGGTGTTTGTTGGTTAAAGTCTTGTTTTACGTAGTCAGGCACCAGTTGCGGGCTTACGTAACGAGCCTCCAACTGCAGCGGCTGGTTGTTCTCTAAATGCACTATCAGGGAGAAATACACCGCTTCATTGCGCTTTAATCCCAGCGCGGCAGCAATAATGGTAGGGCAGGGCAGTTCGGTCAGCTGTAACAAACGCGCACTGTAGGCATGGCCACGGCTGTTTATCTCGTCAGCAATATTGCGGATTTCCAGTAACGACGACTGCGACTTAAGTGCCGCAACAAAGCTGCCTACGCCCTGGGTGCGATACAAAATGCCTTGTTCGGTCAGCTCCTGCAGCGCGCGCCGTGCTGTCATCCGGCTGACACTAAACTGCACTGCCAGCTCGTTTTCTGATGGTACACGGCTGTGCTCCGGCCAGGCGGAAATTTCAATCTGGCTGAGCATGTACTCTTTAATTTCGGCAAATTTGGCAACAGCCATAACACCCCCTGGTTTTACTAAATAAAAAATAAGCTAATTTGGTTGTATATACAAGTTGTTGGTGTAAAATTATTTTAAAACCACTTACAGGATGCCCTTATGCAGCAGTTTGATGCTATCTGGATTAACGCCAATATCGCCACCATGACTGACAACGGCAGCGCCTATGGCGCCATTGAAAACGGCGCCCTGGCTATTAAAGATGGCGTAATTGTTTTTGTTGGCACTAAAGCGGATTTGCCGTCATTTGATGCCCCGGCTACCCCGCTGTATGACGCACAGGGGCAGTGGCTGCTGCCGGGTTTTATTGATTGCCATACGCATTTGGTATACGCCGGTAACCGTGCCAATGAGTTTGAAATGCGCCTGAACGGCGCCAGCTATCAGGATATTGCTGCAGCCGGTGGCGGTATTAAAGCTACGGTGGCAGCAACCCGAACCGCCAGCCATGAAGATTTATTCGTGCTGGCCAAGGACCGGCTTAATACCTTGCTGGCACAAGGCGTCACCACGGTAGAAATAAAATCCGGCTATGGCCTCGATTTAACCAGCGAGCAAAAAATCCTTGAAGTTGCAGCTGAGCTGGATAAGCACCACCCTGCCAGCGTACAAAAAACCTTTTTAGGCGCCCATGCCTTGCCGCCGGAATTTAGCAATGATGCTGATGGCTACATTGAGGCTGTGTGCCGGATGCTGCCGCAGCTGCACGCACTTGGGCTGGTCGACGCCGTGGACGTATTTTGCGAGGGCATAGGTTTTAGCCTTGAACAAACACGCAAAGTATTTACTGCCGCTACTGCACTGGGGTTGCCGGTTAAAGCCCACGCCGAGCAATTATCTAACCTGGGTGGCAGCGCCTTAGTGGCACAGTTTGGCGGTTTGTCGGCTGATCATATCGAGTTTTTGGATGAAGCAGGTGTTGCCGCGATGGCCAAAGCCGGCAGCGTTGCGGTACTGCTACCCGGCGCGTTTTACTTTTTGCGCGAAACTCAGCTGCCGCCGATTGCACTGCTGCGCCAATACGGCGTGCCGATGGCAGTTGCCACCGATTTAAACCCCGGCACCTCGCCGCTGTGTTCCTTACCGTTAATGCTGAATATGGCCTGCACGCTGTTTCGTTTAACCCCGGAAGAAGCTTTGCTGGGCGTAACCCGGCATGCAGCCAAAGCGCTTGGCTTAACAGATCGCGGTACTCTGGCGGTAGGGCAACGGGCTGATTTTGCCTGTCATGCCATAAGCCGCCCGGCAGAGTTATGCTACCAATTTGGTGTGAACTCACTTAAACAGCTGATTATTAATGGTAAAGAGATAAATCACCGGCGTTAATCTGCTTTACAAGCTGGTATTTTAGCTTAAGCTAATAGCACTATTTTTGCTGGAGTATCGCTTTGTCTTACCGGCTGCTTGTTACTGGCCTGCTCAGTTGTCCGCTGGCAGCGCAGACATCAGAGTCTTCGTTGCCAATTGTCAGTTTGCTTAGTGGCTTTTTGCTGCTGGCATTTGTTTACATGTTTAAACTGAAGCTGGACATCAACAAGCTACAGAAAGCCAAAACGACCAAAAAAGGCAGCCGGCTTGGCTTCTATTCACTACATGACGATATCAGCGGTTTTCCAAACAAATTCTTTTTACAGCAACAACTGGACGAATTGCTAAAACGGGCGCCTGAGCAGCATTATTCATTGTTACTGATAAAAATAACGCAGTTTGAACAAGTGAATAAGTTACTGGGGCACAGTAATAGCAACCTTATTCTGGCGCAGATAGCGCAGCGCATTAATGACCACCTGGCCGCTGAAGATAAAGCACTGACGTTTGAATTTCGTCAGCAAAAGCCCACCCGTGTATGCCACTTAGGCGGTGTTGATTTTGCTATCTGGGTAGACAGTGACGACAAAGAACATATAGCCGAGTATCTGGCAGATACACTGGAGCGTGCTATTCCTGAACCGATGATAGTGCATGGCTGTGCTGTTGATTACCAGCTACAGTCGGGAATTGCACATTACCCTGAGCATGGCACTCAGCTAAATGAGTTGCTGGAGCGCGCCCATCTTGCACTGCAATATCACAGCTCGTTGCAGGGCAGCAGCCAGGTGTTTAGCACCGACATGCTGCACTACACCAACGACAAATTAACGCTGATGGCAGAGCTGCGTCAGGCTATTACCGAGCAACAACTGGCGTTATATATTCAGCCGCAGGTAGATATGCGCAGCCATGAGGTATTAGCCGGTGAGGTTTACATTCGCTGGCGCCACCCGACGCGGGGTTTGCTGACGCCAGACAGTTTTCTGGCACTGGCAGAAGAAATGGGGGTTATTTACCCGCTGACCCAATGGGTATTAAATGAAGCGGTTGCCATGATCGCCAAACTGAAACAGGCTGGGTTGGTCAGTAAAATTGCGGTAAATATTTCCAGCAAAGATTTATTGCATGACGAGCTGGTTGAAGCGCTGGAGCAGTTATTTGACAAATATCAGGTAGCGCCGGGGCAACTGATACTGGAGCTAAAAGAAAGTGCGCTGGTAGCTGAGCCGGTAAAAGCCATGACAATGCTGCAGCGTTTACATCAGTTGGGTGTAGAGCTGGCGCTGGATGATTTTGGTACCGGCTTGTCGTCGCTGGCATATATCAGGCAACTCCCTGTGCAGTACGTTAAAGTTGACTGCTCTTTTATCAGTGATCTGCATAAATCTGATATGAATGCTGCCATTACCGGCGCCATTATTGATATGGCGCGTAATCTGGATCTGGGTGTGATAGCCGAAGGCGTGGAAGAAGCAGAAGTAGAGCAAAAATTGTTGCGTATGGGCTGCAGCCGTGGGCAGGGCTTTTTTTACTCACGGCCGTTTGAACTCAGTGGTTTTGCCGTATGGTTAAAGCAGTGGCAGCCAGACAAGATTAAATTGCAATAGCCTGATCTTTTTTACCCTGCATAAACGCCAATACCAGCGCCGACAGCACTTGTCCGGCTTCGTTAATGCCAGCGGCCAAACCAGCCGGATGTTGTACCGGAGCCGCTTCTGCCAGATGCAAATACCGGCTGCGGGGTAATTTAGCCAGTTGATAAACAAATAGCTCGGCGGCCTGCACACTGATGCCGCAGTTAGTAAAGGCGCTTACCGGCATCAGACTGATGCTGTCGGTGTCTACTTCAATACCAATGTCGCCATTGCCCAGTACAACATTGTCGATACACTGATCCAACGCCTGCTGATAATTTAATTCCTGACGGACAAAAATTCGCTGATAACTGCAAAATTCCCCGCCAGCTTGTTGTAATTGCGCCAGTGTTGCGGCTGAATTTTTCAGCTCATGCAAACCCAGCACAAAGTAATGTTTTAGCATACCGTCTTGCCAGGCATAGCTAAAGCCGTTGCCGCTGTGGCGGCCTTCAAGCGGCCGAAAATCTGAGTGGGGGTCTAAATTTGCGCAATTAACCTGTTGGCCGCTGGCCTGGCTTAACGCTTTTATTATCGGGTAACTATTATTGTGGCCACCGCCGATGACAACAGGTAATAGGCCGGCGTCAAATATTGTCTGCACCACGGTTGCAACTCTGTGGTCGAGAACCTCAACCAACTGCCGTAACTGGCTAAGCTGCTGTGGTTGTGAGACATCAAAAGTACTGGCTTGCTGTTGCAAGTCGGCACACTGTATCCCGCCCAGCAGTAAAATTTGCCCGGCGGCAATAAAATGATTACTTTGCAGGTTTACAAATTTGCTTAAAAACGCTGTCCAGCCTTTGTCTGCTCCGCCCTGGCCAAGATTTGCCCGGGGGCCGATATCTTCCGGTACACCCAGCAGCACAAAACGGCAGCCTTCAGCTTTGCTTTGTGCCAGTTGTTCAGCCAGGTTTAGCGCCGGATCAGGCAGGTTTAGTGCCTGCCCTAGGCGCTGCTCACCATCACGGATGCTGCAGTACTGGTTAAGTTGGTCGCGGGTAAAGAAATTCAGCATGCCAGTGCCGTTTTATTCAATATCCAGTGCATCTGGCGACATAATAATGCCAGTGCTGTCGGCATACAGATGATCGCCCGGTAAAAAGGTGACACCGGCAAAATTGACCGGCACATCGGTTTCACCGAAGCCTTTATCATCAGCACCCACCGGGATGGCATTAACAGCATGAATACCGATATCGAAATCTTCCAGCAGGTCTAAATCGCGCACACTGCCATAACATACTATGCCTTCCCAGCCATTAACCGCCGCCAGTGACGCCAGTTCAGCGTCAATGATAGCGCGACGGGCAGAGCCGCCTGCATCTATCAGCAGCACTTTGCCAATGCCAGGATCAGTTAGCATCTGCCGTACCAGGCCGTTGTCTTCAAAACATTTGATGGTATGAATTTTACCACCAAAAGAACGTCTGCCACCGTAGCTGGCAAACAGCGGCTCTACTACATCAACTAAATCGGCATAAAGATCACATAATTCAGAAGTGTTGTATTCCATAAGAAGCTCCGGTTGAGAGAAGGTACTGAGCCCACAGTATAGCGCTGACTGGAGTAAGCTCAAACTATTATTATTATTGGTTTTTCGTAGCCTGTAGCATGTCGCATAGTTGTCGTTTTGGCAGGTTGTTTGCTATGGTGATGGTAACCAAATTTACCGGCTGCCCGTAGTGACCTCCGAATTATTTGCCAGGTTTGTTTTGTACTTTACCCAGCTGGGCATAGCATTATTATTGTGTTATTTGCTATGGCATTTCAGCCGGATATACCGGCAGGAATACATCAAGTGCTGGTTTGCCGCTTTGCTTTGCTTTGCCGTATATCAGTCGGCAATTTTGGTCCAGGGCGCTGTGGGGCTGGGGGCTGAAACCGCGATAATCCCCTCTGTATTTCAGTTTTTACTGATCTTCAGCAGCTATGCTTTTGCCATGCTACTGCTACGCGGCATGGTAATGACAAGGCATGACAGGCAGCATTTGTTGTTAAGAGTAAAATTGCTGCCTACTCTGCTATTGCTGGCTGTTATTGCGCTGCTAAGCGTAGTGCCATTTGCAGTAACCGACGCCTTCGCCGGTTGGCAGTTATATTTTCAGTTGTATATCAGGCTGTTATTGATGGGTATTGTGTTGCTGACAGCTGCTGTAGGGTTATGGCAGAGAATGTCACCCACATTGGGGCAGCGGCTGGCCGTGCTTACACTGATACTCTGGGGCTTATTGTATGTTGGCAACGGTATCTGGCTGATGCTGGCAGAACGCCAGGAGGAGTGGAGCTACTGGATCCTGTTGTATAAAAGTGCCGAATTGTTTTTGCTTTGTTGCCTCGGGCTAAGCCTGATTATGTGGCTGCAAGAGCATGAACGCAATACCAACGCACAGCTGACCGAAAAAGCCCACTACCTTAACCGCTACGATCAACTGACCGGTGCGTTAAACCGCGATGCGCTGTTATCTGTACTAAACGACCAGTTGCGGCAGGAAAAGGCAGCACCGTTACATTTGCTGATGCTGGGTTTAGATAAATTTAAAACCGTCAATGAGTCGGTTGGCCTGAAACAGGGTGATGAGATTTTACGCCAGCTGATCCGGCGTTTTGAACAAAGTGTGTTAAAACCGGCATTAATTGCCCGCACCGGTGGTGATATTTTTACTCTGGTTATCACCGATATACACAATGATACCCAGTTGCAGTTTACTATCCGGCATTTACAGCAGTTGGTAGAAAAAAGCTTTGTGCTCGATTGTGGTTCGCTGAAATTAAGCTGCAGCATTGGCTTGGCAAGGTTTCCTCAGCATGCCACCAACGCCGAGCAACTGGTACAAAAAGCCAATATCGCTTTTCATCAGGCCAAACGTATGCAAAGCCGCTGGCTGGAGTATCAGCCCGGTATGGAAGATGAAACCAGCCGCCTGATCAGCTGGGAAACAGAATTGCTGGCAGCGATGGAACATAACCAGTTTGTGTTTTACTTCCAGCCACAGTGCTGTGCACGGAGCAACAGAATAGAGGCCTTTGAAGTGCTGTTACGCTGGCAGCATCCACAAAAAGGCTTTTTGATGCCGGGGCAGTTTTTACCCTTTGTGGAGCAGTTGGGGCTAAACCGGCAACTGGATTTGTGGGTGCTGCGCAAGGCGGTGCTCACAATCAGCCAGTGGAAACAGCAGCACTTACATATTCCGTTGGCGGTAAATATGTCGCCGGTAAATTTTCAGCTTGACGGCCTGAAACGTGAAATCCAGCGGTTATTATTACAGTACAAAGTATCACCGGATCTGCTGGAGCTTGAGATCACCGAAAACACCGCCATGCATGATATGGAAAAAGGCTCAAATTACGTGATGGAACTGCAACAGTTAGGTATCCGCGTATCTATTGACGATTTTGGTACCGGTTATTCTTCACTGGCCTATTTACGGCGTATGCCAATAGACAAAATTAAGATAGACCGCAGTTTTGTGATGGATATGGCCGGTAACGATTCCGATATGATGATTGTTAAAACCATGATTAAGCTGGCACATGGTTTGGGCAAACGTATTCTGGCTGAAGGCGTTGAAACGGCCGTGCAATTGCAACTGCTGCAAAATATGTCTTGTGATGCGGTGCAGGGCTATTACCTGGCCAAACCGCTGACAGAAGCCGATGCCATCGCGTTTTATCGCAGTAAAATGTCATTATAACGTCATAAAAAGCCGTTAGGCTGCGTTTAGTCAGGATAAATGACAGGGCGCAGTTATGTTACTTAAACGTCTGGAGCAATGGGATCACCACTCATTTTGCAGCTTGTTCAGCCGAAGCTCGTCCCGGCAGGCATTTGTCGCCAGCTACTTTTTGTCTAAAACGGCCGACGGCCCGTTATACCTGCTGCTTTGCGGCATTTTATATCTGTTTAACCATACCGATGCTACAGAGTTAACTACGATACTGTTGCTGGCTTTTGCGCTGGAATTACCGTTGTATCTGGTGCTGAAAAATTGCATTAAACGGGCGCGGCCGGCAGATATCTTAACGGTGTTTGGTTATGCCCATATTACCCCTTCTGACCGCTTTAGCCTGCCGTCCGGCCACACGGCCGGTGCCTTTGTGGTCGCAACTACACTGGCCATTTATTTTCCGGCGCTGGCAGTTTTAGCACTGATCTGGGCCTGCAGTGTGGGCTTGTCACGCATTATGCTGGGCGTACATTTTCCGCTTGATGTTATCGCCGGTGCTACTCTTGGCACTTTATGCAGTTTAAGTGCCTATGTTATATACAACTAGTGTTTAGCCGAAAAATAGCCCGCACTTTTATCTGGCTGCGCTATGCTCAACTGAGTTGTTAATAACTCAGGCAGGCAGTATGAATCAGTTACGACAGTTATCGATAAAACAGCGGTTATTTATTAACGGCGGGGCCTTGGTAGTGGCAATGGCAGTAATGTTGCTGATCCTGTTTTATCAAAGTGCGCAGTTAACGTCTCTGGCCAGAACACAGCAATTGGTAGAACAAATAAGTACTGACGTACTGATGTTTCGCCGCCATGAAAAAGACTTTGCTATGCGCACCGATCTTAAGTATCAGCAGCGGCTGAATGATCACTACAGCCAGATGCAGCAACGCGCAACAGAGCTGCAGCAGTTGCTGGTGCAGCACAATATTGATGAAAAACCATTGCAGCAGTTTCTTGGTTTAACAGCACAGTACCAGCAGGCATTTAATCAGTTAGTGGCGCAGCAGCAGGTTGTTGGCCTCACCCCTGACACCGGTATGATGGGAGAGCTGCGCCAAGCGGGGCAGCAGCTTGAAAGCCGCTATGAACAACTGGGACGTGACAACCTCAGTATACTTTTGCTGCAATTACGCCGCGCCGAAAAAGATTTTCTGCTGCGCCGGGATTTAGCCTATCAGCAGCAGTTTAATCAGGTAGTGTTGCAGCTACAGCAATTAGTAGCCGATGACACAAGCAACAAGAGCTTGTTGGACAGTTATCAGCAAACCTTTACCGAGCTGGTCAGCTCAATTCAGCAAAGTGGCCTGGACGAAACTCAAGGGTTAACCGGACAAATGCGCAGCGCTATTCAAAATACTGAAGCCAGCCTTAGCGAGTTGTCTGCGCAAACCAGTGAAGCTATAGCCACTGCGGTTACCTCAGTGCAACGGTTGGCGGTAGGTATTTTTGTTTTGGTGCTGGCGGTAGTGTTGCTGCTGGTAGCGATGACCAGCCGCAGCATATTGCGCCCGGTGCTGGATGTATGTAAAACCATTGGCCTTATTCGCAGCAGTAACGATTTTCGTATGCGGGTTGATGTTGCCGGTAAAGATGAAATGAGCACCTTAGCCACAGACTTCAATGCCATGCTGGGTGATTTTCAGGATTTAATTAAAACGGTTAATCAGGCGCTGGAAATGCTCGATCAGGCCACCAATGAACTGGCGCAGTCTACCGCCGATACCAGTCGCGGCATGCAACAACAGCAAAGTGAAACCGACATGGTTGCCACGGCGGTAACGGAAATGGGCGCTACCATAAACGAAATCGCCAGTAATACGGAAAACACCGCCGCCAGGGCAGAAGCCACTAACCAGAATGCCCAGACCGGCAGAATGGAAGTGCAGCAAACCGTGCAACGTATTCAGCTGTTGTCTGACCGGCTGCAAAATGCCGCCGGGGTAGTATCAGAGCTTGAGCAGGACAGCAAAACCATAGGCTCAGTGCTGGACGTTATTCGCGGCATTGCCGAACAAACAAACTTACTGGCACTTAATGCTGCCATTGAGGCAGCCAGAGCAGGCGAACAGGGCCGTGGTTTTGCCGTAGTGGCAGACGAAGTACGTAACCTCGCTATGCGCACGCAGGAATCAACCCGGCAGATTGAAGCCATAGTAGGCGGCCTGCAGGGGCGTACTAATGAAATTGTCAAAGTAATGCTAAGTTGCCGCGAACAGGGCAGCGAAAGCGCCAGCCAGGCCAATGTGGCCATGCGTTTGCTGGGTGAAATCACTGCAGACGTTAGCAATATTATGGATATGACCACGCAAATAGCCGCAGCAATTGAGCAGCAAAGCCATGTGGCAGCAGAGGTAAATAAGAACGTGGTTAAAATTCGGGACCTTTCAGATGAAACCTACGCTCACGCCAGACAAAATGCGTCGATCAGCGAAGAAGTCGCCCAGCAGGCAGCACGGTTGCATCAAACGGTAGACCGGTTCCACGCCTGAGCCTGCAGCAATATAAACAATACGTAAACCCAAGCCCGTCTTATCAGACGGGTTTTTTATAATGTTAGTTGTAACAGCATGAATGCTGTTCTGCACCGGAAAACAATTCGCTGGCGGTTGCTATTTTCCGCTGAGAATTCGTAACCATCAGGAAATCTCCAGCGATTGGATCTTGTCGCCGTTAAGGACAAAGACATAGCTCAGCTGTATTGGGCTGCCAGGGAAATTGCCACTGACTTCTGCAACCACGATTTCTTGCTGTTCCTTCGATGTAACGCTGATGGGCTTGGCGCTGAACTGATACTTTTGCCGGGTTTGCTGCAGCCAGGAATCAATAGCCGCCTGGCCCTGATAAGTGCCACCTTCATCAAGTACAACGGCCTCGGGCGTGAAACAATCCTGTACCCGGACCGAGCCTGTGCCGTTGCCGATGGCAAAATAATTATTGATGGATTTAGCTACCTGAATATTCATTTAAATTTCTCCTGCTGCACTGTTGCTGAGCAGGAAGTTTCTGCTTAGGCTTACCAATAATCAAGAACGCACGAAAAAGTAAGTGACATACCTATGAGAAAGATTTATACGCCTGCTAGCGCTGCGGCTGAAACGCTTGAAGCAATTAAATTTCTGGAAGGGCGCTGGAAGCTGGTGATCCTGTTTCATTTGTTCGACGGAAAAGTGCAGCGTTATTCTGATTTTGAGAAACTTATTCCTGATATTTCGCAAAAGATGCTGGCTCAGCAGCTGAGAAAGCTTGAAGCCGATGGCATTGTGCAGCGCAAGGTATACCCGCAGGTGCCACCTAAGGTTGAGTACCGGTTGACTGCCTGGGGGCAGGCATTATGCCCTGCTTTGGACGCGCTGTTAAACTGGGCAGAGCAGAAAGAGAGCATTGAAGTATCAGCTTAACAGCTTGTAGGAGTATATAAGTAAACTTAGCTCTACTGGCCGTGTTCGCAGCCAACTTGCTGTTTAGCAGCCTTATGTCGCATTTGCTTTTGTTTCTGATAGCGGTAAGTGGGAATGCTAATCTGGCTAATAACGCACATTAACGGCAATTAAACCGTCGCGGTTGGCGTTGGCCTGATCCAGTTGTGCCAGATACTGTTGCCATAGCTCGGTTTGCTGCTCACCGAGCTGTTTAAGATATTGCCAGCTGTAGATGCCGCTGTCGTGGCCATCGTCAAACACCAGCTTTACCGCATAATGGCCAACCGGCTGCAGCTTGCTGATGTTAACCAATTTTTTATTACTTACCAGCTTGGGCTTGCCGTGGCCACGTACTTCAGCCGATGGCGAGAACACGCGCAAAAACTCTGCACTAAAACCCGCCACAGTGCTATCGCTGAACGTGATGTTCAGTGTCCGGCTTTGGCGGTGGTAGTGCAGGCGGCTAACCTGCAGCTGAGTAGTTTGTGCGCTGTGCTCTGTGTTGGCCATCGTTACAGAATAAACCGGCTTAAGTCGTCGTCTTTTACCAGGGCGCCCAGATGCTTTTCAACATAAGCGGCGTCAACCTCAATATGTTCACCGGCGTGGTCGGCAGCGTCATAGGAGATCTCTTCCAGCAGCCGCTCCATTACGGTGTACAGGCGGCGGGCACCGATGTTTTCAGTGGTTTCGTTTACCTGCCATGCCGCTGCAGCCAGGCTTTTAATACCTTCAGCATCAAAACTCAGCTTAACGCCTTCGGTGGCCAGCATCGCAATAGACTGCTCGGTCAGTGAGGCTTTAGGCTCTGTTAGTATGCGCTCAAAATCAGCAGCACTTAAGGCTTCCAGTTCTACCCGGATCGGCAGGCGGCCTTGTAATTCCGGCACTAAATCTGATGGTTTGCTCATCTGAAATGCGCCTGAGGCAATAAACAGAATATGGTCGGTTTTTACCATGCCGTGTTTGGTATTGACGGTACAGCCTTCAATAAGCGGCAGTAAATCGCGTTGTACGCCTTCGCGCGAAACGTCTGGCCCGCTGGTTTCACCGCGCTTACATATCTTGTCAATTTCATCAAGAAATACTATGCCGTTTTGCTCTACAGCTTCCAGCGCCTGTGCCTTTAGCTCTTCCGGGTTCACCAGTTTGGCGGCTTCTTCTTCGATCAGTTGTTTAAAAGCATCTTTGATTTTCAGTTTACGCTTTTTCTTTTTCTCACTGCCCAGGCTTTGAAACATGCTTTGCAGTTGCGAAGTCATTTCTTCCATACCTGGCGGTGCCATAATTTCAACACCGATAGGGCCTTGCGATAGTTCCAGTTCAATTTCTTTATCGTCTAACTGGCCTTCGCGCAGTTTTTTGCGAAATACCTGGCGGGTATTGCTGTCTGCTGCAGGTTTGTTATCGGCATCGCTCCAGCTGTCGCGGGCCGGTGGCAGCAGTACATCTAAAATACGCTCTTCAGCGGCTTCTTCAGCACGAAAGCGGTTTTTCTCAATCGCCTGCTCGCGGAACATTTTTACCGCACTGTCGGCCAGATCGCGGATAATGCTTTCTACCTCTTTGCCAACATAGCCTACTTCAGTAAATTTGGTGGCTTCTACTTTAATAAAGGGGGCATTGGCCAGTTTGGCCAGACGGCGGGCAATTTCAGTTTTACCTACACCAGTGGGGCCTATCATCAGAATGTTTTTCGGCGTAACTTCCTGGCGCAGTGCCGGTTCCAGCTGCATACGGCGCCAGCGGTTACGCAGGGCTATAGCTACTGCGCGTTTGGCTTTATTCTGGCCGATAATGTGGCGGTCCAGTTCGTGCACAATTTCTCTTGGGGTCATATCAGACATAAAATACCTGCTTATAATTCTTCAATGGTCTGGTGGTGATTGGTGTAAACACAGATATCACCGGCAATAGTCAGACTTTTCTCAACAATATCGCGCGCACTTAACTGGGTATTTTGTAGCAGCGCAGTAGCTGCCGCTTGCGCATACGGGCCGCCGCTGCCAATGGCGATAAGGTCATGCTCGGGCTGCACTACGTCACCGTTACCGGTAATAATCAGTGAGGTATTGGCATCGGCTACAGCAAGCAGTGCTTCAAGCTTGCGCAGCATGCGATCAGTGCGCCAGTCTTTGGCCAGTTCAACCGCGGCGCGCATTAAATGGCCCTGATGCACTTCAAGTTTGGCTTCAAAGCGTTCAAATAAGGTAAAGGCATCGGCTGTGCCGCCGGCAAAACCGGCAATAACTTTGTTGTTGTACAAACGGCGAACTTTGCGGGCGTTGCCCTTCATTACGGTGTTGCCAAGCGAAACCTGGCCGTCACCGCCGATGGCAACGTGGCCATCGCGGCGAACAGAAACAATAGTGGTCAT
The DNA here is from genome assembly GCF_022436675.1 of Rheinheimera hassiensis. Classification (GTDB taxonomy): domain Bacteria; phylum Pseudomonadota; class Gammaproteobacteria; order Enterobacterales; family Alteromonadaceae; genus Alishewanella; species Alishewanella hassiensis. The sequence continues at coordinate 50,733 of NZ_JAKUJZ010000008.1, read as the reverse complement.
GAATAAGCCCTGTGGCGTGATTAACTTAAGGCTTAAGTGTGGTTGCGCCGGGCGCTTTTCAAGTCCAGTTCCAGACGCGGCAGGTATTGATATTTTGCTGGCGCAAGCGGTTCATGTCTGAAGTGGCCTTGCGCTTAGATTCATAAGGGCCTAATACCACCCGAAACCAAACGCCATTAGTGCCTTCAGTTCGGCGCACGGTAGAGGCAAAACCAACAAAGGCGATCTGTGCTTTCATCGCTTCAGCCTGTTGCTCCTGGCGGAACGAGCCGCACTGCATCTGATAAGGGCCGTTAGATTTCTGCTGTACCGGCACCTCTACAATCACTTCTTTGTTTTCCAGTTCTTTAATGTACTGGTATGGCTCTTCAGTAGGTTTGGCCGGCAACTCATCTTTTTTTACAGCTTGCTGTTTTTTAGCCACCGGCGTTACCGGTGCAGCGGGTTGTTGATTTAAGTACCAGAGAAAATAAATAAAACCACTGACCAGTGTGAGGGTAACCAGAATTAACAACCAGGGTTTTTTTGGCGCGGCGGCTTTACTGTTAGCTCTGGCCGGACGGCGGCTGGCGGTTTTGGCTTTAGGCCGGCTGGCTTTGACGTAATCTTTTTGTGGCATAAGGTCAGGTAATTTGCTCAAACTTCGGGGGCTTGGCGCTATTCTACTAGGTTAAGCAGAAAAAGAAACAACAGTGCGGCTTCAGGTAAGATCGGTGGGGTCAACGTCCAGTTGCCATTTTACTTTGCGGCTTAATGGCCAGCTGTGCAGCTGTTGCAGCATATTATCCAGCGCACTGTGCAGCTGTGGCCTGCCTGTGCTGTACAACTGTAATTGCCAGCGGTATTTACCGGCCCGGCGCTCCAGCGGTGCTGGTATAGGCCCCAGTAGTTGTAAGCCGCTAAACTGACGGCTGTAGTCGGCCAGTTGCTGCAGCCACTGCTGGCAAAGATCAGACTGATGCGCCTCGGCACGAAACAGTGCCAGATGCTGAAAGGGCGGCAAACGGGTTTGCTCGCGCTCTTTCAGCGCACTGCGGGCAAAAGACGCATAACCGTTATTAATAATATCCTGCAGTAAAACATGTTCCGGGTAATGGGTTTGCAGCAGCACTTTACCGCCACTGCTGCCACGGCCTGCGCGGCCAGCTACTTGCGTAAGTAACTGCGCCAGTTGTTCGGGGGCACGAAAATCGCTGCTGTACAGCGCGCCGTCAACGTCAACAATCACCACCAGGCTGACGTTAGGAAAATGATGTCCCTTGGCCAGCATCTGGGTGCCGACAATCAGCCTGGCACCGCTTTGATGAATATCGTCCAGTGCCTGGTGCAGCGCGCCTTTGCGGCGTGTGCTGTCGCGGTCAAGCCGGGTAATGGCCACACCGGCAAACAGCTGCTGCAGGTTTTCTTCTAATTGTTCTGTGCCCTGGCCCAGCGGTTTTAGCTGGGTGCTGCCGCAACTGCCGCACTGGCGCGGCACAGCTTTGCTGGCGCCACAATGGTGGCACACTAGCTGGCGGCTTTGTTTATGGTAGGTAGTAAAAGCGCTGCAGCGATGGCACTCGGTTAGCCAGCCGCATTCCTGGCAGCTTAGTGCCGGGGCAAAGCCGCGCCGGTTTAAAAACAACATCACCTGCAGGCCTAAATCTAATTGTTTTTTTATCTGTGCCAGTGTTTGGCTGGCCAGGCCAAACTGCAATACCTGCTGTTTTAAATCGACCAGTTCAAACACCGGTAGGGCTTGGCCTGCTGCGCGGTCCGGCAGTGGTAAGTGAATAAAACGTTTATTCAGTGCGTTGTGCAGACTTTCCAGGCTGGGGGTAGCAGAGCCCAGCAGAATAGGGCAGTGCTGCAGCGCCGCGCGCTTAATGGCTAAATCGCGGGCGTGATAGCGAAAGCCGTCCTGCTGTTTTAATGATTGATCATGCTCTTCATCAATAATAATCAGCCCCAGGCGGAAAAAGGGTAAAAACAATGCTGAACGGGTGCCGATAATTATGGCCGCGGCGCCGGTGTTGGCCTGTAACCAGCAATGTAAGCGCTCGCTATCGCTAAGTGCAGAGTGCCAGCATAGCACCGGGACATCAAACCGCGCCTGAAACCGTGCCAGTGTCTGCGGCGTTAAGCCAATTTCCGGCACTATCACCAGCACCTGCTGTTGCTGATTAAGCAAACCGGCAATACTTTGCAGGTACACTTCAGTTTTCCCCGAGCCGGTAACACCTTCGAGCAATAAGCGTTCAAAGCGGCCGCAGGCCTGGTCAACTGCTGTAACCGCCAATGCCTGGGCGCTGGTAAGTTTAAGGCCTGTCGCGGGTTTTAGCGGTGCAGTAAAAGGCACCGGCGGCACTATAAGTTCCTCTGCCAGCTGTTTATCCTGTAACTGCTTTAAGGTGGCGCGGCTATGTTGCTGCAACAGCACTGACTCAGTTAATTGATGGCTTTGCAGCGCCTGCCACAGCGCACTTTGTTTGGCCGAGCGCTTTAATGCTGTACTACTTAGCTGCTGGCCTGCAGTGGTAAGGCGATAGGCTTTAGGTTGGTAGTCTGTTAAGTTACGGCCTTCGCGCAGCAAAGCGGGCAGGGCGCTGATTAACACTTCACCAAGCGGGTAATGGTAATATTCAGCCGCAAAGCTTAGCAACTGGCACAGTAACGGTGGCAGCACCGGCGTGGTGTCGAGCAGTTGCAGTACGGTTTTTAGTTTGCCAGCGTCAAAGCCATCGTCGGGTGCAAGTTGCCAGATAATGCCTACCAACTGGCGGTTTCCAAAAGGCACAAGTACACGACAGCCAATCTGACAGGGTTGATCAGAGGCAATAAGGTAGTCAAAGTGTTGTCTTAGCGGCACCGGCAGAGCCACGCGTACTACAGTCACAACAGGGTCCTGTTAAAAAGCAGCCTTCAAGTGTAAGGACAGCCCGGTTAAATGCCAAGTAAAACAAAATTTATTGCACCGGTGCATAAGCTGTTGCAACTTTTGTGGCTATCTATTAAGCTACGCGCCCTTAATTAACTGTAATTACGTATGGTGTCTGGCAACAAATTTGACCAGATAGCGATACGGCCTAACGAGGTAACCCATGAAGCCAGGTATTCACCCAGAATATAAAGAGATTACTGCAACTTGTACTTGCGGTAATGCATTCAAAACTAAATCAGCACTGTGCAAAGACATCCACCTGGACGTTTGCTCAGCTTGCCACCCGTTTTATACCGGTAAGCAAAAAGTGTTAGACGTAGGCGGCCGTGTAGATCGCTTCAAAAAACGTTTCTCTGTACTGGGCAACCGTTAATCGGTTCTGTTACAGCAAAACAGAAAAAAGCACCTGCGGGTGCTTTTTTTGTGCCTGCAATTTGTGTCAGATGAGGAATTTATATTCAATATTGCTAAAAGAAATGTCGTTTGGCTGTCGTAATTGTTATAACAACTACGGGGTGCGACTAAAGTGGTATAGCCAGAGAAACCATTTTGCGCTGGTACGATCAGACTGATTAGGGTTCTCTTACCGCTGGCAGCTCTTTAGAATAAGCCTCCCTCAGACGTAACTGTATAACAATAACTTTACGCTAAGCCCTACAACAAACGGCAGGATAAACAGATGTCAGATTTCAGAGAACAAGCACTGCGTTACCACGCAGAACCCAAACCCGGCAAAATCAGTATTGAGATCAGCAAACCGGCCGAAACCGTTACTGATCTGGCTCTGGCCTACAGCCCCGGTGTGGCTGAGCCGGTACGCGAAATAGCCGCTGATATCGACAATGTGTACAAGTACACCGCCAAAGGCAATTTGGTGGCTGTAATAACTAATGGCACGGCTATTTTAGGCCTGGGTAATTTAGGGCCTATGGCCTCGAAGCCGGTAATGGAAGGTAAGGCACTGCTGTTTAAGCGTTTTGCTAACCTTGATTCGATTGATATTGAAGTAACACACCGCACCACAGAAGAGTTTATTAATACCGTCGCCAATATTGCCGACACCTTTGGCGGCATAAACCTTGAGGATATCAAAGCGCCGGAGTGCTTTGAAATTGAAAAAGAGCTGATTAAACGCTGTAAAATTCCGGTATTTCATGACGATCAGCACGGTACTGCTATTGTGACAGCTGCTGGCATGTTAAACGCACTGGAAATTCAGGGTAAAGATATAAAAAACGCGATTATTGTCTGTATGGGCGCCGGCGCAGCAGCTATTGCCTGTATGGAACTGCTGATTAAATGCGGTGCACAGCGCGAACATATTTATATGCTGGATACTAAAGGTGTTATTCACACCCGCCGTGATGACCTAAACCAGTACAAGCTGCTGTTTGCCAACAATACTGATAAACGCACATTAGAAGATGCATTAAACGGTGCTGATGTATTTGTCGGGGTATCTGGCCCGGACGTATTGCCGCCAGAGGCGTTGAAGCTGATGGCCGACAAGCCTGTTATTTTTGCCTGCTCGAATCCGGATCCGGAAATTAAGCCTGAGCTGGCCCATGCGATGCGCGACGATATTATTATGGCTACCGGCCGTTCAGATTATCCGAACCAGGTAAATAACGTGCTGTGTTTTCCGTTTATTTTCCGTGGTGCTTTAGATGTACGCGCCAGTGTTATTAACGATGAAATGAAGCTGGCGGCGGTAAATGCGATTCGGGCTATTGCGAAAGAGGCTGTGCCGCCGGAAGTGTTAACTGCCGCTAAGGTTGACCAGCTTAGTTTTGGTAAAACCTATATTATTCCCAAACCTATGGATCCGCGCCTGTTGCCGCGTGTCGCTCTGGCGGTTGCGCAAGCTGCGGTTGCATCTGGGGTGGCAAGGTTACCGTTGCCGGATCACTACTATAGTTAATTGCTATCGTTAACTGCCATAGCTAACCAGCGCAGTTAACATGCTGCAGAAATAAAACACCCGCCAACTGGCGGGTGTTTTATTTGTTATTCTTCGTCGCTGTCAGCTTCAATAATAACCGGGATGGGTTTGCCCATGCTGGTTAAGATCTGCCGTACTTCTGTTGGGATCTGGTGCGGGTTGTCTTTACGTAAATCTTCATCGGCTGGCAGTGGCTGGCCGGTAAATGCATGCAGAAACGCTTCGCATAATAATTCACTGTTGGTTGCATGTCGCAGGTTGTTTACCTGGCGGCGGGTGCGCTCATCTGTCAGCACTTTTAATACGTTCAGCGGAATAGATACGGTGATTTTTTTTACGAGTTCTGATTTTTTACCGTGTTCCGCGTACGGGTGAATATATTCCCCATTCCACTTAGCCATATGGTTACCTTGTATTAGTCATTATGTTGTATTGCTTTACGCAAGTGGCGAAATTCTATCTTGTTATGCCGCGCAGTCAAATAGTGTACAACAAATAATGATTATAGACGGCTAAATGGTTTGACATCTTTATTTCTATCATTATACTTTTAGACGTCTAAACATCTAAATGAGGTTTCCCATGTCAAAGCGCCACGCCGCGACTATCGCTGCCCGGGCCGGTATCGCTCAGGACTCTGCTCATGCAGCGGTTACACCACCGCTGTATTTAACCTCAACTTATGAATTAAAAGCTTTTAAACAACCCGGCCCGTACGATTATTCACGCTCGAATAACCCGACGCGGGATTTACTGGCCGAAACGCTGGCTGAGCTCGAAGGTGGGGTAAAAGCCATAGTGACCAGCACCGGCATGTCTGCCTGCTTGCTGGCACTGCAACTGCTGACTCCGGATGATACGCTGGTGATCCCGCATGACTGCTACGGCGGTAGTTACCGGTTGTTTGTTAACCTGGCACAGCGTAAGCGGGCTTTTAACCTGCTGGTGGTAAATTTTCAACAAACTGGCTGGGCAGAGCAAATCCGGGCTGTTAAACCGAAAATGATCTGGCTGGAAACGCCGTCTAACCCGTTATTGCAAATTACTGATGTGCGCGCAGTATGTGATTTAGCCAAAGTATTACAAGCACTGGTGGTGGTGGATAACACCTTTTTATCGCCGGTATTGCAGCAACCTCTGGCGCTGGGTGCCGATATTGTAGTGCATTCCACCACCAAATATATTAACGGTCACAGCGACATTGTCGGTGGTGTATTGATTGCAAAATCGCAGCAACTGGGTGATGAATTAAAGTGGTGGGCCAACTGCCTGGGTATTACCGGCGCCCCCTTCGACAGCTATATGACGCTGCGCGGTCTGCGTACATTGGAACCACGGTTGCGTTTGCAGCAGGATAATACTGCACGGGTAGTCGATTTTCTGGCAAAGCAGCCACTGGTGGCTAAAGTGTATTACCCTGGGCTGCCGCAGCATCCGGGTCACGCTATTGCTAAAGCTCAGCAAAGCGGCTTTGGTGCGATGTGCAGTTTTGATTTGGCCGCTGACGAAGCCTTACTGCCGGTGTTTTTCTCTGCCCTGCGTTTATTTACCCTAGCCCAGTCATTGGGGGGTATTGAAAGTCTGGTGTGCCATCCGGGAACGATGACGCATGCATCAATGGATGCCGCCGCACAGAGAACTGCCGGTATCGGCGCAACGTTAATCCGTCTGTCGGTAGGTATTGAAAACGTTGATGATTTACTGGCCGATCTACAACAGGCCTTTAACGCTGTGGCGCAACATAATCAGCAGAACCATCAGCAACAACTTAACCAGCAGACTGACAGGTTAAAGCAACAGAATGAACAGCAACAGCAGCAGTTCCGGCTTAACCCGGCACTCAGCGCTTTTTGGTAAGACATGCTTTTGGTAATACATAATGCAAATTGAAGTGAAACAGCAATTTAGTCCGGCAGCTCAGGTACATAAATTTGGCGGTAGCAGCTTAGCCAGTGCGCAGCGTTTTAGTGCTGTCGCCGATATTCTGCAGCTGCAAAATCTGCATCTGGCACTTTGGGTAGTGGTGTCTGCACCCGGCGATACTACCGATGCTTTACTGCATATTATTGCGTGTGCTGATGACACCGCAGCCCGCGATCAGGCTCTGGCCAGCTTGCAGCAACAGCTAAACCAATTGGTGGCCGAAACACTAGCCGCAGAGGCGGCCACAGTAGTGCAGACCCAATTGCAACACTGGTTAGCTGATGTACCGCAGGCACTGGCGCAGCAACGGGTAAATGATGTGCTGGCAATTGGTGAGCGCTTATCGGCTTTATTATTAAGTGAACTACTAAAGCAGCGCGGGCTTAATGCTACTGCGTTAGATGCCCGTGATTTTCTGCGTTTAAAGCAACATCAGCCAGATTGGACAGCGTCAGCAGAATTACTGGCTGAATATACACAGCCAGACTGTATTCATATTGTTACCGGTTATATCGCCCGTGACGACAAAAGCCGCAGCATTACACTGGGCCGCAATGGCAGCGATTATTCTGCCACTTTGTTAGGTGCGCTGGTGCAGGCCGGTGAAGTAACGATCTGGACTGATGTTAAAGCTATTTATAGCGCCGATCCGCGCAAAGTTGCCAGTGCCATACCTTATAAACAGGTGAGCTGGCAGCAGGCATGCCAGTTGGCACAGCTGGGTAACCCGGTGTTACATGCCCGCACTTTAGCCCCATTAACCGGCACCGACACCGTATTGCAGGTACGCAGCAGCTATGAGCCTGCACAAGATGGCTGTTGCGTGGCGCAGCCAGGCAATACACAGCCTGGCGCTGCGCAGCAGGGTTTTATTACTGAACTGAATGACGTGACCTTATTAACACTGCATCAGGACACGGCCGTTACTGCAGATAGGCTGGCGTTAGAGCTGCAGCAGCCGGTAATTGCACTGCCACAACAAGGCGACAACCTGTGCTGGTTGTTACCTGCAGCCTGCGCAGAGCTGGCACTGGCCTGGCTGGCAGAATTAAACGTACATGCAGTATGGGATACACAGCAATACTACGCCGTGGCATGGCTAAAAGCCGATCAGGCAGAGCAGGCTACACCGGCTGACCAACTGCTGCAGCAACATGCAGTATCGCATCGCTATGAAAATGCCCAGCAACTAATTTGGTTGTTGGCTGAGCCCTTGTCGTCTGCGGTATTACAGCAGTTGCATCAACAGTTAATTTTGCAAAAGCCAGTGTTACAACTGGTGGTGGCCGGTACTGGCAATGTTGGTGCTGAGTTTCTCTCTATGCTGGCAATGCAACAGCAACGCTTTGCCGCTAGGCTTGAACTGAATTTGGCCGCTGTACTGAACTCTCGCCGTGCCGTGCTGGCTGACAAGATACCGCCGACGGACTGGCAAACGGCACTGGCGGCGGGTGACAGTTGGCATGCAGAGCAATTAACTGCTTATTTGCAGGCCTTGCCGGCGCCTAAAGTGCTGGTAGATATTACCCCCAGTGGTGACTTTGCCCGTTTATACCCTGGGTTTATTGCTGCAGGTTGCGATATTATCAGCGCCAATAAACAGGGCGTAACCTTGCCAGGTGTTGAGTATCAGCAAATTAAACAGGCACTGGCACAGCATCAGCGACAATGGCTGAGCAACACCACCTGCGGCGCCGGTATACCGGTGCAGCGTACCTTGCAGGAATTAATAAGTGCCGGCGATCAAATAGCGCAGGTCAGCGGTATTTTCTCCGGCACCCTGTCGTGGTTGTTGTGTCAGTATGATGGCAGCAAACCGTTTTCAGATTTTGTGCTCGAAGCGCAGCAAGCCGGGTTAACCGAGCCGGACCCGCGCGATGATTTATCCGGTAAAGATGTACAGCGCAAGTTACTGGTACTGGCACGCGAGCTGGGTGTAACACTGGAGCTGGACGACATTAAATTGCAGCCCTTATTACCTGAGGGGCTGCAGCACGGCAACTGGCAGGATTTCTGGGCGAAGCGTGGTGTCCTTGATACAGAGCTTTCAGCAGTGTTTGCTAAGGCACAAGCTCAGGGCGAGGTGTTGCGTTATGTGGCTGTTTTATCGTTGGAGCCTGGCAAAGTGAGCGCCAGTGTGTCATTGCAACAGGTTAGTCAGCAACATGCACTGGCAGCGATAGCACCTTGCGATAACGTCTTTGTTATCCGCTCTGGCTGGTACAATGCTAACCCGCTGGTATTAAAAGGCCCGGGTGCTGGCAGGGTAGTCACTGCCGGTGGTTTGCATGCCGATCTGGCCGTGCTGAGTAATCAACTTATTGGCAGGGCCACTGCGCCGGCCTTACTGACGTAACAGAAAGGGAATCGTTATGGCATTTGCAAATGCACAATATTTAGACGCAATTAACCGTAACTTGCAGGATGTGGAAGGCAAGGTTAACGTCAGTTTTGAGTTTTTCCCGCCGAAAACGCCACAAATGGAACAAACCCTGTGGCAGTCGATTGAACGGCTGGCGCCGCTGGCGCCGTCTTTTGTGTCGGTAACCTATGGCGCTAATTCTGGTGAGCGTGACCGTACCCACGATATTATTAAGTCGATTAAACAGCGCACCGGCTTAATTGCGGCACCGCATTTAACCTGTGTCGATGCTACTAAGGATGATTTAATTGCTATTGCCAAAGACTATTGGCAAAACGGTATTCGCCATATCGTAGCACTGCGCGGTGATTTACCGCCCGGCAGTATGTCAAAGCCAGATTTATATGCAGCAGATTTGGTAGAAATACTGCGCTCAGTGGCCGACTTTGATATCTCGGTAGCTGCATACCCTGAAGTGCACCCGGAAGCGCCTAATACGCAGTTTGACTTGCTGAATTTAAAGCGCAAAGTTGAAGCTGGTGCCTCGCGTGCTATTACACAGTTTTTCTTTGATAGTGAGAAATTTTTGCGTTATCGCGATCGCTGTGCGGCAATCGGCATTGATGTTGACATTGTGCCGGGTATTTTACCGGTAACTAATTTTCAGCAACTGAAAAAATTTGCTGCTCTGACTAACGTCGCGGTGCCGAATTGGATGCATAAAGCCTATGAGGGCCTGGAAAACGACGCCACCACCCGTAACTTGGTGGCGGCGAATATTGCCATGGAAATGGTGAAAGTGTTAAGCCGTGAAGGCGTGGATCACTTCCATTTTTATACGCTTAATCGCAGCGAACTGAGTTACGCTATTTGCCATCTACTGGGAGTAAGGCCACAAACGGCTGTTTAACCTGCTCTGACACACCTGTGCCCGTGATTAAGCGGGCTTTTTTCATTAACAAATGGACTGTTGCCGGGTTGGCGCCATCTGAAAATTGGGGTAACCTGAGCAGCATTATTGCTTTAGCAATTGCTTAATGAACAGGGATGAGTAGTAATGTCTGAAGTTCTCAGCTGGCGCTGTGTTGCCAGACACTCATTAATGCGCCATAGCTGGCTGGCACTGCTGATGTTGTTGTGCAGCTGCGCAAGCCTTTTTGCCAGTGCCAGCCCGGCCAAATTAAGCAATTATTTTCAGGAAAGCTGGACCACCAGCGACGGCCTGCCGCACAACACCATAAACAGTATCAGCCAAAGCGAAGACGGTTATCTTTGGATAGCCACCTGGGAAGGTATTGCCCGCTTTAATGGCAGGGAGTTTAGTATTTTAGGCCGTGGGCCGCTGACAGGCCTGCCTGATTCCGGTATCAGAGCGCTGCGTAAAGATAATGCGGGCAACCTGTTGGTAGTGGGGGCGCGCGGCGGTTTTACCCGGCGTGTGGATAACAGCTGGCAAAGCTGGCCAGCGTTTAATGTTTTACTAAATGCCGTAGTTGAAGACAAGCACGGCATGTTCTGGCTGGCCAGCGAGGGGGAAGGTTTGTTCCGCCAGGCACCGGATGGCAGCCGCAAGCAATATACCCAGGCTGATGGTTTACCCAGTAATGTTGTACACAGCTTAATGGTTGATAGTAATGGCCGGCTGTGGATGGGGTCCGGCCGTGGTCTGGCCTGGCTGGATACAACACAGCCAGAGCCGCAAATAGTGGTAGTAAAAGATCTGCCTGCCGTGCCGGTATTTGTGTTAGCTCAGTATAACGACAAAGTGTTGGCAGGAACCGAGCGTGGTTTATTCAGTTGGCAAAATGGTCAAAGTGCATTGCTCGATGATGCCTTAGCCGATTTACCGGTTTCATCATTGTTGTTAAGCAATGAACAAATCTGGATTGGCACTACCGACCGTGGTTTGCTGCGTTACAGTGAATTGGGGCTGGAGCAACTAACTATCGCCGGTGGCTTGCCAAATAACCGTATTTTATCGTTGTATCTGGATCGCGAGCAAAGCGTGTGGGTAGGCACTAACGGTGGTTTATTCCGTTTACGTGACGCACCTTTTATTACTTACACCGCCGAACTTGGGCTTGCCGGTGACTATGTGCGCAGTGTAATGGCGCACAGCGATGGCTCAGTTTGGATTGGCAGCAGCCAGGGCGTTAGCCGGTTGGCCGGGCGGCAGCTAAAAACACTCGATTTGTCTGCTGCCAGCCGCGGCCAGTCGGTATTAAGCCTGGCCGAGGCTACAGATGGCTCGGTGTGGATTGGTACCTACACCGACGGCGTGCTGCTGTGGCAGGACGGTAAAATTGTCCGGCGGCTGGATCGGCAAAGTGGTTTGTTGGCGAATGAAATCCGTGCGCTGTTAGCGGCAAAAGACGGCGGGCTCTGGGTAGGAACAGCGCAGGGGCTTAACTATGTCGGCACTGACGGCATCAAAAACTTTACCACCAAAGAGGGATTACCGGCACCGTTTATTATGGCGTTGTACCAGCACAGCGATGGCAGGTTGTTTATTGGTACCGGGGCTGGTGTGGCTATTATGCAGCCAGATGGCAGCATAATGCCGGTTGATTTCAGCAATCTGGACGGGGCGGAATACGCTTTTGGTTTTGCATTGGATACCGGTGCTGATGCTATTTGGATGACAACCGACCGCGGCCTGGTTCACTACTCATTGAGCAGCGGCGAGTTAAAAATGTTGGGCCGAAATGTCGGTTTGCCGTTTGATAAGTTATTTCAGGTGGTGATCGACAGACAACAGCACCTATGGATCAGCAGTAACAGGGGCATACTACGGCTGGAACGAGAGCATATTGCTGCAGTACTAAGTGGTGAGCGGCATCAACTTGACTATGAGTTATTTGGTGAAGGTGATGGCATGCAAAGTGCTCAGGCCAATGGAGGTTCTATGCCCGCCGCTACATTGGCACAGGATGGTGCTGTCTGGTTTGCTACCTCCAAAGGCGCCAGTATGGTGCAGCCTCAGGTGTTAAAACGCTTTGCGGCAAATATTCCGCCGATAGTGATCGAAAGCCTGAAAGTTAATGGCACTGAAAGGCAGTTAACCTCTTCAATTCAGTTAGCTGCGGGGGTTAACCGGCTGGAGTTTGCTTTTGCCGGTTTGGGTTTTGTTATGCCGCAGCGTATTCAATATCGTACCAGATTGCAGGGGTTTGATTCTGACTGGGTGGAGCGGGGTTCACAAAACATAGCTGAATACACCAATCTGCCACCAGGTGAATACCGCTTTTTAGTGAGTGCAGCTTATCCGCAAGGGGGATGGAGTGAACACGAAGCCAGCTTAAGTTTTACCATTTTCCCTTACATCTGGCAAAGGCCGGGTTTCTGGCTGGGGATTGCTGGTTTAGTAACGGTACTGGGCCTGGTAATGTTGCGCTTACGGCTGAATGTATTGCGCCGGCGTGAGGAATTATTACGTTGGCAGGTAGCGGAAAAAACCGTTGAATTACAGCAGCAGGCCGATCATTTAAAAGCGATAGATCAGGAGCGCTCTGCGCTGCTGGTACAATTAAAACGCCAGGCCGAAAAATTTGAACAGCAGGCTCGGCGTGATGCGTTAACGGGGCTGGCGAACCGGCGGGCGTTTGATGAAGCACTGGCGCGTGAGTGCGCGCGCTCACGGCGTAATAATTTGCCACTTTGCCTGGTACTGTTGGATATCGATCATTTTAAACAGGTAAACGACAGTTACAGCCACAGTATTGGCGATGAAATACTCAAGCTGGTGGCCGCTGAAATTAGCAGCCAATGCCGGGCTGACGATACCGTAGCGCGTTGGGGTGGGGAAGAGTTTGCCATATTGCTGCCTAATACCACAGTAAAGGTGGCGCAGGATATTTGCGAACGTATGCGCCAGGCGATTATGCAGATTGACTGTGCAGTTTTTGCAGCAAACCTGCGTATTACAGTGAGTATGGGCATTGCTGAGTTTGCCGGAGAAGCGCACTATGATAAGTTATTGTCACGTTCTGACAGTGCGTTGTACCGGGCAAAGCAAAATGGCCGTAACAGGGTAGATGTTGCTGTTTAGACATTATTACCATGAACTGTTTTGTATAAAAATTCACAAAAACAGAATAATAATTCTTGAAACTGCATGGCGACCGTTCTACACTAGCGGCTGTTTCGTGCTATACCTATACGTTATTTACTGTTCGAGAGCCGTATCCGATGTTATCAACTGACAAATCTTCTTCTTTAGTACGCAGCATTGTATTAGGTGCTGCCGGTTATAGCGGTGCTGAACTGGCAGTGATTTTAGCGCGCAATCCCTATTTTGAACTGTGTGGTGCCTATGCTTCTGCCGGGCGCAGTGCAGAGCCGTTTTCTTCTTTGTATCCGCGTTATAAACAGCAGTTGGATATTATGGTTCAACCATGGACGGATGAGCTGGCTACAGGCTTAAACGGTAAAATTGATGTGGCTTTTTTAGCTCTGCCGCATGAAGCCAGCGAAGCCGTAACGCCGCTATTGCTAGCGCAAGGTATCGATGTGGTGGATTTATCCGGTGCTTTCCGGTTAAAGCAGCCACAGCTGTATCCGCAGTATTATGGTTATGAGCATCAGCATCCTGAGCTGTTAGCGGAAGCGGTTTATTCCTTAATGGAATGGCAGAGCACGCCATTACCGCGGTTAATTTCTGTGCCTGGCTGTTATCCAACCGCCTGTACTTTAGCGCTGTTGCCGTTGATTAAAGCCGGTTTGGTGGCAGATAACTGTATTCCTGTAATCAACGCTACCAGCGGTGTTTCCGGTGCAGGCCGTAAGGCCGCGCTTAGCACCTCATTTTGTGAAGTCGGCTTAAATGCTTATGGCTTTTTTAAACACCGCCACCGGCCGGAAATAGAGCAAAACCTTGGCCGAAAAGTGGTATTTATACCACATTTAGGTAACTTTAAGCGCGGTATTCTGGCCACCAGCGTAGTAACGCTAAAAGCAGGCGTTACAGCTGAGCAGGTAAGTGCTGCCTTCACTAACGCCTATAGCGGTAAACCGTTAGCGCGGTTAGTTGCGCATTCGCCGAATGTGGCTGATGTCGCCGGTACGCCGTATTGCGACATTCACTGGCAGCAGGATGGTGAACAACTGGTAGTGGTGTCGGCGATTGATAATTTATTAAAAGGTGCGGCAGCGCAGGCGATGCAGGCGGCAAATGTGCGCTTTGGCAAGCCGGAAACCGCAGGACTATTTGCTGGAGTGAGCCATGAATAATACTCCTCTGGTACTGAAAATGGGTGGCCGGTTGCTGCAAGATGACAAAGCGCTGGATGCTTTACTGGCAGTTTGCGCCGAATTAAAGCAACAGTATCCGCTGGTGCTGGTACACGGCGGCGGCGACCAGGTTGATCAATGGCTGGCAAAGTTTGGTTTTCACACTGAAAAACTGGATGGCCAGCGTATATCACCGGCCGAACAAATGCCGGTGATCGCCGGTGCCTTAGCCGGCGCGGTCAATGCGCATATGGTGGCGCGTTCGGCACTGCAGGGCTTAAAACCGGTCGGTTTAACGCTGTCTGCCGGTAACAGCTGCCGCTTTGAATTAAATACTAAACTGGGTGCAGTTGGCTTGGCTAAACCGCAAGACGGCAGCTTATTACAAAATTTATTGTCTGCCGGCTTTACGCCGGTATTCAGCTCAATTGGCCACGGCGAGCAAGGGCAATTATTAAATGTTAATGCCGATTTAGCTGCTGCCGCTATTTGTCAGCTGGTACAGGGGCAACTGGTGTTGCTGACCGACGTACCGGGTATTTTAGATGGCGAAGGTAAGCTTATTAGTGAGCTTAACGGAGCTCAGGCGGCAGAATTAGTCACCCAGGGTATTATCAAAGGTGGCATGAAAGTAAAACTGGATGCCGCTTTAGACACCGCTCAGGCACTGCGACGAAGTATCACCGTCGCGGGCTGGCAACACCCGCAAGATCTGTTAAATCTGATGCGACAGCAAGCAGTAGGCACGCGCATCGTCTGTTAGTCCCTTAAACAAGGATGCCGCACCGGCGGCAGGTCAGCTGAAAATGAGTAAACTGAAACAACTATTGAGTCTGGCTGAATTAAGCCCGGCAACGCTTAACGATTTGCTGAATTTAGCGCTGAATGTAAAGCAGCAACCGGAAAAATACACTCAGGCGCTGGCGGGCAAAAGCATTGCGCTGATTTTTGAGAAGCCATCGCTGCGTACCCGCGTTAGTTTTGATGTGGGTATTTATAAGCTCGGTGGCCACAGTGTGTATCTGGATCAGCAAAACGGCGCTATGGGTAAACGCGAAACCGTCGCCGATTTTGGCCGTAATCTGGCCTGCTGGACCGACGCCATAGTGGCGCGGGTATTCTCGCAGCAAACGCTGGAGCAGCTGGCACAGGCCAGCCATAAACCGGTGATTAATGCGCTGAGCGATTTATATCACCCGTGCCAGGCACTGGCCGATTTACTGGCGTTAAAAGAGCGCTTTGGCGATCTGAGCAAAGTGCATCTGGCCTATGTTGGCGATGGCAACAATGTCTGTCATTCGCTAATGATTGGCGCCGCGCTTAGCGGTATGAAGATGACAGTGGTAACGCCACAGGGTTTTTCACCCGATGCACAGGTGCTGCTGAATGTGCAGAAAATTGCCGCCGACACCGGTGCTGTGCTGGAGCTGAGCCCGCATCTATCTGCCGCTGCCGGCGCCGATGCTATCTATACTGATACCTGGCTGTCGATGGGCGATAAAGCAGACCCTGAGCAGATTGAACGGGTATTTAAACCTTATCAAATCAACACCGCCGTAATGCAACGGCTGGCGGTGAAATATTTTATGCACTGTTTACCGGCGCATCGTGAGCACGAAGTTACCAGCGAGGTACTCGACAGCGAAGCGTCACTTGTATTACTGCAGGCGGAAAACCGCATGCATGCCCAGAATGCCGTATTAATCAGTTTATTTGCGTGAGGACACTATGAGTATCAAAAAAGTCGTTTTAGCCTATTCCGGCGGTCTGGACACTTCGGCTATCGTGCCTTGGTTAAAAGACAACTATAACTGTGAAGTTATCGCCTTTGTCGCCAACGTAGGTCAGGGCGATGAGGAACTGGCTGGTGTTGAGCAAAAAGCCATTAACTCCGGTGCCAGCAGTTGTCATATCGTTGATTTACGTGAAGAATTGGTAAAAGAAGTGATTTACCCGACACTGAAAACCGGCGCAGTATACGAAGGCCAGTATCTGCTGGGTACTTCTATGGCCCGGCCGGTAATTGCCCGTGCCCAGGTAAAACTGGCACTGGAACTGGGCGCCGATGCACTGTGTCATGGCTGTACCGGTAAAGGTAATGACCAGGTACGCTTTGAAGGCGCCTTTGCTGCGCTGGCACCGCAATTAACCGTTATCGCACCATGGCGCGAGTGGCAATTTAACTCCCGCCAGTCACTGCTGGATTACCTGGCTGAAAAGAAAGTGCCAACCACGGCCTCTGCTACCAAAATTTACAGCCGCGATGCTAACTTATGGCATATCTCGCATGAGGGCGGCGAGCTGGAAAACCCCTGGTGTGAGCCGTCAGACCAGGTGTGGATGTGGACCAAGTCACCGGAGCAGGCGCCGGATCATGCTGCTTATGTTGAGCTGAGCTTTGATAAAGGTGAGCTGAGCCAGATTAACGGCCATGCTGTCGCACCGGTTGCGGCAATCGAGTTACTAAACGAAATTGGCTCTGAGCACGGTATTGGCCGTATTGATATTGTCGAAAACCGTTTAGTGGGTATGAAGTCCCGCGGCTGTTATGAAACACCGGGCGGCACCATTTTAATGGCGGCGTTAAAGGGTCTGGAAGCGTTGGTGTATGACCGCACTTCACTGAAATACCGTGAAGAAGTCGGCCAGGAATTTGCTCAACTGGTATATGACGGTCGTTGGTTTACACCGTTAAAAGATGCACTGTTAGCGGCAGCAACTTCGCTGGCCGAACAGTTAACCGGCGATGTGGTAATCAAGCTGTACAAAGGTAATGTTACTGTGGCCAAACGCCGCTCGCCAAACTCGCTGTACTCTGAAGCTTTTGCCACCTTTGAGGGCGATGAAGTGTACAACCAGAAAGACGCTGCCGGCTTTATCCGTTTGTACAGCCTGGCCAGCCGTATCCGTGCGCTGCACCAGCAAGAAAAGGGTTAATTATTATGGCTATGTGGGGCGGACGATTTCAGGAAGCAACCCTGGCAGAGTTTCGCGATTTTAACGACTCGCTAAGCTTTGATTATTTGCTGGCGCAACAAGACATTCAGGCCTCGCGCGCCTGGGCGCAGCAACTGGCGCAGGCCGGTATTATCAGCAGCGATGAAGCGGCGCAGCTCGATGCCGGGCTGGCCGATTTAGCCGTGGCGATAGATGCCGACCCTAAGCTGCCGCTGCAAACCAGCGAAGAAGATATTCACAGCTGGGTAGAAGCGCAGCTAACCGCAAAGCTGGGGGCTGTGGCGAAAAAGCTGCACACCGGCCGCAGCCGCAATGATTTGGTAGCAACTGACTTGCGCTTGTGGAGCAAACTGAATGCACAAAGCGTGCGTCAGTCCTTGCTGGGTGCCATAGCGGCCTTGCTAACCTTTGCAGAGCGTGCCGGTACGGCGGTAATGCCCGGTTTTACCCACTTACAGCGGGCACAGCCGGTATTGGTGGCGCACTGGGCACTGGCTTATGTCGAGATGTTTAAACGCGATGTCAGCCGCTTAGACGATGCGCTCACGCGGATGGATGTGTGTCCGCTCGGTTGCGGTGCTTTAGCCGGCACCGGCGTTGCGGTCGACCGTGAGCAATTGGCGCAGCGTCTTGGTTTTAGCAGCGCTGCGCTGAATAGCCTGGATGCGGTATCAGACCGTGACTACGTAGTGGAGCTATCAGCCGCTGCCAGCATTTGTATGACGCATTTATCGCGTTTATCTGAAGACGTGATTTTCTTCTGCTCCGGCGAAGCCGGCTTTTTCAAACTCGGCGATGCGATAAGCTCCGGCTCATCGTTAATGCCGCAAAAGAAAAACCCCGATGTGTTTGAGTTGCTGCGCGGTAAAACCGGCCGGGTGCTGGGCCATTTAGTCGCTATTTTACATGTACTCAAAGGCTTGCCGCTGGCTTACAACAAAGATATGCAGGAAGACAAGCAGGGCTTTTTTGACTTGATGGCGACGTGGCAACAATCTTTGCTGGTACTGGCCACCGTATTGCCACACTTAAGTGTTAACGAAGCGCAGTGCCGTCAGGCGGCTGAGCTGGGCTACAGCAACGCGACTGACTTAGCCGATTACTTAGTTAGTAAAGGTATGCCGTTTCGTGATGCACACGAGGTCGTAGGCGAGCTGGTAGTGCATGCGGCTAAGCAGCAGCTGGCGCTGGAAGCTTTACCGCTAAATGAGCTGAAGCAGTTCAGTACATTGATAGGCGATGATGTTTATCCGGCGCTGCAACTGGAAGCCGGTTTGCAAAAACGCGCAGCCCTGGGCGGTACAGCACCGCAGCAAGTGTTGGCGGCGTTGGCACAGGCAAAGCAGTGGTTTGAATTAGCCTGATTCTTAGCATATTGATAAGTATTAAAAAGCCCGCGATGCGGGCTTTTTAATTATCTGCAAGCAATACAGAAAGTCAGAACAACTCAACTTCCTCTTCGTCCTGCTTTTTATCCTGTGCTTTATCAAAACTGATTTGCTGAATATTAGCCGTAGCATACTGCTTAGGCTCTGTACCGGGTTTAAAGTATTCAAAAGCACTGGTGTAGTCGGTACGGTTGGTCAGCAGGCCGGTTTGTAAGTCGATACGTACAGATGATAAACCGACAGGTGCGTTAGCTGGCTGCTCCGGATATTGCGGTAAAGCCGTTTCCATATAAGTAAGCCAGGCGGGTAGTGCAGTACGGGCGCCGGATTCAGTACCTGCGCTTTGCTGCTGGCCCATATTGGCATGCCATAAAGCACGGCCCAGGCTGCGGTTAGCGTCGTCAAAACCCACCCACACTGTTACAGCCAGATCCGGGGTAAAACCAGAGAACCAGGTATCTTTAGAGTCATTGGTAGTACCGGTTTTTGCCGAAATATCGCGTCTTTTCAGGCGCTGCACGCGCCAGGCCGTGCCATTCCAGCCTGTGCCATGTTGCCAGCTGCCACCACCCCAAACACTGCTTTTTAGCGCATCGGCAATAAGAAAGCTGTTTTGCTCAGAAATAACCTGCTCAGCCTGCTTTACCGATTGCTCTGCGATGTTTTGCTGGTCTAATGGCGTATCAAGTGACAACGTATTAAATAACTGATCCATCTGGGCTTCAGCATCACCAGCCTGTTCGGCTGTTTGCTGTTCTGCAGGCGTTGTGTCGCAGCCCTGGCAGGCGGTGACAGGGTTGTGCTGGTACAATAACTCACCTTCTTCACTGAGTATTTTCTCAATAACGTAAGGTGTTACCAAATAGCCGCCATTAGCAAATACTGCATAGCCTGTTACCAGTTCCAGCGGCGTTAAAGAGGCTGAACCTAATGAAAGGGTTTCATTGCGCGGTAAATCACTGGGCGTAAAACCAAAGCGTTGCATGTGGGTAATAATGTTATCTATACCCACGGCTCTGAGCAGACGAACTGACACGACGTTTTTTGATTTGGCCAGCGCTTCACGCACGCGGATTGGGCCGTCGTAAACTGCCGGAGAGTTTTTCGGCCGCCAGGCTATACCGGCATTGCTGTCCCACTGATGAATAGGAGCATCATTCATAATGGTTGCCAGCGTATGGCCGTGCTCCAGGGCGGCAGAATAGATAAAGGGTTTTATGTTTGAACCTACCTGCCGTTTTGCCTGAGTAACCCGATTAAACTGGCTTTGGCTAAAGCTGTAGCCACCAACAAGCGAGCGGATAGCACCATTATGCGGATCAATTGCTACTATGGCACTACTGGCCTGAGGTACCTGGCTGAGGCGCCATTGGCCGCTCTGTTGGCGCAGCAAAACATGCTGTCCGGGCTTAACAATAGCAAAAGCCGTTTTTGGTGCGACGCCCTGACGTTCATCAGTCTGAAAAGTACGAGCCCACTTCAGGCCGTCCCATTGCAATGTGACTTCCTGACCACCGGCAATAATCGCATCGGCACTTTGTTCATGTACTGCTGTAATAATGGCTGAACGTAAGTCTTCAATACTGCTTTGTTTATCAAGGTAGGCAAGAATTTCTTCTGCGCTTAGCGGATCTTCCTGTTCAAACTTATGCTCTGTGTTTTCTGCTTCAACCAGAGTCGACTGCCATAACTCTGCTACTGGCCCTCTGTAGCCATGGCGTTCGTCGTAGTCATACAGGTTTTGCTGCAATGCGTTTTTTGCTTCTGCCTGCTGCTTGCTTTGAATAGTGGTAAACACTTGTAAGCCTGCAGAATAGGCCGTCTCTTCACCAAAGCGATTGACCATGTCCTGACGCACCATTTCAGCGATATAAGGTGCAGAGGCGGTAATTTGGGCACCGTGCAAGCGGCTGGTAACCGGTGCAGCAATGGCCAGGTCGTAAGCGGCTTTGTCGATTACGCGTGTTTCCAGCATACGGCCAAGCACAACATTACGGCGTGCTCTGGCATTAGATGCCGAGCGCACAGGGTTGAGCGCAGAGGGGGCTTTAGGTAAACCGGCAATAATAGCAATTTCATCGACAGTTAATTCGTGCACCGTTTTACCAAAATACACCTGGGCCGCAGCACCTACACCGAAAGACCGCTGGCCCAGCTCTATCTTATTTAGATAAAGCTCGAGGATCTGATCTTTTGTTAGTAGCTGCTCTATATGAATAGCTAGAAAAATTTCTTTGACTTTACGAACTATTTTCTTTTCGCGGCTTAAAAAGAAGTTCCGCGCCAGCTGTTGGGTAATAGTGCTGGCACCCTGGCTGAAATCGCCAGATGAGGCCACTACCGTAACAGCACGGAAAATACCGATGATATCTATACCGGGGTGTTCATAAAACCTTGTATCCTCAACAGCTAAGAATGCCTCTATTAACAAAGGCGGCATTTCTTCCAATTTAAGTGGAATACGGCGTTTTTCACCAAATTGCGAAATTAGTTCTCCGTCTGCAGTAAATACCTGCATCGGCGTTTGTAGTCTTACATCCTGCAAGGTTGTGACGTCTGGAAGATCATCTTTAAGATAAAAGTAGATCCCCGCGATCGAAATGATGCCAAAGACGATCATTAGCAGGCTAAGAATTAAAAGCTTTTTAACCCAAGACACTGAATAGCCCCAATTTTTACTCCCAATTCTTTTACAACGCTGCTAGTATATATTTATTAGCATTAGATTAAACGCTTTTTCTTGCCAAAAATTAGCGACTAAGCTATCAATTGAGACAATTATAATCATAACTATAAATTGGTCGCAGGGTGCTATGATAAATCGCCTGTTTAGTAAACAAACGCCCATGATGGTTGGGATTGACGTTGGTGCACACTCCGTCAAAGCGGTGTTACTTAGCCAGCATAATGGTGTTTACAAAGTGGAAGCCGTTGCAGTTGAGCCAATGGCGAAAGGTGCTATGTCTGATCGTGAGATACAGGACATAGAGGCCGTAGGCAATGTGCTTAGCAAGATCCGCAAAAAGATCCCCCGTTCAGTTAAGTTTGCTGCTGCCGCCGTTTCCGGATCTACCGTGATCAGCAAGGTCATTTTCATGGATGTGTCCTTAACGGATGCTGAACTGGAAAGCCAGATTGAAGTAGAAGCAGATACTTTAATTCCTTACCCATTAAATGAAGTCAGCCTGGACTTTGAAAAGCTGGATGTGAACGAAGCTGATCCTTCCAAAGTTAATGTGCTGTTAAGTGCTGCTCGCACAGAAAGCATTGAGGCGCGTGTTGCTGCATTGGACAATAGCGGATTCACGGCAAAGGTGGTGGATATTGAAAGCTATGCTTTAAGCCGCGCTGCACAACTATGTTTGAAACAATTACCAGATGATGCGCATAAAAAAGTGGTTGCTATGGTGGACATAGGCGCCACCATGACCTTACTTAGCATTATGGAGAATGGCAAAACTCTGTATACCCGCGATCAGGTATTTGGTGGCGATCAATACACCCGAAGTATTTTATCTTATTACAATAAAAGCTACGACGAAGCAGAACAAGCCAAAGTAAACAGCGATTTGCCACCAAATTACACTTTTGAAGTTTTGGCGCCATTTCAGACTATGCTGCTACAACAGGTACGCCGCGGTATTCAGATGTACCTTACCAGCAGTGGTAGAGACACTGTGGATTACCTGGTGTTGTCTGGAGGCACTGCGCTTATAGAAGGTATTGATAAGCTGTTGATTGATGAGTTGGGCATTCATACCGTGGTGGCGAATCCTTTTAAAGCCATGGAAGTAGCCACGTCTGTTGACCGTGATCATCTTAACCGTCATTCATCGCAGTTAATGGTTGCCAGCGGTCTGGCGTTAAGGAGCTTTTCATCATGGCATATATAAACCTGTTGCCGTGGCGGGAAGCGGCGCGTAAAGAACACCAGAAACAATACCTTACAGTGCTTACGGCAACAGCGGTAATGAGTTTTTTACTTATATTTCTGGTAAACATAACCTATAACGCCCGTATTGACGGGCAAACTCAGCGCAACCGCTATCTGGAAAATGAAATTAAGGTGCTGGATCAACGCATAGCGGAGATCCGTACGCTAAATGACACGAAGAAAAATTTACAACAGCGTATGTCACTGATCGAGCAGCTGCAAGGCAGCCGTAATCTGGGGACGCAAATTATGGACGCTATCGCCCAGTCAGTGCCTGCCGGGGTTTACCTAACTCAGCTGGATAAAAAAGGTACGGCTTTGCTATTAATTGGTAAAAGCGAATCTAACAACCGTTTATCTAATTTATTACGCGAAGCAGAAGAGTCAGAATTGCTCTCCAGCCCATTGTTGGAATTTATTGAGGCTGGTAAAGATAATACCAGCTTATTAAGTAATTTTAAGATGCACCTCAAAGTTGAAGGTTACGAAGCGGTGCAGGGCTCTGACGCCCCTGCAACTCCGGTAAAAGGTGGTGCTAAATGAATCTGAATCTATCTGAGATTGATATCAATGATCTGGATTTTCAGAACATGGGTTCCTGGCCTGTTGCCGCAAAGATCATCTTTGCTGTAATACTTGCACTTTTAGTATCGGTATTAAGTTATTTCCTGCTGGTTGACAGCAAGATTGATGAGTTGGCTTTTGCACAAAAAAAGGAAGTTGAGTTACGCCAGCTTTACCGCAGCAAATATGCATCTGCAGTAAATCTGGATTTATATAAGCAGCAAATGGTTGAAATGGAACAAACGTTTTCGTTTTTGCTAAAACAGTTGCCAACAACGCATGAAACACCAGGCCTGCTGGATGACATTACCTATGTTGGAACCACCAGCGGGTTAACTTTTATTCGCATTAACTGGGAACCGGAAATAGAAAAAGAATTTTATACTGAGTTGCCGATAAAAATAGAAGTAGTAGGTGACTACCACCAGTTTGGTAATTTCGTCAGTGAAGTCGCTAAACTGCCGCGTATCGTGAGTTTGCATGACTTTTCTATTCAAACCGAACCCAACGAAAGGCTGCGTTTTAATGTAGTGGCAAAAACCTACCGTTATAAGGAGGTTCAGCCATGATAAAACCAATGTCGGTTGTTGGGTTGAGCTTACTACTGAGCGGTTGTTTTAATGATTTGAGCGGTGTGCAGCAGTACATTGCCGAGGTAAAAGCCAACACCAAAGCCCGTGTAGAACCGTTGCCAGAAGTTAAGGAGTTTGTTCATATTCCTTATCGCTCTCAGGACGTACGTAGCCCTTTTGCCGCACCAAGGCCAGAGGCTGTGCAGGATAAGTTTCTTCAGGTGCAAGACTGTTTGCATCCAGACCCGAGGCGCAGGAAAGAACCATTAGAAAAATACGCGCTGGACAACTTAAAGATGCGTGGCACCTTGGGCGATACAGGTAATATCTGGGCGCTGATTGAGGCCTCTGACAAAACATTGCACCGGGTAACCCTGAGCAACCACGTGGGATTGTTTCATGGCCGGGTGATTAATGTAGAGCCTACTCACATAGAGTTGCTGGAATTGATCCCCGATGGCGCGGGCTGCTGGAAAGAACGGACGACCATGTTACAGATGACGGATTTGTCATCTGCGGCGAGTAATTGACAGGTATGCGAGTAAATCATGGATAAAATAATCAAAACAATGTCTGGCAGACTCCAGTGCACAGCTATGTGCTTTGCAGCCTTAATATTACTGTCGTTGCCCGCTGCAGCTGTGCCCCTGTTATATGATGTCAGATACAACCCGTTGCTGACAGGTGAAACAGAAATTGAGTTTATTTTTGATGAAGAGTTGTACGCAGATCCGAGTATTCAGGTGTTCAATGAACCTGCTCGTATTGAATTGTTTTTTGATAACTCAGATTACGAAGAAAAATTAAACGAAGTACTAATTGATAAAGCCGGGGTAAAACGTGTTACGTCTGAATTTGTCGGTGAAGGGGTTAAAACTGTTATATATCTGGATTATCTAAAGATTTATCGTACCCGGGTCAGAGGTAATGTTTTTCATATTCATATTTCTGACAACCCTACTTCAGATAATGTTGGTTCAGTGGCCGATGTTACCCCCACTTATATTAACCGGGTCAATGCAATTGATTTTCGCCGCGGTGATAAAGGCGAAGGCCGCGTATTGGTGTTTTTACGCGATAATACCGCCGCTGTTGATGTAGCTGAGCGTTTAGGGAAACTGGAAGTTGAGTTTCATAACACCGATATTCTCGACGAGTTGTTATATCAGTTGGATGTAGTTGATTTTGGTACTATTGTAAAAGGTATAGAAACTTTTAAAGAAGGTAGCTCTACGCGTCTGGTGGTAGATACTACTGCAGAGTTTACCTTCACCTATCAGCAAATAGATAACATTTTCACGCTGAATGTGGAAAGCGATACCACCAACCGCAGCATTCTTGGTGGCGGAAAAGAGTATAAAGGCCGGGCAATTTCATTGAATTTTCAGGATATCCCGGTGCGTACCGTATTACAGATTATTGCTGATTATAACGGCTTTAATCTGGTAACCAGTGACTCTGTAACTGGCAATATTACGTTGCGTTTAGACGGTACGCCCTGGGATCAGGCTCTGGATATTGTGCTTAGGGTTAAAGGCTTGGATAAGCGGATGGAAGGCAATATCCTGATGGTAGCGCCTACCGATGAGTTAGCAGCGCGTGAGGCCAGAGAACTTGAAGCCAGACAAACAGTGGCTGATCTGGAGCCTTTGTACTCCGATTTCCTGTCAATTAATTACGCCAAAGCAGCTGATTTAGCCGGGTTATTATCAAACAAAGATGCAACCATGCTGTCATCCCGCGGTTCTGTTAATGTGGATGAGCGTACCAATACCATCTTAATTAAAGATACCGCCCGTAATATTGAAAGCGTACGTAAGTTAATAGAGCGGCTGGATATTCCGGTACGGCAGGTACTGATTGAATCGCGCATGGTAACCGTGCGTGACAGTGTTACTGATGAGTTGGGTATTCGCTGGGGCTTTAGCGACCAGCAAAGCAGCGGCAGCTCTAATCAGGGTACATCAGGCTCTGCAGGTGGTGCCAACAGTATTGCTAATGGTGTGATCCCTTCACTTGATAATCGCTGGAATGTGAACTTACCGGCCAGCAACCCGGCAGGTAGTATTGCTTTTCATATCGCTCGCCTGGCAGATGGCACCTTACTGGATCTTGAACTTTCAGCTCTTGAGCAGGAAAACAAAGGTGAAATTATCGCCAGCCCACGTATTACTACGGCAAACCAGAAAGAAGCCAGAATAGAGCAGGGTGTTGAAATCCCCTATGTACAGGCTGCATCCAGCGGTGCTACCACCGTGGAATTTAAGAAAGCGGTATTAAGTTTAACCGTAACGCCCCAGATCACCCCGGACAATAAAATCATCCTGGATCTGATTATTACCCAGAATACCCGTGGTGAAACGGTGCAAACCCCAACCGGGCCAGCAACAGCCATTGATACACAACAAATACAAACCCAGGTCTTGGTTGATAATGGTGAAACCATCGTTCTAGGTGGTATTTACCAGCAGCAAATTCTATCGACAGTAAATAAGGTACCGTTATTCGGAGATATTCCTTATGTCGGTGTTTTGTTCAGATCAACCCGTGAAGTTAATGAAAAGAATGAGTTACTAATTTTCGTAACACCGAAAATTATTACTGACGGCCTGTGAGCTGACAATACAAGCAATGCTTTAGCTGCGCTGGCAGCGGTGCTGGAGGTTTGAGAATTAGCTTGCCAACAAAAGGCTATTCCTGACATAATTCAGCGCTTCAAATTTTCGTGGGAGCCTTTTGGTCCTTGAATTCAACTTTTCACTGAGTTAGCTGATTAGTAATACTACCTATGGCAGAAAAACGTAATATCTTCCTTGTTGGCCCAATGGGTGCAGGCAAAAGCACAATTGGACGTCACTTAGCAGACATGCTTCATCTTGAGTTCTACGATTCGGATCAGGAAATCGAGCGCCGCACCGGTGCAGATATTGCCTGGGTATTTGATCTGGAAGGTGAAGAAGGTTTCCGCGTACGTGAAGAAACTGTCATTCAGGATCTGACCGAACTACAGGGCATTGTGCTGGCTACAGGCGGTGGCTCCGTACTGAGTAAAGAGACCCGTAACCGCTTGTCTGCGCGCGGTATTGTAGTGTATCTTGAGACACCAATTGAAAAGCAGGTTGCCCGCACTCAGCGTGATAAACGCAGGCCGTTGCTGCAAACTGAAGAGGCACCCAAAGAGGTTCTGGAGCGTTTGGCGGCTGAACGTAACCCGCTTTATGCAGAAATTGCTGACTTTACAGTGCGCACGGATGAGCAAAGCGCTCGTGCTGTAGCCAGTCAGATTATAGAACAACTGGGTTTCTAGCCAACATCTACCGGGGAGCTGCTGATGCAGAAAGTTGAAGTCCAACTTGGCGAACGCAGCTACACCATCTCTATCGCGGATAATTTTCAAGGGCTAGAACCTACGCTGGCGAACTGCCGTCAGGTTGTTATTATCTCTAACCCCACCGTGGCGCCACTTTATCTGCAGTCTGTGCAGCAATTGTTTACCGGCTGCACAACGCTACATTTTTTACTGCCTGATGGTGAAGCCTATAAAACCTTAAATTCGTTTGAACAGGTTATGGGCTTTTTGCTGGAACAGCGTATGTCACGGGACGTACTGTTAGTTGCACTGGGTGGTGGAGTAATTGGCGATCTTACCGGTTTTGTTGCTGCCTGCTATCAGCGCGGAGTGCCCTTTTTACAAATTCCTACTACGTTATTATCTCAGGTTGATTCTTCTGTAGGGGGTAAAACAGCAGTAAACCATCCGCTTGGCAAGAATATGATCGGCGCTTTTAAACAACCTGCTCAGGTTCTGATTAATACTGCAGTGTTATCAACGTTGCCAGCGCGGGAGTTTGCCGCCGGTATGGCAGAAGTGATTAAGTATGCCCTGATAGCTGACGCTGAGTTTTTCAGCTGGCTGGAACAGAAACAACAACTTATTCAACAACAGCATGCTGCTACACTGGCAGAGATGATTCGCTACTGTTGTCAGATGAAAGCAGATATTGTCAGCCGCGATGAAACAGAGCAAGGCGAAAGAGCACTGCTTAATTTAGGCCATACTTTTGGCCACGCAATAGAGGCTTATCTGGGTTATGGCGAATGGCTGCATGGTGAAGCCGTTGCTGTCGGTATGGTGATGGCTGCCGAACTGGCTTTAAGCCGGGGCGATTTGCAAGCAGCAGACTTAACACGTATTAACGCATTGCTGCTGGCATTTTCATTGCCGGTTAAACCTCCGGAAGGTATGCATATTCACGATTTTATGCCTTACATGAAAACGGATAAAAAAGTTAAAAACGGCAGTATGCGTTTTGTGTTACCAACCGCGTTTGGCGCCACAGCTGTGGTAGATAACGTAACCGAAACGGAACTTTTCAGGGTATTTGCTGATGGAAACAACTGAACTGCAGGCAAAGTTAGCATCGTTTGACCACTTGCTGCCGTCGCAGCGGGAATGGGCAGAACGGTTGCTGTTCCAACTGGCGTTTAATGATGTTGATCATATTGAGGCTGTTGGTGCAGCTGGCAGCGGTAAGTCAACACTGGCATTGACATTGGCTGAGCTGTTTTCCGAGCAATATAACGTTGCCTTGCTCAATACAGCAGCAGGTGATGACCAGGTTGCAGGCCAGTTAATGCAGCAATGGTTTGGTTTGCCAGCCCAGGCTGGTGTCGCGTTGTCGGAACAAATAGCGGCTCAGGCCGGCACAATGCCGTTGCTGCTTATCATTGATAATACCGAGCAATTTAGCGCTGTGTTGCCACAGTTACAGAATTTACCCTGTTTGCTGTTCAGCTTTTCCGGCAAACCACTATTGGACGACGGCTTAACGCTTACCATCAATCGGCCTACATCCGCCGATGCAGAATCCTTGCTGCTAGCAGAACAACTTAATCCACTGGAAATAACCACCCGTCTGGCTGATGCCAATGGCAACCTGCACCTGTTATTGCGTCCCGCGGCGCAAGCCAGGTCTGCTGCAATAATACCAGAATACACTAAGCCTACTATGCCGCCGTTTAAAGCGGTATATATTGTGATAGCGGCAGTTTTGGTGGCCATGTTGCTTTATTTTTTCTGGCCTGAAAGCGAAACACCTGATACGCCAGTGCGTATACCGGTGCCGATACCAGCAGTTACGTCAGAGCCAGAAGACGTTATCGCAGAACAAGACACCGCTGTTGTGGAGCCTGTTTCTGAGCCAGAATTGATCCCGACAATCCCACCTGCCGCGCCAGAGCAGATCGTTACAGATGAGAGTGCGATTGAAGCTGAAAATGCAACCGTGCCGGCAGACCAAGCCGTACCAGAACCTGCTGCAGCAGATGTTGAGGAACCGCTTATAGTAGAATCGTTTAAGTATGATGAAACCGAACTGCTCGGCATGGACAAACAACAGGTAGCACTGCAGCTTGCCGTATTGTCCAGTGATGCGTCCTTACAGCGCTTTAATAAGACTTATCCACAGCTGGGCAGCCTGGTTTATCAGCGTAACTGGCAGGGTAAAACACAACGGGTAATATTATTGGCACCGTTTAGCAATGCCGCTGCTGCTAATCAACAACTGGCACAGTTGCCTGAGGCGCTGCGGACTGGCGGGCCTTTTGTTAAAAGATTACAGGCCGTACAGACAGAGATTAACGCCTTGCGCCGCAACCAACAAAGCGTGCCGGAATAACAACCTATGGTTAAAAGCAGGCAAAAAAGCCGGGCATTTCTTAAGTGGGCGGGCGGGAAATACAACCTGGTAGATGCAATACAACAGCATCTGCCAGACAGTGATACTCTGATAGAACCTTTCGTTGGCGCCGGCTCAGTATTCCTTAATACTGATTATCCAAGCTATAAACTGAACGATATCAACGCAGATCTAATTAACTTGTATCAACTGGTAAAAACTCAGCCCGAGCGCTTTATAGCTGATGCAAAAACCTTGTTTACGCAGCTCACTAACCAGCGTGAGGTTTATCTGCGGTTACGCCAGCAATTTAACCTCAGTGACGATGCCTATGAGCGGGCGCAGTTATTTCTGTATCTGAACCGGCATGGCTACAATGGCCTGTGCCGTTACAATCTTTCAGGTAAGTTTAATGTGCCTTTTGGCAGTTATAAAAAGCCGTACTTTCCTGAGGCTGAGTTGTATTTTTTCGCAGAGAAAGCGCAACGTGCTGAATTTAGCTGTGCCAGTTACCAGCAACTCATGCTGCAAGCGCCTGTTGGGGCGGTGGTTTATTGTGATCCGCCTTATGTGCCGTTGAGCAAAACGGCCAGTTTCACCAGCTATGCTACGCAAGGCTTTGATTTAAATGATCAGGCTGAGCTGGCTAATTTAGCCGAGCAAGCACAACAGCGTGGCATTACAGTGGTGATCAGTAACCATGATACGACGTGGACACGAAAAATTTATCAGCAGGCACAATTGCATAGCTTGCAGGTAGCGCGTTCGATTAGCCAAAATGGGGCAACGCGCGGTAAGGTAGCTGAGCTATTTGCGGTGTATCAACCTAAGCGAGCACCCAGGACACTACAAGTAGCAGTGTTACCACAAAAAGCAGGGTAACAATAATACCTACAATAATATAAGGTAGTGGGCTACTTGCGCTGAAATCTTGTTGGCGTTGCTGCTCTGACTGAACGCCGACCAAAGCACCTAACACAGCTTTAATGACTTGCAATAGAGAGGGCTTTTGGTTTATCAAGACTTTTGTACCGGAGCAAACCGGCTTAGCAGTTCAAGTAAATCAACAAAGTGAAACTGAGTCGAGCGGCTTTTACCGGTAAACCAGCTTAGCCAGTTTTGTTGATCAACTTCAGTACAGGGCATAGCTGACTGAATCAGTGGCTGGCAGTGCTGATTGGCAACCCAATCAGGTAAGGCAAGGCTCAGAGCTCCGGCAATAATGCCAGCTGAAATTACAGCCGCTTTTAACGGGGTGGTGAATTTCATGTTAATTCCATTTGCTCTTGTAAACAGTTCAGATAATAAAGCATCTGGCTTTTTGATTCAAGCTGATTATTTCTTCACCATTTTATCGGCCGAACAATATGATTTAAATGGGGGGGAGCTACCGGTACAACTACACCGGCAGCTTAACAGTAGTATTAAAAGCTTTTTGAAATAGAAAATATCACCCGGCTATCTGCCAGATATGAGCCGTCAACATCAGTGTCAACATACGCCAGGCTTAGCCCCGCACCCATAACTTCAGTGCTGACACCCACGCTCCAGTCAAGATAGCTGGCACTGCTATCATCATATTCGTTCTGGCCGACATGTAAGTCTAAACTGAAATTTTCAGTTAAGGCATAACTGTAATTAGCATACACATAATAGAAGTTACCACTGTTCATATAGTAATCATCACTGTATGCCAGGCCAAAGGTTAAATCTTTGTATGATAAGGAGCCATAAATCTCCCAGAAATTTGAACCATCAATTGCGGTATTCGGATAACCGTAGCGCATAATACCAACGTCGGTTGACCAGTCATCATTGATGGCACCACTCCAACCCAACATCACATCCAGTTCTAAGGTACCTTCGGTCAGAAAATCAACGTTTGAACCCCAAACTGAAACATAAAAGCCGGACTCGTCAGTGAGTGATAGCCCACCTTGCAAGGCTGGTGCTTCTTCCGTTTGTGAAATACCACGAAAGGCATAGTCTGACGCGAAAGTAATATCTCCGCTCAGTTCTACCGCGCTGGCACAAAAACTGCTGGCCGATAATCCCAGTAAAATCATGCTAGTTGCTAACGTCGTCATTTTTGTTGCTGTTTTCATTTTATTCGCCCTTTTCTCTGTTCCCTCGATTTGGGGTTCCAAGATATATGCCATGTAGTTTTATTGTTTTAATTCATGTGGATAAGTTAGTCTGGTTTTAACTTATGTAACAGCTTGTGCTAAATTGGTGCGCTGTTGCTCGTTTTTTGGGCGCTAACGCACTTCGGCATAACCGTGCATTTTTATGCCAAATTCAGTAAAGTTCGCACACTGTGTTTAAACGGAAACCTGCTATGCAACCTTATTTGATTGCGCCTTCTATTTTATCTGCTGATTTTGCCCGCCTCGGAGATGATGTGGCGGCGGTATTAAAGGCTGGTGCCGATGTGGTGCACTTTGATGTGATGGACAATCATTATGTGCCAAACCTGACCATGGGGCCTATGGTGTGCCAGGCGCTGAGAAATTACGGCATTACTGCACCGATAGATGTGCATTTAATGGTAGAGCCGGTTGATGCGCTGGTGCCGCAATTTGCCGAGGCGGGTGCCAGCATTATTACTTTTCATCCTGAGGCATCGCGGCATATCGACCGTACCTTACAGCTAATTAAAAGCCACGGTTGTCAGGCTGGTTTGGTATTTAATCCGGCTACGCCACTGAGTTATCTCGACTATGTGTTAGACAAAGTCGACGTTATTTTGTTGATGTCGGTTAACCCGGGCTTTGGCGGGCAAAAGTTTATTCCGGCCACGCTGGAGAAACTGGCGGCAGCCCGCAATATTATCGATGCCAGCGGCTTGCCCATCCGGTTGGAAATTGATGGTGGTGTAAACCTGGATAACATTGCTAATATCGCTGCAGCCGGCGCTGATATGTTTGTTGCCGGTTCGGCCATTTTTAATGCCGCGGATTATGCCGACGTGATTACTAAGATGCGCCAGCAACTGGCAAAAGTACTGCGTTAAGCGGCTTTTTTACTGTTGCAATGCGCTGATATGGTTATAATGCTGCTCTTCAAACCGGTCTGCACCGGCCTATCAATAACAATACAGCCTTTAAAGTGGATACAACTATGAGCAATAAGCCAATTGTGCTAAGTGGTGCACAGCCATCCGGACAACTTACCATCGGTAATTATCTCGGGGCGCTGCGCCAATGGGACAAAATGCAGGATGACTATGATTGCTTGTATTGTATCGTTGATTTGCATGCTATTACTGTAAGGCAAGAGCCGGCAGCATTACGCAATGCCTCGCTCGACAGCCTGGCGTTGTATCTGGCCTGTGGTATCGATCCAAAGCGCTCTGCCGTGTTTCTGCAGTCGCACGTGCCGGAGCACAGCCAACTGGCCTGGGTGCTGAACTGCTACACCCAGTTTGGTGAGCTTAGCCGGATGACGCAGTTTAAAGATAAATCTGAGCGCCATACGCACAACGTTAATGCCGGTTTATTTACTTACCCGGTATTGATGGCAGCCGACATTTTATTGTATCAGGCGAATCAAATTCCGGTAGGGCATGATCAAAAGCAGCATTTAGAATTAGCCCGTGATATAGCAACACGCTTTAACGCGGTGCACGGCGACATTTTTACTGTACCACAGCCTTTTATCCCGCCGGTGGCAGCGCGGGTAATGAGTTTGCAAGACCCCACGAAGAAGATGTCTAAATCGGATGAAAATCCGTGGAATTTCGTCGGTTTGCTTGAGGATCCGAAAATGATCAGCAAAAAATTTAAAAAGGCGATGACGGATTCAGAAGATCCGCCACGGGTACGTTTTGATCTGGACGCCAAACCGGGTGTAGCCAACTTGCTAAGCATTCTAAGCGGTGTTACCGGCAAAACCATCGCCGCGCTGGAAGCCGAATACGAAGGAAAAATGTACGGCCATTTAAAAGGCGATGTTGCTGATGCAGTCATTGCTTTGCTGGAGCCGGTACAAAAAACCTTTACCGAGCTGCGTGCTGATCAAACTACCTTAACCGCAGTAATGCGCGCCGGAGCAGAGAAAGCCCGTTCGCGCGCCGCAGCGACACTGGCAAAAGTGAATGATGCTGTGGGTTTTGTGCTGCCATAATGTTGCTAAGTTGGCTTAGATTATGGGTTTTTCTGCATTAATACGATAGGATATATATTATTGTAGTAGTATTGGCACAGTTAAGCGGTTACGGTTGATAGTACAGGTGTGAGCAAGGGGAAACTGAATGGCTGCAGGCAGAAATCGTCCGCAAAGTATCCATGGTTGGGTGGCCGAAGAGCTGGGAACCCGCATTGTTAGTGGGGTTTATACGCCGGGTGAGTATATTCCGAACGAAGCTGCCATTGGTGCAGAACTGGATGTATCGCGTACCGCGCTGCGTGAAGCCTTTAAAATTCTCACTGCCAAAGGCTTAATTGAGGCGCGTCCCAAGCTGGGCACCCGCGTGCGGCCGCGGCAGTATTGGAATATGTTCGATACCGAAATACTCAGTTGGTGTTTTGAGTCTAAGCCTACGCCAAAGTTTTTTGTTTCGTTGTTTGAAGTACGGGAAATTTTTGAACCGGCCTCTGCAGAGCTGGCTGCGAAAAACAGCACTGCTGAGCAGATAAAATTGCTGGCTAAAGCTTATAAAGATATGGAAAAAGCTAAGCTGGGCACTGATGAAGTATTCTCCAGCGATCTGAATTTCCACCTCTGTGTGCTGAATTCCACTAACAATGAATTTATGATTTCGCTGGGCATGACCATTCAAACGGCGTTGATGGGGTTATTCCGTCTGAGCAGTTCAATTGGTGATGAATATACCGAAGCCCTGCCGGCGCACAAAGCGGTGTATGAGGCGATAGCCGTAGGCGATGCGCAAGGCGCCAAACAAGCCATGTCGCGTTTACTCAGCCGGTCAAAAGAAAACCTCGATTACGCCCTGACCAATTTTACCGGCAGCGGCGCATAAAACACTAAGCGGTGCGCTAAAAATAAGCAGTAAACCAATAGTTGTTAACTACACTTTTGGCTTACTGCCTTGCTATCTCTGCGCTAAAGTTACAGCGCTTTAACCTGCATACTGACATCATTATTGACAGCCAGCATATTTTGCAGTGGCTGGCCAAATGGCGCTGCGCCAATTTCAAACACATCACCTGCCTGCGTTTCAAAGCCATCGCCAAAGCTTAAAGTTGCGGTGCCAAAGAAATGCACATGGGCATCGCCCGGGCGGCAGAACTGGCGGTATTTAAAATGGTGCGCCTCAAGGTTGGCAATGCTGTGCGACATATTCTGCTCGCCACTGACAAAAGGTTTTTGCCACACAGTTTCGCCGTTACGGATAATCCGCGAGTGGCCGCGAATATCAGCCGGTAACTCGCCTACCAGCAGCTCAGGGCCGAACGAGCATGGCCGTAGTTTGGAATGCGCCAGATACAGGTAGTTCTGCCGCTCGGTTTTATGATCAGAGAACTCATTACCAATAGCAAAGCCAAGCCGGTAAGGTTGTCCTTGCGGGCCAATCAGGTACAAACCGGCAATTTCCGGCTCTTCGCCGCCATCTAACGCAAATGCAGGGGAGGTTAACGCTGCCCCTGGTGCGACGACAATGCTGCCATCGCCTTTGTAAAACCATTCCGGCTGCACGCCTTGCTGGCCAGCTGCAGGCTTGCCGCCTTCGACTCCCAGCTTAAACATTTTCATGGTATCGGTCAGCTCAGAGTCGGCTTTGCCGGATGTCTGCGCATGCATAGTGGCGCGGGTGTCGGCGCTGCCTAAGTGGGTCAGGCCGGTGCCCGTTACCAGCATATGGGCGGCATCGTCCGGGTGGTCATAGGGCGGCAGCAAGCGTTGTTGCTGAATAATGTCGGCATAGCTTAACGTGGTGTCGCTTTTCAGGGCCAGACTTTGCTGTTGCAATGACAGTTGGTTGCTTAGCGCCAGTTGTGCCAACTGATAAACCGAACTGATGCTATGCAGCACTGTAACGCTGTCGGTTGAATTAACAATAGCTACAGCGCGCTGTTTGTCTGATGTATAAAACTGAATAAGACGCATGGTGTTCCTCTTATTACAAAAAATAGTGCAAAAGAACCGGCCGCGGCATATTAGCTTGCAGCCGGCAAATAAGTTATTTCACCGCTTCGGTGATACCTTCAGATGTCATAATGATGCGTTTAATGCTGCCATCTTCGTTGTAGTACAGTGGATCTATTGCCACCGCACGGCGGAATTCACCGCCGTCAGGTTGTGATGCACCGGTGTGGTAGATAAAGAACCATTTATCTTTAAACTCGATAATCGACTGATGGTTAGTCGGCGAGTTGCCGGCTACTTCGTTTAGAATTCCGCGATACTGCCAGGGGCCATGAATACTTTTGCTGGTGGCATAGGCAATTTTCTCCGGGAAGCCGGATGCATAGGACAGATAGTAAATGTCGCCACGTTTATGCACCCACAAGGCTTCAGTAAAATCAGGTATATCAATAGTCTTAATAGGGCCATCAAGCTCAATCATATTGTCTTTCAGTTTGGCGTAGCGTGCTTTGGTATTACCCCAGAACAGATAAGACTGGCCATCATCGTCGGTAAACACGGCCGGGTCTATGTCGTCCCAGTCAATCTCGGTGTCGGTGGTCATATCATTGGTAATAAGTGCCTTGCCTAGCGCATCTTTAAACGGCCCCAATGGGTTGTCGGCTACCGCAACGCCAATAGCAAAGCCATTAATAGTGGCGTGGCGCACGGTAACAAACCAATAAAATTTGCCATTTTTTTCAATCACATGTGAAGCCCAGGCATCGCCTTTGGCCCATTTAAAGTCTTTGGTGCTGAGTTTAGGACCATGGCGCTGCCAGTTCAGCATATCGGTCGACGAAAACACCAGCCAGTTATGCATGACGAAAAAGCCTTTGTTGTCTGGCGCTTCATCATGGCCGGTGTACAGGTATACGGTGTCGTTGTGCACTATCGCAGCTGGATCAGCAGTGCGTATGTCCTTAAAAATCGGGTTAGCGCTGGCAGCCAGTGCCCAGCTTAAGCCCAGTAGCAGTAGTAGTGTTTTCATAAGTCCCCTGTCGATATTTGTAATTGCCATATTTGAATTATAGTATTACTAATTAGCTGCTTTGACAGCTGTTTTACCCCATTGGCACGCTGCCGATTTTGCTGCCGGAGAAAAAAAATCACTTGTAACCTTTCCAAGGTTTTAGTATTAGTAATACAATAATATTAAATTAAGCTATTGCGAGATGCAACCATGGCAGATAACGACGACAAAAAGAGTGGCAACAAGACAGTATTGCGCTCAGCAAGCTGGTTCGGCACTAATGACAAAAACGGTTTTATGTACCGTAGTTGGATGAAAAATCAGGGTATTCCGGATCACCACTTTCAGGGCAGGCCGGTTATCGGTGTGTGCAATACCTGGTCAGAGTTAACGCCGTGCAATGCTCATTTTCGGGAAATTGCCGAGCGGGTAAAAAATGGTATTCGTGAAGCCGGTGGTATTCCGGTTGAGTTTCCGGTGTTCTCTAATGGCGAATCGAATTTACGCCCTACTGCAATGTTAACCCGCAACCTGGCTGCGATGGATACTGAAGAGTCTATCCGCGGTAATCCGATAGACGGCGTAGTGCTGCTGGTGGGCTGTGATAAGACCACACCTGCATTACTAATGGGGGCAGCCAGCTGCGATTTGCCTACCATAGTTGTGACCGGTGGCCCGATGTTAAATGGTAAACATAAAGGCCAGGATGTTGGCTCCGGTACTTTGGTGTGGCGGATGCACGAAGATTTAAAAGCCGGCAATATTGATATGAACGAATTTCTAAGCGCCGAAGCCGGTATGTCACGCTCGGCAGGTACCTGTAATACCATGGGCACCGCCTCTACTATGGCCTGTATGGCGGAATCGCTCGGTACCAGTTTGCCACATAATGCGGCTATTCCGGCGGTGGATTCCCGCCGTTACGTGCTGGCACATTTGTCCGGGATGCGCATTGTTGAGATGGTGCATGAGGATTTGCGCCTGTCGAAAATTCTGACCAAAGATGCGTTTTTAAATGCTATCCGCACCAATGCTGCCATTGGTGGCTCGACTAACGCCGTGATCCACTTAAAAGCTATCGCCGGACGCATCGGCGTGGATTTAAGCCTGGACGACTGGGAACACGGCCGCGGTGTGCCCACCATTGTGAATTTACAGCCATCCGGTAAATATCTGATGGAAGAGTTTTATTATGCCGGTGGCTTACCGGCCGTGCATCGCCGGCTGGGTGAGCTGGGTGTGCTGACAAAAGACGCGCTGACGGTAAACGGCAAAACTATCTGGGACAACGTTAAAGACGCGCAGTGTCATAACGATGATGTCATTCGCCCGCTGGATAACCCGCTGGTGGCTAACGGCGGCATCTGTATCTTACGCGGTAATCTGGCACCGCGCGGCGCGGTATTAAAGCCCTCTGCCGCCAGCCCGCACCTGATGAAACATCGTGGTAAAGCGGTAGTATTTGAAAACTTTGACCAATACAAAGCGCGAATTAACGATCCTGAGCTGGATATCGACGAAAACAGCGTAATGGTATTGAAAAACTGTGGCCCCAAAGGCTACCCCGGCATGGCCGAAGTTGGCAATATGGGCCTGCCACCTAAGGTGCTGAAAAAAGGCATTAAAGATATGGTGCGTATATCTGATGCGCGGATGAGTGGTACTGCCTTTGGCACAGTAGTACTGCATGTCACCCCCGAAGCGATGGAACTGGGCCCGCTGGCCGCCGTGCAGGAAGGCGATTACATTCAGCTGGATGCCGAAAATGGCCTGTTGCAACTGGAAGTGTCGGATGCTGAACTGGCGGCACGGCTGGAAAAACTAAAATCTACCCAGGTCATTCTGCGTACCGGTGGTTATATGGAAATGTATCGCGAACGGGTATTGCAGGCCGATGAAGGCTGCGACTTTGATTTTCTGGTGGGCTGTCGCGGTGCAGCGGTGCCGGCACATTCGCATTAAACATAATAAAAATGGCGCCTGCTACAGCAGGCGGTTAAACAGGGTTAGCTATGAAGTTAAGTAACAATTATCCCAGCTTGCGGGATAAAACCGTATTTATCTCCGGTGGCGGTTCCGGCATTGGTGCTTGCCTGGTTGAAGCCTTTTATCGCCAGGGCGCCAAAGTGGCGTTTGTTGATATCCTTGAAGCAGAATCCCAGGCGTTGGTTAGTCGGTTACAGGTGTTAGCGGATGACA
Source organism: Rheinheimera hassiensis (assembly GCF_022436675.1). GTDB lineage: Bacteria > Pseudomonadota > Gammaproteobacteria > Enterobacterales > Alteromonadaceae > Alishewanella > Alishewanella hassiensis. The sequence goes on along the minus strand of NZ_JAKUJZ010000008.1, from coordinate 12,004 downwards.
ACCGGCAACATGGTGCAGTGCGCTTTTACAGTTGCGATCTGACTAATATCGAGCGCTTAAAGCAGGTTATCGGCCAGACTGAGCAGGATTTAGGTGCCATTGCGGTGCTTATTAATAACGCGGCCAGTGACACCCGGCATCACTTTTTGGATGTAACAGAGGAGTACTGGGATCAGCGCATGCAAATTAACCTGCGCCATCAGTTTTTTGCTATTCAGGCAGTGTATCCGCAGATGAAACACCTCGGTGGTGGCTCAGTGATTAACCTTGGCTCGATGAGCTGGTATGAAAGCCAGGGCGGCATGCCGGGCTATACCAGTGCCAAAGCTGCCGTATTGGGTTTAACCCGGGGTTTAGCTCGGGATCTAGGTCCGGATAAAATCCGCGTTAATACGTTAACACCAGGCTGGGTAATGACCGAGCGCCAGTTAACCCACTGGGTGACACCGGAAACTGCCCTGGATATAGAGAAAAACCAGTGCCTTAAAGACAGCGTGATGCCGGAAGATGTCGCAGCTATGGCGCTGTTTCTCGCCTCTGATGACAGCAGGCTTTGTACAGCACAGAACTTTATTGTAGACGGCGGCTGGATTTAACCAGCTGCGCTAACTTAACAGGACCAAGATTATGCGTATTACCGGCAAACAACTGATTAACGGCCAATGGCTGGCAGGTGAAGCAGGGCAATATCAGGCCGTTAACCCGGCAACCGGCCAGAAAATAGCCCCAGCATTAAGCTATGCCAGCAAGGCCCAGGTTGCCTCAGCTGTAGCGGCAGCAGAAGCTGCAGCGCCCTTGTATGCAAACACCAGTGCGGCACAGCGGGCTGAGTTTTTACAGCGCTGCGCCGAAGAAGTAATGGCGTTGGGGGACGAGCTAATTGAACGGGTAATGCAGGAGACCGGCTATCCGCGCGGCCGGGTTGAAGGTGAGCGTGGTCGTATTTGTCATCAGCTGCGCTTATTTGCCAGCTCCATTCGCACGGGTGATTATCTCAATATCCGTATTGATAAGGCGTTACCAGAGCGCCAGCCACTGCCAAGGCCGGATATACGTTTTATGAACCAGCCGCTGGGGCCGGTTGTGGTATTTGGTGCCAGCAATTTTCCACTGGCGTTTTCTGTCGCCGGTGGCGATACGGCAGCGGCGCTGGCAGCAGGCTGCCCGGTGCTGGTAAAAGGCCATAACTCGCACCCCGGCAGCTGTGAGTTGGTAGCGCAGGCGCTGGATAACGCCGTTAAAGCCTGTGGTTTACCCGCTGGTGTGTTCTCTTTATTAATGGGTTCTGGCCGGGAAATTGGCTCTGAGCTGGTAGTAGCACCAGCCGTAAAAGCAGTCGGTTTTACCGGCTCACTGGCCGGTGGTATGGCGCTGTTCAAACTGGCCAATAACCGGCCGGAGCCGATACCGGTATTTGCCGAAATGGGCAGTGTTAACCCCGTGGTATTTCTGCCACAGGCGCTACAGCAGTCTGGCGCAGCACTGGCTCAGGGCTATGTGGCCTCGTTAACCCTGGGCTGTGGTCAGTTTTGTGTTAACCCGGGCGTGGCCATAGCTATAGCCGGGCCAGAGCTGGACAGCTTTATGCAAAGCGCTGCTGAGGCGCTGGCGAAAACACCGGCCGGCGTGATGCTGAACGACAATATTGCCGATGCCTACAATAAAGGTGTGGCTGAGCTGGCAGCACAGCCAGGCGTGAGTATCGCTGGCAGCGGCGCAGCCGTTACTGCAGAGCAGGGCTTTTATACTCAGGCGCAGTTATTTAAAGTGGCTGCGGCTACCTTTTTGGCGAACCCGCATTTACAGGAAGAAGTGTTTGGCCACACCTCGGTGGTTGTGGTCTGTGACGATAACAATCAGTTACTCCAGGTAGTGAGCAGCCTTAAAGGCCAGCTAACCGGCACTATACACTGCACAGAGCCGGAACTGGCCGGACAAAGTAAACTGGTGCAGTTGCTGCGCAGCAAAGTGGGCCGGTTGGTGATTAATAACTTCCCGACTGGTGTGGAAGTGTGCGATGCGATGATGCATGGCGGGCCTTTCCCAGCAGCAACCGATGCTCGTTTCACTTCGGTAGGTACCGCCTCAATTGCCCGTTTTATCCGGCCAATATGTTTCCAGAACTACCCACAGGCACTGTTGCCGCAAGAGCTGCAAGATAGCAATCCGTTGCAGATCTCGCGGTTGGTAAATGGTGTGCGCACCACGGCTGCGGTAGACGCCGCGGTTGCGAGCGCCAGCTAATGGCAGCGGCAATGTCAGTTAGCCGCCGTGAGCTGGCGCATCCTGCGCTGGCGCAAACAGTGCAGCTAATCACGCTGGATAATGGCAATGGCTTAACAGCTACGCTGTCGACGCTGGGGGCCGGCATCTGGTCGGTTACCCAGCTTGATGAAAGCGGTACAGCGGCCGAACTGGTGCTGAACTATCAGGACCCTGCGCAGTGGGCCACTAACCGGTATTATTTTGGCGTCACCATTGGCCGGGTGGCCAACCGCATTGCTGCTGCGACGTTTGAGCTTGATGGCAAGCAGGTCAAACTTGCCGCCAACGAGGGCGCCAACCAGTTGCATGGCGGGCCAGAAGGGCTTGGCAGTCGTTTTTGGCAATACCGTACAGAGCAACAGGCCGACAGCGTAGCGGTGATCTTCAGCTGCCAAAGTGCCGATGGCGATCAGGGCTACCCCGGTAATGTGGCGGTTGAAGTTTGCTACCGTCTTAACCGGAATAATGAGCTTAGCATCGACTATTACGCCATTACCGATAAGCTTACGCCGTTATCGTTAACTAACCATTGTTACTGGAATCTGGCCGCTAAACCCGGTGCTGATGTGCTGGGGCATACATTATGGCTTAACGCCGGCTATACCTTAGAGGTGAATGAGCAACTGGTGCCTAACGGTAACTTGCTGGCGGTTGCCGGTACGGCCTTTGATTTTCAGCAGGCCAAAACTATCGGCCGTGATATACAGCAGTTGCCTAACGGTTACGATCACTTTTTTGTGCTGAACGATTTTGCGCAAAACCATATTGTGCAAAACCATATTGTGCAGAGCGATGCCAATACACCGCAACCGCAACTGGCGGCGGTGCTGTCTGATCCGGGCTCAGGCCGGGTGATGGACATTCTGACCACTGAGGCCGGTATGCAGTTTTACAGTGGCAATTTTCTCGATGGCAGCCTGAACGGCGCCGATGGGTTGCCGCTTAGCAAATTTGCCGGGCTTTGCCTGGAAACCCATGCTTACCCGAATGCAGTTAATCTGCCGCAGTTTCCATCGATTTTAATTACACCGGCGCAGCCCTACCGGCAGCGCACTATTCATCGTTTTTATACACAGAGGATAAGCTAAACCGCCAAGCGCGATAGCAACGGGGCACAGACCCCGCATCGCATAACTTATAAAACTGCCGGGGTAACCCGGTCAACGGGGACAAGGTATGAAAATTAAACGTCTGTTAGGCGCCACAGCTGTGCTGGTGCTGTCTTCTTCGCTGGCACTATCTTCTTTGGCGAGGGCCACTACCATTGGCTTTTCGCAGGTGGGTTCAGAAAGCGGCTGGCGCAGCAGTTTCAGTGAGTCGGTTAAGCAAGAGGCGGCTGCGCGTAAAATCGACTTAAAATTTGCTGATGCGCAGCAAAAACAGGAAAACCAGATCCGTGCCGTACGTGGCTTTATTGCCCAGCGCGTGGATGCCATTATTATTGCGCCTGTGGTTGAAACCGGCTGGGCGCCGGTGCTGCGTGAGGCCAAACGGGCGCGTATTCCGGTGGTGATTGTCGATCGTAATGTGCAGCTAAATGACGACTCATTATTTTTAACCCGTATTGCCTCAGACTTTACCGAGGAAGGCCGCAAAGTTGCCCGCTGGCTGATGCAAAAAACCGACGGTAACTGCGCCATAGTTGAACTACAGGGCACCGTGGGGGCCACGGCTGCCATTGACCGCGCCAAAGGCTTTAACGAAGTATTGGCAGAGTATCCCGCTGCAAAAATTATCCGCAGCCAGACCGCTGAATTTACCCGCAGTAAAGGTAAAGAAGTGATGGAAAGCTTCCTTAAGGCTGAGCAGGGCGGCCGCAATATCTGTGCTTTGTGGGCGCATAACGATGAAATGGCACTGGGAGCGATTCAGGCCATTAAAGAAGCAGGCTTAAAACCGGGCCAGGATATTTTGGTAGTGGCGGTAGACGGCGTACCGGACTACTTCAAAGCCATGGCCGACGGTGAAGCCAATGCCACCGTTGAGCTTGATCCGCACCTGGGCGGCCCGGCCTTTGATGTGATAGCGGCTTACCTTAATGGCGATAAAGATATTGCCAAATATATCAATAACACCGGGGAGCTATTCAGCCAGGATACGGCAGCAGCTGAATACCAGAAGCGTACCAATAAATAACTGACTGGCAGTGCAGGTTTGGCCTTCGCTGCCGCAAAGTACAGGAGCCATTTATGACTACGCCATCTCTGGTATTAGAGCTGAAACAGGTCTGTAAACATTTTCCCGGCGTTAAGGCGCTGCAAGATGTCGATTTACGTTTATTTGCCGGTGAAGTGCATGCTTTGCTGGGCGAAAACGGTGCCGGTAAGTCTACCCTGGTTAAGGTAATGACCGGCGCGTTGGCCAAAAGCAGCGGTGAAATTTACTTTAACAGCCAAAACTGCAGCTTTGCCAGCCCGGCTGCAGCACAACAAGCCGGTATTAGTACCGTGTATCAGGAGGTGAATTTACTGCCTAACCTGAGCGTGGCACAAAACCTGTTTCTGGGTCATGAACCGCGCCGCTTCGGCTTAATTCAGCACCAAAAAATGCAGCAGCAGGCGCAGCAGTTATTGCTGCGTTTTAAGCTTAATATCGACGTTAGCGCCCCGTTAGCGCAATATTCTGTCGCCGTACAGCAGCTGATTGCCATTGCCCGCGGCGTAGCAATGTCGGCTAAAGTGCTGGTGCTGGACGAACCGACTGCCAGCCTCGATAGCAGTGAAGTGCAGATGTTGTTTGACGTAATGCGCCAGCTGCGTGATCAGGGTGTGGCGATAGTGTTTATTACCCACTTTCTTGATCAGGTGTATCAGATAAGTGACCGCATTACCGTGCTGCGTAACGGCAGCAAAGTAGGCGAATACCTGGCGGCTGATTTACCGCGCGCCCGGCTGATTGAAGCCATGCTCGGCAAAGAGTTGCAGCAGCTGACACATCAGGCTGCTACCACCACGCCAGCCGCAGCTGAGCTGCTGTTAGTACTGAATAATATTGCAGTAAAGGGCTCAATTAGTGGTATTTCGCTAACGGTAGCACAAGGCCAGGCTGTCGGATTGGCCGGGTTGCTTGGCTCTGGCCGTACCGAAGTGTGTCGTGCTGTGTATGGTGTTGATGCTTTAAGCCAGGGCGAGATTCAGTTTGGCGGCAGAACTTTGCGGTTGCAGCAGCCTGCTGATGCGATAAAAGCCGGTATTGCGCTGTGTCCGGAAGAGCGCAAAACAGAGGGCATTATCGGCCCTTTATCCATTCGCGAAAACATTATGCTGGCATTACAGGCACGCCGCGGCTGGTGGCGCTATTTGCCGGTTAAACAACAGCAGCAATTGGCGGCGTTTTATATCGACAAATTGCACATTGCCACGCCGGATGCCGAAAAACCTATCGAGCAACTAAGCGGTGGCAATCAGCAAAAGGTGATCCTGGCGCGCTGGCTGGCCATTAATCCGCAGTTACTGATCCTCGATGAACCTACCCGCGGCATTGATATTGGCGCCCACGCCGAAATTTTATTACTGATTAAAAGCCTGTGTCAGCAAGGTATGTCGCTACTGGTCACCTCGTCTGAGCTGGAGGAGCTGGTCGCTTTTGCCGGTAAAGTGGTGGTGCTGCGCGACCGGCAAAAAGTGACTGAGCTAAGCGGCGACACTATGACTGCCCCGCACATTATGCAGGCTATTGCAGAGGGATAAATGAAACAGACTCAATCTTGCACCGACAGCTTACAGCAGGCGCGGCTGGCACGTTACAGCCCCGGCAGTATTAAAGCGTCGGCGCGTTATTTATGGCCACTGGCAGCGCTAATGTTGCTGCTGGCGGTAAACCTGGTGTTGGATGCCAGCTTTTTTCAGCTCAGTTTTCAGGATGGCCGTTTGTATGGCTCGTTAATTGATATTTTAAACCGTAGTGCGCCGGTAGCACTGCTGGCAATAGGTATGAGCCTGGTGATTGCTACCGGCGGTATTGATTTATCAGTCGGGGCCGTGATGGCCATTGCCGGTGCAGTATGCGCCAATTTATTATTGCAGACAGCGTTGCCGTTGGCACTGGTGATTGCAGCCGGGCTGGCGACAGGTATTGCTGCCGGCCTGATTAATGGCACTCTGGTCAGTTATCTGAAAATTCAGCCGATTGTGGCTACCTTATTGCTGATGGTGGCCGGACGCGGTGTCGCCCAGCTGATTAACCAGGGCCAGATTGTGACATTTCAGCGGCCCGATTTTGCCTGGCTTGGTACTGGCAGTTGGCTAGGGCTGCCGCTGCCAATCTGGCTGGTTATCGGCATGTTTGCTTTAAGCCAGCTACTGCTGCGGCGCACCGCGCTGGGCCTGTTTATTGAGGCGGTAGGCTGCAATGCTACCGCCAGCCGTTATTTAGGTATTAACGATAAAGCGATAAAGCTGTTTGTCTATGCCTTTGCCGGCTTTTGCGCCGCGTTGGCCGGTATGATTAGCGCCGCCGATATTCAGGGCTCGGATGCCAATAACGCCGGTTTATGGCTGGAACTGGATGCCATTCTGGCGGTGGTGATTGGTGGTGCGGCACTGAGCGGTGGGCGTTTTTCACTGTTATTGTCGGTTATCGGCGTGCTGATTATTCAAAGTTTAAGCACCACTATTATTGTCAGCGGTTTACCGGCCAAATTTAACTTATTGATTAAAGCCCTGGTGGTGCTGCTGGTGCTGTTGCTGCAGTCAGATAAGTTTCGCCGCCAGCTAAGCAGCTGGTTACCCAAGTTGCGAAAGTGGCGTAAAGGAGGCCAGATATGATGTCGGTGCGCTATTTACCCTTGTGGATCACGGCGGCGTTGCTGTGCCTGATGTTTGGCATTGGTGGCTGGCAGTTTGATGGCTTTGCCTCACTGATTGTGGTGAGCAATTTGTTTAGTGATAACGCTTTTTTGCTGATTGTTGCCCTGGGCATGACGCTGGTGATTATCTCCGGTGGTATTGATTTGTCGGTCGGTGCGGTGATTGCTCTTAGTGGCGTGGCCGCCAGTTTATTGATAAGCCAGTACCAGTGGCACCCGCTGCTGGCTTTTGCGCTGATCCTGCCGGTGGCAGCATTATTTGGCGCGCTGATGGGCGTGCTGATCCACGTTTATAAACTACAGCCGTTTATTGTTACGCTGGCAGGAATGTTTCTGGCGCGCGGCCTGGCGACCACATTAAGTGAAGAATCGGTAGCCATCGACCACAGCTTTTACGATGCCATAGCTGAATTTGGCTTTGTGCTGCCCGGCGGCGGCTGGGTAGGTGCTTCAACCATGATCTTTATCGTGTTGTTGTTGCTGGTTATTGTGCTGATGCACTACAGCCGCTTTGGTACTTATGTTTATGCGCTGGGCGGTAATAGTCAGTCAGCCGAATTGATGGGCGTGCCGGTAGCGCGTACCACTATCGCCATCTACGTACTAAGTAGTGTGTTGGCGGCGCTGGCGGGCATAGTGTTTACCTTTTATACCTTCTCCGGCTATGCGCTGGCTGGCGTAGGCATGGAGCTGGATGCGATTGCTGCCGTAGTTATTGGCGGTACTTTGCTAACCGGCGGTAGTGGTTTTGTTATCGGTACAGTGTTGGGGGTGCTGCTGATGGGCGTGATCCAGACCTATATTATTTTTGATGGCAGTTTAAGCAGCTGGTGGACCAAAATTGTTATCGGCTTGCTGTTGTTCGGTTTTATTTTGCTGCAAAAATTACTCAGCCGGCGCACTGCATTAACGACAGCGGCACGGAGTACTGCTCATGGCTAACAGCGAAAACCTGCAACTATTAGCCAGTATCAACGTAAAAAACCGCCTGGGTGAAGGTGTTTTCTGGCACGCGGCCAGCAACAGTGTGTGGTGGACAGATATTCACGGCAAAGCCTTGTTTCAGCTGCGCTGGCCAGAGCAAACGCTACGGCAGTGGCCATTGCCCGAGCGCATCAGCTGTTTTACCTTGTTAAATGCTACCGATCCGATGGCAACCCGCTACCCCTTGCTGGTGGCCTTTGCCAGCGGGTTTGCACTGTATAACCCCGATAGCGGCGCTATCTTGTGGCTGGCAAAACCCCAGCAGCAATTAAGCGGCAACCGCTTTAACGATGGCCGCGTCGACCGGCAGGGCCGGTTCTGGGCCGGTACTATGGTAGAGCAGCCAACTGCAGATACTGCTGCCAGCGGCAGCTTGTACCGGCTGGATCAAAACGGTTGTCAGCAAATGCTGAGCGGCCTGCGTATTCCTAATGCGCTGTGCTGGAACCACGATAGCAACCTGATGTACCACGCCGATTCACCATTGCAGCAAATCAACCGGTACCGTTTTAACCCGATAACCGGTGAGCTTGGCGCTGCCGAAAGCTTTGCCACAACGCCGGTTGGTGCTGAACCTGATGGCGCCATTATTGATGCCGATGATCACCTGCTTTGCGCGTTGTGGGGCGGCAGTGCGCTGGCCCGCTATGCAGCCGATGGCAGCCTGGCGGCGCTTTACCCACTGCCGGTAACACAACCCACCTGTGTTGCGCTCGGTGGCGACAAGCTGGATATTCTGTTTGTTACCACCGCAACCGAGGGCTTAAGTGCTGAGCAGCTTGGCCAGCAACCACAAGCGGGCAATTTATTGGTTTATCAGTACCCGCACCAGGGCCTAACCGAGCCACAACTGGCGGTAATACCGTGGCAGCAACTGGCACAGCGCTATCACGGAGGTGCTAAATGAAGCTTTTACCATTATTCGCCGTATTAGCCAGCTTGGCAGGGCTAAGCGGCTGCCAGAGCGAAAAAACGGCGCCTGGCAACTTAACTACGGCGCAGCAACTGGCAGTAAATAACGCGGTTTCTGCGGCTTTTATTCCGCGCCGGGCCGATCCCTGGGTGTATAAAGCCGACAATGGCTATTACTTTACCGCCTCGGTGCCGGAGTTTGACCGGATAGAGTTGCGTTTTAGCCCCGACATCGCCAGCCTGGCCAGCGCGCAGGCGAAAACCGTTTGGCGCAAAAAAGCCAGCGGGCCGATGAGCGCCAATATCTGGGCGCCAGAGCTGCATCGGATAGACGGCGTCTGGTATTTATATGTCGCTGCCGGCGAGGCTGAGCGGCCGTTTCAAATAAGAATGTATGTGCTGGCCAATAGCGCCGCCGATCCTATGCAGGGCCAATGGCAGGAGCTGGGCCAGATGCAAAGCGCGTTGGACAGTTTTTCACTGGACGCCACCGTATTCAGCCACCGCGGTCAGCATTATATGGTATGGGCGCAGCAGGATGCCGCGCGCAGCTATAACAGTGCTTTAGTGCTGGCAAAAATGGCCACGCCAACCCGGCTGGAGGCGCCGGAAGTGATTATCAGCCAACCGGAATTCAGCTGGGAGCAGCAGGGTTATAAAGTCAATGAAGGCGCCGCAGTATTGTTCCGCCATGGCAAAATCTTTATCGCGTATTCAGCCAGTGCGACTGATCACCGCTATGCCATGGGGTTACTGTGGGCCGATGAAAATGCCGATTTGCTTGACCCGCAAAGCTGGCATAAAGCGCCTGAGCCGGTATTTCAGACCCGGCCGGAATTTAACCGCTATGGCCCAGGGCATAACAGCTTTGTGGTTGGTGATAACGGTGAAGATCTGATGTTTTACCACGCCCGCGACACTCAGCAACTGCAAGGCTCGCCGTTAACCGACGGCAACCGCCATACCCGCTGGCGGCAAATACACTGGTCGGCTAACGGCTTACCGTTATTTAACGATCATCTACCGGATTAATTCGCTGCCAGTAGTAAGACAATAGCCGCGCTGTAATCGCGGTTTAAGCGGGATTTTTCGCTTAAATTTAAAAAGTAATACAATAATATTAGTGAGAAAGAGGGTGATTCTGTCACTAACCGATGCAGCAAAATAAGGTTGTTTTTAGCCGCATAGTTGTTTGTGCCATTTAACGGCAGCAGAACTTACCCGCAATAACAACAAACGACAGGGGTATAAGATGCAAAAACGTAACAGCGGTATTTTTTCCTTCAGCATTTTAGCTACGGCACTGCTGCTCAGTGCCTGTAACGACGGCAATAACTCACCACCGGCGGCGGTGGCCTACCCACCGGTATCGGCAGCTCCGCCAATACCACCACCGTCACAGCAGGGCGGCCCAACGTTTACTAATGTTGGCGTGCACGATCCGTCAGTAATTAAAGTGGCCGACACCTATTATGTGTTTGGCTCGCATCTGGCGGCGGCAAAATCGACCGATCTGATGCACTGGCAACAAGTCGCCGATGGCGTAAACAGCAATAACCCACTATTTGACGATGTGCTGATTGAGCTACAGGAAACCTTTGCCTGGGCGCAAACCGATACGTTATGGGCTACCGATGTGATTCAACTGGCTGATGGCAAATTTTATATGTATTACAACGCCTGCAAGGGCGACTCGCCCCGTTCGGCGCTGGGTGTTGCGGTGGCCGGTAATATAGAGGGGCCTTATGTTAATAAGCAGATTTTGCTTAAATCCGGCATGTGGGACGAAATTAGTGAAGACGGCACGATTTATAACGCGCAAATTCATCCAAATGTAGTTGACCCCCAAGCTTTTTTTGATAAAAACGGCAAGTTATGGCTGGTGTATGGCTCTTATTCCGGCGGCCTGTTTATGCTGGAAATGGATCCCGCGACCGGCTTAACGCTGCCAGGGCAGGGTTATGGTAAGCACCTGATGGGCGGCAACCACAGCCGGATTGAAGGCGCTTATGTGCTGTACAGCCCTGACAGTGATTACTACTACCTGTTCAGCTCGTTTGGCGGCCTGGATGCCAACGGCGCCTACAATATGCGGGTGGCTCGTGCCAGTGCGCCGGATGGCCCTTATCTGGATGCGCTGGGTAACGATATGGCGGCGGTAAAGTCAGATCCGGCGCTGCCGCTGTTTGATGATGCTTCTATCGCGCCTTTTGGCCAGAAAATTATGGGTAACCATTTGTTTGTTCGCAGTAGTGACGAGCCAGGCACGGGGACGGGTAGCGGCTATGTATCGCCGGGGCATAATTCAGCCTATTTTGACGCGGCTACAGGCCAGTACTTTTTGCTGTTTCATACCCGATTTCCGGGGCTGGGCGAGCAGCATCAGCTGAGGATGCACCAGTTTTTTATTAATAAAGACGGCTGGCCGGTGGTGGCGCCGCATCGCTATGCACCGCTGAGTACGGCGCCCACCGAGCTAAGCGCAACTATTGGCGAAGATGAAGTCGCTGGCCAGTATAAGTTTATTAATCACGGTAAAGATATCTCGGCCAGTATTAAAAACTCGCAGCTGATCACCTTAGCTGCTGATGGCACTGTTAGCAGCGGTGCAGGCGATATCAGTGGTAGCTGGCATTTTGGCACTGAGCAGCAGATCACGCTGAACCTCGGTGATACTGGCCTGTACGAAGGTGTATTATCACGCCAGTGGCATGAAACCCCGGCACAGTTTGTCGTGACCTTTAGCGCTCAGTCGGCACAGGGTGTTTCGGTATGGGGCAGCAAACTGCCGTAGTAAGCAAAAGCCAGTCCGGCAACCGGACTGGCTTTTTCAGCTGAGTAATATTAGGGCGTGTTGACGTTTGTTGATTGTTTTTGCAGCTGGGTGGCTGGTATTTATACAAGGCAGAGCTTGTGATGTGTAGTTATTCTACATGAACAAGCGATAACGCCGTAGAAATTGTCATTTAAAAATAAAGATTCACCATAAAAACACCTGCATAACGCATAATTATGAAACAGTGTGACATTGTGAAA
>NZ_JAKUJZ010000078.1 GCF_022436675.1 Rheinheimera hassiensis | reverse complement strand
CGCGCAGCTTGTCAGCTTGAGGACCCCATCCCCGTAAGACATATGTGACAGGAGTTCAGTAGTGTGCTCGTGCGTTATGGCTATGAGCGATAACAACGATATTTCCTGGCAGCTGGCGCTGGATTTTAGAACACGGTGAAGCAATAAAATAGTTCGGAAGTGCGGCGTGTAGGGACAGAGTGTGAACTGTGTGGTATGGGTGGGGGTTGGGGGGATGGATTCTCTGGC
>NZ_JAKUJZ010000077.1 GCF_022436675.1 Rheinheimera hassiensis | reverse complement strand
CGACGAAGAAGGCAGTAAGTTAATCGCTACTTACGGTACTAAGACTATCAAGAAGAAGACTTATTACCGCGTCGGTGAAAATGAATACATTGCAGCCGGCAACATTGATGGTACTCTTAGATTCTTGAAGCACAATGCCTATGTTTACAACCAATACGACAACCGCGACAACACTTTAAAGCGCAAGAAGAATGAACAAGTTGCCACATACGGTAGTGCTGTTAAGATC
>NZ_JAKUJZ010000076.1 GCF_022436675.1 Rheinheimera hassiensis | reverse complement strand
CGTGGCGTAGCGCACATAAAAAAAAATTTATCAAAATAAACAAAGCGAAATTTAAAGCACCCAAAAAAAAAACACAAATTACAAAACAAAAAAAAAAAAAAAAAAAAAAATAAAAAAAAAAAAAAAAATATAAAAAAAAAAAAAAAAAAAACCCAAAAAAAAAAAAAAAAACACACACCGAAAAAAATAAAAAAAACAAACCAAAAAACAAATCCACCAGATAAAAAACAGC
>NZ_JAKUJZ010000075.1 GCF_022436675.1 Rheinheimera hassiensis | reverse complement strand
GGGGGGGGGGGGGGGGGCCGGAGGATCTCAAAATAATAAAAAAAAAAAAAAAAAAAAATAAAAAAAAAAATAAAAAAAAAAAAAAATAAAAAAAAATAAAAAAAAAAAAAAAATAAAAAAAAAATTAAAAAAAAAAAAAAAAAAAAAATTTTTTTTAAAAAAAAAAAAAAAAATAAAAAATAATTCTTTTGTAAAAAAAAAATATTACCCCTAAAAAAAAAAAAAAAAAAAAA
>NZ_JAKUJZ010000074.1 GCF_022436675.1 Rheinheimera hassiensis | reverse complement strand
CTTAACGATTGTGGTTAGTCCTCGCCAAATTGAAGCAATGGTATTAATCAATGGACTAAAGAATGAAACAAGACCTTGCCAAATTGACTTGGCAGCAGATGTAATTCCACTCCATAAACCACTAAAAAATCCAGTTATGCCATTCCATATGCCTTTAACGGCACCCACGGCACCATTCCATACTTGAACTATTGTGTTCCAAACAGAAGTTGCTATCTGAACTAATCCTTGCC
>NZ_JAKUJZ010000073.1 GCF_022436675.1 Rheinheimera hassiensis | reverse complement strand
ATATTCCCGGTAAAATTAACCTGCCCGTCTGCCGCCAGGGCCGGCAAAGCACTCGAAAAACTCGCCGCAACCAATGCCAACATAATCACTTTTTTTTCCATCATGGGTACTTCTCCTTTTGATTGGACAAACTTAAAAATATCCCTATCACGGCTAATCCGTGATAAGGCGAATAGGAGCTCCGCCCCTTTCACAGTTAATTATGCTTGGCTTTCCCTCTTTAGCAATACATA
>NZ_JAKUJZ010000072.1 GCF_022436675.1 Rheinheimera hassiensis | reverse complement strand
AGTTAACGTGGAAAATAGGCGATTGCACCATTTTTGCAATGTCAGTACAGTAATCTGTTGAACGCACATCGTCTTTCTTGCTTGTAGTAAAACCAACTTGGTTGTTCACTACAATACGAATACTACCACCACAACTAAACGCATTGGTTTGCGATAAGTTGAAGGTTTCTTGAACAACACCTTGGCCGGCTACTGCTGAGTCACCATGGATAGTGATTGGCAGTGCTTTAATACCTG
>NZ_JAKUJZ010000007.1:324227-389025 GCF_022436675.1 Rheinheimera hassiensis | reverse complement strand
TCGCTATGCGAGAGTAGTTCACCGCCAGGCTCCCAATTAAGTAAATAAGCCTCACGCGAAAGCGTGGGGCTTTTTGCATTTACCGGCCTAAAAAACTGTCCCAATCTTTCCAAACCGGCTGCAGGCCTTGTTCAATTAAAGCTTTAGCGACCTGCTGCGGAGAACGGTTATCGTCTATGCTAAATTGCTCAAGGTTTTCCGGTTCTACGCTGTAACCCCCCGGTTGGGTTTTGGAACCTGCGCTGACACTGGTGATCGCCAGTGGCACGACATGTTGGCGAAACTCAGCAGACTCGCGTGTAGACAGGCTGATTTCAAGCTCGGGTGCAAACAAGCGGAAAGCGCAAATCAGCTGGATCAATTCTTTATCGCTGATTGGATTTGTTACCTCGTTACCACCACTGCAAGGGCGTATTCTGGGTACGGATAAGCTAAAGCGGCATTGCCAGTACTGTTTTTGCAAATATTGCAGATGCTTCGCCAGCAAGATGGCATCGGTACGCCAATTGCTAAGACCGAGCAAAATGCCCAAGCCGATTTTATCGATACCTGCGAGGCCCACTCTGTCCGGTGCATCCAGCCGCCAATGGATATCACTTTTCTTACCTTTTAAATGATATTGCTGATACGCCGCCGCATTATAAGTTTCCTGATACAGCATTACCGCATCTACGCCAAGGCTTTTCAGCCTGGCATATTCTGCGGTGGTTAGTGGCTGCACTTCTAACTGTACACTGCTGAAGTAATGCCGGATCATTGGCAGCACATCGCAAAAATAGTCGATACCAACCTTGCGCTCATGCTCACCGGTTACCAGCAGCACCTGATCTATACCCAAGGCTTTAATGGCCCGGCATTCCTGTTCTATCTCGGCAGAGTTTAAGGTGCGCCGTTTTACTTTTTGGCTTAACGAAAAGCCGCAGTAGGTGCATTCGTTAGCGCAAAGGTTGGATAGATACAAAGGCGCATAAAATTGTACGCTGTGGCCAAACCTTTGTCGGGTCAGCTGCTGTGCTTTGGCTACCAGCACCGGCAATAAAGGTAAAGCAGCCGGAGACAGCAGAGCCTGTAAATCACTGAGTGTTAAACGTGGTTTATGTAGCGCCGTTTGCACCTGAGCCGTTGAAAAGTTGCGGCTTTGCAGCTGTAATTCTTGCCAGCTTTGTTGCTGCCAATGTGCGCTAAAGCTCATAGTATCGCCAGAAAATCAGTCAGCGGGCTTGACGCTGCAGCATGCGGCTGTGCTGCTGCTAAACCGGCGTTATAAGCGGTGCGGCCGGCGTTTACAGCTTGCGCAAAGGCGGAGGCCATACCAACTGGATCCTGACTTGTGGCGATAGCGGTATTCACCAGCACTGCCGACGCGCCCAGCTCCATTGCAGCGGCAGCATGTGATGGGGCGCCAAGCCCGGCGTCGATAATAACCGGTACTGTGGCTTGCTCGATAATAACTTCCAGCATAGCGCGCGTTTGTAAGCCCTGATTTGAACCTATAGCTGCACCCAGCGGCATTACCGCGGCACAGCCGGCTTGCTCCAGCCGTTTACACAGCACCGGGTCTGCACTGCAGTAGGGAAGTACGACAAAACCTAATTTAACCAGTTGCTCTGCCGCAAGTAAGGTTTCGATGGGGTCCGGCATTAAATAGCGTGGATCAGGGTGGATCTCCAGTTTCAGCCAGTTGGTCTGCAGTGCTTCACGTGCCAGCTCTGCAGCAAAAATAGCTTCTTTAGCCGTTTTTGCACCTGAGGTATTAGGCAGCAGTTGAATATTCATTTCACGCAGTGGGCTGAGTAAATCATCTCGTGGCTGATCCAACTGCAGGCGCTTAAGTGCCAGGGTAACCAACTGACAACCGCTGGCTTGTATTGCTTGCTGCATAAGGTTGGGGTTAGCAAATTTACCACTGCCCAACAGTAGTCGGCTGCTAAAGCTTTTGTTAGCTATGTGAAGCATGGTCAACCTCCGGTTACTATCTGAAACAGTTGCACCTGAGCATTATTTTGCAACTGATGTTTGCTCCAGTGTTGTTTAGCAATGACGACATTATTTATTGCCACTGCCAGGCCTTCAGTTTTTAGCTGTTGCTGCTGCAAAAGCTCCGCTACTGTGCAATGCGTGGCAAGCTGAAGGGGTGTGTTGTTAAGCATGATGTGCATAATATTGCTCCACGCGATGTTTAAGCAGTAAAAATGCCTGCTCCGCTTCAGCTTGTGCCGTGATAGCAGACACAACGGCAACACCGGAGACACCGCATTGCAATACAGCCTCAAGTCGTTGTGTATTAATACCGCCAATAGCGACAGTTGGAATATCGTCGCACAGCGCGGCATAATATTTCAGGCGTGTTAAACCTTGCGGCTGTGATGGCATCTGTTTAGTTCGTGTAGCAAAGATATGCCCCAGCGCAATGTAAGAAGGGCGCAATTGAGATGCCCGCAGCAGTTCTGCGTAGCTATGGGTTGAGATACCAAGACGTAAACCCGCTGCTGCTATTGCATTAAGATCAGCCAGTGCTAAATCTTCCTGTCCAAGGTGGACACCATAAGCGCCATATTTAATGGCCAGTTGCCAGTGATCATTGATAAATAGTCGTAGTTTATAATCACGGCTAAGCAACACTGCTTCTGCTATCTGCAGTTCAATCTCGTCCGGTGAACCTTGTTTTAGGCGTAACTGAATAACATCGGGTTCAAGTGGCAGCAAACGCTTTAACCACTGCACACTATTAATCACCGGATAAAAGCCGATAGGTGTATTGATGCCGGCAAAGCTCAGCGCAGCATACTGTGTATCCTGGGGTAGTTTTAACTGCGGGAAATAGCAACGCTTTGTTGGCCAGCTATGATGTTGCAGACAACCTGCACCTCTGCCAGTGGCGTAGCTGTGGTTCAAAGCCTGTTGCAAATAAGCACGGGCAACGATGATGCTATCAGCAAGTTCATAGCCAAAAGCGTATGCCGCAGCGATAGCGCTGGACAAAACACAGCCGGTGCCATGGTTATGCAGTGTATTCAGCCGGGGCTGTTGCAAGCTAAAGTATTGTTCCGGGCTGAAGTAATGGTCGGTTACCGAGTCTGTATCTGCAGAGTGACCGCCTTTAACTAATACGGCTTTTACACCCCACTGCAACAATCGATTTGCTTGTTCATTGCTGTCTGCGAGGGGCATGTTACTGAGTAATGCCAGTTCCGGCAGGTTTGGCGTGATAAGGTCAATTAGTGGCAGTAGTCGTTGCCGCCAGATGCTCACGGTGCTTTGGCTGATAAAGTTATAACCGCTACTGCTACTTAACACCGGATCGGCTATAACCAGAAACTGATGTTCAGCTTTGTACTGCACCAGCCAGATTGCTAATTGTTCCAACAAGCCTGCATCAGGAATAAGGCCGATTTTAATCACTTTGGGTGACATATCCTGCAACAAACAATTGAGCTGAGTGATAAACAGCGTTGGGCTGACTGTTTCATAGCCGACGACTTCAGTACTGTTTTGTGCTGTCACGGCAGCAATAACAGTGCAGCCATGACAACCCAGAGCGCTAAAGGTATGCAGATCAGCCTGTATACCGGCGCCGCCACCACTGTCTGAGCTGGCAATAGTCCAGACGATGGGTTTAGGGAGTGTCTCAAGCATCGGTTGCGGCCTCTTGCTGCTGAATTTGCTGATTAAGCCGCATAGAGCAAAACTTGGGGCCGCACATGGAACAAAATGGCTCGGCATCGGCGCCTTCATGGCTTAACGTTTCATCGTGGTAGGCTTTAGCGGTAAACGGGTCCAATGCCAGGTTGTACTGATCTTGCCAGCGAAACTCGTAGCGGGCTTTAGACAACGCATTGTCTCTTTGTTGCGCTGCCGGATGGCCCTTGGCCAGATCTGCGGCATGGGCGGCAATGTTGTATGCAATAAGGCCTTGTTTTACATCTTCTTTATTTGGCAGGCCTAAATGCTCTTTCGGAGTGACATAACACAGCATGGCACAGCCAAACCAACCAATCATCGCAGCACCGATACCGGAGGTAATATGATCATAGCCCGGTGCAATATCGGTGGTGAGGGGCCCCAGCGTATAAAATGGTGCTTCATGGCAGTGTTTTAGCTGTTCAGTCATATTTTCCTGAATCAGCTGCATTGGCACATGCCCCGGGCCTTCAATCATTACCTGCACATCATAGCGCCAGGCAATTTTAGTCAGCTCACCTAAGGTACGCAGCTCGGCAAATTGCGCTTCGTCATTGGCGTCGGCAATACTGCCCGGGCGCAAGCCGTCACCCAGGGAGAGTGAAATATCGTAGGCAGCACAAAGCTGACAAATCTGTTCAAAATGCTGATATAAAAAGCTTTCCTGGTTATATAGCCTGGTCCACTGCGCCATAATAGCGCCGCCACGTGAGACGATACCTGTCACGCGGTTAGCGGTTAAGGCCACATAGTCTTTTAATACACCAGCATGAATAGTGAAGTAATCGACACCTTGTTCGGCTTGCTCAACCAGGGTGTCATAAAATACCTGCCAGTTCAGCTGGCTAACATCGCCTTTAACTTTCTCCAGCGCCTGATAAATCGGTACAGTACCAATCGGTACCGGGCTGTTACGTAAGATCCAATCCCGTGTTTGATGAATACGCCGGCCGGTGGATAAATCCATCACCGTATCAGCGCCCCAACGGGTGGCCCACACCAGCTTTTCCACTTCTTCTTCAATACTGGAGCTGACCGAAGAGTTGCCAATATTGGCATTTACTTTTACTTTAAAATTACGGCCGATAATCATCGGCTCCGCTTCCGGGTGATTAATATTGGCCGGAATAATGGCGCGCCCAGCTGCAACTTCCTGTCGCACAAACTCTGCGGTGATTTGTTTGGGTATAGCAGCACCAAAGCTTTCGCCCTGATGGCTTCTGATGCCATCATCACTAGCCGCCATATTTTCTCTAAGCGCAATAAAATACATCTCCGGCGTAATAATACCGGCCCGGGCATAGTGTAATTGGGTTACCGTTTTACCGGCCTTGGCTCGCAGTGGCTGATGCTCAAACTCGGTGATCTGCTCATCCAGGGTAATATCAGCAAAGGGTGGTAGCGGCGAGGGCGTAACATCGGCGCGTGCGGTAATCCAGTTAAGGCGTAATTTAGGCAGGCCTTTGAGCACATCTAACTGCTGTGCCGGGTCACCATAAGGGCCGGAGGTGTCATACACCGGTAGGCTGCGGTTAGGCTGCTCACTGCCATCGGCTAAGCGGCTGGGGCTAAGATGAATATCCCGCACCGGTACTTGCACGCCGCTTTGTTCGCACAACAGATAACGGCGGCTGGAACCCGGGAAAGTTTCACCCTGCAGCGCCTGAATATAGGCGCGCGCATGGGCACGTAAATCACGGTTGGATAATGTTGGTACAGACATAGCAAACTCCGGTTAACAGGTTGAGGTTGCTTGTCCGGAGTGGGGGCAGGTGATAACAGGTGGCAAAACCGCCAGGCGGATTACTACTGTGTTATATGCTGTATTTCCCCTTGTTTCCCTTCGCAGGTATTAGCCTGATCAGGTTCAACGGATCCCGTTTTCACGGTCTCAGCCCGCTGTAAATAGCTGGGCACTCCGACAAGATGGTGCTAAGTATTCACTTATTGCTAACGAAATTCAATAGTGATGTGTAAAAGCTTGAGCCGTTAACACCCGTTGTGCTCGCCACAGCAACTCGCTCACGATGCTCGCTCAGACACTCTGTGACTGCGCAAACGGGGTTAGCGGCTTCGCTTTGCGCAGCAAAAAAGCAGTGTTATAAACTCTGAACATACAAATACAGCGACTTTAGAATTTTCATCTTCTGCTCATCACTGGCATGCTCATGCGCCAGATTTTCTAGCACCAGACTAAAATCTTCCATTGTCAGGTTAGGGTTATCCACGCCATGCATTAGCTTATCGGTGCGGTAGCGCTGCCACTTCTGTTGTTCGCTGTCGGTCAGGCTGGCCGGATAATTACGTGCGCGGTATAAAAATAGCAGGTTGTTTAGGCGCTCATCGGAAAATACCGGGGCGTTAACGGCCAACTGCTCCGGTGGTAACTGATGCAGTTGCTGCATTTTTTGCTTATCGCCATCACTTATAAAGCCGCTATATAACTGATAATCTGGGTTGGTTTCTGCCGGAAACTCATTTAACTGCTGATACAGCTCTATCGCTTTAGCTTGCGTGGCACGATGTTGGCGCAAAAAGTCTAAATGTTTAAGACACTCTGCACGGTCGATGTCAAATGCGGCTGCGCGCTCTTCGCTCAGCGTTTTGGCCGGTGCTAACACAGGGCATTTATTCAGATGAATAAGCTTTAAACCCAGCCGCTGTTCGCCGTCAGCCAGATCTGCCGTTTTGGTGTACAGCTTTTGCTGTAAGGTGGCAATATCGTCTTCAAGTAACGGTGTTGGATCAGCCTGCAGGTTATAGCAAATCACAGCATTTTTATTGGTCGGATGAAACGCCAGCGGCACTATCCAACTGACACAACCCTGAGTGGCGGGAAACTTAGACGACACATGCACCAGTGGCGTCATGCCTGCGACATCAATTAATTCGGCCAATTTGGCTTTTTTGCGCAGCTCAAATAAATAACCAAACAGCTTGGGCTGTTTTTCTTTTATCAGTTTTGCCATAGCAATGGTAGCGTACACATCGGATAACGCATCGTGAGCATTTTCATGAGCTAAGCCATTAGCCCGCGTTAACTCTTCCAGCTTAAAGCTTGGGCTGCCATCCTCGCGTACAGGCCAGTTTATACCTTCCGGGCGTAAGGCGTAGCAAGCGCGTACCATGTCAATAAGGTCCCAGCGGCTGTTGCCGTTTTGCCATTCGCGGCCATAGGGCTCATAGAAATTGCGGTACAGGCTGTATCGGGTTACTTCGTCGTCAAAGCGCAGGTTGTTATAGCCCAGCACACAGGTATTGGGTGTGCTGAAACGTTGCAAAATACGCTGCATAAACTCAGTTTCGGCCAAGCCTTTTTTGTTACACAGTTGCGGCGTCAGGCCGGTGATTAATGCCGCTTGCGGGTGTGGCAGGTAATCGTTTGCCAGTTGGCAATACCAGACATCGGGCTCACCAATAATATTCAGCTCAAGATCAGTGCGAATACCGGCAAACTGAGCAGGGCGGTCGCG
The DNA here is from genome assembly GCF_022436675.1 of Rheinheimera hassiensis. GTDB lineage: Bacteria > Pseudomonadota > Gammaproteobacteria > Enterobacterales > Alteromonadaceae > Alishewanella > Alishewanella hassiensis. The sequence continues at coordinate 381,871 of NZ_JAKUJZ010000007.1, read as the reverse complement.
CTTGGGATCAGCCCCCCAGGTTTCGTAGTCGTGGAAATAAAAAGACAAGGGTTCGGACATAATTCAATACTTTAAATTGGCTTGGGATGGCAACAAAAAAACCGATCATAACATCAGAGCAGGCTTATCGCGTTACTTATCATCATCCATTAAACTTTCCAGTGCAGAACCCGGATCTTCTTCACCACAAACAGAGCCGTCATCAGGGCAGGCTGCTTCTGCATCCCGGTGCGATAAGGGCTTGTGTCGTTTGGGCTGATCAACTGGTGGGCGGTTCTGAGATTTAGTCTCGGCAGAAAGCGTCATACGGTTATTTTACCTTAGCTAAAAGTTAATTAAGTATAGGCAACAGCCTCAGCTATGCAACGCTGGTTTACGCTGAGGCTACCAGCTTAATCGTTTTCAGCCAGATAACGCCTGGGTAAAATCCTGTGCCGGCCTCGGTGGTGACACCAGATAACCCTGGCCTTTATCACAGCCTGCGTGCAGCAGAAAATCCAGCTGTTGCTGATGTTCAATGCCTTCGGCAATTACATCGAGCCCTAAGGCTTTACCCATAGCAATAATGGCGCTGACAATTTGGCAGGCGCTGATATTGTCTGGCAAATCCTGCACGAAGCTCTGATCAATTTTTAACGTATCTATTGGCAGACGGCGCAGGTATGACAGTGAGGAATAGCCGGTGCCAAAGTCGTCGATAGATAATTTAAACCCCAGGGCTTTAAGTTGGATCAGTTGATACAGCGTTTGCTCTGCCTGCTCCGGGATCAGGCAACTTTCGGTCAGTTCAAGTTCAATCAGCTGTGGTGCTATATCTGCCAGTTGCACTATCCGGCGCAGCCTGGTAACAAACTCAGCATCTGCCAGTTGCAGGGCTGAGATATTCACTGATACAGGAATAGCCAGCTGTTGCCATTGTTGCAGTTGCAGGCATACCCGTTGCAATACCTGCTCGCCCAACGCGGCAATTAAGCCAAGTTTTTCTGCCAGCGGGATAAACAACACCGGCGATACCGTGCCAAGCTCACTGTGTTGCCAGCGAACTAAGGCTTCAAACCCCACTAGCTGTTTGGTTGCCAGTTCAAATTTGGGCTGATAATGCACATCCAGTTGCTGCAACCGCAGGGCCTCGCGCAGTGCTTGTTCCAGCTTTAATTCATCGGCATTTTGCTGCCCGGCGCTGGCCTGATAAAAACAATACTGGTTACGGCCACCACTTTTGGCCTGATACATAGCTACGTCGGCATGTTTTACCAGTTGTTCTGCCGTGCTGCCATCTTGTGGATACACTGCAATGCCGATGCTGGTGGTAAGAAAAAACTCCTGGCCAAGTAAACGCACCGGTTTTTCTATTTGGGAGATCATGCGTTTTGCCAGGTACTCGACTGTTGAACCATCTGTTACCTCGGGTAGCAAGACCGTAAATTCGTCGCCGCCAAGCCTGGCAACCGATTCGCCTTCGCGCACGGTAGCGCTGATCCGGCTGGCCACTTCTTTTAATGCCTGATCACCCGCCTGATGGCCCAGCGTGTCATTAATACGTTTAAATAAATCCAGATCCAAAAACAGTACCGCGAGTTTATGCTTATGCCGGTGCGCGTTAGCTAAACTGAGCTGCAGCCGGTCAAGAAACATGCGCCGGTTAGCCAGGCCGGTTAACTCATCAATATAAGCCAGCTGGTGGATTTTCTGCTCTTGCTGTTTGCGCTCGGTAATATCGCTGAAAATAGCGGCAAACTGGCTTATTTGCTGCTCTTCATTACGAATAGCGGTAATGGTAAGCCACTGCGGATATTGCTCACCGTTTTTGCGTTTGTTCCAGATCTCGCCTTGCCAGCGCCCTTGTTGTAATAACACCTGCCACATACTGCGATAAAAGTCAGGCTGGTGCCTGCCAGAGCTTAATAAGCGCGGGCTGTTGCCAATAACATCCTGCATGCTATAGCCGGTGATATGACAAAAACTGGGATTTACTGACTGAATAATACCGTCTTTGTCAGTGATCATTATGCCATCTAACGAGGCATCAATAACCTTATGCGCCAGCCGCAAATAATCGGCAGAGGTGCGCAGCGCCACATCGCGCGCCAGCAGCGCGGTTCTGAGCTGGTCAACATAGGCGTATTCAACGTTACGCAAAATGTCGTTAAAAGATAATAAGCCAATCAGCAGGTTATCGTTGTGCACTGCAATATGCCGCAGTTGATTGTCTGTCAGCAGTTTTACGGCCTGCAATAGTGTGGCCGTAGAGGCTATGCTCAGCAACGGTGTTGTTGCCAGCTCTCCGACTGTCAGGCAGTTGCTATGCTGCGCCAGAAAATGGATCAGATCCTGTTCAGTAACAATGCCGTTGCGGCCATCGTTAAACTGTACAATAGCGGCTTCGGTATTAAGCTGTTGCATTTGCTTTACTGCTTGGGCCAGCGGCATAGCTGCATTTAAATGCAAGGGCGCTGCAGTAATACAGGAGCTGACATCACGAAATTGCAGATAAAATTCAATTTTTTGCTGCCGGACAATATCGCTTTGTGTTAGCAGGCCAACCGCGTCGCCGTGTTTATTCACCACCAATAAGCGGCGGATGCCATGCTGCAGCATAGTGCTGGCAGCGCTGCTAAGCCTGCTGCTATCGGTAACACTGCGCACTGGCGAGCTCATCACTTGTGTCAGTGGCGTATCGGCTGCTTCCGGGCGGCTGAAATCCAGTTTCCGGGCATCGGCTGCTGTCCAGATACCACACACTTTGCCGTTGTGCGCAGCGGTGATCAAAATACAGCTGATAGCATGCTGGCGCATCAGCTTGGCTGCTTCGCGCACAGTTTGCGTATTGTTACAGCAAACGGGCTTTTTAAGCAGGACAGAAGCAATTATCGGATCGTTATCCTGATCTTTGGCGTGTGACACAACAGACATAGAGCAACCTGCAAAGTATGGCGGACAAAGCCGGTACTTTATCGTGATTGCCGCTAAGCAGTATTGCGTCAGATCAAGCCGGTGATTTTAAAATTTCTGGTTAAGGTACAGGTTGGCACAGCTGGCGTAACACGGCCAGTGACGCAGACGTCTGATTTTTTCCGTAGGCCAGCCCCAGTTGTCGTTCCAGTTTAAGTTGGGCGATAGGGCGCAGCACTATATCCTGGCGTTGTAGCAAGGTGTCAAAGTTTGGTACTAAAGCACAGCCGACACCGGCTGAAACCAGGCCCAGTGCATACTCAATGGTTTGAATATCCGCACGCACATCGGCTTTTATGCCGCGGCGCACCAGCTCGGGATACAGCGTGTTCCAGGCATCGCACGGGGTGCGTTTTATCAGCGGCAGTTGTTCAAAATCAGCCAAATGCACTTCAGCCTGTAAGCTAAGCGGTGTACCGGGCGGCATCGCCAATAAATAGCTGTCATGCCAGAACGGCTGAAATGCTTCACCGGCTTTTAACAGCTGTGGGGTAATGATGCGGGCATCACAGTGCTCATCAGGCTCTACCAAATGCAATTCCAGCCCCTGCACATTGTTGCTGAATTCACGCAATAGCTGGCTCATCCGCTCTACACCTAACGCACGAATTAAACCAAGGCGGAATTTTACCCGTGCCACCGGTTGGCTGAATGACGCTTTAAGCGACTGCAGCTGACTTAGCAGGCGTCCGGCATGGCCATACAGTTTTTCACCATCTTCGGTTGGTGTTACCCCTTTAGGTAACCGGACAAACAGTGTAACCCCCAGCTCTTGTTCCAGTTGACGCAGCGCGGCAGAAAGCGAGGGCTGTGCCACGCAGCACAGGCGGGCTGCGGCGCTGACACTTCCTTGTTCGTACACGGCAACAAAGTAACTGAGCTGGCGAATATCCATAGTTTTAAACTATACCTGATACAGAATTATTATATTTTAACTCTATATCAAAGCAGGCTAATCTGGCCATAACAAAAATTATTTCGCTGGTTTTATTGAGGAATTTGCTATGACACGTGCACATTTTGACTGGCAGGACCCGTTTGCGCTCTCTGCCATGCTAACCGAAGAAGAACGGATGATCCGCGACAGTGCGCAGCAGTATTGTCAGGACAGATTGCAGCCACGCGTGCTGATAGCCAACCGGGAAGAGCATTTTCACCGTGAAATTATGACCGAACTGGGTGAACTGGGCTTACTTGGCGCCACCTTACCGGAAAAATACGGCTGCTCTGCCGTCAATTATGTCTGTTATGGCCTGGTGGCGCGTGAAGTAGAGCGGGTAGACAGTGGTTATCGCAGTGCGATGAGTGTGCAATCTTCTCTGGTAATGCACCCCATCCACGAGTACGGCACAGAAGCGCAGCGGATGAAATATTTGCCCAAGCTGGCCAGCGGCGAATGGGTAGGCTGCTTTGGTTTAACTGAGCCGGATGCAGGTTCCGACCCGGCCGGCATGCGTACTACCGCGAAAAAGACCGCCGGCGGTTATGTATTAAACGGCAGCAAGATGTGGATCACTAATTCGCCGATTGCTGATGTGTTTGTGGTGTGGGCCAAACTGGATGGTGATATTCGTGGCTTTGTGCTGGAAAAGGGCATGAAAGGTTTAACCGCGCCGAAAATTGAAGGCAAGTTCTCACTGCGTGCCTCTGTTACCGGCGAAATTGTGATGGATAACGTTGAGGTGCCTGAAGATGCGCTGCTGCCTGATGTCAGCGGTTTAAAAGGGCCCTTTGGCTGCTTAAACAAAGCCCGTTATGGTATTGCCTGGGGGGCATTGGGCGCCGCAGAGTTTTGCTGGCATGCGGCAAGGCAGTATACGCTGGACCGTCATCAGTTTGGCCGGCCGCTGGCAGCCAATCAGCTTATTCAGAAAAAACTGGCTGATATGCAAACTGAAATCAGCATTGGCTTACTGGCCTGCTTACAAGCCGGGCGCCTGATGGATCAGAATTTACTGGCGCCGGAGACAATCTCGCTGATTAAACGTAACTCCTGCGGCAAGGCGCTGGACATAGCCCGCATGGCGCGCGACATGCACGGTGGCAACGGTATTGCCGATGAGTACCATGTAATTCGCCATGTGATGAACCTGGAGGCGGTAAATACCTACGAAGGCACCCACGATGTGCATGCACTGATTTTAGGCCGCGCGCAAACCGGCTTACAGGCATTTAGCGGCTAACAAGCCTGACATTTTACTGAAGCGGAGTAAGCCTTATGTCAGAAGCCGTGCATCCCTGGGTTAATGAATACCGTCAAAGATTAAGTAGCGGCAAATTGCCTGTACACAGCAGCCGCCACAGTATTGAATTTTCTACCCTGTATCAGCTATGGCACAGCCAGCTGTGCAGCCGGTTGCTGGACTTACAATCACGCTTGTTGCAAGCCAAAGGCCAGAGTTTTTATACCATTGGCAGTGCCGGCCACGAGGGTAACGCAGCGGTTGCTGCAGCGTTACGTGTTACCGATCCGGCGTTTTTGCACTACCGCAGCGGTGCCTTTTTTATCGAACGTAGTAAGCAATTACCGGGCAGTACGCCGCTATACGATATGCTGCTGTCATTTTGCGCCAGCAGTGAAGACCCGATCTCAGGCGGCCGGCATAAGGTACTGGGCAGCCTGGCACTGAACATTCCCCCGCAAACCAGTACCATAGCGTCACAATTGCCTAAAGCTGTAGGTGCTGCTTTTGCAATAGACTTAACCCGGCGGTTGGGATTAAACGGCCAGTGGCCACAGGGTGCTATAGCGCTGTGCAGTTTCGGGGATGCCTCGGCAAACCATTCTACGGCGCAGGGGGCAATTAATTCAGCCTGCTGGGCTGCTTATCAGCAAGTGCCGTTGCCGGTGCTGTTTTTGTGTGAAGATAACGGCCTGGGTATTTCTACGCCGACACCCAGCGGTTGGATAGAGCAGGATTTAGCCGACAGACCGGCACTGAAGTATTTTGCCGCCGATAGCCGCGATTTAGCCCAAACTTACGCCATAGCTAAACGTGCAGCCGACTATGTACGCAGTAAACGTAAACCGGCAGTGCTGCACTTATCCACCGTGCGGCTGTTTGGCCATGCCGGTGCCGATGCAGAAGCGGCATACAGAAGCAAAGCACAAATTGATGCAGAGCTGGAGCTTGATCCTTTGCTTAGCAGCACAGCCGCGCTGCTGGCCAGCGGGGATATTACTGCAGAGCAATTATTGATACAGCTGGACAGGCTGGTTGCGCAAATTGCCCGCGTTGCTACAGTTGCCAGCAGCCGGCCTAAACTGACAACTGCAACACAGGTGATGGCATCCATTGCGCCAGTGCGGCAGGCCCTGCCTGTACCTGCACTACCAGTTGCTGAAGCGCGACAGCAATTATTTGCTTTCGACCAACATAACACCGGTAAAAAGCAACATCTGGCCAAGTTATTAAACTGGGCGCTGCATGATGTGCTGGCGCAGTATACTAATACCGTGGTATTTGGCGAAGATGTCGGTAAAAAGGGTGGAGTTTACGGCGTAACCCAGCATTTGGTGCATGCCTTTGGCAGTAACCGCGTCATTAATACGTTGCTGGATGAGCAAAGTATTTTGGGTATGGCCATTGGCCTGGCGCAACAGGGCTTTATCGCTATTCCGGAAATTCAATTTCTGGCTTATGTACACAACGCGGAAGATCAAATCCGCGGCGAAGCCGCCACCTTGCCGTTTTTCTCTAACGGCCAGTACCACAATGCAATGGTAATACGTATTGCCGGCCTGGCTTATCAGCGCGGTTTTGGCGGCCATTTTCATAACGACAACTCCTTTGCTGTATTTCGCGATATTCCCGGCGTTATTTTATTGTGTCCGTCTAATGGCCAAGATGCTGCCTTGTTGCTTCGTCAGGCGGTGCAGCTGGCGCATCAGCAAAAGCGCCTGGTAATATTGCTTGAGCCCATAGCGCTGTATATGACGCGTGATTTAATCACCGCCGGTGATGGCTTATGGCTTAGTGATTATCCGGCGCCGGATACGCCTTTACCCGACTTGGGCGAACCGGCAGTATTTGGTGATGGCGAGCAGCTGGCTATTATCAGCTATGGTAATGGCTATTATTTAAGCCGCCAGGCAGAGCTGGCATTAAATGACCGTGGTATACGGTTACGCGTACTGGATCTGCGCACCCTGGTGCCACTGCATATAGATTTAATTATCAAAGCATTAGCAGGTTGCAGCAAAGTGCTGATTGTAGATGAGTGCCGCCGTCGGGGTTCACTTAGTGAAGAGCTGTTTACTGCGCTGCATGAAGCCAAACCGGGTTATTTTCATCTTAGCCGCTTGTGTGCACAAGACAGCTTTATCCCATTGGGGGCGGCAGCTTATGCGGTGTTGCCATCGGTGCAGCAAATTATTGACCAGGCATTTCAGTTACTGGGTGAAACCACGGCGGAGGTAGTGTGATGAAAAAAACAGCCTTAGTGGTATGCCCGGGACGCGGTACTTACAACAAAGCAGAGTTGGGCTATATCAGCAATAACTCTACTGATCAGGCGTTGCTGGCGCAGGTTGATGCGGTGCGCTCTGCTGCCGGTCTAGCGAGCGTAAGCGAATTGGATCAACAGGCGGTATTTAGCCGCAGCACGCATTTAAAAGCCGAAAACGCTGCTGCGCTGATTTTTGCCGCCGGAGTGGCGGATTATCGTAGCATTAACTCAGAGCAGTTTGAGGTGGTGGCTGTTACCGGTAATTCTATGGGCTGGTATACGGCGCTTGGCTGCGCCGGTGTACTGACTCCTGCAAGCGGTATGCAACTGGTAACCGATATGGCGCAATTAACAGCAGATGGTGCCGGTGCGCAATTTATTTACCCGGTTATTGATGACAACTGGCAACCAGATATAAACCGCATTGCGTTAGTGCAGCAGCAACTGGCTATTCACAGCAGTGAGTTGTTTATGTCAATTGTGTATGGCGGTTATGCGGTAATAGCTGGCAGTGAACAGGCAGTAAAAGCTGCAATGGCGGCACTACCGCCTTGTGATGAGCGTTTTCCAATGTTATTGGCAGGCCATGCCGCTTTTCATACCGCCTTTATGCAGGGAGCATCGGAAAAAGCGCTGTCGCTGTGGCCAGCAGCGAGGTTTAATCAGCCGCATTTACCGTTAATCGATGGCCGCGGCCAGATATGGCCTAATTTCGGTAGCGATTTAGCCGCACTGCAGCGTTATACGCTGCAACATCAGGTGTGTCAGACCTACGATTTTAGTAAGGCGCTGCAGGTGGCAGTGAAAGAGTTTGCGCCACAGCATATTATTCTATTGGGCCCCGGCGCCAGCTTAGGTGGGGCCGTTGCGCAAAGCCTGATTGAGATTAACTGGCAGGGGCTTAGCTCAAAGCAGGATTTTATAGCCGCTCAGCAAAGCGAACACCCTTACGTGTTAAGCATGGGTATAGCCGAACAGCGCTTATTGCTTGGCTAGTTTTTTGCTAATAAGTATTGCTAAGCTGATTTAATACCGCCAGTTTATGCCGGTAGCGCTGCTGATCATAAGCCGAAGGGGCATTGTGTGTTGCTTTTAGCATATAACTGGCTGCCTGCTGGTTGTTTTGTATGCGGTAGTAACTTCTGGCCAAACCAAAGTAGGCTTCATGGTTCTTGTCATCCAGCGCCACGGCTTTTTCATAGTGGCTAATGGCAGTGTCGTAACTTTGGCCTCTATACGCTTCGTTTCCCAACATCAGATGGTAGTATGGATTAGTGCGCCGTCTAGCCATAACACGTTTTTCCAGCGGCTCAGCTTTGGCTATTTCACCGCGCTGGCGGTGCAAATAAGCCAGATTTGCCAGTGTATTGGTGGAGCTTGGATCCAGCGTTAAGCTTTGTTGGTAACTGCGCTCGGCCAAATTGTGCATTTGGTTGGTGCGGTACAATATGCCAAGGTTTGACCAGCTTGGTGCATAATAAGCATCCGTTTCAATAGCCGCCTGATAGTAACGATAGGCTTGGGCATCATTACCACTGGCAAAAGCCACAGCCGCTTTATTGTTATAAAACATAGCAACAATGCGATTTACACTAATAGCATGTTCCGGAAATTGTTGCTTCAGGCTGTACGGATCAAAATCAACTACTATATCTTTTGCCAATAACACAAAGCCCGGTGCTCCCCTCAGGGCTCTGCCGTGTTGCAGGCGCAGGTTAACATGGCCATTAAGCCAGGTTTGGCTGAGCTCACTGGTCCAGTATTCGGGGATCTGCACATCCTGAAACACTGCCGTCATGCCGAGCTCTTTTGCCATACTGTAGGCCAGTATCGACAAACTCAGGCAGTTAGCACGGCCGGCCGCGACCGTTTCACTGGCCGTTTTGGTGGCGGCGTTGTCATAAAGTAAGCCATCCTGAGCGTAAGACAAAATTAGCTTCAGTACACTGGTGGTGCGCTCTTCAATTGAATCAGTAGAGCTAATCAGCCGTAACAGCTCAAAGCGGGTGTGTTGCGGTAACGCAAAAATTTGCTCTGCTGTTTCAGGCTCAGTCACTTCACCTTTTAGTGCTGGTGCCACCAGCAGTTGCTCTGGTGGAAATAACATAACAGGCGCAGTGGACTGACAGCCACTTAACAGTACTATTATTATTGCGATTGGGTATATCCACACCGGTAACTTCATAAACCACCCAGCCAGATTGTATCGTGATAAATATAGTTCAGGCCGGTAAAAATACCGCAGTGGCTTTGTAACAAAGCACAATGGCAACAGGCATGAAAGCTTTACATAAAGTTGCTCCGCCGTAGGATATACAGTACAAAGGTGCGATAACACACTGTGTGGGGAGTTAGAACAATGAAACAACTACTACTTTTTATACTCATGCTAAGTTCTGCCAGTGCCCTGGCATCAAAAGCGCCGATAGGCATAGTGATCCACGGTGGCGCCGGTACCATAAATCGCGACACTATGACGCCAGCACAGGAGCAAGCCTATCATGCCATGTTAACCCATGCGGTAAACCAGGGTTATGCTGTGCTGGAGCGTGGCGGCAGCAGTTTAGATGCGGTAACGGCAGCCGTAACGGTATTGGAAGATTCGCCACTGTTTAATGCCGGCAAAGGTGCGGTGTACACCTTTGATGAAAGCCATGAGTTAGATGCCTCTATTATGGATGGCCGTGATCGCAGCGCTGGAGCGGTTGCCAGTGTCACTAATGTAAAAAACCCGATATTGCTGGCACGGGCTGTAATGGAAAAATCAGACCACGTTATGCTTTCCGGTAAGGGCGCAGAGCAATTTGCCAAACAGCAGAAGCTGGAACTGGTAGATAATAGCTATTTTAATACAGAGTTTCGCTACGAGGCGTTACAACGGGCAAAACAGGCTATAGCGCCGCAACCGCATCAGGCGGCAGTACCTTATGATCCGGCCTGGAAAATGGGCACCGTAGGAGCTGTTGCAATAGATCGCAAAGGCAATTTAGCGGCAGCCACCTCAACCGGCGGTATGACTGCCAAACGCTATGGCCGTATTGGTGATGCGCCCGTTATTGGTGCCGGTAACTTTGCCGACAATAAAAGCTGTGCGGTATCGGCTACCGGCCATGGCGAGTTTTTTATCCGTTATCAGGTTGCCAGTGATATTTGTGCCAGAGTGAAATATCAGCGAAAAACTGCTGCTGTGGCAGCAAAAGAAGTAATGGCCGAATTGAAGAAAGTGGGCGGTGATGGCGGAGTTATCGTGGTCGATAGCAAAGGGCAGTTAAGCTGGACATTTAACACCGAAGGCATGTACCGGGCACTTAAAGCTGAAGGCGGGCAGGTTATCAGCGAAATCTTTGCTGCCAAAAGCTGATTATGCAGCAAAGCGGCTAAACTCGGCTAACCTTAATAAGAGCCTGATGCTCAGTAATACAGTGCAGGGGGGAAGCATGGATTTATTAAAAGTGGCAGATTATATGAACCGCTATCCGGTTACTTTTACTGCTGATATGCCGGTAGAAATGGCAGTAGCACGCTTGATTAAAGGACGGCAAACCGGTGGGCCTGTTATTGATGAACAGCGCAAAATAGTCGGCTTTATCTCCGAGCAGGATTGTCTGCAACGTATGCTGATGTCGACTTATCATGATCAGCAGGCGTCAAGAGTAGCTGACGTGATGAACCCGGCGGTGTTAACGGTAAAAGGCTATGATGGCATTATCGATTTAGCGCAAATTATGCTGAAAGCTAAACCTAAGTTGTACCCGGTGGTAGACGATGATGGCTATTTACTTGGCATTATTACCCGCTCAGATGTACTCGGAGCGATAGATAAAGAGCTGCATTCGCATTATGGCAAGGTAGGATAGCGTTAAGCGCTGGATTTTTACCTGCTGCTCTTGGTAGCATGGCGCCCTCTGTTAACGAGGGCGTTGTTTTGTCTGAAGCTGTTATCTCTGTATCTGAACTTATTTCCCGCATTTCTGATTGTCTGTTAAAAGACCAGTTTCGCCTGCGCCGCCGGTTACATAACTGCAAAAATCTGGCAGATGACGCAAAAAGCACACAACTAACGCGTATTGCTGCTGATATTGCCCGCTCGCAAATGCAGCGCACGGCCAGGCTGGCCGCTTTGCCCAAGGTAAGCTATCCGCCACAACTGCCGGTATCGGAAAAAAAAGACGACATTAAAGCCGCTATTGCCGCTAATCAGGTGGTGATTATTGCTGGCGAAACCGGCTCGGGCAAAACTACGCAAATTCCGAAAATCTGCCTCGAGTTAGGCCGCGGTGTAGCCGGCATGATAGGCCACACCCAGCCACGGCGTCTAGCCGCGCGCAGTGTCTGTGATCGTATCGCTGAAGAGTTGCAGTGTCAGGTGGGTAACCAGGTAGGCTATAAAATCCGCTTTGGCGATCACACCAGCGACAATACTTTCGTCAAATTGATGACCGACGGTATTTTGCTGGCCGAAATTCAGCAAGACCGGTTTTTAAACCAGTACGACACCTTAATTATTGACGAAGCGCACGAGCGCAGTTTGAATATCGACTTTTTGCTGGGTTATCTAAAACAGCTGCTGCCGAAACGGCCGGACTTAAAGCTGATTATTACCTCGGCCACTATCGATCCACAGCGCTTTTCAAAGCACTTTTTTAATGCACCGGTAATTGAAGTGTCCGGCCGTACCTTTCCGGTAGATACGCGTTACCGGCCGGTAAGCGAGCAGGACGACAAAGACGCCGACCAGCTGCAGGGTATTTTTGATGCTGTCGACGAGCTATACCGCGAGCCGCCGGGCGATATTCTGATTTTCTTAAACGGCGAGCGTGAAATCCGTGACACCGCTGATGCGTTGGAAAAGTTAAAACTGCCGCATACTGAAGTATTGCCGCTGTATGCCAGATTAAGTGCGGCCGAGCAAAACCGTATCTTCCAAAGCCACGCCGGCCGGCGCATCGTGCTTGCTACCAACGTAGCCGAAACCTCGCTGACAGTGCCCGGCATTCGCTATGTGATAGATCCCGGTACCGCGCGCTTATCGCGCTACAGCTATCGCTCAAAAGTACAACAATTGCCGATAGAAGCCATCAGCCAGGCCAGTGCCAACCAGCGTAAGGGCCGTTGTGGCCGGGTGGCGGCCGGTATTTGTATCCGGCTGTACAGCGAGGACGATTTTAACGGCCGGCCGGAATTTACCGACCCGGAAATACTGCGCACTAACTTAGCGTCCGTTATTATGCAAATGCTGGCGCTGGGCCTTGGCGATATTGAAGCCTTCCCGTTTCTACAAAAGCCGGACAGCCGCTTTGTTAACGATGGTGTAAAGCTGCTGGAAGAGCTGGGTGCTATTCCGTTAAATCGTAATAAGCAGGGCCTGCAGCTAACGGAGCTGGGTAAAAAGCTGTCGCGCTTACCAATAGATCCGCGGCTGGCGCGCATGGTACTGTTTGGCGCTGACAACGGCGCTTTGGCAGAGCTGTTGGTGCTTGCCGCAGCACTGTCTATTCAGGATCCGCGAGAGCGGCCGCTGGATAAACAGCAAAAAGCCGACCAGTGTCATGCCCGTTTTGCCGACCCGGACTCAGACTTTGCAGCCTGGCTTAAGCTGTGGCAATACCTGCAGGAGCAACAAGAGCAGTTAAGCAACAATCAGTTTCGCCGCCTGTGCCGCCAGGAGTTTTTAAATTACCTGCGTGTGCGTGAATGGCAAGACCTTACCGGCCAGCTTACCCAGCTTATGCAGGAGCAGGGCTATCAGCAAAACCAGCAAACGGCCGGTTATCAGGCCATTCACCAGGCGGTGCTAAGTGGTTTGCTGGGTCAGGTCGGTTTTAAAGACTCAGAAGCCGATTACTTAGGCCCGCGCCAAACGCGGTTTTATGTGTTTCCGGGCAGCCATTTATTTAAACGTAAACCCAAATGGGTAGCGGCAGCGGAGTGGGTAGAAACCAGCAAGTTGTATGCCCGTACGCTGGCCAAAATTGAACCGGAGTGGATAGAGCCGCTGGCAGAACATTTGGTAACGCGCAGTTACAGCGAGCCGCACTGGGAGAAAAAGCGCGGTGCGGTAATTGCGTATGAGCAAGTCAGTTTGTACGGTTTGGTTATTGTGCCTAAACGCGCGGTGCTGTACAGCAAAATCGACCCGGCAGTGTGTCATACGCTGTTTGTGCGCGAAGCCCTGGTGAATCAGGAGCTGGGCACTAACGATAGCTTTTTACAGCATAACCAGCGCTTAATTGATGATGTGACCGCGTTGGAGGAGAAATCACGCCGGCGCGATATTCTGGTTGATGAAGACACCCTGGCGGCGTTTTATCTTCAGCGCGTGCCACAGTGGACGAATAACCGCATTGATTTTGCCAAATGGTGGAAGAAAAAGCGCAGCGAAGATGGCTCTTTTCTTAACTTTGATCCCGACAGCCTGCTTAACCGCGATGCCAGTGATATTACCGCCGATAAATTCCCCGAAACCTGGCGTCAGGGCAATTTAACCCTGCCGCTGGAATACCATTTTGCGCCCGGCGAGCCGGACGATGGTGTCAGCGTGATTATTCCGCTGGCGCTGTTAAACCAATTGGATGATAACGGCTTTGACTGGCTGATCCCCGCGCTGCGTCACGAATTACTGGTGGCATTAATTAAATCGCTGCCCAAGCAATACCGGCGTAATTTTGTGCCAGCACCCAATTATGCCGATGCATTAATGCAAACGCTGAACCCTGATGAAGGCAAATTGCTTGATGTCATTACGCAGCGGTTAAAGCGGATGTCCGGCGTAACCATTCCGGAAGATGCCTGGGATTTAACCAGCCTGGCGCTGCATTTAAAAATGAATTTTAAAGTGGTAGATGACAAAGGCACCACTTTGCGCCAGGGCCGCTCGCTGGCTTTACTAAAACAAGGCTTGCAGGGCGAAGTGCAGCAAAGCTTAAGCCAGGTTGCCGAGCAGGGCATAGAACAGGATAAGCTGACACAATGGAGCTTTGGCCAGCTGCCGCGCGAATACGTGAAACTGCAGGCCGGCTATGAAATTAAAGCTTTCCCGGCCTTAGTGGACGAGCGTGACTCTGTGGCAATAAAGCTGCTGGATAACCCGCAACAAGCTCTGGAAACAACAAAGCAGGGGCTGCGGCGCTTATTGCTGCTGAATATTCCGTCACCGGTAAAATATCTGCAGGAATCGTTACCAAACAAAGCCAAGCTGGGTTTGTACTTTAACCCCTTTGGGCGGGTGTTGGAGCTGATAGATGATTGTATCGCTGCCGGCGTTGATGCATTAATAGCCACGGGTGAGCTGCCGCAGAATGAACAAGATTTTACTCAGCTCAGAGAGAAAGTGCGCGCAGAGCTGGGTGACAATGTAGTGGCGATAGCGCTGAAAGTGGAGCAAATATTAACTCTGTGCCATGACATCCAAAAGCGCTTAAAAGGCAAAGTTGATTTAGCCCATGTGCAATCACAAGGCGATATTAAGCAGCAGCTGAACGAGCTGATTTTTAAAGGCTTTGTCAGTGGCCATGGCGCCGCGCGGTTAGACGATATATTGCGTTATTTGCAGGCAATGCAAAAACGGCTGGAAAAACTGCCGGTTGATCCGCAGCGTGACCGCCTATTGATGCACGAGTATCAAAAAGCTTTTGACAGCTACAATAACCTGTTAGGTAAATTTGCCGGTAGCAAGATATTACCTGAGCCGGTGCAGGCAATTTACTGGATGTTGCAAGAGCTCAAAGTGTCTTTACATGCACAGCAGTTGGGCACGCCGTACCCGGTGTCGGTGAAAAGAGTGCTGCATGCAGTGAATGAAGCGAAGGTGTAATAGCGACGATATGTTAACGCCTACTTTACACCAGCGATGGAAAGTTCTATAACTAACCCTGACGTAGTTAAGGGAGGTATTATGCTGACAAAAGGCGACAACCGGCATTATTTCAGGATGATGGTCAATGCTGACGTAAAACTGATGATTAATGATCCTGAAACCGGGCGGGTGATAGATGGCATTTGCCGTGATTTAAGTGCATCAGGTATGTCAATTGAAGTGGATGAACCGCTGGAGATGGGCACCTTGATCCGGGTGCGGCTTGATTCTGCTAATGCCAGCATACCGCCACTGGATGCAAGTGCAAAAGTGATGCGCTGCAGCCAGGAAAGTGAAGATATTTATCAGTTGGGTTTAGCTTTTATGGAGCTAAATTAAACTTAGCCAATAAAAAAAGCAGCCAAAGCTGCTTTTTTTTGCATTAGGGCTTAGCCAAATTAAGCTTTTACTGTTGGTTAAAGCGCACAGTAAAACTAACCGGTACCAGGGCGTCAATACTCTTAAGTCCTGCCAGCTCCTGCAATTTTGCTACACCGTCAGTGAGTTTAAAGCTGCTGGTATTTAGCATCAGTGGCGCTTCTGTTACCGCTTGCAGTGTACTAGAACTGAGTTTGGTAATACGCAGTTTGGCATTTAGCGCCACCGTTTCTGTGGCGATGGTAACGTTCAGTGGCAGCTCCAGCAGCATGCTGTCGCTGATCGCCAGTTTTGCTACCGCATCTTGTTTAAGCTCTGCGGATACCGTAATGGCCGCAAATTGCTCCGCCTGCAGTACATACTGCCATATGCGTTCGTTACGAATAGGGATCAGTGTATCCAGGCTGCTCACAGGAATACTGATGCTAACCTTGCTGCCATCCCAGTTGCCGGTTAGCTGCTTAAACTGATGCGTTTCAGCGACCACATCATTTTTTACTGAGACAAAATGCAAAGCTGACTGGCTATTATCCAACTGCCAGTTCGCTGCAGAAACCAGGCTGCTACTCAGTGCTAAGGCAAGTGCTAATACTTTCATGCTGTTTCTCCGGTGATAACAAAGTGGTATCAGCATACCTTAAGGGCTGGCTGATACCAAGCTTATGGTTTTAATAGATTTTACACACTAAGCCTTTCAGGTAACTGCCTTCCGGGTAGAAACTGGCGATAGGGTGATCACTATCCTGGCTCAGCTTTTCAATAAACAGGCAGTCGCGCTTGGCATCCAGTGCCGCATCGGCAACAATTTTCTGAAACAGGCTGTCTTCCATCAGGCCAGAGCAAGAGAACGTCAGCAATAGGCCACCGGGTTTTACAATTTGCATCGCAACCATATTGATATCTTTATAACCGCGGCACGCTCCCATCAGCTGCGCTTTGCTTTCAGCAAATTTTGGCGGGTCCAGGATCACCATATCAAACTGCTTACCTTGCTCGCGGTACTGGCGCAACAGTTTAAATACGTCAAATTTAACGTTATCAATTTTTGACAAATTAAGCTGATTAAGTTCAGCATTTTTCAGGGCAGTGCTAAGCGCCAGATCAGATAAATCGGCATTGGTTACCGCCAGCGCACCACCTTGCAGTGCTGCTACGCCAAAAGTACCGGTATAGCTAAAGCAATTCAGCACAGTTTTATCTTTGGCATAACGTTTGGCAGCGGCCCGGCTGGCACGCTGATCCAGATAAAAGCCGGTTTTATGGCCCTGCATTACATCAACCAGCAACGACATACCGTGTTCTTTAATCACGACTTCACCGTTATCACGCGGCAAATGCAGCCAGCCGGTAACCGGTTTTAAGCCTTCTTTTTTGCGCACATCAACATCAGAGCGCTCATAAATACTGTGCTTTGGAAACAACGCTATCAGAGCCTGCACTATGGCATCACGCCAGACATCGGCACCGGCAGATAACAGCTGGCACACCAGTATGGTGTCGTATTTATCGATGGTAACACCGGGTAAACCGTCAGATTCTGCCGCTACCACCCTTAAACCTGTGGTGTGGCTAAGATCAAACAGCTCTGTGCGTAACTGCCAGGCGCGGGCAATACGGCGCTGAAAAAACGCCGCGTCGATTTGCTCTTGCGCGTTAAAGCTCCAAATCCGCGCCCGGATCTGCGACTCGGCAGAGTAAGCGCCATAACCCAGCCATTCACCTTTGCTGCTGACTACCTCAACCGTCTGGCCATTGGCAGGGTTGCCACTGACACTTTTCACTGCTTTGGAGAATATCCACGGATGCAGCCGTTTTAATGACTTCTCCCGGGTTTCCTGCAGGGTTAGTCGGGGTAATACAGATGAGACTGATGGCTTATTCATGGGCGTTTACACACTGTGCTAGACTAAAGGCCGCATTGTAGAGAAGCGCTGCCCAAAGCTAAAGCACAATTTAAGCTAAAGCAGCCAATTTGCTAAGGAGTTAGTTTTGGTTAACATCCCCGCCACTATGCAGGTTATTGCCGTAGAAAACGCCGGTAAAGACAGCACATTGCGTATCGAACAGCGCGCAGTACCACAACCGTCAGCAGAACAACTGCTGGTTAAGGTAGCCGCTGCAGGTATTAACCGGGCAGATTTAATGCAGCGCCGTGGCTTGTATCCGCCACCAGAGGGCGAAAGCGACATTCTGGGGCTGGAAGTGGCTGGCGTGGTGGTTGCTGCCGGGCCACTGCATAAAAGCTGGTTAGGTAAAGCAGTGTTTGGTTTAGTGCCGGGTGGGGGTTATGCCGAGTATGCACTGCTACATGCCGGCCATGCCATGGCGGTGCCTGCAGGCTACAGCATGGCAGAAGCTGCAGCGACGGCAGAAGTCTTCTTAACTGCTTACCAGTTGCTGTGTAGCATCGGTAACCTGCAGAGCAATCAGCGGGTGCTTATTCACGCCGGCGCCAGTGGTGTGGGTACGGCAGCCATACAACTGGCAAAAGCCATTGGTGCAAAAGTGGCAGTTACGGCCAGCAGCGCTGATAAGTTGGCGGTGTGTGCAGCACTGGGTGCCGAGCTGGCGATAAACTATAAAACACACGCTTTTGAACAGGAATTAGCCAACCACTGGCCACAAGGCGTGGAGCTGGTGCTGGATCCGGTAGCTGGCGATTATATCAGCCGCGAGATCCCTTTATTGGCAATGGATGGCAAAATTGTACTGTATGCCATGATGGGCGGGTATGACATACCACAACTTAATTTAGCACCTTTATTTAAACGCCGCGGCCAGCTGATATGTTCTACCTTGCGTAACCGCAGTAACCGGTATAAAACTAATCTTACTCAGGCGTTTAGTCAGGCTTTTGCCAGCATGCTGGCGCAGCGCCAGATACAGCCTGTGCTGCAACAACAATTTGACTGGCGCCAGGCACAAATTGCACATCAGCTAATGGCCAGTAATGCCACCATTGGCAAGCTTGTGTTAACATTCTGATTTGCTGAACACCTTTACCTGCCCACACAACATTTTGTGCCAGCCGGGCAGCGAGCATATTGTAACAAGGACGCCTTACCAGAATGACTTTAGGTAGCATCGGAAAATCAACGTACAGTAAGTTGGTGTCAACACTGATTAACCGTATTTGTGATACGACAGCAGTAGCCGACTCCATGTACGAGCAGGCGGTGCAGTATTTTCAGCAGGCGGTAGCGCAACAGGCTGAAAAAACAGAGCTGGAGCAACAGGTATTTTTGTTTGAAAACCGGCAGAAGCAGGTAAATAAACGCGATCTGGCGCTGGTTGAGCGTAATTTGCAGCAAGCGCAAAGTGAAAGGCAAACCTTTCAGCAGGCCAGAAGTGAAGAAGCCAATGCCCGCATGGCGGCACTGAAAAAGATTTGTCTGGATATTCTGGAGTTATGTCAGGGCGAATCGCAAGAAGATACTCACATGAACAGTGCCAAATTACTCGGTACTATTCAGCTGTTGTCGCCCACCGAAGGCAAGCATATTGCCGCCAGTAATCAAAAAAGTAAGCATTTATATAAAGCCATTTTGTCACTGCGCTTGCTGGACAAACTGCTAACCGATGGTGAGCTGAATAATGCTTATGTGCAGCAGCGTTACCAGGCCAGCAAAGGTTTAAAAGCGAGCAAAGGTGAGTATGATCCGTTTCGCGATGACGTGCAGATCCCGCTGTTAATGGCTGCACTGCTGCAGGATATTGGTAACTGCCACCCTGAAGCGCAACTGATATTAAAAGGTGCTGATGGTAAAGCCGACGAGTTTCGGGTGCTTGAGAATGACGAGCGGCTGGCGTTGCTGCAAATTAGTTATCGCGAAAGCCTGAAATATATTACGCAGGGTTTAGGGCTGGATAAATACAGCGGTAATTCCAGAGAAGAGCGTGACCAGTTTATTAAGCTCGAAGGCGAGCGGCAGAATTTTGTCCTCACCTTGCTGAAAAATGCTATTAAGCCAGAACACGGTATTGGCAATGTGCTTAAAATTCCGCAAATTTATACCTCAGTTGTGTTGTCGACCAAAAGCAGCTTTGCCTACGAAACGTTGCCTAAAGTAGCGCTGGTGCTGGAAAAAGGTGTTGAGAAGGGCGTATATAGCAAGGTCGCGGTAGATGCGCTGCTCAGAATTACCGGTATTTTCCCGCAGGGCTTTGGTATAACTTATATTCCGAAAGACTCCGATCGACAGGATCTGGATCGTTACGAATATGCCATTGTTACTGGGCTTTATCCGGCAGATATCCGCCAGCCTATCTGCCGTATGGTTACCCGTAACTTGACTTACAACGTGTCTGCTCAGGGCTGTATTGTCAGTGTTGAAAACAACCTGTATTACCCGCAAGCGCGGAAAAAGCTGGAGCGGATCAGTGAAGAGCGCTTACTGGAGATTCTGAGCAAACTGGTATCAAACTTTGAAGAGCGCAAAAACATGCCGTTGTTGCCTAAGTTCTGGCGCCCGGATGAATACTTCTCTTATGTTAAAAACCAAAACCTGTGGAACAAAGTAGTGATGCACAGTAACTAACACAGTTACTAGCAAATAAGCAGCACAGCAACAAAACCGTCATCAGACGGTTTTGTTTTGCTCAGTATTCCTGGGGTAGTTGTTAGCGGGCTCGGCGGGATCAAAATGATCTTCCGACTGCTGCTCTTGTTCAATATCTTCATCATAGCCGGCAGGTACTTGCTGATAAGCGGCAATAAAATCTTCATCACGCATTTGCGCCACAACCACTTCTTCGTCAACACGCGGATCAAGCGCGGCCGCCAGTGGTGATGATACCAAATCACCCGAACCCATTTTAAACTGGGCATTTTGTTGCTCGTCCATCATCCGCTTAACCATTTTTTGTGTGTAATTTACCCGGCTCAGCCGCAAAAACAGTGTTAGAGCACAGCAACTGATAAAGGCATACAGCATAGCCGGGCTGATTAACTGCATCAGTGCCGACGCCAGCAATGGGCCAAAACAGGCGCCCAGGCCAAAAGTCAGTAATACCGTGGCAGATAAGGCTACCCGATCGTTTTGCTCCACGTTCTGGTTGGCAAAAGCAGAAGCAATAGGGTACAGCGTAAAAGCCAGTACGCCATAACAGAAGGTGGCAATCAGCAACGCAAAACCAGATAACGGCAGCAAAGCCATTAACAGTGTTAGAAGCGTCAGTATTGCTGCATTAAAGCGCAAAATGCGGCTGCGTGGGATGCGGTCTGAAATTTTGCCCATCGGCCATTGGGCTAGCAAGCCGGCCAGTATGGTTACCGACATAAACAGCGTTACCTGGCCGGTATCCATACCCTTGCTGGCAGCATAGGCGGGTGCCAGACCATAAAAAGCACCTGCCATCATGCCCGCTACCGTTACTGCAGTCAGTGACTGAGGCACCAGTTTCCAGAACGCCAGAATTCTCAGAGGGGCAGGTTGCAGCGGTGCCGGATGAATTCGCTTGGTTAGCGCAATAGGCACAATACACAGCGAGTAACACATGCTGATAATCAGCAATGGCGCAATACCCAGCTCAGGAAACTGGCTTAGCATTAACTGGCCGCCTATCATGCCAAGGTAAGAGGTGATCATATAAAAGGCGAACACAGTGCCGCGCTGCGAGCTTTCGGTTTGCTCGTTCAGCCAGCTTTCCAGCACCATATACTGGCACATCATGCCCATGCCGACGATAACGCGCATTACCAGCCACACTTCCAACTGGTCAATTAGCACATGTGTCATGGCACAAGCACTGACAATGGCAGCACTGGCGACAAAGGCCCGGATATGGCCAACCTGGGCAATAACTTTGTGGCCAAGTTTAGAGCCCAGTACCAGGCCAAGGTAATAGCAGGACATTAACGCGCCAATCCAGATAGAATCGACATTTTGCTGTGCCAACGATAAGCCAAGGTAAGTTGACAACGAACCCTGAGCCACCAACATTAGCAAAGTGGTAAGAAATAATGCACTAAAGCTGCGATAAGGGTGTTTACTGGACATCCGTTGCCTTTTTAAAAAAAATACAGGCAGCCAAAAGCTGCCTGAAACCGTTACTTCACGCGCATACCGGGCTGGGCACCGTCATCTGGCGACAGAATAAACAAGTCGCTACCGCCAGGGCCTGCGGCTAACACCATGCCTTCGGATAAACCAAAGCGCATTTTGCGTGGCGCCAGATTAGCCACCATCACGGTTAAGCGGCCTTCCAGTTGCTCAGGGTTGTAAGCCGATTTAATTCCGGCAAACACCTGACGTACTTCGCCGCCGCCAATATCCAGTTGCAGTTGCACCAGTTTGTCTGCACCTTCTACGGCGCTGGCTTTAATGATTTTAGCCACGCGCAAATCAATTTTGGCAAAATCATCAATGCTGATGGTATCGCTGATTGGCTCGCGCTCTGTGCTTACGGCTTTTTCTGCTTTAGCAGCAGCTTTAACCGGTGCTGCCGTTTGCACTTGCAGATTGTCTTTCGATGCATCAAGCATGGCGGTTACTTTTACCGGGTCAACCCGCTGCATCAGTGCTTTAAACGGATTGATGGCATGGCTGGTTAACGGCTGCTGATAGTTGTTCCAGTTCAGTTCGCTGTTTAAGAAGGCTTCCGTTTCTGCTGCCATTAACGGCAACACCGGTTTTAAATAATGCATTAATACACGGAACAGGTTAATGCCCATTGAACAAACGTCATGTGCTTCCTGCTGTTTGGTGTCATCTTTTACCAGCACCCAGGGCGCTTTGGCGTCAATGTATTGATTAGCTTTATCGGCCAGCGCCATAATGTCGCGGATGGCCCGGGCAAACTCACGTTTTTCAAAGCTGTCGGCAATGCTTTCCCCTGCGGCAGTAAATTCTGCCAGCAGGGCAGGCTCTGCCACGGTAGCCGATAACTTGCCATCATAGCGCTTAGTAATAAAGCTGGCGCAGCGGCTGGCAATATTCACCACTTTCCCGACTAAATCGGCATTAACCTTCTGGCTGAAATCATCCAGGTTTAAATCCAGATCAATAATGCTGCTGCTTAGTTTAGAAGCAAAATAATAGCGCAGGTATTCCGGGTTTAAATGATCCAGATAAGTGCGTGCCTTAATAAAAGTACCGCGCGACTTAGACATTTTGGCGCCGTTTACGGTAACAAAACCGTGGGCGAAAATGGCATTAGGCTTGCGCATACCGGCACCGTGCAGCATAGCTGGCCAAAACAGGCTGTGGAAATAAATAATGTCTTTGCCGATAAAGTGGTATATCTCGGCATCGGAATCCAGTTTCCAGAAGCTGTCAAAATCGATACCGGTTTTATCGCACAGGTTTTTAAAGCTGGCCAGATAACCGATAGGCGCATCTAACCAGACATAAAAGAACTTACCCGGCGCGCCCGGTATTTCAAAGCCGAAGTAGGGCGCATCACGGCTGATATCCCACATTTGCAGGCCGTCTTTAAACCATTCCTGTAGTTTATTGGCCATTTCCTCCTGCAAGCTGCCGCTGCGCGTCCAGTCTTGCAACATCTGGCTAAAAGCAGGCAGGTCAAAGAAGTAATGCTCAGAATCTTTTAATACCGGTGTGGCGCCTGACACTACAGAGCGGGCATTTTTTACTTCAGTCGGGCTGTAGGTGGCACCGCAGACATCGCAGCTGTCGCCGTTTTGGTCCAGGGCGCCACATTTGGGGCAATCACCTTTAACAAAACGGTCCGGCAAAAACATCTGCTTTTCCGGATCGAATAACTGGCTAATGGTTTTGCGCTTAATGTAGCCGCCATCGTTGAGTTTGGTGTAAATCTGGCTGGCAAATTGGCGGTTTTCTTCACTGTGGGTTGAATGATAATTGTCAAAGCCAATGCCGAAACCGGCAAAGTCAGCCTGGTGTTCAATATTGGTTTTGGCAATCATTTGCTCCGGCGTAATGCCTTGCTCCTGCGCTTTAAGCATAATAGGCGTACCATGCGCGTCGTCGGCGCAAACGTAATAGCATTCATGGCCGCGGGCTTTTTGAAACCGGGCCCAAATATCGGTTTGAATGTATTCTAGTAAGTGGCCTAAATGGATAGGGCCGTTGGCATAGGGTAAAGCGCTGGTAACAAGTATTTTGCGTGTCGACATTAAGCGGTGCTCTTTTGCATAAATAACTGAAAAAATTTCACTAAATGATACACTAGCCGCCATCGATCCGCACCCGCCAAGGCACGGATCCGCTAAAAAAACGTATTAAAGCCTGAATTTGGAACTTGCTGATGTTTAACTGGTTTAAATCTGCCAAAACCGATGCTTTGCCTGAAGCAGCACAGCAGTTGCTGCAACACTGGCAACTGCCTGATAGCGGCGCGCCGCTGGCGTTGTTACTCGACAGCGTAAGTCTGCAGAAAAACAATCTGCGTATCAGCCTGAAGCTGCCGTTGTTATCCATAGCGCAGCCGCTGCAGCAGACGCTGACTGATGCCGGTTTTAACTATCAGTTAACGCTGGATTACCAACTGACAACAGCGCCGGTGTTTAAAGATATTAAGCAAATCATTCTTATTGCCTCCGGTAAGGGCGGGGTGGGGAAATCGACCACTGCCGTGAATCTGGCGGTAGCACTGGCGCTGGAAGGCGCTAAAGTAGGCTTGCTGGATGCCGATATTTATGGCCCGTCTATTCCTGTGATGCTGGGGCTGAGCGGCGAGAAGATCAGCTCGCCGGATAATAAGTTAATGCAGCCCCAATTTGCCCATGGTGTGTATTTGCAATCTATCGGCTTTCTGGTTGACCCACAGCAAGCCTCAGTCTGGCGTGGCCCTATGGCCAGCCAGGCGCTATTACAACTGCTGAACGAAACATTATGGCCAGAGCTGGATTATTTAATTGTTGATATGCCACCGGGTACCGGTGATATCCAGCTGACTATGGCGCAAAAGCTGCCGGTAACCGGTGCTGTGGTGGTAACCACGCCGCAGGATGTGGCGCTGTCCGATGCAGAAAAAGCTATCAGCATGTTTCGCCAGGTGAATATTCCGCTGCTGGGCCTGATTGAAAATATGAGTTTTTATCAGTGCAGCCACTGCGGCACACGGGACGATATTTTTGGTACCGAAGGTGGCATCTTATTAGCAGAGCGTTATCAGGTGCCGGTGCTGGGCCAGTTGCCGCTGCAAAAACAGATCCGCGAGCAGGCCGATGCCGGGGTGCCGATAGTGCTAAAACAGCAGCCAGTGGCGCAAATTTACCGTACAATCGGCCGGCAATTAATGTTGGCATTGCATTGGCATGCTGCTGCGCAAGCGGCCGGCCAACCTGAAATAATAATAACGGACGATTAAGATGAGACTGTGTGACCGCGATATAGAACGCTATTTAGCCGAAGGTAAAATTAGCATTACCCCGTTACCGGACGCCGACATGATAAGCGGCGTGAGTGTTGATATTCGCTTGGGCAATAAATTTCGCGTATTTGTCGCCCATACGGCTGCTTACATTGATTTAAGCGGCCCACGCGCCGAAGTGGATAAAGCGCTAAACAGCGTAATGAGCGATGAAATATACATAGCTGATGGCAATAAGTTTATTTTACACCCCGGTGAGCTGGCACTGGCGATGACGCTGGAATCGGTCACCTTGCCGGATGATATCGTTGGCTGGTTAGATGGCCGCTCGTCACTGGCGCGTTTGGGCCTTATGGTGCATGTTACTGCACACCGGATTGACCCGGGTTGGTCTGGCAATATCGTGCTGGAGTTTTACAACAGCGGCAAGCTGCCACTGGCGCTGCGGCCACAGATGAAAATTGGTGCGCTGAACTTTGAGCTGATGACAGGCCCGGCTGAGCGGCCATACAACAAACGCTTGGATGCGAAATACCAGCAGCAAACCGGTGCTGTCGCCAGCCGTATTGGCCATGATGATAAAGGCTGAGCGCTGAGCATAACGTAAAAAGCCCACGCAAAGCGTGGGCCAAAAGCTATAAAGCAAAAATGAAGCCGGATGATTATGCAATAAAGCTGCATAGCTTGGCAATGTCGCTGGCTAAATTTCCACATTACACATTTTCCAGCCAGTTGGGTTGGTTGCCCATTCGGGTAGCCGATAAAGTTGCCAGCGGATACATTTTGTATCTGGCAGCACATTCAGCACTTGGTAAATAGTGTGGCGCTGCATTATGCTAAATTGAATTTTTCGTCTCAGGGAGCGACGGCAGTGGCTGACAATACTACACAACATAAATGGCGTTTTTTCCGCTCTGGCGGTTTTGATCAGGTTGCGCTGGAAACCGGCGCCGACTTACAACACCTAAGCGAGCTTGATCCGAAACTCTGGACAGTGCTGAGCTGCCCAACCTCGGGGCTGGAAATTGACAGCCGCACTCTGGCGCTATTAGATTTCGACGCTGACGGCCAGATACGGGTGCCGGAAATACAGGCTGCAGTAAGTTGGTGTTGCCAGCGCTTTACCGATGCCGACCTGATGTTTCAACCAGCGGGTGTGCCACTGGATGCAATATCTGACGCTGATGAAAGCGGCGTGGCCATTAAAACGGCTGCTTTGCGTGTACTGCAATACACCGGTAAAACGGCCGATGACAGTTTGCAGACTGACGATTTTACTGATAAATCCCGTTTATTTTCGCCGGATCATTTCAATGGTGATGGCGTAGTTATGGCCGAGCTGGCCGCTGATGCTGACGTAAAACAGCTGATCAACGATATTGTCAGTGTATTAGGTGGCGTGGCTGATCGCAGTGGCGGCATGGGCACTGACACCGAAATGTTAAGCAGTTTTATGACCCAGGCACAGGCCATAGTTGATTGGCATAAAGCCGGAGCCGCTGAATCTGAAGACTTACAGCCATTGGGTAGCGATACTGCAGCAGCCGTTGCGGTATTTGACAGCGTGCAGGCAAAAGTAGATGACTTTTTTGTCCGCTGCCAGTTAGCCGCGTTTGACAGCCGTGCTGCCCAGGCGTTAAATCCTGAGGCCACCGTGTACGCCGTGTTGGCAAACCGGGCAATAGGCCAGGGCGATGATGATATTGCTGCTTTACCGCTGGCTGAGGTGGGCGCGGGCCTGGCATTACCATTAGGGCAGGGTATTAACCCGGCCTGGGCGGAGAAAATTCAGCAGTTATGCCTGGTGGTTGTTAAGCCTCTGCTGGGTAAAACCCCGGACAGTTTGAGTTTTGCCGATTGGTCAGCTATTTCGGCCAAACTGGCAACGTGGCGCGCCTGGCAGGCAGCCAAGCCAGAATCAGCATTACATCAGCTTGAGTTTGAGCGTCTGGCCTCTATAGTCACCAACGATACCTCAGCGCAGCTTGAGCAGTTAATCGCCCTTGATCTGGCTGAAAAAACCTTTGCCGATAATGTCGATGCAGTAGAGCGTCTGGTGCACTATCAGCGCAATCTGGTTACCTTGTTGCGAAACTATGTTTCGTTAAGTGATTTTTATCAGGGCGAAAATAAAGCCATTTTCCAGGCCGGTACCCTGTATCTGGATCAACGCAGTTGCGAGCTGGTGTTGTATGTGGCGGATATGGCCCGTCACGCCAGTATGGCACCGTTCAGTGGCTGTTATCTGGTGTATTGTAGCTGCACACGCCAGGGTGAAGCGGCGGTCAATATTGTCGCCGCCCTCACCGGTGGTGATGTCGATGAGCTGATGGTGCCCGGGCGTAACGGTATATTTTATGACCGTAAAGGCCGGGACTGGAAAGCCAGCGTTATAAAGGTTGTGGCGCAACCCGTTAGTATCCGCCAGGCCTTTTGGTCACCCTACAAGCGGGTAGCGGCTTTTATTGAAGGACAATTACAAAAATTTGCCGCATCGCGCGATAAAGATATTGAAGCCAAAACCACCAATGGTGTTGCCAGTGCGGCCGCAACGCCTGCCACTTCGACGTCTGGTTTTGATATTGCTAAATTTGCCGGTATTTTTGCCGCTATCGGTCTGGCATTAGGTGCCCTGGGAACCATGCTTGCCGCCGTGGTTGCTGGTTTGTTTTCGCTGCAGTGGTGGCAGGTGCCGTTAGTGCTGCTTGGCGTGATGTTGCTAATTTCGTGTCCTTCTATGTTAATGGCTTTTATGACACTACGCCGGCGTAATCTTGGGCCTTTACTGGATGCCAATGGCTGGGCGGTTAACACCAGAGCAAAAATTAATGTGCCCTTTGGTGCGGCGTTAACCGGCTTGGCTAAGTTACCTAAAGGCGCGAAACGCTCTTTAAAAGACCCCTATGCTGAGAAAAAACAACCCTGGGGCCTGATATTGTTGCTGCTGTTAATTGCCGCGGCTGTTGGGTATTGGCTGTACTGGTAAGTGCGTCGAGCAGCAATTAAAGATACATAGCAGTAATAACTGATAAACAGGACAGTGAAGGTGAATTCAGGCAGTATTATTCGTTTATTTTCGCTGGCCGCTATCTGGGGCGCGTCTTTTCTGTTTATGCGTATTGCAGTGCCGGAGCTTGGCCCGGCCTGGCTGATGTTTGGCCGGGTGCTGCTGGCGGCGCTGTTTCTGGCACTGGTTGCCGTAGCGTTTAAACGCAGCTTGCCAATACGTGGCTACGCTGGCCATTTTATGCTGCTGAGCTTTTTTAATACAGCCTTGCCGTTTCTGTTATTTGCTTATGCTGCACAAACACTAACCGCATCGTTACTGGCGGTGCTTAATGCCACGGCACCGTTGTGGGGCGCCTTAATTGGTTGGGTGTTTTTTCGCCAGCGCATGTCAGTAAAAATTGCTGCCGGTTTACTGCTGGGGATCTGCGGTGTGGCCATACTGGTAGGTTTTGATGCTACAGCAAATAGCAGCGCCTTAGCTGCTATAGCTGCAGGCGCGGGGGCCGCCTGCTGTTATGGAATTGCCACCTGGTATACCCGGCTGGCTAAACCGGTACCGGCGTTTACCAATGCGCATGGCAATATGTGGGGAGCCTGCCTGTGGTTATTGCCGTTGCTGTGGTTTATACCTTTGCCGGTAGCTGAACCGGCCAGCCAAAGCTTGTATGCTGTGCTGGCGCTGGGAGTAGTTTGTACCGGTGTGGCCTATATGCTGTATTTTCGGCTGGTGCAGGATTTAGGCGCTACACCAACATTAACCGTGACTTTTTTAATTCCGGTATTTGGTGTGCTGTGGGGCCACCTGTTTTTAGATGAAACTGTCGGCTGGCATACCCTGGCAGGTGCTGCCATTGTTATTACCGGCACCATGCTGGTAACCGGTTTTAGCCTGAATTCATTACGCGCTGCAACAGCGCCTGTTAAGGAGTAAATATGAAACTATATGGTTCACAAACCTCACCTTATGTGCGGCGCATTCGGCTATTGCTGGCCACAACTTCGCATGAATTTATTAACCTGAATATTTTTGCCGGTGAAGGGCGGCAAACTCTGGCCGCCATTAACCCGGCACTGCGTATTCCAATGCTGGACGATGCTGGCCAGGTTATTTTTGATTCTGGCGTGATCTACCGCTATCTGGCACCTAAGCTTGGTATAGCGCCGCTTAGCTGGTATCAGGAAAACCAGCTAACAGTCATTAATGCGGTAAGCGATTCTTTAGTAATGCTGCTGCAATGCAGCCGCAGCGGTTTTGACACCAATGACGATAAGCTGTTTTTTAATTTACAGCGTGAGCGGGTAGCTACCTCTTTGTATGTGCTGGAACAACAGGCTGACAATGGTGAGTTTGCTCAATGGGATTATGTCGCCATGGCGCTTTATAGCCTGGTAGACTGGACCTTGTTCCGTGAGCTGATGGAGTTTGATGATTATCCGGCACTGCAGGCATTTTTGGCGCAAAACAAATCGCAGCCGATGATTAAAGACAGCGATCCACGCCTGGGGTAAGCAGGCGCAGGCCGGTATTACTGTGCTGCTTTTAGCAGCACAGGTTCAATTAGTACACTTTGCTCTGCATCTGACAACCAGATCTGGCCTTCGCTGATATTGCATTGCAGGTTCATATTACGGCTTACCAGTTTCGCCATCGCTTTTACCGATTCTTCGTTAATTTCCAGCACGGCCAGGTTTTGGTAACGCTCCAGCGCCTGCTGAATGTTTTTCCACCATACCGGCACGCTGCGCCCGCCATAACAAAACAATTGCACCTGTTTTGCCCGTCCAGCGGCTTTGCGTAGCCATTTTTCATCGCTTTGGCCAAATTCTACCCACAGGTTAATGTCACCACTGAGGGTTTTGTCCCATAGCTCCGGTTCATCATCCTCTGCACTTAAGCCTTTAGTAAAAGCCAGTGTTTCGCTGGCATTGATAGCAAAAGCTAACAGACGCACCATCATGCGCTCGTCATTTTCTGACGGGTGCTGCGCCAGTGTCAGGCTGTGATCCTGATAGTAATGCCGGTCCATATCTGCAATTTGCAGCTGAACCTTAAACACGGTGGCTTTTAGTGCCATAAGCAAACTCACTCACAATATAAAGGCGGCGAGTGTAACGCGAACCATTGTTTTGCTCAATTTAACTGTTTGCTCAATTTAACTGTTTGCTGCGGTTGCATCTGCCGCGGCCGGAAAAACTGCGCTATGCTGTGGCCCATAATAGCTAAACGACTGAGTTAAATCGAAAGTGTCTGAATTTGATATTGATATGGTGCAAAACTTTTTAATTGCCTTGTTGCTGGGGGCTCTAGTTGGCATTGAACGGGAAAAACACCGCCGTGACGAGCATCCCGGTGGTTTTGGCGGCTTACGCACATACATTTTATTTGCCCAGGCGGGCGCGGTATCGGCCTGGTTATCACTGCATCTGCAATCGCCCTGGTTATTTGTTATTACGGTGCTGGTGGTAGCGCTGGCGGTACTCACAGCTTACATACTGGAAAACCGCAACAACCCAACGACGTTGGGGTTAACCAGCGAAATTAGCGCTATTACAGTATGTTTACTCGGTGGTGCGGTGATGTTTGGCTATGCCGAGCTTGCCGTTATGTTGGGTATACTGACGTCGGCCATTCTTACCTTTAAACGGCCGCTGCACTCTATGGTTAGTAAAATCGGCACCGAAGATTTATACGCCGGGGTAAAGTTGCTTATTGCCAGTTTTATTGTACTGCCATTACTACCTAACGACCCTATAGACCCCTGGCAGGCACTTAACCCTTACCGGCTCTGGTTGCTGGTGATCCTGATTTCCTCTATGTCGCTGCTGGGTTATGTTGCGGTGCGTTGGCTTGGTGCTGCTCATGGTGCCGTGGTTACCGGCATAAGTGGCGGCCTGGCGTCATCTACGGCGGTTACCTTAAGTTTTGCCCGCAGCAGCAAATTTGAGCCCGATCCGTTAGCTGCCGATACTCAGGCCTGCGGGGTATTACTGGCCTGGCTGGTAATGTTTATCCGTGTGCTGGTAACAGTCAGTATTGTGTATAAACCTTTGCTGGCGCATTTATGGCTGCCGTTTAGCGTAATGGCAGCGGCTACCGCTATTATGGCGGCCATTTACTATCACCTTGGCAGCAAACGCTACCAGGCGCCGCAGCAAAGCACCGTTAAAGTGACTAACCCGTTTAGCCTGATTGCCGCAATGAAGTTTGGTGCGCTATTCGCTGTCATTTTGTTATTGGTAAAGCTTACCGAACAATATGCTGCCACCGAAGGTTTGTATTTGTTGGCTGCTGTTGCCGGTTTAACCGATGTGGATGCCATAACTTTGTCAATGGCAGATTACGCCCGGCGTATACCAGACGGCATAGCGCTGGCCGCAGGCGCTGTTACCGTAGCGGCGCTGAGTAATACCGTTGTTAAATGTACTCTGGTGTTTGTATTAGGGGGCAGGGCACTGGCTAACAAATTGTTAGCTGCCACGCTGGTAATACTGGCATTGGGGCTGGCAGTGCTGTTTTTTGTTTAAAGCAAGGTTTTCGTTTAAGCGCTGCGCCACAAGCCTTCAGGCTGGATTAAGCCTTAGCCTGTTCAGATGGCGTGATAACTTTAATTCCGGAGATAGTATGATTAAGCGAAATAGCGTTGCCGGTTTGGCATTGCTTAGCCTGTTTGCAGTGCCTGCAATGGCGGCAACGGTGCTGACAGATGCCAACCTGGACCAGTTTGAAGCCATGTTACCCAAGTTGCAGCAGTTAGAGCAAAGGCCGCAGAACAAGCAGTTTAATTTGCAGCAACACTGTGACTGGCCGCGGCACTACCGCGAAATTAGCGCACAGGAAAAAGACTCGGCTTATCAGACACAAATTGAACAACTGGCAAAAGAGCATGGTTTTACGCCGGTACAATTGGTTGAGTTAAGCGCCAAAGTCACCTGGCCGGTGCTGGACAGTGTGCAGCCAATGCTGGAGGTATCGCGCCAGGCATTAATGTTTTTACCGGCTGCGCAGCGGCAAAAAACAGAAAAAACCATTAAACAGGGCCAGCAGTATCACCAAACGCTAACCGGCTGTTTAACCGCAGATGATAAAGCCGCACTGGCTAAACACCATGATCGCATTATGCAAATGGCCAAACGGCTTGGCGGTGTAGAGCAAATATTGCCGCCCGGCATGGCAGCACAAAATTAGTTTTAACGCTGGTTGATCTATACGTATTTGGGTACAGTAATGCTGTTATCAACATAATAAGTGTTAGATCCGGGCTCTTGGCGTAACTTAGTTGCTAGCCAATTGCTGTTTAGGCGCAACCTAAGGTTTTCAGATGAAATTGAGTCATTATGTTTTAGCCAGTGTTATCAGTACCAGCATGGTGTGTGGTACAGCAATGGCACAAAGTGCAGCACCACAAGGTTTTTCATATGGTGTGGGTGTTGGGGTTAATCAGGAAATATATCAGGGCTACAGCAACCGCACTATCCCGTTACCGATCATTGGTTATCAGGGCGACAGGCTGACGGTATACGGGCCTTTTGTCAGCTATAAACTGCTGGATCTGGGTAATATCAGTTTTAGCGCCAAGCTGGCCCCGCGTTTTGCCGGTTTTGATGAGTCTGACAGTGCGGTGTTTAGCGGCATGGCCAAGCGTAAAGATTCAATTGATGGCGGTATTGGCATGCAGTTACGCCAGGATAGCTGGAAGTTTGAAGCCCAAACCGTATTTGATTTATTAGGCAACTCAAAGGGCCAGGAATCAAAGGTATCAGTGGGCTATAGCTACCGTGCCGGGCCAATCATCATTGAGCCTCAATTTGGTGTCAGTTATTCAGACAGCAAGCTGGTCGATTACTACTACGGCGTACGCCCGGATGAAGCTACAGCACAGCGCCCGGCTTATAAAGCCGATGGGGCCGTTAGTTATAATGCCGGTGTTTCTTTCAGTACGGCGTTGTTTTTTGGTGGTATGACAAGGCTTGGCGTAGAGCATCACTGGTATGGCAGCAGCATCAGTGACAGCCCGTTAACGGATCGTGATACCGGGCTGTCGGCGTTTTTATCCTGGTCACGGCTGTTTTAAATTAATCTGTTAAGGCCTGCACTAACTGGTGTATGGCCTTAAGTTGCATCCCTTCTTTGGTAGCATAATCTGCTCCGGTATAACCCCACCAATCCCAACAAGCGTTAGGGTTAAACGGGTTTATACTGCTGGCAGTAGTTTGCGGGTACAACACCACGATATTATTGCTATCGGCATAATTATTCAGCCCGCTGCCGCTGACATAGGCCTGGCCTACGCTGGCGGCATTCTGCTTACAACCATGAAAACTAACATGTAACCGGCAACTTTCACCGCTGGCACAGCTTTGTGGTACGTACAAATAACCGGTTTCAGCTAAGCTATCTTTGGCGGCAGTGGCCAGCTGATGCTGGTTAAATGGCATTAACTGGCCGCTACCAGTGGCCGTTTTAGCTTTAACGCTGCCCAGTAAGTGCTTAAGCAGCTCGCCTGCAGCATCATAATTACAGCTGGCCAGAAAGGGCGCCTCAGAGACATCGCAACTACCCAAAGCGGTATTGTCTGTCGGAAAGGTATGGCCAAACGCTTTATCCGTTATCAGGGCAATATTGCCGGCATCCACCCATTGCTGGTATTGCTGGTTAAGTACTGTTGCCAGGCCCGGGTATACAGTGGTGTCTTTACTGCCGTGAAAAATCCATACTTTGTCATCTTTAAGTGCTGCAACCGGCGCCAGCTTGCCAGCGGTGCGCTGGGCGGTTAAATACTGGTTTATTGCGCTCATGTCTGGCGAGCTGCTGGCTTTATTAAAGCAATGTTCCAGTGCCAGGCCTAAACTGTTTTGCGCACAATATACCGGGCCACCGGCCAGCATGGCCACGCCGCTAACCTGTTCGGCAAAGGCCAGGTGGTACTGGCCAGCCATATAAGCGCCGCTGGATAAACCCGACAAGGTGATCTGCTCTGCCAGCTGCAGTTTGGGCAATGCCTGCTGTGCTGCCAACGGTAAGGCCACAGCAGATAACAGAGTAAAACTAAACAGCTTAAATTTGCGCATAAAGGCTCCGGCAATGGCGGGGTAATTTACTACTGAATTTTGCATAAAAGCGGCCCGGCAACAATAAGGCTTTAGTACAGTACTAAAGCCAAAGGAAAGAAAAATTAAGGCTAAAGCCTTATGGTCAAACCGTGGTGTTAATGCAGGTTAATTACCTTAGCTACGCCACGCGAGCGAGGATCTGCGGCAGCGGTGACTTTGCCGTCAAGTACCTGAATTGCCTGAATATCGCCAAGGTTCCACCCCTGGGTAACCAGTTGATAGCCTTTGGCTTTTAACTCATCCTGTACTGTTTTACTAAGGGGCGCGTAAGGCTCCATGGTGATCTGATCTTTGGGTAGCAACTGATGATGAAAACGTGGCGCGGCTACTGCTTCACTTAGCGGTAACTGGTAGTCATATAAATTAGTCATGACCTGAAAAATTGAGGTGAAAATGGTCGAGCCGCCCGGCGTGCCGATCACCAGCTCTATTTTACCGTCTTTTAACAGCAGACTGGGGGTCATAGACGACAGCATACGCTTACCGGGCGCAATTGCATTGGCGTCGCTGCCCACTACGCCAAAAGCATTCGGTACCCCGGCTTTGGCAGAAAAGTCGTCCATTTCGTTATTCAGTAAAAAACCGGCACCTTCTACTACTACGCCGCTGCCAAAATCCAGGTTCAGAGTGTAGGTGTTAGACACAGCATTGCCGTGGTTATCCAGCACAGAAAAGTGCGTGGTATGGTAGCCTTCCAGCCCCGGTTTTACCGCTGCTGTGGCAGATATCGCCGCAGGGTTTATTTCAGCGGCGCGTCTATCTAAGTAAGCGCTGTCGAGTAACTGTTGCTGCGGTACTGCAGTAAAGTCTGGATCGCCCAGATAATCGGCGCGATCAGCAAACACGCGTTTTTCTATTTCAGCAATTAAATGCACATACTGACTGCTATTAAGCGCAACTTTATTAAAATCGGCACTGCGCCGTTGCTTTAACGCCAGCAACTGGCTAAGTGCAATACCGCCAGAGCTTGGCGGCGCTGCAGTTACCAGCTGATAATCGCGCCAGGGGGTAATAACCGGCTCGCGCCAGCCAGCTTTATACGCAGCCAGATCTGTCAGCGTAATCAAGCCACCACCACGTTGCATTTGCGCGACTAGCAATTTGGCTGTTTCACCCTGATAAAAATCGGCCGGGCCATGTTCAGCAATACGTTTAAGTGTGCTGGCAAGCTCGCTTTGGATAAAGTTTTCGTTGGGCTGCATAGCGGTAAAATAGCGGGCAAAATTGGTTTTGCCTTCCAATTGGCTAAGTAAATCGGCACGGTACTGGTACTGGTTTTCTGCTACGGTAAAACCGTTTTGGGCATAGGAAATTGCCGGTTGCACCAGCTCTGCCCAGGGCAGGCTGCCAAAACGCTGGTGGGCCTGCCATAAGCCCATAACGGTGCCCGGTACGCCACTGGCTTTATGGCCAATTAAACTTAAGTTTTCAATAACCTGTTTTTCTTCATCCAGATACATATCGCGATGTGCAGCAGCAGGTGCTGTTTCTCGGTAATCGAGAAAATAGGCTTTACCGTCAAACCACAGTGTCATAAAGCCACCGCCACCAATATTGCCTGCCTCAGGGTAAGTCACTGCCAGTGTAAAGGCGGTTGCTACTGCAGCATCAACCGCATTACCACCTTTTTTTAATATTTGCTCTGCCACTGCGGCACCGTACTGATCCGGCGAAGCCACGGCAGCCTGGCCTTTAAGGGAAGCTTGCGCCGCGGGTGAAAGTACAGCCAGGCTGAACAACAAGTAAAAGCTAACGCGATACAAAAACTGCATAACAAACTACTCCGGTGAGAACCAGTTATCAGTTCTAACGTGGTTATTTATCAATTACAAGCTGTGACAGCTTATAAAGCTGCAAATATGCTGCTAAAGTATGAAAAAGCTTTGACTCTGGCAGTAAAATTTACTGCTAAATCAGGAACATCGAAGTAGATAAAAAAGGACATATCATGGGATTTTGGAAAACCGTCGGTGGGCGTTTGTTAAGTATTCCTTTACTGGCATTGCTTGGTTTTGTGGTACTGGGCGCAGTGGCATTAAATGCATTGCAGCACAGCCTGATAGAAGGCCGAGAAAACAGGGTAGTGGCGGTAATTGACAGCGCCCTTAGCCTGGTAAAGCATTATCAGGCGCTGGAGCAAAGCGGCAGCCTGAGTAAAGAGCAGGCACAGCAACAAGCCATGGCCGCCATTAAAGCCATACGTTACGATGGTACCGAATATATCTGGATTAACGACACTGGCCGGCCCATTCCCAAAATGATTATGCACCCGACAGTGCCAACCTTAGATGGCACCGTGCTAGACAGGCCTAATTTTAACTACGCCACCTTAATGCGCAACCGCGATGGTAGCCAGCAGCAAACCTTAAATAATGCCAATCTGTTTGTCAGCTTTGTTGATGTTATTCAGCGCTATGGCGATGGCTTTGTTGAATACCAGTGGACAAAACCATTAAAAGGCGGCGGGGTAACCGAAGAGCGCTATACCAAGCTGTCCTATGTGGCAAAAGACGATAGCTGGGGCTGGGTGCTGGGCTCAGGTATTTATATTGATGATGTAAAAGCCGCATTCTGGGCCGTTGCACTGCAAATCGGCATAGTGGTGCTTATTGTTATTTTATTAACGGCAGGCGTATCGTTGTTTATCCGCAGTTGGTTACTGCGCTCGCTCGGCGGTGAAGTGGCCGACACCAAGCTGTTGGTGCAGCAGGTTGCCGCAGGCGATTTCTCGGTACAGTTTGCCCTGCGAAGTGGTGACAACGACAGCCTGCTGGCCGCCCTTAGCATTTTGGTTAATCAGTTGCGCAGTATTATCAGCCAGCAAATATCGATGGCCGAACAACTGGCCATGCAATCGGAAGCGTTAGACGACAGCAGCCAGCAAACGCAAAAGATTTTACAAAATGTAATGGATCAAACCGCACAGGTCGCTACCGCCGTTAACGAGATGACCGCCACCTGTGAAGATATGGCCCGCAGCGCCACTATCGCCGCCAAAGCCGCCCGTGATGCCGACACCGAAACGCAAAACGGGGTAACCTCAGTAGGCCAAACCATTACCGCTATTGATGCATTAAAGCTGAAGTTAGAACAGGTATCAGAGGTTATTGCGCAGTTATCCAAGCACGGTGAAGAGGTTGGGGCTGTAACCGATGTTATCGGCGGCATTGCTGAGCAAACCAACCTGCTGGCACTAAACGCCGCCATTGAAGCTGCCCGCGCCGGTGAAATGGGCCGTGGTTTTGCCGTGGTAGCTGACGAAGTACGCACTTTAGCCAGCCGCTCGCAGGCCTCTACGCAGGATATCAACAAACGTATTCAGGGTATTCAGCAGGACTCTGCCAACGCCGTGCAATCTATGGCGCAAAGCAAAGCCGAAACCGAGCAAACCATAGTCTGCTCGCAGCAAGCTAATGAGGCGCTAAAACGGATTAATACTGCAGTATCCAGCATTACCGACGTTAACGACCAACTGGCCAGCGCCACGGAAGAGCTGGCAGTGGTGTCGGGCACCATCAACGAAAATATGGAGAATATCGCTACTGCAGTGGAAAGCACCACAGCAAAATCGACCGAGCTATCCGTAGCCAGCCAACAACTGCGGAAAATGGCCAGCGAGATGAAAAAGTCGTTGAGTGGTTTTAAACTCTAAACCAATATAGGTAAGTGTAGAAACAACAAAGCCCCGCAAAAGCGGGGCTTTGTTTTACCAACATTAAAGATTCAAAAATGCGAGGTGCGGCATAATTATAGCCATGTTCGACTTAATTATCGCCGCGCTGCCGCCGAATATCACAGCAAATAAAGTGCAGGCGGCAGTAAAGCTAACCCGCTTGTAAACGAGTTCGTGAAATTTATCCATCAGGTTCCACAGCATAAACACCGCACCCACCCAGAACATGGTATCAAGCTGATAGAGCAGGGCGATGATAATAACAGCCAGCCCACTGATAAGCGCAGCCAGCTCTGCAATAAATCGCAGCCAAAACCGGTGCTTTAGCAAGAAAAAGCTTAGGTAGCCAAGTGCAGTAAAATACGCCAACGGCAATACGGTTAGCATACCCAGCTCAAAAGCGTGTAGGGTTTGTCTAACAGGCATTAAGGCTGACAGCCAGTTGGTATAAAATATCAGCCATGCCAGCAGCGTTAACAACATACAGGCAAAAGCTAGACGCAGTACCACAGTTATACGCGCTTCGTTAACACCAACGGCAATCATTCCCGGTGTAATCAATATGACAAAGCCTAAACTGTAAACAAATGCGATAACGCTACAAACACCGAAAACGCTATTGTCAAAGCACCATGCCAGAATGCCCAGCACCAGCATTAACAGCCATCCAGTCCATCGGCGTGCTGTACCTGAATCCTCAATACGGCTATTTATAGAATAAGCCAGCACACCAGCCAACGAGAACCCTGCTACCAGTACAACGTATTCCTGGTGGAAGACCAGCAACGTGACTGTGGATGCTACATATACCAGTGCTTCGTTCAGGATTGCTGGGAAATACGACATTATTTTGGCAACGAGAGCCAGTAACAATAGTGCTGAAATACTGTATAAAGCTGACGTAAAGCTGTCTATCCGTTGTTCGGTGGCTGATGCTGACGGCATATCTTCGAGTGATGTCTGGTATCTGCTGTAAGCCTGCTGTTTAATGCTTTCAGACTTCTCGTTAAACACAGCTTCAGTTATCGCATCTTCAGCTTTTAACTCTAACAGCAACTGATATTGGGCACGCAGCTCTGCTGCTGAATCAGGTGTGTATTCGGTGGCAAAGCTTATCGTTGGTAACAAAATTAATAGTATACAAATAAACCGCATTCTTACTTCCCTGTACCTGTTTAACTCGTGCAGCATACAGAACTTCATTTTTTAGCTCAATGTTTACAAACTCATTTCATTTAGAGATGTGCATACTGAATTTTCGTTACTGCACCAGAATCAATGCTTAAAAAGATAATAATGCGCAGGTGCGCAGCAGTTTGCGATGGCGTTGCTATACTGACCCCTGACTTATCAATTACATGCAGGAGATATTTTATGAGCCGGCAGCTATTTGCGACTTTTCTAGGTTTATTTATCACGTTTTTTGTATCGGCACAGGATAACCTACCGTTCGAGGTTGAGGAGATCACCCGTTTTGATGAGCCATGGTCAATGGCCTTCCTGCCAGATGGCAGAATGCTTATCACGGAAAAGAAAGGACGACTGACCATCGTCACGCAGCAGGGAGACAAGTCGCAGCCGGTCGGAGGTCTGCCGAACGTGGATTACGGCGGTCAGGGTGGCCTGGGGGATGTGGCATTGCATCCGGACTTCGCCGATAACAGGCTTGTCTACATCAGCTATGCCGAGGCCGGTGAGGGCAAAGTGCGGGGTGCCGCTGTTGCCCGCGGCACCTTGGTTGAAGGAGAACGCAGTGCTCAGCTGAAAGACCTGGAAGTCATCTGGCGACAGTACCCCAAGGTGTTGGGCTATGGCCACTACGGCCACCGCCTGCTGTTTGATAACAACAAGTACCTGTGGATTTCGTCGGGTGATAGGCAAAAATTCACACCTGCTCAGGACATGCAGTCATCAATGGGCAAGGTACTGCGCTTAAATGACGATGGTTCGGTGCCCAAAGATAACCCCTTTGTTAATTACCGTGATGAAAACCCCTTTGTCGATGACGAAGCAATTTACCAACAAATCTGGTCTGTCGGTCACCGCAACCCACTGGGCATGACGTTCGACCTAGATGGCCGGTTGTGGGTCATCGAGATGGGGCCCGCTGGCGGCGACGAACTTAATTTGATTAAACAGGGCGCCAATTATGGCTACCCGGCAGTATCCAATGGCCAGCACTACGATGGCCGGGACATTCCCAATCACGATACCCAACCGCAATTTGCGGCACCAGCAATCAGCTGGACACCGGTGATTTCACCGGCCGATCTTATGGTATATCGCGGCAACCTCTTTGCTGGCTGGCGGGGCGATGCCTTCGCGGCAGGCCTCTCCTCTCAAGGTATAGTGCGTATCAAGTTTGATGGTGAGAGTGCAACAGAAGTAGAGCGTTACGGCATGGGTGTCCGTATTCGCAAGGTCACCGAGAGTCCGGATGGTGCTATCTGGGTACTCGAAGATGAGCGTGGGGAAAGCATGGGACGCCTGCTGAAATTAACGCCGCGTCCTCGTTGAACGCTACTTTTAACGCTAAAGGTCTGCTCCAATTGTTACAACCCTTTTTAGCTGATACCTGCGTTGCAGGGCATAGCTATGGCGTAAACCATGAACATCAGGTAACTGTGGGGTAAAGCAAAAAAGTCCTGCCCCTGAGCAAGGCAAACAAAAAAAGCCGTTAAGCAAAACTTAACAGCTTTTTTCTGGCAATTTAATGGTCGGTACGAGAGGATTCGAACCTCCGACCCCTTCACCCCCAGCGAAGTGCGCTACCAAGCTGCGCTACGTACCGACGTAGGGCGTATCATAATGATTCCCCGCCAGAAAGCAATGCTGTATCAGCTGACTGCAGCAATTTTCGCCAGTTTAACAACGGCCTGCAGAGCGATTAAGTAAGCATTCAGTCTTTACTGCTATTAGTTAGGTTGCATTAATGGAGGGAAAATTAATGAAACAGACAATACTAACAAGTGCAGTACTGGCATCGATGACGTTACTGGCCGCGTGCGGCAGCGACTCTGACGATGATTTACAACCACAGATGACCCGCTTTAGTTTGGCAGTAAGCGATGCACCGATAAATGGCGCGAAAGTTGTTATGGTATGTTTTAGCGAAATTGAGTTAACCGGCAATAGCGTAGGTAATCAGAGTTTTACCGTGGGAGATGATGATGCAGCGGCAGAGGCGAATGATGAATGCCGTGATGCGCAGGGTACTATTGTTCCTAATACCCGGGGCATAGACTTATTGCTGCTCGATGGTGCTAAGTCTGAAGCGCTGCTAACCGACGCCGATATTGAGGCGGGTAATTACGGCCAGCTGCGGTTGGAAATAGCAACCGGCAGCTATGTTGAGCTGGAAGATGGCATGCGTGAGCCGTTACAGGTGCCGTCAAATGAATTAAAGCTGGGTAGTTTAACACTGGTTGAAGGCAGCAATGCTAATTACACACTGGAGTTTGATTTACGTAAAGCGCTGATTAACCCGCCAGGGCAAAACGGCTATCTTCTCAAGCCAACCGGTTTGCGCCTGGTTAACAATACTGAAGTTGGCCATTTAACCGGCCAGGTCGCAGAGAGTGTGTTAATCAATAACAGTTGTACTGTGGCGCCGGCAGACGCTTCTGTACCGGTAGCGACAGTATATCTGTATCAGGGTGCAGATCGGCCGCTGGATGAGTTATCGGATAACGGCGGCGATAATACCTATCAGCCTTATGCCAGTACTAATGTGTACTTTGATGGCGTAAGTGAATACCACTACAGTATTGGCTTTATTCAAGCCGATAATTACACCGTAGCGCTAAGCTGTGATGTAGATGACAACCCTGAAGCTGCCGACGATATCGGCTTTTTACAAGCTCAAAACGTGGTGGTAAGTCCTACAACAACACCAGTTGAAGTAGACTTTATGGAATAAGTACCTATCAGCATATTGAATGGCCGCTATTACTGCGGCCAGCTATCAACTTTTACGCTTTCTTGTTAGCATAGCCGTCTTTACGTCTTCAGGTGTATCGCTGTGCTGTGGATCCCTTTTACCTTGCTGGCTGCCTTTATGCAGGCCTGGCGCAATGCGTTTCAAAAACAACTAAGCAAAGACGTTAGCGTAGCCGGTGTTACGCTGGCACGTTTTATCTGGGCTTCGCCTTTAGCTGCGCTTTATTTATACCTGTTATATCAATGGCAACCGGTGGCTATGCCGGTATTTAGCGGCCATTTTGCCGGTTTTATTGTTGCCGCTTCTCTGGCTCAAATACTGGCTACGGCACTGATGGTAAAACTGTTTAAGTTAAGAAACTACGCCATAGGTGCCGGCCTGGCAAAAAGTGAAGCCGTGTTGGCGGCGGTGCTGGGCGTAGTGTTTTTTAGTGAGTCGTTAACCGCACTGGGCTGGTTTGGTGTGGCTTTAGGCGGTTGTGCGGTGTTTTTACTCAGTGGCGCCAGTTTACGCCAGTTATCCGTGCGGGTGTTGTTGCTGGGCCTTGGCAGCGGCTTAGCTTTTGCGCTGACATCTTTGTGGGTGCGCCAGGCAAGTTTGGTACTGGGCTTGCCATTTCCGCATGGTGCAGCCTGGGTACTGTTACTGGTAATTATGCTGCAAACGCTGTTATTGCTGCTGTGGTTAACGGTAAAAGACCGGCCCACGTTAACGGCTTTATGGCATCGGCCAAAACTTACCATACTGATCAGCCTATGCAGTTGTGTTGGGTCTATAGGTTGGTTTACCGCCATGAGTCTGGAATCGGTGGCGCTGGTAAAAACGCTGGGGCAGGTTGAGGTGCTGTTTATGCTACTGATTTCTGCTTTTGTATTTAAAGAAAAACTGCAAAAAGCTGATCATTGGGGTCTGGCGCTGATAGTACTGGCCGCTATTGCGGTAATGTGGGCCTGAGGCAAACGCCTCAGGCGGTTGTGTTATTTATGGCTGGGTTAGCGCCCATTGGGTTAGTAGTTGTACGCCGTAACCGGTTGCCCCTTCAGGGGTAATTCCGCTGCTGCTGTTAGCCAGAGCATTGCCGGCAATATCAATATGTGCCCAGGGCGTGCTACCGACAAACTGCTGTAAAAACAGCGCCGCGGTTGAGGCACCGGCACTGCGGCCGGTATTGCGCAGGTCAGCAATACGGCTTTTTAGCTCTGGCAGCATGTCGTCGGTAAGGGGTAAGCGCCACAGCTTCTCGTTTACCTGCTCGCCGGCTTGTTGTAATTGCGTCACCAGGTTATCGTTTTTGCTAAATACACCGGCATAATAAGCCCCCAGTGCAGTGACTTTAGCGCCGGTCAGGGTAGCAATATCTACCATAGCGCGTGGCTTATAGTGTTTTTCTGCGTACCAGAGCGCATCGGCCACGACCATACGGCCTTCAGCATCGGTGTTAATCACTTCAACGCTAAGGCCGGCAGCCGTATTAACCACATCACCTGGCAGGTAGGCGCGGTCAGAAATCATATTTTCAGCCAGTGCCATGACGGCCACCACATTTACCGGCGCTTTTTGTTCAGCTAAAGCGGCAATAGTACCCAGTGCTGCAGCGGCACCGGCCATATCGCTGGTCATCCGGATAATAGAATCTGCCTGGGTTTTCAGGTTATAACCGCCGGTGTCAAAGGTAATACCTTTGCCGATAATAGCCAGTGGTGCTTGCTGGCTGCCTTGCCAGTGGGCAATAACCAAACGCGGAGGGCGGGCACTGCCGCGGCCAACGGCTAAAATGGCAGCCATATTGTTTTTCTGCAGCGCGTTTTCATCAAAAATAGTAACTTTTACCCCCAGTTTTTTCAGCTCGTTAGCTTTATCGGCAAAATTAGCCGGTGACAGCCCCATAGCTGGCTCGTTGGTGAGATCCCGCGCCAGAGTCACACCATTGGCAATGGCAGTTAACTGGGCGTGGCGGCGCTGTGCTTCGCTGGCATTGGCGACAACAAAGTTTAGTTGCTGGCTTTGGGGATCCGCTTTGCCATCAGCAGCTTTAGCTTTGTAGCGTGTAAAGGTATAAGCACTTAAGGTTGCGCCAAAAGCCAGTTGTGCTGCCAGTTCAGTATCAGCCAGGCTGCTGTTAATCTGGCTGGCATCAATAACGACATTTTTTGCCGCCGATTTAGCCAGCAAGCGGGCAAGATCAGCACCAGAATTTGCCGCATGGGTCATGCTGTGTTCTGCCGCATTGCCAACGCCCAGCACTACTACGCGTTTGTAGCTGTCGTATGGTGCGCCGGGGCTTAGCCATTGCAGGCTCTGGCCGGTTTTACCGCTGAAGTTTTCACTGCTGGCCAGTTGCTGCAGAGCATCCTGTTGTAATGGCGCATTGCTGGCGCCAAGTATTATTAATGTATCAGCATCGGTGCTGGCCTGCTCGGTAAAGCGGATATCAAAGCCGCTGGCGTAAGTTGTGCTGCTTAACAGCAACAATGCTGCGGTAAGTATTCGGTGCATGTTATAGGGTCCTCGTGTGGATTTTTAGTATTGTCTGGAGCAAATTCAGCTGATGCAACTGTTATGCGATAGGCCGTTCGCAGTATGTTATAAAACAATTGGTTGTCGGCACTGGTGAATTTTGATTAACTCAGTAAAATAGTTCGCTCTTTGAGCCTCATACGTAGTGATCCCTGTGTCAGACCAAGATTTATATGCCGATATCCGGCCTTACAATGATGATGAAGTTGCGCCGGCAATAGCCCGTTTAATTGCCGATGACGAGTTTATCCAGGCTATTTTGCATTACCGCTTTCCGCATTTATCCGGCCCGTTCGGCTGGTTGCTATCGCCTATGGTGAAATTTGCCCTAAAACGGCGCTGGGCCAAATTAAACAGCGTGCATGCGGTGCAAAAGCAGGTTGCCAGTTTTATG
Organism: Rheinheimera hassiensis; assembly: GCF_022436675.1. Taxonomy (GTDB): domain Bacteria; phylum Pseudomonadota; class Gammaproteobacteria; order Enterobacterales; family Alteromonadaceae; genus Alishewanella; species Alishewanella hassiensis. The sequence continues at coordinate 337,296 of NZ_JAKUJZ010000007.1, read as the reverse complement.
GACCGGATGATAGACAACACCACCAATAAAATTACTGTGTCGGGCTTAGAAAACCTGACTGCCGGCCAGGCTTACCTGTTTGTGTCTAATCACCGGGATATCGCTATGGATCCGGCATTGGTAAACTGGTGTTTGCACCATAACGGCTTTGATACCGTGCGCATTGCTATTGGCGACAACCTGCTACGCAAAGCCTGTGCTACCGAGCTGATGAAGCTAAATAAAAGTTTTATTGTTAAGCGCGGTGCCAAAGGCCCACGCGAAATGTTGAAAAACTTCTCACAGTTATCGGCCTATATTAAGCATTCGCTGCAACAACAGCAGTCGGTATGGATTGCCCAAAAAGAAGGCCGCGCCAAAGACGGTAATGATGAAACCGATCCGGCTATTCTGAAAATGTTTTATATGGAAGGTAAAAAGCGCGGCGAAGATTTTGCCACTTATATGGCCGGTTTAAACATTGTGCCGGTGTGTTTGTCGTACGAATATGACCCCTGTGATATCGATAAAATAAACGAGTTGTGGCAAAAGCACACCGAGGGCTCATACCAAAAAGGCGAGTTTGAAGATATCGACAGCATTATTAAAGGTATAGTGGGTTTTAAAGGCAGGGTGCATGTCGCTTTTGGCCAACCCTTAACTACTGTGCCTGCAGAGCCGGAGCAACTGGCTGCTGTAATTGATCAGCAAATCTGGCAGCAGTACCGGTTGTTTCCGGTAAATTATCTGGCAGCAGGTCAGCAACATGCTTCCATAGATGATGCTGTTGTAGAGCTGTGGCAGCAGCGCTTACAAACCCTGCCTACAGGGGCTGCGCCCATGCTAAGTGCACTTTATGCCGCGCCGCTGATTAAGCAACAACTGCAGCAGACGGAACGCAGCACTTGAGCTATCTTGTCGGCGTAACCCTGTTATGGGCGTTTTCTTTTAGCCTGATTGGGGTATATCTTGCCGGGCAGGCCGATGCTTACTTTGCTGTTTTGCTGCGGGTGGTACTGGCCTTGCTGGTGTTTATCCCCTTTATGCGCCGGTTACCCTGGCAACTGGCCTGCAAATTGTCAGCGCTGGGAGCTGTGCAGCTTGGGCTGATGTATTTGTTTTATTATCAGTCATTTATTCTACTAACAGTGCCGGAAGTATTAATTTTTACTATTTTTACGCCGGTATACATCACCTTACTTTACGATGCGCTGCAACGCCGCTTTCAGTATCGCTTTTTACTGGCGGCGTTACTGGCTGTTATAGCGGCAGCGCTAATGCGCTACAAGGGCTTAACTGAGGAGTACTGGCTTGGTTTTGCCGTAGTGCAGGGCGCGAATCTGTGTTTTGCCATCGGCCAGGTAGGCTATAAAGTGCTGCTGGCCAGGCAGCCGGCTAAGCTGCCACAACATCAGCTATTTGGCTGGTTTTATCTGGGGGCGCTTGCAGTAGTGCTACCGGCCTGGTTATTACTGGGCACTGCGCAGTATCCGCAACATAACACTCAGTGGGCAGTGTTACTGTGGCTTGGTTTGGTGGCATCCGGTGGTGGTTACTACTGGTGGAATAAAGGCGCTACCCTGGTCAGCAGCGGTATGCTGGCAGTAATGAACAATATGCTGATCCCAGCCGGTTTGCTGGTGAACATTTTATTGTGGAACCGCAATGAAAATTTACTGACCCTGGCGGCAGGCTCAGTGTTATTAGTACTATCCTGTATGTTGTGTAAGCCTGTACGCAATGCAGTTAAACCTGGAGTGGCAGATGGCCAGACAAATTAGTTATACCTTTAACAAGCAGCGCAAAGTGATTAATTTCAGTTATGACAAGCACCATGATATGTACGAAGCCGTAGCCGCTGCTGAAGGCATAGATTTAACCCGCTTTCTGGCAATGGAGCATCAAGTGGCTATGACAGCCAAGCGTGGCGCTGCGGTTAAGAACTACAGGCAACAAGAGTTTGCCCGTATGGGGTTTGCTGATATTGCTTTTGTCAGAGAAGAGCAGTAGGGCGCTGTTACTCTGCAGACATTATAAATAGGGCGCCTGAGTTTGGCGCTTAACTTTTGTAGTGTGCTAAATTACAGGCAATAAAAAAGGACACCGCGGTGTCCTTTTTTTAGCAAGTGCTTAAATTACAGAACTGTAACGTTAGCAGCTTGTGGGCCTTTTTGGCCTTGTTCGATTTCGAAAGCTACGCGTTGGCCTTCGTTTAAGGTTTTGTAACCTTCAGTTTGGATTGCACGGAAGTGAACGAATGCGTCAGCGCCGCCGTTATCCTGAGTAATGAAACCGAAACCTTTATCAGCGTTGAACCACTTTACTACACCAGTTACTTTAGCCATGAATGACTCCTAAAAATTTTAATAAAACTAATTGACGCTTAATTGCGCTTTTAGCCTGACTGTTACCTTACTTATGCGGCCAAACGTGCGTGAATCTTCAGGACATGACTTACAATGAAGCTGTGTAGCGAAGTTTTCATAAACATTTTGTTACATAGGTCTGCTTTACAGGCCGGGAAGCACTATAACAGGTCTGGAACGAATGTATATAGCAAAATGCAAATAAACCGTTGTCTGGTAATAAAAAAGCGTAAAAAATAAAAAAGGCCGCAAAAGCGGCCTTAATAAAAGTTGTTTATTTATTCAGCATTAAGCATTTAAAGCCGCTTTAGGTTCAACAAAGCTAAAACCTAACGCTTCTGCAACACTTTGGTTAGTTACATGGCCGTTCATCACGTTCAGGCCATTCATTAAATGCTGATCATCCAGCAGTGCCTGCTTATAACCTTTATTAGCTAAACGGATAATAAACGGCAGTGTAGCGTTATTCAGCGCAAAGGTAGAGGTGCGTGGCACAGCGCCAGGCATGTTAGCTACACAGTAGTGCACAACGTCGTCCACTATATAGGTAGGTTCAGCATGGGTAGTTGGCTTAGAGGTTTCCACACAGCCGCCCTGGTCGATAGCAACATCAACAATAGCCGAGCCGGGCTTCATCCGCTTGATGTGGTCTTTGGTAACCAGTTTAGGTGCCGCAGCGCCCGGTACCAGTACACCACCGATCACTAAGTCAGCCGCCAATACTTCTTGCTCCAGCGCATCAGCAGTAGAGTAAATAGCTTTTACTGCACCGTTAAACTGGGCATTAATACGGCGCAGTACATCAACACTGCGGTCCAGTACGGTAACGTCAGCACCTAAACCCAGCGCCATTTGCGCGGCGTTAGTACCAACCATACCGCCACCAATTACTACAACTTTAGCCGGAGCAACGCCCGGTACACCACCTAATAACATACCGCGGCCACCGCATGATTTTTCCAGTGCGCGGGCACCGGCCTGAATTGACATCCGGCCAGCCACTTCAGACATTGGCGCTAACAGCGGTAAACCGCCGCGGTTGTCAGTAACAGTTTCATAAGCAATACAAATCGCTTTAGATTTGATCAAATCCTGCGTTTGCGGTAAATCAGGTGCCAGGTGCAGGTAAGTGAACAGGATTTGGCCTTCACGCAGCATAGCGCGCTCAACTGCCTGTGGTTCTTTTACTTTTACAATCATCTCGGCTTTGGCAAAAATCTCTGCAGCAGTGCCCATTACTGTAGCGCCAGCAGCGGTGTAATCGTCGTCGGTAAAGCCAATGCCCATACCCGCGTTGGTTTCAATAAGCACGCTGTGCTTGTTATTTACCAGCTCACGCACACTGGCCGGAGTCATGCCGACACGGTATTCATGGTTTTTAATTTCTTTTGGTACGCCAATGATCATAATGTTATGCCCTTTTTTGAGGTAAATGTTGGCTTGGGTAAAATTTGTGCGCAGTATACTGTTAATTTTGTAGAATTAATGCTTGTTTTATGGCGCTGCAGTAGTGCAAAATTCTGTTTAAATTTAAAAAGCGAATTTTTTAGCTGCTATGTACTCTTTAAGTAAAAGTATCAAGAAGTTAGACAGGATAGATCGCAAAATTCTGCTGGAGTTACAGCGTGATGGCCGTCTAGCCAACGTAGAACTGGCGCGCAGGGTAGGGCTTAGCCCGACCCCCTGCCTGGAGAGGGTGCGTAAGCTGGAAGCTGAGGGCGTGATTTTAGGCTACAGTGCGCAAATTGACCCGCACAAAGTGGGCGCCGCGTTACTGGTATTTGTCGAAATAACCTTAAGTAAAACCTCACCGGAAGATTTTGACGAATTTAGCAAAGCCGTACAAAAACTGGAGGAGATTCAGGAATGTCATCTGGTATCCGGCAGTTTCGATTTTTTGCTGAAAACACGGGTGGCCAATATGGCAGCATACCGGGAACTGTTAGGTGAAACCCTGCTCAGATTACCCAGCGTACGAGAGAGCCGCACTTATGTGGTGATGGAAGAGGTGAAACAAACCACTTTTGTGGCAATAAGTGCGATAAGCAGCTAATTCGCGGTTCAGCCGTGCTTCACGGATGCACTTTTACAGTGTCTCTGGTATCTTAGCCTGCAGTACTACACTCTGGTGCGCTTGAACAAAAAACGATGATAAAAAGGTAGGGCCTCTCATTTGCAAAACCGAGCTTATTTTCCGCTAAACGGTGTACAGCGCTTGCTGGAAGTCGGATTAATTGTGTTTTCCGGCTTTGCCTTATTTCTGTTACTGGCACTGTTGTCTTTTGACCCAGCCGATCCAAGCTGGTCGCAAACCGGGTACCAAACCAGTATTCATAACTATGCCGGGCCAATAGGTGCCTGGCTGGCTGATTTATTGTTATTCAGTTTTGGCTGGATTGCTTATCTGGTGCCATTTTTGGTGGCCTTGGCCGGTTATCTGTTGTTTAAGCGTTTTCACGATGTAATGAGCCTTGATTATCTGATTTTGGGCCTGCGCCTGATTGGTCTGGTATTAACACTGCTAACCGCAACTGCAATAAGCAGTATGAATTTTAATGATATTTTTTATTTTTCTTCCGGCGGTGTTATAGGGGATGTCGTTAGTGGCGCCTTGCTGCCGTACTTTAACTTTATTGGTACTGTTTTATTATTGTTGTGTGGTTTTGCTACCGGTTTAACGTTGATGACGGGCATTTCCTGGCTAACAGTTGCTGATGCGCTGGGTGCGGCCTGTTACAGCGCAGTGCAGTTTGCTATGACTGTACCGCAGCGCCTGCGTGAACGCAGTAAAGACGACTATAACCCTTTTGCAGCCGAAGAGCCGGAGCAAGACGAGTTTGACGATGAGCCTGCAGTAATAGCTGAAAAGCCGCGTAAAACACCGCAGCTGAATAAACCGGTGGCAGATACCTTACCGATCACGCCGCTAAATGCCAAAACTGAAGCTAAAGCGTTTTACAGTGTTGATACACTGGCAGATGAAGAGTTGTCGTTCAGTGCTATTGATGAACCGGACGCTGCGCGCTGGAGTGACACCCTACAACAACTTGATTTACCGCCAGACTCTGAAATTGAAACCATTCTGACTGAAATTGCAGATGAAGAAGATGACAGCGAGGAAGTATCGCATTTGATGGAAGAGTTACCATCACTGGCGTTGCTGGACCGGCCTGATAAAGCAGTAAACCCGATAGACCCGGCTGATTTAGAGCGGGTGTCACGTTTGGTAGAGGCGAAGCTGCTTGATTTCAATGTCGACGCTAAAGTAGTAGGCGTGCACCCTGGCCCGGTGGTTACCCGTTTTGAACTGGATTTAGCGCCTGGCGTTAAAGTCAGTAAGATTACCGGCCTGGCCAAGGATTTGGCGCGTTCATTATCTGCTATCAGTGTGCGGGTAGTGGAGGTTATTCCGGGTAAGTCTTTTATCGGTTTAGAACTGCCAAACCAGCACCGCGAAATAGTACGTTTATCTGAAGTTATTGGTGATGAGATATTTGAAAGCTCTAAATCACCGCTGACAATGGTATTGGGTAAAGATATTGCCGGTAAATCGGTAGTGGCTGATCTTGCCAAAATGCCGCACTTGCTGGTAGCCGGCACTACGGGCTCGGGTAAATCGGTTGGCGTAAACGTAATGATTTGTAGCCTGCTGTATAAATCGACGCCGGATGATGTGCGCTTTTTAATGATCGACCCGAAAATGCTTGAGCTGTCTATTTATGAGGGTATTCCGCACCTGCTGACAGAAGTGGTTACCGACATGAAAGATGCCGCCAACGGTTTACGCTGGTGTGTTGGCGAGATGGAGCGGCGCTATAAATTAATGTCTGCGCTGGGTGTACGTAATCTCAAAGGCTATAACGCCAAAGTAAAAGAAGCGATTGCAGATGGTGCTCCGTTAAAAGATCCTTTATGGCGCCCGTCAGATAATATGCGTACTGAAGCGCCGTTATTAGAGAAACTGCCGTCTATTGTTGTCGTTATCGACGAATTTGCCGACATGATGATGATTGTTGGTAAAAAAGTAGAAGAGCTGATTGCCCGTATAGCGCAAAAAGCGCGGGCGGCCGGTATTCACCTGATCTTAGCTACCCAACGGCCATCGGTAGATGTTATTACCGGTTTAATTAAGGCCAATATTCCTACCCGGATAGCGTTTCAGGTGTCATCGAAAATTGACTCCCGCACTATTCTTGACCAACAAGGCGCAGAAAGCCTATTGGGGCAGGGCGATATGCTGTATCTGCCACCAGGCTCCGGTGTACCAAACCGGGTGCATGGCGCCTTTGTGGATGACCATGAAGTGCATGCGGTGGTTGCCGACTGGAAAAAACGCGGTAAGCCAAATTATATTGCGGAAATTTTAAGCGGTGAAACCACTGAAGAAAACCTGCTGCCGGGCGAAACACTGGAAGGTGAAGATGGTGAAGCCGATCCGCTGTATGATCAGGCAGTGGCCTTTGTTACTGAAAGCCGCCGTGCTTCAGTGTCCGGTGTACAGCGCAAGTTTCGTATAGGGTATAACCGTGCCGCCCGTTTGGTTGAACAAATGGAGCACAGTGGTATTGTCAGTGGCCCGGGCCACAATGGTAATCGTGAAGTGATGGCACCACCGCCACCAAAAGGATATTAAATGCTACGTAGTTTGCTAGCGGTTGTTGTGTTGTGTAGTTCTGTTTCTGCTGTGGCGCAAAATGCAGAGCAGATGCTACAGCGTAAACTGGCCAGTATTAAAAGTTTTTCTGCCAGTTTTGAGCAGCAGGTGTTTGACGCACAAAAGCAGTTGCTGCAACAGGGCAAAGGCGAGCTGATGATCAAGCAGCCGGCACTGTTCCGCTTTGAAACCACTGAACCTGAACCAAACCTGTTTATTGGCGATGGCCAAAGCCTGTGGTTTTATAATGAAGCGCTGGAGCAGTTAACCATTTATGATGCCGCCAGTGAGGTAAACCGTACGCCGTTCGTGTTACTCACGTCAACCAAGCCTGAGCTTTGGGCGCAATATAACGTAGAGCAGCAAGGCGAGCAGTTTGTGATCCGCTCAAAAGACGCCGATAGCCCGGTAAAACAACTCACTCTGAGTTTCTCCGGTGCGGCATTATCCAAAATGCAGGTACTGGATATGAACCAGCAAACCAGCGAGTTTAATTTCACTTTAATGCAGCTGAATATTGAGCTGGATAAAGAGTTGTTCCGGTTTAACCCGCCAGAGCACACTGATATTGACGATCAGCGTCAGCGATAGCAATTTGAAGATAACACTGTGAATTCATTACCACTTGATTTTGCTGATGACTTTCGCCCGCTAGCAGCCAGAATGCGGCCGCAAACGCTGGCCGAATATGCGGGGCAGCAACATTTAATTGGTGAGGGCACCGCGCTTAAAAAAGCGATTGAAGCCGGACGGGTGTTTTCGCTTATTTTGTGGGGCCCGCCGGGCACCGGTAAAACCACTCTGGCAGAAGTTATAGCCCGGCATGCCGACGCGGCTATCAGCAAATTGTCTGCAGTAACCTGCGGTATCAAAGAAATTCGCGAAGCCATAGCACAGGCCCAGCAACGCCAGCAGCAGTATCAGCAACGTACTTTACTGTTTGTTGACGAGGTACACCGTTTTAATAAAAGCCAGCAAGATGCGTTTTTGCCTTTTATCGAAGATGGCACCATTATTTTTATTGGTGCCACTACTGAAAACCCGTCTTTTGCGCTGAATAACGCTATTTTATCCCGTGCCCGGGTGTGTGTGCTTAAACCGCTGAGCGACACCGATTTACAGCAGGTACTGGCTCAGGCTCTGACAGATAAAGAGCGTGGCTTGGGCCTTGAGGCTGTGCATCTTGCAGCCGATGCTGAGCAATTGCTGTTGCAGCTGGCCGATGGTGACGCGCGTAAATTGCTTAACCTGCTGGAACAAGCTGCAGAGCTTACTGAGGCTGATAGCAACGGCAAAGTAATCAGCTTTGAGACGCTGAAAAATCTGGTACCAAAGCAGTTACCGGGTTTTGATAATCAGGGCGATATGTTTTATGACCTGATCTCCGCTTTTCATAAATCAGTACGCGGCTCAGATCCGGATGCAGCCTTATATTGGTATTGCCGTATTCTGGCTGGTGGTGGCGATCCGCTGTATGTCGCCAGGCGGTTATTGGCCATTGCCAGTGAAGATATTGGCAATGCCGATCCGCGTGCGCTAACACTGGCGTTAAATGCCTGGGATACCTTTGAACGGGTAGGGCCGGCCGAAGGTGAGCGGGCTATTGCTCAGGCTGCAGTGTATCTGGCGCTGGCGCCGAAAAGTAATGCCGTATATAGCGCCTTTAATCAGCTTAAACAGCTGGTGGCAGAGCAACCTGCTTTTGAGGTGCCGCTGCATTTGCGCAATGCACCCACCAAGTTAATGAAGCAGCTGGGTTTTGGCGAAGGTTATCGTTATGCGCATGACGAAGCCGGCGCTTATGCCGCCGGCGAGCGTTATTTGCCCGCTGAGCTTGCCGGGCAGCAATTTTATCAGCCGGCAGAGCGCGGCATGGAAAAACAGCTGGCAGAAAAACTACGTTATCTGAAGCAGCTTGATGCTGACAGCCCACGTAAGAGAGATAAATAGTGTTGACCTATCTGGCGGTGGCTGTCGGCGGTGCGGTAGGAGCATGTTTACGCTTTGGCATTAACGAGCTGGCCATGAATGTTTTAGGTAAGTCATTCCCTTTTGGCACTTTGCTGGTTAATATTCTGGGCTCTTTTGTGCTGGGTTGGTTGTATGCACTGTTCAGCAGTGGTGTGCTGGCGGTATCACCCTGGCGGGCACTGATAGCTATTGGCCTTATTGGTGCCTTTACCACGTTTTCAACCTTTTCGCTGGATAGCGTCTTGTTAATACAGCAAGGCGACTGGCTAAAAGCAATCGCCAACGTATTATTAAATGTGTTGTTGTGTTTAACGCTTGCCTGGTTAGGGCTTAAACTGGGTTCAATGAAGTAATTACTATGCTAGATGCGAAATTTTTACGTAACGAATTAACTGAAACCGCCAACCGTCTGGCCCAGCGTGGCTTTGTACTGGATGTGGCGCGTTTAACCGCGCTCGAAGAGCAGCGCCGTACTTTACAGGTAGATACACAGGAGCTGCAAAATCTGCGTAATACTAAATCCAAAGCCATTGGGCAGGCCAAAGGTCGCGGTGAAGATATTGCGCCACTGTTGGCAGAAGTTGACGGCCTGGGAGCTCAGCTTGATGCTGCCAAGCAGCAATTAGATGCAGTGCTGTCAGAAGTAGAACAAATCGCCCTGACTATTCCTAACTTACCTGATGTTTCTGTGCCTGCCGGTAAAGACGAGACGCAAAATGTTGAAGTGCGTCGCTCTGGTCAGCCACGCGAGTTTGAGTTCACTATTCAGGATCATGTCGCCTTGGGCGAAGCTCTGGATAACGGTCTGGATTTTGAAAGTGCAGTAAAAGTTGCCGGTTCACGTTTTGTGGTGATGCGCGGCCAGGTAGCCAGGCTGCACCGTGCGTTAACCCAGTTTATGCTGGATTTACACACCACCGAGCATGGTTACACAGAACTTTATGTGCCTTATCTGGTAAATCATGCCAGCTTATATGGCACCGGACAGTTACCTAAATTTGGTGGCGATTTATTTCACACCCAGCCCGCCACTGAAGAGGGGCAGGGTATGGCGCTTATTCCAACTGCGGAAGTGCCGGTAACTAACTTAGCCCGTGACACCATTTTTGATGCTGCCGAGTTGCCGGTTAAATACACGGCCCATACGCCATGCTTCAGAAGTGAAGCGGGCTCTTACGGCCGTGATACCCGTGGGTTAATCCGCCAGCATCAGTTTGACAAGGTAGAGCTGGTGCAACTGGTGCAGCCTGAGCATTCTATGCAGGCACTGGAAGAGTTAACCGGCCATGCCGAGAAAGTGTTGCAGTTGTTAGGCCTGCCATACCGGGTAATGCTGTTATGTACTGGTGATATGGGTTTTGGTTCAAGCAAAACTTATGACTTAGAAGTGTGGCTACCGGCACAAAATACTTACCGCGAAATTTCATCCTGCAGTAATATGGGGGATTTCCAGGCCCGGCGTATGCAGGCCCGTTATCGCAGCACTGAGATGAAAAAACCAGAGTTGATCCATACCTTAAACGGCTCTGCTCTGGCGGTAGGCCGTACTCTGGTGGCTATTTTGGAGAACTATCAGCAGGCAGACGGCTCTATCATAGTGCCTGAAGTACTGCGCCCTTACATGGGTGGTTTGCAACAGCTTGGCTGAGCAAGCTACAGGTCGTCGTTAGCTCCACCGCCAGCTATGCTGGGTGGAGCTTTATAAGGATAGCTAAATGGCGCCAAAACCGCGTAAAAGTATTAAACACAGTAACCCGGCCCTGAAGCGGGCAATTTACTGGGCTATTATGATCGGCATTATTGCCGTTGTTGCCCTTATTACGCTGGAAGCTATTGTTGGTATTGTCGGAGATGCGGCTTAAACGTTAAAGACATTTGGCCGGTTTAGGTAAGCCCGCTATGCGGGTTGCCTGCTTGGCAGGCCCCTGTGGGAACAGCATAAACAAATATTTACTGTTGCCTTTATCCGGGCCGAGCTGTTGTGCCATGGCTTTTACCAGAATACGTATAGCCGGGGAGCTATTAAATTCCAGATAAAACTGCCGCACAAAGTGCACCACTTCCCAGTGCGCGTCAGTCAGGACAATATTCTCCAGCCGGGCAAATTCTTCCGCCACTTGCTTATTCCACTGGTGCATATCTGCCAGATAGCCATGTTTATCCAGCGCCAGCGGCACATCATTTAATATCAATTCTGCCATAATACATTCTGCTCTGCGCTAATACTCAGCTCGACCCAACGCCGGGCGCTGATAACGGTTACTGCTGCCAGTGGCGTGATTTGCCTTACCTGCATATCCACATCCAGCGCGTAAAGCTGGCAAGGCCAGCTAATATCCGTGCGTAAACACAAATATACCGCATCCTGACGCAGCAAAATAATATCCTGGGCCTGGCATATAAGGCTTAGCTCACTCAGGTTCACTGACGGACTAATAACGCTGATTAATTTCATTAGCTGCTGATCACCTGATGTTGGCGGGCAAATAGTTCTGCTACACCCTGAGTATCGAGTTCTGTAACGTCAATACTTAAATCTGATGCATTAATGCCGCGCTGCTTGAGTGCCTGCTGGCAAACATATACCTGCTCAATATCATACAGCGCAAACAGCTTAAAACTGCGCGGGTACGCTTTGAGCTTAAAATCTGGCTGATCTTGAGTTGGCAACAACTGATATACCGCATCAGCACTGAATAGCACGCTGACATTGTGCTCTACTGCAGCCATTGCCAGTACCATATCCAGTGCCTCACGGCCTTTACTGTTGTTAAAGGGGCTGCTGCGCTGCAATAACAGAATATTACGCATTAAAATTGCACCAGTTTATCAATGTTGATCTGGCGCATAGCAAATTCTGCCAGCCCAGCACTGGTGTAACCGTCTCTGGCCACGAGCTTGTCACTTACCACGCCACGTTTTTCTGCTGCGGTGATGCAAAACAACAGTGGAATATTATGCTGCTGACAAAACTGCGCCAGTTCAGCGCTTAGATCCGGTTCATCAGCGGGCAAATCGATATGGTTTGCTGCACTATAGACGGCATCCTGATATAAAAATATATGCTCGATACTGTGACCGTGATTAACTGCTGTTTTAGCAAACAACAGCGCACTGGCCAGGCTTTGGCTGGCAAAGCTATCGCTGGTAAGCAGCAATCCAAAGCGTGTCATAGCTGATCCTAAAAACAAAAATGCCCCGACTGGCGGGGCATTTTAGCGAATAACCTGATTAAGGCAAAGCGCTGTACTTAATCATCACCACCAAAAATACCCAGCAACTGCAGCAGGTTGACGAAAATGTTGAAAACATTCAGGTACAAACTTACTGTGGCGCGGATGTAGTTGGTTTCACCGCCATTAATAATGCGGCTGGTATCAAACAGAATCAATGCTGACATGATCAGAATAATAGCGGCGCTGATTGTCAGGCTTAATGCCGGAATGGCCAGGAAAATATTTGCCAGTGCGGCTACCAGCACCACAATAAGACCGACCATTAAAAAACCACCCATAAAAGAGAAGTCTTTACGTGTGGTAAGCGCATAAGCTGACAGGCTGAAGAAAATCAGCGCGGTGCCACCCAGTGCCTGCATAATTAACGCAGTACCATTTGGCAAGCCGGCATAATGATTAAGCATTGGGCCTAACGACGCACCCATGGCACCGGTAAAAGCAAACACCCAGAAAATACCACTGGCTGAATCAGCCTTTTTGTTTACCACAAACAGCATAATAAAGCCGGCAACAAAACACACCAGAGACATCATTGGTGACATGTTCAATGCCATGGCAACGCCTGCTGCTACCGCACTGAATGCTAACGTCATCGCCAGCAAAAAGTAAGTGTTGCGCAGGACTTTGTTAATCTCAACGCTACGTCCGGCAGTACTGAGAGTAGAGGTTTCTCTGTATGACATAATTATGTTCTCCTGATACAAAGGTTTATTAACGCATTTGATGACATCATACCCAGTTAGTTCCCGCCAGACCAGTGGCTGAAGATACAAATTGATAATAGCGTTAATTTTTTTGCATTTAATGCTTTCTTTTGCCGTTCTAACTGATTAATATACGCGTCGCCGGAGGGATGGCAGAGC
>NZ_JAKUJZ010000007.1:0-324127 GCF_022436675.1 Rheinheimera hassiensis | reverse complement strand
GGTTTAATGCACCGGTCTTGAAAACCGGCGTGGGTTAATAGCCCACCGAGAGTTCGAATCTCTCTCCCTCCGCCACTAAAACCACCTTCACAGGTGGTTTTTTTGTTTTTGTACAATTAAGTTCGGTCTGGCAAGGCGTTTTTCCCAGATTAATTGTCTGAGAAATAGCTTTGTTGATGCTTTACTAAGCAAACGGTTGAAAATAACAAAAAAGCGCTTTACAAAGCTGCAGCCACTTTCTAATATGCGCCCTGTAACGCGGAGGGATGGCAGAGCGGTTTAATGCACCGGTCTTGAAAACCGGCGTGGGTTAATAGCCCACCGAGAGTTCGAATCTCTCTCCCTCCGCCACTTTCCTGTTTTCTTCTAATATCAATTACATCCACACAATTCATCACAAATCATATAGATTTGTTTCAAATGGTTAACCTTTCTGGCACATTAAGCTGCAACAGTGCAAAACAACGCTTTTTGCCTTAATTTGTTTAGCAAAACCAGCGATGCTCGGCTATGCTAGACAACTAGAATAATTCTAATATCCAGTAATCCGGAGAGCAAAATTGATTAACGTTCTGTTAGTTGATGATCATGAGCTTGTTCGTACTGGGATCAGTCGCATACTAATGGATGAGCGCGGTATCAAGGTGATTGGCGAGGCTGGCTCTGGCGAAGAAGCATTACAATTTTGCCGTCAACACGAACCTGATGTGGTGTTGATGGATATGAATATGCCCGGTATGGGCGGTATGACAGCAACAAAGCGTATTTTACATTATTGCCCTGACATTAAAGTGTTGGCGTTGTCGGTATCCTGTGAAGAGCCGGTGCCGACTAAAGTAATGCAGTTGGGTGCAGCAGGTTTTATTTCGAAAAATTCACCACCGCGTGAAATGGTGTCGGCTATACGTAAAGTGTATTCCGGTGCCCGGCATATTTCTGATGAAGTTGCGCAGAAAATGGCCATGAGCAAAGTGAATAATCAAAGCCAGAATCCGTTTGACGATTTATCAGACCGCGAACTGCAAATTATGATGATGATTACGCAGGGACAAAAGGTAAATGATATTGCCGATCAACTGAATGTCAGTGCTAAAACGGTGAACTCATATCGTTACCGGATGTTTGAAAAGCTGGCAATCAGTGGCGATGTAGAGCTGACACATATGGCTTTGCGCCATGGCATGATCGACATCGCTAAAGCCTGATGTTTGACGCTAAAACCTTTTTAAAGCAGGTTCCTCACCAGCCCGGCGTTTACCGTATGTTAAACGCCGCGGATCAGGTTATTTATGTTGGCAAAGCCAAAGATCTGCGCGCCAGGCTCAGCAGTTATTTTCGCACTAATGTAGACAGTATTAAAACCCGTTCTCTGGTTAGCCAGATAGTGCAGGTTGAATACACACTGACGCATAGCGAAACCGAAGCTCTGATCCTTGAAAACAACCTTATTAAGCAGTTTTTGCCGCGTTACAATGTATTGCTGCGGGACGACAAATCTTACCCTTATATTTTAATCAGTGATCATAAGCATCCGCGTATCAGTTCGCACCGTGGGCCACGTAAAACTGCCGGCCAGTATTTTGGCCCTTACCCCAACGCAGGTGCAGTGTGGCAAAGCCTGAAAAGCCTGCAGAAAATTTTCCCTATCCGCCAGTGTGAAGATGGCTTTTATCGAGCCAGAACCCGGCCATGCCTGCAGTATCAGCTAAAGCTGTGCTCAGCGCCTTGTGTCGGAAAAATCACTGATGAGGAATACCAACAGCAGGTGCGGCTGGCCAGTTTATTTTTGCAGGGTAAAGACCAGCAGGTTATTGATAACCTGGTGCAACGTATGACACAGGCCAGTGAAGCTCTGCAGTTTGAACAGGCAGCCCAACTACGCGATAAAATTATTGCGCTGCGAAAAGTGCAAGAGCAGCAAAGTGTCAGTGGCGAGCATGACGAGATGGATATTATTGGTTTTGCTTATTCGCATGGTGTTGCTGCAGTGCATGTATTGTTTGTCCGGCAGCAAAAAGTGCTGGGCAGCAAAGCTTATTTTCCTAAAGTACCGGCAGATACTGAGGAGAGCGAAATTCTCAGTGCTTTTTTACTGCAGTTTTATCTCGATGGTTATGGCACCCAGCAAATGCCGCGCGAGATAGTGATTGCCAAACCACTGCCGGAGATGGACGCGGTAGCGGCCGCTATCAGCGAAATTGCCGGGCGCAAAGTACGTATTACTTATGCCCAGCGTGGTGAGAAAGCGCAATATCTTAGCCTGGCACAAAAAAATGCCCAGCTATCTTGTGACAATAAACAATCGCTTAGCCAAAAAATGGCCTTACGCTATCAGCAGTTGCAACAGTTATTGCAGTTAGAACAGCCGATAACTCGGATGGAATGTTTTGATATCAGCCATACGATGGGGCAGGCAACGATTGCCTCCTGTGTGGTGTTTGATGGCCAGGGGCCATATAAAGCAGAGTACCGGCGTTACAATGTCACCGGAATTACTGGTGGTGATGACTACGCAGCTATGCAGTTTGCGCTGGACAAGCGTTACACTAAGTTGCAGGATGCAGAAAAAATACCGGATATTATTTTTATCGACGGTGGCCAAGGACAGCTGAATACCGCTATAGCGCAGTTTGCCAACTGGCCACATGCTAAAATGCCATTGCTGGTGGGCGTGGCTAAAGGTACCAGCCGTAAGCCCGGCCTTGAAACCCTTATTTTGGCTCAAAGTGGCCGCAGCATTAATTTGCCGGCAGATGCACCGGCTCTGCACCTTATTCAGCAAATTCGTGATGAAGCACACCGTTTTGCTATTACCGGACATCGTAATAAACGTGGCAAAGCGCTGATTAAAAGCCCGCTGGAGCAAGTTAAAGGTATCGGTGAAAAACGACGTCAGGCATTATTGCAGTATCTTGGTGGCTTGCAGGGCGTAATGCGAGCTTCCGTTGCCGAGCTTAGCTCAGTACCGGGAATATCAAAAGCACAGGCAGAAAAGATTTACCATGCCTGTCATAACAAGTAGCATAGCGGCATACATGCCGTAGAGAATATTAAGATGTGGAATATTCCCAATCTGTTAACCCTGTTCCGACTGTTTCTGATCCCGGTTTTTATCTTATGTTTTTATTCAGGTATGGAGAATGCCCGGTTTTGGGCATCATTTGTATTTTGTCTGGCGGCTATTACCGATGCACTGGATGGTTATCTGGCGCGTAAGTTAGAGCAGTCTACGCCGTTTGGCGCTTTTCTTGATCCGGTAGCCGATAAGGTGATGGTTGCCGTGGCGCTGGTGCTGATAGCGGTAGACAGTGTATCGCTTTGGGTAACCATACCGGCCATTATTATGATAGGCCGTGAAATTGTCATTTCTGCCTTACGTGAGTGGATGGCTGAGCTTGGTAAGCGCGCTAATGTGGCGGTATCTAATTTAGGCAAGTATAAAACTATTGCCCAGATGCTGGCATTAATTGGCTTGATCTGGCGCCCGGAGTTCTGGTTGGTAAGCTGGTTTACGCCGGTAGGTATGCTGTTACTGTATATTGCCACGGTACTGACAATATGGTCTATGTACAGTTACCTCAAAGCAGCATGGCGGGATTTGATACATTAATAGCTGTTTTTGTTGCTTATTAGCGCAACTCAGTCAAATTTTAATCAGTCAGTCATAAAAGCAAGAATTTATTATTGACTGGCTGAATTAAAACAGTAGAATGCGTCTCGTGTTAAGGCACATGGCCATAACAACGCGAGTATAGCTCAGCTGGTAGAGCGCGACCTTGCCAAGGTCGAGGTCACGAGTTCGAACCTCGTTACTCGCTCCAACTCTTTCAAAGAGTGAAAATTGTTTGAATGGCGGGTTGGCAGAATGGCCATGCAGCGGATTGCAAATCCGTCCATCTCGGTTCGACTCCGGGACCCGCCTCCATCACACAGTTTTATCTGGTAAAACCAGAAAACCAAAAAAGTAATGCAGTAAAAGTAATACAGTAAAGTTGTCTGCCCGGGTGGTGAAATCGGTAGACACAAGGGATTTAAAATCCCTCGCTCGAAAGGGCGTGCCGGTTCAAGTCCGGCCCCGGGCACCATTACTCATTATGAGTAAATACCAGATTTCCGCGAGTATAGCTCAGCTGGTAGAGCGCGACCTTGCCAAGGTCGAGGTCACGAGTTCGAACCTCGTTACTCGCTCCAAACATAAAAAACGCAGCCTAGTGGCTGCGTTTTTTATTGCCGACATATAGCCCACCCGCTGGCCGGGTGGGGTTAAAGCTTAGAAATCAAATATATAACGCGCCAGAAATAACACGGCTAGTGTAATCAGCACTATGGCAGCCAAATTCAGCACCAGCCCGGCTTTTACCATATCAATAATTTTCAGCTTACCGGATGCAAATACTATGGCATTTGGCGGTGTGGCTACCGGCATCATAAAGGCGCAACTGGCTGCCACTGCTGCCGGGATCACCAGCATTGCGGCTGAAGTATCCAGCGATATCGCAACCGGGCCAAGTAATGGCAGAAATGCCGCAGCGGTGGCGGTATTGCTGGTGATTTCAGTCAGAAAAATAATCACAGTGGTCACCAGAACAATCAGCAAAACCAGATTAATACTGCCAAGCTGGCCAATCTGTGTGGCGATATAAGCCGATAATCCTGAATTATCGATTTGCGTCGCCAGCGTTAAGCCACCGCCAAATAACAGCAAGACGCCCCAGGGGAGCTTTTGGCAATCTTCCCAGTTCAGAATGCGTTGGCCGGTTTTTAATGACACCGGTAAGATAAACAGCAAGCTGGCGGCAAAAATGGCAATTAGTGTATCGTCCAGTTTAATGCCGCTGATATTGCTAAGGGGCCCGCGAAATACCCAGAAAAAAGCGGCCAGGGAAAACACCATCAGTACTAACTTTTCAGCATTGTGCATAACACCCAACGCCGCTAGCTTTTGCCGGTATAAAGCACGGCTGTCTACTGACGGCAAATTGTCCAGCCGGAAATGAAATTGTGTCAGCCAGAGCCAGCATACCAATAACAGGCTGACTGCCAGCGGTACACCAAACAGCATCCAGTCACTAAAACTGAGTTGTAGCTGATAACTGCGCTCCAGATAGGCAGCTAGCAAGGCATTTGGCGGTGTACCAATTAAGGTGGCTACACCACCAATGCTGGCGGCGTAGGCAATAGACAATAAAACAGCTTTAGCAAAATTATCATTGTGCATGCCTTGCTCTTGCTGCATGGCAATAACAGATAAGCCAATCGGCAGCATCATTACTGCGGTGGCAGTATTAGACATCCACATAGATAAAAATGCCGTTACCAGCATAATGCCGGCAATTTGCTGGCTGGGTTTAGTGCCAACCAACAGCATGGTTAACAGCGCTATGCGTTTATGCAGGTTCCAGCGTTCCATGGCAATTGACAGCATAAAGCCGCCAAGAAACAGGAAAATTAACGGATGAGCGTAGGGCGCTGTAACGTTGCCGATGGTATCTAGGCTAATAAGTGGCACTATAACAATCGGCAGCATGGCCGTAACCGGTATCGGCACCGGCTCTGTTATCCACCATAAAGCCATCCAGCATGTGAGGCCGGTGATCAGCCAGGCATTTGCTGACATACCGCTAAACACAGGTTCAGAGACTAATGTCAGTAAAAACAGTAAAGGCCCAAGCAGCAACGTAATATAAAACGGTAATTTAAACTGCATATGCATAACTATTCCTGGTTGTGTCAATTATCCAAGCTGCCTTCATCATCAAAGCTGCCTTCATCATCAAAGCTGCCTTAATCATCAAAACTATCGTTGTCCAAGCTGTTGTCGGCGGTTTTACTGGAGCTTAGCAGCTGTGCCTCAAGCATCCGTATTTCAATGTCATCCAGCAAACGCCATTGCCCCGGTTTTAAGCCTGCGCCACGAATATGCATAATACGGGTACGTTTTAATGTTTGTACGTCGTAGCCCAGATACTCACACATGCGGCGTATTTGCCGGTTTAGTCCCTGGGTTAAAATAATGGAAAAACTCTGTTTTGAGCGTTGTTGTACAACACAGGGCTGGGTTATGGTATCGAGAATGGGCACGCCTTTGCTCATCTGTTGAATAAAGCGCTCTGTAATGGGCTTATTAACGGTAACCACATACTCTTTTTCATGTGCATTACCGGCGCGCAGAATTTTGTTGACGATATCGCCGTCGTTGGTCAGAAAAATAAGCCCTTCAGAGGGTTTATCCAGCCGGCCTATCGGAAATATGCGCTCGGGGTAGCGCACTGCATCAATGATATTGCCATGAATATGCCGCTCTGTAGTGCAGGTAATGCCTACCGGTTTGTTATAAGCCAGATAAACCCGTTTCGGCTTGGCTTTTAACGGTTTGCCATCAATCAGTACCTGATCATTTTCAGTAACTTTAAGGCCAACCGGCGCCACAGCGCCATTAACCGTAACCTGACCATTTTCAATAAATTTATCGGCTTCGCGACGCGAGCAGAAACCCGTATCACTGATAAATTTGTTTAACCTGTATAACGTAACATCAGACATAACGCAGAAGTATTCCGGCAGCATTTAATAATGGCGATAGTGTAGGGGTTCGGGCTGTTTTTCGCTACACTATCGCGGTATTTCATTGGCAGGAGTTTTTATGATCCCTTTATCCCGGCATCTGCCTGGTATTAGTTCACTGGCGTTTGGTTGTATGGGTTTGGGCGGCGGTTGGGACAGCAATACCACTACCGCCGAGCAGCAACGCCATGCGTTTTCTGCTGTTGATGCAGCGTTGGCTAACGGCATTAACTTTTTTGATCACGCCGATATCTATACCCGTGGTAAAGCCGAGCAGGTATTTGGCCAGTACCTGGCGGCTGCGCCGGCAAAACGTGCAGATATGTTTATCCAAACTAAATGTGCGATCCGCTTTGCAGATGATCAGGGCCCAGGGCGCTATGATTTTTCTAAAGACTATATTATCCGCTCTGTGGAGCAGAGCTTAACGCGGTTAAACACCGACTATCTGGATCTGTTGCTATTACACCGGCCTGATCCACTGATGCAGCCAGAGCAGGTAGCACAAGCGTTCGATCAGTTAGTACAGCAGGGCAAAGTGCGCCACTTTGGTGTGTCGAATATGGGCTGGGCACAAATGCAGTGGTTGCAGTCGGCATTGTCGCAGCCGTTGCTGGTGAATCAGCTGCAAATGAGCCTGGCCGACATCGACTGGCTGGAAGAAAGTGTGCTAACAGGCATGCCCCAGGGGAGTAACAAGCATTTTAGTTATGGCACTGTGGAATATTGTCAGCAACAGGGTGTGCAACTGCAAAGCTGGGGTAGCCTGGCAAAAGGCGCTTTTAGCGGGGCACAAACACAAACCGACACTGAGCGTGCCACTGCAGCTTTGGTGGCTCAGTTAGCTGAGCAATATCAGTGTAGCCGGGAGGCAATTGTACTGGCCTGGCTTATGCGGCATCCGGCTGCTATTCAACCGGTGATTGGCACCGCTAACCCGCAGCGCATAGCAGCCTGTGCCGGGGCAGGCCAGGTGCATTTAAGTCGTGAGCACTGGTATCAGCTTTATATCAGTAGCCGTGGCGCGCCGTTACCTTGACAGATAATAAACCTTAATGGCAGATACAAAAAAGGCCTGGCAATAAATGTCAGGCCTTTTAGCTAAGCCGCCAGGTTATTCTGTTGCGGCTTTTTTATTCGTCTGCGGGTTAAGTGAAATAACCTTGGTTTTACTGATCTTATGCCGGTAAATCTCGCGCAGGTATTTAATGGCTTTTTTAACGCTGTCGCGGCTTAAGCGAATATCATTAATCGAGACAAATTTGTCTTTGTTATGAATAAGTTCACGGTATTTTTTCTCGTACATTGGCTTAATAGCGTACCAGTTAGTGTCGAGTATTTTGGCCGGGTTTTCAAATTCGTGCAGCATTTGATCCAGGGCGTCTTCATCGAAGTGCTCGGCACGGATAAACTCAAGCATCGCCTGATCTAACTGCTCGTCAAAGCGATAGTTGTCTTTGGCAAAACAGCGTTTAATAAAGGCAACAATCAGCGTTAAGAAATCGTCGCTTAAGCAGGGGCTTTTCACAATCAGCGTTGTCAGAGAAATATTGGCTGACGCACCAATTACCAGCGCATAGCGCTTTAATGTGGTGTTGGGAAATAACGAATTTAAATGTGATTTCAGCCGGTTTAAATCCATATAAGACAATTTGTAGTCTTTTGGCAGCGAAACGATAGATACCACTGACGAGCAATTTTTAAAGAAATGCAGATCTTTGAGTTCGGCAGCGTTATAGCCATTTTTAACGTAGCTGGCCAGTGTTTCACGATAGCGGCCGGATTCAATCGGTAACAGGCTGATACCTTCAATGGCCTGAGTCACTTTATTAAAGTGTGGCAAATCAATAGAGCGGAAGAACAAGTCATCAATATTTAAACCGGTGCCGGTTTTCTCAAACAGCTTCAGTTTCTCGGCATTGCTGCTATCGCCTGGTATTACGGATTCGGCATAAGCCACCGCAACGGGGCCGGCCAGGCTCATAAACAGGTCATTGGCGTCGAGGCGGATAGTTTCACCGATGTCGATACCGGCACGGCGGAAATAGTTCTCGTCGTAATCTGTGGTCACGGCCTGGGCGGTCAGAATATTAAAAATCTGTTGTGAGATGTACTGATTAGCATATTTCTCCATCGCATTAACGTCGATATGCTGAATACCGCCATCATCAGTTTCTTCGGCATAACGCATAATGTCATTGGAGATCAGCATCATGGCATTCCAGGGCCGGATGCGGTGCATTACGCTGGATTCGCTGCTGTCTTCATTATCAAAGTTGTAAGAGAAATCCCACTCCTCAGCCAGGTATTTACATAATAAGCGCCCGGCGTTGATATGCAGCGCTTCAGACATTTCTACGCCATGGTCAGAAATGTTCGGCAAAATACAAATACCGCTGGTAAAAATCGGCTCAAACACAAAGGAATGGCCACGGTTTTCTTCATCTTCGCCCATAGTGCGGGTATCGAAGGTTTTACTCATATAGGCATACTGCTGAGCTAAGCCAAATTCAGATGCCATGCCAGAGCCAGTACCGCCGCCGGCGCTGAAAATATAGAAATACAGCCTGGACTGGTTGGCTTTAATACCACAAGAATCAATCAGATAAGAATGAATATTCTTCCAATCGGCATTAGCAAAGCGCTGGGTGTCTTTGTTGAGGATAATTTTTGCCAGATACTGGCCAAGAATAGGCGCATTACCGGCACCACCGGCATGCACTTCAGACAAGTCCATAATTTTCATTTTGGTGTAGTCATGCAAAAAGCCGCTTTTTTCGCCCTTGTGGGAAAAACGGATCCGGCCTTCAATGTCTTTATCCAAATCGCCGAGCATCACCAGCGGCTCAATTAAAAATACCGGTTTAACCGCCTGTGTGTCTGATAAATTCAGGCTGCGCTTAATCCAGCGCATTGGCCGGTATTCTTGTTCGCGGGTTTGTTTTTCTTCGTTGTTAAATTCGTTCAGGTAAAAGTTGCGCGCGTTATAAACCAGAGATGCCACATCAAGCGCAATATTAGAGCCGCAACGGCCGAGGCCAATCAGGCATACTGAAGGAAAGTTTTGCTGTTTACGGCTTTCTATTTCGTTGTCAGGATTAACCAGCGGAAACACGCTGCTGCGCAGAGCATCCAGATTCGTCAGAATTTTATTCAGATCACGCTCAGTAAAATACATATAGCGATCGCTGGCGAAAGAGGGGGGCAGAATTTGAGGTGAATTTTTTTTCGGCGCGTTTTTAACAATTACTACATCATCTTGTACGGTACGTTCCGTATTTATTTTATTTGTCATCACACTACTTCCTGTCTCTGGCAAAGCCTTTCAGCTATTAATTTAAACAATACCCATAACCAAAGGTAGTTGTTGTTTAAAATTAATACAATGAAAAGCTTAAAAACACCAGCATATAAACAGTAAATATCAGAAAATTAAAATGTAGTAAGTAAAACAGCGCCTTAACGCCATATTCTCGCAAGAACAGGCGCAGGCGCTGTCGGTTTATTGTTACATATTCGGGTAGTTAGGCCCGCCCGCGCCTTCGGGGGTTACCCAGGTAATATTTTGTGACGGATCTTTAATATCGCAGGTTTTACAATGAATACAGTTTTGTGCATTTATCTGAAACTGCGGCTCATTATTTTCGTTTTGTACGATCTCGTACACTCCGGCCGGACAATAACGTTGTGCCGGTTCATTATATTTGGGCAGGTTAACGCTAACCGGGATCTGGCTGTTAGCCAGTTTAAGGTGGCAGGGTTGCTCTTCTTCATGGTTGGTATTGGATAAATACACCGAAGATAACCGGTCAAAGCTCAGCACATTATCCGGTTTAGGGTAGTTGATAACCGGGGCTTCGCTGGCGAGCTTCAGCTGGGCGTAGTCCAGGCTGTTGTCTTTTAATGTAAACGGAAATTTACCGCCAAACCAGTTTTGCTCCAGCGTATTAAAAGCGCCGCCCCAGAAGGTGCCAAACTTATGCATAGCCGGGCCGAAGTTGCGTGAGCGGTATAGCTCGTCATACAGCCAGCTGTTTTTTATCGCATCGGCAAAAGTGGTCAGATCTTGTCCACCTTCGTCAGCATTACTGATAGCATTAAACAGCGTTTCCGCGGCCAGCATGCCGGATTTCATTGCAGTGTGATTGCCTTTAATTTTAGCGCCGTTAAGGGTGCCAGCGTCACAACCAATCAGCAGGCCGCCGTTAAAGCTCATTTTGGGCAGGCTGTTCAGGCCACCTTTGGCAATAGCACGGGCGCCATAGCTAACGCGTTTACCGTTGCTTAAGTACTGGCTGATCACCGGGTGCTGTTTATAGCGCTGAAACTCTTCAAACGGGTTTAAATGCGGGTTGCTGTAGCTAAGGTCAATAATCAAGCCAACCACAATTTGCTGGTTCTCGGCGTGGTATAAGTAGCCACCGCCGGCGGTATCATTAGTTAAAGGCCAACCGGCAGAATGCAACACCAAACCAGCGTGATGCTTGGCCGCAGGCACATCCCAGATCTCTTTAAAGCCGATGGCATAATGCTGCGGTGATTTACCTTCATCCAGTTTAAAGTGTTTTATCAGCTGCTTACCCAAATGGCCGCGGCAACCTTCTGCAAATACGGTGTATTTTGCCCTAAGCTCCATACCGGGTACATAACTGTCTTTAGGCTGGCCGTGTTTATCCAGCCCCATATCACCAATAACAATGCCTTTTACCACGTCGTTTTCAATTAGTACTTCACTGGCAGCAAAACCGGGGAAAATTTCTACCCCAAGTTGCTCGGCCTGCTGTGCCAGCCAGCGGCACAGGTTCGCTACCGATACAATATAGTTGCCACTGTTGTGCATGGTTTTAGGCACGGCAAAGCCCGGTAGTTTTGTCGCGCTTTGGCCATTTTTCAGCAAATAAATATCATCATGAGTAACAGGAACGGTTACCGGTGCCCCTTGCTGTTGCCAGTCGGGTATTAATTCATTTAACGCCCGTGGCTCGAACACCGCGCCAGATAAGATATGCGCGCCTACTTCAGAGCCTTTTTCAACTAAGCAAACACTGAGTTCTTTTGCTGCCGCTTTGGCTTGCTGCATCAAACGGATAGCAGCCGACAGCCCAGCCGGGCCACCACCTACTATAACAACATCGAATTCCATTGATTCTCTTTCCACAGCCCTGGCCTCTTGGAGTTTATTATTTACAGCTTACACTGCTTTTATCATGCTGTTTAGGGTATTGCAGGTTGACGTTAACGTCAACAGTAAGTAGATTGTGGCAAACCAAAGCGTGCTAGCTTTACCTTAACGTAAACCTGTAGCAAAGCTGTTGCCTGTTGCAGGAAAAGAATGAGGAATTTATGAAAATACTGGTGCCGGTGAAACGGGTAATTGATTACAACGTAAAAGTGCGGGTAAAGGCTGATCAATCAGGTGTTGACTTGGCCAACGTGAAAATGGCGTTAAACCCGTTTTGTGAAATCGCAGTAGAAGAAGCCGTAAGGCTTAAAGAAGCCGGTAGTGCGACAGAAATTGTTGTGGTGTCCATTGGCACCACTGCTGTGCAAGAGCAACTGCGTACGGCGTTGGCATTAGGCGCAGATCGCGCATTGCATATAGAAACAGATCAAAACCTGGATTCATTACAGGTGGCAAAGCTGTTGGCTAAAGTGGTAGCAGATGAACAGCCCGGCCTGGTTATTTTAGGCAAGCAGGCGATTGACTCAGACAACAACCAAACCGGCCAGATGCTGGCAGCATTAACCGGTATGGGGCAAGGTACTTTTGCTTCTAAAGTACAACTGGCTGATGGCAAAGTGCAGGTTACCCGTGAAATTGACGGTGGCTTACAAACGGTAGAGCTGCCACTGCCAGCGGTAGTATCAACTGACCTACGCTTAAACGAGCCACGTTATGCTTCGCTGCCTAATATTATGAAGGCAAAGAAAAAGCCGCTCGATGTTAAAGCAGCCGACAGCTTTGGTGTCAGTTTAAGCTCTAACGTTACGGTGCTAAAAGTGGTGCCTCCGGCAACCCGTCAGGGTGGTATTAAGGTGGAATCAGTGGCAGAGCTGGTAGATAAGTTAAAGCATGAAGCGAAGGTGATCTGATGGCTATTTTAATTATTGCAGAGCATAACAACCAAAGCCTGAAGAGCGAAACACTTAAAGTGGTAGAGGCTGCCACTACTATTGGTGGTGACATTACCGTGCTGGTAGCCGGTTTTAACAGCGCAGCAGCGGCAACTGAAGCGGCGGCGATAGCTGGCGTAACAAAGGTGCTGCATGCTGACAACGCTGCTTACGAGCATCAGCTGGCAGAAAATATTGCCGCTTTGGTAACCGAGCTGGGTAAAGGCTACAGCCATATTCTGGCGGCAGCCACCACCACCGGCAAAAACTTCCTGCCACGGGTAGCGGCCATGTTAGATGTGGCGCAAATTTCTGATGTCATCGCCATTGAAAGCGCTGATACCTTTGTCAGGCCAATTTATGCCGGCAATGCTATTGCAACAGTAAAATCTGCTGATGCCATTAAAGTGCTTACGGTGCGCCCGGCAGCATTTCGCGAAGCGCAAACCGGCAACAATGCCCCGGTTGAAACCTTAACGGCTGTGCATGATGCCGGTATCTCACGCTTTGTAACCCAAGAGCTGACAAAATCTGAACGGCCTGAGTTAACGGCAGCGCGGGTGGTGATCTCTGGTGGCCGTGGTATGCAAAATGGCGAAAACTTTGCGCTACTAAATGGCATTGCCGATAAGTTAGGTGCTGCCATTGGTGCCTCGCGCGCAGCGGTAGATGCGGGCTTTGTACCAAACGATATGCAGGTTGGCCAAACCGGTAAAATTGTAGCGCCAGAGCTGTATATCGCAGTAGGTATTTCCGGTGCTATCCAGCACCTTGCCGGTATGAAAGACTCTAAAGTTATCGTAGCCATTAACAAAGATGCCGAAGCGCCGATTTTCCAAATCGCCGATTACGGCCTGGTAGCCGACTTATTTACCGTGCTGCCAGAGCTCGAACAGCAACTCTGAAGCTAGCAAGTGTGCGATAAAGCCAGCATCTTGCTGGCTTTTTGCATTTTAGCCCTTGTTGATTACAACTAAACCCCCTTAAGATAATTGCCTGTATATTGTGAAGGACGCCATTATGCCTGCTGTGATCCGTCATGCTGAACCCGCTGACATTGACGCTATTAAAGCTATTTATGATCAACCTACTGTGTATGCCAATACGCTGCAGTTGCCTTATCAGCCGGTGGCAAACTGGCAAAGGCTATATACCGCCGGCGCCGGTTTTTATAACCTGGTGGCTGAGGTAGAAGGTAAAGTAATAGGTCAGCTCGGGTTACAGGTATGCCAAAGCCCACGCCGCCGCCATGTGGCCGAGCTTGGCATGGGCGTGTCGGAAGACTATCAGGGCCAGGGTATTGGCTCGGCGCTGTTGCGCTCCGCGTTAGAAATGGCCGACAACTGGCTAAATATCCGCCGTATGGAGCTTACTGTTTACACCAGCAACGAAGCAGCAATAGCGTTGTATGAGCGCTTTGGTTTTGAAGTAGAAGCAGAGCTAACCGATTTTGCCTTTCAATACGGCAATTATGTCAACGCGTTATGTATGGCGCGTATCAATACCGGTTCTGTTTGAATATAAAAAAGCAGAATTAAACTACCTTTAAGCAGACTTAAACCAAACAAACAGCCGGGCAGTTAAACACTGCCCCCGGCTTTTTATTGCCTGCGATATAGTAAGTCATTGCGCAAGACTGCTCAGTTATCTTTCAAACAGCCGATATATTTTGTTTACACTACTTATAAATATGTTGCGGATGAAAAATACTTTCGATAAGTTAACTACTTACGGCAGCGGGACGCTGAAATACAACGTACGCTCACAGAAATATAATGCATGTTCGTTTTTTAAAACATGAAGATCGAGATTGACGATTTGTGGTTTTTTGCCAATAAATTGTCAATTTCGTTTCTGCTGTAGGGATTGAGAAAACGAGCATGCTCAAAAATAAAATGTTATAACCCACGGAGAATATGAGGCATAGATGGAAGAGTTCCGAAAAGCGCTAATGAATGGCACTCCTCAAAGCCTATATCGGTCCTATTTGCTCGGGCATGATATCTGGTACTTTCGAGAACATCTAAAATGCACTGATCACGCGTTCCAGTACGATCGCATGAAGAACTTGATGTCTGAGCGCCTAAATATTCACCCAAATAACATCGCAATTGTTGGAAGTGCCAAGCTCGGATTTAGCATAACTCCAAAAGATGACAAATGTTTTTCACCGTTTGCCGATAAATCGGACCTGGATATAGCAATCGTGTCCTCAGAGATCTTCCGTAGTAGTTGGACTGCGTTTCTTGAACTTGCAGAAAAAGGATATTTGCCGAGTTATAAAAGTGTTACGAGCAATATATTCAGAAGGTTTGTTTCGCTGAAGAAACCAGATCATCGTAGTGAGTTTTTCCGCGAGTGGAATGGATTAGTTGAACCTTGCAAGAAAGATCTTCAGGTTTTGTTCTCAATCACTCACGATATAAATTACAGAATTTATGAATCATGGGAGGCTGTTGAATACTATCATTGCCAAGGAATTCAAAAATTGAAAAAAATGATTGAGGATGGGGAAAATGACTAACCCAATAAACTATATCGACGTTGAATCTAGACCCGTGAAATGGCTTGTTGATGGCCTTAGAAATCAAACCATTGTTGTTGACAATAGTTTTCAGCGTCGATATGTCTGGGTTCAGAAAGATCGCGTCTCTTTGATTGAAACCATACTGCTTGGTTATCCCATACCGGAGATATACCTTTGGCAGAATGCAACGGACCCGGATACGGGAGATACGGCTTATTCAGTTGTTGACGGCCAACAAAGATTGGCAAGTGTGCAAAGCTTTATCAATGACGAGTTCAAGCTAGTCCGTTCTGCTCTTGATGATAAACGTGCCGACTATGCGGGGCTGGCATTCTCTGGATTGTCTCCGGAACAAAAGAGCACGATTTGGAAATATCCATTTTCGATACGGTTCATTAAGGACTCTGTTCAATACTCGAGCATAGTAGATTTGTTTCTTCGATTAAATCGAACCAATACAACTCTCAATCCTCAGGAACTCCGAAATGCAGAGTTCCACGGGAAGTTTATAGAATTGTCTGCCGAAATCTCAGAAATTAGCTTTTGGGAGTCCAAAAAGATATTTAGTAAGTCTGATATTCGTCGAATGTTAGATGTTCAGTTCGTTAGTACTCTTCTTTTGTTTATCCGTTCAGGGATCGAAGAGGAAACAACTCAAGCGGCTTTGAATCGTATCTACGATCAATACAATGAATCCTATCCGGAGGCTGATAGTGATCGTGATGTTCTAGTAAACACACTTGCCGTAGTCAATCAGCTGATTGGAGACGAGGAGTATGTTTGTCAAATAGTTCGCAAGAAGACGCATTTCTATACTTTATTCGTTTATGGGTACTACCTTCTACAAAAAAAGGTTGCAAGCACTGTGCTGGATGGCGCGGCGAAGAAGCTCAATGAGTGGTACGAAAAATATGAGAACGATGAAAAGTTCGATGACCTAACACGAGATGGTCTTTTAACTGAATATAGGGTTTTAAGCCAGGAAGGGGTTCAGAAAAAGGCTAATCGTCAAAGGAGATTCGAGATCATCAAGGAATATGTCGGGTTATAACACATATGAGCCTTCTCGGAATCAATAGGTAAAGCCGCTCTTCTGGCCGCGTAAGCGGCCAGTCTGTTGCCTATTAGCAAGATAGACTGCTTCATCTGTCATCATGGTTACCAGGCGATAGCCTGCAACAAACACATATCGGGGCTCTCTTATCTCATTCTCAATGAGTGCCTGCTGATCTCAAACAAATTTTATCGCCAGCAAAAAACGCTGGCTGCTACGTCAACCCGCAGTGCGGCTTTGTGCGCTAAAGTTAGGTGTTAACAACCATTTGTATCCGCTTTCTTGCTAAATGAGTAAAAAGGGAATAATTTATACTCATGAACGCATTTGAATTTGATGCTGAAAAAAGCCAGGTAAATCTCCAAAAGCACGGAATTGACTTTCATGATGCTCAAATCTTGTGGGAAGACCAAGATTTAGTGGAGGTTCGAGCTAAATCAGATGATGAACCCCGTTACCTTGTCATTGGTCTTATAGGTTATAAGCATTGGTCTGCTGTGATCACTTACCGAGGTGAGAAAATACGGATTATTTCGGTAAGACGTTCGCGTAAGAGTGAGGTAGAGTTGTATGAAAGCTAAAGAGTTTGACACAAAATTCGATGAGGGTGCAGAAGACATCATTGATGACCTTGATATCACGACGGCACGCCGTGTAAATCAGGAGGCAAAGCGCATTAACGTTGATTTTCCTGCTTGGGTAGTTGAGTCGCTCGACCGTGAAGCTGCTCGAATAGGGGTCACTCGCCAATCCATTATTAAGGTTTGGCTAGTCGAGCGTTTGCGTGCTGAAGCGGCTAACAAACCGCTGGAAAGTGACACGGCCAGCGGCACACTGTAAGCGTAGCGCTATAGAAATATCATCGAATAAACAGCAGGATTATGCTTAAACTAAAATTTATTGTGCTATCAATGAGCATCTTAGGCTTAGCGGTTTTCGGCTTCTACGCAAACGAAGCACGAACGGAAATTTATTATCTTTGCGGCAGTTTTGGTAAAGGGACTGCTTACTCAAGCGTAATCCGGCAATTAAACACGGTTAATTTGTCGGAATATAAAGTAGAGAACCTGCCGCAGGGCAAACGCGTTATTCACAGTAGCGCACTGCATTTTCACTTGCTTAGCTGCGATATAGAATTTAACCCGCAAGAAAAGGTAGTTGCTGTTTTGTATGGTTAAACAAAAGTAGCTAACTGAGTAATCTTGGTTTTGGGCATTAAAAAAGGCGCTGTTTAAAGCGCCTTTTTTGCATTTTGTGTATTGCGGGAGTTATTAAAACTCAGCGTTGCCTGGTGTACGCGGGAAGGCGATAACGTCGCGCACGTTACCTACACCGGTAACGTATGACACTAAACGCTCAAAGCCTAAACCAAAACCGGCGTGTGGCACTGTGCCATAGCGGCGCAGGTCGCGGTACCAGCTGTAGTCTTCTTTATCCAGACCCATTTCAGCTAAACGCTTATCAAACTCTTCCAGGCGTTCTTCACGCTGGCTGCCACCGATAATTTCACCAATACCGGGGGCCAATACGTCCATTGCCGCTACCGTTTTGCCGTCGGCATTTAAGCGCATATAAAAGGCTTTAATGTCTTTGGGGTAGTTTTGCATAATGATCGGTGCGCCGATGTGCTCTTCAGCCAGGTAGCGCTCGTGCTCAGATTGCAAATCGACACCCCATTCCACAGGGTATTCAAATTTCTTACCGCAGGTTTTTAAGATTTCGATAGCGTCGGTGTAATCCATCCGCACAAAAGACGAATTAACTAACTGTTGTAAGCGGGTTACGGCGGTTGGGTCGATACGCTCGGCAAAAAATGCCATATCGTCGGCGCGCTCGGTCAGTACTGCTTTACATACGTACTTCAGCATATCTTCTGCCAATTGGGCGATGTCTTTAAGCTCAGCAAAGGCTACCTCTGGCTCAATCATCCAGAATTCCGCTAAATGGCGGCTGGTGTTGGAGTTTTCGGCACGGAAGGTAGGGCCAAAGGTGTAAATTTTTGACATGGCGCAGGCATAGGTTTCGCCGTTTAACTGGCCGGATACGGTTAAGAAGGTTTCTTTACCGAAGAAATCTTTGCTGTAATCAATATTGCCTTTGTCAGTACGTGGCAGGTTTTCCAGATCCAGCGTACTGATGCGGAACATTTCACCAGCGCCTTCAGCGTCGGAGCCGGTAATAATTGGCGTGCTGATCCAGTAATAACCCTGCTCATGGAAAAAGCGGTGTACCGCCTGGGCTAAACAGTGCCGCACACGGGTAACGGCACCCATAATGTTGGTGCGGGCGCGCAGGTGGGCGTGTTCACGCAGGTATTCCATGCTGTGGCGCTTGGGGGCCATTGGATAAGTGTCCGGGTTTTCTACCCAGCCTAATACCTCAACCGCAGTGGCTTGCAGTTCAAATGCCTGGCCCTGGCCTTCAGAACGTGCCACAGTGCCGGTAACGGCTACAGAGCATGACGTTGTCAGGCGTTTTACTTCAGCTTCATAATTGGCTAAGTCTGCAGGGGCTACGGCCTGTACCGCATCAAAACAGCTGCCATCATGAATAGCTAAAAAGGAAATACCGGCTTTCGAATCGCGGCGGGTGCGGATCCAGCCTTTAACGGTGATAGACTCACCAACGGCATAGCGACCAGCTAAAACATCTTTAATAACGGCGTGCGTCATGCAACAAACTCCAGAGGGTGTAAACTTAGCAAACTGCGTAAAGCCTGTAATGATACTGAGCCAAACGCACAACACAAGTAAAAGTTATCAGGACTTTAAAATTGATTACCGAGCATGAAAAGCCAGAAAAATACGAGCGTCGCCACGGACCGGATCTGTTATGCCGGGCCTTTAGCTGGCTGGCGGTATTCGGCTGGTTATTATTTATTGCCGGCATGGTGCTGGCGCATTACGCCAGGCCAGAGCTGGATACCGGGCTGGTGCGTTACTGGGGCATTGAAATTCGCAGCGACTGGCATCCGCAGTTAACGGTTTATTTGCAGTATCTGCTGTGGGCGGCAGCCTGTGTCAGCGGCTTGAGTTTAATACTCAACCAGTTGCGTTTGCGCCGCAGGGGCGATCATCTGCATTTTAATATTGTTATATTGCTGCTTAGCAGCATTGGCTTACTGCTGTACCTATACAGGCAGGTTTGATTTTTAAGGTATGAGTTTTGAGGTATAAGCATTAGCATTAAACCCCGGCTACCGTTCGCATGGCTGAGGTAAGTTGGCTTAGCTGACCACTTTGGATAATAAACGGCGGCATCACGTAAATCAGGTTATTAAACGGCCGGATCCATACCCCAAGCTCAACAAATTGCTGCTGCAGGGCGCCGACATCTACCTTTTTATGCATCTCCAGCACACCTATAGCCCCCAGCACCCGCACATCTTTTACTAACGGGGAGTTGCGGCAGGCGGCCAGCTCCTGCTGTAATTGTGCTTCAATCGCGGCTACCTGCTGTTGCCAATCGCCTTGTGTAATCAGCGCTAAACTGGCATTGGCAACGGCGCACGCCAGTGGGTTGGCCATAAAAGTAGGGCCGTGCATTAAACCGCCGGCCTGGCTTAAGCTAATGCCGCGCGCCACTTCATCAGTGCACAGTGTGGCCGCCAGCGTGATATAACCACCGCTGAGAGCCTTACCCACGCACATAATATCCGGCTCTATGCCAGCGTGTTCACAGGCAAACAGCTTACCGCTGCGGCCAAAGCCGGTGGCAATCTCATCGGCAATCATTAGCACCTTATATTTGTCACATAAGGCGCGGGCGCGGCGCAAAAACTCCGGGTGATAAAAGCGCATGCCGCCATAGCCTTGTACTATCGGCTCTAAAATCAGCGCAGCTATTTCGCTGTGGTTTTCTGCCAGCAATTGCTCCAGCGGCGTAATATCAGTTGGTAAAAACTCGCCATCAAACCGGCTTTGCGGCGCCGGTAAAAAATAATGCTGTGGCAGCAAAGCCGCGAACATATCGTGCATACCATCGACCGGATCGCATACCGCCATAGCGGCAAACGTATCGCCGTGATAGCCCTTACGCAGGCTGATTAACTTTTGCTTTTGCGGTGTCTCACTGGACAGCCAGTACTGCAGCGCCATTTTTATCGCCACTTCTACCGCAATAGAGCCGCTGTCGGCCAGAAATACTTTGGTTAAATTTTGCGGCACCATACTCAGCAACTGTTTACACAGCTCAACTGCCGGCTGATGAGTAATGCCACCAAACATTACATGCGCCATTTTACCCAATTGTTCTGTAACTGCAGCGTTAAGAGCAGGGTGGTTGTAACCATGCACCGCCGACCACCAGGATGCAGTGCCGTCAATTAAGCGCTGACCATTTTCCAGCACCAGCTCACAGCCTTGTGCGGCCACCACCGGATACACCGGCAACGGGTTTTGCATGGAGGTGTAGGGGTGCCAGATATGGGTGCGATCAAAAGCCAAATCGATGCTCATTATTTAACCTGTAGTAAAGTTTTAATTCTGGTCAGCGTTGACAACGCCAAGGTGGCGGTTAGACTAGCCGAAAACACCTTTAACCTCAATTTAAACAGGGATTTTTATGCAGGCTGCTGTCCGCCACGACTGGACCCTCGCGCAGGTCAATGCACTTTATGCGCTGCCGTTTAACGATTTATTGTTTCAGGCGCAAACCATGCACCGCCAGCACTTTAAACCCAATGAAGTGCAGGTAAGCACCTTATTGTCGATTAAGACCGGTGCCTGTGCGGAAGACTGTAAATACTGCCCGCAAAGCGGCCACTACAATACCGGGCTGGAGCGCGAGCGCCTGCTGGAAGTGGAAAAGGTGTTAACCCAGGCCAAAGCCGCTAAAGATAAAGGCGCCAGCCGGTTTTGTATGGGCGCCGCCTGGACTAACCCGAAACAGCGCGATATGCCGTACATTATTGAAATGGTGCAGGGTGTAAAAGCCATGGGGCTGGAAACCTGCATGACACTGGGCATGTTAACCGGTGAACAGGCACAAACCCTCGCCGGTGCCGGGCTGGATTACTACAACCACAACCTGGATACCTCACCGGAGTTTTACGGTGAGATTATTACCACCCGTACTTATCAGGACCGGTTAGACACCTTAAGCCATGTGCGTGATGCCGGTATGAAAGTATGCTGCGGCGGTATTTTGGGCATGGGTGAGAGCGCTAACGACCGATCAGCGCTGTTAATGCAGCTGGCTAATTTGCCGGAGCACCCGCAAAGTGTACCCATTAACATGTTGGTAAAGGTAGCCGGTACACCGCTTGAGAACGTTGATGATTTAGACGCCTTTGAATTTATCCGTACCATTGCGGTGGCACGCATTATGTTGCCGCAAAGCCATGTGCGCTTATCTGCCGGGCGCTCACGCATGAACGAGCAAATGCAGGCACTGTGTTTCTTCGCCGGGGCTAACTCTATTTTTTACGGCGATAAACTGCTGACTACCGATAACCCGGAAGCCGATGCCGACATGCTGTTGTTTGCCAAGCTGGGTATTCAGCCGGAGCAGCGCCATGATGTATCTGATGAAGCGCACGAGTTGGCGCTGGCCGATGCGATAAAAGATCAGGTTAACCCACCGCTGTTTCACGCGGCGCAGTAAGCATGCCACAGGCAAAGCTGGCGCAGTTAAGCCAGGCGCTTGAGCAACGTGCAGCACAACAACTGCTGCGCGCACCGGTTACACTTGAGCGCTACAGCGGCCGCCTGCTGGTTGTCGCCGGCAAAAGTTATGTTAATTTTTCCGCTAACGACTATCTGGGCCTGGCCACCGCACCGCAGGTGTTGCAAGCCTTTGCTGATGGCGCAGCACAGTTTGGCGGCGGCAGTAGCGGCTCGCCGCTGGTTACCGGCCAGCATGCAGTGCATCAGCAGCTTAGCGACAGCCTGGCCGACTGGCTGGGCGTTGAGCGGGTACTGCTGTTTTCTTCCGGTTTTGCCGCCAACCAGGCGATGCTGCTGACCTTAAGCGATAAAACTGACACTCTGCTGCTGGATAAACTCAGCCATGCATCATTAATTGATGCAGCGCTGCACAGTGAAGCCAGCTTAAAGCGTTTTGCCCATAATGATATATCTGCCTTGCAGTTGTTACTGCAGCAATATGAACAGCCTATGGTGGTAACCGAAGGTGTATTCAGCATGGACGGCGACAGCCCGGACTTGCCGGCTATGTTGGCGCTGTGCCGCAATTATGACGCACCGCTGCTGCTGGATGATGCCCATGGCTTGGGCGTGCTGGGGCCGGAGGGTAAAGGAACTGCTGCGGCGCAGGGCATTGAGCAACGCGAGCTGTTTTGCACCATGGCTAACTTTGGTAAAGCACTGGGCACAGGCGGTGCTTTTATTGGTGGCAGTAAAACCGTGATCGATTATATCGAGCAGTTTGGCAGGCATTATATTTACAGCACGGCTTTGCCACCGCCACTGTGTGCAGCCGTACTAAAAAGCATTGAGCTGTGCCGTGCCGACAGCTGGCGCCGCGATAAGCTACACAGCAATATCGCTTTGTTTCGCCGCCTTGGCGCCGATCTGCCGCTGCTTAATTCGCATAGCGCTATTCAAGGGGTGGTGCTGGGTAGCAGCGAGCGCGCTTTGGCAGTTAGTCAGCAATTAAAACAACAGGGTATTTGGCTTAGTGCCATTCGCCCGCCAACAGTACCGCAGGGCAGTGCCCGTTTACGCATTACGCTAAGTGCGGCGCATACGGCAGAAGATATTACATTGTTGGCGCAACAATTAAGGCAGGTGCTATGACAGCAGTTAGCGCTGAAACCGCAGAGGGCTTTATCCGCCAGGTGGCACACAGTTTTGGTAAAGCCTGTGACAGCTATTTACCGGCGGCGCGGTTGCAGCAACAGGTGGCATTAGATGCGCTGGCACTGTTGCCGGCGGACAAACAAGGCCATTTGCTTGATTTAGGCTGCGGCCCGGGCTGGATCCATCCGCGCTTTGCCAGCTATTGCAGCCAGTTTACCGCTGCAGATTTAAGCGCCGGTATGCTTGCCAAAGCAGCAAGCCAACCGTTAGCCACACACTTGGCGACAAACTACGTGCAGGCCGATGCGCAGCAATTACCGCTGCCGGCGCACAGTGTCGATAAGCTGTTTTCCAGTTTAATGCTGCAGTGGTGCGCCAAACCGGCGGCAGTATTTGCTGAAATAGACCGCATATTAGCACCCGGTGGCCGGGTAGTACTGACCACTTTGGTCGATGGCACCCTGGCAGAGCTGAAGCAGGCATTTGCCAGCCTGGATCAACAGCAGCATGTAAACCGCTTTTTGCATGCTGCTGAGGTAATCGCCGCTGCAAAACCGGTCAGCAGCATTCGCTGGCAGTTTGAACAACGTTGCTACCCGCTGTTTTACCCGGACGTTATCAGCCTGGCGCGCGAGTTAAAAGCGCTGGGCGCCAATCAGGTGGCCGGGCGGCAAAGCCGTGGTTTAACCGGCAAAGGCTACTGGCATAATCTGGCCGGCGCTTATGACATCCACCGCAGCACGCTGGGGCTACCGGCCAGTTATCAGGTGCTGATTATCAGCGGGTATAGAGATGCTAATTAACAGCTGCTTTATTACTGCTACCGATACCGACGCCGGCAAGACCTATGTCAGCAGTTTGCTGTTGCAAGGCTTTAAAGCGCTGGGCAGCGCAGCCGTTGGCGTAAAGCCAATAGCGGCGGGGGCTGACGGCCAAGGCTGCAATGGTGACGCGTTACTGTTGCAGCAACATTCCGGTATCGCGTTACCTTATAAAGTGATCAATCCAATCTGTTATCAGGCGCCGGTAGCCCCGCATTTAGCGGCTGCCAACGAGCAACGGCCGATTGACGAAGCGCAGTTAGATGCTGCTCTGGCGCAGTGGCAGCAATTACCGGTGCAGCAATTATTAATTGAAGGTGCCGGCGGTTGGTTATTGCCGATAAGCAATCAGCGTTATCTGGCGGATTGGGTGGCCGATAAGCAGTTACCGGTGATCCTGATAGTAGGCATGAAGCTGGGCTGTTTAAACCACGCCATGCTAACGGTGCGCGAGATTGAGCGCAGCGGCTGCAAGCTGTTGGGCTGGGTAGCCAATTGTATTGACCCTGATATGGCGCTGCTGGAGCAAAATATTGCTGATCTGCGCCAGCGTATCACTGCACCTTGTTTGGGGGTTGTACCTTTTGCGCCGGACCCGACACAGTATCAGCAGTTGGCGCGGGATTTAGCGACACAGCTTATGCAAGGTGTCAGGAGCAACCGGTTTGCCCACACCAACACGCCGTGAATACATCCCTGTAGGCTCGATTCAGGCATCCATGCCTTCAACGGTTGGTTTAGAGCAAACCGATTGCTCCCGTTCATACAGGCTGTGTATTCCAACCTTCGTAAACAGACTCTGAGCTCCGCAGAAAATTCTGTTACAGCAAAAAATCAGCTAAATCGCTGTCTGCTGCCAGTGGCGTTTTATTACCGCCGACAAACAGATAACCGCCTGTACCGAGCAAGGTCAGGCTGTTGCCACTGCGTTTTAGTGCTGTACCTTCGGGCAGGGCAATAATGGGTGTGGCCGGATGCAACTGCATAAACTCTGCTAAGCGCATATCGCGGGTTTCGCCGTGAAAACCCTCCGGTTTATAGTCGGTGTAGTGCGGGTTTAACTGCAGCGGCAGCAGGTTTAGTGCATTAAACGAAGCCGGTTCGATAATCGGCATATCGTTGGTGGTGCGGATAGTGGCGCCGGCAATATTTGAGCCGGCACTCCAGCCAATATAGGGCAGACCTTCGGTTACGCGTTTCTTAATGAGCTGCACTATATCCTGTTGATATAACTGATAAAGTAAGTGAAAGGTATTGCCGCCACCTACCGCAATGGCCTGCGCTTGTGCTACAGCCTGGCGGGCATCGTCAAACTGATGAATACTGCGCACTGTAATACCCAAAGGAGCCAGTGCTTGCTGCACTGTGGCCTGGTAGTCGTCATAGTTAATACTGATGCCGGCATAAGGGATAAACAGCAACTCGTCCACCCCTTGTAAATGCTGCGTGATCCACGCCATATAAGGGGCCAGATAAGCACTGTTGTTGGCGCGTGAACTGCTCAGTAGTAATAATTGCATCGCTAACTCCTTCATGTTGCTGCCATTGTAGCCAAAAGCACTACGCCAGACACCTTTTCTTACAAATAATCCGCGCAGATTAAATTGAAAATGCCTTCCAAAGCCATATATTACGTGCAGTAAACCAATTGAGGAAAGCAGTATGAAGCGTATCGTTTTATTTTTAGCCACTAACCTGGCGGTTATTCTGGTGCTGAGCATAGTGCTCAATATCGTATTCAGTTTCCTTGGTGTTGATCGCAGCAGTATTGGCGGCTTATTAGTATTTGCTGCTGTATTTGGTTTTGGCGGCTCTTTTATCTCCCTGGCTATTTCAAAATGGATGGCAAAACGCTCTACCGGCGCAGTGGTAATTGAGCAACCACGTAACGCCACAGAGCAATGGTTAATGACCACCGTAGCGCGTCAGGCGAAAGCTGCCGGTATTGGTATGCCGGAAGTGGCAGTGTACGATTCACCGGAAATGAATGCTTTCGCCACCGGTATGAACCGTAACAACGCCTTAGTTGCGGTAAGCACCGGTTTGCTGCGCAATATGCGCGAAGACGAAGTAGAGGCTGTGCTGGCACACGAAGTGTCGCACATTGCTAACGGTGATATGGTTACGCTGACGCTGATCCAGGGTGTGGTAAACACCTTTGTTATTTTCCTCGCACGCTTAATTGCCGGCATGCTGAACAATAACGGCAATAATAATCAGGGCGGTGGCTTAGCTTATTTTGCCACGGTAATAGTGCTGGAAATGGTGTTTGGCGTGCTGGCCAGTATTATCGTGATGTGGTTTTCGCGTCAGCGTGAATACCGTGCCGATGCCGGTGCGGCCAAGCTGGAAGGCGGACCGAATAAAATGATCGCTGCGCTTGAGCGGTTAAAGCATAACCACGAAAGCCGGCTGGAAGGCAGCATGATGGCCTTTGGTATTGCTGGTGGTGCGGCTAAATCTGAGCTGTTTCTAAGCCACCCGCCGCTGGAAAAACGTATTGCAGCACTGCGCGGACGTTTTTAACTACATCAGTTAACAGACTAAAACGGGGCTTTAGGCCCCGTTTTGTTTATTTTACTCTTGTACTTTTCGCACAAATTCCGATTTTAAGCTCATAGCACCAAAACCATCAATTTTGCAGTCGATATCATGATCGCCATCCACCAAACGGATGTTTTTCACCTTAGTGCCAATTTTTACCACTGAGGATGAGCCCTTCACTTTTAAATCTTTGATCACGGTAACGGTATCGCCATCTTGCAGCACATTACCGGCGCTATCACGAATTTGCTTGCTGTCTGCGGTGTCCACCGCATTGGCCGACCATTCATGGCCGCACTCCGGACAAATTAGTAAGGCGCCATCTTCATAGGTGTAAGCAGACTGGCATTTAGGGCAGGCGGGTAATGTACTCATAGCAGGGTTCCTGAAACTGCGCTTAAGCGCAAAAACGCGCATTATACCTCAGGCTGGCCCTGCAGTGGCACTATTGATCCTTTGAGCTATTAATCCTTTGAACTATTGATCCCTTGAATAGCGGCAATAGCCGAACAATACTGCTATCAAAGCGCGATTTTGCTATGGTAAAGCAAAAATAACTGTACGGAGTTACTATGCAACAGGCTATGTTACCGCCACCGATAATAGACGCTTTTTTACCACCTCGACGCATTTTAATGGGCCCGGGGCCTTCCGATGTACACCCACAGGTGCTGGCTGCACAGGCCAGGCCGACAGTAGGGCATTTAGATCCGCTGTTTATCGGCATGATGGATGAGCTAAAACAGCTGCTGCAGTATGCCTTTCAAACCCAAAATGAGATGACGCTGGCGGTGTCAGCACCGGGTAGTGCCGGTATGGAAACCTGCTTTGTTAATTTACTGGAGCCCGGTGATACGGTGATTGTTTGCCGCAACGGCGTATTTGGCGAGCGGATGCGCCAAAACGTTGAGCGTTGTGGTGCCACGGCCATTACTGTTGATAATGCCTGGGGCGAGCCGGTAGACCCGGCAGCAGTGGAGGCGGCTTTAAAAGCTAACCCGCAGGCGAAGTATCTGGCCTTTGTGCATGCTGAAACCTCCACCGGTGCCTTGTCTGATGCGAAAACCCTGTGTGCGCTGGCGCAGCAATATGATTGCTTATCCATCGTAGATGCGGTTACCTCGTTAGGCGGCGTTGAGCTGCGGGTAGATGACTGGGGCATAGATGCCATTTATTCCGGCAGTCAGAAGTGTTTATCCTGTGTGCCCGGTTTATCGCCGGTGTCATTTTCTGCAAAAGCGGTTGAGCGTATAAAAGCGCGTACGCGGCCGGTACAAAGCTGGTTTTTAGATCAAAGCCTGGTAATGAGTTACTGGAGCGGCGGTGCTAAACGCAGTTATCACCACACGGCACCGGTTAATGCGCTGTATGCCCTACATGAATCGCTGCGTTTGCTGGCCGCTGAAGGGCTGGAGCAAAGCTGGCAGCGCCATGCTGATATGCATGAGCTGCTAAAACAAGGTTTAACCAATTTGGGGCTGAAGTTTGTCGTAGCCGAGCCGTACCGCTTGCCGCAACTTAACAGTGTGTATATTCCGCAGGGCGTGGATGATGCCGCCGTGCGCAAACAGTTGCTAACGCAATACAATCTGGAAATAGGCGCCGGCCTTGGCGATTTAGCCGGTAAAGCATGGCGCATCGGCCTGATGGGTTATGCTGCCCGGCGCGAAAATATCGCGCTGTGTATCAAGGCGTTAGAGGATGTTTTGCGGTAGTTTAATGGCTAATCATGCCTTGTGGTTATTTGGTCGTTTTTGTTTGGCGCGTTGTGCCACTTCTGCTAAGTTGAAGCACAACAGCAACATAACTACACCAAATAGCTACGGGGCCATAATGAAACTACGTTACACCTTATTAAGCCTGGCTTTGCCGGGTTTATTGTCTTTGCCTGCATTGGCAGTACAGGGTTATTACCGCTCACCGGTTTTGCAGCAGGAGCAACTGGTGTTTACCGCTGAAGGCGACTTATGGCAGGGCTCGCTAAATAGCGAAAAAGCCCGGCGTATTACCAGCCATGCTGCAGAAGAAACCCAGCCGCTGTTATCGCCAGATGGTAGCCAACTGGCCTTTGTTGCCGATTATGATGGCGCGACAGAGATTTACCTGATGCCGTTAGCCGGTGGCGTAGCCAAACGTATCAGCTATGAAAACAGCCGGGTGCGTATTCAACAGTGGCTAGCCGATGGCCGTATTTTATATGCCACCGACAGCGCGGCCGGCCCGGCCAATTACTGGCTGCTGAAGACGGTTGATCCGCTAAGTTTAGCCACTGAAACCTTACCGCTGGCTGATGCCTCCGGCGGCAGCATAGACGAGCAAGGTGGTCATGTCTTTTTCAGCCGTTTTGGTTTGCAGCTTACCGGCGACAATAGCAAGGTATACCGCGGCGGTGCCATGGGTGAGCTATGGCGCTGGACCTTGGGCAGCAAAGATGAAGCCGTACTGCTAAGCAAAGGCCACAAAGGCAGCATCAGCCAGCCGCTGTTTTATCAGGGCCGGGTGTACTTTGTCAGTGATGCCGACGGTAACAGCAATATCTGGTCGGTTGCCGCTTCAGGCGGTGATTTTAAGCAGCACAGTTTTCATCAGGACTGGCGCATTGGCCGCATCAGTGTGTCAGATGGGCGTATTGTGTATCAGCTGGGTGCCGATTTACAGCTGCTACAACTGGCCGATGGCCAAAGCCGTACTTTAGCACTTGAGATACAGTCTGATTTAGTGCAACAGCGCGAACGTATTATCAGCAAACCACTGCAGTATTTTAATTCGGCTATTTATCAGGCGCAGCAGGATAACAGCGATAAAGTGGTGGTAACTGCCCGCAGCCAGATAGCGCTGGCTATGCCTGGCAAACAACGGCTGGTGCAAATTAGTACGCCGGCTGGCAGCCGTTCACGCGCGGCGGTGCTGTCTAAAGATGGTAAATGGGTCTATGCCATTAACGATCACAGTGGTGAAAATGAAATTTGGCGCTTTGCTGCCGATGGCTCAGCTAACGCGCAGCAATTAACCAAAGATGGCAGCGGGCATCGCTGGCAGTTAAAGTTATCGCCCGATGGCGACTATCTGGCGCACGATGATAAAAACGGCGATCTGTGGCTGTTGCAGCTAAGCACTGGCCGTAACAGCAAGGTATACAGTGGCGGTGTAGGCCTGGCCGGTTATGACGACATTAATTGGTCGGCCGATAGCAAGTTACTGGCATTTACGCTTAATTCCTCCAGACAAAGCCGCCCGCAGGTTGTGTTGTACAGCCTGGCTGAACAAAAAAGTGCGGTGCTGACCTCCGATAAATATACCTCCTTTGCACCGGCTTTCAGCCCCGATGGTCTCTGGCTGTATTTTGTCTCGGATCGGCAGTTTAGTGCTACTCCGGGTCACCCCTGGGGCGACAGAAACCTGGGGCCGATGTTTGACCGGCGCAGCCAGCTGTTTGCTGTTAGCCTGAAGCAGCAAGCCTGCTTTGCGTTTCGGCCGGTGCAAGAGCTGGAAAACTGTGACGACAAAGCAGCTAAAGCCAGCCTGAGCGGAAAAAAAGCGACATTAGTGGATTGGGATGGCCTTAGCGCCCGCTTGTGGCAGGTGCCGGTAGCGGCCGGTAATTATCAGCAACTGGCAGTAGCAGATAAACGGCTGTACCTGCTGGATAGCAGCAGTGGCCCGGGTAGCAAACCGGTATTAAAGCAAATTAAATTTAGCCAAACAGAAGCCAAAGCTGAGGTATTTGCCAGCGATATCGCTGATTATCAGTTAGCTGCCAATGGCAAAAAACTGTTTATGCGCAAGCACAGTAGCGAGGGCGCTGGCGCCATGTATGTAGTAGATGCCGGCGATAAAGCGCCTGCTGATCTGGCCAAAAGCCGGCTTAATATTGACAGTTGGCAGCTGAGTATTAACCCGGCAGATGAATGGCAGCAAATGTTTGCCGACGGCTGGCGCATGCATCGTGACTTTTTATTCGATAAAGGCATGCGCGGCCTGGATTGGAACGCCAGTAAAGCGAAATACCAGCC
This sequence comes from Rheinheimera hassiensis, assembly GCF_022436675.1. Classification (GTDB taxonomy): domain Bacteria; phylum Pseudomonadota; class Gammaproteobacteria; order Enterobacterales; family Alteromonadaceae; genus Alishewanella; species Alishewanella hassiensis. Next base: position 293,729 of record NZ_JAKUJZ010000007.1, on the reverse strand, counting down.
GCTGCTGGCCAGAGTGACAGACCGGCATGAACTGGATGATATTTTTGCCCAGATGATGGGCGAGCTTAATGCGTTGCACTCGCAGGTGCGCGGTGGCGAATATCGTGCTGATGAAACAGCAGCGAAAGCAGCCAGCCTGGGGGCAGAATTTAACGCTGCTAAAGAGGGGCTGGTGATTAGCCATATCTACCGCAGCGATAGCGAATTACCGGCATACGCCGCGCCACTGGCTAAACCCGGTGTTAATGCCAGGGTAGGTGATACCCTAATGGCTATTAACGGCTTGGCGATAACAGATTTACCGGGCCTGACTCAGGCACTGCGTAACCAGGCCGGTAAGCAGGTGTTGTTAACTTTGCAGCGGGGCAAACAGCAATGGCAAACAGTTGTCGAACCGGTGAGCAGCGCCAGTGATAGCATGCTGCGGTATCAGGATTGGGTATCAGCCAATCAGCAGCAGGTTGCTGATGCTACAAATAGCCAATTGGGTTATTTGCACCTGTATGCGATGGGCGCCAATGATATTGCCAACTTTGCCCGCGAGTTTTATGCCCACTATGATAAACCCGGTTTAATTATTGATGTAAGGCGCAACCGTGGCGGTAATATTGACAGCTGGATCATTGAAAAACTGTTGCGCCGGGCCTGGGCATTCTGGCAGCCGACCCAGGGTGATGCCTATAGCAATATGCAACAGGCGTTTCGTGGCCACCTGGTGGTATTAACCGACCAACTGACCTACTCAGATGGCGAAACCTTCTCTGCCGGGGTTAAAGCGCTGGGGCTTGGACCATTAATTGGTAAGCGTACTGCCGGCGCCGGTGTCTGGTTATCCGGCCGTAACCGGCTGGCCGATAACGGCATGGCACGGGTGGCGGAAACCGCTCAGTTTGCCATGGACGGACGCTGGATCATTGAAGGCTATGGCGTAACACCGGATCAGGAAGTGGATAACTTACCTTATGCCCGCTTTAACGGCAAAGATGCGCAATTAGAGCAGGCTATAGCTTACCTGCAGCAAAAATTGCAGAGCCAGCCGGTTGCGCCGCTAAGAGCACAACCTATGGCAACGCCGCTGGCGGCTGATGTTCTGCCTTAGCACATTTGGCGACAACTCCGCCCTGTATTAGCCCGGTGAGATTGCCGGGCTTTTTTTACTGCGGTATTTCACATCAGCGCTTTGCTTTTAGGCCAAGGGCAGCTATGGTGAGTAAAACAACAGAGCAGGAACCCACCTATGCCAATATCACCACAACTTAATGCTGAAATTCGCGTGTTAACCTTGTTTAATCTGGACAGTGCCATGGAGGGAATTAAAGTTCACAAATCGGCCGATACGGATACGCTGGCGGCAATCAGACGCCTGTACGACAAAGGGCTGGTCACACAGGAAGATGGCGGTTACCTGACCGATCTTGGCATTCATTGTGCCGAACATCTGCAAACGGCTTTACGCATTCTTAATGGCACGCCGCAACCGGCCTAACTCTGCTTTATGGCACTTAAGTAGTTGTTTCAGCTGATTAAGTGCCTCTGCATCCTCTTTATATAATGCTTGCTCGTATAGTGCAGTTAACTGCTTAAGGCACACATCGTGTGCCGGGTAGCGCTTAGCGCATTGCAGTAAAAATGCCGAAACAGGTAGCGATGGCGGTTTTGTCGCCAATGCCTTGCCCATATAGCGATACAGCTGTTTTGTTGCTTGTGGTGTGTTGTCAGTGCCGCTTTGTGTTAAGCGGTAATACAACAGCAATACAATGATAATGCTAAACAACGCAGCCACTGAATAAGCAATAGCAGGCAGGTGGCGGTAAAGGTTACGCCACAGCTGGCGCTGACTGGTATCGTCAAATCCCAGTACCCATACCGACCAGTAATAGTCGAGGTGCATCAGCTGCTGTCGCACATTTTGCAGTATAGCCAGCTGGCGCCAGCCCGGATCCAGTAAAGCACGCTGAGCTTCCGGCAAGGCTGAATCCAGGCTATCCAGAATACGCTCTGGTGCTACCGCTGCGGTTGGATCAAATGGCTGCCAAACGCCGTTATGTAAATATTCTACCCAGGCGTGTGCTTCACGTTGCCGTACCGCCAGATAACCTTGCTGCGGGTGCCAGTTACCGCCTTGATAGCCACCAACCACCCGCGCAGCAATACCAGCGTGGCGTAAAATAACGGCGCTGGCCGACGCATAATGGCTGCAAAAGCCGGTACGGCTGTCAAACAAAAAGGCATCAATACTATTGCTGCCAAGCGGCGGCGGGGTAAGGCTGTAATAAAATGGCTGCTGGCGAAAATGCTCTGCCAGAGCTTGCACCAGATCATGGCTTTGTGGATATTGCTGCTTGAGCTGATAGGCAAATTGCTGTGTCTGCGGGTTACCCGGCGCGGTGCGCAGGTTAAGCAGTTGCTCCTGTTCAGCTACCAGTGTGACAGGCGCAAGGCTACTGCTTACCTGATAACTTAACCGTTGGCTCACCGGCTTATTGCTGCTTAACAGCCCACTGGGGCTGATAAAAACATTACTGCTGCTACTAACTGGTGTCGCTAGGGCAAATAAGCCGGTTTGCTGGCTGGCCTCAGCAATAATGCGGTAACTCAGGCTGCTATCTGTAGCTGTATCTGCCGCGCGCTGGCGGCTGGCATTTTGCCGCAGTGCATTTACCTGCCAGCGCCTGCCATCAAAATCTTCGTATAGCCTGGCGCGCCAGTACAGCTGCTGCCGTGGTGGCAGGGCACCGTCAAATTCTACCCGAAATGCCAGGCTGTCATCTTGTACCAATTGTTCTATGCTGCCCGGATCCAGGGTATCGCTAAGGCCGGTACTGGCGATGTTAGCATTGGGGATCTGCCAGAATGGTGGCAGGCGCGGGAATAGTAAAAACATTGCCAGCCACAGTGGCAGAATAATAAGCAGGCTGCGGCCTGTCTGCGACCAGTTTACCTGGCTGACAGAGGGCGAAAACAGCCGGTAATGGCTGTACAGGTTAACGGCAAACACCAGCAAAATAAATACGGCTATCAACATGTCCTGATGCAAAATAAAGCAGCAGGCAATCAGGAAATAATGCACCCACACCAGTTGACGGGCTTCGTACAAATGCTGCAACGCCAGCAGGCGCGCGGTGGCCGCCAACAGCAAAATTTGCAGCATAAAGTGCAATACACCGGCTTGTTGAAGCTGCAAAAAGAATGTTATCGCGATAATGCCCGCCAGTACATTGACCAGTTTGAGGCTAATCGCCGCTTTGGCTCTAAATACACTGAGCAACCGGTACAGTAGCAGCAAAGCAAATATGGCAATAACCCAGCCGGCAAAGGCTTGCTGCAGTAGCAGCAACAATGAAAACTGAATGGCAGCCCAGCTCAGCAGTAAATTTTTTTGTTGCAGCATCTGTTGTGTCAGCACAGTGCCAGCTCCTGCAGGCAACGTTGTAAATGCTGCGGGCCCTTTGCCTGAGGCAGTGTCAGTGCCGGCAGTTTAAGCCCGTAACTGCTGCCTGATTGCTCCAGTTGCAATAATTGCCGGCAGGCATACCGCAATGCCCGCTCTAAGGCATCACCCGATAACGGCGGCACAACTACCCAGCTGGGCTCTGCCTGAGCAGAAAAATATTGTTGCCGGACAACCGGATTCGCCGGGTCGCGGGCCAGGCGTTTCCATACCATATGCCGCACGCTATCGCCGGCACGGTAGGGGGATAGTGTTTCACCGGCATCAGTTTTCGCTTGCTGGCTGGCATCAACGGATGAGATGTTAACCGCAGATTTATCTGCATCAGGATTGGGATAAACCCAATAGTGCTGCGCCAGTGCGATATAGCTCCAGGCGCGCCATAAACCAAACGGATACTGGCTGGTTATCTTTATACGTGGCAGGGCGTATTTACCGCGCTTTGTGCCGTTAAGGTTTAGTGTTGCGGTTGTCGCGGGCTGGCTTAGTAATACTGTTTCGTTTTGCCTTGTGTCACTGTCATTTGTGTTATCGGGCTGCACAAAATGCATGTTCAGCATCAGGTGTTTTTTATCGTCGCTAAGGTTCACTGCTGCAGTTGTTGCTTCACCGGCAAAGCCCTCTGCCGCTTGTTTACATTGCAGTGTTAAGCCACTGATATTCTGGTAAGCCAGCACAATATTGACCAAAAACACACTCAGCAATAAATAGCACAACAATAAGATCAGGTTGTTTTGATAGTTAGTGCCCAATAAATATAACAGCGTAATCAACAGCACAAACCACCAGCCATAGCGGGTTGGCAGAATAAAAATCAGCTTTTGTACCAGCCTAACCTTGTCAGCTGCCGGTTGGCGCTTATCCAGATAACGGCTGAGCAGTTGCCAGTATCGCTGATATAGCCGCTGTTTTAACGTCAGATTGGGCATGGCGTCTGTAATAACAACAACTGGCTTAACCGGCTTTCCTGGGCATCCGAAGATGGCGCCAGCCGGTGTTCAGCCACATAAGGAAACACCTGCTGTACATCTGCAGCGGTAACATAATCGCGCTGGTTAATAAGGGCGAACGCTTTGGCTGCCCGCAAAATAGCTTTTGATGCACGGGGGGAAAGTGGCAACATATCGCTGCGATGGCGGCTACTGTTAACCAGCGCCAATAAATAATCTATCAGGGCGTCTGATGCCGCTACTTTGGGCACTTGCTGCTGTAAGACACGCAGTTGCCCGGTATTGAGTTGCTCGGTGAGGAGCTCCAGCCGAGACGTACTGCTGTCGCGTTGCAGTAGCTGATGTTCAGCCTGATGATCAGGAAAGCCCAGCGACAGGCGAAACATAAAGCGGTCCAGCTGCGACTCTGGCAGTGCTGAAGTGCCGGCATGAAATAACGGGTTTTGTGTGGCAATAACAAAAAACGGCGTGGGCAGGGCGCGGGTTTCACCATCTACTGATACTTGTTTCTCTTCCATCGCTTCGAGCAGCGCGCTTTGTGTTTTCGGGCTGGCGCGGTTTATCTCGTCTGCCAGTAATACCTGGCTGAATACAGGGCCGGCCTGAAAGCGAAATTGTTGTGACCGGGCATCGTAAATGTTCATACCAACCAAATCACCAGGCAGTAAATCGCTGGTAAATTGTACCCGGCGGTAACTCAAGCCAAGGCTGTTTGCCAGGGCATGCGCCAGCGTGGTTTTTCCCATACCGGGCAAATCTTCCAGCAACAAGTGGCCTTCTGCCAGCAGGCAACATAGTGCCAGCCGGATCTGGCTGCTTTTTCCCAGAATCACCTGATTAAGGCTTTGCTCTACGTTATGCAACTGAGTTAACACCGTGGCTCCTTACTGCTGTGAGCGGAAATAACATTATGCCGTTGGTTCATACTACCTCTGCGGTGCAGAACTGCAAATAAAAAAGGCGGCCGAAGCCGCCTGCAGAACACTCTGAGCTTACTATCAGAAGTTAACAGTTAAATCTGCCGAACAAGCGTCTGTGCCTGCCAGACAAATCTTGTACGTTACCGTGGCGGCCTGTGAGTTAAAACGATCACGGTAGCTGCCGCTATTATCAATAGTCTCTACCAACTGACCATCGCGGAACAGATCTACCTCACCGGATGCACCTGTCCAGCGCAGATCAACAATGGTTGAACCGGTGCGGGTGCGCACAGAGCGTTGCAGGGTAAGTGCAATGGTGCTGTCGGTTACGGTGACTGTTTTCTCTGCGGTGTTGCTCAGGCCGGTGCTGTCAGTGGTGGTTAAGCTGACACTGTAACTGCCGCTGCTGGCATAGGTATGGCTTGGGCTGGCAGTATCGGCCTGATTGCCGTCGCCAAAATCCCAGCTCCAGCTGCTGATATCGTTATCTGCATCGGTGGAAAGATCGGTAAAGTTAACCGTTAAACCTGAAGCAACAAAGCTGAAATCAGCTACCGGTGCCACAGGGCCGGGTGGGGTATCATCGTCAGACAAGGCGCTCAGTGTCAGTGTCCAGCTATTGAGGGTGCCGGTATCCAGGCCTGCGTTATCAGACACAACCAGTGTCCAGTCGCCCTGCATGCTTTCGCCGTTAAAGCTGTCCACTTGCCAGCTTTGTACCAAATCATCTTCACTGCCACCGGTACGGTTATGCAGAGTATGTTCTGAACCCTCAGGTGAGCGCAGTTTAACCAGTAAATCACCACGCCAGGTATGGGTAATGTTTACACCTACATCAGCACCGAATACAACGCCGGTTTGTGGCACATTGATAACACTTTCTATACCGTTAGCATCATTATCCGGAATAGCCACAGCAGCGTTGTTGCTGAATGAATAATCCTGCAAGCCTTGCGGCAATATATTCAGGCTGGCATTGACCGATTTCACCAGCTCACCGGTCGCGCTGTCGACGCCAGTCACGGTAAACTGATAGCTACCCCAGTCGGTATCAGCTGAGGTTGCAACGTCCAGCGTCACAGTATCACCTGGCTGTGCCGTACTGGCAGATAAACTGACACCATCTAATGCAGGTTCTACATCTACAGTCAGGGCTACTTCGCCTGTCCATTCCGCGATATTGCCAACGTCCAGCGTGTATTGTGCGGCATCACCGGCGGTAATTTGCTGAGTACGCGGGCTGATAGACAGCTTAAATGACGGAGTAGGATCGGCTTCAACCATCGCACTGGATACATTCAGTCGTTTGCCGGATACGGTTTTACCGTCTAACGCTGGCAGGCTGTCGCCTGAGTCCATCAAAATAGCTTTCATTTCCAGCGGTGTGATTTCAGGGTTAACTGACCACAATAATGCTGCCACACCTGCCACATGAGGCGATGCCATAGAAGTACCTGAGTAGCTGGCGTAGCCGCCACCGGGCACGGTAGATAATATGGCCGAACCAGGAGCGCCAAGATCCACCGAAGTGGCACCATAGTTAGAGGCGCCATTGGTAAAAATAGATAGATCGTCATTTCTGTCGGTAGATGCAACAGATACGATAACATCAAGATCATAAGCCGCCGGGTACATTGGCGTGCTGTCTGCATCTGCGCCGTCATTGCCTGCTGCGGCAATAAACAGAATACCTGCATCGCCACCCGACTGAATTGCAGCCCTTAAGGTTTCAGAAAAAGCACCGCCACCCCAGGAGTTGTTGGTTGCTTTAATATCAACACCGTGGTTTAGTTTTAAATCAGTAAAATAGTCAATACATTCGATGGCACCTGCAGTGCTACCGCCCAAAGGCCCCAAAAACTGACAAGGTAATAAGGTTACACTCCAGTTTACGCCGGTAATGCCAACGCCATTATTTCCTGATGCACCTATAGTACCCGCTACATGAGTACCATGGCTGTCGCTGTCCATAGGATCTTGCTCAGCATTTAACGTTGAATAACCATAGGTGCTGCCTGGCAGATTACCCGGGTTTACCCAGCGGTTGTCTAAAAGATCCGGGTGGGTATAGTCCATACCGCTGTCGATTACACCAATAATAATGTCATGGCTGCCGGTAGAGATATCCCAGGCATCAACCGCTTTAATATCGGCACCTGCAGTGCCGCCGTTTTGACCTGTGTTTTGCAGGCCCCATAAATCACCGAAGCTGGGGTCATTTGGCACTGCCAAGGCATGTAACGGATAATCCGGTTCAGCTACTTCAATGGCCGGGTTTGATGCCAGTTTTTTGATCAAATGATCGCGGTTCACTCCTTTGGGCACCTGAACTTTAACAATACGACCATCTGCAACATAGCGCATTTTCATATCGCGGCCCTGTGCATCCAACTGACGCAGGCTGGCGCCATGTTGTTGAATTACAGTTTCACGCTCTTGTTTGGATACGCCATGTTTAAACATCACCAATACAGCATTGTCTGCTGAGTTTACCGTTGTGTCAGCCAGTGCATTTGCTGATAACAAGGCTGCCGCTACAGCCAATGTGATCATTTTTTTATTAGTCATAACTGTCCCCAGATTAATTAATTGTGAAAAATATGCTTATTTTTAGCACCAACTAGGAATAGCACGCAATGCAACAACTATTAAACAATTTATACAAAAATAAGCCAAATTAACTAGGTTAATAGGTGGGGTAGTTGTAAATGATATTTCATATATGTTTGTTTATTAATATTTATTTTGTTTTTAGTTGTGTTTTAAATGTTTGTAAAAATAGCTCTTTATTCCTATTGCGCCTTTTTCGTGGTGCTTTAGCCTAACTTTCGTCGTAACGATTTGAGGTGGATATTTTGCATAGTGTTAACAAAAAGCTGGCGTTAGTGAGTTTGTTGCTGATAAGCGGCAGCGTGCATGCAGATATCTCGTTGCAAATGACGTCTCTGCTTGAGCGACGGGCACTGGCAAGCGGTGTTGATATCACGCAATTGGGGGATTTGAATGTGGCCGATGTTACTCAGTCAGGCCAGGCTCATTATGCCGTGCTGTTGCAACAAGGTGTGCTGAATCAAATTTTGTTGCAGCAAACCGGTTATGGCCATCAGGCTGAGCTGATGCAAACCGGCAACAATAACATTGCCAACATCATTCAAAGTGGTGAAAGCAATCTGATCCGGGTAGAGCAGTGGGGCAACAGAGAGTTGTCCATTGAGCAAAGCGGTGTGGGAGAGCGTATTTCTATCGTCCAGTACTGACAACGCTGCACTGTTGCAGTAACACTACCCAATTAAAAATGAAAAAATAAATTAATAAACAACAATGAGTTAGGGAGAATCAGATGAAAGGTCTAATTTCACGTAAACATATACTTGGCCTTACGGTTGCGCTGGCAATGTCAGCACCGGCAATGGCTGTCAGCAATGAAGTTATTATTAACCAGACATCGGCAGCAGCGGTTGAAGGCAACCTGGCTGAAGTGACACAAAGCGGCGAAGTCAGCCTTGCTGTTATTGACCAAAACGGTAGCATCAATACGGCCAGTGCTACCCAGGATGGTGTCTGGCTGGAGGCTTATCACTTTGTTAGCGGCAATGATAACCAAACCCGCACCGAACAGTTAACTGACTGGCATATCGCTTATATAGATATTGTTGGCGATGAAAATACCGTAAGCATGACGCAAGATGGCTTTTACAATGTTGCTGAAGCGGTTATTACCGGCAATATCAATGATGCCGCCGTGTTACAACTTGGCGAGTTAAATGAAACCTTTATCAACATTACCGGTAACAGCAACCTGGTCGAAACAAGCCAGGAAGGTAATGCTAACTGGGCCAATGCCGGTTTCAGTGGTGATGACAACAGCTTGTTCAGTGTACAGGTTGGCGATAACAACGAAGCCGGTATGTTTAATCTGGCCGGTAACCGCAATACTTTTGAAGCCGAACAAACCGGTAATGCTAACGTTGGCGGTATTGTGGGTGTAAGCGGCGACAACAATAGCACTTTCGTGCAGCAGCAAGGCGACGGAAACGTTTTTATCCTGTCTAATCTGACGGGCGATGATAATCTGATTGACGTGTATCAGGATGGTAACGCTAACCAGTTTCTGCTTGACCCGTTACAGGGCGAGCAAAATCTGGTGCTAATTGATCAGCGTGGTGATGGCAACCTTATTGAAGCACCGCTTGGCTTAGTAGGTAACGACAACCAAATTGATATCTGGCAAGACGGTAATCTTAACACCGCTTTATTTGCTACTGATGGCGATGGCCATAACGTAGAAGTTATTCAGCGCGGCGACGGTAACACCGCTGAACTGGCGCTGGTAGGTAGTGATAACAGCGCTACAATTTACAGCCGGGGCGACGATAATATTGCCGCTGCAGGCTTAGGTGGTGCTGGCAATAGTGCAGATATACAGCAATTAGGTGATACCAACTTTGCTGTGGTTGACGTGCTGGGTGATGACAACGATTTTTACATTGATCAGTCAGGTTCTGCCAATGAGTTGCTGATAACCAGCGATGTAGCTGTTAATGGTAACAGCGCAAACGTAGAGCAAAGCGGCGATATTAACCTGGTTGACGTGTTAATTGCCGGTAATGCCAACACACTGGATATATTACAATCAGGCAGTGGCAACTGGGTAGCCGGTGATAACGGTTATTTTGCCTTAGGTGGTAACGACGGCCTGGTGTCTATTACCCAGAACGGCAATGACAACCTGGTGCTGGGCAGCCAGTCAGGCCAGGGCAACCTGATGAGCGTCACGCAAAATGGCGATTTCAATACCGCCATCGTAGTACAAAACTAAGGCCTTGGCTCAGGCGGCCTGGCTGTCTGAGCCCGCTTTATTAAGCCTGCTATGAAATTACTTTTTATTCTGTTGCTGGCCTGCGGCCTGAGCTTGCCGCTGGCCGCTGCCGATATTGAGCTGGAAGGACTGGTGCTTGATCGCACCATTTCGCGTTTTGGTAAAGACTTTACCTATTACTATGCCGGTTACTGGCGCGATATGCCGGGAACTGATGGTATTACGGTGGTGGTTTATGAACAGGTATACCCGCAAGCCGGCACGTTCTTGTGGGTAGAAATGAACCAGAGCCGGGTATATCAGACCTATTTCGGCCGGCGCTATAACGACGTCAAACAAATGGCTGAACAAGCCATTCTTTTAAGTATTAACGAGTTAGCCAATATACAAACTGCGCGTATGCTGGGTGACCCACAGAGCAATGAGCTGTGAAAGGATTAAAAATGAAGTGGATATTTCTGCTGTTATTCATGCTAAGCGCCGGTATTCAGGCAACTGAACTGGTATATACACCGATAAACCCGAGTTTTGGCGGTAATGCATTAAATGGTAATTTTTTACTGCAAAAAGCCCAAAGCCAAAATGCCCATACTGCAGCTAATCCGGGCCAGTCTTTTGTTGATAAGTTTCGTGACGCTTTAGAGCGTAATATTATTAACTCGCTTACCCGGCGCATAGCCGACGGCGAGCTGGTCGAAGGGGTATATAATACTGGCGAGTTTCTGGTTGAAGTTGTTACCGACACCGACGGCAGTGTAATAGTTAATATTACCAACCTTGATAGCGGTGAAGTGACCATTATTACTATTCCGGTAATTGGAGGATAAATGAAAGCAGTATTTTTCCTTACCGTTGCCTTGCTTAGCGGCTGTTCGTTATTACCCAAACCGGCAATTAATATCTCTGCTGCCAGCATTGACGCACCAAGTGCCTTGATGCAGGAGTTACAGCAAGGTAACAGACCCAGGCTGGCTATTCCGGTGTCGGTATACACCTTTCGTGATCAAACCGGGCAATATAAGCCTCAGGCAAATGTTTCCAGTTTCTCAACTGCCGTCACTCAGGGCGCAACCTCGATACTGACTCAAACCTTACTGGACAGTGGCTGGTTTGCACCGCTTGAGCGTGAAGGGCTGCAAAACCTGCTGACAGAGCGCAAAATTCATGGCTCGAATAAAAAAGCGGCTGAACTGCCACCGCTAAAAGAAGCCCGTTTACTGTTTGAAGGCGGTATTATCAGTTATGAAACCAACCTGACTACCGGCGGTATTGGCGCGGAATACTTTGGTGTTGGCGCGTCTGAGCTATACCGGGAAGATCAGGTCACCATTTATCTGCGTGCAGTAGATGTGCATACCGGCCAGGTGCTGTTGTCTGTTGCCAGTAATAAGAAGGTATTTTCGCAGGAGCTGCGGGCTGGGCTATTTCGTTATGTCTCATTAAATCGTTTATTGGAAGCTGAAGGCGGTTACTCAACCAACGAGCCGGTGCAGTACTGTGTGAAGCAGGCTATTGAAACCGCCGTTGCTGAACTGATAAGCCAGGGCCAGCAACGTGGGTTTTGGCGGGCAGATACTCAGGCTGGCCTTACCAGCGAAGGGTGATCATTCCTACCGGGCTGCTGCAGCCAGCGCAGCAGCTCTACACGGTTTCTGGCCTGCGTTTTACGGAAAATAGATGACATATGGGCTTTTACAGTGTGAGCACTGATATTAAGGTTGTCGGCAATTTCTTTATTACGCGAGCCTTCAGCCACCAGTTGAATAATACGTTTTTCTTGCCTGGTTAACAGGCTACTGTCTGTTACATGGCGTTGCCCGGCATTGGTGTTCAGCTTTTGCAACAAGAGTTCATCCAGCAATTCGGACATCACCGGCCGGGCATAATATAACTGGCCGTCCATCATGGTTTTCAAGGCGGTTAGTACCCGGTCTAACTGCTCGTCGCGGTATATGGCACCACGAATACCGTTAACTAATGCCTGGGTGGGGTTAAGCAAGGCACGTTCAGCCTGAAAAAAGAATAAAGGCGCTTTTTGCAGCAAACATTGCAGTTCTACTGACATGCCTTTTTTATTTAAATCTATACCATGGTAAGGGCAGGCCAGTAAGGTGCCGCCTTTAAGTTGCGGCATTTGTAATACATCTGAACGACTTTGTTGTTGCACTTTAATGCCGACAGACTGTGCCAGCAGTGAAATATTGTGTACAGTTTCCTGCTCCGTCAGCACGATAAGTTTGACAAACTTATCCATTTACTTCTCTCCGAAAAACAATCAAATTCTCCCGTCAGCAAACGTCATACTGAACCTGTGTTTAGCATTATGCAACCATTTAACGTTCAGCTCAAAGCGTGCTAGCATAGCAAAATTGACTTACAGGGAGTTGTTATGCCAAGGAAAATCTTATTTGTTTGTCTAGGGAATATCTGCCGTTCGCCCACAGCTCATGCGGTTATGCGTTATAAAGCGGCTCAATATGCCATGGCGGTTGAAATAGAATCGGCGGGCACCAGCGCCTCCCATCGTGGTGAAGCTGCAGACCCGCGCAGTGTGCGGGAGGGGCAGGCGAAAGGTTATAAATTTAACGGCATAACATCCAGGCCGGTAAAAGAACAGGATTTTGCCTATTACGACCTGATCCTGGCAATGGATAAGGACAATTTACAGGAGTTAAGCCGTCGTTGCCCGCCAGAGCAGCAGCATAAGCTGCAGTTATTTTTGCAATACCACCCAGAGTTTCCGGCCATAACTGAAGTACCTGATCCCTATTATGGCGGCAGCCGGGGCTTTGAGCTGGTATTGCAGCTGATTGAACAAGGTTGTGATGGCTTGGTGGACTTTCTGGCAGATTAACGCTTTGGCTTGATGTAACTGAGCAAAACAACAGCAGTTTTTCACCCGCAGATAAAATTGTCATAAATTATGCCATGTTCAGCATTGAATTTACGTCCAGAAGTCTATAACTTGCATGGCAATTCATCAGACATAGGAAAATCATCGTGACCACCTGGACGCCTCAAAGCTGGCGCAGCTTACCCATCCAACAGCAACCAAGCTATAAGGATCAGGATTTGCTACACCGTGTTGAACAGCAATTACATAAATATCCGCCGCTGGTGTTTGCCCAGGAAACGCGGGATCTGTTTAGCCAGCTCGGTCAGGTTGCTGAAGGTCAGGGTTTTTTATTACAAGGTGGCGACTGCGCCGAAAGCTTTAACGATTTTAACGCACCTAAAATTCGCGACACCTTTAAAGTACTGCTGCAAATGGCGGTGGTACTGACGTTTGCCGGTGGTTTGCCGGTAGTAAAGGTCGCCCGTATGGCAGGGCAATATGCCAAGCCGCGTTCAAGTGATCTGGAAACGATTAATGGTGTGTCTTTGCCAAGCTACCGCGGAGACATCGTTAACAGCTTTGAGTTTACTGAAGCTGCGAGGTTGCCAGACCCAAACCGGTTAACCACGGCTTATCATCACTCAGCTGCTACGCTGAATTTACTACGCGCTTTTGCTCAGGGCGGTCTGGCCGATTTACATCAGGTTAGTAAGTGGAATATGGGCTTTGTTGAGTCTAACCCGCTAAAAGATCGCTATCAGGATGTCGCCCAGCGTATTCAGGAAGCGCTGCGCTTTATGGAAATCTGCGGAATTACCGGACAAAATTCGCCATCTATCCGTGAAACCCAGTTGTATACATCGCATGAAGCCTTGTTGCTAAACTACGAAGAAGCGCTGACAAGGCGTGATTCATTAACCGGTGACTGGTATGACTGCTCGGCCCACATGGTGTGGATTGGCGAGCGTACGCGTCAGTTGGATCATGCGCATATTGAATTTTTCCGTGGCATTCACAACCCGGTTGGCGTAAAAGTGGGCCCGGGTATGCAACCGGACGATCTGATCCGCTTAATTGATGCACTTAACCCGAACAATGTCGCAGGGCGCCTAACCCTGATCACCCGTATGGGCGCCGACAAACTGGCTGATAAATTACCTGCTTTAGTACGTAAAGTGCAGCAGGAAGGCCGTAAAGTGGTGTGGAGTTCAGATCCGATGCACGGCAATACGGTAAAAGCGAGCAACGACTACAAAACCCGTGATTTTGAAGCCATCTTACGCGAAATCCGTAATTTCTTTGCGGTGCACAAAGCAGAAGGCAGCCATGCCGGCGGTATCCACCTGGAAATGACCGGTGAGCATGTAACCGAATGTACCGGCGGTGCTTATGGCTTGAGTGAGCACGATTTGGGTAAACGCTACTTCACCCAGTGCGATCCGCGGTTAAATGCTGATCAGGTACTGGAATTAGCCTTCCTGATTGCCGATACTCTACGCACTGCGCGTAAATAATCACGCGCTCAAAGGAGCGTAAGTGTTATCAGGACAACAAGCTCAGGATGACGCTGGCCAGTATTCTACTGCTGGCCAGCGTTATTGTATCGGCATAGTGGGGGCAGGCAGTGTGGGCTGCTATCTTGGTGCTTACTTATGCCAGGACAGTGCGCTGGATGTTAAATTTTTCGGTCGCGAAACCATGGCACTGGAACTGGCCGCTAATGGTTTAAGCGCCACCTCCTGTGATCATCAGGCCTATTTTGCCCAGCCCGTCGCATTTTATAGCTCACTTAACAGCCTTATTGAGTGCGATGTGGTGCTACTGACAGTAAAAGCCCCCGCATTAGTGCCGATGCTGACCCAGCTAAAACGTTTTTTACGCCCTGAAGTACCGGTGGTCGCAATGCAAAACGGTATTGGCATTGGTGAAATGTTAACTCAGGATTTGGCTAATCCGGTATTGCGCGCCATAGTGCCGTTTAACGTAGTAAAAAACCGCGCTGGTCAGTTTCATCGCGCCACCGCGGGTAACATTGTCTGGCAGCAAAGCCAGCATACAGCGGTAAATTACGTCATTAGCGTGTTTAATCATTTGCAGTTACCGGTGCAACTGACCACAGATATTACGGCTGCCGAATACGGTAAACTGTTGCTTAACCTTAACAACGCACTAAATGCGATCAGTAATGTCCCGCTGAAACAGCAGCTGTTGGACACAGACTGCCGTTTGCTACTTGCAATGGCCATGCAGGAATGGTTGGCGATATGCAGTAAAGCAAAAATCCGGCCGGTGCCGTACACCAGATTGCCTAACGCTATGCTGCCCTGGTTATTACGTTTGCCGACCATATTGTTCCGCCGCATTGCCGCTAAGATGCTGGCGATGGATGAACAAGCGCGCTCGTCAATGTGGGACGATATTCAGGCGAAAAAGCGCACAGAAATCATGTTTTTAAATGGTGCAGTGGTGCGGATGGGCCAGCTTTTTCAGCTACCCACGCCGGTGAATACCTTACTGGTTGAGCAAATAAAACGGCTGGAAAGCGGCGAAGCTGAGCCGCTTTCGATCCATGAAATGCTGCAGCAGGTTGGGCGGCACAGTTAATATTTATGCCGTTTAAGCCCGGTCTTGGCGATAATTTTCGCTGATATTTCTTCAATCGACAGGTGTGTGGAGTTTAAGAACGGGATTTGTTCGCGCTGATATAAGTTTTCTACCTCGGCCAGCTCCAGCTGGCACTGACGCAGTGACGCATAGCGGCTATTGGCACGGCGCTGCTCGCGAATTTGGCTTAAGCGCTCTGCGGTAATGGTTAAGCCAAACAGCTTACTCTTGTTACGCTTTAACACCTCGGGCAAATGTAGTTGCTGCATATCCTCCTCCACAAACGGGTAGTTTGCCGCTTTAATACCGTATTGCAGTGCCAGGTACAGGCTGGTCGGGGTTTTGCCTGAGCGGCTTACGCCCACCAGAATAATGTCGGCCTGATCAAAATTTTTCAGGTTAGAACCATCATCATTGGCCAGGGCAAAATTAACCGCATCAATACGGAAATCATAACTTTGTTCATGGATACTGTGAGTTCGGTGGGTTTTTGGCACCGGTGCCACGCCAAGCTCGCGCTGGATTGGCTCGACAAAGGTATTGAGGAAGTCATAACAGACGCCATTACTGCTGTTAATAATCTGCCGTAACCGGTCATCAACAAAGGTTTGAAAGATTAATGGCCGTTGCCCCGTTGTTTTATAACGATCGTTAATACGCTGTTTTACCTGCTCCGCCATATCGGCAGTTTCAACAAACGGGATGGTAACATGCTCAAATTGTGCAGGAAAAAGAGTAAGTAAGGCGTGGCCAAACACTTCTGCGGTAATGGCGGTTCCATCTGAAATATAAAAGGCTGTACGCACCGAAAACTCCGTTTTGTTGTTATAAAATTACATTGAAATTAAGGTTTTAATTAGCCCTGACGCCAGTGTAAAATCGTCTGGCCCTGTAATGCTGGATGTAAGCTTACACGCCATACGACAAAAATTGGAGACGAACTGTGCAAGAATTTGTGATTTGGTATGAAAACCTGGGAATGCACGATGTAAACCGGGTGGGGGGCAAAAATGCCTCACTGGGTGAAATGATCAGTAATCTGGCTAATGCCGGGGTACAGGTACCGGGTGGCTTTGCTACCACAGCCTACGCTTTTAACCAATTTCTTGAACAAAGCGGCGTTAATGAGCGCATTTATCAACTGCTCGACGGCCTGGATGTCGACGATGTAACTGCACTGGCTAAAGCTGGTGCCCAAATACGCCAATGGGTTATCGATACACCGTTTCAACCGGAGTTAGAGCAGGCCATTCGCCAGGCTTACCAACAACTGCACCCGGACGCAGCGCAGGATGTGTCTTTTGCCGTACGTTCATCAGCAACCGCCGAAGATATGCCTGATGCGTCTTTTGCCGGCCAGCAGGAAACCTTCTTAAACGTGCGCGGCTATGATGCCGTGATCATTGCTATTAAACATGTGTTTGCCTCGTTATTTAACGACCGCGCCATTTCTTATCGTGTGCATCAGGGCTATGACCACCGTGGTGTGGCGTTATCAGCTGGCGTACAGAAAATGGTGCGCTCTGATTTAGCCTCATCAGGCGTCATGTTCAGCATTGATACTGAGTCGGGCTTTAAAGAAGTGGTGTTTATTACTTCTTCTTACGGCTTAGGTGAAATGGTAGTGCAAGGCGCCGTTAACCCGGACGAATTCTATGTGCACAAACCGACACTGGCGGCCGGCCGGCCGGCGGTGGTAAAACGCAATTTAGGCAGTAAGAAAGTCGAGATGATTTACTCCGGCGAGCAAGGCCATGGCAAGCAGGTTAAGGTGGTGGATATTGAACCACAGCGCAGCCGGCAGTTCTCGTTAACTGATGCCGAAGTAGAAGAGCTGGCCAAACAAGCCGTTATTATTGCTAAGCACTATGGCCGCGCGATGGATATTGAGTGGGCCAAAGATGGTAACGACGGCAAGTTGTATATCGTGCAGGCGCGGCCGGAAACGGTAAAAAGCCGCGAAGACAGCAACAGCATGGAACGCTTCCAACTATTGGCGAAAGCGCCGGTGTTGGTCGAGGGCCGTGCTATCGGTCAGCGTATTGGCGCCGGTACTGCTAAGGTGCTTAAAGGCATAGAGCAGATGGACCAAATTCAGCCGGGCGATGTGTTAGTAACTGACATGACCGATCCGGACTGGGAGCCGATCATGAAGCGGGCGTCGGCTATTGTTACCAATCGCGGTGGCCGTACCTGCCATGCGGCCATTATTGCCCGCGAGCTGGGTATTCCGGCAGTAGTGGGGTGTGGCGATGCTACGGCAAAAATTAAAACCGGTCAGCAGGTTACCGTATCTTGTGCCGAAGGCGATACCGGCTTTATCTATGACGGTAAACTGGAATATAAAGTCGTCAGCAGCCGCGTTGATCAAATGCCAAAGCTGGATTTGAAAATAATGATGAACGTCGGCAATCCTGAGCGGGCATTCTCGTTTGCCAAGTTGCCGCACGCCGGTATTGGTCTGGCACGGCTGGAGTTTATTATTAACCGTATGATTGGCGTGCACCCTAAGGCATTGCTGAATTTTGATGCGCAGACCCCCGAGCTTAAAGCAACCATCAGTGAGATGATTGCCGGTTATGCCGACCCGGTCGAATTTTACATTGCCAAGCTGACTGAAGGCATTGCCACTTTAGCCTGTGCTTTTGCGCCGCAAAAAGTGATAGTGCGGATGTCTGATTTTAAATCAAACGAATACGCTAACTTAGTTGGTGGACGCCAGTATGAACCGCACGAAGAAAACCCGATGATCGGCTTTCGTGGCGCCTCGCGCTATATCTCTAAAGATTTCCGCGATTGCTTTGCCTTAGAAGTAGAGGCATTAAAACGGGTACGCAATGTGATGGGCTTTACCAATGTAGAGGTGATGATCCCGTTTGTACGCACCCTGGGCGAAGCCAGCAGCGTAATTGATTTATTGGCAGAGCACGGTTTAAAACGTGGCGACAACGGTCTACGCGTGATTATGATGTGCGAGCTTCCCTCTAACGCCTTGCTGGCAGAGGAGTTTTTAGAATACTTCGATGGTTTCTCAATTGGTTCGAACGACCTAACCCAGTTAACTCTGGGGCTGGACAGAGACAGCGGCCTGATAGCTCACTTGTTTGACGAGCGTAACCCGGCGATTTACAAATTGCTGGAAATGGCCATTAAAACCTGTAAAGCCAAAGGGAAATACATTGGTATTTGTGGCCAGGGCCCGTCTGATCATGAAGACTTTGCTGCCTGGTTAATGCAGCAGGGCATCGACAGTGTATCGCTGAACCCGGATACCGTGCTGGAAACCTGGCTATATCTGGCCGAGAAGTATGGCTCACAACACGGTAAACAATAATCTGTTTTTTCGCAGACGAAGCCCCTAAACAGGGGCTTTTTTATGCCTGCTGCACGGTATGGCATCACTTTGATACAAAAGCTGATTGTGATTTGTATCACTTCAGCACATAGTAAATAGCTTAACCCCACGAAGGATCCAATGATGCGTGAACTCTATATTGCCAATAAAAATTATTCTTCCTGGTCATTGCGGCCCTGGGTGTTAATGCACCAGCTGAATATTCCGTTTATTGAACAATTGGTGCCTTTTAGTCAGCAGGGCAACTTTGAAAAATTCCGCACTTTTTCACCTTCTGGCAAAGTGCCATGTTTAGTGCAAAAAGACATCGTGGTATGGGATTCGCTGGCCATTGCTGAATATCTGTATGAAACATACCCGACCGTATGGCCAAAAGATGTAAAAGCCCGGGCATTCGCCCGCTGCGCTGCGGCAGAAATGCACTCTGGCTTTAGTACACTGCGCAATACTTGCGGCATGAGCTGTGGTCACCGGGTAAAGTTGCATCAGGTAACGCCGGCTCTTTTGCTGGACATTGACCGCTTAAGCGAATTATTTGAGCAGGGGATCCGGCATTTTGGCGGGCCATTTTTAGCCGGTAAAGCGTTTTGTGCTGCAGATGCGTTTTTTGCGCCGGTGGCATTTCGTATGCAAAGCTATGGTTTGCCGTTTAGTAAAGTCGCCACCAGCTATCTGCAACACTTGTTAGCGTTACCGGCAATGCAGGATTGGTACAAGCAGGCGTTAGCAGAGCCTTGGGTTGATCAGGCGCATGATGATGAAATCGCCGCTGCCGGGCAAATTATCGCAGATCAGCGGCAAACCAGCTAACGGCGTAGCAATTCTGGTTTTGCTGTGGCAAATTAAGCGGCGTATAACAAAATGTGCTTAAAAATAATTATAAGGAAGGGAAATGGAAGGCTTTATTAGTGCGCTAAACGGCATTATCTGGAGCCCGGCGCTGATTTATTTGTGTCTTGGCGCTGGCTTATTTTACTCAATACTGACCCGGTTTGCTCAGGTTCGCCATTTTAAAGAAATGTGCAAACTGCTGCTGAACAATACTGAATCAGACAAAGGTATCTCGTCATTTCAGGCTCTGGCCGTGTCGTTATCTGGCCGGGTTGGTGTAGGTAATATTGCCGGTGTGGCCGCCGCTATTGGCTTTGGTGGCCCTGGTGCGGTGTTCTGGATGTGGGTTGTCGCATTTTTAGGCGCCAGCACGGCCTATGTTGAATCTACGCTGGGACAAATTTATAAAGTTGAAGAAAACGGCCAGTATCGCGGTGGCCCGGCTTACTATTTTGAGCGTTGCCTTGGTTGGCGCTGGTTGGGTATTTTGTTTGCTATTTCGGCCATTATTGGCTGCGGTATCTTCTTACCGGGGGTGCAGGCCAATGCTGTGGGCAATGCTGTAACACAGGTTTTTGGCGACGGTAATATGGTGGTTACCAGTTTTGGAGAAGTGGGTACCCATAAGCTGATTGCGCTGGCAGTGATCCTTATCGTGCTGGCGTTTATTATTTTCGGCGGTATTAAGCGTATTGCCCACTTTACCCAGATTGTTGTGCCCTTTATGGCGCTTGGCTACATTGTGCTGGCACTGATCGTAGTATTTCTTAACCTGGACAAAGTGCCAGGCGTGTTTGGCATGATATTCACCGATGCCTTTAGTGCGCAGGCTGGTTTTGGTGCTGCCATTGGCTGGGGCGTAAAACGGGGTATTTACTCGAATGAAGCAGGCCAGGGCACCGGCCCGCACGCAGCAGCTGCGGCTGAAGTAGACCATCCATCACAGCAAGGTTTAGTGCAGGCGTTTTCTGTGTATATTGATACCCTGTTTGTTTGCACCGCTACAGCATTAATGATTTTAATTACGCAGCAGTACAATATTCAAACCGAGAACTTTAATGCCGCCACTGGTGTTGGCACCATGATCCTGCAGAACGTTGATGCTGCCACCGAAGTAGCTTCACCGGCCTTTACGCAAATGGCGTTGTTAAGTGTGTTTGGTCAGTTCGGCCAGGTGTTTGCCGGCTTAGCTATTTTCTTCTTCGCTTTTACCACCATTTTGGCGTACTACTACATTACTGAAACTAACGTGGCTTATTTAAACCGGGTGTTTAATAACAAGCTACCCAATATCGTGTTTAAGCTGTTGCTGATGTTTATGGTGGCTTATGGCACGGTAAACAGTGCAGGCTATATCTGGAATATCGGTGATATAGGCGTCGGCTTAATGGCTTGGGTTAATGTGGTTGGTATTCTGGTAATATTCTTAATGTATAAGCCTACTATGCGTTGCCTGCGCGATTTTGAAGAGCAGAAAAAGGCTTGTGGCCCCATTAGCTTTGACCCGGTAAAACTGGGTATCAAAAACGCGACGTTCTGGGAAAAGCGGCTGGCTAAACAGCAGCAAGAGCAGAAATAAGTTAACCGAATCGGTAAAACCTAATAGCAGCCCGGCCTAAGTGCCGGGCTTTTTTATCTGCCGGATTAACAAGCGGCACACACGCTATGTCTGCTAGCGCACAGATACCGGACTGTTGTTACGCCATGATGGTTTTGACTCTGCACTTTCGCAGCGTGAAGGAGCTAATGATGCAAGTAATAAAACGTACCTTTGTTACCGCTGGTGTAGTGCTGGCCGGCAGTTTGCTGCTTAGTAGCTGTGAGCGCGGCAATGTTAATGCTCAAACCGGTGCGCCGGATATTAGCGTAACAACCGAAGACGGCAGTGGTGACGATGTTAATATCAGCACTGCGGTTAATACTGCCCTGATGGCAGATCCACAGTTGCAGCATTTAGATATCCAGATAGAAACCCGCAAAGGTGATGTCAAGCTTTGGGGCCAGGTTGAAACTCAGGCACAGCGCGAACAAGCTGAGATAATTGCCGCAGCAACCTCAGGTGTGCATTCGGTTAATAATCAGCTGGAAGTGAAATAATAACCTGCATCAAACCGGTTTTAGCCCGCCTTAGAGCTAAAACCGGCGGCTCACCTTAGCCGCTTTGTTAAAAAGCTGCCTTAGGATACACTTTCTGTTACCTATAAGCGGCCATCGCGGCCCGGTGGACAGATTTGATGCATTTATTAATTATTGAAGATAATGCCGATATTATCGCTAATTTGTACAGCTACCTGGAACCCTTGGGCTATAAGCTGGATGTAGCGCGAAGTGGTAAGGCGGGTGTATTAGCTGCGACGACATCTGCGCACGACGCTATAGTGCTGGATCTGTCGCTACCGGCTATGGATGGTATCGAAGTATGCCGCCAGTTACGCCAACAATATCAACTGACAATGCCAATCCTGATGCTAACTGCGCGTGACACCGAGCAAGACAAAGTAACAGGCTTTGCGGCGGGCGCTGATGACTACCTGGTAAAGCCATACTCTCTGGCCGAGCTGGACGCACGGCTAAAAGCTCTGGTGCGCCGCGCACGCAATGAGCATGTGCAATCGGTGCTGGTGTTCGGTGAGCTGCAACTTGATGCCGGTATTGGCCGTATTAGCCGCGCCGGGCAAACGTTGGATCTGACACCCACAGGATACTGTATCCTCAGCGCGCTGATGCGTGTAGCGCCAAAGCTTATAACACGTGAGGCATTAGAGCGTCAGGTGTGGGGTGATGAACCGCCCGATAGCGATGCGCTGCGTACCCACATTCATACGCTACGGCGGGTACTGGACAAACCATTTTCTTACCCGGTGTTATTAACGCTGCCTGGCATCGGCTACCGCCTGATGCTTTGCAATGAAGAGCGTAATGAAGGGCCGCAATGAAACCCAGACTCTCGCTCAAACACCATCTCACTTTGACCTATATTCTGCTGGCTGTTGTGGTTGCCGGGGCTTTTAGCCTGGTTAGCTATATTTCGATAAAAATTATTGAAGATCAGATTGTCGACGCTCCGGGGGGGCTGGAAGAAACTGAACTGGTGATTTTACTCTCTTTGGCTGTGGGATTTGTCGTCAGTGTGATATTAGCTGCAGGGCTGGGAGTTTGGAGCGTGCGTCGTGTTATTGCGCCGGTTGCGGCGCTGGCCGACGCGGTTAACCGCAATGCAGCGGTAACTGAGTTGCCATCACGTTTTGCCCAAGATGAAATAGGTGTACTGGCACGGGCTTTTGCCAAAAGAACCAACGAGTTGCAACAATTTTTACAGCGCGAACAAATGTTTACTGCCGATGTCAGCCATGAATTACGTACACCACTAACGGTAATATTAGGTGCGGCAGAGGTGCTTACCGTGCAATTACCTGCACAGTCGGCACAATACACCAGCGCAGAGCGTATCCGGCGGGTGGCCGCTGAAACTGCAAAGCGCATCAGTGCTTTACTGTTGCTGGCGAGGGCTGAAGGCAGCGAGGCCCCCGATACAGCGCTAAATGCTGTTGTTGAGTCTGAGCTGGAGCAGTGTCAGCCGTTGCTGTACGGCAAAACCGTGCAATGCAAACTACAATGGCAGGCGCCGGTATTGGCCAAAGTACACCCCGAACTGGCGGCAATTGTTATCGGCAACCTGCTGCGTAATGCGTGTCGCCATACTGAGCAGGGTTATATTCTGGTTCAGCTTCGCGCCGGACAATTGATAGTAGAGGATAGCGGTGTAGGCATTTCTGCTGTAGTTCGCGCGCGGCTGTTTGAACGCTTTGTGCATGGTGACGATAACCCGGCGCATGAAGGTATGGGGCTGGGTTTATCTATTGTTAAACGCGTGGTTGAACATATCGGTTGGGACATACAACTTGAAACTCCGGCCACAGGTGGTACCCGCTTTGTGCTGAATTTTCCGCCGCAGGCTGTAATCTTATCGTCTTAACGCAATCTTAACGCTGGCTGGTTTATGTTGTTGCTCTGGTTTATCAGCTTGTTAAGAGGAAACACATGAAACGTACTTTACTTGCAATGGGTATCTTTTTGACGTCAGGCATTGCATGCGCAGGTGAGGGCGCCGCCTGGGACTATAGCGGCGACACCGGACCTGAGCAATGGGTAAAACTTAGCCCGGAATACAGTAGCTGCTCGGGTAGTCATCAATCGCCAATCAACCTTAGCAGCTTCGTTGATGGCAAGTTGGAGCCGATTAAATTTAGCTATACCAGTGGAAGTGCAAGCATTATTAATAACGGCCATACCGTACAGGTAAACATGCTACCGGGTAACACTATTACTGTTGATGGTATTGAGTTTGAATTAAAGCAATTTCATTTTCATGTACCCAGTGAAAACCTGATTAATGGCGAATCTTTTCCGATGGAAGGCCATTTAGTGCATGCTGACAAAGCAGGGCATTTAGCCGTTGTTGCCGTTATGTTTACCCAAGGCGCCACTAACAATGTGCTGGGCAAAGCCTGGGCGCAGATGCCGCAACTGGGTGAAACGCTGCCAATGACGGCAGATATTTCGGCGCTGGATATTTTGCCGGAGAATCATGCTTACTACCGTTTTGAGGGCTCGCTTACCACACCTCCTTGTTCGGAAGGGGTGCGCTGGCTGGTAATGAAACAACCGGTGTTTGCTGCACCAGAGCAGATCACGCAGTTTTTGCATGTGATGCATCATCACAATAATCGGCCGGTGCAGCCTGTTAATGACAGGGTAGTGTTGCAGTAACATTGTGGTAAAAATGCTGTCCCGCATCTATCAAATATAAACGCCGACTAATTGTCGGCGTTTTTCTACATTGGGGGGGGGAAGAATGGCTTAACGCCTTGCTTTATTCCACACCAATAAAACCACCGGTTTGATGCGCCCACAGCTGAGCGTATATACCGCCGCTGGCAATCAGCTCACTGTGGCTGCCTTGCTCGACGATATTGCCCTGATCCAGCACAATAAGCCGGTCCATCTGCGCGATGGTAGATAAACGGTGAGCTATAGCAATAACAGTTTTACCATCCATCAGTGTATTTAAACTGGCCTGAATCGCGGCTTCCACTTCTGAATCCAGTGCAGAGGTAGCTTCATCCAGAATTAAAATTGGCGCGTTTTTCAACAGTACACGAGCGATAGCGATACGCTGGCGCTGACCGCCGGACAATTTAACGCCACGCTCACCGACCTGGGCATCAAAACCACTGTTACCTTTAGGATCAGTTAGATCACGGATAAAATCACTGGCTTCGGCTTGTTCTGCGGCTAACTGTAATTCAGCTTCGCTGGCATCTGGTTTGCCATAAGCAATATTTTCACGTACTGAGCGGTGCAGCAGGGAAGTATCCTGCGTTACCATGGCGATATGCTGACGCAGGCTTTCCTGGCTTACCTGGCTGATGTCCTGGCCATCTATGAGGATTTTACCGCTCTCGATATCATAAAAACGCAGCAACAGGTTTACCAGCGTGGATTTACCGGCGCCGGAGCGGCCAACTAAACCGACCTTTTCGCCCGGTTTTATGCTCAGGTTCAGTTGTTGTAGTATCGCGGCTTTACCGTCTTCGGTTGGGGCTTTGCCATAATTAAAACTAACCTGCTGAAATTCAATCTGGCCCTGCGGCACGGTTAGCTTAGCGGCATTTTCGGCATCTTTTACTTCAATCGGCCGCGATAAGGTGGCGATACCATCGGCAACAGTTCCGATATTTTCAAACAGGGCGCTAACTTCCCACATAATCCACTGTGCCATACCGTTTAAACGCAGCGCCAGGCTGATCGCTATCGCAATAGCGCCCACTGTAATAGCACTGCCCGCCCACAAATATAGCGACAATGCCGCCACACTAAATACCAACAAGTAGTTAAGGGTTTGCACCGACACACTTAACCCGGTGGCAAGGCGCATTTGCTGGTATACCGGCTGTAGGAAGACATCCATGCTGTTTTTGGCATAGCTTTCTTCGCGGTTAGTATGAGAAAACAACTTAATGGTGGCAATATTGGTATAGCTGTCAACAATACGGCCGGTCATTTCTGAACGGGCGTCCGCCTGCGCAGTGGAGACGCGTTTCAAGCGTGGTACAAAATAAAACTGCAGCGCGATGTAAAACACTAACCAAATCAGCATTGGGGCTATTAAGCGTACATCGGCATCAGCAACAAAAAACAGCATCGCGCTGAAATACACCAGCACATATACCATCACATCCAACAACTTCATTACTGTCTCCCGCACCGACAGCGCCGTTTGCATAACCTTGGTTGCAATACGGCCGGCAAAGTCATTCTGATAAAAACTGACACTCTGGCGCAATAAATAACGGTGGGCCAGCCAGCGGATCGACATCGGGTAATTACCCAATAAAGTTTGATGCACTATTGCTGAGTGAATAAAAGTCATTAACGGCAGTAACACCAGGGTTACCAGCGCCATCCAAATCAGCGTAGCGCGCTCGTCAGTAAAAAAGTTTTCCGGATCATTAGCTACCAGCCAGTCAACTAACTGGCCCATAAAGCTAAACAGCGACACTTCCAGTACGGCTAAAATGGCTGAAGATAAAGACATAAATAACAACGATGTTTCCATGCCCTTGGTATAGTGACGACAAAAAGCCAGTAAGCCACGTGGCGGTTGGCCTGGCTCGGCTGCTGGAAAGGGTTTGGTAAGGCGTTCAAAAAAGCGTAGCATGAAGAATAACCAGTAGTAAAAACAGCGGCTATTGTAACCTGTTTAATAAAAATTGCATGGCTGCTGCGGCAATTCACCGGTTTTTAACGGTGTTAGTCGTGGACACATTTCGCCGTATTGCTTTGTGATATTATCACAATTTATCTGCTTATGTGACAGCGAACGCTGCTATAATACCGGCTTTGGGTCTACTTGAATTAACGGCACTATGGCCCAATTAAGGCCCAATGAAAGCTTGCGCTTTAGCCAATAAAGCTTGTGCTGTATTAAGTGCGGCCGTTATCTGAGAAGTCATGATGAAACTAAAACTTGTAACCTCAACACTGTTACCCACCCCTTTTGCTGAATTTCGCCTGCATGGTTTTGAAGCACCTAATGGTAAAGAGCATGTCGCATTAACGCTGGGCGATGTCACAACAGACGAGCCTGTACTGGCGCGGGTGCATTCGGAGTGTTTAACCGGAGATGCGCTGTTTAGCCTGCGCTGCGATTGTGGCCCGCAGTTAGAAGCTGCGATGCGTAAAATTGCTGATCTGGGCCGCGGCTGCATTTTGTATTTACGCCAGGAAGGCCGGGGCATTGGCCTTATCAATAAAATTCGCGCTTATGCTGAGCAGGACAAAGGGCTAGACACGGTAGAAGCCAATGAAATTCTGGGTTTTTTACCCGATATGCGTGAGTACGATATAGCGGCGCAAATGTTTGAACAGCTGGGTATTGGGCAAATACGCCTGCTTACCAATAATCCACGTAAGCTTAAAGCGTTAACCGATGCCGGTGTTAACATATTAGAAAGAGTACAGCACCGGGTAAAAACCTCGGCGCACAGCCACCGCTATCTGGCCACCAAAGCCAGCAAGTTGGGGCATTTACCTTAAGCTGTAGTGCTATTGCAGCAAAATACGGATTTAACGGCGGCTGTGGTATTATAGCCGCCGTTTTTCATCAGACTTTTGCTACAGGATATTATCTTGACCAACAACGACGTACTGCGCAGCCTGCGTTACACGCTAAATGCACCTAACCACGGCATGATTGCCATTTTTGCCTTAACCAATGTCACAGTGACGAAAGAGCAGGTGATGGCCTGGCTGGAGTCTGACGAAAGTGAAGATTTTGCCTTAATTAGCGACGTATTGCTGGCCGGGTTTCTTAATGGCGTGATTATTCAGCGTCGCGGTGCCAAAGACGACGTTATTCCAGAGCCGGAAACTAAGCTGAATTACAATATTATTTTGCGTAAACTCAAAATTGCCTTTGATTTAAAAGACGATGACATTTTAGCCTTATTAGAGGGTGCAGAGTTCCGTTTAAGCAAGCATGAACTCAGTGCGTTTTTCCGCCGCCCGGATCATAAACACTACCGTGCCTGCCAGGAGCAGGTTCTGCGTTATTTCTTACGCGGCTTGCAGCAGAAAATACGTCCGGCAGTCAGTTAGTTTTTACCGCGCAATTGCAGTTAAATCTGCCATCAAGTTAATGTTATACTGCAGGCACTTATTGCCGAGTGTCTGCAGTTATGATCCCAAAGCTTAATCCCGAACTCGCGCTGGATGCCAGCATTGTTGCTTTCAGCAAAGCCTTAGTTGCCGCTGGCTATAACGGCGATATCGAAACCAGTTATGGCAGCCGTTTAGCCGTTGCTACTGATAACAGCGTGTATCAGGCGTTACCACAGGCCGTGTTGCTACCCAAAAGCACCGACGATCTGGTTATTCTTACGTCATTGGCGCAAACGTCCAGTTTCTCGCATATTAAATTTAGCCCGCGCGGCGGTGGTACCGGCACTAATGGCCAGGCACTTACTGAGCATGTGGTGGTCGATTTATCGCGCCATATGCGCAACATTCTGGAGATTAACGTCGAGCAGCGCTGGGTGCGGGTGCAGGCCGGAGTAATTAAAGATCAGCTGAACGTGTTTTTAAAACCTTACGGCTTTTTCTTTGCACCGGATTTATCCACCTCAAATCGCGCCACTATCGGCGGCATGGTAAATACCGATGCCTCAGGGCAAGGCTCATTAGTGTACGGTAAAACCAGCGATCACGTGTTAGCGTTAAAAACGGTGCTGATAGATGGCAATATATTAAATACCCACAAAATGGCGACCTTTGAAGCCGAGCATCGTGCCCAGATGCCAAACAGCATTGGCCGTATTTACCAGCAGGTGCTGGATAGCTGCCGTACTTTCCGGCCACAAATTTTAGCCAAATTCCCACGGTTAAACCGCTTTTTAACCGGTTATGATTTAGAGCATGTGTTTAATGACGATTTAACCGAGTTTGATTTATCGCGCATTATCACCGGCTCTGAAGGCTCACTTGGTTTTGTAACAGAAGCTAAACTGAATATTACGCCGATTGCCAAATACAAATGTCTGGTTAATGTTAAATACGACAGTTTTGCAAGCGCGCTGCGTAACGCTCCGTTTCTGGTTGCGGCTGAAGCGACATCAGTTGAAACCGTTGACAGCAAAGTACTGAATTTAGCCCGCGCCGATATTATCTGGCACCAGGTAAAAGACTTAATCACCGATGTGCCCGGCATTGAGATGCAAGGGCTGAATATGGTGGAATACAACAGTGAAAACCAAACAGAGATAGAGCAAAAAATTGCTGCACTAACGGCACGGCTGGACGGCGCAATAGCAGATAAAACCGATGGCATTATTGGCTACCAGCTTACCTATGATAACGCCGCTATTGGCAATATTTACGCCATGCGCAAAAAGGCCGTCGGGCTGCTGGGTAATGCTAAAGGCCGGCAAAAGCCCATTCCTTTTACTGAAGACACTGCCGTGCCACCGGAGAATCTGGCCGATTTTATTATGGAATTTCGCGCACTGCTCGACAGCCACGGCCTGCAATATGGCATGTTTGGCCATGTTGATGCCGGTGTATTGCATGTGCGCCCTGCGCTGGATTTATGCGACCCACAGCAGGAGCAATTACTGCGCACCATTTCCGATCAGGTAGTGACGCTAACAGCCAAGTACGGCGGCCTGATGTGGGGCGAGCATGGTAAAGGTTATCGCAGTGAGTATGGCCCGGCGTTTTTTGGTGACGAGCTGTTTAATGAACTGCGTAAAATTAAAGCGGCTTTTGACCCACGCAACAGAGTAAACCCCGGTAAAATTTGCACGCCGTTTAACAGTGCCGACAGCTTAGTGTCGGTAGATGGTGTAAAGCGGGCTTACTTTGACCGGCAAATTCCGGTAGCGGTGAAAGACAGCTTTGACAGCAGCTTAAACTGTAATGGCAATGGCCTGTGTTTTAATTACGAAGAAAACTCGCCGATGTGCCCGTCGAGCAAAGTCACCAAAGACAGGCGCCACAGCCCTAAGGGCCGGGCCGGTTTAATGCGTGAATGGTTACGCCTAACCGAATTGCAAGGTCTGGATGTACTGGCAAAAGAGCAGCAGTTACTAAATAAATCATCCGGTATCAATGGTTTATGGCAGCGTATAAAAAATACGCTGGCAAAGCGTCAGGGCGAAGGAGATTTTTCGCACGAGGTGATGGACGCTATGGAAGGTTGTCTGGCCTGTAAAGCCTGCGCCGGCCAGTGCCCGATAAAAGTCGATGTACCGTCGTTTCGCGCGCGGTTTTTACAGCTGTACCACAGCCGTTATTTACGCCCGGCGAAAGATTATATCGTCGGCAATATAGAGCGTACAGCGCCGTTATTAGCCAAAGCGCCGACACTGGTTAACTTTGTACTAAAACGCAGCATTACTGCCACGCTGCTTGAAAAGACCGTCGGCTATGTCGATACGCCGTTGCTATCGGTGCCCACGTTGGCGCAGCAGATTGGTGAGCAGTATCGTTTCGATTTAGTGGCATTACAGCAATTACCTGCCGAGGTGCTCGCGCGCACGGTATTGCTGGTGCAAGACCCTTTTACCAGCTTTTATGAAGCAGAGCTGGTAGCTGATGCGTTAAATTTACTGCAAAAGCTTGGTTTTAACCCGGTATTACTGCCGTTTTTACCCAATGGTAAGCCGCAGCATGTAAAAGGCTTTTTACGCGAATTTGCCAAAACTGCGGCCACTGCGGCACAGTTTTTAAACCAGCTGCAACAACTGGGCTTACCGATGCTGGGGCTGGATGCGTCATTAGTACTGGTGTATCGCGACGAGTACAACAAAGCCCTGGGTGATAAGCGCGGTGATTTTAACGTGCAATTACTGCATGAATGGCTGGTACAGCAAAGCTTACCAAAAGTAAGTAAAACTGCTGAGTTTGCTTTACTGGCGCATTGCACGGAGAAAACCGCCTTACCAGCGACAGAAAAAGCCTGGCAGCAAATATTTAGCAGCGCAGGACTAAGCTTAAAGCCGGTGAGCGTGGGCTGCTGCGGCATGGCCGGTACTTATGGCCATGAAGCGCAAAATCTGGATAACAGCAAAGCTTTGTTTGATATGAGCTGGCGCGCACCGGTTGAGCAATTTGGTACAGATCAAATTTTGGTTACCGGCTTTTCCTGTCGCAGCCAGGTAAAACGGCTGGTTGGCGATAAGCCCAAACATCCGCTACAGGCATTGTTGGCAGCGTTATAACCGTTTTTAATCCGCGAAACTTAAAATAAAAAATCCGCCGAAGCGGATTTTTTATTTTGCAGCTGTTAAGCGCTGATTATCAGAACTTATAAGTACCTTTTAAGTACCAGTAGCCGCCGTTAATGCCCATCGGCGAGGTTTCATAGTACTTGCCGCCCAGCTCAGCTTTCCAGGCATCTGGCAATTCTTCCGGATCATTATCCAGTAAGTTTTGCGCACCGGCAGAGACAATAAAACTATCGTTGATGTAGTAACTGACTTCAGCATCCAAGGTTACTTTCCAGCTCGCGTTAGTGGTACGGCTTGGATCATCCGCATGTACGCCCTGGTAAGTACCGTAATAGTTAGTACGCAGGAAAGCTGACCAGTCATCCCAGCTTTGCGTCCAGGTAAAGGTTGCACGATGCTTGGGTAAGTCATCTTCCAGCCGTGATACGCGAAACTCGCCGGTAATATCGGTAAAGCGGGTAACTTCGGTATCATTCCAGTTATAGGCCAGGGCAAAACTGCTACGGCCACCGTACAGATCCGTAGCGTAGTTAGCCACAATATCAATACCTTGGGTACGAGTGTCGAAATCGTTTGTCAGGTAAGTAATGCTGGTTAATGAATCAATACCACGCACACCGGCGGCTTTTAGCTCGGCGATATCCTCAGGCGTAACCGGAATAGCAGCAGACTGGCTGATACGATCTTCTACCTCGATACGGTAATAATCGGCAGTAACAAAGAAGTCATACCCGGTGTAAACCAAACCAAACGCATAACTGGTTGATTCTTCCGGTTCTAACTCGGTGGCACCTTTTAACTGTGCAACCGGGTTAGTGGGGGGTAAAACGCCGATATCTACCAATACGCCCTGATTAGCTTCAGTACGTACATTGCTTACGTTAGCCTGACCAACAGTAGGGGCACGAAAGCCGGTACTGGTTGAGGCCCGCAGTGCCCAATCGTCACTAATGCGGTATTGGCCGGTCAATTTATAGTTAGTGGTGGTGCCAAAAGAGTCATAGTCTTCAAACCGCAGTGCCACCGCACCTAACAGTTTTTCGGTAAACTCGGCTTCAACATCAACGTACGCCGCATAGTTACGTCTGGTGGAGATACCGGCCGTTTGTGGCTGAAAGCCGGGGAAACCGTTAGAGCCGTTACTCAGCCCCTGATCGACATAAGGGCCAATTTCCCAGGATGCCTGTTCACCGGCGACAATTTCAAAGCTTTCTTCAGTCCACTGAGTACCAAAAGCTACTGTTAAGTCTTCATATAAACCAGCAGGGACAAACTTTACAAAGTCAGCGCTGAAGGTTTTTTCCAGTTGGATATACCGGCCAGCTTCAAAATCAGTAGGGGTTTCCGGGCCTAAAGACGCGTTGACCGAGTTAAATAACTGAAATGTGGATTCACTGCGGCCAACAACACCGCTGAAATCGTACATGATGCCACTGGCAAAACCGTTTTTAAACTCACCTTTAGTGCCTATAGCAAGTGAAGTATCAGTAATATTGCCACCAAAGTTAGGGGTAAAACCGCCGGGGAACATCGAGAAAAAAGTAAAACAGTTATCCGGCAATGCCTGTACAGCAGCATCAATTTGCTGATAGTCCAACCCACTTAACGCAATGTTTTGACAACCGCCAACACCACCGTTACCCACGTCGGTTAAATCAACTACTAATAAAGATTCGCCGTCGTCATTAGAAAATACCTGCGGCCGATTGGTAGGGTTACGGTAATAAAAGCCACCGCGCACATCACGTTCAGAGTAGTTACCAAACATATAGGCTTCGCCACCGTTGCCTAAATCAAGGCCAGCATTGGCAAACAACGTAATATCGTCGTTAATTTCAGGCGCTCCCCATACCTGCACCGGGTTAGCTACAAAGGTATTGCCTGCGTCTATCAGGCCCTGAGCATCACCCCGTTGCACGCTGCGGCTGGTGGCATCAACATTTTTGTACTGCATACTAACGTTAACAAAGCCGTCTTTGGTTAGCGGCATGCCCACGTTGGCAGCCACTTCAGTTGAGGCGCCATCACCGGCATAATACTCGCCGCGCTTAACCTCAATAGTGCCACCCTCAGCTGCGTCTTTCAGTACGAAGTTAATAACACCTGCAATGGCGTCAGAGCCGTACTGGGCTGCTGCACCATCACGTAATACTTCTACCTGTTTCATGGCAATGCCTGGGATAACAGATAAATCAGGCCCCTGAGCGCCATCGTTTATACCGCCGCCCAGAAATGAAATAACCGAAGAGCGATGCCGGCGTTTACCATTTAGCAGCACCAGCGTACTGTCGGACGATAACCCCCGCAGGTTGATAGGTCGGATCAGCGAAGCCGCATCGCTGATAGGCTGGGCATGTACGTTTAAAGACGGCACTGTTGTGCTGATCAGATTCAGCATGTCTGAATTGCCGTTTTTATTCAGTTCTTCACCGCCAATAATATCTACCGGCACCGGCGAGTCGCCTATAGAACGCGGTGCAGAACGGCTGCCGACAACGGCAATTTTCTCAATCGACTTTTCTGCGGCGCCAGTGGATGGCGTGTCCTGTGCCAGCGCTGCGGTTGAGGTGATACCAAAAGAAAGTGATGCTGCCAGTGCAAATTTAACTGCGCGGGCAACCGGATGATAGTCGTTATGGGTTTTCATAGTCTTTTCCTGGATTATTTTTCTATCTACCAGACGCTTATGTTGTTTTTGTTGCGTCCTATTAACCTTATTGGATAATTTGCTGGTTGTCTATCGCATATTTATGTTATTTCGTCGCTCTAATCGGTAATTGCATTCGTTTGCAGGAATAAAAATAGATTGCAGCTAACCGGTTGCCTGATTTATAAACTGCACTACCTTTTTTGTTTGGACAGCAACGTGCAGATCAGCGAACTTACCCCGGCTTTTTTCCCCGCAGTCGTCAGCCTGGCCAATACTATTCATGGCGATAATTACCTTAACCACGCCAGTCTGACTGCAATGCATCAGCAAGGGATAGTAAAAGACGTTAATGCCAGTTTTGTTGCGCTGAATGCACAACAGCAGGTTGTGGGCTACCGTTTGAGTTTTGCTGCCGGGCAGTGGCAGCCGGATAAGTGGTGCAGCGAAGCGCTGTGGCCGGTTAAAGCGGCAAAGATGGCATATTTTAAATCGGTGGGCGTAAGCGAGGAACAGCGAGGCAAAGGCGTTGCGTCAGCTTTGCTGAACACCTCTGTTGCCGCACTTCGCCGCCAGGGGGCAACAGCCGGACTGGCGCATATCTGGCGTGAAAGCCCGGGTAATGCTGCACAGCGTTATTTTAGCTATGCCGGGGCCGTTTTAGTAAAAGTTCACCCACAGCGCTGGCGGCATTTGTCTGAAACGGCAGGTTACTATTGCCCAATATGCGGTGCATTGTGTAACTGTAGTGCAGCAGAAATGGTATTAACCTTTAGTGCCGGCTAGCTCAGGAGTGCGCTATGTATGATCCGCTGGTTGAGCATGATATTGGGCAGGGGGCGGTTTATCCGTCTTCTTACTGGGCTGCACAAGTACAAAACAGCGGTAGTACTAAAGCAATTACAGCGGATCAAAGTACTGACGTTGTGGTAGTTGGCGCCGGTTATACCGGCCTAAGCTGCGCCTATCAGTTGGCAAAGCGTTTTAACCGCGAAGTTATAGTATTAGAAGCGCATCAGACCGGCTGGGGCTGTAGCGGGCGCAATGCCGGTTTTGTGCTGCGTGGCACCGGGCGGCTGGGGCTGGCGCAACTGACACAGCGTTTTGGCGCAGAGTGCGCTGGCTTATTTCATCAGGAATATGGCGAGGCTATTACACAGGTTAAGCGGATGATATCGGCTGGTAATATCCGCTGTGACAGCCAGCCGGAAGGGTATTTAAAAGTAGCGCATAACGCCGCCATGGCGGCAGATCTGCCAGACCAGGCAGCTTTTTTACAACGTCAGTTTGGTTATCAGGCCGCGTATCTGTCGGCACAGCAGCTAAAGCGCGACTACATGCACAATACGCAAGCCTATGGTGCGATTAAATTCCCTGATTGTTTTGGTGTAAACCCGTTGGCTTTGGCGCAGGGCTATGCGGCCATGGTGCAACAAAGCGGGGTTAAGCTTTACACCGGCTCACCGTTGCAAAATTGGCAGCGAACAGCGGATGGCGGTTTTTTACTGCAAACTCCGGGCGCCAGAGTGCGCTGTAAACACCTGGTGCTGGCCACTAATGGCTATACACCCAAAGGCCTGTATCCGGCGTTAAACCGCGCCTGTTTGCCTGTGCTCAGCAGTATTATTGTTACTCAAGCGCTCACGCAGGCACAACTTGAGCAAAGCGGTTTACAGCATACGCAGCTGGTGATGGATACACGGGCGTTGAAATACTACTACCGTAAATTACCGGATAACCGCATTTTATTTGGCGGGCGCAGTGCGGTGTACGGCAAAGATGCCGAAAAAGCCGTGTACCCGGCTCGTCTGTTGGCGGCATTAAAAACCTGTTTTCCGATGTTGGCCGATTTACGTTGTGACTACCACTGGAGCGGGTGGGTGGCAGTGTCCTATGACGACTTACCGCGGGTATGTGAAGCTGAACCCGGGCTGTTTTACGCTGCCGGTTATTGCGGTAGTGGAGTGTCGTTCAGCACCCTGGCCGGTGTCCGGCTGGCAGAACAGGCCTCAGGTGTTGCTGTACCGCCGTTGCCGATCTATCAAAGCCGGTTGGCGCCATTTCCGTTACCGGCGTTCAGGCGGCTTGGCCAGCAGGGTTACTATCAGTGGGGCCGTTTTAAAGATCGTTTTCTGTAATAATCCGCAATAAAAAGCCCGGCTAAACCGGGCGTAAATATTAAAAGGTTGCCCGCAGGCCCAGCGTTATTGCCCGGCCCGGTAATGGCGCGTCTGCTTTGATAAAAGAGCTGTGCACAAATCCCAGCTCGTTGGTTAAATTAGTACCGCGTAAAAATACGCTCATATCTAACTGCGACAAGCTGAAATCGTAATTTACACTGGCATCAAGCAGAGTGTAGGCTTTGGTAACGGTTTCGTTTGTGGCCACTTTGTTTTGTTTTGCGTAACGCGTCACACCCAAATCAGCACTCCAGCTTATACCTTTATACTGATAGCCCAAACCGGTTTTATACGGTGGAATACGTGGCAGGTAATCGCCGCCGTCCAGTTTGGCGCGCACTGCATCAAAAAACACATTTAGTGATTGGGCATGATCTAACTGATAACGGGCCTCAAATTCGGCACCATATAGCGTGGCGTCCTGTTGTTGATACTGATACAGGCCAAAGCTGTCGTGGTGGTGCTCTTCCTCTGCAGCATCTTCTTCACCCGTGTCGTGCTCATGGCCCGCTTCCAGATCTTCCATTGTCAGGCCGGTATCTGCCAGATACAGATAGTTATGTACCTTGTTATAGAAAAAGTTATAGGTAAAACTCAGATCACCTTTAAAACTGCGAAAGGTGATATCGATATTATTTGCCGTCTCTCTTTTTGCTTTATGTTCCGATAATTCCAGCTCGCCATCTTGTAGCTGGTACATCAGGCCGAGCTCATAGCTACTGGTAGCGATGTGGGCTCCGTTAGAATACAGCTCGGCTGCGCTTGGCGCGCGCTCTGAGCGGCTAACCGCCAGTGCCCAGGAGAAACCCGGTACAAATTCCCAAACCACACCGGCCGATGCACTGACAGCGGCGAACCTGTCAGAAATACCATTGATTAAGGCACCATCATGGCCCAGCGCCAGTGTGCCGGCGCCATGCTTGGTCCGTTCGATACGGCCCCCCAACTGAGCGGACAAATTACCGAACTGTTTTTCTTCCAACAGAAATAAGGCGTGCGTTAATGTCTTGCTGTCTGGCGTAAAAGCTTCTTCGCCAAAGGCTTGGTAATCAGAGTGCTGTAAATGATAACCCACCAGCCCGTGCCAGCCGCCAATTGCCTCATGTTCCAGCGTAATACGGCTTTCCAGTGCTTTATTTTTAAAGGTGGTGCCAATGCTGCCGGCTTCAATTTCCTGATGCTGATAATCGGTGTAGGCGGTATTAAACGCCAGCGTTTCAATACCGCTAAATGGGGTATACCATTCGCCAGCCAGGCTGACACGGTTTTGCTTTAATTTAGCAAAAACACTTTCCTCATCATGCATGTGCTCATCATCATGTTCTTCTTCGTGCTCATCTGCGTGGTGATGATGGCCTGGGATGCCATAGTCAGACTCTAACCGGCCAATGCTGATGCCAAATAAGCTCCGATCGCCAATGTAGCTGACACCGCCATTAACGGCTTTGCTTTGGATCCAGGAGTTTTCCAGAGTGTGACTGCTTTCGCCTTCGTCGTTGCTAAAAAGTGGTACATCATAGTCTGAACCATCACGGTTAAAGCCATCAAAATGCCAGGCAATATTATCGCTACTGCCTTCATGGTTCAGCGCAACGGTTTTTTCATCGGATACATCAACGTAGCGGGTTTCCAGTTTGGTTTCGCTGCTGGCGCGTAACTGGCGCGGAATACGGTTATCTACCACATTAATAACACCGCCAATTGCACCACTGCCATACAACAACGTAGCGGGGCCTCGCAGCACTTCTAATTGTTGTGCGGTAATTGCATCGGCGGTAATAGCATGGTCTGGCCCGACACGGGACACGTCAGCTGTGTCTAAACCATTATTTAAAATACGTACACGCGGGCCGTCCAAACCGCGGATCACCGGGCTTGATGCCACAGGGCCATAGTAATTTGCGTGCACACCGGGTTCATATTTCAGTGTTTCGCCAATGGTAGGCTCGGTGCGACGGCTTAGCTCTTCACCGGTTAATACCGATACCGGTGTAGCCATTTCCAGGTTGTATTTATGAATACCAGAAGCGGCTACGACAATACGCTCTATACCGCCCGGCGCTAAGTTGATATTCAGTTGTTGTTGCGCCGGCGTTACAGTAACAAAGCTGTCACCATAACCGGCGGCAGAGATATGCAGCTCAGCTTTGGCCGGCGCCTGAATACTAAACCGGCCTTGTTCATCGGCATACACATACTGCTGGCGGCCATGAATGTGCACCCGGGCGTTTTTTAACGGCTTGCCCTGGGTATCGGTTACAACGCCGGTATAGCGCTGTGATGGCTCTTGTGCTGCAACATTAAATGCCAGGCTGACAAATACCGCTAACAGGCTGTAACGTTGCAAAGCAGAGGAACGGCGCATCTTGTATTCTCTCAATAAATTAGCGTGATATTGTAACATTTTACAGGTTTATTATATGCCAGCAAGGGTTGTACCCTCTGAAACGACTAAGTTGCAACGCTGAGCGATTAAACGCTGGTACAACAGCGGCAGAAGTTATTAGAATAATGGCTTTTTGCAGCTGAGGTTTATGTGACAGGTTTTTGGCCAGAATTTTTATTAATTGCGCTAGTGCACCTGATGGCCGTAGCAAGCCCGGGGCCTGATTTTGCCATAGTGCTGCGTTATGCCGTGCGGTTTGGTCGCCAACAAGCGATTGCTGCCAGCATTGGCATTGGTGCTGCAATACTACTGCATGTTACCTGGTCACTGGTGGGCATCGCCGTACTTATTCAAACTACGCCCTGGCTGTTTAAAGTGCTGAGCTTTGCCGCAGCGGGTTATTTGTTTTATATCGGTGTAATGGCACTAAGAAGCCAGGCGCCGGCGCATCCTGAACAGGCGATAGCCGGCAGCAGCGCGGATAAAGTGCCGTCGGCGCGTAAAGCCTTCATTGCCGGTTTTATTACCAATGGTTTAAACCCGAAAGCAACGTTGTTCTTTTTATCGTTGTTTGCGGTCATTATTTCGCCGCTTACGCCACTTTCTTACAAAATTATCTACGGCGTTTATATGTCCATCGCTACTGCAGCCTGGTTCTGTATGCTCTCTGTGGTGTTAACCCATACTAAAGTAAGAGGTTTTTTATTGTTAAAGGGCTACTGGTTTGACCGCTTAATGGGTTTGTTATTGTTGGCACTGGCTATGCATTTGGTAGTGACCAGTATTAACAGCTAAACTCTGCTTACGCCAGGCAGAGTCTGGTTTAGTGGGGTTGCTATCATGCAAATGGCCAGCAAGGTAATAACGCTGGATCTGCAATACAGTTGCGAAGCCAGCCATGCTTATCAGCAACAACGGCATTATGTCTCGCCCTGGCAGGGCGAGAGCGCCGAACATTTTGCCAAACGTTTATTGGCTTATCTTAGCTTGTATGAGCAACATCCCAGCTTTGCTAAAGACGACTCAGGCGGTAAAGCGCCTGACCTGTTTATTCAGGATCAACAACAGCATT
This sequence comes from Rheinheimera hassiensis, assembly GCF_022436675.1. Classification (GTDB taxonomy): domain Bacteria; phylum Pseudomonadota; class Gammaproteobacteria; order Enterobacterales; family Alteromonadaceae; genus Alishewanella; species Alishewanella hassiensis. The sequence continues at coordinate 254,390 of NZ_JAKUJZ010000007.1, read as the reverse complement.
TTCAGCTCTGGTGCCAACTGGAGTTAGTAGCCGAAAAACGTCTGCTGCGCGCCTCGCACCTGGCGGATCAACTGTTACTGGTATTAGACGAGCAGGAAACTACAAAAGCACAGCATAACGATTGCCCGGCTAATCAACGCATTTTCACCCTTAGCTCTGCGCAGTTGGCAGAGTTCTGCCTGATGTTGAAAAGCCATATGAAACTCAGTGTTTGGCGTGAAGAGCCGCTGTTATCCATCACCGACGGTGAGCATTTATTACAACTTAATCTTACGGCCCTGTTGGAAAAACCACATTAATGTTGTGGCCTTGCCTTAATTACAGCGGACGCTATAATACGCGCGATTTTTAATATTGCTGCGGATTTACGATCCGACGTTGCAAGAGGTGAAATATGTATGTAGTTGCTGCTTTATATAAGTTTGTCCGTTTACCTGATTACGTTACGCTGCGCGATACCTTGTACGATTGCATGGTGGCCAACAAAGTTAAAGGCACATTGTTACTGGCCGAAGAAGGCATTAACGGCACCATCTGTGGTGAACGCGAAGGCGTGGACGCGGTTAAAGCCTGGCTGGATGCCGATGGTCGCTTTGCTGGCATGAGCTATAAAGAATCGCTGTCTGATGAGTTGGCGTTTTACCGCACTAAAGTAAAACTGAAAAAAGAAATTGTCACTATGGGCGTTGAGGGTATCAACCCGGCGCACATTGTCGGCAGCTATGTTAAAGGTGATGACTGGAACACACTCATCAGCGATCCTGATACCATCCTGATCGATACCCGCAATGATTACGAAGTGGCTATCGGCACCTTTAAACATGCGGTCAATCCTAACACCACCACCTTTCGTGAATTTCCGCAGTGGGCCGCAGAAAACCTGGATAAAACCAAACATAAAAAAGTCGCGATGTTTTGTACCGGCGGTATCCGCTGTGAAAAATCCACTGCCTTTTTAAAAGAGCAGGGCTTTGATGAGGTGTATCACCTCGACGGCGGTATTTTAAAGTATTTAGAGGAAATGCCACAGGAAGGCAGCTTATGGCAGGGCGAGTGCTTTGTGTTTGATCAGCGTGTTGCGGTTAAACATGGCCTGGAGCAGGGCAGTTATGATCAGTGCTATGCTTGTCGCATGCCGCTGTCCCAAGCTGAAATGGCATCTGAGCACTATGTTAAAGGCTTAAGCTGTCCGCATTGTCATGATAAAACCACAGACGAGCAAAAGGCCGCTTTTGCCGAACGCCAGCGCCAGGTAGAGCTGGCCAAGCAGCGCGGTGATAAACATATTCGTGATGGTAAATTTGAGTAAATATCGCTGTTAGCTATGATCTGAAGCCAGCTTAATGCTGGCTTTTTTGCGCCGTTATAAAAATGACACCGGCCAACCTTTCTAATAAATAGAATTATCTTTGATGAATATTGCAATTTTACTTTAATGAAATTGCTATATTATCAAGAAATTATAGGAGCTCAGTATGCTGAAAAATAGTTCATCCCATTATGGTTTAATCAGTGTAGTACTGCACTGGCTGGTAGCATTAACAGTATTTGGCTTGTTTGGTGTAGGTTTTTGGATGGTAGATCTGAGCTACTATAGCGAATGGTATCGAACGGCGCCATACTGGCATAAAAGTGTTGGTATCTTGCTGGCCATAGCAATGTTACTGCGCGTTTTATGGCGTTATTTCAGCCCGCCGCCACGAGCGTTGGTTTCGCATAAAGGTTGGGAGAAACGTACATCGGCCGTAGTACAGTTTTGTTTGTATTTAGGTATTTTTATATTGGTGTTAAGTGGCTATCTGATCTCGACTGAAGATGGCCGGCCAATAGCGGTATTTACCTGGTTCGATGTCCCTGCGCTGGGGGCGTTGTTTGCCAACCAGGCGGATATAGCAGGCTTGGTGCATGAATATGTCGCCTACAGTTTAATAACCTTGGCTGTACTGCATGGCCTGGCGGCGTTAAAGCATCATTTTATTGATAAAGACAATACGCTAAAACGCATGTTTGGGCGTAAACCTTAACTTTGGAGATCACTATGAAAAAACTATTACTGGCTGCCTCAATGGCCGCAATGATGACAATACCGGCTCAAGCAGCTGATTATGTAATTGATACAGAAGGCGCTCATGCCTTCGTACAGTTTAAAATAAGCCACCTGGGTTACAGCTGGCTGTATGGCCGCTTTAATACGTTTTCCGGTGATTTCAGCTACGATGCTAACAAACTGGAAGCCTCTAAAATTCAGCTGACTATTGACACTAACAGTGTGGACTCTAACCATGCTGAGCGTGATAAGCACTTACGCAGCGGTGATTTTTTAAATGTTAGTAAGCACCCTAAAGCCACTTTCGTCAGCACTAAAATTGTACCAAAAGCTGGTGAAAGCTTCGATTTACACGGCAACCTTACATTAAACGGTGTTACCAAAGAGGTTGTTATCGCTGCTGAAAAACTGGGAGAGGGTAAAGATCCTTGGGGTGGTTACCGTGCAGGTTTTGCCGGTACTACAACCCTGACATTAAAAGACTTTGCTATTAATACTGATTTAGGTCCGGCATCTGCCACAGTGCAGCTGGATTTAACGGTAGAAGGTGTTCGGAAGTAAGGCATAAAACAGGAGATCATCAGATCTCCTGTTTTGTTTCGGTTTGGTTTTGTTGGTTATTTTTCGACTCTTCGCTGGGTTGCTCTGTGGCCGCCTCTGGTTGCTCAATAACGGCAGGCGCGGTTTTGGCTTTTAACGCACTGAGTAAGCTTAGCAAAATCAGGTTAAATTCTTCATCTGCAACCCGGGCATGCGTCAGGCTGCCTACCAGCAATGTGGCTTCAAAATTATCACCGGTACGATACATTAACTGCGCCAGACGTAAAGTTGCCCAGGGCAATATTTTGTTTTCACTATCCTGATAAAACTCCAGATATTGCTGTAATGCGGTAATGCCCATCATGGCGTCCTGATCCGCTACTACTGCCAGACGGCCAATATGATACAGCGCATTATATTTATCAGTTAGATCAGTAGCTTGCTCTGCTGCCAGTTTATAGTTTACAAAGGCGGCATCGTATTCTTCCAGCTCAGCGAGAATTTGTGCTTTACGTGCCAGTAAACGGGCATTAGGTGGATCAGGCATCATGGTTTCCAGCAATGCCAGAGCTTCTGTTGGTTTATTCTCATTGAGTAAAATACGGCTTTGTGCCAGTAATGCCTGAGCTGGGTTTTCTTTAGCCAGTTGCTCTGTCATGGCGAGGGCTAATTCTTTGTCGCCACCGGCATTGGCAGGTGCAACGCTGTAAAAATCAATCAGAGCCTGGCGCGCAGCGTAGTGATCGGGCTTTATAATCACGGCTTTTTGCAGTAGTTCTACCCCACGTGCCGCCCGTTCTTTAGCCGAAAATACGTTACCATCACTTGCTAAACGGATTTTGCCCAAGCCTGCCAGATAGTTCAGCTCGCTGTTACCCGGAAACTGCTCTACGGCGAAGTTAAGCAGGGTGTTCGCATCCTCCAGCCGCTGCTGTGCAATCAATGCCCGGGCATACACCACCAGTACATCACCATGCTGCTTGTAGTCGCTTTGTTGTAAAATTTGGTGTTCAAGTTCGCTAAACTGAGATTTAGCCAGCAATGTTTCGTACTGGGCTACATTGCTGCTGGGTAGGGCACCTGCGAGCAAAAACAATAAGGCTTTCATTATCGATCTCCTTAAAGATCAACGAGTATTATCAATAGTCTGCGGGAATACGCTGGAAATTACCATCAGTTCAGGGGATTTCAATTTCTATATCTGTAACCGGAACGCTACAGCACGGCAGAAACTCACCTTTACGCACAAAAGCCAGCGGCTCATTTATATAATTTACTTCGCCGCTGACTAATTTACAGCGGCAGGCACCACAATAACCTTCACGGCAATGAAAGTTTACCTCTAGTTTTTTGCGCTCCAGTGCCTCAAGCAAGGTTTGGGCGCTGCCATCAAAATTGATCACAACGCCATTGCTAAGCTTAACGCTAGGCATAAACAGGCTTAGAGGTCGAAATCGCCGAAGTCGCCACCATCAACTTCGTTATCAATCTGGCCAACCAGATAAGAGCTGATTTCAGCTTCCTGTGGCGCGACCTGCACATTGTCAGATACCAGCCAGGTGTTGATCCACGGAATAGGGTTTTGCGTGGTCGAAAAAATGGCTTTCATGCCAATAGCCTGCATCCGGCTGTTGGTAATGTATTCGACATACTGGCATAAAATATCTTTATTCAGGCCAATCATTGAACCGTCTTTAAACAAATATTGAGCCCAGTCTTTTTCCTGCTCGGCGGCTTTACGGAAAATAGCATAAGCTTCTTCTTCACATTCTTTAGCTATTTTGGCCATATCGGCATCGTCTTCACCGGCGGCCATAATATTCAGCATATGCTGGGTGCCGGTTAAATGCAGCGCTTCGTCGCGGGCTATCAGACGGATAATTTTAGCATTACCCTCCATTAACTCGCGCTCAGCAAAAGCAAAGCTGCAGGCAAAGCTAACATAAAAACGGATCGCTTCGAGCACGTTTACCGACATGACACACAAGTACAACCGGCGTTTAAGCTCGTACAGGCTGATGCTGAGTGTTTCACCATTAATAGTGTGCGTGCCTTCACCACAGCGCTGATACAGGTTAATGCCGTCTATCAGGTCGTCGTAGTAGCGGGTAACATCGTCGGCGCGTTCAAGAATTTTTTCGTTCAGCATAATATCGTCAAACACTTTGTGCGGCTCGGCACTAATGTTACGTACTATGTGGGTATAGCTGCGGCTGTGAATAGTTTCACTAAAGGCCCAGGTTTCAATCCAGGTTTCCAGCTCAGGCAAAGAAACAATAGGCAGAAAAGCAACATTGGGCGAACGGCCCTGTACGGAATCCAGCAGTGTCTGGTATTTCAGGTTGCTGATAAAAATATGCTTTTCATGATCCGGCAGGTTTTGGTAATCAATCCTGTCTTTACTGACATCAACTTCTTCCGGCCGCCAGAAAAAGCTCAGCTGTTTTTCGATTAGTTTTTCGAAAATGCCGTATTTTTGCTGATCATAGCGCGAAACATTCACCGGATTACCGAAGAACATTGGCTCTTTCATTTGATCGTTAATTTGTCGGTTAAAGGTTGTGTACGCCATTGCCGCTTATCGTCCTAATAGGGTGTCATTACAAAGTACGGGCTACCGAAGTAGCCCGTTTAGTCCGGAATTAAATTTTACAGGCACCGCCTGCGCAGCCGTCATCTTCCACTTCAGGTTTAATGTCTTCCTGTATGTCTGAAGCGCCGTCACGGGTATTGTGGTAGTACATGGTTTTTACCCCCAGCTTATACGCCGACAGTAAGTCTTGCAGCAACAGCTTCATGGGTACTTTGCCACCATCAAACTTATTGGGGTCATAGTTGGTGTTAGCAGAAATGGTCTGGTCGATAAATTTCTGCATAATGGCCACCAGAGAGATATAACCGGTGTTGTTCGGGATATCCCACAACAACTCATACTGGTTTTTCAGCCGCTCATACTCTGGCACCACCTGCTTTAAAATACCGTCTTTACTGGCTTTAACGCTGATATGGCCGCGCGGTGGTTCAATGCCGTTAGTGGCATTGGAGATTTGCGACGACGTTTCAGACGGCATTAATGCTGACAATGTTGAGTTACGCAAGCCATGATTAAGGATGTCTTTGCGCAGTTGCTCCCAGTCCAGCAGCAGCGGCTCGCTACACACTTTGTCGAGATCTTTCTTGTAGCTGTCAATTGGCAGTATGCCCTGAGCATAGGTTGTTTCATTAAATTTAGGGCAGGCGCCAAATTCCTGTGCCAGCTTGTTCGACGCTTTGAGTAAATAATACTGAATGGCTTCAAAAGTGCGGTGTGTTAAACCATTAGCTGAACCGTCAGAGTATTTCACGCCGTTTTTCGCCAGATAATAGGCGTAGTTAATCACACCCACACCTAAGGTACGGCGGCTGATAGAAGCATGAAAAGCAGCCGGAATAGGGTAGTCCTGATAGTCCAGCAGGCTGTCCAGTGAGCGCACCGCCAGTTCTGCCAGCTCTTCCAGCTCGTTCAGGTTTTCAATAGCGCCTAAGTTAAACGCTGACAGCGTACAAAGTGCAATTTCGCCTTCCGGATCGTTTACATCGTTCATTGGTTTGGTTGGCAGGGCAATTTCCAGACACAGATTGCTCTGACGTACCGGCGCTAACTTCGGGTTAAACGGGCTGTGGGTATTGCAGTGGTCAACGTTTTGCAGGTAAATACGACCGGTACTGGCGCGTTCCTGCATAAATAGCGTAAACAGCTCCAGTGCCTTTAAGCGCTTTTTGCGGATAGACGTATCGGCTTCGTATTTAACATACAGTTCTTCAAACTTTTCCTGATCTTCAAAGAAGGCATCGTACAGGCCGGGCACATCTGATGGGCTGAACAGGGTGATGTAATCATCTTTAATTAACCGGGTGTACATCAGGCGGTTAAACTGCACGCCATAATCCAAATGCCGTACACGGTTTTCTTCTACGCCGCGGTTATTTTTTAACACCAGCAGAGATTCAACTTCTAAATGCCACAGCGGATAGAATAACGTTGCAGCACCACCACGGACGCCACCTTGCGAGCAGCTTTTAACGGCAGTTTGAAAATGTTTGTAAAATGGAATACAGCCGGTATGAAAAGCTTCGCCGTTACGGATTGGGCTACCCAGTGCACGAATACGGCCGGCGTTAATACCGATACCTGCACGCTGGCTAACATATTTAACAATGGCGCTTGAGGTGGCGTTAATAGAATCCAGGCTGTCACCGCATTCGATCAGCACACAAGAGCTGAATTGACGGGTAGGGGTACGCACACCCGACATGATTGGGGTTGGCAGTGACAATTTAAATAATGAGCAAGCATCGTAGAAGCGGCGCACATAGGTTAAACGGGTCGATTTAGGGTAAGTTGCAAACAGGCAGGCGGCAACCAGCATATAAAGAAACTGCGCGCTTTCATATATCTCACCGCTTACACGGTTTTGCACCAGATATTTACCTTCCAACTGCTTTACTGCAGCGTAGCTGAAGTTTAAGTCACGGCTGTGGTCGATAAAGCTGTTCATTTGCTCCAGCTCATCACGGCTGTAATCGGCCAGAATATGCTGATCATAACGCTTGGCTTCCACCATTTTGACAACCTGATCATACAGGTGTGGTGGTTCAAACTGGCCGTAGGCCTTTTTACGCAAATGAAACACTGCCAGGCGGGCGGCCAGATACTGGTAGTCCGGGCAGTCTTTTGAGATCAGATCTGCCGCAGCCTTAATAATGGTTTCATGAATATCTTCAGATTTAATACCATCGTAAAACTGAATATGAGACTTTAGCTCAACCTGAGATACCGATACATTCGACAAACCTTCGGCGGCCCAGGTAATAACGCGGTGAATTTTATCCAGATCTAAGGCTTCACGGCGGCCATCACGTTTAGTGACGAAAAGAGATTGAGTCATTGCTGCAGATTTCCATTTCAGTTGTAATTAATGGTTATAGTCAGCCATGTAGCGCACGGCTATTTTACCAGCAGCCATTGTTGCTTAATTACACAACATATAGGTGCTTTTTTGAAAGTGATCACAAGATAGTGTGTATTTTGATTTTTTGCAAGGCTTAACACTGAGGAAAAATACCGCCGCTAAGGTTGGGGTTAGTAGCTGCTAACCGCCCCGCCAGTGTGCAAAGATATACCGGAACAACGCAAGCTTTTTCTCTGGTTAAATTTATTTATTCTATCAATATTTTTTTTTATAGCCAGCGGCTATTTAGACGCTGGAAAAATCACCAGCCTGATGTCTCAGGCTGGCTTACGGGCAACGACGATATAGTTTACGTCTACACCGGGGCCGGTTTTAAAGCTCTCGTTAATCGGGTTAAAGTGCAGCCCGGTAGCGTCGGTTACTTCAAGCCCGGCTTGTTCGATAAAACGCATCAGCTCGGATGGGCGGATAAACTTACTAAATTCATGCGTACCTTTGGGCACCAGTTTTAATACCTGCTCTGCGCCAATAATGGCCAGCAGATAGGCTTTCCAGGTTTTGTTCAGTGTAGAGAAAAACAGTGTGGCACCGGGTTTGGCTAAATCGGCACAGGCCTGAATAACCGACATCGGCTGTGGTACATGCTCCAGCATTTCCATACAGGTCACCACGTCAAACTGTGCCGCATGGCTTTGCGCATATTGCTCGGCAGTAACCTGCTGATAATTTACTTCAACACCGGCTTCCAACGCGTGCAGCCGCGCTACGTTAAGGGAATCATTGGCCATATCCAGCCCGGTTACTATGGCACCGCTTCGCGCCATGCTTTCTGCTAAAATGCCGCCACCACAACCGATATCGATAACGGTTTTACCAAACAGGCCCTGCAGCTCGTCGCTAATGTAGCTTAACCGTACCGGATTAAGTAAATGCAGTGGCTTAAATTCGCCGCTTGGATCCCACCAGCGTGAGGCAATATCGTTAAACTTGGCGATTTCGCCCGGATCAACATTAGTATCTGCAGTCATATTGGATGCTCGTTAGTTTTTGCGCATTATAAAGCCTTGATCCATTTGAGCAATGGCGAAGCGTGCTTTGCGTTGCATTTGGGGCATGGCAAGCGTGATTTTCTGTGTTAGAATCCTGCGTTGTCTCGCGCTTTATAACATCGACAAAAGCGAGTTATCTATCTGATTTAAGGGAAATTAGCGTTTTATGACAGATCTGGCCAGAGAAATAGTTCCTATTAATATCGAAGACGAATTAAAGAATTCGTACCTCGATTACGCAATGAGCGTCATTGTTGGCCGCGCCTTACCGGACGTAAGGGATGGCTTAAAGCCGGTACACCGCCGCGTGCTGTTCGCGATGAAGGAACTGGGCAATGACTGGAACAAAGCCTATAAAAAATCTGCCCGTGTGGTAGGTGACGTTATCGGTAAATACCACCCGCACGGCGACAGTGCTGTGTACGACACTATAGTACGGATGGCGCAGCCATTTTCACTGCGTTATATGCTGGTAGATGGCCAGGGTAACTTCGGTTCTATCGACGGCGACTCCGCAGCAGCAATGCGTTATACCGAAGTGCGGATGGCGCGGATTGCGCACGAGCTGCTGGCCGATTTAGACAAAGAAACTGTCGATTTTGTGCCAAACTACGACGGCACTGAGCAAATTCCGGCAGTAATGCCTACCAAGTTACCTAACTTGCTGATTAACGGCTCCAGCGGTATCGCCGTGGGCATGGCCACCAATATTCCGCCGCATAACTTAACTGAAGTTATTGACGGCTGCTTAGCATTAATTGCTAACCCGGATATCGAGCTGCACGAGTTAATGCAATACATTCCGGGCCCGGATTTCCCGACTGCGGCTATTATTAACGGCCGCAAAGGTATTGAAGAAGCTTACCGTACCGGCCGTGGTAAGGTGTATATCCGCGCCAAAACCATGGTAGAGACCGACGAAAAAACCGGCCGTGAAGCCATTATCGTTAATGAAATTCCATACCAGGTTAACAAAGCCCGTTTAATTGAAAAAATTGCCGAGCTGGTAAAAGAAAAACGCATTGAAGGTATTTCGGCACTGCGCGACGAGTCTGACAAAGACGGTATGCGCATTGTTATTGAGCTGAAACGCGGTGAGTCTACCGATGTTATGCTAAACCAGCTGTATACCAACACCCAGATGCAAACGGTGTTCGGCATCAATATGGTAGCCCTGGACCAGGGCCAGCCAAAGCTGCTTAGCTTAATTGAAATGCTTAAATGCTTTGTCTTGCACCGCCGTGAAGTGGTTACCCGCCGCACCGTGTACGACCTGCGTAAAGCCCGCGACCGTGCGCATATTCTTGAAGGCTTAGCCATAGCGCTGGCCAATATCGACGATATTATTGATTTAATTAAGCAATCTGCCAGCCCGGCAGAAGCTAAAGCCGGTTTAGTCGAGCGTGGTTGGCAGTTAGGCGACGTCAGCGCCATGCTGGAACGTGCCGGACAAGATGCGGCGCGGCCAGAGTGGCTCGAAGAGCACTTCGGTATTCGTGATGGCATGTACTTCCTGACTGAGCAACAGGCACAGGCGATTCTGGACTTGCGCTTACATAAGCTGACAGGCCTTGAGCACGAGAAAATTCTCGACGAATACAAGCAACTGTTAGAGCTGATTGCCGAGTTACTGCATATTCTGGGTAGCCCGGAGCGCTTAATGGAAGTGATCTGCGAAGAGCTCGAAGCAATAAAAGCGCAATACGGTGACACGCGGCGTACAGATATTCAGGACAATATGCTGGATATCAATATGGAAGACCTGATCACTGAAGAAGATGTGGTAGTGACGTTGTCGCATTTAGGCTATGCCAAGTATCAGCCATTGTCTGATTACGAAGCACAGCGCCGTGGTGGTAAAGGTAAAGCGGCCACTACCGTAAAAGATGAAGACTTCGTTGATAAGCTGTTGGTAGCCAGCACCCACGATACCATTTTGTGTTTCTCTAACCGCGGCCGTCTGTACTGGATGAAGGTGTATCAGTTACCACTGGCCAGCCGTACTGCCCGTGGCAAGCCGATTGTGAACTTGCTGCCGCTGGAAGAAGGCGAGCGTATTAACGCTATTCTGCCAGTACGTGAGTACGAAGCCGATAAATATGTGTTTATGGCCACTGCTAACGGTACCGTGAAGAAAACGTCCCTGGTGGAATACTCTCGGCCACGTTCAAACGGCATTATTGCTGTTAACCTGAACGACGGTGATCGTTTAATCGGTGTGGGTATTACTGATGGCAGCAGTGAAATTATGCTGTTCTCTGATGACGGTAAAGTAGTGCGCTTTACTGAAGATCAGGTGCGTGGCATGGGCCGTACCGCTACCGGTGTGCGTGGTATCAAGCTGCGCGAAGGCGGCTCAGTGGTGTCGTTAATTATTCCAAATGGTGAGGGGCCAATTCTTACCGTAACGGAAAACGGCTACGGTAAACGTACCTCATTAACCGAATATCCGGCAAAGAGCCGTGCTACCCAGGGCGTGGTATCAATTAAGGTATCCGAACGTAATGGTCTGGTGGTAGGTGCGGTGCAGGTGAACGAGTTGGATGAAATTATGATGATTTCCAACAAAGGCACCTTAGTACGCACCCGCGTTAATGAAGTATCTGAAGTGGGTCGTAATACCCAGGGCGTGATCCTGATCCGAACAGCCGACAACGAAAAAGTGGTTGGTGTGGCTAAAGTTGACGAAATTCAGGATGCGGAAGAGTTAGCCGCTGCCGAGGCAGAAAAGGCGGCCAGCACTGTACTGACGGATACCCAGTTAGCCCAGGATGAAGAAGAGTAACACCAAATACAAAACGGGCGCTTATGCGCTCGTTTTGCTTTTAATTGTATCAAAATTAAAACAGCAAGATCGGTATTAAGCCGGCAGCAGTAAATACGACCAGGCCAGTTGAATAGATGCGCTAAATCAGGAGTAAGCAGTAAAAATGACAACCTTTAATTTTTGTGCCGGCCCGGCAATGTTGCCGGTAGAGGTAATGCAGCAGGCACAACAAGAATTTATTAACTGGCAACAACATGGTTGTTCCGTAATGGAAATGAGCCACCGTAGCAAACCCTTTATTCGCCTGGCCGCAGAAGCTGAGCAGGATTTACGCGATTTACTCAGTATTCCGGCAAATTATAAAGTGTTGTTTATGCATGGCGGTGGCCGAGGCCAGTTCTCGGCAGTGCCACTTAATTTGTTAAAGCCTGGCCAAAGTGCCGATTATATTGTCTCTGGTGCCTGGTCAAAATCGGCGGTGGAAGAAGCGGTAAAATTCGGCGACATTAAAACGCAGGATATCCGGCAAAAAAGCCCGGGCGGTATTCGTACTGTTGTAGCACCAAATAACTGGCAGCTAACCAAAGGCGCCGCCTATGTACATTGCTGCCCGAATGAAACCGTTGATGGCATCGAGTTTACCGCCTTACCGCAAACCAACAGCCCAATCGTTGCTGACTTATCTTCGACTATTTTATCGCGACCAATTGACGTTAGCCGCTACGGCGTAATTTATGCCGGCGCACAGAAAAATATCGGCCCGTCAGGTTTAACGTTGGCCATAGTGCGCGAAGATTTGTTACCCGGCAAAGATGCGGTTATTCCGTCGGTATTGGATTACCGTTTAGCCGCAGAAAACGACAGCATGTTTAATACTCCGCCTACCTTTGCCTGGTATCTGGCTGCATTAGTATTTAAGTGGCTAAAACAGCAGGGTGGCGTTACCGCGATGGCTACGCGTAACCAGGCTAAAGCCAGCTTGCTGTATGATTATATTGATAAAAGTGATTTTTATAGCAATGACGTCGATCCGGCGTACCGGTCGTGGATGAATGTGCCGTTTTTCTTAAGTGATGAGCGGTTAAACGATATGTTTGTCGACCAGGCTGAAACACATGGCTTACTGGCACTTAAAGGCCATCGTATGGTGGGCGGTATGCGTGCCAGTATTTATAACGCTATGCCGCTGGAAGGTGTGCAAACTTTAGTCAGTTTTATGCAGGAATTTGAGCGGGTACACGGATGAAAACATTAACCCTTAACCCTATTGCCAAGGTTGCCGGTGAAGTGCATTTGCCCGGCTCGAAAAGTATCTCTAATCGTGTATTGCTGCTGGCGGCATTGGCACAAGGCACAACACAGATCACTAATTTGCTCGACAGTGACGATGTACGCCATATGCTAAACGCTTTAACCGCGTTGGGTGTAAGCTATACGTTATCAGCATGTCGTACTAAGTGCGAAGTACAGGGGATTGGTGGTTTGTTTGACCAGCCACAGGCGCTGACAATATTCCTCGGTAATGCCGGCACGGCGATGCGGCCGTTAACCGCGGCACTGGCTGCGTCTAACGTCGATGTGACTCTGACCGGCGAGCCACGCATGTACGAGCGTCCTATCGGACATCTGGTAGATGCATTGCGCCAGTGGCAGGCGGATATCACTTATCTGCAGCAAGATGGCTTTCCACCGCTGCAAATTAAAGGCAAGCCGCTTAACGGTGGGCGGATGCAAATCGACGGCAGTATTTCCAGTCAGTTTTTAACCGCCGCCTTGATGATTGCACCGCTGCTAAACGGTGACAGCGAAATAGACATCATTGGTGAGCTGGTATCCAAACCCTATATTGATATTACCCTGGCCCTGATGCAGCGTTTTGGTGTTAGCGTGCAAAACCATGACTACAAGCGTTTTAGCATCAAGGGTAATCAGCTTTACCGCTCGCCCGGCCAATGGCTGGTAGAAGGTGATGCATCATCAGCCTCTTACTTTTTGGCGGCCGCAGCGATTAAAGGCGGTAGCATAAAAGTGACCGGCATTGGTAAACACGCGGTACAGGGTGATATTCACTTTGCTGACGCACTGCAAGCCATGGGAGCTGATGTTGAGTGGGGCGATGACTACATTAAAGTAACGCGTAACACGTTAAAGGGTATAGATCGCGATTACAATGCGATACCCGATGCGGCCATGACCATTGCTACTACAGCACTATTCGCCAAAGGTCCTACGGTTATCCGCAATGTGTATAACTGGCGGGTAAAAGAAACCGACCGGCTTGCCGCTATGGCGACTGAGCTTCGAAAAGTCGGTGCAGAGGTAGAAGAAGGCCACGATTATATTAAAGTGACACCACCGGCTACGCTTAAGCACGCTAGCATTGCCACTTACAATGACCATCGTATGGCGATGTGTTTCTCGCTGGTTGCTTTAAGTGACACTCCGGTAACGATTGAAGATCCGGATTGCACTGCTAAAACCTTCCCGAATTACTTTAGTTTATTTGCCCAACTGGCTTGTTAAATAACGAAATGCATCCAGACGCGTAGCCTTCCAACTGCGCGTCTTTCCTTCGCTTTAGCGCAATTAAACACAGATCTTGTCGCAAAAAGCTGTATAATACCGCCGTTTTTAAATCCGATTAACCAGTAGTTTGAAAGGGGGTAGGATGCCACATTCTGCAGCAGTAATTACCATAGATGGCCCCGGCGGTTCCGGCAAAGGCACAATTTGCCGTTTACTGGCCCAGCGTTTAGGCTGGCAATTACTCGACAGTGGCGCTATTTACCGCGTGCTGGCTCTGGCCGCGATGCATCATCAGATTGTTTGTGATGACGAAGAAGCATTGCAGCCGCTGGCTGCGCATCTGGATGTGCAGTTTAGCAGCGATGAGCAAGGCAATATACGCATAACCCTCGAAGGCGAAAATGTGTCGCATACCATTCGTACACAAGAAGTCGCTGATTTAGCATCAAAAATTGCTTCTTTGCCACGGGTAAGAGAAGCATTGCTACGTCGTCAGCGTGCCTTTGCTGAAGAGCCCGGTTTAGTGGCCGATGGCCGTGATATGGGTACTGTGGTATTTCCACAGGCTGCGGTTAAAATATTTTTAACAGCCACCCCGGAAGAGCGCGCCAGACGGCGCTATTTAGAGTTGAAAGAAAAGGGCTTTGATGTTAACATCGGCGACCTTTTGAGCGAAATACAGGCAAGAGACGAGCGCGATACTAACCGTGCTACTGCGCCAATGAAACCGGCTGCTGACGCCTACATACTGGATTCGACCAATAAAACGATTGAACAAGTGTTGGAAGAGGTACTGAACTACGCGGGTATGAAAATACCAGCCTTAGTGTGAACCAGGCCAAAACCGCATTTTGGACAGCCTGTTAAATGGATTTAAACAGGTAAATTTAGCAACCCCACAACGCACGACGCGGCGTGGAGCACTTAACTGAAAAAGTGACTATGACTGAAAATTTTGCACAACTACTTGAAGAAAGCTTTAAATCTGAAACACGCCTTGGCTCTATCATCAAAGGAACAGTTGTTGCTGTTCTGAAAGATGTTGTTATGGTTGACGCAGGTCTGAAATCAGAAGCCGCTATCCCGGTTGAACAGTTCAAATCTCTGAACGGCGAAATCGAAGTAAGCGTTGGCGACATCATCGACGTAGCGTTAGACGCCATTGAAGATGGTTTCGGTGAAACCCAACTGTCTCGTGAGAAAGCTAAACGTCACGAAGCATGGGTACGTCTGGAAAAAGCCTGTGAAGATAAAGAAACTGTTATCGGTGTTATCACTGGTAAAGTTAAAGGTGGTTTCACAGTTGAAGTTGACAGCATTCGTGCATTCCTGCCTGGTTCATTAGTAGACGTACGTCCGGTGCGTGACACTCTGCACCTGGAAAACAAAGAACTTGAGTTCAAAGTTATCAAGCTGGATCAGAAGCGTAACAACGTGGTGGTATCACGTCGTGCCGTTATTGAATCAGAAAGCAGCCATGAACGTGACCAGCTGTTAGAAACGCTGGAAGAAGGCATGGAAGTTAAAGGTATCGTTAAGAACCTGACTGACTACGGTGCATTCGTAGACTTAGGTGGCGTAGACGGCTTACTGCATATCACTGATATGGCATGGAAGCGCGTTAAGCACCCAAGCGAAATCGTTAATGTTGGCGACGAAATTCCAGTAAAAGTACTGAAATTCGACCGCGAAAAACAACGTGTATCTTTAGGTCTGAAGCAAATGGGTGAAGATCCATGGGCCGCTATCGCATCACGTTACCCAGAAGGTGCCCGCATCACTGGTCGCGTAACTAACCTGACTGATTACGGCTGCTTCGTAGAAATCGAAGAAGGCGTTGAAGGTTTAGTACACGTTTCAGAAATGGACTGGACCAACAAAAACATCCACCCATCTAAAGTCGTTAACTTAGGTGATTCAGTGGAAGTTATGGTTCTGGAAATTGACGAAGAACGTCGTCGTATTTCTTTAGGCCTGAAACAGTGTAAAGCTAACCCATGGGAAGAGTTCGCTAAGGGCTTCAACAAGGGTGATCGCGTAAGCGGTAAGATCAAGTCAATCACTGACTTCGGTATCTTCATCGGTTTAGATGGCGGCATCGATGGTCTGGTTCACTTATCAGATATCAGCTGGAACGCCACTGGCGAAGAAGCAGTTCGTGAATTCAAGAAAGGCGACGAAGTACACGCAGTTGTGTTACAAGTTGACCCAGAGCGCGAGCGTATTTCTTTAGGTATCAAGCAGCTGGACGAAGACCCGTTCAACGGCTACCTTGCTGACAACAAAAAAGGTGCTATCGTTAAAGGTGAAGTAACTGCCGTTGACGCTAAAGGCGCTACTGTGATGTTAGAAGGTGCTGTAGAAGGTTATGTTCGTGTATCTGATATCGCGCGTGAGCGTATTGAAGATGCCACTACGGTACTGAAAGTAGGCGAAGAAATTGAAGCTCGTTTAATGGGTGTTGATCGCAAAAACCGCGTAATTAGCCTGTCAATCAAAGCGAAATTCGAAGCTGAAGAAAAAGAAGCTATGGATACTGTCAACAGCAAGCAACAAGAAGCTGATTTTGGTGGTAACGCTATGGCCGAAGCATTTAAAGCTGCTCAGAAGCAGGATTAATTGCTAACGAAGCAGGGGGCTTAAGCCTCCTGCTTTATCCAAACTCAAGTTCGCCGGAGGGGCTATGACCAAGTCTGAATTAATTGAAAAATTAGCTACTGATTTCCCGCATATTCAGGTCAAGGATGTTGAAGCTTCAGTTAAAGAAATCCTCGAGCAGATGGCGCAATCCTTAGCCGCCAACGAACGCATTGAAATTCGTGGTTTTGGTAGTTTTTCTCTGCATTACCGTGCACCACGGGTAGGGCGTAACCCTAAAACCGGTGACAAGGTTGAACTGGACGGTAAGCATGTACCGCATTTTAAACCTGGTAAAGAATTACGTGACCGGGTAAAAG
The DNA here is from genome assembly GCF_022436675.1 of Rheinheimera hassiensis. Classification (GTDB taxonomy): domain Bacteria; phylum Pseudomonadota; class Gammaproteobacteria; order Enterobacterales; family Alteromonadaceae; genus Alishewanella; species Alishewanella hassiensis. Next base: position 237,552 of record NZ_JAKUJZ010000007.1, on the reverse strand, counting down.
ACAACACCTGAGCCTCAATACATTGAGTTTGCAGGCGTAAACGGAGTTTCCCTTGCGCAGACTACTTTATATCGCAGTAATAGTAGCCCTGATTGTTATAGGGGTGCTGTTTGGTTCCATTAATCAGCAACTGGCTGATTTAAATCTTCTTATTGTCAGCGCACGCTTAAGAGTTGTTGATATTGCGCTGATTTTCCTGCTGCTGGGCATTGTGCTTGGCCTGATGATAGCCCTGTTGTATTCGCTGCAACGTAAAGCAAAGGGTTGGCTGCGTAAATCAACGGAAAACAGCTAGCCTATGTTAGAGCTGCTGTTTTTGTTATTGCCGGTAGCTGCAGCCTATGGCTGGTTTATGGGACGCAACAGCGTTACACATAAAGAACTTAAAGGCCGTGCCAGCATTACCCGCAATTTATCTTCTGGTTTAAACTTCTTATTAACCGATCAGGAAGATAAAGCTATTGAGCAGTTATTAGAGCTGCTTGATATTGAAGCCGCCACTATTGAAACTTATCTGGCGTTAGCCAATCTGTTTCGCCGCAAAGGCGACTGGGACAAAGCCATTCGTATTCACGAAAAGCTGCATCAGCTTAAATTACCCAAACCGCAAGCTCAGCAAATTCAGTTTGAACTGGCCAAAGATTACTTTTCAGCCGGCTTGTATGACAGAGCGGAAAAATTATTGGTTAATCTGGTTAAGTCACCGGTGCTTGGAGAAGCTGCACTCAAGCAATTGTTCAGTATTTTTATTGCTACACACGAGTGGCACAAAGCTGAGCAGTACAGTGCTGTGGTTGATCATACCGAGTCACGTTCATTGCGAATTGCTCAGGCTAATATGCAAATTGAAGCTTTAAAACAACAACCGCAATACAGCACCGAACCCTTGTTGGAATTGGCATCACGTTACCCGGCGGCTGTGCGGCCTAAGTATGAGCTGGCTCAACGGGCACTTGCCGATCAGCATACTGCGCTTGCCAAGTCAGCTTTGCTTTATATTGTTGAACATAAGCCGCAGTGGAGTGCCGATATCCTGCCTTTATTGCAACAATGCGCGCTGACTGACGAAGAGTGGTATCAGTTGCTAAGCCAGCTTGCCAATAAACAGCATAATATCAGTGCAGTAGTACTGCTGGCCAGTTGGCTGGCACAGCATGGTTCAGCCACGGCAGCTGAGCAATTTTTGCTGGATAAATTAAAACAGCAACCGAGTATCCGGTTGTTTCAGAAATTACTGCAGATCAGGCAGCAGCAATCGGCACCGGCCGCAGAAGCATTGTCTTCAGTTGAAGAGCTGGTTAACGCCTATCTGGATAAAAAGTCGTTATACAGTTGCCGTAACTGTGGTTTTAAAACCCGTAAACATTATTGGTTGTGTCCATCTTGTCAGCAGTGGGAAACTGTAGAGCCTATCAGCGGCATTGATGGTCGTTAGTTAAAGGAAAAAAGCATGTCGTGTAACACTCCTGTGGTGGTGGCTCTTGATTTTGAACAAAAAGCAGATGCACTGAATTTAGTTAGTCAGTTAGACCCAACCCTGTGCCGGTTGAAAATCGGCAAAGAAATGTTTACCCACTTTGGCCCACAGTTTGTGCAACAGCTGCAGCAGCGCCATTTTGATGTGTTTCTGGATTTAAAATTCCACGACATACCCAACACTGTAGCTAAAGCGGTAAAAGCGGCCGCTGATTTGGGTGTGTGGATGGTAAACGTACACGCCAGCGGCGGTAGTAAAATGATGCATGCTGCGCGTGAAGCACTGACAACTTACGGTGCTGACAAACCTTATCTTATAGCTGTTACTGTGTTAACCAGCATGGAACAAAGCGATTTAACTGAGCTGGGCATTAATCAAACGCCAGAGCAGCAGGTACTTAAGCTGGCAACGTTGACACACCAGGTGGGTTTAGATGGCGTGGTGTGTTCAGCACAAGAGGCGGCATTATTAAAACAACAATTTGGCAAACACTTTTGTTTGGTTACACCAGGTATTCGCCCGGCCAGCAGTAGCCAGGACGACCAGAAGCGTGTAATGACTCCGGCTCAGGCGCTCTGTGCAGGTGTTGATTATATGGTGATCGGGCGCCCGATCACGAAAGCCGAGCACCCACTGCAAGCATTGAATGCTATAGTTCAGGAGATATCAAACGCCTAATTAATCAGGAGGTTAGGGTGGATGGCATAAACCTCGCGATATTAGTTGGCGGTTTTCTTTTTGTTATCAGTATCATAGCTACGCTTATTTCAGCGCGCCTTGGCGCGCCCATGCTATTGGTATTTCTTATAATCGGCATGCTGGCAGGCGAACAAGGCCTGGTTGGCATTAAGTTCGATAACCCGCAAGTTGCGTTTTTAATTGGCTCTATCGCGCTGGTTATTATTCTGTTTGACGGCGGTATGCGCACCCATCCGGAACGTTTTCGGGTGGCTTTGGCTCCGGCATCTATGCTGGCAACACTTGGTGTAATGCTTACCTGCGGTATTGTCGGTATTTCTGCGGCTTACTTATTAGATATGACCTTGCTGCAGGGCTTACTGCTGGGCGCTATTCTAAGCTCAACCGATGCCGCAGCGGTGTTTTCTATTTTCCAGTCACAAGGCCTGCGTATTAAAGATCGGGTGGCCTCAACGCTGGAAATAGAGTCGGGCAGTAACGATCCCATGGCTGTTATTTTAACCCTTACTCTGGTTGGTATTCTGGCGCAGGGGGAGCCTGTAAGCTGGTCGGTCGCTTTTGTATTTTTACAACAAGCGGTAGTAGGTGCGTTAATGGGCTATGGAGCAGGGCGCGTGTTTGTATTTTTGTGCCGTAAATTACCGCTTAGCTTCGCTTTTTTCCCTTTATTGGCCGTTGCCAGCTGTATCTTTATTTATGCGGCAACCAACTCTTTTGGTGGTAGCGGTTTTTTAGCCGTGTATTTAATGGGTTATCTTGTCGGTAATGCACGCTTACCACAGATTATTCATATTTTGCGCATGCATGACGGCCTGGCCTGGATCAGCCAGATTGGTATGTTTCTGATGTTAGGCTTACTGGTTGTGCCCAGCAACTTAATGAATCATCTGGTACCGGCATTATTGCTGGCTGCAGTGCTGATTTTTATCGCCAGACCGATAGCCGTATTTTTCAGTTTAATACCATTTCGTTTCCCGGCACGCGATCAGCTTTTTATCAGTTGGGTTGGGCTGCGCGGTGCGGTTCCCATTATTTTGGCGCTGTTTCCCTGGCTTGCCGGCATGCCGGATGAACATCTGTATTTTGACGTCGCCTTTGTGGTTGTTATTGTATCTTTAGTGGTGCAAGGCTGGAGCATAGTGCCGGTAGCGCGCTGGCTAAAACTGGAAGTACCGGCCGAGCTGACACCCGATCAAGTGATGCCGCTCGATGCGGTACCCAGTAACGATGTAATGGAAGTGCTGGCATTTAAAGTAACCGACACCTCACCGGTGTTAGCTTCCAGCTGGGCGGATTTACAGTTTAAACATCCGGTACATTTTTTAGGTGTTGTGCGCGATGGTGAATGGATATTGCCGGCAAAAACGCCGGTGTTTACCAGCAAAGACACCATAATGGTGCTAACTAAGCTTAAACATGCCCGGCAAATAAGTGAAGTGCTGGCCAAAGACGCAGAGAAATCAGTAATAAGCCAAAGCAGTTTCTTCGGTGATTTTGTGCTTAACGGTAGCATCAGCCTTAGCGATTTAGATGCGTTTTACACCATCAACATTGAAGATCAGGACAAGCAGCAAACATTGGCTGGCTATATCACCCAGCGTTTTCACCGCCGGGTGGTTATTGGTGACCAGGTGCAGCTGGACAAACTGTTATTAACAGTGCGCCAGGTAAACGACGCCGGCGAAGCAACTCAGGTTGGTATTAAACCGGTAGCTGATTAGCGCAGTTAATCCTGCGCTTTGGCATCGTTTTGTAGCATGCGTTCCAGTTTGGTTTTAGACATAACATACATGGTTACTGTGTCTTTTAATTCAGCATGTGCACTTAGCAGTGCGTTATGCTTTTTTTCCAGCTCATCAAAGTCTTTTTTCAGTTGCACATATTCAGCAAGGCCTTTAAAGATAGCTTTTGAGTAAGTAAGCTCAGCCGTCATACGCTGTGCTTTGGCTAAAATAGCCAGTTGCTCGTCATTGGGGCGAATGGTAATTGCCATAGATAAAACCTGAAAAAATACCGAATGACAGCATTCTACAGCGCTGAGTTAAAATGGGAAGTCTATTGGGTGCATATGAAGGTAATTAGAACTGACACACGGGTTTTATGGTTTCAATAGCGGCTTTACCAACTATAACTTTATATCCCATAATGTATATTATGTTAAATTTGATTTATAATTAATTAATTAAGCGCTTGTCTGCTATTGCTCCTCTTTCTGCAAATTCAGCGCTAGCTCTATACATTGAGCATTAAACTTCATTACTTCAATTGCCCGTTTGCCTAAAATAGCTGTGGCGTACATTGCTATCGCTGTTCCATATAAGATGCCCGATAAAATGCCTCCTTGTTGTTGGATTGCAAAAATCAGTGCTATTGCTGCCGGTACTAGCCCAGTCTTATCAATCACGCCAATCAAAAAGCCTATTCGCTTATCGATCGTTTCAAAGTCCTTCTCGATGGTACGCTTAACTTCATTCAGTGATTCCTCTGAAAATGACGCCAGATAATCTACGAAGTCCATTCTATTGAGAGTTCTTATACTGGCCAGTTTGCTGTAACCTGATAACGGTTGATTATAAAAAATGCCAAAACTGAGGATTTGCGCTATAGCGTAAGCAAATGCTGCAAGCAAAGAAACAACGCCCGTATAAACCAACCATTCTGGTGCTATTACCAGCGTGACAAGTGAAACAACCAAAGTTAATAAAAACGCGCCGCCTATTATCTGCTCCCAGGCATGTGTGTTTTTAATTATTGGAGTTTTGCTTTGATTAGAAAAGCGTTCAATAACGTCGAAGACGTCTCTAACTTCGTCAATATTGTCGTCGCATTGCCGGGGGTTATTCATAACTCTCCTTTATCAACCGTACCACATTAAGCCTGCTTGTGGCATAACGTTGATACTACAATACTTTATTGAATAATTTCACTTATTTGCTGCAAAGATGCTACTCTGTTGGCGTTTATTTCCCTTAGATCACAACAGAGGTTTTATGAAGTCAATTATCGCTGGCCTGGCTCTGACCGCTTTAGGCTGCTCTGCTTTTACTGCACAAGCCAATACGCCAAATATGGGCTGGAATAAGGCTGCTAAGTCTGATATTAACTGGAATTACGTCAGTGCTGGCTACGCCAAAGCCACTCTTAAAAATATAGGCAATGACGACGTAGATCTTGATGGTTATCAGCTAAACGCCCGTTATTTACTGTCTGAGAACTTGTACCTGCATGCTTCTTACTATGATGTATCAGGTGATGTTGGCATGGATGATATTATGGGGCTTGAGCTGGAAGCGTCTGAATTAGTTGTAGGTTTGGGCCTGCGCCAGGCAGTGGCTAAGAACATCGATTCGTTTTTTGAGGCAGGCTATGTGCGCTCAGAAACTGAAGTTGTGGGTTTTGAAAAAAGCACCTCTAATGGCTTTCAGGCCAGCGGCGGTTTTCGTTACCTGATAGTGCAAAATCTGGAGTTAGCAGCTGCGCTGCGTTATAACGACGGCTCTGACACTGATAGTAGCACTTTTGGCGATATTTCTGCGCGTTATAGCGTAACACCAATGATTGATTTATATATCAGCTATCAGTTCGACAGTGATGCATCTTTACTGGGCACCGGCGTTGCACTGAATTTCTGACAAGGTGACCAAATTAATGCAAAGCGATCTGCCCTTCTCTCAGGCTTGTGAAAACAACAAAGCGCCGATTTTAGCGGTACTGCAACAGGCGTTTGCCAATTGCAGTAAGGTGCTGGAAGTAGGCAGTGGTACCGGCCAGCATGCGGTGTATTTTGCTGCTGCTTTGCCACATTTACGCTGGCAGGCGTCGGATCAGGCGCTGTATTTGCCTGATTTAACCGAGAGGCTGCGACGGGCAGCTTTGCCTAACCTGCCCTTGCCGTTGCAACTGGATATCAGCGCCGATGCATTGCCTGAGCAGCAGTTTGATGCAGTGTTTAGCGCCAATACGCTGCATATTATGCCCTGGCCGGTGGTTGAGCAGTTTTTCAGCCGCTTAAATGAGTTGCTCAGTGAACAGGCAACGCTTTGTATTTACGGACCTTTTAACTATAACGGCCGCTTTACCAGCGATAGCAACAGAGCATTTGATCTGTCACTTAAAAGCCGCGATCCGGCGATGGGTATCCGCGATATAGCAGCTGTGACGGCTTTGGCCGGCGCAGCCGGTTTTAGCTTACAACAGGATCACAGTATGCCGGCAAATAACCGCTTGCTGCAGTTTTTGCGTAGCGGCGATTAATACATTTCAGGCTAAAACGTGGTGTTATACACCTTGTTATATAAAGCGGTAACCTTGTGGTGTGAGCTAACGTCAAACCAGCGTAAATGCGCCTGCAGATAGCGTTTATCCTTGCTGGCAAGTTGTATGGCGTTACTGTAAGCCTGTGCCAGCTTTTTACCTTGCTCATTTTTACTGCACATAATGTAGCCGCCAGTGTACTCAGCCGCTTCGCTAATCTCTACGCTAACCAGTTCTGTCGAGTGGTGCAGCGCTTCGCTGTAATGCTGCACCACGTTAGGGTACTCCACTACCAGATCTACCCTGCCGTTTACAAGCATGTCTAATATAGGCCCAGCACTCATATTATTGCCGGTGCGGGTATAAATGCGGTTGCGGCTGGCCAGTTGTTCAAAAATGGCTTGCAACGGCTCACCATAATTACGCCCTCCCACTACCCCGATACGGCTGCGCGGTAGTCTGGTGCTGATATCGGCAAAAGAATGGCGTTTGTCATATTGTAGCCGGGCTATGCCAGCGGTTTCTGCTGTGGCTTTTAGCATATATAGCCGCAGGCCCGGGAAAATAAGCTGTGGTATATCGCTGAAATAGGCAAAGCTTTCGCGTTCGCTATTGCGTACCTTGTTGCCGGTGCAAGCCAAAGTGTTTGTTTTTAGCATCTGAAAGGCACGTTCATTATTAACAATAGTGACGCTGTCCTGATGCTCAGGCATATGTTCCAGTAACAACTGCCGCGTGACGGCGTTAATATTAATGCCTGGCACACTGTTATAAACCAGCGCACTCTCATCCATGTCGGTAAGCCATAACGGCTTGGCAGCAGCATTAAGTGGTATGGCAGTGACAATCAGGGTAAACAATGCTGCTAATGACGAGAGTGTCATAACCACCTTAAATTTTGCTGTAAAAAGGCAAACCATGATCGGCTGTTGCCATACAGGCAACAATGATGTTGATGTCAGTATAGGCAAGCATAGCGCACTAAACGTTATATTTTTTGTACGGTAAAGCCTGCATCGCTGCCGTACTATAGGCTTTAAGGTGTTCGGTTTCCTGCTGAAAATACGCTGTTATCGCGCCGCTTAACAGCGTTTCAGCAAACAGGTAACTGCCATTGCGCATTACCGGTTCAAAGCCGCGCTTAAGCTTATGCTCGCCCTGAGCGCCAGCGTCATAATAGCGCAGACCATGCCTGATGCAATACTCAATACCCTGGTAATAACACAGTTCAAAATGCAGATGCTCAGCGTCGATAAGCGCGCCCCAGTAACGGCCGTACAAAGTATCAGCGCTTTTAAAACACAGGGCGGCGGCAATCATATTATTGCTGTCGGTAAAAGCAGCAAATACCACTATGTTGTCAGCCATCGTTGTTGCCAACGTAATAAAGCTTTGCGTGCTGATATACCCCGGATGGCCGGAGCGCTTTAAATAAGTAGCCTGATAGCAGCGGATAATGCCTTGCCAGTGCTCAGCGCTAAGTTCGCTGCCAGTCAGCGTGGCCAATCTAAAACCGGCAGCAGCTTTGCGCTCCTGGCGGATTTGCTTGCGCTTACGCGAATTAAGCTGGTTCAGGTAATCGTCAAACTCTTGGTAGGCCTTGTTATGCCACAAAAACTGCACATCGTGGCGTGCTAAAAAGCCTTGTTGTAGCAGTTTTTCATGTAACGCATTGCCGGTGTAAAGCCACTGCACACTGTAAAACTGTTGGCTGGCGACGGCCTGTTTTAAGGTATCGCAGATAAGTGTCAGCACCGTATCAAACAGTGCCGGGTCAACAAGCAATGCCGGGAGTACACCAAGCCGTGGCCCTGTTGCTGGTGTAAACGGAATAGCGGCTACCCATTTGGGATAATAAACCAGTTGATGCTGCTGGTACGCTTCGGCAATCTGCCAGTCGAACAGATATTCACCGTAAGAGTGCTGTTTCAGGTAACCTGGCACGGCGCCAATCAGGTTATCGTGCTGCCATAGCGTGAGATGCTGGCTTTGCCAGCCACTGGCAGCATCGACACTACCGCCCTGCTCTAGTGCCAGTAAAAACGCATGCCGGCAAAACGGGTAAGCCGCTGCGGTGTTATCCGTTGTAAATAGCGCGTCCCACTGAGCGGCGCTTACCGCACTTAAGCTATGTAGCCACTTTATTGTCAGCAATTAAGTAACCTTTTGTTTTATCTGGTACCCGGCCTTTAAATACTCGCCACTGTGCATTACATCAACCAGAATTTCTACCGCTGTCCAAACATCAATGTAGCGTAAATACAGGGGTGTGAAGCCCAGGCGCAGAATATCCGGCGCACGAAAATCTGCAATAACGCCCTGCTTAATCAGCGCCTGACACAGCGCATAAGCCTGCGGGTGGCGATAGGCTAACTGGCTGCCACGTTCAGCAGTGGCATAGGGCGTAATACGTTCAAGTTCATTTAAACAATCATTCTGGCTAACTAACTGATGAAAGCAATCACTCAGTGCCAGCGATTTTTGCCGCAACTGCGCCATATCGACATCAGCAAATACATCAAGCGCCGCATCCAGCACACTCAACGATATTACGGCTGGTGTGCCGGTTAGAAACTGCGCAATGCCGGAGGATTTTTCATACTGTGTGCTGAAGCTAAACGGCATTTTATGCCCCATCCAGCCGGTTAATGGTTGCTGAAGCATGGCATGATGCCGCTTTGCCGCATAGATAAAAGCCGGCGCGCCCGGGCCACCGTTTAAATATTTGTAGCCACAGCCTACGGCAAAATCGACATGACATTCATCTAACGCCAACGGCAAAGCTCCGGCGCTGTGGGCTAAATCCCAAATGACCAACGCGCCTTGATCCTGTGCCAGCCGGGTCAGTTTTGCCATATCAAATAAACGGCCGCTACGAAAATCTACATGCGTTAGCAGTAATACCGCAACCTGCCCGGTGATTGCCTGCTCCAGTTCAGACTCATCCTCCAACTGTAACTGGCAGTGGTTATTACCAGTAAGGGCGCTTAGCCCCTCAACCATATATAAATCGGTCGGAAAATTACCGCTAACGGAAAGCACCTTGCTACGCGCCGGCTGCAATGATAAGGCCGCGCATAGCACTTTAAACAGGTTTACCGAAGTGGAGTCGCAGCATACTACTTGCCCTGGCGCTGCACCGATTAAATGGCCAATCTTATCGCCAACGCTAAAAGGCAAATCTATCCAATGATGGCGGTTCCAACTGGTAATAAGACCTTCCCCCCACTGCTGGCTGACCACCTCTGCTGCACGCTCTGCCGCGATCTTTGGCATAGCACCGAGCGAATTACCGTCCAGATACAAGGTGTTGTCCGGCAGGTAAAAGGCAGCCCGTTTTGCCGACAGTGGATCGTTGACATCGTGTTGTTGCAACGCTGCACGACTTAATTTAGCGTGATCTGTCACTTGGCATACTGCTCCTGTAGCTGTTATTAAACGTTTAATCATAAACTTAGCTTGATAATTATTGCTAACGTTGCAGTGTAAGTTAGTGCTGCCTGGCGCGTTATGCTTATTTGCTATGGCTTAGTCGCAAAAGCTCTGCCCGGATCAGTCTGTCAGCTTGTATTTTTGCTCCACTTTACCCATATCAACATCATACTTAAGTTTTCTGGCTTGGTTCTGCTATCTGCCAATAATAAGGAGCGATAATGAGTACAAATTACACCCCACCCAAAGTCTGGACCTGGGACGTCGAAAATGGCGGCCAGTTTGCCAATATTAACCGCCCTGTTTCCGGTGCTACCCACGATAAAGTGTTACCCAAAGGCAAACACCCTTTGCAACTATACTCACTGGCCACACCCAACGGCGTTAAAGTAAACATTATGCTCGAAGAACTGCTGGCTGCTGGCCACAGCGGCGCTGAATATGACGCCTGGCTTATCAGCATTAAAGATGGCGACCAGTTTGGCAGTGGTTTTGTTGAGATCAACCCCAATTCAAAAATTCCGGCGCTGCTGGATACCAGCAACGGTACCAGAGTCTTTGAATCCGGTTCTATTTTGTTATATCTGGCAGAAAAATTCGGCGCCTTTTTGCCCAAAGACAGCGCCAAACGTACTGAGGTGCTGAACTGGTTATTTTGGCAAATGGGCAGTGCACCTTTTGTCGGTGGTGGTTTTGGTCATTTCTATGCTTACGCACCGGAAAAGTATGAGTACCCGATAAACCGCTATGCGATGGAAACCAAGCGCCAGTTGGATCTACTGGACAAGCAGTTGGCACAGCATGAATTTATCGCCGGCGATGAATATAGCATTGCCGATATGGCAATATGGCCCTGGTATGGTGGTATAGCGCTAAACCGGGCTTACAATGCCGCAGAATTTTTAGATACCCAAAGTTATAAACACTTGATGCGCTGGGCAAAACAGATTGATGAGCGCCCTGCTGTTAAACGCGGTTATATTGTTAACCGCAACTTTGGTGACGGCCCGCAGTTGCCAGAGCGGCACAGCAGCGAAGATTTCGCGCAGTTTAATCTCTGAGCATAAGCTGATGCGGCCTGCTGAATACCTACCGGCAGGCCGCTTAGTTTCTGTTTAATTCGTTACTTTACGTGCCGATTCTGTCCAGATATAGGTGATACCGACACCAAACGACCAGCCCCCCGTTTGCACCAGCAACGGGCTGTTGGCATTTTTAGCGCCCTGTGTCCATTCATAGCGGGCAAAGCCGAAGCCGCGCCATTTATCAGAAAACTTTTTACCAACACTGGCCGAGCCCCTAAGGGCAATTAAACCGGCTTGAGCATCGTAAAACGGCCGCTGCGCAGTAACATCGGCTTCTGATACCTGATAAAAATAATCGCTTAATTTCTCGCTGGCAAACAGTGCACTAACTCCGAAGGTGTAAAACGTCTGTGCCGCAGTAATAAGATCGGCATTTAAGCCGGGTTCAAAGCTCACGCCGCTATAACGCAGGCTGTCGTCCAGATCAAACACTGCCCGCAGCGGAAAATCAGCCCGTATTCTGGCACCAAAAAAGTCTTCGCTTAATGTCCAGCGCAGCCGCGGCCCAGCCTCGACCAAAATACCCAGGTCGTCCATCCCTTCGCGCACGGCAATATCGTCATCAGATGATCCCAGCGAACCGGCAAACCCCAGATCCAGCTCCAGAGCGTCGGTTTTAAAGGCACGCAAACCAACGTTGTTACGATCTGCCCGCAGTATATCGCCGCGGTAAATCAGATACGGCAGTACAAAGTTGCGCCGTACCAGCTGATCTGAACCCGGATATGCCAACTGATTGACATTAATACCAATTAAACCTGCTTCCCACAGCGGTAGTGCGGGTTGATCTGCCAACACCGGACTGGCTAAAAGCAGGCTGCATATCATAATAGGAGCAAACTTAACTGTCATTTATACCTCGGGGTTGTTCGGGTGGCTAAAACACAGCTTTGTTCAAGCTAGCAGGAGTTTAAACATCAACGCACTAAAGCTATTCGCCCGGCCTTCGCAAAACCGGGCCATAAACGCGGTGCGGGGGCCAGCACAAACAAATCGCCGTTTAAACCGGTAAGTTGCTGCGGCACGCCGGCGGCTTTAGCCACGTCGGCATTCGCGGCTAAATGCGCGGCTTCGCCATGTACCGGCACGGCAATTTGCGGTTGCACCCAACGGTAGAGTAAATCCAGCTCGCCCCTGTTTGGATGACCGGACACATGAATAGGCAGCTCGGTATCATGGGCTTGCAGAGTTTGAATATTACGGGCGTTAAATTTCTCTACCAGGCGGCTAATCAGCATTTCATTGCCTGGAATAATAATAGAGCTGAAAATAACCAGGTCGCCCTGCTCCAGTAACAACAACGGATGATTATCATCGGCAAGGCGGTTAAGTGCAGCACGTGGCTCTCCTTGTGAGCCGGTGGCAATAACCAGCACTTCGTCCTTTGGCAGATAACCGATATGGTAGGCGTCTACTATTGTTAACTCGTCTGGCCAATAGCCGGTAGCGCGGGCTGCGCCCACCATGTTGTCCAGCGAGCGGCCAAGCAGTGCCAGATAACGGCCGGTTTTAGCCGCTATGCGGGCCAGCGAGATCAGCCTGCCCACGTTAGAACTAAACCCTGTTACCACTACGCGGCCTGTGGCGGCTTTAACTACCTGCAGCAAGGCGTTATGGCAGTCTGTTTCAGACAGAGAAAACCCCTCTCGCAAGGCGTTGGTAGAATCGCACACCATAGCCGTAATATTATGCTGCGCCAGGCGCTTAAACACCGAGCTTTTAAAAGCACGGCCGGTGATCGGGCTGGCATCCATTTTCCAGTCAGCGGTATGAAACACTGTACCTGCTGCAGTTTTAATCACTAAAGCATGGGGTTCAGGAATAGAATGAGTAATAGCCAGCCAGTGCAAACAGAACGGGCCGATATTTATAGTGGCACCGCTTAATACTTCAATTACGGGTACTTTGTCAGCTAAGCCAAGCACACTTAATTTACGGCGTAAAATTTCAGCGGTAAAAGGCGTGGTATACACCGGGCAGTTAAAACGTTGCCATAATTGTGGCAAAGCACCAATATGATCCTCGTGCGCGTGGGTAATAACAATACCGCATAAATTGTCTTTTTGCTGGCTGATAAAGGTTGGGTCGGCTGCCAGTATTTCTGCATTTTGGCCGCTGCCGGCAGCCGCATTATATTGTGGTGATAAAGGGCTGTTAAAGGTTACTCCACAGTCTACCATTAGCCACTGGCCAGCATGGCCATACAGGTTAAGGTTCATGCCAATTTCACCGGTGCCACCCAGTGGTAAAAACCACAGATCGTTAACACCTGGTATCGCCGCAATGTGTTGCGTACTGATAACCCTCTCCTTTTACCAACCTTTAGCGCAATTGTCAGGCAGTTTGACAGCATCCTTGCTTGTTTGCCAGTCCTGGTATTACTGCACGTGGCTAATGGCTGAGTTAGGGTTAACTGCGAAGTCAGGCGGTGTGGCGCCCTTCACGTATTTCTTCCAGCAGCTTTTTGTTAAATGCATCTAAATCATCAGGAGTACGGCTGGTTACCAGGCCATTGTCTACTACTACCGGCTCGTCCACCCAGATAGCGCCTGCGTTTTTCAAATCAGTCTTAATACTGTTATATGACGTAACTTTACGCCCTTTAAGTACGCCAGCTTCTGCCAATAACCAGGGGCCGTGGCAAATGGCTGCCACCGGTTTATTGGCGCTATCGCTAAAAAAGGCCTGAATAAAGCGGATAGCTTTTTCGTCCTGGCGCAAGGTGTCAGGGTTTATTAAGCCACCTGGCAACACTAAAGCGTCATAGTCCGTTGCTTTGGCATTTTGCAGGGTCTTATCCACTGCTACAGTGTCAGCCCAGTCTTTACCTGACCAACCTCTGATACTACCGTCTTGTGGTGAAATAACCTCTACCGTTGCTCCTGCTGCAACTAGCGCGTCACGCGGAGAAGTAAGTTCGCTGAACTCAAAGCCGTCAGTGGCAAGAACAGCAATTTTTTTACCTGATAAAATCGATTGTGCGTTCATACTATGCCTCCTAATCATTCAATGTTACATGGTGTAGTGTAAAGTTTACCTAATGTCTGAGAACTGCAACGGTGTAACCTGTTAAAGATCTTCCAACCTGTTAGCACCGTGCATCATTTGCTGGGCCTCATTTTTCTCCAAGTCACGGACCTGTGCTAATAGCTCCTGAATTTTTGGTGTTTGAGAGCGGTCATACAAATTCTGATACAGCAAAATGATTTGCTGATGTTGATTCTCTATTTCAGTAATAATTTCTGTAGTCGTCATAGAGATGAAGGCGTCATCACAAGCCGCACCGGCTAATAGCGGATGGCGATCTAGATGCTCTGTACACCAGGTATTTAAGGCTTTGTCTTCACCCACATCCTCGAAACCTTGCACGGCAATAGCGAGTTTCATTTCTTTGTCAGCAAGGTAATTCAGCAACATCTGGCAGCGATCATCTAGCTGATGTTTTGCACAATCAGCCAGACAATTGGATAAATGCCGGTGATACCCTGAGGTCCAATCTAACAAACTACGGAGTGATTCAACTTTCATGTGGGATCCTCTAAAAGTATTACAGTCGTAAATAACACGCAAAAAACAGGCCGCAATTGCGGCCTGTTTATTTAACGTGGTTTAAGACTTAATCGGATTACCCTGCTTTTACGGTGTTCACCCAGTTATTAACCCGTTTTTCTAACACACTAAGTGGCAAGGCACCGCCGCCAAGCACAGTATCGTGAAAGGCGCGGATATCAAACTTATCACCGAGCTCTTTCTGGGCATTGCTACGCAGTTCAAGAATTTTAATCATGCCAATTTTATATGCCGTTGCCTGACCTGGCCAAACGATATAACGGCGCACTTCCGAAATTACCGCACCTTGGGCAATCGGCGTTTTCTCCAGAAAGTAATCTATCGCCTGTTGCTCATTCCAGCCTTTACTGTGCAGGCCGGTGTCTACTACCAAGCGCACTGCGCGCCACATTTCAGTAATCAAGCGGCCAAAATCTGAATATGGGTTCTGATAGGCCCCCATTTCTTTGGCTAGTTGTTCAGCATACAGGCCCCAGCCTTCTGAATAAGCGGTAAAGCTTGCCTGAGTTCTGAATACCGGTACTGTGGTTAGCTCCTGTGCAATAGAAATTTGCATATGATGGCCTGGATTGCCTTCGTGATAAGCAATGGCTTCCATTTCATTTTTTGGCATTGAGCGCATGTCAGACAAATGCGCATAATAAATGCCTGGCCTTGCGCCATCCGGTGTGCCCGGGAAATAATGCTGTGCTGCACCCGGCTGCTCACGAAACGGCTCTACCCGTTTCACTGTCAGCTCTGCCTTAGGTAAAATGCCAAAGTATTCAGGCAGTTTCTTATTAATAAAGGCCAGATACTGCCTGGAATCTTCCAGATAGCCTTCACGGCCTTCATCGGTGTCTGGGTAGTAGAATTGATCGTCGTCTTTAATAAACTTAAAGAAGGCTGTTAAATCGCCCTGAAAACCCACTTTGTCTTTAATAGCTACCATTTCTTTGGTTAAGCGCTCAACTTCGTCCAGACCAATTTGATGGATCTGCTCTGCGGTTAAGTCGGTAGTGGTAGATACTTTTAATCTGTAATTATAAAAGTCTGTGCCGCCTTGTTGCTTGCCCACACCGGTAGCAATTTCATCAGTAAACTGAATATCCTGCTGTAGCCATTGTTTCAGCGCTGTATAAGCCGGTAAAAAATGTGTTTGCAGGGCACTTTTCGTGTCATCTGCCAGTTGTTTAGCTTGCTCATCACTAAGTTTATCGGCAGTTACCAGTGCGTCAATTTTGCTTTTGGCATCGGCCCACAGTGGTATGTCTTGCTCTGCATCGGTAAATGGCGCGCCGCTTATCAGGTTATTTATTTGCTCGATAACACCATCATAGGCAAAGCGTGGCGGGCGTACATCATGCTCGGCATTTGCCTGTGCCCGTTCCAGCAGTTGTGTCAGAGCCCGGCTGATACCTTCAATCCGTTTGATATAGGCTTGCATATCTTCTGCAGTATCAACTTTATGAAAGTTGATCATAATTTGCGGCAACATGGCATGAATACCGTGCATCTGGGTAAACACATATCCATTTTTACGAAAGGCTACGCCCTCTTTGGCTTGTTCATACTGATAAACCCAGATGTCATAAGACGTTTGTGCTTCAATATCAAGCTTGCTGTAATCGAAGCTGGTTTTAAGCTCTTCTACTGTTGCTGCTAGCCAGGCCAGTTGCTCATCTTCCGCGGCGATCGAGGTATCGTCGATTTGATCATACTTATCTTTGCGGCCAAGAAAGGTCATTTGCAGCGGGCTTTGTTGTAGTTGTTGCTCGTATTTAACTTCAAACCACTGATTTAGCCGTTCAGTCTCTGACTGCTGCTTTTGTTCTGCAACCACATCAGTTGTCGGGCTGGGTGTATTGTTTTGCGGTGCCGGGCCGCAGCCGGCAAGGATGCCGGCCACAGCAAGGGCAATAAGAGACTTATGCATTAGAGGGTTCCTTTGTAGTTTTGGTTATACCAAAACACAGCCTACCCTCAAGCTGATGATTAGTCTAAAAACTAATTGTAAGCACCTTTGTCAGGCTCAGGCACTGACCCGCTTATACTGTCGGTATTGTGGCAACCAGAAGTTGTCTTCAATTTTTTGCAGTAGCATGGCGTCGTCCAACTCCAGCGCCAGGCCCTGCTGCATTGCTACTTTGGCAACGTTAAACGCAATTTGCTTACTCAGCGCTGACAACTCGGTAAAAGCTGGCAGTAAACCGCCCTCGCCGCTGTTTGCTTTTGGCGATGCAGCCGCCAGTGTTTTGCTTGCTTCGCGCAACATTTCATCACTGATAAGCCGGGCTTTACTGGCAATAACGCCAAGCCCGATGCCAGGGAAAATGTAGCTGTTATTACATTGTGCTATCGGATAAAGCGTGCCGTTATACGCCACTGGCGCAAAGGGGCTGCCTGTGGCGATAATAACCTCGCCGTCAGTCCAGTTAATAACCTGTTCTGGTGTGGCTTCCACCTGGCGCGACGGGTTGCTCAGCGGGAAAATAATTGGCATAGCACAGCCTTTTTTCATCGCCCGTACTACCGGTTCAGTAAATAAACCGGCCTGGCCGGATACACCAATCAAAATGCCCGGCTGGGCGCAATTCATCACATCCAGTAAGCTTGGAAACTCACTGCTGTAGCTCCATTCTGTTATTGCTGTTGAGGCTTGTGCCAAAGCTTGCTGGAAATCCCGCAAGCCTGGTGTGGTATCGGTAAGTAAGCCGAAGCGGTCAATCATATAGATTTGGCTACGCGCCTGCGCTTCACTTATGCCTTCAGCCACCATCTGACTGATAACCTGTTCAGCAATGCCGCAACCAGCAGAGCCTGCGCCAACAAACACCACTTTTTGCTCAGACAACTTTGCATTTTTACTGCGACACGCCGCCAGTAACGAACCTACCGTTACCGCTGCAGTACCCTGGATATCATCGTTAAAGCAGCATATTTTGTCGCGGTAACGCTGTAATAAAGGCATAGCGTTGGGCTGGGCAAAGTCTTCAAACTGAATAATAGCGTCTGGCCAGCGCCGCTTCACCGCCTGGATAAACAAGTCAACAAACTCATCATACTCGGCCTGGTTAACCCGTTTTTGCCGCAGGCCCATATACATTGGGTCGTTCAGTAGTTTTTCGTTATTCGTGCCTACATCCAACATTACCGGTAGTGCATAAGCCGGGCTGATGCCACCGCAGGCGGTATACAATGACAACTTGCCGATAGAAATACCCATACCGCCAATACCCTGATCGCCAAGGCCCAATACCCGCTCGCCATCGGTAACAACAATAACTTTCACCTTACGCTTGGTGGCGTTACGCAATACATCGTCCAGCTGATGCCGGTCCTGATAACTGATAAATAAACCACGGGCACTGCGATATATATCCGAAAATTGCTCACAGGCATCACCCACTGTTGGCGTGTAAATGATGGGGATCATTTCTTCCAGGTGTTGCTGCAGTAAACGGTAGAATAAGGTTTCGTTGTTGTCCTGAATAGCGCGCAGATAGATATGCTTGTTAATGGCAGTATCAAAGCTTTTATACTGCATGTAGGCGCGGCTTACCTGCTCTTCTATCGTTTCATAACGTGGTGGTAATAAACCGGCAAGGTTAAACATCAGCCGCTCATCGGCAGTAAAGGCACTGCCTTTATTCAGTAAAGGTGTTTCCAGTAATGCTGAGCCGGAATAGGCGGTATACAACGGAGATTTTTTGCTTGAACTGCTCATGAATGGCTTCCAGATAACTGCTCCGGCAAACCTGAGGTTATGCCGGAGAGAAAAAATTAATAAATAGTGCTGATCCTGGGGTTTAATACGGACAAAATAAACAGGCCTTCGGTGTTACAGAAATCGATGGCACGAATAATGTCTGGCTGAGTCAGGTTTAATAACTCCAGTACGAAAGGGTCAACAAGTTGCTTAGTAGAGTAGATCTCGGGATGCTGATTTGCCAATGCTAAGCGCACTGCCAGATAAATAATAAGCTGGGCTTTGTTTTTCTGCTCAAAGCGCGTGCTGTGTTGCAGCGCAACCGGTTCGACAATGCTGTCGGGTAAATGCCACAAATGCAATAATTCTGCGCCGCACTGCGCATAAGTAAAATCCAGTTTGGTTTGTTGTAATTGCCAGGGCTGGTGCTCTGAATTGTAATCCTGACACTGGTGAGCTTGCTCTGCGCTATTTTGTAACACCACCAGCTCGCCGATATTGTGCAATAAACCGGCGACATAAAAGCGGTCTGTTGGTTTAATCCCGCAGCACTGCGCCAAATGCTTGGCAATAAGCGCGGCGTTGATGCTTTGCTCCCAAAAACGCTCAAGATCAATGGCCGAGGTATCAACTCTACTGCAGGCTGATGCAATACCGATACTTAGCACAAGGTTATAAACCTGGGTTTTTCCCAACACTAATAAAGCTTTGCTGACGTTCTCTACCTGATAAGGCAAACTGTAAATTGCACTGTTAGCCAATTTAAGCAACTTTGATGTGAGTACCGGATCCAGTAAAATAACTTCTGCAACTTCGTCCAGACTGGCGGTGTCAGAGTCCATCAGTTCTTTAACCCTCAGATAGCCTTCAGGCAGGGCGAACAGATCGGATACATTCTGGGCATACTGCAACGCTTTCATTAGGTGACTCTCCTCCAGCTGACACCGACGTACTACAGCCAGCTATAAGTGTTACTGCTGCATGCGATTTTACAAGCTTTGGCCAGAAAATCTTAGTTTTTTTTACCGGGAGGATTAGTTTCTGTACCAGATAGTTCAGAAATCAGCCAAATAACGCACTGGCCCGATCACTTCGGGCCAGTGCGTTTGCATTACGCTACAAGGCTGCGCAGCATCCAGGCAGTTTTTTCATGCACAGTCATACGCTGAGTCAGCAAATCAAGTGACACTTCATCAGAGGCTTCATCGGCTACCGGCACGATAGAGCGCGCCGTTTTAGCTATAGCTTCCTGGCCTTTAACCAAATCTTTAATCATTTCTTCAGCAGTGGGTATGCCATCGGCTTCTTTAATGCTGGTTAGCTTGGCGTATTCTTTATATGAACCCGGCGCAAATTCGCCCAGGGCACGAATACGTTCTGCAATTTCATCAACAGCCAGCGCCAATTCATTGTACTGAGTTTCAAACAGGGTATGCAGAGTCTGAAACATCGGCCCGGTTACGTTCCAGTGGTAGTTGTGCGTTTTTAAATAAAGAGTGTAGGTATCGGCCAGCAGTACAGACAAACCCTCGGCAATAGCTTTACGTTGTTCTTCATTAATACCAATATTAATTTTCATAGCGCTTCCTCTTAAATGAGCACGGAGACTGCATCAACATAGCATAAAAATGGCTGTTTAATTCAGCCTTGCCTATTAAAACAGTATCTTACCGGGCGTGAATGAATATAACTCCAGAAGACATGGGGATAAATAGCAAAAAAATCAAGTGATAAAACAAAGCCGGTTAATTTAACCGGCTTTGTTGGTATTACAGCGCGGTTTGCGCCGCCAGATATTCTTCATAGGTGCCGACGAAGTTACGGATATCTTTGTCAGTAATTTCGATAATACGGCTGGCAAGGCTGGATACAAACTCACGGTCATGGCTAACAAACAGCAAGGTGCCTTTGTAGTGCTCCAGTGCCAGGTTTAGTGACTCAATAGATTCCATATCCAGGTGGTTGGTGGGTTCATCCATTACCAGTATATTTGGCCGTTGCAGCATTAATTTGCCAAATAACATACGGCCCTTTTCACCACCGGATAGTACTTTAACCGATTTCTTTATCTCGTCTTGTGAAAACAGCAAACGGCCCAGAATACCGCGTATTGCCTGCTCGTCATCTGATGGCTGCTTCCATTGGCTCATCCAGTCAAACAGTGTCATCGCGTCACTGAATTCGTGGGCGTGATCTTGCGCATAGTAACCGATTTTGGCGTTTTCAGACCATTTCACCATGCCGGACTCTGGTGTTAAATCGCCAACCAGACATTTAAGCAAAGTAGTTTTACCAATACCGTTGGCACCTAAAATGGCTACTTTTTCGCCTACTTCAATGGTCAGGCCTAAGTTTTTCAGCAAGGATAGCTCGCCAAAACTCTTATTCAGGCCCTCTACTTCTAATGCCAGACGATATAGCTGCTTTTGTTGCTCGAAACGGATAAAGGGGTTAACCCGGCTGGAGGCTTTAACTTCTTCCAGCTGAATTTTATCTATTTGCTTGGCACGTGATGTCGCCTGCTTGGCTTTTGATGCATTGGCAGAAAAACGGCTAACGAAGGTTTGCAGCTCGGCTATCTGGGCTTTCTTCTTCGCGTTGTCTGATAATAAACGTTCACGGGCCTGAGTGGCGGCAAACATATATTCATCGTAGTTACCCGGATACAGGCGCAGTTCGCCGTAATCTAAATCGGCCATGTGGGTACAAACGCTGTTTAAAAAGTGACGGTCGTGCGAAATAATAACCATGGTACTGTTACGCTCAGCCAGAACATTTTCCAGCCAGCGAATGGTATTAATATCCAGGTTGTTGGTGGGCTCGTCCAGCAGCATAATTTCCGGATCGGCAAACAGTACCTGTGCCAGCAATACCCGTAGTTTAAAGCCCGGTGCTATGGCCGACATCGGGCCAAAATGCTGCTCAACCGGAATACCCACACCAATTAACAGTTCACCGGCGCGGGATTCTGCCGTGTAACCATCCATTTCGCCAAAGGCCACTTCCAGATCGGCCACTTTCATACCGTCTTCTTCGCTCATCTCGGCACTGCCATAGATGCGGTCGCGTTCTTCTTTTACCGCCCACAGCTCAGAGTGGCCCATAATAACGGTGTCGATAACCGAGTATTGCTCAAAAGCAAACTGATCCTGGTGTAACTTGGCAACGCGATGGTTTGGCTCAACAAACACATTACCGGCGCTTGGCTCCAGTTCACGGCTTAAAATCTTCATAAATGTTGATTTACCGCAACCGTTTGCCCCGATTAAACCGTAGCGATTACCCTCGCCAAATTTAATTGAGATGTTTTCAAACAGCGGTTTGGCGCCAAATTGCATCGTAATGTTAGCAGTTGATATCACAGTGTGTTCCAGAACAAGTTAAGACAAATAGCCAAGACAGCTAAGGGTAAAAAGGTAACTAAGAATAAAAGTGCGCTACTATACGCGTTTTTACCCTTAAACTCAAAAACAAACGCCCGGTATTTACCGGGCGTTTGGCGCTTTTACCAACAACTGTTTTATCAGCGGGCAGCTTGCGCAACTGCTGCTTTACACAACTCGGTAATACGCTGCCAGTCTTTGGCTGCAACAGCATCATCAGGTACTATCCAGGAACCGCCCACACATTTTACATTGGGCAGTGCCAGATATTCGAGGAAGTTTTTCTCGTTAATGCCACCGGTGGGACAAAAACGGATATCGGCAAAAGGACCGTAAATCGACTTTAGCGTTTTTACGCCACCTGCTGCTTCGGCCGGGAAAAACTTAAAGTGGCTGTAGCCTAAGCCCGTGCCTTCCATCAGCTCAGAAATACTGGCAATGCCTGGGATCAGCGGAATAGCAGCGTCTTTACCGGCCTGTAGCAGTTCGCGCGTTAAACCCGGGCTGATAGCAAACTTAGCTCCGGCATCTACAACCTGTTGCAACTGCGCCGCGGTGGTAACGGTACCCGCGCCAACAATAGCTTCCGGCACTTCAGCTGCCAACAAACGAATGGCATCAAGTGCTACCGGCGTGCGCAGGGTCACTTCCAGCACTTTTATACCACCGGCCAGCAAAGCTTTTGCCATAGGCACAGCGTCTGCTAAATCTTTAATAACTATTACCGGTACTACAGGGCCCTGATCAAACAAAACGCCAGGTTGTAACTGCCAGTTTTCAAATGCCATATTAATTACTCGCCAAAAATTGTTTCAGGTAGACTGCGGCGCCAACCAAACCGGGTTGCTCTGCAGTCACGACATAGGTGGCGATCTGGCGATTAAAAGCGCTAAACCTGCCTTTTGCTTCAAAACGGGCTCTGAACTCGCTATCAGCAAGCAGAGGTAATAATTTCGGGGCTATGCCACCGGCAATATAAACACCACCAAAGGTACTGAGCGTTAGCGCCAGATCACCGGCAACGCTGCCCAGGCTGGCAAAAAACTGTTTTACCGTATCTTGTGCCAGTGCACATTCGCCGTTTAATGCCTGCCGGGCTATCTCGGCGGCACTTAATGGCGCAATCTGTTTTTGACGGTACAACGCCAGCGCTTTATAGATAGCCTCAAGGCCAGGGCCGGATAACAGCCGCTCAGGTGAGACATGGCCATATTCTTTGGCCAGCATCTGCTGAATAAACCATTCTTGCTCGGTTTGAGCGGCCCAATCGACATGGCCACCCTCGCCCGGCAGCGGAATAAACTGATCATTTACCGGCAGTAAATGTGCAACACCCAGGCCGGTACCGGCACCAAGCACTGCCATGGGTTTACCATGCTCAATTTCACCGGCGCCTACTTTCACTTTTTGTGCTGCGGTTAATGCCGGCAAACACATAGCCACAGCGGTAAAGTCATTCATCACCTGCAGTGCTTCAAGACCCAATTGCTGCTGCATGGCTTTAACTGAAAAGCGCCAGTGAAAGTTGGTCATACTGATCTGATCGCCGGTAACCGGACAAGCGATAGCAATAGCTACATGCTTAATATCAGTTAAACCTTGTTGCTGCTGATAATGGGTTAACGCATCAGCCAAAGTCGCAAATTCCGCACAGGGATAAACTGCAACCTTGTCCAGCGCCAGGCTGGCAAGCTCTACCCGGCTAAAACGGGCGTTGGTGCCACCTATATCAGCAACAATAGCGTGGGCAGGCAACTTAGCCATGCAGGTGTTCCTCCGTGGTAAACAAGCTGCAGGCGCCCTGCTCTGCGCCGGTTAACTGACTGCGCAGCGCCCCGAACATTTCACGGCCCATGCCGTAGTAGCTTTCGGCCATATCCATAGTGGCAACGTCACGTGCAGCCAGCTCGGCATCCGATACCAGCACTTCAAGCCGGCCGGTGTTGCCGTCTACCAGCATCATATCGCCGGTTTTAATACGGGCGATATTGCCGCCGTCAACCGCCTCTGGAGTGACATGAATAGCGGCTGGTACTTTACCTGAAGCACCTGACATACGGCCATCGGTTACCAATGCCACTTTAAAACCACGATCCTGCAGCACACCCAGTGGGGGTGTCAACTTGTGTAGTTCCGGCATACCACAGGCTTTAGGCCCCTGAAACCGTACAACAACAATGCAGTCTTTGTTTAAGTCACCTGCTTTAAAGGCCGCATCCAGCTCGTGCTGGCTGGAGAATACCACCGCCGGGGCTTTAACAATCTCGGTGCCTTCACGCAGTGCTGAGGTTTTAATTACGCCACGACCAACATTGCCAGATAACACTTCAAGGCCACCATGAGCTTTAAAAGGTTTTTTCACGGTAGCCAATACATCCGGATCAAGCGATGTTTGCGGTGCATCAACCCACAACAGTTTGCCGTCTTGCATTACAGGTTGCTGGGTATAACGGCGTAAGCCGGGGCCTGCAACAGTTTGCACATCTTCGTGCAATAAACCGGCGTCCAGTAATTCGCGGATCAGCAGTGCCATACCACCGGCATGCTGGAAGTGGTTAATATCGGCCTGGCCATTGGGGTAAATACGGGTTAGCAATGGTGTGGCGGCTGAAAGCTCGGCGAAATCATCCCAATTGACAATAAAACCGGCAGCGCGGGCCATAGCAATTAAATGCATAGTATGATTGGTTGAACCACCGGTAGCCAACAGGCCGACAATACCGTTTACTATGGCTTTGGCGTCGACCAATTTACCTACTGGCAGGTAATCTGTGCCTAAGTCTGTTAAGCGGGTAACCTGGCGTGCCGCAGCCTTGGTTAGCTCATCACGCAGTTCTGTGCCCGGATTGACAAAAGACGCACCCGGTAGGTGCAGGCCCATAATTTCCACCACTAACTGATTTGAGTTAGCGGTACCATAAAAAGTACAGGTACCGGCAGAGTGATAAGAGGCCGATTCAGCCGCCAGCAACTCTTCTTTACCCACTTTACCTTCAGCATATAACTGGCGTATGCGGGCTTTTTCTTTGTTCGGAATACCTGAAGGCATCGGGCCTGCTGGTACAAATACAAACGGCAGATGGCCAAAACTCAGGGCAGCCATAAATAAGCCCGGTACAATTTTATCGCAAATACCCAGCATTAAACCGCCGTCAAACATATTGTGCGATAAGCCTACCGCTGCGGACATTGCAATAATGTCGCGGCTTAACAGACTAAGCTCCATACCTGGCTGGCCCTGGGTTACGCCATCGCACATTGCTGGCACACCACCGGCAAATTGCGCCACGCTGCCAATATCTTTTACCGCTTGTTTAATAATTGCCGGGTAATGTTCGTACGGCTGGTGTGCCGAGAGCATGTCGTTGTAAGACGATACGATACCAATATTCGCTTTGGTCAGGCTGCGTAAATCGCCTTTTTCCTGCTGATCACAGGCGGCAAAACCATGTGCGAGGTTACCACAGCTTAATACCCCACGATGCGGGCCTTTTAAGCGGGCTTTTTCCAGCCGTTGCAGATAAATATCGCGGCTGCGTGTGCTGCGGGCAATAATTCTGTCCGTTACTTTCTGAATCACAGGATCCATGACTATCCCCTAGTTTTCGGTGTACATCACCGTAACTTGCGCTACAGGATGGTGTAAAAAGGCACGGATTGGCATGGCAAGCACGTCTTGCTCTGCCATTGCGCTGTTCAGTACCGCGAGTTTATTGCTGCCAACCAAATGTAAAAAGATATTCCGGCTATTTAACAGCCGTGGCAGGCTTAAAGACATACGCTGATAAGGTGCGGTTTGCGGTTGCACAGCGAGTACAGCTGGCGCGTTATCTGCCAGGCCGTCTTTAATTTGTGCACTGCAGGGAAATAACGATGCGGTGTGGCCGTCTTCACCCATGCCAAGTATAACGGCATCAAAAGTCGGTAACGGTGTAATACGCGGCAGCACCTGTGCAACGCCATCAAAAGCCGAAGTGACGTCGGCATATAAACTGATAAAACGGGCTGCTTTAGCGTTGTGTTGCAATAATGTGGCTTTAACTAAACGCTCGTTAGAATCGGTTTGCTGATCATCCAGCCAGCGATCATCGGCCAACAGCACCGTAACTTTGTTCCAGGCTAAATCAACCTGGCTTAAGGTATTAAACAGTGCCTGAGGCGTTTTGCCGCCTGATACCACTAAATACGCTTCGCCGCGCTCCGCGATAGCCTGCTGTAAAATGCTGACTAACCAGTTAGCGAAATCGTCATTCAGTGCGCTGGTATTGCTAAATTGCTTCAATTGCATCATGGCTTATTCTTCCCAGTTGCGCTCGTCACGGGCCAGCATAGAAATTGCTGCAACCGGCCCCCAACTGCCTGCCTGATAAGTTTTTGGCGGCTCGTTGCTGGTTTTCCAAGCGTTCAAAATACCGTCGACCCATTTCCAGGCATGCTCAACTTCATCGCGGCGCACAAACAGATACTGGTTACCCAGCATAGCTTCCAGCAACAGGCGTTCGTAGGCATCGGCAATGCGCTGCGACTTAAAGGTTTCGTCAAAACTCAAATCAAGCTTACTTTCCTGCAAGCGCATATTTTCGCCAAGGCCTGGTATTTTGTTCAGCACCTGAATTTCTACGCCCTCGTCTGGCTGTAAACGAATAATCAGTTTATTAGCCGGCAATTGGTTATAAGTGGCGTGAAAAATATTATGCGGTTGAGGTTTAAAACAAATCACCACTTCGCTTAGCTTAGATGCCATGCGTTTGCCGGTACGCAGGTAAAACGGCACACCCGCCCAACGCCAGTTATCAATATCAACCTTTATTGCAACAAAGGTTTCAGTTTTACTGTTTGGCCTTGCGCCCTCTTCTTCCAGATAACCAGGCGCAGCCTTACCGGCAACAAAGCCGTTGCCATACTGGCCGCGTACGGTTTTTTCCTGAATGTTACTGATATCAATGCGGCGCAGCGCTTTAAGTACTTTGAGTTTTTCATCACGAATGCTGTCGGCATCCAGACGGGCTGGCGGCTCCATGGCGATTAATGTCAACACCTGCAACAGGTGGTTCTGCACCATATCACGCATTTGCCCGGCGTCGTCGTAGTAGCTCCAGCGCCCTTCTACACCCACTTCTTCTGCTACGGTTATTTGCACATGATCAATTGAGTTATGATCCCAGTTACCGGCAAAAATGGCGTTGGCAAAGCGCAGCGCTAACAGATTAAGTACGGTTTCTTTACCCAGATAATGGTCGATGCGATAAATTTGGCTTTCTTTGTAAAACTCAGCTACCTGATCATTAATCACTTTAGACGAGGCTAAGTCATGGCCGATTGGCTTTTCCAGCACAACACGGGCAGGCTCTTCTGCCAACCCTGCTACTGCTAAGCCTTTACAGATAGCGCCGAATAACGACGGCGGCGTGGCAAAATAACTAACCGGCACGCGCTTATTAATGTCAGTAACTGCCGTGAGCTTTTTGTAATCCTGCTCATTTGCCAAATCCAGTTGTACATAAACCAGCTTTTGCTGCAAGCGCTGCCATACATCGTTGTCCAGCGGCTCTTTAAGGAATTTGTTCAGGTTGGTTAACACCAGCTCAGCATAAGCTTCTGTAGACATTTCATCGCGGGCAACGCCGATGATGCGTGATTCAGGGCAAAGCAAATCCGCTTTTTCCAGCTGATACATAGCAGGTAACAACTTGCGCCGTGCTAAATCACCTTTAGTACCAAACAGAATTAAATCACATGCTGAATTTTGTGCTGTTGTCGTCATAGCTGACCCTTGATTTAGATGTAATTTTACAACACTTCGGCCATACTAGCGCAGCATAACAGGGTTGTAAACCAGATATCTTGTAATTAAATTACAGATTGCGTAATGTTTTGACTATTCTTATATAATAAGGCAGCCTTAGCAACGGA
Source organism: Rheinheimera hassiensis (assembly GCF_022436675.1). Taxonomy (GTDB): domain Bacteria; phylum Pseudomonadota; class Gammaproteobacteria; order Enterobacterales; family Alteromonadaceae; genus Alishewanella; species Alishewanella hassiensis. The sequence goes on along the minus strand of NZ_JAKUJZ010000007.1, from coordinate 210,051 downwards.
TCTGTGGTTTTGTAGTAAATTTAGCACTATTTTGACCACCGCCCTGACGGGCTACACCCTTTATTACAAACCTGTATCAGCCTAATTATAAGCCAGGAATTGCCGGATGAACGTGCTGGAAAAAATCGTCAATAGCGTAAACAGTTTTAGTAAATCGGAACGTAAAGTGGCCGATGTAATTCTGGCTAACCCGCAAACCACTATACATAGCAGTATAGCGGCATTGGCTAAAATGGCCGATGTCAGCGAACCTACAGTCAACCGTTTTTGTCGCAGACTGGATACCAAGGGCTTCCCTGACTTTAAATTGCATTTAGCGCAAAGCCTGGCCAACGGCACACCCTATGTTAACCGCCATGTAGAAGAAGAAGATGGCCCTGAAGCCTATACGGCTAAAATCTTTGAATCTACTATGGCTGCGCTTGATACAGCAAGGCAGCGGGTTGATATTAACACAATAAACCGCGCGGTTGATGTGCTGACACAGGCAAAGAAAATTTCTTTTTTTGGCTTAGGTGCTTCTGCTTCTGTAGCGCATGATGCGCAGAATAAATTCTTCCGGTTTAATGTGCCTGTGGTGTGTTTTGACGACATCGTTATGCAGCGAATGAGCGCCATAAACAGTGCTGAAGGCGATGTTGTGGTATGTATCAGCCATACCGGTCGGACAAAAAACCTGTGCGATATAGCAGCAATAGCACGCGAAAATGATGCTACTGTTATTGGTGTTACCGCTTACGACAGCCCGCTGGCAAAAGAATGTACGCTGGTATTGTCGCTGGATGTGCCGGAAGATACCGACATGTATATGCCAATGGCCTCACGTGTAGCTCAACTGGTGCTGATAGATATTCTGGCCACCGGTTTTACACTGCGCCGTGGCAGTAAGTTTCGGGAGAACCTGAAGAAAGTCAAAGACAGCCTGCGTGGCTCCCGCTTTGACAAAAAAGATTTCAACAACTGAAAATCCGGTGCAGTTGTGTCGGCAACTGCACCAACCTGTAATTTTTCTTCATCGCTTTGCTGTATTCTGTAATTAAATTACATTAAACTAACAGCCAGCTACTACACCCTCTTTGCAACAAGCAGGAAATAACCATGCACAGAAGAACTAAAATCGTCGCGACGCTAGGCCCCGCCACTAATACACAACTTTCAATTGAAAAACTGATAAAGGCTGGTGCAACCGTATTCCGTCTGAACTTCTCGCATGGCAGTGCTGATGATCACCGTGAGCGTGCAACTATGGTGCGAGCCGCAGCTGAAGCACTGGGCGCACACGTGGCTATTTTAGGCGATTTACAAGGGCCGAAAATTCGCGTTTCTACCTTTAAAAACGGTGCGGTAATACTCGAAGAAGGTATGCCGTATGTGCTGGATGCCGAGCTGGCAAAAGGTGAAGGTGATGAGCATCAGGTAGGTATCGACTATAAAGAGCTACCGCAGGATGTAAAAGCCGGTGACTTATTGCTGTTAGACGATGGCCGCATTCAGTTATCAGTAGATCGTGTAGAAGGTGCCAGGGTTTATACCACTGTGACCGTTGGTGGTAAGTTAAGTAATAATAAAGGCATTAACCGCCAGGGCGGCGGTTTAACTGCCCCTGCCCTGACCGAGAAAGACAAGCGCGATATTATTACCGCAGCAGAAATTGACGTTGATTATTTGGCAGTATCGTTCCCGCGTTGTGGTGACGACTTACGCTTAGCCCGTGATTTAGCGCTGGCGGCAGGTTCTGAAGCTCGTATTATGGCCAAAATTGAACGCGCTGAAGCGGTCGCTGATGACGAAACGCTGGATGATATTATCCGCGCTTCTGATGCGGTAATGGTTGCCCGTGGTGATTTAGGCGTTGAAATTGGAGATGCCGAGCTGGTTGGCCAGCAAAAACGCATTATTGCCCGCTCGCGTCAGTTAAACCGTGTGGTGATCACTGCAACCCAGATGATGGAAAGCATGATTGAAAGCCCAATGCCTACCCGCGCCGAAGTAATGGACGTAGCCAATGCTGTGCTGGATGGTACTGATGCCGTTATGTTATCCGCTGAAACCGCTGCCGGTAAATACCCGACAGAAACTGTGCGGGCAATGGCGCGGGTATGTGACGGTGCGGAAAAACACCCAAGCGTGCAAATTTCCAAGCATCGTATGGATGTTACCTTCACTGAAATAAGTGAGACCATCGCATTGTCTGCCATGTACGCGGCTAATCATCTGGAAGGCATCAAAGCTATTATTACGCTGACTGAGTCTGGCTATACCGCCAAGCTGATGTCTCGAATTACTTCACCTCAGCCTATTTTTGCGTTATCACGCCATACCAAAACGCTGAACAAAATGGCGTTGTATCGCGGTGTTTATCCGGCGTTTTTTGACAGCACAGCGTTACAAGGCCAATCTCTGGCCGATGCAGCTATTGAAGCGGTAAAAGTCAAAGCCGGTTTAAAAAGTGGTGACTTGGTGATCATGACTCATGGTGATGTTATGGAAACTATCGGCGCTTCTAATACCTGCAGAATTGTGCAGGTAAAATAATACGGCAACTGCCAAAGCTAGTTGTTAAAATTAAGGGCTCAGATGAGCCCTTTTTACTGCCTGGAAAACTGTTTAAAACACATCGCGTTGTAACTTACGTATTTTACGTGCGCTATGGTATTGCACAAATTGCGGTGCCAGCGCGGTTAATGCTGAGCCCACTACCACCAGCGCAGCACCAAGCCAGGACCAAAGATTAAGCTGCTGTGCTGATAAATACGCCGGAAACAGCCAACCCACGATATTGGCAAACAAAATAGTAAACAGTGGCGTTACAGCAAGTACCGCACTGACTTTAGACGCTTCCCAGTGATGCAGCGCTTCAGCAAAAGCGCCATAGGCCACCACGGTATTTAAACAGCAAAAGATAAGCAGTAACCAGTGCAGGTTGCTCAACATCAATAACGCGGTAAAATCTGACACCGGCATAAAAGCAATGGTGCCAGCTACATAGAGTAAATACATAATTTGCTTTGAGCTGTAATGCACCAGCAACTGCTTTTGCGCCAGGGCATAAGCAGCCCAGGTTATGGCTGCAGTAATCACCAGTAACACACCCAGCGTTTCTGTACCGGCTTGTAATATCAGTTGTACCAAACGCTCATTGAAAAACAGCAGCAAACCCGCAACCAGAATAACTGCACCGGCTTTTTGCCACCTTAACAGGTGCTCTTTAAATATAAAGACACCACCTACCATCATTAAAAATGGTGCCAGTTGAATAACCACCTGTGCGGTTTCTGCACTGAGGTAATTTAGCCCACTTAAATACATAATGTAGTTGGACAACAGCCCGGCCACAGCGATCAGCATTAACTTTGCTATTTTGGGCGTAATTAATAATGCTGCTTTGGGCAACTTGCCCCGCGCGCCCAGCCAAATACCAACGATAACAGCAGCGGCCAAAAACCGGATTGCCGTGATGGTGTTAGCCGTTAGCACATCGAGTAAAATTTTTAGTGCTATAGGCAAAATGCCCCATAAAACAGCAGTGGTTAAGGCTAACAATAGCCCAATCAGGCTTTTACCAGTAATTTGGTGCATGGTGTAAGTAATCCAGTGTAATAAATAAAGTGGCGGGCGTTGCGAGTGTGAGCCAGAGCAACGCTATTTTCGCTTATTTCACCCGCTGTTGTCTGTAGCTTAGGCTGTTATATCGACTAATTGACTAACTGTTGCGCCATATCAAGCACTGCTTACATTGTAAGCCCCTATACTGGGTATTGTGTTACCAGTAAACAGGGATAAACAATGATTAAACGTGTAGGTGTACTGACCTCCGGTGGCGACGCACCGGGGATGAATGCGGCAATCCGGGCAGTTGTACTGACAGCTGCAGCCTACAACGTTGACGTTACTGGTTTTCACCACGGTTTTAATGGTTTATTCGAAGATGACTATCAAACACTGTTACCGCAGCACGTGCAAAACATTATTCAGCATGGCGGCACTATTTTAAAAAGCGCCCGCTGCAAGGCACTACAGACCACTGAAGGTGCGAAACAAGCGGCTCAGGTACTGGATCGCCTGCAACTGGATGCACTGATCATTATTGGCGGTGATGGCAGTTTTCGTGGCGCATTAGCCATAGCTGAGTATTATCAGGGCCAGATTATCGGCGTGCCGGGCACCATTGATAACGATGTAGATGGCACCGACTACACTATTGGTTTTGCCACCGCTATAGATACTGCACTGGATGCAATAGATAAAATCCGTGATACTGCCGATGCATTTGAGCGGATATTTTTGGTTGAGCTAATGGGCCGCCATTCTGGTTATATTACGCTGTCTGCCGGTATCGCTGGTGGTGCTGAGCAGATTATTTGCCCCGAGTTTGGCGCCTTGCGGCCAGATAACTTAAAAGCGTTGATAGAGCCGGTTAAGCGCGCACAATTATTACGTGGCAAAAGCAGTTACATTATTGTCGTGGCGGAAAACAGTTACCCCGGCGGCACAACAGCACTGGCTGAGGCGCTTAGCGAGGCTTTGGGCATTGAATGCCGGGCCTGTATTCTTGGTCATATTCAACGCGGCGGTTCGCCTGTTGGAGCAGACAGAATTCTGGCAACTAAATTGGGCGCGTATGCTGTGGAGCAGCTGATGCAGGGAGCTCATTTAGTGATGGCAGGTGAAATAAACCAGCAAGCAGTGTTATACCCCCTCTCAGAAACCGGCGCAAAGCAAAAGCAGATTGACCCTTATCTGGTACGCTGGCAACAAACGATTGCCAGCGATTAACCGTAAACAGCGAATTACTGATTAAACACCTGTTTTACGCGGTCTTTATAGCTGCGGCTTACTTTGACGGCCTGGCCATTGGTCAGCATTAACTGGTGCTCACCATTGGCGAGCATTTGTAATTTGGCAATAGTATGTACGTTGACGATAGCAGATCGATGTACCCGGACAAACAGCTTGGGATCCAGCTCCTGCTCTAACTCTTTCATCGTCCGGCGCAAAATATGTGTTTGGCCATCACGGGTATGGATACACATATAATCGCCGGCAGCATCAACCCATTCAATAGCGGCTACCGGTACCCGGGTAATTTCGCCGCTGTCTTTAATGCTGATAGCATCCGGGAAACGGTCATTTACCACTGGCTGGGCGTTATCCAGTCGCTGCAGTATATTACCGGTGTCATCTCCGGTGAGTTTTGCTACCGCTTCAGCCAGTTGGCCTTTGTGTTTTTGCGTGTCTTGTGCCTGATATATTTTCAGTACTTTTTCTACAGCCTGTTTTAAACGCTCTGGTTCAACCGGCTTTAAAACATAGTCCAGCGCACTGACTTCAAACGCACTATATGCATAATGGTCATAAGCTGTAACAAATACGATATAAGGTAAAGCCGCCTTTTGCGCCTGCAATTGCTTAAGCACCGCAAAACCATCCATACCAGGCATTTCAACGTCAAGAAAGACCAGATCGGGTGTTAACTGGCTAATACTGTCGATGGCCTGCTGGCCATTGGTGCATTCAGCGATAACTTCCAACTCAGGGAACTCGCGTAAGCGCACCATCATTCCCTTGCGGGCTAAAGGTTCATCATCAACTACTATTACCTTAAGCATGTTCCTGTTCCGTTTTTTCTAGTTGTAATGGAATTCTGATATTTACTTTTAAGCCCTGTGGCTGATTATGCGTTAAAACCAGGGCAAAGTTATTGTCGTACAGTGCCGATAACCGCTCTTTGGTATTAACCAGCCCAACGCCACTGTCACTGCTCTTTGGCAAACCATTGGTAATGGTCATGCCGGGCCCGTTGTCAGCCACTTCGAGCAACAGATCATGGCCAAACTTTTTCGCCGTAATCGCTATTTCACCGCCATTAATCTGGCTTGCTACCGCATACTTAATAGCATTTTCAATTAATGGCTGCAAAATTAAACTTGGTACCAGTGCTTTTTCTGTTCCTGGCTCAAGGTCGAATATAACAGACAAACGCTCAGAGAAGCGCACCTTTTCAATCTCAAGGTATAAACGGGCAGCATATACCTCTTGCTCCAGCGGTACCTTGTTAATAGGATCTTTGTACAATGAATAGCGCAAAAAGTCACTAAGCCTGGTCACCATTTTATTGGCGGTATCAGCTTCATTAATTAATACCAGTGTTGAAATAGCATTAAGGGTATTAAACAAAAAATGTGGGTTAAGCTGATACCGCAGCATTTTCAGCTGTGCCTCATGCGCCTTGTTGGTTGCTGTAAGCGATTTTTGTTTCTCTTGCTGCAATGTTTGATAGTACTTAATACCAAAATACAAACCGCTCCAGCTTAACATGACATAAAACGCCACTGGGGTATCACGGATATACTTTAGCCAATCGTCTGGCCGCGCACCATGGCGGTATATTTCCCAGTAATTAAAGTTACGCACAGCAGTCCATATTGCTGCAACAAAAAATGCCAGCAGCAGTACGGTTATAATCATTTTCCAGGGCGTCCAGTGCCAGGCGCGCTGATATGCGTAACGCAGCGGAATGGTAATCAACCAGCCGATATAAGAGTCCAGCGCCACAATAATCAGGTATGCGTCGCGCGTTTCCTGGATCAGAGAGCCAAGATAATTGACTATGGCAAAACCCAACCAGCCTAATGTATGCAAGATCCAAAACTGGCGGGTACGATCTTCAAATAACTTATACAAAACAATAACCCGCAGGCCAATAAGGTAATTGCCCGATTATAACTAAATAGCAGCCAAAAGCCCTGTTAACTGGCCGTGTTTGCATATGTATTAATCGCATTAGCCTGATATTTTAACCCAATACCGGTGTCGGTTTTCTGTCTGGCCCCAGTGCCACAAAGGTAAAATTGCCTGAAATCGCTTTATGTTGATCATCGTTGTACATATGCTCAACAAAAATATCGACATGCACACGAATACTGGTACGGCCGACATGTTCAACTCTGGCGACCAGTTCAATAATAGTGCCAGCAGGAATAGATTCTTTAAAATCAACCCGATCAGAGCTAACGGTAACCAGAGGCTTGCGGCAAAACCGCGTGGCGGCGATAAAGGCTGCTTCGTCCATCCAGGCCAGCGCTTCGCCGCCAAATAAGGTGTTATGGTGATTAGTGCGGCCGGGAAATACCGTTTTGGTGACCCGTGTTACCGCATGCTCCATCCGTTTGGCAATTAACGCTTCGTTACTCATAGCAATACTCAGTTATAGCAGTGAAAGACGCGGCGATTCTATAAGAGCCGCATCTAATTGCAACAGTATCGCACACAAATAGGTATCCGAGGGGCTGATGACAGGTTTAGTTACCGGCTTAGCATCGGGCCAAGCGCCCTGCCGCCAACCAGGTGCAAGTGAATATGGTAAACTTCCTGCCCGCCATGTGCATTGCAGTTCATAATCAGCCGGTAACCTTTATCTGCGATACCGTACTCGGCAGCCAGTTTACGCGCCACGGTAAACAGCCGGCCAAGCGCGGCTTCATGTTTGGGCTCAACATCATTAACGGTTGGAATAAGCTGATTTGGCACCAATAAAATATGCACCGGCGCCCGTGGGCGGATGTCACGAAAGGCAGTAACTAAGTCATCCTGATACAAAATATCAGCCTGAGCCTCGCGACGGATAATTTTACTGAATACTGTTTCTGTTGCCATATCATTTTCCTTGTTCGGTTTTAGCGGCATAATAACCAGCTTAATACGGGACAACGCTGCAGGCAAAGGGTAAACCCTTTACCTGCAAGAAAGAGTAACGCTATGAAATCTGTGATGTACCAGCTTGATATAACTGATGTCAGTGCACACCTGATATCGGTAACGCTCAGTTTTACCCCGCAGTCATCAGTACATGAGCTGATATTGCCTGCCTGGATCCCCGGCAGCTACATGATCCGTGATTTTGCCAGAAACATTGTTGCGATAAGTGCCAGTGACAAATCTGGCGCACTCGCGCTGCAACAGCTGGATAAGCAGCGCTGGCAATTACAGTGTAACAATACCCCGGTAATAGTTAGCTATCAGTTATATGCTTATGATTTATCAGTGCGGGCCGCTTATATTGACGATGAAGTAGCCGTGTTAAACCCGGCCAGCCTGTGTTTAAGTGTCAGCGGGCTGGAAACTCTGCCACATCAGGTCAATGTTAGCAAACCTCAGTCACGCGTTACTGAGTGCTGGCGGGTTGCAACCGGTTTAACCCGCAGCCAATGCACTGACTTTCTTGGCTTTGGTCAATACAGTGCAGCAAATTATCAGATGTTAATTGATAGCCCTATCTTGCTGGGTAAATTTACCTTTAACGAGTTTATTATTGATGGCATCAGTCATTATCTGGTGGTTACCGGCGACAACCTGACTGATCTTAGCCGATTTACCCATGATTTAACGCGAATTTGCCAGCAGCAGGTAAAAGTGTTTGGCAGCTTACCGGCTGATTTAACCAGCTACTGGTTTTTGCTGTGGGTAACAGAAGATGGCTATGGTGGGTTGGAACATCTGAACTCTACTTTGCTATTGTGCAGCCGTTTTGACTTACCAGCACCTGAACAAACTCAGGTAGATGAAAACTATCAGAATCTATTGGCACTATGCAGCCATGAATACTTTCATACCTGGTGGGTTAAGCGCTTAAAGCCCGCTGTATTTCAGCAGTACCAGCTAACCGCCGAGCAGTACACCAACCAGCTTTGGCTATATGAGGGTTTTACTTCTTACTATGATGATTTAGCGCTGGCACGTGCCGGCCTGATTGACAGTAAAACCTACATCAAAACGCTGGAAAAAACCATTTCCAGAGTTACACGTAACCCAAGCGATGACCGCCAAAGCCTTGTAGATAGCAGCTTTACCGCCTGGACTAAGTTTTATAAACAGGATGAAAACGCGGTAAATTCGGTTGTAAGTTATTACGCCAAAGGCGCTTTACTGGCGTTGTGTCTGGATGCCAGCTTGCGCCGGCAAAATAGCAACCTTGATGAAATAGTCCGTCAGTTATGGCAACGTTATATGTTATCAGGCACACCGGATAATGCGTTGCAAGAGGTACTTACCGCACTTGGTTTTACTGAGCTTGCCACACAAAGTGACAAATGGCTGACACAAACTGCGGCATTGCCACTGGCAGAATTACTGCCAGCTCTTGGCATAACATTAACGCTTAGGCCAATGCAACATGCTGATGATTTCGGCGGTGAAACCGGTGCTGAGAATTTACCCTTTATTGGCGTTCAAACTAAACAGGTAAATGGCTTGCTGCAATTAACACAGGTTTACCATGGTGGCAGTGCGCATCAGTCAGGTTTAATGGCCGGTGATCAATTACTGGCGCTGGATGGCCGCAAAATCACTGCCAGCAGTTTTCCTCAGCTGCTAAAGCGGGCAATTAAAGATAAGGCTTTATTACTGCACTATTATCGCAAAGACCGCTTACTGCAAAGCCAGCTAACGTTAACTACAGCAAGCCAACAGGTCGCCATATTGACGATTGCTGAGCAGCCAAAGTGTGATTACTGGCTGCAATCAGTTCAGTAGTGATATGGCTTAGTTGAGCACCAAACCTGGCAGCAGCGCCGGATCAAGTCGTACCTGTTGCCAGTTAATACGCCAATCCAGATGCGGGCCTGTTACCCTTCCTGTCGCACCTACTTCAGCAATTTTCTGCCCCTGCGCAATCTCATCGCCAACAGCAACATCAAACCGGCTTAGATGCATAAAGGTAGAGCTGATACCAAAACCATGATCAATAATTAGTGTTAAGCCGGAATAGTATAAATCTTCAGCTAACAGTACTTTGCCACTTAACGGCGCGACGACAGGGGCTCCAACCGGAGCTGCTACATCAAGGCCATAGTGTGGGTTACGTGGCTCGCCATTAAATACACGCTGGCTGCCATAAACACCGGAAATACGCCCTTGGGCAGGCATGATGGGGGTATCGAAGATAAATGGCAGGCCAGATACTGTTTTGCGAACTGTCCGTACCTGCTGGTTGTCACGACGGATACGTTCGGTTACCTCGGCTGGTGGTGTAACATATTTTTGTGCTACACCATTAACATGCTGAATATCATACTGACGTGCAGTAAAGGTTAACGGCTTTATGTGCTCTTCACCATTCAGTTGCACTTTAAGCTGATGCTTTAGCGGTGCATCCCGGCCGACACCAAACACAAAACGACCATCGCTGCTTAATGGCAGTTCAATGTCATTAAAAAATACTTTACTGCCAGGTAGCACCTTGCCCCGTAGCAAACTGCCCTGGGTCAGCTGCCCTTCTAACTCTAACGCTGGTTCAGCAAATAACGTGCAGCTAACGCTAGCTAACAGCAATAGCGCCTTTACCCACCCCTTCATAAGCCACTACCTTATATTGTTTCGTGCTATCCAGTTGTTTTAATTCTGCGACGATATAGTCTGCCAGACACTCTACTGTGGTATCACAGGGTATAATTTCACAATGGGTTTTCGGCATTGTCAGTTCAAACCACCCCTGCGCAGCCTGATAGCGGAAGCTATAGTCATCTGCAGCGGCAGTAAGATGTTGTAAAACGTCAGCGCTGCATAAATCTTCAGCAGAGCCCAGATAAATATCCTGCCAGCGCTCACACCAGTATTTGTTTAAGCGAGGCGTTAACATACCGTCAGTGTATATTTGAATAGTTGAGCGATGACCATGGGCAATACGCTGGCAATTACCGTCATGCTTCTTTAAGCCATGGCTGTAGTGGTAATAAAAACTGTTGCTGACTTCCGGCCTTAAAGTGAAAATCAGCTGTTGCACATTATCTGGCAGCAAAGGTGTAATTTGCTGCTGCAAAAATGCGGTGATACTGTGCTCATTAATTTCATCACTGGCAACCGCCACAATGGCCTGTGCTGGTGCCGCCATACTGATGCGACCCCGTGCTGATTGAAAGGTTAATCGCTGTAAATCAGCACAGCTATCAATAGTCAGTGCCTCAGATAAGGCCGGTACGGCCAGTTTATGATCCACTAGCTGATCTATAGCTTGCTTGATCACTTTTTTGACTTTGGCAAAATCCAACACCATCGAGGTTTGATCCAGACCGCCGTGCAGCTCTACGTCAACAATATAGCTTTCACCCACCATACCCCGCTTGGCGCACAGGTAAGAAAAATCAATAACGGTTAGATCCCGTACAAACAAAATCATTAAAAGCTCTCTGGTTACTCAGGCATATTCTGGCGGCATTATAACGCTGAACGCACGTCAGCAACACCTGTAGCGCGGGGAAATCATCGCTTATGCTCGGTTAACCAGCTGTTTAAAATACCCACCTGACCACATTTATGTGCGGCATACATCAGCCGGATAGCATTACTGAGTAAAACACTGTCGCTCCATTCCGTTTTTTTCTGGATCTCTTCATAGCAACTTAGCGCCTCAGGTGTTAAATAACCGCGCAACTCCTTTTTACCCGATTGCTTTTGCCGTTCACGATACCGCAGTTGCTTTTCTGCATTGGTCAGCGCTTTTCCACTCGAATTTGTCATGATGTCACTCTTTGGCAATAACACTGTCATACACTCAACCCATTAACTGATTGATGCGTAAAATTAAGACTTAATACAAATCGGACTTGTTTGGCGTACAAGTGTTCGCTAAAGTGGCCCGGTATTTTCACTGGATTAAACATACATGACTAAGAATAGCTTTACAAAAGAAGATTTGATTGCCTGTGGCAATGGTGAACTGTTTGGCGAAGGCAACAGCCAGTTGCCCTCGGACAATATGCTGATGATGGACCGTATTATCCATATTTCCGAAGAAGGTGGTCTGTATGGTAAAGGCCAGATCATTGCTGAATTGGATATTACGCCAGACTTATGGTTCTTTGCCTGTCACTTTAAAGGCGATCCGGTAATGCCAGGCTGTCTGGGTCTTGATGCCATGTGGCAGCTAGTTGGCTTCTTTTTAGGCTGGTGCGGCGGCCCGGGTAAAGGCAGAGCCCTGGGTGTGGGCGAAGTAAAATTTACCGGCCAGATACTGCCTACAGCCAAAAAAGTGACTTATACCATAAATATGAAACGAGTTATCAAGCGTAAGCTTTTTATGGGTATTGGGGATGGTGTCGTTAGTGTAGATGGTCGTGACATTTATGCTGCAACCGATCTGAAAGTTGGTCTGTTTCAGGACACATCCAGTTTTTAATTTTCACTGAGATGAAATGGTAAAAGCCCCGCAAGTTATCCTGACGGGGCTTTTTTAATGCTTGAGCTTACTGGGAAAAATTACTGACCTTTATTAAACAGCCCAACATTGCGATCTTCGATGGCCTCGCGCCAGCCTCCTAACCATTGTGAGCGCGTATCTAAACCTTGATAAGGGCAAATTTCTTTAGACCGTCCGGTTACACCGGCGCGATAACCTTGAGCATGAGCACGTTCCAGACGATCACGTTTTTGTCTTTTCATACGGCAGTCTTCCTCAACTTTATTTGATAAAAATAACCGCATAAGAATTTGCGATTACCCTTTAATTGATAGTCGACAGCGATAAAAGGTTCAATCTGAAATGAATAGATTAAAATATTGACAAGGGCTAACAGACTGAACTTCTTTAAGATTTGATGACAGTTTTATTTATATCAAATTACACTAAGCATCCTGCTTTTATAACTATAAAGCTGCAGCAGCTTTACAGGCATTAAAAAAGCTGCCGAAGCAGCTTTTTTATTAACATTACGCTTTACGCCGGCGCCACCAGACTAGCGCTGCGCTTAACGTTAACCAACCAAAACCAGCGGCTCCGCCTTTACGCTCATATTCTGTCTCTTCTGATGAGCAATCTTCTGGCTCACCATTGGCAACCGGCTGCAATTTAATTGTAACCGCCAGCTCTTCCTGTACAGGGTTGCCTTGCGCATCAACTACGACTTCTCCCAGCAAGTCTTTACGCTCTTTCATTGTCAGCGCTGTTGCCAGAATGTCGCCATTGTTATTGATATCGGCTGCATCAACCACAGTGTAAGGCGAGTCACAGCCAGTTAAGGTATTTAAATCAATAAAACTGTCAGCAGCTATATCATACATAAAGCCATGGTATCTTCTGGTTGTGGTGCCGCCAAGAATAACCTCCGCTTGCCCTACTACCTGATTACTGTCATTAATGGCTCGTGGCAATGTGGTTGAACTGGAGAAAAAGCCATCGACAAAGCGGGTTTCGCCTGAGCTATAGTCGTGGTAAAACATCTTGTTGCGTGCAGAGCTGTTGATTGATTTTTGGCCATAACCCACAATAATGTTGTTATTATTAATGGCCACAGCATCACTAATAGACCACTCAAGCGGGTCAACCAACGGTAATACCTGATCTTCAACATATAAACTGGCATGCTGGGCCCGGACAATCCGATCCACAACCTGATTACCCACCCTTACCCGCTCCATACGATCTGAGTCACTGTATAATGAACGACCAACCGCAACACCGTTGTCATTTACATCGTTAGCAACGCTAAAATAAGTTATGGCATTGGCACCTTCACCATCGAAAGCAGTCCCGGTATTTTTATCCCCTAAAAAGCCTAATATCTCAGGCGCCGCGACACTGCCATCTGCCTGTATCTGCCACACCATACCGCGTTGCTGGTAACTACCAGCTACAGCTCTGTTGTGCAAACACAATGCTACCGGAGAGGTTGCTCCGGTACATGAATCTTCAATTAATTCCTTGGTAGCATCCGACATACCGCTGCTGCCAAAACCAGCTATTAAACCATTATTACTAATAGCTCGAGCAACGGTATAACCACCACCCAGTTCCTGGTATGGAGCCGCAATCGTTCTGACCTGCCCTTCCTGCACTACAGCACCCAGTTGATATGATGCCTCTGGAACCCATAATTCAACTGTTTCCGGATCTGACTCGTCGTCTGTAACATCGGGAGTATAACTTTGTAGAGTAAAAGTTGTAGTTGCCACACCTACTGCCACTCCGGCGTTATTAACGTCGTACAGGTATTCACTATTACCACGAGTAGGTTCGGCACTATCCCGCAGCAGTATGTTTTGTGGCAATAAGCTACCGGTTTTCAGATAGTTAATCGCATTACCTATAGGTTGGCCCGCAAAATTAACATTTAACAGAATATTCAAAATAGCATTGTCGATATTCCCATTGGTGACATCAGCTAACTGTTCATCAGTAAAGAAGGCTTGAACAGTTTCATCTTCAAAATCAATCGCATCTAAATTAATGGGGAAATTAAAATACTGATAATCGTAGGTTGGTAAACCCGAAGCATTCGTACCTGTTTGCAAGCGAATCGCGCCATTAAATACCGCATCTCCGCTATCATTTATAGCTGAAGCGTAAGTTGACTTTACTTCGCTTACTTCACCAATCTCAACGACGTTATAAACGGCCGCTTGTACAGAACACAGACTTAACAGCGGCAATATCGCCAGACTGATGCGTGATAACTTCATTCGGAGCCCCTAAATATACTTCAATTCTTATGCGTCTAATTCTTCCCAGCGTGCATACGCTTGCGCCAGCTTCGACTCGATCTGCTGCAGTTGGTTCAACGTGGTTTGCGTTTGCTCTGCACTTTGTTTAAAAAACTCGGCGTCATTTACTTTCTGTTGTAACGCCTCAAGCTCTGCTTCAAGCTGTTCCAACAAGGCTGGCAGTTGTTCCAGTTCACGTTGCTCTTTGTATGATAACTTCTTAGCACTGCTAACAGAAGCCTGCGGTGGTATTTCTTCTGTTACGCTCTGTGATGGTTTTGTCACTTTTTGTGTTGTTACAGCAGGCGTTTGCATACGTTGCTGGTAAGCAATAACGTCGTCATAGCCACCGGCAATTTCAATAATACGCCCCTCACCGGCAAACAGCAGTGAGCTGGTAACGGTATTGTTAACAAATTCCCGGTCGTGGCTTACCAACAATACGGTGCCTTGATATTGCTGCAGAATATCTTCAAGCAGCTCCAGCGTTTCTACGTCTAAATCGTTAGTCGGTTCGTCGAGGATCAGCAGGTTACTTGGTCTGGCAAACAGTTTTGCCAGCAATAAACGGTTTTTCTCACCGCCTGATAAGGCTTTAACCGGAGTTCGGGCCCGTGCTGGTGGGAATAAAAAGTCCTGCAGGTAGCTAAGCACATGACGGCTTTTACCGTTTTGGGTAATCTCCTGTTTACCCTCAGATACGTTGTCCTGCACTGTAGCTTCTAAATCCAGCGCGATACGATGTTGATCAAAATACGCCACTTCAATATTGGTGCCGCGTTTAATCTCACCACTGTCGTGTTTATAGTCACCCAGCAACAGCTTAATCAGGGTTGATTTACCGACACCGTTTGGCCCAACCAAGGCGATACGATCACCGCGCATTACCAATAAATCAAGTTTGTCGATAACGGTTTTGCCATTAAAGCCACAGCTTATGGCTTTGGTTTCAAATACCAGCTTGCCGGAGCGATCGGCCTGCTCGATATTAAAATCGACCTTGCCTAAGGTTTCTACCCGCTCTGCCCGCTCACGACGCAGTGCTTTAAGTGCCCTTACGCGGCCTTCGTTACGGGTACGCCGTGCTTTAATGCCCTGGCGGATCCATACTTCTTCTTCGGCCAGCTTTTTATCAAACAGCGCATTGTGCTGCTGCTCATCTTCGAGCATTTTTTGTTTGCGATCCAGGTATTCCTGATAATTGCCCGGGTGTGATGTTAACAAACCACGGTCCAGATCAATAATGCGGGTAGCCAGGGCACGGATGAAGGCGCGGTCGTGCGAGATAAAAATGATCGCGCCGGAGAAATTTAGTAAAAACTGCTCCAGCCACTGGATAGCGGCAACATCCAAATGGTTAGTTGGCTCATCCAGTAACAAAATATCCGGTCTGGCGGCCAAAGCCCGTGCCAGAGCCGCTTTACGCAACCAGCCACCGGATAACGTCGCTAAACTAGCATCCGGGTTCATTTCAAACTGCTGGCATAAATCAGCAACACGGGATTCCAGCCCCCAGCCGTCGCGGGTATCCATTTCGCTTTGTAATTTCTCAAACAACCGATAGTCGGCATCTGAAGCGCCGTCTAAGTTTTCTGACAGAGTATAAAACTGCTGCGCTATTTGGGCTAAATCACCGGCACCTTCGCGGATAAAGTCGGCAATTTTTACATCCATTTTGGCCGGCGGGTCTTGCTCTAAGCGGCTTAGTACCACACCGGTATTCACCACTATCTGGCCATCATCCAGATTTTGCTGTCCGGTCAGCAATTTTAGCATTGACGATTTGCCAGCGCCGTTGCGCCCTACCAGACATACGCGCTCGCCGCTGAATAAGCTAAAGTCTACATGATCCAATATCGGGTTAGTGCCAAAGGCTAAACACGCCTGCTGAAAACGTAATAATTCCACTACTGTACATCCTTAAGCCATGTTGCCAGCTGGTCCGCATCGAAGGGCCAGCATAATTCGTTATCACCCCGGCGTAGCACCGGGATCATCAACCGGTAGCGCGCAAAAGCCTGTTCATCATCAACAATATCGGTAACCTGAAACCGGCCCGCAAGGCCAGCTTGTAGTAATAACTGCTCAGCTTCATCACACAGATGACAGCCCCAGGTACTGTATAAGGTTAAGGCCGGCTGCACGCTATTCATACTATTAGCGCGTCAACTCAAAACAAACGTGAATATTCGGGTTACGCTTATAATCTTCCGGCAAGGTGGCGGCGGAAATATCTTTAACCTGCCAGCCGGTATCGTTAAGAGCCTGGGTATCAATTTTAAAGCGGCGCTTATTGTTAGAGAAAATTACTTTGCCGCCCGGTGCCAAGCGTGGCGTCAGCATGTTTAACAAATTAACGTGATCGCGCTGCACATCCCAACTGTCCTGCATCCGTTTCGAGTTAGAAAAGGTTGGCGGGTCAACAAAAATTAAATCGAACTGAGCACGGCAGCGGCTTAGCCATTGTAAGCAATCTGCTTGCTCAAACTGATATTGCTTACCGGTTAAACCGTTAACGGTAAAGTTACGCTTAGCCCAGTCCAGATAGGTATTTGACATATCTACCGTAGTAACACTGGCGGCACCGCCAATAGCAGCATGCACAGAAGCACTGCCGGTATAGGCAAACAGGTTTAATACAGTTTTACCTTTGGCCTGCTGCTGGATCATCCGCCGGGTAATGCGATGATCTAAAAACAAACCGGTATCAAGATAATCACGCAGGTTAACTAAAAACTTAGCGCCGTACTCGCTGACTTCTTTATACTGGCCGGCTTTATTTAACGCCTGATACTGTGAAGTGCCCTTTTGCTTTTCGCGTACCTTTAAAATCATTTTATCGGAGCTGATGCCCAATACCTGCGGTACCTGGTTTACCACATCGAATAAGCGTTTTTGCGATACCTGCTCATCAACCGTCGCTGGCGCGGCATATTCATGCACTACCACTTCACCGTCGTACCAATCTACCGCCACGTTATATTCCGGAATATCGGCATCATATAAACGGTAGCAGCTAAGGCCCTCTTTCTTTGCCCACTTTTGCAACTGCTTTAGATTCTTCGCCAATCGGTTACCAAAAGAGCTGCTTTCACTGTAAAACAGCGCCGGCGCATCAGAGCTTACCGCCACTTGTTTTTCGGTTAAATCAAACAGAGTGAAATCACAATCCAGCGGGCCGTTAGTAAATTTATAGCTTTTGCTTTTAGATAAGCGCAGCGCCCGCAGTAAATCGGTGTTTGAGGTAATAATGGCTAAACGCCAGCCCTGATAGTGCTGCTTTAACGCTAAGGAAAACTTACTGTACAGCGGTATTAATGAGGGTAAATCGCCCAAACGCTCGCCATAAGGCGGGTTGGTAACAATAACACCCGCCACATTGGTTACCGGCGCTTTTAACGCTGTTGCATCGGCATAATCAAACTGCACATAAGCGGCAACACCGGCACGGGCGGCATTTTGCTTCGCTTTGGCCAAATTGCGCTCATCAAAGTCCGAGCCCCAAAACTGTACCGTCGGCACTATACTGCGTTCAGCCGCTTTTGCTTCTTGCTTTAATTGCTGCCAAATAGCATCGCGATGGCCCGGCCAGCCTTCGAAAGCAAACTTTTCGCGGCTTAAACCCGGCGCTTTATTCAAGGCAATTAATGCAGCTTCAAGCACTATAGTGCCGCTGCCACAAAACGGGTCAAATAAAGGTTGTTCTACCTGCCAGCCGGAGCGCTTTAACAACGCCGCGGCTAAATGCTCTTTTAATGGTGCTTCACCCTGGCCGGCGCGATAACCGCGCTGGTGTAACGACGGGCCGGAAAAGTCCTGTAAAAAGTGGAAATGAGCTTTATCTAACCGCACCTGAAAGCGGACATCGGGATCCATGCGGTCAACATCCGGGCGGTGGCCGGTTTCTTCGCGGAACTGATCAACAATGGCGTCTTTTAACCGGATAGCACCAAACTGGGTGTTGTCGATTTTCGGGTGCTTGCCCACACAGTCTACCGCCAGTGTATTACGTAGTGACATTTGCTGTGGCCAGTCAATTTTCTGCGCAATCTGATAAATATCACTGTCGGCCGTAACCGGCTCAGACTGTATTAAACGCAAAATACGGGTAGCCAGGCGCGACCATAAACATAATTGATACCCGGTACGCAGTTCTGCTTTAAAGCGCACCACGCCCATGGTCACTTTCAACACTTCGCCACCCTGCTGGCGAATTTCATCCGCCAACAGCTCTTCTACCCCTTTAGACGTTAACGCCCAGAATTCCAGCATGCTACCCAAACCCCTAACAAAAATGGCCGTCAGTATAGCAGAATGTCGCATTTATCCGTTTGAGTTTTTGTAAAAGCACTAAATTGCCGCTTAAAACAGCGCTTTGTTTAACAAAGCAGCAGTTAAGCAACGTCTTTAAAATAAAAGCAGATAAAGGCTTGCATGGCTTTGTTAAAAACACTAAGATGCGCCCCGCAATGACGGACGCGGGATGGAGCAGCCTGGTAGCTCGTCGGGCTCATAACCCGAAGGTCGTCGGTTCAAATCCGGCTCCCGCAACCAACTTTCATTGCAAATTAAATAGTTATCTCTACTGCTCGGGGATAATTCACGGACGCGGGATGGAGCAGCCTGGTAGCTCGTCGGGCTCATAACCCGAAGGTCGTCGGTTCAAATCCGGCTCCCGCAACCAACATCTTAACCAGCCAAGTGCTGGTTTTTTTGTGCCTGTTATTCGCCGTCGGGCTCCTCTTTATAACCACGGGGCCGAAGGTCACAAATCCGGCTCCCGCAACCAACTTAAAAGCCTACTTTAACGTAGGTTTTTTTGTGCCCGAAATTCAACAACCCGAAGGTCGTCGGTTCGCTCTTCATAAAGAACAGGGCTCCCGTAACCAACATCTAAGCCTACTTTAATGTAGTTTTTTTTGTGCCAAAAATTCAATATCCCAAAGGTCGTTGGTTTTCTTTTTACAACACATTAAGGTTTTGCGCTGGTTAAACGCAGCATCAACACCAAAGGATTTACAGGCGACTGCTGAAAACCATAATACTGATAAAATTGCTTTGCCGGTTCATTCAGTGCATGCACCAATAAGGCCCTGACACCAGTGTTGTGCGATACGTTTACCGCACGCTGCAAAGCGTCCTGTAACAACCCCGCTCCTACCTTCATGCCCTGAGCACGGGTGTCGACCGCTAAACGAGCCAATACTAACACCGGCATCGGGTCTGGCATGTTTCGCCGTACGTTCGCACTAGCCGCCTGCAACGCCACCGCTCCTGCCGCCAGCGCATAATAACCCAGCACAGTATTTTGCCTGTCGGTAACAACAAAAGTGCGGCTAGCACCACGTAACTGATTTGTCATCGCCCGCCGCTTTAGCCAGTTGTCTAATTCCGCCTCGCCGCAACTAAAGCTATCAAGCAGATGGTTTGCTTTTAGCGGCTGCGGTGCAACAAGCTCAATACTCATGCTTTATGCCACGGCGCCTGCACTGCCAGCAAACGTTCCAGACCAGCATTGTGTTGCGGCTGCGCATCAAGTAAGGCGACAAAGTCGTTAAACTTGCTCTGGTCCAGGGCAAAATGCAACTGATCTAACATCACGCTTTGCGCCCGCTCACAGGCAGCTTCTAACATAAAGTCAGAGCGGTTTTTGCCCAGCACTTTAGCGGCCTGATCAATAAGATCACGCTGCTCCGGTAAGGCACGTAAATTAATGGCGGCGTCACGCATAATAAAACCCTATATGTAAATACAATAGCTATACAGATCCTAGGCCTGCGTGTAGCTATTGTCAACACGAGCTTCTAATTGCTACTGAATGTAACTGTAGCAACTAGTCTACACAGCGCTAAATATCAACGCTACAAACATCAGACAACATAGCAGCGCTGTGGTGGCTACCACCAGCAGTTGTAACATGCGGTTTAGCCGCCGCTCCAGCGGGCGCAGGCTAAACGCAGGCCACTGCCGTTGCTGCTGGCTAACCGGTTGGTATAACCGCTTTAACCTTAACGAGTAGTAAAGTACCGCGGCATTACGGTTGTACCAGTATGCCGGTAACTGCCAGCCAAGTTTATACCACAGCCACCGCAGCAGCAGTGCCAGCAGTAATGGCCATATCAACCCGGCGTATTGGGCCAGTGTTGGCCAAGCCAGTTGCCACTGTTGCACCATAAACCACGGCAGCAGCCAAAGCGCGCTGACTAATAGCGTAAGGAATGCCCAGCGCCCGGCACTATTAACAGCAGAAGCTTTAGCTGTATGGTTGCTTTGCTTGTTATTAGGTGCACGTAGCTGTGCTGCCAAATGCAATAACAGTAACGCCGTAAGCACAGCGCCCATGGTTAATAACTGGCTAAGTGCACCGCCATTTAACCAGGCAGGTAAATTGGCCGCTGCCAATTGGGTTTTCAGGCCGGTTTTTACCAGAGCACCACTGCTTAGCGGTAGTGCCATCATAGATAGTGCAGCCAACCAAAACAACGCCTGGCGCCATATGCGCCCTGCCGCTTCACCTGCCATACCGGCATATAAAAACAAACTACCTTTTGCCATGCCGTGGTGTACTACATAGGCCAGCAATACCGGCAATGCTGCTACGCCGGTTAAACTCAAAAGCGCAAACAACAGCAATAAATAACCCATTTGACTAACAGAGGAATACGCCAGAATGACTTTCGGCTGCGTGTACAGTAAGCCTGCTAATATGCCATAAAAGGCCGAGATCAGGCCAATAACTAGTAGCAATGGCGCCCACTGCTGCATTAACGTATCAGTAGCGGGTAAAAACATCAGCATGCCGAGCAGGCCGGCTTTAATCATTACGCCGGATAACAGTGCACTGGCCGGTGCCGGTGCTACCGGGTGAGCTTGTGGCAACCACCAGTGCAATGGCCAAAAGCCAGCTTTTAAACCCAGCCCCAGCAGTAACAACGTTAATGTTAATGGCTCCAGCGGCACAGTTTGCCAGCTGTGCCAGTCAAACCGCCCGTCAGCAGCCGATGCCCGCAGTATTAAGCCACTAAAAAGTAGAATTTCGCCCAGCACCGCCAATTGCAGGTAAAGTCGGCCTGCGCGTCTGGCTTTAGCGGTATTGCTGTGGATCACCAGGCCATAGGCCGATAAACTCAGCAAACTAAAACCCAGATAAAAACTCACCGCGTCCAGCGCAGCTATCAATAGCATATTGCCAGCAAAACACAGCACAAAAAACAGCCAATAGCGCACGGCGCGCGGGTCATGCCGCTGCGACAACAGGCTAAACCCGCCAAACAGCAACCATAACAGTAAACTGAAATACCACCAGGGTCGGGTAAACTCATCACCTAAGCCCAAAGCGGCACCAGGCCACAGCCAGTTGCTAAGGTCAATCATGGCGAAACTCCCGTTCAACAATCAACTGTGCCCAGCTTAGCGGGCTCAGTTCAGTGCCGGCAAACACGCCCATTAACACCAGCAGTATGGCGGTAAAAATGACGGGAAATAATAACATCCAGTGCGTTTCAAACCGGTTGGATAAGCGTTGCTCTGCCGGCCATGGCCCGCTTTGCGGTAAAAACCACATGCGATATATCACAGGTAAAAAATACGCTGCATTCATCAAACCTGACAGCGCGAATACCAGAATAAGCCAGGGTTGCTCCACCTCGGCTGCGCCTAACCCTAAATACCACTTGCTGATAAACCCTGCAGTGGGCGGTACGCCTATCATACCTAAGGCTCCCAGCGTAAAGGCCATGGCTGTTATTGGCATGCGCCGCCCTACACCATTTAGTTCACGGATTTTATGAATGCCCAGCGTTTCGGCAAAGTTACCGGCACAAAAGAACAACGTAATTTTCATCACCCCCTGATGCACCAGGTGCACCAGGCCGCCAACTGCTGCCAATGGCCCCAGCATCGCCACGCCCAGCGTAATGTAAGATACCTGACTGATAGTCGAATAGGCCAACCGCCGCTTGATGTCCTGCTGCGCCAGCGCGCGCCAGGAGCCATACAAAATAGTCGCTGCCGCCAGCAGCATTAACGGCTGCGCCAACTGCAGTGCATACATGCTCTCTACGCCGAAAACATCGTACACCAGGCGGATAATGCCAAAAGCACCGGCTTTCACTACGGCCACAGCATGCAATAAGGCGCTGACCGGCGCCGGTGCTACCATCGCCTGCGGCAGCCAGCCATGTAATGGTAGTAAGGCCGCTTTAACCCCCAAACCGGTGATCATTAGCGCAAAAGCCAGCATTAACAGCCCTTCATTGCCGCTTAACACTGCTGCCACATAGCCGCCGGGCGTAAATAAAGGGCTTTGCACCAGCGAATGCAGCAGCGCCACACCCAGCATTAAAATCACACCGCCGCTGAGGGTGTAAGCCAGGTATTTGCGCCCGGCTGCCAGTGACTCTGCCGTGCCGCGATGCACCACCAGCGGAAAAGTCGCCAGCGTTAACAGCTCATAAAACAACAGGAAAGTAACCAGATTACCGGCCAGCGCCAGGCCGACCGTAGCACTGACACAGAGGCTGAAGTAGCCAAAAAAGCGTGAGCGCAGCGGGGAATGTTCAAGGTAGCCGATGGCATAAATGGTAGTGGCTAACCACAATACCGACGATAACACGACAAACAGCAACGATAAGGCATCGCCCTGCAGCACCAAATCGGCACCGGGTAAAAACGGCAGACTAAAATAAAACTGCTGGCCAGCTTTTACTGCCTGCCACATTAACAGTACTAATACCAACTTTATACTGACGCCCAACAGGTTCAGGCTGATACGCAGCTTTACCTGAGTTTCTTTCAGCGTAAAAATAATCAGCCCCGGTAATAATGAGCTGAGAATAATGGCCAGCGGTAAATATTGCTGCCAAAACGGGCTCATAAGCCCTCCTGCTTTAACAGCCGCAACAGTGGCTCGCTGTATAACGTCATGGCCCATACGGCCAGTGCCGGTAGTAAAGCCAGCCACTGCGGTACTATATGCGGCGCAAAGTCCGGCTTCACCGGTTTTGCACGGTCAAATGCCAGCGCTACCACTCGAAAAACATAAGCGGCCGACAGTAAGGTCACCACTACTATTGCCAGCAGATAAAGCAGTTGATCGCCTTGTAACCACAGCCCTTGCAGTAACGCCCATTTGGCCAGAAAGCCGCCACTGGGTGGCAAACCGATTAAACTGCCACCGGCCACGGCAAAGGCAAACATCGCCAGTGGCATAGTTTGGCTGGCACCTTTTAATGTGTTTAACCGCTTCCCACCTAAGGTTGCTGTCATCTCACCTATCGCCAGAAAACAGGCGGCTTTGGCCAGCGCATGTGCCAGGACAAATAACCACAGTGCTGCAGCAAATAGCGGCTGATTAAACTGCAGTAGTAACCCTAACGCCAGCGTGGCATAACCCAGTTGCGCGACAGTGGAATACGCCACCATGTTTTTGGCCAACGGCGTACGCAGCGCCGCAATGCCGCCCAGCAGCAAGGCCGCCAGACCACAGAAGCTAAACAGCGGTGCCATTGCCTGAGCCTGAGTAGTGGCAGCCAGTTGTAACCATAACAGACAAAGAATAAATAACGGGCCTTTTACTACCAAAGCGGATAACAGCGCACTTACCGGGGCCGGTGCTGCCGCATGTGCCGCAGGTAACCAGGCGTGCAGTGGCCACAGCGCTGCTTTTAGCATTAAACCCAGAGTCATCAAAACCAGTGCCGCGCTACTGAGTAAATTGGCTTGCCACTGCAGCGCCAAAGCACTGATATCCAGCACTCCATAAGCGCCATAAAGCATTGCTACACCCAGCAAATAACACAGCGAACCGAATAGAGATAACAACAGATAATTCAGCGCCGGTTTAATCGCTTTATCACCCGATAAGCTAACCAGCGCTACAGCTGCTATGCCAAGTAACTCCAGACACACATAGAGGTTAAACAAGTCACGCGATAACCATAACGCGGTTAAACCCAGTTGCAGCAGGCTGCTAAGCGGCCAAAAACCGGCGCCCAGCTTATCGCGCCGGTAAGTTGCAACGGCATATAACGCCACCAGCAACTGCAACACCGTGGTCAGTAAAATAAGTAAGCTGCTTAAGCTGTTAGCTTCAAGGCTGATAGCTAACCCCGAGGGCCAGCCTGCTAGTAATATCTGCAGGCTACCCTGCTCACTAACCCGCGACACTAACTGCAGCGCCACCAGGCTGCAGACAGCAGCTGTGAGCAGTGTCAGTAACGGCGCAACTTTTGGCCAAAGCAGCATCAGTAAGGCGCCCAGTAACGGCAGCACCAATAGCAATACCATCATGGTTGATGCTCCGGGGATGCCTGGGTTTGCTTTAGCCGGCCCAATAATGCCAACGCAAAAGCTGTTGCACTCACCGCCACTACCAGCCCGGTTAAGATCAGCGCATGTAATACCGGATCCGGCGATGCTCTGGCCTGGCCATTTGCAAGCCCGCGATACGCCAGCACAACCATTAGCATAAAAATGCCGGCACTTATAATATTCAGCGCCAAAATACGCCGCAGTGTTTGCGGCCCGACAATAAAACCATAAACACCTATAGCAAACAGGCAAGCTGCTGTGGCGATATACAGTAGCAGTTGCGGGCTAAGCTCTGTCATGCTGAGCTCTGTCATACGCTCTCCGTGCGGTTATGCTGCGGAGCAGGCTCACCCACCACTAACAATGTTAGTGTCGAGGCTATAGCCAAAGTGGCAAAAACTTCGATCAGCAAAATAATGCCGCCGGCGAGCAGTGGCGGCCAGCTAAGCCAGACTGCATCAACATTAGCTGGCGTAAGCCACAGTGCCAGCAAAGCCACCAGCACAAATACAGCAATCCCGGCTACCACCAACAGCCTTACCCAAAAGTTGCACCAGCTTAACCAGTTAAGTTGTTGATTAAGCCGCAGCACCACAGCGCCGGCAGCCAGCAATACACCGGCCTGAAAAGCACCACCTGGTTGGCTGGCCCCTGCCCATAGCAGATAACCGGCCAATAAGATCACCATAGGCGCCAGTAACCGGCTCCAGCTAAGGCCAAGCGACCAACTGGTTGCTGATTTTTCTGCTGGGGCTACCGGCAAAGCACCTAATAGTGCCAGCAACAATACCACTAATTCCAGTAAGGTATCCCAGCTACGAAAGTTCAGCAGTACTGCTGTAACCGGGTGACTGACACCACTGTTGATAAGCTCAGCCTGCGCTACAGCAACCAGCGGGCTGGCAACAGACGGTAACTGTAGTAAAGCCGCCAGAATGCCACCGAGCATCAACACCACAAATGTTGCAGGCCATAGTCGCTGCGGCCAACTTAGTGCAGCAGCGGTAATATCCAATTGCTGCCTTGCCAGCGCTGAGAAACACAACGCCCCCGTCAGCCCGGCACCAATGGCTGCTTCGGCCAGGGCTAAGTCAGGTGCGGCCAAGCGGGCCCAAGCCAACGCCATCATCAGACCAAAGGCGATATACAACATTACCGCATTGACTAACTGACGGCTTAACATACTGGCCAGAGCTAACGCTAACAACAGCAAGCACAATGCTGTATCAAAGAGCAGTAAACTCATGCTTTATCCTGCTGTGTTTTGGCAAAACGGGCTAACAATTGGCAGGATACAGAGCCCGAAGCCATTACCAATAACCAGATCAGCAACAGCAACAGGTTTTGCCACAGATCACCGTAAAACATCAGCCCGGCAACGATTGAGCCCAAGCCTAACGAGTCCGCTTTAGTAACCGCATGCAAACGACTGAAGCTATCGGGAAAACGCAGCATGCCAATACTGCCGGCAATAAAGAAAAATAAGCCCACCAGTAACAACAGGCTACTGAGTAAAATACTTAAAGCAGACAACTGCTCAGCACTATTAGTCATGCTTATCCTCTGAAGTTTGCGGTGACACTATTTTTTGCTGCATTAAACGCTGAACCAGTGCAACGGGGGCGGCTGCCGCCAATACCGCCAGCACCAGTGCCACATCACGCAGTGCACTTTGGCCCAACGCTTGAGCCAATACCAAACACAGCGCTACGCCAGTGGTGCCGAATAATTGCACTGACAATAAACGGTCTAACAAGGTAGGGCCTTTAATCACCCGCCACAGCCCCAATAACACGGTACACAGCAAGGCAACAGCTAACATCATCATAGTGTGCTTCCCTGCCTTTGCTCATTGCACAACAGTTTTACCAGCTGTTGTTCCAATGCAGCTACACCACTGCGCCAGTCGGCATCGCCATCCAGCACATGCAACAGCAAAACATCCGGCTGGCCAGTTTCAATATTTACCGCACAGGTTCCGGGTAACAGGCTCACCATACTGGCCAGTAAACGCTGGCTGGCGGGTTGGGTCATGCTTACGTCATAACGTTGCCATTGTGGCGCCCACTTTTTTCCTGGTGCCAGCGCCCGCCAGGCAACATCCCATGCCCCCAGTACTAACTGCCTGCAAAAAAACAGCAAAAAACCCGGCACGGCTTTAAACCGAACCGGCGGCAGGCTTAATTTATCCCAATAGCACCAAAGCAGTAGCAGTAAACACAGAGGCAGAAAAAACCACCAGCCCCGCCCCCCGGTCAGCGCCGCCCAGCATAGCGAAAACGCTGCGCCAAGCGCAGCGTAACGGATAAAAACTGCCCCCTGAGTGGGCATTGCCATAGCAACTCCTGAATTAAATCACTGGGTTAATAGTATTGAATAGTATTGAAAATTTCAAAAAAGTGTTTTTGTATCTCCAGTTGCAGCTCTGTACACTAAGCTAACACAACACTTCTACTAATAGCTGAGATATGAGCAATTTTACCGTACAACGCAGCCTGGCTGATTTAGGTGCGCCTTTCTCTGTGCCTTGCCCCCCTACCCCAGTGCCGGCGCCGCAGTGGCTGGCGTTTAATGTTGAACTGGCCGCAGAGCTTTGCTTACCACAGCAGTATTGGCGCTCAGATGACGGTCTGGCGGTGTTTAGCGGCAATACCGTGCCGGATTGGGCAAATCCGGTGGCGCATGCTTATGCCGGCCATCAGTTTGGCCATTTTGTACCGCAACTGGGCGATGGCCGGGCTTTGCTGCTGGCGGAAGTTATCAGCGCAGATAACCAGCGCTTTGATATTCAGCTTAAAGGCGCCGGCCAAACGCCGTTTTCCCGCCGTGGCGATGGCCGCGCACCACTGGGGCCGGTGCTGCGTGAATATTTAGTCAGTGAAGCCATGCATGCGTTGGGTGTGCCCACTACCCGCGCTTTGGCAGCAGTACTAACCGGCGATTGGATACAGCGCGAAACCGCGGAGCCGGGAGCCATACTTACCCGGGTGGCCAGCAGCCATATTCGTATTGGCAGTTTTCAGTACCTTGCAGCCAAAGGTGATCATGGCCAGCTGAAAACCTTTGCCGACTATGTAATTAGCCGACACTACCCGGCGTGTGCCAGCGAAGCGAATCCTTATCTGGCTTTGCTTGCTGCTGTGGTTGCAGCACAGGCAAAACTGATTGCTAAGTGGATGAGCCTGGGTTTTATTCATGGCGTAATGAATACCGACAATATGAGCATTAGTGGCGAAACTATCGATTACGGCCCCTGCGCTTTTATGGACAGCTTTAACCCGGCGCAGGTATACAGCTTTATTGATACGCAAGGCCGTTACGCCTGGGGCAACCAGCCACGCATTGCCAGCTGGAACCTGGCACGTTTTGCTGAAACCCTGCTGCCGCTGCTAACTGAACAACCCGAACAGGCGGTAGAGCTTGCTACAGAGGTACTGCAAGGTTTTAACGGCCAGAACGAAGCCGAATTTCTGCGCCTGATGGCGGCGAAAATTGGTATTGTTACTGCAACCGACCCTGACGAAGTGTTAATCCGCGATTTGCTTAACCTGATGAGCGCAAATAAGGCCGATTTTAGCCAGAGCTTTCGTTTGCTTAGCCGCTCGGTAAGCGACACAGCGGCCGGTGCCGCAGCGTTATTTGCAGACAAACAAGGTTGGGCCGATTGGGCAGCAAAATGGCAACAACGCCTTGCTGCACAGGGTATTGATCCGCTACAGGTAAGCCAGCAAATGGATAATACCAATCCGGCGCTTATAGCGCGCAACCACTTAGTTGCTGCCGCTATTACGCAGGCGACAGAGCAAGCCGATTTAACACTGTTTAACCGCCTGCACCAGGCACTGGCAACGCCTTACACCTTGTCAGAAGCTAATGCTGATTTTGCCGTGCCACCGCAGCCACAGCAGCTTATTAAGAATACTTTTTGCGGCACCTGATTATAACTTATGCCATCTACGACAGGCAGATGGCAGTTAAATTCGGTACACTAGCCATCTTATTCGATAACACAGAGCCAGCTCCTTGCCTGACATCACCCTCAGTTTTGCTTTGTCTCAATGTTTAGCTGCGATGGCCTTTATCAGTGGCATTGTGGCTTTTCAGCGCTATGACAGGGCCAGTATGCTGAAATTCTGGTTTGTTTCGGCCCTGCTCAATGCCAGCCATTTTGCTGTGTTAGGCCAGTATGAAGCTGCATGCTTTGTTGGCTTAACTGCGGTGCGTTTTCTGGTAGCAGCGCTAAGCCCGCGTCAGCGCTGGATGTATTGTTTTCTGGCACTATCAACGCTGTTAATTGTAGTTAGCTATACCAGCCCGGTTAACTTGTTACCCTACTTAGCCGCTGTGGTTGGGACTATCGGCAGTTTCCAGAAAAACGTAATACTGGTACGGGCACTGATGGCCGTCGGTGCTACGTCCTGGGTTGTGCATAATCTGTTGGTGGGCTCTCCGGTGGCGGTATTAATGGAACTGGCATTTTTAAGCAGTAATCTGGTGGGTTATATCAGAAGCCGCAGGCAACGCTTACCTGCGGCAAATCATTAAGTGGCAACAATCATTAACTGAATATGTTAGCGCACAGCACCACTGTGCGCCGGGGCCAGTAATACGGCGTTGGCCAATGCGATATGCAGGCCGTTCACATAAGCGCGGTAGTTAGGCTCCTGCGTAAAGCTTATTACCATGCCATTCCCCTGTGGTGCCCACATTAACAGCGGCTTATGCGCTATCTGCTGCTGATTATCCTGCCAGACAAAACCACTGGCTTTTACCTCATCAGCTGCAGCAAATTTCAGCAGGTTACGGCCATGATTGATGGCCAGCGGTTGATAAATCTCGTTACCAACGTACACCGTATTCACGCTGGCCGGTAAGCCTGCTGTTAACCAGTGCGACTGATCCACCTCTGCTTTTGCCAGAAAGCCCGGCACCCAATCCGGCCGTGCCTGCTTGGCTTTCACCATTTGCTGATACTGCTCAGTATTGAGTACTGTGCCGGCAACCTGCTCTTTGTCGCTGGCATCAGCGGCGGGTTCATCGCCGGCTTTGTATTCCCGCTTACTGGCCAGCATTGGCGCTTCACCGCTTAATACAAAGTTAGTTGCGTTACCTAACGTAATTAATACGCCGCCGCGCTCTGTCCAGTGGCGAATATTGTTATAACCAGCTTCCCCCAGCGCCTGCTGGTAACTGCCACCAGCACTCGCTGGCAATAGCAATACCTGATAGCGGCTTAAATCGGCCTGCTTTAACTGCGCCGGCCGGATAGCCGTTACCGGTTGGCCAAGCTCACGCTCCAGCACAAAACGCACACTACCGGCACTTAAGCTGCTGGCGGGTTCATCCCATAACATGGCCACTTTTACCGGTTGCAGCGCCACCATATTGGCAGAGCCGGCATTAGGCCCATCGGTATGCCAGCTGCTGTCTACACCTTGCAGCACAGCACCGCTTTGCGTAGCAACTTTTTCAAGCGTTTGATTAAGCTCATTATTATTATCCGCTCTGGCAATAATTAAACTGCCCGATGGGTAACGCGTACCGTTTTGATGGGTAAAAGGCAAGTCACTGCTGCGCATCACTACACCGGCTTTTAACGCTTCGGCAGCAAACCGGGCGGCATCCATACCATCCCAGGGCAGAATAAAGCCATAGGTCGCATCAGGTCGTGTCAGGCTACCGGGTAAAATGCGTTGGTCTGTTACTGTTACGCCTTCTACTTTTACACTGGCGCGGCATTCGTTCATCTCCAGATTAAACATCAGAGGCAATGACCAGGCCGTTACATCGTATATCTGATCCGGTAAGTTATTTGCCCGCAATGCTTCCTGCTGCTTAATAAATGGCTGGTCCATGGGTACGTCGGTATCCAGCAAAGTGCGCAGTAAATGGTAGGTGCTCTGAGCGCTGTCGATAACATAAGCCCCGCTTTGGTAATCCGTACCACAGGCACTAAATGCTTTTGTTGCCTGAGTAACCTTGATGCCCTGCTCTGTTAACAATGCGGTTAAACGCTGATGCCCGGCTTTATCGCGGCTGGCCGGGAAAATATAGCTGCGGGTTTTGGCTTTGCTGCCTTGTGCCACGGCATCTTTACGGTACTGATAAAACCGCTGCAGCAAGGGTTTGGCGCGCTGGCTGGCGGTTTCCAGTGTAGCCATAAAGGCAACAAAGTTACGCTGAATTCCATCGGAAAAAGTGACAACTGTGCCGTCGCTGCGGCGGTAATGATGGCCGCGGGCAGAGGCCATTTCATAGGTCATGGCAATGCTGCCCTGATACAACGGCCAGCTGGCACCGTAGCCGGGATAAAAGGCATCAAAAATTTCGCGGGTAAAATAGTGGTAGCCAAAGCGGTCAAACCATTTTGCATTGTTTTGCCCCACCCAGTTTAACACTTCACGCTGTGCCTGCTGAATATGTGGGTTGTAAGGCTCTGCTTCCGGGCTGAAATAGTATGTCATATCGCCGCCCATTTCATGCGAATCCACGTACAACAGCGGATAGGTATTCTGCAGCGCTTTAACACGGCCGCGGTTTTCCGGCTGGGTTAAGCTGATCCAATCGCGGTTCATATCAAACAAATAATGATTACTGCGACCATTGGGCCAGGGCTCGTTTTGCTCGGCTGATAAGCGATCATCTGAATGCTCCATACCGGCAGTAGCATAATAGCGGCTGACAAAACGATGATGGCCATCCGGGTTTTGCAACGGGTCAATATATACCAGCGTATTAGAGAGAATATTGCGGGTAAACTCACTTTGGTCGGCCAGTAAATGCCAGGCCAGCGCCATTGAGGACTCTGCCGGGCTTAATTCATTACCGTGCAGGGTATTAGCAATCCATACCGATGCCGGTTGTTGTTCAATCAGGGCTTTTGCGTCTGCCTCGCTGGTATTAAGCGGATTTGCCAGTTTGCGCATATTCTGTTCAAGCTGATCTAAGCGGGAGATATTTTGCTCTGAGCCTATAACCACATAAAACAGCTGCCGTCCCTGCCAGCTCTCACCGTAAGGCACCAGCTTTAGCTGCTGCGGGTATTGCGCTGCCAGGGTGGTAAAATACTGCAGGATTGCCGCTGGCTCGGAGATACGGCTACCCAGTTTATAACCCAACACTTGCTGGGTATCGGGTACGCTGGCGTTGTACTGGCTGCCTGGAAATTCCGGCAATGCTGAAGCAGCAAAGCTGCTGCCTAAAGCGGTAAAAATGGTACTGAGAATAAATGTCCGATGGATATTACTGCGCATGTTGCTCCCATTATTTTTATATATTGTTATAGTGGCAAACTACCTCGGCTCTGCCAGCTTGGCAATGTACTGACAACATTGCTGCGACTAAACACCGATTTTTACCGCCGGTTTGATTACCACCGGCTATTTCGTCCGGACGTAATTATCGTTATGATCGGCGAATGCCTATGTCCGTCCCACGTATTCAGCGTCAATACTATCGTAATGGCCCGCCACATCGCGGTGGCGCCGACGTCAGCTTTGCTGACTTGGTAAAAATTTTTGGTTTTAACAGTATTCATATTGGCCGCTGGGTAAACACCGAAGAGCTGCAACTGGCAGCTAATTTATTCTTCGATGCCTTTTGCGATTTACAACAATTACTGCAGGTACCGCCAGAGGTCATATCATTAAACGGCAGCTTAGCGCTGACTTTTGGCATTGGTGGCCAGCCAGGTGTCTGTGCGCATTATCAGCCGCAGGGCCGAATTCTGGCTTTAGCTAAAAACGCCGGTGGCGGCAGCCTGGCGCACGAGTGGTTTCATGCCTTTGATCATTATATTGCCAGCAAAATGTTTGACAAGACAGCTACGCGTAACCAGTTTTCCAGTTCAGCCTGGCTGCAAAGCCAGCCTATAATTACGCATTATCTCAATGAGTTACTAAGCTCAGCCTACCAAATGTTGTTCTTATCGGCAGACGGTAAAAATGAAAGCACATTTTTTGCCCATTGCCGGCAACTGGACTCCAGCCGCAACCGCCTGTACCTGGCGATGCCGGAGGAAATGGCGGCCAGAGCCTTTGAAAAAATGCTGCAAATGCAAAGCCTGAAAAACAGTTTTCTGGTTTCTGGTACGCTAAAAAGCAAAGCTGCAGAGCTGGGGGTGTATCCTGACGATGCCCTTAGCACTGAACTTGCCAGTTTATGGCTGCAATACTTTCGGTTGTTGGGGCAAGGGCTGCGCCAGAAAAGCTCAGCAACAACAGTTAGTGCAGATGGACATTTTAGTTAAGCAAGATACCGGCAGCAAATACCGGCTCTGCCAGTTGTGCCGGGTTAAGCATACATAATTGCCGGGCTTGTTCTTCACCCACCAGCTGACAACTGTGCTGGTATGCCTGCTGTAGTTTAGGCGGGCGGCGTTTAACAGAGTGAGCGTCGCTGGCAATAACATGATAAATGCCCTGCTTTAGCCATTGCTGCGCTAAGGCTTTAACATCCTGCCCCATATCACCGTCAAGCGCTGCCGCGGTTAACTGAAACAGGCAACCGGCTTTAATAAAGGGCTTAATTTTATCCGGTGCGGCCAGCAAATCGCGGTTTCGTTCCGGGTGTGCCAGCATAACTGTAATATCGTGCCGTGCCAGCCATGCCAAAAGTTTATCGCTCCCCGCCGGAATATGGCTGTGCGGCAACTCCAGTAACAGCACCTTATTACCCTGATAACGGCCAATAAAAGGCATTTGTTGCTGTTCTATCAATGGCAATATTTCTGCACCGATCCTAACCTCGGCAGCAGCAGCCAGCGTTATGTCGATACCTGCCTCACTTGCAGCCTGTTGCAGCGCGGCTATGGCTTCGTTTATCGAGGCAGCACTGTTGTTATAACGCCCGGCATGCAGGTGCGGAGTCGCCAGCATATGACTGATACCCTGCTGCTGTGCCAGTTGCAGCAAAGCCAGCGCTTCTGTCATATCTTTGGCACCATCATCAACGCCAGGCAATATATGGTTATGCAGATCAAACATAATCATACCGCCTGCCGGTAAGGTGTTTAGACACCATAGTTTGCATAATAAGGCTCGGCTTTATTCATTTTCATCTGGTTTAACACTACACCATACACCCTTGCATGTGCCTGATGTAATTGTCCCAGCGTATGTTGCACCAGCGGAATGCGGGTATGATCTGCTTTGACTACGAGCACCACGGCATCAGCGTGCGGTGCAACCAGCAGCGGATCGCTAACTGCCTGAACCGGTGCGGTATCAATAATAATTTTGTCGTAGCGCCCTTTTAGCTCTGTCAGCAAGCTTTGCAAGCCATTTCCCGCCAGTAGCTCCATTGGGTTTAACGGTATGGCGCCAGCTGGCATAACATCAACGCCTTCCTGCACATCTTTAACAATACATTCGTCCAGTGTTGCGGTGCGCGACAATATATTCGCCAAACCACTTTGATATAGTGGTAAATTAAACCGTGATCCCACTGAAGGCTTACGCAAATCGGCATCAATTAACAGCACACGCTCCAGCGCAGCAAAAGCAAACGCCAGATTGATACTCACGGTGGTTTTACCTTCCTGCGGCTGCGACGAGGTAATTTCAATCACCTGTAAAGGTTTATCCAGGGCCATTAATGATAAGGCAGTACGGATATTACGCACCGATTCACTGTAACGGCGTTGTTTCGGATCAAAATACGCCAGGCTGCGCTGTTGAACATTTTTCTTTTTATGGCCTTTAGGTAAGTAACCCAACGCACATTGGGCTAGTGCTTGCTCTACGTCTGCAGTATTTTTAATGGTGTCGTTAAACATATCCTGCAATAAAGCGATGATGGCGCCAAGCAATAACGTTGTGATAAAAGTTAGCATTACTATCAGCTTTTTATTCGGCTTAACCGGCTCAGACGGTAATACGGCACGGTCAGTAAAGCGGGCGATAGGCGCGTCGAAATCGCCGGTTACTTCAGTTTCTTTTTGCCGGGCGAAAAAGCTGTCAAACAGCAGTTGATTGGTTTCTACTTCACGCTGTAACCGGCGATAATCTGATTCCACCGAGCCCAGGCTGGAAAACGCCGTTTTGGTGCGGCTAAATTGCTGCTCCAGCGAAGACAAACGCCTCGCCGCGCTTTGTGCTTCTTTCTCGATACCTTCAATCAGGCGGTTTATTTGTTGGCGCAGGCTGTTATTTACCGTTAGCAGTTCGGCTTGTACGGCAATCATTTTCGGGTGTTTAGGCCCGTACACCTTATTCAGCTCAGAATACTTACGCTCTACCGCCATAACCTCACGCTTAACGTTTTGTACCGACGGGTGCGAGGTGATCTCAGGCAGGCTTTCCAGGCCCGATACATCGCGTTGGTCAAACTGACGCACCAGCGCTAAAAAGCCTTCAGCTTTGGCTTTTTTTGACCGCGCATCTGTCAGCTCTTCGTTTAGCCGCTCCAGCTCGCGGGCATCCAGCGCAGTTACGCCTTCTACATCAACCAGATTATGTTGTGCACGAAACGCTTCAAGCCGGGTTTCTGATTGCTCTAACCGCTCACGCAGCTCACCAATACGGCCACCCAGCCAACTACTGGCTTTTTGCGTAATACCCAGGCGGGCATCAAGCTGGCTGGCAATATAGGCATCGCCAATAGCATTGGCCACAGCCTGCGCCAGGCGTGGATCAGACGACTGATAACTCAGGTTTACCAGTTGGGTTTTACGTACCGGGTTAATCTGAATACCGCTGCTAAATTTGTCCAGCCTGCGCTTATGCGTTAAAGCGCTGCTGAGCTCACTGTCAACCGGAGCTACTTTTGGCGGGCTTAACAGCGATGTAATATAGGCTTTGGCTTTGTTGCTCAACGACGGTTTGCCCTGCAGTGCAGGATGTCCGGCCAGTGACAGCTCATCAAATACCCGTTCAGCTATAGAGCGTGATTTTAGAATTTCAAACTGTGTCAGGTAATATTCCTGCTGCGCCGAGTTAAAGCCGTATACTTCTTCAATTTTTATCGCTCTGGCCTGCTGTGCCTCAATAAGTAAGGTGGCAGTAGAGCGGTATATTGGTGTCATATTTTGCGCAATGCTGGCGGCTAAAATTGCGCTGCTAACGGCCAGTATTAATATACGCCATTTAAAGCGGCCAATTACGCCAAACAGCTTACTGACATCAACCAGTTGCTCACCGGATGCCAGCGGTTTTTCATTCGAATATACAGCCATAATCAGAAAAATCTCTGTTCGATAGTAATAGTATCACCCGCCAGAATGCGGCTGCTCAGGCTGCCGCTTTCGTGCTGGTTTTTGTCACCTTCACGTGAAATGCGGATTTTTTCTTTGGATGCACGCTCTGTCATGCCGCCAGCCAGCGCAATGGCCTGGTTTACCGTCATTCCCGGCTGGTACGGATAGGCGCCGGGCTGCTTTACTTCACCGTGAATATAAAACGGCCGGTACTCTACCATGCCAACAAACACATTAGGTTCAACCAGATAATCGCCTTTGAGGCCCTGATAAATTAACGTTTCAACCTGTTTGATGCTTTTTCCGCTTAGCTGCAACTTACCCAGAAACGGATAGTTTATTGTGCCGCTGTCGGTTAAGCGGGTTTCCAGCTCCAGATCATCCTGCCCGTACACTTTAATGACGACAAGATCACCAGGCCCCAACACATATTGCTCCTGTGCACTTAACGGCCAGCCGATAAACAAACACAGTAATACCGCGGCAATAACACGATTTGACATCTTGATCCTCATAACGCGAACTGCACAGCGAAAAACACTTCATTTTTATCAAATTCAATGTTCGCCACTGAAGAATTGTTACGGTGTAGCCGGATACCGGCATTAAGCAGCAATTGCGGCAACAGCGAGTATTTGCCACTTAATTGGTAGCTGGTTAGCCTGTCACGCCGGTCAAAGCCGGTATAGTCGTCGTTTGTCCGTTTCACGCCAAGACTGCTGCTGAGCAACGGTTGCCACTGGTGAGTCCAGAACAGGCTGTAATGGGTTTCTTTGACAAAATCACCCTGAGTATCAGGCTCTTTTGACTGACGGCCGGTACTAAGATTAAAACGTGAATAGCTCAGCGGCGCCCACTGCACGGCCATCTCCCAGGCCAGGCCAGAGAAATCCTGGCGTTGCGGGTTATCAAACTGGCGGTTCTGGTAGCCAAGCCGTAGCTCTGCGGAAGTTAGCTCACTGGGTTGCCAGCGCGCGCCCAAACGGTAATTCATTGTGTCGCTATCCCGGCTGCCGCTGATATCGGTATTATCGTACCGGGTGTGTAAACGGCTGATTTCTGTGATCAGGCGGGTATTGGCACCGGTGTTGTAATACAGCTCTGTGCCGAGTTTAATACTGTGGTAAGTCCGAAACTGAGTCAGCGCTTCATAGTTACGATAATCTTTATCGTAGTAGGCCGTGAGTAAACGCAACCGGGTGCGGCTGCTTTGGGCGCCATATTCATATGCGCCCTGCACATTTAGCAGGCGCACATCGGCCGGTTCAGTAAGGGCATTACCCTGCCCTTCGGTAATGCCGGTACCTCTGGCCTCGTGTGCTGCAGCATAACGGCCTTTCACATCAAACCGATGCCGGTCCGATAATTCTACTAACGCCGCTGTACTGAAATTCCAGTCCAGATAGCTGTCATCACGGCTGCTAAGATAGCTGCCGGATGCCAATTCCAGTGCAGCCTGATACTCGTTAGGGCCAGATAATAACTGCGCAGTAAGCTTGGGCGTTAACAACGAAATCCAGCTACTGCGCTCAGCTTCGGGCGCATTAGCGATATTGTCATCGTGGCGCAGCTCAAAACGCAGCTCCGGAATAAAGTCGATACCAGATTCAGTTCTGATGGCATTGCGCACCAGCTCTTGTGCAGATAAATCTATACTGCCAAACAACAACACCGCCAGCACCGACCGACACAAGATCACATTACAATACATCTGTCTTCCTGTTAGTACGCATTTTTATCAACAAAGCCTTTAAACACCGTTTTAAATACAATACGTACATCAAAAAACAGTGACCAGTTACGGATATAATCTAAATCGTATTTTACCCGCATCTCCATTTTTTCCAGGGTGTCGGTTTCACCACGCCAGCCGTTGATCTGTGCCCAGCCGGTAATACCAGGGCGAACTTTGTGGCGCAGCATGTAATACGCCACCTGCTTGCGGTACTCTTCGTTATGCGCCACGGCATGAGGTCTCGGCCCGACAACCGACATTTCACCCAGCAGCACATTGAAAAACTGCGGCAGTTCGTCCAGCGACGTACGGCGTAAAAAGGCTCCTACAGCAGTAACCCTGCTGTCATTGCGTTTGGCCTGGGTTACGGCACCGCCATTTTCCATCACTTTCATCGAGCGGAATTTGTATACACCAATTCTCTTACCGTCCAGGCCGTAACGATCCTGACGAAACAATACCGGTCCTTTGGACGTAAGTTTAATCGCTGCGGCAATCATCATCAGCAACGGCGAAATAAGTAACAACACAGTACCGCTGAACAACACATCGAAACTGCGCTTGTAAAAGCTCTGAAAACCAAACATCGGTGATTCAAACACACTGATAGTGTCGATACTGCCCACGTTACCGATACGGGCATGCATCAGGTTTTTAAACAGGAAGTCTGGTACTATCAGCACATCAGAAGTGGTATCTCCCAGACGGCTGATAATGTCGGCAATGCGTTTTTCCGCCATCATCGGTAAACAGATATAAATTTTAACCAGTTTGCCGGCACGGGCCATTTGTACCGCATCTTCTACACTGCCCAGCAGTGACTCTGTTGGCAGGTCGTCCAGACGCTCTGGCGCGCGGTCATCAAAAAAGCCGATACAGTTAAAGCCCAGTTCAAAGTGCTGTGAAATTTCGTTATGCAGTGCTACCCCAGACGGGGTTAAACCAATAATCGCTACCTGTTGCAGGCTTAAACCACGCTTACGGCGCCAGGTTTTTATCGCCCTGGCCGACACCCGCCACAACAGCAGTACTACCAAGCCGCCCAGATACCAGCTAACTAATGCCAGACGCGAAAAACTCTCAGCTTCTTTTAACAAAAACAAGCCGGCGACAATTAATAAGAATGACACAGTGTGAATGGTGGCAACATGCATCAACATCTGCGAAAACCGGCCTGCCCGCCACGAGCGGTAAAGCTGCACCGATTCGGCAAGGTAGGAATATATTGCCAGCGAGACGCTGAGCAATATCAGATAATCTTTATCAAGTGGTATGCCGTACAGGTGCATACTGGCGAGAAATACGCCGCACAAAATCATCAGATCAATAAAACGGTATACCACTGATGAGCCCGGTTGCTCATAATGTAATATTGAGTTAGTCATCTCTGGTGCTCCGCATTCGCTGTTGTAGAAAGAAAAGTAACACGCCGCTACGGCTGGCAATTCACTTTGCTATTTTTACTAAACTACTGCGTCTGCGCTGCCTGTTACAAACGAACATTTATAACCCATTGGGTTAGAAAAATTCACCCGTAATTAATACTTTATTAATAGATTGGTTCACTTTTGATTCAGCTACAGTATGCTATTTATTCGGCTTTTAGCAGGTGTTTTGGCGGTCAGATCACAAAACAGCAGCACCGTCATCACTAAGGCAGCACTTAGCATGATGGTTTTACCTGATATGCCCGTGCCGGAGCTCCAGGCGATAAAAGCATACAGCCATGCAAACAGTAATAACGGCGACAACCGCAGGTATAACTGCTGCAGGCAGCAATACAACGCATACATTAACAACGCCGATAACACTGCGCCATAAGTAAGCAATAATGCAATCCAGCCTATTTCAATGCCATAGCGCGAGCCAAAAAGCAGCACTTTACCCGACAAACTGCGGTCAATGTCTCCCAGTAACAGGTTAAGCCAGGACGTATCCAGCATCAGTTCTATAGCAATCAGCCGGGTAGACGCACTGCCCTGATCATCTTCCAGCCGGCTAAGCACAGGTTCAAGCAAGCCAATACTGTATGCCAGATAAGACAGCAGCGGCAGTAACACCAGCGACGACAACACATACAACAGCGCCCGCTGTGTTAGTACGCGCCGTTGCATACTTTGCAAAGCTTTAAGCAGCAGCAGAAGCACAATAACAATGACCGCCGCCAAAATAGAGCCACGCCCGCCAAATAACGGTAAAGCCGTTAGCAGCAGCAAGGCGGTGACACTTTCGCTTAAGCTCACCCTGGCAAACAGCGCTCTGGCAACATAACACACCAGATAGAAGCCGCTTAACATAGTGCTGATTAGCGGGTGACCAAGCAAACCGGCAGAGCGGATTTGCCCCCACTCCGAGGTGTCAATCACTTCACCACTGGCGGCATCAGTTAATACCAGAGGCGCAATTAAACCACCGCCGGCATATTCATAAATACCCACCAGCGCATTAGCAGATAACAATACTAACAGCAGCAATTTCAGTTGCTGCAACCGCGCCGGGCTAAGTGCCTTTAGCAGCAACACAAATAACGCCGCGCTGACATAACTTACAATGGCCGACGATAACGGCCGGCCCAGCACCACATCGTGCAGCAATAAACACAATGCCGCAGCAAAAAGCAGAAAGTGGCTGCGTACAGTAAACAAATAATACAGTTGCGCCACCCCGCCCTGATACAGCGTCCAGCTGGCCAGCGACAACAACAGCAGATAAAACGACGGGTGAATTTTATGCAGCGGATTACCGCCCGGCGAATCGTAGAAAATACCGGCCTGATACAATACATTGCCAGACAAACTAAACAGCGCCACTATTGCAAGCAACAGCAGCATAAAACTCAGTGTCGGCATTTGCCTATGTATAATCAACTTACACCGGCCTTACGCTGGCGGATAAACCCGGCCACGTCAGCACGAAACAACAACAACATCACGGCAATGTAGGATAACGCTCCAACGCCAATTTTCAGCAGCAACGACATTAGCGGCTGTGCTGCGCCCACCTTTTGCACCAGCAGATACATTACGCCCACCGCCAGCAGCATTTTTATAATACTCAGAT
The DNA here is from genome assembly GCF_022436675.1 of Rheinheimera hassiensis. Lineage (GTDB taxonomy): Bacteria > Pseudomonadota > Gammaproteobacteria > Enterobacterales > Alteromonadaceae > Alishewanella > Alishewanella hassiensis. Next base: position 169,279 of record NZ_JAKUJZ010000007.1, on the reverse strand, counting down.
AAGGCAGCGTTACACGTTTAGTGATTAACAGCCACAAGCCGATAATGGCAATACCCAGAGCTAACGCCACAGTACTGGCCATAGCACCACCTTTAATACCAATAGCGCTGACTAAAAAGTAACTTAGCACCACAGCGGTAACCGCCATAGCAGCATCGTAGCCCAAAATGGCACCGGTGCGTTTGCGGATAAAAAAGTAATGGTTTAAATAACCGTTTTTAATCGCCTCAATACCCCCGGCCAGCAATGCCCATGGCATAACCAGTAAGGCTGCATCAACAAACCGCTGCTCCACCAACAGCGGAATAAGCACCGGCATTACTGCATATAAGCCCACTAAGCCAGGTAACAACACCAACAGCAACAACAACAGGTTTTGCTGCAGCTGCGCCACAGCAGCCGGCTCACCTTTTTCGTGTACCAGTTTAAACAATAAGGGTAACGCGGCCGGGGTCACCATCATGGTGATCAATGAGGCAATACGCAGGCCAAGGCCAACGCCGACAGCATACAGGCCGGCTTGTTCCAGGCTCATGCTGCTGGCAATAAAGTAACGCGGGTATTGCAGAATAAGCCAGGCAAACAGTGCCGAACCTATCATCGGGAAACCGTAATGTAGCGCCTGTAGCACCGTACTGCGGTTAACAGACCAATGCCGCCAACTCACGCTACTGCGCCGGTACGCCAGAATGCTGGCCAGCATTTCGCCCAGCACATAACCCAGCAGCGGATAGACTGGATCAGCGCCAAACTGCTGTAATAACGCTACACCAATAAAAAGCCCGACAAAAGGCCCGACGCTGGTAAGAATGGAATACCGCACAATTTGCTGCTCAAGCGAAGCAATAGCAGCGTTAAAGTTATTGCTGGCCCTGAACATGGCGTAAAGTGCCACTAATACACAGGTAGTTAAGCTGGCTGCCTGGTCAATAAACAGCAACAGGTTGGTAAGCGCGGCAATAACCATCAGCACAGATGAAATAGCAATAACACTGCGTGAACTTTGCCAGAATGCCGGCAGATCATTTTGCTGTTTAAAAGTGCCGTACTCGCGCATGGCGTAGTGCATCCACCAATTGACAAACATCGCCATCGCCAGCTCCTGAAACGCTGTGATTAACGTGATATAGCCAATTAACTTTTCATCACCAAAGTACGTCCACAAAATAATGGACAAAAACTGTGACAGCGGCGCCAGCACCTGAGATGGCAAATATTTAAGCGTATTGGACAACAGCATTATCTGGCAGCCTTAACACGAATGACGCCCGGCTCAAAACAGTAGCGCAATAACACCACGCGGCGAATAAGCCAGCCTGCAGCAATCGACAGCACTATGCTGCCGAGCAAAATAGCCAGCTGCAATAATACCCCGCCCGAACCTGCCAGGCGCTGCAATACTTGCTGCAAAAACACATGAAAGATCAGAATGTACAGGCTGTAACGGCCACACAGGATAAAAGCATCGCTTAGCAGTGGTAACTTGCTAAGCAGTAAAGACCATTGCAGCAACATAAAGCAGCCGGTAACAATAATAAACGGCAGCCAAAGCGGCGGAGTGTATAAGCGCAGATTAAAATCAACAGCAGCGTTGAGTGTAAACACCAGCACAGAAAATAACGCCGTTAACCCTAACAGCAGCAACGGGTTAAAGCGAGCATGAGTAAAGTGCTGTTTCAGCAGATACCCCAGGGCAAAAAAGCCCAGCGACAGCGGTAAAAAATCTATGCCCCACGGCAGGCCACTGCGTAACAACAATGATACCGATTGTGAAAACTGCGGCTGCAAATAGGCCAGCACCACACCAAAGAGCATTAACCACAACAAAATAAGACTAAACTGCAAACCGCGTTGTAATGCGCCAAAACCGCCGGGGCGTAGCAGCAGTGCCGCCGAGGTATAGAGTAGAAACAAATGCGGTAAAAACCATAGTGGCGTCCAGGCTATGGTCTGACCGTTGCCGTACAGTACACCGGCCATATAGGCAGCAAAATTGCCACCTGACAGCCATTGTTTAACGCCTATCGCCGTTAAAACAAAAAAATACGGCGTTAAAAGCGCGATACTTTTTTGTTTGCTGTAGTGCAACACATCATGTTGCGAGCTGAAAAACAGCCCGGCCAACAAAAAGAAAAACGGCATTCTGACCACACCCAATACATCAGCTGCAGCGTGCATATCGGCCAGAGCGCTGTGGCCAAATGCTACCAGCACTATGCTAAGGCCTCTGGCCAGTGCAATATGTGGATAATGCGGTTTTGCCACAGCTTTGGCCAACATTTCAGCCATGGCGTGGTATAGCCAGCGTTGTTGCCAGCGCCTGATAAGCCGGTTTGGCACGCATGTCGCGGTCAAAGGGTAATACTCTTACAAGCCGTTCCTGCCGGCCCTGATAAAACGAGTATTTGTCACTTAATTGCCAGGTTTGTACCATTTCTACCACGGGGTTTTGCAGCACTTCCTGTAAAAAGTCCCGGTAGGTGCTGGCAACCTGCTGATCCCGTTGTGCTTCATCATCGACAAAGCTTTGATCATTAACATCAAGCTCAGTAATGTAAACCGGTAGCTGGCGTTGTTGCAGCTGCTCGACTAACTGCAAAAATGCATCCATATCAAGGTTGCCCGGTGCCAGATGGCACTGCAGGCCAATAGCATCAATAGGTGTACCCTGATCAAGTAAATTATCCAGCAAGGGTAAAAAGGCCGCCCTTAGCCCGCGGCCCCAATGATCGGCGCGATCAAGCCAGGCTTCATTGAGTACCCGCTTTGCCGCAGGATCAGTACGCGCTGTTACATCAAAAGCGCGCTTTATGTAATCCGGCCCCATTGCACGTAACCAGGGCCCTGCGCGCAAGCCGGATTCGCGGTTATGTCCCGGCCACATTGGCTCGTTTACCACATCCCATGAGTGAACTTGCCCGGCATAGCGGCCAACTACTTCTTCAATATGGCGCTCAAGCCAATAGGCTACCCGGCTGTCAGACGCTTGTTTGAGCCAATCCGGGTTCCACTCGTTCCAGATCAGCGTATGGCCGCGTACCGGTATACCGGCTGCACGGGCAAATGCCATTAGCTGATCAGTTTTAGTGAAACTGATCTCGTTTTCGCGCCATCTTAAGGTACCAAATTTAAACTGATAATCTGTCGTCAATACACCGCAGTGGTGTTTAAGCAAACTGCCGTATTGCGGGTCATTAATTGATGCCATATCAAAAGCGCTACCAAATAAGCGCCCGGCGGCACTGGCAATCTGGTTGAGCGAGGGCACTTCTGTACCTGGCAGTAACGCTGCCACAGCACTGTTGCCTGGCAGCGTTGTGGCAGGCTTAGCCAGAGCAGCGGGCATCGCTGCCGCCACACCAAGCCCAAGCAGGCTCTGTACAAACTGTCTGCGCGATAACATAACACTATTCCTGTAACGGTTTATTTAGCGAATTGGTGCTTAACTTTGGGCAACCAGCCCGGCTGAGCGGCTTTGTAACTGGGCATGCTTATCAAACAGCACTCTCATCTGATTACTGGCTTTATAAGGTGCAACCATTTGATTAACATGCTCTGGCTGTATCTGGCCACTGCGCATACTGTGCCAGGTGGCCAGCATCTGCTGCGCCAGTTTTTGCACCAGTTCAGCTGAATCATTGTTTTGTTCCAGCAGTACACCGTTAACCGTGTTGTCTATTACCAGTGATAGTTGTGGCAGGTTAACCGAGCAAACCGGGCGCCCTGCGCACAACGCTTCGAGCACATAAACCGGCATACCTTCAAATACCGAGGTAACAATGCCCATATGCCAGCCCTGCCACAACTGAGCTACCTGCGCCGAGGTTTTGAAGCCATGACAAACAGATAGCGGTTCTATCGCGGCAAACTCGGCAAAGCTTTGTGGCTTAGCAGCACCGACATAATGAAATTCAACCTGGTTGTTGGTTTGCTTTGCTATTTCGGCAATAACGTTAAACATCATGCCCGGGCGTTTAAACGTATCAAGCCGGCCAACAAAGGCAATTTTTAACGGCCCTTCCAGGTTCTGGTAGGCTGTGGGTTTAAATAACTGATCGTCCACGCTTACCGTCATAAAGTCGGTTTTTGTTGCCACTTCCGGATAATCACGGCGAATACGGTCTGTTTGCTGCTGATTGACCGAATAAACGTGGCGGGCGCTTTGCACAGCATGTTTTTCATTAAACTTATGCAAAAACCAGTAGCGGCTGAGTAAAGAGTCCATCGGTTGGTCCGGATTGGCATCACCGTGCGTGGTTAGCACATAGTCAAAGCCATACAACCGGCACAGCCAGGCGAACTCGTAACGCTGAATATCAAAGCTGCTTGGCATCTCTTTTGCCAGCGCCTTAATGCGCGAGCTAAAACGGATAAAATTAACGAAAAACCTTAATGTCGTAGACTGAAACAGTGATTTGGCCGCCGCATTTACCTCTCCCTGATGACAATGCAGTATTGGCATAAACAGAAAACGACCACCAAACATTTCTACTTCGGTCAGCTCACCCAGTTTGCGTTTACCACTGTCGTCTACCCCAATCAGGATCAGCCGCATATCGGCTGGACAATATTTCAGCAACTGCCGTACATGGGTTTCAATGCCCCCTACTTTGCTACCAAAAGGGTCTATCGGGTGCACGGAAAAAAAAGTGGTTTTGTAAGTCATAATTGCACCTTTAAATTAATTTAACTGGCTTTGCGCTGCCAGGTTGTCACAAGCGAGCTGCTCAAATACCTGCTCGGTTTGGCGCGCGGCTTTAGGCCAGTTAAAACGCTGCTGATTTTGCAGGGCTTTAACTGACAGCGCACTGAATAGCGCATCATCATGCAACAGCGCATACATGTGTTCAGCCAGAGCAGCAGCATCTTCGGGGGCGAAAAATAACGCGCCATCTCCAGCAACTTCACGCAGTACCGGAATATCTGCTGCAATAACAGGAGTGCCGTGAGCCTGAGCTTCAACAACCGGCAAACCAAAACCTTCGTAACGGGACGGAAACGCCAGAAACCGCGCACGGCTGTATAATTCGCTAAGCTGGCCATCGCTTAAGTATCCCAGCGAAACCGGCGCCGCCCCATGCGGTATGGCTGCCACAAAACGGGCAAAGTTACCCTGGGTGTCAGCACCGACATGCTTAACGTCAATGTTGCGGCCGCTATGGCGTAATAGCCCAAGCGCTCTTACCAGGGTGTCGGCACCTTTATTCGGCGAGACATTGGCTACAAAAAGACCAAAACTCTGGCGTTTTTCTACATCACTGTCGATATTTCCCGGTATTGTCAGGCAAGGCCCCTCACCAATGACTACCGTTTTATCAGCAAACTGCGGATAGTAACGCGCGACATCATTACGGGTATTTTGTGACACACAAATGATCTTGCTGGCACTGCGACACGTCAGCGGATAAAACAACTGCCACCATAAGCGATGGTGCCGCTTGTAAGAATCCGGGGATACATTGAAATACAGGTCGTGCGTTACGGTAACTCTGGGCCAGCTGCCGATAAAACCACCCAGGGGGTTGCAGTTAAATTCGGCATCGGCCTGGTGCTGCTTCATCTGCTGCGGCACTAACCAAAGCTGGCGCAGTAAATTACGCGGTGTAGACTCAATATACGGTACCGACACTACCGTTAAACCCGGATTACGCAGCGCTACCGGCAGACATTCCTCTGACCAGGAGGTAAGCAGCACATACTGATGCTGCTCGGATTTAAGCAACTCGGCCAGTAACGAAAATAAATATTTGCTGATGCCGGAAATACGGTTTGATGGCTCAAGCAAATGATTTATCAGGATTTTCATGGTGCCACCAGTAAGGTACTGATCTGCTCAGTGTAATAGCTCATCAAAGCCACATCAGCACGGCTTTCCACATTCAAGCGCACAACCGGCTCGGTGTTCGAGCTGCGCAGATTAAAACGCCATTCAGCAAACTCAAGGCTGATACCATCGGTGCGGTCAACCACCAGCGCCCTGGCAATATAATTTTGCAGTACCCGCTCAATAGCGGCTTTGGGATCAGTAAGTGTAAAGTTAATTTCGCCTGATGATGGAAACGCGGCAATACGTTCATTGACTAATTGCGATAACGGCTGTGCTTTAAGGCAAATTAGCTCTGCTACCAGTAACCAGGGGATCATACCGCTGTCGCAATAAGCAAAATCGCGGAAGTAATGATGCGCACTCATCTCGCCGCCATATACGGCATCTTCCAGGCGCATCCGCTCTTTAATAAAAGCATGGCCGGTTTTTGACTGGATGGGTTTACCGCCGGCCTGAATAGCCAGATCAATGGTATTCCAGGTTAACCGCGGGTCGTGGATCACACTTTCGCCTGAATGCTTTTGCAAAAAAGCTTCAGCGAGTAAACCGACAATATAGTAGCCTTCGATAAACTGGCCGCGCTCATCAAACAGGAAGCAGCGGTCAAAATCGCCGTCCCAGGCAATACCAAAGTCAGCTTTATGCTCCAGCACCGCAGCACGGGTGTCGGCACGGTTTTCTACCAACAGCGGGTTAGGAATGCCATTGGGGAAAGTCGCATCCGGCTGATGATGTACTTTAATAAAGCTAACAGGCACCTTTAGCCGGGCAAAAGCCTGCTCCAGCGCATCGACAACATGGCCGGCTGCACCGTTACCAGAGTTGGCAACGATGCGCAGCGGTTTAATATTTGCCAAATCGATATAGCCGAGTAAATGTTCAATGTAGGCGTCAAGTACCGACTGTTTAGTGTAACTGCCCTTTTTTGCAACCTGCACAAACTCGCCCTGCTCGGCCAGTTGCTGAATAGCAAACAAACCACTGTCGCCACTAATTGGCCGTGCGCCGCTTTGCACCAGCTTCATGCCGTTATAATCAATAGGGTTATGGCTGGCGGTAACTTCAATACCACCGTCTACCTGTAGATGAAACGTGGCAAAATACACCTCTTCAGTGCCGGTCATACCGATATCGATAACATCACAGCCGGCATCCATCAGCCCCTCAGCCAGTGCCAGTTTCAACTCCTCTGACGTAGCACGCACATCTGCGCCAAGCACAACCTGGCGTGGTTTAAGATAGTCGCCAAAAGCTCGCCCGATACGATAAGCAACATCGTTATTAAGCTGCTCACCCAGCTTGCCGCGAATATCATAAGCTTTAAAACAGGTTATTTTTTGCATGGGCTTAAGCCCTCCCGTAGCGGTCGGCAAAACGCACAATATCGTCTTCGCCCAGGTAAGAGCCCGACTGCACTTCAATCAGCTCCAGTGGCACTTTGCCGGGATTTTCCAGCGCGTGTACAGCCGTGATGGGGATATAAACTGACTGGTTTTCTGTGACAAACTGTTCTTTATCATCAATCGTTACCCGGGCCGTGCCCGATACCACTATCCAGTGTTCAGCCCGGTGGTGATGCATTTGTACCGACAGCTTGGCGCCGGGTTTTACCGTAATACGTTTAACCTGAAAACGCTCGCCGTTATCGACAGAGTCATATTTACCCCAGGGCCGGTATACCTCTCGGTGGAATACCGCTTCACTGCGACCGGCTTGTGCCAACTGGTTAACAATCTGTTTTACCTGTTGCGCTTTATCTTTATGTGCTACCAGCACCGCATCTTTGGTGCTGATAACAATTAAGTTTTCAACCCCGATTGCCGCCACCAGCTTGTCTTCACTGTGGATATAAGTGCCATGGCTGTCCAGTGCAAGCACATCGCCGTTTAACACATTATCCTGCGCATCTTTTGCAGACACCTGCCACAGGGCCGCAAAGCCGCCGACATCATTCCAGCCGGCGTCCAGTGGCAATACCACTGCATGCTCTGTGCGCTCCATTACTGCATAATCAATAGAGTCTGCCGGGCAAGCTGCAAAGGCCGCTTTATCAACACGGACAAATTCTAAATCGGGAGTTTGCTCTGCCATTGCCGCCTCACAGGCAGTGTAGATATCCGGGCGGAACTGCTGCAGCTGCTGCAAATACACATCGGCGCGGAACATAAACATGCCGCTGTTCCAGTAATATTCACCGCTTTGCAAATACTGCTCTGCCGTGGACTGATCGGGTTTTTCCACAAAACGTTGCACGGTAAATGCCTGGCCTGTTGGTTCGCCGCGCTTGATATAGCCATAACCGGTTTCTGCACTGGCAGGCACTATGCCAAACGTCACCAGTTTGCCATCTTGTGCCAGCGGCAGCGCTTGCTCTGTCGCCTGCTGAAATGCTTTGGTATCGGTAATCACATGGTCGGCTGCCAGTACCAGCAGTACCGTATCGGCATTGTTTTGCTGGCGCGCGCGCATGGCAGCCAGGGCTATAGCCGGTGCAGTGTTGCGGCCTATCGGTTCCAGCAGAATATCGGCTTTTTTCAGCCCGAGCTGGCGTACCTGCTCAGCGGCAATAAAGCGATGATCTTCGTTGCAGATAAACAACGGCGCGCCGTGCTCAAGCCCCTTTAAGCGCAATACCGTTTGCTGCAACATCGTGTGTTCGCCGGTAAGTGGCAAAAACTGCTTGGGGAAATTACCACGAGACAACGGCCACAAACGGGTTCCTGAGCCTCCGGCCATAATTACAGGTGTAAACATAACAACTCCTTTAACATAATGCGTTACCAACCAATAACCCGTCTGCTGTATGAGCCCAGAACTTTTTTCATGCTCCAGGCCAGCAGTAAGGTGGCAGAAAATACTGCCAGGGTGAGAATGTGCCAGTACAAAAAACCAGAAAATGTATTATTTAACAATCTCTTGAAAACAGCTATAACAATTGGATGTAAAAAGAAAATGGCAAAGCTGGCCGACGCAACCAAATCTACCAGCCGGTGACGCTGCTGCCAGTAGCGTTCAAACAGCAACAGCACAGCTACCGCCTGCATAGTTTTTTCAATCACCTTTAAATCGGCACCGCCATAGGTAAAAAAATATTTATGCGCATTGTGGGCAATGCCCAGATAAGCACTTTGATACACTGATAACAGTATAGATGCCAGCAACAAGCACCAGGGCAACCAGACGTAGCGTTCACGCAGCAGCGCAAAATGACGGTTAAACACCATGCCAAACATAAACACCGGCAAAAAATAGACAAAGCTTTGCAGCGGGTTAAGGTTATCTTCAGCCCGGTGCACAAACATTGCCAGCAGCAGCAACACCGAAACCATCATCAGTTGTACCCTACTGCTAAGGTGATAAAACCGGACCAGCAACGGCGAAATAGCAAACACCAGCAAAATAAACGGAATATACCAGTAGCCAGTAAATACGCGGCCGGTTAGCAAATATTTAAAAAACGGCAACAGGTACTGATAGTAAAAACCGTCTCTGCTATCAACAAAGTACCCCGGATACTGCACAACTACCGCAAAGCAGATCACCGGCACCGATAACCATAAATAAGGTGATGCAATATTACGCCACTTTCTGGCGATAAAATCGGCATAACGGAACGAGGTAACATTAAGATGGGCAAACAAAAAACCACTGATAAAGGCAAAAAAGAACGTGCCGCCGGGTATCATGTATAGATAGACATTTTGCCAGGTTGTATCCGGATACCAGTTTGATATCCAGAAACAATGGCCAAACACTATCAGGAAAATAGACAACGCCCGAAAATTATTAATACCGTGATAAAACACTGGCGCTCCTACTCTCTGAAAAGCACACTGGCTGCTTGTTTATCTGCAGCGGCTAAGGCATTCCAGCGCTGAATATTTTGCCGGGCAAGCTCGCTTTGTTGCTGTATCTGCGCAGTATCGCTACAAAAGTCAATAATTTGCGTCGCGGCTTGCTCAGCATCACTTACATCTACCAGCAACCCCGACTCGCCCAGCACTTCTGCAAACACCGGAATTTTTGCTGCCACTACGGCGATGCCGCTGTATTGCAACTCCAGCAACGGTAAGCCAAGCCCTTCATCATGAGAGGTAGACAGGTAAAACGTAGCACTGTCGAGCAGTGTTTTAATCTCTTCGCCTGACAAATAGCCGCGACAAAATACACCGGCGGTGTTTTGCAATAAGCTGGCATCCGGGCCCCAGCCAAGCCGGCCAATAATATGCAGCTCAATGCTGTCGCCAAGACGCTGTTTAAGCGCGTTAAAAATAGCGACAGCAGCAGGGTAGTTTTTGCGTGGCTCTACCGTGCCCAGCATAACAATTTTCAGTTTGCTTAAATCGACACTGTTATAACGCCCGCTATTGTGCGGCAACGCAAAAACGTTACGCACCTGAGGCCGGAACATAATAATGCGCGCATCGCTCTGGCAAAACTGCTGTAAATCCTGTTTGGTTTTTACTGAGTTAACAAAAAAGCTGTTAAGCCGCTTTACCGCAAAAGCAAATGACGGCCGCATATAGTAACGGGCGCGCGGGTTAAGTTCCTGCTCACGGGTTAGCAAAAATACATCGTGAATATAAGGCACCAGGCGTTTTTTTAATAACAATGTAGCCAGAATAGATGGCGGAAAGCCCGGCGTTATGATCAAGCTTTTCGGGTACTTAATTGCCGCATACAAAATACCGAACCACTGCTGAAACAACATGCCGCCAATGCTGCTGGCTTTTAACCGCACAACCTGACAACCACCCAGGGCTTCATCAGAAAACAGCTCTTCGGTAATGCGCTCAATACCCGTGGTTTTACGGCCCAGATGAGAGCAGTCAATAATCGCGTCCGGCAGCGACATCTCAGGTGCAGACATCAACGGCTCTCCTTCACGGTAAGGCGGTGTTCTGTTAAAGCAATACGTACAAAGGCCCATGAATCAATTAAATAGCGTTTGGCCAAACGACGCGGATCAGACAATAACCGCCATAGCCATTCCATGCTGACACGTTGCACCCACTGCGGGGCCCGTTTTGCTGTGCCTGCGAAGAAATCCAGCCCGGCACCAAAGCCAAAACCGTACATACCCGAAAGCTGCTCGCGATGGCGCTGCATCCATAATTCAGACTTAGGCGCACCTACACCAAAAAACAGATGCGTAGTACCCATAGCGGTTATTTTCTCCAGCATCTCGTTGCTATAAACACTGTCTTTTTCAAAACCAAATTTTGGCACCAGCACGCGTTGCTCAGGTGTGCTGTAGCCCTGCTGTGCTAGCCAGAACCTTAAATAATCGGCGGTAGCTTCATTTGCACAGACAAAAAACGGTGCATGCTGCGCCGGTATTAACGCCGCTAAAATTGCCGGAAACAAATCAGCTCCGGTAATACGACCGGGCGTAGCAATACCAAGGGATTTAAGCAAGCGCACAACCGGAAAGCCATCTGCAGTTACCAGCCAGGCATTAGTACAAGCGTGTTTAAATTCATGATGCCGGCGCATGGTTACCATATGATCGACATTGGTTGTCACCACCAAACGCAGCGGTTCATGTAACGGCGTTACTTGCCTGAGGCTTTGCACAATCTCGCTTTGTGGCAGCAGGCAAAAACGCAGCCCGGCTACCGGCTGGCTTTTTTTGATCTGAATGGAGTGTTGCGTCATAGTTGCCACCTTTTACACCGTTTTTAACAGTTGCAGGTGCTTTTTATCTTTATTCAGATCAGCAAAGATACGCTCTATGCTGGCACGTAAAGGTTTGGCGTATAAGTCATGGCGCAGTGCGTATTCCAGATTGGCCTGAATTAACCCCAACTTGGTACCGCAATCATGGCTTTTACCGACGATATGATAGGCTTCAATCGTCTCACGCAGGCACAGTTGGTAAATGGCATCGGTCAGCTGGATTTCATCACCGGCGCCGGGTGTGATGTGCGCCAGTAAATCCCAAATGTGCTCTGACAACACATAACGGCCGGTAATAGCAAAGTTGCTTGGAGCCTCATCAACAGCGGGCTTTTCTACCATATCACTGATCACAGCACTGGTACCGGCACGCAAATTAACGTCTTGCAAATCTACCACACCGTACTGATCGACCATGTTATGTGGCACTGGCTCTACCATAATCTGGCTGGCACCGGTTTCGCTGTAGCGCGCCATCATCGCCGCCAGGTTATCGACTTTAAGATTGCTCTGATGCTGATCAATCAGCACATCCGGCAACAAAATAGCAAAAGGGTTATGCCCCACTACCGGATAAGCACACATAATGGCATTGCCCAGCCCCAGCGCAACCGGCTGACGCACTGAGATCAGCGTGACATTCTTTGGCACTATACTGCGTACTTCATCGAGCAGCTGACGCTTTACCCGCTTTTCCAGCGTAGCTTCAAGCTCAAAGCTGGTATCAAAATGGTTTTCAATACTGTTTTTTGATGAATGGGTTACCAGCACTATTTCTGTCATGCCTGCGGCAATCGCTTCTTGCACCACATGCTGAATCAACGGTTTATCCAGCACCGGTAACATTTCTTTCGGAATAGCCTTGGTAGCGGGCAGCATCCGAGTGCCTAAACCGGCTACCGGGATCACCGCTTTGGTGATTTTAGCGCGACGAAGATCTGTGGGTGGTGTGACAGTTTTCATAGCCTGTGTGTCCTGTTTCTGACAGTAACAATTTACTGATTAATGCTTAACAGGGTTAAGCGTTCAGGGCAGACTACAGGCTAGCGAAGTTCGAAGTCAATTTTGTACAGGTGAAGTTTTTGTGATTAACGCGTTATGAAATTTCATCCGTAATATTCAGCAAGCGTTCAAGATAGTGCTGCCCTATACCATAAAATTGTTTTATTTCAGTAACTTGCTTCAGTAGATTTTCGCGGTTATATTTTTGTTTGCTTTTTGTTGCAAGTATCATCTTATTTTTACTGGTATGTTCCAACGAAACGAACTCAAATACCTTGGTGTTATAGCCGGATGCCTCAAGTAACAAGGCGCGCAGGCTGTCTGTTACCATTTCGGCTTCCTGGCCTAAATGTATACCATGTACCAACATGGGGGCCAGCACCGCAGGCATTTTCATTTGCGGGCGGATCTGTTTGTGGCAGCATGGCGAGCACATAATAATATCTGCGCCAGTAGCAATGCCCATATGAATGGCGTAATCCGTAGCAATATCACAGGCATGCAACGCTATCATCACGTTAATACCCCGGGCTTTAAAATGCTTGACATCGCCCTGCTCAAAGTCGATGCCGTTAAGGCCCAGCTTTGCTGCCGTTTCATTACACAAATCAACCAGATTTTGCCTCAGCTCCACCCCGGTAACTTTGGCATCCAACCCCAGCGTACCGGTAAGATAATCGTGCATAGCAAAGGTTAAATAGGCTTTGCCTGAGCCAAAATCAGCCACGTGCAGCTGTTTTTGTTTACTCAGGCCAGTGTCTTGCACAGCACCGGAGAAAATCTCAATAAATTTGTTAATTTGCTTCCACTTACGCGACATAGCAGGTATCAGTTGCTGCTGCGCGTCGGTAACGCCTAACTGCTGTAAAAACGGCCGTTCCAGTGTCAGATAGCGCTGTTTTTGCCGGTTATGGCTGCTATCCTGCTGCGGTGCAACCGGCGTAGTTAAACGTTTTTGCTGATATAGTACTTTGCCCTTTTTACTGATACTCAGCTGTGCTTCAAGCGCTGCAGTAAATAAATTGGCCGCATAAAACTGCACGCCTAACAGCGTTTTAATTTCGTCAATGGCCTGCTCAGGACTGAAATTCCGGGTGACATCGTTGGTTTGATATTTATAGGTAAAACTAAGCTGCCATTGCTGTTTCAGCTCTACCGGCCTTATCTGCAACTGTTTTAACGGCTGTGGGCCCTGGTATTTACTCAGTACCAGTTTATGCAGCTGTTTTGCTGCAATAGCACTGCTAAGCTGGGCTAAAAAAGGCTCAAGTTCGGCTGAAGGAGTTTCAATGGCAGACATACGGGGTTCCGCGACAACAAAAATTGCCGCTAGTGTAGTCGGATCTGCACTGAAGAGAAAGATCGCCGCTAAAAATCAGGCGCTATGACGATAAGGTAACACCACATCCAGCGCACTGATGCGATTACGCAGCACACGCATTACCTGTAAACGTGGCAACACTTTACCGGCCAAGGTATTTATTTCCCCCAGCAATAAACAGGTTACACAATCAGCTTCAGCAGCCAGCACCAACGCATATTGGTTAGTTAGGCCACGTAGTATTACCACATCCGACTGAACCGCATTGCACTGGCTACCCTGCTGGAAATACCAGCTTTTATGGGCTAATTGCTGTAAAAACGGTGCGCACAGTGCGCTCAGGCATAGTTCCAGCCGCACGGCTGCTGGCATATCCAGTTGCTGCAAACTGTCATCAATAGCCCAGAAAGTCTCAGCCTCAGCCATAGACAGTGCCTGCTGCTGAGGTTGCTGTACCAGCTGGCTTGCAGTAAAAGGCGAACAAAACTGTGCCTCATCGCTGATATCCAGCAATAAGCGGTCTTTGGATGGACAGTAAGTCCAGAACCAGCGTTCTGATGGCCTGAGCATAGGTTTCCCTGTGGTGTATTAAGTCGGTTATTTATCAAACAGTTATAGAAATACACTAAGCTGATCAAGATGTTAAAGACTGTTTTGTTCTAACAGCACAAGATCAGCTACTGATCCTTATAAGCTGGTTACGATCTGTTTTAGCAGTTGCGGGCCTTTATAAATAAAACCGGTATAAACCTGCAACAAATTAGCCCCGGCATTCAGTTTATCCTGCGCTGACTGGGCATCGCTAATACCACCCACGCCAATAATCGGCATAGCTGTACCTACGGCGGCGCGTAACTGGCGCAGCACTTCAGTGCTTTTATCCCTTACCGGTAACCCACTTAAGCCGCCGGCTTCATCGGCATAACGCTGGCCCTGCACCAGGCTTCTGTCCAGCGTGGTATTGGTAGCAATAACACCGTCCATTTTGCTTCTAAGCAATGTTTCTGCCACCTGATTTACCGCCACCAGATCCATATCCGGCGCAATTTTTACAAACACCGGCACATATTTATCCTGCTGTGCCTGCAAATCCAGTTGTTCATTTTTTACACTTTGCAATAAATCATACAGTGCATCGCCAAATTGCAGATCGCGTAAACCCGGCGTGTTGGGTGATGAAATATTCACGGTAATATAGCTGGCATGGGCATACACTTTGCGCATACAGTGCACGTAATCATCTTTGCCCTGCTCGTTGGGTGTATCTTTATTTTTGCCGATATTAATGCCGAGCACGCCCTTGTAACTGGCTTTTTTTACGTTTTCTACCAGATAGTCGACGCCTTTGTTATTAAACCCCATCCGGTTAATAATGGCTTGTGATTGCGGCAGACGGAAAATACGTGGCTTATCATTTCCCAGTTGTGGTTTTGGCGTGACGGTACCCACTTCAATAAAACCAAAGCCCATTTGGCCAAAGGCATCGATACATTCAGCGTTTTTATCCAGCCCTGCGGCTAAACCCAGCGGGTTATCAAAATGGATACCGGCAACAGTTACCGGTTTTAACGGTAAGGTCTGGCGCCATAACCCGGCAGCAGGCGTATGGGCTAAGTGTTTTAAGCTGCCAAGGGCAAAATTATGTGACCATTCGGCGTCACAGGCGAACATCAATTTCTGTGCTATTGGATAAAACATAAACGGCCTTATAAAAAACAAAAAAATACCCCGGACAAGCCGGGGTATTGTAGCCAGTAAGGTTGTTATTTTACAGGGTCACAGTGGTGACTTAACAACATTAATTCACGTAATGCCACTGAGAATTTAGCAAACTCGTGGTTTTTCGTGGTTTTAAACTCAGCCAGCATCAAGCGCCAGCGTTCCAGTATCGCTTCATGCTCAGTCAGCCAGCTGTTAATCACCTCATCTGCGGCACAGGCTTTACCACAGCTGCGCACAACTACGGCAGATAATGCGCGTTGCTGCCAGTCCAACTCTTCACGGTAAGAAGCTCGCGCCAACGCCTGCCAGTGGTTCGCCACCGGTTGATTGGTTATTTGCTCCAGGAACCAGTGCAGATCCAGTTTATCACCCAGCTTAAAGTAAATTTCTGCTGCCATAGCCAGTGGTACTTTCTCAGCATCTACCACCTGGGCAATATCCATTACCGAGAATACCGTGCTCAGTTGTGCCAGATATTGTGCGATATCCTCCGGTACGCCCTGCTCTATCAGTACAGCTTGCTTTTGCTGTAACTGCTCAACTTCAGTTTGTGCCAGATAATTACTCAGTTCTTTATTCAGCTGCTGATAAGCAGGTTTGAAAAAGTCCAGTGTCTGCTGAATATCCAACGCCTTGTTGCGATGGCGCAGGAACCAGCGGGTAGCGCGGCGCATAGTGCGGCGCAGCTGATGGAATAGCTTGCTTTGCAGTGAAGCCGCAATAATGTTGTCCAGCTGTTCAATCTTGCGCCACATAGCCGATACATCAAACAGATCACGGGCAATAGCGTAGCACAATGTGACTTCACCAACACCGGCGCCGGTTTCTTCCAGCATACGCTGGGCAAAATTAGGCCCCATTTCATTTACCATCATATTGGCCAGTTTAGTGGCAATAATTTCGGCTTTCAGTGGGTGTGTTTCCATCTCTGCGGCATATTTATCCTGCAGCATTTGCGGGAATGCAGCAAACAACTGGCGTTTGAAGTAGTTGTTTTCGTAAATCTCAGGCAGTACCAGGCGCTCTTTTAACACCATCTTGCCGTAAGCTGTCAGGATAGACAATTCAGGCCGCGTCAGGCCCTGGCCTTTTGCCATCCGGTCAGCCAGTTCGTCGTCTGAGGGTAAAAATTCCAGCTCACGGTTTAACTTACCTTCTTTTTCCAGCGTATGAATAAAGCGGGTATATTCTTTTAACTGCTCAGCGCCCAGTAGCGACGACACACTGATACTCTGGGTTTGACGGTAGCAATCTTTAATAACGATAGCGGCAACGTCATCTGTCATCTCAAACAGTATTTTGTTGCGCTGCTTCAGTGTCAGATCGCCACCGGCAACCAGGGTGTTCAGCAAAATTTTAATATTTACTTCGTTATCCGAGCAGGTTACGCCACCGACGTTGTCAACGAAGTCGGTGTTAATCTGGCCGCCATTCATGGCAAATTCAATACGGCCGCGTTGGGTACAACCTAAATTACCGCCTTCACCGAAGATTTTTGCTTTAAGCTCTTTACCATTTACCCGCAGCGGCTCTGAGCCACGGTCACCGACTTCTGCATGGCTTTCGCTGGTTGCTTTAACGTAAGTACCGATACCGCCGTTCCAGATCAGATCAACCGGCATCATTAATGCCTCACGGATCAGCTCATTCGGCGTCATGCTGGCTTTAGTCGTACCAAGCATTTCTTTCATTTGCGCTGAAAGTTTAATCGCTTTGGCACTGCGCAGGAAAATACCACCACCGTCTGAAATCAATGACTTGTCATAGTCTTCCCAGGTTGAGGTTGGTAGGTTAAACATGCGGTTACGCTCTTCCCAGCTCTTTGCCGAATCAGGGTTTGGATCAACAAAGATGTGCATATGGTTAAACGCTACCTGCAAACGGATGTGTTTTGACAGCAACATACCATTACCGAATACGTCGCCGGCCATATCACCTATACCGACACAGGTAAAATCTGTGGTTTGACAGTCAATGCCTACTTCGCGGAAGTGGCGTTTAACCGACTCCCAGCCACCGCGCGCGGTAATACCCATCTTCTTATGGTCATAGCCGTTAGAGCCACCTGAGGCAAAAGCATCACCTAACCAGAAGTTATACTCTTCTGAAATACCGTTAGAAATATCTGAGAAAGTCGCCGTGCCTTTGTCTGCCGCTACAACCAGATAAGGGTCGTCTTCGTCATGGCGTACAACATCTTTTGGCGGCACTATGGTGCCTTGTACGATGTTGTCTGTGACGTCCAGCAAACCACGGATAAAAGTGCGGTAACAGTCTTTACCTTCATTGAGGAAAGCTTCACGACCACCAGTTTCAGGCAGCTTTTTACAGACAAAACCACCTTTAGACCCTGTAGGCACTATTACCGTGTTTTTTACTGTTTGTGCTTTTACCAGCCCCAGCACCTCAGTGCGGAAATCTTCACGCCGATCAGACCAGCGCAAACCACCGCGGGCGACCTTACCAAAGCGCAGATGCACACCTTCAACTCTGGGCGAGTACACGAAAATCTCAAACATCGGTGTTGGCAGTGGCATATCCGGAATTAAACCAGACTTAATCTTAAAAGAAATATAGGGTTTATCGTTACCCTCGGCATTTTTCTGGAAATAGTTAGTGCGCAGTATGGCTTTAATCATGTCGACAAAACGGCGGATAATGCGGTCATCATCCAGGTTAGCCACATTTTCCAGCTGAGATGCGATCTGCTCTTCCAGCTTATCAGCCACTTTGCTGCTGGTTTTCGATTTGGGATCAAATTTGTTATTAAACAGCTGCACCAGCAGATTAGCCAACTCGGCATAACGGGCAAAAGTGCTTTCAACATAAGACTGGCTGAAGGTGCCGCCAATCTGACGTTTGTATTTAGCTAACGCACGCAGTAAAGATGCCTCACGCCCGCTTAAACCTGCCCCCAGGATCAAACGGTTAAAACCGTCGTCCTCCAACTGGCCAGCCCATACTTTGGCAAAAGAATCCTGGAATGACTGCTGTGCGGCTTCAAAATCGGCCGGTATAGCGCAGTTAAGCTCCATAGCGAAGTTTAAAATCCAGCTTACACTGCCATCGGCACATTTAACTGCGTAGGGTGTTTCACCAATAACACGCAGGCCGAAGTTTTCCAGCATCGGCAAGACATCAGACAAATGAATAGGATGATCTTTATGGAACAGGTTCAGCCGCACCGCTTTGCTATCGGCTTTTTCTTCCTGTGGCCGGTAAAACAGCATTTCCAGCTTGTGATCATCATTTAATGCTTCAAGTTTGCCAATATCAACCAGCGCGTCGTTTGGCAGCATTTCTTCTTTGTAGCTACGCGGGAAGGCATTAACGTATTTGCCAATCAGCTCACGACCGCGGGCTTCACCATAGACACCCAATAAGGCGCTTTCTAATTTATCTTCCCAGGTGCGGGCCGCTTCAACTAAATTACGCTCAATTTCTTTCACTTTATACTCGACATGGCTATCGTTGATCCGCACCAGATAATGGGTACGTGCCAACACAGATTCAGAGAAATAAGTTGTAAACTCAACCGGTTCTGCGCTTCCAAGCGCGCGTTGCAATATGGCCTGGGTTTCTTTACGCAGTTGGGTGTTGTAACGCTCGCGCGGCACATACACCATAGCAGTAACAAAGCGGCCAAAGCTGTCTTTGCGCATAAACAGGCGTGTCATATCACGCTCTTGCATTTGCAACACACCCATAGCCACATGCAGCAACTCATCTGCCGTTGCCTGAATAAGCTCATCGCGCGGATAGGTTTCCAGAATATTCAGCAATGCCTTATACGCATGCGTGCCTGTGGCAAACTCAGACTTTTGCATTACGGTGGCAAGCTTGTTTTTCAGCAGAGGAATATCTGCAGCACTGTTGTTATATAACGAGGATGAGTACAAACCAATAAAGCGGTCTTCACCAATTACCTTGCCATCTTTATCAAATTTTTTCACGCCGATGTAGTCAATATACGCCGGGCGATGTACGCGTGACTTGTTATTAGTTTTAGTCAGGATCAACAAGCCGTTACTGATCGCCTGCTTACGGCCGGTTTCCGGCAGTTCAGACAACATCAGATCACGTGCTGCAGAGCGGCGCATTAAACCCAGCGATGTATCATCGATACCACTGATTTTATAATCGCCTTTTACCGGCCCAATGGTGTATTCGCGGTAACCCAACAAGGTAAAGTTATCTTTGGCCAGCCAGTTTAAAAACTCGGTGACGTCTTTAACATCTTCGGCAGAAGCTTTACCGGCTTGCTTAGGTAGCGCTTTAATAACCTGTTGCAGCTTGTCCCGTGCGGGTTGCCAGTCTTGTACTGCCAGCGACACATCTTCCATTACCGAGTGCAGTTCATCGGTTAAGCTGTCAATGGCCGCTTTACCTGTCAGGCGGTCAATTTCAATGTGAAATACCGTTTGCTGGGTGCTGGCTTTGGCTTTGCTACCCAGTTTAAAGAAATCGGTGATTTGGCCTTTGCTGTCACGCTCAGTTTGCAGTGGGTAGTGCAGCAGCAAGTGCGCCGCTATAGACTGGCGGTTTAATGCCATCCGTACTGAGTCGACCAGAAATGGCAAGTCTTGTACCACTATTTCTACGATAGTGTGCTTAGACTCCCAGCCATGTTTGGCAATTTCCGGGTTAAAAACGCGGATCATCGACGCAGGTTCAGCATGACCATTAAAAGTCTGCCATAAACTCAGCGCCGCGCCGTATAAATCACTGTCATTACGCCCAACTAAGTCTTCATTCGACATGTTGCCATATAGGGTGTAGGCGAATTTTTCGACCAGACTCACCTGGTCTTTCACTTTTTGTTTAATCAGTTTGCTTACGTTTTGTAGTAGAACAGAGGGTTGACCGTCTATCAGTGCCATTTTTATATCCTTTTTGCAGTCACCGCTTTAGCAGCAGGATGTACCGAACATACCGGATCGTGTCAGCTGCGCAGTGTAGTGCCAATTGTAGCGCTTTTCGAGTACTATTTGGGGCTTTTGTGCTGGTTAAACCAGTGATTTTTAAAGACTCTGACAACTTATTCACCCACTTTAAATAGAAAATGGCCTTTCGGCCATTTTCGTGTTTATTCATGCAAAAATTATTTAGTCTTATCACGCCACAAAAACGCTGCCAGTGCCGGCAGCACCAAAATGGCACCAAGCATATTCACAATAAACATAAAGGTTAGCAAAATACCCATATCGACCTGAAATTTCAGCGCCGAAAACACCCAGGTACTAACACCGATGGCTAAAGTGATACCGGTAAATAACACTGCACTGCCCCGCTCTTTTAGTGCTTCAAAGTAGGCTTGGCGTACAGGCATGCCGTCGCGCAGCATTTGCGTCATATTCGACAGAATATAAATACCGTAATCCACACCAATACCAACGCCCAGTGCAATAACCGGTAAAGT
Organism: Rheinheimera hassiensis; assembly: GCF_022436675.1. Taxonomy (GTDB): domain Bacteria; phylum Pseudomonadota; class Gammaproteobacteria; order Enterobacterales; family Alteromonadaceae; genus Alishewanella; species Alishewanella hassiensis. The sequence goes on along the minus strand of NZ_JAKUJZ010000007.1, from coordinate 148,309 downwards.
TGATACGGTTAAACCTATCTGCAGTTTTGTCATGAGTGCCGTAGCCAACACCGACACCACATACAAAGGCAAGATCACTGAAATAGTAGCGCGCAAGGAGCGGAAGCTTAGTAAACACAGCAGGATCACGGCACCATATACATACCACATCATCGGCTGCTGGGCTTCTGACACAGCCTCGTTGGTTGCGGCCATTACCCCTGCCGGGCCAGACGCCAACATAAAGCGGGTTTGCTCGTCACCCAGCTCAGCACCATATTTTTTGGCCGCTGATACCACCCGTTCAATCGTTTCTGCTTTATGGTCTTGTAAGAACAGAATAACCGGCATGACAGAACAATCTGCATTTAGCAGGCCTGTGCTGGTTTCAACACGGGCAGATGCCTGAACCAGACTTTGCGTATTGCGCGGTAGCGATCGCCACTTAACATTGCCCTCATTAAAGGCTGCATTAATGGCTTTAGACACTGAAGGCAATGACACCGCTGACTGCACGCCTTCGACGTTTTCCATCAGCCACTGAAAGGTGTCAATTTTTGCCATAATGTCATGTTCAGTACAGGCACTGGGAATCGTCTCTACCATGACATTTAAGTAATCGACAGAAATAGCATAGAGTTCAGTAATCAGCTTGGTGTCTACGTTGTAGCGCGAGGTCTCGTGTAAAGCTGGCGCCCCCTCGTGCAAATCCCCAATTTTAAGAGACTGGCTCTGCAGATAACCAAAAGCAAACAACGCTGCAGTAACCAGCAATATAACAGCAGCATATTTACGGGTAGCAAAAGCCGACAGCGCAAACCAGATTTTATCTGTTTTAGGCGTGGGTGCCGCAGCGCGTTCTTTATAACGGTTGCTGAATTTAACAAAAGACATTAGCACCGGCAGCAAAATCAGGTTAGTCAGGATAATAACTGCCACACCTAAGCTGGCGGTAATGGCTAATTCGCGGATAACCCCAATTTCAATAATCAGCAGAGTTAAAAAGCCAACTGTATCAGATAACAGCGCCACCCCACCTGGAACCAGCAATTTTCTGAAGCTGGCCTGAGCTGCTGTTTTGGCGTTCATACCGGCAGCAACCCGTTTGCCGGTAGAGTTAATCATCTGTACGCCATGGCTGACACCGATGGCAAATACCAGAAATGGCACCAAAATAGACATTGGGTCAATGCCAAACCCGAGTGCTGATAACAAGCCCATTTGCCAGACTACGGCAATTAATGAGCAGGCTATAGGTAGGATGGTCAGCATTACTGAACGACAGAAAAACAGCACCATTATTGAGGTTATAGCAATAGCGATGGCAAAGAATACCAACACACCTTTGGCGCCATCAGCCACATCGCCAACCATCTTGGCAAAGCCGATAATATGCACACTGGTGCTATCGTTTTGGTATTTATTGCGGATATTTTGCTCCAGCACCGACGCAAAATTAATGGTATCCAGCTTTTCGCCGGTATCGGGGTCAACTTCAAGCAACTGGGCAGAAATCATGGCGCAGCTATAATCATCAGCCACCATACGGCCCACTACACCGGCTTTTTCGGTATTTTCTTTTACTTTGGCCAAACCTGCTGCATCGGCGACAAAATCGGCTGGGATCACTGGCCCACCGGCAAAACCGTCCTCAACAACTTCAACAAAACGGGTGCTGGGGCTAAATAACGACTTTACCTGTACCCGATCAACACCCGAGGTATAAACCAACTCATCATGGGCCTGGCGTAAAGTAGTAAAAAAGCCGGCATTAAAAATATTTCCGCTTTCGTCGCATAATGAAATAAGAATATTATTCGCACCGCCAAAGTCTTGAGCATGGCGCAAATAGGTTTGCATATACTCATGTTTTAACGGAATATTTTTTGTAAAAGCCGCATCCAGCTTAATGCTGGTAGCTTTAAACAGTAAAAACAGTGTTGCCAGCAAAAACGCGACAATGACCAGAGCACGATGACGAAACAACGTGTACTCAAACTTATTCACCAAACGATTTAAACTCATCTTATTTCAGTTCACTCAGGTTGACTGTTCTAACACCGGTTTCGGTTACTAATATCAGCTGATTGTGCCATACCAGGCCGTTAACTATGGCCTTACCATCAGCTTGGGAGTAATCAGTAAAGCTTGTTGCACCATCACGGCTGATAAGTAGCGTGCCGGCGTTACCAACCAGATAAACCGAACCGTTGTCGTCGGAAAACGCGCTGTTTAAGGTGGCATTTTTACTAAGTGTGATTTGTTGCCAGTGCATACCCTGGTCCTGGCTGATAAACGCATGCCCACGCAGGCCAACCGCCAGCAACGCCCTTTGTGGCGTGCGGGTTATATCAAACAATGAACCGTTATAAAACTCGTCCAGCCGCTGCCAGTTGTCACCCAAATTAACACTTTTTGCCGCAAAGCCTGCTTCACCAATCATATATAACGCATCACCATCGGCATAAAGCCGGTTAAAATGCGGCAGTAAGGCTTCGGTTTCAATTTGATAACTTTCTGGATCTGTTTCTTTCAGCTCAGCTAAATACTCACGGTCTGCTTCAAGGAGTAACTCTTCATGAAAGTGCTTATGCCAACTTTCACCACCGTCATCCGTGCGATAGAAAATACCGTAGGCGCCTACGGCAATACCTTTTTTAGCATCCGCAAAGTAAATATCAAACAGCGGCTTATCTGTTTCTGGCGAGTAATGTTGTAGCTGCCAGCTTGCACCACCGTCTGCAGTTACCAAAATAGTGGCATCATGGCCAACGGCCCAGCCCTGCTGCGGATTAATAAAATAGACGCTGTTTAAATTTGCCTGCACCGGTACTTGTGCCTGTGTCCAGCTCTGGCCATCCTGACTAAGCAGAATATGTCCGCGTTCACCCACTGCAACCAGTTTCTGCCCATCCACCTTCACAAGATCTGTCAGCAGGGCCTTGCTTGCCTGCGGCATCTGATAGGCTGCCTGGAGCTCTGTTGGCTGTGCTTGCAACATAAATGGTGTAACAGCAGCTACAGCACTGGCTGCCAATAACCAGATGAATTTATTCAACATAATCTGAGCATTTACTCTATTCGACTTTCTAAATAAAAACGGTTGGCACTAAGCCAACCGTAACCGGGTATCAACTTAACTTAACGTGTACCTTCACGACGCAGTGCTGCAGGCGTAAAATCAGCATCTGTCAGGTTAACGGAGAAGTTATACATTTTATCTTCGTTATCCAGGCCCAAAGCAATATAACGGCGTGAGTTAAGGTCGTGATATACCTCTAACGTACTCCAGTGCGTTGGCACTTCATAGTAGTTCAGGCCATGAGCCACAGCGACACGGTACAATTCGTTGCGGTTGTCATACAGATCCGCAACATGAATTTGCCAGCTGTCTTCGTCGATGTAAAACACACGTTTGCCATAGACATGACGGGTACCATCTTTCAATGCGGCTTCAACCACCCAAACACGGTGCTTTTCCCAGCGCACATATTCCGGATTAATGTGACCGGCCATCAATAAGTCAGCATACTTCACGTCATTACCGTGTAGTTTGTAACTATTATAAGGAATATAAAGTTCCTGTTTACCTTTCAGCTCCCAGTTATAACGATCCGGTGAGCCGTTAAACATATCAAAATCATCTGTTGTACGCAGACCATCAGACGCTGTGCCCGGCGCATCATACGCAACATTCGGCGCCCTGCGCACACGGCGCTGTCCGGTATTGTATGTCCAGGCCTGGCGTGGTGTTTTCACCTGATCCATGGTTTCATGCACCAGCAAAGCCGTACCGGCCAGGCGTGCCGGCGATGTTACACCTTGCTTAAAGCGGAACAGTATATTTTCGGCGGTCAGTGCTTCAGCAGTTGCGGTAGGCTCTGAGTACTTAAACATAATTTGCTCATCAAAACCAATAATCGTATAGGCTCCAGCTGCAGTAGGTGCGGCCTGGCCACCATTACGGCTGGCAGCTACACCACGAAAACGCAGCAAGTGGTTCCATACTGCTTCAAGGCCATTTTGTGGTATTGGAAACGGAATACCAATAGCGGCGTTAATAATGCCGTTACCGCCTTCAATCAGCTCGGCTTTAGTGGCAATATTTTTTGTTGCATCATAAACATACTGCGGATAGGAAGCCGTGCGGCGTGTTTGATAAATATTCATCTTGTAGGTATCAGGATAAATTTCAAACAGTTTTATCTGGCCCGGGCTTAACAAGCTTTTATGCTGTTCCAGATTAGATTTGTCGATAGTTAATACGATCTTATCATCGGCAAACGGATCAGGATGGTGCATACCGGCAGAATAACCGGCAGGCGCAGTAGTAATACCACCACTCCATGCTGGGATAGAACCATCGGCATTGCCTGCCTTTTCTGCACCAAGCGGTGTTAAGTCATTGCCCAGTCTGGCGGCCTGCTCGGAAGTGATTTTTGCTGTAACTGAACAGCTTAGTACCAGAGCAATGGCTGACGAAATTAGGGTGAGTTTCTTCATAATTAGTGCTCGTCCCTTAAATAGAGTACTTAATGTTAAAAGAGATAAAGTCACGGTCTTCTACGTTATTTGTTGTGCCCTGACCGCCCCAGAATAGGTTATATGACACTTCGCCTGACCACTTACTCAGATAGTCAAAGCTGATGGCATACGCGAGCGATTTACGATCTTCGACAAACAAAAATAACGGATCAGGTGTAATACCGTTAACATCATGCGAAAACACAACACGTTGCGACAGGTTTACGCCGGCGAACACGTTGTTGTAATCGGCTTTGGCCAATAAACGGTAACCCCAGGCAGATGCCGTTGGGAAAGGGTTGGTTTCAGCACCATTTGACAAACCGGTGTGTAAACCATCTTTATTGACCAGATTGCCATTTGCATCCCAGCCCAATAATGGGCCACCGCTACGATCTGTATTCGGGCCATTTAAACGTAAAACGCTTTGATCCGGCATATCCTGAATGCGGATACCGCCTACTTCAGCCAGCATCGACAGGTTGTCAGCACCTAACGACGGGCCAAATAAATGCGTGAATGTCACCTGAGCCTGAACAGTGTCTCTTAAGATAAAGCCGTTGGCTTTCTGGCCAGGCTGAACCTTAACACCAATTTCGCGACCGATTTGAGAGATACCGGCTAAATCCGGACGTAAGTCCGCGTTAGCAAGTTGCTCTGGCATACCGGCATACAGAATTTCTACATCGTCAATTTGTAGCGGTTCATCCTGACGATAGGCCAGTTCACCGGCAACAGAAGTATTGCCTAAAGTGGTGTTAAAGCTAAAGCCGTAAAGTTGAATATCTTCCGGATATTCAACCAGCGCTTTTGAGAACGCTGCCAGGCTGGCTATGTTATCTTTATTTACACCACCGTTTGCAGCCATATTTACTAACCGACCGATATCGTCAGAAACCTTTGAAAAGTCTGCAGCGATACCAGAGATAACAGGAACCCGGCTATGGTAGTTCATATAATACAGAGCAAATTCAGTGTCATTCAGGTTCGGTGCAAAATACTCGAACTTGATACCATACTCACCACCGTCTTCAGGTTCTACTTCACCGGCACTGCCATAAGGGCGCAATGTCACTTTAGTTGGGTAAGCTAAATAAGCCTGCCCGGCCTGTGTAGGGCTAAGTGCACCGCCGGCAACGGCAGATCCCAGCGCATTAAGATTGGCCAGTACATGAGCAAGATCAATATCCGGGTTACCGGCAAAACCTAACTGCACATTTTGTAAATAACCACCTTCACCGGCAAAATCATTGGTAGAGAAATAAGTGCCAGGCACCGGCAGATAGCTGTTTACCCACTGGTACTGATAAAACAGCTCTGTTGACAGATTATCGGTTAAACCGATATTGATTGTGGCCATACCAACCGGAATGTAGGCTTCTTTTAACTCGGCACCAGGCGCTCGCGCCACACCGACATCGATAGGCGTAATATTAATACCATGCTGGATCAGCGTACTTTCACCCCAGCTTAACACCTGCTGGCCAACTTTAACCGTGACCGGGTTCATACCGTCGTTAAAACTGAAATTACCGTAAACGTAAGCATCCAGTAAGCGGATATCCCGACAGGTTAAATCACGGGCATCTTTGTCAGCACAAGGATCAACTTTCTGGTTGGACACCGGGTTGGTGTAAGCACCGTCTTTATCCATCAGCGCAAAGTCGTAAAAATACATAAAGCGGGTAAACAGGCCGATATTGTCTTTGGTAATAGACAGTTCATGCAAACCTTTAAACAGGCTGCTAAACATATCACCATTATCATAATTCAGATTACCGGCATCACCGTTACTTGAGTAAGCGCCAGGTTCCTGCCAGATTTGCGAAGGCAGATAAATATTGTTGGTTGCGGCGTTATATCCGTCCCAGTCGAAACGGGGGTGATTAACTTTACTGATCGTATCCCAATTTCTGTCTTCGGCCCGCCAGCTGCCGCCGTATGAAAATGTGGAATCGAAGGTAATATTTACGTCACCCAGACTCCAGGATGCTGCATGCACCGGTGCCATTGACAAGGCAAACAGCGCTGATGCAACACCTAAGGCTAAGGGATTCTTAGCAAAGGTTATTGACCTTTTATTCATCTCGTTATCTCCCCCTGTCCCGCAGGTTTTTATAAGTGTCTTTTTAGTTATATTATCAAGCCAACTGATCAGAGCTCAGCTTACTTCATTAAAATAATTACATCATTTCAAGCTGCAAGCAAGGCTTGCCGTAACGTAAATCTGTTGATTTCTATTCAGTTTTTTCCAAAAACGGCTATGTTTTAGGCTTTTTTGCCATGCTCTGGTTTAACCTTTATGGCACCGCACAGAATAAGCAGCTATAAGCTAATGAAATTAAAGGTCAAACCAGCAGTAACTGCAAGCTATTGTTTTAATTCACCGTTTAAAGTACATACTCTAATTAATTTTTTCCAACGCCACAAAACTATCATTGTCTGCCAGTGTTAAACGAAAACGCCCGCGCAAACCGTTCATGTCGACATAACGCTGAAAATGCCTAAACTGCAGCTGAATTCGCTCGCCGTTATCTGCCGTCACCACCACATACTTTATATTTCCGCGATAGTAACCATAGCACTGTTCAGCACTGAGGCTGGCATTAAAAAAATATCTGCGCATCAATCCAGACTTCGGTTAACCTTTTCATACAAATCATTGCTAATGCTGCTTTGCCCTGCTATCAGCTGCAATGCACCGCGCATCAATTGCTGACGTTTAGTGTCAAACCGCCGCCAGCTTAATAAGGGGGTTATCAGCCTTGCTGCGACCTGCGGATTCAGCGGGTCAAGCCGCAATATGGTATCTGCGAGTAGTTGATATCCTTTGCCATCAATACGATGAAACTGCTGCGGATTACGTAAACTGAAAGCCGAAAACAATGCCCGTACACGATTAGGATTTTTCCAACTGAATAACGGATGAGTCAGCATGGTCTCTATAGCATCAAACACTTGTGCAGTCGGTTGCGATGCCACCAGTGCAAAACATTTATCCATCACTAAAGCATCGTGCTGCCAGCGCCTGGCGAAGTCAGTAATTAATTGGTTAAACAACGCCGCTTGAGACTGCTGAGCTGCAGCTAAAGCAGCCATAGTGTCGGTCATATTGTCTGAATTCAAATAGTGCGTATGCAGCAGTGGCTGGTTGGCATTGAGTTGTGCCAGATAACTCAGACAGATAGCGCGCAATCTGCGCAGGCCAACATCATTATCCTGATACTGATAACGCCCTGTGTTCAGTGCGCGATAACAGCTGCTCAATGGTTTCGCCAATTGCTCTGCCAGCAACTGTTTAAACTGATTAAGGCTGCTGAGCAGTTTATCTACCGGAATAAGCTGATACTGCTCTGCCAGCGTATCAAAATCGGGTAGAGTCAGTAATTCTGCAGTCATGGCCATATCTGTGCCGGGCTGTTCCAGCCAGTGCTGCATCAGTTTAAACAGCGCTGCGGGCAATGTTACATCGCTAACGTTTGATCCTACTTGCTGCGCTACCTTGCGGCTCCAGAACTGCTGCATTGCATCCCAACGCGCAACGCCGTCAGTTGCCTGGCTGGCAATTAATAATAAGTCATCATCGCTGTACTGCGCTGCCAGTTTCACCGGTGCGGAAAAATGCTCCAGCCACACTACAACTGGCGCCTCTGTTATCCCTTCAAACAAATACTGCTGTTCACTTTCATTCAGCAATAATAAATGCCGCTGTGAAGCCTTGTTGTTAAACAGCAATTCAATTTGTACCGGTATCAGCAGTGGTTGCTTTTCGGCCTGATCAGCTGTTGCCGGAGTTTGCTGCGCAAGCGACAGTACCAACTGTGAGTTAACCGCATCATAATGCTGCACAGCTGTTAGCAGCGGCGTGCCAGACTGGCTGTACCATAAACGAAACTGCGATAAATCCTGCGCGGCGACGTCTTGCATCGACTGTAAAAAATCATCACAGGTTGCAGCCTGGCCGTCATACCGTTGAAGGTACAGTGTCAGGCCTTTGGCGAAAGTATCACGCCCCAGCAGGGTTTGCAGCATGCGGATCACTTCGGCGCCTTTATCATACACCGTAACAGTGTAGAAGTTATTCATCTCCAGCACTTGCTCAGGCCTTATAGGGTGCGCCATCGGGCTGGCATCTTCAGCAAACTGGGCGGTGCGTATCAGCTTAACCGCATCGATGCGACACAACGTGGCAGAGCCCATATCAGCGCTGAATTCCTGATCGCGAAAAACAGTTAAACCTTCTTTCAGGCTAAGCTGAAACCAATCCCGGCAGGTAACACGGTTGCCGGTCCAGTTATGGAAATATTCATGGCCGATAATTGACTCAATATTAAAGTAATCGCGATCAGTAGCACTGGCGGCATCGGCTAAAACATATTTACTGTTAAAAATGTTCAGGCCTTTGTTTTCCATGGCCCCCATGTTAAAAAAGTCTACCGCGACCACCATGTAGATATCCAAATCATATTCCAGACCATAGCGCTGCTCATCCCATTGCATGGCGCGTTTTAACGACTCCAGTGCAAAACTGCCTTTGGTTATCGCACTTTTATCGACAAACAGTTGTAAACTCACCTCACGGCCGGATTGCGTAATAAACTCATCCGTCAGAACATCAAAGTCTCCGGCAACCAAGGCAAACAAATAGCAGGGTTTAGGAAAAGGGTCATGCCACTGCACTACTCTTAAGCCTTGTTCATCGATATGCTCAGATACCTTATTACCATTAGATAACAAATACGGATAACGTTTGGCATCTGCTTTAATGGTAACTTTGTATTCTGCCAATACATCTGGCCGATCGGGGAAATAACTGATACGGCGAAAGCCTTCTGCTTCACATTGTGTGCAATAAGTGTCGCCAGCCATATACAGGCCTTCAAGCGCGGTATTGTGCAGCGGTGCGATATCACAAATGATCGTCAGCTCGCACTGCTGCCCAACCGTAAATAGGGTTAGGCTTTCAGCTTCAAGCTGATAATCAGCTGACTCCAATAACTGGCCGTCTATTGCCACGTTGATCAACGTTAGCTGCTGTCCGTCCAGTTTTAATGGCACATCAGGCTGATTGCGGTTAATTTGCAGTACGGAAGTTACCCTGGTGGCTTCTGCATCCAATTCAAAACACAAGTCAACGTGGCTAATGTTAAAAGCAGGTGCAGTGTAATCTGCAAGGCGCTTGGCCGTGCGCGGTAAGTTATTCTGAGACATAGCAGGCTTCCGGTAAAATAAACAACGATACAGCTAAGTATAATGACGAAAAAGCCTGAACAAATCAGGCTTTTTCCGGTTAAACTTTAGCAGTTTGTGGCCTGACTGAATCAGGAGGCGTCAGGCGCAATATTTTAATACCGCAATAAGCATAAATAATAGCTAACAGCGGGTTTATAAGGTTAAAGAAGGCATAAAATGCGTAATCCAGCGGGCTAACCTGCAGCACACTGTGCATGTAAGCACCACAGGTATTCCATGGGATCAATGGGCTGGTAATAGTACCGCCGTCTTCCAGAGTGCGGGACAAATTCACCGGTGCCAGGCCCCGGCGCTCATATTCCTCTTTAAACATCCGTCCAGGCATAACAATAGACATATATTGATCAGCCGTTAGTACGTTAGTTACAAAACAAGTGGCAATGGTGCTGGTAATTAATGAGCCAGTACTGCGGGCAAAAAACAAGATTGATGCAACAAATTTACGCAGCAGGCCTATTTTCTCAATAGTGGCACCAAACATCATCGCACTGAAAACCAGCCACACGGTGTTGAGCATGCTGGACATGCCACCACCGCTGAGTAAGTCGTTCAAACTGGCATTGCCGGTATCAATACTAAAACCTGCATGCAGGGTATGCCAAAGCAATTTGGTAATGCCCAATGCAGCGGGGATATCCTGCTCAACCAGCCTGCTTAATAATTCAGACTGGAAAAATACAGCCCACAAGCCACCTAACAAGGCACCGATAAATACGGTTGGAAACGCAGGCACCTTCTTTATAGCCATAGCTAACAGCACAAACAGCGGCACCAGCGATACGAAGCTGATAGAAAAGTTCTCTTGTAGCACATTGCTGATTTGATCAATACGCATTAAGTCAGAGCTGACATCAGAGTTAAAACCAATAATAGTAAACAGCAGTAACGCCAGCACAAAACTGGGAATGGTTGTCCAGAGCATATGCCTGATATGGTCAAATAAATCAGCACCAGCAACCGCTGGAGCCAGATTGGTTGTTTCACTAAGTGGTGATAGTTTGTCACCAAAATATGCGCCCGACACTATGGCACCTGCAGTAATCGCCGGAGAGAGCCCCAGGCCGCCAGCAACACCAATTAAAGCAACACCGATAGTGGCTGCGGTGGTCCAAGAACTACCAATACTCATTGCGACTATGCCGCATAACAAACAGCTTGCAGCATAAAACCAGCTTGGGCTTAAAATTTGTAAACCGTAATAGATAAGCGTGGGCACAGTACCGGACAGCATCCAGGTGCCAATTAATGCTCCAACCGACAACAGGATCAGTACCGCCCCTAATGACAGTGAAATACCCTTCACCATGGCCTTTTCCATCACTGACCAGCGATAACCATTTTTAAGACCTATAACAACCGCGACGGCCGTTGCCATAAATAAAGCGATCTGGTTAGGACCGTAAGATGAGTTATCAGCAAAAAGATATACCGATGCAGACAGCAACACGATCAGCACGACCAGAGGAATGGCAGCATCGAGAAAGCTGGGTTGTTTTTCAGACATGGATTGTGGCTCCCATTGGTAAAAGGCGCCCGAAGCGCCTCCCACTTTTATTATTGTTGTAAATGTTAGTCAGCTGAAACTTACAAAGACCGGTAGAACATCACCACTATAATCAGTGGGCAGACAAACTTAACGTACCATGGCCAGATCCGCCAGAACCAGCGGTACTGTGCATGTTCGTCTGCTTTCTTCAGCTCTTGCAAAATTTCATTACGCTTCCATACCCAACCGGCAAATATACACAGCATCAGACCAAGTAAAGGCTGACTGTAACGGGTAGTTAATGTGATAACAAAACCGAACAAGCTGTCAAAGTTGAAAATAATAACGAGGCTGGCAGCAAAAATGATGGCAGCAACTACCCAAACAGATTTTTGCCTGGCAACTTTACGGTGCTCTACCATGTATGACACCGGAACTTCCAGCATTGAGATAGATGAAGTCAGCGCAGCGATAGACATGAGTAGAAAAAAAGCCAGTGATACCAGCAACCCAACCATACCCATGGTACTGAATAATGACGGCAACACAGTAAAGATAAGCGTATCTTCGGCTAATAACTGCCCGCTTTCACTGAAAATTTGCACACCGTTATGCAAAGCAACGTACATTGCAGGAATAATCAGTAAACCTGCTAATACTGCCACACCAATATCAACTAAAGATACCGCAGCACCTAAGCGGGGTAGATTTTCTTTCTGGCTAACATAAGAGCCATAAATCAGCATAGTGCCAACACCCAGCGACATAGAGAAAAAAGCCTGCCCCATCGCACTAATCAGCAAATCCGGGTTCAGTGCTTCTGCAAAATCAGGTAAAAGATAAACTTTCAGCCCTTCCATCGCGCCTTGCTGAGTCATAACATAGGCAAACAACAACACCATAATAACAAACAGGGTTGGCATCAGTCTTACAGACCAACGCTCAATACCGTTAACAACCCCACCACTGACAATACCAACGGTGAGAAACATAAACAGTGCACAAAAAATGATATTGCGGCTTAGTGAAAACGAAATAAGCCACTGAGCCAGACTAGTAAAGCCCGCCAGGCTAGCAAGAGCTTCCAGTGCATGGGCCAGCATCCAGCCACCGACTATGCCATAAAAAGCCAGGATTAGTGATACGGTAATCAGGCCACAGATGCCGACAAAACGCCCTGACCGGCCTTTGGATATCTGCCCCAGCGCATCAACTACATTAGACTTGGTTGCACGGCCAATCAATAACTCGGCCATCAGTACCGGATAGGCCAGTAAAAAAGCCAGGATTAGATACATTAATACAAAAGCAGCACCGCCATTGCTGGCAACCTGAGAAGGAAAGCCCCATATATTACCAAGCCCAACGGCAGAGCCTGATGCCGCCAGAACAAAGCCAATCCTCGATGAAAATTCACCGCGTGCACTCATAGTTAAACCTTTATAATTATTATGTTTTTCAAATTAACAAAAGGCGGTAATGAATACCGCCTTATAGGGTGTGTTATAGTTTGAGCTTATTTTTTAGCCAGTCTGGTTGCAGCTTTAAAATCTGCAGTAATGCTGGCAGCCTCTTCCAAAAACGCGTCTATTTTCTCTACCTGCTCCGGTACATCATCCAGTGACGTGACTTCTGGTAAACCCAGGCGTTTTAGCCGCTCATTGGTACGTACCAACTGCTTAGCTTTATTCTCATCACGTTCTGTAACGCGGTTGGCTTCACGCAAAGATACCGTTTTATCGTTCATCTGCTGCTTATAGTCAGCAATGTCCTGCATCAGATACTGAAATTCTACTTCTTTACTAATACGTGCCTGATGTTTTTGCTGCAATGTGGGTATCAGCGGAGAAATATCATTTAATGTGGTGTAGTTTGCCGCATTAATCGAATCCCATGGTAAGGCGTATTCCTCTTTACTCTCACCCCACTCGGCAGGATCTATTGCCGTAGGGAACTGAATATCAGGGATCACGCCTTTGTGCTGCGTACTGCCACCGTTAATACGGTAGAATTTAGCAATAGTGTATTGTACGCTGCCCAACGGGCTTTCAAACATATCGTAAATACGTCCCAGTCCGCGATGTTGCTGCACGGTACCTTTACCAAAGGTTTGCTCACCAACAATTAACGCCCGGCCATAGTCCTGCATAGCAGCAGCAAAAATCTCTGAAGCTGAAGCACTGTAACGGTCTACCACCACGGTTAACGGGCCATCATAGTAACTGACACCGTCATTATCTTGCGATACTGAAACCTTACCATCGCCTTCGCGAATTTGTACTACCGGCCCCCGGTCAATAAATAACCCTGTCAGTAAAGTAGCTTCCTGTAAGGAGCCCCCACCATTGCCGCGTAAATCGATAATAATGCCGTCGACTTTTTCTGTATTTAACTCAGCCAACAGCTTTTTGACATCGTCAGCAAGGTTATTATAAAAACCAGGGATGCTGATCACACCGATTTTCTGATCCAGCTCAGACAACACCGGCTTAAGTACTTCAGCTTTTGCTGCACGGTCTTCTAACCGGATTTTGTCGCGCACTATAGTAATAACCTGTGCCTGACTGGTGCCAATATCGTTTGCACCCACCACCTGCAGCCGCACTGTGCTACCTTTGGGGCCTTTAATAAGATCGACCACATCATCCAGACGCCAGCCGATAACATCAACAAATTCGGTTTTATCCTGCGCCACACCGATAATTTTATCTTTCGGTTTTAACTTTTGCGTTAAATCAGCCGGACCGCCGGGTACCAGGCTTTGTATCACCGTATAGTCTTCATCGGCACGCAACACTGCCCCGATACCTTCAAGAGACAGGTTCATCTCTTGCTGAAAACGATCGGCATTTCTGGGCGATAAATAAGAGGTGTGAGCTTCAATGCTGCGGGCAAAAGAATTCATTACCAGTTGAAATACATCTTCACTTTCGGTTTGTGCCAGACGTTTCTGTGTGCTGCGATAGCGCTTAGCCAGAATAGTGTTAACTTCTTCTGCTTCTTTGCCTGCCAATTTTAGGTTCAGCGCATCGAATTTAACTCTTTGCCGCCAAATTTCATTTAGCTCAGCGTCATTGGCTGGCCAGGCTGCGTCTTCACGATCATAGGCGTACTGATCTTCAACGGTAAAATCAAAGCCTTTATCAAGCAGTTGCAGAGCGTAGTCGAAACGTTCTGAGCGTCGCTTTAACGTAATGTTGAACATATCGAAAGCAAAACTCAGGTTACCTTTGTTAATACCATCATCAAACTGATCGCGGTATTTCTCAAAGCTTTCAACATCGGCTTTAGTTAATACGTTACGGTAGTAATCGAGGTTTTTAACATAGGTATCAAACATTCTGGAGGACAGTGCATCATCCAATTGCACATTTGTGTAATGGCCACGGGTGAACAGTGCGGCAATCCGCTTACTGGCAGTGGCATGTTGTGTATCCTGCGCCATAGTGGGCAGTACCAAAGGCTCTTGTGCTGCATCAGGAGCGGCATTAAGGCCAAAGGCTATAAGAAGTGCAATTGCTAGTGCTGAATGTTTTTTCATAAGCTACTCTGTGTTGTTCAGGCCAAAAACAAACTGTCCTGACGTGTTTTCACAACCATACCAGAACCCAGTTGCACAGTCACATCGTCTTTGTGTACTTCCAATACCGTTGCCGGCATTGGATTTTGTCCAAGTTTTATCAGCACTTTACTACCAACTATAACCTGGCCTGTTACCACCGGCTGCAAGGCAGTTGCTGGTACAGGAGCATTGTCTGTCTGTGATTGAGAAACAGGTTTCTGATTAACCTTAGTGCCTTTAGAGGGAAGAATTGCTTTTTTGTTCGGTGTTTTTTTGTAAGCAGGTTTGTCTGTTGTTACTGGCTGAGGATTTTTGGCCTTAGCTTCAGCCAGTTTAGCTTTGCGCTTTTCAGCCGCTTTAGCCTTACTTTCATCCAGTAATTTTCTGGCATGTTCGGCTTGAGAAGCGTCAATCGGCTCACCGGCTACACCATCTAAATCTATCCGGGTAACACCCTCTTTAGTTGCTTCCAGATAACGCCAGCTGGAAGTATAAATTCTCAGTGCCTGACGTAACTGGGTTTTACTGACAGTAGCATCGCTTTGCAAGCGACCTGCCAAGTCCTGAAAAATACCAACTTTCAGAGGTTTGGCTTCGCCGGTCAGGCTAAAACATGCTGGAAACTGTGTGGCAAGATACGCCAGTACATCTTTTACTGTTGCCGCTTTTACATTTTGTTCAGTTGGGGTGGTCATTAACGCTTCACTCTTCTTCATCTGCGGCATCCGCATTCGGCTTGCCTTCTTCCAGCTGTTGGCGAACATAAGCCAACGCCCAATCTATTAGTTCATCTTCGTCCGCTTCCAACAGCACAGTGCCGCCGCGCAGTTCATCCCAGATAGCGGGTAATAACTGCTCAACCTGAGTGCTGCTGATATCCTCGGGTAAACTTTGCCATACAGCATGATAAACAGCGTTTATCTTATCAGTTACCAGTTCTTCTTCACCTTCCCAGTCACCGATATCTGCCTGGTCGAACAAATAGTCGTGAATAGAAATAGTATCTTTCATAGTGTTACAGCCAGGTGCTGCTCAAACAATTCAATTAACTGTTCCAGCCCGGCTTTATCTTCTGCGTCAAACCGTGCCAGGCTGGGGCTGTCTATATCCAGCACCGCGATAATCTCGCCGTTGTGGCGCAGCGGTAACACAATTTCAGAGTTACTGGCGGCATCACAGGCAATATGGCCCGGAAATTCGTGCACATCTTTTACCAGTTGCACTTGCCCGGTCGCCACAGCTGTGCCGCAAACACCCTTTCCTACAGCAATACGCACACAGGCAACCTGGCCCTGAAATGGCCCTAACACTAATTCACCTGCGCGTATAATATAAAAGCCAGCCCAGTTTAACTCCGGCAGCTGATTAAATAACAATGCACTGAGGTTTGCCATATTGGCAATCAGATCGGTTTCGCCGTCGATCAACGCCTGCGCCTGCTGGTTTAGCAAACGATATAACGCGGTTTTATCGGTAGACATGAAGTATAGGTTTCTGACTAATGCTCAAAACCCGTACATTACTCGTTTTACCCGAGAATTTAAACCACTTCAGGGCAAAGATTTCCCCGCCTGAGCTGTTTTAGCTGTGGACTGAGCCTGTTTGGCTGAGATTTATACAGTTAGCCAGCTGTCAGCTAGTTATTTTATGTGGATTTGACGGATAGTAACACACCGGTTGCTGCGCCTGATGGCTGAAAAAGCGCGTGTCCTTGTAAGGCAATTTCATAAAACCGCCGACGCCCTCTCCGCTTATCAGCGACACTTTATGCAAAATACTGTGCAATAAACGCTTAAACTCAGGCTCCGCAACCGGGTCGAGCAAGCGATAATAACTGTGAACCTTCATATACAAGGTGGTTACTTCAAAAATAATACAGCCGGTGTGCCGAATTAAGTTCAGCTTAGCAATATCGTCCATAATGGCATTCGGCAATATCAGTTGCTCGTCCGGGTCTTTACCATCTTCAAAGTATGAGTGCTGCTTACTGGCATCTTCATTACTTAACACCGGCGCTAATTGATAAGGAATAGCCGCATCCGGCGGTGCTGTGAATGGCTCGCTAACGCTATCTCTGCTGATATGAATGGTATTGCGGGCGTTAAATAAACAGGCTTTAAAAATACCTACTTTGGCAATAGCACGGGCCAGCGTAACCACATTATTTACCGACAAAGCAAAAGACTGTGCTAAACGTTCATCATACAAATTCAGGCTGGAATCTATATAAACACCACCGGCTTGCCAGTGAATGGCGAGGCCACCTACCACCGGGAAGCGCGCCAGCCGGCTAACAGCAGCAACAAAGGCTTTTTCTGTTTCGCCCATGCCCTGCAAATAATTTTTGTAATAGCGCTCCAGTTGCACATCATCGACATACGCAATGCCTTCTTCTTCACTGTGCTCACGCAAAAACGACTTACGCGAAGAATAAACCACGGTATCCAGCTCCCGCACCTGCGGGCTTACCCATACCGGCAACAGCGGCGCTTCATCAAACAGCGGCAGGGGCGGCAGCACCAGATGCTTTAACCTGGGCATTTGCTGTAAAAAATAATCGCCGGCCTGAGCGCGCAGCATGGCATCGTCTGACAGCATACTGTCCAGCATCGTAGCAAACTCGACCGGCAAGCCGAGGCTACGTGCAGGTATCGCTTTACTACCAAAACGGCAAGACTGGCCGGATGCCAGCGCATACAAAGTGCCGGCAACGCCCTGCTCGTCAAAGCGCGGGCTGGACAAAGCACCGCTGCGCTGTTCCGGGCCGATAAAATACACATCGCCCATCCGTGCATTGGTGCTTTGTAAGTCTGCCGACATCAGCTGCATCACGTTGTTGGATAAATACTGGCCCTGTGCATCAAGCTGGGCAAACACCGACGAGCCCCAATCAATTAAACTGACCAGGCCGCTTTGCTCGTCAAACACTAGATTCGACGGCTTAACGTCGCCGTGCACTATTGGTATTAACTCACCGTCTTTAACATGGCTACGCAGCGCCAGCAGTACGTCAGCCAACTGGCAGGCAATATCCATTAACAGCCTGGCGCTTAAACGGCCATGCTTTAAGCTGTAATGCTCCAAATCCATGCCCTTGCCGCGTTGCATCATCAAAATACCCTGCTTCTTTACCACCTGATAGGTGATATAGCGTGGTACATTCGGGTGTTGCACCTGCGACAACATATAAGCTTCATCGGCCAGTCGATCCTGAATATGCTGCGGCAAATTAATGCGTGAAAACTTAAACACACAGGCCTGGCCGCCGCCATCCAATCCGGCAAAGGCAAAGCCATAGGCGCCCTTACCTATCAGCTCTATTTGGCTGTAACCCAGTTTTTCCAGCTCAGAAATACACAGCGCTACCCAATCTTTCAGCTTTTTTGCGTCATTGGCGTTAAGCAGATAAATTGACTGCTCTTCCGGAATATAGAAGTTTCGCAGCTGGTTCTTATATTGCATCAGCACTAGGCCTTAACGCAGCGTTCAAGCGCCCATTGGCGCAGTGCATTCACCTGCTCTGCCATTACCACCGATAGCGGCTGGGTAGCAGAAAGCTCAGTGACCAGATGAGCCAGGCTGAATTCCGCGTTGTCTGCACGGGCACGGAAACCGGCTCCGACTACTGCCTGCTCTAATTCCGCGCCGGAGAAGCCACGGCCTAGCGCCAGCGCCGACTGCAGCGCCTCGTCAGTTAAGCTAAGCTGGCGTTTTGCCAGGTGCAGTTTAAGCAGCTGCAAGCATTCTTCTTCAGTGGGTAAATCAACAAAGAAAATTTCATCGAAGCGGCCTTTACGCAGCAGCTCCGGTGTCAGTTCATGAATGTTATTCGCCGTGGCAACCAGAAAAACCTGCGACTTACGCTCAGATAACCAGGTCAGGAAACTGCCCAGCAAACGCCGGGTAACGCCGTTATCGCTATCGCCACCGGACAAGCCTTTTTCAATTTCATCTATCCATAACACACAGGGCGACATCGCGTCTGCAAGCGCCAGCGCCTGGGCGAGGTTTTTCTCTGTTTCGCCAATGTATTTGTTATACAGTCCGGCCATATCCAACCGCAGCAGCGGCAAGCCCCAACTGCCGGCAATGGCTTTGGCCGCCAGACTTTTGCCGGTGCCTTGCACCCCGGTTAGCAACAGCCCTTTGGGCGTGTCGGCTTGCTGCGCCACAAAGGCCTGATGGCGCTGCGCTATCCAATGTTTAAGGCTGGCCAGGCCAATCACGTTGTTAAAGCTAACGCTGTCAAATACCTGCGACAGCACACCGTCGGTTTGTAGCAAGCTGAACTTGGCACGGTTAATCCGCGGAATATCTGCGGCAGTAACAGCACCATCATCAGCAATGGCTTTGTAGGCTAAACGCTTTACCTCTTCAAAGGTTAAACCACGCAGATTTTGTACCAACAGCGTCAGATTATCCGGTGTCAGCTCTGCCGTTATGCCCTGTTTAACCGTATAGCTATCGGCCATTTCATGCACTAACTGGCGGATTTGTTGATCTGACGGCAAGCTTAGCTCAAAGCGATAACAAAAACGGGCCAACTCAGACGGCACCGCTATCGCGTGGCTTAACAGCATAATAGTGTGGCCCAGTTGCTCATGCGCCTGAGCGATTTCCTTGATATAGCGTACATGCTTAGGCTCGGCTAAAAACGGATGGAAATCGCACAACACAAAGATGCCGGGGTTGCGGGTAGCTTTAATTTGCGCCAACAAATTGGTCGGATCCGCATTAAATGCCTGGGCACTGTGCTCAGTATCCAGCCGCTGCAGGCCTTCGGTGATGGTCCATTTAAATACCGGCCGCATTAAATTTACCGCCAGCCGTTTTATCAGCAACAGCGCGCGGGGTTCTTCATAACTTTCAATTACAATCAGCGGGCTGTGTGCCTGCACCAGTACCCGTAAATCATCAAATTCGTGCATAGCTGTCTCTGAGCAAAGAAAATAAAAAAACCCACTACAATGAGTGGGTTTTAGCAGAAAGCAGCTTAGCTGCCAAGTACAAACGGTTGTCTGTCAGCGCATTGCTACCAGCATGGCTGAAGGTTGCTCCAGATACTGTTTCCACAGGTTGGTAAAGCGCGCTATGGTGCCACCGTCGATAACCCGATGATCGCCCGACCAGCTGATTTGCATTAGTTGGCGTGCTTCCACCTCACCTTTAGCATTAAAGCGTGGCAAGGTTTGCACCTTACCCAGTGCTACTATCGCCAGCTCCGGCTTATTGATAATGGGCGTAGCAACAGTGCCGCCAATGGCGCCGATATTAGAGATACTGATAGTACCGCCTTTTAAATCGGCCGGGCTGACACGGCCTTCACGGGCTTGCTCGGTTAAGCGGGTTAAATCGTTAGCAATATCAATAATAGATTTACGCTGACAACCTTTGATATTCGGCACCAGTAAACCAATTTTCGAGTCTACTGCTATGCCGATATTGTGATCGTCAAAATAGGTCAACTCAGTGCAGTCCTGGTTCACTTTGGCATTCATAATCGGGAACTGATTAATCGCCAGCGACAAGGCCTTTATAAAAAACGGCATCATGGTCAGCTTTACACCCTGCTTGGCATACTGGTCTTTTAAGCCGGCGCGCAGTGCTATCAGTTCGGTTAAATCAATCTCTTCACAGTAGGTAAAATGCGGAATGGTAGAAACCGACTCTACCATCTGCCGGGCCATAGCCGCTTTGATGCCTTTAATCGGCTCGGTAGGGCTACTGCCTGATGTTACAGTTGCAGAGGCTGTGGTGCTGCTTGCGTTTGCTGCATTACCCGTTGATGCAGGGGTCGGTGCTTTGCCATCAGCAAAAGCACGTACATCGTCTTTATATACACGGCCTTTGTCACCGCTGCCCGCTACTTTGCTGATATCAATACTCAGCTCGCGGGCTAAACGACGTACCGCCGGGCTGGCCAGAGCTTTACCATTAGAGCTGGTATTAGTGCTAACAGCGTCATTTTTTTGCTGTAGTGCACAGGCAGCTTTAGCCGGCGCAGCAGTTGGCGTTACAGCAGCAGCCTGCGGCGCGGATGCCAGACCGGCATGTTGCATAGCAAACAGCGGCGCATGCACTTTGGCAATCTCGCCTTTGGCGTAATACAGTTTAGTGACTTTACCTGAGTATTTGGCCGGAATTTGCACCAGCGCTTTGTCGGTCATCACATCACATACCGGCTGATCTTCGGCAATGTCATCGCCTTCATTAACTAACCAGTCGACAATTTCACACTCAACAATGCCTTCGCCAATATCGGGCAAAATAAAATCTTCGCTACCCGCAGACACCTCAGCCTCTGGCGCAGCAACAGCTTTCGGCTGCGCTGCAACCACTGCGTCATCAGTGCCAGCCAGTTGCATTTCAAACAGCGGCGCATGCACTTTGGCAATATCGCCTTTGGCGTAATACAACTTTGACACTACACCGTTATGCACGGCCGGAATTTGCACCAGCGCTTTGTCGGTCATCACATCGCATACCGGTTGATCTTCGCTGATGGTGTCACCTTCGGCAACCAGCCAGTCAACAATTTCACACTCAACTATACCTTCACCGATATCCGGCAGAATAAAATCTTTTTTCATCACTGCCTCCGTTAAAAGTTAACTGAGCGTTTTATCGCTTCGTAGGTTTTTAAATGATCCGCCACATACTCTTTTTCCAGCGCCAGCGGGTATGGCGTGTCCATACCACAGACCCGTTCAATCGGGCTTTCCAGATGCAGGAAACACATTTTTTGGATAGTAGCGGCAATTTCACCGGCAAAACCTCCGGTCAACGGCGCTTCGTGGTTAATGACCAACCGGCCGGTTTTCTTCACCGACGTCGCTACGGTATCGGCATCCCATGGCAATATGCTACGCAGGTCTATCACTTCACAGGAAATGCCGTCTTTTTCGGCCATCTCAACTGCTTTTTGCACAATTTCCATCTGCGCACCCCAGGCCAGCACAGTAATGTCTTTACCTTGTTGTGTTACCTCGGCTTTGCCCAGTTCAATTTCGTAGTACTCTTCCGGCACTTCGCCGGTGGAGGCGCGGTACAGCTTTTTCGGTTCAAAGAAAATAACCGGATCCGGGCAGGCAATAGAGGCTAACAGCAGGCCTTTAGCCTGATAAGGATCGCGCGGGATCACCACTTTTAAACCCGGGGTATGGGCAAAATAGGCTTCCGGTGACTGGCTGTGATAATGGCCACCGGCAATACCACCACCGTATGGGCTTCTGAACACCAAACCACCGACATTAAACTCATTACCGGAGCGGTAGCGGAACTTGGCCGTTTCGTTAACGATCTGGTCAAAGGCCGGGAAGATATAGTCGGCAAACTGAATTTCCGCCACCGGCTTCATACCCTGAGCTGCCATACCGTTAGCAAAACCGGCAATGCCCTGCTCGGTTAACGGCGTATTAAAGCAGCGTGCTTTGCCGTATTTTTCCTGCAGTTTGCTGGTGGCACGAAACACACCACCAAAGTGGCCCACGTCTTCACCAAAACACACTACGCTGTCGTCTTTGGCCATGGCTAAATCAAGCGCATTATTAATGGCCTGCAACATGTTCATTTTTGCCATTAGTCCAGTCTCCCCGCCGTTACCGGATACGCTTCCGGATAATTACGGATATGCGCTTTTAATTCATCTAATTGTTGTTGTAATGCCGGTATTGGCTCGGCGTAAACATCAGAAATAAGGTGCTCTATGCCAGGCTTGGCCACTTTTTCCGCCACTTTTAACGCATCGAGAATTTCGCTGCGCAGCGCTTCAATAGTGGCTTTATCGTCGGCTTCGTTCAACCAGCCTTTTTCTACCAGCCATAAACGGAAACGGGCAATAGGGTCGTTCTGGCGCCACTTTTCTTCTTCTTCTTTTGAGCGGTAACCACTTGGATCGTCAGACGAGGAATGTGCACCTAAACGGTAAGCAATAGATTCAATTAACACCGGCTCGTTATGCTTAAGTGCGTGGTCACGTGCCATTTTAGTGGCCTGGTACACCGCTAAAATGTCAGCGCCATCTACCCGCAGCGCTTTCATACCGTAACCGACTGCACGGCAGGCAATACCATCACCAACAAACTGCTCACTGGCCGGCGTAGAAATGGCATAGCCATTGTTACGACAGAAGAAAATTACCGGCGCCTTGTGTACCGCCGCCATATTTAATCCGGCGTGGAAATCACCTTCTGAGGCCGCACCTTCACCGAAGTAACAAATAGTGGTGTTAGGTAAACCGCGCAGCTTTTGCGCATAGGCATAACCACTGGCCTGGGGTATCTGTGTGCCCAGCGGTGACGAAATGGTCATATAGTAAATGTCTTTACTGCCGTAATGCACCGGCATCTGCCGACCTTTACCCAAATCTTTTTCGTTGGAAAACAGCTGGTTCATAAACTGCTCCAGCGTAAAACCACGATAACGCAATGCGCCCTGTTCGCGATACTGCGCCATGATCATATCTTGCTCTGTCAATGCCGCTGCGCTACCCACCGTAGTGGCCTCTTCGCCTAAACATTGCATATAAAAGCTGATACGGCCCTGACGCTGGGCGGCTAACATGCGCTCATCCAGTACGCGGGTAAACACCATGGTATCGTACATTTTAATGGCGGTAGCTTTATCCAACTCCGGCGCTACAGCACCTTCGTACAAGCTGCCATCGTCACGTAAAATGCGTAGTGTAGGAATTTTTAACGCATCACCGGCGGTAAACTCCGCAGTGTGCACCGTGGTAATGGTGGCGTTATTTGGGTTAGTCATAGGGTGTCTCTTGTTTGTTATACGTGTCAGACAGGTGGCAGCTCCGCCAACCCGGCCTTGGTATCAGGCTGGCGGAACTTAGCTTCTACCGTCCAGTATAGCGGTTTTAACCGCTCTCCCCGTTTTGTGCCTGGCGTTAACCGGCACCGGTGTGTTCTGATTATTATCGGCGGCAACTTTACCTTTACGTAAACTGCATTGCAACCGCCGGCCGGGTTTGGCCCGGCAAGCAGCTCGAACGACTGTCAGCTTAAATTTACTCTTTACAGCAGTTTACTGTGGGAATAAGCCGTTAAGCGATATTGTGCGCCACCGTAGTGGGCACCACCATCAGCATAGCGCGCTGACCTATGGCCACTTTGGCATTGGGGAAAATAATGGCTTCACCTTCGCGCTCTACTCTGTACTCAATATCACCGTCTGTCGCCAGCAAGGTGCCTTGCGGATAAGCAGTAAAATTTTCTACATCATCCGCAAAGTGCAGTTTAAACTCCTGCGTTTGTTTATTGATCGCGCGATACACTTGATACAGCTGAAATTGCTGCTCGTCAAAATGAACTGTGCTCACCGCGTCTTCGCCAACCAATTGGCGCAGCGCAGCACGCGCTTTGGCAAAACGTTGCATATCGTTCTGGCCAAACGGCTTTACCTTGCCCAGCTCAATGGTAAAGGCATCGGCACCATGGCTGTTAGACGCGTAGTAACTGAAGGTAGACGCCGGCGTTTGCATTAACAGCACTGTCGTGACATCACAGGCCTGTAAAAACTCAAACTCGGCCTTTTGCCACGGCTTATTATGCAAGAACGGATACACGGCAAATTTTTCAAAACGGGAGCCACGGATAGCAGTGTGTAAATCATATAAATAACGGTTACGCGGCACCGCACTGGTTACGCGTATCTCTTGATAGAAACGACTGACGTACTCTTCCAACGCCTTAGCGCGCTTACGCTCAGCGTTAATCAGGCCCGCGCCCATGCTATGGTGACCGGAAAATAGCCTGTTTAGGTTTTCGATAATTTCGCGTGTACCGGCATTTATCGCGGCAGGGTTGCCAAACAGCACTAACAAGCGATGTTTAAGTTGAAGTTGGCCGGTTAGCAGGTCTTTTACCAGCTCAGCGCAAATCTCTATCGGCGCCGTTTCATTGCCGTGTACGCCACAGGACAGAACGATATCTTTGGTATTGCTTTCACAAAGTGCCGGCTCAAAACATATTACGCCTGTATCGAAAATCCTGACCGCTGTGCCATCAGGTAATGAAAACTGTGATGATGGCAAGCCATCAGGGTTTGAAAGAGTGAGTTGCAAAAAATCGCCATGTTGCAGCAGTTGGACGTGTTGGGTAGATAGTTGCGCCATGCGCCAGCTCCGGGTTGTCATAATGCACTGATTCTACCGCAGTTAACGCACTCAGCCAAACCTGACGCTTGTGACACAGTAAATCAGCCCAGCTCTTCTGTATACATTGATACCTGATCCCGCCCGGACTGCTTCGCTTTGTACATTGCCAGATCAGCATCAGCCAGTAGCTGTTTAAGCTGATAGCCAGACGTATCGGAAGAGCTGACACCAAAACTGGCACTAAGAGGAAACGTACAACCGCTGGCTTTAGTATCTATAGTGGCAATGGCATCACGGCATATCTCGGCCATCAATGCAGCTTTATCCGCATGGCAACCCGGCAACACGACAGCAAACTCTTCCCCGCCAATGCGGCCAAATACATCATTATTGCGCATAAAATTACGGCAGGTTTTTACCACCTGCTGCAGTGCCCAATCGCCTGTGGCGTGGCCGCATCGATCGTTTATATTTTTAAAGTGATCCAGGTCAAATAAAATCAGTGCTGCAGGTTTGGCATCCAGCTCACAATAGTCCAGCGCTACTCTGGCCTGGTTGTTAAAGTGATAACGGTTACTAATACCGGTTAACTGATCATATTCGGCAATTTTTTTAAAGCGACTACGCCCGGACATACCGCGGTATGCCATAAAACTGGCCAAAGCTACAATTAGCAGTAGCAACAGCATAATAAGGCGGTTTTGTTTTACTTCTTGCTGATACAGGTTTTTTTGTAAAAAAAGTAATTCGTTATCTTTATCGAGTAAGGCTAAGCGCTGATCTTTCACTTCTATTTCCGCTTTAGCAACGTGATAGGCTTGTTGTCTTACAAAGCGGTCATCGCTATTCGCTTTTAGAGCAGAAGTATACTTTACATGATATTCCAATGCCTTATTGAAATTTTGCCGTGTATAGTTAACCTGGTATAACACATAATAAGCATTTAACACCGGTAAGCTAAACTCTGAAGCGCCCGAGTGCTGTAAGGTGCGATTAGCCCGCTCTTCTGCAATGTTGTATTCTGCCAGGGCCAGACTGTTTTGCGCTCCTGCTCCTAAAACTCCTGCCAGCAGAAATGGGTAATTTGTTTTAGTAACTGAATCTATGAATGAATCATAATACTTGTCAGCCTGCCGGTACTGTTCTGTCTGTAATAAATAGTTAAAGTATTTAAGGCGGATAAGGTTAGCAAAAATCAGCTCCCGGTTATCAACACAATGGCTTACTGATGATTCCACCATAGTGCTGAAAAGCTCCCATTGCCCTAACCCATACAACGATTCGATTAAATGATGTCTGGCATGACACAGTGTTTTTTCTGATGTTGCGCTATCGATCAATACCTGAGCATAAAACCTGGCAATATCAAACTCTGACAGCTGATTATAAGTATAAGCCAGTACGCTCAGGCCGTGCTCTTTTGCCCGGGTTGATGTTACAGACTGAACTTCACGGCTTATTTGTTCAAGATAAGAAAACGCATTGCGGTAATTTCTGGTTACTGCAAACACATTCACCAACAGTGCTTTAACCCGAAAAACAATTTCCGGTTCAGTATCACGGGCTAGCATTGACTCCAGCAACGCTGCTGCTCCGTCGAAATCACCACGCAGCGACATTTCATAGCTTTGCAGTAACTCTAAATAGTCGTATTCATACTGTGTCAGCTTCCCGGCGTTTTCAGCAATAACTGCCAGTTTTTCACTGAACTGCGCTACATTAACGACTTTAAGATCATCCAATGCGTCCAGTCGCTCGGTCATTTCACTGGCTGGTGCAATAGCAACAAAACCAGCAAAGATTATCAATGCTGGTTTTATAAGTTTAATTAGCAGTGGCTGAGCCAATCTAAAAGTTAGCGGCAACCGATGACTTTTCCTCAGTCTCGTCGTCATTCTCTGGCACATCTTGTGGCGGTTCTTCTGCGGGGCAAATTGCACATATCACTTTGTTCCGCACTTGTAATAAGGCTTCTAACTGAACGTGATCCCTGCTCAAGATAGCCTGCTGCACCTGAACATCCATATCCAACGGGTTAAATACTTTTTGTAAAGCTGCAGTATCCAGGCTCTGTAACGCAGCATTCTGCCCCAAAGTTTCAAGCAAGCTAATTACTTTATTCATTGTTAGTCCCTGTATAATTGTTATATCACAGTGAAAGGTTTTAAATTAAATCAGAATTTAAGTACCATCCTGCACCCGGCTGTAAAGAATTACAACTACTACAGTAACGTTATAATACACAACGACAATAAATTTTTAGTCCGCTTTATCTATAAGGTGAGTATAAGTTGCAATCTGATCCCGTCCTGATTGCTTGGCTCTGTACATTGCCAGATCTGCATCAGCTAACAACTGTTTAAGCTGATAGCCCGATATATCGGAAGAGCTGACACCAAAACTGGCACTAATCGGGAACGTATAACCACTTTCTGTCGTATCTATAGTAGAAATAGCATCACGGCATATCTCTGCCAGTAATGCGGCTTTATCGGCATGGCAGCCCGGCAACACCACAGCAAACTCTTCCCCGCCAATACGGCCAAATACATCATTATTGCGCATAAAATTACGACAGGTTTTTACCACCTGTTGCAGTGCCCAATCTCCGATAGCATGGCCGTAGTTGTCATTGATAGTTTTAAAGTAATCCAGGTCAAACAGGATTAGTGCAGCGGGTTTAGCGTTAAGCTCGCAGTAATCCAGTGCAACTTTAGCCAAATTGTTAAAATGATAACGGTTACTGATACCGGTTAATTGGTCAAACTCAGCAATTTTTTTAAAGCGTTTACGACCGGACATGCCTCGATAGGCTATAAAACTAGCGATAAGCAGCACGACAAATAGCAACAACATAAGTAACCTGTGCTGCCGAACCTCTTGCGCGTATATGTTTCTTTGTAATGATAGTAACTCGTTGTCTTTATCTAACAGCGCTATACGTTGATTCTTCACTTCAATTTCTCCCCGAGCCAGGTGATAAGCCAGAAGCTGTGAAGATAACTCTTTTTCATACGACGTTTTAGCTGCGTTTAATAACTCAAGATATTTTAGTGATTCTTGAAATTTTTTTTGATATTTAGCTATTTCATACAGCGACTTAGCAGCCAAAATAACAGGCAAACTAAAAGGGTGAGTATCTGAAAATAGCAGCGCTTCTTTTGCCAAAGACTCTGCTTTTGACATGTCGTTCTCAGCAAAGTAGGCTTGTGATACTAACGCATTTACCTTGGCTACAAGAAAAGAGTAATTTGTTGTATTAAGTGTTTCGCGATAGTTTTCATAGCTGTTTATTGCAACTGCAAAGTGCTTTTGATTAACATTGTAACGAACGATTTCGGCAATAATAAAACCAGCCGCTATTTTCTCACCGGTACGCTGACAAAGACTAAAACCAAACTCAGATTCTTTATCAAAATCCTGCTGTTTAGCCTGAGCAGACATTGCTTCAATTTTTTGGGTATACAAACGACAAAGGTTGATGTCCGATAAAGCTAAGGAGTGGATATCTCGCAAGTAATACTGGGCTAGATCAAACTTTTCTAACTTAATGTATAGCAGCGCAATTACGCCAAGACGTTGCACCAGTGCTTTTTCGTCAGTTAGCTGATGTCCTTCTGTCAATAAAATTTCAAAATACTCAAAAGCATTAGCGTAGTTCTGAGCAAGAACATAAGAATTTACCAACAATGCCAGAGCTCGGATCCGAAGCACATCATTCGCAGGACGATACAGCAGGTTTTGTAGCAAGGCTGGCGTTTCATGATAATTGCTAAGCAATGTTGCTTCGCTGGCCTTTAGTAAGTTCAGGTAATCAGATTCATCTGCATCAAACCTGGAGCTATATTCATCTAGTCTCTTTAGTTCATGCTGAAAGGCTTTAAAATTTGATAGTCTTAAATCATCAACTTTCTCAAGCTGAGGCAAATAGCCTTTCTCAGGAGGAGGTTCTGTCGCATAAAGAAAATTAGGGGCAAGCAAGAATATTGCCCCCCAAAATATTTGCCGTACAAAAAAGACCATAAATCTGAGCAGGTCAAACAGCTACACGCACCTTCATATCACCCGGCTCGTCATCGTCAGCAGGTTGGTTAGGTTGATCTTTAGGCTCTTCAACAGGAAAAACCATACAAACAATTTTATGCCTTACATCGAGCAGCATTTCCAACTCCTCAATATTGCCTTGGCTAATTAACGTTTCGGCTTCTGATAACACCAAACCAGTCTGCTCAAATGCAGATTCAGTGTTATAGCGTAGTTGACTGTCTGCCCCTAAGCGTGCGATTAAACTGATAATGTTGTCCATTTCCCATCCTTGTTGTTATTAGGTTTAAGTGTTACCCAGCCAAAATAAGCTGAAACCGATAAAGACGCAACTTTACTTCGCTTCCCAATCACGTGTGGCTAATTTCAACTGATATTGCTCTGTTAATGCAGCCGGACAGGACTGCGATATGGCTTTAGTAAAACCTAATTTTTGAGCAGAACAAACTGCGGCCAGATTACCAGCCTGGATCTGTTTAGTGATTGTCGTAATGCCCCACTCAGCTGCCAGCCAGCAGATAAGCATGCCACTAAGCTCTGTACCCAGGCCTTTGCTATGCCATTGTGGTAGTAACATCCGGCCAATTTCTGCGTATTTTTTTTTCAAATCCAGCTGATTAACAGAGGCAATACCAATACTCTGATTATTACTTTTTAAAGCTACCCTGAAATAACAACGTTGAATATGCCTTTGTTGGTTGCACTTAAGTGCAGCTTCAAAGCTACGGTGAGCTTTGTCTTCACTTAATGGGCTGCTGACATAACTCATACTTGCTTTATCCGTCATCAGGGAACAGTACAATGTTCTATCGCCTTCAGACAACAACGTCATGTGTAATCGCGCAGAGCTGCTACAAATAGTCTGTAGTTTGGCAACAGCATCACCTTGTTGCATCTTATTGCGGCCTTGCTGATAATTTTTCCAGACGTTCCAGCAAAGCATCGTTGAGTTGCATCGATGCCGCAGGGGGAATTACTAAAGTAGTTTTCAAATCCATTAGCGCGTCAGGTAAAGCTGATAACGGCATCTGCTCGATACGTGTTTGTTGAATTGGTAAAGTAACAGCCTCGTACAAAATGACCTGATGCTCTGCCGGATAATATTGACTCAGTAACTCGACCAGTATTTGCCGGTAAGCCGCATTGGTTGAGAACTTTGCCAACGTTCTGTCGCCCGCTACCCCAACCTGCCACAAAATCAGGTAAGCAGCGGTATCAATATTACGTTTATAAAACATAAACTGGCTGGCTTCATAGTGCTGGCAGCCGTAAGTGCCGGGGTCGATGCCTAAATCGGCATACAAACAATCTTCTGCTGAAACCCCCGGCTCCATATGGGCGGTAAAACCCAGTTCACGAGCTTGCTTGATGGCATTGTGTGGCACCCAGGCAAATACGCCCGGATGGCCGTAAAACGCCCCAACCACCTTTTTGCCTGCTTTAACTTCAGCCAGCATCGCGGCTACCATTTCGCGATAAGTGATCATCCTGGATTTGCCTTCCAGATAGTAAGGTTGCAGTGAACGCACATCAGTATTCATCTGCTCTATCCACTTTTCGGTGATGCCATCGGCTACTAATACAAAAACCACATCAGCCTGTTCAATGTAGCTGCGGGAAAGCGGGCTGATATGCGAGCCCAGTGTCATACCTGTACCAACACAAACTAAACTGCCTGTTTGCAAAATTACGTCCTTGATATTTTTTCTTCACTATAAGGCGCTACTGGCTTTGCTGGCAAGCCTATATTGCAGCCATAAAAAAAGCCTGTCACTGACAGGCTTTTCAACACTAGCTTAATCGCGTCTGATATTACACTTCTCCAAATGCCATACCCGGCTGACATAGTCCTCGATAGAACGGTCAGAGGTAAACTTACCTACCGAGGCTGTGTTGAGTATGGCTTTTTTAGCCCACAGTGATTTATCGCGATACCACTGATCTATTTTCTGCTGGGCTTTAACATAACTTTCAAAATCTGCCAGTACCAGATAAGGGTCTCCGCCCTCCAGCAAGCTACGTTTAATGGCCGCTAACTCGCCAGGTTTACCCGGTGTGAAATAATCTGTTTCCAGCCAATCCAGAATGGCTTTAATTTCCGGATTAGCATAGTAATAATCCATACTGTTGTAGCCATCGGCATGTAAGGCCTTTACTTCATCTACCGTTAAACCAAAGATGGCAATATTGTCATCGCCTACTTCCTCAGCAATTTCGATATTGGCACCATCCAAAGTACCCACCGTAATAGCGCCGTTCAGTGCCAGCTTCATATTACCGGTGCCTGATGCCTCTTTACCTGCAGTAGAAATTTGCTCAGATACGTCAGCAGCCGGTATCATTTTCTCGGCCAGCGTTACCCGATAATTAGGCATAAACACCACTTTTAACCGGTTTTTCACTCGCTTATCGTGGTTAATTTTCTCAGCGACTTTATTAATGGCATAAATAATTTCTTTGGCTAGCTTATAACCCGGCGCTGCCTTGGCACCAAACAGAAATACGCGTGGCATCATGTCGTAATCCGGCTCCTGCAGAATACGGCGGTACATTGCCAATATATGCAACAGGTTCAGGTGCTGACGCTTATATTCATGCAGCCGCTTAATCTGAATATCAAAGATGGCATGCGGATCAATATCAATATGCGTCAGCTTTTTCACTACCGTTGCCAGATCAGCTTTATTCTGTTGCTTAATCGCCATAAAGGCGTCCTGAATTTTGGCGTCATCAGCAAAGGCCGCAAATTTAGACAACTGCTTTAAATCAGTTGGCCATTCAGTGCCTATATTGTCGTCCAGTAATTTTGCCAGTTTCGGGTTACAGGCTTTTAACCATCGTCTTGGCGTAACACCATTGGTTACATTAGTAAATTTATCCGGCCACAAGGCCACCATTTCCGGGAATAAATCTGACTTAACCAGTTTTGAGTGAATTTCAGCCACACCATTGACCCGGAACGACCCTACTACTGATAAGTGGCCCATCCGTACCATAGGATCATGGCCTTCTTCGATAATTGACAGTTTACGTTTTTTAGCATTGTCGCCTGGCCATAACACATCAACCTGCTCAACCAGGAAGCGCCGGTTAATTTCGTAGATAATTTCCAGGTGGCGCGGCAATACTTTTTCGAATAACCGAACCGGCCATTTTTCCAGCGCTTCGGGTAACAGGGTATGGTTAGTATAAGCAAAAACCTGCTGACAGATATTCCAGGCCTGATCCCATTGCATTTCAGCGCGGTCTACCAGAATACGCATAAGCTCGGGAATAGACACTGCCGGGTGTGTATCATTCAGCTGGATAACCACCTGCTTGGCAAAATCGCTCCAATCATCAGCATGAGTGCGCTTGTAGCGACGAATAATGTCTTTTAATGAGCAAGAAACAAAAAAGTACTGCTGGATTAGGCGTAACTCTTTACCTGCATCGGTTTCATCATTCGGGTACAGTACTTTCGAAATAGTTTCTGCTTCGATATTCTCACGTGAAGCGTCGATATAACCACCAGAGTTAAATACGTCCCAGTTAAAAAAGTCACTGGCCCGGCTTTCCCATAACCGCAATACATTTACTGAGCTGCCGTTATAACCAACGATCGGGATATCCCATGGCACACCTTTGATAATACGTCCCGGGTGCCACACTTTTTTCATCTTACCCTGCAGGTCATATACTGTTTCGACATAGCCGTATACTGAAATTTCCTGCACAGATTCCGGCCGGCAAATTTCCCAGGGGTTAGCATATTCGCGCCAGCTATCTGGCCGCTCTATCTGACGGCCGTCCTGAAAACTTTGCTGAAATAGTCCGTGCTCATAATGAATGCCATAGCCAATTGCCGGATAATTCAGTGTGGCCAGAGAATCAATAAAACATGCAGCTAATCGGCCTAAGCCGCCATTACCCAGCGCCATATCTTCTTCCTGATCTTCCAGATCAGCAATATTCAGCCCCAGATCTGACAGTGCCTGCTTAGCTTGCTCATACAACCCCAGATTATGCAGATTATTGCTGAACAAACGGCCCATCAGATATTCCAGACTGAAATAATGTAAAGCGCGGGTGTTGTTTTCGTAATGCGTGCGCTGAGTATTGCGCAAACCGTCATATACCTGCTCATTTACCGCAGCACAGGTGGCTCGCCACCACGCCTGTGGGCTGGCTTTATTTACGTCGGTACCTAAGGTGGAATGCAGATGACGGATTATCTGATCTTTCAGCTGTTCGGTGTTAATTTGTGTTACACCAGTATTGGCAGTTGAGGTATGTTTTTTCATTACAAATCCTGATAGTTTTCTGCCTGTGATAGCTACATAATATCGCCAAGCGTAGAATTATTACAAAAAAATACCCTATCACAGTGCTCAAGGCAAAATTGAAGGCTATGAATGTAATTTAATTACAATGTAGATCATAGCCTTTTCAGCGCCTTATATCTGACTGAATACGTATTCAACAAACGCCTTTGCATCATGCTCCAGTTGCAACAGGTGGGCCTGATCAACAAAGCTCTCCAGATAAATCTTATACGAGTTTTCCGTTCCTGATGGCCGGGCAGCAAACCAGCCATTACGGGTAACTACTTTCACACCGCCAATATCAGCATTATTTCCCGGAGCTTTAGTTAATACCGCTAAAATATCATCGCCGGCTAACGTTGTTTGCTTAACACTTTTTACATCGAGTTTTTTCAGGGCGGCTTTCTGTTCACTACTGGCCGGAGCATCTAAACGGCGATACAACGGCGAGCCAAGCTCTCGTGTAAGCGCCTGATATTGCTGATAAGGATCTACGCCGGTTTTTGCCAGCATTTCTGCCGCTAATAACCCCAAAATAATACCGTCTTTATCAGTAGACCAGGCACTGCCATCAAACCGTAAAAAACTAGCCCCTGCACTTTCTTCACCACCAAAAGCAACGCTACCGTTATGCAAACCCTCTACAAACCATTTAAAACCTACCGGAACTTCCAGTAAATTACGCCCGCGTGCAGCAACCACTCTGTCAATTAATGCACTGGATACCAGTGTTTTGCCAATAGCCAGCTCAGCGGCCCAGTCTGGCCGGTTAGCAAGTAAATAATTAATGGCCACGGCCAGATAATGATTAGGGTTCATCAGGCCGCCACTGCGGGTAACTATGCCGTGGCGATCGAAGTCCGGGTCATTACCAATGGCAATATCAAACTGATCTTTTAGCTGTATCAAATTAGCCATGGCATAGGCAGAGGAGCAATCCATACGAATTTGCCCGTCTTTATCCAACGGCATAAAGGCAAACGCCGGGTCAACCTTTTCATTTACCACAGTAATGTTCAGGCCATAACGCTCAGCAATACGTGGCCAATACGCAATACCAGAGCCACCCAGCGGGTCAACACCAATTTTTATGCCTGCTTTGGCTATCGCGGCCATATCTATAACGTTTGCTAAATCATCAACATAGTGCTGAATGTAATCAATATGCTGGCAGTAGCCAGATTGCAGTGCCAGGGCGTAAGGCATCATTTTTACGCCTTCCAGATCTTTGGCTAGCAATTCATTGGCGCGTTGCTCTATCCAGTTAGTGACATCGGTATCCGCCGGGCCGCCGTGTGGCGGGTTGTACTTAATGCCGCCATCCTGTGGTGGATTATGTGATGGCGTAATCACAATACCATCTGCCAGTTGGCTGGTTGCGCCTTTATTTTGTGTCAGAATAGCGTGCGAAATAACCGGCGTTGGCGTGTAGCCCAAATCTTTTTGGATGCATACCTGAATTTTATTGGCAATCAGCACCTCAAGCGCGGTAGCAAATGCCGCCTCAGATAAAGCGTGGGTGTCTTTACCCAAAAATAATGGCCCGGTAATCGCATTTTTTTTACGGTAATCGGCTACAGCCTGACAGATTGCCAGCACATGTGGTTCATTAAACGAGCAGTTCAGAGCATTGCCGCGATGGCCCGAGGTACCAAAACTGACTTGATGCTCAGGTTGCGTATGCACATCGGGTTCCAGCACATAGTATGCCGTCATCAGGCGGCTGATATTAGGCACTAACGATGTGGGCACCTGCTGCCCGGCCAGTGGGTGTAAAGACATAACTTTTCCTTTTATAACAAATCGCGAATACGTTCTGCATCCTGTTCACTATAGCCGAGTTTAATGGCTGTCTCAGTCAGCATCATTTTTTTGCGGGTGGTATTGGAGTTAGTGATCACCCAAAATTCAGTATTAGGAATTTGTTTTGGGTTGGTGCTACTACCAGCCTCTGACAGCTCTTCTGCACTGCGGCCAAAATACAGCCGGTTACGGCCTTTAATATCCAGCACCTTGTTGAACTGTTTTTTGTGCGCCCGGGCCAGCGCTGACAAAATAAACAAAAATCGGCCGACGACACTCGACTCAGCAGGTAAGTCCTGCTTATTTATTAAGTCGAAAATACTGCTGCTGATTGGCGCCGTAGGTGCTGATGCAGCAGGCTCGACGGCCTGTACTACAGTAGCAGTATCGTCACCAAGCAATAAGCGCCTTAAGATCTCTGAGGCACTCTCACCAATTTTTTGAGTCTGACCGGCAATGTACTGGTATAGCTCGTCATCTATTTCGATGGTTTTCATATATTTATTCCGCGCGCTAAAAGTGACCTCATTATATAAAGCCTTATCGACTGACGCCAGCGGCATGATTTGCTAGACTAACCTGCCCGTTAACCAAATGAGCTTTCTATGCTTTTACATACCCATATCAGCGGCCTGCAAGACAGCAACAAAGAGCCGGTAGTGCTTATTCACGGCTTATTTGGCAGTTATGAGAACCTTGGTGTCATCGAACGTAGTTTAAGTGAGCAATACCAGGTAATTAATGTTGATGTACGCAATCACGGCCAATCCGGCCATAGTGCCGACATGAATTATCAACTGATGGCTGAAGACCTTGCACAGACGCTGGATTCTCTTAGTGTTAAAAAAGCAGCAATACTCGGGCACTCTATGGGGGGCAAGCTCGCCATGGCCTATGCCGTTACCTATCCTGAGCGCGTCACCAGGCTTATTTTGGCTGATATTGCGCCAGTAAGTTATCCGCCCCGGCACAATAGCATTTTTACCGGCTTAAATTCAGTTGATTTAACACAGATTGAAAACCGGACCGACGCTGATAAGCAACTGGCTCCACACATTAAAGAAAGTGGCGTGCGTCAGTTTTTGCTAAAAAGCCTGATAAAAGAGGATGACACGTTTCAGTGGCGCTTTAACCTCAGGGCACTTTACGACAACTATACCGCGTTAACTGGTAATCCAATTGACAGCGGCAGTTATAGTGGGCCGGTGCTATTTATTAAAGGTGGCGATTCTGATTACATCCTGCCAGAACACAAAGCCACAATTACAAAAGTGTTTCCGGCAGCACAGGCGAAAATTATCCAGGGCACCGGCCATTGGCTGCATGCTGAAAAACCTGCCGCCTTTACCAAGCTGGTGAAGGACTTTTTATTGAGCTAACGCACTAAATTTTGGTGAAGTTATGCTATAGTGCGCGCACTTTTTTGCAGGTCAGGTAACGTGCTGTGGCTATAGAGCAGTTTGAAGCGATAGGTTTGTGGCTTGGGCTTGGTATTTTGTACCTATTTATTATAATGGCCATACGAGACGTGCTGAAAAAAAGTAACGCACCTAAGCTTGGGCAGTTTTTTGTCTGGCTAGTGCTGTTTTTGTCGCCGGCGGTATTTATTATCAAAAGCGTAGTGCCCTATTTTATTGAGTAGTAAGGTTAGGATTAATGGCGAAAATTGCCACTGATCGCACCACGATTGATTTATTTGCCCAGGAAAAGCGCCCTGGCCGGCCGAAAACCAATCCGCTGCCACGGGAAGAACAGCTGAAACTGAACAAGCGGAATCAAATCAAGCGTGATCGCAGTAAAGGCTTAAAACGCATTGAATTTAAAGTGTCTGACCAGCTGTATGACGTACTTAGTCAGCAGGCTGATAAAGCCGACATGACACGCAGTGCGTATATAGAACATATTTTGACACAAGTTTTAACCAGGTAAAGAAGGTTAGATTAATGGCAACTGTAGGCATTTTTTTCGGTAGCGATACCGGTAACACTGAACATATCGCCAAGATGATCCAGAAAGAGCTGGGTAAACACTTGTTTGATGTGCGTGATATCGCCAAAAGCAGCAAAGAAGATATTGCCGCTTTTGATTTACTGCTGTTGGGCATTCCAACCTGGTATTACGGCGAAGCGCAATGTGATTGGGATGATTTTTTCCCGGAGCTGGAAAACATCGACTTTAACAACAAGCTAGTGGCTATTTTTGGCTGTGGTGATCAGGAAGACTATGCAGAATACTTCCTTGATGCCATGGGTACCCTACGCGATATTATCGAGCCTAAAGGCGCGATTATCGTCGGGCACTGGCCAACCGCTGGCTACAACTTTGTTGCTTCCAAAGCTCTGGTCGATAACGATCATTTTGTCGGTCTGGGGGTAGATGAAGATCGCCAGCCAGAACTGACAGAGCCAAGGGTTAAACAGTGGTGTAAACAGATTTATGAAGAAATGAGCTTAAAAGAGTTCGAAGGTCTATAACCATCACAGCAAAACCGGCTTCACAGCCGGTTTTTTTATGCTGCAAAATTTAAACTGCCCGGTATTTGGCTTTTTTACGCACATAAACAGTACGATTTACCGCTGCCACAATGTTGTTCTGGCTGTCTTTAATATGCACACTAAACTGAGGAAAATGCTTATCGCCACTCTCTGTTGCGGCCTTTATGGTATTAACGGTATCGTCTGACAACCAAAACTCTGCTGTTAGCCTGCCCTTGCCCGGTGTAATAAAATCAATATCTGCCTGCTTATCCCACACCAGATACTCTTTACCTAAAGCCCCCATCAGCATCAGCGGGTAAATAGGATCTGTCATAGCAAACATGGTACCGCCAAATTGGGTATTATTAATATTTCGTGTCCACGGCCGCGATTTTAACTCAACACGGCAGTAACGATAATCGCTGCTTAGCGCAGCAACCTTAATACCCGGAAATAAAAACGGCGGCCAAAAATTCAGTAAGTGGCGCATCACCGCCGGATTAAATGCCCATTTCATAAATGCACTCTGGTATGACCTGTTTGAGCTATTGTACTTCGCGGTTTGCCAAGTACAAGCTTTGCTTTACGCACAACAGCGGAATATTGCCATTTCATTCTCGGGCCAATG
Organism: Rheinheimera hassiensis; assembly: GCF_022436675.1. Lineage (GTDB taxonomy): Bacteria > Pseudomonadota > Gammaproteobacteria > Enterobacterales > Alteromonadaceae > Alishewanella > Alishewanella hassiensis. Next base: position 110,141 of record NZ_JAKUJZ010000007.1, on the reverse strand, counting down.
TCTTTATAATCCTTTGTATATATAAGCCAGAGTTAAAGTTTTTATGTCAGATCACAATAGCGAATTACGTAAAGCAGGCCTGAAGGTTACCCTGCCACGGGTAAAAATCCTTGAGATCCTGCAGGATCCAAAGCACCAGCATATCAGTGCGGAAGATGTGTATAAATTGCTGCTGGAGCTGGGTGAAGATATTGGCTTGGCCACGGTTTACCGGGTACTAAACCAATTTGATGATGCTGGCATTTTAACCCGCCACCATTTCGAAGGTGGTAAGTCAGTATTTGAGTTAACCGGCGGCAGTCACCACGACCATCTGGTGTGCTTAAAATGCGGCAAAGTCATTGAGTTTGAAGACGATGTGATTGAAGCAAAACAGCTTGAGATTGCGCAAAAGAATGGCATTAAGCTAACCCATCACAGTTTGTACCTGTATGGTGAATGTAAAGACACGGTGCAGTGTAAGAAAAACAGTGAAATGAATTAATAAATTAATCAATCAGTTAATAGCTAATGGCCGTCAATACTGACGGCCATTAGCTTTAGATGCCTGCTATATAAACCGGTATTACTGGAGCCCTACCCAGCTTAAAGATACGAAAAATACTCTGCCGGATCGGGTGTATGTCTTTTGGCAGGTTCTCCACTGGGCGTACCCAGGTATAAAAAGCCCACTATCTCGTCGTCCTCCCCCAGCTCAAGTGCTTGTTTAACAAAATCAAGCTGAGCGTAGGCACCGGTGCGCCAAATTCCGCCAAAACCCTGAGCAAATGCAGCCTGTTGCATCGCCATGACGGCGCAGGCAGCTGATTGCTGTTGCTCAGTTAACGGCACCTTAGCGTGTGCTATGGCTTTGGCAATACACACCACCACCATAGGCGCACGTAACGGTAACTGACGGGCACGCTCTAACAGTTCGTTGGCGATGGCAGGATCATCTTCTACAGCAGCTTCTGCAAAAATATCGCCTAAGCGCGATAATGCCTGACGCCCCTCGGCAATAACAAAACGCCAGGGCCGCAAATTACCGTGATCCGGCACCTGCAATGCCGCGCGTTTAATGTTATCCAGTATCTCCCCTGCTGGTGCAGGTTCAGTTAAACGGGCTGAAGAAAAACGGCTGGTGAGTAAAGTCAATGCATCCATAAAAAACCCCGATGGTGTTAGCTGTGAGCAGCCTAGCAAATTAACAGTAACCTTTACATCAGATTATGGCAAGGTCACGCCCGTATGACCGCCTTTCAACCATTCTGCTTATTTTTAATGCGCTTTTGCCCACAGCGCTTGCTGATACAAAGCTTGATACTGCTCAGCAGCTCTGTGCCAGCTAAAGTTTTGTGCCATACCATTTTGTTGCACTCTTTTATAACTAGCCGTCTTAGCAAACAGCTGTTCGGCCTGTTTTAATGCTGCATCTACCGCAGCGATATCAGGTTCAGCGAAACCTATACCGGTTGCACTGCGGGTTGGCCAGGGTTTTACCGTGTCTTTTAAGCCACCGGTTAAACGCACTAACGGAACAGTGCCATAGCGCAGGCTGTACAGCTGGTTTAAACCACAAGGCTCGAACAACGATGGCATCAGGAAGAAGTCTCCGGCAGCCTCAAGCTGATGCGCCATTGCATCACTAAAGCCCTGCACAAAACGGAACTGCTCAGGATACTGCTGTTGCAACTGTGCCAGTGCACGGCAATAACGGCCCTCACCTGTGCCCATAACAACCACCTGAGAAGGCGTTGTGCCTAGCCAGTGTTTAAGCGCGGGGATCAGATAATCATAACCTTTTTGTCCGGTTAAGCGGCTTACTGCAACAAACAACGGAGCTTTGCTGGATGCCAGCTCCAGCTGAGTACGCATTACGGCTTTACACTGTGCTTTGCCAGTGAGGTTGTCGGCGTCATAATTAGCAGGTAAATATACATCCGTTGCCGGATGCCAGATATTGTAATCACAGCCATTTAAAATACCGATAAAATCAGCTGCGCGCTGCTGATACAGTGCAGACAACCCGGCAGCTTCCGGTTCATGCATTAACTCATCGCGGTAACCACGGCTTACGGTGTTTAATTTGTCGGCATACTGCAGTGCTGTGGCCAGAAAATTAAGCTCATCATGGCGCTGCGGCTCAATGCCCAACTCCTGGCGCCAGTGTGGTGCGCATTTTTCCTGATAAGCACCGTTATGAATGCTAAAGATAAACGGCACCTTTGCCAGCTCAGTTGCAGCATAATGCTGTTTCAGATAATAGGCTGCCGCTGCACTTTGCCAGTCATGGCCGTGGATAAGATCAAACTGTTGCCCGCTTTGCAGCACCCACTCCAGCGCGGCTTTACACAGAAAAGCAAACCGCAATGGGTTATCCGTGTAGCCGTGCTCTCCATCGTCATAAGGCCGCTCACGGCGGAAAAAGTCGTGATGCTCTACCAGCGCAATATTGACGTTATCCAGTGCAAGCTGATGCACCGCACAACCAAAACTGCGCCCCGCCAACTGGAAATAAACCGGTTGCAGCTCTGCAGTAGGCTGCAGATACAAAACACCATAACGCGGTAATATCACTGTTACCTGATGGCCCTGTGCAACCAGGCTCTGCGCCAGACCACGACAGGCATCAGCCAGGCCACCGGTTTTAATCAGGCCTTCATACTCACTACATATAAACAGTATCCGCACTACTTATCCTTACTCCGCTTTATCAAAACCAATCATCGCGCCTTTAGGGATCACAATAACGCCACTTGCAGAGACATGAAAGCGTTGTTTATCCAACACCGGATCTTCGCCAATGATAGTACCTGGCGCAATTTTCACATCTTTATCAATAATAGCCCGGCGGATACGACAACCACGGCCAATATCGTTGTTGCCCATCAGCACGCATTTTTCAATATAGCTGTGGCTATGTACATGCACGTTATAGCCCAAAATAGACTGATACACGATAGAACCACTGACAATACAGCCTGACGCCACCATAGAGCTTATCGCCTGGCCGGTACGATTTGCTTCATCATGAACAAATTTCGCCGGCGGCACCGGTGGGGTGTAGCCACGTAACGGCCAGTACTTATTGTATAAATCAAATGGTGGCTCTACTGAAATCAGATCCATATTGGCTTCGTAGTACGAATCTATAGTACCCACATCACGCCAGTATCCACTGCTGCTCTGGCTTTCACCACGAATAGCGTTGGATGAAAAATCATACACATAAACATCGCCCGACGGATAAAGGCCAGGGATAATGTTGTGGCCAAAATCATGCTTGGAGTCGGCTTGCTTTGCATCTTCTTCCAATACATCAACCAGCGTTTTGGCTTCAAAAATATAATTTCCCATAGACGCCAGCACAAAACCCGGCTTACCCGGAATGGTTTTAGGGTTAGTTTTGGGTTTTTCTTCAAAACCGATCATGCGGCCACTGGCGTCTACTTCTATCACACCAAACTCATGTGCCTGCTCTACCGGTACCGGAATAGCCGCCACAGTAAGCTTAGCATTATGATGGCGGTGATAATCCAGCATCTGGCGCACATCCATTTTATAAATGTGGTCGCCACCAAACACACAGACATGCTCAGGATCTAAACCCTGAATTAAGTGCAGGTTTTGATAAATGGCATCTGCCGTGCCCAGATACCAGTGTTTACCGGTCTGCATTTGCGCCGGTATCGGGTCAATAAAGCGGTTAGTCAGGCCGGTTACACGCCAGGCCCGGCTTAAATGCTTCATCAGAGAATGCGATTTAAATTGCGTAATAACAAAAATCTGCAGTAAATCTGAATTAACAAAGTTATTCATAACAAAGTCGATAATGCGGTAATTACCGCCAAACGGTACTGCTGGTTTTGCTCTGACGCCGGTTAAAGGTGCTAAACGTGTACCTTCACCGCCAGCCAGAATCATGGTTAATACCCCGGACATAGAAACTCCCTGTTGTGCTTGCTGCGTGTGCTTTTTGTATGCAATTTGCAAAGCTGGTACCAGAATAGCAGCCTGCATGATGAAAAGGCCAGCAGTCAATATGCATAACACTTTGCGCCAGCACAAGATAAAAACAGTAAATGTTTTCAACAAGCAAAAGGCACCAAAATGGTGCCTTTGTTAACAGGGGATACTAATAAAGTGCATTGCAGGCACCAGATAAGTGCCCGCGTTCAAAAGAGCTCAGATAGCAGCAGCTAGCTCTGCACCCTGCCGGATAGCGCGCTTGGCGTCCAGTTCTGCGGCAACATCAGCACCGCCAATCAGGTGTGAGACTATACCATGCTGTGCTAAACCAGCCACCAGCGCACGCTGTGGCTCCTGCCCGGCACAAATCACGACGTGATCAACATTCAGGCAGCGCTCTTCACCTGCTATCTCAACCCACAGGCCATTGTCATCCACCTTGATATAATTAACTCCGGCGATCATTTCCACGCCTTTTTTCTTCAGTGAAGAACGATGGATCCAACCTGTGGTTTTACCAAGGCCAGCGCCCACTTTGCTGGTTTTACGCTGCAGCAAATACACTTTGCGCTCCGCTGGTTGTGGCTGCTCATCAGGCAACAACGCACCGCGGGCCTGATAGCTTTTATCAATGCCCCAGTCTTTTAACCAGGCTTCTGGTTGTAAAGTCAGTGAATGCTGCTCAGTCAGATACTCTGCAACATCAAAACCGATGCCGCCAGCACCAATAATAGCGACATTTTTACCAACGGCTTTATGGTCGCGCAGTACATCTAAATAACTCAGTACTTTGGCATGCTCGCTACCAGACAGGCCAATATCACGCGGCACTATACCCGTTGCCAGCACCACTTCATCAAAGCCTGCCGCTTTGAGGCTGTCGGCGGTTTGCTCACTATTTAAAAACAGCTTTACTGCATGCAGCTCCAGCATACGGCCGAAATAACGCAGCGTTTCATGAAATTCTTCTTTACCGGGAATTTGCTTGGCGTAGTTAAACTGGCCACCTATTTGATGCGATTTATCAAACAGATGCACATCATGGCCACGCTGTGCAGCATAAACACTAAAAGCTAAGCCTGCTGGGCCCGCGCCTATTACAGCAATTTTTTTGCGCTGTACTGCAGCAGTGAAATTTAATTCAGTTTCATAGCAGGCACGAGGGTTAACCAGGCAACTGGCGCGTTTATTCTGAAACACATGATCAAGGCACGCCTGATTACAGGCAATACAGGTGTTGATTAGCTCAGCTTTATTGGCCGCTGCTTTGTTAACAAAGTCAGCATCAGCCAGAAACGGCCGTGCCATACACACCATATCTGCCTGGCCGTTGGCGAGGATATCTTCTGCTACTTGCGGATCGTTGATACGGTTGGTAGCAATAACCGGAATATTCACCTGTGCTTTAACGCGCTCGGTGATCCAGCTAAATGCAGCTCGCGGCACCATAGTGCCGATAGTTGGCACCCGCGCTTCATGCCAGCCGATACCCGTATTGAGCAGCGTGGCACCGGCACTGGCAATGTCTTTCGCCAATGCGACCACTTCATCATAGCTATTGCCGTCCTCGACCAGATCCAGCATCGACAAACGGTAAATAATAATAAAATCATCGCCACAAACCTGGCGCACGGATTTTACCGTTTCAATGGCAAAACGACAGCGCTTTTCAAAGCTACCGCCCCATTCATCTGTCCGCTGGTTAGTGCGTGAACAAATGAACTGATTAATTAAATAGCCTTCTGAGCCCATTATCTCAACACCATCGTAACCGGCATTTTTTGCCAGTTTGGCGGAGTGAGCAAAGTCTTTAATTGTGCCGCGTACCTGACGAGCTGACATTTTCGCCGGTTTAAACGGCGTGATCGGCGACTTAATGTTACTTGGCGCCACACTAAACGGGTGATAACCATAACGGCCGGCATGTAATAACTGTAAGCAGATCTTCGCGCCGTGCTGATGCACAGCCTCTGTTACCTGCTTATGCTTGCCTGTTTGCCACCAAAAACTTAACTGGCTACCAAAAGGTACCAGATTGCCGCGAAAGTTAGGGCTAATGCCGCCGGTAATAATTAACCCCACGCCGCCTTTGGCGCGCTCGGCATAAAAAGCCGCCAGCTTGGCAAAGCCGTGCTTTTCCTCTTCCAGCCCGGTATGCATAGAGCCCATAATGACGCGGTTTCTAAGCGTAGTGAAACCTAAATCCAGTGGTTGTAATAATTTTTGGTATGCCACATCACCCTCTCTGGTCGTACCTGTTATCCATGGCAGACTTTAGCTGCTTTGTAAGCCGATAGCAAGCCACCCACACTATGCCTGCAAGTGTTACACATTTACTTACAAATTCCACTTAGCCTTTACAGCCAAATTGGTTAGCATACCAACATGCATACACGCTGATCTAAAACAGGATACTTCCATGACTGATAAAAAACCCGGCCTGATCCGCCGGTTATTTGGGGCGATTGCCCGGGTTTACCGCGGTTTTCGCTCGGTAATTCTTAATTTGCTATTTATTTGTATTGTTGTGCTGATTGCTGTCTCCATCTTCAGCGGTGACGATAAAGTTGACGTGCCCCCTACCGCCGCGCTGGTGCTTAATCTTACCGGCGATCTGGTAGAGGAAAAGCGCTGGACAGATCCTATCGCTACAGCAATAAACGAAAGTCTGGGTGGCCAGGAAGATGCCCCTGAAGTACTGGTAAGCGATGTGGTTAGCGTAATTAAAAACGCCACCAGCGACAATCGCATTCAGGCTTTGGTGCTGGACTTATCTATGCTGGGCAGTGGCTCACTGGATAAAATGCAACTGATTGGTGCTGCCATTGAAGAGTTTAAAGCCAGCGGTAAAAAAGTATTGGCGTATGGCGGCTACTATGGCCAGGGCCAGTATTATCTGGCCAGTTACGCCGACGAAATCAGCTTAAGCCCGATGGGCGCAGTTATTTTAGAAGGTTATGGCAGCTATCCGATGTATTACAAAAATGCGTTGGAAAAACTGAAAATTAATACTCATGTATTCCGTGTTGGTACCTATAAATCTGCCGTAGAGCCTTTCCTGCGTAACGATATGTCAGATGAAGCCAAAGAGGCCAACGTGGCCTGGTTAAATGAACTGTGGTCTGACTACAAACAGCAGGTTGCTGCCCGCCGTGGTTTTGCCGCAGACAACTTTGATGAAACTTACGCTGCTCTGCTGGAAAAACTGCAGGCCGCTGAAGGTGATTTAAGCCAGTATGCTGTTAATGCAGGTCTGGTGGATAACATTAAAACCCGTGAAGCCTTCCGCCGGGATCTTATTGCTATAGTCGGCGAAAATGACGAGCACACATACAACCACGTGACCTTTGGCGACTACGCCGATTTAGTGATCCCCTCGCAGCAATTTGATAACCCGCTGACAGACAAAGTCGCTATAGTGGTCGCCCGCGGTGTTATTGTTGACGGTGTAGCCAAAGCCGGCTCTGTTGGCGGTGATTCAACTGCAGCGCTTCTGCGCCAGGCCCGCCATGACGACAAAGTAAAAGCCGTGGTATTGCGCATAGACAGCCCTGGCGGCAGTGCTTATGCCTCTGAAATTATCGGCCAGGAAATTCGTTTACTGCGCGAAGCAGGTAAACCTGTTATTGCCTCTATGGGTTCAGTTGCAGCTTCAGGCGGTTACTGGATTGCCGCACCAGCCAATGAAATTTGGGCCGCTCCTACGACCATCACCGGCTCTATTGGTATCTTCGGTTTATTACATACCGCAGAGGACGCTCTGCCAGCGCTGGGCTTAAATGTCGATGGTGTTGGCACAACCGAACTTGCCGGATTATCAGCAGGCCTGCCGTTGTTTAGAGGCTTGGATCCAAAGGCTAAAGACTTATTTCAGTTACTGATTGAACGTGGCTATACCGAGTTTTTAACCATGGTCGGCGAAAACCGTAATATGACAAACACCGAAGTTGATGCTGTGGCACAAGGCCGGGTATGGACTGGCACCAAGGCACTGGAGCTTGGTCTGGTAGATAAACTGGGTAATATTGATGATGCCATTAAAGCTGCCGCTGACAAAGCGGGCCTTAGCCAGTACGACGTAAAAGTCGTTAAACAACAACTGACACCAAGTGAGCAGATGATTAAAGATTTACTGGGTGAGGCAAAAGCACAGGGCTGGTTACCACAAGGTAGCGTAAGCGCCGAACAAAAGCTGCTTGGCAAGCTGACAAAACAGCTGAAGCAGGATTTTGTATTGCTAAACCAGTTTAATGATCCAAACGGTGTTTATTCATACTGTGTCAGTTGCAGCATTAACTGACAATAATAGCTAAGTCTATTACAATGCCCGGCTATTACCGGGCATTTTTATTTGAAATTTATGAGCAGAAAACGTATTTATGTCGCCTACACCGGCGGCACTATTGGTATGCAACATTCCGCACAGGGCTATGTACCGGTGCCGGGCTTTTTAACTGATACGGTAAAACGCATGCCTGAGTTTTACCGGGCAGAAATGCCGGAGTTTGATATCCATGAGTATCATCCTGTTATAGACTCCTCCGATATGACGCCCGATCACTGGCGTACTATCGCAGAAGATATTCAGCAGCAATACGCCCGATATGACGGCTTTGTAGTGCTACATGGCACAGACACCATGGCTTACACCGCATCGGCCTTGTCATTTATGCTGGAAAACCTGCAAAAGCCGGTGATTATTACCGGCTCACAAATCCCGTTGGCGCAAATGCGCTCAGATGGCCAGGTTAATCTGCTTAACGCACTTTATCTGGCGGCTAACTACCCTATTGCAGAGGTAGCGCTGTTTTTTAATAATCAGCTGTTTCGTGGCAACCGGGCGACCAAAGCCGATGCTAATGGCTTTAACGCTTTTGCCTCACCCAATTTCCCGCCGCTGCTTGAAGCCGGCATTCATATTAATCTGGTGGCCGGCCGCCTGAACCAAACTAAGCTGGCAGCGCCACTTACACTGGCATCGGTAGTACCCCAACCTATTAGCGTAGTAACGCTTTATCCGGGGATCAGCACCGATGTGATCGGCAATATGACAGCCGCACCGGTGCGGGCTCTGATTATTAAGTCTTTTGGTGTGGGTAATGCACCACAGCGGCCGGAGTTACTGCAAATTCTGCGCGATGCCAGCGAACGCGGGTTAATTATCGTTAACTGCACCCAGTGCTTTAAAGGCACGGTAAATATGCAGGGCTATGCCACCGGCAATGCGTTAAAGCAATCTGGCGTAATAAGCGGTTACGACATGACACTGGAAGCCGCACTGACCAAACTGCATTATTTGCTCAGTAAACCGCTCAGTGCAGAGCAAATTCGCCAGCAAATGCAGCAGAATTTACGCGGAGAACTTACTGTAGACTAAAAGGTTAAGAGGATCAATTTACCCACACTAACACGCCGTAAACCCATCCATGGGGGCTCGACTCAGGCATCCATGCCTTCAACGGTTAGCTTAGGGTAAATTGATCCGTCGCACCTGCTGTTCAGCTAAAAACTCAGCTAAACAGTAGCTTAACCCTGGCCAGCAACGGTAATTCGGCTTCTGTCAGCGCACCAAACTGCAACCAGCGTTTTAGCAGGCTGTGTTTATCCAGTGTACTACCCTGATTATGCTTATCCGATAACAACAGCAACTGTACCTGCTGGCGCGCACTGTGTTCACTTTGCGGCGATGGCGCATCGGCTATTAATTCCAGTGCCAGAGTCAGCTGAGCGCGGCTGAACTGTTGCTCCTGCTGCTTGTTAAAGCAGTCACGGTAGCCTGCCGGTAGCTGCTCTGCAGTTACATCTGCGTTGGCCAGCAGTTCAAACATCTGGCTAAATTCACGTTGTTGCTGGTGCTGTTGCCACTGTTGTTGTTTTTGCTTCAGTTTATCCAGCAACTGGCGTACTGCTTGCTGGGCGCCGCTGCTGTCAGGTTGCAATGTCTGCAATTGCTGTTGCAGTTCTGCCAATACGGTAAGTTCTGTTGCCGCGTCTAACTGCGCAGACAGTTCCGTCAGTTGAACTTCAAACTGCTTCAGCTCTGCCTGCTCGGCTTGCTTTTGCTGTTCAAACTGCTCAGAGCGCGCATTAAAGAAACCATCACAGATAGCCCGGAACTGCAGCCACAGCGCCTGGTCCTGCTTACGGGCAGCATTACCTGTTGTTTTCCATTGTTGCTGGCATTCTTTTAACACTTTCGCCGTCAGGTTAGCATCCGCTAAACCCAATGCAGCCTGAGCTTTATCAATAAGCTGCTGCTTGGCATCGGCTGCATGCTGTTGTAAGGCTTTTAACTGTTCACGCAATGGCGTAAGCGCCTGATTAAAGCGCTCATTCAGGGCGACAAACTGTTGTTTATCAACCGCCCCTGCATTCTGCCAGGCTTGCTTGAGCTGCTGCAGGCAGGTATCCAGTGCTTTGGCATCACTGGTTGGTGTAAACTCCAGTGCCTGAGTAATAATCTGTTCGCGTTGTATTACATGCTCTGCACGCAGCGCATCCTGTGCGGCAAAATAAACCCGACATGGCGCAAATGCCTGCTCGCACGCCAGATCAAAAGCGGCATTAAGCTGGTCTTCCTGTGCAGGATCAGCTTTGCCCAGGCTGTTCCATTGCGCTCTGGCTTGTTTCACCTCATCGGCACGCTGGCGCATCAGGTTGTCCGGCACTACGCTATCCAGTTGCTGCATCTGTTGCAGCAATTGTTGTTTACGCGGCGTGGCGATATATTCCTGCCAGTCTGCCAACTCGGCCAGCTTGTCGCGGGCAAACTCATAATCTTTCGCCAGCTGTAACTGCTGCTCTGCGCTTAATTGCTGGTAATCTTGCTCTATGCCTTTAAACAGGCCAAATAACACTTTGTATTTGCCGGCATTATAGAGGCGACGGTATTGTGCCAGTTTGCTGCGACATTGCCTTTGAATTTTATCACTCTGTGCAGTAAAGCTTTTGGCCAGCTCTTGCCACTGTTGCTGCAGAGCATTTTTAGCCTCCAGCAAGCTTGCCGGCACGGCAATCACCATGGCTTTGCTGATCTCACGGAAATCTTGCTGCCATTGCTTTAGCTGGCCGGACAACTGCTGATAATCGGTGGCATTATCTGGCACCGGCTGGGCCGCCCAATCTGCCACAATACGCGTTAGCCGGGTGAGTTGCTCGGCCAGTTCCGGTAAGCGGTTTAGCTGTTGCTGTAACTGGGCAAGACGTTTGGTCAGCCCGCCTTTGTCGGTAATATCCGCGTTTGTCAGGGTGTCACTGAGCGTTGTTATTTGCTGTTCAAGTTGTTGAGCCGCACTGATATCGGTAGTTAACAATGCCTGCTGCAACGCTTGTTCCAGTTGATTAAACTGTTGCTGCAACGCCATTGTTCTTTCTGCTCTGGCCTCACGCAGCGCCTGCTCGGCCTGTAGTTTGCTCAGCTCTTCCAAACGGGGGGCTAACCACTGCTCAATCTGGCTGGTAATTTTCTGATATTTCGCCCGGAATTCTGCCGCTTCATCGCCCAGGTAATGTAGCTCGCCTTCCAGTTGCTGCCACTGTGTCTGGTAATCAGCAAGTAAAGCAGGCAAGGCCTCTACGCTGCTGCGGTCGCGCGCGGCATTTAATTTTGACAGCATCAGGGTAAGCTGTTTACGCAACAGCACAGGCTTTTGTTTTTGCTCACTAAGCAACGCCAGTTTTTGTTGTACCTGAACCAGCATGTCGCCAGTTAGCTGCTTACTGAGTTTTTCCAGTGTTTTTTCATCGTCAATTTTTGCCAGCAATTGTTGCTTTTGCGCAGGTTGCAACACCGGGTCTTGCAAAGCTTTAAGGTTAAGCTCAGTTTTGTTTAACCGCTGTAGCAGGCCAAATTTAATACCGGCGTCGGTTTCAGTTTGTGCCAGTTGCTCCAGAATACTGCTGCGATTGCACTGTGCGATGAATTGTTGTTTTAACTTCGGCTCAACCTGATTTTGTAATAACTGGCTAATCAACGTTTGCTCAGCCAGATGCTGTAAACGCTCGGCGCTGTCATGTTTACTGGCTTGCCACCAGAGTGAAAAATCATTCAGTTTAATCAGCGCGGCTTTACGCACAGCTTCGGCGCCGTCGTTAAAGGCCAGTTCATGCAATACGCTTTTATGTGCCGGGTCCTCACTATTTAGCTCTTTAATTGCTTGCTGACGCACTGCAACGTCGGAATGTTGCCATTTGGGTTTAAAAAAACGTTTAAAGATCATCGTGCGAGAACCTTGCAATAGACGGCTGAGTTTCGAATTGTTTTTTAAGTTCGGCTTTGGATTTATGCACCATTTGACCATCGGCACCGATGGTAAAAAGCTCATCTGACTTTAATATCTGAGCCTGATACGCCATCACCAGTTGTAAACTGTGCGCCCGCTGTGCTTCGCTCATCAGGTTACCGTCTGCCCAGCGGCCAGTGGCAACAGCATCTGAGAGCTTTTCATAAGTGTCTGGCGTCATAGCCTGCACTAAAGCATTGAAATTCATCTTATTTACGCTTTCTCATAAACATAATACGGGCGCGGCTGACAATATACCAGCAAAAGCCCAGGCCAATAGCGGCACCGGCAATATATTGTTGCGGGCTGCCTGCCTGTGGATCCCACCAGTACATCAGGCCAAAACCTGCCAGAAACAGTACCAGCGCAAACATTGAATGGTTAACCAGACTTTGCGCCTGATCCAACGCTTTACTGCGCGCCAGAGATTCGCGTTTTTCCGGCGTTAATCCGGCGATATCGCCGTTACATTTATTGCACTGCGCACTTTTGTCAGAAATTTTGTGCCCACAAAACGGACAGGAAATAATAGCCATAATACTCCAACCTTAATTCGGACGGTCAGATACCGCCTACTGCATTGCCTGGTATATTTTACTCATGATGCTGCCATACATGCCAGTTTCAAACCGATCACCGGCAAAATAATAACTATTTTCACCTTCGGCCAGCACCGGGCTGTGTTTTTTATTGGTTAGCAGCACCACCACCAAACCATAATACGGATCAACCAGTGTGGCAGTTCCGGTCCAGCCGGTATGGCCAAATGCATAAGCACTGGCATAGGGGCCAAAGTGCCAGTTTAAATCGCCACCCACAGCGGTGCGCCACCCCAGGCCAACAGTATGATCTGTCACTGAAGGCCGGACAAATTGCTGAATAACTGCCTGGCTGAATACCGGTGTTAAACCATAACCGCCATGCAGTGCCAGCATCGCCAGTGTTGCAGTTTCGCGCGCAGTGGAGAACAAACCGGCATGCCCCGCTACACCGTCAAAGGCATAACGGGCTTTCTCATCGTGCACATTGCCACGCACCACACCGCGTTTATCCGCCGGGAACATTACCCGCCCACCACGGCTGTTACCATCAAGCTCTGTGGCCGCTATCCGGCTTTGGGCTATGCCTTTACGCAACGGATTAAATACTGTGCTGTTTAGCTCCATTGGCCGGTATAGCTGCTGTTCCAGATATTCATCCTGTGCCTGGCCGGTAATACGCTCAATCAGCAGGCCAAGCAGCATATAATCAATATCACTGTATACCGCTTTGCCGCCACGCTCGCGCTCAAATGGCACTTCGCTGGCAATCAGCTGCATGCTACGCGCCCTGTCCAGCGAGTAAAACGCCGGCCCGTGACGGTTGTCCGGCCGGTGAAAATGCACCTCAGGCGCATAACCTGCACTGTGATACAACAAGTCGCTGACCAGGCGCTGCTCGCGGCCATTCCCCTGATACTCTGTAAGGTAATGTTGCAGCGGCAAATTGATGTCCAGTTTGCCTGCACTGACCAGCTGCATAATGGCATAGTTGGTGGCGTACATTTTAGTGTTAGACGCCAGGTCAAACACCGTATCGGTTTGCATTGGTTCAGGCTGGCTCAGTTCGGTGCCATCACTGGCATAGCGGCTGGCATAACCATAGGCCGTTTCTTTAATAATTTTGCCATCTTTGGCAATCAGTAACACCGCACCGGGGAACCCCTGCTCAACTTCACGCTGAATAAGCTGGTCCAATTCATTCAGCACGGCTGCTGAAAAGCCCGCATTATGTGCAGCCGTAGCGGTATTATCCTGCAGCACCGGGTATGGCAGCACCAGCCGTATTTTTGCCCCTAAAGGCTTAATATCAACTAGCTCCAGCTGATTTATACCATTACGCGTAACGGCGCTGATATCCAGAGCCAGATGCTGCCCGAGGTTAGCATCCGGGTGTAAATGCAATATTTTGCCGTTAACACTGAGCGTTAATGCTGTGGTTGTACCCAGCTCCAGCAACAGTTCACCCTGCCCCTGATAGCTGATAAAACTGCGCCGGTTATTTACCCAGGCGCGCTGGCTTGCCGTTTCTGGCCACAGCACATCCAGTTGGCCCAGCGCATTTTTCTGGTTAAGCCCATTGCTCTGGCTAAGTGCAGCAAGTTGCGTTGCACTTTGGCTATGTAATGCCGACGCTGGCAATACAGACTGATGCAAAGCCACACAGCTGCTCAGCGTCAGCAGAACTGACGTCAGCAGCACAGGTTTAACAGATGAATACATAGGCAAACTTAACGCAGCTTATCGGCAACGGCCAGAATAGCAGGCAGCATATCCTGCCCCAGCTTCATTGAGCGTATATCAGACCAGCCATAAGCATCGTCCGGCAGGTTAGCATTATCTTTAAACGGCATTTCTACGGTGTACGCCAGGCAGTTAAATTGCTCACCGACCCAGGCAGTAGCAACTGTCATATTGGCTTTGCCAGGTTCATCTAAATCATAGCCAAACTCAGTCTGAAACTCTGGCGTTACTGCCAGCAAGGTTTGTTTAAACAGGTTTTCCAGCTTTGTTATCCGCTCATTGTACGACGGCACACCTTCACTGCCGGCAACAAAGTTATATGGCAGGTTTTCATCACCGTGCATATCCAGGAATAAATCGACGCCCGTTTCCAGCATTTTTTGCCGTACCAGATACACTTCCGGGCTTTTTTCCATTGACGGGTTCAGCCACTCGCGGTTTAAGTTCATACCGGCAGCGTTAGTACGCAAATGGCCGCGTACCGAGCCATCCGGGTTCATATTCGGCACTATGTAAAACACCGCTTTGTTCAGTAGTGCGCGGGCTACACCGTCATCTTCGTCCAGTAAACGATCGAGCAGGCCTTCAATCAGCCACTCGGCCATGGTTTCACCCGGGTGCTGGCGCGCCGTGATCCAGATTTTCTTTTTGCCTTCTTCCGGCTCACCGACAATTAACAGGCTCATATCACGGCCGTCTAAGGTTTCGCCCAGCTCAACCAACTGACAGTTATAGTCAGACTGTGCCTGGTGCAGTAAATCCATATGGCGCTCGTAGCTGTATGGTGCAAAGTAGGCAAAATAAACAGATTGTGCTTCCGGAAAGTGCTTAATAGTTAGCGCTTTACCGTCATATTCGGTGTCTACCCGAAACCAGGTTTGGCGATCATAAGACGCAACGGCCTGATAATCTTTCCAGCCATCAGGATAAGCAGAATCACCGGCATTGGTAATAGTCAGCGTATGCAACTGCGCATGTTCAGTGCTTAAACGAAAATGAAACCACTGGTAAAAGTCGGATTGATTGTCTTTGCGAATGGCCAGCTGAATATTGTCGGGAGAATCAGCTTGTAATACTTCGATGTTACCGCTGTCAAAATTGCTGGTAATTTTCATAAATCGGGTCCGTAGGCGTAAAGGGTGAAAGACTAACACAGGTGCTGCCTGGTGCAACTGACCTGAGCTACAGTGTAAAGGATTCTAACAGGTTAAGCGCAAAGAAAAAGCCGCTAAAAAGCGGCTTTTCGATAAAGACACAAATTAACGCGCTACTGGCAAGGTTGGATACTTAATTCCTGCCATATCATTCATTACGCGGATAACCTGAGTGCTGTAACCGAACTCGTTGTCATACCAGACGTACAACACACAACGATCACCATCAACAATAGTGGCCTGTGAGTCAACTACGCCAGCGTAACGTGAGCCAACCAAATCTGACGATACAATTTCGGTAGAAGCGGTAAAATCAATCTGATCCTGCAGTTCAGAAAACAGAGACGTGCGCTGTAAAAAGCTGTTCATCTCGTCACGGCTGGTTTCACGCTTTAAATTCAGCGATAAAATAGCCATAGACACATTGGGTGTAGGTACACGAATAGCATTACCGGTTAACTTACCTTTTAACTGCGGTAACGCCTTGGCGACAGCGCTGGCAGCACCGGTAGAGGTTAATACCATGTTCAGCGGTGCAGCACGGCCACGGCGCTCGGCACTGTGGAAGTTGTCGATCAGGTTTTGGTCATTGGTGTACGAGTGCACGGTTTCTACGTGGCCGTTACGGATACCAAATTCATCTTCCAGCGCTTTTAACACAGGCGTAATGGCATTGGTTGTGCAACTGGCAGCAGAGACAATTTTATGCTCTGGCAAAATCATATGCTGGTTTACGCCATAAACGATATTTGGCACATCGCCCTTGGCCGGCGCTGTCAGCAGCACTTTGGCCGCCCCTTTGCTGCTAAAGTGAATGCTCAGCTCTTTGTCATCTTTCCAGATACCGGTGTTATCTACAACCAGCGCATCGCTGATACCGTATTGGGTATAATCAACCAGCTCTGGTGAATTAGCGTAAATCACTTTAATAAAGGTGCCATTGGCTTTAATGCCCTGGTTTTCTTCATCTACCGTGATGCTGCCGTTAAAAGGGCCGTGGATAGAATCGCGGCGCAGCAGGCTGGCGCGTTTTTCCAAATCACCCTTTTTACCGCCTCGCACTACTATGGCACGCAAACGCAGTTTAGTACTCGGGCCTGAGCGCTCCAGCATTAAACGGGCTAACAAGCGGCCAATACGGCCAAAACCGTACAGCACCACATCAACCGGTTTCACCTGATCTTCGTGATCCAGCAGCTCGGCCAGTTCACGCTCTAAATACTGTTCCAGTTCAGTGCCGTTGGCTGCATTTTTATAAATGTAGCCGTATGCCAGCTTACCAATATCAACGCGGCCCGGTGCCAGATTCATTTTGCTTATCGCTTCAAGCAGCGGAAAACTTTCGCGTAAACGCAGTTTTTGCCCTTCGAAACGCTCAACGCTTTTATGCGCTTTAATGATGTCGATAGTGGTGGCGTTTACCAGTGGGCGGCCATATACCACTACTTCAATACCTTTATTACGGTATAAGCGGCCAATAATGGGCTGCATGTTTTCGGCATATTCCTGGCGTTCCTGCCAGCTCTTCTGATACTGCTCTGCGTGCGATAGGGTCATGTGTAGAGGCCTTTTACTTCAGTAAGATGAATTAATCGGTGATGCCAAAGCACGGTCTGCGCCGCTGATTGCTCTAACGGCGCGTATTGTAATAGAAGTTGAAAGCTTACGACAACAGTTACAAAAATTTTATTCTGTTTTGCCGCTGAAGGTTAACGACACGGAGTTAACACAGTAACGGCTGCCGGTAGGTGCCGGGCCATCTTCAAATACATGGCCTAAATGTGCATCGCAGTTAGCACACAAAATTTCGGTACGCTCCATACCATGGCTGATATCACTCTGGTATTTTACCCTGCCCTCAAGCGCTTGATAAAAACTGGGCCAGCCACAACCGGCATCAAATTTAGTTGTTGATGAAAACAGCTCAGCCCCACAACAAACACAGTGATAACTGCCGGCTTGTTCATTATGCAGTAGCTCACCGCTAAACGGATATTCTGTACCTTTAAGCCGGGTAACCCGGTATTGCTCGTCGGTTAGGCGCTCGCGCCATTGCTGATCTGTTAATTGCTCGGTTAGTTTCATTGTCGCTCCTCATGCTGCTGTTGTTTCATTTCCAGCCGCCACTCATGGGTTAATTGCATGCGCCGGCGCGGATAAGGATCACCGGGTACAATCAGGCTGCCAATTCTGTCCAGCCTGAAATGGCGAAATTCATTGCGTAGCTCGCACCAAGCTACCAGCATACGGCTGCTATCGAAAAATGCCAGCATAATAGGCCAGACAACACGCTCGCTGGCGGTACCATCCTCCCGGATATAGCTTATCTGCAAGCGCCGTTCGCGGCGAATAGCCTCACGTACCTGGCGTAAAAATGCTGCACCTTTATCAGCAAGGGCAGGAAAAGCCAGTAAACCAATGTCACTAATACGATCACGTAAATCTGTTGGTGCTGCTGCCGCTACTTTTGCCAACACGTTACGCGCTGCTGTTACCAGCTCGTCATCGCCCTGCACTTCTACCCAGCGTAAGCCCAGAGCCAGAGCCTCAAGCTCGGCTTCATCAAACATTAACGGTGGCAGAAAAAAACCGCTGCGCAGTAAATAACCCATACCTGCTTCGCCATCAATACCGGCGCCCAGGGTGATCAGTGTTTGAATATCACGATACACCGTACGCACAGATACCTGTAATTGTGCAGCCAGTACCGCTGCCGTTACCGGGTGGCGGTAATGACGTAGTTTGTCCATTAAACGAAACAAGCGTTCAGTTTTATCCATAGCAGTGTTTTTTCAATGTTATTTTCAGTGTCTTTTTCAGTATAACCTGCCCTACTGACAGAAGGTGTCAGCATAACGCCCTGGGGAAAATACGCGATGACGCTATTGGGCAAATAATTTAGTAATGTTGCGATGGTAATGCGTGGCAGATCTGGCTTTAGGCTGCTGCAATGCACCAATTATCTGCCGGGCGTGTGTATCGGTGTCTGCCAGTGTAAAGGCGTAACCGCCGCTAGCCGACGTTAGAATAGTCATGCTAAGCCGGCTGCTGCCATCATCAGAACGGATAAAGTTCAGGCTGTCACGCACCCGGTAACGCTCAAGGCTGTAGTTAAAAAACTGCAGCGCAAATTCTTGCTGCTGAAAAGACGTTGGAAACTCTGACCGGGCTGACAAATAGCGGCTAAATGCCCGGGAGGCTTCATCTTTAGCGGCAAAAGCCAGCTGCGCATTACTGGTATGGGTAAAATGTAAACGACAGTAGCCTGTCGTTTTTTGCTCGATCAATTTTAAACAGGCTTTGTTTTGTTCAGTTGAAAAATCAACCGGCGAATTTGCCAGCACGGTAGAGGTTATCAAAGCTAAACCCAGCACAGCATAACGACAGGCTCTTTGTATTACCGGCATAACCTCTCCGCTTTCGTGACAACATTATTGAATAGCTACGGCATAAACACTCAGTGCAGACATTAGTTATAGAGGTAAATAACCAGACGTTCAATAAAGCAGTGAGCTATTGTGCCGGTAAAGCCGCCAATACTTTTGCCACCAGTTGGTTTAATTCGTCGCCATTGCCTATCCATCGGGCTACCAGCAAGATATCGTTTTGCTGATCAATATAAATAATATTACGCCCGGCGCCCTGAAAAGTAACCGCTGTTTCCGGTGCGGCGGGCAAGGCTTTGCGGCCGGGGTTTAAAAACCAGTTGGCATAGCCGTAATCGGCTTTTGAAGCACTGCCGGTGCGTGCCTGTGTAATAAATTCGCGGCTTACCAGTTGCTGCCCCTGCCACTGACCATCACGTAAAAACAGGTAACCAAAGCGTGCCAGATCCCAGGCATTGATAAACATGCCACCGCCCCAGTGCCCGCCGCCTGATACGCTTTGCATTTTCTGGCCATCAAGTTCTATCCAGCTATTGTCGTAACCATACCAGCGCCAGTTTGCACTGGCTCCAATAGGTTGCATGATCCGCTCGTTTAATACCACAGGTAAGGGTTTACGCCAAACATAGGTGGTTACCAGTGCCAACAAATTAACACGCACATCATTATATTTGTATTTGCTGCCCGGTGTATGTAATGGCCGGTTGGGCCAGTCTTTTGGCTCTCCTTCGGGGCGATCTGCCCAGTCGGGTTTTCCCCACAAGGTTCCCTGCCAGTCACTGGTTTGGCGTAATAGATGATCCCAGCGGATTTGCCGGTTATGCTCAGTGGCAAACAAGCCAGCGTCTGGCACAGCATAAGGCCAGACTAGATCATCTGCGCTGCGGATTAAGCCATCCTGTAATGCCAACCCGGTAACAGTAGTAAGAAAGGTTTTACTGATACTGTGTGTCATGTCCACACTGTGAGTATTACCCCACTGCGCAATAACTTTACCGCGATAGACGATAAGGCCATTCGCGCCGGCACGCACCGACATTGGGCCAATAATCTGATCATAGGGCTCGCGGGCACCAAAAGTAGTAGCTTGTACTATGGCCTGGTCTTTAGGCGCAGGGTTCTCACTGGCAATAGCATAATCTACTGCCGCCTGCAGTTTTTCAGCGTTAACGCCCAGGCTTTGTGGTGTGGCTTGCTGCCACTGCCCGGCAGGCGGAAAATAATGCTCCGCAGCTACAACATTGACACTAAGTAATAAGGCAAAAACTACGGGGGAATGCATATATCTTCCTAGAGTGGTTAATGGGGCTGGTATTTGTATACCATACAACAAGGGGCTTAAAGACAGGCTGGTTATTGTCTTCCTGGTTCAAAGCTATCATACCGTAGTAAGTTGGCGTCTAAATCTTCCCAGTTGGCTTTAGAGCTGTAAAAATTATGCGATAGCGGCCGCTCGCTGATATCGCTGCTTAAAATACCCAGACGGATGCGGATACGGGCCGGGTCTTGTTCATTACTGCTGTAAACCGGTGAGCCGCAGTTACTGCAAAAATGCCGTAAGCGCCCCGGTTTAAAGGCAAACTTGCTCAGCCGGTTGGCACCTTTTACTACAGTAAAATCCGCACTTTGCACAAAGCCATTAGTGGCAAAAGCCGTGCCGCTTGATTTACGGCACAATGAGCAATGGCAATGAATAATACTGCTGATAGGCCCGTTAATTTCAACAACCACTTCGCCACATAAACAAGACCCCTGGTACATCATTACTCCTTGCCTGCCAATGCAGGTGTTAATACTGCTGCCTGCTATCTTGGTATTTTTTATGCCGCTGGTTTATTCAAACAGTCATCTAGCTGTCAAGTAAATGCCGCTTAAATGTCATTTAGTGTCATTACTCTAGCTCAGAAATTTTCTTTGTAGGATCAAGGTAATGACGTACTGCACACACAAACAATTTAAAAAGAACGCGCTTAGCAGCGTTATTCTGGCTTGTCTGGCAAGCCAAGCTTTTTCGTTAGCTGCCGATGAGGCAGATTCATCAATAGAACGCTTAACGGTAACAACACAAAAGCGCGTACAAGCGATTAAAGATGTTCCGGTTACTGTAACCGCTTTTAACGGTGAGATGCTAGAGCAACTGGGTATTCAGGATCTGGATGTATTATCTGAGATCACCCCGGGTTTAGTAATTCAGGAGCAAAGCCCGAATAACCCTGGCTTTGTTATTCGCGGTATTACTTCAGACAGCGGTTCGGCGCAGGCCGCACCTCGTGTTTCTGTTTATTATAATGGTACTGATATTTCCCGTTCACGCGGCTCTTACTTTGAGCTGTTTGATATAGAGCGGGTTGAAGTGGTAAAAGGCCCGCAGGCCACCTTGTTCGGCACCGCAGCCTCAGTTGGTGCCCTTAGTGTAACAACGCGCAAACCACAACAAGAATTTGAAGCAGGGATCACAGCCGGCTTTGGCAATTTTTCTGCAAAAAATGCGCAAGGTTATATCACCGGCGGCCAGCAGCAAGTGCAGGGCCGCTTAGCTTTTACTTACCGTGAACGTGATGGCTATATTGAAAATATCGCGCCGAACCAGCCAGACCTAAACGGCATTGAGCGCCTTGGTATACGCCCATCACTGCGTTTTACGCCAAATGACGCTCTGACGATTGATCTTGTTTACAATTACGAAAAAAACAGCGATAGCGGTACTTCATTTAAAAGCCGCAACTTTGCGCCTACCGGTGGCGACACCAGCCCATATAGCTTTGTTGAAGCCAGTGGCAGCCCGGTGGCACAGCAGGTATTTGGTAAAAGCGACCTTGGTATAGAGCGCACAGTAAAAGATGCGAATTTGACGATTAACTGGGATTTAAGCAAACAATGGCAGTTAACCAGCATTAGCGCAAAACGCAGTTTTGATTCACTCGAAGTGTTTGATGCCGACGGAACCCAAGCCTGGTTTTTAGAGTTTGCCGAGGACGCCACTGGCGAGCAATTTAGTCAGGAGTTACGCCTGAGCTACAATGGTGAAAAACTTAAAAGCTTTTTTGGCGTAAGTTATTTTGATGAAGACGGCTCGCAGCGGGTGCCTTTTAGTACTGAAGAGTCGGTATTTCTAAACTGTATGGGTATGCTTGGCTCGCCCCTTCCCTGTATTAACGCTGATGGCTCTGTAAACATTTTAACGCCTCAATTAACTGGCGGGCAGCTACAGTTATTGCCCTACCAGGGCGAATACCAAAACTTTGGTGAAAATACTGCTTATTCCGTTTTTGCCGATTTTAGCTACGCGCTAACCAATAAATTAGAGCTAACAGCGGGTTTACGTTATGTGGATGAAGATAAAACCAGCCGTTATGCGTCAAATTTTGGCAATTCGGTCTTAGCTGGCGTTCCGCTGCTGCCAGTAACTTCAACGGGCGGCGAGATTTTCAGTGCTGAAGGCAGTTTTGATAGCTGGTTACCCCGCTTTAATGCTCTGTATCGTATTAACAATAACATGAACTTTTACACTACTGTGTCTAAAGGCCGTCGCTCTGAAGTGGTTGATGTCGCCTCAGAAAATAGCAGCACTGGCGTTATTCCGGCCATCACAGAAATGCCTGCTGAAACAGTGTGGAATTATGAAGCCGGTATTAAAGGTAATACTGATAACAATAGCTTACGTTATGCATTGTCGGTATTTTATCAAGATTACCAGAATTTCCAGGTAACCCTGCAAGACGATGCCGGTAATTTCTATGTCGACAACGCCGGTAATGCTAAAAACGTCGGTGTAGAGGCCGAAGTTAAATTGGCGCTAAATGATGATCTGGAGTGGTTTACTAACCTGGCCTGGATTGATGCCAAAATTGATGACGACAGCAGCAATGGCGAACTGGCCGGTAACCGCTTTCGCTTACAACCCGAGTATACTTTAGGCACCGGCTTGCTTTACTCACATGAACTCAACAGCCAGTTCCGGCTCAACAGCTCGTTGATATACAGCTTTCGCAGCGATATCTTTTTTGAAGAAGCCAATGCACCTGTGGCAGGTTTCGACATTAGCCAGGGCGCAGTACAGTTAACTAACCTGCGTATAGGGTTAGAGCATACCCAGCAAAATTGGTCTGTTACGCTGTTTGCCAGTAATTTATTTGATAAAGAATATCTGGTAGATGCAGGTAATACCGGCGGTGCTTTTGGCTTCCCCAGCTTCATTGCCGGCGCACCACGTTTTATTGGCTTAGAATTCCGTAAAAGCTTTATGTAAGTCTGCTTTGTTGCTGCCGACACTTGTCAGCATCGCAATCGCTAAAGCCCTGCCAACTGGCAGGGCTTTTTTACGTAGATATTATGCCAGATACTGAGCCCTGTGCCGGCCAACTACCTGATACTCTTCGCTTAAAATATTATCAATAAATTGCCAGTCACACTGCACCTGGTCGGCCGTTACGTTTAACAACATAAAACCGCGCTGGTGCAGATTGCACCACTGTAAATCGGTTATCAGTAAGCTAAAAGCATCCGCTACTGCACTTGCCTGCTCTGGCTGAATTTGCAGATACTTTTCCATCCCCGGCGAGCTGACACTGGGTGTGGCAAACTCCACCCCAACCCGTTGCCCCTGATGATCGGTCAGTACACTGTGCCAGGCATTATGGGTATCCCCGGCTATTACCAACAGCGGTTTATTTAGTGCCCGCGCAGTGGCAAACAAGTGTTCCCGCTCACGTGGGTAGCCATCCCAGGCATCTAAGTTATACGGCATGACTTGTGACACCCGCGCTAAATCAGTGGCATCCGGCACCAGCCCTTGCTGCTGAGCTGTTAATACGCGCATTTTAGCTTCGGCCAATGCCTGTAGTTTTGCCGGTAAGGTGCTGTAATCACGGGTGCCGAGTAACTCTGCCGGAATATGCATTTTTGCCATCAATACCTGCTGGCCAAGCAGCTGCCACTTAGCCGCAGACTGGCTTAGCTGCCCGGTTAGCCAGCTAAGCTGGGCTTTACCCAGTAGCTGACGCTCGCTACTGATATCCGCCTGAAACTGTTTAGCGGCAAAAGCACCTGTGTCGGCATCCAGATAATTTTTATAATCCAGTTGCTGATCTCGGGCAATAAGGCGGGTATCGAGTAAATGCAGGCTTAACAGCTCGCCGAAATCAAAACTGCGGTAAATCTGAATACTGTCTTCGCCCATTGGTGGCCGGATGGGCAACCATTCATAATAAGCACGTACAGCAGCGGTACGCCGTTCAAAAAAATCGCCCTCGGTTTCAGATTGATGATTTTCTGCACCACTGTGCCAGGTATCGTTGGTAATTTCATGATCGTCCCACACCAGATACCAGGGCATAGCTGCATGCAACTGCTGTAACCCGGCGTCAGTACGATACAAGGCATAGCGTTTACGGTAATCCGTCAAACTAATAATTTCTCCGACATTATCTGCCGCCAGCGTGCGTCCAATTTGGGCGGCTTGCTCGGTAGCATAACCATCAGCAGCATATTCATAAATATAATCACCCAGATGGATCACAGCATCCAGATCCTGTTGCTGCGCGGCTTCACGGTACACATTAAAATAACCGGCAGGATAATTAGAGCAGGAAAACACCGCCAGTTTTAACGCTGCTAAACCATTGGCTGCCAAAGTGCGGGTGCGCCCGGTCATACTTTGTGCATCGGCGCCGATAAAACGGTAATAATACTGCTGCCCAGGGGTAAGCTGCTGCACATCTACTTTAACGGTAAAATCACGCTCTGCCGAGGTAACTACATAGCCTGAGCGTTCAAGGTGTTTAAAACCAGGGTCGCGTGCTAATTGCCAACCCAGTTTAACTTCTGCAGTAGCAGCTAGCTGTGGCACAGCCCTTGTCCATATGATCACGGCTTCTTGGGTAGCATCACCACTGGCGATACCATGACTAAAGCTTACCTGGCTTAATTGATCTGTACTAAAAGCGCTGACACAGCCACTTAACACGGTAGACACCCCGGCAAGCGCCAGCGCAGATGCCGAGAGTTTTAAAAAATTACGTCTGGAAAAAGACTGCATACTATTATTCCTTTTACTCGAAGATACTAAGATTAAAAGGAAAATATTGCAGCCAGATTAAATATCTACGCTATGGCAAGACATTGTCTTCCCCTTGTTGTCTGTCAGGCTCGCCCTGATACAAAGTAATTCCCTGATTCAATACTAAATTGGTTTAACTTTACAGCAAGGTAAAATCCAGCGCGCCGTTTACGCTGTCTTTTAATGCATTCATAGCGGCATTTATTGCTTGTTCTACCGCCACCAGGCTCAGGCCTTTAACAGCAAGTAACACAGTACGCGAGGCATTGCGCTGGATCTCATGGTGCAGCCTGGCTTGTTCCGGTGTAATATCACCAGCAAGCCTTAAGCGCTCTATCATGGCAAAGTTTTCGGCCAGCTTTTGCGCTTCTGTTTCAGCATAGCCTTTTATTGCAGGCCATTTGTCAGACAATTCGCCTTTAAAAGCCTGCAGCATTGTTGCTGTAAGTTCTGCCACATCTAAGCTCATGCTATGCCCTTTATATTAAATCCTTTACGGTAAACTCTAGCTGCCACGGCGTTTCGCCAGTTCAAGCTTTAAAATAGCCGTAATGCTACTATTAAAACTGGTGCGCAGGTTCTCTATCTGCGCCGGCGTAAAGCAACCCAGTTGGTGCAGTTGCTCCAGCATAGTAAGGCTGCTTTTCAATAACTCTACCTGCTCTACAGTAATGTCGTTATCAGGAATAGCCCTTGCCCGCACAGCAATAGAGCTTACAGCAACTTTAGACTGCTGATAAAAGCTAATATGGTTGCTATAAGCACATTCAGGCAAACCAGCCTGGCTTTCTGCAGTAACAAAAAACATTTCAACATTTTGCTGCAGTGCGGTAACCGCGTTATCAGTTTTTTCGTCATAGCTGCTAATCAGTTTTACTGTGCAGCCGGATAGCAGCAACAAGGCCAAAGCCAGCCACAGCTGCAGTGTATGGTGTTTGCGTAACGTCACTTTAGTCTCCGTTATTGGCGAAATCCGGCATTGCTCAATTCTGCTCATTAATGACAAGCCTGCAAAGTGCCAACAATGTCATAGGTATAATCGCTGTTTCTCTATAGCACCACCGCATTGCAGGTTTAGTATGACAGCAGGTTACGTGGTCTTTTTTATATCACTGCGTCAGCAAATCTGACACAGCAACCAGTAAGCTATCACGGTACGCCGGTAAAAACCGGCTGTCGTTGTTGGTCATAAAAATAATCAGCAGCTGCTCATCGGTATAGTAGCGCAAGTCAGCGGTGAAAATGCCGTTGCTGCCACCATGACGCACCACTTTGCCGTGTTCCCCTGCAGGCTCTGTTATCCAACCATAGCCATAAAAGGTTCCGGCGCGGGAAGTAGCCACATGTGGCCTAAACAATAATACAGTTGAAGCTTTGTTAAGCACTGTTTCAGTTTGTAGTGCCTGGTGCCAGCGGGCGAGCTCGCCAATAGTCGATAAAAAGCCGCCATTAGCATGCAAGTTCCACCAAGGGCCATCTTTGTCCCAGGATTTTTCCAGTGGCGTGCCCCACCGCTGGCTGCTGCCATCGGCTTTACCGCCCCACCAACTGTCGGGTTTTAGCTCATAACCTGCTGCCAGCTGCAGATTCTTCCAGTTGGGAATACGATATCCGGTGTATGTTATTCCTGCTGGTTTTAACAGATGCTGATGTACATATTGCTCGTACCCTTGCCCAGACGTTCGTTCAATCACTAAACCCAGCACAGCGTAACCGGCATTGGAGTATGAAAAAACACTGCCTGGTGGCGCATCAAGTGGTGAGCGAAACAGGCGTTTTATAAAGGTATTACGACTGACTTTACTATAATCGCCACCAGATAAATTATTGACTATGCCAGAGGTATGAGTAAGTAACTGATGTAACGTTATAGTTTTTTTGTCATCACCAGCTTCAGGAAAAAAGCGACCCAATGTATCGTCAAGTTGCAGCTTACCTTGCTCTTGTAGTTTTAATATCGCGGCAGCAGTGAACTGTTTGGTCAGTGAGCCAATATCAAATACGGTTTCGATGGTAAAGGCGTTGTTAGCTTCATAATCAGCCATACCATAGGCCTGCAATAACAGCGGCTTACCTGCCTGCATTACCAGTACCTGGCCGTCAAAGCCATCAGTAACCGCCTGCTGGTGCCAGCGCTGCAGACCGGCTGGTATGATAGATCCGGCTGGTTCAGTGTTTGCAGCAGGCGATAAAAGTAACGCCATGCTGTAAAAAAGTACAAAGCGTAAATAATGTTTTAATGTGTTCTGCTGCACTACTTCCTCCCTGAGCCGGCGAAAAACCGGCACTATTATTCAGCGCTACAGCGTAATTAGCGCCAGCATATCTTCCCCTTCCTCATCCAGCCCTTGCTCAATAAAACCAAAGCTACCATAAAAGCTTTTTGCTACCGGATTTTGCGGGCTGTAGCAAATTTCAATCTGTTTAATATCAGCATCTTGCTTAATTTCTGCTAACGCCAGCGCCATAGCCCTGCGGCCAATACCTTGTTGCTGATATTGTTTATCAACCATAAAACGCCAGATAGATATAAGCTCCGGCGTTTCTTTTACCCACATAAAGAACCCAACCGGCTGCTGCGCCAAATAAATGGCCCTGCAAGTATGGCCGTCATTATAGGCCGCCTCTACCAAAGACCACATATTGCAAGCTACGTAAGGCTCTTGCTCTGTGGCAACCTCAAGCTCACACACCGCTTCATAGTTTTGCCGGTTTACTTCACGCAACGAAATGCTCACTGTTACTCCTTGTAAAATATCCGATATTTAATAGTTTAAATTGCCAGACAATTTCATCGTGCTGGTTTGTAAGCGAGACTGAATACAGTCAATAAATGCCTGCGGTTGGTCTACACCTAAATACAGATGTTTAATAGTGTTGTCTGATTGCCGCAGCTCGAGAGCGACATTAGGATGGCCTGCAAAGTTGTATCGTTTGTTGTCAGAGGCTCTTGCAATATAACCATGGTGAAGCGCTATGCCGGCAATGTTGTCCAGTGCTACAACCCGCGTGTTGTAAATACCGAAACGGATGTACAGATTTTTTTTGTCCACTGATAGCGGCCTTCTTGCCATAGCGCGATATTCAGCAATAAAGAAAATCAGACTAAGCAGCGTTAATCCGCTGACAATATTCGCCGCAAGTGACGACCAGGCAAAGTGCAGCAGCAGATGGACCAGCGGAATTTCCAATGCAATAAGCAAAATAAAGCCCAGGGCATTAGTTTTAGCGTCGTATTTCAGGTGATAGCTAAAATGCTGTTCACCGTGAAACTGTGCCGGACTAATATGCTTTGCGAACAAAGCGTAGGTCCAAATTCTGGTTTCAAACTCAAGTAATCCGGCCGTTACACCTTTACCTAACAGGCGATGTATTGGTCTTGATATAGCCAGCTCCGGTTCCGATTTCTGTCGCAAAGCCGTACTGATAGCCAGATACACCGTCAGCACAGCAACAAGTTCGAACATTAGGATAAGCGCCAACAACAGATAACGCCCTGACTCAAGGTAATTCCAGATAAGTTTACTTTGTGCCGGAATAATGTAACTGCCTACCAAAACCGCTAAGCCACACAATACTGCTGCTTTAACCGCAGCTTGCTTTTTATCTTTAATACAAACAAAACACAGCAGCGGCAATACCAGCAGAGCATCCAGCAAAAACAACCATTCAAAGTTTGCCGCGCCGTAGTTATTAAACCAATGCTCACCCTGATAATAAAAACCCCAGCTAAGCGATATAGCCAGCAGAAACAGCAGAGGTAATTTTTCCTTAACAGTGATATTCATTCACACTCCAATCTGCGATTTATTCAGCATGCTTTTAGTCGCTAACGATCTAACCCGCACTTAGCATAAACAACATCGTATCAATCGCTTTCAGCGATAACGCCTTACCGTCTAACGGCACATTATGGCCAGACTTATCGGTAACAAAATGCACAGCATTTGGGTTGTTATCAATCAGGGATGCATGTAATTGTCGCCAAACTTTTTTGCCTTGCGGGCTGTGGCCAATCCACCAATTACTCTCATTTAACCGGGATGAAGTTACCAACACAGTCGGTAGCATTTGGGTGATGTAGTGATCTGCCACGGCGTTTTGCTGATAAAGCTGTTGCAGTTGCTGCCACTCCGGTTGTTGTTGCAACATCTTATTGAGTCGGGAATTATCTCTGTCTGCCCAATCTTTATCTAACGCACTAAGTGCGTTCTGAAAACCTTCATGGCTTGGGTCGAGTAACACAATACCGGCAACCTTCTCAGGGTGGCGGCCGGCAAAAGTGCGCACATGCAAAGCGCCAAAAGAATGCCCAAGCAGTATGAGCTTATCGTTGTCAGCTTTGATTGTTTGCAGTAACAAAGCCAGACGACGGTTTGACGCCGACAGTGAGATATCATCAACACTGCCCGACTGGCCATTGCCGGCTCTGGAGTAAACAATGGTTCTGACATTCAGCTTGGCCAAATCGGCTAACAAAGGCTGCCAGTAATCAACGCCCATCCCCACGCCTGATTCCACCACTAAGGTGTAATCACCCGCGCCGATATCAATATATTCGAGCTTAATGTTATCGACAGTGGCAAATCTGATGTCCTGCGCGGATACAAAAGCTGAAAGCATAAAGCAGCAAAGCGCGTAGAACCTTAATTTAGAAATCAATCTACTCTCCGAATATTTACTCTGACAACCATACCAGGCCGGAATACGGCTTATGTTTTAATGCATCTAACCGCGTTTGCAGATTACCGCAATGAGCTTCCAGCTTATGGCCGTTTGGATCGAAAAAGTAAACCGATTGCCCTTCACTGCTGTTTTGCTGCCACTCTGCTACACCTGCCTCACGCAGTTTTGTTACAAATTCAGCGAAGTTCTGCTCTGCAATATCTAAAGCAATATGAGAATAATCCAGACCTGGTGACGATTTACCGCAGGATAAACAAAACCAAACACCGCCAAGGCTAAGATAAGCTCCGCCATCCCAGCGCACATGCGCTTTCATACCAAGCAATTCGGTGTAAAACGCCAGCGAGCGCTCTAAGTCACTAACAGCGATGGTGATATGGTTTAGTCCCTGCAGCATAGTAGCTTCTTAAGTGGCATAAATATCCGGCCGGTAAATTTCCATAAAAGTCTCGGGTTTATTGAGCGCGGTAAAACCGTATTTGGCGTATAAACCGTGTGTATTTGAGGTGGCCAGCGTAAAGCGGCGCACACTCGCTACGCTGGGATGCTGCAGCACTGCTGCCATTAACTTTGCGGCGATGCCGTGGCCGCGATACTTCGGCCAGACAATAACGTCGACCAGATTAGCAAAGGTCGCCTGATCAGTAATAATGCGACAAAAGCCTACTTGCTGACTTGCGGTATAAGCCCCCAGACATATTGAATGTGCAATGCTGCGCTGCACAGTATCCAGCGAAATGCCTTTGGCCCAGGAGCTTTCTGTACTAAGAAATTGATGAATTTTGCCAATATCCAGCCACGATTTATCATCGCTGAGGGTTATTTCCTGCATTTGCTCTCCCTGTAACTACAACGATCCTGCTAAGGCCGCGTTAATCTGAGTATTTCCGCCGCATCTGCGTCAATAACTATCAATGTCTGGTTATCTTTTAGCTCCAACGATACCGCTACATAGTCGCCCTGCTCTGCTGCGTACATTTTGCCGTTCCAGATTGGCGGTGCTGCGCTGAGATCTTTGATTACCGTCAGGCCTGCTGCGCCCGGTGCATTATCATGTCGCTGCACAGTAACAACGCCGGTTTGCATATCTACGTTTAGCCATGCCGGTTTATCGGCATGTTTCCAGATGCCGGAAATATCAGCTGCAAGGGTGTTAAAAACGAAAACCAGCGCGAGAAGCTTTAAAATATTCGCCAATGGTTAAACCCCTGCCGCTTTTTGCAAACGGGACTTCTCCAGCTTGAGCATTAATATTTTATAGGTGCCCCACAGCATAATCGCGGCGCCAATAACGATGATAGAGTTAACGACTGCCTGATCCTGCAAAAACGGTAGTATTGGTGCATCAGCGTCAACAAACTTGCTGTAAAGCCCTACACCAAACAAAATACTACCGGGTGTTTCGATAAGGCTGATTTTTATAACCTGCTTATCAATATCTTTTATGCGCAGTTTTTTTTGTTGTTGCATACCGCTTTGCCTGTTTGTGTTATTGCGAACAGGCTTTGATGCTAATGGATTTTATTTACAAAGTGAACAATGGCCGGCACAGGAATATCAGGCCGAAATAAACTCAGATTTCAGCAAGCCAAAACACTTAAGATCATGAAACTTGTGTTTCCAATAACCACATTCGCGCCTTAGCCCTTCTTCTTTAAATCGCAGTTTGTTTAGTAGCGCTTCAGAGGCGTGATTACCAGGCACGGTATCAGCCTGAATTCTGTGTAATTTTCCGCAGGGTAAAGCTCCTGAAAATGCCAGGCCGATAATCGCCCGGACAGCCTCTGAACAGTAGCCCTTTCCCCAAAAATCTGGCAGAAGATCATAGCCAATAACAGCGTTCTGCATTTTGCTGTTCCATGAATTAAAGCCACAAGTACCAATTAACTTGCCGGTTGTTTTTAATCGAATGGCCCAGCGGATCCCCGCTTGCTCAGCGTAGCGTGACTTAAAAAGACTTATAAGATTGGCAGCCTGCTCAGGTTCACTGAATACTGCTAAATCGTAGTGTTCGACTACAGCTGGCGTGGAAAATAGCAAAAATATTTGTTCTTTATCATCAACTTGAAGTTCTGTAAGCAACAACCGCTCAGTTTCTAACGTAGGAAAGCTCAATCCGTTCATCCTTAATACATAGCGCTATAGTAACGCCGTCAATTCACGGTTTATTTAAACCAAACATTTGACGAAACTGATTGGCAAAACTGCTGAATTTCTCTTTCATTGTCTGCTTTAGCTTTACATCCAATGAACCCAGAATGGAGTAGCCTTCTATTACAATCTGCGGCGCCTGGCGATCGCCCAAAGATGTCGCCTGATTATCGCAGCTACTGACAACATTAGTCATATTCGACACCACGTTAACCTGCGGCGGCACCAGAATATCCAGGCTACCAAGCCAGTTTTGTACTTTAATAACGATATGTTGATGTTGAAAAACAGCCTCAGAGAAATCCAGCTCTACTGAACCAACAATATTGGTAACTTGTATTTCTGCAGGCACCAGCCACTGGCCGCGCTGTTGATTGGATGACAGCACACACAGTATCTTCTCGTTGCGGGTGTCGTTGCCGGCTTGATAGCGGGGAGAAAAACTACGCTGGCGCTGCTGTTGATACTGATTGTCTGGCAGCAAGGTTAAATCGGCTACCACGTCTATCAGTTCCTGATGGCTTTTGGCGTCGGTTGCAACATCCAGCCGTCGTTCAAAGGCTTCTGCCGATATAATGCCGTGGCTGTAATTCATAATCAGCTGATCTATCGCTTCTTGCCGTACCTGGTCAAACGGCCGATCTTCTATTTTTACTCCACTGGCATCAATGGCCATAACTAAGCTCCTGTTCATATTATTTATGGCTAAAACGTTAGCACAGACTAAGCCGCCAGGTGGTGGTATTTGGTATCAAAATGTTAATGGCGTTTTCCAGGCATATGACTTATTTAATACGCAGGCATAAAAAAACCACCCGCAGGTGGTTTTTTCTAACCGCTTTGCAGCCTTACTTAAGTGTAACGCTAAGCTTGCTAATCACATTTAGCGCTTTTTGCGTGGCGGCTTCGACAGTATCACTTAATGCCAGTGCCACGCCCATACGCCGCTCGCCCTGCACTTCGGGCTTGGCGAAAATACGTAGTTCAGTATCGGGCTCGGCTAAGGCTTCTGCCAGGCCATGGTACTGAATATCAGCGCTATTGCCGGGCACCAGTAACACGGCAGATGCAGCCGGGCCGTATTGCTTAATATGCGGAATTGGCATGCCTAAAATAGCCCGGGCGTGCAGCGCAAACTCACTGAGTTGCTGTGAAATCAGCGTTACCATTCCGGTGTCGTGTGGCCGTGGTGAGACTTCAGAAAACCACACTGTATCGCCTTTAATAAACAGCTCTACACCAAATAAACCGCGGCCGCCTAATGCCTCTACTACTGCTTTAGCGTAGCTTTTTGCCGTTTCAAAAGCCTTGTCGCTCATGGCTTGTGGCTGCCAGCTTTCGCGGTAATCGCCTTTTTCCTGGCGATGACCAATAGGTGCACAATATTGAATACCGGACAGCGAATTTACCGTTAATAAGGTAATTTCGTAATCAAAATCGATAAAACCTTCCACGATAACCCTGCCCTTGCCGGCGCGGCCGCCTTCCTGAGCATAAAGCCAGGCGGCGTTAAGATCAGCTTCTGAGCGCAGTACACTCTGGCCTTTGCCACTGGATGACATGATCGGTTTAACCACACAGGGGTAACCAATGGCATTTACTGCCGCGGTAAAGCTATCTTTGTCGCTGGCAAACTGAAATGGCGAGGTAGCCAGTTTTAGCTCCTCTGCCGCTAACCGGCGGATGCCTTCGCGGTTCATCGTCAGGTTAACTGCTTTGGCACTGGGTACTACATTAAAGCCGCAGTCTTCCAGTTCAATTAAAACTGAGGTGGCTATCGCTTCCAGCTCCGGCACGATTAACGCCGGCTTTTCGCTGATCACCAACTGGCGTAGTGCAGCGTTATCCAGCATCGACATCACTACGGCTTTATCGGCTACCTGCATTGCCGGTGCATTGGGGTAACGGTCTACGGCTATGACTTCACAACCGTAACGTTTAAGTTCAATACACAGCTCTTTACCCAGTTCGCCGGCGCCTAATAACAGCACTTTAGTGCTGCTGGCAGTACCCGGGGTACCTATATGTTGTATGTTATGTTGAGTGGTCATTTTACTTTCACCATTGGTCGTTTCGGGTTGCTCCAGTCGACATGGAACATTCTACCTTTAGCTTTGTCGGTACGCT
This sequence comes from Rheinheimera hassiensis, assembly GCF_022436675.1. Lineage (GTDB taxonomy): Bacteria > Pseudomonadota > Gammaproteobacteria > Enterobacterales > Alteromonadaceae > Alishewanella > Alishewanella hassiensis. The sequence continues at coordinate 76,067 of NZ_JAKUJZ010000007.1, read as the reverse complement.
CAAAGGTGTGGGCGCCAAAATAATCGCGCTGGCCCTGTAACAGGTTTGCCGGTAATACCGCGGTGCGGTAAGAATCGTAATAGCTAAGTGCTGAGCTAAGTGCTGCCACCGGAATACCCGACAACGTAGCGTTGGCCACGGCTTTGCGCCAGTTTTGCTGATACACCGAAATTTGCTTGGCGAAGAATGGGTCAAGCAGCAGGTTTTCCAGCTCGTCGTTGCGCTCGTAGGCTTCGGTAATAGATTGCAAAAACACCGCGCGGATAATACAGCCGGCACGCCAGATTTTGGCGATTTCGGCAAATTTTAGCTGCCAGCCATGTTCATCGGCCGCGGTTTTCATTAAATGGAAACCCTGAGCATAAACACAGATTTTGGCGCAGTACAACGCATCATGCAGGGCCTGAATAATCTCGTCTTTTTGCTCTGGAGAAATTAAATTTTGCGCCGGGCCGGCCAATACCGTAGCCGCTTTCACCCGCTCGCTTTTTAGCGCAGATAAAGAGCGGGCATAAACAGCTTCAGCAATAGTCGGTGACGGGCTGCCTAGTTGCAGGCTGCTTACGGCTGTCCACAAGCCGGTGCCCTTTTGGCCGGCTTTGTCCATAATAACGTCTACCAGCGGCAAGCCGGTTTCTGAGTCTTTGGTCGCCAGTACATCGGCACTAATGCCAATTAAGTAGCTGTGTAGTTTGCCTTCATTCCAGCCTTTAAAAACCTCAGCAATTTCTGCTGCCGGCATACCCAGAATATCGCGCATAACCTGATAGGCTTCGCAAATCAGCTGCATATCAGCGTATTCAATACCGTTATGCACCATTTTGACATAGTGGCCGGAGCCGCTGGGACCAATGTAGGCGGCGCAAGGTTCGCCTTCGGTAACCGGATTACCCGGCTCAAAACGCTCTATTGGTTTACCGGTGGCCGGGTCGACTTTGGCGGCAATGGCTTCCCATAGTGGTTTAATCCGCGTCCAGGCGTACGGATCGCCACTTGGCATTAACGACGGGCCAAATCGGGCGCCTACTTCACCGCCGGATACGGCGGTAGAGAAGAAGATAAACTTACCTTCGAAGTCTTTTTCCCGCGCAACGGTATCGGTCCACAGGCTGTTACCGGTATCGACAATAATGTCGTCGGCCTGAATGCCGGCATCGATTAATTTATGACAAACATCATCCACCGGTTTGCCTGCCGGCACTGATAACACCACCAAATGCGGTGCCGATAAACGGGCCAGTAATTCAGTGTACGAGCTGCAAGCGATAACGCGGGCCGGTTTGTCACCACGCTCAGCTTTATCCTGTGCCAGCACGGCTTCCAGCTTCTGGTGGTCCAAATCAAAGGCGGCAACGCGGTAGCCGTTATCTGCCAGGTTCAGGATCAGGTTTTTACCCATTACACCGGCGCCGACAAAACCGATATCACAAAGTGCAGCTGTGTCTGTCATCTGACATTCCTTCATTATTTTTCATTTTTGCGCGCTGCCAGCACGCCGACAGTTGCCTGTAAACGGCGCGCATTATACTGAAAACATGCTGATAAACCTACTGCCACACCGACATACTGTGCGCATTCTGCTCATATTCTGTAAGCTTTGTGCTGCGATTTTGCAGCAAACCTTTGTCTACACTGGTATCGAACAGTAACTGCCAGCTGTGTTCCGGCAGGGTTAATGGCTGCACTTTGGCTTCGGCATTAAAGACAAACAATAAGCTGGCCTGGTTAGCTTTATTTGTGATGCGGAAAATACAACCGGAACGCTCAGGATCATGCCAGTCGTGTTGTTGTTTCTCGGTGCCATCAGGCAAATACCACTGGATCTGATGTTTATCACCGTGCAGTTGATAGCTGTCGTCCAGCAACGATAATTGCTGCAAACAGCGAAACTTGCGGCGAAATGCCAGCATTTGCTGAACAAAATGCAGGAAATCCTCTTCGTCGCTGTCAAGGTGCCAGTCGAGCCAACTGATATCGTTGTCCTGACAATACGCATTATTATTGCCACGCTGAGTGTGGCTTAGCTCGTCACCGCCGAGCCAATGGATCATGCCCTGGCTAAGCAGTAAGGTGGCAACAAGATTACGTTTGTGTAAGTAGCGGTTGGCACGTACTGACGCATCTTTACTGGGGCCTTCCACGCCGTGGTTCCAACTTAAATTGTGGTTATGACCATCGCGGTTTTCTTCGCCGTTCAGCCAGTTATGTTTATCTTTGTAGCTAACCACATCGTGCAGGGTAAAACCATCGTGGTAGGTTAAGTAGTTAACACTACAGCAGGCCGGTTTATGGTGTTTCTGGAAGATATCGCGCGAGCCCAGTAAACGGGTGGTAAATTCCGGCAGTACACCTTTATCACCACGCCAGAAGGCGCGAAAGGTGTCACGGCACTTATCATTTAATTCAGACCAATGCGCCGGAAACTGACCTAACTGATAACCACCGGGGCCCACATCCCACGGCTCAGCAATCAGTTTTACCTGCGATAATACCGGGTCCTGCGCGATAATTTGAAAAAACGCGGCATAAGGGTTAAAGCGTTTATGTTCGCGCGCCAGCGTCGTGGCTAAGTCAAAGCGAAAACCGTCTACCTGCATCTCAACAACCCAGTAACGCAGTGCGTCCATTACCAGCTTTTGTGTTGCCGGGTGCGCCACGTTTAAGGTATTGCCACAGCCGGTGTAATTACAATGCTGGCTAAAATCGGTGATATCGGCATGGCTTTCAAACAGGTAATAGTGCTTATTAGCCAGGCCGCGTAAGCTTAATACCGGGCCGTCTTCGCCGGCTTCTGCCGAGTGGTTAAACACCACATCTAAAATAACTTCGATGCCAGCCTGATGATAGCTACGCACCAGGGTTTTAAACTCAGTTAAAGAGTCCTGATATTGATAGCGTGGCTCTGGGGCAAAAAAACTTATCGGGTTATAACCCCAGTAATTACTCAGCTGTAACTTGTTTAACCGCGGCTCACTTAAAAATGCCGCTACCGGCAGTAACTGTAAGGTGGTAATGCCAAGTTCCTGTAAGTGCTTGATAACTGAAGGATGACATAGACCCAGATAGGTTCCGCGTAACTCCTCTGGCACCCCGGGGTGCTGCATAGTCATGCCCCTGACATGGGCTTCATAGATGACCGTTTTTTCCCGCGGAATTTTCGGTTTTACGCTGTCTTGCCAGTCAAACTGCTGTTGCGCTAATACGCCTTTGGCCAGCATATAATGACTTTTAGCATTATATAAGCGTTCGTTAAAACTCAGGGTGCGGTTTAGCTGCTTTACGTAAGGGTCGAGCAAAAGGCGGTCTTTATCAAACACTAACCCCAAATCACTGTCGTTCGGACCATCTGCTTTTAACGCATACAAGCTGCCCTCTTCAATACCGGCCACCGCTACGTGCCAGATATCACCGGTGCGGCCGCTAAAGTTCAGCTCGCCCAGTAACTCCTCAGTGTCGGGCTGGTATAAACACAGTGTTAAGCTGCGGGCATCAGGGGCAAAGACAGCAAAGTTCCAGCTGCCAGAGCCCTCTTGATCGGTAGTGTAAGTTGCGCCCAGTGGCGATGCGGTACCAAATGACAGCTTTAACAAAGGAATATGGTTACTCATCGCGTTGCCCTGCTTAGGTTTTAATATTTTTTATGCTAGCCGGGTTTATGCTAACCGGCCTGGCCCTTTTTACGCAAATACAGTGTCGCCAGTGGCGGCAATTGCAGACAAATATGCTGCGCTAAACCATGGTATGGCATGGCGATACTGTGTAAGGCCGCTCCAACTGTATAGTTGCTGCCCCAGTAATAACTGCTGTCGGTATTCAGAATAACCTCGTACTCGCTGCCCTGTTCTACTCCCAGTAAAAAGTTGTTACGTGGCAGCGGGGTAAAGTTAGACACCACATACACCGCATTACCACTGCTGTCACGGCGTAAAAAACTCAAGGTACTGTTATCGGCGTCCTGATGATCCAGCCAGCGGAAACCCTCGTGCGCATAATCCAGTTCATACAGCGGTGCACAGCGGCGGTAGGTGTGGTTTAAATCGCGCAGCAGTTGCTGCATGCCACGGTGTTTATCATAATCCAGCAGATGCCAGTCCAGGCTTTGGGTATGGCTCCACTCGCGGCCCTGAGCAAACTCGTTACCCATAAAATTCAGTTTTTTACCCGGATGCGCAAACATAAAAGCGTAATAAGCGCGCAGGTTTGCCGCCTGCTGCCATTCATCGCCGGGCATTTTATTCAGTAAACTGCCTTTACCGTGTACCACTTCGTCGTGCGATAGCGGCAAAATAAAGTTTTCGTTATAAGCGTACACCATAGAAAACGTCAGATCGTTATGGTGATAACGCCGGTAAGCCGGATCTTTGCTGATATAACGCAGGCTGTCGTTCATCCAGCCCATATTCCATTTAAAGCCAAAGCCCAGCCCACCCATATCAACCGGGCGCGACACCATAGGAAACGAAGTAGATTCTTCTGCAATGGTCATCGTATGCGGAAACTTGCGGTACACCTCGCTGTTAAACCAGCGGAAAAAGCTGATCGCCTCGTAGTTGTGGTTGCCGCCATCAACATTGGGGATCCACTCGCCTTCTTTACGCGAATAATCCCAATACAGCATTGAGGCTACGGCATCAACGCGCAGGCCGTCGATATGGAAATGCTCCAGCCAGTAAAGGGCGCTGGCCACCAGAAACTGACGCACATAGTCTTTGCCGTAATCATAAATACAGGAGTTCCAGTCCGGGTGCCAGCCGCGGCGCGGATCAGCATATTCATACAGATGGCTGCCATCGAACCGGGCTAAGCCGTGACCGTCTTCCGGGAAATGCGCCGGAACCCAGTCCAAAATAACGCCAATACCGGCCTGATGGCAGGCGTCAACAAAGTGCTTAAAATCATCCGGTGTGCCAAAGCGTGACGTAGGCGCAAATAACCCCAGCGGCTGATAGCCCCAGGAGCCATCAAACGGATGCTCCATTACCGGCAACAATTCAATATGGGTGTAGCCCATATCCTGAATGTAAGGAATAAGCTGGGCGGCCAGCTCACGATAACTCAGTGGCTGATTGTCATCGCTGCGGCGCCAGGAGCCAGCCTGCAGCTCGTAGATACTCATCGGGCTGTTAAGCGGATTGGTTAGTTTACGGCTGCGCCAGCTATCGTCCTGCCACTGGTAACGGCTGTGGTCATATACTAAAGAGGCATGCGACGGATACTGCTCGGCATAAAATGCCATAGGATCAGCCTTATGCGGTAGCAAATGACCGTTGCGGTCTTTAATTTCAAATTTATAACGCACGCCGGCGGCCACCTCTGGCACCACTAATACCCAGTGGCCACAGTATGTGCGCTGCATCGGGTGTATCCGGCCATCCCAGCTGTTCATATCACCAATCAGGCTGACACTGGAGGCATCGGGCGCAAACACCGCAAAACGGGCGGCATTAACACTTTTACCGGCTACATCCAGCGTAATTAACTGGGCACCCAACTGGCGGTACAGGTTTTCCGGCTCATTAGCCACATAGTGCACGGCGTAAAAAGCTTCATCGGTAAACTGGTAAGGGTCAAACAACGGGTACTGGTAATCGCCGTTTTGTACTGTCAGGCGATAAGCTTCTGTTTTGCGCTTTTTGCTCAGCACCAGCTCAAATACGCCCGGGTAATCGCTGTTTGCTGTCAGTTCACCCAGTAACTTACCGGTTTTAACAGAGTATGCGCTCACAGCAGTCGCCTGTGGCAGATATACCCGCAGCAACAAGCCGGCGCTGCTGTCATCTTTCAGGGGTTGCCAGCCTAATAACGAGAAGGGTTCTGCACAGCTAACCTGTTGTAATAACGCTAAACTCATCGCCTGTCCTTTTTAGTTTTTCTGTCTCTACCTTAACAGCCACAGCCACAAAGGCTATGGCTTTTTACGCCAAAGCTTAGTTTGCAGCTTTACGCTGCTTGCTGATCTCAGTAAACAACTGCCTGATATCGTGGTTCTGGCTCCACTGCTCTATCGGTTCAGACAGCTTACGCCGCCAGTTCGGGTATTCATTGCTGGTACCGGGAATATTTACCGGCTGTGTCATTTGCAATGCGTCTTCCAGTTGTAAACATAAAAGCTGGCTGGACGTTGCTGCCAGATGCCGTTGCATGGCGTAGTTGAGCGTTGGATCCATGCCCAGGTTCTCGGCACTGCGGCTGTAATCACCTGGTAAGCTGTGGTGGCCGTGTAATGAATCAAGAATACGCTGTTTATTAGCATGGCGCTGTGTATACAAGCCGTGCAACTGGGCTTCATCTTGATATAGACCCAGCTCTTTACCCAGGCGTAAATCTTCGCAATGCCAAAAGCCAATTAAAGTAGGTAAATCATGGGTTGTCAGCGTGGCCATGGCCTGCACAGGATAATGCATTGGCGAAATATAGCCGCCATCGGCTGCGGTTTCAAAAAAGAACACCCGGTAAGAATACACATTGTATTGTGCCAGTAACTCGCGGATACCGTCAGGCACAGTACCTAAATCTTCTCCGATAATCACCGCCTGGTTACGCTGGCTTTCCAGCGCTAATATACCGAGCAAGTCCATTATCGGGTAATACACATAAGCGCCACCACCGGCATTTTCGGCTGTTTTGGGCACCCACCATAAACGTAGCAGAGCCATAACATGGTCGATACGCAGTGCACCGGCATGCTGCATATTGGCACGCAGCAGATCAATCACTGGCTGATACCCCTGTTTGTACAGCTGATACGGATACATCGGCGGCAGGCCCCAGTTTTGTCCGGCCGGCCCCAGCGGATCCGGCGGCGCACCAACACTGGCATCGCGGCAGTATAAATCCGGGTTGCCCCAAATCTCGGTTGAAGCTTCACTGACACCTACCGCTAAATCACGGTACAGCCCCAGCAACATACCCGCATCCTTGGCTACTTGTTGTGCTTGTGCCAGTTGCTGCTGGGCAATAAACTGCAAATAACAGTAAAAATCCAGTTCTGCCTGATGTTTAACGGCAAACGCCTGTACAGCGTCAGATTGCGGATCGCGGTACTCTTCTGGCCAATTTGGCCAACCCCAGTGCATACTGTCTTGCTGATACAAATACGCATGCAAGGCGTCATACAGTGCCAGTTGCTGTAGGCTGGCACCGCCATCCGTTTTAAACTGCTTAAAAGCTGTAGTCAGCGCTTTGTTGTTACTACCTTTTTGCTCAACAAACCATTGATACAGGCTTTTCATTACCGGCAGCTTCAACTGCATTACGCCGCTGTAATCAACAAAATCCTTGCTGCGCTGCTGCGTAAGCTGCTGCACAAAAGCCGGTGCACTTACCAGGCTTTGCGTGCGGGCGCACAGGCTAAAGCCCGGCATTGCCGTAACATCGATATAGCTGACATTAAGCCAGCGCCGTGACGACGGGCTATACGGGCTGGCACTTTCCGGCATCGCCGGATACAGCGCATGAATAGGGTTAAGGCCAATAAAATCGGCGCCAACACCAGCCAAATAGTTAACGGTATTGCTAAGATCGGTAAAATCGCCAATACCCCAGTTGCGCTCTGAGCGCAGGCCATATAGCTGTAACGCAATGCCCCATTGCTTTTGGCTGTTAAAGTTTTGCGGCACAAAGCACTGCCCCGGTGTAATAATCAGCTTTTGTGTAAAGGCAGTGTCGTTCAGGCTAAGTTGATGGTAGCCCGCCATCAGTTGTTGTGGCAGCAGATGCTGATACTGATGATATTCCACCTCATCCAGCACCACGACTTGCACCAGTTCACCTTCTACCGGTGTCAGGTTAAATATCTGCTTAGCGCCATCTTCTGTCGTCAGGGTAAAAGCAAACTCCATATTGGCTTGCTCAAGCGTTACCTGCAGCAACAGTTGTAACGGCTCATCAACGCGTTGCACCGATACGGCCTGCAGTGGCTGTAGCCAGAAATCCAGTTGGCGTTCAAGTAATTGCAGTCGGGCTGTTTCGTCATCTTCAATGTCAAAGCCTTGTGCGGCTAACAGTTGCAGTTGATGCTGCTGCGTTACCGAGCTGGGATTTCCCCAGGCATCATTAAAATCGGTTTCAATGCCACAAAATGCGATCAGTTCAGCCTGTAAGGTGGCGTCCATGAGAAATCCTTAGTCTAGTCAGTTGGCTACCGCTCATTCTAGGCGGCATTGCCGTTAAAGTCATTGTTCATTTATGTCATTAAATTACAGAAAAAACGCTTTACCGCTGTTTTAAACTTGAAAAATCCACTAAATAATGTAATTTTACTACACAACTTGTTTCGCTCATTTCAGAACATCTATCTAACGGGGTTAATATGACTATTCGTGTCGCGATTAACGGCTTTGGCCGCATTGGCCGCAACGTGCTGCGTGCTTTGTATGAAAGCAGCAAAAATTACGATATTAAAGTGGTCGCCATTAATGATTTAGGCGATGCCGCTATTAATGCTCACCTGCTGAAGTATGACACTGCGCACGGCATTTTTGCTGCCAATGTTGAGCACAACGACAAAGCTATTTATGTTAATCAGGACGAGATCCTGACATTAAGCGAGCGCAACCCGGCTAACTTACCGTGGAAACAACTTAATGTAGACGTAGTGCTGGAGTGTACCGGCCTGTTCACTGATCGTAAAAGCGCTGGTGCCCACTTAGACGCCGGTGCAAAAAAAGTGATTATTTCAGCTCCGGCTAAAGATGTTGATGCCACTATAGTGTATGGCGTAAACCATCAGATTTTGACGCCGCAAATGAACATTATTTCCAACGCCTCATGCACCACTAACTGCTTAGCACCGATTGCCAAGCCGTTAAACGATGCGCTGGGTATTGAATCCGGTCTGATGACTACTATCCACGCTTACACCAACGATCAGCGCTTAAGCGATGTGTATCACACAGATGTACGCCGTGCCCGTGCTGCGGCCATGTCGATGATCCCAACTAAAACCGGTGCTGCCGCTGCTGTTGGTTTAGTGGTACCTGAGCTGGTAGGCAAGTTTGATGGCTTAGCCGTGCGGGTTCCTACTCTTAATGTGTCGCTGGTAGATTTAACCTTTATTGCCGGTCGTAATACTTCTATTGATGAAGTTAACGATATTATCCGTAAAGCTGCAGTATCCGGCACTATGGCTGAAGTACTGGCCGTAAACGACTTACCACTGGTATCGGTTGATTTTAACCATAATCCGAAATCCTCTATTTTTGATGCAACTGAAACCCGCGTTAATGGCCGCTTAGTAAAAGTGATGAGCTGGTACGATAACGAATGGGGCTTTAGCAACCGTATGCTCGACAACACCGTTGAGTTTATGAAGCACGCTTAAAGCGTTGCATACGCAAACAGCCAGCTTTATGCTGGCTGTTTTGTTTATAGCTGCTTTTTGCTGCCCCACTCACTGGTAACAACGTCGAGGATACCATGCTAATTACCGCAATTACCCTGCAAACCGGTTTTGGCCATTTAACTGATCTGCCCTGCATTAGACTACAATTTGGCGAAGCTGCTGCCGTGATTTCTTTATACGGTGCTCAGGTGCTGTCTTATCAGCCAATACCGGGTAAAGACATCTTATGGCTGTCGCCACTGGCACAGTGGCATAACGAAATGCCCATTCGTGGCGGAGTACCGGTATGCTGGCCCTGGTTTGGCCCGGTCGATGCCCGGCTGAACCCGCAGCAGCAGTCATTACCGAACCACGGTGTAGTAAGAACCCGGCTTTGGCAGTTAACCGAACAAAGCGCCACAGCAGACAGTGTCTCGGTAACGCTGGCTATTACAGTCAGCGAACTGCCCTATCACGGCGATGAAACCGCACTACAACTGCAACTAACATTGAGCGATAGCTTAAGCATCAGCTTAATGTGCAACTCCGCTATAGCGCAGCAAGCTGCACTGCATAGTTATTTCAGTGTTGCTAATATTGACAAAACCCAGGTGCAACCTCTGCCGCTGCAGTATCAGGATAAGGTAAGCGCCAGCGACCAGAGCAGCGATACGCCGGTAGCCACCATTAATGCCGAAGTTGACCGTATTTATGCAAAACCAGCGGCTAAGCTGCAATTAGATACCGCAGCACAACAACTGGAGCTTAGTCAAAGCGGCCAGGATGCCACCATTGTCTGGAACCCATGGCAGGATAAAAGCCGCAACACTAAAGATTTAGAAGACGACAGTTATCTGGAGTTTATCTGTGTTGAAACCGCGCGCTTACAACTGCAAGATGCCGCGCCACTTCAGCTCACGCAGCAAATTAAGCTGAGGGATTAACTAAAGACCGTTAATTAATTACGGCCAGCTGGTGTGAAATTGCTCAGTAAGGCGGCGCGTTTGGCCATCGGCAAACTGAACTTCCAGCTGCAGTTGCCACAACATATCCGGATCGCTGCAGGCTCCGAGTAAAAATTCGGCCTGCCACATTCCCTGGTGCTGACTGAACCGCAGCGGCACTTTCCCCATATACATGGATACGCCGGTTAGCTCGCCGCTGACACTAAGCACATCAGCGGCAGTCAGTTGCAACAGCAACGGCGTTTCAACCGGCGCATGCCCGGGGCTTAACTCAAGCTGTATTGTGCTGTCATTTAATAGCGTAAGCGATGAGCCGGGCACTTTATCAGGCGGCTTACAGGCGCATAGGCAGCATAACAACAGTAAAAAAAGATAAAATACACGCATAACTAACCAGATAAATGCTCAGAGTTGGCATATTGTACGCTGTTTTGGTGAAATGCCTCAAACAGCAGCTACACTTGGTTACTTAATGAGCAGCGACTTTGTTCTAAATCATAAAACGGGCTGCTTTACCTATCTTTTTTGGGGTAAAACCCTTAAGATGCAGCCCCAAATTGGTAGGGTTAAATATTGCAAATACTGGATGTTAACTCTGCCTATAACAAGAATGGCTGCGCAAACAGCCTGTATCAGTAACCAGTATAAACTGCAGCGGAACTCAACATGAGCCAGACAAAATCGTTAAATGTTGACTACAACTATAGCGTTGTCCGCCTCTTTGCCTTAACCACCGTTCTTTGGGGGATTGTAGGCATGGCGGTGGGCGTGTTAATTGCGGCGCAACTCTATTGGCCAGCATTAAACTTTGACACTCCTTGGTTGACTTATAGTCGTCTTCGTCCTTTACATACCAACGCGGTAATTTTCGCTTTTGGTACCAGCGCCCTGTTCGCTACCAGCTACTACATAGTACAGCGTACTTGTCAGGTGCGGTTATTTGCAGAAAAACTGGCCATGTTTACTTTCTGGGGTTGGCAGGCCGTTATTGTCTCGGCCATCGTTACCCTACCAATGGGCTTAACCAGCAGCAAAGAATATGCTGAGCTGGAATGGCCAATTGATATTCTGATCACCCTGGTGTGGGTATCTTACGCTATCGTGTTCTTCGGCACTTTAGTTAAGCGCAAAACCAGCCATATCTATGTCGCTAACTGGTTTTTAGGCGGCTTTATCCTTACGGTTGCCGCACTGCATATTGTAAACAGCATGGCCATGCCGGTAAGCGCGTTTAAATCTTACTCAATATATGCCGGTGCTGTGGATGCCATGATCCAGTGGTGGTACGGCCATAATGCGGTTGGCTTTCTGTTAACTGCTGGTTTCCTGGGTATGATGTACTACTTTGTACCTAAGCAGGCAGGTCGGCCGGTGTATTCATACCGCTTATCTATCGTGCATTTCTGGGCGCTGATTGCACTGTATATCTGGGCCGGCCCGCACCATTTACACTACACTGCCCTGCCCGACTGGACTCAGTCTTTGGGTATGGTGATGTCAGTTGTGTTATTTGTACCAAGCTGGGGCGGCATGATTAACGGTATTATGACGTTGTCAGGTGCCTGGCATAAGCTAAAAACCGACCCTATTCTGCGTTTCTTAATTGTTTCGCTGTCGTTCTATGGTATGTCTACCTTCGAAGGCCCGATGATGGCAATCAAATCAGTAAATGCACTGTCGCATTACACTGACTGGACTATCGGCCACGTGCACTCTGGTGCTTTAGGCTGGGTTGCGATGATTTCTATCGGCGCGATTTATCACCTGATCCCTGTGCTGTATAACCAGGGCCGCATGTACAGTATTTCGCTGATTAACACCCACTTCTGGCTACACACTATCGGTGTGGTGCTGTATATCGTGGCGATGTGGATCTCCGGTATTACCCAAGGCATGATGTGGCGTGCGGTTAACACTGACGGCACCCTGACTTACAGCTTTGTGCAAAGCTTAGAAGCGTCTAAACCTTTCTACCTGATGCGCTTTATCGGTGGTGTGTTTGTAGTAGCGGGTATGTTGCTGATGGCGTACAACGTTTATAAAACAGTACGCGCTAAAGATGAAACATTACAACCTGTGCCAGCGGCAGCGTAAGAGGTAAATCATGTCAAACAAGAATCATCATGACAAAATTGAAAGAAGTGTTGGCCTGTTAGCAATATTAACGATTGTTGCCATCAGTTTCGGCACTCTGGTACTGATTACACCGCTGTTTTTCCTGGACGAAACCACGCAACCGGTTGACGGTATGACACCTTACACTGCGCTGCAGCTGGAAGGCCGTGATATCTATGTCCGCGAAGGTTGCGTGGGTTGTCATAGCCAGATGATCCGGCCTTTTCGGGCAGAAGTTGAACGCTATGGCCACTACTCTGTTGCCGGTGAAAGCGTATGGGATCACCCGTTCCTGTGGGGTTCTAAACGTACCGGCCCTGATTTGGCCCGCGTAGGCGAGCGCTACAGTGACGACTGGCATCACGCCCATTTAATGGACCCACGCTCAGTGGTGCCTCAATCTAATATGCCAGCTTTTCCATGGTTAGATAAAAATGTGCTAGATGGTAAATATACAGCTAAAAAAATGCAGGTATTGCAGCGCTATGGTGTGCCATACAGCGATGAAGATATCGCCGGCGCAGCGGCTGCCGTGCAGGGTAAAACTGAAATGCAAGCGCTGATAGCTTATCTGCAGTCGCTTGGCACGCACCTGAAGTAATGCCAATGGAATACGCAACGATACACAGTATTTTTACCGTCATTTTGTTTGTCGCCTTTATTGCATTCGTGATCTGGGCATACAGCAAGAAACGCAAAACTGATTTTGATCAGGCTGCCAATCTGGTGTTTGAAGACGAACAAAAAGCACAACAAAAAACCAAACAGGAGTCGGATCATGAGTAGCTTTTGGAGTGCTTGGATCATAGTGTTAACCCTTCCGGTGCTGATCGGCTGTGCGATACTGCTGACCTGGAACCTGAAAAATTATGTCGGTGTACCTGAAGACGAAACCACCGGCCATGAAGTAGACGGTATTGAAGAAATAAACAACCCGTTACCGCGCTGGTGGACTTATATGTTCATTCTGACGCTGGTATGGTCAGTGTTTTATCTGGCAGCGTATCCGGGTCTGGGTAACTGGAAAGGCTTTTTAGGCTGGACCAGCTCAAACCAGGGTATTAAATCACTGGAAGAGTCGCAATTAGCTGTAACAAAAGCAGTAGAAGAAGGCCGTAACGTTGAGCTGGACCGCGAAATGGTGCGGGCTGACGAAGTTTATGGTCCGGTATTCCAGCAGTTTGCCAAACGTGATGTGTTAGATCTGGCCTACGATGATGACGCTATCAAAATCGGCCAGCGGTTATTTTTGCAAAACTGTTCATTGTGTCACGGCTCTGACGCCCGCGGCCAGCACGGCTTCCCTAACCTGACTGACAACGACTGGTTATACGGCGGCACCCCGGACAAAATCAAAGAAACCCTGCTCCATGGCCGTAAAGCGGCAATGCCAGGCTGGTTTGATGCGTTGGGCGAGCAAGGCATTAAAGAAATGACAGCTTATGTGCTTAGCTTGTCAGGCCGTTCGGTAAATGAACGTGACGCTGAAGCCGGTAAAACTAAATTTGCCTTGTGTGCTGCCTGTCATGGCCCGGATGGTAAAGGTAGTCTGGCGCACAATCTGCCATTCGGTGCGCCTAACCTGACAGACAATATCTGGTTGTACGGCGGATCAGCCCGAGCGGTAGAAGAGACGCTGACTAAAGGTCGCAATGGTGTGATGCCAGCCTTTAAGCAAACTTTAGGCGAAGATAAAGTACATATTCTTACTGCCTACGTCTACCGTTTAGCTCATCCGGAAAAACCTGCAGAGCAGCAATAAGCTTGTTTCGCTGTTCTGTACTTATAAGCCCCGTTTCGGGGCTTATTGTTATTAGCATTAAGGAAAGTTATGCAGCAAGATACAAAACCCTGGTATAAGCAGCTGTGGCCGTGGATTTTAATTGCTATTCCTGTTGCCACAGCGTTAAAAGCTGTGCATACGGTATATATAATGCAGCAGCATACCCCTGATCTGGTGGTAGACGACTACTACAAAGAAGGCCGGGCTATTAATATGCAACTGGCAAAATACCGTGAGGCAGCGCTGCGTAACCTTGATGCAAAAGTATTAATTGCCGGCGATACGGCTGTAGTGCATTTTGCTGAAAACACCGTGCTGGACGGCGCGATACATTTAGACTTTTACCACCCTACTCTGGCCGAACGTGATTTTGCGCTAGATGCCGAGCGTAGCGGTGAGCTGGTTTATATTGCCAAATTACCTGTTACACCAACCGGAAAGTGGCAATTGGTGGTGTCTGATGCATCCAAAGACTGGAAGCTGCGGGCTACACTTGAGCTGCCTGCGGAAACTGAAATTAAGCTTGGTTACTGACAGGGCGAATAAGTGAGCGCAGTCTATTGCTTTCATTGCCATGAACCTGTGCCATCTGGCACCTCATTTCAACTTGAGTTTGATGCTAAGCAGCGCCAATTTTGCTGTGCCGGCTGCCTGGCTGTCGCCGATACTATTATTAGCAGCAATTTAGCCGACTATTATCGCTTTCGTACCGAGCCTGCCAGCCGGGCTAATGCAATACCTAAAGAGCTTGCAGCTGAGCTTAGCAGCTTTGACGCACCACAGGTATTGGAAGATATCAGCACCCGGCAAGGCGAGCTGACAGAACTGGAGCTGTCAATCAGCGGCATGAGCTGTGCCGCCTGTGCCTGGTTAATTGAAAAACAGCTGCGCCAGTTGCCGGCCGTACATCAGGTTAATGTCAATTCCACCACCCAGCGCTGCCATCTGCTGTGGCGCGCTGATGCCACACCACTTAGCGGTATTTTGAAGAGCCTCGCCGGTATTGGCTATCAGGCCAGCCCTTTTATTGCGGATCAGGAAGAGCAGGTATTTAAGCTTGAACTTAGCCGCTATCTGAAACGGCTGGCTGTATCGGGCATTATGACCATGCAGGTAATGATGCTGGCTGTAGCCCTGTATTTTGGCGAATATACCGGCATAGACGCGTCGCATCAGGGATATATGCGCTGGATAAGCCTGCTGCTAACCCTGCCGGTGGTGCTTTATGCTGCCCTACCCTTTGTCAGTAGCGCCTGGCGCAGTGTAAAAGCCCGGCAAATGAATATGGATGTGCCGGTTAGCCTGGCTATTTACTACACCTTTTTCGCTTCCGCATACGCCACAGCATTTAACACCGGCGAAGTGTATTTTGAATCGGTCTGTATGTTTACCTTTTTGCTGCAGCTGGGTAAGTTTTTTGAATACCGCGCCCGCTCACGCGCGCGCGATGCTACCAGCAACTTGCTGAAAATAATGCCGGTAACCGCTACGCTGTTAAAAGACGGCGAACAGCACGCCGTATCAGCCAGACGATTGCAAAGCGGTGACTGCATTCTGATTAAACCGGGCGAAACAATAGCTGCAGATGGTCAGATTATCAGCGGCCAAAGCTCTGCTGATGAATCGATGCTTACCGGCGAATATGCGCCGGTAAGTAAAAACATCGGCAGTCTGGTGATGGCAGGCAGCATCAACCATGACGGCCTGTTGCAGGTTAATGTCAGTAAACCGTTGGCATCATCGCGGCTGGGGCAGATTATTGCGCTGCAACAACGCACATTAAGCCAAAAACCTGCTGTACTGCAGCGCACCGACCGGCTGGCTAAATACTTTGTTGAGCGCCTGCTTATTATTGCCGCCGCTACTTTTGTGCTGTGGTACTTCTGGCTTGATGCCGATCGCGCGTTCTGGGTAACACTGTCAGTGCTGGTAGCAACCTGCCCCTGCGCGCTAAGTCTGGCCACACCTACGGCCATTACTTGCGCCTTAGCAAGGCTGAACCGTAACGGCATTTTGATCAAAAACGCTCAGGTACTGGATGTACTGCCCGAGCTGACACATATTGTTTTTGACAAAACCGGCACCCTGACTGAAGGCCGGTTTTCGATATCGGATATTACGCTGTTTAGCAGCGATTACAGCGAAGCGCAGGCACTAAACCTGATAGCAAACCTCGAAGCCTACTCTGAACACCCTATTGGCCGGGCTTTTGCTGATAAACTCACAACCAAACTGCCACTTGAACAGGTTAATATTGTGGTTGGCAGCGGTATCAGTGCTCAGTTTAATAGCATGCAAATTAAAGTGGGCAGTGCAGCATTTTGTGCCGTAACACCGCAGGCTAAAGCTATGGTGTATCTGTGTGTAGATAACCAACTTATTGCCGCAGTCAGCTTACATGATGCTGTGCGTCAGGAAGCGCCGGCACTGGTAAGCCAGTTGCAACAACAAGGCTACAAGCTGCTGATGCTAACCGGCGACAGTTCAGAGCAGGCTGACAAATTGCAGCAACAGCTTGGTTTTGATCAGATGGTTAAAGGCTGCTCTCCCGAGCAAAAAGTGGCTGAAATAACAGCATTGGTTAGCGCCGGGCATAAAGTATTAATGCTCGGTGATGGCATAAATGACAGCCCGAGCTTTCATGCTGCCCATGTGTCTGTGGCCATGCAGTCGGGTACAGATTTATCAAAAAATCAGGCTGATGTGGTATTGTTGCAGCACGATATCGGCTTAATTGCCACCTTGCTACAGGGCAGCAAAGCAGCGCAGCGTGGTATCAGGCAAAACCTGGCCTGGTCAGTTGGTTACAACCTGATCATTATTCCACTAGCCGTTGCCGGTTTTGTTTCACCTTATATTGCTGTTATCGGTATGTCGTTCAGCTCATTGCTGGTGGTATCAAATTCATTAAGGCTGCTTAAATAATGAGTGTTATTTACGTACTAATCCCGATTGCTATTTTGTTTGTATTAATTGGCCTGGCAGTGTTTTTCTGGGCAGTTCGCAGCAAACAGTTTGAAGATTTGGATAAAGAAGGTTTCAGCATACTGTTTGATGAAAAAACAGCCGCCAATAAAGATAAACAAGACCCTCCTGCCCCATGAACAACGATCTGCTCGCCGCATTATTAATAGGCTTTTTGGGTAGCGGCCATTGCCTGGTAATGTGCGGCGGCATTGTCGGTGCCTTGCAACTGGCGATGCCAGCACAAAGCACGACTAAAAAATTATTACTGCAACTGACATTAAGCGCGGGCCGGCTAACAACCTATGCCGTGTTTGGCGCTATTGTCGGCTATGCGGGTGTCAGTGCGATGCAACTGGCGGGTGCTTCAATGCTGTGGTTGCGCTTAGTAGCCGGCATTCTACTGATTATTATGGCGCTGTATATCAGCCGGTTGTGGTTTGGTTTACTGCTGCTGGAAAAAGCCGGCCAGACACTATGGTACTATGTACAGCCGGTGTCGCGGCGCTTCTTGCCATTAGACTCATTAACCAAAGCTTATGCTTATGGCCTGTGCTGGGGGGCATTACCTTGCGGTCTGGTGTACAGTGCTTTAGGCTGGAGCCTGGCCAGTGGCAGCACTTCTGCCGGTGCAGCCTTAATGCTGGCATTTGGCCTGGGCACTTTACCGGCAATCTTATTGACTGGCAGCGCCGCACAATTAATGAGCAAGCTAAAAAGCCATAACGCAGTACGTTATGCTGCCGCTGCCATGTTGGCTATTTACGGCGGTTATACAATTTGGCTTGCTATAAAACGTATGGTTTTTTAAGCTGTCGCTATTATTTATAAAAGGCAAGGATACCGCTATGCAACGCTCTGCAATTAACTGTCAGGACTGTGGTTTCAGCCAGCTATGTTTACCCTTTAGTTTGAACGAAAACGAGCTAACCCGGCTGGATGACATTATTCAGCGTAAAAAACCGATGCATAAAGGTGATATGCTGTTTGAAGCTGGCCAGGCACAAAAATGCCTGTATGCCATTCGTACCGGTTCGTTTAAAACCTTTACCCTGACGGATCAGGGCGAGCAGCAAATTACCGGTTTTCATCTGCCCGGCGATATTGTCGGCTTTGATGCTTTAAGCAAGCAGATGCATCCCAGCTATGCGGAAACACTGGAAACCGCTATGGTATGCGAAATTCCGCTGCCAAACCTGGAAACCTTACTCGATCAATTGCCGCGCTTACGCCAGCAAATAATGCGCCTGATGAGTGAAGATATTCAAGCTGATCAGCAAATGATGCTGTTGTTAAACCGCAAAACTGCAGAGCAAAAGCTGGCAACCTTTTTATCTCAGCTGGGCCAACGTTATGCCAGCCGTGGTTTTTCAGCCGATGAGTTTCGTTTAACCATGACACGCAGCGACATTGGCAATTATCTGGGGCTGACAGTAGAAACCATTAGCCGCTTACTGAGCAAGCTGGACAAAGAGCAGTTAATTCAGGTAGACGGCAAACTGATTAGTCTTAAAGACCAACACGCCTTATCCAAACTGGCCGCCCTTACGGCGCATTGCTGAAATACACCGTGTTTAACTTGCGCCAGCGCAAGTTAAACACGGGCAAACAGTGCTAATTTGACTACACTTAAAGGCGAAGTCTCAACGTGGAGCAGTTTATGTCAGCTTACAATAATGTGTTGGTTGTACTGGACCCCAGTGTAGAACAACAGAAAGCCCTTAACCGGGCCATAGAGCTAACCCGGTTACAAGGTGGCAAACTTACCGCCTTTTTATCGGTATACGACTTTTCCTACGAAATGACCACTATGCTGTCCGGCGAAGAACGCGAGTCTATGCGCCAGGCCGTTATTAAAGATCGCGAGCTGTGGATCAGCGAACTGACAGAGCGCCACCGTGCCGCCGGGTTAAATATCGTTATTAAAGTGGTGTGGCACAGCCGCCCTTTTGAAGCCATTGTGCATGCCGTACTGGAAGATAACTACGATCTGGTTATTAAAGGCACCCATGATCATGACGTACTTAAATCTATGATTTTCACCCCCACCGACTGGCATGTACTGCGTAAATGCCCCTGCCCGGTGCTGATGGTTAAAGATCATGACTGGCCGCAAGGCGGTAATATTATTGCGGCGGTAAATGCCGGCAGTGAGCAGGAGCATCATTTATCGCTAAATCAGCGGGTAATCGCCAAAGCACGGCAGATGGCAACAATGCTTAACGCCAGCACCCATCTGGTTAATGCCTTTCCGGGCACGCCGGTAAATATCGCGATAGAAATTCCCGAGTTTAATCCGCAGGAATATAACAGCACAATGAAACACCATCATGCTGATGCAGTAGCCACCCTGGCCAAACAGTTTGATATCGACAGCCAGCACTGTCATGTGCTCGAAGGTATGCCTGAAGATGTGTTACCGCAAATAGCCACTAAACTGGACGCCGAAATGGTGGTAATTGGTACTATCGGCCGCACCGGCCTGTCGGCAGCCATTATTGGTAATACTGCAGAGCACGTTATAGATCGGCTGGATTGTGACGTACTGGCGGTAAAACCTGCCAACTTTGTTTGCCCGTTGCAGAAAGACTGAGTTTTATCCTGCAGCACAGCTTTGGTATTGGCGCACCTTTGGCTATAATGTGCGCCATTTTTGTTTCTGGTAGTAGTGTTTATGACTCACGCAGCGCAAGCTAAAGCTCAATATAATCTGAATAAACTGCATAAACGCCTGCGTCGTGGTGTTGGTCAGGCCATCGCTGATTTCAATATGATTGAAGAAGGCGACAAAATCATGGTGTGTTTGTCCGGCGGCAAGGATTCATACACCTTGCTGGATATTCTGCTGAACCTGCAACAATCTGCCCCAATCAACTTCTCTTTGGTTGCGGTTAATCTGGATCAAAAACAGCCAGGCTTTCCGGCAGATGTGTTACCGGCATATCTGAGCGGCATTGGTGTTGATTATAAAATAGTCACTGAAGATACCTACTCTATTGTTAAAGACAAAATTCCTGAGGGTAAAACTACCTGCTCGCTGTGCTCCCGCCTGCGCCGTGGCATTTTGTACCGTACCGCCAAAGAACTGGGTGCAACCAAAATAGCATTGGGGCACCACCGCGATGATATGCTCGAAACCCTGTTTCTAAATATGTTTTATGGCGGCAAGATGAAGTCTATGCCTGCCAAACTGGTTAGTGACAATGGCGAGCATATCGTGATCCGGCCGCTGGCATACTGCAAAGAGAAAGACATTGAAAAATACTCAGTAGCGCGCCAGTTTCCGATTATCCCGTGTAATTTGTGTGGCTCTCAGGATGGCCTGCAGCGTCAGGTAGTGAAAGAAATGCTGCAAGACTGGGACAAACGCTTTCCGGGGCGGATTGAAACCATGTTTCAGGCCATGCAGAACATCGTACCCTCACATATGGTTGACAAAAACCTGTTCGATTTTGCCGGCCTGAGCAAAAATACTGAATTACCAGAACGTGATACGGCGTTTGATAAACCCACTATACCAGCCATTCCCGTCGGGCTGATTAATGACGACGAAGACGAGCAACACAGCGATAACAGTGTTCAGGTTATCGCGTTAAGTTAATCATGCCACAGCTTAGTTTACCTCAGCGCTGCTATTAATCAGTAGCGCTGCTGTTAATCGGTAGCGCTGCTATTGATCAGTGGTAACAGGTAACTGGGGCGCTGGCTAAACTGCCAATGGCTGTTTTCTGGTAATTTAGTGTTGAGGTGAATAAGACAGCGTTTTGCCTGACACTGGGTTGCTGCAGCAGTAGCAGCATCTAACTGCGGCATTACCACGTCATCAGCAAATTCAACAATCACGCCACTCACTTCCGGTAACCAGTATTTGCTTAACCCGGCCATATCATCCAGCAGCACATCAAACTGGCTGCGGTAGTGCTGTAATTGCGGCAAAGTTAAGTCATTTGCCAGCCGCATGCGTGAACGCAAACGAAATTGCACCTGGCAGGGCTCAGCGTTATCGGCCTGTAACACCTCAAGTATGGCATTGCTGTCTTTTAACGCTTCATCGTACGGCAAACTGATTTCACCATTACCGGCAATATCCAGCGTTATATCATGCAAGTCACTTTTCAGGCCCAGGCTGTAGTATTTACACGCCTGGCCGCTGCGCTCGCCTGTCAGGGCAAATGCCAGCGTAATGTCGCTATATTCAGGCTGTTGCAGCTTTTTCATCCGGTTGTAAAAACCGTTGTAGCTTAGCAATAAGTCGGCAGATGCCGGGGCACAAAGCACCAGCAACAATGGCAACATGTTACGCATATTATTCTTCCAGTAGTTTGCGGTTAAAGCGGATCATGCCGCTGATTTCAGCAATATATTCTTCTCCGCGCTCTGAGTACGCGCCAAGGCCGGCGGCGAGAGTTTCACCGCGAACCGGTTTACCTTCCCGGCGCAAACGGGCTCGGATAGCGCGCAATGGCTCGTAGGTATGAAAAGCGTTTAAGTTGTAAAAATAGCTATTAATACTTGCCGCCGGGCTGTCAAACCTGGCCACTTCATGGGTTTGTCCTTCCAGCCGAGACTGCGGAATAAGGCCACACCCCTCGCGAAAACACCACTGACCAAAAAAGTTATAGCCTTCTACAGCAAAACGGCTGGTACCCCAGGCTGACTCGTTTGCCGCCTGCATTAATACCAGGCTCTCGGGGATCACATCTACCCGCCTTAGTAACTCTTCAAGCATATTTTCATCGGTTTCTGCGACCTCCATTCTGAACTCATCATACAAGCTGTATAAAAAAGCGTATTCTTCTACAGACATTCGCAGATGTTTTTGCTTTTTATCCTGAATTTCCAGTAATTGCTGGCGTAGCGCGCGTAAACGGGCATTTTCACGTTTAACATAGGGGCGTAAGTAGTTAAAAAAACTGCGTTTTTTTTCAGTAGTGTCATTAATCAGATTAAAATCAGGCAGCCTTTTAAAGGCAGGTAACGGCTGGGTATAAGCCAGACGCTGCAGCACATTTTTTTGATCGGCCCGGTTTAGTGCCGTAATACGGCTGGGCTTTTGCCACTCTTCCAATGAATCCAGCTGTTTTACCGGTTCAAGCTCAGTAAAAGGGCTTAAAACGGCCACAAAAACTAACAGCCAAAAAACTGAAATAATGATTTTTTTCAATAACATCTATCACCTGTAGGTTACTCTTCCTGCATAGCACCTTTGCTATGGCAGCAACCGGTTTGCTACAACAAGACGGCGACATTTTACCTGTACACCGCGCTTTATACGATTAAAAACTTAAAGCGGTTAATTTTTTTCTGTAAACGCCGCTGTAGCCATTGCAAAGTGGCGATAGTTATGTAAAAACAGTGTTCCACAGCAATTTAGCTGTCTGGACGGATAAAACGGAGACATCAGGTCGTTGTTATGAAACCCATTGAGCGCTCATCAAAGTTAGACGGAGTCTGTTACGATATCCGTGGTCCTATCGCACAGGAAGCCAAACGCATGGAAGAGGAAGGCCATCGCATCCTCAAACTCAACATAGGTAACCCTGCGCCTTTTGGTTTTGAAGCACCGGACGAAATTCTCAAGCATGTTATTCATAACCTGCCCACAGCACAGGGCTATTCTGATTCGCAAGGCATTTACCCTGCCCGGGTGGCGGTAGCACAGTATTATCAGCAGCGCGGCATTCTGGGCGCAGATGCCGATGACGTATATATTGGCAATGGTGTGTCCGAGCTGATTTTAATGTCGTTGCAGGCATTGCTAAATAACGGTGATGAAGTGCTGGTACCCTCGCCCGATTATCCGTTGTGGACAGCCGCAGTTAACCTGGCTGGTGGCAAGGCACTGCATTACCGCTGTGACGAGCAGCAAGACTGGTATCCTGATCTGGCCGATATTAAAGAAAAAATCAGCAAAAAAACCAAGGCCATTGTACTGATAAACCCGAATAACCCAACCGGCGCCGTATACGATAAAACCTTTTTGCTGGAGCTGCTGAAAATAGCCCGCGAGCACCGATTGGTGGTACTTAGCGACGAAATATACGATAAAGTGCTGTACGACGGTACAGAGCATGTCAGTACAGCGTCGCTGGCCGACGACTTAGTTATGCTGACCTTTGGCGGTTTATCTAAAAATTACCGTATTGCCGGTTTTCGTGTAGGCTGGCTGTTTATCTCCGGCGCCAAACATTTAGCCCGCTATTATATTGAGGGGCTGAACATTCTGGCGTCAATGCGGTTATGTGCCAACGTGCCCTGCCAGCATGCTGTGCAAACTGCCCTTGGTGGATACCAGAGTATTAATCAGTTGGTAGTGCCTGGCGGCCGTTTATATGAACAGATGGATCTGGCACATAAGCTGGTAACACAAATTGACGGTATCAGCTGCGTGCGGCCCAAAGGCGCAATGTATTTATTCCCGAGAATTGACCGTAAAAAATTTCGTATTAAAGATGACGAGTTATTTGTGCTGGATTTTTTACGCCAGCATAAAGTGTTGCTGGTACATGGCAGAGCCTTTAACTGGCCAGAGCCGGATCACTTTCGCATTGTGTTTTTGCCGCATAAAGAGCAACTGGAAGCTGCCATTGGCAAATTAGCCCAGTTTTTACCAGGCTACAGCCAGTAACATTAAAAAGGCAGCACAAGCTGCCTTTTTAATCTGGTTAGTTAAGGTCTTTATCAACCCAGAACTTGGTGCCTTTTAACGTTGCCTGCAAGGCTAAACCTGCTTCAGTAAACTGATAAATAGTGACATCATCCACACTGGCTTCAGCGCCTACAGCCCCGCCTTTATCACCGGCTTTTGCTGCAGCATCAGCCTGAGCACCAAAAGCCCAGCCCTGTTCAATAAAACGTTGCATCGCCTCAGCAGTATGAAACACCATTACTAAGCGAAAATCTTTTACTCCGGCACCTAAACCCACTCCCACTTCACCCATTTTCATATAAGTGTCGGTGCCGCTACGGTTATCACGCACTACACCATAACCACCACCAAAGCTGGCAAGAATGACATTGATATTGGCGTTACTGAAGGTGGCATAGCCGGGAGCACTTTGTAATTCAGCTCTGGCACTGGCTTTTTGCCGGTATAACTCGGTAAGCACGTCGCTGCGCATCTGGGTTATGGCATTTTTTTGCTCTGTTGCACTGGCATTTACGCCACCGGCGCAGCCTTGCAACATAAGTACCGTGCCTAATACTGCCGCTGTAATATATTTCCACATAGCTTGTTGCTCCTGTCAGAAGTTCAGGCTGAGTGTAGCCTGCTATGCTGAAGTTTCACTTAACAGCCTCACGCCCTATGCATCTCGGCAGATTTCCCCGCTTAGTTCAAACTCTACGGTAGTGTGGCCTAAATTATACGGAGCCAGGAGCTCGGCAATACGCTGCTTATAGTGTAACTGTTTGGCCAGGGCAGCATCAGCGCTAAGTTCTACATGCATTGTCAGCACGTGTTGCTCACCATCGAGTGACCATAAATGTAAATGGTGTACCTCTTTTACAAACTCCAGCGCATTTAGCTCTGTCGTAATTTGCTGCTGCAACGCGGGATCAGGGCTAACCTGTAAAAACAGGGCCAGTGTTTGTTTCAGACTTTTAATAACATTAAACAGAATAAACAGGGTGAAACCGATACAAAGCACCGGATCAAGCCAGGCCCAGCCGGTAAAGTACATTAGAATGGCGCCCAGCAATACCGCAACCCAGCCCAGCACATCTTCCAACAGGTGCCAACTGAGTACCTTTTCATTTTGCGTTTTGCCACGGCGTAAGCGTAATACGGCAGCACCATTTACAGCTATGCCGAAAATAGCCAGTACAAACATGCCGCCTGTATGCGGCAATTGCGGTTGCCACAACCGTGGAATAGCCTCAGACAACACCCAGCCCGAGCCAATTAACAAAATAAGGCCGCTGATCAGCGCACTTAACAGCGACCAACGCCGGTAACCATAGCTGTATTTTTGTGTGGGCTGTCGGGTCGCAATTTTGCTGGCGAACCAGGCAAAACCTATTGCCAGGCTGTCTCCCAGGTCATGAATAGCGTCGGCAATAATGGCAACACTGTTAGTGAGTATGCCGCCGACAATTTCAATTAAAGCAAAACCAAAATTCAGCCAGAAAGCCAGCGCAATATTACTGCTTTCACTATGATGGGCGTGCTGATGTCCATGTTGATGGCCCAAATGGTGCCCATGCTGATGGCCATGGTTTTTATGCGAAGTATGCTGGTGTTGCTCTGACATAAGGTTTAACCAGGTAAATATAAATGGCATGAGCACTGAGCATAAGAGTAATTAACCGCCGACACAATCATTGCCGATCGCTTTTAGACAAACGCTTGTTTATGCACTAATAACACAGTAATCTTGCAGCAATAATTAGCCATCCATACCGCTGAAGTTAATAAATGAATAGCGATTTTTCCTTCCAGCAGGCATTTGAAAGCCTGACAACCCAGCTTGCCGCCATCGTATTTTATGCCTTTGATATCAATGGTGTCAGTATACCTATGGTACTGATCTGGCTAGTGAGCGGTGCGCTGGTATTTACCTGTTACCTTGGTTTTATTAATGTTCGCGGTTTTGGCCATGCAATCAGTTTGCTGAAAAACAACAACCGCACTGGTGCCAATGGTGAAATCACGCCGTTTCAGGCCCTGAGCACGGCACTTTCCGGCACAGTGGGTACCGGTAATATTGCCGGTGTTGCTGTTGCAATCAGCCTGGGGGGCCCGGGAGCAACGTTCTGGATGATAGCGGCAGGCCTGCTTGGCATGTCCACCAAGTTTGTAGAATGTACGCTGGCGGTAAAGTACCGGCAAATTAATGCGGACGGCAGCGTGTCTGGCGGGCCGATGTATTACATTAAAGCCGCACTGGACAAATTTAACCTGCCAGTGCTGGGTAGCATACTGGCAATGGCGTTTTCGGTATTTGTGATCTTTGGCTCAGCTGGTTTTGTGCACGTAAACCAGGGGTTTGTGCAGGTAAAAACCGTAACCGGTTTTGACAACGCCTGGCTGTTCGGCGCCATTTATGCCTTTTTAGTGGGTGCAGTAATTATTGGCGGATTAAAAAGTATTGCCCGTGTTACCAGTAAACTGGTGCCACTGATGTGTGGCATTTACCTGTTAGCGTCAGTGTTGGTTATGCTTACCCACGCCAGTGCTATTCCATCAGCGCTATGGCTGATAGTACAAGGTGCCTTTACACCGGAAGCAGGCTACGGCGGTTTTATTGGTGTGCTGATCCAGGGGTTTCGCCGCGCGGCTTACTCGAACGAGGCAGGTATTGGCTCTTCACCTATCGCCCATGCCGCCGCCCAAACGAAAGAGCCGGTAAGCCAGGGATTTATTGGTTTACTGGAGCCCTTTATAGATACGGTGGTTATTTGCACCATTACAGCACTGGTGATTATTCTTACCGGTGCTTATCAAACTCCGGGGCTGGACGGTGTGCAAATTACCTCAGGTGCCTTTGCCTCGGTATTTAGCTGGTTCCCCTGGGTACTAATGGTTGCATTGCTGTTATTTGGTTTTTCTACCGTTATCAGCTGGTCTTACTATGGCATGACCGGCTGGCGCTATCTGGTGGGCCAGGATAAACGCCTGACACAACTGTATAAGGTATTGTTTTGTTTTGTTGTATCTATGGGAGCCGTACCGGATGTAATGGCGGTATTCGACTTTATCGATTCAATGATTTTCTTAATGGCCGTACCCAATATCCTCGCGCTGTACTTACTGTTACCTGAAGTAAAGGCCGATCTTAAAACCTATTGGCAACAACAACAGCAGGCCCGTTAAGCGGCCTGCTCTACTGCAGCAATTTTTGCTTTAGTGGTTTTTTCGTTTTTATCTGCTTTAGCTGCAGGCTTTTTGGCGCCCAGTGCCACCAGCAAGTCGTCTTTCTGCTGCGCCATATACAGTGCCAGCGCTTCAGTCTGCTGCTCATCAGTGACTAAACCGCTGCCAGCTAAAAAGCGGGCCAGTTCGTCAGCAGTATCCAGCATTTTGTCATAAGCGTCAGCTTCTGCTTTAGACGTAAAAGTCATTTTTTCTGCTCCGTTACGTTCTACTACATACTTAACAATTACAGCCATGGCATTTCCCCCCAATTAAATTACTGTTATTTTATACAGTATAAATTTTTACTTGTCGAATGCTTTTTTGCAGATAAATCCGCCAATGACACTGTAGCCGGGCTCGAAGTTTAACCACAGTTGGCGTACTATAGCGCATCAGATATGCTCAGCACCATGCCTGCTGTTTTGCACTTTAGCTATTTGAATTAGAAAGAGTTGTTGAATTAACAAGGAATACTATGCCTCACCCTCTTTGGTCAGAGCGCCGCTCTGGCATTAGCAACAGCAGGCCCGGCGATCAGCGTACCCCCTGGCAGCGCGACCGCGCCCGTATTCTGCACTCGGCAGCGTTTCGCCGCCTGCAATCAAAAACCCAAATTCTGGGTATTGGCCAAAACGACTTTTACCGCACCCGCCTGACACATTCACTGGAGGCTGCGCAAATTGGTACCGGCCTGGTTAGCCAACTGCGCAGCAAAGTAGAGGCGGCACAATTAGCATTTCTGCCAGAAGACAGTTTGATGGAAGCCTTATGTCTGGCACATGATATTGGCCACCCGCCTTTTGGCCATGGCGGCGAAACCGCCCTGAATTATAAAATGCTTCACGCCGGCGGTTTTGAGGGTAACGGCCAGACGCTGCGGATAGTCGCCAAACTGGAACCTTATACGCTGCAGCACGGCATGGATTTATCCCGCCGTACCCTGCTGGGGTTATTAAAATACCCGGTATTACAACCCGATTTACGCCATGAAACGATAGCCGCCACTAACCCGCTTAACTTAACGCCATGGAAACCGGCAAAAGCTATTTTTGCTGCCGATGCAGATATTCTTACCTGGATACTGGCGCCGTTAAGCGAAGCTGACCGCAGCTTGTTTCAAAGCACCGACACGCTGGATACATCACCTTATCTGAAATCACGCTATAAATCGCTGGATGCGTCAATTATGGAGCTGGCAGACGATATCGCTTATGGTGTACATGATTTAGAAGATGCCATAGTGCTTGGCAACATTAGCCAGACACAATGGCAGCAACATACCCAGGCAAACTGGGATGCACTGCCCGGCGAGCTACAGCAACTGATGCAACAAATCAGCGCCGCGCTGTTTTGCCACCAGCATCACCTGCGTAAAGACGCGATAGGCTCGCTGGTAAACCTGCTGATCAGCTCCGTTACGCTGTATGAAGCCTTGCCGCAGGCACAAGAGCCTCTCATCCGCTATAACGCAGCATTAGCTGCTGCACCACAGGCAATTTTGCATTGTTTAAAACAGGTGGTATATCGCTGTGTGATCTCAAAACCGGAGATCCAGCAATCGCGTTTTCGCTGTCAGAATATGCTGATGGCCCTGTTTGATGCGTTCAGCTCAGATCCGTCACGACTGCTGCCGGCCAATACCCAGCAACGCTGGTCAGATGCCCCCGACGAGTTGAAAACCCGGGTGATATGCGATTATATCTCCGGCATGACTGATGATTACGCCGAGCATATGTACCGTCGGCTGTATGCGACCGTTTAACCGTTAAGTAACAGGTATCTACCGCTTTGAGTAAAACAGCACTACGTATACTGGCCGGGCCAACAGCCTTTGCCCATATTCAGCAACATGGCCTGCAACAGGCTGATTTCAGCGTTATGGTAGGTGCCAGCGGCGGCCCCAAGTGGTTTTGTTTATTTGGTTTGGATCAATACCTGTTTGGTGAGTTTTTTGCCGGTCGCAGCACGCCGCAGCATATTCTGGGTAGCTCAGCCGGAGCATGGCGCTTTGCCTGCTTTGCTCAGGCTGATCCGGTGGCGGCTTCACAGCGTTTTTGCCATGCCTACTGCCATATTACTTACCCCAAAACGGCCGATACCCGGCTGATAACCGAAATCTCGGCGCGTATTATTGATGATGTCTTTCCAACCGAGCAGCATTTGCAACAGGTGATAGATAACCCCTTGATTAAGCTTAATTTGGTTGTGGCTAAAGCGCGCCGCTTGTCTGCAGCACGCAGCAAACTGCTGCAAGCCGGTGGTTTAACACTGGCTGCCGGCGCCAACCTGCTTAACCGTAAACATCTACAGTATTTTTTCCAGCGCGTGCTGTTTCACGCCCCCGGTGAGCCATCGCCGTTTCATTATGCCGGCCTGCTACCCACCCAGCATACTGAACTCAGTACCGCTAACTTACGCCAGGCCGTACTGGCCAGTGGTTCTATTCCGCTGGTATTAAACCCGGTAGAAGACATTGCCGGTGCAGGCGTTGGCCGATATTACGACGGGGGCGTAACCGATTACCATTTTGACCTGCCCTTTACCGATAACGGCCTGGTGTTGTATCCGCATTTTTACCCGAGCCTTACCCCGGGCTGGTTTGATAAGGCGCTAAAATGGCGTAAAACCAATCCGGCTTATTTACATAATGTGGTGTTGCTTTGCCCCTCTGATAGCTGGGTAAAATCATTACCCTTTGGCAAAATACCCGACCGCAAGGATTTTAAACTGCCCGACGATATCAGGATCCCCTACTGGCAGCAGGTGATCGAACGTTCGCATGAGCTGGCTAACGCCTTAAAACAAGATGACTTTACCCTTGAACCGCTTTGAGTTTTACATTTTTGCGCAAAAAACAAGCACTCAAACGTACCTGATACCCAACCAGCTGTAATCACAACCGGGTTTCGGGTTACACTTGCGTCACTTTTTATTCACCACAACAAGGACGTGTTATGCCCGCCCGCGATCCACTAACCAATACCGTACATATCAATGAAACCACACAGCATCAGAAGACTAAAAAAGCTATACCGCTGGAGCAAGGCGAAATATCCAATCTGAGTTTCTGGGTAAGCCAGATTTCAATGATTATTGCTACTGTGCTGGGTGTTTATCTGGCAGCACAGCAAGGTTTACAACAAGCTGTATTGTTTGAACAAATTCAAAGCGATAAGAATAACTATTATTTACGTAAGTCATTACAGCAAGAGCTCAGTGACAATCTGGTGCTGATTCAAGACTTTACCGAGCAAATCAAAGGTGTAGGCGCGCACAATGTTAAACGCCATGCCATCGTGCTGGATACCTTTGTTTGGGAGAGCATGAAATTTTCCCCCGCTACATTAGAAACCCCTCCGGCATTGTTAAGTGAAAGCCGTAAGTTCTATCGCGAAGTTAATGACATTCATAATAAAATTCTAAGTAGCTTTTACAGTATTCCATACGGCTCTAAGTTGTTGCTGGCACAAGTGGAGCATATGAAAACCGTGGTTCTGCCGATGTTTGAAGCAGATACCGGTCAGCTAAAACAAACGCTGGCCCAGCAGGATGTTGAGGTAGAATAATATGACCAAGCCCCAATTATATTGCCCGTGTTGCCAGGATCAGACCCTGCAAACCATCGAGTTGCATGGCCAGCAGGTTGATCGTTGCCAGCGTTGTAATGGCCTCTGGTTTGACGACAGAGAATTAAGCGACGCTATAGCACACAGCAGTGAATTAACTGATCCCTACTGCATAAAACAAAGTTTTGGTGAAAAGCTGGAGCAACATCAATACCACTGTCATCGCTGCAATCAGAGCATGCAACAGTTTCACCTGCTAAAAGACTATCAGGTTACCGTAGATAAATGCGGGCGCTGTAAAGGTATTTGGGTAGACGGTGATGAGGCAGAGCAAGTGTTGGCGGCACCGAAATTACAGGCAGCGTTAGCCCAGTTGAATCAAAAAGTATGTGCCAAAAGCTGGCTGTTTCAATTTTTTACCCAGATGCCTAAAGAGTACAATATTAAGCCGCACCGCACGCCCGTGATGACATGGGCACTGCTGGCACTGAATATTCTAATCTTTGTATTATATGGTTTTAGCGACACCAGCACAGAGTGGGTATTTATCCATTTCGCGCTGGATTCCATTTCGATACTGGATGGCCAGCAATGGTGGACCCTGCTCAGCTACCAGTTTTTGCACGGTGGCTTACTGCACCTGGTTGGCAATATGTATTTTCTGTGGATTATCGGCGACAACCTGGAAGATGCATTGGGGCCATGGAAGTTTCTTGCTGTTTATTTACTCTGCGGTGTCGTTGCCGCATTAGTAGAAATGCTGATGTGCTACCTGGTCGATCGCGACTTATTAATGGTAGGTGCCAGTGGTGCCGTTGCCGGCCTTTTCGGTATGTATTTGCTGTGGTTCCGCCATGCCAGCCTGACATTTATGTTTATTGTCTGGCAGAAAAAGCTTAACCCGGCCTGGTATTTTGCTATCTGGGCCGCACTTAATATCTTTGGTCTGCTATCAGAAGACTTAAGCGTGGCATACTGGGCGCACTTAGGCGGCCTGGCAGCCGGCATAGTGGTTGGCGTTATGCTAAAACAAAAAGTACTGGCGCAAAACCCGCTATTGCAACTGTTGCAACGGCCTGAAGCCAGAATACTGCGCTGAAGTTAAAGTAAGCAAGGCAGCCAACTGGCTGCCTTTTGTTAATCCGTTTTCTTCCTGCACTGCATCAATCAAGGGGGTTAGTTATGCTCGATTCATTATTGCTCAGCCTGTTTATTACCATGTTACTGCCCTATCTGGCTAAAGCGCCACTGGCCTTTGCTATGCAAAAATCCGGTGGCTACGATAACAGCAACCCCAGAGCGCAGCAGGCGGCATTAAAAGGCTTTGGCCAGCGCGCCAACGCCGCGCATTACAATAGCTTTGAAGCCCTGGCTATTTACGCTGCGGCTATCATTATAGTAGTAGCCACCGGCACCGCCGATAGCACCACCGTAACGTTAGGCTGGTTATTTGTTGCAAGCCGGGTGGCCTACTTAGTTTGCTACTGGCTGGACTACGCCACCCTCAGATCAACCGTATGGGCTATCGGTATGATACTGGCGTTTAGCATCGCCGGACGGGCGGTGTTGGTGTAATAAACACTACCTTACATTTAAAGAGTTTTAATTCCATCTCGAATATAAGTTAGTAAAATTTCTTTTTGTAAAACAGTTGCTTTCATAGATGGTAAAACCTGCGAAAGATCTACATCTTTATTCAAAAGATAATGATCTATGTGAACTCCTATTAATTGTAATTTCTTCAAGTCATATAGCTTAGAAAGCTTATATAAATGTTTATCAGTCCAAATAAAATCTGCACTGATTTTTTCAAATTGATAAGGGTAAAGTATTAGCGACAGAGCGCTTGCATCTGTTTTTGTTATATTATTCATTACTCAAAATCATCCCAATCATAGGGGATTTCATCACCAGGCTACCAATTATCCATTTATGAAGCAGCAATCATTATAGCGCTTGCCGCCGGCAGGGCCTGTACACCATATTAACATTGGACTTACTGGACTACACCACCATATCATGAAATATGGCAACCGATATGGTGCCAGCATTCAGCATGCCGAACGGGCCGCTGGGGATTTGAAGATTAAATAATCAACAACACTAAAATCGTTTGTAAAAGTCCCATTTTTGCGGATTGATATCTCCGGAGTGTTGGAAGTTATCACTTGTCACTTCGAACACATTTCCAAAAGGGTCCCTTACCCGCATAAAATATCCGCCGGGATACTCCGCAAAAAGGATTACATTAGCACCTTTACTCACAATGCTGTCACAGTAAAAAACCAAATCATCCTTAAAATAAAACCTGAATAAAGGGAAATGGCCATCATTGCTTAACTCTGCTTCGTCTACCCGTTGAGCCAGCAGCCTCATATCAAGTGATTCTGAAGGTACTATATAGCAGTCGTCTTGGATGTCAAAACCAATAATTTTACTGTAAAAAAAGTCAGCTTCGTCAAGGTTTGAAACTGGCAAAAGCACGCAATTATAATCCATGTATATTACCTATAATATTTTTGATGGTGGCCGTCCACTTGGTTTAGCATTGTCTCTAGCAATATCTATATTTTTCTTATTAGCTTTAAGTACTTTAGCATCAATTGCTTTTAATGTTTCTTTCTCGGCAAGATAGAATGAGCTCCTATTCGACGATGAATCCTCTCCCAAGTCAATGAATGTATAGTTCTCTTTGTGCATATCCTTTATCCACTCTACATTTCCAACAACTGCTTTTCGTTCCCATTCTGCAGATCCCAGTTGCTCCCGATTAGCTCCCGACTTTTTCACAATTGATTTCCAATCTTTACCTATCGTTCGAAACTCCATGCTCGGATATTTATCTCTCATAAGTTGAGCATACAATTCTACTGCAGCTTGCCCTTCGCCAATAAGTACATATTTGTGTTCGCTTTCTTTTGGACACAACCCCAGCGGGTCTATCCAGTTGATATGATTCGGTGCGTACTGGTAGTGGTTTATACCACCCAGCAGCCCTATTGGGTCCTGGCTGATAAAGCGGCCAGTTTGGGGGTCATAGTATCTAAAGTGGTTGTAGTGTAACCCGCTTTCGCTATCAAAATACTGGCCCTGAAAGCGGATTGGGTTGTCGATGTTGTTGACTGTTACCGTGGCTTTACCAAACACACTGTAATGCGCTTGCCAGACGATATTGTTTTGGCTGTCGGTTAAGCTAAGCGGTGTGCCAAGTTGGTCCAACTGATAAAAATACACCCGGCCCTGTTTAACCAATGCCAGGGGTTTATTGCTGTTTGGCTCATAGATATACCAGCTGAATTCGCCCTGACAGTATTCACCGATAAGGGTATTACCTTCCCATAGATAATCGGTACGGCCGGCGGCAGTTATCTTGGCACTGCGCCGGCCAAAGGCGTCATATTCGTAACGTGTTACCGAGTTAGTGCTACTAAGTGCCGTTAACTGGTTAAAGCCATTAAATTCGCGCTGCTGGCGGTTGCCCGGCCCGGTAGCCGTTAGCTGATTACCGCTGTCATCGTACTGATATTGTTTATCGTGATAACGTAATAAACGGTCTTGTTTAACCTCTACGCCGTCACCTGTTGGGTTGCCGAAACTGTCCCATTGGTGTTGCTCACTTTGGTTGTTGTCGCTACTGTGGCTTTTGCTTACCAGTTGGTCCAGGTTGTTATACTGATATTCGGTATCACCTTGCTGGTTATCCGTTACTTTTACCAGCTGATGTAAGGCACTGTAGCTATACTGGCGCTGCGGGGCTTCGCTAGTATTTGCACCGTTATTTGCACTGTGCCATTGCTGGGAAGTTAAACGGTTAAACGCATCAAATTGCTGCTTAAGCTGCAAACCGCTGCTGTATTCGCGTGCTATTTCCCGCCCGGCCGTATCGAAACTGCGCCATAGCAACGGCTGCTGGTTTAGCGCCAGTTGCGCTAACTGTCCCTGCTCGTTATAGCGGTAATCTAGCACCGTACCATCGGGTAATAATGTGCTTTGGCGCAGGCCGGCGTTGTCATACTGGTGTGCTGTGCGCCAATCATCTTGCCAGTGTTCATTTAACTGGCCGTTGGCATGATAGGCAAAACGCAGTTTGCGCTGGGCGTTACTGGCACGCAGTGGCCGGCCCAGTTTGTCATAGTGGAAGTGGTTACTGCTCAACTGCTGACCATACAACGCAGTTTGCTCGATAATACGGCCGCGGCTGTCGCGCTTTACTCTAAGCTGGCGTTTGCTGCCGTCTTGTAAAGCACTAACCTTGCCACAAATGTCGTACTGATATTGCTGTACCCGGCCATCAAAGCCCTGCAGTTTTACCGGCCGCTCCTGGCCGTCATAATCCAACTGATAACGTGCGCCATCGCTGCGCATTATTGCCGTCAGGTTACGTTCTTTATCGTATTCATACTGCAAGGTACTGCCATCGGGCAATACTTGCTGCGCAGGCTGGCTTAAGCCCTCGTACAGCCACTGTGTTTGCTCTGTAGCTGCATTACATTTGCTGGTTAAACGCCCGGCGGGGTCGTAGCTGAACTGCTCGGCAATAGCAAGTTCAGGCTGCTGCTCCGGGTATTGGCGCACACTGATTATTTTACCTGCGTCATTACGCTGATACTCGCTAACCAGGGCAGCCGCATCTACCATGCCATTTAACCGGCCAAGCTTGTCGTAGCTGAAGCGGCTTAGTGCATCACCCTGTTTACGTGCCAGCAACTGGCCTTCGTCGTTCCATAAATACTGCTCAAGGCGGCCATCAGCATGTTGTAGCTGCACCAGCTGACCATCCTGATTGTATTGATAACGGCTGATACTGCCATCCGGGCCGGTTTCTGCTTTTAGTAAACCACCTGCGGTGTAATCACGCTGCCAGTTGCGCCCTTCGGCATCCGTGTAACCACAGCGCTGGCCTAACTCGTTATATTGAAAGTGGCTGATAGCACTGTCGGGCTGTTCAACGGTGATCAGTTGCCCCTGCTCATTAAAGTAGTAGCGGGTAACACCGCCATCGGGCGCAGTTTCTGCGCTTTTTTTGCCCAGGCTGTTCCAACTGTATAACCAGGTGGCGCCATCCGGGGCCACTTTTTTAATCAGCTGGTTACGGTCGTTATGAAAATACTGCCAGCGCTGGCCGCGGCTGTCGGTACTGGTAGTCAGCCGCTGGCTGTCATCGTACTCAAAGCGGTAATCGTAATAGCCATCATCGCCCCAGTTGCGGCTGCAGCGTGCTGACGGGCCTTCACCCTGCCAGCTGAAATAATGCTTAAAGCCACTGGCGCGCTGGCGCACGGCCAGTAAATGGCCTTTGTAGGCGTAATGTTCGGTTTGCCCGGCCTGCTCCGTTGCGCTGATTAAATCACGCTGCTCGTCATAATGATAACGGGCCAGCACAACACCAAGGGGTTTAAGCCCTTCGCTTGTTTGCTCTACCGCTTCAATATGGCTTAACTGGCCGGCAGTATTGTAATACAGCTCAATACCGCGCTTACGGGTGTAATCAATCCGGCTTAAACGGTTAACACGGTCATAATAGAGCTGCAAATAATTGCCCAGGCTGTCAAATACCTGATGCAGTGCCCAGCGTGCAGCCTGCCCGGTGTTAACTTTTACCGGTAAAAATACCCAATGGGTATTATCCGGCCGAAGCAAAACCTGGCTGCCGTTTTCTTCATGGCGCAGCGATAACCCTTCACTTAGCTGATAACTGGTTTGCCCGGCAGCAACAGGAGTAAAAGGTAAACGGCGCCCTTCATCATCATGCAGTACCAGGTGCACCTCGCCCTGTGCATTTTCAGTACTGACTATCTGAAGATGAAAGTTACTGCGCCAGCCAAAACCTAAACCGATATTTTCATTACTCTGGCTGGAGCGGTAAGTACGTTTAAACACCAGTGGCAATGGGCCTGGCAACTCAAAGTCCTGCAGCTCAAGAATTTCCTCACCGGTGCACATTGATACCGGATCGCCTTCAAGTACACAGTTATCAATATTGGGCGAGCTTGTGCCATTGGCATTGGTGCCACTTTGGCTATTTACTGCATTTTGCGCATCATTGTCAGCAGCTTTGTTGCTTGCACCGCCCGGGTTAGCGGCTTTAGCTTCTTTGCGTGGCGCTGGTGCTGCAGACGCTGAGGCAATATCAGGCTTAGTCTCTGGCAACGCAAAAACAAACAACTTACCGCCTTGTATTGCTTCGGCCAGTGTCTGGTACACACTATCTTTGCTGCTGCGCACCCGCAGGTTAGCACTCGCGCCGGTAATCCACTGATAGACCTGCGTAATAGCGCCACCGGAAGTGGCAGAATCAGGAAAATCCTTTTGTAAAAAGGCGGCAGCGTCTGCAACGGAAGCAAAACTCTGTAATGCGCCCTTTGCTGACGTTTTACCGGTACTAAACAACCACATTGTACCGTAGCGGCTTTTTAACTCAGTTGATTGTATAGCCATGTTAGTTACACATCCTTGTTATCCAATAGTGCTTGTGATGGGCTAAATACCGCAACAGCACGAAATAATCGTGCCGACAATTCACATTGCACTGTCTGGCCGCTAATACGGCCCTGTTCATACGCATGCAACACATGCCATAACCTGTATAAACCACCGCAGGCGCCCAACTCACCGGTAGCATAAGAGGGAAATATCAGGCTGGTTTCGCTATCTACCACACCATGCAAATGCTGATACTGCGCCAGCCATTGCTCGGTTACTTGCGCGTCGCCACTATCAGGAAAATACAACTGCTTAAGCGGCGTTTTCAGGTTTGCCGTCAGTTGCAAAAACAGCGCTGCCACCGCGCTTTGCACAGTGGTAGCCGGCTGAGCATCTGAGGCGCTAAATTGCAACGTTACTCCGCGGTGGCAACCGGTTAAACACAGCGCAATTGCCCCTTCTGATGGCACCCCGCTTCGCTCGCCGGTGGCGTAGGCATCAAGCACCGATGCCTGAGCCATCGAATCTACTGCCACCAGCCATACCGGCTCGTTGCCTTGTGTTGAAATATGTTGCTGTGCGGCATTAAGTGCCATTAATACCCCGGCACTGCCATGCGGAAACACCCGGCAAGACTGCGATTGTATAAACTCCGGAAAACGGCGCATCAGTTGCTGTAGCAAACTATTAAGCGCGTTGCTATCGGGCTCGGTATATTCAGGCAAAATCAGGTACACGGTTTGATTATTTAACGCACCATCAAGCTGTTGCTGTAAGCTTGCCAGTAAATCCAGTAAGCGCTCGCCAAACGGCTGCTCTGGCACAGGCGCAAACACAAAGGCTGCAGCTAATGTTTCACCACGCCAGTTCAGATAAACCGGTTCAGGCTGCAGCACCTGCAATGCGGCCGCCGCCACCGTATCGCTGGCATAGCCCAGCACCATGGCGTGCTGTTTTATACAAAAAGCTGTAGCTGCCATTATAAACCCGCCCCCAGTAACATATCAGTGGCAGGTAGTTTCGTCGCAGGGGTGGCCAGGCTGCGATAGCAGGCTGCTAACTGGCGTTGCTGCACATTACCAGTGCGCCAGACCGCACTAAGCTGTAAATCATTGATACTGGCACCGGCAAGCTGACGGGCACTGTGCGGTTGCAACTGAAACTGAGCCAGAGCCGCTCGATCCGATAACAAGCTATCGCTTTCTATCACACCCAGCAGCATCGCCATGGCATCTGTTGCAATGTTGCTTAACTCATCCTGTTGTGCCAACTCGGCCAATAGCGGCACAAATTTTAGCTGGCCGCTATA
Organism: Rheinheimera hassiensis; assembly: GCF_022436675.1. Classification (GTDB taxonomy): domain Bacteria; phylum Pseudomonadota; class Gammaproteobacteria; order Enterobacterales; family Alteromonadaceae; genus Alishewanella; species Alishewanella hassiensis. The sequence goes on along the minus strand of NZ_JAKUJZ010000007.1, from coordinate 37,764 downwards.
ACCCATAGCAGCAATAGCCTGTTTAAGTGTGGCTTGATTACCGGCCAGCTGATTAATAATTTTGGCCTGCATAGCATCAGATGCACCGGCTACTAATAACATTAAGGCTGGCGCAGTTAATTCTTGCTGCACACTCAACTGGCTTACCAGAATATCTTCCTGTGTGCGCTGGCCTAACGCATACTCAGCCAGCGTACAATGCACAACTAAAGGATCATCTGCAGCCAGAGCATTACGCATTGTAACCAGCTCCGCTAATAAGTTGTTTTGCGCGCTACACGCCAGATACCAGAGCGCAGCACAGGTCAGCGCCGCATCTGCCCTAAATGGATTTAATGTTAACCCGGCATAAGATGCCAGTTGCCAGCCAATGTCGCTGCCAGACAAAGCTTGCTGCTGTAATAGCGCTCTACCGCCGGGTGTTGCAAAGTGCTGATGCCATTTTATCTGGCTTAGCAGTAGCAAAGCTTGCTGTGGCTGCATAAAACAAGCGGTATCGTTAGTATTAAGGGCAATAGCCGATACCGGAGCCTGTAACCACTGCAACCATCCGGTAAGCGGTTTACCGGCAGTAGTACTGATAGCTGAAAGCAGTTTCAGGCAATCAAGCAGCTGATAATCATGTGCGCGCAACTGCGCTACGCCGGTGTAGCGGCTTTGCACCAGTTGCAAACGCTGATTAATCAGTAAATGTGCCTGCTCTAGCAGGTTTTCTGCCGGTAGCATAATCACTAGCCGCCAATAAATACGGTAGGCACACCCACGACAATTTTGCCGCCGTGCTCGGTGTCATCGCCCAGTCTGGCGGCATTTTTGCCATTAATAAAAACTGTCGACGACCCACCACTAATGGTATCTGGCGGGCCTATACACACTAACTTATCGCCTTTACGTGCGGCAGGAATGCCACAGATAGACACATTCGGCGAGCCTTGTATTACCGGCCCGCCAATATGCGGTTTAGGCCCCGGATCTACCTTAGGGCAAACATGCATACAACCTATTACCGCTGCGGGTTTGGCCATTTTGTTTTATCCTGTCTGGCGAAGTAGAGCGATAATACCGCTTAGTTAATACTGACTTTACTGCCTTTAATGGTGATATTAACGCCCTTAATATCAATAGAGCCGTCGCTTTTCATTGATATCGACGCCGCACCGGTTTTAATGGTGATGGCATCACCGGCATCAATCAGCAGCTTTTTACCCACTTTAAGGCTATCGCTACCATCAACAGTGTTTTTACGATCTTTGTTGACTGTTTCAGTATCATTGCCTTTTACCGTGGTAAGGCGATCATTACCGACCATATCGGTTTGGTTATTTTCTACCTGCAGTTCAAAATCTTTTTCTGCATGCAGATATAACAGCTCTTCGCCTTTCTTATCTTCAAAGCGCAGTTCGTTAAAGTTTGCCGCACCGCCCCCTTTACTGGAGCGGGTTTTAATACCACTTTGGGTTTTATCATCCGGCAAGGCATAAGGCGGCATATGATCTGAGTTGTACACAGCACCAATCACGATAGGCTGATCGGGATCACCATTTAAAAACTCAACCAATACTTCCTGATCGCGGCGCGGAAAGAAAAAAGCGCCCCAGTTTTTACCCGCCCAGTTTTGGCTGACACGAATTGGGCATGAGCTTTCATTATCTTTGATATCGCTGCGATCCCAGTGAAATTTCACCGTGATACGGCCAAGCTCGTCGACAGAAATCTCTTCTCCACCTTTACAGGTAACGGTAGCGCTTTGCACACCGGTAATCACCGGCTTGTTTGCCGTAAGCCTTGGCCGGTAGGCAACCTCTTTTGGCACACAATGAAAACTATTGCTGATTTGCTGTGTGGCAGACTTACTGGCACCCGTCTGGCTGGCAATTTCAGCGGTAAGAATAACGTCGGTCAGCACATACTGTTTACCAGCTTCGGCTTTGTCTTCATGCTCAGATAAGGTAAAAGTTTTGCCAATGCTGAAACTACGGCAGTTACTACTGCCTTTGCGCCGCTCTATATCACGCTGCAAAGCTTCAAGGCGGATATCGGCAATATTCTTAACCCGCGGATGAAACTCAGATTCGGCCTCGTAACTAAACACTTCATAATTGGCATGGCCTGACACCAACTGTCCTTTGTTGGCCTCACCGGTAGGTAATGAGGTTGGCTTTTTCAGATCATAGCCACGCTGCACGTACTTACCCGGTGCCATTATCAGGGCTTTTTGCCACTGATGAATATGCGGCTCTGATAAGCTGCCACTTTGAAATTTAACCTGAGCCTCAGCGCAGGGCTCATAAGCCGTGGCCTTATCGGCTAAAATCAGCTTATGGCTGCTTTGCGTATGGTCAAAGTAGTAAAAGATACCTTCTTGCTGCAGTAGGCGCTGAATAAAATCCCAGTCGCTCTCTTCATATTGCACTTTAAAATCATAATCGGGGTAGCTGCCCTGAACCTTTGCCGCTACATCCACTTTTACACTATGCTCACCGGCTATTTGCTCAACAATTTTCAGCACATTTTTAGCCCGGAAAATACGGCTGTTTACCCGGTGTTTCATATACCAGGCACTGGCAACCAAATGCAGACTGTAATCACGATACTCAGCATCGGCAGCGTCTTTACTTACTCTGGCGCCTAAAGCCGCTACATTTGCCACCACAGCATGAAAATAGCGTTGCTTATTGCCACCTAACTCTAAGGTAATAGTGACTTCTTTACCGATCAGCTCATCCGGTTTAATTTCCCGGCCGTTGCCATACACTTCAGCGTCAACGTTAAACAACTGTGACAATGCTTCCCTGTATACAAACCGGGTTAAAATCAAAGCATCTTTGCCAAGCGGCGTGTCGATCTTGATGCTGTTCTCGTCCTGGGTTGCCTGTTGCATCCATTCGCCTCAATTGGTTACTGATAAGATGATTGGTAAAAAAGCAGATAAAAAGCTGGTGTGGTAATCCACACCAGCGGGTTTAGCTTACAGCTTAGAACCTTTAACGCCGCTGTAACCGTATACCAACGGAGCAGTAACGTTGTTTTTGTCGTCTGTAGGAGTAACAGTCATCATCAGCTCGGTGTAGCTGATAACGATAGTTTCTGTTGGACGGTCACCAGATACTGACATCTGGTAGCTGCTGATCATCGCATCAGTCAGTTCAATTTTCATGATCTCTTCCACTTTATCGCCTTGCTTGGTGATGTGGAATACGGCTTTCTGGCCTTTACCGATAGTCGCTTCTTTGAACAGATCCGGAGAAGATTTGTCCTGCAGTTTAGTGATAACGATATCATTTAAACGGGTAGCGCTGGCTTCACGGTCCATTGCAGTACCAGTGAATGAGCTCAGTTCACGCTGAGTGCCCCAGTCCATTGATAACACAGTGATCATGTCCTTGAACTCTTCAGCGGTTGTTTCGCCTTTGATCGCGCCGTATTTCAGGTAGGTATTTGCTTGCATGCTATGCTCCTTTTGCATATTTAAACAGGTGCCCAACATTGGACATCAAGGTTAGCCTGGGTAACTAATCAACCCGGACAAAACGTTAAAAACCACCACAAAGTTTATATAATAAGCACTTAATATATATTTAGTGTTATTACAAAAACATTAAATATCGCCAGTAAGTTTTTAAACTTCACAAATTATATCGCCAAATAAAATATTGACAACAACAAATTAACTATTTAACGCGCTAATTTTTAACTTTTCTTTGCTACCAGTCACTTAGGTACCTACAACAGGCAGCAAAATATTAATTTACCGCGTAGCTAAACACGCCGTCAGCCGCCTGTAGTTCAATTGCCGTAACGGGTTGTTGCTGCGCCACACGCTGTAAAATCCGCACCGATAGCTCAGGTAACAACTGGTTTTGCAGAATATTATGGATAGTGCGGGCGCCTGAGCCTGCATCCTGACACTGGCTGACAATCAGCTCAGTAACCTGCGGGCTATAACTAAATTCAGCGCGGTAATGTTGTTGCAAGCGCTTTTCAATCCGTTTTAACTGCAGGCCGGTAATCAAGCCTAACTTGTCATTATCAAGCGGCAGATAGGGGATCAGATTTAAGCGGCCAAGAAAAGCTGGTTTAAACACTTTTAACAAATCATCTTTAAGTGCTTTGGCTAAGCCCTCTGTCGATGGCGCAGTATCGGGGTCTTCAAACAAGCGCATGGTTGTGTCGGTGCCAACATTTGACGTCATAATGATGATGGTGTTTTTAAAATCGATATCCCGGCCTTCACCATCTTTAATCGTGCCTTTATCAAACACCTGATAAAAGATGTCCTGCACCCCAGGATGGGCTTTTTCCATTTCATCCAGCAGGATCACGCTGTACGGTTTGCGCCGCACCGCCTCAGTTAACACACCGCCTTCACCATAACCGACATAACCCGGTGGAGAGCCAAGCAATAACGACACCTTATGCTCTTCTTTAAACTCTGACATGTTAATAACAGTAAGCTGCTCTTCGCTGCCGTAAACCTGCTCAGCCAGTGCCAGTGCGGTTTCTGTTTTACCTACCCCGCTTGGGCCGGTAAGCAGGAAAATACCATTGGGTTTGTTTTCATCGGCCAGCTGTGCACGGGATGTCTGCACAGTGCGGGCGATAAGTTCAAGCGCATGGTCTTGCCCTACTACCCGTTGTTGTAAAAAGGTATTAAGCGCTAATACGGTATTAATTTCATCAGCCTGCATTTTACCCAGCGGAATACCAGTCCAGTCTGATACCACTTCAGCAATTAACTCTTCAGTTACCTGCCAGTGCACCATGGGGTCGGTAATAGCCGAAAAATCTGCTTTAATTTCCAGTAAACGCTGTAATAACGGCGAGTGCTCAGCTTGCGGCTCAGCGGTCAGTTGCTGCGCCAAGTCTCTTGCTTCAGCTACCAGCGTTTTCTGTTGCTGCCAGTCTTGCTGCAATTGTTCAAGTTGCTGCTGTGCTTGCTGCGATTTTTCATCCAGCGCCTGCAGCGCTTCTGCATGATCCACGCCCAGACATTGCTCGCGTTTTAATACAGCGATTTCCTGCTGCAGCTGCGCCACTTTACGCTGCTGATCTTCTACCGGACCGGGTATCGCATCCTGGCTCATCGCAACCCGGGCACAGGCGGTGTCAAGTAAACCTACTGCTTTGTCCGGTAGCTGACGGCCATTGATATAACGATGCGATAAGTTAACGGCAGCCTGCAACGCCTGCTCGGTTATTGATACACCGTGATGCTGCTCCATAACGGGCAACAAACCGCGCATCATAATGGCAGCCAGTGCCGGAGTGGGCTCTTCTACTTTAACTACCTGAAAACGTCTTGCCAGCGCAGCGTCTTTTTCGAAGTATTTTTTATACTCAGCCCAGGTAGTGGCAGCTATAGTGCGCAGCTCACCGCGGGCAAGTGCCGGTTTTAACAGGTTGGCGGCATCGTTCTGCCCTGCCTGTCCGCCGCTGCCTATCATGGTATGAGCTTCATCAATAAACAGAATAACCGGCGTGGCAGAGTTGTTTACTTCTTTAATCACATTTTTCAGCCGGTTTTCAAATTCACCTTTCATACCGGCACCGGCCTGCAGTAATGCCAGATCCAGCACCCGTAAGCTGATATTTTTAAGTTTATCCGGCACTTCGCCGGCAGCAATCTTCAGCGCTAAGCCTTCAACCACAGCCGTTTTACCTACACCCGCTTCACCGGTCAGGATCGGGTTATTTTGCCGGCGCCGGGTTAAAATATCGATCATCTGGCGGATTTCATAATCACGCCCGACAATAGGGTCAATTTTACCAGCCCGGGCCTGGGCGGTAAGATCGGTCGTGAACTGATCCAATGACGGTGTTTTACCGCCGGTCACTTTGGCTGATGCCGCAGCTGCATTTTGCTGCTCGCCACTTTGTTTGGCCAGCTCTGGCCATACCCGCAGCAACTCTGCAGCATCCAGTTTATCCAACGCCGGAACACGGCGGCTTAACAGCGCAGCCATGCTGTCATCTTTAAGCAAGGTGTAAATAATATAGGCAGAGCGGATCTGCTGGTCGGCAAATTCAATAGTGGTGCTAAGCCAACTGGTACGTAACAGGTTAATCAGCTGCACCGAAATGCTTGGTAAGGCGTTATTACCGGTTTTCATCTGCTCCAGCGCTTGCTGCAGTTGCTGCTTTACCGTATCGGTATTAATACCAAAACTGCGTAATAACAATTGCAGATCACCATCACCTTGTTCCAGCATGGCATCGAGCCAGTGTTCGGTTTCGACACTGTAATGCGAGCGTGACTGACAACGTGCTGTCGCCGCTTCCAGCGATTGACGGCTGGCAGAGTTAAGTTTTTCAACCAGACTTTTTAACGTGGTAGTAGACATAATTGCTTCCTGTGCATTAACTAGGCCCGGGCCAGCTGATAGCTAAGCCGGGTCAACTGATGTTGTATTGAAGTCCTGACAGCCAAACTGCCGCTTTGGCCCAGACAAAGCTGGCGTTTGCCCAACTGTGCGGTAGGGAAATCCTGGTGCTTGCCTACCAGCGTAACCCGCACTTTAAGTGCTGCTGGCAAAAAGTCTGCCAGTACGCTGCTAATCAATGCATGCTGATAACTGCCGGGCAGTAATTGATCACCCCGCCCTGGTGGCGCAGTGATGATCAGTTCAATAGCTGAACTGACATCCCATACCCGGCTGCCAAGCATTGCCGACTGACCAAGGCCTGCATGCTGGCCGTGCGGCAGAAACTTCATTGCCAGCCGGCTTTGCTCATCTTTACCCAAGGTAAGCCAGCGGCCCTTTAATGGCTCCAGCTCTACTTTGGTTTTTAATAGCTCGGTCAGAATTTGTGTTAACTGCTGCGCACTGCGGTTGTGCTGGCTAAAGGCGCCGGCATAATACAAACCGAGTGTTTTGCGCGCGCCAGATAAGGTTTTTAACACCGCGCTAAAACTATCCTGCTCTGGCGCAGCAATTTCATACTGACAGGCAAAGCGGTATTTTTCCCAAGCGCGGTAATACAATGAAATTAAACGGTGATTAAACAAATCAAAGAAGTCGCGCATGGTTTTATCGCGCTGCTTCAGGCGCTGCAGCACCATTTCCGTATAGTGTTGTGGTAACACTCCGCTGGGGCCGGTTAGGCCTAAAAAACTAACGTGCATAGCAACAGCCTGGGCGCCACTGCGCAGTTTTTCTGCTGCGCGCGGTTCTACTTTTATAATCGGCTGGCCGGGGAACCCCAAATGTTGCACACTTTTAAAACGCACTAATTCCTGTTTGGGAAAACCATCGCGGCCAATACCCTGCCAGCGCTTTTGTTCACTGCCAAACTGGCGCTCCAGAGAATATACCGCCTGATAAAAATCAAACTCTGACGGATTAGTGGTTAACTGTTCCAGTTTCACAGCAATACCTTAGAGCCAGAACGCGCTGGCCAGCGATGGTATAGCTGCTCATGTTCTTTCAACTTTACTGTCAATCGCGTGTAACTATTTACAGTGGCGTACTGTGCGAAAAACACATCCAGAATATTGGCAAAAAAGTAAATACCACTACCAGCATAAGATGACTGGGTAAACTCCAGCAAAATTTCACTACCGCTACATACTGCAACCCGGCCATTGTGGCTTACTCTGGCAGTGCCAGTACTGATCCGCAGGCCACAAATCCCATCAATAAGCGCTTTGGATTCAGGCGTACAGCGAAAGTCATATAACTGCAGGGTTTCTTTAAGCCGATTTAAGGCATCGTCGCCGGTAAAGTGATTCAGGGTTAAATGATTCACCAATTGCCAGCGGCTGGCTTCCTGCAATGCCGGGCGCACACTGGGTGTGGGTGCGTGTAAGCAACGCACTTCTTTGATGACATCAGCATGTTTGCGGATTAAAAAGCGTGGTTCGCCACCACCAAAAGGTAAATAAGCCGGTAAGTTACGGTTGCTGCACAACGCCTGCACCTGCACCACCCAGTCTTTGGGTGTGTCAGTGGCATTTACGCCGTTAAATTTACGATCAACCACCGACAAATACATTTCGGTACCTGTTTCCGAATAGCCTCCGGCCCAATCGGCAAATTCACGCCGGCTGTGCCAGAACATATCCTGTTGTTGCAAATAATCCGGGTGGCCCTGGCTGTAATAAGGGTTAAGTGTTACTTCGTTGCCAAAAGGGTCGAACGCCTGCACCTGCTCAATGCGGATCACTTCGCACACATCTGCATCCAGATAACGGGGCACCAGGCGATACTCGTATTGCGAAGCATCCAGGTTTACCGGCTCCAGCTTCTGGCTGAATAAATTTATCACCGGTGTACAGCTAAGCAGCATGCTGTCGGCAGTAATATGCCGCTCCAGTTCTTCAGCGCCTTCAGAGAGGTAAAAATACAATTCAAACTTATCGTCAATATCTGGCCAGGCCGGGTCAAGCTGTTGCAGCTCAACAAATAGAAACTTCTCCGGACACAGAAACTGTTCAATCAGTAAACGATAACCGGCAAAGCTACGCTGGCTGTAAGGAACAACCTGATGCTCATCGGCAAACCCCACCGCCTGTAACTGAGCCGCTGATAAAAACGTTATTGCTTCAGGTTTACCTGCAGGTGCAATACCGACAGCCAGCAGTTTGCTTAGCAATAGCTCATACAAACGATAGACATGGTGGCGCTGGCCATTTAAATAAAACCGTAATACCGGCACCTCCAGTTCGTGCATGGCAGTATTTTCAAACTCACACGCCAATTGCAGCTTTAACAATGCTTTAGCACTTTGCTGCACCGGCGGCCTGGGTGCATGAAATGGCGTATTTTTAAACTCGGCAGCAACCACATTTAATGGCCAGACATCAGTGTCGTAGCAGGCCTGAAACGTACAGGGTTTAAGGCCATCGGTACGGGTTTCAAACTCGGTGCCCCGTTTGACGGTAATGCCCGAGTTCGACAGGTTCTGGCTGGTAAGTTTTAATACCGATGTTGAAGGTATGGGTGCCTGATAATCCGGGTATAACTGGCCGAGCAAAGCATCGGTCAACTCGGGAAAGCTATCATCCAGCTTCTGGCGGATTTGCGCCGTTAACAGCGCAAAACCTTCAATTAAACGGGATACGTGTGGATCTTCAACATTCTCTTCGCTGATGCGTAACCGACCAGCAATTTTCGGGTATTGCTCGGCAAATTCAGCGCCCATACGGCGGATATAAGTCAGTTCACGATTGTAATACTTTAATAATTCATCATTCATGCCTGATAATCCCTGATTGTCAGCCCCAGATGTACCGGTTCTACTTCTGAGTCAAACATAATATGTTCCGGCTCTGGGTCTGCGTATAACAGTGCCTGAATACGCAGTTTAAGCACGCGCTCCATGCCGTGTTCCTGCTCTGGTACTGTTACTTCAACGTCAACAAAGCGCGGTTCAAACCGGCGAATGGTTTGCTCAACCGCACGGCACAGCTGCAAACGGCCCTCATCAGAGTCAACAACCATCACAGAAAAATCCGGCAGGCCGTAGTTAAGCAGGCTTTGCGGCAGCTCGGTGTAACTGTCAGGCCAGGTATGCCATTGCACTCTGCTGTTGAGCAAATTCTCCAGATCGCGCCGCACACTCTGGCGCAAGGCTTTTAAATCAAAACCGCGCCGGCTGCGGCCACTGTCTTTCTGCCCCGGCGTGTCGTCAATCAAACGATCGAGTAGTGATTGTTGCAGCGGTTGCTTGTGATGCACTTTCACCAGGTTAGCTCCGTGCCCGCTCAGGCAGTAACTGCAGAGTCTGACAGTGACAACTGACGGACCTCAGTTAAGGTCAGCGCTTCTTCGCCAACCAGCAACATCTTCTGGCCTGCGCCGGTAACCAGCTGCTCATGATGCTGCTGCCAGTTAGTGTCTTTGCCCAGCCGCTCTGATACCTTTAAGCTGTCGACATAAGTTACCGGCACAAAAACCTCGCCTTGCGGGCCGTCTTTAATCACAATTTCTGCACGGCGCCAGACGGTATCCAACAGTGACTCTGGTTTTTTCAGCTGCAAACTGTCAATTTCGCTGAACTTAGCCAGATAATACTGGCCATCTGTACCAAACAACTCCAGATAACCAGCCAGGCTGTCGTCCAGATCGCGCACATCCGCTGCTGTTTCGCCGTTGATATCCAGCGCTACTGCGCCACGCAGATCCTCCAGTGTGTTTGCAGCTTTCACTGCGGCATCGGTATCCTGCTCTTTTAATGCCAGGCGCAGCGATAACAGTGCTTCAAACATCGCATCAGGTTCGCCAAACAACGTTGCTGTCATGCCACCGTTATAAAAATCGTGCCTTGCCGACGCCGCACGGATCAACTGGCGCAAATTAACGGCGCCGACAAGGAAATCGGGATGCTGGCGCACCATCATATCCAACTGCTGGTCGGCTTTTTCCAGCGCGCCCTGAATACATAACAGTTCAATATAAACAGCCCGTACATCGGCATTGGCCGGATCATCACGTAGCAGTTGCATTGCCCGCTCAGTAGCAGAAATTAATTCACCCTGTTTTATTAATGCCTGTAATTGTTTCACTGTTAACCTCACGCCGTAACGGCTTGTTTAGGTGATAGCTCAGCAACCAGCTTTACTGTTGTAATCATCTGATCTAACTGAAAATGTGGTTGCAGCTGAATAATCGAATAGTAACGTCCCGGTTCGCCGCGTTTTTCTTTAACCTGAATACGTGCTTCACGCAAAGGATGGCGGGCCCGGACATCGTTAGAAGCATCTGTTGATGCAGTGGTATAGTTGTGCAGCCAGCGTTGCAGCTCTTGCTCGCATTGCTCGGCAGAGTGATAACCGCCAACCTTATCGCGGCCAATCACTTTTATATAATGAGCAAAACGGGCCACGCACAAAATATATTGCAGCATGGCCGATAGCCTGGCATTAACGGTAGACAGTTTGTCGTCGTAACTCTTAGCCAGTTGCACCGATGCATTGTTATAAAACGCAAAATAATCGCTGTAGGGCACCACAGATAACGGCACAAAACCGTTATCTGATAACTCAGCTTCAAACCTGTGCCCTACCAGCAAGTTAACTGACGGTTTATTGCTCTTCTGATACTTCTCCGTTTCATAACGGCTAACCGGCAAATTACTGACCAGACCAAAATTATGCTGGCCGGCCTTCATACCCCGAATTTGCGCAAACCAGCCTGATTCGCTGTACGCTCTTACCAGCACAGAGGCAAAAGCAAAAGCAGCATTGCCCCATAAGTAATCGCGCTCCGGGTGCGCCAATGCCTCGCGAAACACAAAGCTTTCTGTACGGGAGCCATCATCTTTATATGGGCTGCGCATCAATACCTGTGGCAGTACCACGCCTAAAAAGCGCGCATCTTCCATAGCTCGTAGCGACCGCCACTTTACATATTCCGGTTGCTTAAACTGGCTGCCGATATCAGATACCAGACCAAGCTCAGAGAAATGATCAACACCAAACAGCGACGGGTGTGCTGCACAAATAAAAGGGGCAAAGGCCGCTGCCGCAGTGCGGGCCACTTCTTTTAGCGTATCCAAATCGTTCGTTAACTGGCCGGGACGTATTTTGTGGCTAATCTGATAGTCGCCAATCAGCACTCCAAAAGGTTCACCGCCAGGCATATCAAATTCGTTATCGTAAATGAGTTTGAAAAAGTCGCTCTGGTCGAAATCGATGGCACGATTAATGTCTTTGCTCAATTCAGGCCACGACAGCGACAATAGTTTTACTTTAACTTTTTGCTCCCGATCATGGCGCTCGGTTTGTTCAGTCAGATACAGCAAACCCCGCCAGCTGGCTTCCAGTTGCTGTAACTGGCTATGGTGAATAATGTCATTTAGTTGCAGGTTTATTAGGCGGTCGATATCAGCAATAGCACGGCATAGCATAGCACTGACCAGATTAGCGCTACGCACCTGAGTACAGGCGACATGTTGCAGCCAGTATAAAATAGCCGCTAAAGGCTCGGGTTCACGTAGAAACCGGGCCAGTACACCACTTCGCTCCAGCCGGGTATAGGCAGGCTGATTAAATTCTGCCTGCTGCGCATCGGCAAAGGATGCTGTAAATACATCCTCAGACACAAACTTTACTGCGTCGGCCATGACATCCTCATTTGCTTACCTGCTTTGGATAACACCAACAGCTCACTGGCTAAGCAAGCTTAGCCAGTGATAAATAGTGTTGTTAACAGTGTTAACCACCCATCTCAGGGATTTTTGCTACCAGACGCAGCGACGTAGACAGCTCTTCCAGTTGCAGCCATGGCCGTAACCAGGCAACTGCATTGTAAGAACCAGGACGACCAGGGATTTCACGAACCTGAACCTTGGCATCGGCCAACGGATAGCGGGCACGAACTTCCTGACCACTGCCTTCTGAAGCATTGACGTAGGTTAAAATCCAGCGGTTTAACCACACTTCTACATCTTCGGCTTCCATAAAGCTGCCGATTTTGTCGCGCGCTAGTACTTTCAGGTAGTGAGCAAAGCGCGACGTTGCCATCAGGTACGGCAGGCGGGCAGAAATGGCCGCATTGGCAGTGGCTTCTGGCGTGTCGTATTTTTTCGGCTTCTGCGCAGTTTGCGCACCAAAGAACACCGCATAATCGGTATTTTTATAGTGACATAACGGCAGGAAACCCATTTTGCCAAGTTCAGCTTCACGCCGATCAGTAATGCCAATTTCTGTTGGGCATTTCAGATCCGGATCACCATCATCACTCATAAAGATATGACTTGGTAAACCTTCAACTTTACCGCCGCCTTCAGCACCACGAATAGCCGTGCAGAAACCATACTGGGCAAAAGCGTTTGTCAGTTTTGAACCCATAACATAGGCTGCGTTCATCCAGCAATATTCTGAATGATTGGTTGTTTTCGCCACACCCTTTTGTCCGTCAAGCTCAAACTCTTCAAAGCCAAACTCTTCTATCGGGCTGGTGGCACTACCATAAGGCAGGCGCGCCAGTACGCGGGGCATGGTTAATGTGACAAAACGCGAGTCATCGCTGTCACGGAAAGAACGCCATTTGGTGTATTCCAGAGATTCAAAAATCTTCTCCAGATCGCGAGGTTTTGACAGTTCAGTCCACTCGTCAAAGCCGAATAACGCCGGTGATGCTGCAGATAAAAACGGACAGAAACCCGCTGCCGCCACATTTGACATATAGGTTAATGTTTCAATGTCCTCCGGGTGATTAGTAAATTCATAATCACCGATAATGGCGCCATATGGTTCACCACCTGGAGTACCAAACTCTGACTCATATACCTTTTTAAAGGTTTGGCTTTGGTCAAATTCAACGGCTTTGCTTAAATCCTTATACAACTCTTTTTTACTCATGCTGATCATGCGGATTTTAAGTGAAGCACTGGTTTCAGAATTCATTACCAGATGGTTCAGGCCACGCCAGCTACCTTCCAGCTTCTGAAAAGCCGGTGTATGCATAATGGCGGCAAGTTGATTTGAGATTAGCTCATCTAAACGGTTAATCGCCTCGTTAAAGGTCACCGTTAAGTTTTTATTCCAGCTGACCGTGCCGCTCAGTGCTTCTTCGGTCAGGGTGCGTAACAATTCTTCAGCACGAGATGCGTCGGTTTGTTTGGTGGCACCGATTGCCTGTTCTAACAAAGAACTGGCTGAGCCCTGAGCATTATCATGCTGTTCCAGTAAAGCTTCCGTACTCATGTTATTTATCCTCTATGCTGAGATCCTGCGCCAGCTTTTGCAGATCTTCGTTACTATTAAGCACACGTTCCAGAATATTTTCTAACTCTTCTGAGCGATCGATCTTGGTCATCAGATCACGCAGTTTGTTACGCGTTGCCATCAATTTATCCAGTGGTTCAACCTGTTTGACGATAGCTGCGGGTTCAAAGTCCTGCATAGACTTAAATTCCAGCTCAACACTGAACTGACTGTCATCACCGGCCAGTTTGTTATCCACTTTGAAATTCAGTTTCGGATTCATCCGCTTTAACACTTCGTCGAAGTTATCGCGGTCAATCTGCACAAAGCGGCGATCTTTTAGTGGTTTTAACGCTTCAGTGTTATGGCCGGCAAAATCGCCCATTACACCAACAACAAAAGGCAGTTCTTTTTTAACCGCAGCTCCTTCTGTTTCAACGTCATAAGTAATATGCACACGGGGCTTACGCACCCGGGATAATTTGCTGTGAATACTTTCCATTGACTTTCTCCTGTTACTCAGCTGTTGTTAATTTCAGTTCATGCCCGCACAAAGGGCATTACTTTTGTTGCGGTATTCCCGCCAGCCGGAAGTAATGGTTACGGCTGTTGTTATCATCAATAAGCTCCTGCAACAGCTCTGGTAAACTCAGAGTGCTCCAGTGCACAACTTGCTCCAATGCATATGAAATGGGCGAGTGTGGCTCGGTTTTACGAAAGAACTCGGCTGATTGTTTCAGACTTAACAATACTTGTTCGCGCGTCTGAACCTGCTGCTGCACCGGATCTGCATGGCTAATCACCTGCCCGTCTGCATCAGTTGTTATTGCCTGCTCGGCGCTTATGGCGAACTGTGCAAGCTTGTCAGCCGCCAGATAATTCACTGCATCAAGGCATTTATGTAAGGCTTTGCTAATAGCGCTGGTTGGCTGTGGCTCGCCATTCATGGCGGCATCCATCGCTTGGGACAGCATGGCAAACTCGGTGATGGCAGTTTCAATTTGCAGTTTTAGTTGCTGATAGAACCCGGCAGACGTTTCTGCCACTGCATCTTTAATTTGCTCCAGCGTGGCGATGCCGGCATCGGCTTTTTGCTTCTGACGTTTCTCGTCTTTGCGTGAAATATCAGAAGCTCGCTCATACTGCCAGCAGGCAAACTGGCCGTGCGCGGTAATATCAGTTAGTGGGATGCTCAGGATAGGGGTAATGAGGGCACCATCTCCCTCATAACCGTTGAGGCCAATCAGAGGTGCAATACGAACCTCCATACCATCTTCATCAGGTTGCGGGTAAAGGCTTGACCAAAAATGTTCTATTAATAACCGGGTTGTTTTAAAGCCTGCACTTAAACCAGCAAAACCATGAGTGCGGCACAGTGCTTCTATTAACCAGGCGGCATATTCAAGATCTTTAACCTGGCTACATAAAATTACCGGGATTTTTTCTGCCAGTGGGCGCCAGTCTGACGCCAGTGCCTGAAAATCTTCATCTTCGGCCAGCAAAGCGCGTTCATTAGCCCGGGCCTGGCCACGGATATCTTTTAACTGATAATACTGTGAAGTAGGTGAAATATCAGTACGCGGATCTGTGCCAGCAGGCGCAGCATCATCCACGCCCTCAATTAACATTTCAAAGTCAATTAATTCACTGTAATCCATCACAACAACCCAAATGAGACGTTATCCAGCCAAATATGTTACTTTATTGTTTTAATGATGACAACAGTTAACTAATATTTTCTAATTATTCATAAATAGCGGAATTGTCCTATCCTTGTCATTAACATTTTGTGGATCGTTATTTACCTTAACCAGAATACAGGTAACATTGTCCCGGGCACCGGCAACCAGCGTTGAATGCAGTAAGGCCCGGTTTGCTTCAGCAATGTTGTTATGCGCCAGATACTGACATATCTCAGCGTCTGTCAGCTCTTTGTTCAGGCCGTCGCTACATAACAAAAACAGATCTCCGGGTTGCCAGACGCCGCTGACAATATCAATACTAACATGCGGATCTACCCCTACGGCCCGGGTTATCACATTTGCCAGTTCGTGCTGCTCTGCCTCACTGCTACTCAGTAAACCTTGCTCTACCATGTCATTTACCTGGCTATGGTCGCGGGTTAACTGCCGCAATTGCTGATGACGCAATAAATAGCCCCGGCTGTCACCAGCCCAGAGAAAGTGGTAATGCACTTTATCCAGCAATAATACGACGACGGTAGAGCCTGCAGTATGGCCATCTAAATGTTGCTGGCTGTAACGACACAGCTCGGCATTTGCCTGATGCAACGCTTGCGTTATAAGGTTTACGCTGGCAGCTTCGCCGCGCTGCATAGCTAAACGTATGGTATCTACTACTAACTGGCTGGCAATATCACCTGCGGCATGCCCACCCATACCATCAGCGACAACCCATACTCCGCTGTCGGCAAGATCCAGACAGGCATCTTCATTTAGCTTTCTGACTAATCCCTTGTGTGTCTGGGCATGAGAAACGACCTGTTTCATAGTTAAGATCCGTTTGAGTTGATATCAGCCAGTTGCCACTGCCAGCGCTGCCAGTCGCCATTTAACATGGCAGCAAACTGCCCGACCTGCGGTAAACCACTGGTAACCAAAGTGCAGGGCTCGACGTGCTCAGACCCTGCTGTCCACCACAAGCAATAACGGCCAAATTGTTGCCGGTAGCTATGATGCAATAAGCTGGCGGCATCAGGTTCCTCTTCTGAGCGCAATACCCAGGCAGGCCGCCCCTGACTAGCCGACATTACAGGGCAGCTTATCTGCGCTGCCTGTGGCCAGTTAAACTCTGCAGCCTTTAATGCTGCGAGCCAGGGTTCAAATGAGAAATCATCATCCAGGGTATGTAATACCTGCTGCTCTAAAACCTCAGCCCAGCCAGACTGTAATCTGGCATGCACCGGTGTACAGGCCAAAGACCGGCTGACAGTAAACGGATAATGCCGCCCTACCTGATCAACGCTTGGCATCAGGCAGCCCATTTTTCCTTCGGTGCCACATACACCTGGCGATATGGCAAAATGCCAGATAGGGCTGGTCAGATAGGTGTCAAGCCAATCAGCGCCTAACTGTTCACGGCTGACAGCTAAAACGGCCTGTAACCACTCGTTCCAGGCATCAACAAAATCTGCTGTCAGCCCCTGGGTAATAAAATCGCCGCGACTGGGAATTTTGCCGCATATCCCTATTTCGGTTATAGACTTGCCGGACAACTGAAGGTCTCCAATGCGCTGCTCCAAAATGGATTGTTAACGGTATCAGGTACCAGTTCTACCCGTGCTTTATTACCCTGCACCGCCAGATGCAGAACTTTATCAGTTCGGGTTTGCGGCCGGGCTTCAGTTAACTC
Organism: Rheinheimera hassiensis; assembly: GCF_022436675.1. Classification (GTDB taxonomy): domain Bacteria; phylum Pseudomonadota; class Gammaproteobacteria; order Enterobacterales; family Alteromonadaceae; genus Alishewanella; species Alishewanella hassiensis. The sequence continues at coordinate 20,744 of NZ_JAKUJZ010000007.1, read as the reverse complement.
ATCAAGAAAGCGGAACCATGACCACTCGCCTTCCTGGCTGATGTTGGATGGCAACCCAGAGTTTGCCGGTGTAAACACAAGGCGGGTTTGTAATTTATTGCGATCTCCCGGCCAGAAAAACTGCCGCGAGCGGGTTGGACCATGCCGGTACGACAGCTCTTGTCCGTCAAGTTCAAGCAATAAATGTGTAATATGCCGGTCCAGATACACCGGCCTTAAACTAAAGCCTACTTTCAGCTTCTGGCTGCCACCGTCAAAAAATGCTGCCCGGATCTGCTGAGCCGACTGGAAGGTTTTCAGAATACTCTGGTCCAGCCCAATATCGCGTTTAAAGGTCCAGGTTTTGCTACTGGTGTTAACAAAGGGCTGTAAATAGTCCTTGAAGAACACATCCAGCGTACCGTCATAACCAAAGAAGCGTTCAAAGTCTCTAAGCTTAATATCTTCTTTTGAGCGCCGGTTCAGCGGGTAACGATCAGCAATTGCCCTTCTGTATTCTGCCAGCACTGTGCCTTGCCAGGCTTCATTAATATGCTGACGGCTACCTTTGGCAAACAACCTGGTAGTATCGGTGGATAAACCGCCAAGCCAGTCAGAAAAAGGTGATGGGATATCGCTTTTCAGCCGGCGCAGTGCCACGCTAAGCTCGTTGCCACCTTCACCATTTAGCTGATTAGCATAGGCTTGGCGGGCCATTCCGCCGGGCACATATAAGCGTTCAAGATAATCGTGATACATGCGGCTGGTTTGAGCAATTTGCTCCAGCTGTGGCTCCTGAATACTCAGTACTTCGCTAAAAGCCTGCTCAACCTCAATACCAGGTAACTGTTGCTCTAACGCAGACATATTGTCAGGCAACAGCCGGTTTAAACGGGCTTTCTGGCTGGAAAATTGTGTATCTGCAACCTTACCAGCCACATCTTTTGCCATATTCGCTTCAGCTGATTCCGGCAAACTTGTCAGCCGTACATTTTGCTGCACAGCGCGGATGATACTTTGTATTGGCTGCTCTGGCCCTGCCAGTGCCCGGGTAACAAACACACCCTGTTCAACGTCACTAACAGAACTGATGCTGATATCGTCCAGTAACTCTTGCCATACATATATATAGTCACGCAGATACTTTTCGCTCACCTGATCAGACAGCGTGGTATCGGCCGCCCCGTCTTCACCGTCTGCAGCTTCGCCATATACCCAGCTGTCCTGCATCAGGCTTCTGATAATGCGGCGTTTTTCAATGTTAAACAGACCATGAAAACCTTTATAGGTATAAAGCCCTGAAATGCCTTGCTGTAATGGCAAACCACTCTTACGCTTAACCACTTTTATGCCATCGGTGCCTAGTACATCCGCCAGACGAAAATCTGGAATATGGCTTTTCATCAGCTCGGTGCGCACCCGCTGATAAGCCCTCTCAGCCAGTGGCACTGTCAGTAACAATTCGCGTGCAGCAACCACCACATCTTGCTGGTAGGTCGCACCTTTAATGCCACTTTCTAACAACGCCTGCAGGTGGTTTTGTAACGACAAACGCAGTGGCTGGCTGACATCACCGGGATACTGGCGCTCGGTATAAAGGGCAAACCAGGAGCTAAGCTGCTCGGCATTAAAATGCTCCGGGCGAAATACCATCAGATAGGTTTTAAGGGTTTCATACAGGTAATCACGATGCTCTGCATTCAGCTGCATTTCCTCCGTTAATACCTGGGTAAAATAAGGCACAAAACTATGATACAAGCCATGCTGATAGGCCGTTTTACCGGCTTGTCCAAGCTTGTCGCCCTGGTATAAACCGAGGTTTTTCGGGCCATCAACCGGGATCACGCCCGAGTAACCGGCTGGTAAATCACGTAACAGGTTAAGTTGTTCGTTAAGTGCGACTACGTCCTGCTGAGGTTTGGCTGAAGCCGCCAGCTGCTGATAGTCATTAACGGATGCGGTAACCTGATCAACCAGGCGGCTGTTCCAGTTGTAACTGCCTGTCCAGGCTACCAGCAACCAGCATGCTGTTACCGCAGTGCCTGCAAGCACGCCGCGACGGATCCAGCGATGCTTATTTTTATGATGCAGATTAACCGAAGCCAGTTCGCGCTCCGGAATGACAATTTCCTCAAAGAAGCGTTTGATAAAGTAGCCCTTGCCCTCGCCGGTCTGGCGGCGCAGTGGCGGTTCAGCTAAGCCAAAGTTACTGCCAAGCTGTGACATTATGCGATCAATGGGCACGCCTTCCTGCGTGGCACTGGCGATATAAACACCACGCAACATAGTGGCTTTTTCAAATGGATTTGGTGCGAAAATTTCTTTGAGAAAGTCATCCGCAGCACTTTGCAGCAATCTTAGCTGGCGCGGAAACTCGTAAATAGCAGCACGATTTTCCTGATCATGCTCGTACTGTAACCGGCTGAATAAACGTTGGGTTAAGCGGTTAATGATGGCGTGAAACTCTTTGTTAAACTGTGCCACTACGCCTTTTTCACTGTCTGCCTGAGCAACATCAAAGGTCATACCCCATACCTGCTCACGCTCTTCAGGGGTAAGAATATCAAAAAACTCAGTAAAACCGGCAATCAGATCTGCCTTGGTAAACATGACGTAAACCGGAAAAGTCATCCCCAGCTGGTTCTGTAGCTCTTGCACCCGTTGTTTAATCGCACGGGCATGCAAATTACGCTCGGTACGGGTTTGGTTCAGTAAATCGGCCAGACTCACAAACACAATGACACCGTTTATCGGCCGGCGCGGCCGGTGTTTACGTAACAAACCAAGAAAACCCTGCCAGGCAGTAGAATCCTGCGCAGCATGGCTGTCCTGCGTGGTATAACGCCCGGCGGTGTCTATTAATACAGCCTGATTAGTAAACCACCAGTCACACTGACGGGTACCACCAATGCCTTCAATGGCATCCATGCCCATATGTTCTTTTAGCGGAAATTCAAGCCCGGAATTATGCAGCGCAGTCGTTTTGCCTGAGCCCGGCGGGCCTATCAGCATATACCAGGGCAACTGGTATATATCCCGCGCTTTACTAAAACGGGCATGCTTTAGAATGTCCAGCGCCTTTTGCATGCGCTCACGCAGTACTTCAATATCGCGCCGGGCCAGCTCATCATGCTGCTGATGCTCTTCGCCATTTAGCAGCGTATCTACCGCCTGCTTGTGCGAGCGGCTTTCACGTAATCCTTTAATATAATGGCTACCACCCCATACCAGAGCAATAACCAATAACGTCAGCAACCGTGCGGTGGCACTTGCCAGCGGCTCATAACCGGCAATAGCCAGCAACGGGCCACCAAACCATATAAGCAGAGCTAAGGCCGTAAGACCCAATACGGTGATAAAGACGCTGGATTTAAACAACCGCACAACCGGTTGCAGCGCTGATTTAACTTTCATAACACTTCCCTTGCTTAAGGCGTTACTGTAACAGGTCTATTTCTACCCGCCGGTTCAATGCGCGATTAGCTGCGCTGTCATTTGGCGCTATCGGGTTGGCATCGCCATGCCCTTCAGGCCAAAGACGGCCGCGTAAATCGGCTCCTGACGCCAGAGCATCCGACATGGCATTGGCCCGCGCCAGCGATAAATGCCAGTTAGACGGATATTTACTGGTAAAAATGGGTAAATTATCGGTATAACCGCTAACGAGGATACGCCCCTCGGTACTTTCCAGTGCCCGGGCAATTTTCACCGCTATGGGTGCAAAGCCTTCATTAATACCGGTACTGCCAGGACTGAACAGTTGGTCAAGCCCAACACGGATCCTCACCCGGTCTGGTAGCTCAATGACCTCAAGCAGCTCGCGGCGGATTTCAGTTTGTAGTAACTGTTGCAGTTTTATGGCGTCTTGCCGGGCTTTAGCGGTTACCACCTGTGGCGCATCTTGTTGCCAGCTAACCAGACTGTTTAACTGACGGTGCACCTGATCAGAATAGCTGTTTATCTGATAATTAAGGTACATGTAGCTGCCAAGCAAAGCGGCACCAATTACCGAGCAAAATACCCACAAAGGGAACTCCGCTTCAAGCTTACTGGCTGCAACAACCTGGCTGCGCCAGCCAGGTGATAATTCCCGTTCAGGCTCACCACGTTGTGAGCGGATAGCCTTGTAGGCCCGTTCGCGGTAGCCCTCTAATTTTTCATAACCGCGCTCTTCCACCCGCATTTTGCCGACAAAACCAAATGACAGACAAAGGTATTGCAGTTCCAGCAACAGCAGGTTTTCCCGGGGTGCGGCGATGGCACTGTCAAGCAGCGTGAAAAAGTATTCGCCACCAAAGGTTTCATTGTGAAACGTAGACAACAAGCTCTCTGTTGCCCAGTCGCTGTTACCGCCCCAACTGGTGTTTAATACCGCTTCATCGATAAAAGAGCACATGCAGTAACGCGCATTTTCAATCAATTCGCTACTGACAGCTTTGTGCCTGAGTTGTTGTTCATACTGATTAATTAGCTGAATACACTGCGTTTTAAGGCTAGCTACATCAGCATGGCTGACAGTGTTGCGTATTGGCTGGATCAGTGAGAACAGTGCACCGGCCTCATCAATCAGAATATTGTCACTGATAGACAGCACCTGCATACGCTGCATATTGTCTGGCGCTTTAACATGAGCTGCCATGCGTGTTTTATCCGGATCTCCGGTATGTTCCTGCACCGGTGCCGGAGCATTGCTTTTAGCAGGAGCCCGGCCACCCGGACGGGGTTTCATCACGGTTTTATCAGACATTTTTTGTCATCCATGTTAGTCATAACAACCTTTACAGGCGTCAGGCTTTAATCGCCCACAGTTCAATTTTCAAGCCGGGGTAATTACCGGACAAATGCAATGCCAAACCACCACTGTTTGCCAGCCGCTCCCAGTAAATACTGCCTTTATCCAGCTGAAAATAATGGTAACCAGCGTGATATGGCACCTGGCGCGGAGCCACAGGCAAACCGGTTACCGCAATACCGGGTAGCTGGTTATTCACTAATTCACGAATATGCTCTACCGGGCCAATTTTTAACCGCGACGGCAAATGTTTACGAATATCTTCAGCCGGTAAATCTGCACTGACTGCCAGCACAAACTGAGCGTACTCCAACAAGGTTTTATCGGTCAGTGGCGACACCAGAATGCCAAACTTGGCTTGCTCCAGCGGCAACGCCTGTGCGGTTTGCTCCAGTACCACGCTTAGCGTCTGGTTCATAATGACGCTTAAATTACCGAATACCGCTGTTAAATCATCATGCTGATACTGCGGAAATTGCGGTGGTCTTTTCTGCCGTGCGGTGAACGTAGCCAGTTCGCCCAACATGCTTATCATTAACCGGTACAGGCTGAGCGGATGCTCAAGTACACCGGTTTTTAAATGCCGGAATAACGGTTCATAGCGGTTAAGTACCTGCAGCATTAAAAAATCAGCAATAGAATTGGCTGTACCCTGGCCTTTACCCAGCCTGTCAGCTAACGCATCGGCCCGCTGACACAGCATACCCAGAGCTTCAGTTAAAAAGGCTGACAGCTCAGAGTCTTGCTGGATATCCAGCAGCGGTGGAATATACTTTTTCAGCAGTTTTACTTCGCCTTGCTCCGACACCTCGCGGATACGTGCCAGCGGTATGCAAATAAAACCACCGCGATCTTCCGACTCCAGCTTTAGCAATAACCTTAGCTTGGCCAGTTGTAATACCTCGGTTGCATCCTCAGACAAGCTGTTGTCTGCCACGCTATGTTCGGCATAACTGTAACGGCTGATGTGAGAGCCGTCATCAGAGCTGATATTCTGCCCGTTAGCTTTATCCATCGCCAAGCACAGGTACACTTGTTGATCACGACAGGTTTTCGGGATCTGAATAGCTGCAGGTAAGGCTTCAACTGCAGGTAATTGCAGCACAGTGCCATCTGGCAGCACGGCTTCGAGCTCTGCCAGGCCAAACTGGGCAAACTTCAGGCTTTGCTGATCAATTTCGCAGCGACGCACGCCCCAGCCATAAGGTAGCTGCATTGTCATTTGCTGCTGACGGGCATAATCGAAGTAACGCTCTTGTTGCTGAAAATGTTGTGGCCGTAAAAACAAGCCTTCAGACCAGGCAATCCGGCTGTAGTCACTCATATTGAATTCCTTAAAACCGCAATTTACTGTTTACGTTCCAGATCATGTTCGCGGATATAAACCGCCAATTTGTCGACATACACATAGAAGCTGTCATAACCCGTCGGTTTTACATCAACCACTGCACGCCATCTTGCGCCTTCAATATCACGATATGCTGCCACAACAGCCACAGCTTTCGTTGCCGGTTGTAATGTCATGCGATATTCAGTGCGTTGGCCTGGCTCAAACACCAGTTCATCTTTTTTCAGTAGATCGGTGCGTAAAACCACTTCCGGGCTGTCGTACAGCGCAAAAAAATCCTGGTTTTCAAACACCGTTTTTGATGCCAGTTCATACACTTTAATAATGACCGGAGACGGGCGACCATCGGCATCAGGATTGATGTCGGCAGCAACACGGAAATGTAATTTGGTTGAGGGTGGAAAAGTGGCATAAACCGCCTGGCAGCCAGCCAGAACAGCCAGGCTCAACCAGAGCAAAACCAATGTCTTTATTGTTTTCATTACTACAGCTCCTGCTAAATATGCTTGTGTATGGTTTTCTATTATTTCGAGCGTAAATAGGCTTCATAAGCACTGATAAAGTCGTCATTTACGCCCTGTTGGTTTTTCTTGCCAAGCTCCGCTGACAGCTCTGTATGCAAGGCTTTGTACTGTGCCCAGTATCTTGCCTGGCGCTGTGCCGGGTTTAATTTGTCAACAAAGCTGCCGCCAAAATCTGCGGCTTCTATTTTCTGTGGTGCCAGTTGCACTAACATGCCGGCCATAGCACCTCTGGCTCCGGCAATAATGGCGGCCTCATGCTGGCTGATATCGGCAAAAGCCTCGGCAATAGCTTGCCTGGCGGGCATAAAACTGGAACCCGGGCGATTAAATAAATTGTGAAAGGCATCATCAATGCTGGCAGAAAATTTAAGCGGGTTGTTCTCGCGCTGTTGGAAGGTGGTTTGATTAACCCGGAAGCTGTTTTTAACTTCAGAGCGGGCGCGCATGACATCCATTACGCCTAACAGCGATTGTTGCAAAGCCTGTCCCAATTGCTCCCACCACTGGCTGGAATCCACTGACTGTATATTGGCTTGCGACACCCCCAGCCCGTGAAGAAAAGCCTGCAGGCAAGCCGCACTGTCACCGGCCATAGCCGGGGCTGCACTTTTACGTTTATCTTTAACCAGGTTGTGCACAACATCTGTGTTAACAGCGGTGCTGGCGGTGTCCTGTATCGGTTGCTCCGGTATTTTCTGCTGCCATGGCGCCTCCCAGTCATCGGGGATTAATGCAGACGGGGCCAGAAAATGCTCATCCATTGTCATCTCATGGCTATTGTCTCTGGCGGAGGTGGCAGTATGAGCACTGGCCAAACCAAAAGCCGGACCAGCCAGCTCAGCAACCGAAAAACCGCTGTCAGTGTGTTCGTTTGTACTGTAAGCGGGAGCCTGATGAGCGCTGGTAGCTTTTTGCGCAACAGCCGCATGAGAAAGAGCATTTGCCGGAGCTTTGTGCTCGACAGCTGTCGGTACCAGTGTGCTGTCAGGTAGAGCATCGATGAGTGCAACCTGAATTTCATAGTCGCCCATGCATAACACGTCGCCATGCTTTAACTGATGGCTATTGCCCTGCCCTAATGCCTCAACTGCTCTGTTAACAAATAAACCATTGGTTGACTGATCAGTAATGCTGAATAAACCCTTATTGCAGCTTATACTGGCATGCACGCCTGACACTACACGCTCAGGATCAGGCAAATACCAATCTGCACGCTCCGAGCGGCCCAGTGTGCCACCAGTAGTATCAAAGCGTTTTACCGCTACCTGCTTGGGTGATAACCGGTGATAACTCAACACTGACAATTCAAGCAACCTGTCCTTTTGTCCCATACTACCTCCTGCAGCACTGCAATAAAACACAATTTATTCACTATAAATCGGCGAAATAGATTAAGTTAAATTTAATGTTGCGTCAACAGAAACCAAATTAACAATTAGTCAAAATATGCTGGTGACCTGACCACTTTTTTGTGAAATAATTGCGCTATTCAGTGCCAATGCCAGTAACAAATTAGTGCGATGTTTTTCGCAGTAGCCAGCTGAACAAGGAGTAAACGATGACGGATCAGAACCCGACAGGTGTCGACAACTTTGCCACCGAACAGGCAGCAGATGCAGACAAAACGCGCTATGCCGTAAAAAAAACCGCACCGTCAGATTCTGCGCCGGTAGCGGCACTGCAAAGTGGTATGTTGATAAAAGAGCGCTACCTGCTGGAGAATAAAATTGGCTCGGGCGGTATGAGTGATATTTACCGGGCCACTGATCTGTTTTTGCAACAAGCCGGGGTAAGCAACAGTACCGTTGCTATAAAGGTGTTGCAGCAGCAGTTTGTTGATCAGCCAGACGCACTGCAGCTGTTACTACAGGAAGCACATAAAACCCAACAACTGTCTCATCCGAACATAGTGCGGGTATTTGACGTTGACTCCGATCAGCAGCACTACTTTATTGTTATGGAGTGCCTGGATGGCGAAAGCCTGGATCAGGTTATTAAACGGTATAAACCAAAGGGTTTAACGCTTAAATCTGCCATGAACCTGTTGTGTCAGATTGCTGATGCACTGGATTTCGCGCACAAAACCGGCATAGTTCACGCCGATTTAAAACCAGCCAATATTATGGTTAACCGCTCAGGCGAAGTAAAAGTACTGGATTTTGGCGTGGCGCAAAAGCTCCAGCTAAACCACGATATTTACGCTGCAGAGCAACAAAGCCAGACAGCACCGTTAAGTGGCTATACCCCGGCTTACGCCAGCCCTCAGCTGTTGGCGGGTAATACCCCTTGCGTTGCCGACGACATATTCTCGTTTGCTTGTTTAAGTTATGAGTTACTGACCAGTAAACACCCTTTTGAGCGTTTACCGGCAGATAAAGCCCAACAGCAAAATAAACAAGCGACAAAACCAGCGCATTTAAACCTGCTGCAATGGCAAACATTAAAGCGCGCACTGCAGTTTGACAGCGCAAAGCGCACTGTCAGTATTAGCGGTATTATTAAACAGTTTAAGCAACCTGTATGGCAGCCTGCTGTTGCCGCCGCAGCGGTGCTGTTGGTTGGCTGGGGCGGCTGGCAATATCATCAGCAACAACAATCAACCATAGCTGAACTTAGTAACCAAAGCAGTGCTTTACAGCAAAAGCAGCAGCAGTACCAACAGCTTAACCAGGCTTCAGCGGCAGAGCTGCTGGCGGCACTTGACACCAATAACAACAGGACTTTAGAGACTGAAGGCATTTTAAGATTACAGCAGAATGAGATCCTGCAGCATTTTGAACAGCAAATTGACAACATTATCACTGATCGCAGCTTTAATTACCCTAATTACCCGGAGATAGAACGTATCCTGGCGCAGGCCAGTGAGCTGTATCCTGATTCTCATTATCTGGCTGGCCTGAGCAGCAATATGCAGCGCAGTAAGCAAACTGCTATTGATGTTTTACGCTCGCAGTTAAGCCAGCTATTGCTAAACCAGCAATATCAGCAACAAAGCGATGCCCAGGACCCATACAAAATTATTGCCGAACTAAAGCGTATTGACAGCCGTTATCAGGCCGAACCTGACAACGCAGAAGCTGCGGTATATGTGTCGGCATTTGAGCAAGCCGTCGCCACTAATGATGCAGTGGCACTGCAGCGTCTTATTAGTGTCGGTGAGTTATTATTTTCACGCCACAGCGATACCGCCAAGTTGGTAGAGCAAGGCCAGCAACTGGCTGCAGCAGTAGATGCAATGGCTGCGTACCGGCTGGCACAAAGTAGTGGCGAGCCGGCGACCTTTCCTTATCAGGCGGCAGAACTATTTTACCAGCACAGCTTTTCATTGCTGGAAAATGAACTGGCAGTCAGCGAAGCTGCTGAGCAAATAGATGCCGTTTATACCAAACTGCAACAATATGATGCTGAAGTACCGACAGACTTTTCATTGCACAAAGCGCTGCGCCGTAAACTGGCGGATAAATATCTGGCATTGTCAGGTGAGCTGTTAAAAACCAATCAGGTGCGCAATGCTGAGCGGCTAATGCGCCGCGCAAATGAACTGATGAGCAGCCTTAACAGCTAGCGATACGCATCTACGCCCTGACACAACTGCGTAATACCCAGCAAAGTGCGCGGCGTGGTGCGGTAGATAAAATCGGCATTCACACTAAGATATTGCGCTTTTTTAACTGCAGGCAACGCAGTGAACGGGCGCCAGTATGAAAAATCTGCAAGCACTTTTTCTGCTACCGGCTGAATAATCACATCGGGCTGCGCCTGAATAACCTGTTCAATACCTACCTGCGGATAATCACCCTTGGCGCTGGCAAAGGGATTGTTAACGGCGCATAACTGTAATATCTGCTGCGGCCAGGCCCGGTTGGCAATCGTTGTCAGTGGTGCTGTACCCATAGCAAAAAAGGCCGTTACCGGTGTTTTATGCTGATATTGCTGGCGTAGCTGTGCCAATTGTTGTTCAAACTGCAGCGCTTGTTGTTTGCCCTGCTCCGGATAACCGCTAAGCTGACCGATTAGCCGCAGCTCTGCGCCAATATCATCCAGCGTTAATGGATCAGAAAACGCCACTTTAATACCTAGCTGCTGCAAGCGGGCAATATCAGCAGCCGGATTTCCGCTACGCCAGGCAATAACTAAATCAGGTTGCAGCGCCAGTACGGCTTCCAAATTAATACTGGCATAACTGGCAATACGCGGTAATGCTTGTGCTGCTAAAGGGTAATCGCTGTAATCACTTACGGCCACAACCTGCTCACCCGCCCCCACTGCAAACAACAGCTCGGTAATATGTGGCGCCAGTGCAATAATACGCTGGGGTTTAGCCAGCGCCGGCAAGGCCAGCAGCATTAACAGCGGCAATAATAAGGGCCAGTAGCGAGTTTTCACCAGTCAATCCCCCGCTGTGCTTTAATACCATGATCAAACGCATGCTTAATGTTTTGCACTTCACTTACCGTATCGGCCAGCTCAATTAAACGCCGGTGACAGGCCCGGCCGGTAATGACCACATGCTGTGTTGCCGGGCGTTGCAATAATGCCTGTTCGATACGTTCCAGCGGCAGATAATGATAACTTAACATATAAGTCAGCTCGTCCAGCAGCACCACATCTATGGCCGGGTCTGCCAAAAACTGTTCGGCCTGCTGCCACACTTGCTCTGCAGCGACAATATCTGCTGCTTTATCTTGTGTATCCCAGGTAAAGCCGGTGGCCATTACAGCAAACTGTACGCCATGTTGCTGCAATAAGTTACGCTCGCCACAGTCCCAGCTGCCTTTAATAAACTGCACGACTGCCGCAGTAAAACCATGACCAACAGCACGGGCGACAGTACCAAAGCCAGAGGTAGATTTACCTTTGCCATTACCGGTGATCACCAGCAGTAAGCCTTTTTCATCGGTAGCTGCAGCCACTGCGCTATCAACCTGCGTTTTCAGCCGCTGCTGGCGTTCACGGTGGCGCTGTTGTTTTAATTCATCTGTTGCCATTACACATCGCTATAGCCGTTGCCGGCGCATAATAAGTAAGAAAAATACACTGCCCACTAACGAGGTAATAACCCCCAGCGGAATTTCCTGTTGCGGCAGCAAAGTACGGGCCAGATTGTCTACCCAGATCATAAACAGTGCCCCCACCACCGCACAGCCCAATAGCAAGCGCGCGGATGTAACCCCAAAGAAATGCCGCACTATATGCGGGATCATCAGGCCAACAAAAGCGATACCGCCACACTGCGACACTATGCAGGCTGTCAGCAAGGCTGTCGCCAGCAATAATACCAACCGCAAGCGCAGCGTATTAACCCCCAGCGTACGGGCGCTTTCATCACTTAGCAGCAGAGCATCCAGCTGGCGGCGCAGCGCCAGTGCCAGCAGTAGCACCACTACGACAACCGGCGCCAGTAACATGACACTGTGCCAGTCGGTGCGGCTTAAACTGCCCATTAGCCAGAATATCACCCGGTTAGCAGCAAAAGGCTCGGCAAAGTACAAAATAAAACTACTGATCGCACTTAACATAAAAGATACCGCTACCCCAGCCAGCAAAGTAATTTCAACCTTACGCCAGCGCTGTCCGGCGCATACGGCAAATACCAGGGCTACTGCAAATAAAGCTCCGGCAAAGGCGCCCAGCGCCAGGCTGATAAGCTGAGGCGGCAGCACTACGCTAACCAGGGTAGCACCCAAACCGGCACCGGCCATTAAGCCAAATAAATACGGATCGGCCAGCGGGTTACGGCTGGCATTTTGCAATACTGCGCCAGACACCGCCAGCCCTGCACCTACCAGCACAGCACAAACTAAACGCGGCAAGCGGATTTGCCAGACAATGGTTTCGGCCAGCGGCGAAACACCTTCCCTGCCAAACAATACCCGGACAATATCTGCCAGTGTTAAGCTGGCACTGCCGATAGTTAAACTCAGCAGCAGGCTAAACAGCAGCATCAGTAAAGCAACAGACATTGCCAGCGAATAATGCCGCTTTAACATGCAGCCTGCTCCGCGGCCAACCCTGTTGAGGCTGGAATAAAAGTTACCTGCAGTTTATTTATCAGCGGATGTAACGCTATCTGGCAGGGCAAACCAAATACCTGCTGCAGTAACTGGGGTTGCAGTACCTCAGCAGGTGTACCAAAGGCTACCTGTTCACCATTATTTAATAACAGCAGCTTGTCACAATACATCGCAGCCAGGTTTAAATCGTGCAGGCATGCCAGCAGCGGAATATCCAGCGCTTTAACCAGTTGCAGGATCTGGTGTTGGTACTGTACATCAAGATGATTGGTCGGCTCGTCCAGCAGTAATAATGAAGGTTGTTGCACCAAAGCCCTGGCGATATAAAGCCGCTGCATTTCACCACCGGATAAGGTATCAACAGCATCTGAACTCTTATGGCTAAGGCCTGTTTTTTTCAACGCCAGTGCAACCTGGGCAGTGTCGTAGCTGCTGTTTAGCTCAAACCAGTTTTTATGCGGTAAAAGCCCCATGGTAGCCACTTGCTCTACTGTCAGCGCAAATAAGGGCGCAGACGTCTGGCTTACTACGGCAAGTGTTCTGGCTAGTTCGGCCGTAGTAAAACGGCCAATCTCACGTTGCTTTAGCAATATATGCCCGCTGTGTGCGCTAAGCGCGCCCTGAATCAGCCGCAGCAATGAGCTTTTACCAGCGCCGTTAGGACCGATAATGCCAACAAACTCACCTTTTTGCAGTGAGAAACTGATGTTATGCAGAACCTGTTTCGCACCAAAGCGCAAACACACCGCTGAAAGTTCAAGCAACACTGACTCCTGGCAATAGCAGCAGCCAACTTGCTGAAAACAGTAAGTTGCCACTGCAGTGAATTCCCGCACGCAGGTAAAAAAGACATTAAGCTATGGCAGGTCTCCTGACTTAAAGCGGTAACCCACAATCGCCTTCCCGGAGTATAACCAGTGGCATCTGATTGCAGCGCTTATTACAGTTGCGGGTACAGTGCGGGCTTTACACCCGCTTCCCTTTTAAGCGGGAGTTATCCCGCACCAAAGCAGGCGCAGTGTAGCAGATTTAAATAGTGGCAATCAAAAATGAAACCGCCAGCATCAGGCTGGCGGTAGCAGATGTATTATTCCAATGCACTGAGCAAGGTTTTATCTAAACCATCTTCTGTCAGTATTTTCACAATAGCCTGACAATGCTCCACGGTAAAATCACCTTCTGCAATCTGGCCATTTAATATGGCACGGCGTTTCATAACAATATCTGCGATCATTTTCTGGTTAGCACCTTCAGCACCACCCATTTTGCCGTACAGTTTATCCAGATAAGGATACAACGTCTTTTCGGCATCATAAGCACTCTGGCGCACCGGCGGATGAAAATCCTGACAAGCATTCAGGTTCAGCAGATAAAAGTTTAAGTAACCGGCTACGGTTATCAGTTTATAATCTTGTGCATTAGCAGCGGCTGTTGTTGACATTGCCACCGCAGCAATAGCGGCGCTCACCCATTTTTTCATTATGACTTCCTGTTATTCCACTTTCATCGCTATTCAATCTAAACAGAAAGCCGCGTTTTTGCAATGTTAACAAGCTAAAAAGCAGCCATAGGCAATAGCAACAAATCTTTTAATTCCGGCCCGCCCCCCCGGTTGGCACTGCCAGCAGCAATATACACAACACCATTTAGTAGCGTAGCCTGGGTACCGTGCCGCCCTGTTGGTAACGCCGGCCACTTTTGCCATTGCTTCGTTGCCGGGTTATAAGCTTCAACTTCATTATGCGCACTTACCTGGCGCAGGCTTTCGCCGCCTATAACAACCAGTTGCCCGTTAACTACCACTGCAGCGGTGCCGGCCCTTGGCGTGGGCAGCGGCGTATCCAGCGTATGCCAACGCTGGGTTTTAATATCATAAACATCTACCGCTGCAACTGTCAGTGACATCGTCTCGCCGGTATCATGTGACGACATACGCCCGGCCGCCGCATAGATTTGATCATCAATAACAACGGCATGAAAGTGATCGCGGGCATGCGGCGCATCAGCCAATGCGGTCCATTGTCCGGTTGCCGGATTAAACACATCCAGCCAGGCGACAAAACCACTCATATGGCCGCGGTTGTTGCCGCCAATAAGATAAATAAGCCCGTTGTGCACTACCACGCCACTGCCCCCGCGCTGCCGCTGCGCCGGGATCTCTGGCCCGGTTTGCCAGGTATCAGTCGCCGGGTTATAAATCAGTATATTGGCAATAGATTTTTCTTCCGGGAAACCACCGGTTAAGGCGCCTAATACATACAATTTGTCATCATAGGCAACTGCCTGCATATGGTGCAGCTCAAACGGTGGCTTTGCTCCTTGCTGCCATTGACCGGTTGCCGGGTCGAAAATATCTAAAGGCCGTTCGCCACGCCCGCCCAGCAAATATAGGCGGCCCGCCACAGCAACAAAACCATTCTCATGCCGCTCAGCAGCTGTCCCTTTGGTATTTTGTGTTTGCCATTGCGCCTGCGCCGTTACAGGCTGCGGGTTGTTAAGCGGTTTCTGGCTGGTATCTGCAGATGCCACAAAGGGCAACAACGCCCAAACAGCCAGCCATAGATAACGAAAAGATGTGCGTGCAGTATTAACAACTAAGTAGCTATTAAGCATAGTTCCTCCGTTCCTGAAACCTATATCATAGTTGAGATTAGCGACACTGCCCGCCAGTACTATTTACTTACTTCATTACTTTTTTACGTTTTTACCGCCTGCGTCCGCCTAGCCACGGTTGCTACTGCGCGATCTCTTTAACATTCTCCAATGGTAACCACCCTGATTCTGTACTGAGCGTTTTTTCACACCATAGCCAGCCATTTAAAACCCTGGAACCAGTCAGCAGCTCTCCTTCCTGCACATTTAGCTCTTTTGCCGTGTAATCATCAAGTGCTCTACCCTGTGAGTGCTCAAATCGCTCGATAATCTGATCAGGAACCCAACCAGGCTCTTGGCCTGGCGTAGTACACAGGTACCAGTTATTCCAGTCTTCGGCACCTTTGTATTCTTCACCAACGAGCAGAGGATCACCTTTTTTAAAGGTTATTGGCTTAGGAAACTCACTCTTATGTGAGCTGACAACGATATATCTCTTAGGGCTCATAGGGCACTCATATTTTGGCTAATGCACGCAACAAATGCGAGCGCAGCGAGTCGAGTACGATAGCCCATTTTGGTTGCGATTGTTATTTGGTAGATATTGCATCAGGCTCATACCAAATACCATATTTGTCACCTTGCCACTTCAAGAAGTAAAACAAGTAGGCTGTTGCAAGCATGATAATACCGCCAGCTAAAGCCGCTTCGCTAACAAACCCAAAACAGCAAAATAGAAAGCCAAAAAAGTGTGATAATTTTTCAACTCTCTCAGCCGTTTTTCGAGCGGGTCTAATCTGCAAAAAATTTACCGAAAACCAAATTTTCAAAAATAACGGTAATCTTTGCCAATTAGCAGTGTTTTTATCAATCATAAAAGTCTCCTGGTTTAGTGTTGTCACATCGACATCAAGAGCCGCAGCAAGACATTTTAATGATTCGAAACTAGCGTTATGACCACTCTCAATGCGCTGAATTGTTCGGACATTTAATCCCGACATTTGCGCTAATTGCTCTTGAGAAATATGTCTACTAAGTCGCAGTTCTTTTATAATCATCAGATAGCTCCTGTACTCCCGAACCAAGAGTGTTACTTATATTTTCATCTGTCAGGTACGTAAATTACCCGACAGTAAGCCGACACCTGCAGAGTTACCGCACATAACGCTCGCAGCACAGGCCGAAACCCGCGCAGCGGTTGAGGTCCAGGCCACGCAGTGGCCGTTTGTGACTGCGCTTGTTATAAAGCATGCTGACACTGACTGTGGATCACTGAACATAGAACTGATGCTTGACCATAAGAAACCCCAAGTGTAGCCGCCACTGCTTGCTCATTAATTGCACTCGCACCGTATAACATTTCTCTTAAACTTCCCAGGCAACTTACTAATGCCCGCTCTGTATCATCATTAAGTGCGTTGGGCCAATTAGCACTGACCTCTTCTAAATCGGACTTTTCTAAACCAAATAATGTTGGGCACTCAAAATCCCAATTCGCGATCCAATATTGAATCGCATTTTTCAGTGTATTTAATTCTTCACTCGTGAACTGATTCATGCTTTATAACGCCCCGCGCATGCGCGCGAACTTGTGAGCGTCGCAGGGGCCGAAGGCCCCGAATGACGCGGATTGTTATGTTGTACTGAACTCTGAACGGAGCAAGCCGAAACATTTGAGATCATGAAACTTATTCTTCCAATATCCACACTCACGCCGAAGCCCTTCTTCTTTAAATCCAAGCTGACGAAGCAATGATTCAGAGGCACGATTACCTGGAACTGTATCTGCTTGAACTCGATGCAATTCACCACACGGAAGCTTTCCTGCAAATCCAGCACTAATAATCGCGCGAACAGCTTCTGAGGAATAACCTTGTCGCCAAAATTCAGGAAGCAGGTCATAACCAATGACGGCATTATGCATTTTGCTGCTCCACGAGTTAAAGCCGCAGGTGCCGATCAATCGACCAGATGACTTTAACCGGATTGCCCACCTGATACCTTGCTGCTCCTCATATCTTGATTTAAAAAGACTAATCAAATCGGCTGCTTGGCTATGTTCGCGAAACACATCTAAATCGTAATATTCAACCACAGATGGATTGGAAAACAATTTGAACAGATCAGCTTCATCATCAACACGAAGTTCCGTAAGTAATAGCCGATCAGTTTCTAGTGATGGAAATACCATCTAAATTCCTTTTTCAACATAACGCTAAATTAAGGGGCGGGCTTTAGCCCGTCCCAACGAGCGCAGCGAGTGGCTTGAATGCCTGGTTAGGCTTCGGTGCCACGCCAAGCGCAAAGCACGAAACGACTCGTTGCTGGGTATTGGGCTTTGAGCATACGCGTGCAAGGCTTCCGGTAAAAGCGCATGGGAATGCAAAATGCCGACATACGCGGAATGCCCTACTACCTCGACGCGTATTTGAGTGTGTTGGTGCACATGTTTCGACGCGGACTCGAACGAACGACGCGAACTTTCAGACTGGCAAAGACAATTGTTATTTGTACGCATAACTTCCTTGTTCATTCTTTGCTCTTCAGCCTAACGCCCAAAGCAGCTGCGCGGTACGCGTCAGATGCCTTTGTTTGTTATATGTTTATTTCACCAAACCTAATACTTGCCCTTCGGCAATTTTTATATCCGTGACAAAAAGCTCAAATGGCATGCCTTCATACATTCTCGCTTCGTGTATTTCATCGTCTAGAAATTCGATAAGTAATTCAATACTATCTCCGTCAAAGGCTTCACATCCCTCGTTAAAAAGCAATCTACAACTTGTATTCACGTCACCAAGATAGTGAATTCTAGGCCAAGTATTTTGCCCTTTATATCTGAAACCATGCGGTGGTCTTTCGATAACCAAAAAGGTAACTTTGGCAGAAATTTTCACTGAATCCTCTTTGCCATATAACGCTCAAAGCAGCTGCGCGGCACGCGTCAGATGCCTTTGCTTGTTAAAAGGCATCCGAAAGCTGAGCAATGATTGGTGATATTTTATTAAAACCATTCTTAGCAACTTCACTCTGCCACGTAAACATATTTTGAATAGAAGAATCCAATTTCCCATTTTTTAGCGCTGTAACCAATCTATCTAGAATATCGTCATCAGAAAGGTTGCTAATTTCATTATATTTTTCATTCGATTCATCACACAAAAATTTAATAGCACCAACTTCATGATTTTTATCAGTAAAGATAGCATTTACAGCAATTCCATAAGGCCATTCGTACCATTCAAAATTGCATATTAGGGCTTTCCCGCTGAAATTTAGCTCGTGGTTCATGAATGCCTTTTAACGCAGCCAGCAGCGGCCGAAAAAACCGCGCAGCGGGTTTGAGGTCCAGCCCACGCAGTGGGCGTTGCTGACTGGCCTTGTTAAATGCATTTTACTATACCGGTAACACCTCTACTCGCATAACCCTGAGCAGTGTGGGATATAATAATTATGGTCTCGTTATATTCGAGAACTAAGTATGTATTTCTTCCACATAGCTCAGAAGCCCTTTTATGAAAGAAAAGCATAAATACCGATTCATCAGTATCATCGTAACCCAACACTCGGATCTTGTATGAATCCTCAGATAATTTTTCATCGGCGTAGCCTGGCCCATCATGACCGTAGCTATCCTTTCGTATCTCGTCGTACGGTATTGAGCTACTACACCCTATTAAAAGTAGGAGTGACAGCATTGCACATGATTTCATAATTGCCATTTAACGCAAAGCTTTGGGGCGGCTGGAGCGCAGCATAAGCCGTCCCAGCCACGATAGTGGCGACAACAGCACCTTGTTATGCGCCTTTATCTTCAGTGCTGGGGGCTAAAACTCCGCCAGTATCTATGCGTAATGTGTCTTTGCTTAAATCCATTAGATAACTACCAAAATCTTCAAGATTTTCGTCTTTCATACTTTTAATTGATTGTTTTAATTCAGATAACCTTCGTTCACTTGAGCTGACGTTTCCTAGTTGCCTTTCGTAGTTTGCTGCTACGAACAGATACTCAAGTTTCTTGTATTCAGGTAACTCTGTTTTTAAGGCTTCGTTGATTTGACTTAAAGCTATTTTACGGTAGTTATTAGCTAACTCTAACTTTCCTTCTTGTTCATATAAATATGCAAAGACTCTTATTATTCTATTATTGAATTCATCATCTTTACTTCGAAACGAATATAGAACTTCAAGTAACTCAAGCTTCTGAATCAGGCTGTCAGGATGCTTTTTTTCTTTGGCGGCCAGATAATCAGATATTTTTGTTTTTTCTTCTTCAGTTATATCATCAAAATCACCAATGAAAGCAATAAAACCTGAGCTTTCACAATACCAAATTCCTTCAGGGGAAGTTAATGGCCAAAAGACTTGATCATATTTTGAAGGCCATTGATATATATAACTCCCTGAACTTACTGGTTCATTAACTTTACACTTTGCGTCTGAATTTATTGGGTCTTCAACTTCTGACGCCCCCCAAGTTGTAGCATTGATACTGAACGTCATCAGCGTCAGTAGAATATATAAATATTTCATCGGAACACTCCATTGTTGATTGGGCGCATAACGCATTACTAATTGGCTGCCGCAGCGTAGCGTAGGCAGTCCAGTGGAGGTCACGCTGTGTGTGGCCGGAACGAAATTAAGTAACTTGTTATACAACCTATTCACTGTAACCATCCAACGGCGCAACCGTAAGCCTGTGTTCGAATTGCACAGGTTCTATAGCATTTAAATACTTTGAATTTACAAAAATAATGTAAGTTTCAATGTCGGGGCCATTTGAGTATGGGTAAAGAACTGTACCTTTTGGCAACATACCAATATTTTCTGGCGACGTTTGTACCGAAAGAGTTTGAGTTAAGGATACAGGATCAGACTCTAGTAACTGCCATTTGTACCAAAATGCACCGGCTCCAAAGGAAATGGCACCAACTAGAATTAGTAAAAAATATCTCAATTCGAACTCCTTTCTACCGAGGTTGTATAACGCCCAGCTCACCGCGCGCAGTAATGTTGGCGACTTTACTGCGTGACTTTGCAGGAAAGGTGCAAACATTACGGAGTCCGGTGGAGCTGATTGTTATGTGATTACTCACCGAAAACTTCATCAAGTATGCCGAAGACATATTCATGTGTAAAAGAATTTCCGCCACAATGCATAAGCTCATTTTCACCGGCAAGAAACGTTAAGTAAGGGTTAACTTCAATACCGTCAAACTCTATACCAGCGGTATCGTCAATAGTACACGCAATGCTAAAAGCTATATTACCAGTTACTTCTTTTAGTTTTTCACCAGTGAGACCAGCCTCTTCAAGTTTGCCTTTTATCTGCTCGATTATTTCACCTATAAATATTGCTTGGTGTTCATCGAATTTGTCAGCATCAAGTTTTAGTTCCATTTCGTGATTCCTGATTTCACATAACGAGCCTGTAGAAAAACCTGTTGAACGCACAGTGTTTCTACTCCGGCCTTTCTGTTTATTATTTGTTAGCA
>NZ_JAKUJZ010000071.1 GCF_022436675.1 Rheinheimera hassiensis | reverse complement strand
AGCTTCATTGGCATTAGAACCTGATTTACCACAGGCTGCTAATGTAAGTGCTGCACCTGAAAGCAGCGTAATCCCAGCAAAAAGTTTTGCCTTTTTCATTAGTAAAAATCCTCCATAACTTGAGGCAAGTTGACTTCCTCATCTTAGCACTATTACAAAAAAGTTACAATGGAATTAAAAAACAGGTATCCCATTTTGAGATACCTGTTTCCTTGTGTTAGTTATTAGATTTTAATAT
>NZ_JAKUJZ010000070.1 GCF_022436675.1 Rheinheimera hassiensis | reverse complement strand
AGAAAAGAAAAAAAGGATAAAAATTAGGTATTCTTCAGTATCATTTTTACCCTTTAATAGAGGTAGAGACGATAATAAAATAATTAGAAGGGATATTACTTAATCATCTCTAAAAGTAACTGATGCTTTTACAAGTAGCAAAAAATAACATTAAGTTCTGATGTGATTTCGGCTTTCTGTTAAATGATGCTGATAGAAGGCAACTAAAAAATAAATAATTGAAAAAGGAAGTGTCTGG
>NZ_JAKUJZ010000069.1 GCF_022436675.1 Rheinheimera hassiensis | reverse complement strand
GGCAGATTGGAGCCCGGCAGGAAGTTACGTTCGCCTGGCCGGGTGGCGCTGACGAACAGATTACTGTCTTCGTTCCAAAAGCCTTCGGCGCTCATGCCGCGCGCGTTGACGAAGAAGCTCTTCGGATTGATCAAATCGCCGTATTTGACCGGCATCGCCAGCTCGAATGCGGCAACCAGCGACACGATGATGGTCATGCGGATGAACAGCTTGGGCACCGAGCCGGTGTAGGCTGAGCC
>NZ_JAKUJZ010000068.1 GCF_022436675.1 Rheinheimera hassiensis | reverse complement strand
GCGCCCGATCCAGCGTCAACGGCCAGGATTCGCCCACGCAACGTACGTAAGGCAGCGCCTGTTTGACGATCACCCGGCTCACCCCTTCGCGATCGCGGATCTTGAACACCAGATTCAGGTTGCCGTCACCGATCTCGTCAGCGCTGACCAGTGCCTGCGGTTCAGACACCCGACCGTATTGGCGGGCGTATTCAACGGCGTCGGTAGCCGTAAACGTACGATAAAGCGACATTCCCCAACC
>NZ_JAKUJZ010000067.1 GCF_022436675.1 Rheinheimera hassiensis | reverse complement strand
TGTTAGTCACTCCCATAAGTCTGTTCCATGTGAAACTTAATAAGGCTATCATACCAAAAAAAGGCGGTTAACCAATAATAGTTAACCGCCCTTTTCTTTTTCTATAAATTAGTTACTAAGAAGAATATGATAAATACCTCAAAGAGGATATACATCATTGGTGTAACTTCCTTGTAACGCTTAGAAGCAATCATAGTGATAGGGTAAGCAATCAAACCTAATGCTAAACCATCTGAAATGCT
>NZ_JAKUJZ010000066.1 GCF_022436675.1 Rheinheimera hassiensis | reverse complement strand
CTGGTAACAAAGTCAGGAGGGGATGCAAATGAAGGTTAAGTTCAATATTGATGAAAGTCTTCAGGAGGAAAAGGCAGAGTTTTGGTTAAAGAAAATGACTGATAAGATTAGTCGAATTACAAAAGAGTTGAATTCAAAACAGGATTTTCTTTGGTGCTTTAAAAATGGGGATGCTTTTCCAGTCAATTTTTCAAAAATTGCTTTAATTCAAGTCGAGGAGGAAAAAACTAAAATTTACACTGC
>NZ_JAKUJZ010000065.1 GCF_022436675.1 Rheinheimera hassiensis | reverse complement strand
ATTGCTCGAATCACGCAAGGATCGTAAAGCCCGCGGTCAAAATGGTGGTTATACACCAAACACTGGAAATGCTGGTGCACCAAGCACTAACAACTTCCAAAATAATGGTGGATCACAAAATAATGCTCAGAATAATAATCAATCAAACAACGCTCAAGATCCATTTGCAGGCTCTGGCGATCCAATTGATATTTCTGATGATGATCTTCCATTCTAAAAAATATTTAAAGAAAGGATTCTAGAAC
>NZ_JAKUJZ010000064.1 GCF_022436675.1 Rheinheimera hassiensis | reverse complement strand
ATCATTTTCTTGACAGCTATGAATACTTGCCAGCTCATTTAGCTTTTGATGAGTTCAAGGGCGTTGATCGTCAGCTGCACTTTATCTGTTTAAATGGTGACAATCATCAAGTCGTTCAGATTCTTAGAACACGCTATAAGAAGACCCTGCTTAAATATTTTGGTCGTTTCTCACCCCAAGCTAGAGCCAACGTTAAAACGGTCACGATGGATCTTAATTTTTACTATCAAGATATCGTTAGAGCC
>NZ_JAKUJZ010000006.1:177545-422124 GCF_022436675.1 Rheinheimera hassiensis | reverse complement strand
ACCGAAATTAGGATGACACTATATTTTCAATGACTGAATTTTATTATGTGGGGTGAAACTTTATTTTCACCCCACAGAAATGCCAGCCACACGCTGCCCGCAGGGTTCGTCTGGCGGCGCTTTGCTCTTTGTCACTCGTCGTTTATTTAGAATAACTAAACCGCACTCCTCGTTTCGTGAGAAAAACACCGCCAGACGAACAAAATCTAACCAGCAAACGTCAACACGCCCTAGTCAATCTGCATTAAACGCACTTCATAAATACCGCCAGCGATGGAACCGGCGTTAGCAACAAATTTCAGTTCTATACTATCGCCGGTGTTTAACAGCCTGGCAGGGATCGGATAATCGACATGGTAAAAGTTATCGCCCTGCTCACCCGTCAGGCTGACATTAGCCAGTAGCTGGTTATTCAGCAAAATTTGGAAATGCCGGTTGCTGTCAGCGCCAAAATACGTCAGCCGTAGTTTCAGCGCATCTTGCCCTCTGGTGTTTAAGCGGTAACTAAACCAGCCGGCAGCATGGCGCCAGTGCCGGCCCTGGTGCACCCCTGCTTCGGTTTTCTCACCTGCAAATTGATGATCGGCTTCTGGCTGTTGCTCGCCGGGGCGGATCATATCGATGGTTTTAGCTGCCAGTTGGCTGTCAAGTTGGCTTTGCTGGCGCAATACATTTTGTTGTTGCTGCCATTGGCCGGCGTTACTGTGCGGGAAATACAGCGTGTAGCGGCTGTCATGCAGCCGGAAGAATGGTATCAGCTCTAACGGGCCCTCAACACCGGCCAGCACTGCTTCGCCGCTGGTAAAGGCCAGCGCCTTGCCGGCAACCGGTTTAATATGGCGGACAAAATCGGCGTTATCACTGATAAAGGTCGGCGTTTGATCAACCGGGCATTGCTCGCCACTGGCGATATGGCCCATGCGGCTGCTATCGGCAATAAAACTAAGCTTGTCCTGCCATTGGCTGCGCGCGGCCAGCACAATAGGGCCATGCAAAATAGCATAGTGCTTGCTGTTATCCGGCAGTTGCTCCAGCGTGGTTTGCATCGGCAGGGCAATCGCCAGCTTATCGCCTTTGTGCCAGTGGCGCTGCAGGCTTAAATAGCCTGGAGTTTTTGATGTGAATTCCACGGCTTTGCCGTTTAGTGTCAGTTGCACCTTACCGGCGACCCACTGCGGATTACGGATATTCAGGCCAAATTTACCGCCTTGTTCTATCGTGATCAGACTGCTGTCTTGATCCGGAAATTCGGTAGTCTGACGAATTTTTACGGCTTGCTGGCTCCAGTTCAGGCTGGAATCGACAAACAAATTTACATACAGCTGATCGTCTTTATGGGCATAAATCATTTCGCCGTATTTAGCGTGGTTTTCAATGCCGGAGCCAACGCAGCACCACATGGTGTGCTCTGGCGACGAATAGACGCGGTAGTGATTGGGCCGCATGGGCGTAAAATACACCAGGCCACCATGCTCTGGGTGCTGCGACGATAAAATATGGTTATACAGCGCCCGTTCGTAGTATTCCATATAGCGCGGTTCTGGCGCGCGCTGATATAGCAGCTTGGTTAGCTTTAACATATTGTAGGTGTTGCAGGTTTCCGGCCCCTCTACATCACTTAGCATGCTGCTGAAATCGTCTGACGGGTGAAAATGCTCGCGCACGCTGTTGCCACCTATGGCGACACTGCGTTTATTCACTACTTGTTGCCAGAAAAAATCAGCGGCCTGATACCAGCTGTTGTTGTTCGTTTGGCTGGCAAGCTGCGCCATGCCAATAATTTTCGGGATCTGGGTATTGGCGTGCAGGCCGTCCAGTACATCTTGTTGTTGTAACAGCGGCTGCATAATACGCAGTTCAGAAAAGCGCAGCGCCAGCTGTAGGTATTTGTCGTCACCGCTAAGTTCGGCCACTTTGGCCAGAATATCGTTCATGCCGCCATATTCGGTGATCAGCATTTGCTGCAGTTGCTGATCGCTCAGCTGGCTGGTTAGCTTAAGCGCCCAGTCGCTCAGTTGCAGCAACATCTGCTTAGCCTGCTGATTGCCGGCGTAAACATAAGCATCATGCAAACCGGCGAAGGTTTTATGCAGGTTATACCAGGGCACCCATTGCTTGTTTAACACAAATAAATCAGCGTCTATCTGGCCCTGGCTGATTTGCTGCCAGGTGGCTTTGCCGCCGGGAATACCGCCCAGGTAGCCATCGCCATGTTTTTGCTGGTAACTGTGCAGCTCGTTAATCATGTAGTTCAGCCGCTCGAGCAGTTGCTGCTCGCCGCTGGCGCTGTACATCAACGCCAGCGCGCTAAGGTAGTGGCCGCCGATATGGCCATCCAGGCCAGAGCTTTCCCAGTTCGGGTAAGGATCGGCCAGTGGCGGCAGGCCAGCTTCGCGCCGGTAAGGGGCCAGCAGGCGGTCCGGGTTCATCGCCATCAGATAGCCGATGTTGGTTTGCTGCGCCTGATAAAAGGGCCCGCTGTGCAGCCGTACCTGATTAAGCGCAAAAGTGTCTATAGCGGCACTGACCGGCAGTACCAGCAGTAACATACACAAGCTAAGCAAAGCTTTCATCT
Organism: Rheinheimera hassiensis; assembly: GCF_022436675.1. Lineage (GTDB taxonomy): Bacteria > Pseudomonadota > Gammaproteobacteria > Enterobacterales > Alteromonadaceae > Alishewanella > Alishewanella hassiensis. The sequence continues at coordinate 419,549 of NZ_JAKUJZ010000006.1, read as the reverse complement.
TGCTTCCTCACTCAGGGTTAAACTTCACGCCTCTGACGCTTTGCCAAATAGCGGCATGCCGTTGTCATCCCAGCGTATGGCTTTAACATAAGTATGGCGGTTTGGGTCCCATAACGGGTCGCCGACAATTTCGGTATAGGTGCGGGCGTGGTATACCAGCATATCGTGCTGACCATCTTCTGATACGGTAAAGCTGTTATGGCCCGGGCCATAAACACCATGTTCAAAGCAGCTTTGAAATATCGGCTGCGGCGATTTATGCCAGCTGGCAGGGTTTAACAGGTCGGCATTTTCATCGGCCCATAACAGGCCAATACAGTAGTTTTCATTGGTGGCACTGGCTGAGTAAGTTAAAAAGATTTTACCGTTACGCTTGAGCACTGCCGGGCCTTCATTAACCCAAAAACCGCGCGTTTCCCACTCCAGCTCAGGTTTGCTTAGCATAACCGGCGCACCGCTTAATTTATCCGGCGTGTCCATCGTCGCAATATATAAATTGCTGTTGCCTTCGATGGCGTTATCCTTTTGTGCCCAGACATAGTACAGCTGGTCATGGTGGCTAAAAGTGGTGGCATCCAGGCAAAAGGTGTCGATGCCGCTGTCGAGCTGGCCGACAAACTGCCATTGGCCGCCAACCGGATTGGCGTCAGTGCAGCGCAGCACATACATCCGGTGCTGAAACAGCTTATTTTTGATTTCGCGGTTGGGCGCAGCGGCAAAATAAATATACCAGGCACCCTGATTAAAATGGATCTCCGGTGCCCAGATCAGCTCAGAGTAAGGGCCGCTGTCGGGCTTATGCCATACCGCTACCGCCGGGGCGCTGGCCAGCTCATTTATTGTTCTGGCGCGGCGTAGTTCAATTAAGTCATAAGCCGGCACCGACGCGGTAAAATAGTAAAAGCCGTCACTGTGTTTATAAATGCACGGATCGGCGCGCTGTTCAATTAATGGCTGCTGTAATCTCACAGTAAACTCCTCAGATAGTAGTGGGCTTAACGACACTGGTTTTCCCGACCAACTGTTGGTAATAGTTATCGGTAATGCGATAGCGAAACATCAGTAAGCCCATCAGCAGATGAAACACGCCCGGAATAACCGACAGCATTAAGGCGATGCCGGTCAGTGCCAATGCACTTTGCGGTTGATCCGGCACATAGTCAAAACCGGCCAGCAGGCTGCCAACCATAAAACCAGCGATGCCCATACCGGCTTTCTGGCAAAAAGAGATACCACCAAAAGCCAGGCCGGACACGCGCTGGCCGGTTTTATCGGCGCCGTAATCAACAGCCTCTGGAATAGCCGACCAGAATACCGGGGCATGCAAATCGACGACAAATGACAGCAGAAAATACAACACAAAGGCCAGCATCACATCACCGGGGTTTACCAGTACATATAGCAGCACACTTAATATCGCCACTAAAATCTGGCTGTAGCGGAACAGTTTCACCTTGCAGTAATGCTTGGTGATCCAGGTTGAGGCCACCATGGCTAATATGGCTGCAGCGACGCCGGTGGATAAAAATGCTGACAGCATAGCGGCGTCACCACCAAGATAATATTTGGCGTAGTAAGCGGCGACAGAGCCGCGCACCACATAGCCGATAGTGCCGGTAACGCATACCGCGCACAGCACCAGCCATTGATCATTTTTTAGCAGGTATTTTAGCTGCTGCAAAAACGGCAGCGTTTCTACGGTATGCTGGATACGTTCGGTAGTGGTAAAAAAACAGAATAAAAACAGCAATGTTGCCATTAATGCCATCACTCCCATCGCCGACTGATAGCCACCGGCCAGGTTCTCTCCGCCCCAGTGCTTTGCCAGAATAGGCACAATAATAGTCACCAGAAAAGCCGCGATTTTGGCAAAAAATAACCGGTAGCCGTTGGCGGATAAGCGCTCTTTCGGGTTATCCGTTAGCACGCCAATAATAGAGATATACGGAATGGTCACTGCAGTAAAAATGACCGTGACCAGAATATAGGTAGCATAGGCCCACACCAGTTTACTGTTGTAATCCCAGTCGGGGGTACTGAAGGTAAGGTATACCGCAATACCAAAGGGTACGGCTAAAAACAGGAAGTAGGGCCGGTAGCGGCCCCAGCGGGTAGTAAAACGGTCGGTAATTATGCCCATTAGCGGATCGGTTACCGCATCAACCAGCCGCACCACTAAAAACAGCACCGCTAAGTCGGCTGGCTTTAAGCCAAAAATATCGGTGTAGAAAAATGTGATAATCAGCATCATAGATGACATCACCACGTTGACCGCCATATCGCCGGCACCAAAGCCGACTTTCTCCAGTACGGAAAGTTTGTGAGTTTGCATAAAGTTCCCTGTCGTTCCCGGTACTATGCGGCAGGTTCAAGCCTGTGATTATTCCTGCGTAGCACCGGTTTTTTATATTTTTTATTCGCAAAACTGCCACAGTTTGGCTGGTTGAGTTTTGCACTGTCGAATAATATATGATAAATAGTAATACAATACTACTAAAATGAAAGCAGATATCAACCCCTATAGAGGGTGGGGTCTGCAGCCTTAAGGAGGCGTAGATGTTAAACGGGGTAACGACAACAAAATGGCTGGCTGGCGTGGGCAGGGTTTCAGCGCTGGCCTTGTTATTAACCGGGCAAACCGCCTGCGCAGATGAACAACAAACACTGCCACAACTCAGTATCCATGATCCGGTGATGGCACAGCAAGATGGCCGCTTCTATTTATTCAGTACCGGGCCGGGTATTACCTATTATCACTCCGACGATATGCTGCAGTGGCAACTGGCCGGCCGCGTATTTGCTGATGAACCACAGTGGGCTAAACAGGTGGCGCCAAGCTTTGATGGCCATATCTGGGCGCCGGATATTTATCAGCACAACGGTAAGTTTTATTTGTATTACTCGGTGTCGGCCTTTGGCAAAAACACCTCGGCCATTGGTGTTACTGTTAATAATACGCTGGATAAAAGCAGCCCCGATTACCAGTGGCAGGACAAAGGTATAGTGCTGCAATCAGTGCCACAGCGCGATTTATGGAACGCGATAGATCCGAATATTATTGCCGATGATAACAGCGATATCTGGATGAGCTTTGGTTCATTCTGGGGTGGTTTAAAACTGGTAAAACTGGCAGATGACTTAGTATCGCTGGCACAGCCGCAGCAGTGGCATACCATTGCCAAAGCACAGCGCTCGGCCTTTATTGATGACGCCGAGCCAGGCCCGGGCGAGCTGGAAGCGCCTTTTATCTTTAAACAGCATGGTTATTACTATCTGTTTGTCTCGTATGGCAAATGCTGCCGTGGTGCCGACAGTACCTATCATCTGGTTGTTGGTCGCGCGAAAAATGTTACCGGCCCCTATCTGGATAAAGACGGTAAGTCGCTAAATGAGGGCGGCGGCACTGTGCTACTTAAAGGCAACCGTGACTGGCCCGGCCTGGGCCATAACAGTGCCTACACCTTCAACGGTAAAGACTATCTGGTGTTTCATGCTTATGAAGCGGCCGATAATGGCTTACAAAAACTAAAAATAGCCGAAATAAGCTGGGATGACGCCAAATGGCCACTGCTGAGTGACAGTGTGCTGAGCGATTATCGCAGTGTATTACTGCCAGCAGAGCAAAAATAGCGCTGATAAAGCGACAAACAAAAACGGGGATAGAAGATGCATAACATTAAACCAATACTTAAACCGGCATTGCTGGCCAGCGCCATAGTGCTGTCACTAAGTGGCTGCCAGCAGTCGCTGAATCAGGCAACTGATGACAATAAGACCGCGGTCAGTGATGCCTATGAAGGCCAGAGCTTTACCAACCCGCTGTATAACAATGGCGCCGATCCCTGGCTGGAATATTATGACGGCAATTATTACCTGACCACCACCACCTGGACCTCGCAGTTAGTGATGCGCAAAGCCCCCACGCTGGCCGGGCTGGCCGAGGCAACGCCGGTTTATTTGTGGTCAGAAACTGATCCGGCCCGTTGCTGTAATTTCTGGGCTTATGAGTTTCACCGCCTCAAAGGCCCGGATGGTTATCGCTGGTATATGATGTTTACCTCCGGCAAGCAGGAAAACCTCGATGGCCAGCATTTGTCGGTACTGGAAAGCGCTGGCGATGATCCTATGGGGCCTTATCAGTTTAAAGGCTCTCCGATGCCGGATAGCTGGAATATTGACGGTAATTATCTGCAGCACAACGGAAAATTATATCTGCTGTGGTCAGAATGGCAGGGTGATGAGCAACTAAACTGGATTGCCGAAATGGTTAACCCCTGGACCATTACCGGGCCCAGAGTAGTATTGTCCAGGCCAAAGCTGCCGTGGGAAATTTCCGGCCGTAAAGTGAATGAAGGCGCCGAAGTGTTAAAACGTAACGGCCGCACCTTTGTGGTGTATTCAGCCAGCTTTTGCGATACGCCGGATTACAAACTGGGCTTGCTTGAGCTAACCGGCGACGACCCGCTTAACCCGGCAGACTGGAAGAAATACGATAAACCAGTATTTGAACGGGCAAATGGCGTTTACGGCCCTGGCCATAACGGTTTTTTTAAATCGCCGGATAATAAAGAAGACTGGCTGGTTTACCACGGTAACAACAAAGAAACCGATGGCTGCAGTGCTACCCGCTCGTTACGCGCCCAGCCTTTTAGCTGGCATGATGACGGTACGCCAAATTTTGGCCAGCCGGTACCGGAAGGACAGGTAATGGCCGCCCCGTCCGGTGAAAACGGCCCGATAACGGCAGTGCCGCAAGGGGCTGACTGGCTGTTACGCAACGGTCAGGGCCAATGTCTGGGCGTGGTTGATGATGCACCGGCGGCTGTTAATTGCTCTGCAAATACAGCGTTAAAAGTAGACCCGACCACGGGCGAATATTACCGTTTAGTGACCCGGCAGGGCCGGTATATCGGCCTTGGGCTTGATGGTGCGGCTGAAGCCGGGCCATGGCGCAATAAAGTACGCCAGCAGTGGCGTTTTGCGGCAACGGATTCAGCTGCCTGGCAATTAATCAATAAAGCCGGTGATACGGCGTTGCAAATCCCAGGTTGTAACGCCGAGCAAGGGTGCAGCGACTGGCAGTTACTGCCGGCCGGCAAGGTGGCCATCAGCAGTAGCCAAAGTGGTAAGGTGTTATCAGTTGCTGCCGGGCAACCTGCTGGCGCGGCAAAAGTCAGCCAGACAGGCTGGCAAAACCGGCCCGATCAGCACTGGCAGTTTAGCCAGACCGAGCAGGGTACTTTGCAGTTGCGAAATGGCAGTGGCAATAATCTATGCCTGGCGGTACAGGCTGAATCTCTGGCGGCTGGTGCGCCGGTGGTGATGGCCGCCTGTGGTGTCAAAGCCAGCCACTGGTTATTGCAACCCAATGCGTACGGCAGCATGCGGTTAGTGTCGGCGCATAGCAAAGCGGTGTTGGAAGTACCGGCTTGTGCGCTGGCCGATGATAGCGAACTGAAACAAGCACCGCTGGCCGCAGACAGTTTCTGCCAGCGTTTTCATATCCGTGCCATTGACTGACGATTAGCCCGGCAGCAGAGCCTGCGTTGTTTCTGCTGCTACTGTATAAACGATTACAGGTGATAGACATGACAGTTTTACCTATATCTGACGCCTCGGCAGTGGCCGCATCTGAGGCACAGTGCCCACCAGCAGAGCCAGACGCTGAACTGGAGCAGCAGGCTGAGCTGGGTTATAACTGAATAATACCCGGAAGTTACTCTGCAGAAATTAAAAAGCCCCTGAAGTCAGGGGCTTTTGCGTTATCGCTTTGTACTGTTAAAGGCTGTAACGGAACCCCAGCGCAAAGGTTCTGCTAAACAGTGAAGAACCAAAGTTATGCGTTGACGGATACTCATAGTAACTTTGGAAAATTTCGTTAGTCAGGTTGGTCGCATCAAACGTTACCATCAGGTTGTCGGTAACGTTGTAACTTAACTGAAAATCGAGGCTTTTTTCCGGGTTACGGTATATACCCAGCGGGTTGGCAAACTGCGCTGCTTCATAGTTATTCAGGAAGTCTTCGCGCCATACATACGATAACCGCATATCGAAGCGTTCTTTCTCATAAGCCAGCACCACGCTGTAAGATGAATCCGATACGCCGAATAATGGTGTGGTATCGGTGCCCACTACCGTACCTTCGCTGTTGGTGATCGGAATATCCTGCGACGAATCCAGTATGGTGTAACTGGCCTGCACGCCAATACCGTCCAGTAAATCCGGTAAGCCTTTCGGGAAGTACACCACGCCTAATTCATAGCCATCCAGTTTACCGTTTGAAGCATTATCCGGCTGGTTCAGGATGTAAGGATATTCGCCCTCGCCATCATCGTGGATTACCCGGCGGCGAAAATCGACCACAAAGCCTTCAATCTCGCGCTTAAAGGCTGTGGCATACAGGGTGCTGCCTTCGGCAAAATACCATTCCAGCGATAAATCGAAGTTTTTCGATTCAGTTGGCTCAAGCTCAGGGTTGCCGCCGGTTGCCGTGCCATAACCAATATTGGTGACATCGCGTACATAGTTGATGGTAGGGTTTAGCTGGGCAAAAGCCGGACGACGCAGCGTTTCGCCATAGCTGAAACGCGCCAGTAAATCGTCGGTCAGGTTATAGCGCAGCATCAGGCTTGGCAGCACCTTGCTGGCGCCGGTTGACGCTGCATTGCCAGCAAACGCCATGTCGGTGTCAACATCTACATAGCGCAAGCCAAACTGGCCATCGAGCAAACGCCCGCCCAGTTCAGTTTCAAAATCTGCCTGAGCATACAGTGCGGTGGTCGTTTCGGTAACTTCGAAAGTTTGCGCTAATATGCGCTGATCACCCACAGCCAGGCTCGATCCGGTTTCAGTGTTGTAGATAGTGCGGAACATATCGGCATTGTCGCGAATGTAATAACCATTGGCAGATAACCACGAGGTGGGCACATCCGATTCGCCATCAAAGAAGCCATTATTTACGTTAAGCAATCCTTCATAGCTGGCCAGCTGACAGGCGGCAGTGCCTGAGTTACACAAGCCGGTATCCTGCAGCAGCTGAGCTTCGGAGGCTTTGCGTTTGTCATAACGGCCACCAAAGCTGATATTGGTAATAATACTCTTATTCAGCATGTAGTCGGCATCTAAGGTAAAGGTTAGAGCATCACCACCACGGCTATAGGCCTGATCATAAAGCTGGGCCATGGCCCACTGGTCCGGGGCGGTTAAATCTGTCGCCGGGCCAAAACTAAATGATGGAATACCGTTGCCACTGTTAAAATCAACACTGATGCTGTCTGCTACCCGCTCAGTACGCATAGCAAAAAAGCTTTCGTCGTACTGGGTGTCCTGATACACCACTTCAGAGCGCAATTGCAGGTTTTCACCAATCAGCCATTTTCCGCCCAGTGCATACACATAGCTGTCTGTTTTACCGGTGCTTAAATCGCCGCTGGTAAACATGTAAGGTGCGCCAATAGTGCGGGATTTAATAATATTAGTGCCTTCGAACAGATTGATGTCCGGGTTGTCGCCTAAGTTGCCCCACCAATCGACAAAGGAAAACAACAACGAGTTATAAGATTCGTTGCGAAAGCCATTGTAGAATGCTTCAAAGATGTATTCAGAGGTGTCGTTTGGCGCAAACTGAAAAGCCACATTTACTGCCGGGCGTTCGCGTTTACCGGTCAGATCGCTGGCAAACACGGCATCGCGCGAGAGTAAATATTCGGTAGGTACGCCATTCACATCAAAGGTAGAGCCTGGAGCAAAGGGTAAACCGGCTTCTAAGCCCGGTTGCCAAATTGGGTTCTCTGAGGCACGGCCATCGGTGCTGCGGATAATTTCGTAAGGTGCAAAGCCTGCCGGTGGGTTATTGGTGGCAAACGGCATCATAGCGCCCGCAGTGACGCTTTGGTCGCGATAATGCGTTTCAGCATAAGACAGGTTAATCAGCGCGCCAAAGCGGCTATCGCCAATATCCCAGTTGTTGCTGAATAAGGCGCTGATATTCGGGTCAGTTTTATCGGCCTGTTCCGAATGAATGCCACGCCCGGCTACCACCAGCTTGCTGGTGTCGAAATCGAACGGGCGCTGGGTATGGATATCAATCTGGCCGGCGATACCGGTTTCTATCAGGCTGGCTGAACGGGTTTTATACACATCTACCCGGTTTAGCAAGCTGGCGGGAATATCTGCCAGCGCCACTGAGCGGCCTGAAGCAGTAAAAATATTGCGGCCGTTTACGGTGGTGGTCACGTCATTTAAGCCGCGGATAGATACGGTACTAACTTCACCGGCACCGCGGTCAGTTACCTGTACGCCGGACAAACGTTGCAGGGCTTCCACCACGTTATTGTCTGGAAATTTGCCGATATCTTCCGAGATAATTGAATCGACGATTTGCATGTTTTCCCGTTTCAGATCAACTGAACGGGCCAGGCTACCACGAATACCTTTTACCAGAATAACTTCCACCTCATCTGGCGTTACTGTGGTGTCGTCACTGCTTTGCTGAGCGTATAACGGATGGGCAGACAATGTTATCGCCATGGCGACAGCACTGCTTAAAACCGAAGGTTTAAACATGAGCATAACTCCCCTTGTCACTTATGTTATTGCCTTCCTGGCCAGAGAAAACTGACAATGGAGGCGTTTTTTTATGTGTTTTTATTATTCGTGCTATTGTACGAATAATTAATCATCCTATTGTATGATTAATAGTCTGTCAACGAACTGCTGTAAAAATATCCAATCCCGCCGGTTGCTGTATAGCAGCGCAGCAAAAACCAGTTGCTTGTGGCAAAATAGCTCGTTAATCGCTATAGGCTTACAAAGCAGGGGCGGCCAAATGCTGCTGATGATCGATAATTACGACTCTTTTACTTACAACCTGGTGCAGTATTTTGCTGCATTAGGCCAGCAAGTTGTGGTGCGGCGCAACGACGATATTACGGTGGCGCAGATAGCCAAATTAGCGCCGGATCATATTGTTATTTCGCCCGGCCCGAAAACACCTGACGATGCCGGGGTGTCATTGGCTGCCATTGAGCATTTTGCCGGAAAAATTCCTCTGTTAGGGGTTTGCCTGGGCCATCAGGCTATTGCGCAGGTATTTGGTGGCCGTGTGGTACGGGCCCGTCAGGTTATGCATGGCAAAAATTCGCTGGTGCGGCACAATAATCAGTCGGTATTTCGTGGCCTGGCCAATCCGCTGGATGTAACGCGCTACCACTCTTTAGTAGTCGACAAACACAGCCTGCCCGCCGAACTGATGCAAACAGCCTGGACAGATGATGCCAGCCAGGAAACAGCAGACATTATGGGCTTAATGCACCCCGGGCTGGCATTACATGGTGTGCAGTTTCATCCTGAGGCTATTCTTAGCCAGCAGGGAAAACAGCTGTTAGATAATTTTTTAACCTTGGCCCAACCCGGCTAAACGGCTGGCTTGACTCTGCCAGAGTCCGGTTGCAGTATTGGCAGCAGACAGTGCAGATGACAACTGTCACCGAATTCAGATGGAGTATTTAGTGGCTTTTGCAGATGTGATGGTGCAGCGCTTTTTCGATCAGTTAGTTGGCGTAAACCCACAAAAGAAACGTCTTGGCTACCAAATCCGGGCGGGGCAGGTGGATACGCAGCGTACCTTGCTGGCTGTGGAAGCGCAGGCCCAACAGTTACGCGAGGCCGGCGAGCAGGCTAAAGCGCAGTTTACTGAGTTTGCTCAGGCGCATTTGCATGATGAAGTGGCCGATGAGCTGCTACGCAAGTTACATAATATTGAGCAGGTGATGGCGTCGTTGTTTGACCCGGGCGAAGCATTTTTTCCGGTGCTGGATGTACTCAGTGAAAAAATCGTTACCGTTAATAAGCTCGATCCGCTGGTATCAAAGGTGCCATGGTTGAAAGAAGAGTTATTACGTCTGGTTAATCAGCCGCAGTACCGTAACCGCACCGCATCGGGTGCGATGATCAAGGATATTAAAACCGCACTACGTTTTTTAGGCGTTGAAAGTTTGCAGCTGATCATACCGGTGTATGCTATGCGCCGGATGATACCGCATTCAACTGACCCTTTTACGCCGTTAAAAAGCCGGTTGTGGGACTACACACTGGCCGTTGCCATTGCTGCGCGTGCGTTAGCAGAAAACAGTGCAGAGCATCCTTACGATGCGTTTTGCGCCGGCTTGTTTCATACCACCGGCCATGCCGTAGTTACCCGCAATTACCTGCGTACTTACCTACAGGTGCGCCAGCAGCAACTGTTGCATGCCAGAGAAAACCGCGATACGCAGCTGACCAATACACTGGATCAGCTTGAAGCCGATGCCAGCTTTTTGTGTGAAAGCCTTGCTGAGTTCGCTGCGGTATTAAGTGCAGACATCACTTCGCGCTGGCAGTTACGTACATTACCGCTATGTCAAACGCTGGATCAACTGGCTGAAGGTGCCGGTTTTGCCGGTTGTAGCCCTCTGGCCCGGCTGGTATTGCAGGCGCAAACCTATGTGCAGTGGCAAACGCTGCACAATAGCCAGCAGATATCCGAGCAGGAAACCAGTAATTGGTTTGCGGCAGTGCAGCTAAGCAGCGACAGCGTAGATATTCTGGCAAAAACCAACCTTAAGCGTTTAAATATTGAATTGTAAGTATTGCAGTGTAAGTGCGCAGCTGTAATAAAAAATACAGCCATAAACATGCAAAGTTATAGCGCAGCAATTTTTACCGCCTGCACTTAACGCAGCGCTTGGTGTAGAGTCTGGCGGCAAAATCAGCGTTGTTTTTGCCGCTAGTACCGTAGTGCTTACTTATTCACATCCTATGCAAATCTATCTGCAGGCCTTGTGTTTTGTGGGTTTGCTTGCTGGTGGCAAGCAAGACAAGGGCTGTTAAATCTGCAATAATGCGACAAACTTATATCACTGCCAGCTACGTTCTGGCTGTGTAGCGGGCTAACCGAAGCAGAATAAAAAGGAAAATAAAATGACTGGCCAAACGCAAGTAAACCGTGCTCTGTTCGATGAAGTGATGGTGCCTAACTACGCTCCTGCCAATATTATTCCGGTAAAAGGTGAGGGCTCGCGAGTATGGGATCAGCAAGGGCGCGAATACATTGATTTTGCCGGTGGTATTGCTGTAAGCAGCCTGGGGCATTGCCACCCGGCTCTGGTTAACGCATTAAAGCAACAGGCTGATAAGCTGTGGCATTTAAGTAATGTGATGACCAATGAACCGGCATTGCGTTTGGCTAGCGCATTGGTTAACGCCACTTTTGCGGACAAAGTCTATTTTGCTAACTCTGGTGCTGAGGCCAATGAAGCCGCTTTTAAACTGGCGCGGCGTTATGCATTGGAAAAATTCGGCGCGCATAAAGATCAGATTATTTCTTTTCATAAAAGCTTTCACGGCCGTACCTTCTTCACCGTAACAGTAGGTGGTCAGGTGGCATATTCTGATGGTTTTGGCCCTAAACCCGGTGCAGTAATGCACGGCGAGTTTAATAACCTTGATAGCATTAAAGCGTTAATTTCTGACAACACCTGCGCGGTAGTGCTGGAGCCTATTCAGGGCGAAGGCGGGATTATTCCTGCTACTGCAGAATTTTTGCAGGGCGTACGTGATTTATGTAACCAACACAATGCGTTGTTGATTATGGACGAAGTGCAAACCGGCGTAGGCCGCACCGGTAAGCTGTATGCGTATATGCACTATGGCGTAACGCCGGATATTCTTACCACGGCAAAATCTTTAGGCGGAGGTTTCCCTATCGGCGCTATGCTTACCACTGACGATATCGCCTCGCACCTGAAAGTTGGCACCCATGGCAGCACTTATGGCGGTAACCCGCTGGCTTGTGCTGTAGCTGAGGCGGTGCTGGAAACGGTAAACCAGCCGGAAGTGATGGCGCAGGTATTAAGCAATGAGCAGTTATTCCGCCAACAACTTGCTGCCATTAATGAAAAATATCAGGTATTCAGCGAAATACGCGGCAAAGGTATGTTGCTGGGAGCGGTATTAAATGAAAAATACAAAGGCCGTTCGCGCGAGTTTTTTCTGGCTGCGGCAGATCAAGGTTTAATGGCACTGGTAGCAGGCCCCGATGTAGTGCGGTTTGCGCCATCACTGGTTATTACACCAGAAGATATTACGGCAGGAATGCAGCGTTTTGAACAGGCGGTAAAACAGGTAGTTAACGCCTGACACGACTATCCGGACACTGCTGTCCGGACACGACGATAAAGCAGCACCAAGACTGCAAAAATGAAGCTAAGGGGCCCCAGAGCCCCGAAAACAATAACGTAAAAGTGGAGTAGCGACGATGATGGTGATTCGCCCAATCCGTGCGGATGATTACCCGGCGCTGTATAGCATTGCGGTTGAGTCGGGGCACGGTTTTACTTCGTTACCGGTAAATGATGAACTGCTGATGCGTAAAATAAGCCGCTCAGAGCAATCATTTAACAAACAGGTCAGTTCGCCGGGGGATGAAGGTTATCTGTTTGTGCTGGAAGATACGCTCACCGGTGAGGTGTGTGGCACCAGTGCGCTGGAAGCCGCTGTGGGGATGGATGATGCGTTTTATCATTACCACCTGGGCAAGGTGGTACATAGCTCACGTTCACTCGGGGTGTATAAAACAGCCGATATATTAACCCTGTGTAATGATTACACCGGCGTTAGTGAGTTATGCACATTATTTTTGCGAGAAAGCCGCCGCGAGAAAAACAATGGCCGTTTGCTGTCCAAAATGCGCTTTTTGTTTATGGCGGAATTCCCGCAGCGTTTTTCCGACAGAGTGATCGCCGAAATGCGCGGTATTTCCAATACCGATGGCAGCTCGCCGTTCTGGCAGTGGCTACAGGAGCATTTTTTCTCGCTGGATTTCCCCACTGCAGATTATCTGACTGGCATAGGCCAGAAGGTGTTTATCGCAGAACTGATGCCTAAGTATCCGATTTATGTCAGCCTGCTCAGCAAACAGGCGCAGGCAGTAATTGGCCGGGTGCATGATAAAACTAAACCTGCACTGGCATTGCTGCAGTCAGAGGGTTTTTCGCATCGTGGTTATGTCGATATTTTTGATGCAGGCCCTACAGTAGAAGCCAGAGTGGAACACATCCGCTCAGTGCGCAACAGCCAGCGCCTGCAGGTACGGCTGGGCGATGTCAGTAACGGCCAGCCTTATCTTATATGTAATACCAGCGTTGTAGACTTCCGTGCTACCTGGCTGGCACTTGACGTAAACGAACACAGCGTAGAGGTAATCCTACCGGCTGATGTTGCCGCGGCGCTACGGGTAAATGCGGGCGACTGGGTTCGGGTTACAAGAATTTAATAGGGGAGAGATATGAATTACGCAGAACAGTTTATTAATAATCAGTGGCTTGGTGGTGAAGGTAAAGAATTTACCTCACTGGACCCGGTGAAAAACACGCAGGTATGGCAAGGCAAGGCGGCAACTGCTGCTCAGGTAGACACGGCCGTGCAGGTGGCGCGTAAAGCCCAATATGACTGGGCTGGTTTAAGCTTTGATGAGCGTGTTGCTGTGGTAAAAAAGTTTGCTGAGCAACTTACCAACAATAAAGAAGCCATGGCACTGACTATTGCCAGCGAAACCGGTAAGGCACTGTGGGAAGCCCGTACTGAAGTTGCGGCGATGATTGGCAAAATTGATATCTCTGTACGGGCTTATCAGGAGCGCACCGGCACCAAAGAAAACCCGATGCCACAGGGCCGGGCTTTTGTACGGCATAAACCGCATGGCGTAGTTGCGGTATTCGGGCCCTATAATTTCCCTGGCCACTTACCCAATGGCCACATAGTACCGGCCTTGCTGGCAGGGAATGCAGTAATATTTAAACCCTCAGAGTTAACACCGAAAGTGGCAGAAGAAACGGTAAAACTATGGCAGCAGGCCGGTTTGCCTGCTGGCGTTATTGCTTTATTGCAAGGCGAAGTAGATACCGGTAAGGCGATTGCAGGCCATAATGGTATTGATGGTATTTTCTTTACCGGCAGTTCCCGCACCGGCCATTACCTGCACCAGCAGTTTGCCGGCCGGCCGGATAAAATTCTGGCACTGGAAATGGGCGGCAATAACCCGCTGATTGTACAGGATGTCAGTAATATTGATGCCGCAGTGCACGATATTATTCAGTCGGCTTTTATTTCTGCCGGCCAGCGCTGTACCTGCGCCCGTAAATTGTTTTTACCTGCTAATGCGCAGGGCGATGCTATTCTGGCGCGCCTGCTTGAGGTAACCCGCAATATCAAGGTAGGTGTATATGACGCCGCCGAGCAGCCTTTTATGGGCTCAATGATTTCTGTTGCCGCAGCTAAAGGTATGCTGGCTGTGCAGCAGCAATTAGTTGAATTGGGTGGCAAGGTGCTGGTTGAAATGCAGCATATTGATGTTAACACCGCTTTGGTGAGCCCGGGCATTGTTGAATGCAGCAATATAACCGATTATCCGGATGACGAGCACTTTGGCCCACTGTTGAAGGTGTTCCGCTTTACTGATTTTGATCAGGCGATTGATGCGGCCAACAACACCCAGTTTGGTTTATCTGCCGGGCTGTTAAGTGACAGCGCTGAGTTATATCAGCATTTTTTCCGCCGAATCCGCGCCGGTATTGTTAACTGGAACCGGCCGATTACCGGCGCCAGCTCAGCCGCACCTTTTGGCGGTGTGGGTTCAAGCGGTAATCATCGGGCCAGTGCGTTTTATGCCGCAGATTATTGTGCTTATCCGGTGGCGTCTGTGGAGCTGGAGCAGGTAGTATTGCCAGAGCAATTATCGCCGGGCCTGGCTTTTTAAGTCTGGTAGTAAATAAATCTTATCGGGGCTAACGCCCCGATTTGTTTTCTGCTGCAGTATTTGCTTAAATAACGCATACTTAATGCATCTCTTGCCAACAGTCAGGTGTAAAACAGCCCATGGTCACAGATAAACCCGGATACGAGCATTTGATCCAGTTTCTGACAGAGCATTTGTCGCTGTTTGAGCAAACCGGCTCGGGTGATGCAGATAAAACTATTGGTGCCTTACTGGAAGAGTCTATCGCAGAGCAAATTATTACGCTTTGCACCCAGCATACTGAGCTGGAAATGAACCACCGCAGCATGATTATCCGTGAAGTTGACGGCATTATGTATGACTTTCAGGAGGTGCTTGCCAGTGTGCTGGATAAAAAAGCCACCCTTCAGCAGGCTGAACTTATCAATGAAATCTCTCTGCTAATCAAAAACCTGTTTGATACTGCCATCGCCGATCTGATGGATTAACGCCACACCTTACTGCAAATGTGCTAGATACCTGAGCAGCTTTTACGTAGAATGTCGGCCTCCTTTTTCTGGCTGGGGTTTGTGATGGAAGCAACGGTTAAATGGCACGATAACAATACCTTTATTGGCCGCTCTGGTAGTGGGCACGCAGTGGTATTTGATGGCAATAAAGATGACAGCACTGCCCCCAGTCCGATGGAAATGGTGCTGATGGCTGCAGGTGCCTGCTCATCTGTTGATGTTGTCAGTATTTTAAAGAAATCCCGCCAGCAGGTGCTTGATTGTGAAGTTAAGCTAAGTGCCGAGCGCGCCGACACCGTACCTAAAGTATTTACCAAATTGCATCTGCATTTTGCCGTAACCGGGGTTAACCTCAGTGAAAAGCAGGTAGAGCGGGCAGTGCAGTTATCGGCAGATAAATATTGTTCGGTATCCATTATGTTATCCGGCAGCGTAGCCGTAACACATTCATTCAGTGTTATAGCTGCTGAGCTCACGCCAGCAGCAGAATAACAGCAGTAAATTAGTCAAAACCGGTAACCGGTTTTTTAGCGGAGACAATGTTAAGTGGTTAAGCCTTTTGAAAAATTGAAACTACACGGTTTTAATAACCTGACAAAAAGCCTGAGTTTCAGCCTTTATGACATTTGTTATGCCAAAACTGAGCAACACCGGCAGGAATACATCGAATATATCGACGAGCAATATAATGCCGATCGGTTGACGGATATTCTGACTGAAGTCACTGATATTATCGGTGCTAACATTCTGAATGTGGCGCGCCAGGATTACGATCCGCAAGGCGCCAGTGTTACCATACTGGTAAGTGAAGAGCCGGTACTGGTTGATCCTGACAACTCAGAGAACCCGGGGCCGCGGCCTGATGCTGTTGTGGCACATCTGGATAAAAGCCATATTTGCGTGCATACCTACCCCGAAATTCACCCGCATGATGGCATCTGTACTTTCCGTGCCGATATCGAGGTTTCTACCTGCGGTATTATATCGCCACTGAAAGCACTGAACTTCCTGATCCACAGTTTTGAATCTGACATTGTTACCATCGATTACCGTGTGCGTGGTTTTACCCGCGATATCAGCGGCACCAAGCATTATATCGATCACCCTATCAGTTCTATTCAGAACTTTATGGACGAAGACACCAAACGTGCCTTCCAGATGATTGACGTTAACGTGTATCAGGAAAATCTGTTCCACACCAAAATGATGCTAAAAGAAGCTGATTTGAATAACTACCTGTTTGGTATGGGCAAAGATTCAATGACGCCGGAAGAGCAAAAGACAATCAGCAAGAAAGTATTCCGCGAAATGCGTGAAATTTTCTACGGTCGCAACCTGCCGGATATGAAGTAACTGATGAGCATGCTTATCGATCACAAGTTTTCCATTGCCCCTATGCTGGATTGGACAGATAAGCATTGTCGCTACTTTCACCGTATGCTGAGTCAGCATGCCGTGCTGTACACCGAAATGGTCACCACCGGCGCTATTATTCACGGCAGTGGTGATTATTTAGCGTTTAATGAAGAAGAGCACCCTGTGGTGCTGCAGCTGGGCGGTTCTAACCCGGCTGATATGGCGCACTGCGCCAAGCTGGCAGAGCAGCGTGGCTATGATGCAGTAAATATAAATGTTGGCTGCCCGTCTGACCGGGTACAAAACGGTATGTTTGGCGCCTGCCTGATGGCACAACCACAGCTGGTAGCAGACTGTGTGAAAGCGATGCAGGATGTCGTCAGCATACCGGTGACGGTGAAAACCCGCATTGGCATTGACGACTCTGATGATTATCAGTTTTTGCAGGATTTTGTCGCGACAGTGGCCGATGCTGGCTGCCAACAGCTGATTATCCATGCTCGTAAAGCCTGGCTCAAAGGCTTAAGTCCTAAAGAAAACCGCGAAGTGCCGCCACTGAATTACGAGCGGGTCTACCAGTTAAAGCGTGAGTTTCCACAGCTTAATATCAGCCTCAATGGTGGCGTTAAAACACTTGAGCAAGCCAAAGCACAGTTGCAGTACCTGGACGGCGTGATGGTGGGGCGTGAGGCGTATTCAAACCCTATGTTGCTAAGCAGTGTTGATGAACTGATTTATGGCAAACCCGGTTATAGCCGTAGCCCGCATCAGGCGGTGCTGGATATGTTGCCCTATATTGAGCGGCAAATGCTGCAGGGCGCCCGGTTTTGGCATATAGCCCGCCATATGCTGGGATTATTTCAAGGTATGCCGGGTGCCAGACAATGGCGGCGTTTGTTAAGCGAGCGTGGTCATTTTGCTGATGCTACGCCAGAGTTAATGCTGCAGGCACTGGCAAAAGTAGCGCCTGTAGCGGATTTAACCACCTGATTAGTTAATTTCACCATTTTTTGGGTTTCAATAAAAGGCGGGTATAACGAAAGTTACCCGCCTTTATTATTTTATTTATTAATATCAGTTGTTTATGCTGTTTTATCGACTTGGCACAGCACTTGAAATACCGGTTGTGTAGTACAGACTAACCACTTTCAAGGAAACGATCATGAACACACTGACTGCTCTAACTTTAACTGCTGCTTTCGCCGGAGCTTTACTGGCTAACAATGCGATGGCAGATGATCTGACAGATCAAATCCGTGGCGCTGCCCAGCAGCAATTACAGGAGCTGCATAGCCATAATCAGCAGCAGGCCAGAATTGCACTGCATAAAACTGCGCTAGAGCTGCTGGCCCGGCAAACCGCTGAGCAAGATGCAGCAACGGCATTACTGGCATATCAGGCAGTATATACTGCCGCTGTAGTGGCAGAGTAAGAGATGTTGATGTCATCCGGTTGGTTACTGCTGCTTTTTTTAAGCCCGGTGCTAAGCATAATTCCCGTTGTGCTGCTGTGGCACTGGTTGATACCACTGTTTGGTTTGGGGCAAAAAGCTTCAGGCATGTTGTAGC
Organism: Rheinheimera hassiensis; assembly: GCF_022436675.1. GTDB lineage: Bacteria > Pseudomonadota > Gammaproteobacteria > Enterobacterales > Alteromonadaceae > Alishewanella > Alishewanella hassiensis. The sequence continues at coordinate 401,343 of NZ_JAKUJZ010000006.1, read as the reverse complement.
AAACCGGCATGTTGTAGAAAAGGAACGCTGATATGAGCTGGGTAACAATAGAACTGACAGCCTTTGCTATTTTTGTGGCTTTATTGCTGTTAGCAGAGCTAAGTCAGATAAACAAAAAACACCTTGATGGAGTACAGACAAATGGCAACTTATGACACTGATCGTTGGTATTGTGCCCGTGCTTACCGGAAAATTGCCGGCGTTTGTGCAGGTTTTGCCGGTTATTATCAGCAACCACGCTGGCTGATCCGCCTGCTGGCTGTCATATTATTAGTGATGTTTCCTGTAGCAGCAATATTGGCCTATCTGGTGGCTGCGGTGGTGCTACCAAACCGTTGACACTGTACCAGGTAAGTTACGGGCTGTTAACTGGTTGAAACTGGTGTAAGATAAGGCCGTGACTATAAAGGAGAAACAAGATGCTACGGTTTTTTGCTGCCTTGCTGATGTTAAGCTGCGCTATGTCGATTAATGCTGACCCTGTATTCAGTGTCGAAGATAGCAAAATTCGTCAGCCAATGCCGGGGCGCACGGTAACGGCAGGTTACCTGATATTACATAATCATTCTTCAGAAATGGCTACGCTTGTTGCTGCCAGTAGCAGCCAGTTTGCGCGGGTTGAATTGCATCAGCATACTCATAAAGATGGCATGATGCGCATGGAACAAATCAGTGAAATTAATATTGATGCCGATGGCAGTGTGGCATTTGAGCCGGGCGGTTTGCACTTGATGTTGTTTGAACCTAAAGACAAACTGGAAATTGGCCAGCAAATACCGCTGACGTTAGAGTTTGCTGACGGTCAGCAACTGGCGTTTACCGTGCCGGTAGTTGCTACACCCAAACGCTGAGGGCCGTTTTATGGTTAATAAAAAAGTCATCAGTGCTGCAGTATTTGCAATACTGGTGCTGATGTATGGCACCGCTTGGTGGGTAAGCCGTGAACCTTCAATGCTTATAGCAGAAATTAAGCAAGAGCAGCGCAAGCTGGGGGATAACGCTATAACCGGCTATAGCACTACCACTGCGTTGATCCGCGTCAGTGAAACCCTGCTTTATAAAAGTGGCGGTTATCTGGCAAATGATATTATGCCGCCGTTTAGCTTGCTGGATAATATGCCGGCATGGGAGTTAGGCGTGCTGGAAATGTCACGCGATCTTGCGTTGGCCTTACGCAAAGATTTCAGCCGCTCTCAGTCACAGTCAACAGAAAATGTTTTTCTTAAAGTGGCACAGCCGCGTTTTAATATTGATCACAGAAGCTGGGCTATCCCCAGTGCTGAGGCCGAGTATGCCAAGGCAATAGAGCAACTATATTTGTATCGTGCTGAGCTGTTAGATCCCGCCAAACCAGATAGCCAGTTTTACGCCCGCGCGGATAATTTACGCGATTGGGTGAAAGCAGTAGAGAAACGGCTTGGAAGCTACTCACAACGTTTAAGCGCCAGCGTTGGCCAGGAGCGTATTAACACGGACCTGGCCGGTGATGCGTCAGCGCGCCAGTCTACCGAAACGCCTGCACATCGTAATATCAAAACCAGCTGGTGGAAAATAGACGATGAATTTTACGAAGCCCGTGGGGCTGCCTGGGCTTTACTGCATTTTCTAAAAGCAATAGAAACAGATTTCAGTGACGTATTGCAGCGTAAAAATGCCATGATCAGTTTGCGGCAAATTATCCGTGAACTTGAAGCAACACAACAGCCAATCTGGAGCCCGATGGTACTTAACGGTAGTGGTTTTGGTTTGATGGCAAATCACAGCCTGGTAATGGCAAATTATATCTCCCGCGCGAATGCCGCGTTAATTGATCTCTCTGAATTATTATCACAAGGGTAGTTACAGCATGAAAAAAACCGCATTAATCTTATCTGTTAGCGGCTTCTTACTTATCGGACCGGCGCAGGCAGATACCTTGCTTGGGCTTTATGTTGGTGCAGATGGCTGGCGTACTTCTGCAGATGGTGGCTTTGCTAATAGTAGTCAGTTGCAGAGTTTTAATTTCTCAGACAAAACGCAAAAATCTTATTATGTCGCGCTGGAGCATCCGCTGCCTTTTATCCCTAATATCCGGCTGCAGCATAATCAGTTAGAGTCTTCAGGCTCAACCAGCCTGGATGCTGACTTTACCTTCGCCGGTGCTACCTTCGCTGCCGACACCCAGTTGCAAAACCAAACCGAGCTGACTAATACAGACTATGTGTTGTACTACGAAATTCTTGATAATGATCTGGTAAGCCTGGATTTAGGCATAAACGGTAAATACATTAATGGCACCGTTGCAGTTGCTGAAACTAGCACTGATGGCATGGCAGCGTCTCAACGGGCATCGCAGCTTATTCCGATGTTGTATGCTTCTGCCATTGTCGGTTTACCGCTGACCGGGCTGGACGTATTTACTCAGGGCAGTTACGTGTCGCTGGATGGCAACCGGATATATGATGTTCAGGCTGGCGTGGCTTATGCTGTATTGGATAATCTGGCCGTTAATATGCGCCTTAAACTAGGATATCGCGCTATGAACCTGCGGCTGGATGATGTTGACAATTTACATGCAGATGTGGATTTTAAAGGCGTATTCGCCGGCATAGAGCTGCATTTTTAAACACTGTATTAAATGCTGGCTGGCTGTAACAGCTGGTCAGCATTTTCCGGGCCTGTCTTGTGAGGCCTGACAAATCGTTTTATAGTTATTTCACGCATTGTTCTGGCAGGTTAAGTTTTGACAAATTATTTCAGACAGTTAACTCTGCCCTGGCTTATTGCACTTAGCCTGATGCTGTTATTTACGGCGTTGTGGTATCACTACGAAAGCAAAATTATGCAGCGCGCACAGGTGCAGCAATTTACGTCAAGCCTGCAATTTAGTATCCGGCCTTTGCTAGCCAGCAAAAATCCTGATTTACTCAAAGCCCAGCTAAACCATTTACGTTATGCCAGTGTTTTGCCTGTCAGTACTATTGCAGTATACAGCGACACCGGCCGGTTAATCAGTGGTACAGATAAAGCCACTTTATTACCACAGTTTCAGCCGGAGCAGATGCAGCAAGAGTTTCAATTGTTGCATGAAGCTGGCAAATTGATGGCGATACAACCTATGTCGTCGTCTGCTGCCAGCAGTGGCTATGAAGAAGTTATCGCCGGGCGAAATGACGATTATTATGTGGTTGTGCAACTTGAAGCACCGGGGAATTATAGCGTTTGGTTAGTGCCAGTGCTGGTGGTTGCTATGTTGGGTTGGGCGACGTTACTAATAGTGCTAGGTGGTATTGGCCGGGTGTCACAACGCCAGCAAACTGATATCAGCTTGCTGGTGCATAAACTCAGTCAGTTAAAGCAAGGGCAGTTAAATAGCCGGTTAGACGACGAGTTGGTAGCAGAGCTGACACCGTTAAAAACGGCGCTGAACGAACTGGCTGGCCAGCAATTAAACAACCGCTCCCGCGATGACACTGAGAAAAATCAGTTTAAGCAGCAGATAACAGCATTAACACAATCGCTTACTATCGAGAAACAACAATCTGCACAGCTGCATCGGCTATATGAACAAAACCAGCTGCAACAGCAACAACAGTTGTCGCAGCTTAGACAATTGGTACACCAACCGGCCGTAATGCCACAAATACAACTAAAGCGGGCGCTTCACAGCCAGTTGATGTTGGTAGAGTTAACACTGGCAACTGAACCTGAGCCGCTGACACCACTGCTATTAACAGAATACCTCGGCCGGCAATTGCCGCATTATCGCAGTATATTGGCAGAGCAGAATCTGGCGCTGCAGCTGAATGAAGCCCCGGCGAATGCTTTGTACCAAGTTGCATTACCTGAGAATTTACTGACAACGTTGTTGACAGCTTTGCTACGCTTAAGCTGCCACTCTGAGGGGATTACAGAGCTGACACTGACTATACAGCTGAGTGTTACTGGCTCAGCTGGCAGTTTATTGCTCAGTGTGACAGGTAATGGCGATGGCTTGTTGGCTCCTGTCAGGCAGCAGCTGGTTAACCCCGGCCAGCAAAGCTCACACTGGCAGAATATTGATAGCCAGATTGTTACACAGATAGCTGCCAAACTGGATGCGAGTATTGACGTGCAATCACTCGAAGGGCTTGGCAGTACAGTATCAGTGCGTTTCTCATCGGCGGATTGTCAGCCGGTGCAGGTTGACCGGTTCAAACATGTGTTGTTATTTGATCCACAGCTCACAAGATTAGCAGAGCGAAAAGCTGCGCTGGGTAGTTTGGTTACTAGTGTGGCCCAATGTGCTGATTTGTCTGAGTTACAACTTAAAGCTAAACAACATCATTACGATGCGGTGTTGATTTTTTTACCAGAGCCCACTGAACTGACAGCATGGCTTGAGCTTATCCAGGCGCTGAAACAGAAAACCAGAGTGTTATGTTACGCTGGTGCAGACTGTATTCAGATGTGGCGTGAGGCGCTGGGTGTAGCGATCACAGCAGAACCGTTTTGTCTGGATCAGTTACAACAGATACAAGCGCTTGATACCATTAATCTACCAAAGCTTTTAGTGGTTGATGATAATCCGACTAACCTGGCATTTATTCAGATGCTGCTTAAACAGCAACCACTGGAACTTAGTACTGCAAATTGTGCACAACAAGCGTTGCAGTTATGCGCCGTGCAGCAATTTGATGTGATTTTATTAGATATTCAGTTACCGGATATGCATGGTACCGAGGTTGCAAAACAGCTACGGCAAATGGAGGCGTATCAGCTAACGCCGATACTGGCATTTACTGCGCATGCACTGGCTGACGAAGTTGCCAGCTTTAAAGCCGCGGGTATGAATGATGTGATTTTTAAACCGCTGGAAGTGAATAAGCTACAGCAAATATTGCATTGGTGCTCGTCAGCTAAAACGGATAATACCGGCCAGTAGCTGTTTTAACGCACTGATATATGCCTGGTTTGGCTGGCTGCTAAGCAAAGGCAGCAGTTCTGCACCGCTGGCGGTATATTTATAGTATTGCAGCACTACACCTTTACTGGTGATAGTGCCGTTGAGGTGTAATTGCTGATACTGCCAGTTAAGTATCTGGCCTGCGGGCAATTCGCCGCTTTCAATTTCAGAGCTGTGCAACAGGCCTATGTCTATCAGGCTGAGAATTTGCGGGTACGATAAACCGAATTGATTCAGGTTAAGTACCGCGCGGCTTTTGCCTGTTAGCACGCGCCATAGCGAAGGTTTGCGAATATAGCCAAAGTAGATCCGGGCGCTGGGATCTTGCCGGGTTTTGCAGCTTAAGTTCACCGCCTGCTGCAGCGCTAACGCTTCTTTGTAGCTCATGCGTTTTAGCGTATGCAGGGTTTTCAGCGAAAATTTACCCGGGTTGGCAATTTCTCCGGCCAGAATTTTAGCCCATAGCTGTTGCATGCTTTTATTCGAGATTTCCAGCACCAGTTCACAAAACTGCTGGAACCAGTCTGGGTCGACATCCTGGGTTGAAACCTGATCGGTGCAGTACTCCAGAGCAAGGGTCATAATGCTTTCAAGATTATATTGCTGCCGTTCACGCTGCATTTGCAACCTGCGTTCGGCACGTTGCGCCAGTGTTAACGCAGCTGAACTGGCCGCACCAGAGCGTGCTGCCAGATGATGATGTTTGTCGCTAAAGTTCCCTTGTTGCTCAGCGGGATCGTTTTGTGCAACCGGACTGACACTACTAATGCCGCCCAGCTGAGATTTAGCCAATTGCAGCAAACGTTGCTGGCTGTTTAATGCACTAATTTTAACCATAACAACAGCCTGAACAACAGAAAGTGAAACATAGGTTATCTTGGCATCTGCTGCAATATGCGGCAAGTAAAGCTATGTTGTTTGTGTAAAATAAAATCTGTTATACCTTACTATTTAACAGATTAAACATGTATATTTAAACGGAATCATTAAATAAGGCTGAATAATGGTGTCAAAAGAAACAGATGAAGATTTTCTGTTTTTAGCAGAAGACGAACCGGAGCCAGCACAGGAGCACACACTGGGCGAGTGGCACTTGTTGATTGTTGATGATGATGAAGAGATCCATACAGTGACCAAGCTGGCACTGAGTGATCTTACTGTTTTAGGTAAGCAACTGAAATTTCATCATGCTTACTCTGGTAAAGAGGCAATTGCTTTTTTAACCCGACACCCTGATATAGCGCTGGTGCTGCTTGATGTGGTGATGGAGTCGGATGACGCCGGTCTTAAGGTTGTGAAACAAATCCGTGACGAGCTTGGCATGGATGAGCTTCGTATTGTGCTGCGTACTGGACAGCCGGGCTACGCGCCTGAAGAAAGCGTTATAAAAGAATATGATATAAACGATTATAAAACCAAAACAGAACTGACCCGCAGCAAACTGGTTACGTCGATTATTTCTTCTCTGCGTTCTTATCAGCAGATCCGTACCATTAATCAGAACCGTCTGGGTTTGCAAAAAATTATCAATGCCGGGGCAAATCTGCTGGAGCAGCACTCGTTACATGAGTTCTCTGAAGGTGTTGTTACGCAGATCTCATCACTAATTGGTTTACATGCTGAAGGGGTGCTGTGTGCCCAGATAGAAGATGACGGCAGCGCCAGCGAAACCATATACGTGTTAGGCGCGGCCGGTAATTATGCTCCCTACATTAAGTGTCAGCTTGACAGGCTGGGCAACCCACGTATTGTGCAGCAAATTACCAACTGTTTACGCACCCATGAACACATTTTTACCGATCGGGAAACGGTGTTGTATTTGGGCAATGAGATCCACAGCGCTGCGGTATATATTGAAACTAACCGGCCGATAGAGAATTTTGATCGCCAACTGATAGAGGTGTTTTTAAGTAATATTTCTATTGGCTATGAAAACGTTACTCTATTTCAGCAACTTAAGCATGCTGCTTATATAGATCCGCTTACCAAAACACCAAACCGCAATGAGTTTATTCAGATTTTGCAAGATACCCGCCGTTACGAAGCAGAGCACAATGTTGCGGTGTTAATTGATATCGACCACTTTTCTGATGTTAACGATGGTTTAGGCCAGGACGTTGGCAATGAGTTACTGATCGCAGTGACATTCAGATTAATTGAAAAATTTGGTCTTTATGCCCAGCTAGGCCGCATTGGTGCGGACGTGTTTGGCCTGGTGGGGCCTGACACAGAATTGACACCTGAGCGTTTACAGGCGGTGTTTGACGAGCCGTTTAAAGCGTCAGAGCATTCACTGCAAATCAGTGCCACCTTTGGCTTTTGCCACTTAACGGATACTGCCGAACAGGGGCTGACGATCCTTAAGCATGTATACATTGCGCTGAATAAAGCCAAAAAACACCTCGGTCAGAACTTCCAGTATTATCAGGCAGAAATGGAAGATGAAATGGCTGAGCGGCTGGCACTGTTGCGTATGTTACGCCAGGATTTTGCCAACGATAAATTGCAGCTGTGGTATCAGCCTCAGGTTTCTTTAACCACAAAACAGGTTGTGGGTATGGAAGCGTTGTTACGTTGGCCGCAGCCAAATGGGCAATTTATTTCGCCTGCTGTGTTTATTCCGCTGGCAGAGTATTCCGGCTTAATTGTAGAGATAGGTTTCTGGGTAATGGAGCAGGCGTGCCTGCAAATTAAACAGCTACAAAAACAAGGCTACACTGACTTGCGTATTGCCGTAAATGTGTCGATGCCACAGTTCAGAAGCCATGGTTTTGTGCAATCGGTTATTGACTGCGTTAGTGTCCACCAGATCGACCCGCAACTGCTTGAGCTGGAAATTACTGAGTCGGTGGTAATGGACGAGCCTAAGATCGTGATCGACGCACTGCAGAAACTGAAAAACTTCGGTATCAAGGTAGCGATAGACGACTTTGGTATTGGCTTTTCATCACTGAATTATCTGCAGCAACTGCCGCTGGATCGGATAAAAGTAGATCGTGCTTTTATTCGTGATATTGATAAACCGGCCGGAGAAGTCATAGCTGAAACCATTATTAATCTGGGCAAAAAACTAAATCTGGCGACTATTGCTGAAGGCGTAGAAACTGAGGCACAGGAGCAGGCAATTGTTGCCATGGGCTGTGATGAAGTGCAGGGTTTTATGTATGCCAGGCCGATGCCGCCAGCAGAGCTACTGACTTTTTTGCAACAGCAAAAGAGCTGACAACTAACCACAAGCCAGCATATGCCGGGCTTGTGGTCCGGCCGTTTTTACACTCTGAATAATTTGGTAATACTTTCCAGATTTTGCGCCAGTGAAGCCAGCTCACTGCTGGCTTTAGCAATATGACCAGCGCTTTCTGAGCTATGTTCGGTATTTTTGAAAATAGCATCAACATGGCCAACGATATCGCTGGCCATTTTTTGTTGATCATCAGTGGCTTCTGCAATTTGCTGGTTCATCAGCCGTATTTGCGCAATGCTCTTAGTGATCAGTTGCAGGGCATCACCAGCTTTATTGGCTGATTGCACACTATGATTTGCCTGCGTGGTACTTTGCTGCATTTTCTGTACTGCCAGCCGGGCGGCTGTTTGCAGCTGTTCTATGGTGCGCTGAATTTCTTCAGTTGATTTTTGCGTGCGCGATGCCAGCGTGCGAACTTCATCGGCTACCACGGCAAAACCACGGCCCTGTTCACCAGCGCGTGCGGCTTCAATAGCGGCATTCAGTGCCAGCAGGTTGGTTTGCTCTGCAATACCTTTAATCACACTTAGCACTGTGCCTACCTGATTGGCATCTTTCTCCAGTTGCAGAATCACATCAGAGGCGTCCTGCACATTGCCCGCTAATAGCTGAATATTCTGTACCGTTGCAATAACGGTTTGCTGGCCCTGACCTGCAGCGTCGCTGGACTGATTGGCGGCAGCCGCAGCTTCGTTAGCACTGCTAACTTCTGCTACTACGCTGGCACTCATGTCATCCACTGCATGTTTGGCCTGGTTAGCCGCTTTACGCTGCTGGGCAATAGTTTTATTAGTGTCGTCGGTTAGCTCGTGTAAGTCTTTAGCCAGGGCCGACAGTGGCACGGCAGTATTAACAATATCCTTTACTACGTGCTGCAGCTTTTGCATAAAGGTGTTAAACCAGTACGCCAGGTCACCCAGCTCGTCTTTGCTATTGGTATTAATGCGGGCGGTTAAGTCGCCGTTTTCTTTGGCCAGATCCTGTAACGAGTTAATCATGTTGCCCAGGCTGCTTTGAATGCCCCGTGCGACCGGAAACGCAGTGCCAAACAGCACCAGCGTAGTGATCACGCCCATAATAATACCCACAGTGATAAGGGTGCCGGCCTGTTCACTGGCGTCGTCAATCGCTGAGGTAAACTCCTGCAACCGCATATCACGGAACTGGCTTAGCAGCAGGGCGGTGGTGTCGTAATCGGCATTCATTTTTTCTGAACGCTGGGGCAGGGTACTAAAATCAGCAGTGTTGTTAATCATTTCCTGCGACACTTTGTAGGCCACCTGATAGTAAGCGTCGTAGCTTTGCTGGATATTGCTGACATCATTGGCATAGTCACGGTTTAGCTGGGAAATGTTACTTAAATCTTGTGTCAGCTGACGGCTGAATGCGCCAGCACCGGCCAGAGCTTCTTCATCGCCTGTAGTTACTGCACTGGCCAGCGAGTCTTTTATCCGTTCCAGCAGCACCAACGAGCTTTGGGCCGATTGCAATACCGGGAACTGTACATCACGGGTTTGCTCCAGCGTTTTAACGTTGTTCAGCGCCGTATTGCTGGCAAGAATCAGGTAAATGATAAAACTCAGGGTGCCGATAAAGGGTATCAGGTAGATTTTCTTTGATATAGACAGGCGTCGTAACACATCCATACTGCTGGCCTCTGTAAATTTGTTAGTTATTATTAGAATAGATTTAGGCGCAGTATAGTGCTTTATTTAAGCAAATGCTTGTGGTTATGTCTGCTAGGTGCACGCCATTAAAAAGCCCGAACGGTGTCGGGCTTTGTTACAAAAGGCAGATAGTTATTTCTTAGCCCGTTCAAATGAGGTAACAATTTCAGCTTTGGCAGCAGCAGCATCGCCCCAGCCGTTTACTTTAACCCATTTACCGGCTTCTAATTCTTTGTAACGCTCAAAGAAGTGCTGAATTTGCTTTTTCAGCAGCTCGTCCACGTCGTTGATGTCCTGAATATGGTCATACAGTTTGGTCAGTTTGCTTACAGGTACGGCGATAACTTTGGCATCTTCACCTGCTTCGTCTGACATAAACAACACACCTACCGGGCGGCATTTAATCACAGCGCCGGGTACCAGTGGGTAAGGTGTTGGTACCAATACGTCTACCGGATCACCATCCAGTGATAAAGTTTGGTTTACAAAGCCGTAGTTGCACGGGTAAAACATCGGTGTAGACATAAAACGGTCTACCCAAACGGTACCGGTATCTTTGTCTACTTCGTACTTGATAGGATCGGCATTGGCCGGAATTTCAATAATAACGTTAATTTCTTCTGGCAGGTTCTTACCTGCTGCAACATCGCTTAAGCTCATGGCCTGGTCCTTAAATGATAAAAGCTTGGTTAAAAGTGGCGCTTATTATAGCGCCGGCAATAAAAATGGCTATCGCTGATGATAGGCAACGCAGCTTTCTACTTCGTGCTTTGAGCCAAGTATTACTGCTACACGTTGGTGAATGTCGGTTGGTACTATATCCATAATACGCTCATAACCGGTAGAGCTTACACCACCGGCCTGTTCTACCAGAAAACTCATTGGGTTGGCTTCATACATTAGTCGCAGTTTATCCGGCTTGTTGGCGTCTTTAGTGTCGCGCGGATAAGCAAAAATACCACCGCGGCATAGCACGCGGTGTACATCACCCACCATAGCGGCTATCCAGCGCATATTGTAGTTTTTACCGCGCGGGCCTTCTTTGCCTTTAAGTAGATCAGCAATATAAGCTTGCATGGCCGGCTGCCAGTAGCGTTGGTTCGACATATTCACCGCAAATTCGGCGGTGTATTTCGGAATGGCTGCTTGCTCTTCAGTAAGCAAAAAGCCGCCATAAGTTTTATCCAATGTATAAATCCGTGTACCTTTGCCGGTGGTTAACGCCAGCATCGTAGACGGGCCATACAAGACATAGCCTGCAGCCACTTGCGCCGTGCCAGGCTGTAAAAACTGACTGGCATCATCTGCAGCTTTATCGGCTTGCGCTGGCAAAATAGAGAAAATGGTGCCGATTAAGCTATTGATATCAGTGTTAGACGAGCCATCTAACGGGTCAAAAGTCACCAGATATTTGCCGTTTGGGTTGCCGGCAACGGTGTCGTCTTCTTCCTCTGAGCTGATGGCTTTTACCACGCCGGTTTCCAGAATCACTTCTTTTAGCAATTCATTGGCAATAATATCGAGTTTTTTCTGCGTTTCCCCTTGAATATTCTCACCCAGGGTAGAACCTAATACCCCAGCCAGTTCGCCCTGACTGACACGAAAAGAGATTTCCCGGCAGGCGGCCAGTATGGTTTTAAGCAGTGAAATCAGGTCGCTGTCGACTCCGTCCTGTTGCAATACTGGCGAGATGCGGCGCATGCTAGTGGTTCCTTCTCAGTAATTATTTTTGTTAATGCGGTAGAGGCCAGCGTATTTTAAAGAATTTCTACGCAAATTGCAGTTGTTACTGCAGCAATGTTCGCATTTGCTACAATGGCTGCGGCTAATTTTCAGGATAACTTATGCATATTCATATTCTCGGTATTTGTGGCACCTTTATGGGCGGCATTGCCGCTATTGCCAAAGCGATGGGCCATAAGGTGACAGGCGCCGATGCGAATGTCTACCCGCCAATGAGTACCCAACTGCAGCAACTGGGCATTGAATTAACCCAGGGCTGGGATCCGGCACAGTTGGAGCCAGCGCCGGATATGGTGATTATCGGCAATGCCTTATCGCGTGGGAACCCGGCGGTAGAGTATGTACTAAATACTAATTTACGCTATACCTCAGGCCCGCAATGGCTGGCAGAGCAGGTATTATTTGACCGCTGGGTGCTCGCTGTGTCTGGTACCCATGGCAAAACTACCACCAGCACTATGCTTGCCTGGATTTTAGAATGTGCTGGTTTAAAACCGGGCTTTTTAATTGGCGGCATTCCGCAGAACTTTGATTGCTCGGCCCGGCTTGGCGAGTCACCGTTTTTTGTTATTGAAGCCGATGAATATGACACCGCCTTTTTTGATAAACGTTCTAAGTTTGTGCATTACCGGCCGCGTACTGTGGTTATTAATAATCTGGAATATGATCACGCCGATATTTTCCCTGATTTAGCGGCTATTCAGCGCCAGTTTCATCATTTGCTGCGCATGGTGCCAGCCAATGGTTTGGTGTTGTCGCCGGAAGATACACCAGCAGTACAACAAACGCTGGATATGGGCTGTTGGAGCGAGCGGCAAAGCTATGGCACTGACTGGCGCGCAGAGCTGATTAGCAGTGATGGTAGCCAATTTGCTTTGTACTATCAGGACAAACAACTTGGTGAGCTGAGCTGGCAACTCAGTGGCCAGCATAATGTCGATAACGCAGTGATGGCTATTGCAGCAGCGCGTCATGCCGGAGTGCCGGTTGACGCGGCACTGGAAGCATTAACGCGCTTTATTGCGCCGAAAAGACGGATGGAGCTAAAAGCCGATGTGGCCGGTATTAAGGTATATGACGATTTTGCCCATCATCCTACCGCTATCAGCACCACCTTGCAGGGTATCCGTAATAAAGTAGGCCAAAACCGGGTACTGGCCGTACTGGAGCCTCGCTCTAATACCATGCGCATGGGGGTGCATCAGGCGGCACTACCACTGTCGCTGGCACTGGCTGATCTGGTGTTTTTGTATGAACCGGCCAACGCCAACTGGTCGCTGGATGCCTTAACCCGCGCGCTGACGCCCAAAGCAACATTAACGCAAGACATTGACGCTTTAGTGAGCCTGTTATCTGAGCAGGCAGAGCAGGGCGACAGTATTGTCATTATGAGCAACGGCGGTTTTGGCGGTATTCACGATAAGCTGATTAGTGCGCTAAGACGCAAATGGGAACACTAATGTGGAAATACAAATGACAATTGCAAAAGAGATCACGCTGGCTTTTAGCGGTGCCTCGGGCGCACCTTATGGTTGGCGTTTACTTGAGTTATTGCTGGCCCAGGGTATTAAAGTGCATTTGCTGGTATCAAGCGCGGCACGGGTAGTATTTGCCACCGAGCACGATATTAAACTGCCGGCAGCACCTGACAAATGCACGCAGATGCTGCTGGAACATTTTGCTTGCGATGCCAGCTTGCTTAAAGTGTACGGCAAAGATGACTGGTTCTCACCTGTTGCATCCGGTTCAGCCGCACCGCGGCAAATGGTGATTTGCCCTTGTTCAACCGGTACCGTATCAGCCATTGCCACCGGTGCCAGTGACAACCTGATCGAGCGCGCCGCGGATGTAGTGATCAAAGAAGGCGGCCAGCTGATCTTAGTGCCACGCGAAAGCCCGCTTAGTGCCATTCATCTGGAAAACTTACTTAAGCTGGCGCGTTTGGGTGTCACTATTATGCCGGCAGCACCGGGTTTTTATCATCAGCCGAAACAGATCAGCGATTTAGTCGATTTTATGGTGGCGCGCATTTTAGACCACCTTAAGCTGCCGCATCAGTTACTTAACCGCTGGGGTTACAGTGGTGATGCCGCAAAAGCAGGAGAATAGCATTGAGTTTAGCGTTAGATATCAAAGGTCTGCATAAAGTATATAAAAGCGGTACTGTGGCATTAAGCGGTATCGATTTACAAGTAAACCAAGGCGATTTTTTTGCACTGTTAGGCCCAAACGGCGCTGGCAAAAGTACCACTATTGGCATTATCAGTTCATTGGTAAATAAGTCGCAAGGCAGTATTAAAGTATTTGATTACGATATTGATACTCAGCTCGAAGCAGCAAAAAGCCAACTGGGTTTAGTGCCGCAGGAATTTAACTTTAACCAGTTTGAAACCGTATTACAGATAGTGGTGAATCAGGCCGGTTATTACGGTGTACCAAAAAAGCTGGCGCTTGAACGGGCTGAAAAGTACCTTGGTCAGCTGGGCTTGTGGGAAAAACGTACTGCCCGCGCCCGCGAATTATCCGGCGGTATGAAGCGGCGTTTAATGATAGCCCGTGCTTTAATGCACGAGCCAAAGCTGCTGATCCTGGATGAGCCGACAGCGGGTGTCGATATCGAACTGCGCCGCTCGATGTGGGAGTTTCTGCGCAAAATTAACCAGCAGGGCGTTACTATTATTTTAACCACCCATTATCTGGAAGAGGCCGAGAGCTTGTGTCGCAATATCGCCATTATCGACAAAGGGCTGATTATTGAAAACACCAGCATGAAGACGCTGTTAGCCAAGCTGACCCGTGAGACCTTTGTCCTGGATCTCGCGACAGAGCCGACAGCAATTAAACTGGAAGGTGTTAACTGGCGCCTGCTCGACGGCAACAGTATTGAAGTCGATGTAGAGAAAGCACAGGGCTTAAACACCATTTTTGCCCAGCTTAGTGCCCAGGATATTAAGGTGTTATCAATGCGCAATAAAGCCAACCGGCTGGAAGAATTGTTTGTGTCGCTGGTAGAGAACGGCCGCGGAGGTGCAAAATGAGCAACGCTAATTATCTGGTAGCGTTAAAAAGTATCTGGGATAAAGAAACCAACCGCTTTTTGCGCATTTGGGTGCAAACTCTGGTACCGCCGGCCATTACCATGACATTGTATTTTGTTATTTTCGGCAGTTTAATCGGTTCGCGCATTGGCGATATGGGCGGTTTTACCTACATGGAGTTTATTGTACCTGGCCTGATTATGATGTCGGTTATCACTAACTCTTATGCCAATGTGGCGTCGTCATTTTTCAGTGCCAAGTTTCAGCGCAATGTGGAAGAGCTGCTGGTAGCGCCGGTGCCAAACTACATTATTGTGCTGGGTTTTGTTGGCGGCGGTATGGCGCGTGGCATGCTGGTAGGGCTGATAGTCACTATTCTGTCGCTGTTTTTCGTTACTATTCAAATCCATAACGTGGCGGTAATTATCGTTACCGTTACGCTAACGTCGATGCTGTTTTCTCTGGGCGGCCTGATTAATGCCGTGTATGCGAAAACCTTTGACGATATCAGCATTATTCCTACCTTTGTGCTTACACCACTTACCTATTTAGGCGGTGTGTTTTACTCATTAACCTTGCTGCCTGGCTTCTGGCAGCATGTGGCTGCGTTAAATCCGGTGGTGTATATGGTGAATGCGTTTCGTTATGGCTTTTTGGGCGTAACCGACGTTAGCCTATGGCTGGCGCTAGCGGTGGTGGTGGGCTTTATTGTCGTGCTGTTTAGCTATGCCATGTATCTGATTAACCGTGGCATTGGCTTGCGAAGCTAAGTCCGAATATAGGTGTATATGATCGGCTTGGTTTGCCCACGCCAACGCGCCGTAAACCCAGTCCCTGGGGGGCTCGACTATGAACTTCATCCCTGAAGTTCATCCTGCGGACCAGCACAGCTGTTCAAATTCGCTCCAGGCGAATTTGTCAGCATCCATGCCTTCAACGGTTGGCTTAGGGCAAACCAATCCCTCTACCATGTTTGCGGCTATTTTTTTGCAGACATTTTTCGGCGCTTGCAGTAAAGTGAGCGCCATTTTCCGGCTGTTTTAGTAACCGCTGAAACCGTATGCAGAGTAGCAAGCGCATGACAGAATCCAGTAAACGCCAGGCAACCGCTTCTGAAGAAGCTTTATGGCGCATCTTTACGGTGCCGGAAGCGCCAGACTCAACGCTGAGTATTATTGAGCAAAACCTTTCACAGAACCTGGCTGGCTTTTTGCGCGAAAGTATCGTGGCGGTAGAAAAACCGCTGTGGCAAATAGAGCGCGATTTTCAAACCCATCAAATTCCGCAGATGCCGAACTTTGTCTCGGATTACGCCGAAAGCCTGATGCAAAAGCTGGTAGCGCACTCGGTACATACCGCTGCGCCGAGTTTTATCGGCCATATGACGTCAGCATTGCCGTATTTTGTCTTGTCGCTGTCAAAAATGATGGTGGGGCTGAACCAGAACCTGGTAAAAATTGAAACCTCCAAAGCCTTTACGCCGATGGAGCGCCAGGTGCTGGGCATGATGCATCACCTGGTGTACGGCGAAGGCGATGGCTTTTATAAAAAGTGGATGCACAGTGCCAACCATTCGCTGGGGGCGTTTTGCTCCGGCGGTACTATTGCTAATATTACTGCACTGTGGATAGCGCGTAACCGCCTGCTAAAAGCCGATGGCGACTTTAAAGGTATCGCCCGTGAAGGCCTGTTTAAGGCTATGAAGCACTATGGCTATGATGGCCTGGCGATCCTGGTGTCTGAGCGCGGCCATTACTCTCTGGGTAAGGCTGCCGATGTATTGGGTATAGGCCGTGAGTCACTTATCGCGGTTAAAACCGATGCTAATAATAAAATTGATACCGCCTTGCTAGCCGAAAAAATGGCCGAGCTTAGCGCAGCTAATATCCGCGTACTGGCTATTGTTGGCGTGGCTGGTACTACCGAAACCGGTAATGTTGATCCATTACACCAACTGGCTGATTTAGCCGAGCAATATCAGTGTCACTTCCATGTTGACGCCGCCTGGGGCGGTGCGACTTTACTGTCAGAAAAATACCGCTACTTACTGGCCGGCATAGAACGGGCAGATTCCGTTACCATAGATGCGCACAAACAAATGTACGTGCCGATGGGAGCCGGTATGGTGGTGTTTAAACACCCCTCTGCTGCGCATGCCATTGAGCACCACGCTGAATATATCCTGCGTAAAGGCTCAAAAGATTTAGGCAGCCAGACGCTGGAAGGCTCGCGCCCAGGCATGGCGATGCTGGTGCATGCCTGTTTGCAGGTAATTGGCCGCGATGGTTATGAAATTCTGATCAACCGCAGCCTCGAAAAAGCGCGCTATTTTGCCACACTGATTGCGCACAATATTGATTTTGAACTGATCACAGAGCCCGAGCTGTGTTTGCTCACCTACCGCTATGTACCGGCGCAGGTGCAAAAAGCTATGGCTAACGCCTCCCCGGAGCAACTGCAACGTTTTAACGAGCTGCTAAACGGCCTGACAAAGTTTATTCAGAAGCGCCAGCGCGAAGAGGGTAAGTCTTTTGTGTCACGTACCCGCTTAACCCCGGCACGCTATCAGCGCCAGGAAACCATCGTATTTCGTGTGGTGTTGGCTAACCCGCTAACCACAGAGCAAATTCTGCATGATGTGCTGGTAGAGCAGGATCAACTGGCGCAACTGGATAAAGAGTTTTACCCCAAGCTGCTGCAACTTGCCAAAGAGCTTGCTGCCTGACATTCGGGTTTGTTCTAAGTGGCATGACAGGCTATTATCAGGCATTACCTTTGGGCAACGGACTGATTTTATGCGTTATGCTTGGCTTTTACTCCCTTTATTACTCAGCGTTACTGGTTGTCAGAGCGCTTATTATTCTGCGATGGAAAAAGTGGGCGTGCATAAGCGCGATATTCTGGTTGACCGCGTAGAAGAAGCTCAGGAGTCGCAGCAGGATGCTCAGAAGCAGTTTAAATCAGCTTTGGAGCAGTTTAGCGACCTGATTAAATTTGATGGCGGCGATTTACAGCGGATGTATGTAGCGACTGACAGTGAGTATCAGGCCTGCAGTGCAGCGGCTGAGGATGTCAGTCAGCGCATCAACAGTATTGAAGTGGTAGCAGAGGCTTTGTTTGATGAATGGCAGGACGAGCTGGAGCAGTATACTAACGCTAAGTTAAAGCAAGATAGTAAAAAAAAGCTGGCCGATACCAGACGCCAGTACAGCAGCCTGCTAAAAACCATGCGCCGAGCCGAGCAAAGTATGCAGCCTGTATTGGCATCGCTCAGAGACAATTCACTGTATTTAAAACATAATCTGAATGCGAAAGCTATTGGCGCATTACAGGGTGAGTTTAATACTGTGCAAAAAGACATTAACCGCCTGATTGATGACATGAATAATGCTATTACACAGTCAGAGCAGTTTGTTGCAGCGTTAAAGCAGTAATATATTAAACAGCAATCGATAGGGGAACGTTATGGCAGGTCAGGGTTCAGGTGGCAACGTTGTTGCTGCGCTATGTAACGTGTTTATTCCGGGCTTAGGCCAGTTAGTACAGGGCCGTATATTCGCTGCAATTATCTTTTTTCTGGTATGTGTAGCGGGCTATGCTTTATGGTTTTTAGTGATACCCGGCATTATCGCTGTTATTGCCCATCTTTGGGCCATTATCGATGCGGCAAAATTCAGGTCCGGTTTCTAACTGAGCGGGTGGCTTGCCACCCGTGCTTTTAAAACAACTCTTGTTACGGCAACGCTTTAAGGCAATTCTGCATTGGCAGATAACGCTGCACTAAGTTCTTCCTGAGCTGCTAATTCAGCCTCAGACAGTATCGCTGTTTGTGGCTGATCCTGCTGATTTACCTTATTCAGAAATTCGTTTGCCAGTACCAGATTGGCGCTTAGTAATAACAGGGCAGTAATAAGGGCTTTTTTCATTTTCCGTCTCCGGCTTTTCTTACAATCTTGTTATAGCAATTGCAGATGCCGTGCCAGAATTTAAAAATATATATTATTCATTATCTTATGTGGTTCTTGCTTCGACTTTTGTGTAGAAACGGTGTCTAGCTGTCGCCGATCGGCGTCGCTCTGAGCAAGTTAATTATAAATACATTTTATATCAAATAGTTAGGCTGTCTGCGAATAGCGACAGCCTAACACAACATCAGACTTCCAGATTATCAATTAATCGGGTGTTGCCGAGCCAGGCGGCGGCAAGAATCACTTTAGCTTGATCAGTATCGGTGGCCAGCGTCAGATCGGTTTGGTCAGAGATATCAATATAATCCGCTGTAAAGCCTGCGGCGCTCAGCTGCTGTTTAGTGTGTTGCTCTAAACTGCGGTAGTCATGGTTACCGGCCAGGATTTCTGCCCGCAGTTGTTGCAACAGTCGATACAGCTGCGGGGCTGTTGCCAATTGCTCTGGCGTTAAATAACCATTGCGTGAACTTAGCGCCAGGCCATTAGCTGCACGCTCTGTCGGTACACCGATAATGTCAATCGGTAAGGATAAATCGGTTACCATCTGGCGGATAATCGCCAGTTGCTGATAATCCTTCTGGCCAAAACAGGCAATATCCGGCTGCACCAGATTAAACAGTTTACAAACAATAGTCGACACGCCACGGAAATGGCCGGCACGGCTGGCACCGCAGTGCAAATCACCAAGCAGCGGTACCTCAACAAAGGTTTGCACGTCCAGGCCACGCGGGTACATCATATCCGGCGTAGGGGTAAATACTGCATCGGCGCCATGGGCGGTTAGCCCGGCACAATCAGCCTCCAGCGTACGCGGGTAACTGTCGAGATCTTCATTTTTGCCAAACTGCATCGGGTTAACAAAGATGCTGACAATCACCCGATCGGCGCGGCTTTTGGCAACATCAACCAGTTTTAAGTGGCCGTTATGCAGGTTGCCCATCGTGGGCACAAAAGCGATACGCTCGCCATTTTGCCGCCAGGCACTGATTTGTGCCCGCAGCGCAGCAATAGAGTTGAGTATTTTCATCGGGTTTAAAAACTGTGTTCGCTGGCAGGAAACGTCTGGCTTTTTACTTCGCTGACATAAGCGGCAATAGCGCTTCTTATTTCACCGGTTTGTGCCAGATAGTTCTTGGAAAACTTTGGAATATAGCCACTGCTGATGCCGAGTAAATCATGCATTACCAGCACCTGGCCGTCGGTAACATTACCGGCACCAATACCGATAACCGGAATACTCAGGGCGTCGGTGATACGTTTAGCTAAGGCAGTGGGAATGCACTCTAACACCAACAATTGCGCACCGGCATCTTGCAGCGCTTTGGCTTGCGCAACCATGGTATCGGCGGCAGCATCGGTTTTACCCTGCACTTTATAACCACCAAAGATATGCACCGACTGCGGTGTTAAACCTAAATGGCCACATACCGGCACGCCGCGCTCGGTTAAGGCTTTTACTGTGGCTAGCAAAAAGTTGCCGCCTTCGAGTTTCACCATATTGGCACCGGCCTGCATCAGCGGCACTACGTTTTGCAACGCTTGCTCCAGGGTACCGTAGCTCATAAACGGCATATCAGCGATGACGAACGCATCCGGTGCACCGGCGCGCACGGCGCGGGTATGGTAAGCAATGTCGTTAACGCTAACCGGCAAAGTATCGCCGTGGCCTTGCAGTACCATACCTAAGGAGTCGCCAATCAGTAGTACGTCTACGCCTTGCTCGGCAAATAATTTAGCGAAGCTGGCATCATAGGCTGTCAGCATAGTGATCTTGTCGCTTTGCTGCTTCATTTTCTGTAATACGGCAGTGGTGATCTTAGCCATAATCTTCTCATCCGACCATTAATGCAGGACGCGCAAGATCGCACAAAGTGCGATCAGCTGCAACTGCTGTGAAGTTTTTGCAGGCCATTTTGCGATACCTGCGCCAGTAAAGAGGATAATACAGTACCGTCCGGCAGGTTAAGCTGGGGGGCAATTTCGTAAAGGGGATACAGTACAAACTCACGTACACGCAAGCCATAGTGCGGCACGGTTAAGCGCTCAGTGGCAATAACCTGATTGCCGTACAGCAGAATGTCTAAATCCAGTGTACGTGGGCCCCAACGCTCGGCTTTACGTTTACGGCCCTGCTGCTGTTCTATCTGTTGCAGGGCATCCAGTAGCTGCTCTGCCGTTAGTGCGGTGTCTATTGCGGCTACGGCATTAACATAATCGGGTTGATCTTGCGGCCCCATAGGTTTAGAGCCGTAAAAGCCGGATACCGCCACCAGTGTACTTTGTGTCAGCTGCTTAAGTGCCTGCACAGCTTGTTGCAACTGCGCCACCGGCTGATCCAGATTTGCGCCTAAACCAATATAACAGCGAAGCGGTGTCATTATTCTGCCGTGGGTTTACGTTTATAGCTACGCCGGCGGCGCGGGCCTTTGTCGATGCCTTCTTTGCCAAGCTGGTTGATCAGCTGCTGCCGGTCGGTTTCATCAGCAAACTGAAATCTTTCCCACCATAGGGCCAGTTCAACCAGGCTGCCACCTTCGGCTTCGGCGCGCAATTGCAGAAAGTCAAAGGCGCCACGAAACTTAGGCTGTTCCAACAGTTTAAAGGCACGGCGTCCGGCGCGTTTGGTTAAACGGCTTTGCAGGGCCCAGATATCGCGCATTGACAGCGTAAAACGCTTAGGAATGGCGATAGTGCGCTGAATATCGTCCAACACTTCGGTCATGGCGATATTCATCGCATCAATTTCACTTAAACCGTCGGTTATCAGCATTTGGCTGCGAAGCTCTACCGGGTACCACAGCAGGGCAGCAAAAATAAAGGCCGGTGTTACCGGTTTATCAGCTTCAACCCGCTCATCGGTGTTTTGTAGTGCTTTAGTGGCCAGCTGAAACGCTTTGCCTTCCGGCTCCTGTTTTAACAGTTTATCCAGTTGCGGCAGCAGCTGTTTTAATACTTTGCTGTCGCGCATCAGCATAAAGTTATCAAAGGCTTTACCGGCCAGCAGCAGCTTTATCAGTTCGTCAAATAAACGCGGAGGCGGAATATTTTTCAACAATACCGCCAGCTGTGCTATCGGCTCTGCACTGGCTGGGGCAATTTGCATATTCAGCTTGGTAGCAAAACGGATGGCGCGCAAAATTCGCACCGGATCTTCGCGATAACGTGTCTCCGGATCGCCAATCAGTTCAATTTTACGTGCGGCTATAGCCTGCATGCCGTTGGCGAAGTCATAAACGCAGAAATCATTTACCGAGTAATACAGCGCATTAACGGTAAAGTCGCGCCGCTCTGCATCTTCTTCAATGGTGCCGTAAACGTTGTCGCGCAGAATTTGGCCATGGTCGCTTAAACTGGCTGTTTTTAACTTAGGTGCGGTGTCGGCTTCGTCATCGGCGCCACTGTGGTGACCACGAAAGGTAGCAACTTCAATAACTTCACGGCCAAATACGACATGGGCTAAACGAAACCGGCGGCCAATCAGGCGGCAGTTGCGAAACACCTGTTTTACCTGCTCGGGTTTGGCGTTGGTTACCACGTCAAAATCTTTTGGTTTAAGGCCGAGCAATAAATCGCGGATGCAGCCACCCACCAGATAAGCATCAAAACCGGCGTCTTTGAGACGGTACAGTACTTTAAGTGCGTTTGGGCTGATGTCTTTACGTGAAATAGCATGCTGATCGCGGCTTAAACGCTGTACGGCAGGTAACAAGCTGGCACCTGGAGCCGGGCGTGGTGCTTGTTGCACTTTGCTTGCAGCTTTAGTTTTCTGGTTGTTTGCCTTAGTGGCCTTGCCGCCAAAAGTGCGGCGGCAAAAATCTAACACTCGCGAAATAATGATAATTCTCCTGACAAATACAGCCTTGAGCTGTATTTTGAAACAGCCTTGAGCTGTATTCTGAAACAGCACTGAGCTGCCTTCTAAAACAGCCCTGAGCTGCACGGTAAAACAGCACCAGGCTGCATTTTCAAAAACCGGCTAATAATACCGCAGCCGAAGCAAAAAAAGAATGAAACTGGGCCAGCTTAACGAAATTCTGTGCTGCTTATTTCCATTTGCAGCGGTACTTTGGCAAGCTGCCAGTTGGTAATGGCCCAGCTTAGTTGTTCTGTAACCGGGGCTTGTTCTAATTCTGCCGGTGGCGGGTGGCCAAGAAAAGACAACACTTTACGCATTACCCTGGTTTCAGGCCACTGGCTGATAGCGGCAGCGTGGTTTTGTTTACTGAGCTTAAACCCCGGCTGCAGCACTGCAAGAGGCAAATGGCCATAGCGCGGTAGAGGTGCGCTAAGCAAGCGACACAATGCTTGTTGCCGTGGTGTCATTGGCAATAAATCGGCGCCGCGGATCACTTCAGTTATACCTTGGTCGATATCATCTGCCACTACCACCAACTGGTAGGCAAAAAAACCGTCGCGGCGTTTAATAATATAATCTTCCTGCGCCAGTTGTGTAGTTATCTGTTGTGGGCCAAATAACAGATCGGTAAAGTGGGTGTTGACATTGTCGCTGCGCAGGCGCCAAGCCAGGTTATCAGCGGTTAATTGCAATGCGCCACAGCGGTTGTCGTAAGTACCGCCCATTGCACTGATTTGTTTGCGGCTGCACTGGCAGGCATAAATCAGCTGTTGCCGCTGTAACTGGTTAAAAATTTCATTGTAGCGTTGCAGGCGCTGGCTTTGATACAACACCTCGCCATCCCACAGTAAACCAAATTGCTCAAGTGTGCGCAGAATATCGCTGTCGATGCCCGGCACCATACGAGGCGTGTCGATATCTTCCATCCGCACCAGCCACTGGCCATGCTGGCTTTTGGCCTGCAGATAGCTGCCAACCGCAGCAATAAGTGAACCGAAATGAAGTGGGCCGGAAGGCGAAGGCGCAAACCGGCCGATATAAGCGGGGTTAACAATTGGCATCGAAGCGGGCATCTTAGCCGCCCAGTTGCTTTTCCTTGATTTCTGCTAAGGTTTTGCAATCGATACACATGTCAGCCGTTGGACGGGCTTCCAGGCGCTTAATACCAATCTCAATACCGCAGGTGTCACAGAAGCCGAAGTCTTCATCTTCAATTTTCTGTAGTGTTTTCTCAATTTTTTTCAGTAGCTTACGTTCACGATCCCGAGCACGTAGTTCTAAGCTGAACTCCTCTTCCTGAGCGGCACGATCTACCGGATCGGGGAAGTTAGCAGCTTCATCTGCCATATGATTCTTGGTGCGATCAACTTCTTCGCGCAGCTGCTGACGCCAGGCGTCGAGAATGCGGCGGAAATGTTCCAGTTGCTTCGGGTTCATATACTCTTCCCCGACAGCTTCCTGATATGGCGCTACGCCTGCAAGGGCAAGTAAGCCCAGCGTTTTGGTAGTATTGCCTTCTGGCATAATCATCTCCTGTATAATGCCAAGCGAAAAAATATGGCGGCTATAGATAGCAGAATATTGCTGGCATCGCAATCAGATTTAAAAAGACGCGGAAGTATACAGACTGGCGGGCATATCGTCATCTTATTTAATTTGCAGTAATTTAACGCGCGCTTTAGCGTGGCGTAGCAGCAAAATAACGAGCTTCTGTTTCGCTCGTAAAGCCTTGTGATACACTGATTAGCATCGCATTTAACGCAAAACCGCACTGATAAAAAGGGTGACAGATGACAGACGTTGTGCAAATTCAGCTACAGGCCGAAACCGTAGCAAATAAATGGGGTAAAGCTTTACTTACTCCTACCGAAAATGGTTTTCAGATCCACTTTAATGCCCAGGATGCGCAGCGTAGTGTGCAAAAGGCGGCGCGCAGTTTAGATAATTTAGGCCTGGCGCAGGTGCAATTAACCGGTGCTAACTGGACAATGGAACTGCAATGGGCGTTTTATCAGGGCTTTTGCAGCGCGAAAAAACAAGGTGGCGTGCTGTTTAACAGTGATGCTGCCCAAACACAACTGGAACAGCTGGCACAGTGTTTTAGCTGGGCAAAACACCTGACAAACCAAACACCGGATGAATTATACCCCGAGCAACTGGCGAAACAGGCTGTCGCTTTTATTACAGATATTGCCCCCAAAGGTACGGTTAACAGTCACATTTTGCTCGATGAGCAACTGTTAGAGCAAGGCTGGAATGGCTTACATGCTGTAGGGCGTGGCAGTGCCCGCAAACCAGCTATGCTGGTGCTGGACTATAACCCGACTGGCCAGGCCGATGCGCCGGTTAGTGCTGCGCTGGTGGGTAAGGGTATTACCTTTGACAGTGGCGGTTACTCGATTAAAGCCACTGAAAGCATGCTGACAATGAAATGTGATATGGGCGGCGCTGCTACTGTTACCGCAGCATTGGCTTTGGCGATAAAGCAGGGCTTGAATAAGCGCGTACAACTTATTTTATGTTGTGCCGAAAACCTGATCAGCAGTAATGCCTACAAGCTGGGCGATATTATTACTTATAAAAACGGCACTACTGTTGAAATTGTAAACACCGACGCCGAGGGCCGCTTGGTGTTGGCCGATGGCCTGATGTGCGCGGCACAAAGCGGTGCCGGGATGATTATTGATGCCGCTACCTTAACCGGTGCAGCCATGACAGCAGTTGGTGCGGAATATAATGCGCTGTTTGCATTGGATAAAACTTTAGCGCAAAAGGCCCTGGCTTATGCCGAGCAAGTGCAGGAACCTACATGGCAATTACCGCTGGAGCTATGGCATCAACAACAGTGTCCGTCAGCTTATGCCGACACGGCCAACAGCCGGCCGGTAAAGGGCGGCGGCGCAGGCGGTGCCAGTAACGCGGCCGGGTTTTTAAGTCGTTTTGTGCCTGATAAAGGCAAAGGTTGGCTGCATTTTGATTTAGCGGCTGCCTTTAATAACAACAACAACGCGTATTGGGCGGCCGGAGCTACCGGGCAGGGTATTCGCACCATCAGCGCCACCTTACTTGGCGAAGCCTGAGGCCTAACCCAAAATCTTAACCCACAATTTTAACAAGGTTGGGGCGTCAGCAAAAAACAGGGTAAACTGATGCCAATAGAGTTTTCTCGGGTTAAGTTGTGTTACCTGTCGCTGACATTTTTCCGCAATTGCTGTCACTGTTACAGCAACATAATAAAGTGATTTTGTCGGCACCGCCCGGTGCCGGCAAATCGACTTATCTGCCGTTGTACTTATTACAGCACCCCGATTTTGCCGGCAAAAAGCTATTAATGCTGGAACCGCGTCGTTTAGCGGCCAAAAGTATTGCTGCGTATTTAGCGGCACAACTGGGTGAGGCTGTCGGCGAAACTGTGGGTTATCAAATTCGTCAGGAGCAAAAGCACTGCAGTAAAACCCGGTTGCTTATTGTTACTGAAGGCGTACTCACGCGCAAATTACAGCAAGACCCTGAATTGACTGCCGTGGACTTGCTACTGTTTGATGAATTTCATGAGCGTTCACTGCATGCGGATTTAGCACTGGCACTGTGCCTGGAAGTGCAACAATTACGCCCAGAGCTGCAGTTATTAATTATGTCTGCCACATTGGATATGGCGCAACTGGCCAGCAAACTGGATGCCCCGGTAGTGGTCAGTGAGGGGCGTAGTTATCCGGTAACAGTAGAATATGCGCTGCCGGGCAGCCAACCTCTGGCGCAGCAAATTGCCGCTTTAGTGCAGCAGGCTCTGAATAAACATAACGGCAATATTCTGGTATTTTTACCCGGCCAGGCTGAAATTAACCAAAGTGCTCAGCTGTTGGAACAGCAGGGGGTAGCGGCCAATGTGCAACTGCACCGTTTATTAGGTAGCCTGACGCTGGCGCAGCAGCAAGCCGCTATTGCAGCCCCGCTAGCAGGTGTACGCAAGGTGGTGCTGTCAACTAATCTGGCCGAAACCAGTTTAACCATAGATGGCATTACCGTGGTGATAGACAGCGGCCTGTGCCGGCAAAGCCGGTTTAACCCGCGTCAGGGCTTAAGTGTGCTGGAAACCTGTGCTATTAGCCAGGCAGCAGCCACACAGCGTGCCGGGCGCGCAGGGCGTTTGTCGCCCGGCCACTGCTACCGGCTGGATACCGCAGAAAAATGGCAGCGCCGTGCCCGGTTTGAAGCGCCTGAGATTGAAGTAAGCGATTTAACCGCACTGCGGCTTGAAGTTGCTGCCTGGGGTTGTCAGGTGGATGATTTGCAGTGGCTAACACCGCCACCGGCAGCAAATTTAGCTGTGGCAGAGCAGTTATTACAACAGCTGGGCTTTATTGACAGCAAAGGTGTAATGACTGCCGGCGGCCGGCAAGCGCATAAACTGGCTACGGATCCCAGGTTAGCGGCCATGTTGCTGCATGCACAGCAACTGGAGCTACAGGGGCATCGGCATGCATTGGCACTGGCCTGCGTGCTGGCAGCAATACTGGAAGATACGCGCGTACTGCAGGGCGATATATACAGCCTGCTTGGACGTGTAAAGCAGACACTGCCACAGCAGTGGCAGCAGGCGCAAAGTTTTGCCCGTTTGCTTGGTTGTCAGCTAAGCGAAATATTACCGCTTGAATTAGTGCCGGTGCTGGCGTTGCGGGCTTTTCCGGATCGGCTAGCCAAGCGCCGGGGCCAGGGGTACCAGTTAGCCAATGGTATTGGTGCCGTGCTGCAAGACAATCACAGCCTTAGCGGCCAACCGTGGCTGGTGGTATTACATATGCAGCAGTTTGGCCGTGAAAACCGCATTTACCATGCCGTCAGTATTAGCCCTGATGCGGTGTTGTCTGACTGGCAGGCCGAGCTTAACTGGCAAACGCAAACCTTCTGGGATGATAAAAGCGGCAGTTTTTTTACCGAACAACAACTGAAGTTTGGCCAGTGCTTACTGGCCGCCAAGCCCGCAGCCTTGCAGTTAACGTCAGAGCAAAAGCAGCAGGCGTGGCAAAATTATATTACCAGTAAAGGCCTGAATTGCCTGAACTGGGCTGAAACCGCATTACAACTGCGCGCAAGAGTTATGTTACTGCAGCAACAGCAGAGCGATGCTGGCTGGCCGGATTTTTCTGACGATGCTTTACTGGCCACTTTACCCAATTGGCTTGGCAGCTATCTGGCACAAATCAGTAAAAGCACGGCTTTAGCGCAGATCCCGTTGTATGAGGCGCTGCAGCAGTGTTTAAGTTATCAGCAACAGCAACTATTGAACCAGTTATTACCCACGCACTGGCAGGCGCCCACCGGTTCACGGCTTAGCATTGATTACCTGGCGGAGGGCGGTCCCAGGCTTTCAGTGCGGGTTCAGGAAATGTATGGTCAGATGCAGTCGCCAACGTTATTGCAGGGCAAAATAAATATCACAGTAGAGCTGTTGTCACCCTCCAGACAACCGCTACAGGTAACGCAAAATTTAGCCAGTTTCTGGCAAAATGCCTGGCAGGAGGCCAGAAAAGAAATGCGCGGACGCTACCCGAAACATTATTGGCCGGAAGATCCGGCGCAGGCCATGCCGACAACGAAAACTAAAAAGGCGATGTTACGATGAGCAGTAAAAAAGACAGCCCCCGGCGCAGCAATAAAAAGCGTGCTACGCCAGATGTGCTGCGCTTAGCCTGGTGGCATAAACCTTTATGGTTGCTGGTTAAAGTGGCGTTGCTGTTATTGGTGGTGCTGGCTTTTTATTTCTTGTATCTGGACAGCAAAATCAGCAAAAAATTTAGTGGCCAGAAATGGCAGGTACCTGCGCAAATCTATGCCAAGAGTATAGAGCTTTATCCCGGTAAAATTCTGACACAACAACAGTTTATCCAGCAGCTGAACTCGCTGCAGTATCGGCGCAACCCTGCTTTGTCGGCAGCCGGGCAATACAGCGTATCGCGAAATCATGTCTCAGTTTACCGGCGTCCCTTTATGTATGTTGAAGGCTATGAGGCGGCGCAGCTGTTTAGTGTTGAGTTTAACCGTGGCGGTATTAACCGCATTACCCAGCGCGAGCAAAAAGAAGCGCTGAACTTTGCCCGGCTTGAGCCACAGCTGATTGACCATCTGGTGTCGGCACAGCAAGAAGACCGTGAGCTGGTGCAGCTACAACAGGTACCGGAAATTTTTAAAGATACCCTGCTGTTGGTTGAAGACCGTGACTTTTATCACCACCACGGTGTGTCACCTCTGGCAGTACTGCGGGCGTTGTGGGTAAATATTACTGCCGGGCGTACTGTGCAGGGAGGGTCGACACTGACACAGCAACTGGCAAAGAATATGTACCTTAGCAGCGACCGCACCTTGTGGCGTAAGCTCAACGAGGCCATGATCGCGCTGGTGCTGGATTATCGCTTTAATAAAGATCAGATCCTCGAAGCTTATCTGAATGAAGTTTTTGTCGGACAAAACTACGCTAATGCTGTGCATGGTGTTGGCCTTGGCAGCCGGTTTTATTTTGGTAAACCACTGACAGAATTAACGGCAGCCGAATATGCATTGATGATTGGCATTTTAAAAGGTCCGTCATACTTTGATCCGCGCCGTTTTCCTGCCAGAGCTAAAGAGCGCCGTGATCTGGTATTGCGGCTGATGTTTGAGCAAAAATTTCTTGACCGTAAACAATACGAGCATGCGGTAGAGCAAGAGATCGTGGTCATTTCCCGCAGCCAATACATGAATACCGGTTTTGCTTCCTATCTGGATGCGGTTAAAAAAGAACTGCGCCAGTTAAGTATTGATGAGCAATATCAAGACAACGGCATCAAAGTATTTACTTACCTTGATATTCAGGCCCAGGCAGCGATTGAGAAAGCTGTTAGCAACCAGCTTGCCCCGTTGGACCCGGAATTACAGGCCGCAGCGGTAGTAGTGGACTACCGGCAAGCAGAAATTAACGCCATGATAGGAAGTAAAGTGGCAGTGCAGGGCGGCTTTAACCGGGCTACTGATGCCAGACGCCAGATTGGCAGTATCGTCAAGCCGGTTATTTTTCTTGAAGCCTTAGCCCAGCGCGGCCGCTACACATTAGCCACACCGCTGGATGACAGCCCGATCCGTTTACGTAGTAATGATCAGGACTGGCAACCACAGAATTTTGATAAAAAATTCAGAGGCCAGGTCAGCTTGCTGGACGCACTCGTGAACTCGCTTAATATTCCCACCGTAAGGCTGGGGTTGCAGCTTGGCCTGCCTGCTATCAGTAACGGTTTACGTAAGCTGGGATTAAACCGCAGAGTAAAACTGCATCCGGCAGCATTGTTAGGGGCTGTTGAGCTAAGTCCGCTGGAGGTGACGCAGTTGTACCAGACACTGGCTAATAACGGTATGCACCAGCAGCTCAGCACTTTGTATGCAGTAACTGACGCAAATGGCCACCCGCTGCATATGCGCGATCACCAACTGACGCGGCGCTACAATGAACAAGAAGTGTACTTGTTGCAATATGCGTTAATTCAAGCAGCAAAAAAAGGTACGGCACGTGCGCTGAGCAGTGCTTTCCCCGGCGAGATTTTAGCAGGCAAAACAGGTACGTCCAGTGATTACCGGGACAGCTGGTTTAGTGGCTTTGATCAGCAAACGCTGATGACAGTGTGGTTAGGTCGTGATGATAATAAAGCTATAGGGTTAACCGGTGCTAGCGGAGCGTTAAATGTTTTTAGCCGGTATTTTACGCTGCAGGGCGTGAATTCACTGCTCAGAGCGATGCCTGAACAGGTATCTTTACAGGCATTCTCAGCAAAAACTGGCTATCCGCAGCCACAAAATTGCCTTAACGTATTGTTATTACCTGCGATTTCAGTTGAAATGCCATTACCAACCGAATGTATAGAAGAATAACAACGATTGTCTGAACCTATGGCGATAAAACCAAACCAGCTGTTACAGGTTGGTGAATGGCAGTATATACCTGAGCAGGACAAGCTGATGAAGTTTGATGCTGAGGGTAGGCTGAGTATTACCGCAGATTTAGATAACCTGTGTCAGAAGGTAGCTAACTACTTTATTGTCAACGCAGGCAAACTGGTTACAAAAGATGAGCTGCTACTTGATGTATGGGGTATCCGCGACGTATCTGACGGCAGGGTAACCCGTGTTATCAGGGTGCTGCGTGTTGCATTGGGGGATGACACCCGTGAGCCCCGTTATATTGAAACCATTCCAAAGCGCGGTTACCGCTTTATTGCGCCGGTAACTGAAATTGTGCCTCTGGCGGTTGAAGAATATACCGAACAGGCGCTTAGTCCGGCAAATGCCGATATCACGCCTATAAAGAAAAACCCATTATTAGTTAGTGTGTTGGCGTTTTCGGCATTGCTGATAATGGCTGTTGTCTGGTGGCTATGGCCTGCAGATAACGCAGGAAGTGATGATGCCGCCAGCGCGATTCCTATGTGGCGTTACACCCCCGTCACAGCGCTGGACGGGCTGGAGTTCTACCATAATGTCTCAGTGGATGAGCGGTATCTGGTGTATAGCTATGCTGCGCCTGATGCTGACAATGTAGCCGTGCTGATGTTGCAGGATTTGCAGGAACATAAAAGGGTACAGTTAACTGATAAATCCTATAGTGGCTTTGGTGCCGTATTTAGCCCTGACGGAACTAAGATAGCCTATCAACGGCTTTATCAGCAGGAAAGGTGTGAAGTGCGCATTATGTCGCTTAGCGCGGATAAAATGCAGGTGCTGGAAGATAACTTGCTCAAACATTGTGGAGAAAAGTCGGTATCTGTTCGTATTACCTGGTCACCTGATAGTCGCTATATTGTTTATCCCAATATGGATGAAGTTAAAAAGCAGCTGGTTTTACAAATGACGTCGATTGATAACACCATATCAGAAGTGCTTACGGTACCGCCATCAAGCAGTTTTGGTGACTATGCCGCGCGTTTTTCCCGCGCAGGTGATCAGCTGGTATTCCTGCGGGAAACGGCAGGCTCTGCACAAATCTGGTTGCTTAACCTTGCAGACAGATCCACACGCCTGTTAACGAAAGTGCCGGATGCCTTTCCGGGCAATGTAGACTGGGATTTAACAGACAGCTCCATTATTTACCCATCGGCATCCAATGCGCTTGGCCGGGTATGGCTGGATAAAGGTGAGCCCACCATTCTGGCTTACACAGATGCGTATGCGAGTGAGTTGCAAGTAACAACATCAGGCAAAATTGTTACCTCAATTGGTAATTTTTCCAGAATAAACCCTAAAAAAGTATCGAATCGTATAAAGAATAATGAGGCTCACAGTGAAGCAGTATTCAGTTCTAACCGAAATGAAACTTTTGTTGAAGCTAACCCTATAGAAAAAGGACCTGCGGCAGTTGTATCAAGGCGCTCAGGCTCGCAGCAGGTATGGCTGTTTTATAATGACGGACGGCAGAAACAGCTAACGAATTTTAGTGAAGCTCAGCGTATTCGCAGTTTAATGTTCTCCCCGGACGGCAGTAGACTAATGGTGCAATTAAATGAAGAGTTATGGCTTTTTGATATTGAGGGAAATCCACTGAAAATAGCTGGCGAGAAAGATGCCGTACTGGCTTTTCCCAGCTGGTCCAGAGATGGTAAATCGTTATTTTATTCAGAATCGAGACAAGGGCGCTGGCAAGTTATAAAGCGTGATATCAATGATCTTGGCAAACTGGATGTTTTTGCCAATGACAAAGAGTACTACTACGAAAGTTATTACGCTGATTATGCATTCTGGCGCAGCAGCAGAGATAAACAATTTTATATACAGTGGGCTGGCGAACTGCCGAAAAAGCTGAAAATTGCATTACCTGAAACACAAATTATGTTGAAATTTGAACTGCGTAAAACAGGTATTTATTACTCTTATCTTGTTGACGAGCTCAATTACCGGTTGAACTATCTTGATTTTGCTGCCGATGAAATTACCAATGTGCTGGAGCCTATCCAGTTTGGTCGGTTTAGTATCAGTGCCGATGAAAAATATATTTTTATGCTGGAGTACGATTTTGGCGATATGGATATTGCTGTAATTGAGAGCTACGTCGACGTTTTATAAAAAATTTATCTGAAAGTCATCGAGTTATAATGAATTGATGCTCCTATGGTTGGTTTGTAAGCCAATAATAACTCAGGAGCTGGAAATGAAAACTACACTTACAATTATGTTTATTGCTATTATGGGTACTGCAGGGCTTGTTGCAAACAAAGCTTATGTTACCGATAAAATAAACGCGAACGAGCAACAATTATATGCTTGTGCCTGGTATCCGCTGTGCACGTTACCGGACATTTACTCACCGGTGACTATAAAAGATAGTAAAGACAAAGCCAAAGACACCAGCAATGATAAATTAAAGCTGGCTTAAACGTTCCTTAATTAACAACGCTAAACATTTCTTATAGTTAAGGTATAATCCGCCCAGACAGTCAATTGTCGGGCGGACCTTAATGTCAAATCTTGACCCCGTGGTACAAATTGGAAACTGGTATTATCAGGTGATCTATGGTCAGCTGTGGCCGGTTGATGCCACTGGTGTGGACGATATGGTCCGGCTGGAACCCCGCTTACACAGCCTGCTTAATTACTTTTTACTGCACCCGGATATCCTGCTGGCCAAAGATACACTGATTGAAAAAGTCTGGCCTGCTGATGAAGGCACTGATGCTGCGGTTATGCGTGCTGTCGGGGCGCTGCGCAAAGTACTTGGCGACGATGTACGCTCACCAAGCTATATAGAGACAGTATCGAAAAAGGGTTATCGCTGGCTGGCCGCTATTAGACCGGCCAAGTTGCAGGATATTGCCGTTGCCAGTGGTGCGCACGCTGTTGTTGAAGCAGTAATGGCGGATGCCGACCCTGAAGTAAAACCGCGACCCGCATGGCGCTTCATCGCCGGCACTGCTTTGGCGGTGATTATTGGCTGTGCCAGCCTGGCATATGTGCTGGCGACCTATACCTCAACGCCGTTGATAAAATTGCCTGATACCATTACACCTATTAGTGCGTTAAGCGGGCAGGAATACTGGCCGGTATTAACGCCAGACAGTACTCATGTGTTGTATCAACATAAAGCTGTGGACAGTACTTTATTTAACTGGAGCTTGCAGAACCTCACAGATCTTAAAGTTGAGCACATGTCGCAAAAGTATCGCCAGTTGTCTCAGGCATTATGGCTGGATGCTGAACATATCATCTTCCGTGCTGAGACCGTCAACGGTAACTGTCACTTTTACCGTCAGCACATTAAGCCTGTAACGCAACCTGAACCGCTTTGGTCCTGTCAGAAAGTACTGCCCCAAGGCGCGATTTTATGGCAACAAAGGTTGTTGTGGCTCGATGTTGATACTGCTGCCAATCAACTACAGCTTTGGAGCGCTTTGCCAGGCCAGGCCGCAGAGATGATGTTGTCGCAGAACAACCGCTGGCGCGATATTTCATATATGTTAATCAGCGATAATACCTTGTACTTTATTGCCCAGCAGACAGCTAATCAGTCAGTGCTGCTGCAACTGCGATTACCGGACGGTGAGTTTGAACAATTACTGGATTTTCCTTATGTTATCACCCAATTTAGCTGGTGGGATGAACGGCAGTTATTGTTGTCTGCCGGGCAGCAGGAGTTACAGATTGTTTCGTTAAAATCAGGTAGCAGTCAGGGGCTTGGGCCAATGACACGCGAACTGACTCAGGCATCACGTTATCCCGGGCAGGTACTGGCAACACAGTTTTTAGATTACACCACGGATATCCTGCGGGTGACGGATAACCCGGCCGCAACCGGCGGTATACAGTTATTGCCGTGGCATGTCAGTAACCGTAGTGAACGCTTACTGGCTATAAGTGAGACCGGGCAGGCGGCTTTTGTATCAGAACGTGCCGGGCATAGCCAAATCTGGCTGGCGCAAGAGCGGGATAGTACACAGATCACCCGCTTTACTGAACAACAACATGTGCAGCAGATGTTGTGGCATCAAGGGCAGTTGCTGGTGTTAATTAATGCCAGCTTGTATCAGCTTGACTTGGCATCAGGCCAACTGCAGCAATATCATGGGGTGTCATCGGCAGGGCGTTACGCCAGTTGCCATGGCAAGTTGTACTGGACAGCACTTACAGCTGGTGGCTGGGTGTTAATGACAGAAAAAGGCGCTATGCCACAGAGTGTTATGCCTGACGTTACAGACGTACGTTG
Source organism: Rheinheimera hassiensis (assembly GCF_022436675.1). GTDB lineage: Bacteria > Pseudomonadota > Gammaproteobacteria > Enterobacterales > Alteromonadaceae > Alishewanella > Alishewanella hassiensis. The sequence goes on along the minus strand of NZ_JAKUJZ010000006.1, from coordinate 366,689 downwards.
TGGCCCACAGCAGGGCCTGGTGCTGCAGTTTTCTAATACTGTAAACCTGGCTTTATTAACACCGGCACAGGATCTGATAACCCTGCCAGTAAAAATTGACTGGCGTAGCAGCACAGGTGAGCAGTGGTTTACTGACAGCAGTGGCATTTACTGGCTGGCAGATAACAATACAACAGTGTATCGTTTTGACTGGTTATCGCAGCAGGTGAATGCTTTATTGGTTATGGAGCAGGAAATGCCGGTGGCAATATACAGCGATGGTAGTGGTCTTGGTTATATCGTACGGCAAAGGCCGTACGATACCGATATTGTCTGGTTACAGAACCGCCGTTAAAGCTGTTTAAAGCTGTGCTCTGCGGCGGTAATGGTTTGCGCCAGATCTGCTTCACTGTGCGCCAGCGATAAAAAACCGGCTTCATAGGCTGAAGGAGCCAGGTAAACGCCTTGCTGTAACATCAGGTGGAAGAAGCGTTTAAAAGCATCGATATTACACTGTGTCGCCTGGGCAAAGTTGGTTACGCTGGGTTCAGTTGTAAAGAAAAAGCCAAACATACCGCCCACCTGATTGGTGGCCAGTGGCACGCCATGTTTTGCCGCAGCTGCGCTGATGCCTTTAATTAACTGGGCCGTTTTGGTGGTTAAAGCCTCATAAACGCCCGCTTTGCTGATCTCAGTCAATGCTGCCAGGCCTGCCGCCATCGCAATGGGATTCCCCGATAATGTGCCCGCCTGATACACCGGCCCCAGCGGAGCAATATGCTGCATAATATCGCGTTTACCACCAAAGGCACCAACAGGCATACCGCCGCCGATAATTTTGCCCAGTGTCGTTAAATCCGGCTTAACGTTGTACACCTCCTGGGCACCACCCAGTGCTACACGAAAACCGGTCATTACTTCGTCGAATATCAGTACTGCGCCATATTGATCACACAGCTGGCGCAGGCCCTGTAAAAAGCCGGGAGCAGGTGGAATGCAGTTCATATTACCTGCAACCGGCTCAACAATAATACAGGCGATATCGTCGCCATGCTGTGCGAATAACTGTTCTAACTGTGGCAGGTTGTTAAATTCGCTGGTTAGCGTGTATTTGGCAAAATCGGCTGGCACGCCAGGCGAGTTTGGTACGCCAAGAGTCAGCGCGCCTGAACCGGCTTTTACCAGCAGTGAGTCAGCATGACCATGGTAGCAGCCTTCAAATTTAACTATGGTATTACGGCCGGTATAGCCACGAGCTAAGCGAATGGCGCTCATAGTGGCTTCTGTGCCGGAGCTAACCATCCGCACCATTTCCATTGACGGCACCAGTTTGCTCACCAGCTCAGCCATGGTTACCTCAGCTGGGCAGGGCGCGCCAAAACTTAAGCCTTTGGTGGCTGCCTCAATAACAGCATTACGGATAGCCGGGTGATTATGTCCCAACAGCATTGGGCCCCAGGAGCCGATATAATCGATATAACGTTTGCCATCAACATCAAAAAGGTAAGCACCGTCAGCACGGTCGATAAATACCGGTGTACCACCGACGCTTTTAAAAGCGCGAACCGGTGAGTTTACACCGCCGGGAATGGTGTGCTGGGCACGTTCGAACAGTTCTGCAGATAAAGACATAAATCAGTTTCCGATAAATAAATTGAAACAGCTACACGCTGTATTAACCACTGTGCTTGTTGCTATACCAGGGCACAGCGCATTCGTAGTTGGTAATAATTCCCTCAACGCCCAGCGTCAGCGCAAATAAAGCCATCCGCACCAGGATGCCGTTATCGGCCTGACGGAAGATAGCCAGATTGGGGTTCAGGTTTAAGTCATTGTCCAGCTCGTTGGCTTCAATGCGCGAGTCACGTGGCAGCGGGTGCATAATGACGGTGTTGGATTTACAGTAGCGGGTATAAATTTCTTGGTTTAAGCGGAATTTTCCACGGTATAAATTGGCTTCTGTTTTTGACGGAAAACGCTCTTCCTGAATACGGGTCTGGTAAACAATATCAGCATTCAGATTGCCCTCAAGCACATCGGTAACATTCACCTGATGGCCGGCATTTTCAATGGCGCTGACAATATCGTCCGGCATGGCCAGTTCTTTGGGCGAAATAAGCGTAAAGCGCAGGTTTTTATACAGTTTTAACAGTTTAGATAATGAGTGTACGGTGCGGCCAAATTTTAAGTCGCCCACCATAGCGATGTGCATACCGTCAATACTTTGCCCTGAAGAGGCCAGCTCACGTTCAATAGTAAACAAATCCAGCAGCGCCTGAGTAGGGTGCTCGTTGGCACCATCGCCACCATTTAACACCGGCACCCGGCTGCCTAAGGCAAACTCAGCAACAGAGCCGGCTTGCGGGTGGCGCATAGCGATAACATCGCTGTAGCTGCTGATTACTCTGGCGGTATCAAATAGCGATTCACCCTTAGATAAAGCGGATGACTCCATACCGGTAGTTTCACGTACTTCACCACCGAGCAAATTAAAGGCACAGCCAAAACTCACCCGGGTTCGGGTGCTGGGTTCAAAAAACAGGTTACCTAAAATAGCACCTTCAAGCACCTTGGTGCGTTTTTGCCGGCTGGCATAGGGTTGCATGTTACGGGCTATCTGAAAAACGTGCTGAATGGTATCGCGATCAAACTGGCTTACCGAGAGGATGTGTTCGCCTTTAAAGCTCATAGTCAGTGCTCTTTTCGCTGAAAATTAACCCGGGCCGGAACTGGGCCGGAACCGGCAATGGACCGGCGCATTATACGCGAAAACAGCGGTTAAAAGCGAATAAGCTACTACAAGGGTTTTAAGTACGCCAGCAGGATAATTGCCAGTAAAACCAGTACCGGCACTTCGTTAAAAATGCGGTAAAACCGGGGGCTGCGCTGGTTACGGTTGTGTTTAAAATCTGCCAGCAATTTAAAACAATAAGCATGATACCCATACAGCAACATCACCAGCGGCAGTTTATAGTGCAGCCAGTGGCTGGCTTTAAACCAGGCTGCGCCATAACTGTGAATAAGCAGTAAACCAAACACCAGCGTAAGCAAGCCAAATGGTGTTACAAAATAGAGTAAGCGGCGCTCCATTACCTTAAATTCGGCATCGCAGTCGGGGCTTTTTGTTGTGGCGTGGTACACAAATAAGCGTGGCAGATAAAAAATACCGGCAAACCAGGCAACCATAAAAAACACGTGTAAGGCTTTATATACAAGTATGAGAGTCATAATAAATTATTCTGTTTTACCAATAAACTGCGTACCTGATCCCAGCGGATAATGCCTATCAGCTGTTGCGGCTCTTCTTCGCGATAAATATACACTGCGCCTTCGCGCTTATCTTCCAAAATGGCAAACACCTCTGCCATGGTAGCCTGATGCGTTAAACCTTGTAATGGCAGGTATTGCACTGCACTGGCACCTGTCATCGACAGTTGAACATCATAGCTTGCCAGCAAAAATGTGCTCTGAGCGCCCGTATCACGTTTTACCAGCAATTGATGCGGCGGTTCCAGCTTGTCCAGGGCCTGCAGCACGTGTTGCTCGTCGGGATTATCAAGTAACTGATACTGATTATCTAACAGTGCCAGCACACCTACTTTTTGTAACACGTCATCAGCAGGAGACAGCTTATAGGGCATTTGTAGAAAATCGAGCTGCAGCAGGAAAATAGATTTGTTATTAAAAAACTGCACACCGGTAATATAAGCCGTGGTTATTACCACCATGGCGGGCACAATAATGCCGGGGTTATGCGCCAGCTCCATTACTGCTACTAAGGCTGCCAATGGCGCGTGCATGGTGGCGGCCATTAAACCAGCCATCCCCAGCACCGCATAAGTGCCGGCGATACTGTTATCACCAATAATGGCAGACGGAACAATAGCCAGCAAAGTACCTAACACAATGCCGATACCAAATACCGGGCCAATAACACCGCCGGGTACACCTAAGCCCAAAGCAAACAGGGTTAGCAGCATTTTGCCGATAAAAATGGTCAGCAGCAGGGCTACGTCGTTTGGTGCATTTACTGCGTAGTAAATCGCACCGGTTTCAGAGCCCATCGCATGCGGAATAACATAACCCACCGCCGCAGTAAGCGCGCCGGCCAGGCATAAACGCAATATTAACGGCCAGTTTTTAAACAACTTTATCAGGCGCATCATGTTTTTGTTAAACACAAAGGCAATGGCGCCGAACACAATGCCACACAGCACCAGATAAGGGATATGCCAACCGCTGATAGACACTATATTCAGCAGTGCCAGCTCTCTGTCGCTGCCAAACACCGTTTGCGTTACCAGAGCACCCACAACGGATGACAGCATAATAGGAATAAACACATGTACGCGGTATTCACGCAATACCACTTCCATAACAAAAATAACTGCCGCCAGCGGGGTGTTAAACGAGGCGGAAATACCAGCAGCGATGCCGCACCCCGCCAGAATACGAATGCTGTTGTAAGGCAGTTGAAGATATTTACCCAGGGTGCTGGCGCCATAAGCACCCAAATGTACAGATGGGCCTTCGCGACCGACAGAAAAACCGCCGGCCAGCGCTAATATGCCGCCAAAAAACTGGTTAAGTGTATTGCGGGTTGGCATCATGCCGTATTTTAGCTTTATCCGATGGATAACAAAGGGGATACCCAGGCGGTAATGTTTATAGCCGGTGATCCAGGCAATCAGGCCAATTAACACTGCAGAGCCTACTGGCAGCAACCAGCGGATATCTGTGCCAACTGTTGAGAAGTCGTCGGTACGATCTAAAAAAAAGCTCTGCAGGCCAATAATGGCTAAGCGGAATAAAATAATCAGAATGGACGCCGCCAGACCACCCAGCATACCCAGTACACAGAGTTGCAAAGAGGTTTGTGGTAATGCCAAACGACGTTGTAAAGACGGAAGCCAGATCTGCCAGCGCTGCATAAGCCATAACACCCGTAATAGTTAATACAGAGTTTATCATAAGTTGCTGAGAACTCAGCTTTATTATCGAAGACGATAACTAATCTGCGCTGAATAGGGCTAATACTTGAATAAATTAGTCAAGTATTAGATAATTTGCCTCTTAGCTAAACCTGTGGAGTTGTTATGTCAGAGCCAGCTGTACCAATTGAATTTACTGAAGCGGCAGCACGTAAAGTGGCGTTGCTGGTCAGTGAAGAAGAAAACCCTGAGCTGAAGCTACGGGTATATATTACCGGTGGTGGCTGTTCTGGCTTTCAGTATGGCTTTACCTTCGACGAAAAAGTCAATGAAGGCGATTTCGTTGTCGAGAAACAGGGAGTAGCCATGGTGGTAGACCCTATGAGCTTGCAGTATCTGATGGGCGGCGTGGTAGATTATACCGAAGGTTTGCAAGGTAGCCGCTTTATTATACAAAACCCTAATGCTACTACAACTTGCGGGTGTGGCTCGTCTTTTTCAGTGTAAGCCGTAGTGGTTTTGTAAAATAAAAACTACAGATACGTCTGTTATTTAAGCTGCTGGCTCAGCGCTGAGTCAGTAGCATAATGCCCCACAATGCCAGTGCAATGCTGCCGTTAAAGGCAATAATGTAGGCAAAACCTTTTTTCCCCTGCCGGATGGTCCAGCCATACTGCTTTAGGTACCAGTACCAAAGTGCACACATCAATATTGGCATTAAAAAAAATAGTTTTATCATCTTTATCTCTGTTTGATACCTTGCATGCTGCTGCTCAAGGTTCGTGTTAATTCTAAGCTGTAAATTACGCCATTTCTGGCATTGTAAAGTCGTAATACATATTTTAACAGTTGTGGCTGTACGCTTGTCGCATCCTGTGGTTTAATTAACCGATTTTTATTGCTTATTGCGTTTGCAATAGGGTTTTGATTTTTGCAGGAAGTATTTTTGACATAATAAAAGCGTAACACGCTGGGAGAAGAAAAAAACATGAAAGGTACAAAAAGCGTAATTTCTGATGAAAATAAGCGTCTGTGTGTCTGGTTGAAACGGCAGCGTCAGGAAAAAGGCCACACTATGCGCAGCCTGTCTGAAATTTTGGGTACACCGCACTCCTTTATCGGTAAGGTAGAGAACCAGGAACGTCGTTTAGATGTGATTGAATACGTACGTTACTGTCAGGCACTGGACGTTGACCCCACGGAAGGGTTAAAGCAAGTATTATCAGCCTGATCTATTGAACTACACCAGCAACGCCGCGCTATTGTGCGGCGTTCTGTTTTAAGCGCTCAGCGCGAGCCAGTAACACAATCAATACTAATGCTGGTATGCCCATCAGCGCGGTCATGATAAAAAACTGGCTATATCCCATCTGCTCTACCCATACCCCGGAAAAACCACCGGTAAATTTAGGTAGCAACAACATTAGCGAGCTGAATATTGCATACTGGGTGGCAGTAAATGCCAGATTAACTAAAGAGGCTAAATAAGCAAGAAAAGCACTGGTAGCAATGCCTGCGCTTAAATTATCTGCCGAGATGACTAAGGTTAACCACACCAGATCATAGCCAATCTGGCTTAATGCGGAAAACAGCAAATTAGTTACCGCACTTAGCACCGCGCCAATAAACAGGATTTTAATTATACCAAACTGATTAATCAGCACTCCGCCAAGGGCGGCGCCTATCAACGTCATAATAACGCCATAGATTTTCGAAACGCTGGCAACTTCTTCTTTGCTATAGCCCATATCCACATAAAATGCATTTGCCATCACACCCATGACAACGTCGCTCAGGCGGTAACAGGCAATCAGTGACAGGATCAGTAGTGCATGCCATTTATAACGGCTGAAAAAATCAACCAGGGGTGCAACGACTGCTTGTTTTAGCCAGGACAGAGTGCGCTGTAATAAGGAGCCACTGGTATATTGTTGCTGCTGCAGGCCACTGACAGGTTCTTTGCTAAGTAATGTGGTGATGATACCTGGCAGCATACATAACCCCATAACCAAATATGCCTGTTGCCAGCCGGCCAAATCGTAACTGCTGCCATCGGAGAATATAGCGGCCAACCACAACGTACCTGCCGATGCCATAATCATCGCCAGTCGGTAACCGGCAAGATAGGCAGCAGCAAGCGCTGCCTGCAGCTTTTCAGGCGCGCTTTCAATACGAAAGGCATCAACATTAATATCCTGGGTTGCTGAAGTAAAAGCCAGCATGACAGCAAAAGCCGCCATCAGGGCTAAATCCTGCTGCGGATCGGTTAATGCCATACAGCAAATTGCAACCATTACGCCAAGCTGGGATATCAGCAGCCAACTGCGTCGTCTGCCAAGTTTTTGATGCAGTAGTGGGATTTTCAGATGATCAGCCAGCGGCGACCATAGCCATTTAATGGCGTATGCCATTGCTACCCAACTAAAATAACCAATATCGGCACGCGACACCTGCGCTTCACGTAACCAAAAAGATAGCACACCAAACACCAGCATTAACGGCAGGCCACTGGAGAAACCCAGCACAAAGATACTCAGTACACGACGTTGGAAATAGATACTCAGGCCAGACAGCCAGGCTAGGTAATAAGGCAAAACGGACATCCGCTAAAACACGCTTGTGGGCCTAGCTTACAGCGCGGATTATTCTGGTCAAGCTCTGTTAAACTCCAAAGCGTAAGCTGGCTAGGGCCTAATACCAACGCAATCCGGCGGTGCTACGCCATAGCCTTTAAGATAACAGAGGCAATCCTGAATGTTGCGGCGAAGCAGTTTGTCTTGTTTTAGGGTGTTGTCAGGCCAGAATTCTAACTGATGAATTAAATGCCAGAACACCCGCTCTCTGCAACTACAAGGAACCTGAGCTGTTGTACTTAATTGCGCCCATTCTTCCAATGTATCCCAGATGAAAAGGTGCAGCTCGCTGTGCGGCAAGCGGCCACGGAAGTAACGCGAAATGTAAAAAATCAGCTGTTGCGATTTCAGCTCAATAAAGTGGTTTAACATATATTGCCTTAACAGCGGCCCCTTACTGACAAAACTGTTAAGGCAAGTATAGCCGGTTTTATTGCTCTGGCAGCACGACAGCGGTTTTTAACAACACCTTTTCTACCGGCACGTTTGGCCAGCCAAGTTCTGCTGACGTGTCGGTTGCTACCGCTCTTATTTTCTCTATAACTTCGCTGCCTTCAACAATGTAACCAAAAACGGCGTAACCCCAGTTACGGCCGGGATCAAGGTGTGAGTTGTCCTGCAAATTAAAGAAAAACTGGCTGGTGGCGCTGTGCGGATCATTCAGGCGCGCCATGGCAATAGTGCCAAGCTGGTTTTTCATGCCATTGCCTGATTCGTTAAACACCGGTTTTTGCTCTTCTATCGGTTTATAGTTTGCATCATAGCCACCGCCCTGTAAGACAAACTCAGGTTCCAATCGGTGAAACAGCGTGTTGTCATAACTTTTCTTTTTCACATAACTGAGAAAATTATTCACGCTCAGCGGCGCACGGCTACGATCCAGCTCAACAATAATATCGCCATGCGATGTCATCAGTTTTACTTTAGGGTACAGGTTGTTGGGCTGTATAAATTGCCCGGCCTCAGCACTGGCTGCTACCAGAGTAAACAACAGCAGCGCTAATGTTGTCCAGCTACGCATATTATCCCCGAACAGCCTGGTGCCAGCTGTTGTCCTGCAGGATCTGGCCAAGCACTTGCTCTGTTAATACTCGTAATTCACGCTCGACCGCCGCTACATCCATACGAAACGGAGCAGTGTAGCTGCTGTCACCGGAATAGGTTTTGCTGAACGTGCCCTGTGAGCTTTGCACAAACACTGTTAACGAAACCTGATTCGTTACGGCGTGTTCCAGCGAACGCTGATCTACCAGTGCCTGCAGCAGGGTAATTTTTATGGTCATTTGGGTATTACTGTTCTGATCCAGTACCGCGGCCTGATCGGTTAACGCTTGTGCCATAGTGCGCTGTAAATCGGCACTGATATCGTTACTGGCATTAATTTGCTGTATATCGGTACCTTTTTGGATCCGCAATGAATAAGGTCTGCCTCGTTCATCAGATACGGCAAAGGCAAACCTGGCTTGTTGTAACTGAGTTGATTGCGGCCAGAATATCTGCGGCGACAAAATAAACTTTGGTGTTGGTGCACTGCAGCCGGTAAGCAACAGCAGGGTTAAAAGCATGTAGCGCATGTTCAGCTCCTTTTTATGGCTTCTAAAATGACAAATTTAGGGTCGGCCGCCAGCTGTTGGCAATTGCCGAATAAACGCTTAAGCACATCAGCATACCCCAGATGACGGTTTGCCACTATGCGCAAACGGCCGCCTTGTTGCAGCACCCGTTTGGCGTCAGTAAACATCTGGCTGGCAATATGGCCGGTAACGGCGTGTTGCTGATGAAATGGCGGGTTACACAGCACAATATCAGCCGATTTATCTTGCTGCTGGCTCAGACAGTCATCCACGATAAACTCACACAGCGCTAATTTATCTGGCAAGTTGTTTGCTATCGTTTGCCGGGCCGAGTCTGCTGCCATATAAGATTCATCACAACACACCAGTTGAAAGTCAGAATACTGGCTTAATAGCGCAAGCCCTAATACGCCATTGCCGCAACCCAAATCGATAACACGCTGGGCACTTTTTATTTCAGGCAAATGCTGTAAAAAGAAGCGCGCCCCCTGATCCAGCTTTTCGCGGGAAAACACATTCGCATGGTTTACCACAGTAAATTCAGTATGCTCAAGCGGCCAGGCTAACGGAAACTGCACTGCAGCAGCGCCCGGTAAGAGCGTGCTAAAGCTGCATTGGATCAGCCTGCATTTTTTCACTGTTAGCGACGCGGAGGCCGGGCCCAGTGTATTGTCGAACATCGCCAGTACGTTACGGCTGATATCTTTTGCTTTGGCACTGGCCAGAATTAACGTTTGTGGCGTAACGACACTGGCAAGCTGTTGCAATACGTATTGCAGATAACTGTAGTTATTGGGTAGTTTCAGCAGCACTATATCTGGCTGCGCCGGGTAGGGGGCAAGGCTGGAGAGTTGCTGCAGGCCGCTATCCGCAATATTGTTTTGCTGCCGGTTATATAAAGTGCCCTGCGCTGCCAGCACAGAGTCATTTATCTGAAACTGCGGGCAGTCAGACAACGCGCAGGATAAAGCGCCGAAACTGTCATTAATAAGCAGCAAAGTCGGCTGACGCTGATGTTGCAATGTGAATTGGCTAATTGCTTCCTGCGCATGCAGGATTAACAATTCGTCAGCCGCATCCCAGGCCTGTAAACTGCTATTGGGTTGGTTAAGCGGCCAGCGGTGTAACTGCAGGCTGCCTTGAGAATGCACAAAAGTGGTATTCATAGAAACACGAGTGATGAAATAAGATGAGTATTTTGACACGGCCACGTCAGGCCGACAACCAGCAATACCCGGAGCAAGTATTCCGTTTGCCGGATGCGCAGATGACATTATGGCCAGGTTGGTTAAATGCTGCTGCAACTGCGGCGTTGCAGGCTGAGCTGGGGGCTCAGTTGGCCTGGAAACAGGACAGCATTACGATGTTTGGTAAAAAAGTAAAAATACCACGCCAGCAAGTCTGGATGGGCGATAGTCATTGCAGCTATCGTTATTCAGGTACTACTTTTACGCCTGAACCCTGGCATCCGGCAGTCAAGCAGCTTACCGGCGAGGTAAGCCAGTTTTTGCAGCAACCGTTTAATTGCGTGTTGCTTAATTTATATGCAAACGGTCAACAACATATGGGCTGGCATGCTGACAATGAGCCAGAACTGGGAGATGATCCGGTTATCGCCTCTGTTAGTCTTGGCGCCGCACGACGTTTTGAGTTAAAACATCGCCGGCAGCACTGGCAACTGGCGCTGGATTTAACGCCTGGCAGTTTGCTGCTAATGAGCCAGGGTTGCCAGCAGCACTGGTTGCACCGGTTGCCAAAGCAAAGCCGGATAACTGAGGCCAGGTTGAACCTGACCTTTCGTTATATTGCAGCAAAGGCTTAGACAAATTTATTTTTAGTAATGCCGCCAGCCCGTTAGTTCGGATTATTTAACTTGACAGCAAAACCCGCTGGCAAGTTTAACGCGGGCATCTAGAGTTAATTAAAGGAATAAAAAAGGATTAGGACTATGTTGATTCATACAGCTATTGAACAGAAGTTACTGAGTGCATTTGATCCTGTGTTCCTTGACGTGGTCAACGAAAGCCACCTGCACAATGTGCCTCAGGGGTCTGAGTCGCATTTTAAAGTGGTAATTGTAACGCCGGCCTTTAATGGTTTGCGGTTGCTACAGCGGCACCGGGCTGTTAATGCCATAGTGGCAGAAGAACTGGCAGAGAAAATTCACGCGTTGGCGCTGCACACTTACACTCCGTCTGAGTGGTATGAGTACTACGCCGAGAAACCACCGGTGTCGCCACGATGCTATGGTGGTAATAAAACTGAAAAAGCGTCGGTATGACGCTTTTTTTCTGTCCGGCGCATATTAATTATGTTCTGACACATAAAACGGCTGATCAGACCTGTTTTCTGCGGTAAAGTTTTACACTAGCGTCAATTTTGTCGAGACAACAGCAGGAGCTGTCATGGTTATTCAACCGAAAATTCGTGGTTTTATCTGTACTAACGCCCATCCTGTCGGCTGCGCCGAGCATGTAAAAGAACAAATCGAGTATGTAAAAAAAGCAGGCCCTGTTGCTAACGGGCCGAAAAATGTGCTGGTAATAGGTGCATCTACCGGCTACGGCCTGGCTTCGCGTATTACTGCAGCTTTTGGCTCAGGCGCTAAAACCTTAGGTATATTTTTTGAAAAAGAACCCACAGAGAGTAAAACGGCCTCTGCTGGTTGGTATAACACTGCCGCATTTGAACAGGCGGCTCAGGCAGAAGGGCTGTGGAATAAACACATTAACGGCGATGCGTTTACCGATGAGTTAAAAGCGCAAGCCATTGATATTATCCGCAGTGAAATGGGTAAAATTGATCTGGTGGTGTATAGCCTGGCAGCGCCGCGGCGTAAAGATCCGGTGAGCGGCGAAATATTCAGTTCAGTATTAAAACCTATTGGTCAGTCATACACGGCCAGAACGCTCAACACCAGCAAGCGTGAAATAGAAGAAGTGTCGGTTGAGCCGGCAAATGATGATGAAATTTATCAAACAGTAAAAGTGATGGGCGGCGAAGACTGGGAACGCTGGTTAAATCAGCTGGATGCTGCCGGTGTGCTGGCAGATAACTGCCAGACCGTAGCGTATACCTATATTGGTAAAGAGCTGACCTGGCCAATTTATGGCAAAGCCACCATCGGCAAAGCCAAGGAAGATTTAGACCGTGCGGCCGCTGCCATTACGGCCCAATTAGCCGGTAAGAAAGGTAAGGCTTACGTGGCGTCGTTAAAAGCGCTGGTTACTCAGGCCAGCTCTGCCATTCCTATTATGCCGCTGTATATTTCGCTGTTGTATCGCGTGATGAAAGAAGAAGGCACGCATGAAGGCTGTATTGAGCAAATTAACGGCTTATTCCGTCAGGGATTATACAGCGATACGCCTGTCATGGACGAAGCCGGCCGCTTACGTATGGACGGCAAGGAGTTAAGTGCACATATTCAACAGGCAGTAAAAGATTTATGGGGCCAGGTAACAACAGACAGTATCGACACACTGACTGATTACAAAGGCTATCATAATGAATTTTTAAGATTATTTGGTTTTGGCTACAGCCATGTAGATTATGATGCAGATGTCTCACCTATGGTGCCACTGCAAAATATTACCGGTTAATTTTATCAGGCCGCCTACGGGCGGCTTTTGTTTATGCGCAGATGGACTAAAGTTGACTAGAATTTGCAGCAGTAAAACGCTAATGTCGCAGCGCTGTCAGGCTAGACCAATGGCCATATTGCCCGGTTGGTTTGCCGGAAAATTTGCGCAACAGCATAGATAGGCAGCTGTATTAATGCTAGAATCCGCGACTTTAATACGTGTATCCGGTTTAAAAATAAACAGCGGGAAACCCTGATAAATAACTCCGGATGCGCTGCGCGCTGAGCAGCTGAAAAACTAGGCCCTGTTTCTTCCCAAAATAGTAGTGCAAGTACGTATGATAAAACTCAAAAAAGGCTTGGACATTCCCCTCGCGGGCAGTCCTAAACAAGAGATCAGTGCGGGCAATACCATTAATACTGTCGCTGTATTAGGCGAAGAGTATATTGGTATGCGTCCGACCATGTCGGTTGAAGTTGGCGATACGGTAAAGAAAGGCCAGGTACTTTTCGAAGATAAGAAAACGCCCGGTGTTAAATTTACTGCACCGTTGGCGGGCACTGTCAAAGAGATCAACCGTGGCGCTAAGCGGGTATTACAGTCTGTAGTGATTGCTGCTGCAGGTAATGATGCCGTGCAGTTTGCCAAATACTCTGCCGATCAGCTTGCCGGTGTAAGCCGTGAGCAAATCGTACAAAATCTGGTGGATTCAGGGTTATGGGTTGCACTACGCACCCGCCCGTTTAGCCAGACTCCGGCCATTGATAGTACGCCGCGTGCGATTTTCGTCAATGCCATGGATACCAACCCGCTGGCTGCTGATCCTGCTGTAGTTATTGCTGCTGACAGCGAAGCATTTACCCAGGGCTTAACCCTGTTAGCAACGCTGACTGACGGTAAGCTATATCTGTGTAAGAAAGCTGGAGCCACAGTGCCAACTATCAGCAAAGCTGAAGTAGCAGACTTTGATGGCCCGCATCCAGCTGGTCTGGTCGGTACGCATATTCATCTGCTTGACCCTGTTAGTGCGAAAAAAGTGGTTTGGCACATCGGTTATCAGGACGTTATCGCGATCGGTAAGTTATTTACCACCGGTGAGCTACACAGTGAGCGTGTAATCGCTGTGGCTGGCCCGGCTGTGAAAAACCCGCGTTTGGTTAAAACTGTACTGGGCGCTTCAACCAGCGAATTGACTGCTGGTGAACTGGCAGATGGGCAGAACCGTATTATTTCTGGCTCAGTGTTAGCAGGTGCTACAGCAAACGGTGTACACGGTTATGTCGGCCGTTACCACACTCAGCTTTCTGTGTTGGCTGAAGGTACTGAAAAAGAGTTCTTAGGCTGGATTGCTCCGGGCGCAACTAAATTTTCAGTAACCCGTGCTTATTTGTCGCATCTGAATCCGAAGCGGTTGTTTAATATGACGACAACCACTAATGGTTCAGCTCGGGCTATGGTGCCAATTGGTAACTATGAGCGCGTGATGCCATTGGATATTCTGCCTACGCTGTTGCTGCGCGACATGGTGTCGGGTGACACTGACGGTGCAATATCTTTAGGTTGTCTGGAATTAGATGAAGAAGATCTGGCGCTGTGTACCTTTGTGTGTCCGGGTAAGTATGACTATGGCACCATTTTGCGTAGTTGCCTGACGACCATTCAGAAGGAAGGCTAATCATGAGTTTGAAGCATTTTTTAGAGCGCATTGAGCCGTCTTTTGAGAAAGGCGGTAAATATGAAAAGTGGTATGCGCTGTATGAAGCTATTGCCACTGTTCTTTATACCCCGGGTCTTGTGACAAAAAACGGTACTCACGTGCGTGACAGTATCGATTTAAAACGTATCATGATCTTTGTCTGGCTGGCGTTATTCCCGGCGCTGTTCTTTGGTATGTACAATATTGGTCACCAGGCGGTTATTGCTCTGCAGGCCGGTTTTGGTACACCGGATACCTGGCAGGTTGCGGTTTATCAGGCCTTAGGTGGCGAACTGACAGCTCAGTCTGGCTGGGGCAGTAAAATGTGGTACGGCGCGGTATGGTTTTTGCCAATTTACGCTGTGACCTTTATTGTTGGTGGCTTCTGGGAAGTGTTGTTTGCCTCAGTGCGTAAGCACGAAGTTAACGAAGGCTTCTTTGTCAGCTCTATCCTGTTTGCGTTAATTCTGCCGGCGACTATTCCGCTGTGGCAGGTAGCACTGGGTATCACTTTTGGTATTGTTATTGCCAAAGAAGTATTTGGTGGTACCGGCCGTAACTTCTTAAACCCGGCGCTGGCTGGCCGTGCGTTTCTGTTTTTTGCTTATCCGGCGCAAATCTCCGGTGATGCAGTATGGACCGTAGCCGATGGTTATTCAGGTGCTACCTGGTTAAGCAAGGCGGCAGCAGGCGAGCTGGATTACTCGACTAGCATGGACCTGTGGTGGGATGCCTTTTATGGTGTTATTCCGGGTTCTGTTGGAGAAACCTCAGTCTTAGCATTATTAATCGGTGGTTTAGCCCTGATTTACTTCCGCATTGCTTCCTGGCGCATTGTTGCCGGTGTGATGGTGGGTATGGTGCTGTCTGCTTATCTGTTTAATGCAATCGGTTCAGAAAGCAATACTATGTTTGCTATGCCGTGGCATTGGCACCTGGTGCTAGGTGGTTTTGCTATTGGTATGTTCTTTATGGCTACTGATCCGGTTTCGGCGTCCTTTACAGATAAAGGTAAGTGGGCATACGGTATTCTGATTGGCTTTATGGTTGTGATGATCCGTGTTGCTAACCCGGCATACCCTGAAGGTATGATGTTAGCCATACTGTTCGCTAACCTGTTTGCGCCATTGTTCGATTTCTTCGTGGCTCAGGCCAACATCAAACGGAGGCTGGCACGTAATGTCTAGTAATAACGATAGCATCAGCAAAACGCTGATCGTAGTCATATCTTTATGTTTAGTCTGTGCGGTTATAGTGTCTACTGCAGCAGTGCAGTTACGCCCGCAACAAACGGCAAACAAGCTGCTGGACTCGCAGAAAAACGTACTGGCAGTAACGGGCTTACTGTCTGGCAGTGATATTAACGAGCTGTACAGCAAGCACATTGAAGAGCGCTTTGTTGACCTGGATACCGGCGACTTTGTTGAGAAGCCTGCGAACTACGATTACCGGAAGTTTATGAAAGACCCGGAAGAGAGTATTCGCTTGTCAGGTGACGAAGATGTCGCGTCAATTAAAAGCCGCGCTAACATTGCTCCGGTTTATCTGGCTTACAACAACGGCGTTGAATCAGGTGAGCTGTCAGCTATAGTGCTGCCAATTCATGGCTATGGTTTGTGGTCAACGATGCATGCCTTTTTAGCGCTTGGAGCAGATGGCACTACTATTAAGGGCCTTAACTACTACGAGCAGGGCGAAACGGCTGGCTTAGGTGGCGAAGTGCAAAACCCGAAATGGGTGGCGCAATTTGAAGGTAAAAAGTTGCTTGATCAATCCGGTGCTCCTGCTATTAAAGTAGTTAAACCGGGTAATGCCAGTGCTGATTCTGCTTTTGAAGTAGACGGCTTGTCTGGTGCTACCTTAACCAGTAATGGCGTACAGTACACTTTCGATTTCTGGGCAGGTGCTAAGGGTTTCGCCCCGTTCCTGGCTAAAGTTCGCGACGGAGCATTGAATAATGGCTAATGCAAAAGAAATTAAAACGGTTCTGTTTGGCCCGGTATTTGCCAATAACCCTATCGCACTTCAGGTACTGGGTATCTGTTCTGCGCTGGCGGTAACCACCAAGATGGATAAAGCCTTGGTTATGTGTATTGCACTAACTCTGGTAACGGCTTTCTCTAACTTTTTTATCTCGTTAATTCGTAACCATATACCTTCCAGTGTACGTATCATCGTGCAAATGACCATCATCGCTTCTCTGGTAATAGTGGTAGACCAATTGCTGAAAGCTTTTGCCTATGATGTGGCCAAAGAACTATCGGTATTTGTTGGCCTGATTATTACCAACTGTATCGTTATGGGCCGTGCCGAAGCGTTTGCGATGAAAAGCGCGCCGGGTATCAGCTTCCTGGATGGTATCGGTAATGGTTTAGGTTATAGCGCGGTGCTGATGACTGTTGCCTTTATCCGTGAATTAGGCGGTTCTGGTACGCTGTTCGGTATTGAAATTATGCCACTGGTAAAAGATGGCGGCTGGTACCAGCCAATGGGCTTGCTGTTAATGCCACCAAGCGCCTTTATCATCATTGCCGGACTGATTTGGTTACTGCGTACTTACCGTACTGAACAAATCGAGAAGGCATAAGGAGCTGTAGATGGAACATTATATAAGCTTATTTGTTCGCGCAGTGTTTATTGAAAACCTGGCGCTGACCTTCTTCCTCGGTATGTGTACTTTTATTGCCGTATCGAAAAAAATCACCACAGCATTTGGCTTGGGTGTTGCTGTTATCGTGGTACTGGGTATTTCAGTGCCGGTAAATAACCTGGTGTATCAAAACCTGTTAGCGCCTGGTGCCTTAAGCTGGGCCGGTTTCCCGGATGCAGACTTAAGCTTTCTGGGTTTCTTAACTTACATCGGTGTTATCGCTGCATTGGTACAAATTCTGGAAATGATTTTAGATAAGTTTTTTCCGGCACTGTACAACGCCCTGGGTATCTTTCTGCCATTAATCACGGTGAACTGTGCCATTTTCGGTGCGGTAGCCTTTATGGTTGAGCGTGATTACAACTTCGGTGAAAGTGTGGTATTTGGCCTGGGTAGCGGCGTAGGCTGGGCTTTAGCAATTACTCTGCTGGCCGGTATTCGTGAGAAGCTGAAATATGCAGATATTCCACATGGTTTACGTGGTCTGGGCATCACCTTCTTAATGGTTGGTTTAATGGGGTTAGGCTTTATGTCTTTCTCTGGTGTTTCACTGTAAGGGGTAAAGGCACAGAAGATGGAAAATTTAGACATATTTCTTGGCGTTGGCATGTTTACCCTGGTGGTACTGGCATTAGTCGTTATTATTTTAGCGGCTAAATCCAAGCTGGTAGCTTCAGGTGACATTACCATCAGCATTAATGGTGATCCGGACAAGGCGATTAAAACCAAAGCCGGTGGTAAATTGCTGGGCGCATTGGCAGACAAAGGCATTTTCTTATCATCAGCCTGTGGCGGTGGTGGTTCTTGTGGCCAGTGTCGTGTACACGTGAAGTCGGGTGGCGGTGAAATTCTGCCTACTGAACTTGGCCACATTACTAAAGGTGAAGCGCGCGAAGGTTGCCGTTTGTCTTGTCAGGTGAATGTAAAATCTGATATGGAAATTGAAGTTGAAGAAGAAATCTTCGGCATCAAAAAATGGGACTGTACTGTTATCTCTAACGATAACAAAGCAACTTTTATTAAAGAGCTGAAATTGCAGATCCCGGATGGTGAGTCAGTACCGTTTCGTGCCGGTGGTTATATTCAGATCGAGGCACCTGCTCACCATGTTAAGTACAAGGATTTTGAGATCCCAGAGCAATTCCGTGGTGACTGGGAACGCTTTAAGTTCTTTAGCCTGGAGTCAAAAGTAGACGACGAAACTATACGTGCATACTCAATGGCGAACTATCCGTCAGAAGAGGGCATTATTATGCTGAACGTACGTATTGCTACACCGCCGCCAAATAATCTGACGTTACCGTGCGGTAAAATGTCTTCTTATATCTGGAGCCTGAAAGAAGGTGATAAAGTGACTATTTCTGGCCCCTTTGGTGAGTTCTTTGCCAAAGAAACAGAAGCGGAAATGGTATTTATCGGTGGTGGTGCCGGTATGGCGCCAATGCGTTCACACATTTTTGACCAGCTGCGCCGGTTAAAATCGAAGCGCAAAATTACCTTCTGGTACGGTGCCCGTTCTAAGCGTGAAATGTTCTATGTAGAAGATTTCGATATGCTGGCAGCTGAAAATGACAACTTCGAGTGGCATGTGGCGCTATCTGATCCGCAGCCGGAAGATAATTGGACCGGTTATACAGGGTTTATTCATAACGTTATTTATGAAAACTACCTGAAAAACCACAAAGCACCGGAAGACTGTGAGTTCTATATGTGCGGCCCGCCAATGATGAATAAAGCGGTTATCAATATGCTTAAAGATCTTGGCGTAGAAGATGAAAACATTCTGTTAGACGACTTCGGCGGCTAATAGTTAAGTAAACCGGCAGGGGCACCGTAACAGGTTGCCCCTTCTGCTATCAGGAACCCTTATGTATCGTGTTTCTTTGCTGAAAAACTGGCTGGCTCTTATTGGGCTGGCCATTTTAGTTTCATGCAGCCCTGCCAAACCGTTAACTGAGCAATATCAGTTAAATGGTGACACTATGGGTACGTACTATGTAGTTAAATTTTACAGCGACAAGGCGATAGACAGTAATGCGCTGCAACAGCAAATTGACACCGAGCTGGAGTTGGTCAACGATCTTATGTCGACTTACCGGCCGCAATCAGAGCTGATGCGTTTTAACCGCCACAGCGATGGCAGTGTTTTTCCGCTATCGCCACAAACTCATACTGTCGTGGCGGAAGCACTGCGCATTGCCGGGCAAACGCAGGGGGTGCTGGATGTTACAGTTGGCCCGCTGGTAGAGTTATGGGGCTTTGGTGCCCATGGCCGCATAGAACATGCTCCAGACGATGCATTAATTGAACAAACCCGCGCAGTGGTGGGCTATAACAAGCTTACACTAAATGAAGCAGGTTTAAGCAAAGCAGAACCTGCGCTAGCAGTAGACTTATCAACGATTGCTAAAGGCTTTGGTGTCGACCAGGTTGCGGCGTTGCTGGAGCAAAACGGCATTAGTGATTATCTGGTAGAAATTGGCGGCGAAATGCGTTTAAAAGGTAGCAAGCCTGAGCAACAGCCATGGAAAATTGCTATCGAAAAACCGGTAACAACGGAACGTGCTGTGCAGCGTATTTTAGTACCGGGTGATATGGGCGTGGCTACCTCAGGTGATTATCGCAACTATTTTGAAGAAGACGGAGTGCGTTACTCGCATTTACTGGACCCGCGTACTGGCAAGCCGATTAATAACCGCACTGTATCGGTAACAGTATTGCACCCGTCCTGTATGACGGCAGATGGCTATGCCACAGCATTAAATGTGATGGAGTCGCAAGAGGCACTGTCGTTTGCCAATCAACATGGCATTGCGGTTTTATTGGTAATTAAAACAGATGATGGCTATACGGAGCTTAGCTCTGAAGCCTTTCTGCCTTATTTAGCAGAATAGAGGAGTTGTTATGGATGTATTTTTACTAACCTTCGGCTTATTTTTGCTGGTCATGGTCGCTATGGCAATTGGTTATCTGGTTCAACGTAAAACCATTACAGGTAGCTGTGGTGGCCTGGGTGCAGTAGGCATAGAAAAAGCCTGTGACTGCGATAAACCTTGCGAAAAACGGCAACAGCGGCTGGATAAAGAAAAGTTCTGGCAGCAGAATAAAATTATCTAAGCAGATAAGTTATCGGGTTATTACTAAAGCTGGCATCATGCCAGCTTTTTTATATTAGAGGAATACCGTCTTGCTGGACAGATTATTTGCACTTAGCGCACGCGGCACATCGGTTAAACGTGAAGCTGTAGCGGGCCTGACAACCTTTATGGCCATGTCGTATGTGTTGTTTGTAAACCCCGCCATGCTGGCCCAAGCCGGCATGGATCAGGGCGCGGTATTTGTTGCTACTTGTCTGGCCGCCGCCTTAGGTTGTCTGTTAATGGGGTTGTTGGCGAATTTGCCGATAGCGCTGGCACCGGGTATGGGGCTAAATGCGTTTTTTACCTACGTTATAGTGGTCGAGCAGGGCCATAGCTGGCAAACCGCACTGGCGTGTGTGTTTTTCTCCGGTTGTTTGTTTTTGCTGTTAAGCATTTTTAAAATCCGCGAGTGGATTATCAACAGCATCCCGCTGCCGCTAAAGATGGGTATAGCCGCCGGTATCGGTATGTTTCTGGCGCTTATTGCTCTTAAAACCGCCAACATCATTGTAGCCAGCCCGGCTACGCTGGTGACGCTGGGCGATCTACACAGCCCGCAAGTGTTGCTGGCGGTGGCAGGTTTTTTTGTTATTTTTGCTCTGGCGCACCGCGGTTGGCACAGTGCGGTGTTAATCAGTATTTTAATGGTAACGGCATTAGCCTGGTGGCTTGGTGATACCCGGTTTCACGGTGTGGTCGCGCTGCCGCCGTCTATAGCGCCCACTTTTATGCAGCTGGATTTTGCCGCAGCCCTTAGTTTAAGTATGTTACCGGTTATTTTAAGCCTGCTATTTCTGGATTTATTTGATACCTCCGGCACGTTGGTGGCGGTAAGCCATAAAGCGGGTTTAATGCAAAAAAACGGCACTGTACCGGATCTGGATAAAGCGCTGCTAGCTGACAGCAGCGCCACTATCTTTGGTGCGCTGTTTGGCACGTCTACCACCACCAGCTACGTAGAAAGCAGCAGTGGTGTGGCAGCTGGCGGGCGCACCGGGCTAATGGCCGTGGTGACTGGTTTGCTATTTCTGGCTGCACTGTGGTTTTCACCGTTAGCGGCTATGGTGCCATCTTATGCTACAGCTGGTGCCTTGCTATACGTGGCTACTTTAATGCTTAGCAGTCTAAAACATGTAGAGTGGGATGATGTGATCCACGCCGTTCCGGTATGCGTTGTGTTAATTATGATGCCGCTGACATTCTCTATTTCCGATGGTATTGGCATGGGGTTTATCAGTTATGCTGTGTTATGTTTAGTCACAGGTAAGCTGCAACAAACTACATTCAGTGTCTGGTTACTGGCGCTGATATTTCTGGCCAAATTTATCTGGGGATAAAATCTGATGAAACTTAGCTTCGCTATTACGCTGGTATTGCTGCTTGTGGCAGCACCGCTACAGGCAGATCGCTTTAAAGATGTGCAGGTAGAAGAAACGAAACTGGCAGAGAATCTGTATATGCTGTCTGGCGCCGGTGGCAATATGGCTACCTTAATTGCCGGTGATAAGATGTTGCTGGTCGACACCCAATACGCTGAGCTGGCAGACAAAATAAAAGCGAAGTTACAGCAGCTAAGCGCAAATAAAGCCTTAACCACACTGATCAACACTCATTTACATGGTGATCATGTTGGCGGGAACAGTGCGCTGGCAGCAGATATCGACATTATTGCCCACAACAATGTGCTTAGCCGTTTATCACAAGATGAAAAATTTCCGCGCAATGGTTTACCCAAGACCACCTTTAGTGATCAACTCACTTTACATTTAAACGGCCAAACCGTGCGGCTGAATTATATGCCGCCAAGCCATACTGATGGCGATATTGTGGTGTGGTTTGAGCAGGCTAATGCGGTACATTTTGGCGATCTGCTATTTGAAGGCCGCTTTCCGTTTATTGATGTCAGTAGTGGCGGTTCGGTTAAAGGCTATATCGATAATACCCGCACACTCATTGGCATGCTAAACGAGCAGACTAAAGTTATCCCCGGCCATGGCCAGTTAACCGATAAAGCCGGTGTGCAACGCTCACTGGATATGATGGAAGCTACGCTGGCCGTGGTGCAAGGCTATAAAGCCGCTGGTATGACCGAACAGCAAGCGGTAAGCAAAGGGCTGGGGCAGCAATGGCAGAGTTGGCACTGGAACTTTATTACTGAAGAGCGTTGGATTAAAACCCTGTATCATGCCGATGTAAACTAGCGCTTGTGGCGTTGTCGTATGCTGGTTATGCTGTAGCGATGAAAAATATGCAAAGCCGGTAAGGCTTTGTCTGTGAGCCAGGACAAGGATGAGGTTACGCGAAACGCTCGTTGCTTATATGTTGCCATTGCTGGTATTGCCGGTAATGGCTTTTGGCTATCTGGCGTACCAGTTCAGCAAGCAACATTTGCAGCAGGAAGCTTACTTTAAAGCAGAGCAAACCTTGTTCCGGCAACAAACCGAGCTGACTAACTTTTTGCTGCTGCAACAAACCCGGCTTGCCATGCTGGCACAAAGCCCTTTGCTGCAACAGCATATTGTGCAACGTGACAGCACGACACTGACAGCGTTAGAGCAGCAGTTTAATCAGTATGTTATGGCTGATCAGCATATTGTTGCGCTGAAGCTGGTTAACCTGAACGGTGAATATGAAACACAGTTGCCCGCCAAAGCCGAAGTGTCAGGCATCCCGAACCGTTTTCGTAATGAATACTTCTCTTCGTTGCAGGCCATGGTGGACGAGTCCGGCTATTTTTTAGCCCGCGACAACGACAGTAAAGATCTGCAGCTGTTTTTTGCCCATAAGCTATATCTCGGCTCGGTTAGCGAATCGCGACGGTTATGGGGCTATCTGGTGGTTGTGGTCAGGCCGCAATTGTTGTCTGATATTGTTAATTATCAACATACACCTAATAGCGTTACGTTAATGATCAGCAAAGCTGCCACCGTGACGTTTGCCAATACGCCGGCATTAATTGGCAGTGCTTTTGCACCGACTAATTTTCGTGCTATTCAGCAAAGTATTGATGCCGATAAGTTCAAACCCGTGATATTGCTTGGACAAACACGGTTATTACTGGGTAAAAGCCTGCCGGGCTCTTTTCAGCTGCTATATGGCCTGGATGAGAGCGAACTGTACCGCCAGCAGAAAATGCTGTCGCTGGTGCTGGTGCTGATGACATTGCTGGTTTGCCTTATGCTGCCCTTGCTGGTGTATTGGCTACTTATCCGCAATGTATTTGAACCGATTAAACAACTGACAGCGGCTAAAACCGCAGTAGGGCGCGGAGATTTGTCTACTCTGCTTGAAGTCACTAAGCAGGATGAGCTGGGCGACATGTTTGCTGCCTTTAATGTTATGGTACGCCAGCTAAGGGTATACCGCGAACGCGAGCGCGCTTACAAACAACAGCTGGAAGACAAAGTACTGCGCCGCACGCAGGATTTAGCCCGCGCCAATGATGACCTGGCTGCAGCCAACCAGGAATTGATCCTCGCCCGTGAAACCGCCGAGCAGGCTAACCGGCTAAAAAGCGTGTTTCTGGCGAATATGAGCCATGAAATTCGCACTCCACTTACTGCGATTATTGGCTTCTCTGAGCAGGCGCAGACAGAGTCTGATAACGACAAACGGCAAAACTATCTGCAGCGGGTACTAAAAAGCGGTGATCACTTACTTGGGTTGATTAACGATATTCTGGATTTATCTAAAATTGAAGCTGAAAAACTGGAATTGCTGCACGAGCATTTTAACTGCTTAGCATTAATTGATGATGTGTTTCAGTTAACCCGCAGTCAGGGAGAAGCCAAAGGCCTGAGCTGCCAGCTGAATTTACAATACCCCTTACCGCTGATGCTATATAACGACGTGTTAAGATTCAGGCAAGTGCTATTAAACCTGACCAGTAATGCCGTCAAGTTTACCCAACGAGGCAAAATAATTATCAGTGTGTCTTTTGATGCTATCAAACAACAGCTGTCAATTAAGGTAAAAGACACCGGGATCGGTATGTCGGCGGAAGAGCTAGGGCGTATTTTTCAGCCATTTGTGCAGGCAGATGCCACGGTTACCCGCCATTTTGGTGGTACCGGCCTGGGTTTGTGTATTTCAAAGAAGCTGATGCAGCAAATGCGTGGTGATATTCAGGTTGAAAGTGTAAAAGGCATTGGCAGTTGCTTTGAACTGCAATTTGACTGTTCAGGCCAGTTAACTGAACTGGTGCACTCGTTCTCAAAAGAAGCTCAGGCCACATCGCACAATACTGAAACGGCTGCAGTGCAGCAACTGCATATATTGGTAGCAGAAGATAACCCCGATAATCAGCTATTGCTGCAGTTGATGCTGGAAAAAGCCAATACCAGTTGTGTATTGGTAGATAACGGCCATAAAGCGGTAGAGCGGGCGTTGGCGGAAGATTTTGATCTGATTTTTATGGATATGCAAATGCCGCTAATGGGTGGCGAAGAGGCAACACAGTTAATCCGCCATGCTGGTATTGATACGCCGGTTATTGCTGTGACGGCAAATGTAATGACCGAAGATCTCGAACGTTACAAACGTGCCGGTTGCCAGAGCTTACTGGCCAAACCGGTTAACCACAAAGAGCTGATCGCGCTGTTAGCAAAGTACACAAATCAGACGATATCAGTGGGAAATAGCCTGGAGCAACAACTGGCGCAAGACCCGCAGATGCAGGCATTAAAGCGGCAGTTTGCCGCCCAGCTCCCGCAGTTATATCAGGAGCTGATGCAGTATTTTAATACAGCTCTGTGGCGGGAGTTGGCGTTTGCAGCACATAGCCTTAAAGGCAGTGCGGGGAGCATGGGGTATCCGCAACTTACCCGGTTGGCAGGTGAGCTTGAAGTTGCAGCGAATACGCGGCAACAGGACGAGTGCTTGCAGTTGTTGATACAAATACAGCTTAATATTCAGGCAGATAATGAAGATAAAACAGTTTCTGATGTCTGATAATTTTACAGCTACCCCGCAGTTGGCGCAGAATAACCACCTGCCAGCGTTTATAGGGTGCAAAGTAAGCCGCGCCGCCTATACTGAACAGGTAATACAACATCTTGATCGGGCAGTTAATTATGCCTATGTACCCTAATCCGGAGCCTTTTTATGCCAGCACAGCAGCAGTTGCTTCAGATCCTCGAACGTAAAATACAGCAAGACCAGCTGATATTGCCGACATTGCCAGATGTCGCCCTGACCGTTCGACGCAGGGCGGCTGAGCCGAATGTCAGCCTGCAGGAAATGGCAGATGTGATTGCGCAGGACCCGGCATTGGCTGCCCGCATGATCAAAGTGGCGAACAGTGCATTTATGGGCCGTTCGATCAAAGTTTCTACGTTAAATCAGGCGGTAACGCGGATTGGGCTTAGCCAGATCCGTAATATTGCTATTGCCATGGCGCTGGAGCAGGTGTTTGTGTCTAAACATAAACAGGTGCAGCAGCAACTGGACGCGTTGTGGCAAAGTAGTGTACAGGTAGCAAGTGTCGCGGTGGCCTGCTTGTCTTACTACAACAGCCGGGAAACACGTACCGGTTTAAATAAAGATGTCCTGACATTAATGGCGCTGGTGCACAATATTGGCGCTTTACCTATAGTTGCCGAGGCAGAGCGGCAGGAAGCATTACTCGGCGATCCGCGTTTTTTACTACACCTTGCAACCAGTTTATCTACAGAGGTCAGCCTTAGGATCATGTATGCCTGGGCTTTTGCTGAACCGTTTCAGCAGGTGGCATCAAACTGGCAAAAATTGCAGCCGGATAAACCAGGGCCTGGCTATACCGACTTTATCCGTTTGGCTGTCATTGCCAGAGATGGCTATGCAGACAAAGAGCTACAGCAGCGTTTATTGCGTTATTACATGACGATGCAGATGGTGCCACAGCAAGATTTTATGCAACATCCTGATATACAAGCGGTATACCAGGATGTGCGTGCTGTTTTCAGTTAAGCGGAATTTGCTTATTCAGCCGTACCAAGTTGTTGGCTGATACTCAGCAATGCCTTATTCAGCGCAGCAGCCATTAACATAAGATCGGCATCCAGTCTTGCTGTCAAGTCTTCCCAGCCCAGTTCGTCGTTCTGACTGGTTAGTAAATCATGGAATTTAATCCGTTTTATTGCACCGTCATCAGTTATCTGTACTGACAAACCTTCGCTTTGTTCCAGACTAATACTGGTTACCAGTTTATCCTGTAAGTGGCTTTGCACTTCATCAGCAGTTAGCAGATGGTTGCTGAATTTTACCTTGGCACCTTCTTCATCCGGCGCTTTAAGTTCAGCATCACTGCCTTGGACAAACCCTTGTGGCAATGCCTGATTTTGCAGCCACAGCTGTAAATTGGCATTTAGTTTATGGTTATCAAGCCAGGGTAGTGCAGGCAGCGAGCCCAGTGCTTTACGCAGTAAAGCCAGCACATCTTCTGCTTTACTGGCACTGCTGGTGTTGATCACCAGCCACTGGTTTTGCGGATCATAATAGCCCTGAGTTAAAGATGAGCGGCTAAAAGCTCTTGGTAACAAGCTTAGCTGTAGCTCTTCTTTCAGGCTCTGTTTTTCTTTACGGCTGAGTGGCCGGCCTTTTTCCTGCTCCATAGCTTCGAGCTTAGGTTGCATTTCTTCATTAATTACCGCTGCCGGCAGTATTTTTTCCTGCCGTTTTATCGCAAAAAACACTAACTGATCACACTGGTGGCAGTATTGTTTAATACTGTGGTGTAGCGGAAAACTAAACCCTGTTCTGACAGCTTCCTGCGCGGTTAGCGGGGTAAATTTGAATTCAGTAAGGGCTTGTTCCCACTCAGTAACATCAGTACTGAGTGGCGCACTTAGCTTATAAACACGAACATTCTTAAACCACATAATTCACTCTAAACGATAAATCCGGAGCGGCAGTATAACGTGGATCAGCCTGTTATTTTCAGGTTTTTTGGAAAGCAGATATGGTAGTGCAAACCTTTACCCGGTTCACTGCTGACCTGAATACTTCCCCCCAGCGTCTGACGTACCAGGTTGTAAGTGATATGGGTGCCCAGGCCACTGCCACCCTGATCACGTTTAGTGGTAAAGAAAGGATGAAATAGTTTTTCCAGTTGCTCTGGGGTCAGGCCTCTACCGTCGTCGCTGTACTTAATGTCTACGTTGTCGTCTTCGTCCAGCACGGTAATACGGATCAGGCCACTGTCCATATCTTCAAAACCATGGATTAAAGAATTCATCAGTAAGTTGGTAAAAATTTGCGAAATAGCACCCGCCGGGCAATTCAGCATAATGTTGTCCGGGCAGTTTACTTCAATATGGTGTTGGGTCTTTTTAAAATTAGGCTGCAAAGAGCGGATAACTTCGTGCAGATATTCGGCCAGATTTATCGTCCGAATGGCTTCGCTGGTTTGATCTACGGCAATTTGCTTAAAGCTGGCAATCAGTTCTGATGCGCGGATCAGGTTTGACTGTAGCAGTTCAGAGCCTTGCTTGGCTTCTTCAATAAAATGCTCCAGCGCTTTGGGCGACAAGGTTTTATCATGATACGCCTGCTCCAGCGCATGAATTTTCTCAGCCAGAAAGCTGGTTGCGGTAACACCAATGCCGACAGGGGTATTGACCTCATGCGTAATACCGGCAACCAGGCCACCAAGTGCGGCCATTTTCTCCGACTGTACCAGCCTGTCCTGCGCCTGTTTTAAGTCATCAACAATTTTTTCCAGCTCAGTTTGTTTACCACGCAGTGCATCTTCAGTGTGGCGGCGGCGTTCTATTTCTTCACGCAGGCTTTGTTGTTTTACTTCCAGCTCTTGTTTTTGTTGTTGCAAATCCATCATAGCCTGGCTCAGGCCAGAGGTTTTACGCGCAACTTCCTGCTCTAACATCAGGTTTTGCTGATCCAGCTTTTCATTTGACAGCATCAGCTGTTTTTGTGTGGTTTCCAACTGGTGTTTGTAATCCTGTACCCGGCCAATTAAGCGGTTAAAGGCATCGGCCATAACACTTAATTCTGAAGTGTCGCCATGCTGTATTTCGACTTTGGCACCGTCGAGCTGATCCAGCTCCAAATCTTCAATTTGTTGAGTCAGCTCTGTCAGAGGTACGGTAAGCTGTCGGCGAAATGCCAGTAAAAACAAGATAATAAGGAAGGTGGTTTTGAGCATGGCATTGCCAATCAGGAAGTAAATACCGACTTTTATCCTATCGATCACCACGGCCCGGCTTGAGAATAGCGTGACATCGCCTACCTGGGTTGCCCGGCCGGAAAACTCAAAAATAAGCGGAAAAGTATAACCAAAAATACCGGATTGCTGCTCGGTAAGGCGCACACCTTCCCTGACCAGTTGGGTGCTGAAACGCTCCTGTATATCAATATAACGGCCCAACTGCGTAATTACTGCACCGCTGTCATCGCGCACTATAATGCCCTCTATTGCCGGTATAGCCAGTAAACCATCAGCAATAATCAGCGCCTGCTGGGTATTTAGCTCCCATATTGCGCGCGTAAGGCTGCCAGAGAAAGTTTGCTGCAGGGTTTCAAGTTCGCCATTGATATGATTCTTAGTATTAAAATACTCCGCAACAATTTGTCCCAGTGTTACTACAAAAGTCAGGATAAAATAAACTGACAACACCTTAGTCAGGAGCTTACGGGATAAGCTTTTATGTTGCATGAATTAACCTTGAGTAACGAAACATTATTAGTATTATACCGCTACCATAACCAATAACCTGAGCTTTGAAAATAGCATTGCTGCGGGATAGGGTTAGTTGTTACAGCTTGTGTCAGCTATTTATAGCTCAGATATTGCTTTATAGCGGCACCCTGTATATATTTTTTAACCTATTTACGCCAAACACATTATAACAATACAGGCTGCTGTAAATGGCTTTAACTGCACTTATTTGTGACGATTCCCTGCTTGCCCGGAATCAGTTAAAAAAATCTTTACCGTCTGCTTTTGATGCCGACATTATTACCGCCAGTAATGGGGCCGAAGCCCTTACTATCTTGAGAACACGCGAAGTTGGACTGGTATTTCTCGATTTGACGATGCCAGAGCTTGACGGTGTAGGTGTGCTTGAAGCTATCAAAGCTGACGCAATGGACTGTCTGGTTATTGTGGTGTCTGCCGATATTCAGCCCGAAATGCAAAAACGGGTAATGGAACTAGGCGCGCTGGCATTTGTACAAAAACCTGCCACCGCCGATAAACTTGCTGATGTTATGCACAAGTACGGTTTGATATGACAGAACTGCATTTTACCGATGTGCAGCGTGATTGCCTGCAGGAGCTGGTTAATGTTGCTATGGGCCAGGCCAGTGACAAGCTGGCACGTTACCTTGGTACTTTTGTGCATCTGCAGGTGCCGGCTATTGCTCTGGTAGAGGCTGCGCTGTTATCGCAGCATTTTGCCAGCCGTTATCAACAACAAAGCGCAACATTGGTGAGCCTGGGGTTTTTTGGTGATCAGGGCCTGCGTGGTGAAACCATCATGCTGTACCAGCTGACTAATGTCGGGGTGATTGCCCAATTGCTGGGTTACAGCGATGATGCGGTTTCTGAGGCTGAAATGCTGACCGATATCAGTTCGGTGCTGACAACTACTTTTTTAAGTGGGCTGGCAGAGCAACTGGAGAACAGTTTTTCGTATGCTGCGCCGCGTATTTTATCCAGCCGTGATCGGGATTTTGCTGACAAACTGGCCTACACGGCGGAGCAATGGCAACTGGCACTGCAGGTCGATATCCGTTATCAGCTAACCGACTACAGTTTTAACTGTGACATGATTCTGCTTATTCCCGGAGAGGCGGTACTGCGGTTGCGTCAGACACTGGACAACATTCTGGCAGATTTTTAATGCAACTGGATTGGCTACTGCAACCTTTACTAACTCAGCTTAATACCGGTGTGTTGGTATTGGATGCACAATACCGGGTGGTATTTTTTAATCAGTTTATTGCCCGGCGTGCCGACGTGGATCTGGCTAAAGTGCAGGGTAACTTGCTGGAAGATGTTTTTGCTGACTTACCTCTGGCCTGGCTGCGACGCAAACTGGACAGCGTATTGCATTTGCAGGTTCCGGCGTTCAGCAGCTGGGAGCAGCGGCAGTACATTATTAAATTAGCCCACCTGCGCCCTCTTAGCAGCGACAGTCAGTATATGGCGCAGAACTGCAGTATGCTGCCTCTTACGGCGCCTGATGGCGTATCGCGCTACATTTGTTTGCTGATTGAAGATGCCACCGACGCTTATGTATATCAGCAGCAATTACAGCAAAGCGTAATGCAGCTGGAACACGCCAATCGCACCGATGGCTTAACCGGTGTGTATAACCGTCGTTACTGGCAGCAGCAACTGGGGTATGAAATTCAGCGTGCTGAGCGCTATCAGCATCCGTTGTCTTTGTTGTTGTTTGATCTGGATAAATTTAAAGACCTTAATGATCAATACGGCCACCAGGGCGGCGATTTTGTGCTGATCGAGTTATCACGATTAATTGGTTCGTTGCTCAGAGACACCGATTTATTCGGCCGTTATGGCGGTGAGGAGTTTGGTATTATTTTGCCTGATACTGGCATGACAGGCGCGTTGCAGGTAGCTAACCGCATTTGCGACACCGTTGCCCAGCATAAAATGCTATATAACCAGCAGACACTCAAAGCCACAATCAGCATTGGTGTGGTGTCCTACTTTGAGCAAAGTGTTGATGAGCTGATCCAACGCGCCGATACGGCGCTGTATTGTGCCAAACGACAGGGGCGTAACAGGGCCGTTGCCTATCAACCAGAGCTTGAGGGTTACCTTAAAAAGGTAAAATAGCCGGTGTTAAAAATTAGCCGTTGACAGACGTCTACAAGTCTGTGCATAGTGAAGCCATGAAAATAAAAACCACGACACTCACCACCATTATTATTACCACCAACCCTTCGGGGTAGGAGGTCGGCGGTGTGTTGTCTGTAGAAAAGACCCGTGACCTCAAATGTCACGGGTTTTTTTTTGGCTCTGTTGTGCAGAGCTGTTACCGAATAAACCAAGTATCGCGATAACTGACAATAACAGTAAATTAAGCGAAGGAGTTTAAAATGAGGGTGCTCAAGTTTGGCGGATCGTCACTGGCGTCAGTAAACCGTTTTGCCGGAGTCGCACAGATAGTGCAGCAGCAAACGGCGACGGACAGTATTTGTCTGGTGTTATCTGCGCCACAGGGCGTAACCAATACGCTGGTTGAGCTAACCGATTTAGCCTATTTGGGGTCGGATTTCAGCCCGCTGTTACAGCAGTTGCTGCAGCGCTATCAGGCTCTGTCCAGTGAGGCGCTGGCGTTATTTCCAGCAGCAGAGCTAAGCGGTTTAGATGATGTTATTAGCCAGCAGCACACGCAGCTGCAAGCCCAGCTTACCGGTATGCAGTTGCTCAGGCATTGCCCTGACCATATTAAGGCGCAAATTCTGGGATTGGGCGAGCAATTCAGCGTGGCTCTGATGACAGCGTTGCTCACTGCTAAGCAGGTACAAACCGTTGCACTGGATGGTGTGAAACTGGTTAAAAGTAGTGGCGATTATTTAAATGCCACGGCAGATATTGCCGCATCAGAGCTGACGTTACAGCATGCTATCGCCAGCCAGAGCGCACAGGTGTATGTGATTGCCGGCTTTGTGTCCAGCAATGCACAGGGGGAAACCTGTTTGCTGGGGCGTAACGGCTCCGATTACTCCGGTGCTATTGTTGCAGCCAGTATCCGCGCCAGCGCCTGCGAGATTTGGACCGACGTAGATGGTGTCTACAGTGCCGATCCGCGTCAGGTTAAAAATGCCAAGTTAATTGATAAATTGTCTTACGACGAAGCGATGGAGTTATCGTACTTTGGCGCCAAGGTGCTGCATCCGAAAACCATAGGCCCACTGGCACGGTACAATATCGCCTGTTTTATCAAAAATACCCTTAATCCGTCAGCCCCCGGCACCTGCATTGATAATAACGGTGAAGGCGATGCGCTGGTTAAAGGTATTTCCAGCCTTGAGCATCTGGCATTGGTTACCGTATCCGGCCCGGGTTTAAAAGGCGTGGTGGGTATGGCCAGCCGGGTATTTGCCTCTATGGCGCGGGCGCATATTTCTGTCAGCCTGATCACCCAGTCATCATCAGAATTCAGTATCAGCTTTTGTGTACCGCAGTTGCATTTAACGGCAGCCAAAAATGCCCTGCAGCAAGAGTTCGAGTTAGAGCTGCAAACCGGTTTGCTGCGCCCGCTGAGTATTTTGTCTGATATGGCAATTGTTAGTCTGGTCGGTGACGGTATGCGTCAGCACCGCGGTGTAGCCGCGAAGTTTTTTGCATCGCTGGCGCAGGCGCGGGTTAATGTAGTTGCCATAGCACAGGACAGCAGCGAGCGTTCTATTTCTGCGGTGATTGAGCAGGCAGCCTGTAAAAATGCGGTAAAGGTATGTCATGAAAACTTTTTCAGCCATATCCCCAGCATTGATGTGTTTCTGGTCGGCTGTGGTGTGGTGGGTAGTGAATTGCTGCAGCAAATTCAGCGCCAACAAGCCTTTTTACATAGCCGCCAGGTTAAGGTAACAGTGTATGGCATTGCCAATAGCAAGGCGGTATTGTTGCACAGTGACGGCATTGATTTATCGCAGTGGCAATCTCAGCTGGCAGAGGCTAAGCAGGCGTTTTCCCTGGATACGCTGAACCAGTTTGCCCAGCAGCAGCATCTGACTAATCCGGTACTGGTAGATTGCACCAGCTCAGAGCAGGTTGCTGCGCAGTATGCTGATTTTATTGCTGCGGGTTTCCATGTGGTAACACCGAATAAAAAAGCCAATACGGCCTCTTATGCTTATTACCAGCAACTGCGTCAGCTGGCGCAGCAACATCGACGCCGCTTTTTGTATGAAACTACAGTTGGCGCTGGTTTACCGGTTATTGATACTTTACAAGGGTTGCTTAATGCCGGTGACGAATTACTCGCTTTTGAAGGTATCTTATCAGGGTCGTTATCTTACATTTTTGGCGAATTGGAAGCCGGTGTCAGCCTGTCAGATGTTACTAAAAAAGCCCGGGCAATGGGCTTTACCGAGCCGGATCCACGCGATGACTTATCTGGCATGGATGTCGCGCGCAAACTGTTAATTCTGGCGCGTGAAGCCGGTATGGCGTTAGAGCTGGGCGATGTTGAAGTAGAATCGGTATTGCCTGCAGATTTCGCAGCAGGAGCCAGCACAGATGATTTTATCGCCGGCTTACCGCAGCTTGATGATAGCTTTGCCCAGCGTATTGAGGTTGCTAAAGCCGAAGGTAAAGTGCTGCGGTATATTGGTGAAATTGCTGACGGAAAATGCCGGGTAGCCATTAAAGCACTGGCCGCAGATCATCCGCTGGCTAAGGTTAAAGATGGTGAAAATGCCCTGGCCATTCATACCCGCTATTACCAGCCAATTCCGTTTGTACTGCGTGGTTACGGTGCAGGTGCAGCGGTAACATCGGCAGGGGTATTCAGCGATATTATGCGTACCCTTGGCTGGCAACAACAGGTGTAATAACGATGCAGCAGTTTTCTTATTTAAAGCGTTATTATGCCCCGGCCTCTACCGGTAATTTCTCGGTTGGTTTTGACCTGTTAGGTGCGGCGTTTGAGCCGGTAAACGGCGAACTGTTTGGCGATGTACTGGATATCTG
This sequence comes from Rheinheimera hassiensis, assembly GCF_022436675.1. Lineage (GTDB taxonomy): Bacteria > Pseudomonadota > Gammaproteobacteria > Enterobacterales > Alteromonadaceae > Alishewanella > Alishewanella hassiensis. Next base: position 332,842 of record NZ_JAKUJZ010000006.1, on the reverse strand, counting down.
CGCTGAGCAGACAGAGCTGAGCTTAGACATTGTTGGCCGCTACCTGCATCAGTTACCGGCGAATAGTACAGATAATCTGGTATTAAGCTGCTTTTATGCCTTTGAACAAAAGCTGGGCCGCACCTTACCGCGCTTAGCGCTGCGGCTGCATAAAAACCTGCCGGTGGGCAGTGGCCTGGGCTCCAGCGCCTGTTCGATAGTGGTGGCCTGTTATGCCTTTAATGATTACTTTGGTAAACCATTATCTGAGGCCGAATTGCTGCAACTGATGGCGCAAGCGGAAGGTGGTGTTAGTGGCAGTGTGCATTATGATAATGTCGCGCCATCTTACTTTGGTGGCCTGCAACTGATGTTGCCGCAAAGCCCGCATATTTGCCGTACTTTGCCCTGGTTTGAGCATTGGCGGGTGGTGCTGAGTTACCCAGGCACGGTATTATCGACCAAAGCGGCACGGGCGGTGTTGCCGCAGCAGTTGAGTTTACCTCACAGTATTGCTTTTGCCGGTATGTTAAGCCGTTTTATCAGTGCACTGTATACCAGTGATGAAGCTGACGCTGCTGCCGCTTTACAAGATCTGGTAGCAGAGCCGGCCCGTACACCGCTTATTCCTCAATTACCTTCGCTCAGAGCGGCTTTAATGGCAGAGGGAGTGTTGCATGTCGGTATCTCAGGGGCTGGCCCCACCTTATTTGCATTGTGCAGCAATGAAGCGCAGGCTCAGCTTGCCGCTGACTATTTATCGCGGCATTATGAAAAGAATCAGGACGCGACCACGCAAATTTGTCGCTTATCATTGGCTGGCGCACGGACGCTGTAGGAAAGAATAATGATGTTAACGAATATTAAAGTACCTGCCGAGCAGGTGAGTTTTTTACAGGCAGTACGCCAGGGGTTGGGTCAGCAGCAAGGCTTATTTTTCCCTACCAGCTGGCCTAAATTGGATATTGATAAGCTACTTGGCATGTCACTGGTAGAGCGAAGCAGTGCTATTTTGCATGCGTTAATTGGTGACGAGCTAAGCCAGGCAGAAGTAGCGCAGATGGTTAGCAGTGCTTTTACCTTTCCGGCACCACTGGTGCCGGTAACTGATGACGTAAGCTGTCTGGAGCTGTTCCACGGCCCGACTCTGGCATTTAAAGATTTTGGCGGCCGTTTTATGGCCCAGGCACTGGCTAAGGCGCAAGGCGGTAAAAAAACCACTATTGTTACCGCAACGTCGGGCGACACCGGTGCCGCCGTGGCACATGCTTTTTATCGCCAACCCGGGGTGCAGGTGGTGATTTTATTCCCCAAAGGCAAAATCAGCTCATTACAGGAAAAGCTGTTTACCACACTGGGAGAAAATATCACCACATTGGCGGTAGACGGCGATTTTGATCAGTGTCAGGCGTTGGTAAAGCAAGTGTTTGATCATAAAGCTTTGGTAGAAAAGCTCAGTATTAATTCGGCTAATTCGATTAATATCAGCCGCTTATTTGCCCAAATCTGCTATTACTTTGAAGCGGTAGCACAGGTGCCTGCAGATAAACGCGACCAGATAGTTATGGCTGTACCCAGTGGTAACTTTGGTAATTTAACTGCCGGTTTAATTGCTAAAACGTTGGGTTTGCCCATTAAACGTATGGTTGCAGCGACGAATGCTAATGACACCGTGCCGCGTTATTGGCGCAGCGGCAGCTGGCAGCCAAAAACCACTGTTGCCACACTGTCAAATGCAATGGATGTGGCAGCACCGAATAACTGGCCAAGGGTAGAGGTGTTGCTGACACAAGGCGTAATTAACCGCACAGATATTGAGGCGGTAATGGTAGATGAAGACGACACCGTATTTGGTGTACGGCAATTGTCGCAGCTTGGCTATTTAAGCGAGCCGCATGCTGCTGTGGCTTTTAAGGCGCTAAAGCGCAGCTTGCAGCAAGGTGAATACGGTATTTTTCTAGGTACTGCTCATCCGGCTAAGTTTAAAGAGCAGGTAGAGAATATTTTGGGCACCCCTATAGCTTTACCGGAAGTGTTGGCGCGCTGTGCCTCAGAGCAGGGGCTGAGCAAAGACATTCCGGCAGATTTTGCCGTGCTGCAGCAAGAGCTGTTAAAACTGGAGCAAGCCTGATGCCGTGGCAGCAGTTGTTGGGTCATGAGAAAACCCAGCCCTATTTTATTGAGACGCTGGAGCAGGTAAAGCAGGCGCGTCAGGCGGGGCAGGTAATATATCCGCCCGAAAGTGATGTATTTAATGCCTTTAAGCTGACCGGGCTGGACAACCTGAAAGTGGTGATCCTGGGACAGGATCCTTATCACGGGCCGAATCAGGCACATGGCCTGGCGTTTTCTGTACGCGAAGGTGTACGGGTGCCGCCATCGCTGCAAAATATGTATAAAGAGCTGGCACTGGAGTATGCCGATTTTCAGATCCCGCAGCATGGCTGTCTGGAAAGCTGGGCCCGCCAGGGAGTATTGTTGCTTAATACCGTGCTGACTGTGGTGGCAACTCAGCCCAATTCGCACCGCCATCTAGGTTGGGAGCAATTTACCGATAAGGTTATTGCGCAAATCAGCACACAGTGTCAGGGTATCGTATTTCTGCTTTGGGGCTCGCATGCGCAGAAAAAGGGCCGCCTGATCGACCGGCAACGCCATTTTGTGCTGGAAGCACCGCATCCGTCACCGCTGTCTGCTCATCGCGGCTTTTTAGGTTGTGGCCATTTTAAACAGGCAAACGAACTACTGGTTAAACAGGGTAAAGACCCGGTCAACTGGCAGTTATAGCTGACGCCAAAAGCAAAAAACGCCCGCTGCTGCCAGCGGGCGTTTTTTTACAATTCGATATCAGCCAGTTCGGGTTCAATGGTCCAGTCAATATCGCTCAACTCCCTTTTCAGGCGCTGGCGCTCTTTGAGCTGTTCAATTTCACGCCACTTACGCTTTACCGCACGCGGTTTAGCGGCAGGGCGCTCCAACATATTCAGTAAGTCTTCGAAGCTTTCCATAGTTTGGCCTCTCTGATAGTTGTTGTTCAATAGTTGTTGTTATTTTCAACAAATGATTTACCACATTTTGCATCAAAATAAAACAACTAAGTGACAACACTATGACAGGGCCGCACTATTTACCTTACTTATGTTGAGAGAATGCCGCTATTAATGCCTGGGTTGAACTATCCAGTTTATTGGCATCAGCACCGCTTAATGCCTGATAAATAGGGCCTGACAGCTGCTTACCCAATTCAACTCCCCACTGGTCAAACGAATTAAGGCCCCACAATACGCCCTGACAGAATACTTTATGTTCATACAACGCGATTAAAGCGCCAACATAATAGGGCGATAATTCCGGCAACAGCAGGGTATTACTGGGTTTATTACCCGGCGATACTTTATGCGGGGCTAACTCTGCAGCCTGTTGTGCAGTCATACCTGCAGCCAGGCATTCGTCTGTGGCTTCCTGCAGTGTTTTACCCTGCATTAATGCCTGAGTCTGGGCAAAACAATGCGCTGCCAAACGCTGGTGATGATCGGTTAAGCTATGCGCAGGTTTCAATGGCAAAATAAAATCGGCTGGCACAGCTAACGCGCTTTGGTGCAATAACTGATGGTATGCATGCTGGCCGTTGGTGCCGGCATCGCCCCAAATTACCGGAGCGGTAGCGTCAGTTAATGGCTGGCCGTTAGTATCAACGCTCTTGCCATTAGATTCCATGTCCAGTTGTTGCACATAAGAGGGCAACAAGCGCAGATAATGGCTGTACGGCAGTAACGCCTGTGCCTGGCAGCCAAAGCCGTTGATATACCAAATACCCAGCAGTGCCAGCGTCAGTGGCATATTCTCGGCCTGCGGGGTGTTGATAAAATGTTCGTCCATTGCTTCAGCGCCTTTAAGCAACTGGGCAAAATGTTCGTTGCCAATCATCAATGCTACCGGCAAGCCGATCGCCGACCACAGCGAGTAACGCCCACCAACCCAATCCCACATCGGCAGAATATTTTGCTCGACAATACCAAACTCTGCTGCAGCTTCAATGTTGGACGACGTAGCCCAGAAATGCCGGGCAATAGCTGCGGCATCTGCGCCATTGTCTTTAAACCACTGGCGCACAGCCAGCGCGTTTTGTTTGGTTTCTTCAGTACCAAATGATTTTGACGCCACAAACACCAGAGTAGTGGCCGGGTCGAGGTGTTTCACTACATCGGATACCACAGCGCCATCGATATTACCGGCGAAATGCAGTTTGACCGGGCTGCAGTGATAAGGCGTTAATGCCTCTACTGCCATTTGCGGGCCAAGTAATGAACCGCCAATGCCAACCCAAATCAGATCGGTTATTGCCTTGCCGCTGTAACCTTTATATTCACCCTGGTGTAACTGGCTGACCAGCGCTGCCATTCTGGCGCGGCAATCGGCGATGGCGGCGCCGATATCTTCACCATCAAGTTCAAGCCCTGTCAGATCCGTTTTACGCAGCATGGTATGCCATACCGTGCGTTGTTCGGTGTTGTTAATTTTGTCACCGGCCAGCATAGACTGCAGCACCGCATTGATATTACTTTGTGCGGCTAGTTGCTGCAGCGCCTGCCAGCTTTGGTCATCAATCAGGTTTTTCGAGTAATCAAGGGTAATGCCACAAGCTTTGGTGCTAAAGCGGCTGGCCCGGCCGGGATCGGTATTAAACGCCTGGCGTAACGATATGTGTTTTGCTGCCAGCTGTTTCAAACCAGACAATGCGGAACCTGACATACTCTACTCCCCTGAAAAATGTGTAATTAAAGTGCTTGCTGGATCAGTTGCTCCAGCTTACGTTGGTCAACGGCAAATTTGCGGATACCTTCAGCCAGCTTTTCTGTCGCCATAGCATCTTCATTCAATGTCCAGCGGAACTGGCTTTGGCTCAGTTGCTCTGGTGCAGAGCTGGTGGCACCGGTATCGGTTAAATGCACTGTCAGCTCGCCTTGTTGCTGGCTCAGCTCGGCCAATAAGCCGGGGCTAATGGTTAAGCGGTCACAACCAGCCAGGGCCAATACTTCGCCCACGTTACGGAAACTGGCGCCCATCACCACGGTTTTAAAACCATGTTGTTTGTAAAAACGGTAAATTTCCCGTACTGATACAACGCCAGGATCTGTGTCGCTGGTGTAATCCTGCCCGGTGCTGGCTTTGTACCAATCCAGAATGCGGCCAACAAAAGGCGAAATTAAATAGACACCGGCTTCAGCACAAGCGCGGGCCTGAGCCATATGAAACAGCAGTGTCAGGTTGCATTGAATACCTTCTTGCTCCAACTGGCGCGCTGCCTGAATACCTTCCCAGGTTGAAGCAATTTTAATCAGAATGCGATCAGTGCCTATGCCGTTCTCTTTGTACAGCGCTACCAATTGGTGGGCTTTGGCTATGGTGGCGTCAGTATCAAAAGACAGGCGGGCGTCAACTTCGGTAGATACACGGCCCGGCACCAGCTTACTGATGGCTGTGCCAATATCGACAGCAAATTTGTCTGATGCCAGGCTAAGCTGTGCTTCAGCCGAGCTGGCTTTGCTTTTGGCATAGGTAACAGCACCGGCTAACACCGGTTTAGCAAATTCCAGCTGACTGGCGTTTAACAATAAGCTGGGATTAGTGGTAGCATCTACCGGACGGAACTGCTCAATGGCGGTCAGATCGCCGCTGTCGACCACTACAGTGGTCACTGCTTTTAACTGGGTAAGTAAGTCGCTCATATTGTTTTATTACCGTATTTTTGATCACATTCTAGTGATGTAGCGTTTAATAAGCAATTAATGTAGGAATATTACAACAAAGTTCGGTGTGAACCGGATTTTAACTACATTAGCGTTGCGTGACGTAAAGTAAGTTACTATATTGCCTGTTTTTATCCGGCACTAAGGCCTGTATTTTGTTTCAGTGTAAATTAGCACAGGATCTCGATGATCTTCCAAGCCAGCTTTTATAAAAGTAAAAAACTTCTGCTAATCGAAGACTGCGAGCCTGTGCGTGCCTCTATTAAGGGTATGTTACAGCAAATAGGTTTCGATGATATTACCGCTGTTGCCGATGCAATGCAGGCTATTTCTCCTGCTAAGCGGCACAGCTTCGACTTTATTTTGGCTGATTTTAATCTGGGCGACGGCAAAGACGCGCTGCAGCTTTTTAACGAACTTTCTGCGTTGGGTGCTATTAAAACCGCCTGTTGTTTTGTCCTCATGAGCACTGAACCACAACGTTTACCGGTGTTTGGTGTATTGCAAGGTACACCTGATCACTTTGTATTAAAGCCTTTTTCCTATGTTGAGTTGGAAAAACGGCTGGCTAAAGCCTGGCAAAACCGTACTGCACTGCGTAAGGTTTATCAGGCCATCAAACAGACCGATCTGGCCAATGCCCTGCTGGAACTGGACGAGGCTATAAAAGCCGGTTCTGCCAATGCCTTACAGGCCTTGCGTTTAAAAGGCGAACTGCTGTTGGCTCAAGGCGAATATAACGCCGCAGCACAGCTGTACAGCAAAATTCAACAACAACGCGACTTTAGCTGGGCCAGGCTTGGTGCTGCTGTCACCATGGTGAAACTGCAGCAATGGGCTGATGCCGAGCAAGCGCTGTTGCAACTGGCAGAGCAGGACGATATTCGCCCGGAAGCTGTAGAGTGGCTGGCACGGTGTTATTTATTGCAGGCTGACTTAGTCAAAGCGCAGGAACAATTAACCGAACTGCTGAAACTACAACCGACCCATATAGCGGCACATTATGCCCTGGCAGATGTATTACAGCTTAATGGCCAACAGGAAGATAGCAGCCGATATTTACAAAAATTGATTCAACAGTTTCGTTTTTCTGCTTTTGATGCACCAGAGTGCTATTTGCAATTAAGCCGCTTATTACTGGAACAGGCACAACACGCCGAGTTGGGGGCTTTTCCCGCTGCGCTGAAAAAAAGCAGTGAAGCGCTGGCAAGCATGCCGCAGAAACTGACAACAGACGTAATAGAGCCGGAACTGGCAGTACTGCGCGCGCGCATCAGTTTATTGCAAGGCAATGTTGCCGATGCCAAACAGCAATTGAACCTTATTGCCGTGGCAACAAAACCGGTGCATGTTGCCGCCGAGCAGGACAAAGCCCGTCTGGCTTTTGCCCTGGGTGATACTAAACAGGCTGAAGCGCATCTTGCGGTGTTAAAAAGTACCGATTTTGCCGCTGATGATCTGTCGGGTTGTTGTCAGCGTTTATTAGCCAAACAAGCGCTGGTGCGTGAAACAGAACTCAGAGCGCAACTGCGCGATTTAAACCAGGCTGGTATGGACGCCGCACAAAAAGGCAATGTAAAAGTGGCACTGGTAAAATTGCGCCAGGCGTTTTTACTGATGCCGTGTAACGCCGGGCTGGCACTTAACCTGTTGCAGGTATTAAGCCAGTTGCCAGCACACAAAGCTTTGCTGCCGTTGGCTAAAGCCGTGCTCAGTGCGCTGGAAAATACCAGCGTAACCAGTGCGAACCAGCAACGTCTGGCGCAGCTATTGCCGCAGTTGCCAGAGCTGTATGTTGATTAAAAAATGCTCGATAAATATCGGAATTAATTATGTTGTTGCTTGTATCTCCTGCAAAGGATCTTGATTTTCAGCCATTGGCAGAACAGCTGCCGGTTACCCAGCCAGACATGCTGGCGCAAAGCCAGCAATTGGCAGAGATTTGTAAAACCCTGACTCCGGCCGATTTATCGTCACTAATGCATATCAGCGATAAACTGGCAGGCTTAAATGCCGCCCGGTTTGCCGACTGGAAACTGCCTTTTACGGAAAAAAATGCCAAAGCGGCCTTATTTGCCTTTAATGGAGATGTATATCAGGGTTTGGATGCTGCCAGCTTAACGGCAGACGATATTACCTTTGCCCAGCAGCACCTGCGTATTTTAAGCGGCTTGTATGGCGTGCTCAGGCCACTGGATTTAATGCAGCCTTACCGGCTGGAAATGGGCACCAAACTGGCCAATCCAAACGGTAAAGACTTATATGCGTTTTGGCAAAACAGCATTACAGAGCAGCTAAACCTGCAGTTGGATAAGTTGCAAAGCGATGTAGTGGTAAATCTGGCATCGCAGGAATACTTTAAAGCAGTAAAACCTAAGTTGCTGCAGGGCCGTTTAATTACGCCGGTGTTTAAAGATTTTAAACACGGCCAGTACAAAATTATCAGCTTTTTTGCCAAAAAAGCCCGTGGCTTAATGGCGCGTTATATTATTCAGCAGCGTTTAACCGCGGCAGAGCAGTTAAAAGGCTTTGATCTGGCGGGCTATGCCTACAGTGCTGAACACTCAACGGCCAACGAGCTGGTCTTTTTACGCCATAGCTCAGAATAGCTGTTCTGTAATGAACAATTAGGGCCAGCTTGTCCACATCAGCAAGCCGGTTCTGCTGATTGATTCAGCATTACGCCCCGTCGTTTTTTTGTTACAATGCCGCTCTTTGCCGGTAGCGGCTTGAACGTGGTGTAACAGATGAAATTTCCCGGCCTGCGTAAAATTAAACATTATTTCCCGGTGTCCCAGCCCAAGCCTCAGCTACCCAGCTTTGAAGTACGGCCAGAGCTTGATACTTATATCGTTGGTCTGGATCAAACTATTGTTGATGTAGTAGCCAGCGTTAGCGATGAGTTTCTGCAAAAGTATAATATCCGCAAAGGTTTATCTAACCTGGTTGAGCATGGCAAAGCCAATCTGATTTATCAGGAATTGGTGGCGCAGCAGGCCATCTCAGACCATTTCGCCGGCGGTACTATTGGCAATACCATCCACAATTATTCCGTACTGGCTGACGATAAATCGGTGCTACTGGGCGTAATGTCAGCCAATATTGCGCTGGGGTCTCCGGCATATCACTATGTTTGCCACACCAGCTCGAAAGTGGATATGAATCATTTGCAGGGCGTGGCTGGTGATATTGGCCGCGGTATTACCATGATAACGCCCGATGGCGAACGTACCTTTGTTATCGATCCCAGCGATATGGATGAGCTGAGCCAGGAATACATTCCTACTGATATCATCGCAGGCGCTGCGGCTTTTGTAGTTAGTGCATACCCGCTGCGTGCTACTGGTCAGCCGATTCAGCAGGCGATGTTTAAAGCCCTGCAGGATGCTAAAGTGCATAATGTGCCGGTGGTGATGAGCCTGGGTACCCGGCATTTGGTAGAAGAAAACCGCGAGCAAATTCTCAGTACCATTAAAGATTACGTTAACGTGCTGGCGATGAATGAGCTGGAAGCTGAAGCCCTAACCGGTTTTGCCGATCCGCTTAAAGCCGCCGAAGCCATACTGGATTTTACCGATATGGTGCTGATCACCGCCGGGCCTGAAGGTTTATACTTGTGCGGCCACACCGATGACAATGTAAAACGTGAGAGCAGTAATCCGATTAAATCGGCCAGCCTGGCCGATTTTAACCAGTACGAGTTCAGCCGGCCAATGCTACATGCCAGCTGTGACAAGCCGCTAAAAGTGTATTCGCATATCGACCCGTATTTAGGCGGGCCGGAGCGGATTAAAAACACCAATGGCGCCGGTGATGGTGCGCTGTCAGCTATTTTGCATGATATGGCGGCGAATCATTTCCACAAGCAGGTGCAGCCGTTATCCGGCAAGCATGAGCAGCCGTATCTGGCGTACTCATCATTCGCACAAATTTGTAAGTATGCTAACCGGGTAAGTTATGAAATTCTGGTGCAAAACGCACCGCGCTTATCCAAGGGCTTACCCGAGCGTGAAGACAGCCTGGAAGAAGCTTACTGGGAGCGCTGAGTTTTATGACTCCAGTGCTTTTAGCCCCTGTTTAGTTTCAGCAATGTAACGTTTAGGGGCAAAGCTGTCTGCGCTGGCTTCATGCAGTGCCTGCGCAAATTTCACCGGGCTTTTGCCGTTTAACAAACAGCCCGGTTCCAGATTAGTATAAATTTCGTCAAAACGGCGCACCTCTGTTTCACTGATACGGCGAAAAATATGTGAGCGGTTTAATTCCGACGTGTGTTTAAGACCGGCACTGGCGATAATCTCCATACAGGCACGTACTGTTTCCTGATGAAAGCGGGCCACCCGGCTGGCTTTATCCGGTACCACTAAGCCCCGGGTTAGAGTAGGGTTTTGTGTGGCAACACCAGTCGGGCAGCGATTGGTATTGCACACCAGTGACTGCACGCAGCCCAGTGCCATCATCATGCCGCGCGCGCTGTTACAGATGTCGGCACCCAGCGCCAGATTTTTTACCAGATGAAAGCCGGTGAAGACTTTACCACTGGCGATAACTTTAACTTGTTGCTTCAGGTCAAAACCTGTCAGCACATCACAGACAAACGCCAACGCTTCACGCAGGGGCATGCCCACAGAGTTGGAAAACTCCAGCGGCGCGGCACCGGTACCGCCTTCACCGCCATCGACAGTGATAAAATCAGGTGTCAGCCCGGTTTCTATCATAGCCTTACATATCGCCACAAACTCGCTGGCGCGGCCAATTGCTAACTTGATCCCGACAGGTTTGCCGCCCGATAACTGCCGCAGGTGCTGAACAAACTGCATCATTTCCAACGGTGTAGCAAAAGCGCTGTGCGCTGGCGGTGAATCAACCCGGGTACCGGCCTGCACCAGCCTGATACGGGCTATTTCAGCGGTGTTTTTATCGGCCGGCAAAATGCCGCCATGGCCGGGCTTAGCGCCCTGAGACAATTTAATTTCAATCATTTTGATCGAAGGCTTGGTGGCCACCTGCTCAAAAGAGGCCGCATCAAAGTTGCCGTGTTCGTCGCGACAGCCAAAATAGCCAGTGCCAATTTGCCACACCAGGTCGCCACCGTATTTCAGGTGATAATCGCTGACGCTGCCTTCGCCGGTATTATGATAAAAGCCGCCGAGCGCCGCGCCTTTATTCAGGGCCAGAATAGCGTTATTGCTAAGTGCGCCGAAGCTCATTGCTGAAATATTAAAGATGCTGGCCTGATAAGGCTGGTTGCAGTGCGGGCCGCCAATGCTGATTTTGGTCTGCGGATCCTGTGGTGCATGATGACGGGCTGCAATAGAGTGGCCGATCCATTCATAACCAACGCGCGCTGTATCCAGCTTAGTGCCATAAGGATTGGTATCCAGGCTGCCTTTAGAGCGCTGATAAATCACTGAGCGGAACATCCGGTTTATCGGGGTACCATCAGTCTCTGATTCAAACAGGTACTGTCGCACATAGGGCCGGATAAACTCCATCAGCCAGCGGGCATGTGCAATCAGTGGGTAATTACGCAATAAGCTGTGGCGTGTTTGAAACATATCATAGATGCCCCGCAGGATCAGAGGCACGATTATAACCAGTGTCCACCAGATCCAGGGCCAGCGCAGGCTCAGCAAGATAGTAAGAAGTAGTGTCGCGACAGACATAACAATAAATAAACGACGCATAGCATTAAGTTATTAGTGGCAGGTGTAACACACCCTAGCACAGCATGGCGCAAAGTGCAGGCTGCAGAAACGATAAAGCGATAGTGAAAAAGCAAACCTGCCGTTTGCACGGCAGGTTTGTCGGTTTTAAGCAGATTGAAACACGCTTTCCAGCAAACGGAAGGTACCGGCATCGGCATCCAGCTCAACGCGGCCACCTACCGGCACAATAAATTGTTGCTTTATATGGCCAATCATGGCGCCGCGGTAAGCCGGTATATTCAGTGGTTTTATATGGTCGTCAAAAATCTGATCCATCGTCAGCCAGCCATAGCCACCGCTGGGGCGACAGGCGGTGCATTCGCCAAAAATAAAGCCAGCAATTTTATCCAGCGCGCCCATCAGTTTTAATGTGCTAAGCATACGGTCAATGCGGTAAGGCGCTTCTTCCACATCTTCCAGAAACAAGATTTTACCGCTGAAATCAGGTAAGTACGGTGAGCCGGCCAACGCCGTAAATACCGTTAAGTTACCGCCAATCAGCTCGCCCTGAACTTTACCACCGGTAATGGTTACGGTGCGGTTTTGCCGTGCTACCAGCTCGTCTTTAGCATCCAGCACATTTTGGTACTGCATTAACTCGCGATCGAAAAATACACGCTGAAACTGATCAGCATTAAAACTGTTCCAACTGCCGGTGCCGTTCGGGCCATGGAAGCTAACCAGCCCGGTTTGGGCATGAATGGCATTGTGCAGCGCGGTAATGTCGGAATAACCGAGTAAAACCTTAGGGTTGTTGCGAATAAGCTTGTAGTCCAGCAAAGGCAGTAAACGTGCGGCGCCAGAACCGCCGCGCAGGCAAATAATAGCTTTTACTTCTTTGTCAGCAAACATGGCGTTAATGTCGCTTGCGCGCTCAAGATCAGTGCCGGCCAAATGGCCACGGCGGGCGGCGAGGTGTTTGCCGGTTTTCACTTTAAAACCAAGCGCCTGCATTACTTCCTGGGCAATTTGTAAATCCAGGGCTTCATCGGTGGCTTTCGACGGGCTAACCAGGGCGACGGTATCGCCTTTGTTTAATGCCAGTGGTAACAGGCGTTTGCTGTTACCGCCTGCAGGTGCTGCCATCACACTGCTGCAACCAGCCAGAGGTAACAGGGCGGCGGTAAGGGCGCAGCTTTTTATAAATTGTCTTTTGTCCATTATGCAACTCCACTGGCTATCAATTCACTGGGCTAATAATTTATTCAAACTACCAATAGCAGCTTAACTAAATAATTCCAAGATTGCACAGATAAAATGCGATAGCCGCCGCTGTTTTTGCGAGCGGCGGTTGCCGGAGGTTTTGCTTACTTTTTCGTGTTTTTAGCGGCTTTTTTCGCTGCGGCTTTGGTGGGCTTTTTCTTTTTCACCGGCACTTTGGCTTCTTTGTTTTTCGGCCGCAGCGCTTCTACCACCCGGCGTTTTAGCTTTTGCTCTACATAGCGCTCTACTTTAGCCAAAATGGCCATATCGTGCGCTTCAATCAGTGATATTGCCGTGCCTTTTTTGCCGGCGCGGCCGGTACGGCCAATACGGTGCAGGTACACATCGGCACTGCGTGGCATATCAAAGTTAATTACATGGCTGATATCGTCAATGTCCAAACCGCGGGCGGCAATATCGGTTGCCAGTAAAATACTTACGCGACCAGAGCTAAAGCGCTCAACCGCCTGCATGCGTTTATCCTGTGGCATTTCGCCCTGTAACCAGCCGCAGCGCAAACCGGCGGTTTCCAGCTGGCCGGTTAAGCTGGCCAGGCGCTCACGGGTTTTAATAAATACGATGGTTTTAGTCACATCCGGCTGTTTTAGCAGATGAATAAGCAGCGCCAGTTTATGCTGGGCGTCATCAGCTAAATGTACCCATTGCAGAATTTTGGCGTTTTCTTTACGCGATGGTATGGCTTCCACCCGCTCTGGCTCTTTTAATGCGCGTGCGGCAAAACGTTCTAAATTAACGCCTTCCAGCGTGGCAGAGAATAAAAACGTCTGCCGGCGGCGGCGGGCTTCCAGCACAATGCGGTTCATCTCGCCAATAAAGCCCATATCCAGCATGCGGTCGGCTTCATCCAGGATCAGCAGTTCTACTTCATCGGCCTGAAAGCTTTCTTCGTCCAGATATTCAGTTAACCGGCCGGGCGTGGCGACAAGAATATCGTTGTTTTTTTCCAGCGTGTCTTTGTGGCTGCCGTAGTTAATACCACCGGTGATTACACCGACATTAAGCTCGGTAAACTGGGTAAAATGCTTAAACTCGTCGTATACCTGGTACGCCAGCTCACGGGTGGGCGTCATTACCAGAACTCTGGCAAAACCGGGATCTTTACGGCCGAAATCAAGCAGGTACTGAATAGCAGGCAAGACAAAGGCAAGGGTTTTACCGGTGCCGGTTGGCGCGCTGGCCAATAAGTCTTTGCCTTCCAGCGCCAATGGGATCGCCATTTCCTGGATCAGGGTCGGCAGCTCGAAACCGCGTTCACTGATGGCACGGTTAATGTCATCGTCCAGTTGAAAATCTGCGAATGTTGTCATCTTGTCCTCAGCATAGTTGCCTGCCCGGTGACAGTGCGCCTGCTTCACCGTAAACTGGTGGCAGGAGGTGCTGATGTCAGCCGGTTTTCAATGTAAAAAATTCTATGTTGCTCATGATCAGTGCGCGATGAAAGTCGGTACTGACGGTTTATTGCTTGGCGCTTTTGCACCGCTACCCGCACCGGATAGCGATATACTCGATATTGGTGCCGGCTCCGGCCTGATAAGCCTGATGCTGGCACAGCGCACTGCGGGTGCCAATGCGATAGACGCGATAGAGCTGGACCCTGCGGCGGCGGAACAAGCAGCTGTAAATGTAGCAAACAGTCCGTGGCCTAACGCGATACGGCTGATAAAGGGCGACATTCTAACCTATAGCGCTGGCAAACGTTACCGCTTAATTGTGTCTAATCCGCCGTTTTTTCAACAATCGCTGTTATCGCCTGATAAGCGGCGCACTCAGGCACGCCACACCGACAGCTTGCCCTTTGGCGCGTTGTTGCAAAAAGCCGGGCAGCTGCTGCATAGTGAAGGTAGCTTTGCGTTGATATTGCCTGTGACCAGCAGCCGTGAGTTTATACAACTGGCCCGGACACAGGGCTGGCAAATTGCGCAGCACTGCACTGTGTTTAGTAAAGCTGAGTTTAGTAAAGCAGATAAACCGCAGCGCAGCTTGTTGTGTTTGCGCCGCACCACCGGGCCTGTTGCCACAGTTGAAAGCCAGTTGGTTATTCATGCTGCTGACGGCAGTTACTCTGCGCAGTATCAGCATTTGCTTGGCGCTTTCTATCTGAAATTTCCTGACGGCGCTGACAACGTATGAACAACAGTCCTTTTTCGGCAAGCGAGTGGAACCGAATTGCATTGCAGCAGCAAGGTCTGCTGCAACCGCCGCTGTCGCTGACTGCTTTGGTGCAGCAATTGAGCTACGTACAGATTGATTCTATCAATGTGGTAGAACGGGCCCACCATCATGTGCTGCACAGCCGGCTCAGCAACTATCGCCCGGCAATGCTGGAACAGGCGGTACAGCAGGCCGAGGTGTTCGAATACTGGGCCCATGCCGCAGCATACCTGCCGATGGCTGATTACCGTTTTAGCTTGTATCGCAAACAGCAGCTCAAGCAAGGTGATAAACACTGGCACCAACCCGATACCGGTTTAATGCAGCAAGTGCTGGCGCGCATAACCGCCGAAGGCCCGTTAAAAGCCGGTGACTTTAGCGATGATAGCGGCCGTCGTGGCAGCTGGTGGGATTGGAAACCGGCGAAGAAAGCGTTGGAGCAGCTTTTTATGCACGGCGATGTGATGGTGAAGTACCGTGATAATTTTCACAAAGTGTACGATCTGACTGAGCGAGTATTACCGGCACAGGTTAATTGCGATGTTCCTGACGATACTGCTTTTGCCCGTTATCTGATCAGCCGGTTTTTGCAGGCGCATGGCTTTGGCTCTGCCGCGCAAATAGGTTATTTGCGTAAAAACAGCAAAATACTGCTGCAACCGGTACTGGACCAAATGTGCGAACAAGGGGAAACCGGTAGCTTTACCCGACAGAACAAAACCTACTACTTTGCTACTAACCTTAGCGTACCGCCGCCAATAGCAAACAGGGTATGGTTGCTTAATCCGTTTGATAATTTACTGATACAACGTGACAGAATTAAACAGTGGTTTGCTTTTGACTACCAGATAGAAGTGTATGTACCGGCTGAAAAGCGCCGTTATGGTTACTACAGCCTTGCCGTTTTATGGGCAGACAATTTTGCCGGCAGGGTAGATGTTAAAGCTGACCGCGCAAGCAAAACCTTATTATTGCAGCGCTTAACATTGGAACCGACCGCTTATGATAGCATCGGCAATGTCGCCGGCGATTTTCTTGCTGCCTTTGAACATGCCGTTGCCGGTTACGCTCGCTTTAACAGCTGCGAGCGCTGGAAATTGGTGGCCTGTAACAACCGTCAGCTGAAACAGCATTATCGACGTTTGCAGGCAGTAAGCTAAAGCTGGCCGGCAATTTCCTGCAAAATCTGGCTTACCCAGTCATTTAAACGTGCGTCGGTTAAGTCATACTGGTTTTCATCGTCCAGCGCCAGGCCATAAAACAGCTCACTATCTGCCGTCAGCGCTTTAGAGGCAATAAAATCGTAACCGGCAGTGGGCCAGTAACCAATGCGCTGCGGGTTTTGTGGCGCTATGGCGTCGTGCAGCATACCCACAGCATCAATAAACCACTCGGCGTAGCCCAGTTGGTCACCCATGCCGTAAATGGCCACAATTTTGCCGCTTAAGTCTATGCTGCTGATGTCATCCCAGTGCGCTTCCCAGTCTTCCTGAATTTCGCCAAAATCCCAGGTCGACAGGCCAAGAATTAAAATATCGTAGTCGGCCATTTTGCTTAATGGCACCTGCTTGATATTGTGCAGATCTATTGTGTCGGCACCAATTAATGCCTGAATTTTCTCTGCAACCATTTCGGTATAGCAGGTGGTAGAGCCATAAAATAAACCGATTTTCATGTCTGTCTTATTACACCATAACGCCAACAGTAAAGACGCGCAGTGTAGCAGAATAGCGGCACCGGCAAAATCCCGGCTTTGCCTGCACTGTGCTATGCGCTAACATAGCTGCAGTATTACAGGCGGAATGCCATGGCAAAAACAGTATCAAAAAACGTGTCAGAAATTGCGCAACCCCAGGCGGCCGATTTACAGCTTATCAGCGACTTTCTTGATCAGTTGTGGCTGGATAAAGGCGTCAGTGAACATACGCTTAGTGCCTATGGCACCGATTTAAGGAAGTTTGCTGCTTTTATCGCCGGGCAAAATCAGCATTTACTCAGCACCGACAGTATGTTGGTAAACCGCTATCTGGCGCAGCGGTATGACAAACAGTACAGCCCGCGCAGCACGTCGCGCGCGCTTAGCAGTTTGCGCCGTTTTTACGCTTACGCGCATCAAAACGGCAAAATAGCCGAAAACCCGCTAACACAGTTATTAAACCCTAAACTGGGGCGTAGCCTGCCTAAAAGCTTGTCGGAGCAAGATGTGGATGCGCTACTTAATGCGCCCGATTTAGCTGATCTTATTCAGTTTCGTGACAAAGCCATGCTTGAGCTTTTGTACGCCAGCGGTTTGCGGGTTTCTGAATTAGTTGGCTTGTCGATGCAACAACTTAACCTGCAGCACGGTCTGGTAAGGGTAGTGGGTAAAGGCCAGAAAGAGCGGCTGGTGCCAATGGGAGAAGAAGCCGCGCACTGGCTGACACGCTATTTACGCGAAGCTCGGGTGCAGTTACTTGGTGGGCAGATGCTGGACGTGGTGTTTCCAAGCTTGCGCGCGCAGCAGATGACACGGCAAACTTTCTGGCACCGTATTAAGTTTTATGCCAAAGTAGCGCACATTCAGGCAGAGCTATCACCGCATACGTTGCGCCATGCTTTTGCCACCCATTTACTGAACCATGGCGCAGATTTGCGTGTAGTACAAATGTTGCTGGGACACAGCGACTTATCGACCACACAAATTTATACCCATGTCGCGCAGGCGCGGTTACAAAGCCTGCATCAGCAACATCACCCGCGCCCTTAGGCGCAAAACAGGAAACAGTATGAACAAGTTTGTATCAGCGTTATGTAGCCTTGGATTTATCGCAGCGGTCAGTGCGCAAAGCACCGACATTGATGCGCAGCACAACCAGGTTAAGCAGCAGTTTGCTATGCTGAATTTATCGGTGAATGCCATCTCTGAGGCACCGCTGGACGGGTTGTTGCAGGTGTTTACAGACAAAGGTTTATTTTTCACCTCAAAAGATGGCCAGTATTTTATCGAGGGTAATATTTACGACTTAAACAACAAAGTACTGGTTAACGATGAACTAATGCGGCCTTATATTCAGCAACAGGTAGCGGCAAATAAAGACGGTGCTATTGAATACAAAGCCAAAAATGAAAAATATGTCATTAACGTATTTACCGATCCTACCTGTGGTTATTGCCGTAAATTACACAACGAAATGAAAGATTATAACGACGCCGGTATTACCGTACGTTATCTGGCATTTCCGCGTGGTGGCCTGACATCAGAAACCTATCTGCAAATGCAGCATATCTGGTGCACTAAAGATAGCCGGGGCGCGATGAACGCAGCAAAAGATGGTAAAGATATTAAACCCACCATGTGTAATAACCCGGTTAAAGCGCAGTATGAACTGGGCCAGTCTTTTGGTATTAACGGCACGCCGGCCATTATTTTACCCAACGGGCGTTTAATTCCCGGTTATCAGCCTGCCAAGGCATTATTAGCCCAACTGCAGGCGGAATAATAACCGTCTATGTCTGCAGTAAACCGCTTTATTCAACGCCGGGTAGTGCCCGGCGTATTACCTGAACTACCTGATAACACCCACCCCGTGCTTAAGCAGCTGTATGCCTGTCGCGGGGTCGTGCATGCTAATGAGCTTGAACGTGGCGCCGGCCGTTTATTGCCATTTCAACAGCTAAAAGGCATTGATGCAGCCACTGCACTATTAATTGATGCCCTGCAACAGCAGCAACATTTAGTCATTGTTGGCGATTTTGATGCCGACGGTGCCACCAGCACGGCGGTGCTTATCAGCGGGCTACGTGCTTTCGGCTTTAAATCACTGGAATACCTGGTGCCTAACCGCTTTGAATATGGTTATGGTTTAACTCCCGAGATGGCCGAGCTGGCGGTAGCGCAGGGCGCCGAGCTGATAGTTACCGTTGACAATGGCATATCCGCCCTTGAAGGCGTAGCACTGGCCAAAAAAGCCGGTGTTAAGGTGCTGGTAACTGACCATCACCTGGCCGGCAACGAATTACCCAATGCCGATGCTATTGTAAACCCGAATCAGCCAGGCTGTAGTTTCCCCAGTAAAGCGCTGGCAGGCGTTGGTGTCGCTTTTTATCTGCTGCTGGCACTGCGCGCTGCACTGCGGGAGCAACACTATTTTACCGGGCGCCAACTAAGCGAACCCAACTTAGCCGAATTGCTCGATTTAGTCGCGCTGGGCACAGTTGCTGATGTGGTGCCACTGGACAGCAATAACCGGATTTTGGTGCATCAGGGCTTAATGCGTATTCGCAGCGGCAAGTGTCGCCCAGGTATTCAGGCACTGATTGATGTCGCCAACCGCAACGCCGTTAAACTGACCGCCAGCGACTTTGGTTTTGCCTTAGCACCACGGTTAAATGCCGCTGGCCGGCTGGATGATATGTCGCTGGGTATAAGCTGCCTGCTGGCAAATGATTTGGGTTTAGCGCGTCAGTACGCCGCCGAGCTCGACAGCCTGAATGTAGAGCGCCGCGCTATTGAGCAAAGTATGCAAATAGAAGCGCAGGCGTTTTTAAGCCAGCTCTCATTTGACGGAGCCGAACTGCCGGAGGCATTGTGTTTATACCGGCACGACTGGCATCAGGGCGTGATTGGTATTTTAGCCGGGCGTATTAAAGAGCAGTTTCACCGGCCAACTATCGTGTTTGCCCAGGGCGATGAGGGCGAGCTTAAAGGCTCAGCGCGCTCGATAAGCGGCCTGCATATCCGCGATTTACTGGAAGAAATTTCCAGCCAGTACCCTGGCTTAATTAAAAAATTCGGTGGCCATGCCATGGCGGCAGGCTTAACCATCAGTGCAGATCGCTTAGATACGTTTAAGCTGGCGCTGAGCCTAACGGCAAAAAAACATTTAACGCCCGAGCAGCTGACAGCAGTGATCTATAGCGATGGCGAGCTGCCGGCAGAGTGTTTTGATATTGGCTTTGCCCAATTGCTGCAAAACGCCGGCCCCTGGGGCCAGGCCTTTCCCGAGCCGGTTTTTGATGGCGAATTTAACCTGATAAGCCAAAAAATGCTGGCTGACCGCCATTTAAAAATGATGCTGCAAACCGCAGATGGCAAGCTGATAGATGCCATCTGGTTTAATGCCGACAACAAAGCCTGGCCGGATGTTAACGTACAAAAAGTGCAACTGGCGTATCAGCTGGATGTTAACGAATACCGCGATAAACAAAACCTGCAGCTTATAGTGCGGCATATGTTGGCTGTGTAAAATGAAGCAGAGGGGGCTGGTAAAGAGTTCTGGTAAAGCACTCTAAAGACCTCTGCTCTATATTTAGCTGGCATTTTTCGCGTTAGATGGCTGCACTGCCAGCGATAAATTTGCTACAATCCACGCCTATTTTTTCTCCCGATATTCAAGGTTACGGCTAACAGCATGTTTGAAGTCAATCCGGTGTACAACAGCATTAAAGATCTTACTGAACGCACGAATGTGCTTCGGGGGTATCTTTGACTACGATGGCAAAAAAGAACGCTTAGAAGAAGTCTCGCGCGAATTAGAAGACTCAGCTATCTGGAACACGCCGGATAAAGCCCAGGCGCTGGGTAAAGAACGTTCTGCACTGGAACAGGTGGTTGGCACCATCGACAAGCTCGACAGCGGTCTTGAAGACGTCGAAGGCCTGATAGAGCTGGCAGTAGAAGCTGAAGATGAAGAAACTTTCGAAGAAGCCAAAACTGAACTGGCCGACCTGGACAAGCAGCTGAGCCTGCTGGAATTTCGCCGCATGTTCTCCGGCAAAAATGACGAAAACCATTGCTATCTGGATATTCAGTCAGGCTCTGGCGGTACTGAAGCCCAGGACTGGGCCAGCATTTTAATGCGTATGTACCTGCGTTGGGGCGAAGACAAAGGCTTTAAGCCTGAACTGTACGAAGTAACCGACGGCGATGTGGCCGGTATTAAAGGCTGTACCATCAAATTTAGCGGCGAATATGCCTACGGCTGGCTACGCACCGAAACCGGTGTACACCGCCTGGTGCGTAAAAGCCCGTTCGATTCCGGTAACCGCCGCCATACCTCGTTTGCTTCGGTGTTTGTCTCGCCGGAAATTGATGATGATATCGAAATTGATATCAACCCGGCCGATTTACGTATCGACACTTACCGTGCCTCGGGTGCCGGTGGTCAGCACGTTAACCGTACCGACTCAGCTGTGCGTATTACCCACTTACCCACTAACATCGTGGTGCAGTGTCAGAACGACCGCTCGCAGCATAAAAACCGCGACAACGCTTACAAGCAATTGCGCGCCAAGTTATATGAGTTTGAGCTGCAAAAGCAAAACGCCGAGAAGCAGGCGCTGGAAGATACCAAGTCGGATATCGGCTGGGGCAGCCAGATCCGCTCTTATGTGTTGGATGATTCGCGCATTAAAGACTTACGTACCGGTATCGAAACCCGCAACACCCAATCGGTGTTAGACGGCGATCTGGACAAATTTATTGAAGCCAGCTTAAAAGCCGGGCTGTAATTGTTACTTAACTAAAACTTCGACCTCAATCAGGAAACGCACTATGTCTGACCAACAGCAACCACAAGAAGAAATTCAGGACGTAAATAAACTGATTGCTGAGCGAAAACACAAGCTGGCTGGTCTGCGTGCAGACGGCTTTATGTTCCCGAACGATTTTCGCCGTGACAGCATCTCCAGCGATGTGATTGCCAAATACGATCACTTAACTAAAGAAGAGCTGGAAGCGCAAAAAATCACCGTAAGCCTGGGCGGCCGCATTATGACGCGCCGTATTATGGGTAAAGCCAGCTTTACCACTATTGCCGATATGGGCGGCAAAATTCAGCTGTATGTCGCGCGCGACAGCCTGGCTGAGGGCGTATACAACGACCAGTTTAAAAAGTGGGACTTAGGCGACATTATCGGTGCTACCGGGCATTTATTTAAAACCCAAACCGGCGAATTAACGGTATGGCTGAGTGATATCCGCTTGCTGACCAAGGCACTGCGCCCGCTGCCGGATAAATTCCACGGCTTAACCGATAACGAAGCGCGTTACCGCCAGCGTTACCTCGACCTTATCTCTAACGAGCAATCACGCCACACCTTTTTAGTGCGCAGCAAAACCGTGGCCTACATTCGTCGCTTTTTTAACGACGAAGGCTTCTTAGAAGTAGAAACGCCAATGCTGCAAGCGATTCCCGGCGGCGCCTCCGCGCGGCCGTTTGAAACGCACCACAATGCGCTGGATATGCAGATGTTTTTGCGTATCGCACCCGAGCTGTATTTAAAGCGCTTGGTAGTAGGCGGCTTTGAAAAAGTATTTGAGCTTAACCGTAACTTCCGTAACGAGGGCGTGTCTACGCGCCACAATCCGGAATTTACCATGCTGGAGTTTTACTGGGCCTATGCCGATTACAACGACTTAATGGATTTAACCGAGAAGTTATTCCGTGGTTTGGCAGAGCATGTACTTGGCAGCACCGAAGTGCCGTATCAGGGCGAAGTGTTCGACTTTGGTAAACCGTTTGCGCGCATGTCGGTGACCGAGTCTATTTTGCATTACAACCCGGATCTGACCAAAGCACAGCTGGAAACACGTGACGCGGTGGCCGAGCTTGCCAAATCACTGGGTATTGAAGTTAAAGCCAACTATGGCCATGGCCGTATTTTAATGGAAGTGTTTGACGAGCTGGTAGAAACCAAGCTGCGCCACCCCACCTTTATTACCGAATACCCGGCAGAAGTGTCGCCACTGGCACGCCGTAACGACCATAACCCGGAAATTACCGACCGTTTCGAGTTCTTTATCGGCGGCCGCGAGTTGGGTAACGGCTTTAGCGAGTTAAACGATGCAGAAGACCAGGCCGAGCGTTTCCGGCATCAGGTAGCACAAAAAGACGCCGGTGATGATGAAGCCATGTTCTACGACGAAGACTTCGTTACCGCGCTGGAGCACGGCTTACCGCCAACAGCAGGCCAGGGTATCGGTATCGACCGCCTGGTAATGTTACTGGCCGACGCCGCTTCAATCCGCGACGTTATCCTGTTCCCGCATATGCGCTTGCACCACGAAAAGTAAGCAGCTTACTGATGTGAAAAGCCAGACCTTGTGTCTGGCTTTTTTGTTTTTAGCGGTTAGCCTCTCAGCGTAAGTGTTATAAGGGCAGAACGGCATCTGCTAGCGTAATTTTTAACTGAGCAAATATACAGTGATCGAGTCTGAGTTTTTTATCTGCAACTTGCGGGTTTAAAACCCGAGATTTGCAAAGGCTAAAATTGCTACAAGATAAAAATGCTTGATTTACATTCATCTAGCGCCATAGACTGGACGCAAAATTGCAACTTGCGGGATCTTAGCAACGCAACTCGCGGGTTTAGGTCCTTTGAATAAGCGTTAGTTGCCATCAAATATGAAGGGCAGATTTTGAATAAAATTTATAGGTTTTTAATTCTTGCTGTACTCGTCATTGCTGCGCTTAGCTCATACAGCTATGGCAATTCTACGGGTGTATTTGTATTTATAATTTTAGGCTTTGTTTTTGAGGGGCTATTTTGGTTTGGCTTATTTCGTAAAAGCCCAAAAAGCTCTTCTTAATCAAAGTTAACAACTAACAAGGCGCAGCACTCGCGGCATGTAGCCGCTGGGATGCCAAACGTTACGCGGTCGTCACCCGTGTGCTTTGCATTTTTGAATCGCCTATGCAACTAAAAACTGCCGTTGAACTCGGTTTTATGGCTTAGTAAATTAACGTTTAGGTGTTTTGGGGAGAATGCATGATTAACGAACTAAAAAATTGGTGGAACGCTGTGCCCAAAGCGCAAAGAGCAGGGTTGATAGTGTTAGCCGTATTTGTGGCAGCAGTTTTAATCATGAGCTTTGGCGTTACTATTGGCAGATCTCTGGGTAAGGCGCTTTAAATCTGGTTTACTCAGTAAAAGTGCTTTTAAAGCTACAGTTCGCTCTGACTGTTGCGTCAATAATTGGGCTGTGTAGTTATAACAATGCCAGGCACGGCGACTCTTTTCTGTTGGGGCTTCGCCTTAACTACAACGTCGCGCTTGCCGACGGTGTTATGTGAATGGATAAAATAATGTCTTCAGTTCCTGAATCGAAAGATGAGTTGCTCACAGCTATAAAGTCGATATTCCCGAAACTTATGCACGATTATCGAAGCGTCCCTGCATCGCTGACGCGTAAATGTGAAATTGAAGGTAACGTAAAAGGGACACAAATTAGCGTGTGTGACACTGTCGCTTATCTTATTGGTTGGGGAAACTTGGTTTTGAAATGGCACAGTTTGAAGTCGCAAGGTTTACAAGTAGATTTCCCTGATACAGGTTATAAATGGAATCAGCTTGGGTTGTTGGCGTTCAGTTTTCACGATCAGTACCGGGACTGGAAATACGAGGACTTACTCTCGGAGTTAGACTCAACAATAAACGAGCTTATTTTGTTAGTTGTAAGTTTAAGCAATGAAGAACTGTATGAAACGGCGTGGTATAAAAAATGGACATTTGGTCGAATGATCCAGTTCAACACAGCATCGCCAATGAAAAATATGCGAGCCAAAATTAGGCGTTTTAACAAAAAACAACTGGCTTCGGTAGGCAATTAACATAACACATATGAGCCAGACTGCTGTCTGGCCTTTTGCATTCCAATACCCGGTAAAGATTACTGATAGTGGGTAACTTCTACAGTTTTTACTGCTGTTTTTCTGCTTTGGAAATAATAAAACTTTAATAAGTGTCTGTTTTTATTATTTTATTCTATACTGGTATGGCCATTGCATTTACCTTACTGGCATATTGCAGCATTTTGCTGCTTTCCTCGTGTTAACCAAGGAGACATATTATGGCTACTTCACAAAGCGCAACAGCTCAGGCTACAGGTACTACCAATAGTGGTTTAAATTCACCGATGACAGAAAGAGCCAGTGAAGCCGCGCATCATGCAGTCGATGCCATGGCAGTAAAAGCGGCATCAGCAGAAGACACTCTGCGCAAAACCGCTGCCAGCTCGCAGGAAACCCTGGCGCACAAGCAGGAAGAGATTAAGCAACAATTACAAAGCGGCTACAGCAAAACGCATGAGTTAGCGGCACAAAACCCGTTGGCAACTGCCGGTATTGCTTTTGTTGCAGGTATGCTGGTAACTGTTTTGCTGCGTCGCTCTTAAGGCTGCCGCATGCAAAGCCGCGAAGCTTCTGGAGCGCCCTCAGGGGCGCCAGACCAAGCTACTGCTGAAGCACTGGCTGCTCAGCAGCAGGCCGTATCAGAGCAAGCTAAGCAAAAAAAGCCGTTCGTCGAACAAACTTTAGATCAGCTGTCAGAAATGGCAGCCCTGAGTTTGTCGGTGAAGCAGCGTTATACTGGCCAGGTAAAACTGGCCGGTAAAACGGCTAAAGCTGAATGGCAGTTAACCGCGCGCAGCCTCACTATAGCTGCAGCACTGGTGGTATGCTTTGGCGCTGGTATGATCTTGCTTTGGTGCAGCATTTTGCTGTTACTGGGGTATTTATTATTTCAGCTTACCAGCTCAATTTTAATCACCGCAGCAGCTTTATTGCTATTGCAGTTTGGATTGTTGTTCTGGTGTTGGCGCAGCTTAGGGCATGTGTTGTCTCAGGTTGGTTTTTCACATACCTGGCAACAAATACGCCGGTTATTTTTTGCGCCGGAAGAGGAAGATAAAGATGCTGATTGATCAGTTACTGGTAGAACAGCGGCTAAAAGTAGCCGATCTGGCAGAGCAGGGGCGACAGCAGCAAAAACTGTTGCTGGCTGAAAACTGGCTACTTGGCCAGCGCGCCAAGTCTTTTATCGGTTCAGCACCTGGCTTAATGCTGAGCTTTACCGCAGGTTGTTTGTTTCAACTGCGGCATAACAGTTCAGTAAAACTGCTGCGCAGTGTTGTTGGCTTTCGTTGGATAACACAGTGGCTTTAGCAGCATTTTATGGCTGAAGCACCGTTAAGCCCAACCCGGTTGCGACATTACGCCTCTACTAATGCAATGAAGCTGTTAGCTGCATTAGCGCTTGCCTACACCTTTTACTTTTGCCGTAGCCTTATTCTGCCGTTATTGCTCTCTGGCCTGGTGGCACTATTCGCCAGCCCGGTTGTGCGTATTCTGAGCAATAAATTTAAAGTGCCCAGATCGCTTTCTGCTGCCATGGTGCTGGTTTTATTAGTCATGCTGGTGGGTTACAGCATCAGTTTATTATACGAACCTGCAGCACAATGGCTGCAACGCCTGCCACTGCTTGGCACCAAGCTTGCCGAACACGTTGACGGTATGGCCGATTCTTTTGATGCATTAAAAGAGAATGTACTGCCTGGCGGCTCGTCCAAAGAGTCTTTACAAAATGCGATGGGTTCAGGGTTGCTGCCGGTATTGTCAATAATGGCTGAAGCTACTGCGATGATGCTGTTTCAGCTGGCCGCCATTATTATGCTGACGTACTTTTTTCTGGTTTTTGGCGATACCCTGCTGCGCAATATGGTGCGGGCGCGGCCCTCACTTAATGCCAAGAAAAACCTGCTGTCGATGTTTCACACTATCCGTGATGACATCTCGCGTTATGTGCTGGTAGTGAGTGCTATCAATATCCTGCTGGGCTTAACTACGGCAGTTGTGTTTTATCTGTTAGACGTGCCAGACCCTCTGCTGTGGGGCGCGCTGGCCACTATTCTTAATTATGCACCTTATCTTGGTCCTTTTTTATTAACCATACTGCTTACCGGTGTCGGTTTTATTGAATATCAGCAATTAAGCCAGATTTTGCTGTTACCGGGCGTATTTCTGCTACTGAATGTCATTGAATCACAGCTCATTACACCGTTAGTGCTGGGTAAACGTTTTAATATGAACCCGCTGCTGGTGGTGATCTGGATGTTTATCTGGGGCTGGATATGGGGCGCAGTAGGCGTATTGATCGCCATTCCGTTACTGGTATGCCTGAAAATTATCGCCGGCCATCTGGATATAGCGCCAAACTGGTTAATACTGCTGGACGATAAAACAGTTAGCTAATGCTTCTACACTAGCCCTACGCCACGCCACATTAGCTCAGCCTTTCTCAAACCCACTTTTTTAACTATCTGAAAATAATCAGCTTATTTTTTATGTAATTTTCTTTATGCCAACAGCTTGCTTTTATACTGTGCGGTGCCTAGTATGTTGCTGTGTGTCGCACAGTATGTGATGCACAGTATAGGAAGCAAAGGTTATGACAACTGCACAACTGGATAAAATGCGTTTGGAGCTGCGCCGTGGCGTGCTGGTGCTGGCGGTGTTGGCATCATTAAAGCAGCCGCATTACGGCTATTCGCTACGCAAGCAACTGCAGGATGGAGGCATTGATATTGATGAAGGCACCTTATACCCGCTAATCCGTCGTCTGGCTGATCAAGGCCTGCTCGACAGCGAATGGCAGCAAGGCGAAGGGCGTGAGCGGCGCTACTATCAGTTATCAGAGCTGGGGGCAGAGCTGCTTAGCCAGCTCACTGACGAGTGGCAGCATCTTAATAATTCTCTGAGCAATTTGCTGGGTACAGCATCACAGGAGACTAAATAATGGAACTGGTAAAACGTTATATTGCTGCGGTGCAACGTGAGTTACCCGAGGCAAAACGCGACGAGATTGGCCGCGAGCTAAACGCCAATATTATGGATCAGTTAGATATGTTAGCTGAACAGCAAGGTGAGCTGACCGACACTGATATTGCCGCGGTGTTAAAGCAGATGGGGCACCCGCGCACAGTAGCGCAGCAGTTTGTACCAGTGCAGCCACTGATCAATGCCAGCTACATGTCGTTGTATAAAAATACGCTGTTTATGGTGTTGGGTATCCTATTTGTGTTACATGTTATTGACGTTACTACACACTGGCTAAGCAGTGCCGATATGGGCCTCATAGGCTATGGTTTTGCCTTATTCGGCGGTTTTATTGATGATGCTTGCTTTGGCTTTACCTCTATTACGCTGGCTTATTGGCTAATGTCGCGCCAGCAACCTGTCGCTAATTCCGGCTGCGGCAGCAATTGGCAGCCGGAAAAACTGCCATCAGCCGGGCCAGGTTGGCAGCACATAAAGTTGCAGGATATATTTACCGATTTAGCCAGCTACATTTTTTTGCTGGTAGTGATTTGGTACCCATTGTATATGTCGGCTGAACAACTGGCGCAGAGTGCTCTGTTACTTAGCAGCAATGTCAGGCTGATCCTGCAATATAGCACGCCTTTGATTGTACTGGGGATAGTGCACTCACTATGGCAATTGCGGCAGCGACTGTGGAGCCGAAGCATGTTAGCCACACATGTGCTGCTTAATGCCGCTATTGCCGTAATAGCGCTATATCTGGCCAGTACATCACCACTGCTAGAGTTGAACACTGAGCGCTGGCTTGGCGTGTTTAACCTACAGCAACTGGAACGCAGCGCTATGATAACCCTGGTGATTATTGCGTTGATCCCCGCCTGGGAAGCCTTACGTGATACCCTGCGGCTGCGTAAGTTGAAATAGCTGCGACACTCAGTCGGCCGCCTGAGCACTAAAGGCGGCCGCTGTTTATCAACCCAATAATTAAACCGGTAAAACCAGCACCATAACCAGCCAACATGCCAAAAGCGCACCACAGCTGGTTTTTGCGATACACCACTTGGCCCTTTTGCTTTAGTTGCGGTGCCAGTAGTTGCCACACCTTCAGGTTAAACCACAGTAAGCCGCAGACAAAAATGGCAAAAGCCGTTATTGGCCCCCAGGCACCGCGGGTTAACTCATAACCTGCTGTTAGCAACAGGCCGCAACACAGCACCCAGGCAATGGTCTGGTTACGCAGCTTAATTAACTGCTGTTTTTGCTCAATACTGCCGGCGCGTTTTATTGGCTGGTGCATGCCGGCAATAACACCCACCACACCGGCTAAAGCACCCAGCATAGCGCCACCCAGTAACATGGCTATTTTGCCAAAGCCGCTACTCTGGCTGGCGGCAGTCGTTATCGTAGCGGCTGCTAATGGCGGGCTGGCCATCGTCAGCGCGCTGCAAATGGCCGCGGTTAACCCCAGGCCAGGGGCAGTAGTAAGAATAAGCCTGCCATATTTGGCCAGCAGTTGCTGTTTTAACCGTTCGCGCACCCGTTGCAGTTTTTTACGCACGTTGCTTTCGCTTAAGCCCAGCAGCTCAGCCACCTGCTGGCTGTTTTGTTCTTCCCGGTAAAATAGCAGTACTATTTCGCGGCTATCTTCGGGTAACTGGCTGATAAAATCTGCCATTATGCGGTTTTTCTGTGCTTTGGCTAAATCGTCGCTCAATTCAGTATCACTGGCAAATTCTGCCAGCACGCTATCGGCTTCATTGCCCCTTAACTGGCTGCTTAACTTATTATCACGCAGGTAATTAAAGGCACGGTACCGGGTGATCTGGCGCACCCATGGCAAAAAGCTGGCTGGGTTTTGCAGCGTAGTTAACTGCTGCCAGATATGAATAAACACCTGCTGGGTAATATCTTCACTGGCATCTAAATCTTTAACGATAGCCAGCGCTATGCTGCTGACACTGCGCTGGCAGCACGCTACCAGGCGCTTAAAGGCGTTGATATCACCCAACTGCGCCGCCGTAACATCAGGAATAAGTTGGTGCTCGGTAATTGAAATGCTCATGCTGCTTAGTCCTTTAATGCATCTGCAATACGGCGGGTTAACCAGTCTGGTTGATCCAGCATAATAAAATGCCGTGCTTCACGGTTAAACTCAAGTGTGGCATTAGCAATAGTAGCAATTTGCTGTTGATACAAAGCGTTGGCAGCTATGAGTTCAGCTTCGCTGCGCAGGGCACCGCCAGCACCAATTAATAATACTTTGCTCTTAATGTTATGTACTTGGGGTCGCAGATCAGTGGTTAGCAGCTCATACACGGCTTGGCCTACACTGCGCGGATCTGAGGCTGCCGCCATAGCAATTACCAACTGTTGATGGGCCTCCGATATAGCCTGGATTTGCACACCTTGCGTTGTCATATTTGCCAGTTGCTCTGAGTTCATCCCCTGATACAGAGTTTTGAAATACTCTGCCTGCGGCATTACCTGCGCCACCGTGGTGTTGCTATCGCGGCTAAACACCGGTGCCAGATAAGGCAAGCCATCTACGGCGATGACAGTGCCTATACTGTCGGGTGCACTACTGGCTAGGCTAAATGCCATAAAGGCACCTAAACTATGGCCAACAATAGCTGGTTTTGTCAGTTGCTGTTGCGCAATATACTGCAGTAACTCTTGTTTTACGGTGGGCAGTAAGTCACCGGTAATAGCAGTTGTACCGGCAAAACCAGCAATGCTGATTAAATGCAGCTGGTATTTATCGGCCAGTGCCTGTGCGGTTGGACGCCATACGCGCTCGTCAGACATTAAACCGGGGATCATTAGTACCGGCTTGCCGCTGCCTATCACCTCAACGTTAAAGCTCTCAGCGGCTTTGCTGCTAAAATTGGCCGCCAGCATACCGCCAACGATAGTGAGTGAAATAGCAAAGCGAGTCCAGAAACCGGGTTGTGGTTTTTTGCTGTTATTTTGCGCGCTGGTTTTTATCTTATTGTGCATGACAATTCCTTAGTAAGTGTTGAGTAACATTACTAAGTACCGTCAGCATGATCTGCTGTGACAAAAAAACTGCAAAATATTTTTTTTGCGCAGAAACCGGAGCGGGTGGCGGGAATCGAACCCGTGTCTAAAGCCTGGGAGGTAACGGGCATCAGTTGAGCTACATTGTTATAAGCAGTATGCTTGTAGTAAACCAAAGCGGAGTATTCAGATGTTAAATATTCAGATAGATAACCCTGTATTGGAAGCAGATCTAAAGCAAGTGTTTGGTGACAACCCACAATCTGTTGCCCGTGCTTTTGCTGAGTTTGTTCAGGCGAAGCGCATTAGTGATGATATTAAAGTGTCCGTTACTCAGCTAGAGCAAGGGCTGGCGATTAAATCTACCGATGTGTTTAGCAGCATTCGCGCTAAGTATGAATAAACCTGAGTTGGAGCGGGTGGCGGGAATCGAACCCGTGTCTAAAGCTTGGGAAGCTTTCGTTCTACCATTGAACTACACCCGCAGTGCATTAGTGTGTAAAGCAGAGCGCTAAGTTACTGTACTGCTGGTGCAGCCGTCAACTGCCGTAAAATACTTTTCTATTTGTACCTGTTACGTTAAAGCCTTTTTAATTCATCATTTAATCTGTCTATTTCAACGTCAATTGCCCTTACGTCTGTGTCGTACTGAGCGGCTATTGCTGCCATTTCGTTAGATAAGCTTTCTTCCCATACTGCGCCAGCCAGATTGTTGTTTGCATAGCGCTTAGAGTTCTTCAATTTTGCCATCTTTGCATCACGCTGGTTTTGCAGTTTGGCTTTGTCTGATTTAAGCCTGTTTATTGCTATACGCATATCACGCTTTTTGATCGAATCACTTAGCCTGTTCATTGTGGCGGCAGCTTTGTCAGTGCTAGTAGTGCTTTGAGGCTGGGGTGGGTCGGCTATTTCATCTCTGGAGTAATCAGTAACCTGGGCATCGTCGCTGCAGGGGATCTGGCTGTAGGTAATCACGCCGTTAACTTCGCACTTATAGACATTGGCTGAAACTAAAGCCGGTACTGTTATCAGCAAGAGTGGCAGTAAGTGAGGTCTCATTTTGAACGTCCTAAAGTCCTTTTAAAGCAATCATAGATAATTGGGTACACAATTGCATCTCTAAATCCCGATTTTACTGTGTGGCAATATGCAGTAAACGGTGTTTATGGCTGACAACTATACTTTTAGCTGCATTATTGTCACACTGAAAACATCAGATAAAAAAAGCATTAAGGGCGTTATATGCGTTTCATTTTAAGTGTGTTGATAGGTCTGACGTCTTGCATGGCGCATGCCACGCCACAATTTAGCCAGGCGGAATGCCAGATGTTAAATGAGCAGCGGCTTGAGATACGCAGGCAATTGCGCCAACCGTATAACCCTGATCATGGCCAGCAGTTGCAGGCGCGGCTGAAGGAGCTTGAGCAGTTACTGAAACAACATTGCCGCCAGCCGGTTAAAAACCCGCCTGCGGTAGTGGTGCCGGTGCAGCGGCCGTTACTGTAAAGCGGGCCAGGCCGATAAGCTGCTCTGATTCTGTTACTACTTCTACCCGCCATTTGCCTTCGGCGTTGGCCGGAAAATTCAGTTTATGGCTCCAGGCGCGATAACCAGTGGCGCTGCCGCCGGTGATATTCAGCTGAATACGATCCACTTCTTTGCCATTGTGCAGCCAAACATGAAAAATTTGCTCTTTAAGGCCGCGAGGCACCGTTACCGCGGTAAAGCTGTATAAGCCTTGCTGTTGTAAGTCGTGGTTGTTGACCTGGCTGATGCTGTCGCCGGGCTTACGTTGCTCGTAGTCCATTTCGTGCGACAAGATTATAGCGTTAAGGCGAAGGGCTGCCGGCGGCACCCAACTGCGTAGTTGCCATAAACCGGCGCTAAGTACAGTAAGTAAGCAGAGTAAAAACGGTACCCGCCACCAGCGGCCACCCGGCATTATTGCGCCCAGGCTGGGTAAACTCAGCAGCACGGCGATACCCAGGGCTGCGGCCATGCTTTGGCTGGTGGTAAGTTGCATTAATACCGGCAGCACTATTAACAGTACAACAAACAAAGTAAAAGCATGGAACACCACAAACACTGTGCGATGTGGTGCCAGCTTTTTGTAATACAGTGGGTCTACTACAGAAACCAGCGCGCAAAAAATAATCAGTATAGTAAATGCCGCCTGGCCGTGGTGCCAACTGGTAACAGCAAGAAAAAACGGTAAGGCGAAAAACAGGCTTTCCTGATGCACTGTTTGCAGAGCAAAACGCACCAGAATGGGCGATAGCGTTATGCCAAAGCGTTGCTCTATGCGTTCGCGCAGCCAGTTATCCAGCAATAGCCATAACCAGCTAAGCAATAAAAGTACGGCAATAATCTGTGCCAGCGATTGTTTGCGTTCAACCAGAATATAACTGGCTACACCAGCGGCAAAGGCCAGCACGGCCATCAAACCAGGCCAGCGCTGCATAAAGGCAATGGTTTTGTGCATCAGGTTTATCGGCGATATCATTCGGGCAACAGCTCCATACAGCCCGCTGGATGCGGCGCAAATACAACGTAATTCAGGCGCAGTAGCATAAGCTGTTTAGCCCCCAGATTGCCAGCGCAGATTAAGCTGTTATTGGCTACTGCACCGGGGGCTGGCTCAGGTTTGGCTAATCAGCCCCTTGCTGGCCATCAGTTGGGCAATTTCAGCTACGCTGGCCGGGTCGTCTATGGTAGACGGTACGCTGTATTCTTTGCCATCTGCAATTTGCCGCAGCAGTTTACGTAAAATTTTGCCGCTGCGGGTTTTGGGCAGGCGTTTTACAATAATGGTTTTTTTAAAGCAGGCCAGTGCGCCAATTTCCTGCCGTACCATAGCTACCAGTTCGGCTTCAAGTATGGTTTCGTCAATGTCGGTGCCGTTTTTCAGCAATACCAGCGCCAGTGGTTGTTGGCCTTTGATTGGCTCGTGAATACCAATAACGCAGCACTCGGCAATAGCCGGGTGATTAGCGACAATTTGTTCCATTTCGCCGGTAGATAAGCGGTGCCCGGCAACGTTGATTACATCATCAGTGCGGCCCATAACAAACAGATAGCCGTCTTCGTCAATATAGCCGCCGTCTCCGCTGGCGTAGTAACCGGGGAAGCTATCCAGGTAACCGGCGACAAAGCGCTCATCGTTACCCCAGATAGTGGTTAAACAGCCTGGTGGCAGTGGCAGTGCTATGGCGATAAAGCCCTGCTCATTAGCGCGCAGCACTTTGCCGCTGTCGTCCAGTATTTGTACATTAAAGCCCGGCACCGGCACGGTAGCTGAGCCTGGTTTGGCGTTCATTAACTCCAGTCCGGCCGGGTTGGCGGCTATGGGCCAGCCGGTTTCAGTTTGCCACCAGTGATCAATCACCGGTTTTTTCAATTTTTCAGCTACCCACTGGTAGGTGGCCGGGTCCAGCCGTTCACCGGCAACAAACACGGCGCGCAGGGCCGATAAATCATAGCGTTGCAGTGCGGCGTCCGGGTCTTCTTTGCGAATAGCCCGAAACGCCGTGGGCGCGGCAAATAAAATATTGACCTTATACTCAGCACATACGCGCCAAAAAGCGCCGGCATCGGGGGTAAATACCGGTTTACCTTCGTACAATACGCTGGTGCAGCCGGCGATAAGCGGTGCATAAACAATATAAGAGTGGCCAACTACCCAGCCAACGTCAGACGCGGCCCAGAACACATCGCCTGGTTTGGCGTTATACACCGCCTGCATACTGTAATTAAGCGCTACCGCATGGCCGCCGTTATCACGCACTACGCCTTTGGGTTTGCCGGTGGTGCCGGAGGTGTACAATACATATAACGGATCGGTGGCTTTTACCGGCACACAAGGCGCGCTTTCTGCCGCGGCCATAGCCTGGCGCCAATCCAGGTCGCGGCCGCTTTGCAGGGTAGCCAGTAGTTGTGGCCGCTGATAAATAACGCAGTGCTGTGGTTTATGTTCAGCTTTGCTGATGGCGTCATCCAGCAGTGGTTTGTAGGCGATAAGTTTACTGATTTCAATACCGCAGGACGCACTAACCACCACTTTGGGTTTTGCGTCGTCTATCCGCATGGCCAGTTCATGGGCTGAAAACCCGCCAAATACCACTGAATGTACTGCACCTAAACGCGCCACCGCCAGCATGGCAATGGCAGCTTGCGGGATCATTGGCATATAAATCACTACGCGGTCGCCTTTGCTCACCCCCAAAGCTTTTAAGACTCCGGCAAATTGAGCTACTTCATCGCGCAGTTGGCGGTAGCTAAATTGCTGCTTGCTGTTGGTTACCGGCGAGTCGTAAATCAGCGCGGTTTGTTCGCCACGGCCTTGCTCAATATGGGTATCCAGCGCCAGATAGGCAGTATTTAGCACGCCGTCGCTAAACCATTGATAATGATTGGTATCTTGTTGCTGCAAAATAGTGCGCGGTGTTTTATACCAGTTTAGTTTAGCGGCTTGCTGCTGCCAGAACGGTTCGGGGGCGTTAATGGCACGTTGATATTCATTGTGATAGAGGCTGGTGCTGGCCATATTGATGTCCTTGCGTCGGTAGTGGTAACGACAATGGCTTTACTGTAACTAAAAATTGCAGTTAACGAACTTAGACTTAAGGTGCATAGACTTTAGGCGTATACCACTAAGTAGTGTGGGTATTGGCCGTTAAACTTGTGTCACGGCGGTGCTTGTGGTCTGATCGGGGTATTAACGCAGCAACCTATAGCGATAGTATGGCAATTCAGATTTCAGGTAGTGTGGCTCTTAATGACAATGAAGTGGAGTGGCAGTTTATCCGTTCCAGCGGTGCCGGTGGCCAGCATGTGAATAAGGTGTCTACTGCCGCGCAGCTGATTTTTGATATTAATGCGTCCAGCTTGCCGCAGTTTTATAAAGATAAGCTGTTGGCAAAATCAGACCATCGCATTACGCAAAGCGGCAAAATTATTATTAAATGCCAGCAAAGCCGCAGCCAGGAGATGAACCGCGAGCAGGCTTTGGCGCAGTTTATTGAGCTGGTGCAGTCAGCCGCCAGAGTGGCGAAAAAACGGGTTGCCACCAAAGCCACTTATGGCAGCCAGCAGCGGCGGCTGGAACATAAAAAGCAGCGTGGTGCTACCAAGGCGTTGCGCCAGGGGAAGCCGCAGCTCTAGTGTGCAGAACGGTGATGGGGTTTATGCGCGAACCGGTTTGCCCACGCAAACGCGCCGTAAATACCTCCCTGTAGGCTCGATTCAGGCATCCATGCCTTCAACGGTTCGCTTAGGGCAAATCGGTTCTCACTCCAGTTGCAATGACCGTTGTTGTCACAGTGCCCGGGCGCGGATACTTTTGCCTTTAATTTTACCCTGCTGAATCAGCTGCAGTGCCAGCTTTACGGCTGTACGTTTTACTGCGACAAAGCTCCAGATATCGTGCAGCTGAATTTTACCTAAGTCGTCATTGCTTAGCTGCTTGCTGGCTGTGAGGGCGCCAACAATATCACCGGCACGGATTTTATGCTTTTTACCACCATCCAGTTGCAGCGTGGCCATTAACGGCTTAGCCGGTTTTAATGCGGCAATATCTACAACCGGCAGTTCAGCCGCATCAATTTTAATACCTAAGCCATCTTCCAGCGGGATCAGTTTACCGGCATCACTGGCAGTAAATAAGCTTAGCGCAATACCGCTTTGGCCAGCGCGGCCGGTGCGGCCAATACGGTGGGTGTGGGTGTCAGCATCATGTGCCAGCTGGTAGTTAAATACCGCATCTACACTGCTGATATCCAAACCGCGGGCAGCAACGTCGGTCGCTACTAAAATACAGGCGCTGCCATTGGCAAACTGTACCAGGGTTTGGTCACGGTCTTTTTGCTCCATATCGCCATGCAGTGCCAGTACGCTAAAACCAAACTGATGCAGGGCGTCGGCAACGTCTTGTGTTTCGCGCTTGGTATTACAAAACACCATGCTGCTTTGGCCCTGATACTGCAGTAATAAGGTACGCAAAGCACTTAAGCGGGCGTTGTTGTCGGCCACCTGGAAAAACTGCTGCTGTATGCTGCTGGTGTCGTGCTGCTCGGCTACTGTTACCTGCAGCGGGTTGGTTAGCAGGCGCTCACTTAGCTTGGCAATAGCGCTGGGATAGGTGGCGCTGAATAACAGTGTTTGGCGTTTTGCCGGAGCTTTAGCGATAACGTTATCTAAGTCGGCCTGAAAACCCATTTCCAGCATGCGGTCGGCTTCGTCCAGCACCAGCGTGGTTAAATCGTCCAGATTTAGCCGGCCTTTGTCTAAATGATCAACCACCCGGCCCGGCGTGCCAACAATAATATGGGCGCCATGTTCCAGTGAGCCGATTTGCGGGCCAATTGGTACGCCACCGCACAGCGTAAGAATTTTAATATTATGAATACTGCGCGCCAGTTTACGCAGCTCTGCCGCCACCTGATCGGCCAACTCGCGCGTGGGGCAAAGTACCAGCGTTTGCACGCGAAAATATTTAACATCTAATTTAGCCAGCAGGCCTAAACCAAACGCGGCCGTTTTGCCTGAGCCTGTTTTGGCCTGTCCGATAACATCCTGCCCGGCCAAAATTGCCGGCAGTGCCTGCGCCTGAATAGCTGTCATGGCACTGTAGCCTAAATCGTTAAGATTACTGACTAAAGCGTCTGGTAAATTCAGGCTGGAAAAAGAGGTGTTGCTCATGCTGGTGCTCCGCAAAAGATAAAACTGCGGGCCTTGGCCTGCAAAAGGGGCGGCATTGTAGCAGAATGGCGCTGCTTTGCATTATTTTGATGGTGAAAAAAGCAGCTAAGCCTGATGATGCAACTCGCTGCCATCGGTTTGTTCACGCTAACACGCCGTGAATCCATCCATGGGGGCTCGATTATGAACTTCATCCCTGAAGTTCATCCTGCGGACCAGCACAGCTGTTCAAATTCGCTCCAGGCGAATTTGTCAGCATCCATGCCTTCAACGGTTAGCTTAGAGCAAACCGATTCTGCTCTATTCGGATATAACCTGCGACATGTCTTTTAATGACATCATTGCTTTGGCATTAAATCCAGCAAGGCGATCACAGTGGCTTCCACGCCCTTGGTTACCGCAGGTTGTGGGCTGATTTTAAACAGCGGGCTATGGTGGCTGGGCACTGCCGGGCCACCGGCTTTCTCAGCAGCAAATGCCTCTGCCGGTGTGCCGCCAACCGCAAAGTAAGTACTGGGGATATACGGCTTAGTGGTAAAAAACGGGAAGTCTTCTGCACCCATACCTAAGCGTTTGTAGTTTTCATCAAACACCGGTTCGCCCATGTTGGCCGCCCAGGCTTTTTTCAGCCGTTGTGTCAGCGGAATATCGTTCACGGTAGGTGGGGTGGGCTCGTCGGTAATGCGTACTTCAGGCAGTTTATCTTCCGGCAAACCGGCTGCCCGGCCCAGGTTTTCGGCTACCCGTTTAATGGCAGCGATTAAATATTCCCGCGTTTCCCAGTTGTCGTTACGCACAGTTAGCTGTAGGTGGGCTTTATCGGAAATAATATTGTGCTTGGTGCCGCTGTGAAAGGCGCCTACGGTAATTAATGCCGGCTCTTTGGGTGCTATTTCACGGCTGACGATGGTTTGCAGTGCCAGCACAATTTGCGCGCCCAGCACTATAGGGTCTTTACCCCGGTGCGGGCTGGCGCCATGGGCCCCCACTCCGTGCACAATAATATCCACGCTGTCTACGCCCGAGTAGGGCGAGCCTTCTACTGCGACAATTTTGCCGGTTTCAATTTCAGATGAAACATGAAACGCCAGCGCATAATCGGGCTGGCCAAAGCGGCCCCAGATATTGTCCTGCATCATGCCTTTGGCGCCGCCAACCCGTTCTTCTGCCGGTTGGCCCACCAGCATCAGGGTGCCGGACCATTGGTCTTTCATCGCCGCCATGCGCCTTGCCGTGCCTACCAGGCTGGTAATGTGTACGTCGTGGCCACAGGCATGCATAACGGATACTTCGTTGCCGTCCCAGTCGGTTTGTTTCGCTTTAGAGGCATAAGCCAGGCCGGATTTCTCCTCTACCGGCAAGCCATCCATATCGGCACGCATCATTACCAGCGGGCCGGGGCCGTTTTTCAGCATGGCTACCACACCGGTTTTGCCTACGCCTTCGGTAACGTCAAAACCGGCATCACGCAGCTCTTTTGCCAGGCGCTTAGCGGTTTGGGTTTCCATATGCGACAGTTCGGGATGTTGGTGAAAATGAGTAAACAGCGCGCCCAGATGTTGCTGGTAATCTTGCTGAATTTGTTCAGGTAAGGAATTTGCGGCAACAGCACTGAGGCTGCTAAAGCAAAGTAAACTGGCCAGAAGCGTTTTTTTCATTGTTATACCGCCGTTAAGTTTAAATACGTTATCAACTTAACGGCGCAACGAAAAAAACACCAGCCTTTGCGACCAACGGCGAAGACTGAGCGGTATTAACCGGTTTCGGTTTTGCTCTCCAGCGATGGCGTACTACGCTCGGTGGATTCAGTTTTAGGCAGGCTAATGACCTGTTCGGTTGAGGTTGGCATGGTTTTACCAATAAAGCTGCCACCGCGCTCAATGCTCAGATCGTCGCAATGGATCACGCCGTGCGCTTTGCCCTGCGGCAATATTTCAACGCTATTGGCAAAGCAATCGCCTTCAAATAAACCGTTAATAATCACCTTGTCGGCAGTAAGCTCGCCTTTTATGCGGCCGGTGCCACTGATCACTAAGGTTTTTTCGCTGACAATTTTACCTTCGACATAACCGTCTACCTGCATATCGCAGCTTAGTCGGAGACTGCCGTTAACTGTGCATCCTTGTGCAACGACAGTTGTAACTGCGTGCTTGCCTTGGTTTCCAGCATGCTGACTAAAGAATCCCATTTAATGCTCCTTTCCTTCTCAAACACCAGATCGAAATTAGTGGCATCCCAGTCCATAAAGCTTTGTGGATTAAGTGCCCGATCAAGGAAATGTACTTCGTAATGTAGATGCGGTGCGGTAGATAAACCGGTATTGCCTGAGGTGGCGATTAGCTCGCCTTTATGTACAAAGTGGCCACTTTTTACTTTAAAAGAGTCCAGATGTGCATAAAGGGTTGAAAAACCAAACGCATGGCGGATTTTTAACAGATTGCCGTAGCCTTGTTTATTCGGCCGGACAACTTCAACCACGCCATCAGCCGGTGCATAAATAGGCGTGCCGCGGCTAGCGGATAAATCTACCCCTTTGTGGTGCTGCTGTTTGCCAATAATAGGGTGTTCGCGTACACCAAAGCGTGACGAGCGGCGCCTGAACTCCAGCGGTGAACCGTTAGGTACCAGTTGCAGCATCGCCAGGCGTGCAGCCGAGTTAACGCTGGCAGTATCAAGCCGGTTTTCTAAATTTTGCGGATATTGCTGCTCTAATCCCAGTGCCAGTTCTATTTCGCCAACGCGGTTTACTACCTGCAGCATTTCGTCTTGTTTGGTGTTTAGCTCAAGCTCCAATTGCTGTTTGCTGTTGTTCAGCAAATCAATTTCTGCCCGCAGGCTGGCGGCTTGTTCGGTAAGCGCAGTACGCTGGTGCTGGCTTTTATCTACGGTGCGCAGCAGGTAATCTATAACCGCAGCGGTAATGATCAGGCCAAACAGCATGGCCCACATAGCTATAACGGCGTTGCGTTTAAACAGTTTGCTGACATTAAAATGGCGGGTCCCATTGATGGTTGAGACAGAAATGATAATACGATCTTTCATTCAGGCCGGTCGCTCTCAATGGAAAAAATTCTGACAGTCGGTAAAAATATGTGGCTTTGCGCTCAGTGTCAAGAATTTACTGCAGGTGCTAATGGGCTGTTACTAACCGGCGCAATGCAATTCGCCAAAGTGGGGCTTGATCTGAATTAAGTTTTTTGCCGTTAAGCAGGGTAAATGCTGAAGGAAAAAGTAACCGCTGTTGGCAGGAGTTGCCGGCCTTTACCGGCCGGCTTTTAGGTGTAGCTTATTAGTGACCGGCGTGGCCATCTATGCCATGCACATGGCCATGGCTGAGTTCTTCTTCGGTGGCATCACGTACCAGCAGTACTTCAACGTCAAAGCTCAAATCGATACCAGATAACGGGTGGTTACCATCAACCACGACTTCATCTTCGGTTACTTCCAGCACGATAACCGATTGCTCACGGCCATCCGGGCCGGCGGCACGAAAACGCATACCCACGGCAACGTCCATACCTTCAAACATGGTTTTTGGTACGGCCTGCGTGAGTGCATCATGGCGCTCGCCATAAGCCTCTGCAGCTGCAATATCGGCTTTAAATTTGTCACCGGCGGCTTTGCCGGTTAACGCCTGCTCTAAACCCGGAATAAGTGAACCGTGGCCAAATAAGAAGACTAAAGGCTCGCCGCCAACGGAAGAATCCAGTTCGTTACCTTGTGGATCGGTAACGGTGTAGTGCATGGCGACAACTTTGTCCTGAGATATGGTCATGAAAACCTCTTTAATTTAGCGAGTAAGGTAACGGCACTATGCGAAGTGCCGGGGCACTGTCGCTGCTAAGCCGTAATGAGTCTGCCGGTGTTATGTCGTTAGGTAATACCGCAATTAACCATAATTGGTTATGAATGTTTGCTGCATTGACAACCTGGCCGCTCCGGCGCCAGTTCTCACCTAGTTGAATTTCTATATCAGTGCCAGCTTTTGGCACTTCGTCTGTGTCGGCTGTTAAAATGTACGCGGCTCTTTTATTACCGCCACGGTATTTCAGCCGGGCCACTGTTTCCTGGCCGATATAGCAGCCTTTGGTAAAACTAATGGCATCTAATGCTTGTAAGTTAAGCATTTGCGGCACAAATTCGCCAATTAAACCCTGTTCCAGATAACTAAAACCATGCTGAATATGCTGTGCCAACCAGACGTTAGGTGCGGCAAAGGGCAGTTTTTGCTGCATTAGCTGCTGGGCTTCTGCTACAGGCAACAGCAGCATAAAATGGTCGGCAGCCAATGCCAGCAATAAGGCATTGTTGTGCCGGGCAAGTTCGCCGCGCTGTGGTAGGGTAAAGCCCAGCTGCGAGATCAATGTTGCTGCATTTTCGCCACCCAGACCAAATACGGCGAAGTGCTGCTGACCTGCTTCGAAACTGACTTTAGAAAAAACGCCAAATTTTTTCCACTGCGCGCCAGAGGCGTTAAGTTCGTCGCGAAAGGCAATACTGATAAGCTGCTGCGCATGGCTGACCAGATAAAATTGTGACCACATTTTACCCTTGGCGTCACAGTGGGCACCGTGCAGAAAATTATTGTCGTTTAGCTGATCCAGATCGCAGGTGGTTTGGCCCTGCAAATATTTGCGGTTGTCGGGCCCGCTTATCAACAGGCTTTCAAATGCCGGTAGCGGTGAAATAAAAGCGCCCTGAACCTGAGTGGACAATGCGGCGTATTGTTCTGCTGTTAACCAGGAAGTATGCATAGTGTGCCGTAGCGAAGCTCAGTATTAAAACGAATATTGCTATCATTGGGGGAAAGCCGGAAAAGCTCAACCCCGTTTGCTAATTTTTGTTAGAATCAGCGGCTATCCTGTCGGGATCGATATATCAAAGCGCTATTTGCAAAGGAAACATATGGCAGAGTTAATGATTAAACCAAGATTACGCTGGGCGTGCCGTCGCGGCATGCTGGAGCTTGATGTATTACTGGCCCCTTTTGTTGAAGACGGTTATGACGCGCTGACACTGCAGCAAAAGCAGGATTTTGAGCGTTTACTGGCCTGCGATGATCCAGACTTATTTTCCTGGTTTATGGGCCATGCCAAATCGTCTGATGCGGCTATTCAGGCGTTGATCCAGGTTATTCTGGATCGTGTCCGCGTATAACCTCAGTTTGTCGGCCAGCCGTTGGTGTCAGCGTGGCATGATGCTGCTGGCGGCACTGCCGGTGCTGGTATTGGCTGTCACTCCGCTGGGCAGCACCGGGGTTATATTGGTGGCCTTGGTATTGCCACTATTTTACTGGCACTGGTACGGTGTTTTGCAACAACTGCGGTACAGTGCCACGCTAACCATAACCGATAACAGCCAACTACACTGGTTTAACAGCCCCTTACCACCTGGCAGGTTGTTGCCCGGTGGCTTGGTTAGCCAGCATATGCTGCGGCTGCAGTGGCAGGCCGATACCGATCAGCGCTGCTACCGTAAGTGGATTTTTGCTGATCAATGCTCAGAGACACAGTTTCGGGCGTTGGCCAGAGCCATCAGCCAGCAAAACTGGCAGTCAGGCTCTGGCGTATAGCCTAAGCCGTAGCTTTTAAACGCTGGCGTTGGGTGTAAGTACAGTTGGCTTGCTGTCGGGCTGGGTGTCCGGGTAGTCCAAGTTATAATGCAGGCCCCGGCTTTCTTTACGCTGCAGCGCGCAGTGGATAATCAGCTCGGCTACCTGCACCAGATTACGCAGCTCCAGTAAATTATGGCTGACACGAAAATTGCTGTAATACTCTCGAATTTCCCGCTGCAGTAACTCAACCCGGTGCAGTGCACGTTCCAGCCGTTTGTTGGTGCGCACTATGCCAACGTAATCCCACATAAATAACCGCAGCTCGTGCCAGTTGTGGGTAATCACCACTTCTTCGTCTGAATCGCTGACACGGCTGTCATCCCACGGTGGCAATACCGGCAGCTCGCTGCTGCTATCTAATTCTGCCAGTATGTGGCTGGCCGCAGCCTGCGCAAACACTACACATTCAAGTAGCGAATTACTGGCCATACGGTTAGCGCCGTGCAAGCCGGTGTAGGCCACTTCACCAATGGCATACAGGTTATCAATATCAGTCTGGCCATTTAAGTTGGTCATTACGCCACCGCAAGTGTAGTGCGCTGCCGGCACCACCGGAATGGGTTGGCGGGTGATATCAATACCCACGCTTAAGCATTTGGCATAAATGGTAGGGAAGTGCTCAATAACGAAGTCTTTCGGTTTGTGGCTGATATCCAGATAAACACAGTTGGCGCCAAGACGTTTCATTTCATAGTCGATAGCGCGGGCGACGATATCGCGCGGTGCGAGTTCAGCGCGCTCGTCAAAATCCGGCATAAAGCGGCTGCCATCCGGCCGTTTTAAATAAGCACCTTCACCGCGCATGGCTTCAGTAATTAAAAAATTTGGTGCATCCGGATGATACAAACTGGTGGGGTGAAACTGGTTAAATTCCATATTGGCGACGCGACAACCGGCGCGCCAGGCCATGGCTATGCCATCGCCGCTGGCAACATCGGGGTTGCTGGTGTACAGATACACCTTGCTGGCACCACCGGTAGCTAATGCAATAAAGCGGGCCCGCACCAGCTCTACTTTGGCGGCATCTTTATTCCAGACGTAAGCGCCATAACAGCGCTTTGGCTCACGGCCAATTTTACGGCCGTTAATTAAGTCGATAGCGTTGTAGTTTTCCAGCAGCTGAATATTCGGATGGGTTTTAACCTGATCTACTAAGGTGATCTGTACGGCCTGGCCGGTGGCGTCGGCAGCATGCAAAATACGCCGGTGGCTGTGGCCCCCCTCACGGGTTAGGTGATACTTCAGGCTGCCGTCTTCATCTTTATACTGATCAAACGGCACGCCCTGAGCAATCAGCCATTCCATCGCAGCTTTGGCATTGCCGGCGGTAAACTGCACAGCGGCTTCGTCACAAAGGCCGGCACCGGCTATCAGGGTGTCATCAACATGCGATGCAATACTGTCGTTTTCATCAAACACAGCAGCTATGCCTCCCTGAGCATATAGCGTTGAGCCCTCGCGAAGCGGGCCTTTACTGAGTACCAGCACACGGGCTTTGTCTGCCAGTTGCAGCGCCAGCGACAATCCGGCAGCGCCGCTGCCGATAATTAATACATCACAGAGATATTCTTTTGCTTGCGTCATGCGATACACTTGCCATCAGTCAATGTCGGGCTATTGTAGCTTTTTTGCCAAACTTAGCAGAACTATTTCTGTGCAGCAGAGTCATAGCAATACGCTAGACCAGCGCCAGTTAATAGAACGATTAGTATTACAGGGGATCAGCTCGGATATGAGCGAGCAAGAATTGGACTGGCAGATTGTCCAGCGTGTACAACAAGGCGATAAAGCGGCGTTTAATGTATTGGTGCGAAAATATCAGCACCGGATTGCGAACTTAATTTCCCGTTATGTCTCTAACCACGGAGACGTAGCAGATGTCGCGCAGGAAGCCTTTATTAAAGCCTATAGGGCTATCCCGGGGTTTCGTGGCGAAAGCGCGTTTTATACCTGGCTTTACCGTATTGCGGTAAACAGTGCTAAGAATTATCTGGTTGCTAATGGCCGTAAGCCGCCGGCAACCGATGTTGATGCTGAAGATGCTGAATATTTTGAAGGCAGCGATGCATTAAAGGAACAAGATTCACCGGAAAAGTTGTTATTGTCCGATGAAATTCGTAATGTGGTGTTCAGCACCATTGAAAAATTGCCCGACGAACTTCGCACT
The DNA here is from genome assembly GCF_022436675.1 of Rheinheimera hassiensis. Classification (GTDB taxonomy): domain Bacteria; phylum Pseudomonadota; class Gammaproteobacteria; order Enterobacterales; family Alteromonadaceae; genus Alishewanella; species Alishewanella hassiensis. The sequence continues at coordinate 287,963 of NZ_JAKUJZ010000006.1, read as the reverse complement.
GCTATTACGCTGCGTGAACTTGAAGGGTTAAGCTATGAAGAAATCGCGGAAGTAATGGGATGCCCGATAGGCACCGTCAGAAGCCGTATTTTCCGGGCACGTGAGGCAATTGATTTGCAGCTTAAGCCGTTAATAAGCTAGCAGTCAGGGCAAAAACCAGTAATTTTAAGACAGGAAACATTATGTCGTCAGAAAATCAGGATTGGCTCTCTGCTGCCAGTGATAACCAGCCATTGAGTAAAGCACAGCTGGACAGCTTGCTTAATGATGCTCAGTTGCAACACCAGCTTGAACGCTATCACTTGATCGGTGCTGTGTTACGTCGTGAACCGCAAAGCCCGATAGCGGCTGATTTTGCAGACAACTTTGCTGCCCAATTGGCTGATGAGCCGGTGTATCAGTTGCAATCTGATCGTAACCTATTAAAACGGTTACGTAATACTGTGTCAGTTGCTGCCAATGGCCGCTGGTTACAGCCTGTCGCACAGGGCGCAGTAGCTGCCGGTGTTGCGCTAATGGCCGTGTTTGGTGTACAGCAGTATCAGCAGTCACCACAACAAGATGCTTTTGCACCTTTACCTGTGTTACAAACTCAGCCGATAGCCGGTTTTGCCACGCCGGTAAGTTTAAGTCAGACCACCGTTAACGACCGTTTTGCCGAGCAGGAACAGCAGGCAATGCTGGAGCAACAAAAACGCCTGCAGGCGCTGTTAAATGCGCATCGCCAACAGGTACGGGTGATGGAGCACTCTCAGCAGGCTAATCACAATAGCAACAAGGCTGATGGAAAAGATCAAAACGAGCAACAATGATGCGATTTGCTGGCTTTTGTAGTGCCATAGTGTTGGTTGTAATTTCCGGGGTTGCTCAAGCCGAGCAATCTGCCTGGGCCTTGTTTGATAAAGTACAAAATGCGGTAAAACAGTATAATTTCGACACCTCTTTTGTGGTATTAAAAGGCAGTAAAGTAGACACTTACCGCTGGATACATGGCCGCACCGCTGAGCAGGAAATTGAACACCTTATTCCACTGGACACCAACGGCGTAGATATTCTGCGCCGCGATAGCCAGATTTATTATTTGCTTACCGACCGGCCTGCCTTTGTTACTCAGGGTGCCAGTATTCCTGAATTACCGGCATTGCTGTTTGAATCAAAAGACAATATTACCCGGCTGTATAATGCTGTTGCGGGCAGCAGTTTGGTAATGTCTGGCCGTAGTGCGCAGTTACTGCGCCTGACTGCCAAAGACGCTGGCCGTTACAGTTACTGGTTATGGCTGGACGATGAAACCGGTTTTCCGCTACGTATCGACACCTTATCTGAACAGCAAACCGCGCTGGAGCGCTGGTTGGTTACTCATATGCAAATTAGCCCTGAACTGCCGGAGAACTTAAATGCGCTGATGGCAGCTGAGTTACCGCAACCAGCAGATACTGCAACTAAGGCTGCGCCGCAAGCCCGACACAAACTGAACTGGTTGCCGCAAGGATACCAGCCTGTTGTTGACCCGGCAGGTATTCCACAGCTTGAAAGCAGTTTGTTAAGCTATTGGCTGCTAAGTGATGGTTTGCATCAGGTGTCGGTTTTTGTACAAAATTCACAACAATTGCCTACCCAGGCTTATCGTGACGGTGCCACTACGATTTACGTGCAAACCAGTAATCAGCTGGAAGTGACGGTTATCGGCCCGGTGAGTATTGAAACTGCCCGTCAGTTGGCAGCAGCAGTACACTGATGGTAGAAGAAATTGCGACTGTGGCAGCGTGCGAGGGCAACGGGGTTTGGTTAACCAGCACACCTGTTGCCAGTTGCAATGCCTGCAACGTTAGTGATGATTGCGGCACCGGCATAGTAGCGAAAACCCTGACACCCAGACAGCAACGTTTTTTTGTTCCCACCGCCCTGACGTTACTACCCGGAGAGCAGGTTAAAATTGGCCTTAATGAGCAAAGCCTGATCATGGCTGCACTGATGGTATATTTGTTACCTTTAGTGTTACTGCTGCTGCTGGCGCTGCTTGGTAACGCAGTGGGTTTAGCGGAAGGATGGGTTATGCTGCTGGCGCTGGCTGGCACCGTAAGTGGTTTTATGCTGGCACGGCGTTATGGGCAGCAGCAGGAAAAACATACCCAGATTGTAATCTTAGAAGTTTTGCCTTCGCTTGGCGTACAACAACACGCGTTGTCCTAACACTTTTATCTGAACTCCTTTCTCCTTTGACCGCCAATACTTTTGCCTGCACGATAGTGCAGCGCTTTGAATAACACATAGCAAGCTGCCGCCGGATAGAGTACAATTCGCGCTAATTTTCGGAATAACCCGCGTCAGCGCAGGAGGTTGCGACTTGTCGTTATCGAGTTTGCTGCTTTGCGTTACGCCCTCAGTTTTGCGGACAACATGCCTAAACTAAATCACATCAGAAATTTTTCTATTATTGCCCATATCGACCATGGTAAATCGACGCTGTCTGATCGTTTAATTCAGTATTGTGGTGGTTTATCTGATCGTGAAATGCAGCAGCAGGTGCTGGATTCAATGGATCTCGAGCGTGAGCGCGGTATTACCATTAAAGCTCAGAGTGTTACGCTGTATTACCCGGCTGATGATGGCAATACTTATCAGCTGAATTTTATCGATACACCTGGTCATGTTGACTTTACTTATGAAGTTAGCCGGTCGCTGGCGGCCTGCGAAGGTGCACTGCTGGTGGTGGATGCCGGTCAGGGTGTTGAAGCGCAAACGGTGGCAAATTGCTACACCGCGCTGGAAATGAATTTAGAAGTATTACCGGTACTGAATAAAATTGATTTGCCACAGGCAGAACCAGACCGTGTAGCAGAAGAAATAGAAGATATTATCGGCATTGAAGCCATAGGTGCAGTGCAATGTTCAGCCAAAACCGGGCTAGGCATAAAAGATGTGCTGGAAACCATTGTTAAGAAGATACCGCCACCGGAAGGTGAACCCGAGCAGCCAACCCAGGCGCTGATTATTGACTCCTGGTTTGATGCCTATCAGGGCGTAGTATCACTGGTGCGGGTAAAACACGGCAGCATTAAAGCTAAAGACAAAATTAAAGTAATGTCTACCGGTCAGAGCTACGAAGTAGACAAAGTAGGTGTATTTAGCCCCAAAGCTACTAACACCGGTGAGTTGAAAACCGGTGAAGTAGGTTTTGTTATCGCCGGTATTAAAGAAATTAAAGGTGCGCCGGTAGGCGACACCTTAACGCTGACAAAAAACAGTGCCGAAAAACCGCTACCGGGCTTTAAGCGTATTAAGCCGCAGGTATATGCCGGGGTGTTTCCGGTGTCGAGCGACGATTACGAAGATTTCCGTGATGCGTTGGCCAAACTAAGTCTGAATGACTCATCGTTGTTTTATGAACCAGAAAACTCTGGCGCACTGGGCTTTGGTTTCCGTATTGGTTTCCTTGGCATGCTGCACATGGAAATTATTCAGGAGCGCTTAGAGCGTGAGTACGATCTGGATTTAATTACCACGGCACCAACAGTAGTGTACGAAGTGCTGAAAAAGAACGGCGAAACCGTAATGGTAGACAACCCCAGCGCTTTGCCTGCCGTAAATGATATTGATGAAATTCGCGAGCCGATTGTTGAGGCGCATATCCTGGTGCCGCAAGAATATTTGGGTAATGTGATTACCCTGTGTATTGAAAAACGCGGTGTGCAGATGAATATGAGCTATCACGGGCGTCAGGTGGCAGTGGTGTATGAGCTGCCGATGGCTGAAGTGGTAATGGACTTTTTCGACCGCTTAAAATCAACCAGCCGCGGCTATGCTTCGCTGGATTATAGCTTTAAGCGCTTTCAAACCTCGAATATGCAGCGGGTAGATATTTTGATTAATAGTGAGCGGGTTGATGCGCTGGCTATTATCAGCCATATCGATTTTGCTCAGGGCCGTGGCCGGCAACTGGCAGAAAAATTAAAAGAGCTGATCCCACGGCAGATGTTCGATATCGCTATTCAAGCGGCTATCGGTAACCACGTTATTGCCCGCACCACCATTAAGCAGATGCGTAAAAACGTACTGGCGAAATGTTATGGCGGTGACATCAGCCGGAAGAAAAAGCTGCTGCAAAAGCAAAAAGACGGTAAAAAACGCATGAAGCAGGTAGGCAATGTGGAAGTTCCACAAGAGGCCTTCCTCGCCATTCTGAAAGTAGGTAAATAAATAAGGGATTTACATGGCAGGTTATTTTGCAATCTTCCTGGTGTTATTGACACTGGCCAGCGGTTTAATCTGGTTATTGGATGCTTTGGTGCTGGCACCAAAGCGGCAGCAAAAACTGGCTGGCGCACAAAGCGCAGCCGGTGGTCAGCTACCGCTGGAAGCCGGTGAAGAGCTGCTCAAAGAGCCACAACTGGTAGAAACAGCAAAATCTATTTTTCCTGTTATTGCCCTGATCACTATTTTTCGCTCTTTTATTTATGAGCCGTTTCAGATCCCGTCAGGTTCAATGATGCCAACCCTGCTGGTAGGCGATTTTATTCTGGTAGAGAAATTCTCTTACGATGTAAAAGACCCGGTATGGCGTAAAACGTTATACAGCAACAACAAACCGCAGCGGGGCGATGTGGCGGTGTTTAAATATCCCGAGCAACCCACCATCGACTATATTAAACGGGTTATTGGTGTGCCGGGCGACAGAGTTATTTACCGCAATAAACAACTATTTATTGAAAAAGCCTGCACCGGTGCAGAGCAGGCCGACTGCGGCAAGCTGGAAATGGTAGAACTGAGCCTGAAAAACGAGGGCGAGTTTTACCATGATCAAAGCCCGCAGCGCCGTTACACCGAACAGCTTGGCCAGGTGACACACGATATTCTGCAAACCCCGGCGCGGCGCGAGCATACCGAATTTTTCTTTAAACAGCGCGGCACGGCAATCGACGAATTCGTTGTACCGGAAGGCCATTATTTTGTGCTCGGAGATAACCGCGATAACAGCCGTGATGGCCGTTTCTGGGGGTTTGTACCAGAGCACAACATGGTAGGCAAAGCGGTGTTTATCTGGATGAGTTTTGAATTTAATGAGGACCCTAACAGCTGGGTGCCGGGTTGGGTGCCAACAGGCGTGCGCTTTGACCGGCTGGGCCCTATTCACTAAGCTGTACAGGTACCACTAAGAGACAAGCATGCAAAAATCGTTAACTCCACTGATGGCCCGTTTGGGCTATCAGTTTCAACAACAGGCGCTGCTGGAACAAGCGTTAACCCACCGCAGCTGTAAAGGCCAGCACAATGAACGGCTGGAGTTTCTTGGCGACGCAATACTAAGCTTAGTGATTGCTGAAACCTTATATGACAATTTCCCCAAAGCACGCGAAGGCGATTTAACCCGCATGCGCGCAGCGCTGGTTAAAGGCGTCACTCTGGCAGAAATTGCACAGGAGCTGCGGTTGTCAGACCATTTGCGGCTGGGGCCGGGTGAGCTTAAAAGCGGTGGTTTTCGCCGGGAATCTATTTTAGCTGACACCGTTGAAGCCATTTTGGGTGCTATATACCTTGATACCGGTATGGCTGCTTGTAAAGAGCGCATTCTGCTGTGGTTCGGTACGCGGCTTGACACTATTACACCTGGCGAGCAAAAAGACTCTAAAACCCTGTTGCAGGAATATCTGCAAGGGCTACGCTTAGCTTTGCCGCTGTACGATGTGATAGCCACTGCTGGCGAAGCGCATCAGCAAACCTTTACCGTGCGCTGCACCATAGCCGGCATGGCACCTTTTACCGCTACCGGCAGTTCACGCCGTAAGGCAGAGCAAGACGCCGCTCATATGGCGCTGGAAAAAATTAAGCATGACAGATAATACTCAGGCGCCAACCTATGCTGCTTTGGTGGCGATAGTGGGCCGGCCTAATGTGGGTAAATCAACATTACTGAACAAGCTGGTAGGGCAAAAAGTAAGTATTACTTCAAAAAAGCCACAAACTACCCGCCATCGTATTGTTGGTATAGATACCCGTGACAATTACCAGACGGTGTATGTAGACACCCCGGGCCTGCACAGCGAAGAAAAACGCGCTATTAACCGGCTGATGAACAAAGCCGCTGCCAGCTCTATTTTAGATGTCGAGTTTGTGCTGTTTGTCGTGGAAGGTACGCGCTGGACCGACGATGATCAGATGGTGCTGAACCGGCTGATTGCCTCGAAGAAACCGGTGATCCTGGTGGTAAATAAAGTGGATCTGTACCGCGATAAAGACACCCTGTTGCCGCATTTACAGTGGCTGGGCGCGCAGTTGAACTTTGTTGACGTAGTGCCACTGTCGGCGGAAACCGGCGACAACGTCGAGGCGTTGCGGGCAGTGGTAAAGCAGCATTTACCTGTATGCGAGTTTTTCTTCCCGGATGACTATATCACCGACCGCTCCATGCGTTTTATGGCAGCAGAAATTGTGCGCGAAAAGCTGATGCGCTTTTTAGGTGACGAGCTACCGTACTCGGTGACAGTAGAGATTGAACGCTTTAAATGGGAAGAAAAGCATTACCATATCGCCGCGCTGGTGCTGGTTGAGCGCGACAGCCAAAAACGCATGGTAATTGGTAATAAAGGTGAGCGGATAAAAACCATTGCCACTGAAGCACGTATTGATATGGCCGCAATGCTGGAACAACCGGTCTTTTTGCAGGTATGGGTTAAAGTAAAATCTGGCTGGGCTGATGACGAGCGGGCCTTACGCAGCCTGGGCTACGGCGAAGATTAAGGCGTTATGCACGCTGAGCTTTGGCCTGCTTTTATTTTGCATAGCCGCCAGCTTGGTGAAGACAAGCTGATTTTACAATTATTGCTGCCAGAGCAGGGGCGTATTTCTGCGGTGGTACGTAAACGCCAGGGTAAACAGCGCTTGGCATTGCAGCCGTTTCAGCAGTTTATGCTGCAGCTTAGCGGCCGTAATGAGCTAAAAACGGTGAAAAGCATTGATGAAGCCGCAGCAGCTTTTTTATTTAGCGGCAAGGTGCTGTATAGCGGCATTTACCTCAATGAACTGGTATGCCGTTTGTGGCCGGATAACCTGGCGGCTGAGCAACTGTTTAATGTTTATCAGCACAGCTTACAACAGCTTATGCTGGTGCAGCAGGGTAGCGTGGAGCTTGAGCCCTGTTTACGCGAATTTGAGTTTGCGCTGCTAACTGAGCTGGGTCAGCCGATAGACTGGCAGCAAGATGTGGATGGCAATCCGCTGGAAGCAGCTTTGTGTTATCAGTGGCAACATGAGCAAGGTTTTGTGGTGGCAGCAAATGGCTTTAAAGCACAGCATTTATTAAATATTGGCAATGGCCAGTGGCAAAGCGCCGATACCCGGCGCTGTGCCAAACAGTTAAGCCGGCAAATTCTGGCACCTCTGCTTGGCAGCAAACCATTGGCCAGCAGGGCGCTGTTTGAAGGCGGCTGATTTACATTTTTATCCTCCGGAGTCTGGTATGCACAACCCTATTTTTCTTGGTGTTAATATTGACCACGTTGCTACGTTGCGTCAGGCCCGTGGCACCTACTACCCGGAGCCGGTACATGCGGCTTTAATGGCAGAGCAGGCCGGTGCTGATGGCATTACGGTGCACTTGCGCGAAGACCGGCGGCATATTGTTGACCGCGATGTGTTTGTGTTGCGCCAGACCATTGCCACCCGGCTGAATTTTGAAATGGCGGTAACCGATGAAATGCTGGCGATTGCCACTGAACTTAAACCGCATTTTGCCTGTTTTGTGCCGGAAAAACGCCAGGAACTGACTACTGAAGGCGGGTTAGAAGTAGCAGGCCAGTTAAGCCGTATTACCGAAGCGGTAAGCCAGATGCATCAGCAGGACATTCTGGTGTCGCTGTTTATTGATGCTGATCATCGCCAGATTGAAGCTGCAGCCAAAGCCGGTGCGCCTTATATTGAAATTCATACCGGTAAATATGCCGAGACTAAAGATGCCGCAGTGCAGGCTGCAGAGCTTGCGCGCATTCGTGAGGCTGCTGAGTTTGCCTCGTCTTTAGGTTTAATTGTTAATGCCGGCCATGGTTTACATTACCATAACGTGCAGCCTGTTGCGGCTATACCGCAAATGCATGAGCTGAATATTGGCCATGCCATTGTGGCCCGTGCGGTGTTTAGTGGCCTGGATGCCGCGGTACGCGAAATGAAACGTTTAATGGTTGAGGCGCGCCGCTAAATGGCAATTGTTGGCCTTGGCACTGATATTGTTGAAATTGCCCGTATTGAGCAGAGCCTGGCCCGCAGCCCGGCGCTGGTAAAGCGGGTGCTGACAACCGACGAGCAGGCTATTTATGCCGGTTTGGCTGATAACCACCCTGCCAATGCTGCGCGTTATTTTGCCAAGCGCTTTGCCGCCAAAGAAGCCGCTGCCAAAGCGCTGGGTACCGGCATTGGCAGAGGGGTGTCGTTTCAGCATATCAGTATCAGTAATAACGCCGATGGTGCACCAAAGCTGGCTTTAACGGATTATGCCGGCGAATTGGCTGCGACTATGGGGGTAAGCCATATCTGGCTATCTATTACTGATGAGCAGGCTTATGCCGCTGCAACTGTTATTCTGGAGCGGCAGTAACTTTTTACCAGTCAGGCCATTGCTGACTTTCCTGCCACAGCGCCTGTAGCACATCATCCAGTTCAAGCAATTCGGGCTCCAGTTCCGTCAGGCTTTTACCTTGCTTTAGCTGGGTCTCCAGCAGTTCTGCCAGATTTTTCAGCCGCGGCACGCCGGTATAACAGCAGGCGCCATGCAATTTATGCACTTGCTGCAATACCTGGTTTTCATCATGTAATGCCAGTGCCTGTTGCAGCGCATTGCGGGTTGGCGTAATGCTGGCGATCAGCATTTGCAGCATCTCTTTCATTAAATCGTGCTTGCCTCCGGCCCGCTCTATGGCAGTGGACCAGTGTATCAGTTTGCTGTTAGGCCATACCGGGGTGGTGTGTTGCAAACGGCTGGCAGGACAAAACTCCTGTAAGCTGCAATGCAGCATGGTTTCATCCAGTGGCTTACTTAAAAATTCATCAAAGCCCAGTGTTAGTAAGCGGTCCCGTTCACCGTCAATGGCCTGGGCCGTTACGGCAACTATCGGGGTGTGTTCGTTCAGCGAGCTTTGCCGGATACGCTGGCAGGCGGTTACGCCATCCATTACCGGCATATTAATATCCATAAAAATAATATCGTAAGCATGCTGGGTGGCTTTGTGCCAGGCTTCAGCCCCGTCGCGGGCAGAATCAATATGGTCAACGTGCTCAGCCAGCAGGGTATTAATTAACTTCAGGTTGGCGTCGTTATCGTCGACGGTCAGCACTTTGAGGCTGACTTTTTTCTGCCTTGCTTGCGGTAATATCGCACTGTACTGCTGCAAGTAAGGCTGTGCCAGAGTCAGTGCCAGTTTGCGGATATGCGGTGGTTTAGATAAACAGGCATTCGCACCTGAGCTAAGCAGTGTTTCGCGCAAGTGCGGTGACAAGGTGTTGACCAGCAAGTAGGTATTATTGCACTGCGGTTTTACCTGCTGGATTAAATCCAGCACCTGATTCACCTGATTAATGGCAATAGTCCGGCCAATCAGGCCGATATCATAATGTTGCTGATGCGCCAGCGCTTGTTGTAGCTGCCCTTTGGTAGCGCAGGCTGTAACCTGCAGCCCCCAGTGATGTAGCAGGCTTAACGTGGCTTCACGTGAATGTTGTTGTGGTTCAAAATACAGCAGGTTTTTGTTGTCCAGGACATCCAGCGGCAGGCTGTCGGCAACCGATAGATGATGGCGCTGGCATTTAAGGGTAAACCAGAAGGTTGAGCCTTCGGCCTGTTTGCTTTCAAAGCCGAGGTTCCCGCCCATAGCCTGTACTAAGCGCTGCGAGATCATCAGACCCAGGCCCGAGCCGCTTTGGTGGCTGCGTGGGTCTTTGCTGGTAAAACCCTGAAACAATAATTGCTGTTGCTCGGTGCTGATGCCGCGGCCGGTGTCCTGCACTGAGCAATGCAGAATAAGCTGGTCTTCATTGAGCAAGGTACCCGACACACGAATCACAATGCTGCCGTGATCGGTAAATTTAATGGCGTTACCGGCGATGTTCATCAGTACCTGCACAAAACGCCCAGGGTCAGCAATTAAATCGTCCGGGCAGTCCGGCTCAATCATCAACACCAGTTCGAGGTGCTTATCAAAGGCATTGGCCGCCAGTAATTCAGTGGCGTCGTTCAGCACATCACGCAGTGAAAATGGCTCCGGGTTAACAGATAATCGGCCTTCTTCCAGCTTGGAGAAGTCCAGCACATCATTAACCAGATGCAATAAGCTATTGGCTGATTTTTGAATAGTGGTCAGGTAATCGTGCTGGCTGCTGGACAATTGGGTTTTCAGTAACTGACGGGTAAAACCAATAACCCCGTTTAGAGGGGTACGCAGTTCATGGCTCATTTTGGCTAAGAACTCAGATTTTTGCCGGTTTTCCTCCTGCGCTTTACGTTTGGCAAAATCAAGCTGAATATTCTGAACTTCCAGTTGCTCCATGCTTTGTTGCAGATCACTGGTAACCTGCTCAATTTGCTGCTGCATGTCCTGTTCCTGGCTGGCCAGAAAATTACCTAACTGGTTTAAACCCTGTTGCAGCTGGGCCAGCTCCTGTACCATAGCCAGGCGGCGCGGCGCAGTGTTGCCGCTGAGCAGCTGTTGCAAATGAGCCTGTAACTGGTTAACAGGCCGGTGAATACAGCGCAATAAATACCATACTGGTGCAGCTGCCAACAGCAGACATGCCAGCAGTATCAGTAGAGCATTAAAGCGCACAGCCTGTTGTTGCAACTGTAACTGAGATTGCTGCAACTGCACCAGCAGATAAGCGGTATCACGCGGCTGCCCCGGCAGAATGCCGGTAGCTAAAGGCTGATACAGCAATAAACTGCTGCCATCAGATATCACCATGTCAGTGTTGTTGAGTAATGTTGGTGCAGCAAGCAGCTGGCTGTTGCTAAAATGCTGCGGGTTGGTGCTGAATATCAGCTGGTTATCGCTGTTTATCAGGCTGATATTGCTAATCAGCGGCGAGTTTAGCCGGTGGCTGTTGTCCAGTAATTGCTGTAGTGCGACAGTGTTGCCCCGGCTGAGTAAGTCCTGGCTGCTGATAGCCAGTGGCAGAGCGATATGCCTGGCGCGATCTGTTAAAGAAAGTGCTAACTCATGATAGCGAACATAGCTAAAATAGCCGACGCAGAATACACTTACCAGTACAGCTGGCAGCAAACTGCAAAGCAGTAACCAGGAACGTAAACCCATTTTCGTCATTGATGCAGGCTGTTTAGTAAATACTCTTGCCGCGATAATGACATAAGACATCGCGCTTGCCTATAACCCGATAGAGAACCCATGCTTAACCTATATAAAGCCAAACCTAAAGCCAGTTTACTGGGCAAAACTTTTACCTTTCACATAGATGACAGTGACTATGAGGTGCATGGCATTAGCAAGCATGAGCAAAAAATTGCTTTTGTCAGTGCCGCACTGCCGGGTGAGAAAGTGCAGGCTAAGGTATTGGAAGATAAAGCCGGTTTTCTTAAAGCCAGTACGGTAAAAGTGCTGCAGGCCTCAGTGCTGCGTATTACACCGCCTTGTGTTTATGCGACAAGGTGTGGCGGTTGCCAGTTGCAGCATATCAGTGCTGCCAACCAGCGTGAATTAAAGCAGCAGGGCATTGATAACCTGATTCGCCATCAAACCGGTTTAACCTCTTTGCCTTGGCAGCCGATGTTAACGGCCGACGACAGCGGTTATCGCCTTCGTGCCCGCATTGGCATCTGGTATGACAAAAAGCAGCGCCGTCTTAGCGTAGGCTTTCGCCAGAGTGCCGATAAGCAGATTGTAGCGGTAGACCACTGTATGGTGTTATCACCAATGCTGGCGCCGGTATTTAACGTATTAAATCAGGTGTTAAGCCAGCTTAAAGACCCCACCGCGATAACTCACGCCGAGGTGCTTGAAGCTGACGGCAACGCCTTTGTAATATTGCGGCATATCAAAGCACTCACCGGCGCTGAGCAACAACTGTTTATCGATGCCTGGCCAGAGGCCGTTTGGCTGGGGGAGGCTGAGCCGGGTATATTCGACTATTGGCAGCAGCCTGTGATGCCGCAGTACCAATTGGCCGAGCAACAGCTTAGCCTGCAGTTTGCACCAGATGACTTTATTCAGGTTAATGCGGCACTAAACCAACAAATGGTGACACAGGCGGTTAACTGGCTGAATATCTCTGCAAATGATACCGTGCTGGATTTATATTCCGGCATTGGTAATTTTACTCTGGCACTGGCGCAACGCGCCAAAACAGTGCGAGCAGTAGAAGGTGTAGCCAAAATGGTGCAACAACTGGCAACCAATGCTAAGTTAAACGGTCTTAGCAACGTAGAAGCGTATCAGGCAGATTTACACCTGAGCTGGCCAAAAGCGCAGTGGAACAAGCCGGTTTATACCAAAGTACTACTGGATCCGGCCCGCGCTGGTGCGCAGGGGGCCACAGAGCAGATAGCAAAGCTAAAACCGGCACAGATATTGTACGTGTCGTGCAATGCGGCTACCTTCGCCCGTGATGCCAAAGTATTGCTGCAAAGCGGCTATAGCTTGGAAAAGATCTGTGGTGTTGATATGTTTGCCCACACCAGTCATCTGGAATTAATGGCGTTGTTCAGCCGGTAGTAAAAAGAGGGAACAGCACATGGTAAGGGTTCGCCAGTCGCACAGCACTGATTACAACAGTGGTGAAACGCTGGAATGGTTATGCTCACTGGGGCTGACTGAGAAAAAGATCAGCAGTTTAATGGCTGCGGCCGAGTGGCTGAAGCAGCATCAACTGGTAGAGCCGATACTGGCTGTGCGCACCGGCTGGGAAATGGTCGAAATTCTGGCTGAGCTGCGAATGGACAGCGACTCTTTGCTTGCTGCTTTATTATTCCCGTTACTGGAAGCCGGGTTGGTCAGCCTTGAACAGCTGGAACCTGCGTTTCCGTCCAATGTATTAATCATGCTGCGCGCAGTACAGCAGATGGAAGCTATCCGTAGTATTCCTACCGGGCCTAATCAGAGTGTCAACCCACAGCAGGCTGATAACCTGCGCCGTATGTTGCTGGCAATGGTAGAAGATGTGCGTGCCGTAGTAATTAAACTGGCGGCGCAAATTTGTTACCTGCGTGAGGTGAAGAATGCCGACGAAGAAACCCGGGTACTGGCCGCCAAAGAAACCAACGCGATTTTTGCCCCGCTGGCCAACCGCTTAGGTATAGGCCAGATCAAATGGGAGCTGGAAGACTTTGCGTTTCGGTATTTGCATCCGCAACTGTACAAACAAATTGCCAGTTTACTGGAAGAAAAACGCCTTGACCGCGAACAGTATATGCAGGACTTTGTCGCCTCAGTGCGACAAAAAATGGCTGATGCCAATCTGGCAGTAGAAGTATACGGCCGGCCCAAACATATCTTCAGTATCTGGAAAAAAATGCAGAAAAAACAGCTGGCCTTTGACCAGCTGTATGATATCCGTGCGGTGCGCATTGTTACTGACAGAGTGCAGGACTGCTACGGTGCCTTGGGTATAGTGCATACCAGTTGGCGCCATTTGCCAAAAGAGTTTGATGATTATATTGCCACACCCAAACAAAACGGCTATCAGTCGATTCATACCGTGGTGCTGGGGCCGCAAGGCCGGGCGGTAGAGATTCAGATCCGCACGCGGCAGATGCACGAAGATTCAGAACTGGGCGTAGCGGCACACTGGCGTTATAAAGAGGGCGCAGTAGCCGGTAAAGACGGTGCCAATGACGAGAAAATTGGCTGGCTGCGTAAATTACTGCAATGGCAGGAAGATGTGGTCGACAGCAGCGATTTAGCCGAAGAGCTGCGTAACCAGGTGATTGAAGATCGTGTTTATGTCTTTACCCCCAAAGGCGATATCGTCGATTTACCTATGGGCTCAACACCGCTGGATTTTGCTTATTATGTGCATTCTAACGTAGGCCATCGCTGTATTGGCGCCAAGGTATCGGGCCGTATTGTGCCTTTTACCTATCAGATGAAAACCGGCGATCAGGTAGAAATTCTTACCGGCCGCGAGCCTAATCCCAGCCGTGATTGGCTAAACCCGCATTTGGGTTATTTAAAATCCAGCCGCGCCCGCTCAAAAGTACAGTATTGGTTTCGCCTGCAAGACCGTGATAAAAATCTCGCGGCCGGTAAAGAGCTGCTTGATACCGAACTAACGCGGCTGAATCTGGTGATGGAGTATCCGGCCAAAGTGCTGTCCCGGTTTAATGTTAACAGTATGGACGAGCTGCTGGTAGGCATTGGCGGCGGCGAAATTAAAGTGACTCAGGTAGTACACTTTATTCAAAGCCAGTATGTAAAAGAAGAGCCGGAAATTGATCCGCGTTTAATTACCAAACCGTTGCCCTCTACCAAAGCGAAAAGCGATGTAGTGGTGCAAGGCGTGGGCAACCTGTTGACGCATATGGCCGGTTGCTGCCATCCGCTGCCGGGTGATGCCATTATCGGCTACATTACCCAGGGCCGCGGTATCGCTATTCACCGTGATGACTGCGACCAGTTTAAAACGTTGCAGGACAGCCACCCCGAGCGGGTGGTAGATGCCACCTGGGGCGATAAATATGCTTCTGGTTACGAGGTGGATATCCGCATAGTAGCGCACGATCGTAACGGTTTGCTGCGTGACATCACCAGCATTTTGGCCAATGAAAAAGCCAACGTGACCAAGATGAGTAGCAGCTCGGATATTAAAGCGCAAACTGCGGTAATTAATATGACGATGGAGTTGTATAATCTTGACTCGCTTAACAAGTTATTAAGTAAAATCAGCCAGATAGATGATGTGGTGGAAGCCAAGCGCTTTCATCATTAATCCGTAGCAGTAAAAAATATAAAGAGAGTAGTGTGTCAGATAATATTACCCGCCTGCTGGGCATTATGAGCCGCTTGCGCGACCCGCAAAGCGGTTGCCCGTGGGATTTAAAACAAAGCTACGCCACTATAGTGCCGTATACCCTGGAAGAGGCCTATGAAGTAGCCGACGCCATAGCGCGTGAGAGCTTTGACGAGTTAAAAGACGAGTTGGGTGATTTACTGTTTCAGGTGGTGTTTTACGCCCAGATAGCCAAAGAAGAAGGCCGGTTTGGCTTTGATGATTGCGTTGCGGCTATTTGTGACAAACTGGAGCGGCGCCACCCGCATATTTTCAGCGATGTGACTGCAGAAGATGCTGACACTGTACTTAGAAACTGGGAAGCACTAAAAAGTAATGAGCGTAAAGATAACGGCCAGCACAGTGTGTTGGATAATGTTCCGCAGGCGATGCCGGCATTAAGCCGGGCTTACAAGCTGCAAAAACGCTGTGCTAATGTTGGTTTTGACTGGCCCAATGTTGAAGGCTGCTGGGATAAAGTAAAAGAAGAAATCCTTGAAGTAGAGCAAACCGAAGTGGGTAGCGCTGAACTGAGCGAAGAGCTGGGTGATTTAATGTTCGCACTGGTTAACGTAGTGCGTAAACATAAACTTGACCCTGAAGCAGTGCTGCGTGCCGCCAACAGCAAATTTGAACGCCGCTTTCGCGCGGTAGAGCAGGCGCTTGCAGTGCAGGGTAAAAGCCCCGAGCAATCAAACTTAGATGAGATGGAAGCGTTGTGGCAGAAAGTGAAGAGCAACGAATAAGTAATGCGTAGCCGATAAATATATGGCTACGCATTATTTTCCAATAATTAATTTACTTCGTCAGGTTCCACCGCGTCAGACTCGGTAAAGTCAGCTTTGCCAGAGCGGGCGTGTTTGTCGCGTAACTTGCCGACCAATGAGCTGAGTTTACGCTGCATTTTATCTGCGGCACCGGTTACTGCTTGGCCCACAGTAGCGGCATGTTCTGTAATCGCCACTGGCTCCAACCCTTCAGGACGAGCTTCCAGCAGGCAACGTTTATCATTACCATCGTGCTTGGTATTGCCGTTTTCGTCACTTAAGTGCACTTCAATCCGAGTCAGATGATCGACAAAACGGCTCAGTTTAGTTTGCAGTGTATCGCGGATAAATTCAGCTAAGCGCTCGTCTGACTGAATATGGCGGTCTGTGTGAACTTGAATTTGCATAGGCTACTCCTGTTGTTGACTCTGAGGCGGGATATATAATTTACAGACCCCGCCAACGTCGAATGGTTTCCATCTGCTACTACTTATCTGGAGACTGTGAGCTGCACACTCAAGGGGAGGGGGCTAAAAATTTCTGTTGCAAGGCAATTGTTGGTTGAATGCAAATACAGTGAGAATCGGCTTGCTCTAAACCAACCGTTGCAGGCCAGGATGGCCGAATCGAGCCCCCAGGGACGGGTTCACGGAGTGTTGGTGTGAGCAAACCGGTTCGTATCGGAGAAAGATAACTGACTAAATCACGTTAGCCCGCAGCTTTACGTTGAGTGCCGTTGCGCGCTTTGCTATACTTTCCTCCCGTCCTGATACCAATTCTTGAACAACCGTTGTACCCCAGTGTTTACGCACCGGGCGCTTGGTTTTTTTCTGTTTTGGTATTCATCTATTGATTAACATTGTCTCAGGGGTCTCATGACTACAAGATATATCTTTGTGACGGGTGGCGTGGTTTCCTCCTTAGGTAAAGGCATTGCTGCAGCATCACTGGCAGCTATTCTGGAAGCGCGTGGCCTTAAGGTCACCATCCTCAAACTTGACCCCTACATTAACGTTGACCCGGGCACCATGAGCCCTATTCAGCACGGCGAAGTATTCGTTACCGAAGACGGTGCTGAAACCGACCTTGATCTTGGCCACTACGAGCGCTTTATCCGCACTAAGATGACCAAGCGCAATAACTTTACCCAGGGCCGTATTTACGCCGATGTATTGCGCCGTGAGCGCCGCGGCGATTACCTGGGCGCCACTATTCAGGTTATTCCGCACATTACCAACGAAATTAAAAGCCGCGTAGTCGCCGGTGCTGAAGGCTACGATATTGCTATCGTTGAAATTGGAGGCACGGTTGGTGACATTGAATCGCTGCCGTTTTTGGAAGCTATCCGCCAGTTAGGCACCGAAGTGGGCCGCGAGCGCACACTGTATATGCACCTGACGCTGGTGCCTTACCTGGGCACGGCCGGTGAGATTAAAACCAAGCCAACCCAGCATTCGGTAAAAGAGCTGCGCTCTATCGGTATTCAGCCGGATATTCTGGTATGCCGCTCAGATCGTGCAATTCCATCCAACGAGCGCGCCAAAATAGCGCTGTTTACCAATGTCGAAGAAAAAGCCGTTATTTCGTTAAAAGACGTCTCCAGTATTTACCAAATTCCGGCGCTGTTAAAATCACAAGGGCTGGACGATTTAGTTTGCCGCCGTTTTTATATTGAAGCGCCGGAAGCCGACCTGGTTGAATGGGAACAGGTGCTGTACCAGGAGTCGAACCCTACCGGCGAAATTACCATCGGCATGGTAGGTAAATATGTTGAATTACCTGATGCGTATAAATCAGTAAACGAAGCACTGGGTCATGCCGGGCTGAAAAATCGTGTTAGCGTGCATATTAAATACATTGACTCACAAGATGTTGAAAGTAAAGGCGTTGGCATTTTAGCCGGGCTGGACGGCATTTTAGTGCCGGGTGGCTTTGGTGAGCGCGGTGTCGAGGGAAAAGTATTAGCGGCGCAATATGCCCGCGAGCACAAAGTACCGTACCTGGGTATCTGTTTAGGTATGCAAGTGGCACTGATTGAATTTGCCCGTAATGTGGTAGGCATGAGCCATGCGCACTCCACTGAATTTAACAAAGATACACCTTACCCGGTAGTAGGTTTAATTACCGAATGGCGCGATGCCGACGGCTTAGTGGAAACCCGTTCAGATAAGTCTGACTTGGGTGGCACCATGCGTCTTGGTAGCCAGAACTGTAACCTTATAGACAATACTAAAGCCCGCGAAATTTACGGCAAAGCGGTTATTCAGGAGCGGCATCGTCACCGTTATGAAGTGAATAACAACTTACGGCCGCAATTAGAAGAGGCAGGATTAGTGGTATCGGGTTTATCGGCCGACAACCAGCTGGTGGAGATGATAGAAATACCGTCGCACCCGTTCTTTGTGGCCGGGCAATTTCACCCGGAATTTAACTCGACACCACGAGATGGTCATCCGCTGTTTCAGGCCTTTGTCGCAGCCGCGTACAAAGCGCAGAAGCAGCAGCGCGTATAACTTGTGCTAAGCCGTGTCAATTAACACGGCTTTTTCGTTTTAGAACAGGGGATTTAAAGCATGTCTGAAATAGTAAAAATTATCGCCCGCGAAATTATGGATTCACGCGGCAACCCAACAGTAGAGGCTGATGTGTACTTAGCCAGCGGCGCTATGGGCCGTGGTTGTGCCCCATCTGGTGCCTCGACCGGTTCACGCGAAGCGTTAGAACTGCGTGACGGCGACAAAAGCCGTTACTTAGGTAAAGGTGTCACTAAAGCGGTAGCGAATATCGACGGCGCGATTCAGGCGGCGTTAAAAGGCAAAAATGCCTACAACCAGGCTGAGATCGACCAGATCATGATCGATTTAGACGGCACTGAAACCAAAAGTAAGCTCGGTGCCAATGCTATTCTGGCGGTATCATTAGCGGTCGCGCGCGCAGCCGCTGCGGATAAAAAAATCCCGTTATACCAGCACATTGCCGATTTAAACGGCACCTCTGGTGTGTACAGCATGCCGGTACCGATGATGAATATTATCAATGGCGGCGAGCACGCCGATAACAACGTGGATATTCAGGAGTTTATGGTGCAGCCGGTAGGCGCCAAAACCTTCGCCGAAGCGCTGCGCATGGGTGCTGAGATTTTCCACAGCCTGAAAAAAGAGTTGCAAAAGCGCGGCTTAAATACCGCTGTGGGTGATGAAGGCGGTTTTGCGCCGGATTTAAAATCAAACGAAGAAGCGCTGTCGGTTATCGTTGAAGCAGTAAAAGCTGCGGGTTACGAGATGGATAAAGACATCACATTAGCGCTGGACTGTGCCGCCTCTGAGTTTTATAAAGACGGTAAATACGTACTAAGCGGCGAGAATAAGAGCTTTGACTCTTACGGCTTTAACGACTACCTGGCTGGTTTAAGCCAGCGTTATCCTATCTTGTCCATTGAAGATGGTTTGGATGAGAGCGACTGGGATGGCTGGAAAGACTTAACTAACAAAATCGGCAGCAAAGTGCAGCTGGTAGGTGATGATTTATTCGTTACCAACACCAAAATTTTAACCCGCGGCATCGAACAGGGCATTGGTAACTCTATCCTGATCAAGTTTAACCAGATTGGTTCGTTAACCGAAACTCTGGCCGCGATTAAAATGGCCAAAGACGCCGGTTTCACTGCCGTTATTTCACACCGCAGTGGCGAAACCGAAGATGCCTTTATTGCAGATTTAGCCGTAGGCACTGCTGCCGGTCAAATTAAAACCGGCTCACTGTGCCGCTCTGACCGCGTATCTAAATACAACCAGTTACTGCGTATTGAGCAGGAGCTGGGTAGCAAAGCGCCGTACAAAGGCCGCAGTGAAATTAAAGGCCAGTAATTACTGCCAGGTAAGCACTGACTGTTACCCTGTTATCAGACAAAACAAAGCCACCGCTAGGTGGCTTTGTTTTGTCTGCGATACAGCCACGCTGCAGTTATCATGCGGCGTTAATGTAGTAAGGTATTTAGCTCGTCAATAATTTCGCACCACTCGGCGTCTTGTTTAAGCGACTCGCGCAAAAAGCTGGCTTGAGCCTGATTCCAGAATGGCGCATCTTGTATTGCCGTATTAGCAGGCAGTTTATGTTGGCTGACAAACTGCCGTATAGCCTGTTCATCATTGTCTAATCCCAGTTGGGAAAATAAGGTGTGCAAATCATGTTGTGACATATCCATAACTTATCCTTGTGTATTCTGCGGTTATTACAGCATAGCTAGCTGCATAATCTTTTGCTATCCAGTGGTTTTGCTGCAAAGCGGTTATGCTGTAAAACCGCTGCTTGGCAATACAAAGCCTTGCTGCTATTGTGGATAAAAAAACAACAATAACAGGCGGGGAATGTATGTTAGCTGAACTGAACACCGTAGAGTTGGACCGGTTAAAAGCAATTTTACTTAGTGCAGATGAATTAAAACTGGCAGCATCGTTGCTGTATCAGTCTTATCATGATGATCCGCTGTTTATGGAAATTTTTCGCGTCGATAAAACAGATTATGAGCAACGGCTGCGCGCAGCTATACGCGAAGAGTTAAATACCTTTTGGCAGGCAAAGCAGCCAATAATTGGTTTGTTTTCTGCTGAGCAGTTGCTGGGGGTGGCCTGTGTTATTACGCCAGACTCAGGTATTGGCGCCAGCCGGTTGTGGCACTGGCGGCTTAAAATGTTGCTGACAGCCGGCTATGTTTCCACCAAACAATTGCTGGAGAAAGAGCAAAAAATTCATGCTGCCATGCCGGCAGAGCGCTACCATATGCTGGCGTTCATTGCCGTTGCCCCCAAGCAGCAACATTTGGGGTTGGGCCATTACCTTATTCATGCGGTGGATTCTATAGTTGATAAAGATCAACAATCTGCCGGCATTGGTGTCTTTGTTACGCTGGATAAATATAAAGCGTTTTTTGCTGATGATAAATATCAGCCGGTGACCGAACTGGCGTTTAATTCCGTTAGTGGCACGCTGATGTTCCGTTCCCGGCAGCAATAAACCTTACTATTTTGGATACAGCTAAAAGCAAGTTGATCGGCTAATTAATGCGGTAAGCTGGCAGGTTGAACTCGGCCAGCCTCATGCCGCTAAGCAATAATTCTGCCTGATAACGGCTTTCGCCGTCACCGCTGAAATCTACCTGATACGAGGTAATAAAGCGTAAACGGCCATTTATCTTACGAAAACTATGGCCACTGCGGCCACAGTCAAGCATTTGTAGTTGCTGCTGCTGACAAAGCTGGCGCGCCACTACCACTGCGCGTTCATCTTGTTTGCGTTGCAACCAGAAGGCATAACAGATACTGCTGATTATCAACAGTAGTAATACTGGACCCATAGCTAACTCCCGAAAGTATTGGCAGATAATGCTGATTAACTACGCTTTTTACAAGGGCTGGCTGCAGCTTTAGCTTATGTTAAACTGTGCCGCTTATTATGAGGTAGTTATGTCCGACGTGGTTAAAACCCTGCTTATTGAGCTGGAAAGCGAGCTGAAACAGCAACAGCTTTGGAGCGCAGTACCGCCGCAACCGGCTGCCATGGCCAGTACAGTACCGTTTTGTTACGACACTATGGCGCTTGAACAGTGGCTACAATTTATCTTTTTACCGCGGATGCAGGCATTGCTGGATGCCAGGTTAGCCTTACCCAACAAAATCAGTATGCTGCCGGTTGCAACCGAGGCGTTTAAAACACATGGCGTACGTGTGACGCCATTACTTAGTATTATTGCACGTATAGATAGTACCTTGTCGGGTGCGGCATGAGTTCAGCCGAGCCTTTTGTGCTAAATGCACCACTGCGTATTCTGTATCAGGACGAGCATATAGTAGCGATAGATAAACCCAGTGGCATGCTGGTGCATCGCTCATTTCTTGATAAACACGAAACAGTATTTGTTATGCAAACACTGCGCGATCAGATTGGCCAACATGTGTTTCCGGTGCACCGGTTAGACCGGCCCACGTCCGGCGTGTTGGTGTTTGCCTTATCCGGCGAGGTTGCTCGCCTTTTGGGCGCGCAGCAGGAAAAACAGCTGTGGCGTAAGTATTATCTGGCAGTGGTGCGCGGTTTTTTACCGCGGGGTGGTGAGCTGGATTATCCGCTCAAAGAAGAACTGGATAAAATTGCCGACAAATTCAGCCGTGATGATAAAGCGCCGCAGCAGGCTATTAGCCGTTATCAGCCATTACAACAGGTAGAACTGCCAATACCGGTAAGTAAATACCCTGCTGCGCGTTACTCGTTAGTGGCACTGCAACCCTTAACCGGGCGTAAACACCAGCTTCGCCGCCATCTGGCACATTTACGTTATCCGATAGTCGGTGACACCAGCCATGGTGACGGTAAGCATAATGCGCTGTTTAAACAGCACTTTAATTGCCGCCGGTTAATACTAATTGCCAAGCAGCTGCAGTTGCCGCACCCGGTCACGGGGGAAACTTTGCAGTTTAGCGCTGGTCTTAACGAGCTTGAACCGTTGTTTAGCCAATTTGGCTGGCCGGTAGATGAAGCTTATTATCAGCAACAATTTGCTGAGCTTTTTATGGAGGAAAAATGGCCAAAATAGCCCTGATAGTTGGTACCGTCTATGGCGCCGCCCAATATGTTGCTGAAGAAGCTCTGCCGTTATTAACCGGCCTGGGGCATGAGGTAGCGCTGTATGATGAAGCTAAACTGGATGACGTGCTGAGCTTTAATGCCGATATCTGGCTGGTGGTAAGCTCCACCACCGGCCAGGGTGATATACCTGATAATGTATTCCCGTTTTACCTGGATGTACAAAACCGTTTTCCACTGTTAACCGGTAAAAAGTTTGCGGTTATCGCGCTGGGTGACAGCAGTTACGACACCTTTTGTGCTGCCGGGGAGAAGTTCCGCGAGCTGTTGCTGGAAATTCAGGGCACGGAACTGGCGCCAATGCTACGCATTGACGCCGGTGAAACGTTGGAGCCGGAAAGTATTGCCTTGCCGTGGTTGCAACAGCAATTGACGAAGCTTGTCCCGGCTAATTAGAGTTGTAACTGCGTGGCCCGTTAAACGATTCCTTGCTCAATCATTGCATCGGCAACGCGGCGAAAGCCGGCAATATTGGCACCGAGTACCAGATTGCCCGGCTCACCAAACTCGGCCGCTGTATCACGGGCGCGCGTATAAATATTGCGCATAATCAGCTGCAGCTTTTCATCGACCTCCTGAAAGCTCCAGCTTAGCATGCTGGCGTTTTGTGCCATTTCCAGCTGGCTGGTGGCGACACCGCCGGCATTAGCGGCTTTACCTGGGCCATAGGCTAACCCGTGGCGTAAAAATATTGCTACTGCATCTTGAGTTGACGGCATGTTGGCGCCCTCGGAAACGGCTAAACAGCCATTAGCAACCAGTGCTTCGGCATCGGCCTGGGTTAATTCATTCTGCGTGGCACATGGGAAAGCCAAATCGGCTTTATAACGCCATACGGCATGGCCATCTGCTGGATAGTCACTGCAGGGGATATACACTGCTTCCGGATGGTGTTGCAGATAGCTTGTTAGCCTGCCTTGCTCGCGTTCTTTAATTTGTTTCAGGGTGGCTAAATTAATGCCTTCGGCATGATAAAGCGTACCGGCAGAGTCAGAGCAGGTGATGGCAGTTGCGCCTAGTTGGTGTAGTTTTTCTATGGTGTAAATAGCCACATTGCCGGAGCCCGATACCAGACACGTTTTACCTGCAAGTTCCTGTTTGCGGTCTGCCAGCATATAGCTGGCAAAATATACACAACCATAACCGGTCGCTTCTTTACGGCCCAGTGAGCCGCCCCATAAAATACTTTTACCGGTAAAAACGCCGTCAAAGCGGTTAACCAGCTTTTTATATTGGCCAAACATGTAACCTATTTCGCGGGCGCCAACGCCAATATCACCTGCAGGCACATCGGTGGTTGGGCCTATATGGCGATACAATTCGTTAATATACGATTGGCAAAAACGCATGATTTCGCCATCTGATCTACCTTTAGGGTCAAAATTGGCTCCTCCTTTTGCACCGCCAATCGGTAAACCTGTCAGAGCATTTTTAAATACCTGCTCAAAACCAAGAAATTTAATAATGCTTGCATTGACCGACGGATGAAAGCGCAACCCGCCTTTGTATGGTCCCAGCGCTGAGTTAAACTCAACACGATAGCCTTTGTTAACCTGGACCTGGCCATTATCGTCTACCCAGGGTACACGAAACATAATTTGCCGTTCTGGCTCAACCATACGCTCAATAATAGCCTGTTGGCGATACTTAGGCGCATGCTCCAGTATGGCTGTTAAGGAATCCAACACTTCTTCTACCGCCTGATAAAACTCTGCTTGGGCAGGGCTACTGTGCTGCAGCTTAACAATGGTGTCGTGTATATAGGTCATAATGATTTCGACTATGGCTTAATTTATAGCCATAATGATGTTTAGCCGTATAGGTGTCAAGACGTTAATATGGCTTTTAGCTGGCAGTTATCGATGTGCCAGCTGTGGGTTGCAGTACTTAACAGTACTTATCCAGCTTGTTATAGGCTTTAGCGCCCGGTGCTTTCAGTGCAGGGTCGTTTTGTGCTGCCAGTTTATCTACCCACATGGCCGTGGCACCGCATACTGCAATGGGCATCACAAACAGGTTAAACAGCGGGATCATGCAGGCGATATTTACTGTAACGCCAAAAGCGAAGCTGGTGCCGGGCTGGCTGCGTAATTGTGCGCGCATAGTACGAAAATCAATTTTGTGGTTGTCGTATGGATAATCGGCATACTGTATCGCCAGTAACCAGCTGGTAAATAAAAACCATAATACCGGGCCAATCAGAGGCAAAAATAAAAACAGCACAAACAACACTATTGCACGTGGCAGGGCGTAAATAAACTTTTGCCATTCGCGTGCCAGCATCCGCGGTATATCTTTAACAAAACCTGCCAGGCCAGTGTCAGGTATTATCCGGCCAGATAAATGCGCTTCTACTTTCTCGCTTAGCAGGCCATTAAAAGGCGCGGCGATAAAGTTGGCTACCATGGTAAAGCTGTAGGCCAGACCTATTACCAGCGACATCACCCCAAGCGGGATCAGCAGATATTCCAGCCAGTGCAGCCAATCAGGCAGGTACTGTTGCACAGCCGCAACCATAGCACTGACCTGCTGCAATAAAATGTAGAATGCTAAAGAAAACAGTACCAGATTAATCAGCAGTGGGATCAGTACAAAACGCTTCAAACCTTTGGTATGGATCAAAGTTAAACCACGAAAAAAGTAGTACATTAAAACCTCAGCTAGAATACCAGTAACAGCTATGCTGGCAGTATAAGGTGTCAGGCTTAAATTCCGCTGTATTAGCTCAGGTTTTTTGGTAACAGAATATAACGCTGTTAACAGAGTGCTGGCATATCAGCGGGGTTTTTATGCTAGAATGCGCGCAGTTTTTTTGCCGCGGCGCGGTTTAACCGGTTTTAACAGCAACTAAGGGTGATATATGGCGATGTTAGGTTCTGCATTGGTATTTGGAGTAACCACACTGTGTTTACTGGCAGGGTTAACCTGTCTTATTTCGGCCTTGTTGGTACCTGCTGCAGAGGGCTCAGAGAAGCAATTTGAAAAACGCCTCGAGTACAGTATGTTTGCTGCTGTGGGTTTAGTCAGTTTCGCGGTGTTGCTGTATATTGGCTAAAGCGGTTGCAGCGTAATAAAAAACGGCAGGAGTAACCTGCCGTTTTGCTTTTGTAACCGTAAGTTATTCTATGCTGCGCAGCAGGGCGTTAATGCCTACTTTGGCGCGGGTTTGTGCATCGACTTTTTTCACAATAATAGCGGCATATAAGCTGTGGCTGCCGTCTTTTGCCGGGATAGTCCCAGGCACTACCACAGCACCGGCAGGCACCCGGCCATAGCTGATTTCGCCGGTTTCACGGTCATAAATACGCGTGCTCTGGCTGATATACACACCCATTGACAGCACTGCACCTTCTTCAACAATCACGCCTTCAACTACTTCAGAGCGGGCGCCGATAAAGCAGTTATCTTCAATAATGGTCGGGTTAGCCTGCAACGGCTCTAACACGCCTCCAATGCCGACGCCGCCGGATAGATGCACGTTTTTACCAATTTGTGCACAGCTACCTACTGTAGCCCAGGTGTCGACCATAGTGCCTTCGCCGACATAGGCACCAATATTCACATAAGAGGGCATCAGTACCACATTTTTTGCCACATAGCTGCCGCGGCGTACCGCAGCCGGTGGCACTACACGTACACCGTCAGCACGGAATTGCTCATCAGTGTAGCTGGCATATTTCATTGCTACTTTATCAAAAAAGCGGTTTTCGGCGCCGTCCATTACCTGGTTGTCGTTGATACGAAACGACAGCAATACGGCCTTTTTTAGCCACTGATGCACCACCCATTCACCGGCAATTTTTTCTGCCACCCGCGCGCTACCGTTGTCCAGCATACTGATCACGCTGTCAACGGCGTGTTTTACATCAGTGCTGACGTTGGTCGGGGTAATATCGGCGCGTTGTTCAAATGCTTGTTCGATAATGCTTTTTAACTCTGACATTGTCTTTGTTAGCCTTCTGTTTGCTGTGATAGTTGCTCGATTAAAGCCCGTTTCAGCGCGCTTTGTTGCTCGCTGCTCAGGGCCTGATCGTCGCTATTTGAAATCATAAAAAAGTCTTCTGCCCGCTCGCCAATAGTGGTGATTTTAGCCGCGTGAATATTGACATCGCAGCGTTGAAAAACTTCGCCGATATTAGCCAGCAAGCCAGGGGTGTCCAGTGCTGCCAATTCAATCATGGTGCGTTTACTGGTATTGCCGGGTAAAAATACCACTTTGGGCGGAACATTAAACTGGCGCATCTGGCGCGATAATCTGGTTTTTTGCCGCGATAAGTCTGGTTTGTCGAGAATATACAGCTCTAACGCACGTTTAATACTTTGTTGGCGTGACGGTGAATTTACCGGCTCGCCGTTTTGCTCCAGCACTACAAAGGTGTCCATGGCATAACCGTCTTTATTGGTCATGATTTGTGCATCAAAAATATTTACTTTTTTGCTATCCAATGCGGCCACTAAACGGGCGAATAACTTGGGCTGATCTTTAGTGTAAATAAACACCTGAGTACCGCCGCGGATGGGCGCTTTGCTGATCAGCACCAGCGGTTCGTCCGGGTTTTTATGCCGTAAAATATGCTCGCAGTGCCAGGCAATTTGCCGCGCGCTGTAGCGGGCAAAGTAATCGGCTTTGATCCGGCTCCATAATTGCAAAATTTCGCTCTCGCTAAAGGTTTGCTTTAGCAGCAGTGGCATGGCTTCGCTTTGGTTTTCGCGGATCAGGTCGCGCAGGTCCATTGGTTTTTCCAGGCCGCGGCGAAAGGCTTTTTGCGTGGCCAAAAACAGCTCGCGCAGCAACGAGCCTTTCCAGTCATTCCACAAATTATCGTTAGTGGCGCGGATATCGGCCAGAGTCAGACAGTACAGATAATTCAACCGGGTTTCGTCGCGTACTTTTTCGGCAAATTCGGCAACTACTGCCGGGTCATGAATGTCACGGCGCTGGGCGGTAACTGACATCAGCAAGTGATGCTCTACCAGCCAGGCAATCAGTTTACTGTCAAACTCGCTAAGCTTATGCAGCTTGGCAAATTCGCGCACGTCCATGGCGCCAAGCTCGGAGTGGTCGCCACCGCGGCCCTTGGCAATATCATGGAAAATACCGGCTAAATACAGCAATTCCGGTTTTTCCATTTTTTTGACGATATCACTGCACAGTGGAAACTCGCTTTCATGTTCGCTTAACGTGTATTTATACAGGTTTTTCAGCAGGCGATGGGTATGTTCATCCACGGTGTAGGCATGAAATAAATCAAACTGCATCTGGCCGACAATATTACGCCACTGCGGCAAATAAGCCGCCAGCACGCCATAGCGGTGCATTAAGGTAATGGCTTTATCCATGCCGCGCGGATGGCGGATAATAGCTAAAAACAGCTGACGGCAGGCTTCATAATCCTGTAAATCGCCCATTAAACGCCGTCGCACCTGGCGCACCAGCCGCATGGTGGACGAATGTACGCCGGTGATATTAGAGTTATTGGCAATATGCCAGAACAGCCGCAGCAGATTGTCACGCCGGGCGAATACTGCGTTGTCGCGGGCCACTATCAAATGGCCCTGCAGTTCAAAGTAGTCATCCAGTACCAGGGTTTTAACTTTTTCTTTGTGGTTTAAAATGCTGCCGTCGAAGTGTTGCAGCAGCATTTCGTTTAGCTCGCTTACCCGTTGCACGGTACGGAAAAACCGCTTCATCATCCGTTCAACTGAAGCTTTACCGTCGGCGCCAAAGCCCAGCCGTTCAGCCACGGCCGGTTGGTAATCAAATAAAATACGGTTTTCGTTGCGCCCGGCTTCCATATGCAGCGCAAAGCGCATTTGCCATAAATAGGCTTCACACTCCATCAATTCCTGATATTCATCTTCAGTCAGGTACTGATAGGCTACCAACTCGCGCATGGTGCGGGTTTGAAAATGGCGCTTTGCTACCCAGCCAATGGTTTGAATATCGCGCAGGCCACCGGGGTTGGCTTTTAAGTTCGGCTCAAGGTTGTAAGCGGTGCCGTGATACTGCGCATGGCGCTGTTGCTGCTCGTGGCGTTTGGCCTGAAAAAATGCCTGGCTGGTCCAGAAACTGTCTTTACTGACTTCAAACTGCAGCTGCTCAAACAACGGCTTGTTGCCGGTAAGCAGGCGCATTTCCAGCATGTTAGTGGCAATGGTAATGTCGTCTTTACCCAGTTTTATCGACTCTTTTACCGTGCGTACACTGTGGCCAACTTCAAGGCGTAAATCCCACAGCATGGTAATAAATTGGGCGATAGCATCTTGTTGCGCCGTGGATAAACGGCCGTCAGCCAGGATCAGTAAGTCGATATCAGAGCTGGGGTGCAGTTCGCCGCGGCCATAGCCGCCAACTGCAATCAGGCTTAAGTCTTTGCTTTTATGCAGCTCAGTTTTATGCCACAGCTGTACCAGCACATCATCGATAAAACGGGCGCGCGCTTTTACCAGTGCATTAACCGGATGCTGCGAAAAACTGCGGCCAAGCCAGTCGTGAAAGTCAGCGAAATGTTTTTTGTAGCTCTCCAGACTGTAACTGTCAGGCAGCGCTTTGCTAAAGGTTACGGTCTGGGTCATGTCGCTTACTCCATTATATAGCGGGCTTATTCGGCGGTTAGAATACGCTCTATCGTATCGTCACTGCGCAGCGTTAAAATTTCACAGCCGGTATCGGTGACTAAAATAGTATGTTCGAACTGAGCTGATAAACTACGATCTTTGGTTACCACTGTCCAACCGTCGGCTAATAATTTGCTGTGGCGGGCACCGGCGTTAATCATTGGCTCTATGGTCAAACACATACCGCTTTTTAATACTTCACCGGTGCCGGGTTTGCCGTAATGTAACACCTGCGGGTCTTCATGAAATACTGCACCTATGCCGTGGCCGCAGTATTCGCGCACCACTGAGTAACTGTGCTTTTCAGCATGCTGCTGAATAACATGGCCGATATCACCCAAACGCACACCGTCTTTTACTTTCTTTAAAGCAAGGTACATACATTCTTGTGTAACCCGGATAAGCCGCTCAGCCATGATGCTGGCTTTGCCGACAACAAACATTTTTGACGTATCGCCGTGGTAACCATCTTTAATTACCGTGATGTCGATATTAACAATATCGCCTTCTTTAAGTTTTTTATCGGCTGGAATACCGTGGCAAATTACCTGATTGACTGAGGTACAGATAGATTTGGGAAAACCGTGGTAGTTCAGCGGAGCCGGTATTGCCTGCTGCTCGTTAACGATATAGTTGTGGCAGATGGTGTTCAGTTCATCGGTAGTGACACCGGCTTTTACATAAGGCTCAATCATTTCCAGCACGTCGGCGGCGAGGCGGCCAGCGACACGCATTTTTTCAATTTCGGCCGGGGTTTTGATGGTTGCTGTCATGCCTGTTCTCTCTTTGGTGCCAAGGGGCGGTGTGGCCCGTTGTACTGCTGCAAAAATACACATTTGATTGTGTTTGTAAGGTGCCTATGGTATAAAGCGCGCCGCAAATTAGCAAATCGCTTTGTCTTTTATTGCAGAACCTTTCGTTCTTAGATAGAGATAAATGCGGGCTGATAGGCGGAATTTAAACAAAACACACATGTATCGACACATATTCCGGGGTGCTTTGCTTTGCGCTGAACAACAGCCAGACCAAAGTCGGCATATGGGATATATGGAGGCTTAACCCCTTATACAGGAAAATAAATCATGGCAAAAGTTTCTATGCGCGACATGCTCCAGGCGGGCGTGCACTTCGGTCACCAAACCCGTTACTGGAATCCAAAAATGAAGCCATTCATTTTCGGTGCGCGTAACAAAGTACATATCATCAACCTGGAACAAACTGTTCCTATGATGAACGATGCACTGGCATTCATTCAGCAAGTAGCAGCGAAAAAGGGCAAAATCCTGTTCGTTGGTACTAAGCGTGCGGCTTCTGAAGCAATCAAAGAAGCGGCAAGCAAAGTTGACCAGTTCTACGTAAACCACCGTTGGTTAGGTGGCATGCTGACTAACTGGAAAACTGTTCGTCAGTCAATCAAGCGTTTAAAAGATCTGGAAGCGCAAAGCCAGGACGGTACTTTCGACAAGCTGACCAAGAAAGAAGCTTTAGACCGTACCCGTGAAATGGACAAGCTGGAAAAGAGCTTAGGCGGTATTAAAGACATGGGCGGCTTGCCAGACGTGCTGTTCGTGATCGACGCTGACCATGAACACATCGCGATCAAAGAAGCTAACAACCTGGGTATTCCGGTTGTATCTATCGTTGATACCAACTCTGATCCAAAAGGCGTTGACTTTGTAGTACCAGGTAACGATGACGCGATCCGCGCTATCCAGTTATATCTGGCTGCTGTAGGTCAGGCTATCCTGGAAGGTCGTGACAAAAACATCGAAGTTCAGGCTGAAGCCGAAGCCTTCGTTGTTGAAGCAGAGTAATTTCTCTGTCATTAGCGCAGGCTAAGCTTGCGCTAACACAGTGCAAAATTGCGACAGGGGCCCCGGCCCCTGTTTGTCCAACCCGAATTATTACGAGGAAGCTCCCATGGCTGTAACTGCCGCTTTAGTAAAAGAACTTCGCGAGCGCACTGGCGCTGGCATGATGGATTGTAAAAAAGCATTGGAAGAAACTGCAGGCGATATCGAAGCTGCAATCGATGCGATGCGTAAAAGTGGTCTGGCCAAAGCTGCCAAGAAAGCAGGCCGTATTGCCGCTGAAGGTACTATTTTAACCCGCGTAGCGAACGGTTACGGTTTAGCTATCGAGTTTAACTGCGAAACTGACTTCGTAGCGCGTGATGCCAGCTTCCTGGCGTTTGCTAACGCGGTTGCCGATTTAGCCCACGCTAACAAGTTGTTCACTGCTGAAGCCATTTTAGCAGCTGATTTAAACGGCACTTCAGTTGAAGACACCCGTGCAACTTTGGTTGCTAAAATTGGTGAAAACATCAACGTACGTCGTGCTGCGGTAGTTGAAGGCGCTGTGATTGGCTCTTACGTGCACTCTGGCCGTATCGGTGTATTAGCTGTGCTGGAAGGCGGTAACGAAGATATCGCTAAAGATGTTGCTATGCACATTGCTGCTAACAACCCAGGCTTCTTAACACCAGATGACGTACCTGCTGATGTTGTTGAGCGTGAGCGTGTTATTCAAATCGACATCGCGGTTAACTCTGGCAAGCCACAGGAAATCGCTGAGAAGATGGTTGCAGGCCGTATGAGCAAATTCACTGGTGAAGTAAGCTTAACCGGTCAGCCATTCGTGAAAGACCCATCAGTTTCTGTTGGTGACTTCCTGAAGCAAAACAGTGCCAAAGCTGTTTCTTTCATTCGCTTAGAAGTAGGCGAAGGTATCGAGAAGAAAGAAGAAGACTTCGCAGCTGAAGTTGCAGCTCAAATCGCGGCCGCCAAGAAGTAATTTATTCTTCTGCAAACTGGCAAAACCCGCTAGAATAACCGCGGCTTTAGGTCTAACAACCTGGCCGCGGTTTTTTTTACCCGCAATAATCCTAATTAACCACGCACTATGGGGATCTCATGAGCACGAATCCAAAACCAACTTACCGCAGGATCTTATTAAAACTCAGTGGCGAAGCCCTGATGGGTGATGAGGGCTTTGGTATTGACCCCAAAGTGCTGGACCGGATGGCGCAGGAAATTAAAGAACTGGTTGAACTGGGCGTGCAGGTTGGCATTGTGATCGGCGGTGGTAATATTTTCCGTGGTGAAGGTCTGGCCAAAGCCGGGATGAACCGTGTAGTGGGCGACCATATGGGCATGTTGGCTACGGTAATGAATGGCTTGGCCATGCGTGACGCCCTACACCGTGCCTACGTGAATGCGCGGATGATGAGCGCCATTCCGTTAAACGGTGTTTGCGATAATTACAGCTGGGCCGAAGCCATCAGTTTATTAAAATCAGGCCGGGTGGTCATTTTTTCTGCCGGTACCGGTAACCCGTTTTTTACTACCGACTCTGCCGCCTGTTTACGCGGTATTGAAATTGAAGCCGATGCTGTATTAAAAGCCACCAAAGTTGATGGCGTGTTTTCGGCCGATCCGGTAAAAGACCCTACTGCCACGCTATACAGCCAGCTGACTTATAACGAAGTGCTGGATAAAGAGCTTAAAGTGATGGATTTAGCTGCCTTTACGCTGGCGCGGGATCATAATTTGCAAATTCGCGTGTTTAATATGAACACCGCAGGCGCATTAAAGCGGGTAATTATGGGCGAGCCGGAAGGCACAGTCATCGACCACGCCGAAAATTTACAGTAAACTACCGCCTTTAGAGCCGCTGTGTTGAAGACAGGCAATGAATAAAAAAGGATACCGATCGTGATTAACGACATTATTACAGACAGCAAAGTACGGATGGAAAAAAGCGTTGATGCGCTTAAAGTGCAGTTAACCAAAGTGCGCACCGGTCGCGCTCACCCAAGCTTATTAGATGGTATTTCCGTATCTTACTATGGCACCGATACACCGCTGCGTCAGGTAGCCAACGTCTCTATTGATGATGCCCGTACACTGGCTATTACCGTGTTTGACAAAAGCATGACTGCTGCAGTAGAAAAAGCCATTATGGCGTCAGATTTGGGGTTAAACCCGATGTCTGCCGGTACTATTATTCGTGTGCCGTTACCGGCTTTAACTGAAGAGCGTCGTAAAAGCCTGGTTAAACTGGTACGTGGCGAAGCCGAAAACGGCCGTGTTGCCGTGCGTAATATTCGCCGCGATGCCAACGCTGATTTGAAAACACTGCAAAAAGATAAAGAAATCAGTGAAGATGATGAGCGCCGTGCAGCTGAAGAAATTCAGAAGATTACTGATCTTTTCGTTAAGAAAATTGACGAAGTACTGGCCGACAAAGAAAAGGAACTAATGGAAGTTTAATTATAACTTCTGTTAACGTATCAGCGTCGTGACGCTTGGGCATTACGGCGCTTTTTTCTATTTTGCGTATTTTCTTTGTAACTTAATTCAGTAAATCAGCAGCAGACTGGTTATTATAAAATTTAAGGACAGGTCGCACCGTATGACTGCAGAGTCGCAGCTCAAACCGCAAAGCTTACCGCAGCATGTGGCAATCATTATGGATGGCAATGGCCGCTGGGCACAGCGCCAGGGCAAGCCACGGGTGTGGGGCCATAAAAAAGGCGTGGAAGCGGTTCGGCGCAGTGTGAGTTTTTGTCGCGAGCTGGGTATCAAATCGTTAACCTTGTTCGCTTTTAGCAGTGAAAACTGGCGCCGGCCGGAAGATGAAGTGTCAACGCTCATGCAGCTGTTTCTGATGGTACTGCAAAGCGAGGTGAAAACCTTGCACAAGCATAATGTCAGGCTGAAGATAGTAGGGGATTTATCTGCTTTTAGTGACAAGCTAAGAGCCAACATTGATAAAGCTGAACAATTAACAGCAGCGAACACTGCTTTAACGCTAAATATTGCCGCCAACTATGGCGGGCGCTGGGATATGGTAAATGCGGCCCGGGCGCTGGCAACACAAGTACAGCAAGGTACACTTGCTGTGGATCAGATTGACGAGCAGACATTTGCTCAGCAGGTGCAGATGCACGAACAACCAGAGCTGGATTTACTTATTCGCACTGGTGGTGATTTACGCATCAGCAATTTTTTATTGTGGCAGGCCGCTTACGCTGAATTCTGGTTTACTGAAACGCTCTGGCCAGATTTTGATCAGCAGGTTTTCTCAGAAGCGATAGCCGCCTTTGTCAACCGAGAGCGTCGTTTTGGCTGTACCGGAGAGCAGATCCGGCAGCTGGCGATGTTGGGTAAAGGATAACGAGATTGTTTAAACAACGGGTTATTACTGCGCTAATTCTGGCGCCACTGGCGTTAATAGCGGTATTTTATTTACCGCTGGCTGGTTTTGCGCTGTTTATTTCTGCGGCATTTTTACTGGGTGCCTGGGAGTGGAGTGGCTTTTGTGGTTTGCCATCCAAGGCAATACGTTGGGTGTACGTGGGCTTAACAGCAATGATTCTGGCGCTGTTGTATTGGCAATTGCCGGTACAAGTCAGTTGGCCGGTGGAAACAAATGTACTGCTAACCAGTTTACTGTTAGCGGGTAATACCTGGTGGTTGCTGGCGATTGTATTAGTGCTTAGCTATCCGCGCAGCCAAAAGTTATGGGCAAAAAGTGACTGGGGCAAGGCATTAATGGGCTGGCTGACACTGATCCCAGCCTGGGCTGCAGTAATGTTTATCCGCTCTACCGATTATGACGCCTCAACCTTTACCGGCGCCTGGCTGATCTGTTGTTTGTTATTGCTGGTATGGGCCGCAGATATTGGCGGCTATATCGTTGGCAAACCTTTTGGTAAGCATAAGTTGCTGCCTAAAGTCAGTCCGGGTAAAACTATTGAAGGTATGCTGGGCGGCCTGGCGTTAGTGGCCATCGTGGTTACCGTGGTGGCTTATTTACAGGACTGGCCACCTCAGGTAGGTATATGGTATATCGCTGCGTTATTACTGACGATTTTATCCGTATTTGGTGATTTAACCGAAAGTATGTTTAAACGTGTTGCAGGTAAGAAAGACAGTGGTGCCTTTTTGCCCGGCCACGGTGGTATTTTAGATCGTATTGACAGCCTAACCGCAACAGCCCCGCTATTTGCCATTATTGTTGCCATTTACGGCGGTTTTTATTAATGCGTAATGTGGTGATCCTGGGTTCCACTGGCTCTATCGGTATCAGCACCTTGTCGGTGCTGGCGGCGCATCCGCAGGATTATCAGGTGCTGGCGCTGACAGCAGCTACGCAAACCGATAAGCTTTTGGAGCAATGTCTGGCAGTAAAGCCGCGCTATGCCGCTATGCTCGACAGTAAAGCTGCCAGTGAGCTGGCAACAGAATTAAAACTGGCTGGTAGCTGCACTGAGGTGCTGGATGGTATTGACGCTTTATGCCAGTTAGCGGCACACCCGGATGCCGATATCGTAATGGCGGCTATTGTGGGCTCAGCCGGGCTGTTGCCAACATTGGCGGCGGTAGAGCAGGGTAAAACGGTATTGCTTGCCAATAAAGAAGCTCTGGTGATGAGCGGCGAGTTGTTTATCAGCAAAGTAAAGCGCCATGGCGCCACTTTGTTGCCGATAGACAGCGAGCATAATGCGATATTCCAATGCTTACCTGCGCAGTTACAGCAACATACCCATGATCAGCAAATCGCTGATTTTGGTATCAGTAAGTTATTACTAACCGGCAGTGGTGGCCCTTTTCTGACCACACCCTTAACTGAGTTCGACAGTATTACGCCGGCACAGGCTGTGGCGCATCCCAACTGGAGTATGGGGCACAAGATCTCCGTTGACAGTGCTACCATGATGAACAAAGGACTGGAATTTATTGAAGCGCGCTGGTTATTTAATTGCCAGGCGGCAGATATCGATGTTGTTATTCATCCGCAAAGTATTATTCACTCCATGGTGCAATACACAGATGGCTCTGTGCTGGCGCAATTAGGCCAGCCGGATATGCGCACACCCATTGCCCATGCACTGGCTTTTCCAAAGCGTATTGCCAGCCCGGTGGCACCACTTAGTTTTAAACAAATGCGCGATTTTACTTTTACCGAACCTGATAAAGCGCGCTACCCGAACCTATATCTGGCTATGGCGGCCTGCAGCTTTGGTCAGGGTGCAACAACAGCACTTAATGCGACAAACGAGCAGGCTGTAGCGGCTTTTTTAGCGCAAAAAATTCGTTTTACCGATATAGCCCGGGTTAATGAGCAAGGCCTTGAACATTTTGCTGACTTTCGTGTCAGTACGCTGGATGATATATTGGCGCTGGACAATGACGCGCGCCATTATGCGCAGACACTACTGAGGAAGCTAACTTGATGTCGGGTGCGATTTGGAATTTGCTGTCGTTTATCGTCGCGCTGGGTGTATTAATTACTGTGCATGAGTTTGGTCATTTTTGGGTCGCGCGTAAAAATGGCGTGCTGGTGAAGCGTTTCTCTATAGGTTTTGGTAAAGCATTGCTAAGCTGGCGTGATAAGCAAGGCACTGAATTTGTTATCGCGGCTATTCCGCTGGGTGGTTATGTGCGGATGCTGGATGAGCGGGTAGATCCGGTGCTGCCGCAGTTTAAAGATTTGGCGTTTAACCATAAAACTGTCTGGCAGCGCATGGCCATTATTGCCGCCGGCCCCGCCGCCAACTTTATCTTCGCCGTATTTGCGCTGTGGCTAATGTATATGCTTGGCGTGCAAACAATGCGCCCGGTGGTAGCAAGTGTGGCGCCGCAGTCTATTGCAGCCCAGGCTGGCATTACACCACAACAACAAATTGTTTCAGTAAATCAGCATAATGCCACCGATGCCAGCAGCGTGAATTTGCTGTTGGTAGAGCAGATTGGCAGCAGTAGCATCACGCTTGGGTTGCAGGATGTTGTTACGCAGCAGCAGCGCTCGGTTACACTGAATACAACTGACTGGCAGTTTGACCCTGAAAAACAAAGCGTATTTGACAGCCTTGGGCTTAATTTAGCCCGGCCTCAAGCCCTGACAGAAATTGCACAGGTGGCGCCAGACTCAGCAGCAGAGCGCGCCGGGCTTCAGGTAAATGATAAAATTATACGCATAGATGGTACTGACATTAAGCAGTGGACGCAGTTACAAGCGTTAATCAGCAACGCGGCAGAGCAACAGCTGTCTGTTGAAGTAGAGCGCAGCGGTGCAGTGTTAAGTATTAATGTTACGCCAACATTGTTGGTTACTGCTGATGGTTTTTCCCAAGGTGTGCTGGGCATTACACCTAAAGTCAGTGACTGGCCAGAAGGCGTGCTTTATACCCGCCAGTATGGAGTAATTGATGCCTTTGGTGCCGGTGCGGCCCATACCTGGCAATTTATCCGCCTGAGTGTATCAATGATTGGAAAGCTGCTGACAGGCGATGTTTCTGTCAAACATTTAAGCGGCCCTATCTCAATAGCACAAGGTGCTGGTACAACGGCAAGCCTTGGTTTGGTAGCATTTCTATCGTTTTTAGCCCTGATAAGTGTTAACTTAGGCGTTATCAATTTGCTGCCATTGCCGGTGCTGGATGGTGGGCACTTAATGTATATGCTGGTGGAACTAATACGAGGCAAACCTGTCTCTGAAAAGACGCAGGAAACAGGTTTCCGGTTCGGAGCGCTGATCCTGCTAATGTTGATGGGAATTGCGCTGCTCAACGATATTTCTCGTTTGTAAATAACTAATCATAAGTAGTTCAAATAATGACAATTAAACGATTAGTAGCTGCGATGTTTCTTGCTTCGGCAAGCAACTCGGTGCTCGCTGAAGAATCATTTACGGTTCAGGATATTCAGGTAGAAGGTTTGCAGCGCGTTGCGCTGGGCGCTGCGTTGAATAATCTGCCTTTTAACGTTGGTGATACCGTGACAGAGTATAATTTGTCACGCAGTATCCGCACACTTTACAGCGCAGGACATTTCGATGATATTCAGGTGCTGCGTGATGGTAATACGGTAATTTATCGTTTGCGCGAACGCCCAACTATTAACGCGATAGAATTTGATGGCAATAAAGACATCAAAGAAGACCAACTGAATGAGAGCCTGGCAGGTAACCGTATTGAAGTTGGTGAGCCGCTGGATAAAACTATTCTGAAAAATATCGAGAATGGTCTTACTGAGTTTTATCACGGTGTAGGTAAATATCAGGCCAGCGTTGAAATTGAAGTAACTTATTTGCCGCGTAACCGGGTTAATCTGAAGATTAAGTTTGATGAAGGAGACGCCGCTTCTGTCCGCCAGATCAACGTGGTGGGTAATAAACTATTCTCTGATGAAGAACTACTGAGCAATATCGAATCGAAGCAGGATTTACCCTGGTGGCGCTTTTTGTCTTCAGATCGCTACCAGAAGCAAACTCTGCAAGGCGATATAGAAAAGATAAACAGCTACTATCTTGACCGCGGTTATCTGCGCTTTAATATTGACTCGTCACAGGTTTCTGTTAGCCCGGATAAAGAGTCTGTTTACGTGACTCTGAATATCACCGAAGGTGAGAAATATACTATTAGTGGTGTGAAATTCGTCGGCGATTTAATTGGTCAGGATGAATTTATCCGGCAAATATTGCCGTTGAAAGACGGCCAGTTGTATAACGGTGCTCTGGTAACGTACACCGAAGAGAGTATAGCCAAACTATTAGCCCGTTTTGGTTATGCTAATTCTAAAGTCCGCACTATTCCGGATATCAATGAAGACACCAAAGAAGTTGAATTAACTATCAGTGTCGACCCTGGCAAGCGCGTTTATGTGCGCCGTATTAATATGTCGGGTAACAGTAATACCAAAGATGAAGTATTACGCCGTGAACTGCGGCAGATGGAAGGGGCCTGGCTGTCAAATGATGCGTTGGAGTCGTCTAAGCAGTGGATCCAGCGTCTACCCTATATTGAGTCAGTTGAGTTTGCCACCGCACCGGTAGCGGGTATTGATGATCAGGTCGATGTCGGTTTTACCATTAAAGAACAGCCATCAGGCAGCTTTAATGCTGGTATTTCATACGGCAACTATATGGGCATGTCATTTCAGATTGGCGTGCAGCAAGAAAACTTCTTCGGCAGTGGTAATAGTGCAGGTATCAGCTTAAGCACCAATAAGTACCAGAAATCAATAAGCACAAGTTATACCAACCCTTATTTTACGCTGGATGGCGTTAGCCTGGGCGGGCAGGTGTTTTACTCTGATACCGATTACAGTAGCGCCTCGTCTAACCTTGAAGCGTATAACCAGCAGCGCTATGGTTTTGGTGCTAATTTTGGTTACCCGATAAACGAGTATAACCGGTTAAACTTTGGCGCTAACTATGTGGTAAACAAGATTAACTCTATTAATGAGTATGATCAGCTGCGCCACTTCCGCGGTGTATTATTAGATGCGCAAAATCCGGATGGTGGTTATAAGTTCACTAACTATGAATTGTCGGCTGGATGGTCAAGAAGCACGCTTAACCGCGGTTTATTCCCAACAGCGGGACATTACCTTGGTGCCACTATACGGGCAACTACGCCTAATTCAGATCTGACGTACTACAAAGTGATGTTCGAAGCGCGTAATTACATTCCGCTGAGTAACGATCACGCCTGGTCATTCCTTAGCAAGTTAGAAACAGGCTATGGCAATGGTTATGGCTCGAAAAACGGTTATGACTATACCTTACCCTTTACTGAAAATTTCTATGCAGGCGGTGACAATATGCGCGGTTTCGAAAGCCGTATCATAGGGCCGCACGCTATCTTCCGTTACGCCCAAAGTGTACCGGGATTACCAGACCCTAATGCTGGCTCAGGTGGGTTCCCAAGCGGCCCGGAGAGTGACCGTTATCAGGTATCACAACGCTCCATTGGCGGTAACGCTATGGCAGTGGCTACGCTGGAATTGATTACCCCGACGCCGTTTTTAAGTGATGACTATCGTAATTCAGTGCGTACCAGTATATTTGTCGATGCCGGTAATGTCTGGGATACTGAGTTTGATATTAACCGCTATGCAGGCTTGACAAAAATAGTTAGCAGCCAGAATCAACCAGAACTGATCGATTACTCAGATGCCAGTTTGATTCGGGCAACAGCTGGTGTATCTTTACAGTGGATTTCGCCAATGGGACCGTTAACGTTCAGTTTGGCAAAAATCATCAAGAAATATGATGGTGACTTACAAGAAAACTTTAGTTTCAATATTGGTACAACTTTCTAGATTAGAATAATAGGGAATATAAGATGTTTAACCGTAAAATTGTAAAATCTGCCGTGTTACTGCTTGCTGGTTTGGTACTGGCAGGTAATGTTGCTGCGAAAGAGATGAAAATTGCTTTCGTTGATGTGCAGGCTGTAGCT
Source organism: Rheinheimera hassiensis (assembly GCF_022436675.1). Lineage (GTDB taxonomy): Bacteria > Pseudomonadota > Gammaproteobacteria > Enterobacterales > Alteromonadaceae > Alishewanella > Alishewanella hassiensis. The sequence continues at coordinate 247,712 of NZ_JAKUJZ010000006.1, read as the reverse complement.
GCACAAATTCCTCAGTCCGCTGCTATGCAGGAAACGATTAAAAATGAGTTTGCCAAGCGTATTGAAACGGTAGGGAAGTTGGAAAAAGATATTAACTTCAATATTGAAAAGTTGCGTCGCGATGGTCCAACCATGAGTGAAAAGCAACAAGATGAGTTGAAAACTGCGTTAACCAGCCAGCGTCAACAGTACGAGCAATTAGCCCGTCCACTGGATGAAGAAATCCGTAACCGTCAGGCTGAAGAACGCAATAAAGTACTGGCGCTGATCAAGGCGGCTATTGATGTAGTAGCAGAGCGCGAGAAGTTCGATATGGTGCTGAATTCCGGTGCAGCAGTGTATGCCAAGCCAGAATACGACATCTCTGAAGCTGTTGTTGCTCAGGCAAGTAAAGCAAAATAATGGCAGGTTATACCTTAACGAAACTGGCTGAGCAGGTAGATGCTCAGCTAATTGGCGATGCTGCTTGCAGCATCGTTTCAATTGCAACGCTGGAAAATGCTGGCAGCGGCCAGATTAGCTTCCTGTCTAACAGCAAATACCGCAAATTCTTAACCGAAACGTCTGCCTCTGCTGTTCTTATCACCGCAGATGACGCGCCGTTTCTTGCGCCAGGCGTCAACGCTCTGGTGGTAAAAGACCCGTATGTTGCTTTTGCCCGGGTAGCCCAATTACTGGATTCAACACCCGCCGCAGCAAATGGTGTTCACCCGACAGCAGTAATCGATGCCAGTGTCACTTTGGGTGCCGGGGTGTCTGTTGGTGCTAATGCGATTATTGCCGCCGGAGCTGTTGTTGGTAATGGCGCACAAATTGGCGCAGGCTGTTTTATTGGTGAACAAGCAATTATTGGTGAAGGTAGCCGGCTGTGGGCTAACGTTACCGTGTATCACCGGGTAAATATCGGTAAAGGTTGTATAGTGCACAGCGGTGCTGTAATTGGCGCAGATGGTTTTGGTTTTGCCAATGAACGCGGTAATTGGGTTAAGATACCGCAAACCGGTACCGTTACTATTGGCGACGATTGTGAAATAGGCGCAAATACCACTATTGACCGCGGCGCGATTGAAGATACGGTAATAGGTAGTAATGTTATTATCGATAACCAGTGCCAGATTGCACACAATGTCCGCATTGGCGATCATACGGCAATCGCCGGTTGTACTGTAGTTGCCGGCAGCACCAAAATTGGCCGCTACTGCATTATTGGTGGGGCGGCGGTGCTTAACGGCCACATTGAGATATGTGACGGTGCGCATATTTCCGGTATGGCAATGGTAATGAAGCCTATCACTGAGAAAGGCGTATATACTTCAGGTATTCCGGCAACAACCAATGCTGAATGGCGGAAAAACACCGTTAAGCTGCGGCAAATAGATCAACTTTATCAGCGGGTAAAGCAACTGGAACACCAGCTTGCGAATGTGCAAAAAGCACAGGATGCTGACCACTAGACAGAGGAATAGCTTTGGCTAACCAACTTAATTGCCTGCAAATTCAGGAAATTATGGCATTACTGCCACATCGTTACCCGTTTTTACTTATTGATCGTGTTCTGGATTTTACGCCGGGCGAAAGCCTGACAGCGCTTAAAAACGTCACTATTAATGAACCTATTTTTACCGGGCATTTTCCGGGAATGCCTATTTTTCCTGGTGTGTTGATCCTTGAGGCGCTGGCCCAGGCCACCGGTATTCTGGGTTTTAAAACCGTTACCGAGCGCTCAGAGAATGAACTTTATCTGTTTGCTGCAATTGACGACGCGCGTTTTAAAAAGCCGGTACTGCCGGGTGATACTATGATATTGGAAGTAAAGTTTTTAAAAGAACGCCGCAACATGTGGAAGTTTTACGGCGAAGCTAAAGTTGAAGGCCAGATTGTCTGCTCGGCTGAGCTGATGTGTGCCAGAAGAGAGCTATAACGTGATCCATCCAACTGCTGTAATCGAAGCCAGCGCTAAGCTTGGTAATAACGTTAAAGTGGGCCCGTTTTGTTATGTTGGCCACAACGTTGTGCTGGGAGATGACTGTGTACTCGAATCTCATGTGGCGATTAAAGGCACCAGTACTATTGGTAAAGGTAATCACTTTTTTCAATTTGCCAGTATTGGTGAAGCTTGTCAGGACAAAAAATATAAAGGTGAAGCCACAGAGCTGATTATTGGCGATTATAACGTATTTCGCGAAGGTTGCTCTGTACACCGTGGCACGGTGCAGGATCAGGGAAAAACCATTATTGGTAACCATAACCTGTTTATGAATACCACGCATATTGCCCACGACTGCGTCATTGGTAACCACACTATTTTTGCCAGTGCTGCTCAGGCCGCCGGACACGTGCATGTAGGCGACTGGGCTATTTTAGGCGGTATGACAGGCGTTCATCAGTTTGTGCATATTGGGGCGCACAGTTTTTGCGGCGGTGGCTCTATTGTTTTAAAAGATGTACCGCCATACCTGATGGTGCATGGCGCACCTTGCGTGCCTGGCGGTATTAATACTGAAGGTTTAAAACGCCGTGGCTACAGCAGTGAAGCGTTGCTGGAAATACGCCGGGCATATAAAGAAGTCTACCGCAAAGGCCAGACAGTAGCGGAAGCACTGGCAGCACTGCAGGATAAAGCCGCACAAGTGCCGGAGTTAAAACTCTTTACCGACTTTATCGCTAACGCCAGCAGAGGCATAGTGCGCTGATGGCGATTGCTGATACGCCTTTAAAAATAGCCATTATCGCCGGGGAACACTCCGGCGATATTTTAGGTGCCGATCTGATGATTGCACTTAAAGCTATACACCCGGATGCGGTGTTCTACGGCATTGGCGGGCCGCGCATGCAGGCGCTGGGTTTTAATGCCCTGTTTGATATGGAAGAACTGGCAGTAATGGGCATTGTTGAAGTGCTTGGCCGTTTACCACGCTTACTGCAGGTTAAACGCGAAATTCTCGCCGCTTTAATGACCGATAAGCCCGATGTGTTTGTTGGTATTGATGCGCCGGATTTTAATTTGCCGGTAGAGTTAAAGCTGAAACAGGCCGGTATTAAAACTGTGCATTACGTTAGCCCGTCGGTGTGGGCGTGGCGGCATAAACGAATTTTTAAAATTGCAGCCGCGACCAATATGGTGTTATCGCTGCTGCCATTTGAAAAAGCTTTTTACGATAAATATCAGGTGCCCTGTACTTTTGTTGGCCACACCATGGCCGATACGATGCCGCTGGACGTGGATAAGGCCGCAGCAAAAGCCGAATTGGGCCTACAGCCGGATAAGCTGGTACTGGCGATTATGCCTGGCAGCCGTACCAATGAAATTAAACTGCTGGCAGGTGATTTTCTGCAGGCCGCAATACTGCTACAACAACAGTTTCCCGATATACAGTTCGTTACCAATATGGTGACGTCGGCAAAGGCCGCACAGTTTAATGCGATTAAACAGCAGATAGCGCCGGAGCTTAAAATCACCGAATTTACCGGCCAGGCCCGCCAGGTATTGTTAGCGTCTGATGCAACTTTTATAACCTCAGGCACCGCCACACTTGAAGCCATGTTAGCCAAATGCCTGATGGTGGTGTCGTACCGGGCTAACTGGCTTACTTACCAAATTGGTAAACGGCTGGTAAAGCTGGCGCATTTTAGTTTGCCAAACTTGCTTGCCGGGCGTGGCATGGTTACGGAATTATTGCAGCATCAGGTGACGCCGCAAGCTCTGGTAAAAGCGATGGTACCTTTGTTAAGTTCAGAGCGCGCTACCCTATTGCAGCAGTACCGGGTTATTCATCAAAGCATTAAATGCAATGCCAGTACCAAAGCGGCAGAAGCAATTTTACAGGTAAGTAAATAATGTTGTATCAACGACCTGACGTACAGCTGCTTTGCGGTGTAGATGAAGTGGGCCGCGGTCCGCTAATTGGCGCTGTGGTAACGGCGGCAGTTATTTTAAACCCTAATAAACCCATTGCAGGGCTTACTGACTCAAAAAAATTGTCTGAAAAGCGTCGTACGGAACTGGCTGAGCTCATTAAACAAAATGCCCTGTGCTGGGCGCTTGGCCGGGCAGAGCCTGCTGAAATTGATCAGTTGAATATTCTGCACGCTACTATGCTGGCAATGCGTCGTGCTGTGGCGGCGTTGTGTATTAAACCAGAATGGGTGCTGGTAGATGGCAACCGCACCACAGATTTTGGCTTGCCCGCTACGGCTATCGTTAAAGGCGACTTGCTGGTACCGGAAATCAGTGCTGCTTCTATTTTGGCCAAAGTGGCACGTGATGCCGAAATGCACGCTTTACATCAGGCTTACCCGGATTATGGCTTTGATGCCCATAAAGGCTATCCTACAGCCGCTCATCTGGCCGCAATAGGCGTGCACGGTGTATTAAGTGAGCACCGTCGAAGCTTTAAGCCGGTGCGGCAGGTGCTGGAGCAACAGGGGCTATGAGTTCTCCTGCTTTTATCCATCTGCGCGTACACAGCGATTTTTCAATGATCGACGGTGTCGCCAAAGTTAAGCCTATCGTTAAAGCGGCACAAAAACTGGCAATGCCTGCGCTGGCATTAACTGATCAAATGAATTTTTGCGGCCTGGTGCGGTTTTACAGTACAGCCCATGAAGCCGGTATTAAACCTATCATCGGCGTTGATTGCTGGGTTCAGCATCCTTTATTTGGTGGCGAGAGCAGCCGTATGCTATTGCTGGCGGCAGATAACGCCGGTTATCAGAACCTCAGCCAGCTTATTTCCAAAGCCTACCTGCGTGGCCATGTTGATAGCAAACCACAAATAGAACATGACTGGCTGGCTGAGTTTGCTCAGGGCGTGATTATTTTATCCGGTGCTAAAGATGGCCTGGTTGGTAAAGCGCTGTTAAAAGAAAACGGCCAAAGCCTGACCGAACTACTGCAGTTTTATCAGCAGTATTTTCCGCAGCGCTTTTATCTGGAAATCACCCGTACCGGGCGGCCGGATGAAGAGCTATATATTCAAAAAGCAGTGACCCTGGCAGAGCAACACGATTTACCGCTGGTTGCTACCAATGAAGTGGTGTTTTTACAACCGGAAGACTTTCCGGCCCACGAGATCCGGGTTGCTATTCACGATGGCTTTACGCTGGACGACAAGCGCCGGCCTAAATTGTATTCTGAACAGCAATACCTTAAATCTGAACAGGAAATGCAACAGCTGTTTGCTGATTTGCCAGAAGCACTGCAAAACTCTGTTGAAATAGCCAAACGTTGTAATGTCACTATCCGGCTGGGGGAATATTTTCTGCCGGCGTTTCCTACCGGTGGCATGACAGATGCTGATTTTCTGGTAATGAAATCGCGCGAAGGCCTCGAAGAGCGTTTACTGCAGCTGTTCCCTGATACCAGTGAGCGGGCGCAAAAACGTGTCGGGTACGATGAGCGGTTGCAAATAGAGCTGGACGTTATTAACCAGATGGGTTTTCCCGGTTACTTCCTGGTGGTAATGGAGTTTATCCAGTGGAGTAAAGATAATGATATTCCGGTAGGACCGGGGCGGGGCTCTGGTGCGGGTTCATTAGTGGCTTATGCGCTTAAAATTACTGATTTAGATCCGCTGGAATTCGATCTGCTGTTCGAGCGTTTTTTAAACCCTGAACGGGTCTCTATGCCAGATTTTGACGTCGATTTCTGCATGGACAGGCGCGACGAAGTAATTGATCACGTAGCCGATATGTATGGCCGTGAAGCGGTATCGCAAATTATTACCTTCGGTACCATGGCTGCCAAAGCCGTAATACGCGACGTTGGCCGGGTGCTGGGCCATCCGTATGGTTTTGTTGACCGCATATCCAAGCTTATTCCGCCCACGCCAGGCATGACACTGGAACAGGCGTTTAAAGAAGAGCCGCGTCTGCCAGAGCTGTACGCTCAGGATCAGGAAGTTAAAGATCTGATTGATATGGCGCGCCAGCTTGAAGGTGTAACCCGTAACGCCGGTAAACACGCCGGTGGTGTGGTAATAGCGCCAACCAAAATTACCGATTTCTCCCCGTTGTATTGCGATGATGAAGGCAATAACCCGGTTACCCAGTTTGACAAAAACGACGTTGAATATGCCGGGTTGGTAAAATTCGACTTCTTAGGCCTGCGCACTCTCACTATCTTGCAGTGGGCGGTGAATATGGCTAACACGCGGTTGAAAAAAGAAGGCCGCGATAGCATCGACATCAACTCCATTCCGCTGGTAGACAAACGAAGCTTTGACTTACTGCAAAAAGCTGACACCACGGCGGTATTCCAGCTCGAATCGCGCGGCATGAAAGACTTAATCCGCCGTCTGCAACCAGACTGCTTTGAAGATATGATAGCTCTGGTCGCATTGTTCCGGCCCGGGCCGTTGCAGTCGGGCATGGTAGATAACTTTATCGACCGTAAGCGTGGCCGTGAAGCTATCTCTTATCCGGATGCTACTTGGCAGCATGATTCATTAAAGCCGATTCTTGAGCCGACGTACGGCATTATCCTCTATCAGGAACAGGTAATGCAGATAGCCCAGGTGCTGTCGGGATACTCGCTTGGCGGTGCCGACTTATTACGCCGGGCTATGGGTAAGAAAAAGCCGGAAGAGATGGCCAAACAACGCGATACGTTCCAGGAAGGCGCGGCAAAAAATGGCATTGACCCGGACCTGGCGATTAAGATTTTCGATCTGGTAGAAAAATTTGCCGGTTACGGTTTTAACAAATCGCACTCGGCGGCGTATGCGTTGGTGTCGTACCAAACACTGTGGATGAAGGCGCATTATCCGGCAGAATTTATGGCAGCGGTAATGTCGGCTGACATGGACAACACCGACAAAATTGTTACCCTGGTAGATGAATGCGAGCGCATGAAGCTGAAGCTTATTCCGCCCGATGTTAACGCCGGGGTGTATAAGTTCACGGTTAATGAGCAAGGCCATATTGTTTACGGTATTGGTGCTATTAAAGGTGTAGGCGAAGGTCCGATAGAGGCCATCCTTGAGGCGCGCAATAAGCACGGCAGCTTTAGCGACTTATTTGATTTTTGCGCCAAAGTCGATTTAAAGAAGCTAAACCGGCGCGTGATAGAAAAACTGATTTTATCCGGCGCTATGGACCGCTTAGGCCCGCACCGTGCTGCGCTGTCGGCCACGCTGGAAGAAGCCATGAAAGCTGCCGAGCAGCACGCTAAAGCGCAGGCTGTAGGGCAGGATGATTTATTCGGTTTGTTAAGCCCTGAGCCAGAGCACGCTGCGGCAGCATTTAAACAGGTAGAGCCCTGGGCAGATGAAGTCTGGTTGGAGGGCGAGCGTGAAACTTTAGGCTTATATTTAACCGGCCACCCGATAAACCGTTATCTGGAAGAAATTCCGCGCTATATTAATTGCCGGTTAGTGGAACTGCAGCCAACGAAGAAAGATCAAAGTACCACTGTTGCCGGCCTGGTGGTATCAGTGCGGGTGATGATTAATAAAAAAGGCCGACGCTGGGCTATTGTCACACTGGATGATAAGTCTGCGCGGCTTGATGTAAGGTTTTTCCCGGATTTACTGGAAAACTTCGAACAACAGCTACAAAAAGACCGGATCCTGGTAATAACGGGACAGGTCAGCTTTGATGATTTTAACGGTGGCCTTACAATGACCGGCCGCGATGTCAGCGAAATTACTCAGGTAAGGGAAAAATCTCTGAGATCGTTGAATATCACTGTACAATCGGCACAAATAGACCACAATTACCTGCAAAGATTGCAGCAGGTACTGGGTGAATTTAAAGCAGGTACGGTGCCGGTTAAACTCCGCTATCAGCGCCAGGAAGGCGAGGTGATGTTACAGCTAGGGACACAATGGTGGGTAACGCCAGCCGACGCTTTGTTGCACCAGTTAAAGCAATTGGCAACAATAGAACTGGAATTTAATTAATTAGGTAGTGACAGTCGATGATGCTGAATTATTTAGAGTTTGAGCAACCTATTGCTGAACTTGAAGCAAAAATAGACGAATTACGTAACGTCAGCCGCAGTGGCGACTACGATTTGGGTTTAGAAGAAGAGATCAACAAACTAAAAGAAAAAAGCCAGGGGCTGACCAAAAAGATCTTTTCTGAATTGGGTGCATGGCAGGTCGCGCAACTGGCGCGTCATCCGCTCAGGCCTTACACGCTGGATTATATTCAGCATGTGTTTACCGACTTTGATGATTTAGCCGGTGATCGTACCTTTGCCAATGATCAGGCTATTGTTGGCGGTACTGCGCGCCTGGGCGATATACCGGTGATGATTATTGGTCATCAAAAAGGCCGTGATACACGCGAGAAAATTAAACGTAACTTTGGTATGCCACGCCCGGAAGGTTATCGTAAAGCATTGCGTTTAATGGAAATGGCTGAGCGTTTTAACCTGCCCATTGTTACTTTTATCGATACACCGGGCGCTTATCCTGGTATAGGTGCCGAAGAGCGTGGCCAATCTGAAGCTATCGCCCGCAACTTAAAAGTAATGGCGGGCCTGAAAGTACCGGTGATCTGCACCGTGATCGGTGAGGGCGGCTCCGGTGGTGCTTTGGCGATTGGTGTAGGCGATAAAGTGAATATGCTGCAGTACAGTACTTACTCAGTTATTTCGCCGGAAGGTTGTGCTTCAATTTTGTGGAAAAGTGCGGAAAAAGCGCCACTGGCTGCTGAAGCCATGGGTATTACCGCTGAACGGATTAAAGAGCTGAAACTGATTGACGAAGTATTGCCTGAACCTCTGGGTGGTGCACATCGCGCACCGGAGCAGATGGCTCAAACGTTAAAACAGGCCTTATTGCGTGATTTACAAAAATTGCAGAAAATGAGCAGCAAAGAGCTACTGGACGTACGCTACAAGCGTCTGATGTCTTATGGTTACTGCTAAGCAGTGATTGCTACCGATAAGCCAGTGCCTGTGCACTGGCTTTTTATTTTGTGTTAGCCTAGCGCCTTGATCAACCGGTAAAACACCCAATGCCCGAACTAACCTCTGAACTGAGCCCTCGCTATTTATTGCAGACGTTAGCGCTGCAAGCTGACAGCCATGTTGTGCTGGCGTTAAGTGGCGGGCTGGATTCGATGGTGTTGCTCGACTTATTGGCCAAAGCCCGGCTGCTGCAGCCTTTTGTACTAAAGGCTGTGTATGTTAATCATGGTATTAGCGTTTATGCAGCGCAGTGGGGCGATTTCTGCGCCAGACAGTGCAGTGAGCGGGGCATAGTATTTACGCAGCGCAGCGTGGTGCTAAGTGGCCGTGACAACCTTGAATTAAAAGCCCGCACAGCCCGCTATCAGGCACTGGCAGAATTTATCCGCTCAGATAAGCACCTGCTGCTTACGGCACATCATGGTGATGATCAACTGGAAAGCTTGCTGTTAGCCTTAAAGCGTGGCTCGGGGGCCGCAGGGTTAAGTGGTATTGCTGCGCAGCGCAGTTTTGCTCCAGGGATGCTATGCCGGCCTTTATTGCCTTTCAGCCGTGCCGAACTTGCTGCTTATGCTACACAGCAGCAGTTGGACTGGGTAAACGATGACAGTAACGACGATATCCGGTTTGAACGTAACTTTATCCGCCAGCATATTGCACCCTTACTGCTAGAGCGCTGGCCACAGTTTAGTGCTACAACGCGGCGCAGCATGCAACATCTGGCCGATTTACAACAACTGGCTGATTATTACACCGAACAGGCACAAGAAAGTTGTGTGCGTCATAATACCTTGCTGCTGGCAGAGCTGGCAAAACTGCTACCGTTACAGCAGGATCTAGTGATCCGCCGTTGGCTAAGCAGTTATGGTTTAAACCCGTCAACTCAGTGGCTTACTACGTTAAAGCAGCAGGTTATTGCTGCCCGTAATGATGCAACGCCGGTATTGGTTTGTGCTGACTATCAGCTGCGTCGCTTTGCAGACAAGCTTTACCTGCTGACGGATGCGCAGGTTGCGGCACCGGTGCAAGGTTTAAGCTGGCAGGGGGAACCAAAATTACAGCTACCCTGTGGCAGCAGTTTGTATTTTTCTGCCCAGCCACAGGCTGACGGATTGCCGCTGGCGGCAGCGGCAGCACAAATTGTATTTGGCCAGTTAAGTTTGCGCTTTAAACCAGCAGGCAGTGCGGTAAGTAAGCCGTTAAAGCAGTGGTTTAAGCTATGGCAGGTGCCGCCGTGGCAACGGTTGCAGGTGCCGCTACTGTTGGTCGAAGGCGAGTTGGTTGTCGTGGCAGGTTTTGCTAGCAGTACTTTGCCTGCTCAGGCAAAGTACTGGTTAAGCTGGCAGCAACAGAGTTAATTTAAACCAGGCTTATTCAGGCTACTCTCACCGTGCTTTTACCGGCCTCTTTGGCAGAATAGAGTGCGGCATCGGCAGCAGAAAATAATTGTTTACTGCTTTGCTCCGGAGCTTGTAGCAAGGCTAAACCAGCGCTGGCACTTACCTCATATTGTTTACACAAATGATGCTGATTGATTGCCCGCAATAATCTTCTGGCAACCAGTTCTGCGCAGTCTGCATCCTGAGCAGATAAAATCACAGCAAACTCATCTCCGCCAAAACGGAATAAACTATCCGTTACGCGCAATGTATCTCGCAGACAATCGGCAACTGCCAGCAATACGTCATCGCCAGCGCTGTGGCCTGCAATATCATTGACCTGTTTAAAGTTGTCTAAATCCAGTAGCAGTAAGGCGCAGCGTTCGTCATGACGTTTTGCCAGTTGTACGGCTTTCTCAAAACTGTCGTCAAAAAAGCGGCGGTTGCCAAGGCCGGTTAAGGTGTCTTTTAGCGCCATTTGCTGCAACCGGCATACAACCAGTGCATTGCGCAGAGCAAACAGCCATTCGCTTTCGAGCAGTAACAGTTCGCGTTGAATCATCGGGGTAAAAGCATGTTCGCTCTGGTAAATCAGTTCGGCCAAACATTGCTGGTTTAGCACCAATACACTGCGATGCTCAGTATCAGCGGGTCTTGAACCAATGGCTTCAAACTCACCCACTGCAGTTTTTAATTTCAGGGCCGACACCGGCAAAACTTTGCCTACGGCCATAGAAATAATATTCAGCTGTTGCTGAATATCCAGTGTGGTTTGCAACTGGCTGATCAGGCTTTGCTCAGCGCATTCCGCCAGCTCTGGCCAGTGCTGCAGTTTGGTCATAGCTGCGTAGCTGGGGGCGTTACTTAGCGCAACCTCGTGTACTAACAGGTATTCCATTTTGAGATCCGTTGATGCTTTTTTTCTAATAAAGCAAATAACAGGCCAGAAATATTTTAGTAATAATTATCAGTATGATAGAGAGTTGGCAAGCCGGGCCATAGCTTGAATGCCAAGGTTTTGACAGCTCATTAGCGCTTTTCATCGGTAAGAAACTGCAAAATGGTGTCCATTTGGGCGCTGGCATCTTCATAGCCCAGCTCAATTAACCGGCGGGTATAGCGCTGTTCAAACAGTAAATAGCTGGCCAGGCTGGAATCTGAGTGCTGGCGAATACCGGTCATTCTCAGGATGGTGCGCACTGCCATAGGCAGAGACAAAAAATGTTCACTGGCAATCTGGCCAAAGTTCTGACTCGGGTTGATAAACAGGCTTTGCACCGGCTTAAGATCCGTTTTTATACCGTGCTGTTGCATGGTCTGAATAGTGTTATTAACCCGCTGCATGCGTTCAAGATCCGAGTTTAAACTGTCGGTAAACACAGTATCAAGCAAATGCCCGGCAATGGTAGCCAGCCCCGGATGATGCATCATCCGCTGGTTGTGTTCATTTTTACGTGGATCGGCCACGCCGATAATCAGTATTTTATCTGCGCCCAGATGAATAGGGGCACTAAGCGGCGCCAGCTGATTGACCGAACCATCGCCAAAATACTGCTGATGAATACGCACCGAAGGAAATACCAGAGGAATAGCCGCAGATGCCATCAGATGATGCACACCAAGCAAGGTACGCTGGCCACAACGTTTAGCCCGGCGCCATTCCTGTGCCTGATCTGATTGGAAAAACGTAATTGAGTCGCCGTTGTTGTAAGATGAAGCCGTAACTGACACACTGGACAGATAACCGCCCATAATATTGCGGTCAATCCGTTTTAGATCCAGCACTTTGAGCAGCATTTGCCGCAGTGGTTTATTGTCAAACAAGCTGACAGCGGTTTTATTGGCATAGTCGGCCTGAAATGCGCTGAAAATACCGCGTAGTATCTGCCGGAATACGCGCGGATAGTCAGAGTAATACACCTGATCAGTGTGAAAGTTACGCCAGATCCACTCCAGCTTTTTCACGCCAAGATGAAAGCAGGAAGCATAGCAAGCCATAGCGGCGCCATTAATTGCTCCGGCTGATGTGCCACTGATGATCTGAAAAGGCAATTTACTGCTACGGGGAAATTGTTGTGCTATCGCTTTTAGCACTCCAACCTGATAAGCCGCACGGGCGCCGCCGCCGGTTAATAACAATGCCGTCTTTTTTTCGGCTTTTACATCGTGTTCAGACATAACAGAAGTTGAACTTTTTCCAGACAACAGGCTCATTGCTTAGTATATTGCTGGAATCGTTAAAGAATGCAACGCTTAATCGCGTTACACCATCAGAATGCTACCGAGGTTGTTATGGCAGAACAAAAACCGAACAATAATCAGCAGTTATATTACGCAGGTATCGCCGTTATCGTCATAGTGGTACTACTTGCCTTATGGTTGTTACTGGCTAAAGATGAAGATCAGGAACCGGCTATTAATTTATTACCGCCTGTTACCACTGAACCTGTAGCACCGCAGCCTGAAGCAGAACCAGAGCAGGATACTGCACAACCTGACACTACCACGCCATTGCAAGAGCAAGTAACTGAACCCGAAGTTAATGCGCCTGTGGCAGAGCCTGAACCCGTGTTGCCTGTACTGGATGAATCAGATGCCGAGGTAAAGCAGCGCTTACTGGCATTAAACTGGCGCTCCGGCCTGGCTGGCCTTTTCGTTACTGAAGAGATACTGCGTAATTTTGTTGTGCAAACCGACAATACTGCGCAAGGTCAGTTAGCAGCCGGCCATTCGCTGTTACAACCGCTGGAGCAAAAATTTGCTTTAGCTGAAGGTGAAGCCATGCAACTGGATGAAAGCAGTTTTGCCCGTTACCAGCCATACATTGAATTGATTGAAAGCGTGCCTGCCGAGCAGATGCTAGCCTTGTTTAACCGGTACGAGCCGTTATTGCAGCAAGCCTATGCTGAGCTGGGTTACCCGGATGAGTTGTTTAAGAATAAACTGATAGCGGCGATTGATGTGATGCTGGCGACACCGGAGGTAAGTTACCCGTTGGCGCTGGAGCGGCCTTCTGTGGTGTATGTGTTTGCCGATCCGGCGATAGAGCAACTGCCTGCAGCGCAAAAGCAAATGATCCGTTTGGGGCCGGACAACCAGCAACGCTTTAAAGCGGTATTGCAGCGTTACCGCTCGGCGTTGGTTTCAGCAAATTAAACTACTTGGGCTTACTGGCTTTAGTACAGTAAGCCCGCACTTTTTATTCTGAGTACTGAAAAACAGATGGTTGAGTAGTAAAAATCGCCTATGCTAAATATGTATTGTTAACATTTAGCGAGGTTTGCCAGTACATGTTGAATAATTATTCTGTTAAAAGCCGTCTAACCGTGCTGGCGGCGTTGCCGCTGGGGATCTTGCTGTTAGTTACCTGGGTGGCATTGCAGCAAATGCAGTTGCTTAATCACGGTATTAACAGCTTGTATATGGACCGTGTAAAACCGTTACAGCAGATAAAACAGGTGTCAGATGCTTATGCGGTGACGGCAGTAGACACACTGCACAAATATCGTGGACACATACTAGATGGTGCCACCGCTGTGGCGAATCTCAGTCAGGCATTGAGTTCTGCCGAAAAAGCCTGGTTAGGCTTTAAACAAACTAAGCTTACCCCGGAAGAGGCCCGTCTCGTCGCTGATGCAGAGCATAAAATGTCACCGTTTCTGGCAGCCGTCGCAGAGTATCAGCGCAGGATAACTGGCAACAACTTGTTTGCCGACAGCGCCGACACGTTTAATCGTGAGCTGTATCAAGTAGCTGATCCGCTGAGCAGCGCCCTGGATAAACTGATTGTACTGCAGTTGCAAGAAGCTGATAAGTTCCGGCAACTGGCACAGCAGGAATATGACAGCTTTCAGTTACTGTTTAGTTTGATCCTGCTGGCAGTATTTGCAGGTCTTGCTGTACTTGGCTGGCTTATTTATCGCTCTATTCATCATCCATTGCGGTTATTACAGAACAGCATTGCCACTGTAGGCCATGATCTGGATTTGCGCGTCAGGGCTGATGTGTGCGGCAAAGATGAGATAGCTGCAACATCACAAGCGCTTAACACTACACTGCAACGGCTACAGCTTTTTTTTACTGAGCTGGGTCTGGCGATTACTCAATTAGCTGCGGCATCTGAGGAAATGAGCCACATCAGTGAACAGGTCAGTAGCACTGCAATGGAACAAGAGCAAAAAGCGAATTTAATTGCTACCGCCGTAACGCAAATGTCTGCGGCGATTCAGGAAGTGGCCAGCAGTGCTTTGCGTACTTCAGAGCAGGCAAATGAAGCTGATGGCTATTCGCAAGATGGTTTTGAGCGGGTAATGCAGAATATGCGCTCTATAGAGCAACTATCGGTTACGCTGACTGACGCTGGCAATGTAATTAGTCATTTGAATGCCGAATCTGAGAAAATTACTCAGGTATTGGCGGTAATACGTACTATTGCTGAGCAAACAAATTTACTGGCGTTGAATGCCGCAATAGAGGCTGCTCGCGCTGGTGATGCAGGACGCGGATTTGCCGTAGTAGCTGATGAAGTAAGGCAGTTAGCCACCAACACGCAAAAAGCGACGGAGTCTATTAAGGGAATGATAGACAATCTGCAAAACTCATCAAAGCAAGCCGTTAGTTCAATGACAGAATCCAGACGTTATGCCGATACCAGTGTCGAGAATGCTAATGATGCAGCAACAGTAATTGAACAAATAACAAATTCGGTGACAGCTATTGTTGATATGAACGTACAAATTTCTACCGCTACTGAACAGCAAACTATAGTAGCGGAGGATATCAGCAAAAATATTAGTGAATTTACCATCAGTATCAGTGAAGTGACACACAGCGCGCGGCAAAGTGCAGAAGCCAGCGATATGCTGGCTCAACTGGCAGCTAAATTGCAATCTCAGGCAGCTGCTTTTAAGGTTTAAGCAGCGGCAGGCTTGCAACAACGCCTGCTTTTGCGCATAATGCGCGCCTGTTGAGGATTCAGCAGTTCAATGGTAGCCCCATTGGTCCTCTCGCAATACTAGTAGGCGAACCTGGTCAGGTCCGGAAGGAAGCAGCCACAGTTTATGACGTATGTGCCGGGATGTGGCTGGTGGGGTTGCCACCCAAATCCCGCTTCTGTTCAAAATCTTTTTTCACTATATCTAACGCCAGAAGTGCGGTATTGGCATCTATCTGATGTTGCTCCAGCAGCAGAATTAAATCTACCGCCAGTTGCACATGCACCGGAGCCTTAGCCAGCTCAGTATTCACGCATTATTGTCCAGAAACTGCCGGGCTCTGGCAACGGCCTCTTTTACTTTCATCCGCATTTCAAAACGCTCGCTTTGTGGCAGATAAAACGCCATATCTACTTCATAGCGAATATAGCGGGGCGGCAGCAGGTTTAACGAAATACAGCATAAATCGGCCAGATACTCAGCATCTTTCTGCTGGTCTAGCCCTAACTCTACAATATGATCCAGTGTCAGTTTTTCATAATAGTTATGGATATCGTCGTCCAGTTTCATACTTGCCTCAATCTTGTTTACAGTCAGCTCAAAGCATAATCAGCTTTACGGTAAAAGACCACTGAAAGATTGAGTTAGCTCACTTCGCTGCTACAATGCGCGGTAGAATCATGACAGAAGAACTGCAATGCAAAAAAATACCACTCCCTGCTACTACGGCGACTACCTGCAACTGGACAAAATACTGACAGCACAGGCACCGGAAAGCGCCAAATACGCCAATGAAGCCCATGATGAAACGCTGTTTATTATTGTGCATCAGGTATATGAGCTGTGGTTTAAGCAAATTTTACATGAGCTTAAAGCTGTAATGGATGTGTTTGCCGGTGAAGAAGTTAAAGATGAGCAGCTTACCGGCATAGTGCATAAGTTAAAGCGGGTAATCACCATTCAGCAGTTGCTGAACCAGCAGATTGGTGTCATTGAAACGATGACACCGCAGGATTTTATGTCGTTTCGTGATTACCTGGTGCCGGCATCCGGTTTCCAGAGTATCCAGTTTAAAATGCTGGAAATTGGCCTGGGCCTGAAAAGCGATTTTCGTATCGACTTCGATAAAAACTCGTTTTACAGCCGGTTAAATGAGAAAGATCGTACTTTCCTGCAGCAACTTGAACACGACCCCAGTTTGTTTGAACGCATAGAAAAGTGGTTGGAGCGTATGCCGTTTCTTGAGCTGGAAAACTTTAGCTTCTGGCAGATGTATCAGCAGGCAACAGACACTATGCTGGCCGAAGATAAAGCAACTGTGCAGTCAATTGCACAAATTGCCGAACATGAGCGCGAATTGCAACTGGCTGAAATTGCCCGCACTGCGGAAAAATTTTCAGCCTTGCTAAATAAAGACAAGTATCTGCAACTGCAACAAGCCGGTACTTTTCGTTTAAGCCAACGCGCTATGTTATCGGCACTGTTTATCAGCCTGTATCAGGAAGAGCCGGTTTTTAATTTGCCATTTCAGTTGCTGACTTGCTTAACCGAAATAGATGAACTGCTGACAATATGGCGCTACAAACATGCGATGATGGTACAGCGCATGTTGGGTACCAAAATTGGCACCGGCGGCTCGTCCGGGCATGATTATTTAAAACGTACAACAGAGAAAAACCGTATTTTTACTGACTTGTTTAATATGGCAACTTTCCTGCTGCCTAAAACTGATCTTCCAGTGTTACCTCCTCAGGTAAAACGGCGTTTAGGTTTTTATTTTGCTGGCGAAGTCTGAGCCATGTAGCGTAAAAGCGGCTTTAAACAGCTGCAGGTGTAGCTGTGCCAGCGCATCTATATTGCGCTGGTAACCACCGCCGATAACGGCTGCAACAGGTATTCCCTGGTCCACACAGCTTTGTAGCACCAATAAATCACGTTGATATAAAGCCTCGGTAGAAATATTTAATAGCCCCAGCTCATCCTGTTGATGAATATCCACACCGGCGTCAAAAATCACTAAATCTGGCCGGTGCCAGTTAAGCAAGGTCTGAAGGCTTTGCTGCACGGCTTCTAAATAGTCGGTGTCAGAGCAATCTTTAGCCAGCCCTATATCCCAGTTTGAATGTTGTTTACGGGCAGGGAAATTTTTTTCACAATGCACAGAGCAACTGATAATGCGCGGCTCGTCGGTCAGCATCAGCGCACTGCCGTCACCCTGATGCACATCCAGATCCAACAGCAAAATTTTATCCAGCCCCTGTGTCAGCATGGTCTTAGCGGCCAGCACCAGATCGTTAAATAAACAAAATCCTGAGCCTTCGGCATAAAAAGCATGGTGATAGCCCCCGCTTAAATGCAGTGCTATACCACTGTTAAGGGCCGCCTGAGCTGTTTGTAGTGTGCCGCCTAATGAATATAATGAACGCTGAAAAAGCTGTTCTGACCAGGGAAAACCAATACGGCGCATGGCTTTGGCATCAATAGTGCCATCAGCCAGACTTTGAATATAGGTGCAGCAATGTACCTCTGCCAGTTGTTCTACAGTGACAGGAACTGACTGGGTGAAAGCGCTCGCGGGCAGCCCGATATCCAGCAGGCACTGATACAAGGTGCGATATTTGGTAATGGGATAACGGTGCCTGTCAGGCAGATTAAGCTCACTGTAACATGGGTGATACAGCATGGCAGGTAGCGCGCTTAGCATTGGTTTAGCGATTACCATCAGTTTAGTTCCGCCGTTCCAAGTCCTGAATTTGCCGTTCAATATCGGATAACGCTTTGCGACAGCGGCCTAAACGGGCATGTAAAGCCAGCGTGCGCTGTATGGCTTCGGCTGAGTTTTCCCGGTTGGCCAGGCTAATCATATCCTGCAAGCGGCGTTCAAACTCCTGGGTATCGCTAAGTTGCTGGTATAACTGCTGGCTGCTGGCGCTTATTTGTTGCACCACTGCTTTTAATTTGCCTTTACTGGTGGGCTTGCGCCGGGTATCAACATTGCGAAAAGCTCTGGTTAGCGCTGAGGTTTGCTCGCTTAACCGTTGCACCAGGCGTTGCTTCGCCATGCTGCTAAGGTTGCTGTCCTGCAAGTGGCGCAGGTTACGCTGGGCTTCAGCCACATAGTCTGTCAGGTGCGGCGAGCGGCAACTGAACAGGGCGCTGTCAAACCAGTTTTGTGGCTTGCCGGCCACCTGTTGCAGATCAATCTGTTCTGCCTGTTGCCACAGTTGTTGCAACTGGTGAAGTAAGGTGGCCAGTAAATCCATTTAACTGCCCCAAGCCTGCCAGGCCAGACGCAAAGCAATGGTAATAACCACGCAAATAAATACCGGGCGAATAAAACGACTGCCAAATTTAATAGCTGAATGCGCACCCAGCCAAGCGCCAAGCATTAAACACATACCCATAGCGATGCCAAGGGTAAAATCGACATGGCCCAAAGCAATAAAAGCCACCAGCGAAAAACCATTGCTAATAAAATTCATCGTACGTGCTACACCACAGGTCAGCAGCAGGTTGATTTTGTACAGCGCCATAGTAGACACCATCCAGAATGCTCCGGCACCAGGGCCGGCAATACCGTCATAAAAACCCAGAGTCAGGCCTTGAGCCCGTTGTTGCCAGAATAACTTGGCGTTTTGCGGCGGCAGCTTTAAGGCATCATCAGGTTGCATACGGTTAAACAGGGTATAAATGGCCGCCAGCAAAATAAGCAGAGGTAGTATTTTTTCCAGCGCTTCTTTGCTAATCATGTCTACAACCAGCGTGCCCAACACCGCACCGATAGCGGTGTAGAATAAACTGCGGTGCCAATACACCGGATTAAACAGCTTTTTACGGTAATAGGTAAGTGATGCAGTAAAAGAGCCAAAAGTTGAAGCCAGCTTATTGGTGCCCAGTACCACATGTGGCGGCAGGCCTGCGGTAAGCAGAGCCGGTACAGTCAGCAGGCCACCGCCGCCAGCAATGGCGTCAATAAAACCGGCACAAAATGCGACAGCACAGAGGATAAGTAAAACAGAAGGTTCTATGGCAAGCTCAGCAAACATGTGATGTCCTGTTAATACTCTATCTGACGACGAAACGGCGGCAAGGCGTTTAGCATAGCACTGCCGTAAGCTTTGCTGACCAGACGCCGGTCTAGGATCACTATCCTGCCTTCGTCTTGCTCCTGGCGCAGTAGTCTACCACAGGCTTGCACCAGTTTCTTTGAGGTTGCAGGAATAGTCAGTTGCAAAAAAGCATTGCCGCCTTTTTTTGTAATCGCCTCCGCTAAGGCTTCTTCCAGAGGTGAGGTAGGTACTGCAAAAGGCAGTTTGGTAATCACCAGATTGGTGAGCAATTTACCGGGTAAATCCAGCCCTTCAGAAAAGCTCTGGGTGCCAAATAAAATACTGGTGCGGTTATGTCTGCAGTTTTCACCATGTAACTGCAGTAACGCCTGGCGTGATGCTTCACCTTGTACCAATAGTGAAAATTTCTTTTTACGCAGAGCCTCTGCGACTTGCTGCATTTGCCAATAAGAAGCGAACAGCACCAGGCTGGCCTGATTGTCTGGTAAATAAGTTGGCAGCAGAGTTACCAGCTCGTTGGTATAGGCCTGCTCTGTCGGGTCTGTCTGCATTTTAGGAATAACAATCTGACCTTTTTCTGCATAAGCAAAAGGTGATGCAACCTGCAATGTTTGCACACCTTCAAATTGTGTCAGGCCTAAATCATATTTAATGTACTGAAACGAATTTAGCGCAGTTAGCGTAGCAGAGCACAGGATCACTGCGAAGGCATCGGTAAATAGCAGCTGTTCCAGTTTATTTGCAACACCCAGCGGGCAAGCATGGCCAATAACATACTGGCTCTGGTTTTGCAGTTCAACCCAACGCGCCTGATAGACGTTTTTCTCCTGCTCTGCTGCATATAGTTGCCACAGTGCTTGTTGTTGCTCAATTTTCTGGCGCAGATAACCCAATTCTTGCAGCAGACCCATGCTTTGCTTTAATGGTAATTGCTGTTCAGTGACATTTTCCTGCAGATGCTGCTGAATTTTTTCCAGTTGCGTTAGTGTCTTCTGGCTCACCTGCGCCAGCTGTTCAGCTTGCTGCTGAAACAATTTTGGCAAAGCAGCGTCTGCAAAACGATACTCTGTTTTTTCGCCAAACCAGCGTGGCTTAAATTCTGTTACGCAGCGTTCAATCGGTTTAAGTAGGCTGTTAAGTTCGTTACAGCTATCATCGAAGCGTAATAACTCTTTCATCACAGTAGCGGGCAGCAGGGTAATCAACTGTTGAATGGTTTTAGCCGCCTTTTCCAGCCAAAGGCTATTGTGAGTAAGCTGGGCCTGTGCGGCAAAAAACTCCCGTGCGCTGTCCGGCAAATGATGCGCTTCGTCTATCACATAAAGTGTTTCTTCAGGTGGCGGTAATATACTGTTACCACTGGATAAATCTGCCAGCAGTAAAGCATGGTTTACCACCAGCACATCGGCGTTACTTACCTCGGCACGTGCAAGGTGAAACGGGCAGTTCATATGGCGACGGTCTGTTTTACTGCAATGCAGCGGATCAGCAACAATACGCTGCCACAGGTCTTCAGTTAGTGGCGTCGCCAGCGTATCCCTGTCGCCCAGCCATTTACGCTGCTGCCAGTTATCCAGCAATTTTTGCCAGTCAAAAGTTGCATCGTTAGCGGTGGCAAATAACTCAGGATGTTTTTGCTGCTGGCGCACCCGCTCAATACATGCATAACGCTGGCGGCCTTTTACCAGACTAAATTCAAATAACAGCTTGCTGTGTTGTTGAAAAAACGGCAGGTCTTTATTTACCAATTGCTCCTGCAGCGCCACCGTAGCCGTGGCAATCACCACTTTTTTCTTTTGCGCCAACGCATAAGGAATAACCGCCAGCATATAAGCCAGCGATTTACCGGTACCGGTGCCAGCCTCAATTAAACCAATACGCTCGCGCCGGTGGTAGGTGCCGGAGACGATTTTAGCCATCTCTGCGACCAACTGATTTTGCCCCTGCCTGGGTTGGTAATTAGGCAGGGTGGTTTTAATACGCGTATGTATAGCGCGGATTTGGCTTTTTAGCTGGTCACTTAACATGTTTAATGTGTATTTATATACAGTTGTTTGATTGTATACGTAATGCGCTTTACAGGCAAAAACATTCGCGGCCAGCTAAACCCCAAAAATTGGAGCTGGTAATTATTGATTTAACTCATTAAATACTTTGATTCTTGTAGTGAAAAGTTTACGCTGGCTGTTTAGCGCTCATTATTTCTATAATATTTTCTTAAAATGACAGAGAAACATTTACCTCCATAAGTTGTTGACTCATTACTTTAATTCCAGATAAGAATAGGGTTGACAAAAGCTCATTCTGCTTTATTTCAGCTTGTTTTCATCTTCGCCACAGAGCCTGACAATGGAAATTACAAATTGTTCCGTAAAAGCTGTTGACCCTGCTGAAAAATTACGTTTATTATCACACGGCGATAAATCGGAGGTTATCCGAGATAAGCGGAGTGCCAAGCGCCGTAAAAGAGATTGGTAGTAGTAAAAATAGAGTCACTAAAATAGTGATCCAGGGAGAAATACATGTATACAAATAATAAATTAAGTAAAGCTGTGCGCTTAGCTATTGCATTTGGAGCTGCTTCTGCAATCTCCGTTAATGCTTCAGCTCAGGAAGCTCAGCAGGTAGAAGAGTCTGCTAAGATCGAGCGTATTGACGTAACAGGTTCACGTATTCGTTCCACGGATATCGAAACTTCACAACCTGTATTCACCATGACGCGTATGGATATTGCAAACCAAGGCTTTACGTCTATAAATGACCTTTTGCAAAATATGTCCACTACCGGTGCGCCACCAATCAGCCGTTCAGCACCATTAAGTTCTGGTGAAAACGTAGGTGGTAGCTATGTCGATTTACGTAACCTGGGTACAACCCGAACGCTAATTCTGGTGAATGGTAAGCGTTTAGGTATTACTACCAGCGGTTATCAGGATATTTCTGCTATTCCGATGTCAATGGTAGAGCGTATTGACGTGCTAAAAGATGGTGCTTCAACGCTTTACGGTTCTGACGCTATGGCCGGTGTAGTTAACATTATCACCCGTAAAGACTTTGAAGGTTTAGAACTGACTGTTTACGCTGGTGAATATGATGAAGGTGACGGTGGAAAGAAAAACGTCAGTTTAGTTGGCGGTTTTGCATCAGACCGTGGCTCTGTCACGTTTGGGGTTGAATGGCGTGATGAAGACGAAGTTTGGGCAAAAGATCGTCCATTCTCGGAAGTAACTTATCCTGGATTTGATGTTAACAACAACCGTACTTTAGTTGGTCAGTACGGCCGTTTTAATTATGAAGGTCAGTGGTGGGTTGCGAAGCGTCCGGGTGATGCATCATCTTTCCCGGAAGATTTTGAGCCGCAAACCTATGCGAACGGTTCAAGCAATGCCACTGAACAGATGCATTTAATGACCCCATTAAGTGCTCGTTCACTGTATGTAAGTACGAACTATAGCCTAAGTGATAATATACGTTTCACTTCTGATATTGGCTATACCGATCGCAGCGCTACACGGCAAGTCGCCGGTTATCCGCTGCAATCAACATCTACCTTTGGTGCAGTGAGTGGCTGGTACCTTGATGCTGACAGTTATTTTAACCCTGTTGGCGAAGATGTGCGCTTTACCCGCCGGGGCTGGGAAGTTCCGCGTGTTACCACCAGTGATCAAGATACGCTGCGTTTTACCGGCGCGTTGGAAGGCTCTTTTGATATCGGCGACCGCTTCTTCGACTGGGATGTAGGTGGCGTTTTTAGCCAAAGTAAAACGCTGGTAATAGGTCGCGGTGACTTCCACATTCCGAATGTTGTTGCAGCTACCGGGCCGTCGTTTTTAAACAGCCAGGGTATAGTGCAGTGTGGTACTGAAGCAAATCCAATTTCTGCAACACAATGCGTGCCTTGGAACCCGTTTGCGGGCTTTGGCGCCGGTGCTGTTGACAATTCACTGAGCGATCCGGCTGTTCAGGCATTGTTCTTCCCAACGTCGCACGCACGTGGTGAAACGACAACCAATATTTACTTTGCTAATATCAGTGGTTTGTTATTCACTCTGCCGGCGGGTGACGTAACTTTCGCTTTGGGTGGCGAGCACCGTCAAGAAGAAGGCGCTTATACTCCTGACGCTTTGGCACAATCAGGCATGACTTCTACTTTGGCAGCTGGCCCGACTAGTGGCGAGTATGATTTGACAGAGTACTACGCTGAATTGAATGTGCCTATTTTAGCTGGTGTTGCTGGTGCAGAAGAATTAAGCCTGAGCTTGGCTTCACGTTATTCAGATTACAGCACGTTCGGTGACACTACCAACAGCAAGATTGGTGTGAAATGGAAGCCTGTTGATTCGTTACTGATACGTGCTACATGGTCGGAAGGCTTCCGTGCACCTACAGTTAGTAATCTGTACGGTGGTGGTTCACAATCTTTCGTAACCGGCTTTATTGACCCTTGTGACTCTGTATACGGTGTAGCTAAAGGCACTGCGCGTTGTTTACAGGACGTACCAGCAGATTACCGCCAGCTGCAGCAGGGTTTTGTGCCCACTACAGGCCCGGCTGCGCAAACTCCGGTACCGTTTAACAGTGGTTCTAACGCTCTGTTACAACCTGAAACGTCAGAAACTAAAACTGTGGGCTTTGTATATAACCCAGAGTTCCTGACTGACATGACGGTGATTGTAGATTACTGGAACATTACCATAGAAGACACTATGGTTACTGATAGTGCTAACAGCATCGTTGATGATTGCTATGTTGGTTTAGAAGAAGCGCGTTGTGCCATGTTCTCACGTGATCCAAGCAATTTTATTGTGAGCAGTCTGTCATATGGTTTACGTAATGCTGGTGTGACAAAAACGGCGGGTTACGATGTTGGCTTGACTTATAAGCTTGATACAGAAGTTGGTACTTTCCGCACTAACTGGAACACAACTTACACACTTCGGTATGACAGCAAGTCTACCAATGATCCAGAAGCAAGAATGACTCCTGACGTAGGATTTGAGACGTTCAGAGTACGTTCTACTCTTGGCCTGAACTGGAGCCTGGGCGACTTTAGCGCGAATTGGAATGTGCGTTATTATTCATCAATGAAAGAAGATTGCTACTTTGATGAGAGATGTAACATGCCTGATTTTAGCGCCGACTGGACCAACGATCTTGTAACGCCGCTGGATAAAAAGGGCTCTACTACGTTCCATGATATTCAGGTTAGTTATAACACACCTTGGAACTCTAAGTTCTCAGTGGGTGCGAATAACGTGTTCGAGAAGCAAGGCCCGGTTATGTTCTCGCAACCAAGTGCTAACTTCTCCTACTATGGTGGTTTTGACATTGGCCGCTTCTGGTACTTACGTTACGAGCAAACTTTCTAACAGTTTGGTAAGTGTTAGATTGCTAGTTTAGCAGTGAGCTATGCTTGCTGAACGCATATTAAGGCCTGTGACAGTATTGTTGCAGGCCTTTTTTAATAGAATAGTTATTCTCTTACTTTATTGCTATTTCTCATTTTCGGACGGAGGCTCTATCAAAATAGCGTGGAGCAGATGTTATGGCCAGACTTGTGTTACTCCTCAGTAAGTTTGCAGAACAGTTATGTCCCCCGGTGTTTAAATAAGTGCTCCTGACTTTACTAACATCCCTGCATCGAGGCGCTGTGTACTTCAGCGCAGTCGGTCGCCTCAGCGCTATACTTAGAATTTAGTCATTCATTTAGAATTTAGTACTTCCACGCTGATAGCTTAAATATCCGGGCTGGAGCTCAACTGCAACTAAGAACAGTCAGTTAGGCTACCTGCCATAGACAATGATACTTATGACTGTCATTCGGCTTACCACTGCCTTTAGCGATATCCACCTTTTTACATTTCAAATTTAGGCTATTTGAAGTGAAAATAGTTTGCGGAGACTACAATGATTGCAAATAGTTCCGTAAAACAGTTGACCCTGCAGAAATATTACGTTTATAGTCATAAGGGATGAAGCGGTCTAAATCTGCGACAGCCGGAGGGTCAGCCGCCGTAAAAGGGTTGGGATTGTTGAAAATTAGAATCACTATTCAGTGATCCAGGGAGAAATACATGTATACGAATAATAAATTAAGCAAGGCCGTGCGGTTAGCTATAGCATTTGGAGCCGCTTCTGCCACTGCCTTTACTGCATCAGTAAAGGCTCAGGAAGAAGGCGAAACGAAAGTTGAGCGTATAGAAGTGACTGGTTCACGTATCAAACGGACTGATCTGGAAACATCTAGTCCAATACAAATTACGTCGGCAGAAGAAATTAAGCTGTCAGGTTTTACCCGTATAGAAGACTTAATGAATAGCCTGCCACAGGTTGAAGCTGCTGAAACTTCATTTCTGGCTAATGGTGCTGCCGGTACTGCAACTTTGGACTTACGTGGTATGGGAGCTCAACGTACATTGGTTTTGGTAAATGGACGCCGTTTACAGCCCGGTGGTATTTACACACAATCTGCGGATATCAACCAAATTCCAGCTTCTCTGGTAAAGCGAGTTGAAGTTCTTACTGGTGGTGGTTCTGCAACTTACGGGGCAGACGCAGTTGCTGGCGTTGTTAACTTTGTCATGAACGATGATTTTGAAGGCTTCGAGCTGACTGTCGGCGGTTCAGGCTATCAACATGATAATGACAATGATTATCTCCAAGGGCTGATGGACGACCGTGACTATGAATACCCTACAGGCAGTTCAGGCATTGATGGTAAAACTATTAATATAGATTTAACCATGGGTGGTGCTTTTGCCGGCGGTAAGGGGCATGCTACTGCTTATGCTACTTGGCGTCAGGTCGATGAGTTACGTCAAGGAGCACGTGATTATTCGTCTTGTGCTTTAAATGCTGCCGGTACAGCTTGTGGTGGCTCGCCTACTACGCCAATTCCAAACTTCTACTTTTATCCCTCTGAGGATGGGTCTCCTGATTTTGCTCAAGAGGTAAACTGGACGCTTGATCCTAATGGTGGTTTTGATACTTCACGTGGCGCAACCCCCTATAATTATGCGCCAGTTAACCATTTTATGCGTCCTGACGAGCGTTATACTTTTGGCGCATTTGTGGACTATGAAATTAATGAACATGCGCGCCCGTATATGGAATTGGGTTACATGCATGATCGTACTGTTGCACAGATCGCCGAATCAGGTATTTTCTTCGATTTCTTTACTTTTGATATAAACAATGAATTGTTTAGTGACTTACAACGCCAACAGCTGCGCGATGCTTTTGGTGCTGATATAACTGAAGTTGGTGCTTATATTGGCAAGCGGAATATTGAAGGTGGGGGGCGTCAGGATATTTTAGAGCATACCTCTTATCGTATGGTAGCTGGTGTTGAAGGCGATATTAATGATAGTTGGAGCTACGATGTATCGTTCCAGTATGGTTCTACAGCTTCGAATTCTGTTTATCAGAATGACTTTTATAAGCCACGCATAGCCTCGGCTGTAGGCGCGATTGGTGCTGCGCCTTGCGAAGGTGCTTGTGTACCTTACCCGGTATTTACTTATCAAGGTATATCGGCAGAGGGGGCTGCCTCTATGGGCGGTACGGCAATACTAACCGGTAATACCTCTCAAACAATCCTCAACGCTTTCGTATCAGGTGAATTAGATATGACGCTTCCAACGTCGTCTATGCCACTGGCTGCTGTATTTGGTATTGAGAGCCGTGAAGTTGACTTTGAGCGTATAGCTGACGAAGTATTTGCGCTTGGTGATCTTGCTGGACAAGGCGGTCCAACGCCAAGCCTAATTGGCGGCTACAATGTCCGCGAGATTTTTGGTGAGTTAAGTGTACCTTTGTTGGACGATGCTCCGGCAGTTGAAAATCTGGTCCTTGATTTAGGATATCGTTATTCTGACTACAATATTTCAGGCGGCGAATCGACTTACAAAGTTGCCCTTGACTGGTCAGTAACATCAGATTGGAAACTACGAGCCAGCTATAACAGAGCAGTACGTGCTCCAAACGTCGCTGAATTGTATGGTGCTGAGAATCTCGGTTTATGGGCTGGTGTGGATCCATGTGCCGGTGCAACGCCAGAGTATTCAGCAGCGCAATGTGCTAATACCGGTGTAACAGCAGATCAATATGGTACTATTGCAGCTAACTCTGCCAGCCAATACAACGGTTATTTTGGTGGTAACCTCGATTTGAAACCTGAAATTGCAGATACCATGTCATTTGGTGTTGTAGCAAATCCGTTTGAAGGCTTTAACTTCAGTGTTGATTACTGGGATATCCAGTTAGACGACGTGATAGGGGCCGTGAATGGTGAATTGACGTTACGTCAATGTGCTTTAACCGGTGACGCTGCATTCTGTGATGAAGTCACACGTGCACCTGGCACTGGCAGCTTATGGCGTGGTGAAGCTGGTTTTGTTAACTCATTTACAATCAACCAGGCTAGTCGTCACGTACGTGGAGTCGATTTAAGCTCTAACTATGAAACAGATATTGGTGAGGGTAAGCTGACGGTTAAATTGATTGGTACCTACAGCCTGGAAAAAGAATTTGAGCCCTTACCGGGCCTTGATAGCGCTACTTATGATTGCTCTGGTAACATAGATGCTGACTGTTTTGCGCAACCTAAATGGCGTCATACTATGACTGTCAGCTATACTACCGGTGACTTCTGGACTGCATCAGCTAAATGGCGATACTTCGGTGACGTAGACTATAATGGCGCTACTGATACATTAGTAGGTGATGGTATCAGTTCACAAAGTTATTTGGACCTGACCGGTGCTTTTGAGATCAATGAGCACATCGCGTTATTAGTTGGCGTTAACAACGTATTAGATAAAGAGCCTCCGATGGTTGGTGGTAGCCTATCCTCAAATGCTAATACTGTGGCTGGTTTCTACGACACCTTGGGGCGTTATGTCCATGCTAGCGTAACTATGCGCTTCTAATTCATAGATAGAGAGAAAACGGCGGCTTAGTGCCGCCGTTTTTATTTATCACTGACTTTATTCGTAGCCGTCAGGAGAGTAATAGTGAATGAGCAGCAATTAGCATTACCACCCCAGTCAGATATTAGCCATGCACTGATTCAGGCCGTTCTTCTACTTCAGCGCTGTGGAGAAGAAGAACAGGCGAAAATAAAAGTCATACGCCTACTGGAACAGTTTCCTCAATGCACTGCAAGTTTGTATCTCAATTATCAGTTGGCTGTCGCAGAGAGTCGTTTTACTGATGCTGAGCGCTGTCTGACCACAGCATTAGAAATATTACCAGAACACCCTTTATTATTACTGAGCTACGGTCAACTTGCATTACGCCGATATCAGTATGCAACAGCAGTAAAACTGGTTGATAAAGCAGCTACATTTTATGATGGAAAAGACACGACATTTTTGACTGCTATTAACAACGTGATCATGCAAGCTGAGCAACCTGTTCTGGCTATACCTATATATAAACGCATGCTCGCTAAAGAGCCTGATAATATGCAATTCAAACATCAACTAGCACTTTGTTACTTTTTTACCAATCAGCCGCAAGATGCTGCGAAGTTACTTGATGATGTTATCGCTAAAACACCAGATAACGCTGGAGCCATTCATTTACGTTCAGCTCTGCAAACTTATACTCAGAAACATAACCATATTGATGAATTGAAGCTTCTCATTACCGATGCAGGTAAGCAACATCCCGCTATTTACTACGCGTTGGCAAAAGAGTTGGAGGATATTGCAGATTACAAGAACTCGTTTTCTTTTTTGAAACAAGGCGCTACCTTGATGCGAAAGCGTATTGGTTATAACGAGATAGCTGAACTAACGTCTATTAACAATATTATTAGTTCAACTGCCGATATGGCTGTGCCGACATCGCTAGAACAAGAACCAGGTCCTGTGTTTATAGTTGGCATGCCAAGAACGGGTACAACACTTGTAGAGCGGGTTTTGACACAACACGACGATGTGTATTCTGTGGGGGAGTTATCTTTATTTCCACAATTACTTGCATCTATGGCGCAAGAGTATATGAAAAAAAATAAAAATGTCGCTAGTCTACATCAAGCTGCATTACAACTTGATTTTGCTGAGCTTGGCCGACGCTATATCGCTACAGTAGCAGAAATTTCAGGCGGAAAACCTTATACGGTAGATAAACTACCAGTTAATTTTTTATATTGCGGCTTTATAAAAAAGGCGTTGCCGAATGCACGGATAATCCATTTGCGTCGTAATCCTATGGATAGCTGTTATGCAATATTTAAAACACTATTTATTAATGCTTACTCGTTTTCTTATGATCTGAACGAACTGGCTAATTACTATGTAACGTACAGAAGTATTATGGTGCACTGGCATAAAGTTATACCAGGACAGATTTTAGATATTCACTATGAGGAAATGGTTGAAGATGCAGCAAAAACTACAAGGCGATTGGTGCAATGGTGTGGTTTGACATATAAGCCTGAGCTTCTGGAGTTCTATAAAACTGATTCCGCAAGTACTACCGCAAGTGCAGCGCAAGTTAGAAAGCCTATCTACAAGTCATCTGTTGCGAAGTGGCGAAATGTCGAAACAGAACTTACCTCATTGAAACTTAAGTTTCAACAAGCTGGAGTATTATGAGCAATATGCCCGAAGATACGCAGCACAAACTAGAGATTTTAAACGTAAGGTTAGCTACTGAACCAACTAATCATGATATTTTCCTGCAACGTGCTTATTTGTATGCTGACACTGGTAATATAGATGACGCTTTAGATAGTTTTGGACACTTGATGCAGCTTACCGCTCATCAACTGAAATATCTGGCACCTTTCTGCATGGTATTGCATAAAAATGGTTTCTCGTCACAAGCTGCTGAATTATATGATGATTATTGTCACCGCTTCCCAAAGCTGGCGTCGCTATTCTACAATCACGCATTTTATTTACGTTTGGCTGGAAAATATACAGCAGCTATCGCTCAATACCAACATGCGCTTGAACTCAACATATCAGAACCGGAGGAGGTGCTGCTAAATATTGCTGTAATATACAGCGACCATCTACGGCAAGAAGATAAAGCCAGGCAAGCACTGCTGTTGGCATTGCAAGTAAAGCAAGATTATGTACCTGCACTTTATAACCTTGCGAATCTTGCTGAAGAGCGAGGTGATAAAATAGAGACGGAAACCCTGTTTCGGCAAGTACTTGAAGCCGATAATAAATATTACCAAGCATATGCTCGTTTGGCTGATGTAGTAACTTTTCGGGATGTAAGTGATCCGCTTATTGCTCAGATGCAACAGGCTGTTACTGAACGTGACGTAGTTCAGGACACAAGAATCAATCTGCATTATGCGCTTGGCAAAGCGTTTGATGAATGCGGCTCTTATGCAGATGCTTTTAGTCATTTTACAGCAGCCAATAAATTAAACAGCACAACTATGCCTGCATATGATGCAATGGCTACTGAGCATAAATTGGATCAGATAACGCAAATTTTAGATCACTCTTGGCTTAGTGAGCATATGTTGGGGAATGATGCCGTCCCTATATTTATATGCGGTATGTTCCGTTCGGGTTCTACATTGGCAGAACAGATTTTAGCGCAACATAGCAAGGTAACAGCAGGTGGGGAAATTGATTTTTTCTACCAGCAACTTAAAAATATTTATCCCGAACAATTTGCTACAGTGTCGACATCGGATTTAACCTTGCTGGCAAACAGATATTTAGAGTACTGTAATGAGCGTTTTCCTTCAGCAAATTTGCTAACGGATAAAAGACCTGACAATTACCAATATATGGGGTTGCTAAAAGCATTATTTCCGGGCGCCAAATTCATATATACCAAAAGAAATAAAATAGATAACTGTTTGTCTGTGTTTTTTTTGCGTTTGGGCTCCGCAATGAATTATGCTAACCGGCTTGAAGATACACTGCATTATTATCAACAGCATGAAAAATTGATGGAGCACTGGCAGCAGATGTTTGGACAGGATATCTACACGTTAGATTACGACCAATTGATCTTGCAACCTGAAGCGACATTGAAGCCGCTGTTAGCCTTTCTCGGACTAGAGTATCAACCGGGCTTATTGCATTTTTTTGATGCAAAAAATGCCGTGAAGACAGCGAGTGTTTGGCAGGTCAGGCGTCCGCTGTATCAAAACGCCTCGGGGCGGCGCCATAATTACTCTGACTTCTTGTAGCTTATGAAGGTGCTTAATTCTTAAACTTCCATATTTGAGTAATCACTACTAGAGGTCTGGCACAATATCGCATGGGAGTGTAATGCGTTCTTCGTCACTATTAAAAGGTAAAGTTCCGTGCCAGATATAGCTCGGAAAGATTACACAAAGACCTTCTTCTGGGCATATTGTAAGTGCAGCCTGGTCTCTATCTCCCAGACGTAGAGATGTTTCTCCCAATTTTAACCAGCCCTGCCGGCCTGGGTCTGTAGCAGAAATTGATCCCGGTACATTTAAATATGTGCATATAGAAAGCCAACCTTGTTTGTGAACATGATTAGTATGAAAACCTTCACTTTTCAGCTTCACTGACCAAGCCCCCGAAAAGCGAAATGCAGTAATATTGCGTTGCAGCAGAGGGTGAGATTCGTCTTTAGGCAGGTTTTCTACGTATTGTTGTAGATGTGCTGTCAAAAGGTCATGATAAACCTGAATAACTTTCTCTGAAGTATTGAATAAAAAACCGACAGTCTGGCTTCCATTACGAACACTTTGATCTAGAGGTTGATGTTCTGTTATATGTAGTTTTGCTACAGCGATTTTTAGCTCTTGCCAAAATGCTGCAAAGCTAGAGTATCCTGAGGGCGTTGGTAGTTTTTTGATACTTACAAGGCGACTGTAGTCATTCAACCAATCATGCTTTGGATCTTGGACTAAGCGCCAACATAACCCAAGGTAAGCCCAGATTTCTTGATTATCGGGCTGTACAAGCTTGGCGCGCTCCAATAAGTCTGTGGCTTCATTATAAGCCTCTTTTTTCATCAATATACTAGCTGTATCCAGTAAATACCTGACGTTATCTGGAGATTGTGTTAGCGCTTGTAAATAGAGCTTTTCTGCATGCGCGATATCTTCTTGCTTATAATGGATAGTACCCAGAGCATGTATTAGCGGGTGCTGCTGGCCGAAGTGATCTAGCGCCTGTGTTGCCAAACGAAATGCGTCGGAGACTTGTTCCGCCATCAATAAATGTGAAATATAGCTAAGATAGATAGGGAGCGAGTTTGGCAGTGCGAGCAAGGCCTGATTGAAAGAACTGAGAAACTTGGATTTATTACCATGTTCCCAGTAAAGTTTGTTCAAAGCCTCATGTGCGTCAATGTAGTCGGGCTGAAGCCGTAAAGCTTGGTGTAACTTCTGTTCTGCTTGGATGTGCTGTTTTAAGTCGTAATGTATACAGCCAGCTAGATAAAGCTTTACAGGATCATCTGGCATTTTTTTCAAGCAATCCAAAGCTTGCTGTAGTTGTTGTAGTTGACGCAAGACCAGCACTTTTGTTTGTAATAAACCAGTATTTTTAGGATATTGCTTCAATGCGCTGTGTAGTAGCTGTAATGCTTCATTTTCATCACCCAATTTAAGCAAAGTACGTGCACTAAGCTGAAGCCATTTGATTTGGTCACTGGACTGAATATCTGTTTTTTGGATTGTGTTCAAAGCCGCGCGGTATTGCTGTTGCTGGTAATAGATGAAGGCTATGCCATAGGCAATATCAGTATCTGCGTAGAGTGTCGTATATAATTGCTTATAATGAATCAAGGCGTCATTATAACGGCGTCTGGTTAATAGAAAGTTAGCATAGTTTTTTTGGGGAGCTTTATTAGTTGATTGTTGTGAAATAGCTTGTTCAAAATACTGTTCTGCTAACTCAGGTGCATCGAGAGAACAGCATAAAGCCATTAGGTGCATAGCATCCATTGAGTTCGGTTTCAGTTTTAATAAGCGGGTGCATAGCTGTTTCGCTTGTAGGAATTGTTGCTTCTGATAACAATTTAAAGCAAATTGAAAAAGTCTTGCTGGCTCATTTTGCTGCATCGGTGTTCAAAGATTGCGTTGAGGTTGTAAAGGAGAATATCTGGCGAGCTACATAAAAACAAGTTTGCGACAACATTCTTGCCCAAAGGGCGTGCTGAGTAGCATCGTGTTCCGCTTAGTCGCCAGTGAGCTACTAAACAAATATTAATTGAAATATTTTTTGTAATATCAGGTCTACTACTTGAGGTTAACAACTACAACAGGTGCAAATATGAAAACAGTAAAACAATCTAACGTAGCAATGGCGGTAGGTGCTTTAGTTTTTGGCTCACTTGCTACAGTAGCTACGACCGCAAATGCCAACCCGTTTACGGCTATGGAGCTGGCGTCTGGCTATGAAATGGTCGCTGCAGAGGGTAAATGTGGCGAAGGCAAGTGTGGTGAAGATAAAGCTGAAAAAGCCAAGGACAAAGCCAAAGATAAAGAGGGCAAGTGTGGCGAAGGGAAATGTGGCGAAGATAAAATGAAGGACAAAGCCGATAAAGCCAAAGAGGGAAAATGTGGTGAAGGCAAGTGCGGTGCTGATAAAGCTAAAGAGGCAAAAGACAAGGCCAAAGAAGGCAAGTGTGGTGAGGGGAAATGTGGCGAAGGTAAATGCGGCGGTAGTGTTTAAATCCGCCCGTTGAGGCCTGCATAGCTGTACTACTTCGTTGTATTGATAGTGCAGGCCTTTGTTTTACAGGAGCCAAGTATATGCACACATTGACACAGCCGCCCGTATCGGGCACAGGGCTTGGCCTGCGCCGTGAGATGCTGGATGAACTGATAACAGCCAAGCCGTCAGAGATAGATTTTTTTGAGGTGGCACCGGAAAACTGGATCCCGTTTGGTGGCAAGCTGCAGAAAAAGTTTCAGCAGTTAACTGAGCAGCATCGTTTTATTTGCCACGGCTTATCATTGTCTATTGGCAGCCCCGAACCTCTGGACGTGGTATTTGTGAAGCAGGTAAAGCAGTTTTTACGCCAGCACAATATCAGCCTGTACAGTGAGCATCTGAGTTATTGCTCAGGTAATGGCCACTTGTACGATTTAATGCCTATTCCCTTTACAGACGAAGCTGTAGGCTATGTAGCAAGACGGATACGGCAGGTGCAGGATATTCTGGAGCAGCCGTTAATTCTGGAAAACGTGTCTTATTATGCTGCACCCGGCCAGCAGATGCCTGAAGCAGATTTTACCAGGGCGGTGTTACAGGAAGCTGATTGCCAGTTACTGCTGGACGTAAACAACATTTATGTTAATTCGGTTAATCACGGTTACAACGCCAGTGATTTTTTACGTGCTATGCCGTCTGAACGTATAGCTTATTATCATATAGCTGGCCATTTTAAAGAAGCGGAAGATTTGCTGGTAGATACTCATGGCGCTGCAGTGATAGACCCCGTCTGGCAATTGCTGCAACAGGCATATCAGTGTCATGGTATTAAGCCGACATTGCTGGAGCGTGATTTTAATATTCCGCAGCTTAGTGTGTTAAGTGAAGAACTGCAGCAAATTAAAGCGTTACAGCAGATCGCTTTGGCAGATAACCTGATATTAAGGGCCTGACAGATGCAGTTTCAGCAAATTCAGCAGGCTTTTATCGCCCATATTAAAGATCCTGAGCATCAGAGCGCTCCAGTTGGTATTGAAGATCGGCGCATGGCGATATACCGCGAGCTGGTTTTTAATAATGTGGAAGGTTTTATCGCCAGTGCATTTCCTGTACTGAAATCGCTATATAAAGATGCTGACTGGCAGGCACTGGTACGGCAATTCTTTATACAGTATCAGTGCTCCAGCCCTTATTTTCTGCATATTGCTGAACATTTTCTGCATTACTTGCAGCAAGACTATGTTGCCACTGTGCAAGACCCGGCGTTTATGCTTGAACTGGCGCACTATGAGTGGGCCGAACTTTATCTGGCAACAAAGCAGTTGCCAAAGCCTGAAACGCTACTTACCCCAGAGCAGGTCACGTTGGTACCGCTTTATTTGTCATCGCTAGCAATGGTGTTAGCTTACCCTTACGCGGTACATCAGATCTGTGCAGATTATCAGCCGGATGCGGCAGGCGAAATACAGTATTACTTGTTGTACCGTAATGCTGCAGATGACGTGAAATTTGTACTTATTAATCAGCTTACTGCGGCTTTACTACAAACGTTGCAGCAATCTGCCGGTAGTACTTTGGCAACTTTAGTACAGCAACTACTGCCGCTACTGCCACAGCTCAGTGCGCAGCAGCTAATGCAGGGAGCCACAGCTTTATTACAGGACTTTGCCGCAAAAGGTGTGCTGGTGTCTTTTCAAGCAGAGCAAAATTCATTACCATAACTGCCCTTAAATTCGCTGATTACAGAAGAGTAGTGCAATGGCAGACGAAAAGTTTAAAGAGTCGTTTAACCTGTGGCAGTTTCTTGCCCTGGTTGCAGTGTTTGTGTCTTTACTGTGTTTGGCACCAATAGTGCGTTGGTTTCAGATTCTGGCATAATGCACCAGCATAGTTGAAGGCCGCCTGAGGGCGGCTTTTTTGTCCCGGCAGGGGCGCTTAATAAAAGGTTTTCTGACATGGACAAACAGGCATTAGAGCTTGAATTAAAACAGGTTATTAAAACAGTTGTTGATTATCCAAAGCCGGGCATAGTATTTCGCGATGTGACCAGCCTGATGCAGGATGGCCCGAGTTTCAAAAAAGTCATCGACGCTTTTTGTTATTTTTATGCTGATAAAGGCATTACCAAAATTGTTGGTACTGAATCTCGTGGTTTTATTTTCGGTGCGCCGCTGGCTTATGCCATGAGTATTTCCTTTGTGCCGGTACGTAAACCGGGCAAACTGCCACGTCAGCGTATTTCGCAAAGTTACCAGCTGGAATACGGTGAAGATGCATTAGAGCTGCATGCGGATGCTATAGCTGCGGGTGACAAAGTACTACTGGTTGACGATTTGCTGGCTACCGGCGGTACTATTGATGCCACAGCTAAGTTGGTACGCCAGCTTGGTGGTATTGTCGATGATGCTGCTTTTGTTATTGCACTGCCCGAACTTGGCGGTGTTAAACGCCTGCAGCAAGCCGGATTAAATATCCTTAGTTTGGTTGAGTATAGTGGCGAATAAGTTTAGTCTGTCAAAGATCCCAATTACCACAAGACATCAGCAGCCGTTATGAGTTATCAGGTATTAGCACGCAAGTGGCGCCCACAACATTTTGCCCAGTTAGTCGGGCAAGAACATGTTAAAAGCGCACTGGGTAATGCCCTGAACAACAACCGGCTGCATCATGCTTATTTATTTACCGGCACCCGTGGTGTCGGTAAAACCACCATAGCGCGTATTTTTGCTAAAAGTTTAAACTGTGAGCAGGGTATTACTGCTACGCCTTGCGGTCAGTGCTCTGCCTGCCAGGAAATTGATGCCGGCAACTTTGTTGATTTGCTGGAAATAGATGCCGCATCGCGTACAAAAGTAGAAGATACCCGCGACTTACTCGACAACGTGCAATATGCACCTAGCCGTGGCCGTTTTAAAGTCTATCTGATAGATGAAGTGCATATGCTGTCAAAACACAGCTTTAATGCGCTGCTAAAGACGCTGGAAGAGCCGCCGCCACATGTTAAATTTTTACTGGCCACCACTGATCCGCAAAAATTGCCGGTTACTGTCTTATCGCGTTGTCTGCAGTTTAATTTACTGGCATTAAGCCCACTGCAAATTGAGCAGCATCTGGCGTTTGTGCTGGGTGAAGAACAAATCCCTTTTGAGCAAACCGCATTAACACTGCTTGCCCGTGCCGCCAAAGGCAGTTTGCGTGACTCGTTAAGCCTTACGGATCAGGCCATTGCACAAAGTAACGCCAATATCACGCTGGATACTGTACGTACTATGCTGGGTTTTTTGGACCAAAGCTGGGCGCAACAGTTATTACAGGCAATTCTGGCGCAGGACGCTGCGCAGTTGCAAATACAATTGGCAGCGTTGGTGCAGCAGCAGAGCAATTTCAGTCAGGTATTGGACGATATGTTGTCCATACTGCATCTTACGGCACTTACTCAATTCAGCCAGAGCGCGGCCAGTTTTTCGCCACAGCAGCCTTTTGTCCAGCAGTTAGCAGACACGTTGGCTCCTGCGCAGGTACAGCTATATTACCAACTGCTGATCAGCGGTAAAAAAGAGCTGCCCTATGCGCCTGATGCGTTAACCGGGTTGGAAATGGCGCTGCTACGGGCTATGGCATTTGTGCCAGAGACACAAAGCAAAAGCACCGCGCCGGTTAAAGCGGCTGCAATGCCGGTGGCTGCACAGGCTGAACCCACACAAAAGGTTGAACCGCATCCCAGGGGTGAAATAGTAAAAGATACTGACAGCTATTCTGCAACGTCGTCTGCAGAGCCAGTAGCACAAACGCAGCCAGCTACGCTGGCACCGCAAACTGCAATTGCTGCTACGCCAGGCATTGATCCGGTTACGGCACGCATTATGGCACGCCGTGGGGTGGCAGTAACCGCAGCGCCTGAAGCAAAAAAGTTTGAGCGCCAGCAGGCGCCATTGCAAAAAACGGCTGATGCAGAGGGTAAAACCTCAATTGCTCAGCAGCCTGAGCCCGTAAAGGCGCGCCCCCCGGTAATAACACCGGTGTCTGAGCAGCCCGCTGCAGCTACAACCCAGGTCGCTTATCCATCGGCTGATAACAACCGCTATGACGAGCCCGACGATGCTGATATGCCACAGTATGATGCAGCCGCGACAGATGCGTTATGGCAACAGTATGAGCAGGATGCCCAACAAAGCAGCCAACTGCCTGACGCAACAATAGCTTCGCCGGTGTTGGAAAACTTTGACGGCAGCATCAACGAGCAGAATTTCTCAGTCCGCTTTGCTGCCCAGGTAGATGCCTGGGCAGCGCGGGTTGAAACGCTGGATACCGGCGGTTTAAGCCGATTGTTTTTGCTTAATGCTGCCATGCAGTTAGATGGCGATAAGCTTACTTTAACAGTGGCGCAAAGCCAGCAGCATCTTGATAGCCAGGGCTTTCGTATTAAACTGCAGCAGGTGCTGCAGCGCAGTTTTAATCAGCCGCTGGAAATTGACATCAGCTACCAGGCCGAAGTGGCAGCCAGCCCGTTAGCGATACAGCAAAAAATTGTGCAGGAGCGCTTTGGCTATGTCAGCCGGTTATTGCAACAAGACGAAAAAGTAGTGCAGCTGCAGCAGTTATTTGCTGCCGAGCTGTTAGCTGATACCATTCGTGTTAATTGATGCCATACGTGTTAACTGGGTTCAACTTGTAATTTGGCGGCGAAGTTATTATCTTGTCGCCGGTAAAAGGTCTGTGCGGTGTGCAGATATTTCGGCTTAATTTCATAGAGAGTGCAAAGTTATGTTTAAAGGCGGTATGGGCAACATCATGAAGCAGGCGCAAGCCATGCAGGAAAAAATGCA
Organism: Rheinheimera hassiensis; assembly: GCF_022436675.1. Classification (GTDB taxonomy): domain Bacteria; phylum Pseudomonadota; class Gammaproteobacteria; order Enterobacterales; family Alteromonadaceae; genus Alishewanella; species Alishewanella hassiensis. The sequence goes on along the minus strand of NZ_JAKUJZ010000006.1, from coordinate 208,962 downwards.
GAAAATGCAGGCTGAAGTTGCGGCAATGGAAGTAACCGGTGAAGCCGGTGCCGGTCTGGTGAAAGTAACCATGCTGGGCAACCATAATGTGCGCCGTGTCAGTATTGATGACAGCCTGATGCAGGATGACAAAGATATGCTGGAAGACTTAATTGCCGCTGCAATTAACGATGCCGTGCGCCGCGTTGATGAAACCAGCAAAGAAAAAATGGCTTCGGTAACCGGGGGCTTACAGTTACCACCTGGTATGAAAATGCCATTCTGATGAGCCGTTATACCCCGCTGGTACAGCAACTGATTGATGCACTGCGCATTTTGCCCGGAGTTGGGCCAAAATCGGCGCAGCGCATGGCATTTTCCTTGCTGGAACGTAACCGTGAAGGCGGTTTACAGCTGGGCGCGGCGCTGGGCGCTGCCATGATGAAGGTCGGACATTGCCAGCAATGCCGCACTTTCTGTGAGACAGCGTTATGTCACATCTGTACCGATCCTACCCGGGCGCTGGATGGCATTATTTGTGTTGTTGGCTCTGCGGCTGACCAACTGGCAATAGAACAAACCGGCCAGTTTAAAGGCCGCTATTTTGTGTTACAGGGCTATTTATCACCTTTGGATGGCATTGGGCCGCAGGATCTGGGCCTGGATAAACTGAGTACACTATTAGCCAGCGGCGGTGTTACCGAACTTATTCTGGCTACTAACCCTACGGTTGAAGGTGATGCCACAGCGTTTTATATTGCTGAGCTTTGCCACAAACATCAGGTAAGCGTATCACGCATTGCTCAGGGTATTCCGGTTGGCGGTGAGCTGGAATTTGTTGACGGCACTACGCTGTCACATGCTTTTAGCGGCCGTAAAGTATTTTAATCTGCCATAACCCTGCTTGAAATCCGGTTAATTCTCCCCATATTAGTTGTCAGTGTCTGGCTGCCGGTGCAGCCTGCGTTATAACTGTCAAAATTTGATGTTCGAGGATAACCACAATGAGTGATACCACAGCCACTTCAACCGGCCAAAAGCAAACCCACGGCTTTCAGGCAGAAGTGAAACAGCTATTACAGCTGATGATCCATTCACTGTATTCCAATAAGGAAATTTTCCTGCGTGAGCTGGTGTCAAACGCCTCTGACGCCGCGGATAAACTGCGTTTTCTGGCCCTGTCAGATGGCAGCCTGTACGGTGATGACGGCGAATTGCGTGTACGCATCAGTCTGGACGAAAAAGCCCGTACCTTAACTGTCAGCGACAATGGCATTGGTATGACCGAAGAAGAGGTGATAAGCCATCTGGGTACTATTGCTAAATCCGGTACGAAAGAGTTTTTCTCACAGTTGTCCGGCGATCAGGGCAAAGATTCCAAGTTAATTGGCCAGTTTGGTGTAGGTTTTTATTCTGCTTTTATTGTGGCGGATAAAGTTACCGTGCGCACCCGCAAAGCCGGTGCTCCAGCTAACGATGCTATTGAATGGGAATCGGCCGGCGAGGGCGATTACAGCATTACGCCCATCAGCAAAGCATCTCGCGGTACTGATATTGTGCTGCATCTGCGTGAAGGTGAAGATGAGTTTTTAAGTCGCTGGAAAGTTGAGAGTATCGTTACCAAATATTCTGATCATATTAGTATTCCGGTTGAGTTATGGCAGGAAGAACAACCAGAGCGTGATGGTGCTGAAGGCGAAAAAATTGCCGCTGTGCCGGGCCACTGGCAGGCAGTAAATAAAGCCACCGCTTTGTGGACACGCGACAAATCAGATATTAAAGACGAAGAGTACCAGGAGTTTTACAAGCATATTTCGCATGACTGGAGCGAGCCGTTAAGCTGGAGCCACAACAAGGTAGAAGGTAACAATAACTACACCAGTTTATTGTACCTGCCGAAGAAAGCACCTTTTGACATGTGGAACCGCGACGCGCGCCACGGCCTGAAACTGTATGTACAGCGCGTATTTATTATGGATGACGCCGAACAGTTTATGCCAAGCTACCTGCGTTTTATCAAAGGTGTGCTGGATTCCAGTGATTTACCGCTGAACGTATCGCGTGAAATTCTGCAAGATACCAAAGTGACACAGGCATTACGCAAAGGCTGTAGCAGCCGTGCACTGAAAATGCTTGAAAAGTTGAGTAAGGATGCTGAGCAATATCAGGCATTCTGGGCTGAATTCGGTCAGGTGCTAAAAGAAGGCCCGGCTGAGGATATGGCGAACAAAGAGCAAATCGCGGCGCTGTTGCGTTTTGCATCGACCCATAATGAAGGCAGCGAACAAAATGTGGCGCTGGCAGATTATGTTAGCCGGATGAAAGAAGGTCAGGATGAGATTTATTATATCGTCGCTGACAGCTTTGCTGCCGCTCAACACAGCCCGCACTTAGAAGTACTGCGTAAAAAAGGCCTGGAAGTGCTACTGCTATCCGATCGTATCGACGAGTGGCTGGTGCAGCACCTGACAGAGTTTGGCGGTAAAAAGCTGCGTTCTGTTGCCAAGGGCGGTCTGGATTTGTCCAAACTGGATGATGACGAAACCAAACAGGCACAGCAAGAAACAGAAAAAGCTTTTGCGGATGTAATTAGCCGCTTTAAAACAGCACTGGGTGAGCAGGTTAAAGATGTCAAAGTTAGCCATCGCTTAACCCAAAGTCCGGCCTGCGTGGTAACTGACGAGTTCGACATGAGCACGCAGATGATCAAGTTAATGGAGTCAGTGGGCCAGAAAGTGCCGGAAGTGAAGCCGATTTTTGAGCTGAACCCTGAGCACCAACTGGTTAAGCGTATTGCTGATGAGCAAGATGAAGACCGTTTTAAACAATGGGCTGAAGTGTTGCTGGATCAGGCGCTACTGGCCGAACGCGGTAACTTGAAAGATCCGGCAACTTTTGTTGCCAGGCTCAACACGCTGTTATTGTCTTTAGCGAAGTAACAGCCAATACCTTTGCTGCGGCCTCAGTGCTGCAGCAAAGGTGTTTATCAACAAACGCAGTGTCTTCCGCTTCTTTCTATTTTATCTAACAATATGTTCCAATAGCTTACCGCTAACGCCAACGGGTATCAGTAGCGACATGTCACTGATCAATGACCCCGTGCTCCAAAAGGCAATTGCAACTAATAGGACTAGCCGCGCAGTTCCACGTATGATGCATACAACTTTAGTCGATATAACCGCGGTTTATCTGTCGGAAAAACTGCTGTTTTCTGTAGTTTGAGCAGAAAAAATGCAGATAAAGCTGTCTTTACACAGCTGTAAGACTAAAAGCCAATGAAATAGCCAGACCAGTTGGCATGACAAGACAAATTTCTTGTTTCAGGCTGCACATTATGTAAAGATCCAGCCTTTATTATTAATGGATCAATCCCAAAACATGAGGGTGTTGCTATGCGCATAATTTTGTTGGGTGCCCCTGGTGCCGGAAAAGGAACTCAGGCTCAGTTTTTAATGAGTAAATACGGCATTCCGCAAATTTCTACCGGTGATATGCTGCGCTCTGCTATTAAGGCTGGTACTGAACTGGGTTTAGCCGCCAAGCAGGTGATGGACGCGGGCCAACTGGTATCAGACGATATCATTATCGGCTTGGTAAAAGAACGCATCGCCGAGCCGGATTGCAGCAAAGGTTTTCTGCTGGATGGCTTCCCGCGTACTATTCCGCAAGCTGATGCCATGAAAGAAAAAGGCATTGTGATTGATCATGTAATTGAATTTGATGTACCGGACGAAGTCATTGTTGAACGTATGAGTGGCCGTCGTGTGCACCCAGCATCAGGGCGTGTTTACCATGTTCGCTACAACCCGCCGAAAGTGGAAGGTAAAGACGATGCTACCGGTGAAGAGCTGGTGATCCGGGCGGATGACATAGAAGAAACTGTGCGTAAGCGCCTGGCTATTTACCATGAGCAAACAGAGCCATTAGTTGGTTATTACCGCGCTGAGGCTGATGCGGGTAACACCCGTTATCATCATATTGATGGTACTAAAGCGGTTGAGGCCGTTACCAGCGAACTGGCCAGCTTACTAAGCTAGTATAGTAAAAGGTATCTGATAGCAAAAAGCCCTGATTATTCAGGGCTTTTTTGTGCCAGTAACAAGGTTACAGTTAAGCAACTTTTTCGGAATTGAGTAATTGTGTAGGCGTTTGTGCGGTGCTGTCACCAATGCTGATTTTGCGTGGTTTTAAGGCTTCAGGAACTTCACGCACCAGCTCTATATGCAGCAGGCCATTGGCCATATGCGCGCCAGTAACTTTGATATAGTCAGATAACTGAAATTTGCGCTCAAAATTACGCTCTGCTATGCCCTGATGCACAAAACGGCGACCATCGTCCTTACCGGCTTTTTGGCCTTTTATCAGCAAGGTATTGTGTTCAGTTTCTATGCTGAGCTCCTGCTCGTCAAAGCCAGCAACTGCCATGGTAATACGGTACTGATCTTCGCCGGTTACTTCGATATTGTAAGGCGGATAAGCAGGCTGCTTTTCATTGCGGGCAGCGGCATCCATCAAATTAGCCAGGTGATCAAAACCAATAAATGAGCGGTAAAACGGAGTTAAATCAATATTTGTCATAACCAATTCCTCATTAGCAAACAGGTGTTGTATTGCCCTTCGGTTGAACGGGCGTTAACTGAACCAGAACAGCGGCTGGTTGTTCTCAGGTGCCGTATCCGGCCACCTGACCTGTTAATAAGGTCGGTCAATAAAATTTCAAGTTTTGGGCCGGACATTTTTTTAATCCCGGCCCAAAGGTGGTTGTCAGCTTTGGCTTAATACCTGTTGCAGGGCATTTAACGCTGCGTCATAGTCAGGTTCTTTTGCCAGTTCATCAACCATTTGCAGGTATACCAGCTTGCCTTCATTGTCGATAATCAGCACGGTGCGTGTGAGCAAGCCCATGTCTTTAATCAGCAAACCATAATTGCTGCCAAAATCCCGCCATACCGCATCAGATAATACTACCAGTTTGTCAATTTCCTCCTGCTGACAATAACGTTTTTGCGCAAAGGGCAGGTCGGTACTGATAGTTAACAGCACAACATCCTCAGGCAATTTGGCCACTTCTGTATTAAAGCGTTTAGTTTGTAGTGAGCAAATGCCAGTATCTACACTGGGCACTACGCTTATCAGCAAAGTTTTGCCTTTAAAGTCTTTTAGTTCTGTTTGTTTAAAACCGGCGTCCACCACTTTAAATGCGGGGGCTTTTTTTCCTACTTCCACTTTCTTGCCCAGCAAGACAATCTGTTGTTCGCCGGCTTTAACTTTACTCAGGCGTTCTGGCAGTTTTTCCTGCAGATCTACCGCACCAGCCAGAGTGCTTAAACTGAGTAAACAGCCTGCTATAACAAATTTTCGGCTGGTAAAAGATAATGCAGACATGATATAGCTCCTGTTAAGATAGTTGGTGTAATAGTAATCAGCTGGAACACAACATATTTTCCGTGCCTGATGCACGAACCGAATATTTCAGTCTAGACTGAAATGAAGCCTGTACGAAGTGAGAAGCCGATGACCACTGCGGTATTAATTTGTGACGACTCTAATCTGGCCCGTAAGCAATTAGCCAGAATACTACCACAAGAGTGGCAAGCGAACTTATTTTTTGCCGGCCATGGCGCTGAAGCCTTAGATACCTTACAGCAGCACAATATTGACTGGTTTTTCCTTGATTTGAACATGCCGGTGATGGATGGCTACGAAGTATTGGCCGAGCTGAAAAAGCGCCAGTTAACTGTCAAAGTCGTAGTGGTCTCCGGTGATGTGCAGCCTGAAGCATTTGAGCGGGTAAAAAGCCTGGGTGCGCTCGACTTTATCCGCAAACCGGTAGATGCTGCCAAAATACAGCAGCTTATGCAGCAACATGCTATTGCTCATACCGCTACAGCTGCAAGCACCAATAGCAAAAAGGCGGGCCCGGTTACTGCGGAGCTTGGCGCAGAGATGCGCGACGTACTGCAGGAATTAACTAACGTGGCAATGGGGCAAGCAGGTAATTTGCTGGCGCGCCTGTTAAATGTGTTTGTGAAATTACCCATCCCGAATGTAAATTTAATTGAAGTCAGTGAACTGCATATGGCCCTGGCGTCGGTAGAGCAGGAATCTTCAACTTCTGCTGTATGTCAGGGGTTTATCGGCGGCGGTGTGTCTGGAGAGGCGCTGCTGATACTGAATGACTCCAGCTTCAAAGATATTGCCCGGTTAATGAATTACCATGGCGCGCTGACGGTAAAAGTTGAACTGGAACTGCTGATGGATATTGCCAATATTTTAATTGGTGCGGTGCTCAAAGGATTGGCAGAACAAATTGATATGAGTTTCAGCCAGGGCCATCCGGTAGTGCTGGGACAGCATGCGCCGGTTAGCGAATTAATCAGAGCCAATGCCAAGCGCTGGCGTAAAACTCTGGCAATAGAAGTAAGTTATGGTATTGAAAACTATAATATCAGTTGCGATTTACTATTACTTTTTACGGAGGACAGCCTGAAAACCCTGAATTATAAAGTTGCTTTCTTGCTGGAGGAGTAGTGATGTCAGAAACATCGATTGAGGTATCTGAGATCCATTGGCTGATGGATATGTTCCAGACAGTTGATGTCGGGCTTGTCGTGCTAAATTGCGACTATCGTATTCAGGTGTGGAATGGTTTTATGGAAAACCATAGTGGTTTAACACCACGTCAGGTGCGTGACAGTTACTTGTTTGACTTATTCTCTGAAATTGACGAAGACTGGCTACGGCGTAAATGTGATCCGGTGATCTTGTTGAAAAACCGTGCTTTTACGATTTGGGAGCAGCGGCCCTATATTTTTAAATTCCGTAATTACCGGCCCATTACCGGTAGTGCTGAATATATGTATCAAAACTGTACTATTTTTCCGCTGTCAGACACCCGTGGCCAGGTAACCCACCTGTGTTTTATCATTTATGATGTTACCGATGTGGCTGTAAGCCGCATCGAATTAGAGTCGATGAATGGCCGTTTACAGCAACTGTCAAAAACCGATTACCTTACCCAGCTGTTTAACCGTGGCTACTGGGAGGAAAGCCTGAACCAGGAATACAAACGGTTGCAACGTTACCCGCATCAAAGCACTTTGCTGATGTGCGATATTGATCATTTTAAACGGGTCAATGACACCTACGGCCATTCTGCCGGCGATTTAGTGATCCAGCAAATTGCTGATGCAGTGCGCAAAAACCTCAGGGCTACTGATATTGCCGGCCGCTATGGCGGCGAAGAATATGCCATTTTGTTAGTGGAAACCAATCTGGAACAGGCGGCTCATCTGGCAGAAAGACTGCGTAAATCAGTTGAGCAGATGGCGATTAAATACAACAGCCAGATATTAAAGGTAACGCTTAGCATCGGTTTGGCTGAGCACAACAAAGACATGACAAATTACCGGCAGTGGCTGGAAGCGGCAGATAAGGCGCTGTACCGGTCTAAGGCAGGCGGGCGCAACAGAGTTACCTGTTACAGCCCGTTAGATTAACACTCAGGCGCCCAAGAGAGCAGGTTCAGGGCAACTGTGCAGTAGCTCTGTGCTGCCGTCGGAGTTTTGTTGTTCCAGATAAACGGTAAAACCCCATAGCCGATGCAAGTGTTTTAGTACATGCGGCATACTGCCAGCTAAAGGAATGCGGCTTTGCGGTACGTAATGTAACGTCAGTGAGCGGTCGCCGTTTAAATCGACATTATGTACCTGGATGTTCGGTTCTATCTGGCTCAGGTTATATTGCTGCGACAACATTTGCCGTACGCGCTGATAGCCCTCAGCATTATGAATAGCGGCAACCTCTAAACTGCCTTCTTCGTCATCATCGACAATCGCAAACAAGTGAAAATCACGGATCACCTTAGGTGATAGATATTGGCTGATAAAGCTCTCATCTTTAAAATTCTGCATAGCAAAGTGCAGCGTTTCCAACCAGTTGCTGCCAGCGATATCCGGAAACCATTCTTTATCTTCAGCTGTGGGCGCCTCACAAATGCGGCGGATATCAGTAAACATGGCAAAACCCAGCGCATAAGGGTTAATGCCGGAGTAATATTTGCTGTTGTATTCCGGCTGCGCTACCACATTGGTGTGGCTGTGCAGAACCTCCAGCATAAAGCGATCACTGACTTTGCCTTCGTCATACAGGTGCTGCAAAATAGTGTAATGCCAAAATGTGGCCCAGCCTTCGTTCATTACTTGCGTTTGTTTTTGCGGATAAAAATACTGTGAAATTTTACGCACTATCCGCACAATCTCACGCTGCCAGGGGTTTAGTAAGGGAGCGTTTTTCTCAATAAAATACAGGATATTCTCTTGCGGCTCTGACGGAAAGCGGCTTTTGTGCTGCATTGTACTGGCAGCTTTTACCGGTATAGTGCGCCATAAATCATTTACCTGAGACTGCAGATAGGTTTCGCGCTCATGCTGGCGCTTTTGTTCTTCATCCAGAGAGATTTGTTGCGGCCTTTTATAACGGTCTACACCATAGTTCATTAACGCATGGCAGGAGTCGAGCATATCTTCTACGTCGCTGATGCCGTATTTTTCTTCACACTGGCTGATATAGTTTTTGGCAAACACTAAGTAATCAATAATAGAGCCGGCGTCGGTCCAGGTTTTAAACAGATAATTATTTTTAAAAAAAGAGTTATGGCCGTAACTGGCATGCGCCATTACCAGCGCCTGCATGGTAATAGTATTTTCCTCCATCAGGTAGGCAATACAGGGGTTGGAGTTGATAACAATTTCGTAGGCCAGGCCCATATAGCCGCGCTTATAGTTTTGCTCGGTCTGGATAAATTTCTTGCCATAAGACCAGTGATGGTAACCCAGCGGCATACCGACACTGGAGTATGCATCCATCATTTGCTCTGCGGTAATTACTTCAATCTGGTTGGGGTAAGTATCCAGCTTATAGAAGGCTGCAACGCGGGCAATTTCCTGATGATAGGCGTCCAGCAGATCGAAGGTCCAGTCAGGGCCGTCTGATAAACAAGTATTTATTTTCGTTTTTGCTTTGGCCATAAAAACCTCACTGCAAAGTCAATTGCGCTTAGGCGGCTTGCTTTTTAAACAGCTCGCGAAACACCGGGTAAATGTCACTGACTTCTTTAATATGCTGAATGGCGAAGTTGTCATGTACCGGCAGCAGCTTTTCATATTCCTGCCACAGGCTCTGGTGAGCCCTGGGCGTAATTTCAATGTACGCATAGTAGCGCAGCAATGGCAGTAGCTTGTTAGCCAGCAGCTCTGCGCAGGGGGCGCTGTCGTCAGTCCAGTTGTCGCCATCGGATGCCTGGGCGGCGTATATATTCCACTCTACCGGGTTGTAACGCTCCTGCACTATGTCGTACATCAGTTTTACCGCGCTGGATACGATAGTGCCGCCGGTTTCCTGTGAATAAAAGAACTCTTGTTCGTCCACTTCTTTGGCTTGTGTATGGTGGCGGATATAAACCACCTCGACATTTTTGTAGCTGCGGCTTAAAAACAGATACAGCAGTATATAAAACCGCTTGGCCATATCTTTGGTGGCCTGGTCCATAGAGCCGGACACATCCATCAGGCAAAACATTACTGCTTTGCTGGTTGGCTCTGGCCGTTTTTGAAAATTACGAAAGCGTAAATCAAAGCTGTCGATAAAAGGCACGGCAGCAATACGCTGCTTCAGTGTGTCAATGTCGTCAATGATGCTACGCAGCAACTGCTGATCCGGCACCGGTTCGCGCTCCAGAGCGCTAAGTTGCTGCTCCAGTTCACGCAGACGGGCTTTTTTATCGGCAGTCATGGCAACACGCCGGGCCAGAGAACCCCGTAACGAGCGCACTATATCGATGTTGCTTGGCACACCTTCAGAGCGGTAACCGGCACGTACATTTTTATACTGCACCAGTTTATCTAACTGATTTTTTCTCAGATTGGGCAGCTCTAAATCTTCAAATAACAGATCCAGATATTCATCTTTGGAGATAGAAAACACAAAATCATCGGTGCCCTCACCGTCATTGGCCGGATCGCCCGTACCACTGCCAGAGCCTGCACCACCTTGTGGCCGCTGAATGCGATCACCCGGGCTGAATTGATCATTGCCCGGATGCACTATTTGCCTGCGGCCGCCTTTACCCTGATGAAAAAATGGCTCAGTAATGTCTTTGCTGGGTATAGTGACACTTTCACCGCTGCTAATGTCAGTAACGCTGCGCTTGCTGATGGCGTCCGACACGGCTTTTTTAATTTGTTGCTTGTAGCGGCGAATAAAGCGCTGGCGGTTTACCGCGCTTTTATTCTTACCATTGAGCCGCCTGTCTATAAAGTGCGCCATACTACCTCCGGCTTACGTTACTGCGATTTACGTACGCGCAGATACCACTCTGACAGCAACCTTACCTGCTTACGGGTATAGCCTTTTTCCATCATCCGGTTGACAAAGTCATCGTGTTTTTTCTGATCATCGGTTGAGGTTTTGGCGTTAAACGAAATAACCGGCAACAACTCTTCTGTGCTGGAGAACATTTTCTTCTCTATCACAGTGCGCAGCTTCTCGTAGCTGGTCCAGGTTGGGTTTTTGCCATTGTTTTTCGCTTTGGCTCTAAGCACAAAGTTAACTATTTCATTGCGGAAATCTTTCGGGTTACTGATGCCGGCAGGCTTCTCAATCTTTTCCAGCTCGGCGTTCAGGGCTGAGCGGTCGAATAACTGGCCGGTTTCCGGATCGCGGTATTCCTGATCCTGGATCCAGAAATCAGCATAAATCACGTAGCGATCAAAGATATTCTGCCCGTACTCGGAATAGGATTCTAAATACGCAGTCTGAATTTCTTTGCCGATAAACTCGATATATTTCGGAATCAAATAACCTTTTAAGTGCTCCAGGTACCGCTCTGCCACATCGGCAGGAAATTGCTCACGTTCTATCTGCTGTTCCAGCACATAAAACAGGTGTACCGGGTTGGCAGCCACTTCAGTGCTATCAAAGTTAAATACCCGCGATAAAATTTTAAAAGCAAAACGGGTAGACAGGCCTGTCATCCCTTCATCGACACCGGCATAGTCACGGTATTCCTGATACGATTTTGCTTTAGGATCAGTATCTTTTAAGCTCTCACCGTCATAAACACGCATTTTGGAGTAAATGCTGGAGTTATCGGGGTTTTTCAGCCGGGATAACACGGCAAACTGTGCCAGGGAGCTTAAGGTGCCCGGAGCACAAGGTGCTGTATTCAGCTCGCTGTGTTCCAGTAGCTTCTGGTATATCCGCTTCTCTTCGCTAACCCGCAGGCAGTAAGGTACTTTTACAATATAAACCCGGTCGAGAAAGGCTTCATTGTTCTTGTTATTGCGAAAAGTTTGCCACTCAGATTCGTTGCTATGTGCCAGTATAATGCCGTCAAAGGGTAACGCTGCTAAGCCTTCGGTGCCATTATAGTTCCCTTCCTGTGTTGCAGTTAGCAAAGGGTGCAGCACCTTAATAGGGGCTTTGAACATTTCAACAAATTCCATCAGGCCCTGATTTGCGCGGCAAAGCGCGCCAGAGTAACTGTAAGCATCGGGGTCATTCTGCGCGAAGTGTTCCAACTGGCGGATATCTACTTTACCTACCAGCGAGGCAATATCCTGATTGTTTTCATCGCCGGGCTCGGTTTTGGCAATGGCCAGCTGATCCAATATAGACGGGTATTTTTTCACCACCTTAAACTGGCTGATATCGCCGTTATACTCGTGCAGCCGTTTGCTGGCCCACGGCGACATAATATTGCGCAGGTAGCGTTTGGGAATGCCATATTCCTGCTGCAGGATATTGCCATCTTCGTTCACGTCGAACAGGCATAGCGGGTTGTCGTACACCGGTGAGCCTTTTAAGTAGTAGATGGGGATTTGCTGCATTAAATGTTTCAGCTTTTCGGCCAGTGACGACTTACCGCCGCCCACCGGGCCGAGTAAATACAAAATTTGTTTGCGCTCTTCCAGCCCCTGCGCTGAGTGCGTCAGGTAAGACACAATTTGTTCGATGGCATCTTCCATACCGTAAAACTCAGAAAATGCCGGATAGCGCGCTATAACCCGGTTAGAAAACAGCCTGCTTAGCTGCGGGTCTTGTGCGGTATCGGTCAGTTCGGGTTTGCCTATAGCCAGCAATAAACGCTCTGCTGCACTGGCGTAGCAGCTTTTATCGTTTTTGCACAACGCCAGGAATTCCTGGATGCTATATTCTTCTTCTTTCGCAGCTTCGTAGCGTGATTTATAGTGCTCGAAAATACTCATATGCACCTCCAGCTTTTAAACATCGGGAAAGGGTGGCAGCCAAGCTGTTATCTTAAGGTTAGACAGTAAAGCGGATTCCCGCCTGACTAATTGACAGAAAAATCTATAAATTTCTTCAGGCTATCGTTGCTGAGCGCAAACAGGTTTAGTTGGCTTATTAGATGAAAGTGTAAAGCTGGGCAGACAAAAAACCCGGCATAAGCCGGGTTCATTTAATACAGCAAAGTATTATTTGGCAAAGTTTTCGCTGGCAAATTTCCAGTTAACCAGTGCCCAGAATGCATCCAGGTAAGTTGGACGGGCATTACGGTAGTCGATGTAGTAGGCGTGTTCCCATAAATCTACAGTCATTACCGGCGTTACGCTGGTATCTGTTAATGGCGTAGCGGCGTTGCTGGTGTTAACGATATCCAGGCTGCCGTCAGCTTTTTTCACTAACCAGGTCCAGCTTGAACCAAAGTTGTTCACGGCTTTGTCGTTAAAGGCGGTTTTAAATGCAGCAAAAGAGCCCCATTTGGCATTAATAGCGTCGGCTAACGCACCTGTTGGCTCGCCACCACCGTTTGGTGATAAACAGTGCCAGTAGAAAGTGTGGTTCCATACCTGAGCGGCGTTGTTGAAAATGCCACCTTCAGAGGTACGAACGATATCTTCCAGAGATTTACCGGCAAAAGGCGTGCCTTCAATCAAACCATTCAGTTTTACCACGTAAGTATTGTGGTGTTTGCCGTAGTGGTATTCCAGAGTTTCTGCGGAAATGTGTGGCGCTAAAGCGTCTTTTGCATAAGGTAATGCTGGTAATTCAAAGGCCATTGTCGTTCTCCGTTGGCGTTGTTTATGATGTCTGCATGGCGTAGACTACAAAACCTGACTAAAATACTCAAGTTTTACAGTATTGATTATTGGCTGATCCAGTGTAGTCGGCTGTGATAATCAGCGCTTAAGGTTGTAGCAACAGAGGTGGGGATTTTTTCTCAGATCTCAAGTGCCAGTTACGACAGAACAGCGTAAAATGTCTGCCAGTCTGAAAATGCTTATGGTGTGAGGTGTTAATGGAAACGTTAGATAAAATTAAGCAGCAAATTGCTGAGAATCCGATCCTGTTATTTATGAAAGGCTCGCCTAAATTCCCAAGTTGTGGTTTTTCGGCTCAAGCTTCCCAGGCGCTGATTGCCTGTGGCGAGCAGTTTGCTTTTGTAGACATTCTGCAGAACCCGGATATTCGTGCTGAATTACCCAAATATGCCAACTGGCCTACTTTTCCGCAGTTGTGGGTAGACGGTGAACTGGTTGGTGGTTGTGATATCGTGCTGGAAATGTTTCAGCGTGGTGAACTGCAGCCGCTGATCAAAGAAACTGCTGCTAAATACAAAACTGACACTCCGGCAGAGTAACCGCTTTGTTGTAGTTAGTATAAAGGCCGCTAAAGCGGCCTTTATACTTTGTGGCGGGTAATGCTAAGGTGTCACACCGGTTCAGTGGCGTCTTCGCTGGCTGCTTCTGCAGCCTGTGCCAGCGGCCAGCCCCCCAGTTGTTTCCAGCTATTCACAATATAACAAAACAGCTCAGCAGTGCGTTCAGTGTCGTACAAGGCGCTGTGCGCCTCTTTATTATCAAATTCAATACCTGCAGCCTGACAGGCTTTAGCAAGCACGGTTTGCCCCAGCGCTAATGCTGACAAACTGGTGGTGTCGAACGATACAAAGGCATGAAAGGGCGAGCGTTTAAAGTTAAGCCGTTCCACTGCGGCGTTAAAAAAGCCCTGATCAAAAGCGGCATTGTGCGCCACGATAACGCTGCGCTGACAGTCGGCGTCTTTTTGTGCTTTGCGCACCGCTTTACATATTTCCGTAATGGCTTCGCGCTCTGGCACTGCACCACGTAGCGGGTTAAATGGATCGATACCGTTAAATGCCAGTGAGCTGGCATCCAGATTCGCGCCCTCGAAAGGCTCAACATGAAAGTGCAGTGTTTGCAGCGGCACTAAATTGCCGTCGTCGTCCATATCCAGCAAGGTGGCTGCTATTTCCAGTAAAGCATCTGTTTTTGCATTAAAGCCAGCGGTTTCGACGTCGATAACTACAGGGTAGTACCCGCGAAAGCGCTGTGCCAGCTGTGATCTTGGTTGTGTCATAACATCGCCAGTTTGCCAATCAGCGGCTATTATGCCAAAGAATTGCTCCAGCGTCTTGTTGCGGCATAGTGTTTGCTTAACATAAAACAGAATTGCCATAAATTGCTTACCGACAGTGGTGGAAAGCCAGAAAATGCGAACTTTATTAATGATCAGCAGCCTGTTGTGCAGTGTCAGTGTGTTGGCACAGCCGCAGTTGCGTCAATATTCTGCCAGTATTGAGCAATCAGTCTGGCAATTAAGTAAAAACACCCCGTTGGAGTGTCAGCTGCAGCATGAAATTCCGCAGTTTGGCCAGGCGGTATTTCGCAGTGTGGCCAGTAAAGGGCTGAACTTAGATTTTGAATTACAAATGCTACGGCTGCCCGATAACTATGGCTTAGCGGAAGTGCTGTCAGTGCCGCCAGCGTGGCGTCCGGGCACCCCTGCTAAAGCGGTGGCCAGCATGAAGTTATTAAAGCAATATAATGGCGATTTGCCGAAAAAAACCGCCTGGACCTTGCTAACTGAGCTGGAGCAGGGCTTTAGCCCGACATTTTACTTCAGCGACTGGTACAGCCCTTACGACAAAGTGGTGGCGGCGATGAACCCGGTACAGTTTCCGGCAAATTATCATCAGTTTAATCAGTGTGTGTCGCGGTTGTTGCCGTATGGCTTTGATGATATTGCCTTTACTGTACTGAGCTATGAAAGCGGTGGTGACCAGTTAACCCGTGAGTCTGAGCGCAGGCTGGCGCAGATAGCTGAATACCTGAAATATGATCAGGATATCGACTATGTTGAAATTCAGGGCTACACCGACAGTTATGGCGGGCGCTGGATGAACGAGCAGTTATCGGTAAAGCGGGCGGAGAAAGTAAAAAGCTTTTTTGTTGCTGCCGGGCTAAGTGAGGATAAAGTTCAGGTAGAAGGTTTTGGTGAACGACGCCACGTAGCGCCAAACGATACTGCCTTGGAGCGAAAACAAAACCGCAGGGTAGTGTTGCAGTTAACCAAGCCTTAACCAAGAGGCCTTAACCGGCTTAGTTTTGTACCATTACGTCAACCTGACGCCAGTTGTCACGGCTTGAGATCAGAATACGTACCTGGTTACCATTGAGGGTAAAATATAAATGTTCGCGGCCATACCGGGTTTGGCTTGAAGTGGGCTGCCCCAGTTGCCGGACATAAAAATCGCGCAGTGTGGTTTCGCTTTGCTGGCTAAAGTAACTTAGCACCGCTGGCAATTTATTATCAAGCCGGGCAAATTCACGGGCATCTTCGGGCAGCGGGATTTGGTAAAAATCTTTAGCGGCAACACTTTGCCCGTAACTTAATAACGCCAGACATAATAAAACGGCTAGACGCATGCTTTGTCCTTACTTTTATTTATGATTCTGCGCTACCTTAGCAAACTTTTATTGCCTTTGCCCAGCAACTTGAAAACGGCTAGCTGCCAGCCGTTTACACAGCTGTTGCGTTAACGGCTGCGGTTCTGCACAAATCTGGCAGGCCAATAGTTCGGCCAGCAATGGCGACAGCATAATGCCTCTAGCGCCCATGGCTCCTATCAGGTACAGGTTTTGCTGATTAGCCTGCGGGCCAACCAAGGGTAAGTGATCTGGCAAAGTGGCCCGAAAAGCCGCTGTTGCGTCTGTTACTTTGGCTTCAGCAAACCAGTCTGGTCGCTGCAGTTGCTGGCGAACCAATTCTACGTTTTCGCTGTTATCCTGCGCGCTGATAAAGGCTTCTGTTGCGTTACGGTCAAAAGTAGCGCCAACGCTGTGCAGGTTTTGCCATTGTGGCGTGATATAGCCTTTGTGGCACAGTACCGTTTTAAGTGGCGCCATAGCGCTGGCTTGCACATAACTGACCTGGCCGCGGATTTTATTCAGTGGCAGCTGTGCCGTTGGAGCAAATTCTGCCAATTTGCTGCCACAGGCCAGCACTAAAATTGCGGCCTGACATTCTCCGGTTGCGGTATCTAAGTGCCATCCGTTATTGTTTTGCCTTATTGCCCGTACTTTACAATCCGGGCTAAAGCGGAATAACTTTTGCTGCTGTAAATATTGCAGTGCCTGCAGGCAGAACTGTTGCGGGCTTAACCAGCCAGCCAGTGGTATATAAATGCCGCCGTGGGGCAGTTCAAGCCCGGCAATGGCAGAGGCTTCGCTGGCATTTACGGCCTGCACCAGCTCAGTTGGCCACAGCGCTTTATCCATCAGCTTTTGCTGGCGCTGTTGTAGCAGCGTATTGCTGGCCAGATGCAGTAAGCCACACCAGTCCATTGCAAAATCTAACCCTTGTTGTTGCCAGTGCTGATAAAAGCGCCGGGCAAACAAAAAGGCCTGAGCGTGCAACTGGCTGTCATCGGTGAGGTTGGCATGCAGGTTGGGGTATACCGCGCCCTGGCGGTTTTGTGATGCCTGGCGTGCCACCCTGTCATCTTCGCAAATGAGGTGCACGGTAATACCGCGCTGAGTCAGTGCCAAAGCTGTGCAAAGCGATGCTATACCCCCGCCTATAATGGTGACTTCATCATTTAACGGGGCAGGTGTTGCTAACTGGGGGGCGGTATCCGTTGCCATTATGGCTGTCAGCATTTCACGCTTGCGGCCAAAGCCTTTAATTTTACTCACCGTAAAACCAGCCTGCTGCAAACCACGCTTTACCAGACCCGCAGAGGTAAAGGTAGATACTGTGCTGCCACTACCACTTAGCCGGGCCAGGCCGGTAAACAGCTGATCCTGCCACATATCCGGGTTTTTTCTGGGGGCAAAACCATCAAGGTAAATGGCATCTGCAGGGGCATTAAGCTCTGGCAGCAGGTTATTTACGTCACCAAACCACAAATCCAGTATTACGCTACCGTTATCAAAGCTAAGCCGGTGACAACCGCCAACACACAACGGGTAAGCTTGCAGCAATTGCTGGCACTGCTGTTGAAGATCAGTATGTACCGCCAGAGCCTGAGTAAGATCAGCATGGCTTAACGGGAATTTTTCAAAACTACTGAAATACAGGCGCTGGCAGGCTGCGGTTGGAAACTGCTGGCGGTATTGACGAAAGCGTAACCAGCTCAGCAGAAAGTTAGCGCCGGTGCCAAACCCGGTTTCAATAATATGAAAAGCGAGTGCTGGATGCGTTGGCCAGCGCTGGGGTAAACCATTTTGCTGCAAAAATACATAATCGGTTTCGGCCATGCCACCGTCATTGGAAAAATAGACGTCATCAAAATCTGACGCCACGGGCGTACCTTGTTCATTAAAATGTATTTTGGCATGCGTAAGCTGAGACATAAGTAAGGCAGGTCCACCACAATATTCGGCTTGTAGTTTACCCTAAGCTATCGCAAAATTGAAAACAGAGTACAAGTGTGCGCTGAAAGCTGACCACTTTGCAGAACAAAGTCCGTACAATAGCGAACAGTATTATTTTAACCTTGCCGGCAACTGGCTGGTCGATGGAGAAAGCATGAAAAGAGCGGTAATAACAGGTATTGGTATTGTGTCCAGTATTGGTAATAACAAAGACGAAGTATTGGCCTCGTTACAGGCCGGGCGTTCAGGCATTACCCGATCAGAAGAATTTGCTGAGCTGGGCCTGCGTTCCCAGGTATGGGGTAATATCAAACTGGAACCCAGCGAGCTGATTGACCGTAAAGCCATGCGTTTTATGGGTGATGCTGCAGCCTATGCTTATATTTCCATGCAAGAAGCCATTGCAGATGCCGGTTTTACCGAAGAGCAAATTTCCAGCCCGCGTATTGGTTTAGTTGCAGGCTCAGGTGGTGCGTCATCTAAAGTGCAGGTAGAAGCTGCTGATATTTTGCGTGAAAAAGGTGTAAAGCGGGTTGGCCCTTATGCGGTGCCAAAAACCATGTCCAGTACCTGTTCAGCCTGTTTAGCCACGCCGTTTAAAATTAAAGGCGTGAACTACTCTATCAGTTCTGCCTGTGCCACCAGTGCGCACTGTATCGGCCATGCAGTAGAGCTGATCCAACTGGGTAAGCAGGACGTGGTATTTGCCGGTGGTGGTGAAGAAGTGCACTGGACGCTGGCAATGGAGTTTGATGCGATGGGCGCATTATCTACCAAATACAACGAATCTCCTGAACTGGCATCACGTACTTATGATGCTAACCGTGATGGTTTTGTCATCAGTGGCGGCGGCGGTATGGTTGTGGTTGAGGAGCTGGAGCATGCCCTAGCCCGTGGCGCCACTATTTATGCTGAAGTAACCGGTTATGGTGCAACGTCTGATGGCTATGACATGGTAGCGCCAAGTGGTGAAGGCGCTGTGCGTTGTATGCAAATGGCAATGCAAAATGTTACTGCCCAGATAGATTACGTTAATACTCATGGTACCAGTACACCGGTAGGTGATGTAAAAGAGCTGGGCGCTATTCAGGAAGTGTTTGCCGGTAAATCACCGGCTATCAGTGCGACCAAGGCAATGACGGGCCATGCGCTGGGTGCTGCAGGCGTGCATGAGGCAATATATTCACTGCTGATGATGAAGCACAGCTTTATCGCGCCTTCAATTAATATCGGCGAGCTGGACGAAGCTGCACAGGGGCTGAATATTGTTACTAAGGCTACCCCTGCTGAGCTTAATACCGTGATGTCGAACAGCTTTGGTTTTGGTGGCACTAACGCCACGTTAGTTATGCAAAAGTATCGTGGTTAATAGCCACGGCGGGCACTACAGATAGCAGAACGGGCGCTTAAGGCGCCCGTTTTTTATGTCTTGCTGTTTTATGCTTCCGTATCATCCAGATCCCAGTCATCCAGCAACTGGCGTAAGCGTTTTTGTTCCAGCAGATCATCTATGCGCCGCCGCGCTTCCAGTTTCTGCTTTGCTTTGTTGTCCTTTGGAGATAAATCTTTGACGATCTCAACGTCATCCGTTAAGTCATCCAGTTCAAAATCGTTGCTTTCTACCTGTGACATAAGCGCACCTCAGATTTTTTTTTGCCTATTTACCGAGATTTACCGGTTTAAAACAGTGAATTATTTTTTCTAAGACGATAAAAAATTTTCAAATAACGGTTTCAGCTTCACTCAGCAGTGGCCTGAATACCTGCTTACGTGGTGATAATTGGGTTTTGCTATTTACCATATGCTCAATAAAATCAATAACTTTCTCTTGCAGGCGCACGCTATTTAACCGGTTAATCCGTGCTATGCCGCCAGGGCTCATTACGTTTACTTCAATCAATTTTCCGTTAATGACATCGATGCCGGCAAAAAATAAACCGTCGCGGGCAAGGCGCGGGCCTATATGCGTACACAAGCGTTTTTCCTGTTCGGTCAGTTGGTGTTTAACTACGCTGCCGCCGGCATGTACGTTAGAGCGCACATCATCTGCCGGCGGAATACGGCGCATGGCACCGATAGGTTTACCGTTTAGCATTAGAATACGGATATCACCCAGCTCAGCGCCTTCAACATATTCCTGCAAAATAACGTAGTTGCCGCGCTCGGTATCGCCGATATAAAAATCCAGCAGAGAGCGGGCGCTTTGTGCGGCAGATTTCTCCAGCAGAATGACACCTTTGCCACCATAGCCGTTCAAAGGTTTTAAAATCATCTTATCGTTGGGCGATTCTGCCAGTACCCGTGCCAGATAGTCCTTGTTTTTTGATACATGAGTCACCGGAATAAACTCGTTATCCGGGTCGTGCAAGGACGCGGTGTACATCTTATTATTGGCAATCCGTACACCATCTAAGTCATTCATAATAAAGGTATCTTCGCGCACTGAATCAAGAAAATTAAGCGCTATCGGGTCCAGCGGCGGGTTTAACCGGATAAAAATGGCATCAAAGGCCGCCAGCGGCAGCTTTTGCTGGTTAAACTGCGCATTGCGATAAAAACTGGCAATATTACTGGATACTTTCTGGCCTTTAACAAACACTTTGCAAAACGCCTGGGCGATGCTATCCCGCACAGTTAAGTTAGTGGCATGGGTAATGGCTACCGTATGGCCGCGGCTTACCGCTTCGTGGATCATCCGAATGGTACTGTCGCCGTCTGGATAAACTTTGTCCCACGGGTACATTAAAAAACAAATGCGCATAGCGATCCTTGAATAAGCAGTTCTGGCTTAGCATACGAGAGCCGCCAAAAAATGGAAGCGGATGATAGCGGATAGGTAAAAAAACACACGTGAATTTTGCATTAAGTATGTTTGCTACTGCATCTGAATTGCGCAGTGTGTCGTAACGATAACTGAGAGTTAACTTAACAGGATTGCAAATGGAACAATCACAACAACAATTGCTGCAATGGCTGTACGCTGCGGCTCAGGGAAATAAACCGGCATTTGAACAGTTATATCAGGCCACATCAGGTAAGTTATTTTCTGTCAGCTTGCATTTGCTCAGGCGCAGAGACTGGGCTGAGGATGTGTTGCAGGATGCGTATGTACGCATCTGGCACAACGCGGCCGATTACCATGCCGAAAAAGGCAGCGTAATGAGCTGGATGATCAGCATTACCCGCTACCGCGCACTGGACTTGCTAAAATCACGCCGGGTTAAGGCAGAACATCTTGATATCTCAGAGCCGGACAACGACCAAAGCTTAGATGAGGTGCAGCCGGGGGAGGCAATAGGCTTGGTTCGTGAAAAGGTGAAACTGGATGATTGCATGCAGGGCTTGAGTGACGAGCACCGTCAGTCAATCCAGTTGGCCTATTTTAACGGACTGAGCCATCAGGAAATTACTGAACATACCGGCTCTGCACTGGGTACTGTGAAAAGCTGGATCCGCCGTGGTTTAACCCAATTGAAAAGGTGTCTTGAAGCATGAAGTATCAGCAACAGGAGTTATTGGACGCGCTGGCGGTCGATTTTATTCTCGGTGCTATGAAAGGCGCAGCCCGTAAACGATTTCAGCGGCTGATGATGCAGCAGCCAAGTGCGCGCCAGACGGTGTGGCGCTGGGAGCAACATCTAAACCCGCTGGCCGAAAGTTTACCGGCAACGGCGCCCGATGAAGCGGTATGGCAGCGTATTCGGCAACGTTTAGGCTGGACGGCTGCCACAGCGCCGGTAGCACCTGCCAGAACCGGTAAATACTGGCTGGCGCTGGCTACTGCGGCTTCATTATTGCTGGCCGTCATTATGTTGCGGCCCTTGTTGCTAAGCCCTGTTTCGCAGGACATAGCCGTCATTCAAACCAGTGACGCTAAAGCCTGGTGGCTGGTAAGCAAAGCGGAAAACACCTTAAGGGTTAAATCTACCGCGGCGGTAACAGATGATGCGCAGCATGATTATGAGCTATGGATGTTACCTGCTAATGGTCAGGCGCCAATTTCGTTAGGGTTATTGCCGCAACAGGGCGAACGCACTTTGGGCTGGCCGGTTGAAGCTGAAGGTATTCAGATAGCCGCTTTAGCGGTAAGCCTGGAACCGATTGGCGGCTCCATTACCGGTGCGCCAAGCGGCCCGGTATTATTTACTGCAGAGATTGTTACGCTGTAAGGCGCTGAACAAACCCAACCCCGTTTAAAACCGCTGCGGCGGTTTTTTTATTTTTTTGCATTTCACTGCATCCAATCATCTGAGTCAGTCGTTTCTTGGTCGCAACTTAAATCAATGGGACTAAAAACATGAAACGCACAGCCACTTTTTTTGCTGTAACCGCAGCGCTTACCACGCTTAGCCTGCTAAGCAGTGTACAGGCCTCCAGCCACCGTGAAGCACCAAATATTACCCGAATGCCAACAGTAGATGCGTCTGACTTTTATCTGTTTAACAGCTATGAACCCGGCCGCGAAGCCTACGTTACGCTGATAGCAAATTATATTCCGCTGCAAGATGCCTATGGTGGGCCCAACTATTTCGCCATGGACCCAGCAGCAGTGTACAGCATTCACATTGATAACGACGGTGATGCGCAGCCTGATCTGAGCTTCAACTTTCGCTTCAATAACACCCTGACCAATGAGGGCGCTGGGGTTAAATTACCGATAGGCCCCGAGGGCAATCAGAAAATGGTGGCGGTACCACTGAAAAATGTCGGTGGTGTAGCCGCGGGCAATACAGCAGCGTTAAATTTTTTTGAAGATTACACCCTAGAGGTCGCTGCGGCAGGTAGCAGCAATATGCTGATGCCCTCAGATGGCGCTATGACCTTTACTAAACCGTATGACTTTATCGGCACCAAAACCTTTAGCAGTGCTGCTGCTTACCAGGCCTATGCCGATCAATACGTGTATCAGGTCGCTTTGCCCGGGTGCGATGCCATGGCACGGGTTTTTGTCGGCCAGCGTAAAGATGCCTTTGTGGTAAATCTGGGTAAGACCTTTGATTTGGTCAATTATGTTCCGGTTGAGGGCGACAGTGCACCAGGCGCCGGAGATGGTGCTGGTTTCCCCGGCGGCATTACACAAAGCAGCGCCAATGACGATCTGGCTGATAAAAACGTGACTTCGCTGGCAATAGAAGTACCAAAAACCTGTGTTACCGGCAGCGGCAATGGTGTTATCGGTGCCTGGACCACGGCAAGTTTGCCACAAGCGCGTATTTTAAACCCCAATGCTAACTTTGCCCGGCCAGAGGTTAATGGTGGTGCTTTAGTGCAGGTATCGCGTTTAAGTAACCCGCTGGTTAATGAGTTAGTGATAGGTTTGGCAGATAAGGATAAGTTTAACAGCAGCAAACCTGCTGATGACGGCCAGTTTGCCGATTACGTTACCCATCCAAGCTTACCGGCGTTGTTAAACATTTTGTTCCGTGATGCGGTTAACACTACATTAGGCACCAATATCGCCGATTTAGCGCCGTCTAATTTTCCACGTTTAGATCTGGTTAACGCGTTTTTGACCGGTGTAGCCGGTGTTAACCAACTATCTACGGTTACCCCGTCTGAAATGCTGCGGTTAAATACCGCCATTGCGGCAACACCAGCTGAGATGCAATCTGCGTTTGGTGTAGCAGGTGATGACTTAGCCGGTTTCCCCAATGGCCGCCGCCCGGGTGATGATGTAGTCGATATCGCTTTGCGTGTGGTAATGGGGGCCTTATGTCATGATATTCCGGTAAACGGCACACCCACCAATCTGGGCTACTGTGCGCCGGAAGATGCACCGGTCGGTAATGTGCCATTCACAGATGGCGCACCGTTAAGCGCTGCCATGCTCGATACCTCTTTCCCATACCTGCTTACCCCATTACCGGGCTCAGCTAACTAAGGAGCGGCATATGAAAACGTTAGCGATCCTATTTGCGGTTGCCGGTATAGCAGTGCTCAGTGGCTGTAATGGCAGTAACAATGACAAACCCAATGTTGCCCCCAAATTTGGTGCCAACAGCTTTATGACTGAAACCGGTGTTGTGGTGATGGACAGGCTAAGTGCCACAGATAAAAACGGTGACAGCTTGTTGTTCACGGTTACGGTCCCGCCGCAAAGCGGCAACCTGACACTGGCTACAGATGGCAACTTTACCTACACACCCGCAACGGAGTTTACGGGCAGCGACAGCTTTATGGTCGCAGTATCCGACGGTGAGTTAACAACCACTGGCGAAGTGACAATTGATGTCGCGGTGGCGGTAGTGTCGTTTTTAACCTATAGCCGGACAGCGTTTAATCAGGACGAACAAGCGCCAGCTTTGCCATTAAACGGCCGGGACTTTACCCAGGATGCGACAAGCGAAGCCGACTACGCTGATTTACTCAGCAGTCAGTAGCAACCTACAGCGGGGCCATATAGTGGCTCCGCTCTTTATTTGGGGTGCTTTATGTTTAAGAAATTAAGTATTATTTTTGCGCTGTGCTGGTCTGTCGCCGGTGCAACCGAATTTAAACCCGACGCCTCACAGCAACTGGCGTTAGACAGCGTGCTGTCACTTACCCCCGACATGCAACAACTGCAGCAAGCTTTGCAGCGTAAGCCGGATGACAAGCAGCGCTTGCAGCTGGCACAGCTTTATTTATCCGGTGCGCGTCGCCCGGGCTTTGATGACTGGTTTCATCAGGCCGAGCAGCTATTAAACCAGGTTAGTGATGACAGTCGCCAAAGCTTGTCGTATTTGCTGCTGCAGGCTGATATTCAGCAGCAACAACATCAGTTTACCGCGGCGCTGCAAACCTTAAGCCGGGTACTGGCGCAGCAACCGCAACATATTCAGGCCAGTTTAACGACGGCCAGGGTGCATCTGGCATTGCATCAACCGGACAGCGCACAGCAAGCTTGCGGCCGTTTATGGCAACAGGATTTGTTTTTATTCAGCGTGTGCAGCTATGAAGTAGCCGGCCGGCGCGGTAACTGGCAGCAAAGTTACGCTGCACTGCAGCAATTGTGGCAGCGCCAGCAAAGCTTACCGGCAGAGCTGGATATCTGGTTACGCGGCATTTTGGCCGAACAGGCCGAGCAGCTTGGCCTGATAGCGACAGCAAAACAATGGTTAACACCGGTGCTGGCTCAGGCTCCTACCAGTTTATGGTTAAAATGGGCCGATTTAAGCCTGGCACTGGGGCAGGGCGAGCAGGTGTATCAACAACTTAACGCTCTGGCGTCGGATAATGCCCTGGCAGACAGCCTGCTGCTGCGTTTAGCCCGGGCCGAGCGCCAACTGGCAAAAGCGCCGGTGTTTACAGAACAACTGCATCAGCGCATGCAACTGCGTTTGTTGCGCGGTGATACTGAACATGCCGCAGATTTAGTCCACTATTTTTTGCATGTTTCACCGGATGCCGCTTCGGCGCTGCACTGGGCAGAGCTTAACTATCAAACAGCAAAAGAGCCGGATGATGAATATCTATTGCAGCTAAGCCGGCACAACGTCGAGCAGCAATCAGGAGTAAGTGAATGAGGGCTCTGTCACAGATGTTGGTGATCTTTACGCTGTGTTTTGCGGCTACCGCGCAAGCACATAAATTCAGTACCGCTTATATGGACGTTACTGAGCAGCAGGGGCAACCTGTTTTACTCTGGAAAGTGGCATTACACGATTTAGCACAAGCCGGCCTTATTCAGGCCAAAGACAGCCATCAGGTAAGTTGGCAGCAGGTGTTAGACAGTGAACCACAGTTACAAGATTATATCCGCCTGCGTTTGCGTTTTAGCAGTGTCGCGGGGGCTTGCGATATTAATACTGTAGCTACTGATTGGTTGGCGCAGCGTATGCAACAGGATATGTTTTTGCTGTTGCCGCTACAGGTACGTTGCAGCAGCCCTGAGCGCTGGCAGCTAAGTTACACCGCGCTGTTTGACAGCCAGCATAGCCATAAGTTGTTGTTATCCTGGCAACTACCACCTAATAAGGCTAACGCTGTATTATCGCCGACAAGCCCGCTTTACCCGGCACTTTTATCGCATTAAGGAATACACATGGCTGTTTATCGTTATCTTGCTGCTTGTACAGCAATATTACTTGCTCCGGCACAGGTTGTCGCTGACCCCTTATCAGCGCATATACTGGAGCAAATTAGTGTAAAAGGCCGGCAAACCGACTTGCTGGGTTTGGCCAGTTCGGCCTCAGAGGGCGTAGTGGGCAATGCCGAAATTGCCGACCGGCCCTTACTGCGCGGTGGCGAGATCCTGGAGTTTATTCCCGGCATGGTGGTTACCCAGCACAGCGGCAGCGGCAAGGCTAATCAGTATTTTCTGCGTGGTTTTAACCTTGATCACGGCACTGATTTTGCCAGCTACGTGGATGGTATGCCGGTAAATATGCGCAGCCACGGTCATGGCCAGGGCTACACCGATTTAAGTTTTTTAATACCTGAGCTGGTATCACAAATTGACTATCAAAAAGGTGCTTATCATGCCAACAGTGGTGATTTTTCTGCCGCCGGTGTGGCTCGTTTTGGTATGCAAAACCGCACCCGCAACGAGGCAGAATTAACCTTTGGTATGGATAACTACCAACGCCTGCTGGTAAAGGGCAATGTAAAGCAGGGCAAGGCCGATGTACTGCTGGCCGGTGAGTTGCAGCAATACGATGGCCCCTGGACCGATATAGCTGAAGATGTGGATAAATTAAACCTGCTGGCGCGTTACAGCAAACCGCTGGGCAGTGGCCAGTTTGCCTTAACGTTTATGGCATACGACAACAGCTGGAATGCAGCTGATCAGATCCCACAACGAGCAGTCAGCCAGGGGTTGATTGACGCCTTCGGCTCGCTTGATACCAGTGTTGGTGGCAAAAGCAGCCGCAACAGCGTTTCTGCCAGCTGGTACAGCGACGCCTGGCAATGGAATGCTTATGCCATTCAAACCGAGCTGGATTTATGGTCCAATTTTACCTACTTCTTAAACGACCCGCTAAACGGTGATCAATTTGAACAGGTCGATGAGCGCTGGATCTATGGAGGCGAGCTTAGCCGGCACTGGCACAATCAGCTGGGTGAGTTTGCCGTTGAGCATGTGGTGGGCGTGCAATTACGCTATGACGACATTGGCGAAGTGGGCCTGTATAACACCCGCCAGCGCCAGCGTTTAAGCACGGTGCGCCAGGACGCCGTGCAACAGGGCTCTGCGGCGCTGTTTAGCCAAAGTACCATGCAGCTTAACAGCGATTGGAACGCTCATCTTGGCCTGCGTTACGATTATTTCAGCGTCGATGTTAACAGCGATCTGGCGGCAAACAGTGGCGAGGCAACCGAAGGTATTGCCTCATTAAAAGCCGGCCTGAGCTATCAGTTTGCGGCTAACTGGCAGGCGTATTTTAATGCTGGCCAGGGTTTTCATTCTAATGATGCCCGTGGGGCCACTACCGTTATTGATCCGCAAAGCGGTGATAGCGTAGCACCGGTTGATCTGCTGGTACGCAGCAATGGCGCCGAGCTTGGGCTGCGGTTTTTTGACTACACAGCGTTTAATATCTCGGCTGCGCTTTGGTATCTGAATATGGACTCTGAATTGTTGTATGTTGGTGATGCCGGTACCAATGAGCCAAGCCGTGCATCCAAACGCTATGGCGTTGAAGTTGCAGCTTATTATTGGTTTAACAGCAACTGGAGCCTTGATGCCGAACTGGCATTAACCCGCTCGCGTTTTACCCAGGCGGCAGCCGACGAGGGTAACTACATTGATGGTGCCTTGCCGCTGGTACTAAGCATGGGGCTCATCTACAAAGCCGATAACCCGTGGCAGCTGAGTTTGCGTTTACGCCATTTTGGTAAACGTACGTTAGATAGCTTCAACCAGCAGCGCTCAGCGGCAACCACCACAGTAAATGCCGGTTACCGCTATGAATGGCAGCGCTGGCAGTTGACGCTGGAATTACTGAATATCTTTGACAGTAACAACAGCGACATTGACTATTTTTATGCCTCGCGTTTACCCGGTGAGCCGGCAGAAGGTATAGAAGACAGGCATACGCACCCGCTGGAACCACGCACAGCCAGATTTAAACTGGCCTACCGGTTTTAGCGGCTAGCGCTGGCGCACAGATCGGCTTAGGCTTATGCTACGTATTAGCCGACTGCAACATCTGCAGCCCTACAGGAGAAAAACATGAAAACCTTATTAAGCGCGGCCACTCTGGTAGCCGGTTTACTGGCTATGCCGGCAATGGCTAACCAGTGTGGTGAAATTCTTGGCCATTCTATGCAGCAGTTAAACACGCGTGAAAGCGTAGATTTATGTGACAGCTACAAAGGTAAAACCCTGCTGGTGGTTAACACAGCAAGTAAATGTGGTTTTACCAAGCAGTTCGAAGGCCTGGAGGCTTTACACCAAAAGTATCAGGACAAAGGTTTAGTGATACTGGGGTTTCCGTCAGACAGTTTTATGCAGGAATATGACGATGCCGAAAAAACGGCAGAGGTGTGTTACTTAACTTACGGCGTTAAATTTCCGATGTTTGCCAGCTCTAAGGTAAAAGGCGACGACGCTAACCCGGTATTTAAAGCGCTGATTGCCAGAACCGGTGAGTCACCAAGCTGGAATTTTAATAAGTATCTGGTAAGCAGTGATGAGCAAACAGTAAAACATTTTGGTAGCCGCACTGCGCCAGACGATAAAACCTTTATTGCCGAGCTGGAAAAAATGCTGGCTGCAAACGCTAGCGCAGAACCTGCGGCAAAATCCGGCGAGTAATCACTTCGCTGGACTAGTCAACTGCGGCTGGAACCTCGATTTGGTCATCACAGAGTGTCTGAGCGAGCGCGCAAGCGAGTTGCTGTGATGAGCCAAAGCGAGTGTTGCAGCGCAAGCAGTTGACGATTTGATTAAGTTTTAGCGCTCAACTCAAACGCAGTATCAACAGTAGTGGGTTTTGCCTCTGCCGCACTACGCGCCAACACATCACAACGCTCGTTCTCCGGGTGGCCGGCATGGCCTTTTACCCAGTGCCAGTTAACTTTGTGCGCTGAGGCGGCAGTATCCAGCCTTTGCCATAAATCCTGATTTTTCACCGGCTGCTTCTGGCTGGTTTTCCAGTTATTACGTTTCCAGCCGGCCAGCCATTGTGTAATGCCTAAACGCACATATTGGCTGTCGGTGGTTAAATCTACGTCACAACTGTCTTTTAAACTCTCTAAGGCAATAATAGCTGCCAGCAGCTCCATCCGGTTATTGGTGGTAAGTTTGTAGCCGCCGCTTAACTCTTTGCGATGCTGTTTGTAAATCAGCACAGCGCCGTAGCCACCCGGGCCGGGGTTACCCAGGCAGGAGCCATCGGTATAGATCGCAACTGTTTTGCGCATAAAGCCTTTCCTCAAACCAAAACGGCGTATAATCTAACCCAAATGCTGTAAAAAACGAAACTACCATGGCTAAAAGACAAATTATTCTCGACACCGAAACCACAGGCCTTAACCCCAGAGATGGCCACCGTATTATTGAAATAGGTTGCGTAGAGCTGATTAACCGGCGTTTTACCGGCAATAATTTTCACGTTTACATTAACCCCGATAGAATTATTGACGCTGAAGCGGTTGCCGTACACGGTATTACTAACGAGCGCTTAAAACATGAGCCCAAATTTCGTGATATCGCCAAAAGCTTTTATGACTATATCCACGGCGCTGAACTGGTGATCCATAACGCCGCGTTTGACGTTGGCTTTATTAATCACGAATTTTCTATGCTGCATCCGCAACTGCCACCGGTTGGTGACTATTGCGCCATTCTGGATACCTTGCTTCTGGCGCGGGAAATGCACCCTGGCCAGAAAAACAACCTGGATGCACTGTGCCGCCGCTACGATATTAATAATAGCCACCGCACCTTACATGGCGCTTTACTGGATGCCGAAATTTTAGCCGATGTTTATCTGCTGATGACCGGCGGCCAGGTAAGTTTAAACCTGGCAAATGAGCAAGACGGCACTGACGGCAACGGTGGCCCGGTGGCAATACAACGCAGTGGCGGGTTAAAGGTGCTGCAGGCAACGGCAGAAGAACTGGCTGCGCATGAAAACCGGCTGGATCTGGTACAGAAAAAAGGAGGCAGCTGCCTGTGGCGAAACTGATAACCGTTTTAGGTTTATGGCTTTGCAGCTTACCACTTTGCGCCATGCAGGACGCGCCGCCTGATGCTGCAGCTCCGGCAACAGAAGCCACAGAGGTTGTTGATGAGAAAACCCTGCACGAAAGTGGTTTTACTTTATTAAGTGATTTGCCGACCAAAAACCAGATTTCGCTGTTTGATAACCGCTTTCGTATTGATGATAAAGTAGAAGAAATTACCCTGCTGCTGTTCCGCCGTCGTGGCTCGGCGTCTGTGGTGCTGGTAAAGCCCGATGGCAGCAAAATTCATTTTAACACCGCTGAAGCCCAGCAGATCCGTTGGCACGACGCCAGCAGTTACGATTTAATTCAGATTAAAAACCCGATGCCGGGGCCCTGGCAGGCGATTGGCCGCCTGCTGCCGGAAAGCCGTATTATGTTGCTAAGCGACATTCAACTAAACGTAGAGCCGTTACCTGCCAACCTGATGGTAGGTGAAACCGTTAAGATCACCGCACGTTTAACCAATGGCGATCAGCCTATTACAGCCAAAGACTTTAACGAAGTACTGGCGCTGGAAGTGATCTTTGTCAGCACCAATAATGCTGACTATGACAACTTTGGCCGTGGTGTGGTGCAGGTAGCGCAATTTCGTGATGACGGTAAAGGCTATGACGAGCGCTCCCGTGACGGCGTGTTTACCGGCGAGTTTCAGTTAAAGTTTGTCGCCGGTGAGTGGACACCGAAATATATCGTGCGCACACCTTTATACACCCGTGAAGTAGAGCAGGCACCGGTAGTATTAAAGCCCGCGCCAATAGTCGCAGATATTACCGCCGCGGCCGCGCTGGCTGAAGATAAACCACAGGAGCAGGCAATACCGCATCAGGTATTGTTTCGTGTAACAGATGACAGCGTTAATGCCGCCTCAGTATTGCTGCAGGGCAGGGTACGTTACCCCAGCGGCGAGATAGAGCCTTTTGCACTGAATGAGCCTGGCACCTCACCACGCGAGCTTAAACTGCATAACCGTGGCCATGGCAGCTATATTCTGGAAGTGGCCGCTTTTGGTGAGATGAAAGATGGCCGCGAATTTATGCTTAATCTGCCTGAAGTCAGTTTTGTGGTTAACCGGCCGGTACAAGAAGCGCCGGTACTGGACGACTTACCACAAAAAATTAAAGATGAAATTGCCGCCGAGCAAGCCGAACCTGTACCAGAGTTTCCCTGGGGGTTAGTCATTGGCGCCAACTTATTTATCCTGTTTGGCGGTGGTTTTGCTATCTGGTTTGTTATGACAGACAGGAAATTAGCCGATTTGCAGTTCTGGCGTAAAAAAGACGCCAAGGTGCAGCCTGTTGCGGCAACAGCGGAAAAAAATAAGCCTGCAGCAGATAAAAACAGCACTAATGCACAAAAAAACAACGATATGGATGACATTCTGGATCTGACCTTACCGGATGATTAAGGATTAGGCAAAAGCGGCAAAAAAGGTGTTGACGGCCTTTCGGCTAATCCGTATCATTCCCGCCGCACTGCAGGATACCCAAACGAAATTCTGCAGCGCAATTGGTGCGGAGCGGTAGTTCAGTCGGTTAGAATACCGGCCTGTCACGCCGGGGGTCGCGGGTTCGAGTCCCGTCCGCTCC
>NZ_JAKUJZ010000006.1:160120-177445 GCF_022436675.1 Rheinheimera hassiensis | reverse complement strand
GGAGCGGTAGTTCAGTCGGTTAGAATACCGGCCTGTCACGCCGGGGGTCGCGGGTTCGAGTCCCGTCCGCTCCGCCATTTTAAGCCAGCATTATGCTGGTTTTTTGTTTTTAAGCCTAAGCGGTAGTTTAGTCGGTTGCTTTCTATCAGAAGCATGCCGGTCTGTCACGCCAAAAGCCATAATGTTCGCGGGTTCGAGTCCCGAAAGCTCTGCCATTTTACTTCCATCTATCTAACTTCAGTCTGAGCAGTAGCCATTCGGTGGTACACAATTGTTGAACTTATGCTGCCTGCTTCAGTTGCAAAAGAGCTGATGCAAAATGAAGAGTATCGCGAGTCTCAGCAGTATCTGGCAAACAACCCTGAAGCCGGAAAGCTAAGGTAGCGCAAGCTGCTTTTGCTAACCTGATTGACGTACAGTTAGGCACTTTGCGGAATTGGCTGCAGGGCCGCCGTGAGCCAACCATTCCTGCTAAGGCCTTACTACGCGGCATCGAACGCGACCTGGAGCATGTACTGGCAGCGCTAAGTTAGCAATCTATTGGTATCCTCTTTTTATTATTTGGCCATCTAAACGTATAGAAGTTGACTTTGCCGCTGGTTTTGCGCAAAGTAGCGGCTATGTCAGTTAACCGGGTGTGGCTATGCCTATTAAAGTGATCGATCAGTTGCCGGCGGTAGAAGCCTTGTCGGCCGAAAATGTGTTTGTAATGACCGAAAGCCGGGCGCAGTCGCAGGATATCCGGCCGCTGAAAATTGCTATTTTAAATTTGATGCCAAATAAAATTGCCACCGAAATTCAGCTGCTGCGTTTGCTGGCTAACAGCCCGTTGCAGGTGGATGTCGATTTACTGCGCATTGATGACCATGTCAGCAAAAATACGCCGCCAAGCCATTTAAACTGCTTTTATCGTTATTTTTCTGAAGTACAGCAACAAAAATACGATGGCTTAATTATTACCGGCGCGCCGCTGGGCCTGGTCGATTATGAAGACGTAACGTACTGGGCGCAGTTCGGCGATATTCTGCGCTGGGCCGATAACAACGTCACCTCGACCTTGTTTTTATGTTGGGCAGCCCATGCGGCGCTGTATCAATACTATGGTTTACAGCGTGAAATCCGTGGCGAGAAATTGTCCGGCGTGTATTGGCAGCAGGTAAGCCAGCCGCTGTGCCCATTAGTGCGTGGTTTTGATGATGCGTTTTTAGTGCCGCACTCGCGCTATGCCCAGGTACCAAAGCAAAAGTACCAGCAACACGATGATTTACATATACTGGCCGAAGCCGATGTGACCGGCGCTTATTTATTGCAAAACAGCAGTGGCAGCCGGGTATTTGTTACCGGCCACCCGGAGTACGATTTAACCACGCTGGATGAAGAATATCAGCGCGATCTGGCGGCAGATGCTGCGCCGAAGCTGCCGGAAAACTATTACCGTAATAACGACCCATTGCAGGGGCCGCAAAAGCTGTGGCAAAGTCATGCCTTTTTACTGTTTAGCAACTGGCTGAACTATTATGTTTATCAGGCCACGCCGTTTGAGCTAAGCCAGATTGGCCGTAACATTTAAGCTACTGCACGCTTAAACGACTAAGAATTACAACGAGCATTTTATGACAGCAAGACTAACGCCTGAGCATTTTCTTCAGTTACTTTCACAGCGTATTTTAATTCTCGATGGCGCCATGGGCACCATGATCCAGCAGCATCGTTTAGAAGAAGCCGATTATCGCGGCAGCGAATTTGCCAACTGGCCCAGCGATGTAAAGGGCAACAACGACTTGCTGGTGCTAACCCAGCCGGATTTAATTGCTGATATTCACCGCCAATATTTGCTGGCTGGCGCTGATATTGTTGAAACCAACAGCTTTAACGCTACGACTATCGCGATGGCCGATTACCAGATGGAAGGCTTGTCGGCACGGATTAACCGCGAAGCAGCCGTACTGGCACGTAAAGTCTGTGATGAGGTCACCAGGCTTGAGCCGCATAAACCGCGCTTTGTTGCCGGTGTGCTCGGGCCAACTAACCGTACGGCGACTATATCACCGGACGTAAACGATCCGGGGTTTCGCAATATCAGCTTTGACGAGTTGGTAGAGGCCTATATCGAGTCGACCCATGCGCTAATCGAAGGCGGCGCTGACATTATTATGCTGGAAACCATCTTTGATACGCTAAATGCCAAGGCGGCCGCTTTTGCGGTGTTAAAGGTATTTGATGAAGTGGGTTTTAAACTGCCGGTGATGATCTCCGGAACCATTACCGATGCTTCCGGCCGTACCTTATCCGGCCAAACTACCGAAGCCTTTTATCATAGCCTGGCCCATGTCGAGCCGGTCTGTTTTGGCCTTAACTGCGCCTTAGGCCCGGATTTATTGCGGCCTTATGTCGAAACGCTGTCCGGCGTGTCAGAAGCTTATGTTTCGGTACACCCTAATGCCGGCTTGCCGAATGAGTTCGGCGAATATGATTTGGGCGCGGGGGAGATGGCGGCAGAAATTGCCGATTGGGCCAAACAGGGCTTTCTCAATATTGTCGGCGGCTGCTGCGGTACTACGCCCGAGCATATAAAAGCCATAGCAGATGCAGTAAAAGATGCACCTGCGCGCCAACCGAAAGCGCCCAACCATAGTTTTAATTTAGCCGGCCTTGAAGCCTTTTCTCTGGAGTGGTAATGCGACAACAGGCCCGATTTATCAACGTTGGCGAGCGGACAAACGTTACCGGCTCGGCAAAGTTTAAAAAGCTGATCTTAAATGGTGATTTTGAAGCGGCACTCGATGTAGCACGGCAGCAGGTAGAAAACGGCGCGCAAATTATCGATATCAATATGGATGAGGCGATGCTCGACAGCAAAGCCGCCATGGTGCGCTACCTGCAACTGCTGGCGTCTGAGCCGGATATTTCGCGGGTGCCGATTATGGTCGACTCGTCGAAATGGGAAGTTATCGAAGCCGCGCTAAAATGCATTCAGGGCAAGGCGGTGGTTAACTCCATTTCACTAAAAGAAGGCGAAGCACCATTTTTACACCAGGCGCGCCTACTGCGCCGCTATGGTGCAGCAGTAGTGGTAATGGCGTTTGATGAGCAAGGCCAGGCCGATACCAAAGCACGTAAGGTCGAAATATGCCAGCGTGCTTATAAAATCCTCACTGAGCAAATCGGTTTTCCGCCACAAGACATTATTTTTGACCCGAATATCTTTGCCGTTGCCACCGGTATTGAAGAGCATAACAACTACGCAGTAGATTTTATTGAAGCCACCCGCGAGATAAAGCGCTTGTGCCCGCATGCGAAAATCTCCGGCGGTGTATCTAACGTGTCGTTCTCGTTTCGCGGCAATGATGCCGTGCGCGAAGCCATTCACTCGGTATTTTTGTACCACGCCATTGGCGCTGGTATGGATATGGGCATTGTTAATGCCGGCCAGCTGACGGTGTATGACGATATCCCTGAGCTGCTGAAAGAGCGTGTAGAGGACGTTATTCTCAACCGCCGTGACGATGCCACCGAGAGGCTGCTGGAGATTGCCGCGCAGTTTAAAGGCGATGGCAGCGTAGCCGAAAAAGTGGATGATGCCTGGCGCAGCCTGCCGGTTAATAAACGTTTAGAGCACGCTTTAGTAAAAGGTATTACTGACTTTATTGATATCGACACTGAAGAAGCCCGGCAACAAGCAGAAAAACCACTGCATGTGATTGAAGGTCCGTTAATGGACGGCATGAACGTGGTGGGTGACTTGTTCGGCGAAGGCAAAATGTTTCTGCCGCAGGTAGTAAAATCGGCGCGGGTAATGAAAAAAGCCGTGGCTTATTTACAGCCTTTTATTGAGCTGGAAAAAGAAGGCGGCCGTGCCCAGGGCAAGGTGCTGCTGGCCACGGTAAAAGGCGATGTGCACGATATCGGCAAAAACATCGTTGGCGTGGTGCTGCAGTGCAATAACTTTGAAGTAATTGATCTTGGCGTAATGGTGCCCTGTGCCGAGCTTTTACGGGTAGCCAAAGAGCGCGATGTCGATGTAATAGGCTTATCCGGCCTGATTACGCCGTCTTTGGATGAAATGGTGCATGTCGCCAAAGAAATGACCCGCTTAGGCTTTACTCAGCCGCTGCTGATTGGCGGGGCTACCACGTCGAAAGCCCATACCGCGGTAAAGATTGAGCCGAATTATGCCAACGGCGTGGTGTATGTGCCCAATGCGTCGCGCAGTGTGTCAGTGGTGCAGTCGTTAATTAGCCCCGATAGCAAAGCCGGTTATTTAAGCCGGATTAAAAACGAATATGTGGTGGCGCGTGAGCAACATGCCCGCTCGCGCCCTGGAGAAAAGCTGCTGAGTTTCGCTGAGGCCAAAGCAAATAAATTTCAGCTCGATTTAAGCAAAGTAGCCCCCGCGCCGAAACAGCCCGGCGTGCACTTATGGCAGGATGTTGATTTAAACCTGCTGCGCGATTACATCGACTGGACGCCGTTCTTCTTAACCTGGC
Organism: Rheinheimera hassiensis; assembly: GCF_022436675.1. GTDB lineage: Bacteria > Pseudomonadota > Gammaproteobacteria > Enterobacterales > Alteromonadaceae > Alishewanella > Alishewanella hassiensis. The sequence goes on along the minus strand of NZ_JAKUJZ010000006.1, from coordinate 172,958 downwards.
AGTTATCCGGCAAGTATCCGGCTATTTTAAACCACGCTGAAGTCGGCATGGAGGCACGCAAGTTGTTTAAAGATGCCAATGCCATGCTCGATACCATGATTAACGACGGTCATGTTAAAGGTAAGGCGGTGTTTGGCTTGTTCCCGGCCAACAGCGACGGTGAAGATATCGTGGTGTACACCGACGAGAGCCGAACCAGCGAAAGAGCCCGCTTGTATAATCTGCGCCAACAGCTGCAGCTGCGCAACAATGCGCCCAATTGCAGCCTGGCAGATTTTATCGCCCCGGTTGACAGTGGCGTCAAAGATTATATCGGCGGCTTTGCTGTCAGCACCGGTTTTGGCGCCGATGAATTGGCTGCCAGCTTTGCTGCCGATCACGATGATTACAACAGCATTATGGTAAAAGCGCTGGCTGATCGTTTAGCTGAAGCGCTGGCCGAATACCTGCATTTAAAAGTACGGCGCGAATACTGGGGCTATGCTGCGGATGAAGGACTGGATAACGAGCAGCTTATTCGTGAGCTGTATCAGGGTATAAGGCCGGCACCGGGTTATCCGGCCTGCCCGGAGCATACTGAAAAAGGCACCTTGTGGCAGTTGCTGGATGTTGAAGCGCAAACCGGCATAGTGCTGACCGAAAGCTACGCCATGTGGCCCGGGGCTGCCGTTAGCGGCTGGTATTTTGGTCACCCCGACAGTAAGTATTTTGCTGTGAGTAAAATTGCCGATGATCAGCTAAATGACTATGCGGTGAAAAAAGGCTGGAGCCCCGAGCAGGCGCAAAGCTGGCTGGCGCCTAACCTGCGCTAGTGCGCTTGCCAGCGTGCAGCAATAACGCGGCTAAGTGTTTGTTATAAAATAAAACATCGTTGTTCCTGCTACAGCAAATAGCTTGTATTTTCTCCGCGCTGCCGGGTAAAACCGTCTAAGCTTAATAAAAAGTATGGCGGAGTACGTATGGCCGGAAAAGGATGGGTAGTAGTAGCTTGCCTGCTGGTATGTCAGTCTGTGTGGGCGGCCCCGCTTACCGTGTTGGTGGGGCAGCATAAACCGCCATATATTAAGCTGGATATTGTCAGCGGTTACGAAATTGAGCTGCTGCGTGAAGTAGTCAGGCGCATGGGCTATGAAGCAGAGTTTACTTTTTTACCCAACTCCCGCATTCGCAGTCAGCTGGAAAGTGGCTTTGGTGATATTGCCAGTTTGCAGCCTAATGAACCGAATGAACCCGGATTATTTTTTTCTCAGCCTTATATTCGCTATCAGAACGTGGTGGTTGCACGGCAAAGCGATGAATTAACCCTGCAACATCCCGCTGATATGGCGTTGCTGACCACCGTTGCGTTTCAGGGCGCGACGGCGGTGCTCGGAGCTGACTACCGCGATGCAATGGCGATACAGCCGGGCTATCTGGAAACGGTGGATCAGCAGGCTCAGGTTGAAATGTTGTTTAGCGGCCGCGTTAAGACAATAGTGCTGGATCGAAATATCTTTACCTACCATCAGCAACAATCAAAACGAGCACTGCCAGCAGTTATTCACGAGCTGTTTGGCTCGACCTTATACCGGGCAGCTTTTCGTGAACCGGTATTGCAGCGTCGTTTTGATCAGGCGTTACTCAGCGTACTGCTGGATAACTGGTACGAACAACTGCAGTTGAAATACCTGCTGCAGCTTAACCAGGAACTGCCAAACCGGTTTTATTGCAACGACATACAAGCCGTCAGTGCACAGCAACCGGCTGGCTAGCGCCATTGCTCCAGCAAGGCAGCCAGCATAGTGGCGTCTATCGGTTTGGTTAGCATGTCATTCATTCCAGCCTGCAGGCATTGCTGGCGCACATGCTCAGAATGATGCGCTGTCATGGCGATAATCGGGGTCTGTGCATAGTTATGATACTGGCGTAATTGGCGTGCCGTGTCATAGCCGTTAAGCCCTGGCATTTCTATATCCATTAATACTAAGCTGATGGCATGTTGCATGGCGAACTGTAACGCCTGTTCGCCATTGTTGGCGCTAATTACTTTATGTCCGAGCTTTTGCAGAATAATTTGCGCCAGTGCCTGATTAAAATAATTGTCTTCTACCAGTAGCACTGTGTGCTGAAATGCTTTGTCGTCAGCCAGTTGCGGTGGCGACGCCGCCGCAGGTTCCAGGCTGTCGGCACTGGCCGCAGTAAACTGCACAGCAAAGCCAAAGCTGCTGCCCTGGCCTTCGGCAGTCTGAACATTCAGTTTGCTGCCCATTAGTTTTAGCAGGCGCTGACAAATGGTCAGACCCAGGCCGGTGCCACCGTATTTGCGGCTGATAGAGCTATCGGCCTGGCTAAAAGCAGTAAACAAGCGGGCTTGCTGCGTTTCGCTGATGCCAATGCCAGTGTCGGTAACGGCAAACTGCAACAGGCAGTTATCAGCATTGCCGACCGGGCTTACTGTCAGGCTGACACTGCCGCGCTCGGTAAATTTAATGGCGTTACTGAGTAAGTTAATTAATACCTGGCTTAGTCGCAGCGCATCGCCTTTCAGCACCGGTGGGATGCTTTTGTCCAGTTCTAGCGAGAAATTCAGCCACTTTTGTTGTAACTGGGCGCTGAACATGTCGGTAACCTGCAAAATGGTTTGTTGCAGATTAAATGGCGCTTGCTCCAGCTCCAGCTTACCGGCTTCTATTTTGGAGAAATCCAGAATGTCATTAATAATGCTTAACAAAATTTTGCCAGAGGCTCGAATTTTAGCCAGATAACTTTGCTGGGTTTTAGCATCCTGGCTGTGCTGCGCCAGTTCGGCAAAACCGAGTACCGCATTTAGCGGTGTGCGCAGTTCATGGCTCATATTGGCAAGAAACTCGCTTTTAGCTGCCGTGGCAGACTCTGCCGTGTGTTTAGCTTGTTGTAACTGCTGCATAGTGTGTTGCAGGTGCAGCGTGCGCTGCTCTATCAAGGTGGTAAGTTGCTGTTTTTCTGCCGTTAGCTGATGGGTGCGCCATTTTAGCAACAGATATATTAAAGCCGCAGCTAGCAGCGCGTAAAGCAACCAGGCCAGTGGGCTGGCATACCAGGGATGAGCAATATGAATATTCAGCGGTGCCGATAATTGCAGGTTACCCTGATAATCCAGGCTGCGTACCATAAACTGGTAGTCGCCGGCGGGCAGGTTGGTGTAATCACGATATAGCTCGTTGCTCCAGCCCGACCAGTTTTTATCGTGGCCTTGTAACTTCACCTGAAACTGCGGCAAAAATAAGTGGCTGAAGTTGGGGCTGGCATATTCAAAACGCAGCTCTGTGCTGGCAGCATCCAGTTTTAGCCGCTTAGGTAAAGTGCCGCCACTGTAGAAAATATCGCCGGCGAGTGTTCTGAGTTGCCGTATTAACGGCAGACGCGGCGGCAGGTTGCGATGCTCTGTAATAGCAAAGCGGAAAATACCTTCTGCGCCGCCAAACCAAATAACATTTTGCTGATCTATCAGCAGCGTATCGAGTGGAATATCCTGCAGTGGTAGCAATGAGGAAGCCTGCCAGCGATATAAGCCATTATCGTCGGCAAATAATACCCCGGCCTGACGGCTACCGGTAATGTTGTCCCATGTTAGTAGCCAGAGATTATTGTGTTGGTCGATTTGTGGATAACGTACCCAGGGCTGGGTATCCGGAAAGGCTGCGCCCAGCACCTTGTCGGGCATAAATTGCGCGCTTTGGCTGTCAAAACGGTAAAAGCCACTAACAGTAGCAAACAGCAGTTGTTGTTGGTACCAATGCACTGAGTTGCGGTTTTCGCTGGGCAGGCCCGCGCTTTTGTTAAAGCGCTTTACCACCAGTGGTACCGAATTCCCGCCTTGCCAGTTTTGTGGCAAAGTGATGCGATACACACCATGAGCCAGTGTACCCAGCCACAAATCGCCATCGGCGGTTTCATATATGCTGTTAAGATTGCCACTAACTCCAGGTACGCGGCCTTCGTTGTGCCACTGGCCCTGCTCGTAGCGCATACTGGCTAGGCCATCCTGCAAGCCTACAAAAACCCGCTGTGGGTTTTGCACCGACTGATAAAGCACTTTGCTGGCCAGCTCGGACGGGCGCACCAGTTTGATTTCCTGCTGGCGCAATGCATAAACGCCATTACTGTTGGCAATCAGCAGTTGCTGCTCAAAATTGATAAAGTCCCAGGTTTGCTTTTGTACTTCGCTGATGGCTTCAAACTGATTCTGGCTGTTGCGGCGGTATAAGCCCAGGCTGGTGCCGGCATACAGCACCTCGTTGTGCTGGTATAACGACAACACATTGCCATACAAACCACTGGCGTTGTTGTAGTACGATAAGGCAGATGATAAGTCAATTCTGCTCAGCCCATGGTCCAGCGCCAGCCACAAGCCTTGCTGATGATCCTGGTAAAGCGCCCGGATGTTTTGATCTACCAGACCAAACTGTTTGGTAATGTGGCTTTTTAACCGGCCATCGGCGCTAAGAATATATAAACCACTTTGGGTGGTGCCCAGAGCAAAATCACCATTAGTTAGTTTAATGCCGCTATATAGCAGGGCCTGGGGTAATACGTCATCAACTTCTGTGTGCCAACGCCTGGCGCCGGTGTTATCCAACAAAAACAGGCCATCTTCGCGGCTACCGGCCAGCAGAGTGTTGTCGTTATAGCTTTCCAGCATAAACACACTGGTCGTAGCAAAGTGTTCAGAGCCGGGTAGCAGGGTAAAATCGCCTTGCTTCAGCTCCAGCAGGCCGGTGCCTTCTTCACGCACTATCAGACGGTTATTCAGCCAGAATGCTTTGAGAAAAGCGCTGTTGCTGGTCCACACCCTAACGTGTTGCGGCGTAAGCAAAAAAATATAATTGCGGCTGACGAAGTACACGCCATCATCTGTGGCGAAGGTTTGCCGTACATCTTGAAAATTACGCTGCTCTGGCGCAATACGGTCGAGCAACGAAACATAGCTGCTGCCAGAGGCGAGGCTGGTATCAAGATAACCAATCTCGCCTTTAGAACCGACATAAATACGGCCGTCTTTGGCCAGGGCTAACGAGCGCACTACCGCTTTATTACGGGTGGGGATCATACGCCAGTGGGCGCCGTCGTACTCCAGTACACCTACGTTGTTGCCAACATAAATAAGACCACGCTGATCCTGGATCAGAGCCCAGTTTTGCGTACCGCCGTTGTAGTCTTTCGGTTTGAAATTGCTTAGCAGCGGGGTGCCAGACTGGCCGGATGATAATGCCTGTATGGGGTAGCAGCATAACAGCAGCACTATATAATACAGTAGCACCCGGCAGCAGATAAATTGGCTCTTCACTATGCTCACCCTCCTGTTCGCACAGCTGAATACGCTTGGCAAAAGTCAGCAGGCTGTTAATCAGACAAGCTGAGCGCGTATTGGTTTATTTACGCAATACTTTGTCCAGATATCCCATGGCAAAGGCGGATAACACAAAGGTGATATGTATCAGCAAATACCACTGAATTTTATCGTTAGCGACGGTTTCGGTATTCATAAACACCTTTAACAGATGAATAGATGATATCGCAACAATGGATGCTGCTACTTTATTTTTTAGCGAGCCGGAATCCAGTTTGCCCAGCCAGCTGAGTTTGTCATCGTTGCCTTCCAAATCCAGCCGCGAGACAAAGTTTTCGTAACCGGAAAACATCACCATAACGATCAGGCCACCGACCAGGGCTATATCGATCAATGACAATACCACCAGAATCAGTTCTACTTCTTTCATGCTGAAAATGATCGGCAGTATATGAAATACTTCCTGGAAAAATTTAAGGCCAAGAGCTAGCAACGCCAGGCTTAAACCCAGATAAATAGGTGCCATGATCCAGCGCGATGCATACATCAGTCGTTCAATAAAATTTTCCATACTTTTTCCAGTCAATTTAGCAGCGTGTATTATGCGGCCATCGGGCGATAGGTCAAGTACGCAGGTGCTGAATTTCAGTGCTTTCTCAGCTGTCGGTTACCGCATATTCGTGCACTTTACCGCAAGCTTGGCTTAGTACCGGGTGGAATATGATAGCTTTGCGCCGTTGAAGCTTACAGATGTTCCTTTATGAGAAAACTATATCGCTATATCGCTGTGTTACTGACACTGTGTTGTAGCGCGGCTGCAGCTGACGAAGGTTTGTGGCAACCACAGCAGCTAGCCGAGTTAAAACACAGATTAGTCGCTCAAGGTTTATTGACAGCGCCACAGCAGGCTGATGCGTTTAGTGCGCTGCCTTTAAATGCCTTAGTACGGTTAAATAACTGCAGCGCTGCTTTTGTGTCGGCGTCGGGCTTATTGCTGACCAATTATGCCTGTGTGGCCAGTAGCCTGCAGCAAGTCGGGCTTAGTGCACCACAGCAGGATTTTACCGCTGCCAATCCAGCCGCTGAAATAGTGTTGCCTGGCGTCAAAGCATTACTGACACAGCAGGTACAAAACGTCACCGTACAAATAAATCGCCAGCTTGATGCCAGCGCCAGCGCCAGCGAGCGGGCTATAGCACTACAGCAATTGAGCCAGAAAATGGTAGATGAGTGCCAGCAGCGCAGCAACTACCTGTGTGAAGTGACCAGCCAACACGATGGCCTTGAGTATTATCTGGTTAAATCAGAGCCCATCGTCGAGCTGCGCTTGGTGCATTTACCGTTATCGGCTGTATCACCTGAGCAGGCGCCAAGCTGGGGCTGGCCGCGTTATCAGGCCGACTATGTTTTTTTACGCGCTTATACCGCCGACAATACCGCTTTAAAGCCAGCAGCACATTTAACCTTGTCGACAAAAGGTATTAGCGAGGGTGACACGGTAATGGCTGCCGCGTTTCCGCAGCAAAGTGCCCGTTATGCCAGTGCCGATGAAGTGCGTTTTTTGTTTGAACAATATTATCCGCAGTCGGTGCAGTACCGTCAGCAGGCGTTAGCACTTATTACACAACTGGCACCGGAAGGGTCTGCCCGCGCTGCGCAATATCAGGATTTAGTCCGCTCTTTGCAGCACAGCCTGCTTGAAGAACAAAATATGATCGAGCGTTACCAGCAAAGTAGTTTGCAGCAAAAAAAAGATGCGGCAACCCAGCAACTGAAAGCCTGGATTGCCGGTAGCCCGGTACGCCAGCAGCTTTATCAGCCACGGCTGGCACGCTTAAAGCAACTTAGCGCGCAGCAGCGCATTATGGCGCAGCGTGATCTGGTATTAACCTATCTAAGCCGTGCCCAGTTACCTACTCTGGCCAGGCGTTTATATAAAGCGGCACTGGCAAAAGAACAGGCGCAAAACAGCACTGAGCAGCAACAGGCCGCTGCTGAAATGGCACAGTTACAGCAACTTATCAGTGAAATGCCAGAGCAGTTTGATGTGCGTGTAGATTTAGAGCTGGCGTTACATTTTCTGCGCCAGTATGCCAGTTTACCGCCGGCTGCCCGCATTGGCGCTTTAGATCATTATTTTGCGCTGGGTGATGGTTTTAACCTGGAGATTGTACGGCACAAGCTGGAAACCATGTATCGTGGCACCAGCCTGCGCGATGCCGGGCAGCGCGAATTATGGCTGCAGCGCAGTGCAAAGCAGTTTGAAAAAAGCCGCGATACCTTGCTCAGCTTTGCCGTTGCCATGCATAAAGTGGGCGAGGAGCTGGATCAGCAGCGGTTTGAGCTGGCCAGCCAGTTAGCACAAATACGGCCGTTGGTGATGGAAATACATATGGCCTACGCCGAAGCAAACGGCCAACTGGCCTATGCTGACGCCAACGGTACCCTGCGGTTGAGCTTTGGCAAGGTGAAAGGTTATCAACCGGTTGATGCAGTCTGGTATCAGCCATTTAGTACCGTGCAGGGTATGGCGGTGCAGCCACAAGCCAGTGCGCTTGCTGCAACGGACACGCCACTACCGGTTAATTTTCTTAGCAGCATAGATACCTGCGGGCGCGGCAGCAGTGCGCCAACCTTCAATATGCAAGGTGAGCTGGTTGGGCTGATGTTTTCCGGAGTGGCAGAAAACCAGCTGGCAAACTGGCACTATGATGCTAAGCGCAGCCGGGCTGTGCATCTGGATATTCGTTATCTGTTATGGCAACTGCGCCAGAGTAGTACAAACCGGCATTTGCTCGACGAAATGGCTGTTAGTTTCTGAATATAACTGCCCATCCGGGCGGTTATCCGTTATCCCCTCTTAATTTGCCGCATTTTGCAGTATCATAGCCGCCAGTTTTGTAGCAGCTGTGCTGCTATCTGTTTTGTGGAGTTATCGTGGATAAGCAGTTTAAGGTAAAACTTATTGTACGCCGGGTTAATGCGCTGGCTTCTTTGAGCTGGTTTAAACAAAGCTGGGCTATTTTTATGCAGGCGCCACTGGTGTGGGTTTTGATGTTTATCACGCTTGGCGCGCTGGCTATGCTTAGCCAGTTACATCCGCTAACCGCTATTGTGGGTATTTTACTCAACCCGTTTTTAACTGCAGGCGTGTATAAAAGTGTTGTGGCAGTGCAGCAAAAACAGAGCATTCAGTTTGTTGATTTATTTCAGCCGCTGCAGGAAACCGCATGCCGCGCTGTGTTTATCCGTATTGCGGCGCTGAATATGCTGGCGTCAATTCCGCTTAGTGTACTGGCTGCGGAGCTGTTAGAGCAGCATCAACAACAAGTTGTCAGCGGCACTTTAATGCTGCTGTTTGTTATTGGTTTTCTGCTTACCTGGATGGTATTTGCCTATGCAGTAGCCATTGCGTACTTTTTGCAAGAGCGCAGGCTACTGGCTATTATGCAAGCCAGCTTTATTGCCTGCTGGCGTAATATTACCGCGCTGGTGGTGTTTGGCCTCTTGAGTATGGGGTTGATAATGCTTACCATGCCAACGCTGTTTATTGGTTTATTGCTGGTGATACCGCTGCTGAATATCGCATTCTTCTTATCGTTTAATGAGTTCTTTGCGCTTCAGGTTAAACCCACTGATGAAGCCGTGCTGGAAGTGTAACCTTGGCTGATCTTGCTGATTTAAAACGCATGGCGCTGAATTGGCTAAGCCGGCGCGATTACAGCGAAGCGCAGCTGAGCCAGCGCTTAAGCCGCCAGGGCGGTGAAGCCGATGATATTGCAAAGGTCATTGCCTGGTGTAAAGCTGAAAACTACCTTGATCAGCAGCGTTTTATCAGTATGTTAGTACGTAGCCGGGTAAATAAAGGCTATGGCCTGGGCTATATAGTGCAGGAATGCCGCCAGCAAAACATCAGCCGTGAGCAGGTATTGCAGTGTGCAGCAGAGCTGGAAATAGATTGGTTTGCGCTGGCGCAGCAGCTGTACCAAAAGAAATACGGCCAAAGCACAGTAACCGAATATAAAGACAAGTTTAAACGCATGGCGTATATGCAGCGCCGTGGTTTTAGTAACGAACAAATTCAATTTGCCATTAATCAAACAGAGTAAAACCCAAGCGGACAGGATTTTTCCATGACTATGACATCGGCCAGTATCAGGCGCGCCTTTTTAGATTATTTTGCCAGCAAACAGCACCAGGTGGTGGCCAGCAGCTCGCTGATCCCGGGTAACGATGCCACTTTACTGTTTACCAATGCCGGTATGGTGCAGTTTAAAGATGTATTCCTGGGCCAGGACCCGCGCAGTTATAGCCGGGCGGTATCTGCCCAACGTTGTGTGCGTGCCGGTGGTAAACATAACGACCTGGAAAACGTCGGTTATACCGCCCGCCACCACACCTTTTTTGAAATGCTGGGTAACTTCAGTTTTGGCGATTATTTTAAACAGGAAGCCATCGCCTATGCCTGGGAGTTTTTAACCGACGTGGTTAAGCTACCCAAAGAAAAACTCTGGGTTACCGTGTATGAAACCGACGATGAAGCCTATGACATCTGGTTAAAGCAAGTGGGTGTACCGGCTGAACGGATTATCCGTATTGGCGATAACAAAGGTGCGCCTTATGCGTCAGATAACTTCTGGGCCATGGGTGATACAGGCCCTTGTGGCCCTTGTACCGAGATTTTTTATGATCATGGCGCGCACATCTGGGGCGGCCCACCGGGCTCGCCGGAAGAGGATGGCGACCGTTATATTGAGATCTGGAATATCGTCTTTATGCAGTTTAACCGCCACAGTGATGGCCGGATGGAAAAACTGCCAAAACCCAGTGTTGATACCGGCATGGGGCTGGAGCGCATAGCGGCTATTTTACAGCACGTGCACAGCAACTATGAAATTGACACCTTTGTTGCCCTGATTAAAGCGGCAGCAGATGCCACAGGGGCAACTGATTTAACCGATAAATCGTTGCGCGTAGTGGCTGACCATATTCGCAGTTGCGCCTTTTTAATAGTTGACGGTGTGCAGCCGTCCAATGAGGGCCGCGGTTATGTACTGCGCCGTATTGTGCGCCGTGCTGTACGCCATGGTAATAAGCTGGGCGCTAAAGGCGCATTTTTCTATCAGCTGGTGGCGGCCTTAGTGGCACAGATGGGCGAAGCCTATCCTGAGCTGGTAGCAAAACAAGCGGTAGTAGAAAAAGTACTGAAACTGGAAGAAGAGCAGTTCGGCAAAACGCTGGAGCGTGGTCTGACAATACTGGAAGACGCCCTAGCCGGCTTAACCGGCACTGAGCTGCCAGGCGAGCTGGTATTTAAGCTGTACGACACTTACGGTTTCCCGGCTGATTTAACCAATGATGTTGCCCGTGAGCGTAACCTGACAATTGATCAGGCCGGTTTTGATGCCGCTATGGCGCAGCAGCGCAAACGCGCGCAGCAGGCGTCTAATTTTGGCGCAGATTACAACGCCACATTAACCTCAAGCCAGCAAACTACCTTTACCGGCTACGAGCAGGAGTTTGGTAATGCGGTCGTAGTAGAAATACTGCGCGATGGCCAGACAGTAGACAGCCTTAGCGATGGTGATCAGGCACTGGTTATTCTGGATAAGACGCCGTTTTATGCTGAGTCCGGCGGCCAGATGGGGGATAGCGGCAGCTTAACGCTGGCCAATGGCGCGGTGTTTGCTGTACAAGACACCATTAAGCTGGCCAAAGCCTTCGCACATAAAGGCCATGTAAGCGGCGCTTTAACGGTCGGCGATAAAGTTGATGCGCAGATAGACAGTGTGCGCCGCAGCGCTATTAAACAAAACCATTCTGCTACGCACTTATTGCATGCGGCACTGCGTAAAGTACTGGGTGAGCATGTCACGCAAAAGGGCTCGCTGGTAGGTCCCGAGCGGCTGCGGTTTGACTTTAGCCACTTTGAAGCAGTAAAAGCAGAAGAGCTGCGCACCATTGAACAGCTGGTTAACGAGCAAATTCAGCAGAATCATCCGTTACAAACCCGCTTAATGCCAATTGATCAGGCTAAAGCCGCTGGCGCTATGGCGCTGTTTGGCGAAAAATATGATGACGAAGTGCGCGTGCTAAGCATGGGGGAATTTTCTATTGAGCTGTGTGGCGGTACTCACGTTACGCGCACCGGTGATATTGGCTTGTGCAAAATAGTGTCTGAAAGCGGCATCGCCTCCGGTGTACGCCGGATTGAAGCCGTTAGCGGTGCCGGTGCTGTAGCGTTTGTGCAGCAACTGGAGCAGCAGGCACAAAGTGTGGCCAGCGCGCTGAAAGGCGATATTTTCAGCATTAGCGAGCGGGTGCAGCAAACGCTGGAACGCAGCAAAGGGCTGGAAAAAGAAATCGAGCAGCTAAAAGCCAAACTGGCCAGCCATGCAGGAGCCTCCTTATTGGATCAAGCGCAGCAAATAGCAGGCGCTACTGTGCTGGTAGCACAATTACCAGCCACAGATCCCAAAGCACTACGTACTATGCTTGATGAGCTGAAAAATAAGCTTAGCTCGGGCGTTATTTTGCTGGCGACAGTAAATGATGACAAGATCAGCCTGATTGCCGGTGTGACTGCCGATTTGACTGCCAAAGTACATGCCGGCCAGTTGGTTGGCTGGGCTGCTGAGCAGTTAGGTGGCAAAGGTGGCGGCAGGCCTGATATGGCGCAAGCAGGTGGTGCAGATGTTGCAGTGTTGCCGAAGGTGCTGAATGAGGCAAAAGCGAACATCGCGGCAAAACTAAGCTAAACTGCTTGAATTGGTGTAAAGAAGGGCGCTTGCGCCTTTCTGATATGATCTTGCATAGGTTGTTCGTCGTAATTAAACAAATTGGTCATCTGCCGTGAATCGACCTCGGAATATCGAATATCTGCCGTAGCAGAACGGCAAATTGCTACAATACTGCTGTTTTGCAGTAAAATTGCTGAGCGCATATATCATTAATTTAACCGGCTGCCTTTTAATAGGCCAGTCAGCTGAGTTATGATACTTCGCTTTAGCGTATACACCGGTGTGAGTCACGCTGGGTTAAAGGAACAAGGAGCAAACGAATGCTAATTCTTACTCGTCGTGTTGGTGAGACACTGATGATCGGTGATGAAGTAACAGTAACGGTGCTGGGTGTGAAAGGTAATCAGGTGCGTATTGGTGTTAATGCACCAAAAGAAGTATCTGTGCACCGTGAAGAGATTTATATGCGTATACAGGCCGAGAAAGGTTCACCTGATACAAATTATGGTGACGACGACTAACAACCCAGCTATACCGATTGATTGCCGACGAATTCTGCCGATTTTGTACGTTTTATGACTCATTTCCGGTGAATTGCTTAAAAGGTCGGCAAACGCGCTTTTCAGTTCCAAAAATTGTTTGACTTATTTTCCTGAGACATTAATATACACGCCGCAACACAGAGCGGAGAAATGGCCGAGTGGCTGAAGGCGCACCCCTGCTAAGGGTGTATAGGGGAAACTCTATCGAGGGTTCGAATCCCTCTTTCTCCGCCATTTTTTGTCAGACG
>NZ_JAKUJZ010000006.1:0-160020 GCF_022436675.1 Rheinheimera hassiensis | reverse complement strand
GACGCATAGCTCAGCTGGATAGAGTACTCGGCTACGAACCGAGCGGTCGGAGGTTCGAATCCTCCTGCGTCCACCATCTGATTTGGGAAGCATCGTGCACTGTGCTTTAAAATAATTGTGCTGTAACAGTTACACCCTGGACGCATAGCTCAGCTGGATAGAGTACTCGGCTACGAACCGAGCGGTCGGAGGTTCGAATCCTCCTGCGTCCACCATATACGAAGAACCCGCTACGGCTAACGCCGTAGCGGGTTTTTTCATTTCAGCTTCTGCAATTTTGTTAACCCCATTTATAGCTGCAGCAATGTTCATCTGTTTCAGCAGGATTTGTATGCCAACTGTCTGCTAAGTAGCAACTAATATTTACGACCTTTATCTGCCTTGGCTGCATCGCTAAGTGCTTGTGATTATGCTATAAATTGTGTCCGAATTTATATGGTTTTCGCTCAGGCAGAGTTCAGCTTTATTTTGCTAGAACCATGTCACCGCGTTATAACAGGTAAGCCTGACACGTGATGATATCTGATATTGCAGCAGTACCTTTATCACAACCGGTACCACCGGCAGCGCAGCAACCGCTGCAGGGCGAGCTGGCATTATGCCGGCATTGTGATTTGGTTCAGGTAAAGCCTGAGTTGGCACCGGGGGAAGAAGCCTGCTGCTCCCGCTGTGGCCTGCATCTGGACGCGCGTCATCCGCAACCGGTATTGCGGCCGGTGCTGTATGCCGGTAGCGCATTATTTATGTTACTGCTGGCCAATTTTTTCCCCTTTGTCAGCATGTTTGCAGCCGGCAACAGCAACGAAATGAGTTTTTTCGATACGTCCTCGGTATTGTTTTCTGAACATCATCAGTGGTTGGCTATTCTGATCTGGTTGTTAATTCAGGCGGTACCTGCTACCTGCATGCTGGCGGTGTTGTATTTGAAATTGGGGATGTTGTATACGCTGCCGGCCCGTACCTGGGTGGCTCGGGTGCTATACATGCTAAAGCCCTGGAGCATGGTCGATATTTTTCTGATGGGGTTGATTATCAGTTTTGTTAAACTGGTGGCTGATGCTGATATTTCACTGGGGCCCAGTTTTTGGGCTTTTTGTCTGTTTTGTCTGCTGCATTTACGCACTTTTCAGGTGATTGACCGGTGCGAGCTGTGGTCGAAAATTGCACCTTATCCTATACCGCTGGTTGAGGCGCGTGCCGGCAAAACCGGGCTACAGCAAAATTTAAAACTGTGCCAGGTGTGTACTGCCTTAGTACCCTTGGCACAAAGTCATTGCAGCCGGTGTAACACCAAGGTACGGATACGCCAGCCTGCCAGTATTCAAAACACGATAGCCTTGTTAGTCGCCGCAACGATATTATATATACCGGCAAATTTGCTACCGATAATGCGTACCGTCTCATTTGGTGAGGTCACCGATTCTACTATTATCAGTGGCCTGATATTAATGTGGCAGGATGGCGCTTACCCGGTCGCCATTATTATACTGATCGCCAGTGTTATAGTGCCGGTAGCTAAAATACTGATTATGTTTTGGTTGTGCTATTTAACCCGTTTGCCGTTTTCACGCCGCCAGCGTCATTCCAGCCAGATTTACCGTTTGGTTGACTGGGTAGGGCGCTGGTCTATGGTGGATGTATTGGTTGTCGCCATTATGGCAGCCTTGGTACGCTTTGATTTATTAATGAGTGTATATCCCGGTGTCGGGGCTTTAGTGTTCGCTGCAGTGGTGATCCTGACCATGTTGGCGGCACTGAGTTTTGACCCCAGATTACTATGGGACCCATTGACCGAACAAAAGGAAGCCCGTTTTGACGCAACAACATAGTGCACAGGTAAGCCGGATAAAACAGTGGTCGCCAATCTGGGTAGTGCCAATAGCGGCGGTGCTGATAGGTATCTGGATGCTGTATAACCATTATCAGCAGCAAGGCGCTTTACTAACCTTATTAACGGCTGACGCTGAGGGTATTGTTGCGGGGAAAACCCAGATTAAAAGCCGTAGCGTCGATGTAGGCCAGGTGGTGTCGGTTGAGCTTAGCGATGATTTAAAGCAAGTTATCATTAAAGCGCGGATGAAGCCCAATGTTAGCCCGTTGCTAAATACCGGTTCACAGTTTTGGGTGGTAAAGCCACAGGTTGGCCGCGGCGGCATTACCGGGCTCAATACCCTGTTGTCGGGTGTGTATATAGAGCTGCAACCAGGCGATGCACAAAAAGAGCAGCTTGAGTACCCCTTGCTGGATGCGCCACCCATCGCTCCGGCTGATGCGCCAGGCGTGCGGGTGGTGTTAACTACAGCCGATAGCGGTGGCCTTGCCGTTGGCGATCCGGTGTTGTACCGCGGTTATGAGGTT
This sequence comes from Rheinheimera hassiensis, assembly GCF_022436675.1. Taxonomy (GTDB): domain Bacteria; phylum Pseudomonadota; class Gammaproteobacteria; order Enterobacterales; family Alteromonadaceae; genus Alishewanella; species Alishewanella hassiensis. Next base: position 157,662 of record NZ_JAKUJZ010000006.1, on the reverse strand, counting down.
GGCACCGTAGAAGACAGTGAATTTGATCTGGCGCTGCGCCGTACACAATATCAGTTATATATCCGCGCACCTTTTGATGTACTGGTATCAGAGAATGTGCGTTTCTGGCTTAGTAGTGGTTTTTCTTTAGATTTGTCTGCTGAAGGCCTACAGGTTGATGTGGGCTCAGCTACTACTTTGCTCAGTGGCGGCGTCAGCTTTGATTTAATGCAGGGTTGGCCTGCCGGTGGGGCGGTTGAGAATGGCAGCGAATTTCAGCTGTTTCCGAATAAACAAAGTATTCAGGAAGGTTTATACAGTGAATTTGTTGAATACCTGCTGTTTTTTGAAGAATCAGTGCGGGGTTTAAAAACCGGAGCACCGGTAGAATACCGTGGAGTGCGGGTGGGTACGGTTACCAGCGTGCCATTCTTTTTTTCTATTGATAAACCGTTTGAGGTGTCGCTGCAGCAGGGTATACCGGTGCTTATTCGCATTGAAGCCGGGCGGTTATATGAGAATCTTAGCTTAGCGCAACTGCGTAAGGAACTGGAGAAGGCGGTACAACAAGGTATGCATGCGACATTAAAAACCGGCAACCTGTTAACCGGCGCGCTCTATATTGATCTGGATATCAATCAGGATACGATAATAGATGTTGAGCAACAGGCCATGCAGGCACAGCAACTGGCGCTGAGCCAGAGTGCCGGTTACCCGATGCTGCCAACTGCCCGTAGCGGCCTGAGTAATATTGAACAGAAAGTACTGATGGCGCTGGATAAAATTAACAACCTGCCGGTTGAACAGTTGCTGGTGCAAAGTGAACAAACTATGCAAAGCACCGAGGTGTTACTGCAAAACGCCAGCAAAATGATTGCTCAGCTTGATGCGTTGGTGTCCAGCCCACAGGTGCAACAGTTACCGGCACAGCTGCAGCAAAGCCTGCAGGATTTACAGCAGATGCTGGCCGGGTTAAGTCCTGGTTCAGTGGCTTACGACAGACTCAACGGTAACCTGCAAACATTAGATCAGGTGCTGCGCGAGCTGCAACCGGTATTACATACGTTAAATCAACAAAGTAATGCTCTGGTGTTTGAAGCTGATACTCCTACTGATCCTGAACCGAAGAGGGCAAAACAATGAGGTATATTACAGCGGCGCTGTTTTTACTTTTAACAGGTTGTTCCAGCCAGCCTGGCAGCAGCTATTATCAGTTGCCCGCGGCGCCGGTAATGGCAGGTAGTGCAGAGGCTGAAGCGAAATCTCTTTATGTTGAACCGGTGCAGGTAGCCAGTTACCTGAATGGCCGTGGCTTGGTGTTGCAGTTATCTGAGGTTGAAATGGTAACAGCACGCCAACACTTGTGGGCAGAGGCGCTGGATCAGCAATTGCAGCGTCAGCTGCGCGACAGAATAGTTGCGCAAGCTTCAGGTTATACTGCTGTACTGCAGGCCCGGCCCGACACCGTGCGTGTTTCTGTGCACTTGGATCAGTTTCATGGTCTGGCTGATGGCCATGCCATTGTAAGTGGCCGCTTTGCTGTAAGTGCTCAGCCAGGCTCACAACCATTTACTATTCGTATCGCGTTAGCCGATGATGGCTATCCTGCTTTGGTGCAAGCGCTGGGGCAGGCAGTGCAACAGCTTAGCCAACAAATCAGCCGGCAACTTGCTGTTGCAGCATAATTCACAGTTGCTTATTACCGTAGTGTGGTAAGCAACTGCTATCAATTGTTTTCAGATGTCTAGACATTTGAATGTCTTTACGTGTAGTGTAGTAATGTTATGCAAATTGTTAGCATAAATAGCAGCTATCACTGAGTTTTATTTAGCTTACTAAAGTTAACTGCGCATAATGCTGGGTCGGCCGGAGAAAATCAGGCTGAGCCGGCAGTGTTCAACTATTCTGACTATACCTGTGTTTTGTCAGCAAGGTGCAGCCAACTGAAGGAGAATCGGCTATGGTCGCAGAATTATTATGGGAAGCCGCAAGCCTGATGCTAATTGGCATGGTGGCGGTGTTTGCATTCTTATTATTGCTGGTGTTTGTTGTCCAGATAATAAGCAGCGTGATGCAGCGTTATTTCCCGGTAAAACCAACCGATAAAACTGCCAGAGCAGAGAGTGGCAGCAATGGCCCAAGCCCGGCAGTTATTGCCGCTATTTCAGGTGCTATACATCAATATCGCCAACAACAATAAGAGGACTCAGGCATGAGCAAGCCATTATTACTTACTGAACTTGTGCTGCGTGACGCGCATCAGTCATTACTGGCAACCCGGTTACGGCTGGAAGATATGCTGCCTATTGCAGCCAAGCTGGATAAAGTGGGCTATTGGTCAATGGAATCATGGGGCGGCGCTACCTTTGATGCCTGTATCCGTTATCTTGGCGAAGACCCCTGGCATCGTATCCGCGAATTGAAAAAAGCCATGCCAAACACCAAACAGCAAATGCTGCTGCGTGGGCAAAACTTATTGGGCTACCGCCACTATGCTGATGACGTAGTAACTGCCTTTGTAGAGCGTGCACATGAAAATGGTGTTGATGTGTTTCGTATCTTCGACGCCATGAACGACATCCGTAATCTGCAAACTGCGGTGCAGGCCGCTATTAAGGTGGGGGCTCATGCCCAGGGCACTATTTCTTACACGGTCAGCCCGGTACACACTATTGATATGTGGGTAGATATGGCGCGGCAACTGGAAGACATGGGTTGTCATTCGGTATGCATTAAAGATATGGCCGGTTTGCTGAAACCCTACGAGTGTGAAGAGCTGGTTACCCGTATTAAAGAAGCCACCAAAATTCCGTTGGCCATGCAGTGCCATGCAACTACAGGTTTAAGCACAGCCACTTACCAAAAAGCGATAGACGCCGGCATTGATATGCTGGATACAGCGATATCGTCAATGAGTATGACTTATGGTCATAGCGCTACTGAAACCATGGTCGCGATTGTGGAAGGTACCGAGCGCGACACCGGGCTGAATTTAGAACTGTTGGCTGAGATTGCCGCTTATTTTCGTGATGTGCGGAAAAAATATGCTCAGTTTGAAGGTTCACTAAAAGGCGTGGATGCCCGTATTTTACTGGCGCAGGTACCAGGTGGCATGCTAACCAATATGGAAAGCCAGCTAAAAGAGCAAGGCGCACTGGATAAGCTGGATGCCGTGCTAAAAGAAATTCCCCATGTGCGCGAAGATCTGGGGTTCTTACCGCTGGTTACGCCAACATCACAAATTGTTGGCACCCAGGCTGTGTTAAACGTCCTTACCGGTGAGCGTTATAAAAGTATTACCAAAGAAACAGCCGGCGTTTTAAAAGGCGAATATGGCGCTACGCCAGCCCCTATGAATGCAGAGCTGCAGGCGCGTGTATTAGCTGGCGCCAAAGCCATTACCTGCCGTCCGGCTGATTTGCTGCAGCCAGAATTGGATAAACTGCAGGATGAACTTAGCAGCCTGGCGAAAAGCGAAAATATCCGCCTGGCAGATCAGCAGATTGATGATGTGCTGACCTATGCGTTATTTCCACAGGTAGGCTTAAAGTTTTTGAAAAATCGCGACAACCCGGCGGCGTTTGAACCGGTGCCAGAGGTTGAAAGTACTGATAGCAAAAAGGCGGCCAGCAAAGCCAAGACAGTGCAGAGTGGTCCTGCCAGCTACAGCGTACGGGTTGATGGCAAGGTATATGAAGTTGAGGTGGCACCAACCGGTGAGCTGAGCTCAGTTAAACCTGTGGTGTCAGAAAATATCCCCGGCAGTGCCTCCGTTACCGGCAGTGCAACGTTAAATGCACCACTGGCGGGTAATATCTGGAAAATTGTCACCAAAGTTGGCGCAGAGGTTAAGCGCGGTGATGTGGTGATTATTATGGAAGCAATGAAAATGGAAACCGAAGTGCGGGCAGTGTCTGACGGTACTGTAGTCAATATTCATGTTGCGGCCGGTGATGCAGTTAGCACTGGCGATGTGCTGATTAGCTTTGACTAAACTGAACTGAGGAATTTTCATGGACGCTGTTGCAACCCTAATTGCTTCTACCGGTTTGGTTAATTTTACTGCCGGTCAGGTAGTAATGATGCTGGTCGGGTTTTTATTACTCTATCTGGCTATCGCTCGGGGCTTTGAGCCCCTGTTGCTGCTGCCTATTGGCTTTGGTGCTGTACTGACAAATATTCCGCTGGCCGGTATGGGGGATCCGGGTGGTTTGCTGTATATGATTTACGAGGTGGGTATTGGCACTGGTATTTTTCCGTTGCTGATTTTTATGGGCGTTGGCGCATTAACTGATTTTGGTGCCTTAATTGCCAACCCCAGAATGCTACTATTAGGTGCGGCTGCGCAGTTTGGTATTTTTGCTACCTTATTAGGCGCTGTTGCGCTAAATGCAGTACCAGGTTTAAGTTTTACCCTCAAAGAAGCCTCTGCCATTGCTATTATCGGTGGTGCCGACGGCCCTACTGCCATTTTCCTTGCCTCAAGGCTGGCGCCTGATCTACTCGGCGCAATTGCAGTAGCGGCTTATTCTTATATGGCGCTGGTGCCTATTATTCAGCCGCCGATTATGCGGGCCTTAACCACTAAAGCCGAACGCAATATCCAGATGGTGCAATTGCGTACTGTCAGCAAGAAAGAAAAAATTATTTTTCCGCTGGCGGTCTTGCTGCTGACTATTTTATTGCTGCCAAGTGCTGCGCCGCTAATCGGTATGTTTTGTCTGGGCAATCTGATGCGTGAATCCGGCGTAGTAGACCGCTTAAGTAAAACAGCCCAAAACGAGCTGATTAATATTGTGACCATCTTTCTTGGCCTTGCCGTAGGGTCCAGGCTTAGTGCTGATAAGTTCTTAACGCTGCAAACACTGGGTATTCTGGTGTTGGGTGCGGTTGCCTTTGCTATAGGTACTGCGTCGGGCGTTATTATGGCAAAGATTATGGCTAAGTTTTCCAAGCAGCCAATTAACCCGTTAATTGGTGCGGCGGGTGTATCTGCGGTGCCAATGGCAGCGCGGGTAGTAAACAAGGTAGGGTTAGAAGCCAACCCGCACAACTTCTTACTGATGCATGCGATGGGGCCTAATGTGGCAGGTGTAATCGGCTCTGCCGTTGCAGCTGGTATTTTATTGGCACTGGTTGGTTAGGATAAGCGCAAATAAAAAGCCCGGTTTATTGACCGGGCTTTTTTAATAGTTATCAGATTAAGGTGCTGCGGTAGCGTCTGTGGCAGTTTTCGCCAGTAACACCCGCTCTTTAGTCGCCAACTGTGCAATTATTTGCTGTGCTTGCTGGCTGAACAGTTGTTTTTCCTGGCCTTGCAGCGGTGTAGCTTGTGGCAACTTAACTGTTCTGGGGTTGCGGTGCACACCAGACACTAAGAATTCATAATGTAAATGCGCGCCGGTAACGCGGCCAGTGGCACCTAAGCGGCCAATGGCTTCACCCTGACGCACTTTAGCGCCGTTAGCGACTAAACGCTTGGATAAGTGCAGGTATTTAGTGACGATATTATTCGCATGCTGGACAAATACATAATGGCCGTTCAGTTTATTGTAGGCTGAGGCAATAACACGGCCATCACCTGCTGCCATTATTGGCGTACCTACCGGGGCAACGTAATCTACGCCATTATGGGCGCGAACAGTGCCCAGCACAGGGTGCAGGCGGCGTGGGTTAAAGTTTGAGCTAACATACTGAAAACTGACCGGTGCACGTAAAAACGCCTGGCGCATACTGGCGCCATCGGGTTTGTAGTAGTTACCATCGGTATGGCGTACGGCCTGATACACATGCCCCTGATTCTGGAACTGGGCAGCAACAATATTGCCGTTACTGATAAACTCACCATCAACATATTGGGTTTCGTACAGCACACTGAAGCTGTCGCCGCCGCGGATATCCAAACCAAAGTCGATATCCCAGCCGAAAATACCAGCCAGGCTCATAATTTGTGCTTCGCTCAGGCCTGCTTCTATGCCTGCACTCCAGAAGTTGCTGCGAATTTCTGCACTGGCAAACTGGCTGCGCAGCTCAACTTCTTTTTTCAGCTCTTCTGCGATAAAACTGCCGTCGCTGTTACGGCTAACACGCAGGGTAGTTAAATGGTTCAGCGCATAACGCAGTTCCTCTAACTCACCGTTTTCATTTAAACCAAATTCAAGTTGCTCGCCCGGAAACAACCGGGTCAGGGTTTTTACGCTGTTGCCCAGTGCCAGAACGTCCAGCATAACCTGTTGGCTGATATTAGCTTTTTTGAACAAAGCTGACAGCGCATCACCTTTTTGTACTTGCAGTACCGACCAGTTTAATGACAGATCTTCTTCCGGCAGAGCAGGTAACTCAGAGATAGCTTGCTCAAGAGTTAAATCTTCAACGCTTTGCGGAACATCCAGGCTGTAGCGTTTACCTATTTCCAGGCTTTCGCTTTTACTGCCTTTAGATGCAGAGGCTTGTTCTGAGGGCAGTAATAAAATAATGGATAAGAACACCGAAGTGGCGACAATTAAGACGCGGTGTTGTTTGGGTATTTTGGTTACTAATTGGCGCATAATACTTATCTTGGCTCAGGAAATGCACAAAAACCGAGCATATACGGTTTTTTTGCCTGACACCAGACTTTTGTGCGTTTCCCCAAGGCTGAACATGCTATAGAATGCGGTTTCTTTGCGCAATCAGGTTAAAAATCAGGAGACTAAAATGGCAGATTGGGAGCAGGCTTTAGCTGAGTTAAAACGCGGCTGCGAAGAAATTCTGCTGGAAGAAGAGCTAATAGCCAAGTTGAAAGAAGGCAAGCCATTGAAAATAAAGGCAGGCTTTGACCCAACTGCACCAGATTTACACCTTGGCCATACCGTTTTGATCAACAAATTGCGTGCTTTTCAGCAGTTAGGCCACGAAGTGATTTTTCTGATTGGTGATTTCACCGGCATGATTGGCGATCCGAGCGGTAAAAACGTGACCCGCAAGCCGTTAAGCCGTGAAGATGTGTTAGCCAATGCTGAAACCTATAAAGAGCAGGTGTTTAAAATTCTCGACCCGGCCAAAACCCGGGTGGCCTTTAATTCACAGTGGATGGGTGAGCTTGGCGCAGCCGGTATGATTAAGCTGGCATCGCGCCAGACCGTTGCGCGTATGCTGGAACGTGATGATTTTAAAAAGCGTTTTGGTAATAATCAGTCAATTGCTATTCATGAGTTTTTATATCCGCTGGTACAAGGCTGGGATTCTGTTGCTTTACAGGCCGATGTTGAAATGGGCGGAACCGATCAGCGCTTTAACCTGCTGATGGGCCGTGAGTTACAAAAAGACGAAGGCCAGCGCCCGCAAACAGTAATGATGGTGCCATTACTGGAAGGCCTGGACGGCGTGCAGAAAATGTCGAAGTCTTTGGGTAACTATATCGGCATTACCGATGCACCTAACGATATGTTTGGCAAAATTATGTCTGTTTCAGACGAGCTGATGTGGCGTTACTACGATTTGCTTAGCTTTAAACCGGTTGAGGAAATAACTGCGTTAAAACAGCAGGTTGCAGACGGTGCTAATCCGCGTGATATTAAAATTATGCTGGCAAAAGAAATTATTGCCCGCTTTCACAATGATGCTGCAGCAGAAGCTGCGCATCAGGATTTTACCCAGCGCTTTAGTAAAAACGCCTTGCCGGAAGATATTCCCGACGTTACGGTAAGCTGTGATGCCAGCTCTATGCCGATTGCCAACCTGCTAAAAGAAGCTGGTTTGGTCGACAGTACTTCTGAAGCTATCCGCATGATTAAGCAAGGTGCGGTAAAACTGAATGGCGAAACCAAAATAGAAGATAGCAAACTGGAAGTAGTTAAAGGCAGCGCTGAAATTTATCAGGTGGGTAAACGCAAATTTGCCCGTATTACATTGTTATAAGTAAAAAAACAGGCCCCGTTGATAGCTGTATCTTCGGGGGTTGCTCTTAACGCTAAGCCCGCTTTCAGATCATTAATACAAACCTTATTGATAATCGTTGCTATTTAAAATAAAATGCAACTTCCTCATGCAGTCAAAGGTTTGTTCCCATGTCTACTATTCAATTCCGGTTATTGCCAGTCGCAACAGCAGTATCTCTGGCAATCGCAGCCACATCTTCTGTTGCTGTTGCTGAAGAACAAAACAGCAAAGCAATAGAAAGGCTTGAAGTTAAAGGTTCTTACACAGTAAATGAAGTTGTTGATACTGCTACCGGCCTTGGGCTGACACTGCGTGAAACGCCACAGTCTGTGAGTATCATCACAGAGCAACGGATGCGTGATCAGAATATTAATACCGTGCTGGAAACGGTAAAAAATGCCGTTGGTGTATCTTCTACTGAACTTGATAACGTACGCAGCTCTTTTAAATCGCGTGGTTTTGAAGTTACCAATTACCAGATTGACGGTGTGCCGCTGGCCTGGAGTTTGGCCGGTGATTCCGGTGAGACCGTAGCGGATGTTGCTATTTACGAGCGGGTCGAGTTTGTGCGTGGTGCCACAGGCCTGCTAACAGGCGCTGGCGATCCGTCGGCTTCAATTAACCTGGTAAGAAAGCATGCGAACAGTACCGATCTGACCGGTTATGTTAATGTCGCTGCTGGCAGCTGGGATAAAAAGCAGGTTACTGCTGATGTTGCCGGTGGGCTTAACAGCAGTGGCACTATACGTGGCCGTGTAGTGGGTAAATACCTGAATACTGAGTCTTACTGGGATCAGTATGAAGAGCGCAGCAACGTGTTATACGGCGTGCTGGAAGCTGACTTATCTGCTGCAACCTTGCTAAGGGTAGGCGCAAGTTATCAGAATCGTGATCCTAAAGCGGCAACCTGGGGCGCGTTACCTGCTGTTTTTAGTGACGGTACTTTTATTGACTGGGATGTGTCGAAAACCACCGGCACCGACTGGACCCGTTGGGACACCTCTAATACCAACTATTTTGTTAACCTCAATCATGCATTTAGTAATGGCTGGCAGTTGGTAGCCAACTACAACCGCATGGAATACGAAAAAGACTCTAAACTGTTATATTTCTATGGTGCCATGGATAAAGAAACCGGCGAAGGACTCAATGCTCAACGTTACCGTGCCTATGGCGAAACGGAACAAGATAGTTTTGACATCCAGCTAAAAGGTGACTATCAGCTGTTTAACCAGCAGCATGAGTTTGTTATCGGTGCCATTTCCAGCAAGCAGGATATTGCAACTGACTCGTATACCCCTATCGGTGGTGATATGAGTGGTGGTTATGATCGCGTTGATGTGGGCAATTTCTACCAGTGGAGTGGTCTGGCAGAGCCAGAATGGGAAGCCAATCCGGTAAGAGCCGAAGACGTTACTATTAAGCAGGAAGGGGTTTATGCGGCCACCCGTTTGTCTGTTACGGAGCAACTGAAGTTTATTGTCGGCGGGCGTATGTCCAGCTGGGATCGGCAAGGACTTTGGTATGGCGCGGCTGAAGATTACGGCAACAATAGCGTGTTTGTACCTTATGTAGGTGCATTGTACGATCTAACTGAGCAGCACCGTTTATATGCCAGCTATACAGAGATTTTTAAAGCACAGGACAGAAGGGATGCCAGCAACAATTTGCTTGACCCGGTTGAAGGTAAAAGCTACGAAGTGGGGCTGAAAAGCACCTTCTTAAATGATTTGTTGCACACTACTGTATCCCTGTTTCAGATTGATCAAGAGAACCTGGCTGTAATAGACCCAAACTTTGTGCCAACAGCCGAGCAGCAAACCGCTTACTATGGCGCAGACGGGACACAGAGCAAAGGTTTTGAACTCGAAGTAGTAGGTAAGCCACTGGAAGGCTGGAATATCAGCGCGGGTTATTCGCAGTTTAAAGCTGAAGACGCTTTTGGCACTAAAGTGAATACCGATAGCCCACGTAAGCAGTTTAAGCTGTTTACGACTTATCAGTTTGTCGATTTACTGCCAGAGCTGACCATTGGTGGCGGTATTAACTGGCAAAGCGAAACCTCTGCTGCAGGCGGTGGTGTGCAGTTAACTCAGCAGGCTTACTCGTTAACAAACCTGATGGCCCGCTATGATATTGCCGACAATATGAACCTGCAGCTTAACGTTGCCAACCTGTTTGATAAAAAGTACTACAACTACATGACAGCGTTCGGCAGTGCTTACACCCAGTATCGCTACGGTACGCCACGTAATGTTAGCGTTAGTTTTAACTACGCTTTTTAAAAAGCGTATATTCTAGAGTCGCTTATATTTAAATACGATATACGGATTGCCTGGCAGGGCAATCCGTTTTTTCTGTCTCATCCTGCACAATTATTACCGCTGGCGAAAGCTAACTCCCCGTGTAGCCCCGGCCTGAAATGGGCTGAGATACTCTTTTTATTGCCACAGTGGAAAAACAGCCACTTCACTTCTAAAGTTGTAACACTTGTCAAAAAACTATAGCGTAGAGTAGCTTTTTCTTGAATTTGCTCTTAACAACAAGGTTACGCCAGGTATGGATACTTTTGAGCTAAGCCAGCTGCAGGATGCAATAGTGCATTCTGCTGTTGATGCGATTATCGTTATTGATCAGCAAGGTTTAATTTGTTTTTTCTCGCCCTCGGCAGAAAAGCTGTTTGGTTATAGCTCAGTCGAGTGTATTGGCCATAATGTACGTATGTTGATGCCGGAACCGTTTCATAGTGAGCATGACGGTTATCTGGCTAATTATGTCGAGCACGGTCTGGCAGCAAAGATTATTGGCTCCGGTCGTAATGTGAAGGGTAAACGTAAAGACAACAGTATTTTTCCGATGCACCTTTCTGTTGGTGAAGCTAAAGTCAGCGCTAAACGTTATTTTGTTGGTATTTGCCATGATTTAACGGCATATGAGGCCAGTGTTAAAGCGCACCTTAGTTTACGGTCTATGCAGGATGCGCTGCTTGAGGCTGCAGTAGATGGTATTATTTCTATTGATGAGTGGGGCATAGTACAAAGCTTTAATCGCGGTGCTGAACAGCTTTTTGGTTACAAAAAGCATGAGGTGATTGGCCGGAATGTCAGCATGCTAATGACATCGGCGCATGGTCACCAGCATGATAGCTACCTGCAAAACTTTAAAGGTGGTGGTAAGGCTAAAATTATTGGCATTGGCCGGGATGTGCCGGCGCAGCGCAAAGATGGCTCAGTGTTTCCAATGCATTTGTCGGTGGGAGAATCGCGTACTGAGCATGGCCGCTTGTTTGTCGGAGTATGCCACGATTTATCTGAGTTTAAAGCGGTATTGCAGCGCTTAACATCTGCTGAGCAGCGTTATCGCGATATAGTTGAAAACCAAAAAGAATTTATCTGTCGTTTAAGCAAAAATTCGCGTCTTACCTTCGTTAATAATGCCTTCTGCCGTCAACTTAATCAGCCGATTATTCAAGTGCTGGGTATCTCTATCTTTGAATTTATTCATGCAGACGAGCGCTATAATGTTGAGTCACTACTGGAGCAACTGCGTCAGGCCGGGTTGCCACAAACAATTTCGTTATTAGTACGGATGCTGGGGCCCGACAATAGCGTGCACTGGATCGACTGGACATTTAGCACGCTAATTGGGAAGGTTGATTCTGCTGATGAAATTCAGGGGGTCGGCATCGATATTACCGAGCAGGTAAAGGCAAAAAATCATGCTAAGTTTCTTACCAATTTTGATGCGTTGACCGGTTTGTTAAATCGCGATGGGTTAATTGAGCAATTTAACCGGCGCCAGGACAAAACCCAGGTTTACGCGATACTGTTTATTGACTGCCATCGTTTTCGGCTTATTAATGAGAAGTACGGCCATGATTTTGGCGATTTAATGCTGATAGAAGCGGCAAGTCGGCTGCAAAGTATGTTGCCGTCGGGGGCTTTTGCCTGCAGACCAGGGGCAGACGATTATATCGTGTTATTGCCCGTTGAAGAGTCCGGCAGCGTGTTGCCCTTTGCCCAGTATCTGGTTGAAAAATGCACAGAGCCATACTGGTTGGCCAGCCAAAAAATTTCACCTTCGGTGTGTATTGGCATTAGCTGCTACCCGGACGATGACACCGATTTAAATGTGCTGATCCGCCAGGCTGAGTCAGCCATGTTTGAAGCCAAACAGCAAGCCTTGCCGCTGAGGATGTATCATGAAGATATTCACAATGCACTCACCCGGCAACTGGAAATAGAGCAAGGCTTACGCCGTGCGCTGGAGCAGGATTTACTTAGCGTAGTGCTGCAACCAAAGTATCATTTATTAAGTAAAAAGCTGGTGGGCTATGAAGCCCTGGTGCGCTGGCATGATGCCGAACTTGGTTTTGTTGCACCAGACATTTTTGTGGCAGTGGCCGAGGCGGTAAATTTGGGCAAAAAGCTCGATTGCTGGGTAATTAAAAGAACGTTACAGCAAATAAAATTATGGCGTCAGGCCGGTCTGCAGCCACAGCCTGTTGCAGTAAACATTACCGCTAAACACTTTTCCGACCCGGCGCTACACAGCTATGTTATTACCAAACTGCAACTGATGGAGTTACCTGCAAAGTGTTTGCAACTTGAAATAACCGAAGGCGTAGCGATGGATAATTCGCCTGCTATTCTGGAAAACCTGAATGCGTTTCGCAGTGCCGGTATTAAAGTTGCGATTGATGATTTTGGTACCGGTTACTCCTCTTTATCTTACCTTACATCTTTACCGATTGATTTTATTAAAATAGATAAAACCTTTGTCCAGGCGCTGGAAAATGGTAATAACCTTAGCCTGGTTAAAGCTATGCTGGCTATGGCGCAGGCAATTGGTGTAGCTGTAATAGCGGAGGGTATTGAAACGACAAAGCAACAAGATCTGCTGGCTGAGCTTGGTTGCGAGTTCGGTCAGGGCTATCTGTATGCCAGGCCAACCAGCTTTAGTGATATTGAACAGCAATTATCTGCGGCGTTGAGGGTACAGTAACCCTTGGCACAGAGGTAGCAAACGATTAGCCGGCAACCATAAGAAGGTGCCGGGCGAAAATAAACATGCCCGCCGCGGCACCGTGATTATTGCAGTATCAGGCGCGCTTTTTCAGCAATAGCGCAATATCGTCACTGCTACTGATTGGTTCAGCATCTGGTTCGGTTTTGCGTGGCCGCAGTTTTTCACCCAGAACCAGCATGCAGGGGGTTAAAAACAAAGTTAACAGGGTGGCAAAGGTTAGCCCGCCGGCAATAGCGCTGGATAACTGTGTCCACCACTGGGTTGACGGCGCGCCAAAGCCCAGGCTGGGCTCCAGTAAGTTAACATTCACCGCCAGTACCATTGGCAATAAGCCCAATACTGTAGTAATTGACGTTAACAACACCGGGCGTAAGCGCAGGCAGCCGGTTTCCAGTGCTGCATCAATAGCTGACAAGCCGCTGTCACGTAGTTGATTATAGGTGTCAATTAAGACGATATTGTTATTTACCACTATACCGGCAAGGCCAATGATACCCATACCCACCATAACTATGCCAAAGCTCTGGCCGTTAACCAGCAAGCCAAGCAGAACACCGGCGGTAGAGAAGATAATGGCAGATAAAATCAGCAGGCTTTGATACCAGCTGTTAAATTGTACCAGTAAAATCATCAGCATCAGGAAGATAGCGGTAGCAAAAGCGCCCATCAGAAAGGTCATGGCTTCTTGTTGATCAGCACTTTCACCGGCGGTTTTAATATGTACGTTGTCGGGTAGCTTAATATCACTGCCCAGCAGTGCTTGTAAGCGCTCGCCAACCTGATTTCCTGGTACCAAATCACTTTTTATCGTTACAGCACGGTTGCCGTCAATGCGTTTAATGATACTGGTTTTCGGGGCTGGTACCAGTTTAACAAAGTTGCTCAGCGGTACCTGACCACGCTGAGTTTGAATAGTTAACCGGCCCAACTGATCTAAAGAGCGCCAGTTTTCAGGAAAACGCACCCGAATATCGACTTCATCGCTGGCATATTCCGGGCGAAACTTAGCCAGCAACAAGCCGTTACTGATCATCTGTACGGCATTACCTACGGTTAGCACATCGGCACCAAAACGGGCAGCTGCAGCGCGGTCAACTTCTATACGCCACTCGATACCGGGTAAGCTCCTGTCATCTTCAATATCAACAAAGCCGCCCATTTGCTGCATTTGGCTGATAATTTGTGTTACTGCCTCTTCAGTTGCGGCAGCTTCCATTGCACTGACCTGCAGCTCTATCGGTTTGCCGGAAGCCGGGCCTTCCTGCTGCTGACGAAACTCCAGAATAACGCCTGGGATATCTTTGGTCAGCTCGCGCATTTCGCTAAGAATATCTGCCGCGCGGCGTCTGTCGTACCAGTCAATAAATTGAAATTGCAAGGTACCGACCACATCGGGTGCCAGTTCGCCGCTGCTACTGGCAAGTGAGCGGGCATAGAGTGCTTTAACCTCTGACAGCCCCAGCAGGCGCTGCTCTACTTTTTGCAGCAAAATATCTTTTTCATAAATAGACATATCACCACGGGCGCGCACCCAAACCTGGGCTGATTCAGGCTCTACCGATGGGAAAAACTCCAGGCCATGGTTATATTTACCGTAAGCAAAAAAGATTACTACCATAGTGCCAAGCATACCGGCAAAGGTCAGGCCCGGGTGGCGTAACAAGCGTGCCAGCAGACCGCGATAGGCTCTACCCGGTCGGCTTTGCGCGACTTCATGGGCCGGGGGCTGCGCTTTACTGAGCCCGCCCATTACCGGTAAGAAAATCAGCGCCATAAATAACGATGCCAGCAAACACAAAATTACAGTGGCAGGCAGGTATTTCATAAATTGACCTACCACACCGGGCCAGAACAGCAGCGGCATAAATACTACAACAGTGGTGGCGGTGGAGGCGATAATAGGCCAGGCCATCCGTCCGGCGGCATTGGCCCAGGCTTGCTTCGGTTTTTGCCCTTCAGCCAGGTTACGATCAGCCAGTTCACTGACGACTATAGCGCCGTCTACCAACATACCGGCTACTAAAATCAGCGCGAACAGCACGATAATATTCATGGTGTAGCCCAGCGCATAAATCAGCAAAATACCGGCAAAAAACGCACCCGGAATTGTAATGCCTACTAATACTGCAGAGCGCACACCCATGGTGGCCACAATCAGGATCAGTACCAGCACCACAGCGGTTAACACGTTGTTCAGCAGATCGGACAACATGTTTTTCACTTCAGTAGACTGATCCATAATGTAGTCAACCTGCATGCCTTCAGGAAAGGCTTTGCTGGCTTGCTCAATCAGTACTTTGGTTTGCTCTATGGTGGAAATGATATTGGCACCGCTACGTTTTTTTACTTCCAGTACCACTGCCGGCTGGCCATTAATACGGGCAAAACCGAGCGGATCTTTAAAACTGCGGCTGATGGTTGCCACATCGCCAAAGGTGATCACGGTATCGCCGTCTACCTTAATGGGCATTGACAAGACATCGTCTAAATTTTCAATAACACCTGGCACTTTCATCGCCATACGGCCGGCACCGGTATCTAAGCTACCGGCAGCAACCAGGCGGTTATTGTTTGATACCAAGGTGAACAGTTGCTGGTAATCCAAACCATAGCCTTCCAGTACCTGAGGGTCTACCACTATTTCCAGCAAGTCTTCGCGGTCGCCGCCGATATCGACTTCCAGCACTTCAGGAATAGCTTCAATATTTTCCTGTAACTGACGGGCAATAAAGACTAATTGGTTTTCTGATATTGGGCCGGATAAGCCGACGGACAACACCGGAAACAGGGCAACGTTAATTTCATTTACTGTAGGTTCGTCAGCTTCGCTGGGCAGTTTGGCCCGGGCGGCATCTACTTTAACCCGCACATCGGCCAGTGCTTTGTCGGCATCAAAACCGGCATCAAATTCCAGCATTACTGAGGCATGGCCTTCACTGGAGGTAGACGTCATCTTTTTAATGCCTTCTAATGAGCGCAGTTCATGCTCCATAGGCCTTACCAGCAGTCGCTCGCCATCCTCGGGGCTGATGCCATCAAGCGACATCGACACGTACATCATCGGGATAGCCACATCCGGGTTGGCTTCTTTGGGAATAGACTGGTAAGCAGTAATACCGGCAATAAACAGAAACAGCAGTAGCATTAAGCTGGCGCGGCTGCGCTGAATAGCCGCCTGAATGATGCTGTTCATGGCTTGGCTCCGGCAACCAGAACCTTATCGCCAGTGCGGACAAAACCTGCGCCCTGAGTGATAATTTGCGCCCGCTGTGGCAAGCCACTAACCCAGGCGCCGTCGTTATCAGCACTTAATATCGCCACTGGATAAAACACCACCTGTTGCTGTTCGTCGACAACTGACACACCAAGATGGCCGCTGGTATCCAGGCTCAGCAGGGCGGGGGAGATCCGGTGCGCCTGCACGGGCTCAAGCTGTACTTCAACCGTGGCACTGCCACCGGCAATACGCAGTAGCTCGGGGTTGGCTACGGTGACTTCAATATAAAAACTGCGGGTGGCGGTGTCGGCAGCATAGCTGATAAAGCTAAGCTCGCCGCTTAATTCACGGCCTTCAAGCAAGCGCAAGGTAACATCCTGGCCCTGTTTTAATGCGGAAATATGCTGCTGTGGAATTTGGGCTGTTACTTTAAGTTGGTCAATTTGTACCAGTTGCATCAGCTCGGTACCGGTTTGAATTAAATCTCCTACTTCAATATGGCGGCGGTCTACCACGCCGTTAAACGGCGCGACAGGTTCTGTTTGTGTCACTGCAAGCCGGGCAGTTTGCAGTTCAGCTTCAGCCTGAGCCAGTTCACTTTCCAGCCTGGTTAGCTCAGTGGCCGATAAAAATTTTGATTTACCCAGTGTACGGGCGCTCTCAAGCTCGCTTTTGCGCAGCTTAAGATTAGCCTGCGCTTGCGCCAGTAAGGCTGTGCGGCCTTCGTCTGACAAGCGCAGCAGTTTGTCACCTTGTTTAACGGTATCGCCTTGCTGTTTAAGTAACGCCTCAACGGTACCAGCTCGCTGCGATTTAATACTTACGGTACGCCAGGGCAACACCTGTCCCTGGGCAATTTGTTTCGCCTGATAGGGCTCGGCATCTGACCAGCGTGCTTCAACTTGCGACAACTCAACAACAGGGATTTGCTGCTCAGCAGGTGCATCTGCTTTAGCGCTGTAATTGTCGCCGCTAAACAGCCAAAAAATAAGAGCCAGACTTAAAACTACGGCAATCAGAACAGGAGACAAAGAAAGCTTTTTAAACATGAAAAATCCTTGGCAGCAACAATAAACTCAGTGCAGTATAGCGTTAGACAGGAATATACCGGCAGCTATAAATAGCGGCAAGTAAGCAACTGTAAGCAAATATAGCCAGCTTAACGTTTTATCATCACAGCGGACAACGACGGCTAATCAAGTGTTTGGCGTAGCCGAAACTGATGTAACCATGGCTGGTTTTATTGCTGATTGCGGGCAAAACGTGCCAGTTGCTGCTGAGTACGGGCGGTGCCGGACAACAGATCTTTTGCCGCTTGATCAATAGAGGCCATTTGGTTATAGGCATCGCCGGTAACCTGTTCAATAGCCGATAAGTGCTGATGCGTTTGCTGGTAGCGTTGCTCCAGCTCAAGTACGGTGTTATTAATGTTTTGAATACCGCTTTTGGCTTGTTGTAGTTCTTGTTGCAACTGGCTGAATTCGGCGCTGGTGCTATCAATTTGCTGCTGTGCTTGTTGTGCTTGCTGGTTCAGGCTTTGCGATTCGGTGCGGGTGTCGCCCACCAGTTGCTCCATTTCATTTAAAAAGCCGGAAATTTGCTTGGTGGCGTCATTTACTTTCGCCGCCAGCGTGCGCACCTCGTCAGCTACCACGGCAAAACCACGGCCGGCATCACCGGCGCGGGCGGCTTCTATTGCGGCATTGAGTGCAAGCAGGTTGGTTTGATCGGAAAAGTTTTCTACCATCACCAGAATTTGCCGCACATTTTCTGAGTTTTTGTGCAAGCCGTTGATAGTACTGCCAAAGCTATTAAGCAGTGTGACAATGCCTGATAACTGGCCGGTTAGTTGCTGCATTTGGTTGCTGGCTACTCTGGCTTTATCTACGGCGACGCCGGAAACCTGGCCCACCTGATCGCCATGCTGCACGATATCGGATAAGTATTGCAGTACTTCATCACTTTCACGGCGAATTTGGCCACTACGCTTTTCGGTATCCTGTAAATGGCTGCGGGTACTTTTTACCGCACCGGATACCTGCTCGTTAACCAAATGGGTTTCGCCGGCCTGCTGGTGAATATCGCCCAGCAACACTCCCAACTGGCTGACAAACTGGTTGTACTCTTCTGACAGAGTACGAAATTCATCATAAGTAAAAGCGGGCAGGCGGTGGTTAAGATCTGTGCCTTTACGGTTGGTGTCATGCAGTGCCGACACCAGAGCTTTAACCGGCCGTACAATCAGGTAGTGCATATAGCCGATAGTAAACACAAAGGCTGATACGCCAAGCACCAGCAATAACCACCAGTGGCTGTCAGCCCCGGAGGCAGGATACGCCAGATACAGCGCCAGCAGGAAAAACAACGCTAAAAAGCTGATATTACCAATAATTTTACGGCTTAAAGTGCCAAAGAAAGTGCGTTCAATAAACAGGTAAAGAGAGGTAAAACCAGTCATAAGGTCGCAAGTCCTGCCAGAATATAATAATAGAAATTAGCATAACATAGCCTTTTGCCAGCCGCGACTGTTGCTGTGCACTGGTGTTGATCTGGCACAAACTTTACCAAAAATGGTAGCAGAGTGTTATCTGCTACCAAAACAACACCATTAAAATCTGTAGATTGCGCCTACCGATATGGCTGAAGGATCGGCGGCAGGGGTTATGGTCAGACGTTTACCATGGCCTCCTGCAGAAACGTTAAAACTAGCCGCTTCACTGTTATCGGTTAGGGCAATTGCAGCATATACACTCAGCGATTTGTCAAAAGCACGTTCCACGCCAAGAGCCAGCATATTGGCGTCGCTGTCGGGAGTGTCTCCATTACCGGAGCGGTAATATTGTGCAGAGATATCATACGCATTTAGTTTGTATGACACACCGAAGCCCCAGGCATCACGGTCACCGCCTCTGAAATCTTTTGTTTGCTGTGCCAATGCAGATACTTGCCACAGATCGTTTATTTTATAGCGAGCACCCACGCGCAGGCCTTTAAATGCCTCCACTTCAGCACCTTGGGCATCAGCTAACTGGTTTTGGCGCTCATAAGCCAGTAGTAGGATCAGGCCATGAGCATTGTAGGTAATGGAACTACTGATGGCGTCATCTTCATTTTCAGCAGTACTGCCAGTGGAGTCGTTGGAGGAGTAATGCAAATCAAAGGTCATATCGTGCAGCACCGGACTTTGGTAGTGGATACCATTTCTGAAGCGTTTATCAAGATTAACGCCTCCACCGGCGACAATATTACGGGCATCACCAACCTTATCACCAAAAAAATCGGTACGAGAGCGTACTTTTTTCATCGGTGTATCAAAGTAACCAATGCGGATTAAGCCCAAGCGGCCTTGCAGGCCAACATAACTGTCTCGTGCGTCAAAGTAATCACTGCCAGTATCACCTTCCTCTATCCTTACCAGTGTTTCAATCTGTGCCAGTACTTTTAGCCCGGACTCGACTTCATGGCTAACCTGAACACCTAACCGACTGGAGTTGCTGGAGATATTCAGGCCACTGCTCTGATCGTTATCCAGATGATCAACCGACACATGTGCCAGGCCATAGATTTTATAGTCAGCCGCGTGAGCTATAGACACGACCGGCAGGATTATCAGAATGGTAGCAGCAAGTTTGTTCATTTTCATAAAAACACCTGTTTGGTTTTCTAGTTGTAATTTTCTTTAATAACTACGCCTGTGTTGAATGTTGCTTTGACGACTGTCACAAAGCGAGGTTAACAGTTATAGCCGGAATTTTTTAACCATGTCCATCAGACGGCTGGCCATGGTGGTTAAGCTTTGGCTCGCCTCGTTTGTCTGGGTGGCTCCGGCAACGGTTTGCAATGATAAATCTCTTATGGCTACAAGGCTACGATCTACTTCTCTTGCTACATAGGCTTGCTCTTCTGAGGCCGTAGCAATAAGAAGATTCCGGTCGTTAATAGTACTGACAGAATCACAAATTTGTTGAAAGGCTTGTCCGGCCTTATCTGCCATATGTACCGTGTTACCGGCTAAGGTTGAACTGGACTCAATAGACTGGACTGCTTTAGATGTGCCTTGCTGTATTGTACTGATCAGGCTCTCTATCTGGCTGGTTGAATGCTGGGTTCTGTGTGCTAATGCCCTTACTTCATCAGCAACTACGGCAAAGCCGCGGCCCGCATCGCCTGCTCTGGCTGCCTCTATGGCTGCATTAAGTGCCAGCAGGTTTGTTTGTTCCGCCAGCGCTCTGATAACATCAAGCACCTGGCCAATATTTTTGGCCTGAACTGATAAGTCTTGAACCAATTGCGCCGAAATTTTCATTTCTGCAGCCATATCCTGAGTTTGCTTAATGGTTAGTTTGATCTCAGCCAAGTTCACTACTGCCAGCTCGTTAGATTGTTTAGATGCCTCTGAGGTAGTTAGCGCATTACGGGCAACCTCGTCTATCGCGGCTGTCATCTCATTTACTGCGGTGGCTGCTTGTTGTAGCTCAGCATTTTGCAAATCCAGGCCATTAGAGCTTTCAGAGGTAATGACACTTAACTCCTCGGCGGCCGAGGCCAGTTGTGTTGCAGTGTTACTGATTTCGCCAATTGTCTCGCGCTGGCTTTGTTGTAAATGACGTAAACCAAAGAAGAGTTTACCAATTTCATTATCGCTTTGTACTGCAATATCGGTAGTTAAGTCACCTTTTGCCATGCGATCAAAATGAGTGCCTGCCAGGCTTAGTGGCTGGATCAGGGTTCTGTTTATAATCAGCCAACTGATAAATAACGCTACCACTGCAGCGGCTACGAAAAATAAGCTCATTAAGGTAGTTGTGCTATAACGTTTAGCAGCATCTTCCATTTGATTATTGTTGGTTATCTGCGCCCGGTCCATAAAGGTTTTCATCAGTTCATAACAGATTACATTAGTATCGCGGGCCTGCAGATTGGCAGTGATATAGCGTGCCTGATCACCACTTTGTAGCTCGGTTGCTGTTTTTTCGATAGCAGAAAAATACTGCTGAAAGGCTTGCTCTAATTTTAAAATAAGTTCCTGATTCTCAGTATCTCTGCCTGCCGATAGTACTGCAGGCAGCTTTTCTCTGGCATCTTTGAGAAAAACGGCAGCGCGCTGCGCGCTGGTACTTGCCTTGTCGGCCTGGCCAGCCTGTAGCTCAATAAAACCGCCTGCCAATGCTAACCGGCTACGCAGAGTAAGGCTGTAAATATCGCTTATCGGGTTAACCTGACGTACCGACAGATCATATAGTTGTGAAATGTCATCTTTGCCAGCTTTTGCGGTTAACCAGGAATATCCGCTGAGTAATGCCAAACACACACTAAAAAGCACTAAAATAGTAAAAAGAGTTGTTCTGACAGAGATATTTTGGAACATGGGTACACCTTAATCCAAGGATGGGGGAGCTTGCAGAGTGTGGTTGATAAAGTTCACTTTTTCCAGCTGATTTAGTGAAGGTGAGGTAGTAAAAGAAATTAACCGCTTAATTTATGATTTTTTTTTGCCATATTCAATACTTAGTAATAAACCAGCCTGTAACCATAGCGGCAATAAAGGCCAGTGTGCCAAGGCTGCCAGAGCTGATTGCGGCCAGTGCCGGGCCGGGACAATAACCCACCAAACCCCAACCTGCGCCAAACACCAGGGCACCGATTACCAGTGGTTTATCCAGAGCTTTGTTATTGGGTAAGCTGAAGCTTTGGGCATACACCGGTTTGGCTTTGCCGATAAACAGCCAGTAGCCAGAGCTATATACGGCAAGTGCTGCTGCCATTACCAATAGTAAACTTGGGTCCCAGTTAGCATTCAGCGTTAAAAAGCCCAGTACTTTGTTTGGGTCTATCATGTGTGAATAAGCAACACCGACTGACATCATCAGCCCGGCGATAAAAGCGAAAATAATCGGCATGGCAGTCTCCTTAACGCAGCAGGGTGGCAACCAGCATGCCGCTTAACATAAACAGCACAGTAGCAGTGATAGAGCGTGGCGATAATCGGCTTACGCCACAAATACCATGGCCTGAGGTGCAGCCGCTGCCCCAGCCGGTGCCAATACCTACCAATAAGCCGGCAACAATAATCTGCCAGCTAAGCTCTGGTGTGCTGTAGCTAAAATCAGTTATTACTGCACTAAGTAGTATCGGGCCGGCGACAATACCGGCTATAAATGCCAGCCGCCAACTGCGGCCTTCGCGGGTAAATAAGGCTGAACTGGCGATGCCGGAAATACCGGCAATACGGCCATAAAATACCAATAAAATCAGCGCGCCCAAGCCTATCATGGCGCCGCCAATCAGGGCTTCAACCGGGGTGAAGTTTTCCATTGTCTGCTCCAGCTCTTATTTAACAGTTAAACCGGCATCCAGCCAGGCTTGTATACCACCGGCTACCGAATACACCTGAGTAAACCCCATGCGTTGCAATGCTTCTGCCGCTAATGCCGAGCGAGCGCCGGAGCGGCAAATTAAATACAGCGGGCTTTGTGCTAACTGCGCCAGCGCCATGTCCTGCGCACAGCCACTGGCCGCTACTTTCGGGTGGTTATGAATGTTCATTTCCAGCACACCGCGTGGGTAATTTACCGCACCCGCTATATGCTGCTGGGTAAATTCTGCCGGTTCGCGTACATCTATCAGCACGGTTTCGCTATCGGTTTTAAGCGCGCTGCTAAGATCTGCAATACTGACTTCGTTGATGGCTGCTTTTGCCTCGGCTATTAACTGCTGTGACGTTTTCATCTGACGCTCCTGCTTGTTGAAATTAAATAACAGATTGATAGATTACTACTACCGCCATAATCACTAAAAACACCGCAAAGGCACGTTGAAGCTGCTGTTTAGGTAAGCGTTTGCCAACGGCAGCACCAACATAGCTCCCGGCAATACCGGCAACAATCATCAGGGCTATTGTGTGCCAGTCAAATACGGTGCCGTCTGCAGCCATCACCCAATAGTATTTACCAAAACCGACAAAGGACTTCATGGCAATAATAACCAGGCTGGTAGCAACACCAACTGGCATAGATAAACCGCCCAGTAGCACTAATGCGGGTACTATTAAAAAGCCGCCACCTACGCCAACAAAGCCGGTTATTGCCCCGACAATTAGGCCATCAATAACAATTTTTACCGGTTTAAACGCTTTGCCGTTGCCAGGTCCGCCAATATTGCTACGCCACATCATCACTGCGGCGACCAGCATCAGCATGGCGAAGACCAACAGCTGCCAGCGGGCATCAACTAAAGTGCCCAGCCAGGCGCCGCCATAAGTACCGGCCATTCCCGGAATACCAAACCACATAACATGACGCCAGCTAATCAGCCGTTGCAAGCCATTACGCACTGAGCCAAACATGCTGATACCGGCTACAATCAACAGCGAAGAGGCAATAGCCAACTGAGGTGACATATGCAGCAGATACAACAATACTGGCACAGTCAGTATAGAGCCGCCGGAGCCAAACAGACCCAGGCTTAAACCAATCACTATTGCACCAAGTAAGGCCAGCATAATGTGTTTGTCCTATATAACTTATTGGAATATGCTTATAACATTAATTGCATTCTAATGTGGTTTTCGCTAAGCTGCAATGAAATTTAGATATTTCTAATTTATGAGGTGAGTATGGCTGCTAATAACGTGCATATTGAAATGTTTTTCGATAAAGACAGTTCAACTTTTAGCTATGTAGTCACGGATAACAGCACTAATGCCGCCGCCATTATTGACCCTGTGCTGAACTACGATGCTGCCGCCGGCCTGATTAGCACAACAGACGCTGACAATATACTGGCCTATATTGCCGCCAAAAATCTTACCGTAGCGTGGATTTTAGAAACCCATGCCCATGCCGATCATTTATCTGCAGCACATTATCTGCATGTTAAAACCGGCGCGCCGGTGGCAATAGGTGAGGGCATTCGCAAAGTACAGCAAACCTTTAAACTGGTGTTTAACCTTAATGACGACGAATTGCTAGCCAAAGGTGACTATTTTGACAAGTTATTTGCAGATAACGAGCGCTTTAGCATAGGCAGTGTAACCGCGCAGGTAATGAATACCCCGGGTCATACCAACGACAGTGTTAGTTATTTGATTGCAAACAACCTGTTTGTTGGTGACTCACTGTTTATGCCAGATTCCGGTACCGCCCGTTGTGACTTCCCAGGTGGCGATGCACATATTCTATATCGCTCCGTGCAGCGTATTTATCAGCTGCCGGATGATACGCGTATTTTTATCTGTCATGACTATCAGCCTAATGGCCGCGAACTAAGATACCAAACCAGTGTGGCGGAGCAAAAAACACAGAATATCCATGTTAAAGCCGATACGCCTGAGCAGGAGTTTGTGCAAAAACGCGAAGCCCGCGATAAAACCCTCGCGGTACCAAGGTTAATTTATCCCTCTGTGCAGGTGAATATCCGTGGCGGCCAGTTACCAAAGACAGATCACAATGGTGTTAGCTATATAAAAATTCCGCTGAAACAATTTTAAGCAGACGGCTTGTTGTAATTGGTGCCGCGCTTGCTGCGGCTTATTGCTTTAGCGTAATCTGGCGGCAAAGCAAATAAACAAGGTTACAGCATGAGAATAGCGTTGTTGGGGCTTGGCGATATTGCGCAAAAAGCCTATTTACCCTTAATAGCGGCTATGCCGGGCATTACACCACTGCTGTGCACCCGCCAGGCGGCTGTATTGCACCAGCTAATGCAGCAGTACCGTATTAAAGAAGGCTACACAGAGCTTACGCAGCTAATTGCTGCTAAGCCTGACGCTGTAATGATCCACAGCAGCACCGACAGCCATTTTGCTATCGCCACGCAATTATTGCAGGCCGGTATCGCGGTGTTTATTGATAAACCGCTCAGTTACAACCTGGCTGAATGTGAGCAACTGCTGGCACTGGCGCAGCAGAAAAACCTGCCATTATTTGTTGGTTTTAACCGCCGTTATGCACCCTTATATCAGGCTGCTTTAGCCACACCGCCAATACAACTGCACTATCAGAAAAACCGCTATAACCTGCCAGCGGATAGCCGCACTTTTATTTATGATGATTTTATTCATCTGCTGGACTTTGCGCTTTATGCCGGTGGTATACAAAACCCGGCACAGTTGAAGCCGCAGGTTTATGGCAGTTATACCGGCCGGCAACTGGCTAGTGTTCAGGTACATTGGCAATATCAGGGCGCGGCGTTTTCTGTATCAATGAACCGCATAGCCGGAAATAGTTTTGAGCGGCTGGAATACTTTGGCGCAAATCAGCACTGGCAAATTGATAATCTGGTGCAGGGGCATTACGCCGCTAATAACCAGCAGCAGTTACTTGGCTTTAATGACTGGCAAAATACCTTGTATAAGCGCGGTTTTGTTAACATGCTGCAGGCTTTTGTGCTGAAGTTGCAGCAAGGTGGTACTAACCCGGCGATGAATCAGGCGGCGCTGTGCAGCCATCAGCTGTGTGAAAAGGTAGTGCTGCAACTACAGCAAGATAGCACCAGCTAAAAAAATGGCCGCTCAAAGGGTTGGGACTCTGAGCGGCCAATTACCACAAAAGGTACCACGCAACCGGCATACTATATAACTGCCATGTCGCGTGCTTTGATACAACGCAAGAATAACCTCGTTAGCACTGCCTGCCCAGCGACAAAATGTAAGTGTTTATAACCGGCGTAACAAATCCTGCGGCATGAGCCAAAGCATATATAGCAAGTGGTAAAGCTGATAAACTATGACGCTATTTTTTGCTAAGGGGGCAGCAGTGCGTTACCAGTGGATTTTGTTTGATGCCGATGAAACTTTGTTTCATTTCGATGCGTTCAAAGGGTTGCAGTTAATGTTTTCCCGCCAGCAATATCAGTTTAATGCAGACGAATACCAGTATTACCAATCAATTAACCTGCCGCTGTGGCAGCAATACCAGCAAGGTGAAATAAGCGCTAAGCAGCTGCAGGTGAACCGTTTTACGCCCTGGGCCGACAAACTTAATACCAGTGCTTCAGCGCTGAACAGCGCCTTTATGTTGGCAATGGCGGATATTTGCACGCCGCTGCCGGGCGCTACTGAGCTGATAACGGCCTTAAAAGGTCGGGTTAAGCTGGGTATTATTACTAACGGTTTTACTGAGTTGCAGCAAATCCGCCTTGAACGCACCGGTTTTGCCGATGTATTTTCACCGCTGGTGATCTCTGAACAGGTGGGTGTAGCCAAACCTCATATTGATATTTTTAACCATGCTTTTGCCTTAATGGGTCACCCGCCAAAACAGCATATTTTAATGGTGGGCGATAACCCGCATGCAGATATACAAGGCGGCATTAACGCCGGCATCGACACCTGCTGGTTAAACCGCCATTGTGCACAGCGGCCACAAGGCATAACGCCGAAGCATGAAGTCAGCTCACTGCTGCAATTGCAACAGTGGCTGACAGGTTAGGGGGCAGCAAAAGCAAACCGGCCCGGCTGATTCAGAGCACTATTTAATCAGCTGGTATTGCTGTGCCGCGGTGTCGGTTTGCAGGCCCAAATGCCCCAGCACGTAGTTATAGCTGGCATTTTCACCCCATATACTGCTGCTGTGAATACCGTATACCAAACAGCTGCCGCTGCCACACACCACCTGATCGCTGTAACTTTTGATTGAATACACTTTCTGAGCAAAGCTTGTGCCGTACAAGCTATCCAGTAACGGGCTCGACACCGATAAACCCGCACTGCCGCAGGTAGAACTCCATACATTGTACGGGTAAACACCACAACTTAATAAGCCGCGAAACGCGCCGGCAATACCAACAAAACTGTTTACCTGTGACGCTATCGCCAGCTTGTCTATTTGCTGTGCCGCCAGGGTAGCGCCCATTGAATGGCCGATGACATCTATTTTGCCGGTGCAGGAATTGGCTAAGGCCTGTTGCAGTGCATTGCGTACCGGTGTTTCTTCGCTGCCGCTGTGGTCATTGCAGGCGGCACAGCTTTTCGAACCCCAGTCCGGCCGGTAAATATCGCTGCTGCTGTAGCCTTTGGTCAGTAAGTAGTTATAGGTGTTATCCCAGCTTGCTGGCGTGGCGGTATTGCCATGCACCAGCACCACCGCATCAACACAGGCCGCCTGCAGCATAAGGCTGCAACTGGCCAAAACGGTAAAAAGGGTGGTAAGCAGATATTTTTTATAGTTATACATGGTGTTAGCTCCTGTTGGGTTGCAAACTAAGCTAAGCAGTTGGCGAAAAATGCACCATAGCACTTTAGTGCTGGCAAACATTAATAAGCAGGTTGCTGAATATATTTACATCCTATAAGTTAGGTATTTAATGCAGTGTGGCGCAGAAATATAACGCATGCTTATTTTTCTAGAACATGATAATCAAGGTCAGGTATTTGTAGTTATTTTTCAATGCGCTACCTTGGTGTGTTTCCTCTATAGGAATTGAGGAAATGAGCATGCTCAAGAATAAAATGTTAAGTTCAAGGAGCAAGTATTGGAACTTTGTGAAACATCTAAAGATTACGAGTTACTGACTCAAAAAATTTATAAGGCAATTCTTGAATCCGAAGGTGTAGAGAATATTGCTGTACGGCACGATGTAAAGATAAAAGGGAAATCTGGTGTTGAGCATCAAATAGATGTTTTCTGGGAGTATCGATACGTAGGTGTAAGCCATAAAGTCTTAATCGAATGCAAATACTATACAAAGCCTGTTTCTCTTATACACGCAAGAAATATGTTGGGATTGCTAAGTGATATCCCTAGTAGTCAGGGGTTAATTGTCACCACACAAGGCTTTCAATCCGGTGTAATTGATTTTTGCTGTCATTATGAAATCAACCTGAAGAAAATTAGGCCTCCACAAGGTTCTGATTGGGATGGATGTATCCAAATTGTGAATGTGAATGGTGAACTGTATCAGAATCAATATTTAGATATGAAGCTGGCCTTTGACGGCAAAGATACAGATACAAAGGCATACTTTGATATGCACGGCAGTCAAATATCATTCAATGTTTACGACTCTTCAATTAAAGATGGCGGGGTAGTTAGTTTTATTGGGGAATGGCTGGACTCAAAGATTGTAGCTAACTTGGGTCAGCTAAATACTCCAAATACTGAAGTAATTGAACCAGAGAACGCCTATATAGTTTTGCCTACAACTGAAAAGCTAAAAATCAAAAGTGTTACTGTTCTGTGGCAATTAAATAAACAAGAGCTATCCATTTCTGTAGATGCAATGGATTTTGTTCATGCAGTTCTCGAAGACTTTAATAGTGGTGAAATTGAATACACTCTCAACAAAGAGCATTACAAGTAAAGGCTGCCGGACTGCTTCGCAGCCGCAGCTTTAAGCGTTATGTGAATAAGCAAGCCGGGCTCCGGTATTATTTCGGATTTAACAGCTCAGCTTGATTTAAAGGAGCTATTTACAGCCACCGATTCGGATACCTTTGCCCGGAAATAAGCCGATGGTATAGCACCCCGAACGCCACAATCAGAAAGGCTCCCGCAGCCACTGGCATCACCAGGAAATCCCATTGTTCGCCCGCGAGCATTACGACCAAAGGATTGGCCCCTGCCGGTGGGTGAGTGTTATTGGTTGCCAGCATCAAGCCTACCGCTAGTCCTACTGCCAACCCCATAGACCAGGGTGAAACGCCTGCCAAGGCCGCCACAGAAAGGCCGATCGCAGTGGTTAACAGGTGACCGACGATGATGTTTCTGGGCTGTGCCAGCGGGCTTTCCGGCAATCCGAATAGGATTACCATGGTTGCGCCAAAAGGAGCCATCAACCAAAGAGTGGAGTTGTCGTCGCCACCCAGACTGCTCAGAGCGGTAATACACAGCATTGCTCCGAGGCCTGCTATCAGTGGGACAAGTAAGCGTGAAGTGGTCAGGCGTTGGTGCATAGGTAAAATCTCCATGTGTAGACAGATTGGTCTACCTATAGTAGACAGTGTTGTCTACTTGTGTCAAGATGCAAAAAGTCAGGTGTGATTTGGGTATAACTATGGATAAACAAGAACTGCTGGTTCGTACCGCCTTTAAATTGTTCTACACCCAGGGTATCCATGCTGTCGGGGTGAACCTGGTATTATCGGAATCCGGTATAGCCAAGAAGACGCTTTATCATCATTTTCCCAGCAAAGAGCATCTGGTGGAGGCGGCCGTCCGCTACCGTGATCGTAACTACCAGGCTTGGCTTATATCGAGACTGGAGTGTGTTTCTGTGGGCAAATCTGCCTTACTGGAGCTTTTCAACGCCCTGGATGACTGGTTTCACAGTCGGGTGCCGGATATCGACCACTTCCACGGCTGTTTCTTCATCAATGCCTGTGCTGAGTATGGCGACCGGGACAATGCGATCCACCGGGCCTGTGGCGAGCACAAGGCTGGCATAACAAAGTTGATTCAAGAGCATGTTGATAAATTGTCCCTTCCAGAGGGAATAAAAAAGGAGATCAGAAACCTGGTGGTTTTGCTGAAGGAGGGAGCAATCTCAACGGCTCATGTCGGGGGAAATCTTGATGCGGCATTAGAAGCCAAAGCAATACTGGAAACCATTCTGAATAGTTATACCGGGGAATAAGCCGGCGACTAATAAACGGGGGCAGATAAAAACTAAAATCCTGAAAAATTATGTTTAAATTTTATCTGACCCTAATCATTGAGAGACGCTATGAACATACGAAAACTTCTTGGCATAGAGTTGCCGATCATTCAGGCGCCAATGGCAGGTGTTCAGGGGCATGCGCTCGCCGTTGCAGTTTCCAATGCCGGAGGCCTCGGATCGCTCCCATGTGCGATGCTAAGCACAGAGAGTTTGCGCAATGAACTGGAAAAAATCCGCAGTCAAACCACAAAACCATACAACGTTAACTTTTTCTGCCATAAGCCTCCCACACCTGACAATGAAGCCGAAAGAAACTGGCGGCAGACACTTTCGCCGTATTTCAGTGAGTACGGCATTGATGTGAACACAATAGCCAGGCAATCGGGGCGCTCACCATTTAGTGTTGAAGCTGCCGATGTGCTTGAGGAGTTTAAGCCACCGGTTGTAAGTTTTCACTTTGGCTTGCCAGAACCTGAGCTGCTTGAACGGATACGCGGATGGGGCGGGAAAATCCTGTCTACCGCCACAACTGTTGATGAAGCTCTGTGGTTAGAAGCGCACGGAGTTGATGCCATTATAGCTCAAGGGATCGAAGCGGGTGGACATCGTGGTTTTTTTCTATCAAAAGATATTGTTACCCAGGTAGGCACTTTTGCGTTGATTCCGCAGATCGTGCGATCGGTGAGTGTTCCGGTCATCGCGGCTGGTGGTATTGCCGACGCGCAAGGAGTTGCCGCTGCTATAAAGCTGGGGGCCAGTGCTGTACAGATCGGCACAGCGTATCTACTGTGCGACGAAGCCACAACAACGGCAGTGCATCGCACAGCCTTAAAACAAGATTCTGCTCGGGTTACTGCGCTTACCAACCTGTTTAGTGGGGGGCTGGCTCGTGGGATCGTGAACCGCTTAATGTGTGAACTTGGGCCAATAAATCATATAGCCCCTGATTTTCCTTTAGCATCGGCTGCCATTGCCCCGCTGCGTGCGAAGGCTGAGAGCCTGGACCGCGGCGATTTCTCGCCTTTGTGGGCCGGGCAAAACGTAAGCGGCTGCAAAGAGATTTCAGCAAAGCTGCTTACAAAAGAATTGGCAGGTTTATAAAGCCGCTCTTCAGGCCGACTCAGCGGCCAATCTTTTATCTATCAGCAAGATAGACTGCTTTATCTGTCATCATGGTTTTGCGGTTGATAAGTCGATGCCGCTGAGTTGTTTCTATCTTGCTGTTTCTGAGTGTTCAGAGTATTTTCAATGTGTTGTATGACAGTAACCAGGTTGTCTCGGTGTGCTGGTTTGCTGTTTGCGATTTTGGAAGATGGTTAATTAAAACAAGGAAAAACACTATGAGATCTTATGTCGCGGAGTTTATCGGTACTTTCTGGTTGGTGCTGGGCGGGTGTGGCAGCGCTGTATTGGCTGCGGCCTTTCCGGAGTTAGGTATTGGTTTTGCCGGCGTGTCGTTAGCTTTTGGTTTAACGGTATTAACCATGGCTTATGCCATTGGCCATATTTCGGGTTGCCATTTAAACCCTGCTGTATCAATTGGCTTATGGGCCGGCGGCCGATTTGCGGCGAATCAGTTGTTGCCTTATATAGTGTCACAGGTGTTGGGGGCTATAACTGCTGGTGCTGTACTGTATTGCATTGCCACCGGCAAAGCTGGTTTTGATGTATCGGCAGGTTTTGCCTCCAATGGCTATGGCGCGCATTCGCCCGGCGGTTACAGCCTGCAGGCGGCACTGGTGACGGAAGTGGTGCTGACCATGCTATTTTTGGTTGTCATTATGGGCGCAACTGATAAACGTGCCCCGCAGGGCTTTGCGCCGATAGCCATAGGGCTGTGTTTAACGCTTATTCACCTGATCAGCATACCGGTAACTAACACCTCGGTTAACCCGGCGCGTAGCACCGGTGTGGCGGTGTTTGTTGGTGACTGGGCCGTTATGCAGTTATGGCTGTTCTGGTTAGCTCCGATAGTTGGCGCTATAGCAGGGGCATTGATATATCGTTATATCAGTGGGCCCAAAACTGCATAGTTATTAGCGCTGGCCTGTTGGCAGTTACAATTAGCTTTGTTGTTTTTGTTGTAACTGCCACATCCGTGCATATTCACCGTTGGCGGCCAGCAATTCGTTGTGGCTGCCTTGCTCAGCCAGCCGGCCGTGCTTTAATACGATGATATTGTCGGCATCAGTAATAGTAGATAACCGGTGTGCTATTACCACACTGGTATGATTGCGGGCTACTTCGCGCATGGCTTGTAATATGGCTTGCTCGGACGTTGAGTCGAGCGCTGAAGTGGCCTCATCAAATACCAGAATCGGCGATTTCTTTAAAATAGCCCGGGCAATAGCTATACGCTGCTTTTCGCCACCAGATACTTTTAGCCCGCGCTCGCCTACCTGAGTAGCATCGCCGTGCGGCAGGCTGTTGATAAAGCCGCGCAGGTGGGCTAAGTCTATCGCTTGTTCAACCTCCTGCTCGCTGGCATCGGGGCGTCCATAGCGGATATTGTCACGTATGCTGCTGTTAAACAGCACGGTGTCTTGCGGCACTATGGCAATAGCACGGCGCAGGCTGTCCAGTGTAACTGTGCTGATATCCTGATCATCAATGCTGATACTGCCGCCGCTGATACGGTAAAAGCGGTATAGCAGCCGGGCGATAGTGCTTTTACCGGCGCCACTGGCGCCCACAATCGCAACCTTGCTGCCGGGTGGTACCGTAAAACTTAACTGCTGCAAAATAGGGCGTTCATTCTGGTAAGCAAAATCGACCTGCTGGAAACGGATACTGCCGTTAGCAAGCTTGAGAGTGGTGGCATCCGCTACGTTGGTAATATCCGGTTTGCGCTTAAGTAAGCCGAGCATATTTTCTAAATCTGTTAACGCCCGGCGGATTTCGCGATAAACAAAACCCAAAAAGTTAAGCGGTAAAAATAGTTGGATCATATAAGCATTCACCATCACTAAATCGCCCAGCGTCAGCTGTTTACTAACCACTTCATCGGCGGCTAACCACATTAGTGCGGTAATAGCCGCAGCAATAATCAGTGCCTGGCCCGAGTTTAATGCCAGCAGGCTTAAGCGGTTTTTTAAGCGGGCTTGCTCCCACTTTGCCAGAAAGCTGTCATAGGTTTGTGCTTCGTAGTGCTCGTTATTAAAATACTTTACCGTTTCATAGTTCAGCAGGCTGTCAACGGCGCGGCTGTTAGTGGTGTTATCGGCCTGGTTGGCTTCGCGGGTGTATTTGTTGCGCCATTCGGTAATAACCACAGTAAAAAAGATATACACCGCAACAGCCAGCACGGTAACAACAGAGTAAAGCGGCGAGAACAGGGTAGCGAAAATCAGCGCTACTGCCAGAATTTCAAATAAGGTTGGCGCGATATTAAACATTAAAAAGCGCATTAAGAAACTCAGGCCATTGGTGCCGCGCTCAATATCACGGCTAATACCGCCGGTTTGCCGGTCCAGGTGAAACGCCAGCTCTAAACTATGCAGATGCTGAAATACCCGCAGGCCCAGCTTGCGCATGGCATGCTCGGTTACCCGGCCAAACAGGGCATCGCGTACTTCGCCAAAAAACACACTGGCAAAGCGCAGGCCACCATACAGCAATAACATAGCCAGAGGCACAACCAGCAAATTGTGCTGGCCCTGATCGAGTGCATCGACAATGTGTTTCAGTGCCAGTGGCATTAGCAGGGTGGCGGCTTTAGCGGCAACTAATGCCAATAAAGCCAGCAATACGCGGTATTTAAATTGCCACAGATAAGGCCATAACATGGCCAATGTCTGTTTCAGGCTGGTTGCTTCAGGTCTTTTCGCGGGTTCAGGTTGTTTTGCAGCAGAGCGCATACCGCGCATAGTTGATCCTTGTTACCTCATCAGGCATAGGTGCAAAGGTACGCTGTATCTACTGCTACCTGCAACTGAAACTTACTGTCGGCTGGCACAGAAAAATGCTGGCCGCGGCTAAAGGTTTGCCAGCCGTTTGCTCCCGGCAGTAACACGGTAAGCGCTCCGCTTATCACTGTCATCACTTCATCCTTGCTGGTACCAAACTCATATTCGCCCGGTGCCATTACACCCACTGTTGCCGGTAACTGCTCGCCCTGAAAGGCAATAGAGGCAACTTTGCCATCAAAATATTGATTTACGTTAAACATATCGGGCTCCGTTAATTATGGTCTGACACAGTAAACCTGATCCTGACGCCAGATGGAAGTAGTGCCTTAAAATTAGATGGCTTTACGTCTATTTAATTTACATCTTGATGTAAAACAGTTGGTTAGTGTGGTGTAAATTTTATTGACGGTTAGATGTAAGAAAATAAGCGAAATTAAGCAGATAAAGTTAATGAATCTGCCATAAAAGCGCTTTATATTCAGATGTCCTTAATAACACCTCCAGGGAGAACACATGAAAATCAGGACGCTATCAGCAACTATTGCCATGTTATTGGCACCGGCAGTAAATGCCGAATTGTTTATTTCCGAATATGTAGAAGGCTCTGGCAACAATAAAGCGTTGGAGTTATATAACCCAACCAATAGCGCAATTGCATTAGATACTTACAGTATTCAGGTCTATTTTAATGGCAATACTAGCGCAGGTACGACAATTAACCTTACTGGCAGTATTGCTGCAGGGGCAACTTTTGTTATTGCCGATAACGACTCGGCAGCAGAGTTATTAGCATTAACGGATTTGCAGGTAACACAAAGCCTGTGGAATGGTGACGATACTATTATATTGAGAAAAAATGGTGTCGTGCTGGACTCAATAGGCCAGTTAGGCGTTGACCCAGGCTCTGCTTGGGGCTCAGGCAGTATTACCACCGCGAATGATACGCTGCGCCGTGCCGCCGTTAGTTATGATGCCAACCCAAATGACAGCTTTGACCCGGCTGAGCAGTGGCTGGGCTTTGCCCAGGACGATTTCAGTGACATCGGCTTATTTAATGGTGAAGGCGGGGGCCCCGGGCCGGATCCTGAGCCAGAACCAGAGCCGATATTAGCCTGTGGCGAACCGGCAACGCCGATTTATGCTATTCAGGGTACCGGCATGGCAAGCCCGTTGGTGGGCGAAGTGGTGCAGGTTGAGGCTGTGGTAACGCAAACACTATCTGGTTTACGCGGCTACAATATTCAGGCCCTTGCTGCAGAACAGGATAATGATCCGGCCAGCTCAGAAGGGGTGTTTGTTTATGTAAATACTACCGATATAGCGGTAGCAGAAGGCCAGCGTGTACGCTTACTGGCAACAGTAGCTGAGTTTAACGGCCACACGCAACTGACCAATGTTGCTGCCAGTCTTGATTGTGGTAGCAGCCCATTACCGGCGCCTACCCCGTTAAGCCTGCCGGTTAGCAGCCTGGCTGAGCTTGAAGCCGTAGAAGGCATGCTGGTTAGCTTTGAGCAGCCATTAACAGTAAACGATACCTTTACTCTGGGCCGCTTTGGTGAACTGACATTAGCCAATGGCCGCCGCTATACGCCGACTCAGGTTGTAGCTCCGGGTGCCGATGCTATTACACTGGCGGCAGAGCATGCGTTGAATAAAATTGTGTTAGATGATGCCAACAGCTCACAAAACCCTGAAACCGTGCCTTATCCCACCGGCGGTTTGTCGGCGGCAAATGTAGTGCGTAGCGGTGATACGGTGCTTAACCTTACCGGTACCGTGCATTACGGTTTTAATGAATACCGCATTATGCCAACGCAAAGCGTTAGTTTTATCCACAGCAACCCCCGCACTGCCGCGCCGGAACTTTCTGCCGATGGCAATGTTAAAGTGGCCAGCTTTAATGTGCTGAATTACTTTAATGGTAATGGCACAGGTGGCGGCTTCCCGACGGCACGGGGTGCGGATGACACCGTAGAGTTTGAACGCCAGCGGGCTAAAATTCTCGCCGCTATGGTGGCAATGGATGTCAGCGTTATTGGCCTGATGGAAATTGAAAACGATGGTTACAGCCAAACGTCTGCTATCGCTGATCTGGTGCAGGGTTTACGTGCAGCTTCCGGCAATAGCAGTTGGCAGTATGTTAGTGCAGCAGGCCCGGTGGGTACAGATGAAATAGCGGTAGGTTTAATCTACCGAGCTGATCAGGTACAACCTGCAGGCGAGCTGCTGATCCTTGATTCAGTAAATTCAGCTAAAGACGGCCAGGGCGTGGCTTTGTTTGATGATGGCAGTAACCGGCCTATGCTGGCACAGCGTTTTAACCTGATAGAGAATAACGCTGAGTTTGCCGTGATGGTTAACCACTTAAAATCTAAAGGCTCTTCGTGCGGTGCTGCAGATCCGGATACCGGCGATGGCCAGGGTAACTGCAACCTGACACGTACCCGTGCAGCTGAGGCAATCGGTATTTTTGCTGCAGAGCACTTTGCCGATATTCCGGCAGTGGTAATGGGTGACTTAAACGCTTATGCCAAAGAAGATCCTATCACTAAGTTGGCACAGGCCGGTTATATCAACGTGTTTGAAGCCTTAGGCAAAGTGCCTGGCCATGGTTATGTGTTCTCTGGCTTATCGGGCTCACTGGATCACGCCTTGCTTAATGATATGGCGTTGCAGTATCTGGCAGATGCGACTAAGTGGAATATTAATGCCGACGAGCCAATAGCGCTGGATTATAACATTGAGTTTAAATCACCCCAGCAGCAACTTGACTATTATGCAGCTGATGCATACCGCTCGTCAGATCATGATCCGGTAATCGTATCGTTTAACTTGGCAGGTGCTTTACCCCCACTGGACGCCAACCTGGAACTGCTACGCACTGTGCGTGCCCGTTTTGGCATGAGCTTAGTGCAACTGAACTGGAGCGGCGATGCGACAGGGTTAACTCTGTATCGTGACAATGAAGCGGTACGTAATTTAACCGCACCAGGGCGTATTAACGATAACTTCCGCTCTGAAGCGCCAAGCGTGACCTATAAAATTTGTCAGCAGGCTACATCCAGCTGTTCAGCTGAATTAGTGGTGAACTTTAACTAAGTTTATTGCTGCAAATAAAAAACGCCGGTGTGAAAACCGGCGTTTTTTATTAATTAAAAACTAACTTAGGCAGCCTGATCTTTCTCTACTGCACCAGCCCCTTGCTGGGTCAGGGTTTTATCTGCAGCCAGATATTCAGGGTCAAAGTCATCAACATTGATGGCAAATAAACGGCCACGTTCTGCAACCCGCAGCTGCTCTGCTTCGGCTTCGCTAATCACTTTTAGCTGCAAACCTAACTCAGCAACTTCATTCAGACGATAGAACGGCATACGCTTACCAGCAGCATGGGTAACCTTATCAAACACCGGTTCAGCCGCCAGAACATCCAGCAATGCCTGCTCCATTAAACCTAACTGGTTTAACGGTTCGTTTTTCAGGTATAAATGGTGGCCCAGGCGTGAACGTGCTTCGCCCGGTGTTTGCATAATGCGGGCAACTTTGTGCTCAATAACATCTGACGCTTTGCGTAAGGTGCGGCCCCACGGGAATACCACCCGTTTTAATACCACACCGATTACACGGTTCGGGAAGTTATCAAACAGCTCATTCAGTGCCAGCTGGGCTTTAGCCAGATTGTCTTCACAGGCCCACTGTACCAGCGGTAAATCGTCAATTTTACGGCCTTCGTCGTTGTAGCGCTTTAACACTGCTGATGTCAGATACAACATACTTAAAATATCACCCAGACGGGCAGAGATACGCTCGCGACGTTTTAAATCACCACCTAAAGTACCCATAGCAACATCCGACATCAGCGCTAATGCGGCACTAAAGCGGTTCATTTGCTTATAATATTTTGCTGTTGCATCGCCATAAGGCGCGCTGCTAAAAGCACCGCCGGTTAATGACAACCAGAAGGTACGGAAGAAATTACTGATAGCAAAGCCAATATGGCCAAACAGCGCTTTATCAAATGCCGTTACTGCTGCGCCCTGATCGTCTAACTGGGCAGCTTGCAGTTCGGCCAGTACATAAGGGTGGCAACGAATAGCACCCTGACCGTAGATAATCATATTACGGGTTAAAATATTGGCGCCTTCAACCGTAATAGCCACCGGAGCGCCCTGATAACCGCGCGCCAGATAGTTGTTAGGGCCCATACAAATGCCCTTACCACCGTGGATGTCCATCGCATCAATGATGGCCTGGCGCATCCGCTCTGTCATATGGTATTTGGTAATGGCTGAAATTACTGATGGCTTCTCGCCTAAATCTATTGAGCCAACTGACATCGTGGTAGATGCATCAGCCATATAGGCATAACCGCCAATACGGGCCATCGCTTCTTCCACACCTTCCATTTTACCAATCGGCAATCTGAACTGGCGGCGAATGCGGGCATAAGCGCCAGTGGCCATAGCTACGGCTTTAATACCGCCGGTGCTGTTCGATGGCAGGGTGATAGCGCGGCCAACAGACAAACACTCTACCAGCATACGCCAGCCCTGACCGGCCATTTTCGCGCCACCGATAATGTAATCCAGCGGCACAAAAATATCTTTACCCTGGGTAGGGCCGTTTTGAAACGGCACGTTTAGCGGAAAGTGACGGCGGCCAATTTTTACGCCCGGCGTGCTAACAGGAATAAGCGCACAGGTAATGCCCAGCTCTTCTTTATCACCCAGCAGTTTTTCCGGGTCATACAGTTTAAATGCTAAACCCAGCACAGTCGCAATAGGCGCCAGCGTGATATAGCGTTTGTCCCAGGTCAGGCGCATACCAATGACTTCTTCGCCTTCCCACTGGCCCTTACAAATAATACCGGTATCAGGAATAGCACCGGCGTCTGAGCCGGCTTCCGGGCTGGTCAGGGCAAAACAGGGCACTTCCAGGCCTTTAGCCAGGCGTGGTAAGTAATGTTTTTTCTGCTCATCAGTACCGTAGTGTTGCAACAGTTCGCCCGGGCCTAATGAATTAGGTACACCAACGATGCTGGATAACACCATGCTCTTGCTGGTCAGTTTTTGCAGCACACAGGATTGCGCATAAGCCGAAAACTCCAGGCCACCATATTCTTTTTTGATGATCATGGCGAAGAAGCCTTTGTCTTTTAAATACTGATAGACTTCAGGGGTTAGGTCAGCACGTTCATGTGTGGTGTGCCAGTCATCCATTATGGCAAGTACTTCTTCTACAGGGCCATCAAGGAATGCCTGCTCTTCGGCGCTTAAACGCGGCACCGGAAAGTTATGCATTTTGTGCCAGTCCGGGTTGCCACGGAATAAATCAGCTTCCCACCAGGTCGTACCGGCGTCGATAGCTTCTTTCTCAGTGCTGGACATTTCCGGCATGATTTTCCGGTACACTTTCAGCAGTGGTTTAGTAAGGTATTGCTGGCGCACTGCGGCAATATTCAGCGGCAGCGCAATCAATAAAAATACTATCCAGCTTACTGCGCCAACAACATCTAATGCAGTGCCTGTTGCCAGTATTACTGCGATAACGGCGGTAAACATTGTTAAGCTGGCGCGGTTATACGCCAGTATGCCAATTGCGGCGATAAGTACCGCACAAAGAACTAACCCTTCCATTTTTTTCTCCCAGTGAGAGGTCTGACCACTATGCGGTTAGAGTAAAACGCTTTAACTAAAGTTGCAAGCCTAAAAGCAGTGGTTGCACAAAGTGATTGTCAACTTTCGCTGCAACTCTTAGGTTATTACGTTTAAGCATAGCCGTTTGGCTCAATTTCGCCGCAGCACTTTAACTCAGCTAAGGACGCGGATGTGTGAATTACTTGGTATGTTGGTTAATGTGCCAACGGATATTTGATTTAGTTTTACAGGCTTAAAAGAGCGGGGCGGGCACCTTTTGGTATTTCCCGGCTGTCGGATGTTGATGTGGATATTGATTTTAGCCTTGAAACCACACCGAATGATGTGGTCACTATTATTGCTACCGGGCCACTGACCAATAATGAACAATGACATAAGATGGCTGCCGGAGAAAGCCAGCTGTTTCGCTATGGTGAACCGCTGGCCTGAACTGAGGGTGTCAGATCCAATTTGTGCAGTTGTACGTCGAACTGCTCAACATTATCTTCACCGCGCCATAAACGCACCAGCAAGTAATCCAGCTCTGGCGCTACCCAGGCGTAAATCTGCTTATCGCTGTTTTCTTCAATGCGGGCGATACGTAAGGTTTTAATATTGCCATAAGGCAGCGGCAGCATTTCTTCGGCCACCACTTTATAGTGATAAGGCTTGCTGTCGCCGTGCCGGTTTAGCACGTTGTAGGTAAACTCGGTTTTGCCGGCGCGTAAATCCAGTACCAGTTGCATCTGATAACTTATCTGATCCAGCCAGTCACTCTGCCATTGTGTTGCTTTTGGCTTACGCGCTTTGCCTTCACTTAATACTTTGGCAACTGGGTCGAGGTTTAGCTCGTAGTAGCGGTTTGGGCCAGTGCCGGAGCGTGTCATAACATAGCGCAATGGCTGAATAGCACCATCGGTTACGGTAAAGTCAGATATTTCCTGGCGGTTATCAGAGAATATCATCCAACTGATATCACTGCTGTAACCCAGTTGATAGCCTTGTTCTGTGGTTTTTAAATAGCGGTTGGCTTCACCATGTTGTTTACCTGCACGATACACTAAGTAATCGGCATTAAAACTGCTTAACGGTACGGTTTCAGCACGGGTTGCGCTGCAAAAGAGTGTCGTTATTACAACAAAAGGCGCCCATAAGCGCCAGTTAGTCTTCGTCTTCATCATTGGCATAACCGTTGGCTGCTAATACATTGCCGTCTAACCATGCCTGATCTGAGTGCTGTTGTAAACGGTTTTGGCAAAACCAGCGTACAACCAACGGATAAATCCGGTGCTCCTGTTCATGTACCCGCTCGGCAAGGCTTTGCGCATCATCATCGGCAAATACCGGCACTTTAGCCTGCAAAATAACCGGGCCACCATCAAGCTGCTCGGTAACAAAGTGTACACTGCAACCATGCTCGGTATCACCGGCATCAATGACGCGCTGATGAGTTGTTAAGCCCTGATATTTTGGTAAAAGCGAAGGGTGAATATTAAGCAGGCGGCCGTTAAAATGTTGTACAAAAGCCGGCGTAAGAATACGCATAAAGCCGGCTAATATCACCAAATCTGGTTTGTGCTGCTCAATAGCATCAGCCAGTGCCAAATCATATTTGTCGCGGCTGGTGTAACTTTTATGGCTTAGTACCTGCGTGCTGATACCGGCTTCACTGGCGCGTACCAGCCCGTAGGCATTAGCTTTATTTGAAATCACGGCACTGACTTTACCAGGGATAAAACCACTGCTGCAGGCGTCTATAATGGCCTGCAGGTTTGACCCGCTGCCGGAAATCAGTACTACGATAGATTTCATCGGTTGCCTTATTCGTTAATAATAACCAGCTCATCACCTGCCGCTGCAGACTGGATTTCGCCCAGGTGCCACACTGTTTCGCCGGCATCACGCAGTATGCTGATGGCCTGCTGCAGTTTGTCCTGTGGTACCACTACCAGCATGCCAACACCACAGTTAAAGGTGCGGTACATTTCGTGGCGGCTGATATTACCCTGCTGTTGCAGCCAGTTGAAAATGGCCGGCCACTGCCAGCTCTTACCATCAATAACAGCTTTGGTATTTTCCGGCAATACGCGTGGAATATTTTCCCAGAAGCCGCCGCCGGTAATATGACACAAAGCATGCACCGGGGTTTGTTTAAACAGGCTAAGCAGGTTTTTCACATAAATGCGGGTAGGCTCCAGCAGGTGATCTGCCAGGGATTTACCTTCGAGCATAGTATCCGGGTTCTGACCGCTGACTTGCAATACTTTACGGATTAACGAAAAACCGTTGGAATGCGGGCCGGAAGATGCCATGGCGATTAATTGATCGCCCGGTTGTACTTTACTGCCATCGATAATATCTGCTTTTTCCACCACACCAACACAGAAACCGGCGATGTCGTAATCTTCGCCGTGATACATGCCCGGCATTTCTGCGGTTTCGCCGCCTACCAGCGCACAGCCGGACTGATAACAGCCTTCGGCGATACCGTTAACGACTGCTGAGGCAGTATCTACATCCAACTTACCTGTGGCGTAATAGTCGAGGAAGAACAGCGGCTCAGCACCTTGTACGACCAGATCGTTAACACACATGGCCACCAGATCAATGCCTACGCCGTCATGGCGTTTTAAATCCATCGCCAGGCGCAGCTTGGTGCCTACACCGTCAGTGCCTGATACCAGCACCGGTTCTTTATAACCGGCCGGAATTTGGCACAGGGCGCCAAAACCACCTAAACCACCCATAACTTCAGGGCGACGTGTGCGTTTGACTGCGCCTTTAATACGTTCAACTAACGCATTACCTGCGTCAATATCAACTCCGGCGTCTTTGTAGCTTAACGATGTTTTCTGCTCGCTCACGGCAATCCTCGAATGACTGAAAGTGGAAAGGCTAAAAATTGGCGGCATTTTACCTGCTTAACGCCGCCGACAAAAGCCTTACTGCATAGCATTTGCCATAGCTTGCTTTACATAGTCATATAAACTGATGCTGTTGTCGCGGGTAAACTTGTGGTAACACACTGAAGCAAATGGAAATTCTTTGTCATTCAGCCGTATATAAACAAAAGGCGCTTCGCTGTCGCTCTGATCATGTTGCCAGTGGCCGCCAACATTGGCGATAAATAACTCGCCAATATAAGCACCGATAATGTTACATAAGGTAAACACTACCTCGGCCGAATGGCGCTGCTTTTGTTCCCTGCTGTGTAATTCTGCCAGCAAAACATCAATTTGCTGCAGGCTGTCTATGCTGTGATCCAGCGTTAATTGGTGCTCTTCTGCGGCATATTTTACCGCGTCTGCGGCCGCGGCCTGCATTAAGTTATTCAGTTCTTGTTGTTGCATAATTGCCTCAGGATTTTTGATGAGCGGCCAGAATTAACTGGCGTAATTGTTTACTGCCGGGGCCAAGCGTTTCTTCTTTGGGCGCTACCAGCGATATGGTTGCTATGCGTTCGCTGCTTTGGTTCAGGCTCAGTTGTACCAGAGTGCCACGGGCAATATAGTCTGTCACCATAAAATCCGGCAACCAGCAAAAGCCCAGCCCCAGTTGCAAAATTTCTATCGCCTCAAAGAAGTTATCTACTGTCCAGCGTTGCTCCGCGCGCAGCCAACCGATATTTTCCTGCGGTTTCTGTGCGGTGTCACGGATCACCAGTTGCAAATGCTGGCTCAGCTCATTTTGGTCAATATGGCTTGCGGTGGCTAACGGATTATTACTACCGGTAAGCGGAATAAAGCGGGTATGACATAAATGTTCACCCAGGTAGCCTTTAGGAATAACAGCCGAAGCGGCTATAACCAGATCAGCGCGTTTTTGCTGGATAATTTCTGCGGTGCCGGTAATAACGCAATCGATAAGCTGAATGCGGCTGCCGCGGCTGAGCGGATAAAACGCCGCCAGGGCTTCATTTAAAAAGCGTCGCGGGTAGGCCAGTTCTACTGCAATACGGATTTCCGGCTCCCAGCCCTGATCGATATTGGCGGCCAGCAATTCCAAATCTTCCACTTGCTGTGTCAGTAACCGGGAGCGGCGCAGCATCACTTCACCGGCGTCGGTCAGATAGGCTTTGCGACCGCGCACTTCCAGCAACTCAACACCAAGCTGGGTTTGTAATTTCGCTACGGCATGGTTCAGCGATGACTGGCTTTTATTCAGCAGATCTGCCGCCTGCGCATAGCCACCGGCATCGACAACAGCTTGCAAAATGCGCCATTGCTCCAGGGTTGAACGTGGACGGTAGGGCATAACGGGCGTGCGCTCCTGTGGCGTTATACGTTGGCGACGATCACCGCCCGAAGCGGCGCCGGATAGCCTTCTATGGTTTTACTATGATCAGTTGCATCAAGAAAATCAATTAAACTTTCGTTTTCCATCCAGTCGCTTTTGCGCTGCTCGTCTAAGCTGGTGCGGTTTAGATCTACCAGCCGTACATTGCTAAAACCTAACCGTTGCAGCCAGTGTGTTAGCGCAGCAACGCTGGGGATAAACCAGACATTACGCATCTTGGCGTAACGCTCGCCGGGCACCAGTACCGTATGTTCGTCACCTTCTACCACTAAGGTTTCCAGGATCAACTCGCCACCCGGGCGCAGTTGGTTTTTCAACTGTTGCAGAAAATCCAGCGGCGAGCGGCGGTGATACAACACACCCATTGAGAACACGGTATCAAACTGCTTCAGAGCCGGCATCTCGTCAATGCCTATCGGGATCAGATTAACTGCCGGGTCGGGGTTAAAATGTTTAATCGCCTGAAACTGCGCATAAAACAGCTGCGACGGGTCAATGCCGACAACAAATTCTGCGCCTTCGCCGCGCATGCGCCACAAGTGATAACCACTGCCACAGCCCACATCCAGTAAAGTGCGGTTTGCCAGCGGAGCAATATGCGGCAGTACCCGATCCCATTTAAAGTCAGAGCGCCACTCGGTATCAATATCAATACCGTGAATATTAAACGGACCTTTACGCC
Source organism: Rheinheimera hassiensis (assembly GCF_022436675.1). GTDB lineage: Bacteria > Pseudomonadota > Gammaproteobacteria > Enterobacterales > Alteromonadaceae > Alishewanella > Alishewanella hassiensis. The sequence goes on along the minus strand of NZ_JAKUJZ010000006.1, from coordinate 113,403 downwards.
AGGGTTTTAACTGCTGCAGTAAGTAACGGATCTGCTGCGCTTCGCCGCTGCTGATATCATCAGCATTACCAAACTGCACTGCGCTTTTCAGCTCAGTAAGCGAGGGCCTGGTTGCCGGTAAATTAGTGATCACTTTTTGCCACTGTTTAAAATCGCCATGCAGGGCGTCTTTGCTCCAGCTGGCCAGCTGCGCAGGTAACGTCTGTAGCCAGCTGTGCAGTTTATTGCTGGCCAATTGGGCATAAAAGGGCGTGAAATCGAGCATAGCTAACCTTATATAAGAGTGGCCTTATTTAATTGCGACCATTGAGCAGAAATTAAAACACTGAAACCACAAGGTTTGGCTGGTAAAACCGGCTTGCTGCAAGCGTTGCTGGTGTTCCGGCAGAGTGTCAGGCTTCATCACATTTTCCAGCGCGCTGCGTTTTTGGCTGATTTCCAGCTCGCTGTAACCGTTGGCGCGTTTAAAGTCATGGTGTAACTCCACTAACAAGTCGTTTGTCAGCGGGTCGTTGTTGATAAACTTTTCTGACAAAATCAATAAACCACCGGGTTTTAAGCCCTGATACACGCGGTTAATCAGTGTATTGCGATCTTCTTTGGGTAAAAACTGCAAGGTGAAGTTAATCACCACTATAGCGGCCTGTTCAATCGGCTGCTGACGAATGTCAGCCAGTTTTACTTCCACCGGAATGTCGGAGCGAAATGCCTGCAAATGCCGCTCGCAACGCTCTACCATGGCGCTGCTGTTATCTACCGCAATGATCCTGCTGTTATCAGCGTTAATATTGCGTCGCATCGCCAGTGTGGCGGCGCCAAGCGAGCAGCCGAGATCGTAGTAATTGCTGTCGGCTTGCTGAAAGCGGCCGCTAAGCTTGCCAATGGTCTGAATAATAGTTTGATAGCCCGGCACTGAGCGCTGGATCATGTCAGGGAATACATCTGCCACCTGATCGTCAAAGCGAAAATCCTGAATATGTGCCAGTGGTTCGGCGAAAATAGCATCTTTTTGCATAAAAACTTGTCGGTAGGAAACAGTGTAAGTGGCGCTATTTTACCTTAAATGCCGCAAAACTACAGCAAGCTGAATTGCTGCTCGCCAGGCCAGGGTTCCAGACAGTTGTGAGGGTAGGCTAAATCCTGGGCAAATTGGCGGCATAACTGCGGCGCTAAAAGATTATCCGGCGTATGAAAAAAACAAAACGGGCTTTTGCCGTCGTCCAGCCATTGCTGCACTTTGGTTAGCCAAGGCTGATAAAACTGCCGGTTAACGGCCATATCATCGGTACCGATAAAGCGCAGCACAGGTGTTTGACTGAAACTTATCGCATGCACCGGCACGCGGGGCTTTTTGGCCTGAGCATCTGTTAATGCCTGAGTGGTAGCAGGCACGGAAAATAAGGCCCTGCTGTCAATAACAACGCGCTCAGCGCCATAATGTTGCAACATCTTGTGCAGTTGAATTTCATGTTGGCCTTTGTCAAAAAAAGCCGGATGACGCACTTCCAACGCACAGCGGCATTGTTGGCTGATCTGTTCAACCAGGGTGCTGATGTAGCTAAAGTCGGCCGGGCCGGTGCGCGCAGGCAGTTGCAGGTGCACCAGTGCCAGTTTCTGCCCAAGCACTGCCATACGTTTAAGCCAGTCTCGCAACTGCAGCATGCTGTCTGCGCCGCCATGATGACTAATGCGCTGTGGCACTTTTAACACAAAGCGATAGTGATTGGGTGTGTCTTGCAGCCAGCGTTGTAAAGTATCATCTGATGGATCAGCATAGAAGGTGGTATTGCCCTCAGCACTGTTAAAATAACGGGCATATTGCGGCAAAAAGTCGGTTGCTTTGGCATCTTTGGTGTAGATGGCATTCTTCCATTTTGGGTTGGCCCATACCGGGCAGCCGAGATATAACATAGCTGACTTGACCTTACTCCTGAGGCGGCGTACAACTAACAGACTAAAGCTGGGAAGCATAACATAATGATTGGCAAATCTATCTTAGCTGTGTTGCTGATATTCTCGCTGGCACACTCTTATGCATCTGAAACCAACTTACCTGACAGGCTGAAGGTGGCATTAAGTGCAGACACTTATCCTTATATGTTTACCAATAATGACGGTGAAGTAGCTGGGCTGGCAGTAGATTACTGGCGCGAAGTGGCGCGGCAGGAAAACATTCAGATAGACTTTATTGCCGCCGATTGGCCAGACACATTAAAGCTGCTGCAACAAGGCGATGTGCAATTACATGGTGCTATGGCTAACACGCCAGAGCGCAGTGCCATGTTTAAGCTTACCGAGCTTAATATTGATGCTTTTAGCAATATCTACGTAATGCGCGATTTGACCGGCGTTAACTCATTAAAAGACCTGCAACCCTTCGTAATCGGTGTGGTGGAAAATACCGGCCATCTGGCGGCACTAAAACAACAATTGCCGCAAGGCAACTTTATGTATTTTCCTAATATTACTGCTTTGTATCAGGCTGCTCTTGATGGAAAGGTTGCCGCTTTTACCGGTCTGGACCGGCTTCCTACTCAAGACCCCCGCTATGAAGAGCTTAATCAAAAGTTTCCTTTGTTCCGCCGTATTGCATTGCGCAAGATGGAGTTGGTATATGCTGTGCTGCCTGCCAATAAGCAGCTGGCACAACAGTTGGCTGAGGCCACTTCGCGGCTTAACCGTAGCTTTCTTGATGAGCTGGAAAGACGCTGGCTGGGCGTGCCGGCACAGCAGGACACCTTGCTGCTTGGCGTGTCTATTGATAATCAGCCGTACATGCACGTGTCGCTGCAGGGCGAGGCACAGGGCCTGTTTGTTGATATGTGGCAGCTGTGGTCTGAGCAAACCGGTACAAAAATCGCTTTTGTACCAGACTCTTCGTTTAATAATCTGAATAATTTGCAAAAAGGCCGGATTGATGTGGTAGTGGCGTTTCCAGACAACAAGGGGCTGCCAGACAATTTGCTGGATGCGCATCAACTATACAGTTTTAATTCAGAATTTTTCAGCCTGGCAAAATTACAGTTGAAGCACTTAGACGACAGCAGCACCGGTAAAGTGGGGGTGTTTGAAAATGCACCCTATGTAGCCGAGTTGCAGGCGCGTTATCCACAATTAGCGTTTGAAAGGTATCGCACCCTGAACGAGATGCTGGATGCCTCTTTAAGCGGACATTTACTGGGTTTTTTTGCTGCTTCAGCCACTATACCAATGCGTTTACAGCAGTTGAACATGTGGGATAGTTTTAGCAAGCTGGAATCAAGCAGCGTCAGCTCGCCGTTGTATAGCCTGGTCAGGGCAGATAAACCTGAGTTGGCAGAGCATATCCGGCAAGGTTTTGCTGCGCTTAAGCTTGACGCACTGGAACAGGCAGAACAACGTTGGATCACAGATAAATCGCAGCATTATTTTGCTGCTTTTCGCGACAAAGTGCCGTTATCAGCAAAAGAAGCAGATTGGTTGAGAAACCATAGCAAGTTGCGTGTTGGTATGCTCAGCGACTGGGCGCCGATGGAGTTTGTTGACGAAAATGGCAACCCGGCCGGGGTCACCGTGGATATGTTTAACTTGCTTAGCCAGCGAATGAACATTGATTTTGATATCACCGTTTACAGCCAGTTCGACGTTATGCTGGCTGATCTGCAGCAGAAAAATCTTGACCTTATCGCTAATGTTTCGCAGCGCGAAGATCGTAAAAGTTATGCGGTATTTAGCGACGAGTTCTGGTCAATACAGTGGGCGACTATCAGCCGGGGCGATGAGGCTACCATACTCAGTACAGCTGATCTGAATGGTAAGCGGGTAGCAATTTATAAAGACTATCAACTGGCTAAACATCTTAACGACGTTTATCCGCAAATTGACGTAAAGCCAGTTGTTGATTTGCGCCGCGCTCTGGATTTGCTGTTGCAACACGAGGTCGATTTTGTCATCGACTCTGTCGAGGCCGCCAGTGAAATGCTGCGCCAGACTGGCTACATGTATCTGCGTGTACAAGTGCTGGATGATTTACCGTCTTATCCCTCACTGATAGCTGTGCGTAACGATTACCTCCCGCTATTAGAGATCCTCAACAAGGGCCTGCGCAGCATTGGCCAGGCAGAACGGCAACAGTTGTATCAAAAGTGGTTTAGTTTTCAGATAACACAGGGCATTAATAAAGCTCAGTTTAACCGCATGATGTGGCAGATTGGTGGCGCAGCGCTTGTGCTGCTGACATTCTTTGTGCTTTGGAATTTGTCATTACGCAAAGAAGTGCGCCTGCGCCGGCAAGCCGAACAAAAAATGCGTTTTATGGCCACACATGATGATTTAACGCAGTTGCCTAACCGTGGCCTGATTAAAGAGCGGATAGAGCAGGCTTTATTACAACATGCCCGGCACAATGAAATTCTGGCACTGCTATTTATCGATCTGGACGGCTTTAAAGAAGTCAACGATCTGCATGGCCATGATGTAGGCGACGAACTGCTGCTGAAGCTTGCTTTGCTGCTCAAAGAAGCTGTCAGAAAAAGCGATACCGTTGCCCGCTTTGGCGGCGATGAATTTGTGGTGTTACTCACCGGCCTGCTTAGCCGCGAAGATGCCGCTATAGTGGCAGAGAAAATGCTGCACCAGTTAAGCCAACCACTAACCTTATCGGTTGGTGAAGTTCAGGTAGGAGCCAGCATTGGTATTGCAGTATACCCTGATGATGGTACTGACAGTGTTAAACTGCTGAAAGTAGCCGATAGCCTGATGTACCGGGTTAAGCAGCAGGGCAAGAATCAGTATTGTTTTTCCCGATCGGTGTTTTCGTAAGCGGGCAGTGACATTAGGCGTCATTTCTATATAATTAGCCGTCATTTTAGTGCCGCTGATTAGCAAGGTAGAAGGAAGGTTTAATGCGTAGCCATTATTGTGGTTTATTAACCGCACAACATGTTGGGCAACAAGTGTCTTTATGCGGCTGGGTTAACCGGCGCCGCGATCTGGGTGGTTTGATTTTCTTAGACTTGCGTGACCGTGAAGGTATGGTGCAGGTTGTCTGCGACCCGGATTTAAAAGACCTGTTTGATGTTGCCTATACACTGCGCAATGAATTTTGTATTCAAATCAAAGGCCAGGTGCGGGCACGACCAGACTCGCAAATTAACAAAGATATGGCTACCGGCGCAGTAGAAGTGTACGCCAGCGAACTGATTATCCTTAATAAAGCTGCACCTTTGCCGCTGGACTCTAACCAAAACAACAGCGAAGAGCAGCGCTTAAAGTACCGTTACCTTGACCTGCGCCGGCCGCTGATGAGTGAGCGGTTAAAGTTTCGCGCTAAAGTCACCAGCTTTGTGCGTAACTTTATGGACAGCCATGGTTTTATGGACGTCGAAACGCCCATTTTAACTAAAGCCACACCGGAAGGCGCCCGCGATTACTTAGTGCCAAGCCGCACCCACAAAGGCGAGTTTTTTGCCCTGCCGCAATCACCACAGCTGTTTAAACAATTGCTGATGATGTCGGGTCTGGATCGCTACTACCAAATTGTTAAATGCTTCCGCGATGAAGATTTACGGGCTGACCGCCAGCCGGAATTCACCCAGATTGATATTGAAACCTCTTTTATGAGCGCAGAGCAGGTCATGGAAGTGACCGAGCAGATGGTTGTACAAATGTTTAACCAGTTGCTGGGTGTCGATTTAGGCAAAATGCCACGCATGCAGTATTGGGAAGCGATGCGGCTGTATGGCTCAGACAAACCGGATTTACGCAACCCGATGCAGTTTGTTGATGTCGCCGATTTACTTAAAGACGTTGAATTTAAAGTATTCTCCGGCCCGGCTAACGATGCCAAAGGCCGGGTAGTGGCGCTAAAAGTACCTGGTGCTGCCGAGAAAGTATCGCGTAAAGATATCGACAACTACACCAGCTTTGTTGGCATTTACGGTGCCAAAGGCTTAGCCTGGATGAAGGTGAATGACGTAACTGCAGGCGCAGACGGCGTGCAATCGCCGGTAGCGAAATTTTTAACGCCGGAGATTATCAGCACTATTATTGCCCGCACTGCTGCAGCTAACGGCGATTTAATTTTCTTTGGTGCCGACAGCTACAAAGTGGTGTGTGAAGCCATGGGCGCGCTGCGTTTAAAGCTGGGTGAGGATTTAGGCATTACCCAAGCGGGCTGGAAACCACTGTGGGTAGTGGACTTCCCGATGTTTGAAGAAAACGACGACGGCAGTTTTTCTGCTGTACATCACCCTTTTACCTCGCCACTGGATACGGCGGCGTTTTTAAACACCGCTAACAATGAGCTGAAACTAGGTGAGCTGTTGTCTAATGCCTACGACATGGTGTTAAACGGCACTGAATTGGGTGGTGGTTCGGTGCGTATCCACAGCGCAGATGTGCAAGCTAAGGTATTTACTCTGCTGGGTATCAGCGATGAAGAAGCCCGCGAAAAGTTTGGTTTCTTACTGGAAGCGTTAAAATACGGCACGCCTCCGCACGCCGGTTTGGCTTTCGGCCTGGACCGTCTGGTAATGTTAATGACCGGCGCCACTTCAATACGTGATGTGATGGCGTTCCCTAAAACTGCCACTGCCGCTTGCCCATTAACCGATGCCCCTGGCGCCGCTAACCCGGCACAACTGGCTGAGCTTGGCATCGCCGTAGTAGCTAAAGCAGAATAAGTTTTACTATTTTTATCTGCAATACCGTGGCAGCAATCTTGCTGCCACAACTAAGGAGTAACTGATGGCCGGCCATAGTAAATGGGCGAACATGAAGCATCGCAAAGCCCGTCAGGATGCGAAAAAAAATAAAATTTTTACCAAAATTATCCGCGAGCTAACCGTAGCGGCCCGATTGAATCCTGATGTTAGCGTCAATCCGCGTTTGCGATTGGCGGTAGACAAAGCCTTATCAGAAAACATGACCCGTGACACTATCGACCGCGCCATAAAACGCGGGGCCGGTGCCAGCGAGGGCGAAAATTACGAAGAGCTGGTATATGAAGGCTATGGCCCGAATGGCGTAGCGGTGATTGTAGAAACCATGACCGACAACCACAAGCGCACCGTGGCCGATGTCCGCCATGCATTCACCAAAGCTGGCGGCAGCCTGGGCACCAGTGGCTCAGTAGCCTATTTATTCAGCCGCCGCGGCGTACTGATTTTTGCCCCTGGCGTGGATGAAGACAGCCTGATGGAAGCGGCGCTAAACGCCGGAGCCGAGGATATTATCAGTCATGATGATGGCAGCTTTGAAGTGCTGACCGCTGCTGAGCAGTTTAATGATGTGAAAGACGCCCTGATAGCCGCTGGTTTTATGCCGGATAGCAGCGAAGTAACCTTAATACCCTCTACCCGGGCTGAAGTCGATGCAGATCATGTAGCAGCGTTTTTTAAACTGCTCGACCAATTGGAAGACTCAGACGACGTGCAAAACGTGTATCACAATGCCGATATCAGTGACGAGCTGATGGCAGAGCACGGTTAAGCGTGGCGCAACTGTGAATATTATTCTGGGCATTGACCCGGGCAGCCGTTTAACCGGCTACGGCGTAGTGCGCCAGGTCGGCATGAAGTTCGAGTATGTTGCCAGCGGCTGTATCCGCCTGACCACCACTGATTTACTGCCCGAGCGCCTGTTGGATATTTTTAACGGCGTCAGTGAAATTATCAGCCAAACCCAGCCGACTATTTTTGCCATTGAGCAGGTGTTTATGGCGCGCAATGCTGACTCTGCGTTAAAGCTGGGGCAGGCACGTGGTGCTGCCATAGTTGCCGCCAAACATGCCGGGCTTGAGGTGTATGAATACTCAGCGCGGCAGGTAAAACAGTCGGTCGTGGGCACCGGCGCCGCCGATAAAGCGCAGGTACAGCATATGGTGCGCACCTTATTAAAGTTACCGGCCAACCCGCAGGCCGACGCCGCCGATGCACTTGCAGTCGCCTTGTGTCATGGGCATACTCAGCAGAGTTTAATCAGTTTGGCCGGTCAGGCGCGCAAAACGGTGCGTGGCCGGTTACGCTAAGCGGATTTATCACCTTATTCTATAAGCAGACCTTATGATTGGACGTTTACGCGGTATTCTGCTGGAAAAGCAGGCGCCGGATTTATTAATAGAAGTGGCTGGTGTCGGCTATGAAGTACAACTGCCGCTGACCAGTTTTTATCAGTTGCCGGCTACCGGCGTTGAAGCCACTATTTATACCCATTTTGTTGTGCGCGAAGACGCCCAGTTGTTATATGGCTTTGTTAACCAGAGTGAGCGCGCGCTGTTTCGCCAACTGATCAAAGCCAACGGTGTTGGCCCCAAGCTGGCCCTGACCATTTTATCCGGCATGACAGCACAACAATTCGTACGCTGTGTACAACTTGATGATGTCAGCACTTTGGTGAAGTTACCCGGCGTGGGCAAAAAAACCGCAGAGCGTTTAGTGGTAGAAATGCGCGATCGATTAAAAGATTGGGGCATAGCACCTAATACGCCAATTACCGATGGTTTGGTGCTGCAAGATGATGAAGCGATATTCAGCCCGGAGCAAAGTGCAGAGCAAGATGCTGCCAGCGCGCTGGTTTCGCTGGGTTACAGCCAGTTACAGGCCGACAAAGCCGTACAAAAGGTAAAACAAAGCGGCATGAGCAGTGAACAGCTGATAAAAGCGGCGCTGCGGAGCATGATGTAAACCATGATAGAAGCTGATCGTTTAATTCAAACCAGTGCCACCCGTGAAGACGAGGTAATTGACCGTGCCATAAGGCCAAAAACTCTGGCCGATTACACCGGGCAAGAGCATGTCTGCCAACAGATGGCGATTTTTATTGAAGCCGCCAGAGGCAGGGGGGATCCGTTGGATCACCTGTTGATCTTCGGCCCGCCGGGTTTGGGTAAAACCACGCTGGCGATGATCGTTGCCAACGAAATGGGCGTGAATATTAAAACCACCTCAGGCCCGGTGCTGGAAAAAGCCGGTGACTTAGCGGCGCTACTGACCAACCTTGAGCCAAACGATGTACTGTTTATTGACGAGATCCACCGCTTAAGCCCGGTGGTGGAAGAGATTCTCTATCCGGCGATGGAAGACTATCAGTTGGACATTATGATAGGCGAGGGCCCGGCGGCACGCTCAATTAAGCTGGATTTACCGCCGTTTACCTTAGTGGGCGCGACTACGCGTGCCGGAGCCTTAACATCACCACTGCGTGATCGCTTTGGCATAGTGCAGCGGCTGGAGTTTTATAAAGTGTCGGAGTTAACGCAGATCATTCTGCGCTCGGCGCACTTTCTAAACTTAGTGCTGGACGAAGCCGGCGCAGCAGAAATTGCCAGGCGCTCGCGCGGCACCCCCCGTATTGCCAACCGTTTACTGCGCCGTGTACGTGATTATGCCCAGGTTAAAGCTAATGGTGAGGTGACGGTAGAGATTGCATCACAAGCGCTGCTGATGGTGGATGTAGATGCTGAAGGCTTCGACTATATGGACCGCAAACTTATTTTGGCCATTATTGAAAAATTTATGGGTGGCCCGGTGGGCTTAGATAACTTAGCCGCGGCCATTGGCGAAGAAAAAGATACCATTGAAGATGTAATAGAACCGTTTTTAATTCAGCAGGGTTTTATTCAGCGCACGCCGCGTGGCCGTATTGCCTCGCCACGGGCCTATGCTCACTTTGGCTTTGACTTACCGCAAGCAGATTAAGCTGAATGAAAGTATCCACTAACTGGCTGGTGCTGCAGCTAGGCGACAAGTTAAAGTGCAATACGAGCATAGTAGACTATGTGAGTGTTGCGCTTTAATGCAGGCAACAACGCTGCAGCGCGAGCCAGGACGTGGATAAAAAAAAAGCCCGCTCAGGGAGCGGGCTACAAGTTGAAGGAGTGCTTCAAAAAATCCAGGGAACATGCTTAAACAGCAACAAAATTTGGAAATAACACAAATCTCGCTACCAAATGATCTTCACTAAAGTGCGGTAACTTCTTGCCTCACTCTTGCGCTAGCTCAGAACACAGGTGTAATAATAAGGATTTGGAGTAATTACTTCAAACGAGAAAATTTAGTACGCCAGCATTAAAAAAACTAATACGTGTTCGGGGCAGCTTAGTGTTAAATTTAATCAACCCCTAAAGAGGCATCGTTGCAAGCGCACTGTTCATGTGGGGTTAATCTTAAGCATGGAAGATACAGCACATTACTTTTTATCAGGCTTTTAGAGTGAGTACTATAGCTAAGTGTATCTGGCATATAGAGTTAAATAAGGCATAAAAAATGTATTTTTTACGGAACCTCATAAAATTATATGGGTCAACAGAAACGAATGAAAATTACAAGTAGCTGATGAAGAAAAATATAGTTGCCGTTCTGCTTGTCGGGCAATTGAGTTAGTGTCCCGGCTTACTTATCATATGCAGCAATTAAAGCGAATGCTCATGTCAGAAACAGTCTTTACATTCCCTGTGCGTGTGTACTATGAAGATACCGACGCCGGAGGAATAGTTTATTATGCTAATTATTTAAAATTTTTTGAGCGAGCGCGCACCGAGTGGTTGCGCGCACTGGGTATTGAGCAGGATTTATTATTGTCAAATAATGTCGCTTTTGTTGTTACACAAGTTTTAATGGATAACAAAAAGCCAGCTAGATTTAATGAATTATTGACGGTATCGAGTCAAATCAGTACCTTAAAGCAAGCAAGTATAGTTTTTAAGCAAAGTATTCATAATAGTGCGGCAGACTTGGTTTGTTCAGCACATATTAAAGTAGCCTGTATTTCATTACAGGAGATGAAGGCCAGGGCTTTTCCGGCCGAAGTGTCAGAGGTGTTAGCGCGTGGCAGGTGAAATTTCTATTTTAAGTTTGTTGATCGAAGCCAGTTTTGTTGTGCAACTGGTCATGCTGATTTTACTGGCGATGTCAGTAATGTCATGGACTATGATTTTCCGCCGGCGTAAAGCGTTAAGTGAAGCAGTGGTTGAAGCAAAGAAGTTTGAAGATAAGTTCTGGTCAGGTGTCGACTTAGCGAAATTGTATAACGAAGTCAGTGCCAGAGCATCAAACAATGGTTTAGAAACCCTGTTTAAAGCTGGCTTTAAAGAGTTTGCCCGTCTGCATAAAACTAACAGCCGTCAACCTGCCGCAGTAATGGAAGGCACTCAGCGCGCAATGCGTGTTGGCTTGTCCCGCGAGGTAGAGCGGCTGGAGATGCACTTACCGTTTTTAGCCACTGTTGGCTCTATCAGCCCTTATATCGGTCTGTTTGGCACGGTATGGGGTATCATGAACTCATTTATCGCCTTAGGTGCCGTAGAGCAAGCTACGCTGTCTATGGTAGCACCGGGTATTGCTGAAGCACTTATTGCCACGGCGATTGGTTTATTTGCCGCTATTCCGGCAGTAATTGCTTATAACAAGTTTTCGCATCAGGTAGAAATGCTTGAAAGCAGTTATGCCAACTTTGTTGAAGAGTTTGCCAATATTCTGCACCGGCAGGCGGTATCTAACGGCGGAGAAGCTGCCTGATGTATGTACGTAAAAAACGTCGTTTGAAGGCTGAAATAAACGTAGTGCCTTATATCGATGTTATGTTGGTGCTACTGGTCATTTTTATGGTGACAACGCCGCTGATTACTCAGGGCGTGAAGGTGGAATTGCCTAAGTCAGCAGCAGAGCCGATAAAGCAAATGCAAGACGGTAAAACGCCGCTTGTGGCAACGGTAGACCAGGACGGTTTGTACTATTTTGAGAAAGACGGTAAACAGCAAGGGCCATTTACGGCAGCTGAGTTAACTGTTGAGGTAGCCAGCTGGCTGAAAATAGAACCGGGTACGCAAGTGATAGTAAAGGGTGATCGTAAAGTTAGTTATGATGCTGTTATCCGCCTGATCAATGTGCTTAAAGGTGCTGGTGCACCCTCTGTTGGACTGATGACAGATAACGTGGATTCAAACTGAGATGGCTGTTGCAATAGATCCACAATTGGCAAAATCGCTTGGCCTGCATTTGGCTATAGTGATATTGCTGGTTTTTGGCGCCGACTTTTCCAGTACGCCCGAGATGGTGAACGTTAGTCTGGAATCTGAAGGCAAAGCCCCGGTTGAGGCGGTTGCGATAGATGAGCAGCAATTAAATAACCGGGTGCAGCAAATGCAGCAAGAGCGTGATAACGCCCGTGCTGCTGAAGAAAAACGTATTCGTGATCTGGAACGCCGGGCACAGCAGGCCGAAAAAAACCGCGCTGAAGAAGAGGCGCGTTTAAAGCGGGTAGCAGCGGAAAAACGCCAGGCAGATGAAGAGGCGAAAAAGTCTAAAGCAGCAGCTGCTGATGCGAAAAAGCAGCAGGAGCAGGAAGCTGCCAAGGCGCGCGAAGCTGAACAAGCCAGAATAGCGAAAGAGCAGGAACGGAAAAAAGCAGAAGATGCTGCCAAAGCTGCTGAGCAAAAACGTAAAGCTGAGCAGGAAGCCGCAGAAAAAGCTGCTGCAGAGCGGGCACGCCAGGCTGCAGAAGCTAAAGAGCGCGCTGAGCAGGAAAGAGCCATGCAGGAACAAATGGCAAAAGAAGCGCAGGCTCGTTCCGCAGCAAGGGCAAGGCAGGCAGCGACAGAAGTTCAGCGCTATACGGCATTGATCCGCGATGCAGTAGATAATGCGCTAATTAAAGATGACAGTATGAGAGGCAGGTCTTGTTCGGTAAATATTAGATTAGCGACGACTGGGTTTGTAACCAACGTCAAGGTTCTTGGCGGTGATAGTAACGTTTGTGCTGCTGCAGAAAGGGCGATAAATCGTATAGGCACTATGCCAATGTCCTCTGATCCTGAAGTTTATGAACAAATGAAAGATATTACGCTTAAAGTGGAGCCTCAGTTTTGAATATTAATAAGTTATACAGTTTGGTATTTGTTGTGGTGTTAGTGTTGTTTTCAAGCAAGCAAGCACATGCTTCTTTGGAAATAGTAATTACAGGTGGTATTGATACAGGCAGGCCGATCGCAATACTGCCATTTACTTTTAAAGGCGCTAATTTACCCAAAGAGCGTATTGATGAAGTTATTGCTGCCGATCTGATGCGCAGCGGTAAATTTAGCCCGCTGGCCAGTATAAAAATGCCCCAACGGCCACCTACATCAGCACAAATTGACTACGCTGCCTGGGCGCGTGAAGGTGTTGAGGCTATTGTGATAGGCCAGATTACAGAAGTGGGTATTGACCGTTATACTGTTAGTTTTGAACTGATCGACGTATTGAAAGGCAGCAACAGCGCAGATCGGCAATCGCTAAATGCCGGGCGTTTAACCGGCAGCATGGCGCATATTCTTGATAGCCGTGAAACCACTATTAATGGTAGCCAGTTCCGCCAATATGCCCACCGTATCAGTGACATAGTATATGAGAAGCTTACCGGTGAGCGTGGTGCATTTTTAACCAAAATTGCCTATGTATTGGTAAACCGTAACCAGCAGTTTCCTTATCAGTTAATTGTTGCCGATTACGATGGTGCAAATGAACAAGTACTGCTGCGCTCTAAAGAGCCGTTAATGTCGCCCAGTTGGTCGCCTGATGGCACTAAACTGGCTTATGTGACATTTGAAAAGCGCCAGTCTCAAATTTATGTACAAGATATTTATAGCGGACGTCGTACTATGTTAAGCAGCACACCGGGTATTAACGGTGCGCCAACATGGTCGCCGGACGGCAAGCGCTTGGCCCTGGTGCTGTCGAAAGACGGTAATGCAGAAATCTACGTGATGGATGTAGCCACTAAGGCATTGACGCGAGTAACAAATCATCGTGCTATCGACACTGAACCGTCGTGGGCACCTGATGGTAAGGAGCTGCTATTTAGTTCGGAGCGAGGTGGAAATCCGCAACTTTATAGCGTAAATTTGTTAACGGGTGCGACCAGACGTTTAACCTTTGAAGGTGAAATGAACCTGGCGGGCTCTTACACTCCGGATGGAAATTCGGTTGTAATGGTGAATCGCACCAGAGGGCAGTATCACATTGCAAAAATGGATCGTCAGACCCGTTTTTTGCAAGTGTTAACAAAGACAAATCTGGACGAGTCACCCAGCGTGGCGCCAAATGGTTCTATGATTATTTATAGTACCACCCATGGTTCTTCGCAGGTGTTAGCACTGGTTTCTATGGACGGTCGTTTTAAAGCGCGTCTGCCGGCGGTAGAAGGGCAAGTTAAGTCTCCGTCGTGGTCGCCGTTTTTATAAAATAAAAAGCGTTATTACATTAAATACTAAGGACAACATCATGAAATTAAATAAAGTGTTAAAAAGTTTATTGATCGCATTACCAGTGCTGACCATGGCTGCTTGTAGCTCAACTTCTTCAACTGACGCATCTGATGCAGATACTTCAGGCATGGCTCAGGAAACTGTGCAAGTTGAAACTGTTGAGCAGGCAGTAAGCCCTGCAGAACAATTACGTCAGAAGCTGGAAGCTCTGCGTCAGGAAAACACCGTTTACTTCGACTTTGATACAGCGACTATCCGTCCTGAGTTTATCGAAGTGCTGCAAGCTCACGGCGCTTTCTTAACGGCTAACCCAAGTGTTCGTGTAACTGTAGAAGGCCACACTGACGAGCGCGGCACACCAGAATACAACATCGCTCTGGGCGAGCGTCGTGCTGTATCAGTAGTACAATACCTGCAAAACCTGGGTGTTTCTGCCGGCCAAATCTCTACTGTTAGCTACGGTGAAGAAAAGCCAGCTGATGCATCACGTGGTGAAGCAAGTTTTGCTAAAAACCGTCGTGCAGTGTTAGTCTACTAATCCAGACTCATTACGATATTGATACGCATGACAGTGAAATATACTCTGCTAACCGCGATAACACTGGCTCACGCCAGTGCTATCGCCAATCCGGCGCCGGTTACTGATATTAACCGCAACCGATCTGCTATTAGCACTACTCAACAGGCTCAGCCTGCGGGTTCTATGGAACAACGCTTAGCTGAGCTTGAGCGTATTGTTAAAGCAAGATCAGATGCGCAGCTTAGTATGGCCCAGCAGCTACAAATGTTGTTGGACGAAGTGAGCGAGCTGCGCGGAGTAACTGAAACACATACGTATCAGCTTGAAGAAATCCTGCAGCGTCAGCGCGATATCTATCAGGAAATAGAGCGGCGTGTCAGCGCAATACAGACAACGCCGTCTGCCACTATACCGACAATACCAACAAACACCCCGGCACCTGCTGCCAGTGCTGCGGCGTATTCATCTGATGTTTCTGAAAATGAAGCCTATGATAAAGCGGTAAATATGGTACTGAAAGAGCGCCGCTATGATGCAGCAATTCCTGAGTTCGAAAACTTTATTCAGAGTTACCCTGATTCAGGCTATGCGCCTAACGCACACTATTGGCTGGGACAGTTGTTATTTAACAATAATGAACTGGCTAAAGCGAAGACGCATTTTGAGCGGGTAGTAAATAACTTCCCGGATTCCGGTAAAGTGGCCGATGCCTTATTAAAATTAGGGCAAGTGGCAGAGCGCGAGAACGACAAAAATGCAGCACTGCGGTACTACCGTCAGTTGCTGGAAAAACAGCCCAACGCTACTTCAGCGAAGCTGGCGCAGGATAGAATCAACGCACTTAAATAATACAAACCCGGCTTAGGCCGGGTTTTTTCTGCAAGCTTTAATTCCTCCAAACGCTGGCATTTTGAGCAGTCAGACGATATCAGCGTGGTTTTTAACAATTTTTGGTTGCACAAAAGCCGTAAATCAGTAAGATATGCCTCCGCGGTTAGGGTCGTTAGCTCAGTTGGTAGAGCAGTTGACTTTTAATCAATTGGTCGCTGGTTCGAATCCAGCACGACCCACCAATCGCGCAAACTTTGCTATCGAAATGGGCCATTAGCTCAGCTGGTAGAGCAGCGGACTTTTAATCCGTTGGTCGATGATTCGAATTCATCATGGCCCACCACTTCGATAACCCTGTTTGGGCCATTAGCTCAGCTGGTAGAGCAGCGGACTTTTAATCCGTTGGTCGATGATTCGAATTCATCATGGCCCACCACTTCTTTGTTTTCCTGCATGGGTCATTAGCTCAGCTGGTAGAGCAGCGGACTTTTAATCCGTTGGTCGATGGTTCGAATCCATCATGACCCACCATGCCGCCATACTGTATTTTCTCAATTCGCAGCGCTATAATAGCCGCCTTTTAAAGCCAGCAGGTAAGCCCTATGGAACAGACGTTGTATTTCACAGAGCAAGACTTTGCCTTTCCGAAAAAGCCACTGCCACTGAGCGGTGACGAAAAGCAAGCCTATAAAGACCGTATCAAAACCCTGTTACAGCAAAAAGACGCCGTGCTGGTAGCGCATTATTATACTGATCCGGAAATACAGGCACTGGCCGAAGAAACAGGCGGCTGTGTGTCAGACTCTTTAGAAATGGCCCGTTTTGGTAATGAACATCCGGCGAAAACACTAATTGTCGCCGGGGTAAAGTTTATGGGCGAAACCGCCAAAATTCTTACGCCCAACAAAACGGTATTAATGCCCACGCTGGAAGCGACCTGTTCGTTGGACTTAGGCTGCCCGGCAGAGCCGTTCTCGGCCTTTTGTGATGCGCACCCTGATCGCGTAGTAGTGGTATATGCCAACACTTCTGCAGCGGTAAAAGCCCGCGCCGACTGGGTGGTAACATCATCGATTGCACTGGATGTAGTGGACTATTTAGACAGCCAGGGCAAAAAGATTCTCTGGGGCCCGGATAAACACCTGGGCGCCTGGGTACAAAAGCAAACCGGTGCTGACATGTTGCTGTGGAACGCAGCTTGTATCGTGCACGATGAATTTAAAGCTAATGCCCTGGTTGAGCTGAAAAAACAGTACCCCAATGCAGCTGTGCTGGTGCATCCTGAATCACCTGACAGCGTAGTCCAGTTAGCTGATGCAGTAGGTTCTACCAGTCAGCTGATTAAAGCCAGCCAGACGCTACCTAACGACACCTTTATTGTCGCCACCGATAAGGGCATCTTTTATAAGATGCAGCAGCAGATGCCCGGCAAGAGCTTTATTGAAGCGCCAACCGGTGGTAACGGCGCCACGTGCCGCAGCTGTGCCCATTGCCCCTGGATGGCAATGAATGGCTTAAAAGCGATTGAGGCGGCACTGACAGACACTACCGGCCATGAGATCTTTGTTGATGCCGCACAGCGGGAAAAAGCCTTAGTGCCACTTAACCGCATGCTGAACTTTGCAAAAGAGCTGAAAACGCAGGTAAAAGGCAACGCTTAATCAGCTTTTCGGTTGATATGTATAAAAAGCAGGCATAAACAAAGTACTACTACATATAACAGTTGCAGCGCGCGGTGAATTTCCCTAGTATAGCCGCGCTTGCAACGCAAGTTCCGGAGAGATGGCTGAGTGGCTGAAGGCGCACGCCTGGAAAGTGTGTTTAGGTTAACCCCTAACGAGGGTTCGAATCCCTCTCTCTCCGCCAGATAAATGACAAAGGCCCACGCTAAAAGCGTGGGCCTTTGTCATTTATGCGTCGAGACAGAGGATTTGGTTCGAACCCTTCGGTTCGAAAAAACGGCAGGATAGCCGTTTTGCATGGCTTTGCCACCCGAAGGGCGAATGCCATGGATGGCATGAGTGAATCCCTCTCTCGGCCAAAAGCGTGGGCCTTTGTCATTTACGCGTCGAATGAATCGCTTTCTACTCAGACCAATACCAACTGGTGACGTTATAACGGTATCGTTGTGTATTTTCGGTTGTCAGCGCTTTTACCCAATGCTCAGAGCCCGGTGAGGCGGGGTTGAACAATACGCAGCGGTTATACAATGGCGCTATACTGACCGGTTTCTCATCCTTCCCCATAAAAACCAAGTCACCACCGTTGTTGTGGTGCCAGTCTTTATTTAAATACAACAACATACACACTTCTCTGCCCGGTGAGTCATCCGCGTGCTGATTAACAAAGTCGGTTGCACCTAAGCGAAAATAATTGCTGTTAATAGCGGGATTAGCCACATTGATATCGGTTAATGCCACTTTAAAGATACGTGATAATAAAGACATAAATTCATCGCCACGTAAAAACGCCAAAAACTGCGCGGCAAGATTACCCGGCGCGCCTGCAGCATTAAGTGCAGGGCGTTGCCAAGTATCTCGTTGTACAAAACGGTGTTTTTTCCTGGCTTTTTGCCATTTTGCGTTATCGACATATAAAGCTGAGTAGGTGTGTTTCTGTGTTTGCCAGCAACTATCTTGCTGTAAAACACGGACAACTTCATCGAGTTTGTTGCTATCAAATAAATTATCAATAACGACATGCTGGGGAGTAGAGTGCAATACCGTTTTTCTATAGGTGCGTATCGCAGCATCGAGCACTTGCTCTTTATTCAGCCACATTTAAACGACTCACTTGTAGGGGCAGATAGTGTGTTAAAAGTTTGATGATACAGTATTTTAAGCAGTGTCCACTAACGCAGTATTGCAGCAGGGCCGTATTCGGTTAAAATAGCCGCACTTCCAAAAGCCGCTATCCGGTGGTTTTATACTTACTTCCAGTTTCGGAGTTTTCATGCGTAATTTGATTGCGTTGTTGCTTGCTGCCTGGCTGCCTGGTGTTTCAGCTCAGGCGGCTGTGGTTTTCAGTGATGGCTTTGAAAACAGTGATGGTGAGCGCTGGCGCCAACTGGGTGATTGCCGGGCTTTGCTTGGTGTACCGCGCTCGGGGGAGTCGGCGCTGCGGTGTAAGTCTGGTAACAGTGTGTTATTTAGCAAAGATGCTATCGGTGAGATGGGCATACTGGAATTATGGGTGCGGCCTGATTCGAATATTACCGCATACCGCATTCATGTGCTGGTGTCGGATATGCCATCGTTAAATGCGTTGTGGCAGCCGGTAGCTCTGATAGAGCATAGCGGCGGCGATGTAAGTTATAAAGCATACCGGGTGTCTATTGATGAACCCGCTAAGCGCTACCTGCGCCTGGATATAGACGCAGTAAATGGTGTAGTAGATATAGACGATGTACTGGTAGAGCGCATTTTACTGTCAACCGCTTTACAGAAGAATGAGCAGCGTATTGTTAGTGGTATTCTGGACAAATTGCGTCAGGATCAGAATATTGCGTTGCAGGCGGAGTCTTTCCGTACCTTGGGCGTTAATTACGCCGCCCAGCTGGATTTGCAGCGCCAGTATCTGGAATACGCCAATGCACTGCATTCCGGTATTGCGCTGGCGCTGGCAAGCTCAGAGCGTAATAAAATGTCTAACCCGATGGCTTATGCCAGTTTTCGCAGCATTATTAATGATGCAAAACGTGTAACAACACCACTGCAACAAGCCCGGCTAAATTCTATGTTAAAGCCGTTTGGCGACCTGGCCACAGCCACACTGAACGTAGTAAGCGCAGGGGCATATTCGGCTTTTGCTGAGCCGTTTAAGTCTTTTCTGGCATCCAGTTTTGATAAATCGAATTACAGCGATGCGGGGTTAAGCCGCTCTGATCGTAAATTTGCAGAGCAAAATGGCCTGAAAATTTATCAGGATGCAGAGCGTTTTCTGGCTGAACTGGAAAAAGAGTTGCTGCAAGTAGCTGCGCTGGATGCCGAATTACTGAATATTCAAAAGAGTATTGACGGTTTTCGGCGTAATTTAGATAAACAACTGCGCGACACTTTACAACATGCCAGCATGGCGCGCTCTCAGGAAACGATTAGCAGGGCGCTTAGCAAAGATGAACTGGTACGGCACAAACTTATGGAAGAGGTGGCGGGGAATATTACGCTAAAAGCGAAGAGCTATCTGGATGAGGGTAATAATACTGAGCTTATCCGTTTTGTGCTGAAAACCTCAGAGCAGCTGGATCATACCCAAAGCTATAAAGATCAGTTTAATCAGATCACTTCAGCCATGCTAACGCACTATGACCGTTTTGAGCGCTCAGTAAGTAGCAGCCAAAACCCGTTTACCGACGCCGCCGATAAACAGATCTGGGAAAATCATGCGCAAAAGGCGCGCAGTTATCTGCAGCAATCGAAAGAGTCATTCAACCGGGCGTATCTGTAGCAGATAAATTTATTGTTCAGCCTGCGCTCAGGCTAAGGCTTATAAAGTTAGTGGGTACTCTCTTTTTATACCCACTACAGGAGTCTGCTATGAGTGCAGTTAAACAGAATCATGAGCAAGAACCACGTTTTTACTTTAATCAGCAAAAAACGGTGGATTTAACTCAGCAAGAACGTCAGGCATTGAGCCTGGTATGGACTGACAACAGTGACACTGCAGAAGTTAAAACCAGCCGTCGTGATGCCGATACCGCACACTGTGCAGTATTAGGTTACAACTGAGTTTTTACGGTTAAGTAGTAAACAGCTGCGGCTGAATAAACGGGATCATTGCCAGGATAATCGCTTGCTGATACACACTTGAGCGTGTTAGCAGATGGTTGGTTAACATGGCAATGGCTCCACCTTGTTGTTTAATATTATGTTGCGCGAACATAAGGTCGATAACATCACCCAGCTCTTCGCCTTGTTGCAATGCCATGAGTGCAGCGGGTGGAATGGGTAAACTGGCCGAGCGGGTTTTACTGATGCGTCCCTGGTGGGCAATAACAATCCAGGCGAAGCTGCAGTCGCCGTCTAAACCTGCTTCAATGGCAACATAATATTCTGCTCCCGGCGCGGCAGCTGCAACTGCCTGCAGCCGGTTGAGCGCACCTTGTAAGGTTTCTTCACTGGTCATAGGCTGTGCCGGCACACCAGAGTCGGTACTTTGCCCGCTGCATTGCAGTGTTTTGCCGTTAAATACCTGTGCTAATGCATCCTGTACCGCGCGGATTTTTGCCGGATTTGCCGAGGCAACGACTATTTTCATCTGAACTCACTTGCTGTCATTTATACCCGCCCAGCATAACCCGAATTCGCCGATAGCTGAAGCCGGAGCTTGCCTGCAGGCTTTTAGCTGATTAGAATCGGCGCCACTACGCTTTGATTCAACAGGGCTTATGTATTAATAGCGGAGGCAGGCATGAATAAAAATGTTGTTACTAACGGGGTAGCCGCAGCAATTACGCTGGCAGGTTGGTATTTGCAGCAACCACTTATACTCAGTGTAGGCTTATTTGCGTTATCCGGTGCTTTGACCAACTGGCTGGCGGTGCATATGCTGTTTGAAAAAGTACCGCTTTTGTATGGCTCTGGCGTAATTCCCGCCCGGTTTGAGCAGTTTAAAGCAGGTATTTACCAACTGGTGATGACACAGTTTTTCAGCAGCAACAATATCGAACGCTTTTTGGCAGACAAACAGCAAAGCCATGGTAAGGCATTTGATTTTGAGCCGGTTATAGCACAGACCGATCTGTCGCCTGCTTTTGACTCCTTGTTAAAAGTAGTAGAGCAATCATCATTTGGCGGTATGCTGGGCATGTTTGGCGGTAGCGCAGCCTTATTACCGTTAAAAGAGCCGTTTATCGGCAAGCTGAAAAGTGCCCTGGTAGAGGTATCGCAAACCGATGAATTTAACCAGCTGGTGCTGGCACAACTGGACCAGCCTGAGCAACTACAAAGCATGCGTGCTCAGGTCGACACTATAGTGCAGCAGCGCTTAAACGAGCTGACCCCTGAATTGGTAAAAGATATTATTCAACAGATGATCCGCCAGCATTTAGGTTGGCTGGTGGTATGGGGTGGTGTATTTGGTGGTGCTATCGGCGTGCTGGCAGGCCTTATTCAGTAATGCACCGGTACAAATCACCTCAATAAAAAGCGGGTGTACAGCTGATAGTTAAGCGCGGCTTCTGCCGCGCTTAACTGGTGTTTACCCGGCTTTTTGTTGTGCCGCGTACTGCTCTACTTCACGCCAGACGCGCAGGAAATTACCCGACAGAATTTTTTCGATATCGGCATTGCTATAGCCACGCTGCAGTAAGCCGTTGATTAAATTTGGATAGCTGGCAACATCCTTAAGGCCTACCGGTAGCGAATCACCTACGCCATCGTAGTCAGAGCCAATACCAACGTAGTCAATACCTACCAGTTTTACTACATGTTCAATATGGTCAAGTACGGTATCTAGGGTCGCAAACGGATAGGGATGTTTTTTGCGAAACGCCAGTTCAAAAGCATCATCATCGGCTACACCGGCTTGTTTCGCTGCGGCTTTGCGCAGAGCGCCATATTGGTTAGCCATCATGGTAACAAAAGACGAGCCAAAGTTAATTTGTACTACGCCGCCGTTTTTCGCCAGCGCTTTGATCATGTCATCATCCATGTTGCGCTCAAAGCCCGGGGTATAACTGCGCAGCGACGAATGTGAAGCGATAACCGGCACCTTACTGATCTCAACTGCCTGATAAAAAGCGTCATCTGATACATGCGAAATATCGATCATCATACCAATATTGTTCATTGCCACTACCAGCTCTTTACCGAACGGGCTTAAGCCATTCCAGCGCCGGCGTAAATCGTAACTGGAATCGGCAATATGGTTGCTCTCAGAATGTGATAGCGTAATGTAACGGATGCCGCGCTGATAAAAATGTTGCAGGTTTTCCAGCTTGCCATTTATCGGCGTGCCGTTTTCCATGCCCAGCGCCAGTGAGACTTTGCCACTGCCGAACTGTTCGACTACATCTTTTGTGCTGTACGCCATGGCGAATTTATCCGGTGCACGGGCTGCCAGGGCTTCCATGCTGTCAATCAGCTGGTTTGCCAACTGATAACCGCCGCCACTGCGCTCATACGAAGCCGGGATATAAATAGACATAAAAGGCGCATTTAAACCGCCTGCTTGCGCCCGTGGATAATCAAATTCACCACGCTTCGTCGCCGCAGTAACGTCTTCCCAGTCTTTATGCAGCCGGTAAGGCACATCGATGTGGGTGTCGATAATAATATATTGCTGTGCCAGTTGCTGCGCGGTGCTGGCCTGTGAGGCCGCGCTGTTATCGCTTGTTGCAGCGCAGCCACTTAACAGGGCTGCACCACAAAATAAGGCTAAAGGAGTGAGTGTTTGCTTCATTATTGTTATCTCTTATCGTATGTCGGGTTCCCGTGGCTATCTCAACAGGTTTAACGGCTAACGACAAGTACTGTCAGACCAGTCTGGTTATTTTCGCGTCTGGTGCAGGCCCTGGCTGGGTTTTAACGGCCTGCTACTTTGCGCGTATGCCGACCAAAGCAAGATATGCCTGTGGGGCGCTTTACGCTACAATAACCACCTTATTGTTTTTTGAGATAGTGTGATGCGCATTCTGTGTTTTAGCCTGTGTTGGTTGTTTTACTCTGTGTCGGCTATGGCGTCGGTTGATCTGGAAAAAACCATGAAGAATATGGCCTTTCAGTATAAGCAGGCATATGACGCGCAAAGCGCCGGCCAACTTCTGCCGGTACTGGATGAGTTGATCAGCCTGACACAACAGTCGGCCAAGGCTGATTTTGAACCGGAAAAAGCCGAGCAGTTTAAACAGGGCCTGCAGCAGGTATTGGCAGAGCTTCAGTTAGCCCGGCAGGCCGCTACGCAGGACGATGTTGCACAGGCCAAATTGCATTTGCAGAAGGTGGATACACTGCGCAAAGAATATCATCAGCAGCGAAAAGTCAGTATCTGGCGTTTACTATTTGGTTAGGCGTGCAGCAAAAACAACACAGCCACCCGACAGGATGGCTGTTTTAGCGAAGCTGATAACAGAGAAAGTAATTTAGCCGGCTAAGCCAACGTAAACGTTCTGTACGTCATCATCAGCATCAATAGCATCTAAAAAGGCTTCTACTTCAGCGCGCTGCGTATCGTCCAGTGATACCGGGTTATTGGCACGGTATACCAGTTTAGCGGTCAGTACGCTAAAGCCAAATTCTGGCAGAGCTTTTGCCACCAAGTCTAAATCGGTAGCTTCAGTTAAAAACACAACTTCGTTATCGTCACCGGCTTCAAAATCCTGTGCACCGGCTTCGATGGCAGCCAGTTCAGCATCGGCGTCTGCATTGGTAGGTTCAGCTTCAATCTGACCTAAATGCTTAAAATCCCAGGATATTGCACCGGAAGTAGCCAGTTGGCCTTTGCGGAACAATTGCCGGATACTCATGGCGCTGCGGTTTTTATTGTCAGTTAAGCACTCAACAATAACCGGCACCTGATGCGGTGCAAAGCCTTCATAAACGACGGTTTCATAGTTTGCCGGGCCATCAAGCAACCCCGCGCCTTTTTTAATAGCACGCTCCAGCGTATCTTTTGGCATTGATGCTTTTTTTGCCGCCTCAATGGCCGAGCGTAGTTTGGCATTCATATCCGGGTCGGCGCCGTTACGCGCTGCAACGGCAATCTCTTTTGCCAGCTTGGTAAAAATGCGGCCTTTGGCGTTGGCAGCATCCATTTTATGTTTGGCTTTCCATTGTGCGCCCATTATTGCGCTCCTGTATTTTTAGCTATCAAAACGAACAGGGCGCTAGTCTAGCCAATAGCAGGCTTTTAACGCAACTAATGGCGGGATAAATCTGTTGGAATAACATCAAACCTATTTGTGGTGGGGTGTTATTGCTCAGGCTTCAAGCGCCAATTGCTGTATATGTTGCTGCAATTGTGGGTAAAACCTTAAAAAGCTCTGCTCCAAAGCGGTATATTGCGGCTGAATTTCGTCAATAATGCCGGCGAATTGATGTGCAAACCTTATTCGGCTGGCAATACGGTCTAATGCCATTCCTAACTGCGGCAGTTGCTGGTAGCTACTGAACCAGTCATGCGTACGCACACTGCGCATTGTGTTTGCCATGACTACAGGCATTAACGGTTCAGCCGCGGCTAAATCAGCATAAAGCTGTTGTTTGTAATCGGCGAAGGTTGTGCTGTAAAACTGTTGCCAATGTCTGATAAGAAAGTGATCAAATAACACGTCCAGTGCAATACCGGCAAAGCGGCGCCGGGTGGGGGAGAACAAGGCTTTTAGTTGCCTGACTTCAGGATGCTGATCAGTAAAACTGTCTGTAGCCCGGTGATTTAGCAATCCAGCCCGGATATCCGGGTGCAAAGTGTCCAGCGGCATGCCTTTACAAAAATCACCAAGCAAATTCCCGGTAAGTGAATAAAGGTTGGGTTTTGCTAACACAGCATGGGCAAGATAATTCACTTTCATCCTTATATAGGCCGGATAATTACTTAAGGTTACATCTTTGGCGTAAATATCACTTTTTTGTCAAATAAATGGCTGTAAATTTGCTGGAGTTCTTTTGCTATGGATCTTAGTATGAGGCTGAGATACAACTCAATACAAGAGGTAGAGCATGTCAGTAAATAATATCAGCAATAACAACACTGCCCAGTTGCAGTTATATACTCAGGAAAAAGCAGCCACGGCCCCGTTAAAACAACAAAATACTCAGGCTGTAGCGTCTCCTGCCATAAAAACAACCGATTCAGTGCAAATTAGCGATCAAGCAAAAGCATTGCTGGCGAAAGAAGCAGTCACAACACTTGGTAATGGTGAGGGCATTGAGCCGCCGAATACAGTTGCTGGTAATGGTGAGGGTATTGAGCCACCCGTTACAGTTTCTGGTAATGGTGAAGGTATAGAGCCGCCTAACACGTGATTCTAATTAACCTTATAGAGGGGACACTATGATCTGGGACACTGTTGAGACAATATTATTTGATCTTGGTAAGCTGGTATTTGTGGCATATTTTTTATTATTTGTTCTTTCAGTGTTTATTGAGCGAAAGGTATCGTCTTTAGTTATCTCACTGATGGTTTTAGCTGTTGCAAATGGAGCAATGACTGCTTTAACTCCATTGCTCTATCAATTAGCCAGTTTGCCTGGTGTGTTCTATAAGTTTCTGTGGTACGGCGTGTTTATTTTTTTCGATTGTGTAGCGATATTCTTACTTTATAAATTTCACAATTTATTGAGACAAAACGTCAGCAGCATTGCAAATATTGTCGGCGTTGCATTTTTGGCTTTAGCGTCAATACAGACAATTAGATTTTTTGATCGCTTTGTCAGTAATACTGACATTTTCCTGGTACTTTACCAGTACGGCATCCCGATTATTAACGTTATCTTAGTACCTGTAATAGTTGCGCTTTGGGTTGCGAATGTGAAAACTAAGAGTAAAAATATAAGGTTGGCTGTGGGATGAATTGGTTATACTTTTTTATTCTTATAATCATCAACTTTTTTGCGTTTTTTGCTTACCGTAAATTGTTATTACTGCGCTCAATCAGTCAGATTCAGGCTGAGGTTGAGCTGGAAATGCATAGCCGGGCGCATAAACTGCTGGTGCAACGTGATCAACTTGAAGTGGGTTTAGTTAAAGATGCAGTAGATGCAGCTGATGAAAAATGGAAAGGCGATTTAGCTGAATATATGGAAGAGTTTGAGCAGGAAGCTTTACTACGCTCAAAGAAACGGCTAAACCGGGTTTAATATTAATACTGCAGGTTAAATAGTAATTCTGCCAATTCAGGCTGCCAGATATCGTTCTTGCTTACCCTGTTCTGTTTTATCAATACACCTTCTGCCAGCAAATGCTGGCGTTGCTCTTCGGCTGTTGCTGATCCTTGTGGAAACGCCAGGCTGCGATCACTACGCAGTACTCTATACCAGGGTACTGCGAGTTCGGTTGGGGCATATCCCAGTGCTTTGCCCACTAATCTGGCGCGGCCGGGCAGGCCTGCCAAATCTGCTATCTGGCCATAGCTGGCTACTTTGCCGGCTGGAATTTGCTTTACCGTTTGCCAGATACGCTGATAGTGGTGTTTTGCCATATAAGTTATGCCCATTTGTTGCTACATGTATCCGTGTTTTAGCATCAGATGGCGTGACGTGCTACAACCGTTTTACCAATAGGTGCCAGCGATAGCATGGCCAGTTTTAAATGCTGTATGCCAAAAGGTATGCCGATAATACTGACAAAGCATACCAGCGCGTGGCCAAGGTGGCCAATAGCCAGCCAGATACCAAAAAACAAAAACCAGATAATATTGCCCAGTGTACCCATAGTACCGGTACCTATATCGTCATAGCGGTTAATGTAGCGCCGGTTTACTGCATCCTGACCAAAGGGCCAAAACGCCATTTCGCCAATAACAAAGCAGCTGCGGCCAAAGGGAATACCAATAATACTGATAAAACACAACAGGCCTGCCAGCCACCACAGTAGCCCCATGACAAAACCACCCAGCACAAACCACAGTATATTAAACAGTAACCTAAAAATACTCATTTTCTCTTCCTTATGATGTAGTGATATGATTATTCAGGCAGAAAGTGTGCCAAAGCTAATTCATTTAAAAACAATAGCATAAGTTTAGGCGAAAGCAGCTCAGAGATAGATTTCACTAACTTTTGACCAAAATGACTAATATGGAATAAGGAGCTTCGGCTTGCAGCTACAACATATAAAAGCAGTAGTGTTTGACCTTGACGGCACTCTGGTTGACTCGGCGTTAGATTTTGCCGCTATGTGTGACGATATCGGCTGGCCGCATGGCACACCTTTACTGGAAACATTGGCTCAGGTGGCTGATCCCGCTGAAAACAGCAGAATCGAGCAGATTATCTGCCAGCATGAGCTAAACGGCGCCAGACAAGCCTGCTGGATGCCTGGCGCTGAAGAGTGCTTACAGACACTGATAAAAGCCGGTATACCGCTGGCGCTACTGACACGAAATATGCGCGCAGCAACTCAGTTAACGTTACAACGGTTGCAGATCCCTATTCAGCGTGTGCTGACACGGGAAGACTGCGCCGCAAAACCTGATCCGGCCGGTTTGCTGCGTTTTGCTGCTGAATTGCAGTTGCCTGTACAGCAGATGATTTATGTTGGTGATTATATTTTTGATATTCAAACTGCTGCCAACGCAGGTATGGCGTCTTGCTTATATCTGAATCAATATAACCAGCATTTTGCTGCTCAGGCAGATTGGAGTTTCAATCATTTTAATCAGTTAAGCGCAGCATTGTTGCGCTAGCTGCAAGGTAGCGCCGTTACGTGATTTTGCTTTGTGGTTAGTGAATAAGCTACGATGCTTCTATATTAATAAGAAATAATTTAGCACGGACGGGGATACCAGCGGTGTTGGAGCGTTTAAAAAGCGATTTTTATCTGGCTATGTTAACTCTGGTCGGAGCTATTATTGTGCTGTGTGTCACACCTTATGGTCTGTATCGTCTGTATACCGGCAATATTGTTGTCGGCATTGCAGATTTATTGATGGTAACCTGCTCCATTATCGCTACCCGTGTGGCCTGGCGTAGCGGCGATACGGTAAAGCCCGGCCTGTTTATGGCGGTAGTGTTTTGTATTGGCGCTGTGCTGGTATGTATTAATTTGGGTGTAGATGGCCTGTTTTGGGTCTATCCGTTTTTGGTGTTTATATTCTTTCTGGTGTCTCCGCTTAAAGCCTTTGTGTTGTTAGTTACTATGCTATTGGCCCTGTTAAGTTATGCTTTTTTGCGCCCAGGCAGTGTTTTTGACAGCCAGTTTCAGATGATGTCTTTTGTGGTAACAACAACCATTTCCAGCGTATTTGCTTTTATTTTTGCTTATCGGGCTCAGGTACAGCGGCAGGAATTAAAACGACTTGCAACAACCGACAGCTTAACTGGGGCGTCAAACCGGCGTACGTTAAATGATCAACTGGCGGTTGCCATTTATGAGTTTACTAAAAGTGGGCGGCAATACGGGCTTATTTTGCTCGACCTGGATCATTTTAAACAAATTAATGATAACCATGGGCATAAAGTTGGCGATCAAAAGCTGATTGAACTAATCCCTGTGCTGCAATCTATGTTGCGTTTACATGATCAGGTATTCCGCTTCGGTGGTGAAGAGTTTGTTGTACTGGTGGCAGATACCAAGCCGGCAGATCTTAATAGATTGGCAGAGAAACTGCGGGCCGGCGTTGAGCGTCGCATGATGTTACCAGATGGCTCGCACCTGACCACTTCTATAGGCGTGGCCCAGTTACAACCGGGCGAAGATTGGGAAGCCTGGTTACACCGTGCGGATATGGCGTTGTACCAGGCTAAACATCTTGGACGCAATCAGGTTGTTACCGGCTAATTACACCAACCACCTTCTGTCAGATAAGGTACCAGAAGCGGTGCCATACTGTTCATTACCTGCAAAGGTAAGGCTGAAGTAAAGCTAAACTGCTCAGCATCGGCGTCGGGCACATAAGCGGTAAGTACACCAAAATGCTGATACCCCAGGTAAAACGCAAAGGTTGCAGTGCGGTTTAATGCCTTTGAGCTGACATGCTGACCTCTGGTATTTAGCTGCACCAGACGGTTATCGCCGGTGCCGGTTTTGCCACCTATGGCCAGTTTGGCATTGGCATAAGCGGGTTGCAAACGCCGGGCTGTGCCGTCGGTTGCAACTTGCTGCAATACGGTTCTGACCGCAGCCGCCACTTCCACGTCCAGCACTTGCTGGGCCTGTGGTAAAGGTCGCTCGAAGTGGGTCTGATATGGCGTGTCGGTGGCAAATGCCAGCTTGTCTATCCGGATGGTGGGTACCCGCTTACCATTGTTGATAATAATACCTATCAGCTCAGCCAGTGCTGCCGGTCTGTCACCAGAGCTGCCCAACGCTGTCGCCAGTGAAGGCACCAGATAGTCAAACGGGTAACCCAGGCGCTGCCAGCGCTGATGTAGGTCCCAGAACGCTTCAATTTCCAGCATGTTACGGATGCGGTTATCCCGAGCGCTGCGAAAGCGGGTTTTAAACAGCCACTGATACACTTCCTGCCGTGTAGCGCTGCTATCGGCAATGGCATCTTGCAAACTGGCATCGGGTGTTTGCTGCAGGTAGGCCAGTAACCATAATTCAAGCGGATGGCTTCTGGATAAATATGCCCGATCCGGCAAATTAAAGGCATCCGGCTGATATTTGTCATACAGTTTTGGCCAGTTGCCTTTTTCGCTGGCAGCAAATTGTTGTTGCAGCAGTTCGCTAAACTGCGCCAGAGTGCTGTTGGGGTTGATATATAAGTACGCCACCGCCAGCCGCTCCGGAGTTTGCCTGCTGCTGGCAATATACAGCTGTATACGTTGCTCAGCGTTACTATCTTTATATTTTTGCCAGAAACGGCGCAAAAAGGTAGTGCCTTCGCGGTCGGCAAAACGGCGCAGATACTGCTCACGGCGCGGGTTATCATCGTCTGCCAGCAGTTGGTAACTGCTATTTTCGCCATGGTAAATGCTGTAATTCACCATATCTTGTAGCAAGCGTACAAAAGGCAGGTTAATAGATTGCTGCAGTGATTCGGCAATAGTAGGGTTAAGTTTGTCTTCTTCCTTGCGAAAATTGTTAAAGGTGTGCAAGCCGCCACCGGTGTAAAAGCTTTCTCTTGGGTTGGCGCTGTACTGGCGTTGCAACGCTGCCTGTAACATGGTGTCGAGGCTGACGCCTGGCTGCTCGCTTAAATAACTTACTGCCCAGTTGGTCAGGTTGTCTTGCGGTGCTAAATCAAGAAAACGTAAAGTTTCGGCGCTTTCTTCGGCATAAAGCCGGTGCAGCTCTGCCACGATTTGCAAATAGCTTACCAGTACACGCAGTTTGGCGGTTGAACCCAACTCCAGTTTGCTGGAGTCGTTCATATCAAAGGGTTGATCGGTGTTGTCTGTTTGCACCCGCACTTTATTACCGTTATCGGTGCTTTGGTATAGCGTAAAGCTGTAGCGCACTTTGCTTTGCTGACCGGGCGAGAGCAAGCGATCTGCAAACAGACCTGCCTGTTCAGCACTATTATAGTTATTTAGCTTATGCAAGTGTTGGCTGATACTGCGTTGCAGCTCGTTATGAATGGTGGTTTGGCTACTTAGGTCCAGCCGGTCGAGCTGGTACAGGCTTTGGTTCAGTAACTGACTCAGCCGGCTGCGTACCATGGTGGTGGCTTTAAAATCTGTGCCGGGTAAAGCCGCCGGAGCGGCCTTGCCATTAAAGCTTAGCTTTTGTTGTATGGCTTTAGTCGCAAGTTCGGCAGGTACTATGCCCTGTTGCTGCATCAAATTAAGATAGCGGGTGCTTAGTTGATCCAGGTCGGCACGGCCTTTTAGCAAATAATAAGATGGCCGACGCTGGGCAATAATTAAAGCCATTACCTGCTTAAGGGCCAGGCCTTGAGCATCGGTGTAGGGACCGCCCTGGCGCAGCAGCTGATTAACCTGTTTGGGCTCGGCACCAAACCAGGCATAGAGCCCTTCTGCCATACCGTGCACTTCGCCATAGCCTGGCGTTGCAGCCAGCGGCACGGTGTTAATGTAGTCCAGTACGATACGTTGCCTGGCTTGGCGGGTATCGACCCCTGCCTGATAAGCCCGGACACTGGCGGATACCAGTTGGCGAAATTTATCAGCAACATCTGATGTAAGGCCTTGGGGGCTATGGCGATATTTTTCTAATTGGGTCGCCAGGGTGCTGCCACCTGCAGCCGCCGCAGGAATGCCAGCTGCACGCTGCAGCTGTGACCATACCGCAGCACCTAGCCGTGGTAAGTTTAATACCGGATTTGCCCGGGGGTGCTCGGGTGTCAGTAAGGTTCTGTCTTCAACAAACAGCAAGCTTTTTACCAGTATTGGCGCCATTTCCTGCAAGGTTGCAAATTGCATGGCAGGGGCTTGCGCCTGATACAGCTGTTCTTGCTTGCAGCCGTTAATGATCAGGCCAGTTTGGCTTTTCTCATTATACGGCGGGTAAAAACCATAGTCGGTGTAGCGTCTTAAGCTGTCAGAAAACTGGCTTTGCTGGCTGATATGGAAGCCGGTTTGCTGCAGTTTTTCATGCCACTGTGGCAGCTTACTGTAGCCAAAGCGCTGGTCAAAAGGCCCAGCCTGAGCATAGCGTATTTGTTCTGACGGGCCAGAAACCACCTGATAGCTTAGTTTGCCCACCAGCCAGTGCCAGAGCGTAGACTGGTAAAAATGGTTGCGGCTTTCCTGATAAGCCGCCACACCCAGCAATATAATGGCCAACAACAATAACCAGCGGGTTAAACGCAATGGCGGCTGCTGTGGGGCAACATAGGGCGTTTCCCGCACATTATCAAACTTCATTCTGTTTAGCAGCGGTGGTGCATTTAATGTTGGTTCAGTCCGCGTTTTATTACCGTTGCTGGTGCTCATACAAGCAGTTTAGTCTCCGTATTTTTCTGATTTGAGGCTACTTGCACGCAATGCCCGTTCTGGATCTGCGCTAACCTGCCAGCCATGCAGGTTGTCTTTAATTAACTGACACAGCGCGTTAATATGTTGTGGCCCGGCATTTAGCGCTTCGATGTATTCGTAACGCTGGCCTCCGGCATGCAAAAAGTATTCTTTGTTTTCTTCGCCAATTTCTTCAATAGTTTCCAGGCAATCTGCCGAAAACCCCGGGCAAAAAATTTGCACACTTTTTACGCCTTGTGCCGGTAGCGCTTTTAATGTTTCATCGGTGTAAGGTTTTAGCCATTCTTCACGGCCAAAGCGTGACTGAAAGGTGGTCATATACTGGTCTTTGTTCAAACCCAGTTGCTCAGCAATTAAGCGCGAAGTTTTATAGCATTCACAGTGATATGGGTCGCCATTAAGTAAATAGCGTTTTGGGATGCCATGATAAGACAAAATCAGTTTTTCGGCCTGGCCGTGTTGCTGCCAATGGCGGCGAATTTTGTCGGCAGCGGCGGCAATAAAGGGGGCGTAATCCGGATAATGTGACACAAAGCGCAAATCGGGCAACCAGCGGCGGCGCATAAAATTACGTGCCAGCTCATCAAAGGTCGATGCTGAAGTAGAGGCCGAGTATTGCGGGTACAGCGGCAGCACAATCAGTTTGCGCACGCCTTGGGCAAACATTTTATCTAATACCGAGTCAAAAGAAGGGTTGCCGTAGCGCATGGCAAATTCGACCACCACATCAGTCAGGCCATCTTGTTGTAGTTGAGCCGCAACGGCATCGCGTTGTGCCTGAGTATGAAATAGTAATGGCGAGCCTTGTTCGGTAAATACGGTAGCATAAGCTTTGGCTGAGCGGCGCGGCCGGAACTGCAAAATTACGCCGTTTAAAATTAACCACCATAGCAGGCGCGGCACTTCTACCACGCGGGGGTCAGATAAAAACTGCTTTAAATAGCGTTTCAGAGCTTTGGGTGTGGCTTCGTCCGGGGTACCAAGGTTGGTTAACAGTATGCCGATTTTATCGCTTTGCTGATGGTCGAAGTTAAGGGTGTTGATATAACGCATAACAGGATAGCTGCTCTTTTGGCTGAAGGAACTGACATTACGCCAATTCGACGTTAACAGTTTACCTGATTAAAGGCATGAGCCGATTTTAGCAGCTTCTGCACCCTATAAGTAAGCTGAAGGTAAAATTAATCTTGTTACCTTGGTGTTGACAAGGTAGCCTCAAACTGGTGTTAGAAAAGGGAAATATAATGATATCTGTGCGTTGGCATCCGGTGGGCTACCTGTTGCTGGCTGTATTGCTGACAACTGTACTGGCTTGCATTACACAAAGTGGTTTTAACCTGGCGGCTATAGCTGCGCTTACCGGTGGTGTAGCGGCCGGTGATATTGCGGCCACAATCTGGTTTGACTTAACCCACTTTAGCTTAACTTACACACCTATAGCTCTGGTTAATCTGCTGGCAGTAGCTGTTTTACTGCATTTTTTACCGCTACTGTGGCGTTACTGGCTGACGGCAGGGCTCGCCGCGCTGTTGCTGTTTGGTATCTTACTAATTATCAATGCCGTAGCGCCTATGCCTACACTCATTGCTGCAACCCGCAGCAACCTCGGTGTATTCAGTATGTTGCTGTGCAGTAGTGCCGGTAGCTTGTGTTATTTGTGGCTACTAAAGCGGAGGCAGGTTTATGCTTAAGTTTGCTATTTTACTGGCACTATTTTTTGCTGTACCTGTGCTAAATGCTGCCCAGCCTTACAAGCTAAAAGTGTTAGCTGATAACCTGAATTACCCCTGGGCGCTGGTGTTTTTGCCCGATGGCGATATGCTGCTTACCGAGCGCAGCGGCACAGTAAAACGCCTTGCTGCGGATGGCAGTGAACGTTTTAGCATTAAACCGGCTTTGCCCGAGCTAATGCAGGCATCACAGGCTGGGTTACAAGATGTAATACTAACCCCGGATTTTGCCGCTAATAATCAGATCCTGCTCAGCTATGCCTGTGGCACATTAAAAGCTAACAACACCTGCCTTGCCAGCGCTGAACTGACTGTCAGTGGCCTTAATAACATTAAGCGTATTTTTCAGGCTCAGCCACTAAAAAGCGGTGCGGCACACTTTGGCGGCCGTATTGCCTTTTTGCCGGACAACAGCCTGGTATTAACGCTGGGTGATGGTTTTGACTATCGTGAGCAAGCACAAAACCCGGCTAATCATTTGGGTAAAATTGTGCGGTTAAATACCGATGGTTCAGTACCGCAAGATAACCCTTTTGTGAATAAAGCAGGCTACGCTGCTGAAATATACAGCCTTGGGCACCGTAATGTGCAGGGTATTTTTTATGATGCACCAAGCCAAACCCTTTATAGCCACGAGCACGGCCCGCGCGGTGGTGATGAGTTAAATATTATTAGCGCCGGGGCAAATTATGGCTGGCCGGTAGCCACCAAAGGCATAGATTATACCGGTGCCAGGGTATCACCTTATACCGCTTTCAGTGGCATGCAGGCAGCTGTGTGGGGCTGGACACCGTCTATCGCCCCGGCGGGCATGACGTTATATCGTGGTGAGTTATTCCCGCAGTGGCAGGGCAATATTTTTGTTGCAGCGCTGGCAGCAAAAAGCGTGCACCGGCTGCAAATAGAAAACCATAAAGTAGTAAGTGAACAGGTGCTGTTTAGAGAGTTGAAGCAACGTATTCGCGATGTGCGTAGCGGGCCGGATGGAGCGTTGTATTTACTGACCGACAGTGACAAAGGCCAACTGATTAAGGTAACTCCGGCAAACTAAGCGACAAAGCTTAGCTGCCGGTTGTGCAGCAGGTATCAAGCTTAGTGGTGGTGATGGCCACCTTCACCATGGGCATGGCCATGGGCAATTTCTTCGCCGGTAGCTTCGCGCACTGATACAATCTCAACGGCGAATTTCAGCGTTTTACCGGCCAGTGGGTGGTTGGTATCCACGTCGGCTTTAAACATGCCTACCTTAACAATGGTTACCTGGCGCTGGCCGTGCTCGGTTTGCACCACTGCGGTCATACCTGGTTGCCATTTTTTTGCGCCCATCAGGTGTTTTACCTGCATACTTTGAATGGCATTTTCGTCGCGCTCGCCATAGGCTTCGGTTGGCGTCAGCGTTACTTCCAGCTTATCGCCGGCCGCTTTGCCGCTTAATGCTTGCTCCAACGCCGGCAACATTTGCTCGTGACCGTGCAGATACAGCAGCGGATGGCTGCCGTTAGAGCTTTCAAGTTCAACACTGGCGCCATTGCTTACGTCGGTTAGGGTGTAATGAAACTGTACTACGCTGTTATCGCTGATTTGCATAAAAGGGGTCCGCTTAGCATAAAGCCGCTATTATCGGGTGTCGGGCAACAAAAATCGACAGCTTTAATAAAAAAACACGCCACAGCAAGCGGTGGCGTGTTTATTAGTGTAAGTGACGAAGCTGTATCAGGTTGCGGCTTTCATGCTACTGACAAACTGTTTTAACTGCGCCAGTAAGGTGGCAGGTTCGTTCTGATGCTGCTCAATCAGCTTAACAATGGCAGAGCCGGAGATTGCGCCGGCGGCACCGCTTTGAATCGCATCTTTGACGTGCGCCGGGGTAGAAATACCAAAGCCCAGTAATGGCGGCGCCGGGTTATAGCTGCGAATACGGGCAATCAGTTCGCTGGTTGGCATGGTGGCCACGGTTTCAGCACCGGTTACACCGGCGCGGCTTAGCAGGTAAGTATAACCGCGGCCATAAGAGGCAATCTGGCGCAGGTCATCATCATCGACATTTGGCGGCACAATAAAAATAGGTGCTATATCATGCTTAGCGGCACTTTGGCGAAACAGCTTGCTTTCGTGCAGCGGCACATCGGCAATTAACACGGAATCCACGCCGGCTGCAGCCGCTTTGGCATAAAAATCATCAATGCCACGCGCCATCACTAAATTGGAATACAGCAATAGGCCAATTGGAATAGTGGCGTTGTAAGCGCGGATTTTATGAATAATATCAAAACTGATGGCTGGCGTTACGCCAGCGGCTAAAGCGCGGATATTGGCGCCCTGGATCGTCGGGCCATCGGCTATCGGATCGGAAAACGGAATACCCAACTCCAGCGCATCGGCTCCGGCGTCTATCAGAGTTTTGATAATCTCAAATGACAGTTCTGCTGTGGGGTCGCCGACAGTAACAAAGGGCACAAAAGCACCGCGACCTTCGCTGGTTAAGCGGTTAAACATCTGCTGATAACGCTTCATAGGCTGGCTCCTGCTAATACACTGTGTACGTGGGCTAAGTCTTTATCGCCACGGCCGGATAAATTCACCAGCAACACCGTTGGCTCTGTCGCCTGCGCCGCCAGTTTCAGCGCATAAGCCAGCGCGTGCGAGCTTTCCAAAGCCGGAATAATACCTTCACTTTTGGCCAGTTGCTGAAACGCCGCTAAGGCTTCATCGTCATTTATCGCCACGTATTCGGCGCGGCCAATTTGCTGTAAATGCGTATGCTGCGGGCCAACAGCCGGGTAGTCGAGGCCTGCCGAGATAGAATACGACTCTTCAATCTGGCCATCGCTGGTTTGCATAATGGCGGTGTAGGCACCGTGCAAAATACCATAGCTGCCGGTAGACAGCGCTGCGCCGTGCTGGTGGGTGTTAATGCCTTTACCGCCAGGTTCAACGCCAATCAGTTTTACGCCTTCCTCGGCAATAAAGTCTGCGAACATACCAATGGCATTAGAGCCACCGCCAACACAGGCGATCACTGCATCGGGCAGTTTGCCTTCGGCTTTGAGAATTTGTTGCTTGGCTTCTTCGCCAATCATTTTTTGAAAATCACGCACTATGGTTGGGAACGGGTGCGGGCCAGCTGCTGTACCCAGCATATAGTGGGTGCTGTCATAAGTAGCGGACCAGTCGCGCATGGCTTCGTTTACCGCATCTTTTAAGGTGCCGCTGCCGCTGGTAACCGGAATCACTGTAGCGCCCATCAGCTTCATCCGAAACACGTTTGGCTGCTGGCGTTCAATATCCTTGGCACCCATATAAATGCGGCACTTCAGGCCCAATAATGCACAGGCTAATGCCGTTGCCACACCATGCTGGCCGGCACCGGTTTCGGCGATCACTTCTTTCTTGCCCATGCGCTTGGTAAGCAGCGCCTGGCCCAGTACCTGATTGGTTTTGTGCGCACCGCCGTGCAGTAAGTCTTCGCGTTTTAAGTAAATTTTTACCAACGGATTCGGCGAAATATTGCGACACAGCGTTAACGGCGTTGGCCGGCCGGCGTATTCGGTTAACAGCTGCTGAAACTCAGCATGAAAGGCCGGGTCTTCTAACGCATCGACATAGGCTTGCTCCAGCTGTTTTAGTGCCGGTACCAATAGTTGCGGCACAAACATGCCGCCATACTGGCCAAAATAAGGATTAAGCTTTAGTTCACTCATAGTGAAACTCCCGTAATAGTGTAAAGGCTGAGCGGATTTTTGCCGCATCTTTGATGCCTGGCGCAGTTTCCAGCCCTGAATTAAAATCGAGCCCGGCTACCGGCAATCTGCTGGCAGCAAGGCAGTTATCGCTGTTTAAGCCGCCGGCCAGCATTATGGGCTGAGCAGCTTTTTGTTCAGTTAATAAAGCCCAGTTAAAGCTGATACCGCTGCCGCCATGCTGTGTAGGATGATAAGCATCGAGCAAAATACGATCGGCAAGTGGCGTAAAACCAGGCAGCGCCTCTTTTACCCGGTAGGCTTTCCAAATTTGGCAATCTGCCGGTAACAGCGGTTTTAGCGCATTGATATAGCTATCATCTTCCTCGCCATGCAGCTGTACGGCGCTAAGCGCTAAGCTATGCGCCAGTTTAGCGACCTCAGTAGCCTCTGCATTAACAAATACGCCGACATACTTAAGTGCACCATAGCCAAGCGGCGCAGCTTGTTGCACTAACGTGGCCTGCTCTGGTGTAACGTTGCGTGCTGATGGCGGATAAAAAATTAAGCCGCCGTAATAAGCGCCCGCAGCATAGGCTGCGGCGGCATCTTCCGGCCGTGTTAAGCCGCAGACTTTATGCTCACCCAGCACCAGTTTGCGCGTAGCAGCGGCTAAGTCTGCTTGTGCCATTAACGAGCTGCCGACTAAAAACGCATCGGCAACCTGTGCTAAATGCCGTACTTGTTGGTTAGTGTAAATACCGGACTCTGATACTACCGTTCTGCCCGCTGGGATCAGTTTTGCCAGGTTAAAGCTGGTATCTAAATTGGTGCTTAAGTCACGCAAATCACGGTTATTAATACCTATTAACTCAGCATTAAGTGCGACAGCACGCCGGGTTTCTGCCTCGTTACTGACTTCGGTCAGCACTGTCATATTCAGCTCGTTGGCGGTGGCGGCAAGCTGGCGGTACTCTTCGTCATTCAGCACTGACAGCATTAACAGCACCGCATCGGCGCCACAGTGGCGGCCTAAATAAACTTGGTAACTGTCAATAATAAAGTCTTTATGCAGCAGTGGCTTATCTACCAGGCCACGCATGGTGCGCAAGTACTCATACTTGCCCTGAAAGAACTTTTCGTCAGTTAATACTGAAATGCAATCGGCATATTGGCCATACACCTGCGCTAATTCTGCAAGATTAAAATCACTGCGGATCAGCCCTTTTGAAGGCGAGGCTTTTTTACATTCCAGAATAAAGCGCGCGCCTGCTTGCTTCAGCGCCGCCAGAAAGTCACGCTCAGTCGGTTTTACCTGTTTGATAAAAGCGGCCAGTGGTTGCTGCTGTTTAAGTAGCGCGACTTCGCCGCGCTTATGTTCAATAATTTTTGCCAGTACATTCGGCATCTGCTCAGCCATGTGCCGGCTCCTTGATTTGGCTTAGTTGTTTAAATTGCGATAGGGTAGAAAAAGCCTTATTGCTGTTTAATAGTTCCAGCACCGCTTGGGTGTTTACTTTTAAATCATCGCCCATACCGGCAATTTTCAGCATTGCCGCCACATTTATCGCCACTGCCGCTTTGTGGGCGTATTGGCCTTCGCCTTGCAAAATGGCCAGCGTAGCGGCAGCGTTTTCGGCTGGCTCGCCACCTGCCAGTGCTGACAGCGGGGTAAGTGCCACGCCAAAGTCATCCGGTGTCAGGCTAAACTCGTTTAGCTCGCCGTCTTTCAGCTCACACACATAAGTAGTGCCGTGCAGCGCCACTTCATCACAGCCACTGCCATGCACCACCCAGGCGCGTTTTACGCCAAGTTGCTGTAGTGCCTGCGCCATGACGCGGCACAGTTTCGCATCGTATACACCCAGCAGCTGATAATCCGGTGCAGCCGGGTTTACCAGCGGGCCTAACAGATTAAACAGGGTGCGGCTTTTTAGCGCATTGCGCACCGGCATCGCATGTTTAATACCGGCATGGTATTGCGGTGCAAATAAGAAGCTGCAGTTAGCTTGCTCAAGGGCATGTGCGGCTTGCTGTGGCGCCATTAGAATATTAACACCCAATTGCTCTAACAAATCAGCTGAGCCGGAGCGTGATGACACGCTGCGGTTACCGTGTTTTACCACTTTTAAGCCCATAGCCGCGCCAACAATCGCCGCTGTGGTAGAGATATTAATGGTATTGCTGCCATCACCACCGGTGCCGCAGCAGTCGATACTGCCGGCGAGCTGTTGTGGAAACGCGGTGGCGGCAGCACGCAGTGCGCTGGCGGCACCGGCAATCTCGTCGGCAGTTTCGCCGCGCATTTTCAGTGCCACTAGCAGCGCCGTCAGGTGCACCGGCTCAACGTCGCCTTTTACCACTGCGCTAAAAAACTGCTCGGCCTGGCTGAAGCTCAGTGGCTGGCCACTCAGGCTGTGTTGTACTGTCGAAAGTACCGTTGCTAATATCTGATCTGTCATCTTCAGTCTCGCAATAAATAATCAATGCTGCTTTTTAACAAGGGCTTACCCAGCGTGGTCAAAATAGACTCAGGGTGAAACTGAAAGCCCAGCATACGTTTATCTTCATTGATGACTGCCATTGGAATATGCCGGTCATTGGCCAGTAAAGTTAAGGCGTTGGGCATTTCGGTGGCCATTAACGAGTGATAGCGCGCTACCAGAAACGGCTTGGGTAAGCCGGCAAATAACGGATGGTCATGCAGCGTTATCGCGGCAGTCTTGCCATGTACGGTTTCACCGGCGCGGCCGACCACACCGCCAAAATGTTCTACTATTGCCTGATGGCCCAGGCATATGCCCAGTACCGGAAATTGTGCGTCACACAGCTTAAGCAGTGCTGGCATTGAGCCGGCCTGCGCCGGGCTGCCGGGGCCTGGCGACAGCACCAGTAACACTGGGCCGGTTTCGCTTAGCATTTGCTGGTAAATATAGTCAGCCGGTACAGTGTTGCGATACAGCTTTACTGCGTAGCCGAGCTGGGCAAATTCATCGACCAGGTTGTAAGTAAAGGAGTCGATATTGTCGAGCAAATAGATAACGGCCATCAGTTACTCCTCGCTGCATTGTTATGCGTTGAAACTATGGCGCTGCTATGCGCTGAAACTATGGCGCTTATTACCGCCTGGGCTTTACTGCGGGTTTCATCGGCCTCTGCCTGAGCGATGGAATCAAACACCACGCCGGCGCCGGCCTGAATATAAGCCGTGTTATTGGCGACATAAGCTGAGCGGATCACAATGCAACTGTCAAAATCACCCAAACCTGACAAATAGCCGACCGCGCCGCCATAACTGCCGCGGCGTTTGCCTTCGACACCACGGATTAGCTCTGCTGCTTTTACTTTGGGCGCGCCAACCAAAGTGCCCATATTCATGCAGGCCTGGTAGGCATGCAGCGCGTCAAGTTCAGGCTTTAAGGTGCCGACCACGCGGGAGACTAAGTGCATAACATAAGAGTACCGGTCTACTTTTAGCAGCTCTTTAACGTAGCGGCTGCCGGGCTCACTGATACGCGCCACATCATTGCGGGCTAAATCGACCAGCATTAAATGCTCGGCTTTTTCTTTTTCGTCCTGGCGCAGCTCCAGCTCAATGCGGCTGTCCAGGTCACGATCTATGCTACCGTCGCTTTTAAAACCACGCCGCCGCGTACCGGCGATAGG
Organism: Rheinheimera hassiensis; assembly: GCF_022436675.1. Classification (GTDB taxonomy): domain Bacteria; phylum Pseudomonadota; class Gammaproteobacteria; order Enterobacterales; family Alteromonadaceae; genus Alishewanella; species Alishewanella hassiensis. The sequence continues at coordinate 72,214 of NZ_JAKUJZ010000006.1, read as the reverse complement.
ATAAATTTCCACCTGGCGGCTTTGAGCATCAAACTTCAATGCCGACTCGGGCGAGGCGCCAAACAAAGTAAAAGCGGTATCTGTTAAGTAAAACATATAAGGGCTGGGGTTTTGCTGCTTTAACCGGGCATAGGCGGCAAGCGGATCTGGGCAGGGCAGGCGGAAACAGCGTGATGGCACTACCTGAAAAATATCACCGGCGACAATATGTTGTTTCAGCTTTTCTACTTGGGCGACAAAATCGGCATCGCTGATATCGACCTGCACCTCAGTATTTATTGCTGTCGCAGGCGTGGTAGCAACAGCGGGAGTTTGCAGCAACTGCTTTAATTGCTCCAGTCGTTTACCAATAACAAAGCAGTTGGCTGGCGCTTGCTCGCCACAAAACACGTTGCCGACCAGCCGGCTGTGGCCGCTTTGGTGATCCAGCACTAACAGCGTTTCTGCCAGATAAAACACATAATCCGGGCATTGGTTTTCCGCTGTTGGCACTTCAGGCAACTGCTCAACGGTGGCCACCATGTCATAGCCGATGACACCGCCTAAAAATACCGCGAATGGCTCATCGCTTTGGCACTTAAGCTCAGATTGCAAGGTACGCAGCACACTAAAAGGGTTAGCAGCTAACAGCCGCTCGCTCTCTTCGAGCAATAATGCCGGCCGCTGATACGTAATACGCAGTTGGTCTTTAGTTTGCTCAACCGCCGCATTAGTGCTGAGTTTATCCGCCAGATAGGCTAATAAAACGGCGCCATTGTTGCTAACGGCTTTAACCACTACCGTTTGGTCGTTGCATTCTATCCGCAGCGCCGCATCAACCAGCAGCAGGCTTTTTAAGTTATCTTTGCTGTCTATCTCGGCTGATTCTAACAATAACGAATACGGGCTTTGTGCCGTAAGCTGCCGATAGCACGACAGCGCATCGCTGTGGTACGGCAACTGCATGGCGATACTGGCGACTTCGCCCGGCGTATCGGTGATATGGCTAAAAATCATGTTTTACTTTTTCCTTATGATTCATAAATTTAGTCAAACAATTTTTTATTCAGCCGGTTCACACAGTTTTGCAGGCACATAAAAAAAGCCCGCTTCTTGTGGAAACGGGCTTCGGTAATTAAAGCTAATACAACGCCTACACACGCCCGTTGGGAATGTGCCACCACCAGTTAGTCAGGTTAAGGGTTGTGATAAATTGCATTAGCTTTAGTAACCTCATTTGTTATGCCACACATAAAACCGCAAAACGGTAGCAGGCGTCAAGTGCTTATTTGTTATAATACAGAATTAAAAGCGTATAAGCGGCCGGATGGCCGCAGTTTTTAGCGCTGCGTTAGTTAACCGTTTTTTCCAGTTGTTGAATTTTCTGCCAAATATCCTCGCTTTCGGCAGTTAAATCAGCATATAAGCGCATATCGCCGTTGCGCTGAGCATGCATTGCCTGCTCCAGTTTTTGATCATAGGCTTTACGCAGTTTTTTTACCGGATCCGATTTTAACCAGCCGAACATGATGATATCCAATAAACTTGTCAATTATAGCTATTACGTAGCAGTAGTGCTGACGGTTCAGTTTATTTTGTGATAACTGGTCACTGTGGTTATTGTATCATCACAAGGTTCTCTGCTATTCGGAAATCATTTTTTCTCTGTATTGACTGGGTGTTAGCCCTTCTAGTCGTTTAAAAAAGGTGTTAAATACAGATTTGCTATTAAAACCCACTTCGTAATAAATGTCAGTAATGGTTTTGGCATCAGGGCCTTTATCTGCCAGTAATTTTTTGGCTGCGTTGATCCTGTGGCTGTTTACATATTCATAAAAATTTAATTGATAGGCTTGTTTAATAGTCAACGACACCTTCTTAGCTGGATAGCCAGCAGCTTCAGCCAGCTTGTCCAGCGTGATATCCGGGTGGGCATAAAACTTCTGTTGCAGCATCAGTAGCTCCAACTTGTGGACTATTAGCGGATCGGACAGCGGGTTTTGCTCTTCTTTGGTTTCATACAAAGGTTGCTCGCTGACAGGTTTTACGCTGGAGAATTTAGTAAAACGTAATAAAATCAGAATATTTAGTGCAATAAAGTTCAGATAGTAGCTGGACAAACCCACCACATTCAGCAGTTCTAAATTAAAATTGTCGGTGAATAAGCCATAAAGTTTGATGCAGTGCAATGCACTGTCCCAGCTAAAAATCACCAGAAAAGACAGCAGCATCAGTTTTAACCAGGCCACATCTGAAGTTTTTAAATCCGCTTGTTCGTGCCTTAATTGCTTGCGGTAGTTCCAGACCAGCAGGAAACAGCAGATCACATACCCCACTCTGATAAAACGGCCCATGGCCTCAAAATACAGGTGAGGTGAAGAGTAGGCGATATGTTGACTCTCGATCAGTTCGACCTTAGTTGTATAGTCCTGCAGATAAAAATTCCACAACATATGCAAGCTATACAACGCTAAAGGAGCCAGATGCCAGATATGTTTTCTTTGCAGCCGCACATCTTTGTATAACAGCGCCCTGACAAAAAAATACAGCAAGGGACCATCTAAAAAATAGGCATAGCTGAATAGGAAAAAAATATTAGGAGAGAAGTCCAGCAACCAGATCCGGAATAGTTTGCCCCAGAATGTCAGTTCGTGCAGTGGGATCAGAAAATGACAAAACAAAAAGGCAGCCAAAAGCCAGTTACTTAAAGACGATTTAGGCGCTGAAGCTGCCAGTAGTAATGCCAACAGCAGGGATTCAAATGCCGTGACCACCATAAGCAGGTCATGGAAGTTAAACAAAATGGTATCCATAAAGGGTATCGTCAGCGTTAAGAGTGGGCTTATTGGCCTTTGTTTTGGTTAGGGTTTTGCACCTGTCAGATGCAAGCTGCTTTTTACTATGCCTCTGTCACTGATGAAGGGCAAGGACTTTGTATTACAAGCTGCTGAACTTTAGCTCTAACCACTGTTTCCGCTGAGTTGATTGAGGTATGCGGTACTTGAGCCTGAAGACCTGAAAGGCAAATACCTTTTTCTGACTGTTTATCATACAAATTTATTGGTGTTTTGTTGTGCGGAGGTTGATTTTAAATTATTTTTTTTCAACAGCTTAATTGTATTTCTCGAAGTTCGACTTTATTCAAACCTGCATAAATAAAAATTTTTAACGCGTACGACCTGTTTCAAACGACAAGGATGGAACCTTGAGTTAGGTTCAAACTGGCATAACAACATAATAAGGTGCGAAGCCGGCATCAACAGGGTAAGGAAGACATTATGATGAGAAAAAACAAATTAAGGAGCTCCATTCAGCAGATTTTAGGTCTGGCTGTTGGCGCAACACTATTGCCTTCGCTGGCAATGGCTCAACAAGCAGAAACTGATGCGCAAACTACGCAGCAGGCAGATGAACAAATTGAAGTGATTTCTGTGATGGGGATCCGTCGTAGTATGGAAACCACCATTGATATTAAAAAGAATGAAAGCTCTATAGTCGAAGCGGTATCGGCTGAGGATATAGGCAAACTACCTGATCAAAGTATTGCCGAATCGCTAACCCGTTTACCCGGTCTTGCTGGTCAGCGGGTGAATGGGCGAGTGCAGGTGATCTCTATTCGTGGTCTTGCTCCGGATTTCTCTACTACAACCTTAAATGGCCGTCAGCAAGCAAGCGCCGGTGATAACAGGGCCGTGGAGTACGATCAGTACCCTTCAGAGCTGATTAATGGCGCTGTGGTTTATAAATCCTCAGATTTAGCTATAGCGGGCATGGGGCTGTCTGGCACTGTCGACATGCGCACCATCCGGCCTTTAGCTCATGGTGAACAAACCGTGATGATGAACCTGCGGGGTGAAAAAAGCTCGCTGAATCAAATGCATCCTGAAGTGTCAGCTAATGGCTGGCGAGGCAGCTTGTCCTATATTGGCCAGTTTGCTGACGATACTATAGGGGTGGCTATTGGCTTTGCTCATATGGACACACCAACTCAGGTACAACATTACAAAGCCTGGGAGTGGAATACTGTAGATACTGCACTCGAAGGCACAGAGAATGACGATGCTTTGGGCTTAGTAGGACAGGAAGTGACAGCTGTGGCTCGCAGCCAGGTGCGTGATGGTGTGATGGCTGTGTTTGAATTTAAGCCCAACGATCAGCTGCACAGCACCATAGACACTTATTACTCCAAATTTGAACAAAATGAAATCATGCGTGGGGTGATGTGGTTCACTAATCAGTGGACAGGCGATGGCATGCAGTTTGAAAACCCATCTTTTGCTGAATTTGGTGGCACCCAAGTAGTACAAAGTGGCACTGCAACCAACCTGCGTCCGATACTGCGTAACGACAACAACACCAGAGACGATGAACTTAAAGCCATAGGCTGGAATACCCGCTATGTAGTGGATCGCTGGACCCTGGAACTGGATTTATCTTATTCAGGCTCTGAGCGCGAAGAGCAGGTGCTGGAAACATATGCTGGTTTAAACAATGGCGGTTTTGATTCCATTGGTTTTGATTTGGTGCCTCTAGGTTTTCCTACTTATACGCCAGCAACAGATTACACAGATGTAAATCAGGTGCAGTTGAGTGACCCTGCGCCTTGGGGCGGCTGGGGCCATGACGGCTCTATTCGTTACCCTCATGTCAAAGAGCAAATCCGTGAAGCGGAAGTCAGTGCCCGTTATGATTTAACAGGCACAAGCCTTGGAACTAATTTTAGCTCCGTTGATTTTGGTATAAATTTCACCAAACGCACCAAAGATAAAGTGGTGGACGATAACGATCTGTTTTTGAAAAACGACAGAGCCCCTGTCTCTATAGACCCTTCGCTGCTGGTGGATACCACCTCACTGGATTTCGCCGGTATTCCGGGCGTAATTTCGTACGACATCTTGCCGACAGTAGACAGGTACTACGATATTTCTCCTATTCTGGACACCAACAGGTGGAATAAAGCCTGGGGGGTGGATGAAGAAGTGTTAACAGGTTATCTGCGAATGAGTCTGGATACTGAAATTTTTGGTTTAGCCCTCAAAGGCAACTTTGGTACTCAGGTGGTGCGAACCGATCAACTATCCAGTGGTTTCCTTGCCAGTGATTATGATCCCGACAATCCGGCGACGTTAGTTCAGGTTGAAACCGGCGCTTCTTATACCGATGTATTACCTGCATTGAACCTTAGTCTGGAAGTGCTGGAGGATCAGTTTGTCCGTTTTGCTGCGGGTAAAACCATGGCACGGCCGCGTATGGATGAAATGCGCGCCAGCATTACCGCTGGTGTGGGAGTAGATTCACGGCGCTGGAGTGGCAGCAGTGGTAACCCTGAACTAGAACCATGGCGTGCTAAAGCGCTGGACTTAACTTACGAAGCCTATTTTGATGGCAGCACCTATATAGCTGCTGGTGCCTTTTATAAAAAGCTGGACAGCTATATTTACACCCAGAACTTTGACTTTGATTTTTCTAACGCACCGAATAACTCCACCATTGAGCCTATCAGTCCTATTGGCAATATGAGTCGCCCTGCAAACGGTCAGGGCGGTAATATCAAAGGGCTGGAGCTGAGTATGTCGATTGATATTGGTAACTACTATGCCCCACTGAAAGGTTTTGGTTTTATTGGCAGTCAGTCCTGGTCTGATTCAAGTATTCAGCCTGATGGCCCCGGCACTTCAAGTAAGCTGCCAGGCTTATCAGATCGGGTGCGCGATTTAACGCTGTACTTTGAACAAAATGGTTTTTCAGCCAGGGTTAGTCAACGTTACCGCTCTGAGTTCCGTGGTGAAGTGGTACAGCTGTTTGCTACTCGTGGTTACACTGAAGTACTGGCTGATAAACAAGTGGATGCACAGCTGAGTTACAGCTTTGAAGGAGGCCGTTTTGACGGTGTTACTTTGCTGATGCAGGTGAATAACCTGACGAACTCACCTTACACTACCCGTCTGAATACGCTGCAGGGCGGTGGCAGTTACTTCCCTGAAGTGTATGAAGAATACGGCCGGCAGTTCTTGCTCGGTGTCAGTTACAAGCTCTAGCAGAAGGACGGCACAATGCCAGAAGTTATTCAGACCATTGTGATCGTCGGAGGCGGCTCATCCGGTTGGATGAGCGCGGCTTTGCTGGCGAAACTGACGGGACAGCGTTACAGGATTGAATTGGTTGAATCTGAACAGATTGGCACTGTAGGAGTAGGAGAAGCCACTATTCCTGCCATTAAGTTATACAACCATTTATGTGGCATTGATGAGCAGGAGTTTGTTCGTGCTACAGGTGCAACCTTTAAATTAGGCATTGAGTTTGTTCACTGGGGCCAAAAAGGAGACAGTTATTTTCATGCCTTTGGCGCTTTAGGCCGACAGTGGGAATGGCTGAGTTTTTATCAGTACTGGTTAAAGTTAAAGCAAGAAGGTTTGGCTTTGCCTTTTGAGCAGTACTGTATCGCCAGTCAGATGGCGATGCAGCATAAGTTTATGCCAGCCGACCCCACTAAACCGAAATCACCCGTCAGTGAAATTGCTTACGCTTATCATTTTGACGCCAGTTTGTATGCCCGCTATCTGCGCACTTTAAGTGAACAGCGGGGCGTGATACGACACGAAGGCCTAATCAAACATGTAGATCGGGATGCGATCAGTGGTCATATCCGCCATCTGTTGCTGGAGGACGGCAGGCAAGTTGCTGGCGATTTGTTTATCGATTGCTCTGGTATCCGGGCTTTATTAATTGGCCAGGCTATGGGCGTGGGCTATGACGACTGGAGCCATTGGTTACCGAATGACAGCGCATGGACGGCACCTTCTGCAAGGCTTGCTGAACTGCCGCCTTATACCCGCTCTACAGCTCATGAGTTTGGCTGGCAATGGCGTATTCCGCTGCAGCATCGCACCGGCAATGGCTTGGTGTTCAGTTCGGCTTATGTCAGTGATGATCTGGCGCAACAACGATTGCTTGAGACGCTTGAGCAGCAACATAGCGCTGAACCACGGCTTATCCGCTTTACCACAGGCAAACGCAAACAGATGTGGGTTGGTAATTGTGTGGCTATTGGCTTGTCCAGTGGCTTTTTGGAGCCGCTGGAGTCGACCAGTTTACATCTGGTGCAAACTGCCATCACCCGTCTGGTTAATTTGTTTCCGGATCGCAGTTTTGCACAGGCCAATACCGATCACTACAACCTGCTGGCCGCAGAGGAAATGGCACAAATCCGCGATTTTATTATCGCGCATTACAAAGTGACGCAGCGGGACGACAGCGACTACTGGCGTTATTTAAAACATATGGTTGTGCCTGATTCACTGCAGCAAAAGCTGGATATTTTTCAGGCCTATGGTCGGGTGCATAGAGTGGCTGATGAGTTGTTTCGTGAAGACAGCTGGGTGCAGGTGCTGTTAGGTCAGCGCCTGATGCCACAGCATTATGACGCCATGGTGGACAATAAAAACCTGGCTCAAATCACAGATTTTGCTGCGTCCACAGCCCATGTTATTAGCGCTTGCGTGGAAAACATGCCAACACATACAGATTTTATTGCCCGGTTTGCCGCGCATTAACAGAGGTTTTTTATGAAATTGTTTAAAACACAGCTGGAGTTGATTGCTCTGGCCTGGGCACTTATTTTGCCTTTAGCTGCCGTAGCAACACCGGAAAGCTACTTATCCAGTGCCGATCAGAAGCAGTTGCTCAGCACTGAAACCGCTTTATGGCAACAGCCTTTGGATCACAAACTACCAGTGTTGCAGCTTAATACAGAGCAGCAATTTCAGCAGATGGACGGCTTTGGTTACACCCTGACGGGTGGCAGTGCCATGCATCTGATGGGTTTAACTGCAAAGCGGCGCAAACAATTGTTGCAGGAGTTATTTAGTGTAGAAGGGCTGGCGGTCAGTTATTTACGCCTCAGTATTGGGGCTTCAGATCTGGACCCTGAACCTTTTAGTTACCACGATTTAGCTGAAGGCCAGCAGGATCCTGAACTCAAGCAGTTTTCGCTGAAACCTGACGAGAAATACCTTATTCCGGTGTTGAAACAAATACTGGCGATTAATCCACAGATTAAACTGCTCGGCAGCCCCTGGTCGCCTCCTGCCTGGATGAAAAGTAACAAGTCCACTATAGGTGGCGAGCTGCTGGAGCAGCATTTCGGCAGTTATGCTTTGTATTTTGTCAAATACATTCAGGCGATGCAGCGGCAGGGTATTAAGCTGGACGCCATTACAGTACAAAACGAACCTCTGCATCCGGGTAATAACCCAAGCTTATTGATGCATGCCTGGGATCAAGCCAATTTTATTAAAAACCATCTGGGGCCCGCGTTCCGAAAGGCCGGGCTTGATACAAAAATTATTATTTATGATCACAATGCTGATCATGTCGAGTACCCCATTACTGTATTGAACGACAAAGAGGCGAAAGCCTATATCGATGGCTCGGCTTTTCATTTGTACAACGGTTCTATTACAGAGCTGGACAAGCTGAAACAAGCGCATCCGGATAAAAATATTTATTTTACTGAGCAATGGGTTGGCGCGAATTCAGACTTTGGCGATTCATTAATGTGGCATATCGAGCATTTAATTATTGGTGCTCCACTGCATTGGGCCCGTAATGTACTGCAATGGAATCTGAGTTCAGATGCGAAGTTACAGCCTCATACCCAAGGCGGCTGCAGTTTGTGTTTGGGGGCTTTGACCATTGATGGTCAGAAGGTGAAACGCAATGTGGCCTATTACATTATTGCTCACGCCAGTAAAATCGTGCCGCCTGGTTCAATCCGCATTGATTCAGTATCAACGCAGGATATTCGCCATCTGGCTTATTTGCGTCCTGACGGCCGCTATGCGTTGATAGTGCAAAACCTGAGCACAGAAGCTAAAGGCTTTAACCTGCAATTAAAAGGCTCGTTACAACCTTATTCTGTGCAGTTGCCTGCCCGCACTGTATTAAGTCTGGTGCTTTGAGTTGATATAAATCCCTTTAGTTTTAGCTTTGATGGTAAAAGCTGAAGGGGGCAGCCAGAGTCTTTCTGGTCGCAGAGGGCATTTATATGGCACAATGACAGCTATATAGTCAGGCAGACCCTCTTATGAAAATTGATTTACACAGCCATACCCTGTGCTCTGACGGTGTATTATCGCCTGCCGAATTGGTAGCGCGCGCGGTGGAGAAGGGCGTGGATGCGCTGGCCATTACCGATCATGACACGGTAGCCGGTTTAGCTGCGGCACAACACGCCATTACTGAGCTGCAACTGCCGCTGCAACTGATAAACGGTGTGGAAATTTCGACATCCTGGCAGCAACTGGAAATTCATGTTGTTGGTTTAAACATTAACCCGGATTGCCCGCAATTTTTGCAGCGCTTAGGCACGCAGCAGCAAGCAAGGTTAGTGCGCGCAGAAGAAATGGCGCGGCGTTTAGAGAAAAGCCAAATTCCTGATGTATTGCCGGCAGTGCTTGAGCTGGCTAACGGTGCGGCGTTAACCCGCACCCATTTTGCCCGCCATCTGGTCAGTATTGGTAAAGCCAGTTCGATGGATGGCGTGTTTAAAAAGTACTTAGGCCGCGGCAAAATTGGCTATGTGCCGAATAACTGGGTAGAGATGGCAGAGGCCATCCAATGGATCCACGATGCCGGTGGTGTGGCTGTGTTGGCGCATCCGTTGAAATATAAGCTAACGACAAAGTGGGTAAAACGGCTGGCCGAACAGTTTGCCGCTGCCGGTGGTGATGCGATAGAGGTGATTTCGCCACAGCAAACGCCGGTACAAAAACGTGAGCTGTGGGCACTGTGCCAACTACACGGCTTAACGGCGTCAGTCGGTTCTGACTTTCATCAGGTTACAACTTGGAATGACATTGGAAAAAATCTATATTTAACCGACGATGTAATACCGGTGTGGGCTAACTGGCCACTGACAGCCGCAACTGTGCAGCCTGGCTAACCTAATAATTTACTGTAAGAAGAATAACAATGAGTCAATTTTTTCATATTCACCCGGAAACACCGCAGTTGCGTTTACTTAAACAAGCGGTGCAAATTATCCGCCAGGGCGGCGTGGTTATTTATCCCACTGACAGCGGCTATGCGCTGGGTTGCCACGTGGGTGACAAAAACGCTATGGAACGTATTTTACAAATCCGGCAGGTAAATGTTGATCATAACTTTACGCTGTTATGCCGTGATTTATCTGAATTATCGGTGTATGCCAAAGTAGAAAACAGCGCCTTTCGCTTAATTAAAAACAATACGCCCGGTGCTTACACTTTTATTTTACGCGGCACTAAAGAAGTGCCCAAGCGTTTGCTGAACGAGAAAAAGAAAACTATAGGCCTGCGTATTCCGGAAAACAAAATTGCCCAGGCACTGCTGGAAGAATTAGGCGAGCCGTTACTTAGCACCAGTTTGATTCTACCCGGCGAAGAATTTGCTGAAAGCGATCCGGAAGAAATGCGCGCCAGGCTGGAGAAACAGGTCGACCTGATTATGCACGGCGGTGTGATTGGTGAAGCGCCAACCACGGTAATAGATTTATCGGATGATGAACCGGTGATACTGCGTGAAGGCCGTGGCGACCCGGCACCCTTTCGCTAGAACCGTTGCCAGAGAACGCCAGCTTGACAGACCAGCTGCCAGATAGCTTAACCATCCAACAGCCGTTGCCGCTGGCATTTGTTCGCGGTGAAGCTGTGCTGGAGCGCCCGGAAGATTTATATATTCCGCCAGACGCGCTGGAAATTCTGCTTGATGCCTTTGAAGGCCCGCTGGATTTTCTGCTGTATTTAATCCGCAAGCATAAGTTTGATATTGTCGATTTACCGGTAAACGAAATTACCCTGCAGTATATGGAATACATAGACCTGATGCAGGGCATGAATTTTGAACTGGCGGCGGAATATTTAGTGATGGCAGCGATGCTGGCAGAGATTAAATCACGCTTATTGTTGCCGCGGCACAGTGAAGTAGAAGACGAAGAAGCCGATCCGCGCGCCGAGCTTATCCGCCGCTTGCAGGAATACGAAGTATTTAAACAGGCCGCGACAGAGCTGGACAGCCTGCCACGCGATGAGCGTGATCATTTTACTGCCAACGCGGTGTTGGCAGATAACTTTGCGCCACTGCTGATTTTACCGGATGTCGATTTAGCCGAGCTTACTCTGGCGTTAAAAGACATCGTAAAACGGGCGAAAGACTTTCAGCATCATCATATTAAACGCGAGCATTTATCTACCCGTGAAAGGATGAGCCGTATTCTGGATTTGCTTAGCCAACATAACGGCTATCTGGCGTTTTCCAGCTGTTTTGATGTAGCAGAAGGCCGCGAAGGGGTTGTGGTTACCTTTTTAGCCATGCTGGAGCTGACCAAAGAAAAGCTGGTAGACATTATTCAGGTAGAAGCGTACGGCCAAATTCATGTCAAACTTAAAACAGGTGAGGCATAATGGCTGGCAAAATTAATGACGTGCAGTTAATGCAGTTGGTTGAAGCGGCGATTTTTGCCGCCGACAAGCCACTGAGTAACGACGATTTACAAAGCACGGTGTTGGATGGCTTTAATGTCAGCAAAAAGCGTTTAGCTGATACCTTAGCGCGGTTGGTGCAGGATTATGCCGGGCGCGGTATTACCTTAAGTGAAACTGCATCAGGCTATCGCTTTATTACCAAACCGGAGCTGAGTGACTATTTAGCCAGACTTTGGCCGGAACGCTCGCCGCGTTATTCGCGTGCCGTGCTGGAAACCCTGGCGCTGATAGCCTATCGTCAACCGATAACCCGTGGAGAGATTGAAGATATCCGTGGTGTGTCGGTAAGCAGCCAGATTATGCGCACCTTACTTGATCGCAACTGGGTTAAGGTGGTTGGCCATAAAGAAGTGCCCGGCCGGCCGGGGTTATACGCCACTACAAAAGAGTTTTTAGATTACTTTGGTTTAAAGCATTTAAACCAATTACCCCCTTTGCCGGAATTTCAGGCCATTAGCCTGGATCTGGCTGACACCGTCGTGACGACAGGAGAATTGCACTAATGAGTGAAAAAATCGCAAGTGAAAAGCTACAAAAAGTATTGGCCCGCGCCGGCGTAGGCTCACGCCGCGAAATGGAAGAGTGGATAAGCGGTGGCAGGGTTACCGTAGATGGTAAACCGGCAACGTTAGGCGATCGCATCAGCCCCACTCAACAAGTGCGGGTAGATGGCCATCCGGTACAAATTGCCAGCGAAGCCGAGCAAATATGCCGCGTACTGGCATACCACAAGCCGGAAGGCGAAATTTGTTCGCGCACCGATCCGGAAGGCCGACCCACGGTATTTTCGCGTCTGCCGAATATTAAAGGCGCGCGCTGGATAGCCATTGGCCGCCTCGATATTAATACCTCAGGTTTATTGCTGTTTACCACCGACGGTGAACTGGCCAACCGCCTGATGCACCCCAAGTTTGAAGTAGAGCGTGAATACGCGGTACGGGTGTTTGGCGATGTGAACGATGCGATGATCCAGCGTTTGCGCACCGGCGTTGAGTTGGAAGACGGCAAAGCTAACTTCAAAAAAATCAAAGCGTTGCCGGGCGAAGGTATTAACCGCTGGTTCCATGTGGTATTAACTGAAGGCCGTAACCGTGAAGTACGCCGGATGTGGGAATCGCAAGGCGCGGTAGTCAGCCGCCTTATTCGGGTACGTTATGGCGATTTACTACTGCCAAAACACTTACCTGCTGGTGGCTATGCCGAATATCCGCTGGAAGATGTTAACTACCTGCGCAAGTTAGTTAGCTTGGCGCCGGAGTTGGCAACACTGGTTAAACCGGAAGACCGCGACGAGCGCCGTCGCCGTATGGCCAGCATGAAACGCGCGGTGCGTAAACACGATATTGCCGCCAAAACGCCGGAGCGTGCACCTAAAGAGCGCAAGCCAAGCGAGGCAAGGCCTGCCAAGCCGGATGGTGCCAAGCCAGCAGGGCGCAGAGGCCCGGCAACACCAAAGGGCAAACCACAACGCCAGCCCAACGGTAAAAAGCCCAGCCGCGAAGGCAGAGGTTAACTGAGACACAACAAAGGCGCGTAAAGTGCCTTTGTTGTTTTAACGCATATTCTGGTCTCTAGGGGGTGTGCAGTTTTCTTGGAACAGCAAGCTGGGTTGCCAGTGCAATTAAGCCTCCGGTAAAGGCAAAAATTGGACCGATGATAATCCCGCCAAGCTGAAAATAGCCCATCACTGAGCCGGTTAACATTAGTATTAAACCAACGTTTTTTACTATGGCTGCCTTGCGATTTTCATGGCTCCACTGTTTGCAGTTAGCGCATTGCAGCATAAAAATACCGTTCAGTTTTTTAGCTTCTGCAGCCTGCTTTAGATTTATTTTGTGTCCGCAGGCAGGGCACTGCTGTGTTTTCATTAATGCATCTCCCTAACCAACCTGAAGCCGATAGATGGGTATTTACTGTCGATACCAACACTTGTGCGATTGGATAAGCGTGTTAAATGAGCTTTGTCTGAATAACTTCCACCTTTCGTAATCCGGTATTCACAATCACCGGTTTTTACCGGCGTTGTGTCATTTGACCGGGTTTTCTCATCATCACAATCCAGTACCCACTCTGCCACGTTAGATGACACGTCATACAGACCATAAGGGTTTGCGTTGTAGCGGCCGGATATCCATGGTTGTGCTGCTTCGGTGCCGGCTGTACAATCACCAATATCACGGTCACAGTGTTCTTTGTTCTGAATGTACTTTTCGCCCCACCAATACACTGTTTTTGTGCCAGCTCTGGCAGCATATTCCCACTCGGTTTCTGACGGTAAGCGGTAATACTGGTTAGTTTGTTCCGTTAACCATTTAGCGTAGGCCGTAGCGTCCATCCAACTGACATTAATCACCGGCATATCACCCCGGCCCCATCCTCTATCGTCCGGTAGAGTTCGATTGGTGGCGTTAGCAAACTTATCGTACTGAGCAAAAGTAACTTCGGCACGGGTTATGGCAAAAGCCGTGTTATTTTTTATGCTGCGCTGCGGGCCGAAGTAGCCGTAAGACGCGGTATATTCTTCGCCGGCAATGCCTTCCCCTGCAGGAATAATGCTTAACTGCGGCCCTTCACTGTCATCGCTGAGCTTATCGGAAAAAAAATCAGCGGTATAAGGGGCGTTTTTACCACATGAAATAATCAACACTGACACAGTGAATACTGCTAATACGTTTTTCAGCAAAGACATATTCTTCCTATTCATTAACGCTGTAACCAATAACAAAACTACGGGCACTCTCGGCTTTACCTGCCAGGCTGGTGCCACTGCCGTAAGTGGTAACGCTGGCGCCAACTAACTCCAGAAACTTAGTACCAAGCAGGGCCTGCACCTGCTTTTGCGAAAAAACTTTAGTTGCTTTAGTACCGTCATCCAGCAGTTTGCCGTGTAACATGACTGCTTTAAGTGCCTTTTTGGATTTATCTAACTGGCGAAACTCCAGTTTTAATATTTCTTCCGCTAAACGTTTGCGATCAGATCTGGAAAGGCTTTTATACATTTTAAGTATTCCAGCCTTGCCGATACCTTTTTTGCGCAAAGCAGCCGCCAGTATGGCCTGGTTACCCAATGTTTTGGTTACATCGCCTAGTTGCAAAATGTCGGTTGCTATAATCAATGCATTAAATAACGGCGACTCATCCAGATAGTCGTTATAGTGGGCATTACCGGAGACTGCATTATAAGAGCGACCGATGCCAGTACCACATTGGAATGTTGCGGCAGCAGTAGCCGTTAGTGTTAACGGCATTGCCGCCCAAGCGGCACCTACTGTCACTGTGCCACCACCAGCCTCAACAACAAGTAAAACCCAGCCTATTGCGGCGCCGGCGCAGCTAACGCCAGCACCTTTTAATTCAGAGCCAATGCTTGATTTTGCAGTCTGTAGCGCCTTTTCAGCCGATTGGTGCTTAGGTAGTTTTATTTCCCGAATATAAATGGTTTTGCCATCGGCCCTACAACTATTGCGCAGTACTCTGGCAAAAAACAGTGATTCACGCTCAATGCCGGTAATCACGTAGTTTGACAGCTCAGAGTTATAACCGATAAACGTTACACCAGCGCCATAGAATTCAGGATCGCTATCTAACTGCGCGTACATTTTTTCTAACTTAGTATCGGGGAAAAGCTGTTTAACTTTCTGTTCTTGGTAGTTGCCAGCGAACCGTAATGCTGCAAGAGCCATATAAATTCCTTTTGAAATAAATTGGCGCATTTTACGGTGTTAGCTGATAACTGTAAATTAATTAATTGTTAATATTGATGGTGGTGAATATCTACTGACTTATGCAGGTAATAAAAACCGGTTGAGTTACCCGGTTAAGTGTTGCACTGGTTGCACTTGAAGGCACTTACTAAAACAAGGCTGGATAATGTCTGATATCGATATTCTGCTCACCTTTCTGGTTATCGCACCTTGCTTTTACGTATCATTTTATACAGCAGCTCCGGCGATAGCCTGGACACCAGCGCAGCTAAGCGCTCTTTTAGGCCGCCTATCACAATATAGTTTTTACCTTTTAGCAGCGCTTTTACTGCTTTTTCGGCAAAGGCTTCTGCGCTCATGGCATTGGCCTGGGCGTCATCCATCTGGCCAAGAGCACTGCCATCGCCGGTTAGGGCATTGCGCGATACATCGGTTTTAACAAAGCCTGGGAAGATAGTGGCCACACTTAAGCCTTGCCCGAACATTTCGGCGCGCAGGCTATTGGCCCATAAATGCAGTGCCGCTTTAGCCGCGGAGTAACTACCGCGATACTGGGTGCCAACTAAACCTGCGACAGACGAGACAAACACCACCTTGCCACCGCCATCGGCCAGCAACAGTGGTAAGGCGGCGCGGGTTAAATTAATCTGGGCAAAATAATCGACTTCAAACAGCTTACGCTCAGTCTCGATTGTGGTGTCGGTAATAAGTGCACGCTGGCTGATACCGGCGTTATTAATTAACCAGTCGAGGCCTCCAATCTGTTGCTTAATGGTGTGAAGGGCTAACGTAACGGCAGCACTATCGGTAATATCCAACGGCAGTAGCAGGTGCTGTGTGGCATTGGGTAAGCTGGCGCCTACTCGCTCCAACTCATTCTGGCGTCTGGCACTTAACACTAGCCTGGCGCCGTCTGCTGCCAACTCCCGGGCTAGCGCCTCGCCAATGCCTCCGGATGCACCAGTTATCCAAATTACCTTATTTTTAACAGCCAGCATACGAATGTGCCCGGTTTTTAATTCTGTCCGACATTAAGAAATAAATGCTGTGTTGTAAAGCTGAAAGTGCTTAATGGCAATGCGGAGCTACCAGATGGTTGGCTCGAAATGTTTGGGTAAGAGCTGCCAGTATTCCGACTTATCCAGCGGTGTCGCGGTGGGCAAAAGTGGGTTGTTTAATTTTATCACTTTACGTTTTTGCTGAGCCAATTGGCTAAGAATGGCACCATATTGCTGTTCAAATAACTCAATGAAGCTGCCATCTTTGTACATTTCTGTCAAACCGTGTTCTAGCGCTGCCGCTAATTTTGTATCGTCATTGGCGACAAAAAAATATTCTGCAACGGGGTAATACAGCATTAAATCCGACGCAATGAAGAGCTTGGCTGCGATATTTTTGTGCTCTTCCGTAATCTCGATGACTGAGCGGGGCAGTGCATTGACACGGCCCTTTTCAACCATGGTAAACATGGCTTTATAGTCATTAGTGGTATGAACTTTATAGCCATTTGCTTTTAAAATCTGACTGTCCGGCCAGTCATGGCCTTGCACAAACAGGGTGTTTCGCTTATTACGTTGTGTTGATAAAAATGGTGCATCTTCGTTTACCAGTAACAGGCGCCAACCTAACAGACCTCTATTTAGTGGCACCCGAATAGGCATTAATAATTTTTCGCGCTCTGCGCTGGTCATGCTCCAGAACAAATCTACGATGCCAGTTTGCTGGCTTATTTCACGCAATACCCGGCTTTGCGCCATGGTTTCTGTTGCTGGCTGCAGGGTGTAAGGGGTTGTGGAATAACTCAGCGCCTTTTTTAACAATAGTACGTGATAGTCTTGTGTCACATCTCTATTGTCATAGGGTAGTGCATAAATTACTGTTCTTGCCTGCACTGGTGATGTAAAGAAAAATGCTGACATCAGCAGGTAGTTCATACATCTGATTGCAAACATTGCACGCAAAGTGCAGGCCTTGTATGTTTTCTAACTGTAATAAACATAGTTAATGTATTAAATTAAGGGAAGCTTACTCTTATCTAAATTGACAATTTTATCGTCAGTAATTACGAAGCCTTGTATCGTTGTTTGTAATAACCAGTCATAAGAATCATGACGGTTACCCCAATAACCGGTGCCGCCAGCCAGCTAACCAGTTGCCATTGTTCGGGTAGCCAGTGTGACAGCATACGGCGGCCACCCGCAGCAAAAAACGCGGTGTAAACAGCAATGCCGCTACCTACCATGCTACTAAAGTGTTCAATAATCCAGGCGCGCGGTTTTATTTCTTTTTTATAGACATAAAGGCTGATGGTGCTGGCGGTAACCAGGCTGACTACAGCAAAGATAATCAATAGCGGCATGCCCACTGTTATGCCCTGATACGCCACATATAATGCTGTCGGGAACAATATCAACACAGGGCCTTGATAAAACCAGCGGCGTAGCATACTGCGATCGTTTTTGGCATGCAGCACGCCAATAGCATGGCGCACGGTAACCCAGGTAAGTAAGCTTAGCAGCAGTAAAAACTGCGATAGCGGAATACGCCATACCAACATGCGTTCAATTTGCGCAGCGGTCATTTGCTTGCCGGCAGTGTAAATGCTGACAGGGTCGTATAAACCCATCAGACTCATTACTATGCCTGAGCCGGAAACAATAAGCATAAGATAATAAAACACTTTGCCAGCGTTAATATGCAGCTTACTGCCTTTACGGGCGATAACCGGCAGCCAGTATAGCAGCAAGGCAACGGCACCCAGCGCAATATGCAGATACAGCAGTGTGGTATGAATAAGTGACATGGTCATCCTCCTTGGTTGGTTGATGCAGCATAACGCTGCAGCAACCCCGGCACAGGTGCCAAAAGTCAGGACTTTTTAATATGACTTTTGGCCTATTGCAGTTGGTTTGAAGCTGCGCATAATGACGCTATGAAAACAAAATTTGATTTTGCCGCGCTTGCGGGTGTCCTGACCTGGCTAATGGTGTATGGCATCAGTATTTTTATTTTGCAAAGGGTTCAGCCCGGCCAAAGCCAGTGGCTGATTCATTTGTTGTTTCTGATTTACGGCGGCTTGTTTATAGTGCTTACGCGTGAACAGTCTGACTTTGGCCTACGTGGCCGTTTTGGCCCGCCACTATTGACACTACAGCTACTATTGGCATTTGCACTGCTGTGGCTGTTACCTGGGCGGTATTTTGAATTTTTGCCGATTCTGACCGTGATCTGGGCGGCGATGCTGCCTTTTGTGATGCGTACCGTGCAGGCTATGCTGATTGTGATAATCGTTGTGGCGAGCTGGTTTATTATCGTTGCCTGGCAAAGTGGCAATACTGTGTGGATCACTGCCTTGCTGTACGGCAGTTTCCATCTGTTTGCCTTGTTAGTGCAAAGCAGCACCCGCGATGCTGAAGCGGCCAAAGAAGAGCTGGAACAAAAGCATCAGCAATTGCTGGCGACCCAACAATTATTACAGGCGGCTTCTCGCCAGAGTGAGCGCACCCGTATTGCCCGTAACTTGCACGATGTGGTAGGGCACCATTTAACTGCGCTAACTATCCAGCTGCAGGTAGCCAGCCATATCACAGAGGGCGAAGCTAAGATACAGGTGGATAAATGCCATCAACTGGCAAAACTATTGCTTTCAGACGTAAGAGAGGCGGTAAGCACCATGCGCCAGTATGCCGGTGTCACCTTGCTGGATGCAATAACACCGTTGCTTGCTCTGTTGCCAGAGCGGCTTGAAGTAAAGCTGCAGATCCCACCCGACATTACGCTCAATGATTTACATCAGGCACAGCATTTACTGTGCATGGTACAAGAAGCTATCAGTAACAGCCTGAAGCATAGCGGTGCCAGCCAGATCCATCTTATTGCCAGTGTAAAACAGCAACAGTTACAGCTGGTTATTTATGATAACGGCAGTTTGGCGCCACACTGGCAGCCGGGCAATGGCATTAAAGGTATGCAAGAGCGGCTGGCCGAGTGTGACGGGCACCTGCAACTGGGTAAACAGCAGCAGGCCATTCAGCTTACTATAACGCTGCCTTATATTGAGAGTGAAAATGCATAAAGTGTTGCTGGTGGATGATCAGAAGTTGATCCGCGATGGCATAACCAGCCTGCTGGCGTTATCGGGCAAAGTAGCGGTTGTGGGTGAGTGCGCAGATGGCTCTGGTGTAGTGAATGCCTGTATAACGCTACAACCCCATGTCGTTTTGCTGGATTTATCAATGCCGGTGATGAATGGGGTGCAAACGCTGGCAGCATTACAGCAGGCGGGTATCTGCATCCCGGTGTTAATTCTCACCACTTTTGATGAACACGAGCTGGTATTAAAAAGTATTGCACTGGGCGCTCGTGGCTTTTTATTAAAAGATGTATCGCTGGACACCTTAGTGCAGGCTATAGCCACTTTAGCGGCTGGCGGTAGCTGGTTTGCGCCCAATATTACTGAGCGCCTGTTGGGCAGCGTGCGTGGCAATAAAACCAGCTTCACTATGCCTGTGCAACTGGAACCACTAAGTGATAAAGAGTTAGAGATTTTGCAATTAATGGCGGCGGGCTACAGCAATAAAGAAATTGCCGCCGCACTTTATAAATCAGAAGGTACAGTAAAAAATCAGTGCTCAGCCATTCTTGCCAAGCTAGGGGTGCGGGATCGCACCCGGGCCGTATTGCTGGCACTGGAGCTGGGGCTAATCAGCTAGCCTTTATAGCCATTAGGGTTAGCCGACTGCCAGCGCCAGCTGTCACCGACCATATCATCCAGTGTTTTTTCTGCCTGCCAACCCAGCAGCATTTTGGCTTTAGTTGGCTCGGCGTAGCATACTGCTATGTCGCCGGCGCGGCGCGGCGCTATTTGGTATGGCACTGCTACGTTGTTGACCTGGCTAAACGCTTTTACCATATCCAGCACACTGTAACCTGTGCCGGTACCGAGGTTTATGGCTTCAATACCATTGTGCTGTTCAAGATACTGCAGCGCTTTAACATGGCCACGGGCCAAATCAACTACATGAATATAATCACGCACGCCGGTGCCGTCATGGGTTGAATAGTCATCACCAAATACACTGAGTTTGTCGCGTTTACCCACGGCGACCTGGGAGATAAACGGCATCAGGTTATTTGGAATACCGTTAGGGTCTTCACCGATACGGCCGCTGTCGTGCGCTCCCACCGGGTTAAAGTAACGCAGCAGGGTAATGCCCCAGTCGGGTTCAGCGCGGACTAAATCTTCCAGAATATGTTCGATCATCAGCTTACTCTGGCCATAAGGGTTGGTGGCTGAGCGCGGTGCTGTTTCCGGGATGGGCACTTGTTTAGCATCGCCGTATACAGTAGCAGATGAACTAAACACCAGTTTTTTCACTGCAAAATCGCGCATTACGCGGCACAAGGTCACAGTGCCGGCAACATTGTTGTCGTAATAATGCAGCGGTATTTGGGTAGATTCACCCACCGCTTTTAATCCGGCAAAGTGTATTACAGCGCTGATATTGTAGTCGGTAAACAGCTGGCGCAGTGCCTGCTCATCACGGATATCACCGGTAATACTGATAATACTTTTGCCGCTAAGCTGCTCTACCCGGTGTAAAGCCGCGTCTGAGCTATTGCTGAAGTTGTCAAAGCTCAACACATTATAACCAGCGTTCAGCAGTTCCAGCGCGGTATGGCTGCCAATATAGCCAGCACCACCGGTTAGTAAAATATGGCTCATGCCAGTCTCCTTGTAATGTTGGCCTTAAGGCAGAACTTTCTTAAAAGGTTTAACCGTTGACCGGGCGTAAACGCCCGCAGCCAGATAAGGATCGGCATCAGCCCAGCTTTGCGCCTCGGTTAAAGAGGTAAATTCTGCTACCACTAATGAACCGCTAAAGCCTGCACTGCCAGGATCCAGGCTGTCAATCGCAGGTAAAGGCCCGGCTAATAACAGGCGGCCTTCAGCTTTTAGCTGTTCTAAACGTGCCAGGTGTGCCGGGCGGGTAGCCAAACGCTTATCTAAACTGCTGGCAACATCTTCAGAGTAAATCATATAAAACATGGAAAAGTCCTTCTGCAGCGCTGATTTTAACTGGCGCACCTTAGCAGATCCTGAACGTTGTTCCAACGACATTGAACGCATCGGAGCAGTACAGGCTAGGATTTGCTGCAACAGCCTGTTAGCATGCAGAGCGCTATAACAATAACCGGGCAAAGCCCCGGTATTCTAATAAGAAAAATTCAGGGAGTCCGCGTAGCAATGAAACGTGAACAATTCAGCTCAAGCCTGGGCTTTGTGCTGGCAGCAGCCGGTTCAGCCGTAGGTATTGGTAATCTGGTCGCCTTTCCGGTGATGGCCAGTAAAAATGGCGGTGCCGCCTTTTTAATCATGTATGCCTTTTTTGTATTTTTTATCTGTTTACCGGTGATGCTGGCCGAGATGAGCTTAGGCCGTCATACGCGACAAAATCCGCTGGGTGCTTATACTGAAATTGGCCAAAACCGTGCATGGCGCACGGTTGGCTGGATGTCGGTGATCACGCCTTTTATGATTGGTGTGTTTTATCTGGTGATCACAGTATGGATATTCGGTTATCTGGGCAAGTCGGTGATGGGGCAGTTAAACCAACTTGCCGGGCCAGACAGTTTTGGTGCTTTTATTAACAGCAACGAACTGTTTGTCTATATGGCCGTGGTAATTGGCTTAACTTTTTTTATCCTGCAAGGCGGGGTCAAGCAGGGTATTGAAAAAGCCGCACGGGTATTAATGCCAATGCTGTTTATTATGCTTATTGCGTTGGTTATTTATGTGATGACGTTGGATAACGCTATGCTCGGCGTAAGGTTTTTCCTTATTCCCGAGTTTGATAAACTGACCGGCAAGGTATTAAACGGTGCCCTGGCCCAGGCCTTTTTCTCGCTGTCGCTGGCAATGGGTATCTTAATTACCTATGGCTCTTACATTCAGAAAAACAACAATATTGTGCACGCCGGTAAAATGGTGGCAGGCTTGTCGGTACTGGTAGCCTGTTGCTCTGGCTTGCTGATACTGCCGGCGGTATTCTCGTTTAATCCGGATATACAGCTGAGCACCTTGTCTGAGTCCAGCATCAGTATGATTTTCACTTTCCTGCCAAAAATCTTCTTAGCCATGCAGGCGGATATTGGCTATTTTGGTGCCAGTTTTGTTGCCGGTTTCTTTTTCCTGCTGGTGTTTTTTGCGGCGCTAACCTCGCTGGTGTCTATTATCGAAGTGCCGGTATGTAGTTTAATGGACCAAAAAGGCGTAAGCCGGCGCACAGCTTTATACACTCTAGGTGGAGCCATGATAATACTGGCTGTGATCAGTGCTTTATCATTTGGCCGGGTAGACATTTTTACCAGTCTAACCAGCTATGGCTTAGACGCCGAAGGAAAGCCGTTAGTAAAATCATTCTTTGACGTGGTGTATGACATCTTCTACGAAACCATACTGCCACTTAACGGCTTGCTGTTGTGTTTGTTCGTGATCTATCGCTGGAAGAAACATAATCTGGACGCGGAAATCAGTCAGGGCAACAGCACCTTTGCAGGCTCTTTGCTGCAAAAATACGTTAACTTCTCGCTGGGTACCTTTATCCCGCTGATCCTGTCGGTGATTTTTGTCAATACGGTATCGACGATTTTCTTCGGCAAGAACCTGTTGTTCTAATCTGGCAGCAGATATGAAAAAGGCAGCGAACTCGCTGCCTTTTCTGTTTTTACACCAACGTTTATTTTGCCAGTTTATGTGCCATGGCTTCAACTACGACAGAAATGTCGAGCATTTCTTTCTCACCGCTGCGGCGGTTTTTGTACTCCACCTGCTGGTTGTCGAGGTTACGCTCACCAACGACGATGCTATGCGGAATACCCATTAGCTCCATATCTGCGAACATGACACCTGGCCGCTCTTTACGGTCGTCGAATAGCACTTCAAAGCCTGCTGCCGTCAGCTCGTTGTATAAACGTACTGTGGCCTCTTCAATCCGCACTGATTTATGCATATTCATTGGTATTAAGGCAATTTGAAACGGCGCTATCGCATCGGGCCAGATAATGCCGTATTCATCGTTATTTTGCTCAATAGCAGCGGCGATAATACGCGACACACCCACACCATAGCAGCCCATAGTCATGATCTGGTGTTTGCCATCTTCATTAAGCACTCCGGCTTTTAACGCCTGTGAGTAACGATCGCCCAACTGGAAGATATGGCCGACTTCAATACCGCGTTTTATAACCAGTTTGCCTTTACCGCACGGGCTGGCGTCACCTTCAACGATATTGCGTAAATCTGCCACGCTGTAATCTTTAATATCACGCTCCCAGTTTACGCCGGTTAAGTGATAGCCGTCTTTATTGGCACCGCAGATAAAATCGCTCAGGTGAGCGGCGCTGCGATCAACAATAACCGGAATGGGCATGCTAACCGGGCCCAGTGAGCCAGGGCCAGCACCAATAGCAGTAAGGATTTCTTCTTCGCTGGCAAATACCAGCGGGCTTTGTACCTGCGGCAGTTTTTCGGCTTTAATTTCGTTTAGCTCGTGATCACCACGCAGTACCAGTGCTACCAGTGTTTGTGGCGCTTTGTCATCGGCTTTAGCGGCGTACACAATCAGGGTTTTGCTTACCAGCGCCATATCCTGGTGTAACAAGGCTGCGACATCAGCTACGGTTTTGGCATTAGGCGTAGCCACTTCTGCTAAAGCCTGCGTAGCAGCTGCACGCTCGCCCTGTGGTGCTAAAGCTTCGGCCATTTCGATATTGGCGGCATAATCGCTTTCATCTGAAAACGCGATAGCGTCTTCACCCGATGCTGCCAGCACATGGAATTCATGAGACATACTGCCGCCGATAGCACCGGTGTCGGCCAGTACCGGCCGGAAGTCTAACCCTAAGCGGCTGAAAATATTACAATAAGCCTGATACATTGCATTGTAGGTTTGCTGCAGGCTGTCCTGGCTTAAATGAAAAGAGTAAGCGTCTTTCATTAAAAACTCGCGCGCGCGCATCACACCAAAGCGTGGCCGGCGCTCGTCACGGAATTTAGTCTGAATTTGATACAGGCTCAGTGGCAACTGTTTATAGCTGGTAATTTCGCGCCGTACCAGATCAGTAATTACTTCTTCATGCGTTGGCCCCAGCACAAAATCGCGGGTGTGGCGGTCCTTAAAGCGCAGCAGCTCGGCATCCATTTTGTCCCAGCGGCCAGATTCCTGCCACAGCTCTGCCGGTTGCACCATCGGCATCAGCACTTCAATCGCGCCGGCTTTGTTCATCTCTTCACGCACAATTTGTTCTACTTTACGCAGCACCCGCACGCCGGTGGGTAAGTAGGTATACATGCCCGATGCAACACGGCGGATCATGCCGGCACGCAACATTAACTTGTGGCTAATCACTTCGGCATCGGCCGGGGTTTCTTTGATGGTGGATAGTAAGTACTGACTGCTGCGCATCATAATTCCGTATGGGAGCTGAAAAAATTGCCGCCATTCTAGCAAGGCGGCAGAGGCAATTCTATTGGAGTTTTATCGGGTGCTTAATCAGCTTGCCGCTAACCTGTTGGTCGCTTGTCATACCACCGACAGAGTATACCTCGCCATCTATCTCTATCAGGCTTCTTAAATCCATTACCGGCGTAGTATTTGCTGCTGTTAGCCAGCGTTTTTCCCCGGGAGAAAATACCCACACCTTACTATCGGGCTCTGAGGCTGTGCCGTTATAGCCAACGCCATTGTAATTGTATGGGTTCGTGCTGCCGCCGATAAACACCAGCATATCTTTACCATCCACTTTGATATTAATGCCCGCCATGCGATACCGTGCGGTGCCGGTTGGATGTTCAATAACCCGCCAGTCGATCTGGTTAGCATTACTGCCTACAGTGCCTAAATAGCAAGCCGGTTCGCTTTTATACTCACGTTTTTTATCGGCGTAGTATTCTAATGTTACCCCATCACATACCAACATCTGGTTGTCTGCCATAGCGGCTGCTAAACCAAATACTGGTTTGCCCGGAAACGGTGTCGCTTGCGACCAGCGCTGGGTAAAATTATCAAATACCTGCACCAAATTGACACTGCCATGATCGCTCCAGCCGCTTATCAGATAGATATAACGGTTTTGGTACGTCAGGGCTACAGCATCATCTACCGGCACCGGCATGTCGTTTAGCTTGGTGTAGCGCTTGGTGATCGGGTCAATACGGTAACTGTCTACAGCTGTTCTTTCGCTACCATCAGCATTTACGCTAAAGCCACCGAAAACAAAAAAGTTACTGTTTAGCGCCACTGCACTGGCGGCAATACGACCATTTACTTTTTGTGTGCTGGGCACCGCAGGCAGGCTTTGCCAGTTAAATTCACCTACAGTGTGCATCCACACTTTATTGTGAATGTCGCTATGCTGTTTGCCGGGGCCCAGCCCCATAAAGCTGGCAATATAGGTTTTACCGCGCACAGAGGTGCTGGCAACGGCGTTATTGCTTACCGGTTCGGGTAAATCGGGCAGGGGTGTTGCGGATACGGCAACACAGGTTGCTGCAGCTGCCACACTACTCAAGTAGCTGATGGATTTCAGTAACATGGTTATGTTCTCCGTTCACGGTCCATTTAATATTGTAGTTATACAGTGTCATACCATAACTTTGTTCACCGTCGCGCTGCTTTTTATAAGACGGTCTGGGGTCTTGCTTTAACACTTTATCTATAAATACTTGTAAATCAGGGTATTGGCTTTGCTTTTGGCAAAATATGCTGGCGGCTTCACTAAAACTAACCGTCATGGCTGTTTCTGGAGCTGCATCGGCAAAACCGCCTGCTGCGTCAGGCAATGCGTCGGAGTATGGCAAATAGGGTTTAATATCCACCACCGGGGTGCCGTCAAGCAGGTCTATACCGCTTAGTTTCAGCATCAGTTTACCGTTTTTGCGCTCAACGCCTTCGAGCTTTACTACGGATAACCCTATCGGGTTGGGCCTGAAAGTAGCACGGGTAGCAAACACGCCTTTACGGGTATTACCACCCAGGCGTGGCGGACGAACCATCGGTGACCAGCCTTTATCGGCTGTTTCATGAAACACAAACAGCAGCCATAAATGGCTAAAGCTGTCGATACCGCGCAAAATGGCGTCATCGCTGTAATCGCTTTCCAATACCAGGTAGCCGCTGGCTTCCGGTATCAATCCCGGCTGACGCGGAATAGCAAATTTTTGCTTGTAGGGTGATTGAATATAACCCACCACATTAAACTGATAAGACGCCATACACTCCAAAGCTTTACTGATCAAAAGCGACTGCGGGTATTATGCGGTTTTTTGTCGAAACAACAAGTTAACTAGAAGACGTCTAAATGTCTTTGACGCTGTAGGTCAAGATGCGGTAAAACAACAGCAGGAATAAAAAACAACAGATGTGAGATATGGAACGCAAAATTTTATTAACGGAATGCCCCGACTCCAAAGGCCTTATCGCGCAGATCACCAATATTTGCTACAAACACCAGCTGAATATTATCCGCAATACCGAGTATGTTGATCCCGTAAGCGGCCGGTTTTATATGCGCACTGAACTCGAAGGCGTATTTAACGACGCTACCTTGTTGTTCGATTTAGACCGGGCCTTACCTCAGGGCTCAGAGCGCAGCCTGGTTAGCCAGCGTGCCAAGCGGGTGGTGGTGCTGGTAACAAAAGAAGCGCATTGCCTGGGTGATATTTTAATCAAGGTATTTGATGGCTCGCTGGCACTGGATATTGCTGCTGTAGTGGGAAATTACCCTGAGTTGGAGCAACTGGCTGCCCGTTTTGATTTACCTTACCATCATATTTGCCATAAAGGTTTAAGCCGCACCGAGCATGAAGCAGCTTTACTGGAAGTAATAAAACCCTACCAGCCGGAATACTTAGTGCTTGCTAAGTTTATGCGTATTTTAACGCCGGCATTTGTGGCGCAGTTTCCTGAGAGGATTATTAATATTCACCAC
This sequence comes from Rheinheimera hassiensis, assembly GCF_022436675.1. GTDB lineage: Bacteria > Pseudomonadota > Gammaproteobacteria > Enterobacterales > Alteromonadaceae > Alishewanella > Alishewanella hassiensis. The sequence continues at coordinate 45,018 of NZ_JAKUJZ010000006.1, read as the reverse complement.
AGTTTTTTACCGGCGTTTATTGGCGCTAACCCTTACCAACAGGCGTTTGAGCGCGGTGTGAAAATTATTGGTGCTACGGCACACTTTGTAAATGATCACTTAGATGAAGGCCCGATTATTCAGCAAATAGTTGCGCCGGTGGATCATAACTTCAGTGCTGTTGATATGGCACGGGCCGGGCGTGATGTAGAAAAAGCAGCACTGAGTAAAGCATTACAGCTGGTGGTGGAAGACAGAGTGTTTGTGCATGGCAACAAAACCGTGATCCTATAAACTGCGGTTTTACATTGGCAGCCTTTTCTCTGATACTTGGCTGACAGTCATCTTTGAGTAATACAATATGCGCCGTATCTTTTTAAGTATGCTGTTACTGTGTGTTTCTGCATTGTGTGCGGCTGAACAGGCCGCGCTTCATCCAAAGCTTGAGCCATTAAGGCCATACCTCAACCAGCACTGGCAAGGCGATTTAAGCCAGCCAGGAGCGGATGCCAAGGTAATTGACCGTTCATTGTGGAGCAGGGCGCTAAATGGCCAGGCAATAAAAACGGTGCATTCCATTAATGATGGCCAATATGGCGGCGAATCTTTTATTTTCTGGGATGAAAATCAGCAAAGCCTGGCGTATTACTACTTCACCACTGCCGGTTTTTATACTCATGGCACCATGACTTTTGATGCACAGGTAGGAGAAATTATTGCGCAGGAAAAAATGCAAAATAACCAGAATGGCATTACGGAGGTAAAATCATTCAGCCGGATAATGCCTGACGGTACTTTGGATGTGAAATCAAACTATCTGCAAAATGGCAGTTGGGTAGAGGGCCACCGCGCCACCTATAAGCCAGTGGCGCAGCAACAAATTATTTTTAAATAGCTATTTTTCGCTGATATGGCAGTCGGCCAGATCCAGTGTATAAATATCGTCAATTTTATCGGCGCAGGAGTGGCTGACACGTAAATCTTTTACCCGGCCATTGCGCAAGCTATATACCCAGCCATGAATAGTTAATGGCTGGCCTCGCTCCCAGGCCTCCTGAACAAAGCTGGTGTGGCACAGGTTACGTACCTGTTCCATCACGTTTAGCTCAATCAGCCGGTTTAGCCGCTCACTGTCGTCGGCAACTTGCTCCAGCTCGTCGCGGTGCATAGAGTAAACATCTTTAACGTTACGCAGCCAGTTATCGACAAAGCCAACCCGTTGCTTGGTCATCGCAGCTTTAACACCACCGCAACCATAATGGCCAACGACTAAAATGTGTTTTACTTTAAGAATATCAATAGCGTATTGCAGCACTGATAAGCAATTCATATCAGAATGCAGTACCAGATTAGCCACATTGCGGTGCACAAATAACTCGCCTGGTAACAGGCCTACAATTTCATTGGCTGGTACGCGGCTGTCAGAGCAACCAATCCACAGATATTCCGGTGCTTGTTGCTCGGATAACTGTTTAAAAAATCCCGGTTGTTCTTTTTCAATCCGGTCTGCCCAATTTCTATTATTGACAAACAGCTGTTTAAAATCTGGCATAAACCTACCCTGATCAGAAAAATCGCGACAAGATAGCCGATCTTACCTGCTTTTAGAGCACCGACCAGCTGAAATGAAACGGTATTGCACGAAAATTTACCATGCAGATTAAGTTAATGCCAGCGGCTGACGAAATGAAAGCAATCTCGCTATACTGTGGCAAAGGTTGTTTTATAACGTTAAGTTCAACAAAAGGAAGCAAAAATGATCCCCGTAATACTGTCAGGTGGTTCAGGCACAAGGTTGTGGCCCTTATCGCGGGCAAAAAAGCCAAAACAATTTCTGCCACTGCTAAATGATAAAAGTATGCTGCAAAATACGATTTTGCGGCTAAAAGGCCTGGCGGGTTTACAAGCACCCATGGTGATCTGCAACGAAGATCACCGCTTTATGGTAGCAGAGCAGCTGCGCGAACTAAGCGCGACCACGCCAACAATCATGCTGGAGCCGGTAGGGCGCAATACGGCTCCGGCAATAGCGGTTGCCGCTATGCAGGCTATAGCAGATGGCGACGATCCGCTGCTGCTGGTGCTGGCTGCCGACCATGCTATTAAAGATATTCCAGCATTTCACCGCGCGGTGGAACTGGCAGCACCGGTCGCCAGGCAAGGCAAACTGGTTACTTTTGGCATAGTGCCGACCAGTGCCCATACCGGTTATGGCTATATTCGCCGTGCCGATATTGCTGACAGTAGCCTACCAGCCGACGTAGCTGCGGTGGCTAAGTTCTGTGAAAAGCCGGATTTAGCCACCGCCAGGCAGTTTGTCGACTCTGGCGAGTACTTCTGGAACAGCGGTATGTTTTTGTTTAAAGCCAGCAGCTTTCTTGCTGAATTAAAGCAATATGCTCCGGCTATTATCAGTGCCGCTGAGCAAGCACTGGTAAATGCGGCCAGAGATTTAGATTTTATCCGGCTTGATAAAGCGGCATTCTGTGCCAGCCCGTCTGACTCTGTTGACTATGCCGTGATGGAAAAGTCAGCCAATACCGCTATGGTCGCACTTGATGCCGGCTGGAGTGACGTTGGCAGCTGGGATGCGCTGTGGGAGGTGATGGCCAAAGATGAGCAGGGTAATGCGTGTCGTGGCGATGTACTGCTGGAACAATGCCAAAACAGCTATGTTAATGCTGAAGAGCGGCTGGTGGCTGTTATTGGCCTGGATGACGTCGTGGTGGTTGAAACTAAAGATGCAGTTCTGGTGGCCAGTAAAACACATATTCAGGGTGTGAAAAACATCGTAGCAAAATTGCAAAGTTATGGCCGCACTGAAGTGGATCTGCACCGGGAAGTATTCAGGCCATGGGGCAAATATGATTCGGTAGATAATGGCACACGTTATCAGGTTAAACATATTACGGTAAAACCCGGCGCTAAACTGTCAGTACAAATGCATCATCATCGTGCAGAACACTGGGTAGTTGTCAGTGGCTCTGCGTTAGTACGCAATGGTGATAACGAGTTTCTGGTGACTGAGAATGAATCAACCTATATCCCGGTAGGTGTGATTCATTCATTGGAAAATCCCGGCAAAATTCCGTTAGAGCTGATTGAAGTGCAGTCAGGCAGTTATCTGGGGGAAGATGATATTGTGCGGTTTGAAGATAAATATGGCCGCAGCTGAGGCTATACGTTATTAGCTGATTCGGCATATTCGCTTTAGCAATGGCCAAATATAGCAGCACTGTTGTCAGTTAAGTGCTGCTATACCTTCCCTTTAGCAACACCTCAGGCACTGGAATTACGGCGAGCAAGTTTAATCTTCATAGCGAAAATATAGAAAATATAGAAAATATGCTTAAATTGAATGTATAATCAAAGCAACAAACCCTGTTAATGGAACAAAAATTGGACAATATTGATTTAATCTTAACTGAAGCTGAATGAATGATATTGTTTTTGTTGTTTAAGTGTTTTTTATATCTTTATTTTATTAGATAAATTGCTTATCCTTTGGCGATAAATTATTAAAGGAGATGGCAATGTCAATTTTATTAGATAAACGTGAACTAAAGAAAGCAGCAAAAGAACTGACACTGGTTAAACTGACCGACGTTATTGAAACTCTGAATGCAGTGTTAGCTGAGCGTCAGGTAGAAGTTGAGCTAATCACTCAATTAGAACAGTTCGCTAAAGCTCAGGGCTTTACGATGGAGCAACTGGGCTACAAATTAAATAATGATTTAATCAGCACAGATACGCAGGATAGTCCGGCTAAAGCGGATAAGCGTCCTACCAAACCTAAGTTCAAAACTATCAATAAAGACAGCCAGTATTTTTATGTTGAGAACGGCCAGCTACAGCTGTTGCGTACTCATACCATGAAGAAAGGCCTGCAGGAGCGCGGTATCGACGTAGTTCCTGTAACTAACGTTGATAAGAAATACGCTAAGCAAATTGATGGTTTAATTGCTGATGCAACAGCGCAAGCGGTAGAAAATTTTAATGCTAAAGTAGATGCGTGGAATGAATGGGCAGCAGCTAATGCTGAAGAAATTCTTACCAAAAAATAATCAAGCGTTTTAAAGCATAAAGCCCGGATTAACCGGGCTTGCTATTTAATTACTTCACCAGTGTTTGAGCTGCTTTAATATAGGCATCGCCGCGATCTTGAGCCGTTGCTGTATCCATATGTTCAGAAGCAACGTGTACCTCTTCCAGTACGTCTTTTAATTTGCCGGTTTCAGCATGAATTTTTTCCAGCGCTACTTCGATGGTGTAGGTCAGTTCGTGAATTTCTACCATGGCAAGTGGTGTCAGCTCTCCTGCCAATACGGTTTTTAGTTTTTGATTATATTCACTGAAGTTGGCTACAGCTTGTTCCAGTGTATCTGAAGGCTTACCTTTATAATGATCTGGCCGCTCATCGGCCTGAACCAGCGCAGAACTTAACAGAGCAGCAGCGACAAATGTTGCAGATAAAAGTTTTTTCATACTAAACTCCAAAATGTAAATGAGAACCTTTCGCAACTAATTTAGCATATAACAAAGCCTCAGCCTACTAGAAACCCTAAAAAGCCGAGTTTTCGCATCTGTCAGCTTTGGCGACGTAATTTTTGATTAGAATAACTAAGCAAAGGTATACGGTGGCTATTCTGGCTAAAGCCTTATCGGCCTAACATGGTTAAGGTTTATGGCGTAACCTTAGTGCATAGTTTGCTATTTTATATGCATAAAAACTATGGGTAAGATTTTTTGGCTTTTCATTCAGTGACATTTTTTTGAACATACAATGAATTTTGATTTATTTAGGCATTAGTTTTACTAATGCCTTTGCTGCAATTTATCTCGTTCGTCGCTTGTGCAAAAAGTCGGCATAATGTGCAGCATATAGGCAAAGCTAAATACAGAGGTGAAGCATGACAACATTAAGTACTGCAGCAGATAAACATAACGTTACTGGTAAGCGTAGCAATGCAGTTGGCCGTGCTTTGCTTATTCGCCGTATTAACTACTTGCTGGCGAAAATGGGCCAGGCTCTCAACACCAGCTCGCTGGTAAGAAATAAATAAACCAGGCTGTTTTACAGCAGAAAAGCCACGCGACCCCAACCCGCGTGGCTTTTCTGTTTCTGGTATCTTGTTAGCGCTTATGGCTTGCATTACATTAATGTATAAATGGGTGAGAACTGGGAGCTTAAACAATGAGTGGGCATGAAAAAATTAATTATGTAGAGCTTCCGGCAAATAATTTAGCGGCAGCAAAGCAGTTTTACGGGCAGGTTTTTGGCTGGGTGTTTGCTGATTATGGGCCGGATTATGTAGCTTTTGCTAATTCAGGCCTGGATGGCGGCTTTTACCGTTCAGCAAAACAATCCACCGTGGCAACCGGTGCTGCGCTGGTCGTGCTGTACAGTAAAGACTTGCAGCAGACAGAAGCTAAGGTAATTGCCGCTGGCGGTACTATCGTTAAGCCTGTATTTACTTTTCCCGGCGGGCGCCGTTTTCATTTTGCCGATCCAAATGGCAATGAGTTAGCAGTGTGGTCAGAGCAGTAATATCTTGCCGCTTACGCTATACAACTGGCGTAAGCGGTCTCAGTACTTAACTGCATATTTCTTAACTGCATAAGACGGCCTTATTTTTTGCTGGCAGGTGTCTGCTCGGCTGCTTTAACAACGTACCGCTCAGCTTGTTCAGTGCCGGTTGCAAAAAACAGTTCTGTTGCGGTTTTTTCCAGTGATGCTTTTGCCTGCTGTTTAATATTGCCCGCCAGTTCTGCAAGCTGGTTAGTAACAGTCTCAGTTAAGCTATCAGTAATATTGTTGGCCTGAGCCGGTGCAGCAAAACCTAGTGTAATAACAGTAGCCAGGGTAAGAGCAGTTAACGTTTTCATCATTTCGTCCTTTTTGTCTTTGGTTAGGGTTAACAACACTCTTACTGTTACAAACAGCATGCCAGAATTTTGTATTAAATTATCTTATTGATTTATATTGTTTTTTGGCTTATTTCTTTTTGCTCTGTATTTGAGTTTTTAAAATGTCACCAACTTGATCTGGTGAAATTGACTAAAAATTAGTTGGTTTTTTATCGGCCACTCTGGTGCTTGGCATCAAAAAGCAATAGGCTATTATGCAGACATGCCCCTGAGAGCGTTAAAGTGGTTAAAGTAAGTCTTTGTTTTATGCTGCTGTTCTGTATAAATGGTGCCATCTTCGCGGCTACACCATTGCGGGTTGTTACCGAGCTGTCGCCACCGCATCAGACGATGCAGAACGGAGAAGTAGCGGGGCTTAGCACTGCACTGGTAAAGGCGGTTTTAACAGAAGCCAAATTGGAAACACAGATTGAAATGTATCCCTGGGCACGTTCACTACGTATTGCCAGAAGCCGGCCCAATGTACTTATTTACAATATGGCCCGCACGGCACAGCGTGAGGCCGAGTTTCACTGGATCGGAACTGTTGCGGCATATCATTTTGGCTTTGTTGCACTAAGCCATCGTACCGATATTACAATTGAAAGGCTGCAGGATGCTAAGACATTAACTATTGCCGTTCAGCGCGATGATTTATCTGCCAACTTTTTAATGAACAATGGCTTTGCTATAGGGCAGCAATTGGTGCTGGCTGCCGATATTACTGAATCGTGGCAATTATTGATTAATGGCAAGGTTGATTTAGTTATTGATGATCCCGCAGCACTGGCTGATATGGCGGCCAGTCTGAAATTGCCGCAAGAGTACATCCGTTTTGTTTATGCGATTCCTGAATTGGCACAGCAAACCTGGCTGGCTGCCAATATACAAACATCGGCTGAGCTGGTAACAAGGCTAAAGCAGGCGCATCACAAGGTGGCTGCGACTGCGCTTTATCAACAGGTCATGTCATCGACCTATCATCCGCTGCAATAAAAAACGCCCGCTGTTTGGCGGGCGTTACAAAGCATCAGATTTTTTTGTATTTAATCCGGTGTGGTTCCAGCGCATCTGCACCATAGGTGGCTTTTAACCAGGTTTCATAATCTGAGTAGTTGCCCTCAAAGAAATTCACCTTGCCCTCATCACGGTAATCCAGAATATGCGTGGCGATACGGTCAAGGAACCAACGGTCGTGCGAAATCACCATAGCGCAGCCAGGGAAATCGAGCAGAGCATTTTCCAGCGCGCGCAGCGTTTCTACGTCCAGATCGTTGGTAGGCTCATCCAGTAACAACATGTTCCCACCGGCTTTTAACAGCGCGGCTAAATGCACGCGGTTACGTTCACCGCCCGATAGCTCGCCGATAAATTTCTGCTGGTCATTACCTTTGAAGTTAAAGCGGCCAACATAAGCCCTGCTCGGGATCTGGAAACTGCCAATTTGCAGCATATCCTGGCCGTTGGAAATTTCCTGCCATACGGTGTTTTTCGGGTTCATGCTGTCGCGGAACTGATCAACACTGGCCAATTGTACCGTATCACCGACGCTGATGTCGCCGGAGTCGGCCTGCTCTGCACCACTGATCATTTTAAACAGTGTAGATTTACCGGCGCCGTTCGGGCCGATAATGCCAACGATGGCGCCTTTGGGGATGCTAAAGCTTAAATCTTCGATTAATAAACGATCGCCAAAAGATTTACGCAGGTGGTTAACTTCCAGCACTTTGTCGCCCAGACGCGGCCCTGGCGGAATAAACAGCTCGTTAGTTTCGTTACGCTTTTGAAATTCCTGGCTCTGTAGCTCTTCAAAGCGGGCCATCCGCGCTTTACTCTTAGCATGACGGCCTTTAGGGTTAGTGCGCACCCACTCCAGCTCTTGCTTAATTGAGCGTTGGCGGGCGTTTTCAGATTTTTCTTCCTGTTGCAAACGGGCATCTTTTTGTTCCAGCCAGGACGAGTAATTACCTTCCCACGGAATACCGTAACCACGGTCCAGCTCTAAAATCCAGCCGGCAACGTTATCAAGGAAATAACGGTCGTGGGTAATAGCGACCACTGTGCCAGGGTAATCGTGCAGGAAGCGCTCCAGCCATGCAACAGATTCGGCATCCAGGTGGTTGGTCGGTTCGTCCAGCAACAGCATGTCCGGGCGCTCTAATAGTAAGCGGCAAATAGCCACGCGGCGGCGTTCACCACCAGACAAATGCTCAATTTTGGCATCCCACGGCGGCAGGCGCAGTGCATCGGCGGCGCGCTCCAGCGTATTGTCCAGATTATGGCCTTCTTTGGCCTGAATTAACGCTTCCAGCTCGCCTTGCTCACGAGCCAGGGCATCAAAGTCAGCGTTTTCATCAGCATAGGCGGCGTAAACTTCGTCTAAACGGGTCAGCGCATTTTTAACGTCGCTGACGGCCTCTTCAACAATCTCACGCACTGTTTTGCTTGGATCCAACTGCGGTTCTTGCGGCAGGTAACCAATTTTAGTGCCAGCCAGTGGCCGGGCTTCGCCTTCAAACTCTTTGTCGACTCCGGCCATAATCCGTAGCAGGGTAGATTTACCCGAGCCGTTTAAGCCCAGTACGCCAATTTTGGCGCCAGGAAAGAAAGATAAAGAAATGTCTTTTAAAATAGTGCGTTTAGGTGGAACCACCTTCGACACACGATGCATTGAGTAGATATATTGAGCCATGGTTTATCTGCTTATCATTGCTGGTAATAGTGCCAGCAATTGTACGTTATTTTCACCGGACAGGGAAAGGCGCGCTCAGGGCGTATAAGATAAAACTCGCTTTTACGCCGCGCTTTCTGGTCTAATAGCAACCAGTACTTTACCCGGGTGGAAATGAATATGAGTCAATTTGCGCAAGATCCAAGTTTTCAGCGTTTCGTTGAAGAAGCTAAAACCCATGGTGTGGTTTATGTATTAGCAGATGGTGAAGATCTGCTGGTAGTTGAATCGGTAGAATTTGAAGACACAGACGTAATGCCGTTCTGGTCAGATGAAGCATCAGCCAAAGCGCATTGCTCTGAAGAATGGGCAGTGTACAAACCAGAGGCCATTCCGCTGGACGTATTTTGCGATGGTTGGTTAAAAGAAATGTACGACGATGGTGTGTTAATTGGCACTAACTGGGACGAAAGTTTAAACGGCCCGGAAGTGGAACCACGCGAGTTACTTGAAGCCCTGTCACTGGTGCAATAAGCCGTTCTGCTGTTTAAAGCCTTGCGGTTTTCTTTGTCGCAGGGCTTTGCTGATCATAAAAATGGCAAAAAAATGACTTTCCTCTTAAACTATCGGCCTTGACGGCACGTATTGTTGGTCTAACAGCCGGTTTGGATATAGTTATGTTATCAGAAGAAGCAGTATTGGTTAGAAGCGCGTTAGAAGCTTTGGGGCTCGAAACCCCGATGCTGGACAATGGTTTGTCGCGCGATCAGAAGTACGACAAGATAAACAGCCTGATGGCAGAAGTCGTCAGTACGCTGGGTCTGGATTTGCGCGATGACAGCTTAAGCGAAACGCCGCACCGGATTGCCAAAATGTATGTTGATGAGATTTTTGGCGGCCTTAATTATGCCAACTTTCCCAAAATTGCATTAATTGACAATAAAATGCAGGTAAAGGAAATGGTTAAGGTAAAGGACATCAGCTTTACCAGTACCTGTGAGCATCATTTTGTCACTATTGATGGTTATGCGACGGTGGCCTATATTCCGGAAAAACGCATTATTGGCTTGTCGAAAATTAACCGTATAGTACGCTTTTTTGCCCAGCGCCCTCAGGTGCAGGAGCGTTTAACGCAACAAGTTTTGGTGGCATTGCAAACTTTGCTGCAAACCAACAATGTAGCAGTAACGATGGAAGCTGTGCATTACTGTGTAAAATCGCGTGGCGTGATGGATGTAAATTCCAAAACGCAAACCACTGCACTGGGCGGTATTTTTAAAGATGATGGCCGCACCCGCGCCGAGTTTCTTGCGCGCTATTAATGCATTTTGTTAAACCGTTGACCAATATTAAGGCGCTTAGATGCGCCTTTTTTACGCCTTGGTTTTTATTGCAAATACGAATTATTATCAGTATTATGCCGGTAACTTTTTTACCGGTAGTGTTGTAATGATAGAACGTGGTCGTGGCCCTGTGCTGGCAAAATTTATGCGGTTACTGCACAGCTACAGCTCGATGTTAGTGTTGGTATTGCTGCTGTTTTTTGCCATTACCGGTATCACCCTGAACCACCCGGATCTGCTGTACAGCACTGCAGGCAAAAGCAGCCGTCAGCAACTGCTGCCGTTACCCGACGCCTTGCAATACGTCGACTTACCCCAGTCAGACAGCGAACAAGAAGCTATTGCTTTGCAGTTCAGGAACTGGCTACGCAATGAACATCAGGTGAAGGCTTCGGTATTCAGTTATCAGTTTGATATTGACGACGGCCTGTTGGAGCTGGATTTCAAGCGGCCGGCGGGGTATGCCTCAGTGGTAGTTGACTTTGCCGCCAACACGGCCGAGTTGGACCTGGAGTTTAACGGTTATCTGGCATTGCTGAACGATTTGCACAAAGGCCGTAATGCCGGCCTTAGCTGGCTGCTACTGATTGATCTTACGGCGGTTGCCTGCATTATTTTTGCTCTGACCGGGTTTTATCTGATGCTCAAGCAAGCCTCGCGGCGCAGCATTGGCAATATCCTGGCGATGCTGGGCATTTTTATCAGTTTGTTTGCGTATATCTTGTCATTACATTAGCGCCGGTGTTGGCGTATTGCAGAGGGAATATTATGAAGTTAACCGGTGCTTGTTTATGTGTATGTGCTGCGGCCTTGTTGGGGCACGCTACGTTACAGGCTGCACAAAGTGATATTACGCTGGAGCTGCCGGCAATAGAAACCAGCCAATACCACCGGCCTTACGTTGCTATTTGGGTCGAAGATGCGCAGCAGCAGCCGGTAAAACTGATTGCCCTTTGGGTAGAAAAACCAGACTGGTTAAAAGATTTGCGCCGTTTCTGGCGCAAAATTGGCCGCAGCAATACGGCTTTGGTTGATGCTGTAAGCGGTGCCACGCAGAAACCTGGCAGCTACACCTTGCACTGGGATGGTAACAATGATGACGGCGGCGCCCTGCCTGCCGGTAAGTATACGCTTTTCGTTGAAGCCGCCCGCGAACAGGGGGGCCGTAGCCTGGCAAAACATGAATTTACCCTGCCAGCGAAGAATGCCGTTATTGAAATAGCCGCCGACGGTGAGCTTGGCGATATCAGCGCAATACTGCGCTGAGTAATACCTGAATTAACAGACTATTAAGGAATATTAAAATGTTAAAAAAAGCAGCGTTAGTTATGTCGGCATTATGTATCAGTGCCAGTGTCAGCGCCCACACATTATGGCTGGTACCCAGCCACTACGTGTTATCTAAGCAAGACAGCTGGATAGCCGTTGATGCTTCTGCGGCCAATATGACATTTGTACCGGATAAAGGCATTGGTTTAACCAGCCTGAAACTGTACACCCCGGATGGCAAAGCGCAGGACGTGACTACCGTATATCAGGGTAAGCGCAAATCTATGGCGGATGTGCAGCTAGCTGGCGATGGCACTTACCGGCTGGAAATGGCTAACCCACTGCGTTATTTCACCAGCTATGAGCTCAACGGTGAACGCAAACGTCTGATGGCTAATAAACAGGAGCGTACCGCACAACTGCCAGCCGGAGCCACAAAGGTAGAAACAGTACAAATGCGCAGCCGCAATTTTGCTTATGTTACAGTAAATAGCCCGACACAAACGGTGCTGAAACTACAAAACGCCGGGCTGGAAATCAGCAGCAATACGCATCCGGCCGATGTTGTAGCGGAAGAAGCACTGCAATTTGTATTTCATCTGGACGGCAAACCGCAAGCCGGCGTAAAAGGTGTGTTGTCTTATGAAGGCGAGTTGTATCGTAACGACGCTGGCCGTGTTGAGTTTGAAACCGACAATAAAGGCCAGTTTAGCTTTACCCCACAGCACGCCGGGCGCTATTTAATTGAAGCGTCTTATTCAGCCGATACCGCTACGGCGCTGGCAGATAAAGTGCGTGAATCTGTTACTTTTACGTTTGAAGTTGCCCTGCCGTAACCCGACAATTTACCCTTTTATCCAATAAAGCCAGCCTGTTTCGATAGGCTGGCTTTGTGCTATTTGTTACACTCTGGCGCAAAATATTTGCAGGAAAACCTTATGCGCATTTTTGCTGATGAGAACATGCCACTGGTGCAGCCGTTTTTTGCTCAGTTTGGGGATGTCAGCTTGTTTAACGGCCGTACCGTGAAGGCTGAACAACTGGCCGGGGCTGATATTTTGCTGGTGCGTTCGGTAACACAGGTTGATGCGGCTTTGCTAAGCCAGTGCCCGGACCTGCGTTTTGTCGGCACTGCCACCATTGGTATGGATCATATTGATCAGCCGTATCTGGCACAGCGTAATATCAGTTTTTCCAGTGCGCCTGGCTGTAATGCGCAATCTGTGGTCGAATATGTACTTAGCAGCCTGTGGTATCTGGCAGATAAATATCAGTGGCAGTTAACTGAAAAAACCATTGGTGTAGTTGGCGTGGGCAATATTGGCCGTCGGCTGGTAACGGCATTACAGGCGCTTAATATCACCATATTGCAGTGCGATCCGCTACGGGCGCAGCAAGAGGCGGATTTCGCCCATACCGATTTTGCAACCTTGTGTCAGCAAGCTGATATTATCAGTTTTCATACGCCGCTTATTAGCAATGGCCCTTTTGCTACCCGGCATCTACTGAATGCTAAAACAATGCAGCAGCTTAAGCCCCATTGCGCTGTCATTAATGCGTCGCGCGGTGCTGTGATTGATAATCAGGCATTACTTAGCGAGCTGAGTAGTACGGCTCAAAAAAGAGCGGTAGTGCTGGATGTATGGGAGCAAGAGCCGGATATCCTTACGGCGTTGCTACCTTATGTTGATATCGCCACCGCACATATTGCCGGGCATAGTGTTGAAGGCAAAGCCCGCGGTACAGAAATGTTATATCAGCGCTGCTGTGAATTGTTTGGCCAGCCGGTAAAACAGCAGTTAAGCCAGTTGCTTGCAGTGCCAGCAATGGAAAAATTGCAAATTAGCGCAGATTTTGGGCTTCCAGATGTCCAAAATTTAGCAAGACTGTTATATGATGTGCGCCGTGATGATGCAATACTGCGCCATTACCTGCAGCGTAACGGGTTTGACTGGCTAAGAAAGTCATATCCGGCGCGGCGTGAATTCAGCTCATTACAACTGTGTGGCAAGGTGATACCAGGCTACTTGCCGCAATTAGGTTTTAGCCTCGCACAATAATTAGAGGGACTGTCATGGCTTCGCAATATAATGTTGCCGTTTTAGGTGCAACAGGGTTGGTAGGACAACATTTAATCGAAATTCTGGAGCAGCGCGACTTCCCGGTTGCTGAACTGTTCCCATTAGCCAGCAGCCGCTCTGCTGGTGGTACCGTGACGTTCAAAGGCAAAAAAATTAAGGTTATTGACGCAGAAACCTTCGACTGGTCAAAAGCGCAAATTGGTTTGTTTTCTGCCGGTGGCAGCGTATCAGCAATTTATGCCCCCAAGGCTGCTGATGCCGGTTGTGTGGTGATCGACAATACCTCACATTACCGTTATGAGCCGGATATTCCTCTGGTGGTGCCAGAAGTTAACGCCCATGCTATTGCCGATTACCGTAACCGCAATATTATCGCCAACCCCAATTGCTCCACTATCCAGATGCTGGTGGCGTTAAAACCAATTCATGACGCTGTGGGCATTAGCCGTATTAACGTAGCAACTTATCAGTCGGTAAGTGGTGCAGGCCAGGATGCTGTAGAAGCATTAGCCCGTGAAGCCGCGCAGCTGATGAATGGCCGGCCTATAGAAGATGAAGGCAAGTTTGCCCGGCAGATCGCTTTTAACGTGATCCCGCAAATTGATGTGTTTATGGATAACGGCTACACCAAAGAAGAAATGAAAATGCACTGGGAAACGCAGAAGATTTTCGGTGACGACAGCATTTCTGTTAACGCCACTGCGGTGCGGGTACCGGTGTTTTTCGGCCATGCCGAAGCGGTACATATTGAAACCCGTATGCCCATCAGCGTTGAGCAGGTAAAAGCGTTGCTGGCCGAAGCGCCTGGCGTAGTGTTACTGGAAAACAATGCTGATTTCCCAACCCAGGTATGTAGCGCGGCTGGTAAAGATGACGTATTTGTTGGCCGTATCCGTCAGGATTTATCGCATGAAAATGGTATAAATCTGTGGGTTGTAGCAGATAATATCCGCAAAGGCGCCGCAACAAACAGCATTCAGATTGCAGAGCATCTGATCCGCGATTATCTCTAATTATACTAAGGCCCCGCATGGGGCCTTGTTGTTTTTATGCCCGGTTAATTTCACTACGTTTTTTTAACACTGGTCAGAATGGCCGCCTTGCTTTATATTTTCAGCATTTAGTTACCACATATAGTTGGAACAGTGTTTGCAGGTCGTTTGCAGTTAGCGCTAAAGATTACTACAGCTGCTGCCGATTTCTTCTGTAAATGCGCCTGATTTTGGGGTAGGGGACATTAATGCCTTGGTTATTTGTTTTACTGATTACTGTGCTTGTCAATTTTTCGTCATCCTTGCAGGCACAGGAGAATACAACCCAAATTCGTGGGCCGCGAGGTTCAGATGCGGTTACTCCTTCGCAAATCCGCGGGCCGCGTAATTCCGATACCGTCGCACCAGCTGAGCAAATTGGCCCGTTAAGCCCGGCCGACACCTTATGGCGGGTCGCTGAGCGGGTTAAACCTGCTGGCAATATCAGCCTGTATCAGGTGATGTACGCGCTATACCTGAAAAACCCTGATGCTTTTCTTGAGAATAATCTTAATCACTTAAAACCCGGCGCAATCCTGGTGCTGCCATCGCTGCAGGAAATTCAGCAGGTTGATGTTGCCATTGCCAGACAAAAAGCCGAGCAGGACGACAAAATCTGGGCTCAGCGGCAAAAAGCTGCCGCGCCAAAGCCAGTGGCTACCGCAAGCACCAGCAGTGTTGATGTCAGTGCGACACCGCCGCAATGGCAGGCAGAGTTAAAACGGTTGGACGAACAGCAACGCCAGCAGCTTGATGGCTTACGCAGCCAGTTTGCTGATTCAACGCAACTGGTTGAAACCATGGTGCAGGAGAATTTGCAGCTAAAAACCAGTTTAACCAAGTTACAGCAAGAGCTGGAATTACTCAAAGTACAGCTGGGTGAGGATAGTGAAATTCAGCAGCAAATTGAGCTTTTAGTGCAACAACAGGCACAGCTGCTGCAAGCTAAAGCTGACGAAGACGCCGCGGCAAAAGTGGCGGCAGAGCAAAGTTTTGACTGGCAAAGCCTGCTGCAAAACCCGCTAAGTTGGATCCTCGCAGCCTGTATACCGGCATTGCTGGTGTTGTTCAGTGTGTTGATGTGGGTAAAAAAACGCGGCCAAAAAACTGAAGAAGTCATTAATGCAGCCCGAACAGAACCCCAGACAGATCCTACTTATCATTCACCACTGCCGCCGCTGGAAGAAAATGATGATTTGGATGAAAGCCTGTTCGAAATTGATGATGCGCTGCTCGAAGATGCCTTTGTAGATGACACCATATTAACGGCAGACAGCAGTGCAGACAGCGATCTGTTGCAGTTTGACGATGCACTGACTTTTGAAGATGACAGTTTGTTACCAACGGCAGACAGCAAATCAGCAGAGCAGCCAACAAAGCCGGATGAGACATTTGATGCCGATAATATTTTGTCTGACAATGATTTGGCGGCCCTTTTTGCTGCAGATGATGACGACGACGCTATTATTGAGCTGGCTGATAACGACGATGGTCTGGACGATATATTAAGCGAGCCTGACACTCAGCCGGACATGAGCGGCGATAGTACTCCAGATGAAGAAACGTTTGACGAATTTGATATTGATGATCTGATAGAAGAAGTAGCACTGGATGAAGACGACGAGCTGGTTGAATTAGCCGGACAAGAGCAGGATATGCTGGCAGCATTGGCCCGGAAGACTCCGGAGCCAACCGAACCGGAGGCTGATACTGAAACCAGCGTTGCTGCAACTGAAGCAGATATTACCCTGGATGACGCTTTGCTGGCAGAGCCAGAGCAAAGCTTTGACAGTTCAGAGCTGGAAGAGTTTGCCGAGAGCCTGGTAGCGGAAAGCGAAGCTGCGCAGCTTGAAGTGATACCAGAGTATGAACTGACAGATGATGATGAAGCGCTGTTAAATGCAGAACTGAGTGAACTGCTCGACCAGGTAGACACGCTTGACGACGTGGCAGCTGAAGATGCTACTACTAATACTGTTACGCCGCAGGATATCGGGCTTGAGCCATCGCCGTCAGAGCCGGACAGCGAACGGGCTGACGAGCTTGACACTGCAGCTCAGGATGCGACGCCACTTGATACTGCAACGCTTGATACTACAGCAATAGATACCGGGCTGAGTGAGCTGGATGATGCGCTGATTGATGATGCTGATGCCTTAAATGCCGAAAATAAAACCTTGCAGAGCCTTGATCTGACGGCACTGGATGACACCTCTGTCAGCCGGCCGACAGAGGCGGCATTATCGGTAGAAAACCCCAGCAAGATGCTTGAGCAATACCCTGAACTGGAGATGGCCGATGATGATTTGCTTGGTGAGTTTGACTCGGCTTTTGAGTTGTCTGACACTGACGGGCCGTTGCCCGACGAGGCTGTTGAAATAGAGCTGGATCCGCTGCCAGAGGCACAGTTTGATACACTGATGACCGAACTGGAAGCGATGGCAGATAATCTGGAACTGACCGATGCTACTGCAGAGGATGTGGCAGATTTCAACCTGACAGATGACACTGATGTAACAGCTGCTCCTGTGGTTGAAGATTTTGATTTTGCCGATGACGATTTTGTTGAAATTGACAAGTTGCTGGCCAGTGCCGACCAGCAAGAGCTGGACCCGGAGCGGTTTAACAAGCTCAATGTTGATGTAGGGCTGGACGAGTTTGCCGATATTATCGGCGAGCACGAGCAGCGCGATGTTGACAGAGAAGATAACGGCTACGCAGCTAAGCTTGACTTAGTACGGGCTTATATCGAGATCGATGACAAAGAAAGCGCTGCTATGTTACTGGATGACATTCTTGCCTCTGACGCGCCGGATAATGTTAAAACCGAAGCGGCCAAACTAAAGCAAGCCGAATAATCGCCAACACTGCATATTAATGGCGGTTGCGGTATAATCGCCGCCGTTTAACAGGGGGATGGCATGCGCATTGCGTTAGGTATTGAGTACGACGGGTCTGGGTTTTATGGCTGGCAGCGCCAGCGTGAAGTAAACAGCGTACAGCAGGAACTGGAAATGGCACTGTCTAAAGTGGCTAACCAGCCGGTAGAATTGTTTTGTGCCGGGCGCACTGATGCTGGTGTACATGCCACCGGGCAGGTCGTGCATTTTGATACTACTGCTGTACGTGATGATAAAGCCTGGGTAATGGGTACTAATGCCCAGTTACCTGATGCAATCGCAGTGCGCTGGGCCAAAGCAGTACCCGATGATTTTCATGCCCGTTTTAGCGCCACAGCCCGCCGTTACCGCTATATTATTTATAACCATAAGTTCCGCCCGGCCATTTTACGCGCTGGTTTAAGCCACTATCATCAAAACCTGGATACAGATTTGATGCAGCAGGCTGGCGAATATTTGCTGGGTGAGCAGGATTTCAGCTCGTTTCGTGCTATGCAATGCCAGTCGCATAGCCCGTTTCGTAATGTACATCACTTACGTATTAGCAGGCAGGGTGATTACATTATTCTGGATATTAAAGCTAATGCGTTTTTACACCACATGGTACGCAACATTACCGGCAGCTTGCTGGAGGTAGGCATGAAAAGTCGCCCGCCATATTGGATTGCTGAGCTGTTAGCCGCCAAAGATCGTAATCTTGCGGCTGCAACGGCTAAACCCGGTGGGCTTTATCTGGTAGATGTAGATTACCCAGCGCATTTCGCCTTACCCAAGGCAGTAACCGGCCCCCTGTTTTTGCCGGATTAAAGGCGGTTTGACGGCCTTACGGCTTGTACTACTAAGACCAGTTTTTTATATTATGTAGTATTAGTTTTGTGCTTTAATAGCGCCGGTTTACTGAATTTCGGCGTTTTTTAACGTATTTACGGCATGGCGAGTACGCGGTGCTGTTACCTATAGGAAACATTTATGAGTTGGTTAGAAAAAATCCTGCCCAGAACATCCTCTTCTTCCGCGCGTCGAAATATCCCGGAAGGTGTCTGGACCAAATGCACATCCTGTGAAGCGGTATTATACAAAGCAGATTTAGATCGTAATCTTGGCGTATGCCCCAAGTGTGACCATCATATGCGGGTTTCAGCCCGCTCACGCTTAACCAGCTTTTTCGATGCAAACACCACTAAAGAGCTGGCAGCGGAGCTTGAACCGCAGGATTTACTCAAGTTTAAAGACAGCAAGCGCTACAAAGACCGTATTGCGGCGGCACAAAAAGACACCAATGAAAAAGATGCCATGGTTGTAATGCATGGCACCTTAAAAGGTATGCCGATTGTAGCCGCCTCATTTGAGTTTGAGTTTATGGGCGGTTCTATGGCGTCAGTGGTGGGTGCCAAATTTGTCGCCGGTGTTGAACACGCATTACAGCACAAAGTGCCTTTTGTTTGTTTCTCTGCCAGCGGCGGTGCCCGTATGCAGGAAGCACTGTTTTCTCTGATGCAGATGGCAAAAACCAGCGCCGCACTAGCGAAAATGAGCGAAGCCGGTCTGCCATATATTTCAGTGTTAACCGACCCGACTATGGGCGGTGTATCGGCCAGCCTGGCTATGCTGGGTGACGTAAACATTGGCGAGCCCAAAGCATTAATCGGCTTTGCCGGCCCACGGGTTATTGAACAAACGGTACGTGAAAAGCTGCCGGAAGGTTTCCAGCGCAGTGAATTCCTGCTCGAACACGGTGCTATTGATATGATTGTTGACCGGCGCAAAATGCGCGATACAATTGCGCGATTAGTCGCGAAGTTTATGCAGCTGCCTGCTCCGGTATCGGAGCACAACGCCGCTTAAGGTGTTATGTCAACTACAACAGTACTGAACAGCCAATCGTGCCAGAGCCTGGCCGATTGGCTTTGTTATATTGAGCAAAGCCATCCCGTGCACCAGATAGAGCTGGGGTTGGATCGGGTATACGCTGTTGCGGCCAGAGCTGACCTGCAACATCTGCCGGGTAAAAAAGTGCTTATCGCCGGTACTAACGGCAAAGGCACCACCGCCTGTTGTATAGAGCAGCTGCTGCTGGCACAGGGCAAAACGGTTGGCGTATACAGCTCGCCACATCTGCTGCAATTTAACGAGCGTTTACGCATTAATGGCCAGGATGTAGCTGACGCTGACTGGATCAGTGCTTTTGCTTTTGTTGAAGCGTTGCGCCAGGACATTGCCCTGACGTATTTTGAATTTACCACGCTGGTAGCATTTCGTTTGTTACAACAACAGCAGCCAGATTACTGCCTAATCGAAGTTGGGTTAGGCGGGCGGCTGGACGCGACCAATATTATTTCACCGGATATCAGCGTTATTACCACGATAGATTTGGATCATCAGGACTGGCTGGGTAATGATCGCGACAGCATTGGCCGTGAAAAAGCCGGTGTGTTCAGAGCCGATGGTATCGCCATTATTGGTGAGCTTAACCCGCCACCATCTGTATTGCATAAAGCGGCAGAGCTGGCGTGTAAAACGGTATTGGTACAGCGCGACTATCATTACCAGTACGATTATCAGCAACAGGGCCAAAGTTGGCAATGGCAAGGTGTAAGCCAGCAGTTTGATAACCTGCCGGTACCTGCGTTGCCGGTGCAAAATGCTGCCTGTAGTCTGGCGGTGCTGGAGCAGCTTAATATGCTGCCCTCAGCACAGCAATTAAGCAGCGTGTTGGCCAATCTGACACTGGCAGGCAGGATGCAATGGCTGCAACAACAGCCTGCCATTATTGTCGATGTAGCACACAATCCGCAGTCGGCTCGTTACCTGGCCCAGCAACTGCTGCTGCTTAAACCACGTTTCCGGCGTATACTGGCGTTCGTGGGTATGTTAAAAGATAAAGATATTGAGCAGACATTACTGCCCTTGACGCCATTGTTTGAACAATGGCATCTTGTCAGCCTCAAAGGGGTAAGGGGCGCAACTGCAGAGCAACTTGATAAGGTGCTGGCACCGCATGGTGTGGTAACCCAACTGCATGATGATACGCAAAGCACTTATCAGCAGTTGCAGCAAAGGCTGCAAAATGATGAGTTATTGGTTGTGTTTGGTTCGTTTATTACAGTGTCAGCAGTGCTGTCATGCCATCAGGAGGCAAAGTGACACCCGCATTTAAACATCGTTTACTCGGTACAGTGATCCTGGTACTGGCCGGTATCATTTTTCTGCCTGATTTACTTGATGGTGAAAAGCAGGTTGTGAAAGACGATTTTAAAGTCATCCCAAATCGTCCTGAATTTAAAAGCGTGCCACAGCAGCAAGCTTTTGATCAGCAAGCATTTGAACAAGCGCGCTCAGAGGTAACACCTGAGCCGGTGGATGAGCTTGCGTTAGATACCGAAGAACAAACAGCAAAAGATGACAATGGCTTACCGTCGCAGCGTTATACCCAGGTAACAGCCCCTTCAGCAGACAAACCCGCAACAACACGGCCGGTGAATGAAGCGCTGGCTCAGGCTGGCTGGGTGGTAAGAGTGGGAAGTTTCAGCAAACCGCAAAATGCCAATGCGCTGGTAGCTAAATTACGCCAGGCTGGTTTTGTTACCTTTACCCGCGATATCAGCAATGCGCAGGGCGTAAAGCTGACCAGCGTGCTGGTAGGCCCCGATCTAAGAAAAGAGCGGCTTGAACAGCAACTACCTAAACTGCAGCAATTAACCGGTATTGAGCGGTTATCAGTAATGAGTTATCAGCCAACCGAAAATAATTAGCCAAGCAGTCGCTGTGTTTGGTAGAATGCGCGCCGTCATCAAACAACCTTTGGTAGCAAATGGTCTGGGTTGATTTTGCCATTCTGGCAATCATAGCGTTATCTGCAGTTATTAGCTTGGTACGTGGCTTTGTTAAAGAAGCTATTTCACTGGCTGTCTGGATCCTGGCATTTTTTGTTGCCAGCCAATATTACCCCCATCTGGCCGGTTTATTTACCTCCATGCAGGATGAAACCCTGCGTAATGCCTGTGCTATCGCCATTTTGTTTATCTGCAGCCTGATTGTGGGCGCTTTAGTTAATTTTCTTATTGGCAAACTGGTGCAGTCTACCGGTTTGTCCGGCACAGACAGAGTATTGGGCCTGGTATTTGGCGCGCTGCGCGGCGTATTGGTAGTCAGCGCTATATTATTTTTTATGGACGCTTTTACCCCGGTGGCAAGTGCCGACTGGTGGCAGCAATCAACTCTGATCCCTGAATTCGGTTTTATTATTGAATGGTTCTTCGAATATTTGCAGAATCATTCCAGTTTTATGCAAAAGCCTTAACGCTGGCGAGGAAGAAAATCCATGTGTGGTATTGTTGGTATCGTTGGGAAATATCCGGTTAATCAGGCACTTTATGATGGTTTAACTGTGTTGCAGCATCGCGGGCAGGATGCTGCGGGTATCGTTACCGTTGACCACAACACGCTGCGCTTGCGCAAGGCGAATGGGCTGGTAAAAGATGTGTTCGAAGCCCGCCATATGCAACGGCTGGCGGGAAACATTGGTATTGGCCATGTGCGTTACCCGACAGCGGGCTCCTCGAGCACAGCTGAAGCGCAGCCGTTTTATGTCAATAGCCCCTTTGGCATAGCGCTGGCGCACAACGGCAACCTGACTAACTCGCATATTCTTAAAGAAGATATTTTCCGTGTCGCCCGCCGCCATGTAAACACCACGTCTGACTCTGAAGTGTTGTTAAATGTGCTGGCCCATGAGCTGCACAACAGCGGTGTAATGGAGTTGCAAGCTGAGCATATTTTCCGTGCTGTAGCCAATGTGCATCGCAAAGTCAAAGGTGGCTATGCGGTTGTGGCGCTGATTATCGGCCACGGTTTACTGGCGTTTCGCGATCCAAATGGTATCCGCCCGTTAGTAATGGGTAAGCGCGAAACAGATCTTGGCACTGAGTATATGGTGGCATCTGAGAGCGTTGCACTGGATGCTGACGGCTTTACCGTACTGCGGGATGTATCTCCGGGCGAAGCGGTGTATATCACCGAGCAGGGCGAGTTACACAGCTTCCAGTGTGCTGAGAACCCAAGCTACACGCCGTGTATTTTTGAATATGTCTATTTTGCCCGGCCAGATTCAACCATCGACAATATTTCGGTATATGCCTCCCGCGTGGCGATGGGCACTATGTTGGGGCAGAAGATAAAACGCGAATGGGCTAACCTGGATATTGATGTGGTTATTCCTATTCCTGAAACCAGTAACGATGCTGCACTGCAAATAGCCACTGTGCTTGGCCTGCCATACCGTCAGGGTTATGTGAAAAACCGTTATATTGGCCGCACCTTTATTATGCCTGGTCAGGAAGCGCGGAAAAAATCGGTCAAACGCAAACTCAACGCTATTAAGCAGGAGTTTAAAGGTAAAAACGTACTGCTGGTCGATGACTCTATAGTACGTGGCACCACGTCACAGCAAATTATTGATATGGCACGTGAAGCCGGTGCGAAAAAAGTATATTTTGCTTCGGCGGCACCGGAAATCCGCTTTCCTAATGTGTATGGTATTGATATGCCATCGGCAAATGAGCTGATTGCGCACGGCCATGATGTGGAAAGCATCTGCAATATTATTGGCGCTGACGGCCTGATTTTTCAGTCATTGCCGGATCTGATCGAAGCTGTACGGCTGGAAAACCCGGAAATTAAACGCTTTGAAACCTCGGTATTTGACGGTAACTACGTTACCAATGATATTGATCAGGAATACCTGAACCGGCTGGACCAAATGCGCAGCGATAGCGCTAAGGAAAAATCCGGCGCTGCGATGGCCACAAACCTGGAAACCTATAACGAAGGTTAAGCCGTAGCCATAACATAAAGGGAGCGTTAAGCTCCCTTTATTATTTCTGCTTTAGTAACAGTTTAATGCGTAAATGCCGGGCCGAAGCCGGAACTCCACAATATTGCTGTGGCAGTAAGAATACACACCAGCAGCACCAGACCACAGGTAACCACCGAACTGGCGTAGATAAAGCCGCGCTCTTCCGGGATATGCATCAGTATGGGTACGCCGACATACAGCAAATATACTGAATAAGCCAAACCTATCAAACCGATTACCATCACTACCCAAAGCTCCGGGTACAAACCGGCAAAACCTACCATAAACAATGGCGTTGATGTATAGGCAGCCAACTCCAGAGTTTGGGTGTAAGTGGGTTCTGCGCCAAAGGTATGGGCCATCCAGTGCGCCAGTACTGCCAGTGCAAATACACCGGCGATAAGTGCAATGTACATGGCAACCGACATCATCAGTGCGCTGTCGGGGGTTAGCATAATACGGTTACCTACACCTATACTCCAGCCCAGATATACGGCGGAATAATAAGCGCAAACAGAGGGTATCAGTGCAACCAGCAGAATGTGGATCAGGCTATAACGAAAACTTTCATGTCGTGCATCTATTGTATGCCATTCTTCTTTCGGATGAGCATACAGTCCCCATAAGTGATTCAATATCATAATTATTATCCTTGTCACTACGTCTGTATTATCGGGCTATTTGTAATAACCGTTACATCAGTTATGACCAATATAATGCGCTTCGTCAAGCATTCTGATTGAAATTTGACCAAGCAGCTCCGGCAACTATCATCGCTTGGTAGCAAGAGGGCTATCCGTTATAATGCGGGCCACCTCTGAACGACGAACAAACAGCATGCTCAGCGCCGAAATTACGCAGTTATTAAGCCCGGTAAAACAGTTTTTGCAATGTGAAACCCCTGCACAGTGGCTGGCGGTGGCCGCTAAACCACAAAGCTTGCCGCTACTGTTACAGGATCATCTGATTTGTGAATTAAAAGCGGCGCAATCAGCTATGTACCTGATCCGCCGTTACGCCAGCGATGAGCAAAGTGGTGAAGCTTTACTGCAATGGCTTAAACCCTATGAAGACTTTACCTACCGTCAGCACGGCGACTGGAAAGCACTGGCCGGACTTAGCCTGAAAAAGTCGATGTTGCCTAAGGCTGACTCCGGCTACGCACAGGATCTGATTGATAAAATGGTACTGCTAATCAAAGAAGAGCTACATCATTTTTACCAGGTGCTGGAGGTGATGGCTGCAAACGGGATTGTGTACGAAAAAATTACCTCCAGCCGGTATGCCCGTGGGCTGTTACGCCATGTTCGGACCTATGAGCCTCAGGCAATGGTAGACAAGCTGATCTGTGGTGCTTTTATTGAAGCACGCTCCTGTGAGCGCTTTGCAAAGTTAGCTCCGCTTTTGCCAAAACCTATTGCCGATTTTTATATTTCCTTGCTGCGATCTGAAGCCAGGCATTATCAGGATTACCTGACACTGGCGACAGAAGTAGCCGGGCAGGATATCAGTGAGCGTATAGCGTTTTTTGCAGCAATTGAAGCTGAGCTTATCAGTTCGCCGGATGCTGATTTTAAATTTCACAGCGGTATACCGGCCTGAGCCACTAATTAATATAGTGCTTTTCAGTATCAGCTTATTACAGCCGAAAGAGTTTTTATCACGCAGAAATCTGAAACAGAACAAAGCTATAGTTATATTACATAGCGGAAATTCAGCCTGTTTTTAAATCTCAGAGGCAATAATGTTACAGCGTTACCGTTTATCTCAACTGTTAATTCTGCTGCTGGTTGTGGCACTTCAGGGCTGCAGCCAGGGCAAATATATCTACTGGAAAAAACCAGCACAGCTGCCGGAAGAGGCCGTAACCGGCTTTCTGGCCTATCAGTATATTGGCTTAAATCAGGTTGCTGATGAAGCAGTGGCCGATTACTGCTTGCAGCTTACTGCTCAGCGCTCGCCGGGGTATCAGCTGTTTTTGTTGCAGCTAAGTTGTGCAGAGCGTTGGCTGGCACAGCCACTGACGGGTGAGCAGCGCCAACAGGCCATGGGCTACTACAACCGGGCTTTAATGCCGCTGGTCAGGGCTGCTATAACCGGGCAGGACACCAGGCCGTTAAATTTGCAGCTTAAGCTACAGGTAGACAAAGATGAAAATGGCCTGGCGTTTGAGCAGTTTTTTGTAGCTGCTGACCTGCAAGCCTACGACCCTTATATGTTGCGCCAGCAGGACAATGGCTTAGGTATTACGGTGGTGGGGCAGCGTGAAAATACCTGCTCTGAACGGGATCGTTATTTTCCACCGGAAGGCATTTTCCGGCCACTTACTGTGATGCCCGTTAAGCTGGATTTTAGCAACCCGGTGTTGCCGGTGCTGACATTACGCGGCGTTTATATGCAACAGCAGCAACAGTGGCCGTTAGCACAGCAGCACTATCCGCTGAATTATGATCCAGCCTCGGCGTACTTATGTTTAGTTGAAGTGGCAGTGGCCGACCAGCTGGAAAAAACCGGCCTGTTTAATGCTGACAAAGTAGAGGAAAAGCTCGGTATTTATGCCATAGAGCCGTTAAGCAAAGATAAAATTCCTGTCTTGATGTTACACGGTTTAAATTCCAGCCCGTTGATATGGCGCCGTTTAAGCTGGGCGATATTCTCTAACCCGCAGTTGTCGGCACGGTATCAGGTCTGGCATGTATTTTACCCTTCCGGCCCGCCACCGTTTTTTAACGCCATGCGTTTAAGAAAACATGCCGATGATTTACTACAACATATTTCCCCTGATCTGCAGGCTGTGGCCGCCAATAATATGGTACTGGTGGGGCATAGCATGGGTGGTATTATCAGTAAAACCTTTGTGCAAAACAGCGGTACAGCGTTGTGGGATACCACTTTTTACCGGCCAGCAGCTGAACTGCCGGTCGATGCTGATATACGCCAGACCTTGCAGGATATTTTTATCTTTGCTGCAAAGCCTTATGTAAAAGCGGTGGTGTTTATTGATACGCCGCATCGCGGTGCCGCTACTGCCGACAGCTGGATTGGCCGGCTGGCTTCGGCGATGATTACGCTGCCCAAAGCGGTAAAAAACGTATTTGGTAATATGTGGCTGGCATTAACCAACAAAGATATCAAACCAGCGATGCGCGGTTATATGCACGGCTTTGGCCCGAACAGTGTCGATGTGCTATCGCCAAAGCACCCTTTGGTTCAGCAACTAACATTACTGCCACTGCAAGTGCCGGTGTATTCCGTGATCGGTAATAACAACGTGGGTCGCTGTGCCGATTTTGCCAGTTGCCCGGCGCTGAACGATAGCGTGGTGCCCTATAGCAGTGCACATTTACCACAAGCGCAGGCAGAATATGTGGTTGCCTCACAGCATAACTCTTACCAGTCACCGCAAGCTATTGAGTTTATTTTGAAAGTTTTATCTTCAGACACTGGATTATCACAGTAATCCTGTAGCCGCTATCAGCGTAGTGTGACAGTTGCTGGTGCAATAGCGGCTTTTTTCCTTGACAAGCCACCTGCTTTCGCTCTAATTTAGCACAATTATTGAAATATGGTTGCGCAATCATTTTGTGTCAGTGACAGTTTTGGCGATGCTTACGTCAATAAGTTGCTGTATTTAATTGGCCTGTTGTAGGTTTTTTTTGCATAACTTGCAGCTAAATGGTAGCGCAAACATTTGTTTGATAGAAATAACTGAGCCCTGTGTAAGTGCTTGAGCTGCAGTAACGACAATAACTCCGGGGGGAGAAACAATTATGCCAATCAGCAAACTAAAACCAGTTAGTAATTTAAGACCTGTTAATAAATTAACAAAAAGCTATCTTCTTATCTCTGCTGCGATGCTCGCGGCAGGGGCGGGCAATGCCTATGCACAAAGCACCGAGCCGGCACCAGGCACCAGTAGCGAAGCGCGGGCGATCGAAGTTATCCAGGTTACGGCCACGAAGCGGGTAACGACTATCCGTGAAACGCCACTAGCGGTTACCGCTTTTGACCAAAATGCGCTGGACGACAACCACGTACTGCAACTGGATGATTTGCAAGGTACGGTACCCAGTTTACATATAGCGCAAAACGGCACACAAAATACGCCGATGGTGTATTTGCGTGGTATCGGCTCGTCTGATCAAACTGAAAGCGGCGACCCGGCAGTGGCATTTCACGTTGACGGCGTTTATTCTGCCCGTTCGCAGGGCGCCTCAGCGCTGATGTTTGATTTAGAAGGCGCTGAAATTCTGCGCGGGCCACAAGGCACCTTGTTTGGCCGTAACGCTACCGGCGGCGTGGTTAATCTGCACACTGCCAAACCTAAGCTGGACTACTTTGAAGCCAATGCCGAATTTACCCTGGGTAATTACGATCGGCGTGCCACCCGCGCCATGGTTAATTTACCGCTGACAGATACACTGGCTATCCGTGTAGCGGCTGCAGTGGATAAATCTGACGGCGTGGTTGATATGGCACCGGGCTCTGCAATGGGCAAAAAATATGGTTCTACCGATTTAGCCGCAGCGCGTTTTAGTGCCTTGTGGCAACCGAATGACAACTTTGACTGGTTCCTGTCGTATGAAAACTTCATCGATCAGGGTACCGGCCACATTCCTACTGTAAGTGGTGGCTCAGATCGCTCGGCTTATATTCAGGAACCGGGTTTTAATGATTTTGTTATCGACAGCCTGCGCACCCGGTTAAACTACAACTTTGACAACGGCATTACAGTGTCGTATATCGGCGGTTATACCGATTCTTCCCGTGAATCTGTCTGGGACAGAAGCTGGGATGAAAACAAATATGAATGGGGCGGCTGTGTGGAGTGTACCCACGAAGCCACTCAGCATGAGCTACAACTGAAAAACGAAGACAGCGCCCGTCTGCAGTGGATGGTTGGCATGTTTTACTTTAAAGAAAACAACAGCACCATTTTTGATATTGTGCACCCGGATGTGGATTACGAAGGTGGCAACACACCTAACCCGAATTTATGGTCTACTTACCGTCAGCCGGATCGTGGCTTAAAATCAAACAGTATCTATGCGCAAAGCACCTATAAACTGACTGATGTGTTCCGTATTAGCCTGGGCCTGCGTTACACCGAAGATGAGCGTTGGGACAGAGGCGGCCGTAATATTATGTGCCCTGATGTTAAACGCACAGAAAACCTGCCGCTAAACAGTGATTATGTCGGCCTGCTTGATCCGGATAATCTGCTAAATGGGCTGGCACCAAACAAATTTCTGGTACAGCCGGGGCAGTGCTGGGTAGATACCTACAACGATACCAGCCCAAGCTGGGATAAAACCACCGGTATGGCACGTTTAGAATGGGACTTCTCGCCCACAGTAATGCTGTACAGCTCTTATGCTACCGGCTTTAAGTCCGGCACTATTCAGGATGGCGGCCGTTATACCGGTACAGGCCCGTTTACCCAGGCCGATTTAGACGCCATTATCGCCGGCAATAACAATGACGCGGCCGGCACCAGTGCTTATGTAGCCCCGGAAGAAAATACCAGTATTGAACTGGGCTTAAAAGGCTCGTTCCTTGATAACACGCTGCAGCTATTTGCTGCGTTATTTACTACCGAATATACCGATTTACAGGTAACCAGTAATGTTACTACCGAAACCGGTGCCGACTTACTGCGTAAAACCAACGCCGGTAAGGCCACTATTAACGGCCTGGAAGTAGAAGCTAAATGGTTGGTGGGCAGCAATGGTGAGTTAAATGGTACTATGTCATATCTGGATGCGAAGTATGATGAGTTCCTGACAACCGATTCCAGCTACGGCGCTGATGGCATAGCCTTTAACCCGTCAGCCGGTAACCCGAACCTGCCTAATCTGCTGGATTTCAGTGGTAACCACCTGGTGCAGGCGCCGGAGTTCAGTATGTCGCTAAGCTACGAGCATTTCTTCGAGTTAAGCAATGGTGCCACAGTGCGGCCACGCTTACGTGCCAGCTATTCGTCAGAAGTTTGGTTTGATCCGGCTAACCGTGGCGATCGGCCGGAAGGTTTCCGTAACCTGCCATATGCTGCAGATATCGACCGCCAGGATGCGTATACCAAGCTCGACGCCAGCGTGGTTTATCAGCCATCTGCCGGCAACTGGAGCCTGGAAGCTTTTGTTAATAATCTGACTGACAAAGCGATAAAAAGCGATCAGGGCCGCTGGAACAGCAACCCGGTACCTAACTATATGTGGCAATCGCCGCGTACTTTTGGTGTGCGGGTAAAAGTGAGCTTTGACTAACTAAACCGGAATAGCTAAGTAAAATTAGCCATAAAAAAAGCCGCTGACATCAGCGGCTTTGTTATTTATAGCGCAGCTCAGGTTGAGCTGCGCACCCTAATGCTGTAACCGACATCAACCGGCGCTACCGCATGGCGGCCCTTACCGGCGGCACTAAACAGCATTTCTACTGCCTGGCGGCCCATCTCAGAACGCGGTGACGCCACTGACGTAATGGCCGGCTCTACCAATGCTGAGGCTTCCAGGTCATTAAAGCCACAAATGGCGATATCTTTGGGTACGTTTAAATTCATCCGTTTGCTTTCAAACAAGGCGCCCAGCGCCAGGTCATCATTACAGCAAAATACCGCGTCGCATTGGTTATCGGACTCGGCAATCACGGCCTGTAATAACTGGCCGCCAAGTTTAATCGACGACGGCTGTACTGTGGTTTGTACAAAACTGCGACACGGCTGTGGCCAATCAGCGATAGCTTGTTTAAAGCCCGCCAGCCGCTGCTGGGTGCGTGGGTCCATGCGGGCACCGATAAAGGCCGGGGCGCGATAGCCTTGTTGCAGCAAATGTTTCGTCATATCGTAACTGGCCTGATAATGCGAAAAGCCAATGTTCATATCTATTGGCTGGTTGGTCAGCTCCATAATTTGTACCACCGGAATATCGGCCTGTAATAGCAGCTTACGGGCGTAATCGGTTTGCGCGGTACCGGTAACGATAAAGCCTTCCGGCGACTGGCTTAGCAGGGTGGCAATCAGCTGTTCTTCGATCAGCGGCGAATAATGGCAGTCGCCGAGTAATACCTGCAAATTCTTTGCTTTAACCGCCTGATAAATGCCCTGCAGTACATCGTTAAATACGATATTGGATAGCGACGGAATAATCACCGCCAGCACGCCGGATTTTTTTGACGCCAGCGCACTGGCGGCATGGTTGCGGATATAGCCGATATCGTGAATGGCTTTTTCTACTTTATTGCGTAATTTGTCAGATACCTTGGTTGGATCTGTCAATACCCGCGATACCGTGATGGCGCTTACACCAGCTACCTTGGCAACGTCTTTTAAATTTGGCTTTCTGCTCATAAGCTTAGCTCTGCGATCTTTTACATGACAATACTGTATTGCGGGTTGTTAGTCAAAATGGTTGCGCAATCATTGGTGCTGGTTTAAGCTCTAAGCCAACAAGCAACACTAACAGGAAACAGCAGCTTATTATGCGCGCTACAGTAAGCAGAACTATTGTGATTATGGGCGTAGCCGGCAGCGGTAAGTCGACCGTTGGCCAGTTACTGGCGCAGCAGCTGGGCTGGCGCTTTATTGAAGGCGACGATTTTCACAGCCCCGAGGCCAAACAAATGATGGCCAGTGGCATACCGCTGGCTGATCATTTACGTGAAAGCTGGGTGCAGGCACTGTGTAACGAGCTTAGCGCCTGCAAAGCGGCAAAGCAGCCTTGTGTGTTAAGTTATTCCGGCTTAATTGCCCGCCACCGTCAGCAAATTCGCAGCAGTGCAGATAACGCCCACTTCTTTTATCTGCAGGGTGATGCCACTTTGCTGGCACAGCGCCTGGCGCAGCGGCAAAATCATTTTATGCCGCCGGCTATGCTGCAAAGCCAGTTATTGACCATGCAAAGTTGCGACAATGAAAATGATATAACCATACTGGATATAATGCTGCCCGCAGCGAGGTTGGTGCAGCAGATAACACAGTTTTTAGCAGCGTAAAGCAACACCTGATTGCGCTATCATATTCAGCCGCAGAGCTGATGCCATAACAATTCATAATAATGGATAACAGGGTATGACAGTTACAGCAACGCAAAATACAGCCACAGCGGTACCGCTGCGCGAAAAAATCGGTTACGGCCTTGGTGATATGGGCTTTAACTTTTACTGGGCTAATATTTCAGCATTTTTGCTGATTTACTACACTGATGTTTTTGGTATCTCCGCCGCAGCGGCCGGTACCATGATGCTGGTCACCAAAATAGTCGATGCCTTTACCGATCCGTTAATGGGGGCAATTGCTGATCGTACCCGTAGCCGCTTTGGTAAATTCCGGCCCTATTTGTTATGGCTGGCGCTGCCGCTGGCCGGTGCCGGAGTGCTGACCTACAGTACGCCGGATTTAGGCGAAACCGGTAAACTGGTGTGGGCTTACGGCACCTATACGTTGTTAATGCTGGTGTATACCGCGATTAATATTCCTTACTCGGCCTTATCCGGTGTGATTACCAGCGACAGCCAGCAGCGTACTACGTTGGTGAGCTTTCGTTTTATCGGCGGTTTTAGCGGCGGTATCCTGGTAACTTATTTAACGCCCAAGTTAGTGCCGCTGCTGGGGCAGGGCGATGACGTGCTGGGCTGGCAGCTGACGATGCTGGTATTTGGTATTGCCGCTGCGCTGATGTTTTTAGTTACTTTTCTTACCACCAAAGAGCGGATCGCGCCGCTAAGCCTGCAACCTAATGCGGTGCGGCAGGATTTAACCGATTTAAAAAATAACAAACCCTGGCTGGTGTTGTTCGCGCTGGCGCTGATCATTATGGTGACCATTACCATGCGTGCCGGCAGCGGGGTGTACTACTTTAAATACTATGTAGAGCGGCCCGACTTAGTTGGCGAGTTTTTATCCTCTTATATGATGGCATTGGCACTGGGGGCGGCCGCCACACCGCTGATGACACGCTTTATCGATAAAAAACGCCTGATGGTGCTACTGATGTCCTTAGCAGGGATGCTTTCCATCAGTTTGTACTTTGTACCTGCTGATGCCGTAGGCGCTATTTTTGCACTGAATCTGGCGATTGGTTTTGTGCTGGGGCCAAAGTCACCACTGGCATTTTCAATGTATGCCGATACGGCCGATTACAATGAATGGCGCACCGGGCGCAGGGCTACCGCCATGACCTTTGCTGCTGCCACGTTTTCGCAAAAACTCGGTGGCGCTATTGCTTCGGCCTTAATTGGCTGGTTGCTGGCGGCGATTGGTTATGTAGCCAACGAGCAACAAAGCAGTGGCTCGCAAACCGGCATAGTGCTGCTGATTTCGGTGATCCCGGGTGTTATTGCGCTGCTGGCAGCCTTTGTTATGCGCTATTACAGCCTGGACAATACACAGTTGGCAAAAATTCAGTTTGATTTGCAACAGCGCAAGGCAGAAGCCGCACCGCTATAAGTTAATTTTATCCGGAGTACTATTTTGATGGCAGCCACAGGCATGCAACCTGGTGATAATAATCAGCGTTATGACTTATTCAGCCCCACTACCATGCCGCTGGCGGCGGCGTTTTTATGGAACAAGCAGTTAATGGTACAACTTAACTGCCGTGGCTATGCCACCGCGCAGTTTATGCAGCCGGAGCCCGCCAAATACGCTCATGCGCCTAACCTTGAAGCCAAAACCTTTATGCAGCCGGAGCAGCCGTATTACGCGCATCATCCTGGCCGTTTTGTCTATATTAAAGACGAGCAAAGTACTGAGGTGTTCTCGGTACCATACGAGCCGGTGCGCAGCAAAGCCGACAGCTTTGTGTTTTCTGCCGGTAAAAGCGATATCCGCTGGCAGCTACAGCAGCAGGGCCTGCAACTGGAATGGCAGCTATGTTTAAGCCCGGACCAGCCGCATGAGCTGTGGCAGCTTACCGTGACTAACCTGAGCGCACAGCCACGCGAGCTCAGCATCTACCCGTATTTTCCGGTCGGCTATATGTCGTGGATGAATCAGTCAGCAAAGTTTGAGCCAGCGCTAAATGCCATAGTATGCTCATCGGTTACGCCATATCAAAAATACCCAGATTACTTTAAAAACAAACAGTTAAAAGATAAAACCTTTTTATTGGCCGAGCAGGTACCCACCAGTTGGCAGTGCGCGCAGCAAGCGTTTGAAGGCGAGGGCGGCCTGCATGCACCGGCTGCTTTGCAGCAAACAGAACTCGATGGCGGCGATGCCTTATATGAAACCCCGGCTTGTGTGATGCAATACCGGCTGCAACTGGCAGGCGCTGCAACGCAGGTTTACCGCTTTGTATTTGGCCCGGCGCTGGATGAAAGCGAAATTGCCGCCGCGCGGCAGCGTTATTTTTTAACGCCGGATGGCTTTAGCAAAGCGCAGCAGCAGTACAGTGGTTATATTGCGCAGGGCCAGGGCTGTTTAACCATTGAAACACCGGATGGCGCGCTGGATAACTTTGTAAACCACTGGCTACCGCGCCAGGTGTATTACCACGGCGATGTAAACCGGCTTACCACAGATCCTCAAACCCGCAATTATCTGCAGGATAATATGGGCATGAGCTATGTGCGGCCGGAGGCATTTCGCACGGCGCTATTAACGGCGCTGGCGCAGCAGCACAGCAGCGGCGAAATGCCGGATGGTATTTTGCTGCACCCCGACGCCGAGCTGAAATATATTAATCAGGTGCCGCATACCGACCAATGTGTCTGGCTGCCGGTGTGTTTAGCGGCTTATCTGGCCGAAACCAACGACACTGCCTTATTGCAGCAACAGCTCGCCTTTGGCGACAGCGCTGAGCAAGCCACTGTGTTTGAACATATTTGCCGCGCCATGAGCTGGTTGCTGCATAAACGTGACGAGCGTGGCCTGAGCTTTATTGAGCAGGGCGACTGGTGCGATCCGATGAATATGGTCGGCTACAAAGGTCGTGGTGTATCAGGCTGGTTGTCACTGGCTGCGGCGTATGCGCTTAACTGCTGGGCCGATATTTGTCAGCAACTGGGCGAGCTTCAGCGCGCTGAGCAATACCGCAGTGATGCACACAGCTTTAATCAGGCGGTTAACCATTATCTTTGGGACGGCAAATGGTATGGCCGCGGCATTACCGACGACAATGTGGTTTTTGGCGTCAGTAAAGATGCCGAGGGCCGTATTTACCTGAACCCACAAAGCTGGGCCATGTTAAGTGGTGCAGCTAATCCGGAACAATTGCAGCTGATGCTGGCCGAAATTGATGACCAACTTGCCACACCTTACGGCGTGCAAATGCTGGCACCGGCCTATACTGCAATGCGCGACGATGTGGGCCGTGTAACGCAAAAGCACCCGGGCTCGGCTGAAAATGGCTCGGTGTATAACCATGCGGCGGCGTTTTACCTGTATGCGCTGTACCAGATTAACCAGCCGGATAAGGCGTTTGCGGTGCTACGCCAGATGCTACCCGGCAGCACAGAGCAAGACTGTCTGCAGCGCGGCCAGTTACCGGTGTTTATCCCGAATTACTATCGCGGTGCTTACCAACAATTCCCACGCACAGCCGGGCGTTCCAGCCAGTTATTTAATACCGGCACGGTGCACTGGGTATATCGCGCATTAATTGAAGGGCTGTTTGGTGTAAAAGGTTGTGCCGATGGCTTATTGCTGCAGCCGCAACTGCCGACCGATTGGCCGCAGGTTAAGCTTAAGCGGCAATTTCGTGGGGCAGAGTTTTCTATCCTAATGCGCCGGCAAAGCGGCATCAAAGTAGCACAGCTAAGTGTCGATGGCCGTTTATTGGCCGAGCCGCTTATTCGCGACATTGTTGCCGGCCAGCATTATCAGGTAGAGCTGCTACTACCGCCGGTTTAATAACAGCATAAGGAACAGCTATGATCCGCATTGGCTTATTAGGCGCTGCCCGTATCAGCGACAAAGCGATATTTCAGCCGCTGAAGCAACTGGATGGCTTTGTGCTGCAAGCCGTGGCAGCATCGACAACAGCGCGGGCCCGGCAGTATGCCGGCGAGCATGGCATCTTACATGTCGCCGACAGTTATCGGGCCTTGCTGGAGCGAAGCGATATCGACCTGATTTACAATGCCCTGCCACCTTCAGAGCATGCGCATTGGACCATACAAGCCTTGCAACAGGGCAAACATGTGTTGTGCGAAAAGCCGTTTGCTATGGATGAAACCGAAGCCAAAGCCATGGTGCAGGCGGCAAAAACCTCCGGCAAGGTACTGCTGGAGGCATTTCATTACCGCTTTCATCCGCTGTTTGTTGAGGTAATGCGCCTGGTGCAGGCCGGTACTATTGGCACTATCAGCCATCTACGTGCCAATTTTTCGGTGCGGATCCCGTATTTTGCCGGTTCGCTGCGCCATGAAGCGGCACTGGGCGGCGGCGCCATGATGGATTTAGGCTGTTATCCGCTGCATTGGGTGCGTACTGTTATGGGCTCTGAGCCGGGGCAGGAGCCGCAAGTGTTAAGCGCTAACTGTATTACAGCCAGTGCGACAAATGGCGGTGAGCAAATTGATATAACCTCGCAGGCGCAGCTGCAATTTGCCAACGGCGCTATTGCCGATATCGGCACCAGCATGGCAGAGCATTTAAGCCGCACACCCGATACCAGCCTGGTGTTGGAAGGTAGTTTGGGCAGTATTGAAGTCACCGGGCTGATTACACCGCAACAGGGCAACAGTATAAAAGTGATGACTGCCGGGGCCGAGCGGCAATACAGTGTGCCCGGCCATAGCACCTATTATTATCAGCTAAAGCATGTGCAAGATTGCCTGCAAGGCAGTGCCACAGCGTTAACCGGCGGCGCCGATGCGATTAATAATATGCGTTTGCTCGACCAGATCTATCAGCATGCCGGGCTGCTTAGTCGCGGCAGTTGCCGTAGTTAGCCGTGGCCGGTGCCGTAATGAGTTTGTCGCAGTGGGTTTAGTCTGCCAGGGGGTTAAAATACAGCTGCCACTGGCTGGCGCTGACTTTTAAATAACTGCTTTGCGTATACCAGTCGCCCAATACATAGCGCTCTGCGGGCTGGCCATTTATCTCAAGCTTATGCACCGCCGGTCTGTGGGTATGGCCGTGGATCAGCTTTAATACCCCGGCCTCTGCCATCACTTTGGGCACTTCGTCCGGGGTAACATCCATAATTTGTGGCTGTTGCTGCCCTTGCTGCTGTTGAGAAGAGTAGCGTGCCTTGTGCATAGCACTTTTACGCCGTGCCTTAGCAGCGATACCCTGGCGGAAGGCTATCGGCGTTTTTAACAATAACCACTGCCACCACGGCTGGTTCCACCATTTACGAAATTTCTGGTAGGCAATATCCAGCGTACACAGGCTGTCGCCGTGCATAATCAGCGTAGGTGTGCCGTACAAGTCGATAACCTGCTGCTGCGGCAGCAACTGCATACCGGCGCGGTTGGCATAGCCCTGGCGTAAAACAAAATCACGGTTACCGTGAATAAAATAAATGGGTACCTGAGCGCTAAGCGTGGCTAATGCGGTAGCTACGGTATCAAGCAATGGCTCGGGGTTATCGTCACCAATCCATACTTCAAATAAATCGCCGAGAATATACAGCGCATCAGCATGGATGGCTTGCTCACGCAAAAAGCGCAAAAAGGCAGCGGTAATATCACGCCGATCTGCTGCTAAATGCAGATCGGCGATAAACAGCGTGTGCTGCTCAGACATCAGCTCTGGCATCAGCTCTGACATTAACAGGGCTTAAGCATGCAGTTCAGCTTTTTCAATTACTACCGGTTTTACCGGCACGTCGCTGTGGCCGGCATTGCGGCCGGTGGCCACTTTTTTAATCTCGTCAACCACGTCCATACCTTCAACCACTTCGCCAAATACGCAGTAACCCCAGCCGGAGCCGGTTTCAGAGCTGAAGTTTAAGAAGTCGTTATCGGCGATGTTTATGAAGAATTGGCATGTCGCTGAATGCGGCTCATTGGTGCGTGCCATAGCAATAGTGCCTTTTTTATTTGGCACTTTGTTGTTGGCTTCGTTTTTAATCTGGCCTTTGGTGTCTTTTTGCTCCATATCGACAGTAAAACCGCCGCCCTGGATCATAAAACCGTTAATTACGCGGTGAAAAATGGTGTTGTCGTAAAAACCGTCTTTTACATAGCTGATAAAGTTTTCCACAGTAGCAGGGGCTTTGTCGGCAAACAGGTTTAATTTAATTACGCCGTAATTGGTGTGTAAGCTAATCATAATAAGGTGTCCTTAGTTCAAAGTGGCGCTATTCTAACGTAGTCAGGCCAAATCATAAAGCAAGGATAGCCGGGTTAAGGTGCCGGTGATACACTAGCGCGCTGGTGCAGCAGCTGCACTGGTTTAGCGTTTTTTAGTCAAAGGACTTCGAGGAAGACATGTTACAAATTTATAATACCTTAAGCAGAAAAAAAGAATTGTTCACGCCAATTGAACCCGGTAAAGCAGGGCTCTATGTCTGCGGTATTACTATTTATGACTACTGTCATGTCGGCCACGCCCGCACTTATGTTGCCTTTGACGTAATAAACCGCTACCTGCGCTTTTTGGGTTACGACGTAACCTATGTGCGTAATATTACCGACGTAGACGACAAAATTATTAAGCGTGCCGCCGAGAACAACGAAAGCTGCGACGCCTTAACTGAACGCTTTACCCAAGCCATGCACGCCGATTTTGCTGCGCTGGGTTTAATGCCGGCCGATATAGAGCCGCGCGTTACTACCCATATGGCCGAAATTATCGCCCTGATTGAAACCCTGGTTGCCAAAGGCTATGCCTATGTTGCGGCCGATGGCGATGTGTTGTTTGATGTGAGCAAATACGAAGCCTATGGCGAGCTTAGCCAGCAAAACCTGGAGATGCTGCAATCCGGCTCACGGGTAGAAGTGGCCGACAATAAAGACGATCCGCTGGATTTCGTCTTATGGAAAGGCGCCAAGCCGGGCGAGCCGTTTTGGCAATCACCGTGGGGCAATGGCCGCCCTGGCTGGCATATTGAATGTTCTGCCATGAGCGCTAAGCATTTAGGCGAGCATTTTGATATTCACGGTGGCGGTTCAGACTTACAGTTTCCGCACCACGAAAACGAAATAGCCCAGTCTACCTGTGCCCATGGCCACAAGTACGTTAATACCTGGATCCACACCGGTATGGTGCAGGTAGATAAAGAGAAAATGTCTAAATCCTTAGGCAACTTCTTTACGGTAAAAGACGTACTGGCAGAATACAACGCCGAGGCGGTACGCTATTTTTTATTATCCAGCCAATACCGCAGCCAGCTGAACTACTCGGCAGAGAACTTAACCCAGGCGCATGCTGCCTTAGGCCGCTTATACACCGCGCTGCGTAATGTCACGCCAAGCCACAGTATTGATTTAAACAGCCCGTATATTGTGCGTTTTAAAGCGGCAATGGATGATGATTTCAACACGCCGGAAGCTTTACCGGTGTTGTTTGAACTGGCGCGTGAAGTAAACCGCTTTAAAGAAACCGAACCGGTCAAGGCTGCCGAGCTGGCAGGCGTATTAAACCTGTTAGCCGGTGTGCTGGGTTTACTGCAGGGCGATGCTGAGACCTTCTTACAATCAGGCGCATCTGATGACGATGTAGCTGAAATAGAAGCGCTGATCGCAAAGC
Organism: Rheinheimera hassiensis; assembly: GCF_022436675.1. Lineage (GTDB taxonomy): Bacteria > Pseudomonadota > Gammaproteobacteria > Enterobacterales > Alteromonadaceae > Alishewanella > Alishewanella hassiensis. The sequence continues at coordinate 6,346 of NZ_JAKUJZ010000006.1, read as the reverse complement.
GCAACACCGCCCGCGCTAATAAAGACTGGGCAGCAGCAGACGCCGCCCGCGATGCGTTAACGGCCAAAGGTATTATCGTAGAAGATAAAAACGGCGTAACCAGCTGGCGTAAAGGCTGATTTAACAACCGTTGATTAGAAAAACCGCCTGCTGGCGGTTTTTTTGTGCGTGAATGTTGTTGCAGGCAACAGCTGTAAGTTAGCTGATATTCGGCTGAAAAAATGCTGTATTTGCATACATGTAGTGCCCAAGAGCTGGTTGTGCTTTGTTAGACGGATTAATCCGTATTTGTCAGCAACTTTAGCATCAGTTGTACCTGTAACTTGTTGTAAGTTCAAAGTAAGCGGTGTAATGTTCATTACATTAAATTGACAAAGGCGGAAAGGTCCGTGTTTAAATACGGATTGTTCCGCCTAATAAGCGTTAGAGTACTTTCTTATGCCCTTTGATTTAGCCGAAAGCTATATCCATACAGCTGAGCAACTATTAGGGGCAACGCTGCCAGATTCGTACCGACTCTCAATGCTCAAACGAAATGGTGGAGAGCTAGAGCTCGAAGACGATGTTTGGCAGCAGTATCCAATAGCTGACACATCTGATAGAAAACGCATCTCTCGCACCGCAAATCACATCATAAAAGAGACACAGCACTTTAAAAGCTGGCCAGGGTTCCCTAAAGAGGCAGTAGCCATTGCAGGTAATGGCAGCGGCGACCAGCTAGTTTTACTAAAGGAAGGCACATCATTCGGGCAAGAAATTTATATTTGGGCACATGAAACCGGTGAGCTTCAAAAAATTGCCCATAATTTTTCCGCGTTAACAGCACTCTAACAAATGGTTCAAGCCGCTCGCTTCGCTCACTGGGACCGGCTAAAGCCGGCCCCTTAACCAAACGTTATACGGTATTCAAAATATGACTCCGAACGAAATCAAAAATAAGTTCGACGATATCGCCGATAGAGTAATGATTTTAAGCAGCGAGCTTACTGAATTGACAGCTTTACTGCAGCTTTCTGGAGATCGTAAAGCTGTTCAAGCGATGATAACCGATTTACATTGGATCGCAGAAAACTGCACAGTTGTTGGCCTTCATCAGGTTGGAGAAGCTCTTGATGATGATATGGGAATGGGTGATGTTTAATAATCTGTTTTCATATTTTGACATCGATGATGCGTATAACAAACGCAGTCACAAACGGCCACTGCGTGGCCTGGACCTCAACCGCTGCGCGCGTTTCGGCCTGTGCTGCGAGCGTTAGGCATTTAAAAGGACGTTAAGTGAACTGGGCACGAATTGCTAGATACACAGTGATCTTCTTTATATGTTCTGTTGCTTCGGGTGTTCCACTGGGGTATGTAATGGGACGCTATGATTCAGCTGGTGAAATTATTCCAAGCTGGATTTACTGGAGCTTTATTTTTCTTTCTATGTTTGTCGAAGCAACGATCATTTATTTTTTAGTGAAGAATCAGAGTAAGTTTGCTTTTACACATGCATTTATAGTTATTTTTCTAAGTTCTTTAATTTCATCATGTATTCTGTTTTTACTGGTTGGCGATGCTCTTTTGGGCGGCTGGCAAATTGATTATGTGAGTATGTTTATTTCGCTTTTGTTTGGTGTTGCCTTGGGCAAGCAAGCAGCAACAAGTTCAGGTGTTGTAAATGCCTAACAAGCGCCATCAAAAACGCGCCCTTTGGGCGCTCGACTCGCAACAAGTTGCTCGCGTTTGTGGCGGGCGTTAGGAGATATTCAAGTTGAGCGTCGGTGCGCAGATAGAGAAATTTTATCAGGAGGCTACTGCCAATCAATATCTTTGGTTTGCGGAAAATCCAGATGGGACTTTCTTAGAGTTTGATGTAAAAGATAACCGTGTTTCTTTGCCGCTTTGGTCTTCCAAATCGAGAATACAAAGACTTAAGAAGCTTAACCCTGACCTTCTAGGAGAAGTAGAACCTAGAGGTATCTCATGGGAAAAATTCAAGGAGGTTGTGGTGCCAATACTAGTTCAGAAAAACAGGCTCGTTAACCTAAATTTAAGCGGAAAAAATTTAACTGGCTTCGATTTGCCTTTGGAGCAGTTAATTCGAAATTTCGAGGCTATTAGCAGTGTCTCCTAACAAGTTGCACCAGCTGACATTTTTTCCATCGCTTTTTTTGTGGTTGTGTACCACAAAAGCGCTCTTCCAAAAATGCTGCTGTGCAAGGCGTTAGGGCTAAGATGTGAATCGAGCATTTGGTAAAATATTCAAAAGCGAAACTGGCGTTGAATACGGCGTAATCCGAAAAGCCAAGGAGCCATTTCCTGAAGTCTTATCCACTTCGAATGTCCTTGCCGAAGACGATTGCGGCAACTATTTCGTTCTGCGTAACGAGGCTGTGTGCTTCTGGGATCACGAAACAGGAGAGAACGCGTTTCTTTCTAAGTCAGTAGATGATTTTGTTTCTAGGTGTTCCGCTCCAGAAGAAGTTGAACTAGAGCCTGGCCAAATAGAGTCGGCTTGGATAGATCCCGAGTTTGCAAAGCAAATCGGCATCAAGAGCAAGCCCTAACAAGCGCATGTTTCGGACAAATTTCCGCTGCGCTCCAATTTGCCGCAAATGCGAGCGTTATATGTCATTTAGGAAAGTTCGATGAAATGTCCCGTGTGTTCTGAGGAGTTCGGTTACTTACGATTGAAAGACTTGGAAAAAACAAAAAAGGAAACATTATTTCATTGCCCTAAATGCTCGCAAAAACTTAGCAATTCATCACTATTAGAAATCCAGAGAAAGGTAGATTTTTTCATCTATGGAGGACTAGTTTTCTTGATGGTAGTGCTTGGGATCGAATACATCGTCTCAGGTGAGTCAATGAGCACAGTTTCTACAATTTTAATAATGACTATTTGTCCTATATCGTTGTTTTTAGGTTACTTGCAAATTAAAAAGATGGATACAGCAGAGTATCGGAAAGCTGGTGAAAAAAATGCCATATAACAAGTTACTTAATTTCGTTCCGGCCACAAACAGCGTGGCCTCCACGGGACTGCCTACGCTGCGCAGCGGCAGCCCATTAGTAATGCGTTATATTTTTTTGTGAGTATTGGTGTGATAACTAAGCTTGAAAAGAAACATTTGCCATGGTGGAGAAGAAGCGCGCCACCCTGGTGGCTGTTTATGCTGCTATTTTTTTATTTTATTTATGTTGTTGTTTCTGATACCTACGAATCTTTTGAACGTTTGGAAAATTTCAAAAGTGGGCTAAGTCAGACTAATAAACCTATTTACTATTTCGAGACCAGTAAGGTTACAGAAGAGCCCATAGCAAATAGCGAAACTAAGTTGCTCAGTTCAGATTTACTTGAATGCTTGCTTACAGCTGATGAAACGATAGTTCCTAAACGACCACCGCCGAATGATAATGCTTCATTTCTAAGCTTTGAATTGGCTGGTAACTCTATAAAACTTGAAATAAGGCAGCATAATAGTGTTTTTTGGTATACGGCGTGGGTTAAACAAGCTTATGGCTACAAAGGTTACGGTTTTAAGGCATATGGTAAATGCGTCATACCGTAGCATCAGAAAAAAATATAACAAACGCCATCAAAAACGCGGCCTTTGGCCGCTCGACTCGCAACAAGTTGCTCGCGTTTGTGGCGGGCGTTAAATGGCAATTATGAACACAGACGGTTTCAGGCTTTACGCAGGGGAAAATGTTTCATCTCATGCTACTTTCGAATTGGCAAAAGAAGCAGCCCAAAAATATATGCCCAGTGAAAAATATCTTCGGATAGAAATATTGGTTGAGATTGCTCCAGGTGATGCAGATTGGTGGGCTTTTGAATACGGAAAAAATGAGTGGGTTCCATCATGAGCACTGTAGTTGGAAGCCATTTAACAAGGCGCATCACTCGCGGCCTGTGGCCGCTGGGATGCCAACCGCTGCGCGGTCGTCACCCGTGTGCTTTGCGTTAGGCGTACCAGATGTCACACGACGAGCATAAGAATGACATCCGAATCGGAGAAAACGAGTGGATCGCATTCATTGATTTATCCGGGCGGTACGAGTCAGCTATAAATATTGATCATATAATTCATAAAACATCAGACCTATGGAACTCCTTGGAAACCGAGTGCGTTGCTGGCTGCTGCGGCATTGATGCTTTTTCTTTTTACCCTAAAGACATCATCAGCGCGATATCAGAAAACGATAACTCCCAGCTTGGGGCCTTGATCCAAGAAACCATAAATGAAATAGAGTGCCTTCCAACCACTGTAGTAGTTAGTAATCGTCTCAACAATTACGAAGACAAAGCCGTTTTCATTGCACTTCTAAACCACTTGCTCAAAGTCATTACAAGCACCAATGAACACGCCTAACAAATGGTTCAAGTCGCTCGCTTCGCTCACTCGGGACCGGCTAAAGCCGGCCCCTTAACCAAACGTTATATGTTTTCAATCATCAAAGAAGGATTTAAAAATGAGTAAATCAACCGCAGATTTGGTACGCATTGCGGCCGCAGGTGGTGGAATGACGTTATCATCGGGTAAATCAACCGCAGATTTAGTTAGAATCGCAGCTGCTGGTCAGGGCTGTGTTACGTTTGATTTATCAGCATAGTTAACAACATATAACAAGGCGCTTAAACGGAAAAAATACAGTTGGCTGCTGCTCGTTCCTCGCGCATTTTGGCCAACAGTATTTTTCCGCTTAGCTTGGCGTTAGGTGCTATTAGAGATATGAGCGAAGTTCATAAATGTCCAAAATGTTCGAGTGATCTCGGTATGTCAGGAGGGCAATATTGTTGTTGGAATTCAACTTGTGATTTCCGTTCGTACCGCCCTTGGATTACTCCGCCTGAAAAAAGCGGAGAGCATGAAATTTCTAATGAGCTAGAAACAGTTATTGGTGAATGTCTAAATGCATCAGCTGTCGGTCCTTTCTTCGTAGATAATGGAGCTAAAGATAATCCATATTGGGAATATCAAACATTATTGGGCTTTTCTCCAGAGGAGGTTCAGGAAATATCTAAACAATGGCCAAATGTGGATGTTTCCGATGTGTTCGTTTCCGAACTTATAGGTAGTTGTTTTGCCAACTTGCTGGGCTACCCTCACAAGTGCGAGAAATATTGGTCAGAGTACTTTTCAGTAAATCGTCAACAATTATTTGAATTTGCAAATTCTTGGAGGCAATCCAAATATGCGTAAATCACCTAACAAAAGTAGGCAAGCGACAAATATTGCGTCGCTCCGTTTGTGTATGGGCTTCGCCCATTTTACACAAACTCCACAACACAATATTTGTGCCTGCTACTGGCGTTATGTGGCGCTTAGATTTAGCATTTTGCCGAGGTTTCGATATTGAAAAAACAACACCCAGTAATAGAAGCGCCATTTTCATACAATCTTGCTAGCTTTATATGGAGCATAAATCCAGTAGATCAGTCTCAATCGTTTATTGAACTACATTTAGAAAAGAACGGCTTGGTTAAGAAAGTACGCTTTGATCAACCAACTGAAGTTAAAATTGAAGAAGGTTTTTCTGGGTGCATTTCTGGGTTGGAAATTTTAGACATTAGTTTTTATCAGCTGTGTAACATCGGTGTTGAAGTAAGCAATTTTGAGCCTGTAGAAGGAATTTCCTTCAAATCAAAAAATGCTTATATTGTTGAATAGCACATAACAAGGTGTTCCAACACCGCTCCGGCGCTCCGCGCCTCCACTCGACAGTTTGTAAGTAGCGCATTTAGCGAATTGCTGCGCAAAGTTTATCGCAATGCGCTACTTACAAACTGCGGTTGAACACAACGTTAAATTGCACGAGGTAGTAAGTGGTATCACCTGAAATATTGCATGAACTTGCACTAAAGCATTCTGACAAAACTAAGTTTTTTGCAGTTTCGTTTTTCTTCTTCTTAGTATGTTTCTTTTATATTGCAGGCAGCAGTACAAGTCAGCAATTAAGCTTAACAGGAGTGTTCGGATTGCTGTTGGGGTTTGCCGCAGCACAGTGCTTTTTTATCGTATGTTTTTTGCTGTCGTTCAAAAGCTTAGGCTCTCGGGAATCTACCGATCCAATGTGGTACTTAGTGAGCAGAGGTTTAGAATGGGTTAAGACCATTCTTATGTTATTGGTGCTTCCAATGCCATTAATAGCTCTGGTAATCACAGTTTTTGTATTTATCGGGCAAGCAATTTAACAAGTTGCTTAATTTCGTTCCGGCCACAAAAAAACATGGCCTCCACTGGACTGCCTACGCTGCGCTGCGGCAGCCAATTAGCAAAGCGTTGAGGCTGTAGAAAAACCTCTTTTCACGCGATCGAGTTTGTGATCAAATAGTGTTGTCTGATTAAAAAATGGA
>NZ_JAKUJZ010000063.1 GCF_022436675.1 Rheinheimera hassiensis | reverse complement strand
AGTGATTGAACGAGGTCAAAATGTTTCGCACTGGTAGTGGTTGCGACGTAAGCGCCGAGATATTTGGCCAGTTGAATGGCAATAATCCCAATACCACCCGAACCGCCGGGAATGAAAACCTTCTGTCCCGGCTGGATGTTCATTATATCGTGTAGTGCTTGGTAACTGGTTAAACCTACTAATGGAATTGCAGCGGCTTCTTCAAAATTGAGATTGGCTGGTTTCAGTGCGATGGCTTGATGATC
>NZ_JAKUJZ010000062.1 GCF_022436675.1 Rheinheimera hassiensis | reverse complement strand
GGTTAAGAAGTCCATCACGTTGCCTGAAAGAAATGCCGCCAAGAGCATGAAGGCAATGGACAAAAACATCGAACTAATGAGGTATGTCCGCAGTTGTTTATTCATTAGCCACTTGATCAGAGCATAGAGCATGATCACGACGTAAGGACCGATAAACAGTAGCATGCCGACCCAGCCAAGGGAATAGACCTGACTGGTAAAATCACGCTCTAGATTGAAGATATTGGTTTCTCTGGTATAAGAAATAC
>NZ_JAKUJZ010000061.1 GCF_022436675.1 Rheinheimera hassiensis | reverse complement strand
ACAGTATCACAGTTGAATTAATTAAGTATTGTATTGAACATTTGCTTCAAATTGAACAAAGACGCAAGCATATTCTGGCATATATCAAGCAAATTGCACCTAATCCTAAAGATGTCCAAATATATTTATCTGTACCTGGTATTGGCAAGAAGACGGCCTTAAGAATATATGCGGAATTAGGTGATTTAAGACGCTTTAACAATGCTAATCAAGTTGATGCTTTCATTGGAATTGATCCTGGTGAATCTCAAT
>NZ_JAKUJZ010000060.1 GCF_022436675.1 Rheinheimera hassiensis | reverse complement strand
ATCGCTATGTTGTTGCGTTTGCAGGTGTCATGTTTCATTTAATGATTGGTTCCGTTTATGCTTGGAGTGTTTTTACTAATCCAATTGCAAAACAAAATGGTTGGGCAGAATCCTCAGTCGCTCTTGCATTTAGTATCGCTATTTTCTTCTTGGGAATGTCAGCCGCCTTTATGGGCAAAGTCGTTGAAAAAATAGGCCCTAGACTAACGGGAACTATTGCTAGCTTTCTTTACGGAACTGGAACCATTATGAC
>NZ_JAKUJZ010000059.1 GCF_022436675.1 Rheinheimera hassiensis | reverse complement strand
ATAAGCGAGGTTAATCCTGATGCTGGTATTAAATTTAATGGATTTGATTCTGCAAAGTCTGGTTGGTGGCTCTCTAAGCGTGAGTTTTCAACTCCCGAGGAATATGAGGTTGTCGATTCAGTTCCTTATCAGCAAGGCGAATATGACTTCTCCGTGCTAGATAACCAACGTTTCTTTAAAGCTAGAACTATCAAGTACGAATTTTTAATCATTGATGATGACCCACAATATCGACAAGGCTCTTATGATCAAGG
>NZ_JAKUJZ010000058.1 GCF_022436675.1 Rheinheimera hassiensis | reverse complement strand
ATATCTGCTTCTTCTTGCCGTTTACGAGCCAAATTCCAGAAATCAACGCTTGCAAAACGACTACCTACTCTTGCATCCCCCGGATGCTGAATCTGTGCAAACAACGGAGCATTATAATTGGTCAAATTCAGCTCGTCCAAATCACCGGTTTTAGTTTCTGATAACCAAACTAAAATCTGCATCTGTAATACAAGAGTATTTTTATTTGGCGTACCTTGAAAAATTGTTTGCACAAATCCATCTAAATCCAAATA
>NZ_JAKUJZ010000057.1 GCF_022436675.1 Rheinheimera hassiensis | reverse complement strand
AGGACAAAAACTACAAGTATGGCTAAAAGATCGCAAACGCCTACGAGCATTCAATATTTTTATGGCTGTATTGTTAGTCGCCTCGGTACTTTTTAGTATGCTGTGAGTAATAAAACAAATAAACGCCTTAACAATGGCACACGCAAGTACAAAAAAATCTAAACCTTGATCTTGATAAAGTGCAATAAGGTAAAATCAGGCTAAAATGATAATAATATGAGTAGTTATTGTAAAGGAGCAAAAATGAGCCAAAC
>NZ_JAKUJZ010000056.1 GCF_022436675.1 Rheinheimera hassiensis | reverse complement strand
AATGCGCGCTTCGCCGCGATGGATATCCGCCAGGTGCTGCTCAAGCGCGCCTTTACGGCTGGTGGTGTCGCGATCGATGCGGGTGATTGGCGTATCGGGGAACAGCGGCGCCAGCTCCTGCTCCAGCTGTTCGGTGCCGACGCCGACCGACACCAGGTGGGTGGAGCCGCACTGCGGGCACTGGTGCGGCACCGGCCGCTGGCTGTCGCAGTGGTGGCAGCGCAGCTGGCGCTGATGCTGGTGGAAGGTGTAGTAGT
>NZ_JAKUJZ010000005.1 GCF_022436675.1 Rheinheimera hassiensis | reverse complement strand
GCTAACAAATAATAAACAGAAAGGCCGGAGTAGAAACACTGTGCGTTCAACAGGTTTTTCTACAGGCTCGTTATGTTGAACAGGAGAGTTTATGAGATCTATAGCCTTCTTTTTGATTTTTATGTTCCTCCCTGTAAAAGCACATGTTGATTTTGGGGAACAAGTTTCATTCTACAAATTAATAAATAGCCCTGAGGCTTTTAACGATAAAAAAATATTTATTTCAGGTGTAGTCGCTGCGGTTGAGTATCATTCTGGTGGTGGGCCACTGTTAAGAAAAATATTTTTGTTTCCAAATAGTGATTCTGCATCTCATTTTGTCTTGCGTGAAGCAGTTGAAATTGAATATGCCAACGAAGATTTGTTTAATTACGTTCAAAAAAGCTTAAATATGCATATGATTGAGGTTGTCGGTGACTACACCTTTAATAAATCCGATCGTAATTTAGGATCAATTAATAATTTTAGTAGATTTTCACTGATGGGTAAGAATAGATTTAAGCAAGATAAAGTAGGCGATGAGTCTCAACCTACAAAACAAGACAAACTGTGGTAGTGCTAACATAACAATCCGCGTCATTCGGGGCCTGCGGCCCCTGCGACGCTCACACGTTCGCGCGCATGCGCGGGGCGTTATAAACCAAAAGAAATATCGGTGTAATATGGAAAATAAACAAGAAAATGCAAAGGAAGCTGGATGTCTGGGCTACGTGATTGGTGGGATGTCATTCATTCCACTAATTGGAGTTCTATTCGGCACAATAGCCATTATTTGGGGCTTTGCTATAAAGCATACAAAGCTAAAAATAGTTGGTGCGTGCGGTATCGCATTCACTGTACTCCTTTATAGTGCACTGGGATATTTTGGCTTTGTACAAGAAGGAGGTGTTTATGATGAGTTACGTGGTGAGCTAACTAAAACTCAGCTAACTAGCGCTGTACAAGCCATTGAGTTTTACAAAGTACAAAACGGGCATTACCCAGAATCATTAGAAGTACTGCAAAAATCTCTACCAGAGAACTCTATGGTTTTCCTGCATGATGCGACTCAAGTAAACACAGATGGCAAACTTTACTATTACAAGTTAATTGATGAAAGCTCGTACCATATTCGTTCTTATGGCCGCGATGGTTTAATTAACACAGCAGATGATATTTTGCCTTCACCGATAAAGAATGTCGGCTTGGTTGCTGATTATCAAGTTTCAAATGGTTTATAACAAGTTGCTTAATTTCGTTCCGGCCACAAAAAGCGTGGCCTCCACTGGACTGCCCACGCTGCGCTTCGGCAGCCAATTAGCAAAGCGTTAAGTTTCAAGGAGGAAATTTGAACATTTGCTTTTCTGTTTCAGAGATAAATTGGTCTCTTACAAAAGATATTATCAGCATACTAGGAACAATTGCCGCAGTAGGAATTGGGATTTATGGCCTTTCTACTTGGAAAAAGCAGCTTCGAGGTACAAGCGAGTACGAGCTTGCAAAGAAAGTTCTTGTTAAGTCTCATCAGGTAGCTCAAGCAATTCAAGCTGTGCGCAGCCCAATGCTTTTTCTGAATAAAGAAGAAGTTGAAGCAGGTAATAGTTTAAAAGAAGAGCAAAGAATTTATGATGAGAGACTAAATCACCTCTTCTCAGAATGGTCTGAACTTGCAACTCTTAGATTAGAAACGAAGATTATTTGGGCGTCTGGAGCAGATCAAGCATTTGACGACTTAGAAAAAACTGTTAAAAAAATCAGGTCTGAAATTTGGCTTCATTTTTGGTTAAAAGGAGCTTACAGGAGTCCTGGCGCAACTGTCGATGATAATCCCGATAGAGTTGCCGCTAACGATGAAATTGTGTATTTAATTTCTGATGAAGATGATTTTAGTCAACAAATCTATGCAGCCGTGAAAAAAGTTGAACAGTATTTTCAAAACAAGGTTCGTTCGGAATGAAACTTAACAATCTGCTGTAGTCGCTCGCAGGCTCGCTGGGACGCAAACACATGGGCTGCGTCGCTTCGCTCCTAAATTTTAGCCCATGTGTTTCCGCCCCTAAGCAGGGCGTTAGGCTATTTACATGAATTGGATTCAGTCTGGAATTGACGGATTACTTAAAGCAACGAGCTCGAATGATAGTGGTAAGGCTGATGCACTTGATCATTGTATATGGACAGTTCTTAGCTCTTCCGCAGATGATCTAGAATCCTACGTTGCAAACCTTTGGTCTGAAACTATGGATGAGCTCCCAATCTCAATTCAGTGTTTAATAGCGAAACAATATGCACTGGAGAAATTAGCTCATGCTGAGTCAAATGAGTTTGTTGAAAAGGCCTGTAGTTTCTTGGCTGCGCATGGCGAACCAGGTATCGACAAAGCATTATCTGGGACTATTGAAAAGTTACTTTTTATCAATAGAGCCTAACAATCCGCGTCATTCGGGGCCTGCGGCCCCTGCGACGCTCACAAGTTCGCGCGCATGCGCGGGGCGTTATGTGCTTCAGAAGTTGAGATTATGCATTTAAAGTTTTTGAGTATTACAATCTTTTTGATTATGTTGTCGGCGTGTGCTGAACGGCGAATTGACATCATTGATCGAAATGGAAAAATAGTTGGTGGTTGTATTGCTGGGTTTGATTGGCATCTTCATGGATTACAAGACTCAATTGATTATATGCTTTATCAATGCGCTAAAGAGTCGATAGCGGCGGGGTACTCTATAACCGATAACTTACTACTCGAAAAGGATTTTTCTCTACCCGATCCTCCAGCGGGTAAATCGTGGAACAGGAAATTAGCAATAGAGAGCTATAAAAAAGGGGACATTACAGAAAGGAAATTAGGGTATGTTCTTGCTGAGATTGAATACAGTTACCAAAAAATAATAATGGCAGCTGAAGATGACCTGTCTGAGGGTAAAATAGATAAGGTCGAATTCAATCAGATAACCAGAAAAGCTAGATTTGAGTGGCTTGGTGAGTAAAGCACATAACAAACAACTGTTGTCGCTCACTGCGTTCGCTGGGACAGTAACATGCAGGCTTCTGTCGCTTCGCTCCAAGTTAAGCCTGCATGTTACTGCCCCAAAGTTGGGCGTTAGGTTTTATCGATGAATGCGAAAAGTGTTGCTGATGTAGAAGGGCTGTGGGTAGAACCAGAATTAAACTCTGGGTTAATACAGCGCTGCAGAGATAATTGGTCAAAGCCAGTGTCTCAAGTTACAAATCATGTTCTTGCAACATTTATCCGCCAAAAACTTGCGCTAGCCATTGTAGTTCCAGAGGCAGAAAATCGCCTTAAACGTGGTTACGTAGATGATACAGAGCTATACGATAAAGAGCTGGAAGTAGCAATAAATGAACTGCCAAAAACCTAACAAGGCTGTTAATTTCGTTCGCTCACTGGGACACCTTACACGCCGCTTCGCTCTGTTCCAGCTGCCTATTACCGCGGTGTTATGTTTAAAAGGAAACTACGATGAACTATTGGCGCATGCAACTGCATAGTGCGTTAATCGGGTAAGGATATACGAAGGAGAATCAAAGGTAATCAAAAGTGTCAGTGTCATTGATTTTTGACCCCTTAGGTCCGTGCAAGCCTTGGTTTGGCTAGAATATATAAATAAACCCGATGCCGATTTCGGCTTCGTAGTTGCTGCGGGCGATGGGGCTATTGCGCACGTCGCTGCTGAAATGCTCATAAAGAGCCTCGCCGAAAATCTGCCAGTTCTTGTTGATATTATGCCGGTAGTTGTAATCAACCCCGATGGAACGCAAGCCACCACTCAAGTTGGTTTCAGCCAAACCGGATGCCGCCGACTGCTGTGCGGTGATGCCGAAACCTGTATTGGCATATTTGCTATCGTGAAACACCGCCACGATATTAATTTCCGAACCGGAACCGTCGGTTTTATCGCCAAAGCGGCGGCCGACACCAAACAGGCCAAGGTTGCCGTTATCTCCGGTTACCAGCCGGCTTACCAACCAATAACGCCAGTCGTTGCTAAACGCCCGCCGTGCCTGCAGTACTACTTCAAAGCCCTCTTCGGTATCACCAAGTCCGTCCAGACGACCATCATCAGAGTCACTTTCTTCGCGGCCCTCATCAAAGCCTATTAAGGCTTCCAGTAACCAGGTGTCAGCACGCAGGCCTCGCCAGCCCAGTGCTTCGCCGGCAAAATAGAAAATATCATCACCGCGGCGCCACTGCACAGCGCCCGCTGGCTGTATTTCAACACCAAATTCGTCCGATCCTTCGTAGGCAGTTTCATACTCAATACCCAAGCCCAGCCCAAAAGCCCAGCCATCTTCACCTCTGGTGAAGTCGTCTACCGAGGGCAAAGGTACCAGCGCCGTTTTGCCGTCTTGCGCCAATGCTGTTTGAAAGAAAAAACCATGTATGAAAATGATTAGCAGTAGACCGGTAAAGTTTTTCATGTAAAACCTCCTGTATAAGTTCGCAGAACGGCACCCGGGTGTAGGGTTGATTGCTAGATATACGTGTAATTTTGTTGAGAGATCTCAGATTGGCGCTTTTTATTTGAATTTTCGATTTGCACTGATTTTTCAAATTATTAGGGGCAGATAAAAATTAACATCTATTTTTAGCCGAACCTTGCCAAGCTTGGTGGGCGAACTGATCAAAAGCGAAGTGAAATACTTTATTTATATAGCAAAAGAGTAAAACAGCAACAGGCCCAGCCTCTTCTGAGACTGAGCCTGATAGTTTAATTGGTGGCCCAGATCGCATGCCAGGCGGTTACTTGCAGGCGTTCGATAAAGTCATTGAGCTCTTCATTGTCGTTGTCGTCAGCATTCATCAATACGATCAGCGCATTACGGCTTGCTCTGTCCAGTAGCAATAAGGTTGTTACGCCAGGGTCTGCGCCGTCATGCGAGGCGTAAGAATGATCCAAACCCCAAAAATAGCCGATACCCTGGCCTAAATGCTGCTGATGCAACGGGCTGAACATGATGTCTTGTACCTTAGCTGTAATAAGCGGGTGATTATCAGCTAACAGCGCCATGGCAAATTTGGCCAGATCATTTGCAGAGGCCGTTAAAAAGCCATCTGGCCAGCTGTTGGCACCATAGTCAGGATAAGCAATAAACTCACCGTCAGTTTTGGCATAGCGTGTTGCTGTGTTGGCAATGCTGTTGCCTGTTATATCCCAGCGGGTTTGCTTAAGCTGCAATGGCGCTGCCAATTTCTCTTCAAAAAGCGCTGTGTAGGGTTTATCGGCTGTAGCCGACATCAGTAAGGCTGCCGTTGCCGCACCAACGTTAGAGTAGGCAAAATTATTGCCCGGTTGTATGTTGTCGTCCTGCTGATAATTACCCTGGGTATAACGATTACCAGATTGCTGCAGGTAGTTTGGCAGAAATACCCCCAGTGCCTGATAGGCCGGTTCCGGGCATGCCGTAGTAGTAAAAAGCGCATTGTATAAACTACTGCCGTCATCACTTTGAAAATAGCCACAGTTAAAGTGTTCGCTGTCTAGAATGCCACTGGTGTGCGACAGCAAGTGTTTGAACAAAATTGGCTGAGAAAAATGTGCCGGCGGCGTCAATTCAAAACCAATATTGCCGGACACGGGTAAATCCGGGCTAATTTGTCCGTCAGCTGCCATTATCGCCGCCAGTGTGCCATTAAATACTTTGCTGACCGATGCCAGAAAAAATGCGGTGTCTGAAGTCGCTGGCTGATTTTCGCTGGCCTTGCCGAAGCCCTGGCTATAAACCGGTTCGCCATTTTTCAGCGCGGCCAGCGCAATACCGGGCAGCGTTTTTTGCTGCAGTGCTTCTGCTATCAGCGCTTCTACATCGTTAAAGCTAAACGGCATGGCAAAAGATTTATTCACTAACGAAAGCGCTGTGTCGTAAGCCTGAACCCTGGATAAGGCATTATCTTGCAACGAGAATACCGCCGTTTCAATATCAGCCGGTATGCCGGTTACTTCGTAGCTGTTGCCCTGCATATCCAGATAATGCTCATTAGATAAGGTTAACAGCCAACCGTTTGGCAGGGCGATTTGCAGCATATCTGAAAGGGCACCATTGCTGGCTTCACCGAGGAGGGTTACCTGCGGTATGCTTTTCATCATAATGCTGAAGGTTTCTGCCGCAGACACACTCTGTTGGCTGTTAATCAGCAATACCGGTTTAGTATAGGTTGTTGCTGCGGGGGAAAGCTTCAGGCTGACTAAACCGGTGGTGGCTAAACGGTTTTTTGCCTGTTTTTGTAATACTGCCTGTGGCTGGGTCAAAAAGTAGCGTACTAATTCGCTGCCAATATCGTCATAACCACCTTCATTAAAGCGATTGTCGATAATAATAGCGTCTGTGCCGGCAAGATCTGCCATCATGGCCGCAAAAGCGGCTGTTGCCAGGTTAAAATCTCCGGCGACATCACGCTCATCGGCAGCATAACCTCCCAGAGCGCCCAGCATAATATAACCAACGTTATTGTCGCTTTTGGCCCACCATAAAGGTTGCTCTGCGTCGGCTTGTGTTAACGCTTTGCCAGCGTAAAGCTGCATCAGTTGCAGCGCTCTGGTGCGCATATCGGATAGCAGCTGCTCCGTTGAGAGCTCTGCCGCCGCAGCGTAATCAGCAATAGCATTGGCAGGAGCCGCACTATAATCAACTTGTTCGCCATTGATTTCAGCCGACAGCGTAGTATGGCTATCATTAAAACCAGCGAGCATCTGCGCAAAAATTGTAAACAATACCTCGTCAGTTAACTGCTCGCTGATCAAGGGAGCATACTGCTGATATCGTTGTTGCCAGTCGATTTGGCGCTCAGGCAGAAACGCATAAAGATCGTTGATTGTGTGCCAGAACAGCTCAAAGTTCTGTATGGGGCTCTGTGTTGGCGCGACAGGATTACGACATTTATCCGGTAAGCGGTTTAAACGTTTAAGCTGTACCGGAAAGGCCTGCGCCCCCGGCATAGTAAAGCTAAGACGGTTGCCTTTGTCAGAGACGTTTGGCGCTGACATGTTCAGATCAGCCAGAGCGCCTTGCTCACCACGCCAGCAGAATTTGTCCAGTGCATAGTAAGTTTCATAAGTGTTGTGGCTAAACACTATAATGTTGCCATAACCTGCTTGCTCATAAATGCCGGCAAGTTCGGCTGGTTTTGCTTTATCATCGCTGCCGCATGCCGTTAGTAATAATACCGTGCTAAGCAGTGCTTGTTTCATTCTTGTCTTCATAACAGTTTTCTCTGGGCTGGTAATAACTGCTTGTCACTTTATAAGTAAGCTGCAGCCCGAGCTGTAGGAAGCTTGTGTGGCTTTTGTACAAATTGTGTCAGCTGCAAGAGTTTAAATACAGGCTGAATCTGGCGCCTGCTAAGATCGGATCACGGTCAACCACTATCTTGCCATTATGCCATTTGATTATTTCTGCGCTGATAGCCAACCCCAGGCCAAAATGGGGGGGGCTATCTTGCGCTGTGCTGCTCTGTGAGGCGTTGTCCAGTTTAACGAAGGGGAGCAAGACGTTTTTTGCATCTTCTGCCGCAATACCCGGGCCGTCATCACTGATGCTAATCAGCAGCTGTGATTGTTTGGCTGACAGGGTGAGCTGCAACTGGCTGATGGCAAAGCGGCAGGCGTTGCCAACAATGTTATTTAGCGCCCTTTCCAGCCAATGCGGGTTAATCCGGCTGTATAACGCTGGCTCTGTCATCAGTAATGACAAACGCAGTTGATGCTGTAGCACTAGCGGCTCGATACTATGAGCATATTCGGTTAGCCAGTGCTGCATAGTATGCCGGCTAAACTCCAGATTACGTGCCGTACGCGACAAGCTGGCAAACTCCAGAAAGGAATTCACCATGGCCTCCATCCTGTCTACATCCTGCTCCATCCGCAGTAACAGTTGCTGTTTTTTCTCCGGGCTTGTTGCTTCTTGTGCTGCCTCCAGACCAAACCGTAAACAGGCAATGGGCGTACGCAAATCATGCGACAGGCTTTTTGCCAGCAGGCGGTTTTCATGCAGCAATTGGCTGATTTGCTCTGCCATCTGGTTAAAGCTGTGTTCCAGCCGGGGAATATAACTAAACCGGGAATATGGCTGGCGAATATGCAACTCGCCTTTACCAAAACGCTCAGCCAGTCGGGTTAATAAATTAAGCCGCTTCACCAGAGGCCATAACCACAGCAACAGTAACACTGCAAAACCGGCATAAAGCGCCAGTGTCAGCCATAAACTAAGCGGATGCTGTTGCTGCTCCGGCGGTAATGCCAGTTTAAGTAACCATTGTGGATGAGCGGGTAGCTGTTTGACCAGGTAGTCCTGCTCATTGCTGGCCAGGGCTAAACCGCCCGGGGCAGTCAGTTGCTGCGCCAGCTCTGCCGGCAGTGCCAGCGCATGATACGGCTCCAGCTGTAAATTCAGGCCAAGTGCTGCAGCTTGTTGCCGGTAATGGGTTGACAGCTGAGTTTCTGCCAGCGGCTGGCTCTGGCTGACCATATAGTCCAGCAGATGGGCTGAAATAGTATCGGCACTGGACGGGGGCGGGTCAGCATCTATAACCCTGTCAATCAGATAACCCAGCAGAAACAGCGACAGTAAGCTGGTTAGTAATAAACCACTAAACAGGCGGGTCATGCTTGCTGCCAGGCATCGGCAACAAACAAATAGCCTTTGCCCCAGATTGTTTTAATCCGTTGCGGCTGGCTACTGTTGTCATTTAGTTTACGGCGCAGTACCGAAATCAGCATATCTATACGGCGGTCAAGACCATCGTAGTCCCGGCCGGTCATTTGCAGAAAAACCTGTTGTCTGCTCAATACTGTGCCGGCATGGCTGGCCAGATACCAGAGCAACTTGAATTCGGTAGCCGATAACGGGATTTCTGTATCCGCCAGACAAACCCGGTGTGATGATAAATCCAGCAATAACTGATCAAACTGCAGTAGGGGCTGCTGTGGCTGCGGTTTCTGTTGCCGGCGCAGTATGCTGTTCAGCCTGGCAAGCAAGGCTCTTGGGCGAACGGGTTTAACCAGATAATCATTAGCACCACTTTCCAGCGCCAGCACTTCGTCCAGTTCTTCGCCTTGTGCCGTGAGTATTAAGATTGGAATATCCGACTGCTGGCGGATCAACTTGCAGACTTCAAGCCCGTTTTTGCCCGGCAGCATCAGATCCAGCAGGATCAGATCGGCGGCGGCTTGCTGCCATTGCGTCGCAGCCTGATCGCCACGGCTGAAATGTTCTACTCTGAAGCCTCTGGAGCAGAGAAAATCGCTAATCCAGGCTGCCAGTGCCAAATCATCTTCAACCAGTAATACGGTAGCGGTTTGTGCAAGAAGGGTATCAGCAGACATACCGGATCCTAAGCTACAGGGGTTAAGTTAGTGCGGGCTACTATAACGCAGCCCGGTATAGAATAGTGTCGGGAAAGTGTAACAATATCTTGGATCAGAACCACAGCTTCATGCCGACGTAAGGAAACAGGTCCATATCTTCGTCTTTGTTGATGTTGTAGCTTTGCTGCTCGGGCTGATTCAGCAAATAATAGCCAGTAACATTTTCGCGGTTATAAAGGTTTCTGACCGCAATGGTATATTCTGCCTGGCGCGAAAACAGCGTGCTTTGTTTACGCAATTCAACATCCAGGCGGTGATAAAATGGCAGCCGTTTGCTGTTCAGCTCACCGTATACCGGTAGCAGGTAATCCGGGTGATAAGGATTCGGTTTGGCACCGGTAATCGGGGAGTAAAGATTACCCGAACGCCCGGTAAATACCGCCCCCAGCGTCCAGTCGTTGCTCAGTTTATAATTCAGCACGCCATGAATGACCAGCGGTGTATCCAGACGGTACGGGGTATTTTCCTTTGTAACCGGATCCTGGCGTTCGGATTGCGAAAAACTCATTGCCAGCCAGCCTGACCAGTTGCCGGGTAATTCTTTTTCCAGCATCAGCTCCACGCCACGGCTGTGTCCTGTAACGTCACTAACGTAATGCAGTTGTTCTGGGTCTTCTGCAGGGTTAAGAGCTCTTGGTAAGCGCTGCATGTTCTTGTAATAGAAATCCAGTAATAGCCGCCAGCTATCAAACTGATAGCGCAAACCGGCGGTGTAATGGTCAGAACGGGGCGATTGCAAATTGCGGTTACCAATTTTCGGCAGGGATTTTTCAATATCGGCTAATTGCTGATGGCGCCCGGCACTGGCAACCAGTTCCAGTTTATTGGTAACAAACCAGCTGATATGGGTTCGCGGTGCAAACAGGCTGTCGTCAGTGTAATCCTGATGGTCGTAACGGCTGCCGAACTGCCATAACAGATCCGGCGTTAGCTGCCAGTCTGCACTGATATACAGCGTTTGGTACTGCATGCTAAGCCTGTCATCGTCCTGCTCCCGCTCACCACGGTTGGCTTCGCAGTCTGGTTGGTGATCAGTGCAGTAGTACAGAATCATATCGTAGCGGTAATCGGCGTTCAGCCTGCCTGCTTCGGCACCGGTTTGCAGCAGCACAGTGCTGCTCAGCGGTTGTTGCCAGCGGATCTGCAGTTCAGTATTGTTCTGGTTTAGCTGATAGAACTGGTTGTCACCGAAGCCACCCTGTTCACGCTGATTAAGCTGTAACAGTGAGATAGCGAGCAACTGCTGCTGTTGGCCAAAGTATTCATAGCGTAGCTGCTGGCTGTGCCAGTTGCTGTTAAGGTAAGCATCGCCAATAAAATCCGGATCAATGCGGCCTGCTTCCGACGCTTCTGACAGGTTAATCCCGGCTTTTTCACCGACCCCCAGTGCAGTCAGCGTCAGTTTATGCTGGTCTCCCGGCCGCCATTGGTAGCGAAGCTGGTAATCATTTAATACCGGCACCTTGGTAATGGTTTCACCATCTTCTAATTTTTCACCTTTTTCAGTGAAATATTGCAAGGTACTGTGCCGGTAAGCAGCATAGACGCTCTGGTTTTCACTCAACGAACCTTCAACCAGCGCTGAGGTGCGCAGCATGTTCAGGTCAATGACGCCAACCAAAGGTTGTGCTTTGGGATCGCGCAGTGCCACATCAAAAACTGCACCGGTGGCGTGGCCAAACGGCGCCGCAAAGGCGGCTGGATAGAGGGTGAAATCACGTAACAGCTCGCTGTTAAGGGCACTACCGTAAAGTTGGTTCAACAGCGGGCCGGTACGTTGGCCGTCCAGCATAAAATGGTTATCTCTTGGTGATGAGCCTCTTACTGCCGGGGCACTGTCTGTGGTGTCATAAACCACGCCCGGCAGAGTGTAAAGTGCCTGAATGGGATCCCCCATTAACCCGCCAATATTCAGCAGCTTTTGAGTCTGTTCGCTTACCTCTGTTTGCGGCATGTTACGACTTCCGCTAACGGTCAGCCGCTCCACCTCTTGCAGATGTTTTGGTGCAGAGTCAGCAGACTGGGCGCTGGCGATTGCAGAAAGCATTGCCAGATTGCTGAGCAGCAATGGTATTAATAGCGGTTTGAATCGCGGTTTAGCAGGCATCATACTTATATGTTATCCATTAAAATATAGGTGCTGCTATTGTCTGACTGGAAGGTATAAAGTGCTGTAGCGGGGTTGTCGGTAAAATGTCAGTAAGTGTCAGAAGCGCCGCCACAATCGCTTTTTATGCGCGCTTTGTACCCAGCTAACCTCAATTCTGGCGGTGGCCAGTACGTGCAGTTTTTGTTCGGAGTCCGTCATTTGCCATAAATTTAACTGGCGGCTTTGCACATCTTTGAAATGCCATTGCCACTGAGCTGAGGCTGTATTGTGCCAGCATTGCAGCTGTTGTTCATCCAGATACAGGCAGACGGTTGCGGGTTGCAGAATACTCCAGCTTGCCTGAATTTGAGCATGGCATTCCCGTCCTTGCTGTAGGGTAACGCAATTGCTGGGGGAAGCGCTAAGTACTACTTCAGCCTGAGCCGGTTGCCAGAAAAGGCCAGCCGCTAATAGCAATAAGCTGTATCTAAAAAACATAACGTACAAGCGCAAAAGAAACCACTTCCGGATTGTTCCGCGTCAAAGGGCTGTTGGTAAAGGTGTCTGAGTACAGGTTAATACCAGCGCCCAATTCGGTGACCCAATACTTGTTCAGCGGGTACACGCCGACCAGTCCGTTATGCCAGCGCCAGCCGCTGCCACTTTGATACTGTGGGCGCCCGGAGCGGACTTCTGCTGCTGTTACGCCATAGTAGTAATTGACCAGCTTGGCGCTGTACCAGCTCAGTTCGCTGTTAAAGTACAGATCCCAGTTATGCTGTTCAAAGCGGAAGCCATAAAACAGCCGGAGCATATCGCCATGGTGGGTGGTGATATCCTTATTAACCTGCAATGACAGCAGCTGATTGTCAGTCGTATAAAGCTGATATCGCAAGCCGGGCATAAAATCACTTTCGCGGTTATGTAACCCGTCCAGTTTGCTGCTGTTAATACCGTCGCCGCTGGCGACAGAGTGGCCGAACCCATCATGGTAACTGGCCATAATCACAGCCAGATTATGCCGCTCGCTATTGCTCAGACGATAACCCAGCGTGAAATCATCAAGCAGCCGGCCACTGCGTACGCCAAACAGCTGGCCACTGCGCAAGCTAGGTGTTTCAGCAAACCAGTTTTTATATTCAAAATCGAACAGTAATTGCAGCTGTGGTATGCCATTACGCGGGCTGTCCATTGTCGGCAGCAGGTTGCGGTTATGGCTGATACCAAGCCCGACACCGAACTGCCAGTTAAAAGCAGACTCTTCTTCTGCCAGGCTAATGCTGCTGATTGTCAGCAGCAAACCATACAGTAACAATAACCGCAGTTTCTTCATCAGGGAGACTCTGGCGCAGATAATATAAAAACTACAACCTTAACCTTTCTGCCAACGTATTACTGTATAAGAAATGTCAGAACTTAGCTGCGGCTTACCTCATTGACTATTGCACTGATGCTACCCTCTGCCAGTTTGGCGGTAATTTTATCGCCGGTTTTAAGCTGCGAGGCTGAGGTCACCACCTGCTGTTTTTCATCAAAGGTAATACTGTAGCCGCGCGCTAAGGTTGCCAGCGGGCTTACGGTATTAAGCTGGCTGCTTAACTGCGCCAGTTGTTGTTTGCTTTGCTTTAACTGCAACTGCTGGGCGTTGGTTAGCCGGCGCTCCAACTGATTAATGTGCTGGGTATGCGCCAATAAGGTTTTAGCCGGCGATAACTGGCGCAGGCTTTTATCCAGAAATTGCTGCTGTTGCTGCGCAGCTTGTACAGCCCGTTTGGCGCTGGCGCTTAAGCGCAGTTGCAACTCGTCGAGGCGTTGTTGCTGTTGCTGCAAACGGCGTTTCGGGTGCAAGGCTAACAGGCGCTGACTCAGGTTTAGCAGCTTAGGCGCGACCTGTTGCATGCGGCTGCGCTGGGCTTGCAGCAGGCGGTTTTTTAGCTGCAGTATGCGGTCTAACACATGCGACTGATCCGGCGAGACTAATTCAGCTGCCGCCGAAGGTGTTGCCGCGCGCATATCGGCAACAAAGTCGGTAAGGGCAAAGTCGATTTCATGGCCTACGGCGCTGACAATCGGAATAGGGCAGGCGGCTACTGCACGGCACAACTGCTCATCGTTAAAACACCATAAATCTTCTAACGAGCCACCGCCACGGCCGATAATTAATACATCCACTTCATTGCGCCGTATCGCGCTGCTAAGCATATTTCTAAGCTGCGCGGCGGCGGTTTCGCCCTGCACCTGTGAGGGATACACAATAACTTCAATACCCGGCGCGCGGCGGTTTAGCACGGTAACAATATCGCGCACGGCGGCGCCGGTGGGCGAGGTAATAACGCCAACACGCTGTACCTGGGTGGGCAGCGCTTTTTTCCGCGTCGGGTCAAATAAGCCTTCGGCCTGCAGTTGCGCTTTTAGCTGCTCAAATTGCTGCTTTAATAACCCGGCACCGGCGGTTTCAATAAATTCGGCTAACAGCTGATATTCGCCGCGTGGCTCGTAAACGCTGATGCGGGCGCGAATAAGCACCTGCTGGCCATTTTGCGGCCGGAAGCTGCTGTTGCGGTTGGCCATTTTAAACATGGCGCATTTTACCTGGGCGGCGCTGTCTTTTAGCGAAAAGTACCAGTGGCCACTGGCAGCAGCGACAAAGTTAGACACTTCGCCTTGCAGCCACAGAGTTTGAAACTGCAGCTCCAGCGTAAGGCGTACTTCACTGTTTAACCGGGAAACACTATAGATATCGGGGTTTTGCATAAAAAACGTACCAGCAGGTGGCCTGACAACGAAAGCGTTAGAGTAACATAAAACAAAAAAGCGTTTGTGATACGCGCGTAAAACCGTTAAAATTGCGCCGCAACATTCCCTATCTTTTCAGCCACAGCGAGATTGTTGCAATGCTCAGGATCAAACAAGAAGCCCTTACCTTTGACGACGTGTTATTGGTGCCGGCGCACTCCAGTGTTCTACCTCATACAGCCGATTTACGCACCCGACTGACTAAAAGCATCACGCTGAATATTCCTATGGTTTCTGCGTCTATGGACACAGTAACCGAAGCCCGCTTAGCCATAGCGCTGGCACAGGAAGGTGGCTTAGGTTTTATTCATAAAAACATGACCATCGAAGAGCAGGCCGCTAACGTTCGTAAAGTTAAAAAATACGAAAGCGGTGTGGTGTCAGACCCGGTAACGGTAACGCCGGATATGAGTATCCGCGAAGTGCAGGCGTTGGCCCAGCAGTGTGGCTTCTCCGGTTTTCCGGTGGTGGATGCTAGCAATAATCTGGTGGGCATGCTGACCAGCCGCGATATGAGCTTTGAAGCCAACAATAACGAAATCGTCTCCAGCCTGATGACGCCACGCGAGCGTTTAGTCACGGTACTGGAAACGGCACCGCGCGAAGAAGCCTTTAAAAAGATGCACCAGCACCGCATTGAAAAAGTGCTGGTAGTTGATAGCGAATTTAAATTAAAAGGTCTGATCACCGTACGTGATTACTACAAGGCCGCCAGTAAGCCTAACGCCTGTAAAGACGAATTAGGCCGTTTGCGCGTAGGCGCAGCGGTAGGCGTGGGCCCGGGCACCGACGAGCGCATTGCCGCGCTGGTAGAAGCCGGTGTTGATATTCTGCTGATAGACACCTCACACGGCCACTCGCAAGGCGTGATTGACCGCGTAAAACAAACCCGTGCCCAGTACCCGGATTTACAAATTGTCGCCGGTAACGTAGCGACTGCAGCTGGCGCTAAAGCGTTGGCAGAAGCCGGTGCTAACGCAGTAAAAGTGGGCATTGGCCCGGGCTCTATCTGTACTACCCGTATTGTTACCGGTTGTGGTGTACCGCAAATTACAGCGATCTCTGAAGCGGCGATGGGTGTGGCCGGCACGGATGTAACCATTATTGCCGATGGCGGTATTCGTTTTTCCGGTGATATTGCCAAAGCTTTAGTGGCTGGTGCCAACCTGGTAATGGTGGGTTCTATGTTTGCCGGTACCGAAGAAGCGCCGGGCGAAGTAGAGCTGTATCAGGGGCGTTATTATAAATCTTACCGTGGTATGGGTTCACTGGGCGCGATGGCGCAGCGTAACGGCTCGTCAGACCGTTATTTCCAGGGCAGCAACAACGCCGAGAAACTGGTACCGGAAGGCATTGAAGGCCGTGTAGCCTACAAAGGCCCGATGGAAAACATTATCCACCAGCAAATGGGTGGCCTGCGTAGCGCCATGGGCTTAACCGGTTGCCCAACCATTGACGAGCTGCGCACCAAGCCGGAGTTTGTCCGGGTTACTTCGGCCGGTATGGGCGAGTCGCATGTGCACGATGTGCAGATCACCAAAGAAGCACCCAACTACCGCTTAGGCTAAACTGTTTACTGTTTTATCGGCTGGCTAACCCCAGCCGCTTTACTTTTTAAAGGTCGCTATGAACAAAAACATTCATCACCACCGCATCTTAATTCTCGATTTTGGTTCGCAATATACCCAGCTGATTGCCCGCCGTGTGCGCGAAATTGGCGTGTATTGTGAGCTGTGGGCCTGGGACGTTACCGAAGCGCAAATTCGTGACTTTAACCCCACCGGTATTATTTTATCCGGCGGCCCGGAAAGCGTACATGAGCTGAACTCACCACGGGCGCCACACTATGTGTTTGAAGCCGGTGTACCGGTACTGGGCATTTGCTACGGCATGCAAACCATGGCCGAGCAACTGGGCGGCAAGGTGCAGGGCTCGGATATGCGCGAGTTTGGTTATGCTCAGGTAGAAGTGGTAGCCGCGAATGACCTGTTTGCCAAAATTGAAGACCATGTCGGCAGCAGCGGCAATGCGCTGTTAGATGTGTGGATGAGCCACGGCGACAAAGTAGTACAGGTACCGGACGGTTTTATTACCTGTGCCAGCACCACTACTTGCCCGCATGCCGGTATGGTAGATGAAGCCCGCCAGTTCTACGGCGTGCAGTTTCACCCGGAAGTTACCCACACCCGCCAGGGCCAGCGCATGCTGGAGCACTTCGTGGTGGATATCTGTGGTTGCGATAAACTGTGGACACCGGCAACGATTATTGAAGACGCCATTATCCGCTTAAAACAGCAGATTGGTGATGACCGCGTTATTCTGGGCTTGTCCGGCGGTGTCGACAGCTCAGTGGTGGCGATGTTGCTGCACCGTGCTATCGGTAAAAACCTGACCTGTGTGTTTGTTGATAACGGCTTGCTGCGCTTAAACGAAGGCAAGCAGGTAATGGATATGTTTGGTGACCATTTCGGCCTGAACATTATCAAGGTTGAAGCCGAACAGCGCTTCCTTGATGCCTTAGCCGGTGAAAACGAGCCGGAAGCCAAGCGCAAAATTATCGGCCGCGTGTTTGTTGAAGTGTTCGACGAGCAGGCGCAAAAGCTGGAAAACGCCAAGTGGCTGGCGCAGGGTACTATTTACCCGGACGTGATCGAGTCAGCCGGCTCGGCCACCGGTAAAGCGCACGTGATTAAGTCGCACCATAACGTCGGTGGCTTACCGGCACATATGAAGATGGGCCTGGTAGAGCCTCTGCGCGAGCTGTTTAAAGACGAAGTGCGCAAAGTAGGTTTAGAGCTGGGCCTGCCATACGACATGCTATACCGTCACCCGTTCCCGGGCCCGGGTTTAGGTGTGCGTGTACTGGGCGAGATCAAAAAAGAATACTGCGACATCCTGCGCCGCGCCGATGCGATCTTTATCGAAGAGCTGCACAAAGCCGAGCTGTACCATAAAGTAAGCCAGGCCTTTGCGGTATTCCTGCCGGTAAAATCGGTAGGCGTTATGGGTGATGCACGTAAGTACGATTGGGTAGTATCACTGCGTGCAGTTGAAACTATCGACTTTATGACCGCGCACTGGGCACACCTGCCTTATGAGCTGCTGGGTAAAGTATCTAACCGTATTATCAATGAGATCAACGGTATATCCCGCGTTGTTTATGACATCAGCGGCAAGCCGCCAGCGACGATTGAGTGGGAGTAATTTAGCGTTAGGTAACATCTTGCACTGAACAGCAACAAACACTCTAAAGCCCGCTTTCTAGCGGGCTTTTTGTTATCTAACGGTTAAGCTCGCTATCTAAAGAAACATGCGTTTGATGTCGAGAGGTACTTCGACTGCGACCAAAAGAAGCAAAAGGAACGGAATGGAGAGATAGCGAGCTTTGTTGGTAGGTTTTATAAGGTTCATAGGTGATAAATAGTAGAGGCACTTTTACTTTCTGATATCCTGATGAATAACGATTTTAATAGCTTAAAAGGCAGCTGTGTTACAGGCAGAAAATTTATAAACTATATGGATAAATGTCGACTAGCGCCTGGTGGGTGACCATTAATGCGTTTGAAAGCTCGGCTAAAAGCTGCTTGGGAAGTATAGCCCAGACGCTGAGCTACAACGTCGATAGAGATCTTTTCGCGAGTTAACCATAGGTGAGCAAGGCGCATTCGCAGAGTTGTTGCATAGCGTAGCGGCGGGACGCCAATTGTGTCTTGAAATCGTTGTGCAAAGATCGACCGTGAAATATGTGACTCAGCCGCTAACGCTGAAACAGTCCATTGTCTACCTGGTTGGCGATGTAGCGCTAATATTGCAGGAGCGAGACGTGGGTCGCGTAGTGCACAGATAAGGCCTGAAGCATTCTCACTGCCATTTTCAACCCATCCGCGTACGATCATTGATGCTCCCACTTCGGCTAATCTGGCGAGTATTCCAGCGAAGCCTATACGGCCTGAGCAAATTTCTCGTTTCATGGCGTCTAATATTCCCACTAAATCTGGATATGTTTGTCCACGTGTATCTGCCATCATCACGTCAGGCATTAGTTTTCTGATTTCATACATGCCGCCAAGATCGAATTCCATACAACCGTAGAAAATGATAGCGCTTGGTGTCGAGTGGGTGCTTGGGCATGTATCTACACCACTAACTGTGTCTCCCAATGGGGCAGAGGTAAACTCGTTGATCTCTTGACCTGAGATTTGTGTGCTCGATATTAATTGATGCTCCGCCCCTTGAGGTATGAACACAGCACTGCCTGCCGAGAGCTCGTGTTGAGTGCCTTCTTTTATTCTTAGTAAAGCTGTCCCCACTGCCACGTAGTGAAAGTAAGCGTGTCCCGGTCTTGAATTAAATGCTAAACCAAAAGTAGGTCCAGTCTGAATACGGCGGTATTGAATGCCGCGCAAACGCAGGCCAGTTAATAGCTCGCTGATGAGTTCAGAGGGTATAGCAAATTGTTTACTTTCTTTCATTGAGGGGTTTCGGTCAAAAACTAGGGAGTATCAATCATAGATCATCCTACTCTTTAGCTCTAGACTTTCGAGGTGTTTTTTTAATGTCTAGGGGTCTTGAAATGAAAAATGAAATGGTGGAGTCAGCGTCAACTCCCATGGCTGACGAAGTGCCATCAAATCCGGCATGGATGGCGGTACTTTCCCTGGCGATGGGTGTGTTTGGCTTGTTAACCGCTGAATATCTTCCTGCCAGTCTCCTTACGCCAATGGCATCCGATCTTGGGGTCTCTGAAGCGCTGGCAGGTCAAGCGGTGACAGTGACAGCTGTTGTTGCCCTGTTTGCTGGTCTGTTGGTACCACGTCTAACTCGAATGTTAGATCGACGAGTGGTGTTGTTAGGCTTTACCGTATTGATGATCGCCTCTAATTTACTTGTAGCCTTGTCTACCAACCTAGTGTTCCTACTAGTAATACGTGTCTTGCTAGGCTTTGCTCTTGGGGGTTTTTGGTGTATGGCTGCCGCGGTTGCTATGCGTTTAGTTCCAGCAAAACTTGTTCCCCGTGCTCTTTCTATCATCTTCAGTGGTATAGCTGTTGGGACTGTGGTTTCTGTCCCTCTTGGCAGTTATCTGGGAGGACTATATGGTTGGCGTAGCGCTTTCCTGGCAGCCGCCGCAGTGGGAGTGTTAACGCTAATCTTTCAGCTTTTCACACTGCCTAGTATGGCTCCACGTAAAATTGTTCGGAGTGCATCAGTGATAGAGTTATTAAGTCGTCCCGGTATCTTGATGGGAATGCTGGGGTGTGTATTAGCTCATACAGGTCAGTTTGCCTTGTTCACTTATATTCGTCCTGCCTTAGAGAGTGTCTCTAATATCAGTGTAGACGGTTTGGCTTTGATGCTTTTGGGGTTCGGTATCGCCAACTTCTTTGGCACGCTGTTAGCTGGCTGGTTAATGGAGCGTAGTTTGCGTGCTACTTTGATCATTATGCCTGCACTGGTAGGTATAGCAGCATTCGGTATAGTCTTGCTTCCTGTTCAAGGGATTGGATTGATGATGTTAGTTGCACTTTGGGGCTTAGCATTTGGTGGTGTTCCTGTTGCATGGTCAAGCTGGGTGACTCGCGTAGTTCCTGATCAGGCTGAAACCGCAGGAGGGATGGTAGTTGCCGCTGTGCAGTCATCGATTGCATTGGGGGCAGCTATAGGGGGGCTTATTTTTGGACTGAGTGGCATTGCGGGAGTTTTTATAGCTGCCGCTAGTATTATGTTGCTGGCTGCAATTTTCATAAGTTTACGAGTTCGAACTGACTTATTCAAAGATAGCTTATCGGAAGCTCAAGTGAGACAAATTTAAAGATAGTTTGAATTGGTTTGTTTAGGGTTGCCTTTTATTAACTTGTCCTAAATAACTGTTCCTAACAGTAGATCACCAAGCGAAAGGAACTCAATGCGGTTTGCGCGATCAGATCGGTCGCCAAACTAATAAGCCATACAACCGCATTGAGAATGAACAAAATAACATTTTTGCACGGCGCTGGAGAGGGTGTTCAATATTCTGTGTCAGCCTGGTAGGACTATTACTGAGCATATACCGCTGGAACTGGTCTCGATTAAACATCTGGGTTTTACCATTAATGGCCAAGATGATTTTGATAGCGAACAGGTAACCAGCTTGGCACCGGCGTTCGAAAAAATTATCGCTTTGCCAGCTTAACCGGTGGCACATCCGATGATTGATATCGGAAATACTATTATAGCCATGGTTAGGTATTTCAATTGAAATTCCATTATTCCCGTAGATACCCCCCCGACAGGCTTGAGATTCATGTCGTGTATTCTTTCAGGTGGAGTTTTGATTTGGGAATTCAATGGTAACCATGAGCCCACCCTCTGCAGAGGTGTTTAGGCAAACGTTACTGTTATGTTGTTGTGCAACTGCTTTGACTATTGCAAGCCCTAATCCACTTCCGCTTTGCATCTGATTGGGGTCACGAAAAAACCTATCGAATACGCGCTCCCTCAATTCAGCGGAAATGCCAGGGCCTGCATCTGAAACACGCAGTTGTGCGGATTTATCCAGTGCCCGTATATCTACCTCAACCCGTCCGCCCTCGGGGCTGTACTTCACTGCGTTCTCAATTAAATTGTCGATTAACGACATCAGGCGCTCTCTGATACCTGTAATCCAGACTTCATCATGCGAGTAGAATTCAAGCTCAATCCTACGTTCAGCAGCTAGCGGCGCCAGCGCAGCCATTCGCTCTTGTACCAGCGTCGTCAGCGGCACG
Organism: Rheinheimera hassiensis; assembly: GCF_022436675.1. Lineage (GTDB taxonomy): Bacteria > Pseudomonadota > Gammaproteobacteria > Enterobacterales > Alteromonadaceae > Alishewanella > Alishewanella hassiensis. The sequence continues at coordinate 497,585 of NZ_JAKUJZ010000005.1, read as the reverse complement.
GGCACCACTACTGTGTCAATGGGCGCTTCGCTATGCATCATCAGCAGCAACTGATTGACGAGACGAGCCGCACGGCTATTACTGCGGATAATTCCTGCAAGTAACTCTTGCTGACTATCGCTGCTTACGTAGGACTGCAAAGCCTCAACATTGATGCGCATCGCAGCCAAGGGAGTACGTAGCTCGTGAGCGGCATCTGCAATAAAAATGCGTTCCCTTTCAGTACTTTCTCGCACCCTGGCAAGAAACACATTAATGGCGTCTACCATTTGGCGAAGCTCCATGTGCTTTGGCCCATCTTTTAAGGGGGATAGATCTTCTGGCGTTCGCAAGGAAACTTCATGCACCACCTTGTTCCAGGGGCGCATTGCAATACGGATTGACAACCAGGCGGGAAATAAAAGAAAAGGAATGCATACCAGCAGCGGCAATATGTAATAGCCGCGCGAGTTCAGGTATATAAATAAATTCCAGTCTCCAGCCGGTGTGACGAGTGTTACCTCTGCGTCGGACTCCTCCGACTTCTGGGTGCGGCCAACCCAAGTGCGGCCCTCACTTTGAATGCGTTGAATTTCTCCATACTTTGTGTTTGTCACACTTGTTGGAGCGCCATCAGATGAATAAATAATCTCTTTATTCTTCCGAACGATTAGGCTGATGGAAATTGCTGGGTCTTCACCGCCACCATAACCTTCACGTAACGCTTTGCTGAAGTCTTCTAGTACAGCGTTTCGATCCTGCGGACGATCATCCATACGATCAATCAGTGTAATAATGGTTTCGTAAGTCTTGCTGCCCGATAGCATATTAGGACTGCGCAAGTCCTCCCACAGAATGTAAGTCAGGAAAACACACCAAAGCAGTGTAAGCAGCAGCATTTGGGCGAACATAATTCGCCGTACGAGCGTTGGGGTTCTCAGGTGGTGCCAAAAATTTCGCATCAGCCTGCCCCCTTCTGGATCGGTACGGTATCAATGACATACCCTACGCCTCGCACCGTTCGCACATAACCGTCGCCGATTTTGCGCCGCAAATTACCCATATGCACATCGAGAGCATTGCTTAAGTTGTCTTTTGTACCGAATATCCTTTCTTCCAGAAATCGGCGTGTAAGTACACGGTCGGTGCGCAACATTAATAGCTCAAGCAACGTATATTCACTTGCCGTCAAATCCATATTTCGTTCACGTACTGTCACGCGACGAGTCGGCACATGAAGCGATAATCCTCGAACTTCTATCGTCTCATTCTCAAAACCGTAACTGCGTCGCGCAAGTGCTCTCACCCGAGCCAACAACTCGGCGAGAACAAAAGGTTTGACAAGATAGTCGTCCGCACCAGCATCCAGCCCACATAGACGATCGTGCAGAGTGCCTCGCGCAGTCAGGATGATTACGGGAATACCTTTGAATTGCTGACGCAAGCATGTCATTAGGCTCATGCCATCGCCATCGGGTAGTCCGAGGTCGAGCAACACAAGTTCTGGCGCGCAGGCATCGAGTTGCTGAAGCGCATCCTCTTTGCGGCGAACCCATATGACATCTAACCCTTGATCTACAAGAGCAATACGTACGCCATTGCCGAGATCCAGGTCGTCTTCGATCAGGAGAATTTTCACAATGGCAATTGTATCAACAGTAAATGAAGAACGCCTTAAGAAAAGGGCGGTATAGGAAATTCATCAGATTTGCAGCACCAGTACTGGCTTCATTGTTTCTTCATTTCTGGCTCATGAGAACTTTAGGGGGTGCATTCAAACTTAGCATTCCGGCGGTTAAAAACCGCTTTTATTTTAATCATTGGATCTACAAGGAACTCTTCAATGAGAAACATCGAACTGCGTCATAAGTTTCCCTATTCACTCTCAGGTCGAAGCCTGAAACAAATGTTGCTGGGAACTGCCTTGGCGTTGCTGGTCACCCCAATACTGGCGGCCGAAGCGAAGCAGGGTAACGAGTTGACCTTGGGCGGAGGCGTGGACGTCGCGCCACGTTACTCCGGTTCGGATGAAAACCGAGCTATGGCTGCACTGGTACTTGATTACTCCATGGTAAATGGTTTCTTCGTCAGCACCACCAGTGGAATAGGCTATGGCAACAGCATCGGCAAGTTGAATTACAGGGCTGTGCTGAGCTATCGCGCAGGCCGTAAGGATCGTGACGTCGACAGCGACTCGACCAGCTACGGCAGCGACTATTTGCGAGGCTTGGGCGACGTCAAAGGCTCTGCGATCAGTGTGCTTGGCCTGGGGTACGAGGTAACCGACTGGCTTAATCTGCAGTTGCTGGCTGAGGTGCCGATTTCTCAGCGCAACAACGGTGCGGCCCTGCACTTCGGCATTATCAGCCCGCTCTATACGTCGTCGAACAACTCCGTGACGCTGGCGCTGACGGGCAGTTGGGGTACCAGCAAGTACATGCAGACTTACTACGGGGTAAGTGCATCACAGTCGGCCGCATCGGGGTTTGCTCGACATGATGCCGAATCTGGGATCTATGCCTATTCACTGAATATAGACTGGATGCACAAGCTCAACAGAAGCTGGAGCGTGGTTGCCTCAGCTGGGGTTACGCAGTTGGCTGGCGATGCACGTGATAGCTCGATTGTTCAACGAGAAACATCACCCGCTGGCAGCTTGAATCTGACATATAGCTTCTGAGCGTCGTTAGGCGTGTGGTTCTTGCCAGCTTGCGCCATGCGCTGTCAATCAATACGTATTGGCTCCGCACTGGCTCAGATGGCTGGTTGCAGCTCGACAGTGCTTAATTCCCCTGAGTTAAACAAAAAGGCCAGCGCAATGCAGGCCTTTTTGCTATGTTAATTTGTAAAAACACAGTAGGCCGGAGGCTAACAATGCGTAATGTAAAACAACTTAACTTCAGTATTGTGATTAATGCACCGGTGCAAACGGTGTGGCAGCGGATGTTTTCGGACGTTGGTTACCGTAACTGGACCTCAGCATTTTGCGAAGGCTCGTATTTTAAAGGCAGCTGGCAACAGGGCGAGACCATACGGTTTTTATCGCCGTCCGGTAATGGCATGGTAGCAACGATTGCTGAGCATAAACCGCTGGAACTGATCTCGATTAAACACCTGGGTTTTATCGTTAATGGCCAAGATGATTTTGATAGCGAACAGGTAACCAGCTGGGCACCGGCGTTCGAGAACTACCGGTTTCGGGCGGTAGAAAGCGGTACAGAAGTGAGTATTGAGCAGGATATTGCGCCCGAGTATGCGCAATATATGCAGGATACCTGGCCCAAGGCACTGCAAAAACTAAAGCTGTTATGTGAGCAAAGCTAAATGCTGAATTAGCGCTAAAGTAGTGCTTTAGCATCACAGCTGCATTGCACTTTTTTACATCAGCGATAACAAACAGATTTGCACAAATAATTAATAAATCACTATTCAGCTGGGTGCTAAACACTTAGTATTGGCGTGTTATTGCAGTGTATTGCCATCTAATAGTGCATAGAACTGATAATTGTTAATCGACTGATATGAGATTTGAGCTTTGCTATCGATATTACTTGTAGATGATGACCACGAATTCACTGAGGTTGCCTCCCACATTATAGATTTTCTGGGGCATACCGTGTCTGTCGCTGGCAGTTTAGCCGAAGCGAATGAGTGGCTTGAGCACAATAGTTTTGACCATATTCTGCTCGACTTTATGCTGCCAGACGGCAGCGGTATCCATTTGATGGATAGAGTCCAGCACCTGTTTCCTATTCCCAAAGTCACCTTTATTACCGGACACCCGTCGGTTAAATCCATTATTGCTGAGCTGTGTGGGCCCAAAGTAGATTATTTGCTAAAGCCGATACAGCGTGAGTGTTTAGAGCGGGTGCTTAACCCGGCCAGGCAAAAAGCGAAAAAGTCTTCTGCTGCTCAGTCTGAGCTGCATTTTGGTTGTCTGATTGGTGAGTCGGCGCCGATGCAAGCGCTGTACACCATGATTGAGCGTGTCGCTGCTTCGAATGCTAACGTGATGTTGTTGGGCGAAAGTGGTGTTGGTAAGGAACTGGTTGCATCAGCTATTCATTATGCCAGCAAGACAGCCGGTGCCTTAGTTGCAACAAACTGTGGTGGCTTATCGAAAGAGCTGATCAGTAGCGAGCTGTTCGGCCATGAAAAAGGCGCTTTTACCGGTGCCGTTGCGCAAAAAACCGGGGTTTTTGAGCGGGCTCAGGGCGGCACATTATTTTTAGATGAAGTGACCGAAATGCCGCTCGATATGCAACCACATTTATTGCGGGTATTAGAGACGAAAAAGATCGTGCGGGTAGGTGGCAGTAAAGAAATTGCTGTAGATTGCCGGGTGGTATCGGCGACTAACCGAAGCCTGGAAAATATTGCCGAAAAAAATATTCTGCGTGAAGATATTTATTTTCGTCTGGCGGTATTCCCGATTGAAATTCCGCCGCTCAGAGAGCGTGCGGCAGACATCCCGCTGTTAGCGAAAGCGTTTTTAGCCAGCTTAAACGACGAGAACGGCACAACCTACCAATTTAGCAACGCACAGCTGCAGCGGCTGGCCAGCTTTGATTGGCCGGGTAACGTCAGAGAGCTGCGCCATACAGTGCACCGCGCTTACATTATGAGTGATCCTGCCAAGGATGAAATTGAATTACCCACCTCGTTTGCATCTCCGTTTTCTGCTGTACAGAAAGAAAAAACCGGCCTGACGGCGGGCAAAACTATTGATGAAGTCGAGAGAGAGTTAATTTACCTGACATTGAAAAAAGTTGGCGGAAACAAAGCTATGGCTGCCGATATGTTGGGAGTAAGTGTGAAAACCTTGTACAACCGGTTAAGTGCCTATGGTGGTTTAGGGGAATTTAGCTAGTTATTAACGGGGATAATATAATGTCTGACGCAAAAGTGGCTGAGTTAGCTAAGCAAGTGCATGATATTCGCAAGCCGCTGAATCGGATCTCGATGCAGGCGGAGTTAATTAAGCTGGTACTGGAAAACAATTTGCCGCCGCAAAAAGCGATTGAAGCTGTGGATAAAATACTGCAGTCCTGTCAGGACTGTAGTCAGTTACTGGAAAACTTGTCAGATCCATCAGCGTGACGCAATTAAAAAGGGAAGCATAGATGCCAGGCAGTCTGTTAAACAGTGCCCGTACCAGCTGGTTTTTACTGGGGGCGGTGATGATGTGCCTGATTGGCTTCAATGCTTATCTGGCAATCAGTTCAATTAAAGAGTTAACTGCTACGCAAACCAGCCTGACCAACACCGGGGACAATATTGTCAAACTTGATGATTTGCATTTGTCGGTATTGTCGGCCGAATCTGGCCAGCGGGGTTACTTACTGACAGATAATATTATCTATCTGGAACCCTATCAGGCGGCATTAAGCCGGGTAAAAGCGCAAATAACTGAAGTACAGGCTATTGAATCTGAGATACCGGAGCAGCAACTGCGCATCAATGAGATGATCGGGTTAGCAGAGGCCAAAATTGCTGAGCTAACTGAAATTGTTGGGCTGGCACAGCAAAATAAAGATGCGCTGGCGCTCAGATTACTAAAAACTGACCGCGGTAAGAACATTTATCTGGAGTTCCGGGCATTATTTGATATCACCCGCCAGGTAGAAAAATCCTACCGGGAAAGCCTGTTTCTGCGCCTGACTAAAGGGCGTGACGACGCCCAGCTTAACTTTATTTTATCTGGCATATTAAGCAGTGTACTGGTGATACTGATGCTGATCCTGTCATCTATTAATGTAAAGAAAGAGCGAAAGTATCTGGCTGTACTGGAAAGCAAGAACGAAGAACTGGCGCTGAAAGTGGAAGAGCGCACACAGGAGTTACGCTTGTATTCGGAGGAATTAAGCCGTAGCAACCGGGAGCTGGAGGATTTTGCCTTTGTTGCGTCCCACGACTTACAAGAGCCGTTGCGGAAAATTCAGGCATTTGGTGATCGCCTGGAGGCGTCGTTTAGTCAGGAGCTGGGCGAGAAAGGCCTGGACTACATGAAGAGGATGCGCAGCGCTGCGCAAAGAATGTCGCATTTAATCAACGATTTGCTGGATTTTTCCCGCATCAATACCCGGGGCAGGGATTTTGCACCCACCAATTTAACTGAAGTTGTTAATTACGCACTGGACGATCTTGAAATTGCAGTTCAGGAAAGTAATGCCCAAATCAATATAGAGAATTTACCGGTAATACAGGCCGATAGCAGTCAGCTTAGTCAGCTGTTTCTTAATCTGTTGTCAAATTCGCTGAAATTCCGCCTACCGGACAGAACACCGGTTATTACTATTACTGCTGCAGTGCACCAGCCTAATATTATGCAGCAGGGCATTTGCCCGGATTGGTATGTAATAACCCTGACAGACAACGGCATTGGCTTTGCGATAGAGTATGCCGAGAAAATTTTTACACCGTTTCAACGCCTGCACGGCCGCTCAGAATATAAAGGGACTGGCATTGGGCTGGCGGTATGCCGGCGGATTGTAGAAAGACACAGAGGGTTAATTTACGCATCGGGTGAGCCGGGGGTTGGCGCCACTTTTACATTAATTTTGCCTGCCGACGGCACACCGTTTGGCAGCAGGGGAGAAACTGAATAATGCCACTTAACAAGACACGGCCAATTACTATTTTAATGGCTGATGATGATGAAGATGATCGATTACTAACACAGGATGCACTGCGTGAAAGCCGGGTACTTAATTCGCTGTATTGCGTTGAAGACGGTGTAGAGCTACTGGAATATCTGCGCAAAGAAGGTAAATATGCCACCGGCGTGCCTTGTCCGCGGCCCAGCCTGATATTACTCGATTTAAATATGCCACGGATGGATGGCCGTGAAGCACTGCATAATATTAAAAATGACGATAAGTTACGTGGTATTCCTATCGTTATTCTTACCACGTCAAAACAAGAAGAAGACATGGTGCGGGGTTACAATTTAGGCGCGGCGTCGTATATCACCAAGCCGGTAAACTTTGATGGTTTGGTAGAGCTAATGCGCACCCTGGGTAAATATTGGGTAGAGTTTGTTGAGTTACCAGTAGAAAATAATGATTAAACAGGTAAAGCCGGTTCTACAGGCAAAAATCCTTCTGGTCGAAGACGATGAAGATGACTACATCATTACCCGTAGTCATCTGGAAGACTTAACCTCGTTTGACAGCCAACTGACGTGGGTAACAAATTCACTCGATGGGTTGCAAAAACTAGCCGAAGGCAACTTTGATGTCTGTCTGCTTGATTACCAGCTGGGCGCCGAAACCGGTTTATCGTTGCTAAAACAGGCAGTAGACAGCGGTATATCTACACCCATTATTATGCTTACCGGCCAACCGGATAAGCAGCTTGATTTACAGGCACTGGAATACGGTGCGGCAGACTTTTTAGTAAAAAGCGAACTGAGTGAAGCAAGGTTTGCCAGAGCAATACGTTATGCGTTAAGCCGCCGGGAATTTGAACTGGAACGTTTAAACCGGCTGCGTCTTGAAGCGGATAACCGATCAAAAGATCGGTTTTTAGCCCATCTTAGCCACGAGCTCAGAACGCCGTTGTCTTCGATCTTGGGCTACACCGAGTTACTGCTTGAATCTGACCATACCAAAGATGCGCGGCCAGAGCTGAATACTATCCTGAACAATGGCAAACACTTACTGAGTTTGTTAAACGATATTCTCGATCTGTCCAAAATCACGGCGAACAAACTGGAATTACGCCCTGAGCCCACCAGTTTACGCCACCTGATGCTGGATATTTATACCCTGCTTAATGTTACCGCTATTGATAACGGCTTGGAATTAACTATTAATTCTTTAACCGAATTACCGGCGTTGATTACTGTTGATGGCACACGTTTACGCCAGGTGTTAATAAATTTGATTTACAACGCCATCAAATTTACTGACGCCGGCAGTATCACCGTCGATCTTTGGGTGCAGCAAAATAAAGAAAAAGAGATGTTATGGTTTCGCATAACCGACACCGGTATGGGGATTGCGCAGCGCCAACTTAAAGATATTTTTGCGCCCTTTACTCAGATAGAAGATTACCTTACCCGGAAAAAAGGCGGCGCAGGCCTGGGGCTGGCTATTTCCTCAGAGCTTATCCAGCGTATGGGAGGCAGCATTGATGTGGCCTCTGAAGAGGGAAAGGGCAGTGTATTTACCTTTTCGCTGGACCCGGGCGATATCACAGACACCCAGCGCAAGCCATTGAGCATGGAACCGTCAATTAGCAATACCGGTGGTGCGCACAATAAGCTGGCTTTAACAGGCGAAGTACTTATCGTTGATGATTTGGCTGACTTACGCAAGCTGTCTGCACATTGGATCCAGGCAACAGGTGCGTCAGTAGATTTTGCTGAAAATGGCGCCGAAGCAATAGCGAAGGTAAAACAAAAAATAGCATCAGATAGCTATTACGATCTGGTTCTGATGGATCTACATATGCCAGGCATTGACGGCAGAGAAGCGACGGTAGCTATCCGTGAAACGGGCTATCACTATCCTGTGGTTGCGCTTACAGCAGCAATGGCGAAGGGGATCCGCCAGCAGCTAACGGCGTTGGGTTTTAATGACGTGCTGTCCAAACCGATCACGAAGAATCAGCTATACCGTGCATTACGCTGTTATTTAACGGGCAATGCGGCATCGGTAGACAACAGCGCAGCAGATAGTATGCCGCTGCATTTTCTGGTGGTAGAGGATGATACTGAAGCTGCACAATTAATGCAGATACTGTTAGAAAGCCTGGGGGTGAAAACCACACTGGCACACAGCGCAGAAGAGTGTATGCGCGAACTGGCCTTACTGCACCGGTTTGACAGAATTTTGCTTGATCTGGGGCTGCCAGATAGTGATGGACTGCAGCTTATTGAGCGGATTGAGCATAACTATCCTGACAATATTGTGATTGTGGTAAGTGGACATGAGCATGATGTGGCCGCATCCGGTAGTAGCATTGTCCAGCAGAGCCTGTTAAAACCTATCACTAAACAGGCACTAAACAGCTTAGTGTTAACCTGCCGCTAAGGCACTGCTAAAGTATTCATATTCGGTATTTGTATATAATTCAATCAATTGTTGGCAGTTTTGGCGCTGAAACTGCCATTTAAGCATTGTAAATTCTGCACATTACGATGTTAGTATTACAATATTATAACGGCTTAAAATCGGCCCGGAAAAGTTGTCAGAATTTAAGCTTTTGATTTTTAATGTCTTATTTTTATTTTTAAAAGTGGTACAAAGCTTGTAACCGTTACAGCGAACTAAGGCCAAAGTGCCAATTACTATTAGCTGATTTAACGGAGTTTATAATGAGAAAGTCATTTCTAGCTGTATTAACTGCATCTTCTCTTATCGCCACCTCGGCTTATGCTGTTACACCAGAAGACGATATTGACCACATGGGTATCTACGTTGGCGCTGCTTATGGCTTGCTAAACGTAGACGGTGATGATGAGGATTTTGATGATGAAGATAACGCCAGCCGGTATTTTGTAGGCGCTCAGTTTAATCAGGTGCTGTCTTTAGAAGGTGGTTACATCGATTTTGGCAACTATGGCAACAGTGTTTTTAACACAGATTTAGATGGTTACACTCTGGCGTTAAAAGCCGGCTTACCGGTGACGGAGCGTTTTACTGTGTATGCGCAGGGCGGTAATGTCTGGTGGAAAGCCGACATTAATGCCACCGATGACAGCGATGACGTTGACGGCTCAGATATATTTTATGGTGTAGGAGTATCCTTTGCGCTGACGCAGAACCTGGATCTGCGTCTGGATTACACCCGCTTTGATGTAGAATTTGACCGCGATGAGATTGGCATCCTGGCCGAGATTGATAATTTTGACACTAAAGTGGATTACGCCAGTATCGGTATTCAGTACACCTTTTAAGCCCGCCACGTTACTCAACATGCAGACAGCCGGGTAAATACCCGGCTGTCTGCATGTTGAACTTAGCCTCTTGCACATGCTGAACTTTGTTTCGCGCCCCAGGTCTGACATTACGTTTGTACTTAACGGAGTCAGGGAATGAATAAAGTATTGCAGCTGTGGCGTGATAACCGCGGCATACTGGTGTTTTTAAGTTTAATGTTTGTGTTCAGAAGTGCGGTAGCCGATTGGAATGATGTGCCATCGGGATCGATGCAGCCGACTATTGAGATTGGCGATCGCATTTTGGTGAATAAAATGGCCTATGATTTACGCCTGCCCTTTACCACAGTGTCGCTGATAAAACGCGCTGATCCACAGCGCGGTGATATTGTTATTTTCCTGTCAGAAGCTGCCGATAACCGGCTGGTAAAACGTGTTATCGGTGTGCCGGGTGATGTGGTGGCAATGCAACACAATGTGCTGAGTATTAATGGCGAGCAACTGGTGTATAACCGGCCGGATACTGCTGCAGAATTTTATTCAGCTACTGACGAGGGCAGCCAGTTGCTAAGCGAACAACTAGGCAATATTACCCATACAGTAAAGCTGGCCCCCTTTGCGACTGGCCGCGACAGTTTTAACGCCGTAAAAGTGCCTGCCGGCCACTATCTGGTATTGGGCGATAACCGCGATAACAGCGCCGACTCGCGTGTAATCGGCTTTGTACCGCGCAAAGAAATTGTCGGTCGTGCTGGCAAGGTGTTGTTTTCGCTGGATTATGATAATTACTACTTGCCGCGCAGCGAGCGTTTTTTTGCAGCGCTTTAGCTGTTAACCATGCTTGTGTGCGCTCAGGCGCACCCATTCTTCCTGCATGGCTATTGGATCAAAGCTGAACTCGTCACTGTAAGCGTCAATCACACTTTGTGCCTGGCTTTCTAAAATGCCTGACAGTGCCAGTTTACCACCGGGTTTTACGTAGCTGCTTATCACTTGCTTTAATTCGGCCAGCGGCCCGGCGAGAATATTGGCTACTACGACATCAGCCTGAAAATTGCTCGGCTGGTCTTTAGGTAAATACAGCTCTATCTGGCCTTCGACATTATTGCGTCTGGCGTTAGCTGTGCTGGCTTCTATTGCCTGTGGGTCGATATCGACACCAATCACTCGTTTGGCGCCCAGCTTTAACGCTGCTATGCCCAAAATGCCGGAGCCACAACCAAAATCAACTACGGTTTGCTGTGGTTCTATGGTGGCGTCCAGCCACTGCATACATAGCGCAGTAGTAGGGTGGGTGCCGGTACCAAAGGCCAGGCCAGGGTCTAACATTACGTTTACTGCTGTCGGGTCCGGGATATCACGCCAGCTGGGGCATACCCAAAGCCTGGTGCCAAATTTAATCGGGTGGAAGTTATCCATCCATTCGCGTTCCCAGTCTTTATCTTCTAACTGCTCCAGCTTGTAATCGACACCGTCTTTAAAAAATGAAACCTGTTCCAGCTGCTTTACTACCTTATCCATCGGGTGTTCAGCATCAAACAGGCCCACTACTACGGTATTGGTCCAGTAAATCACTTCGCCTGGCATGGGCTCGTAGATCGGCGTGTCGTGTGCATCAACAAAACTGACGGCCTGAGCGCCCCAGCCCATCAGCATATCGCTGACTTGTTCGGCTTTTTCTTCGTTGGTGCTAACGCGCAGTTGGATCCAGGGCATAATCAGTCTCGCTTATGAAAATTTGCCGCATTATAGCAAAAAGGCCGCAATAGCGGCCTTTAATCTGAGTAAGTGTTGGCTTACTTAATACCCAGTTTTTTCTCTAAATAGTGGATATTAGTACCACCTTTACAGAAACCTTCATCACGCATAATGTCTTTATGCAGCGCGATGTTGGTTTTAATGCCGTCTACCAGTAGCTCGTCCAGTGCATTACGCATCCGGGCGATAGCAATATCACGGGTTTCACCGTAGGTAATTAGCTTGCCTACCATAGAATCATAGTTAGGCGGTACAGTGTACTCGGCATAAATGTGCGAGTCCCAGCGGATACCGTTGCCCCCAGCAGGATGGAAACGGGTAATTTTACCCGGTGACGGGATAAAGGTAACCGGATCTTCAGCATTAATACGGCATTCTACGGCATGGCCGCGAATAACAATATCTTCCTGCTTAAGTGTCATTGGCATGCCAGAGGCAATACGCAGCTGCTCTTTAATCAGGTCCACACCGGTAATCATTTCTGTAACCGGGTGTTCTACCTGAATACGGGTATTCATTTCAATAAAGAAGAACTCACCGTTTTCAAACAGAAACTCAAAAGTACCAGCGCCGCGATAATTCATCACTTTACAAGCATCTACGCAGCGGCCGCCGATAAAGGCGCGCAGCTCAGGCGTAATGCCCGGGGCTGGTGCTTCTTCTACCACTTTTTGATGGCGGCGCTGCATAGAACAATCACGTTCACCTAAGTGAATGGCGTTGCCCTGGCCGTCGGCTAATACCTGAATTTCGATATGGCGTGGGTTTTCAAGGAATTTTTCCATGTAAACCATATCGTTACCAAACGCAGCTTTAGCTTCCGCTTTGGTCATTTCAATTGAACTAACCAATTCCTCTTCGCTGCGCACTACACGCATACCACGACCACCGCCGCCGCCAGCGGCTTTTACAATAATGGGGTAACCAATACGTTTGGCAATGGTCATGTTAGTGGCTGCATCGTCACCTACTGCGCCGTCAGAGCCTGGTACACAAGGTACACCGGCTTTTTTCATGGCTTCAATAGCAGAAACTTTATCGCCCATTAAGCGAATTGAATCCGGGTGTGGGCCGATAAATACCAGGCCGCTTTCTTCTACCTGTTGAGCAAAGTCAGCGCGTTCGGCTAAAAAGCCGTAGCCAGGGTGAATTGCCTGAGCATTGGTTACTTCAGCTGCTGCAATCAGTGCCGGTATATTTAAATAACTTTGCGTGGATGCTGCAGGGCCGATACAAATGGTTTCATCGGCCAGCAGCACGTGTTTTAAATTACGGTCTACCGTAGAGTGTACGGCAACCGTTTTTATACCCAGCTCTTTGCAGGCACGCAGTATGCGCAGTGCAATTTCGCCGCGGTTGGCAATCAGTACTTTTTCTAGCATCAGTCTGCCTTTTGCGTTATTCAATCACAAAGAGTGGCTGGTCAAATTCAACCGGCTCGCCATTCTCTACCAGAATTTCTTTGATCACACCGGCCTTGTCAGACTGGATCTGGTTCATCATTTTCATCGCTTCAACAATACATAGCGTATCACCGGCTTTAACGCTTTGGCCTACTTCAACAAAGGCTTTAGCAGTAGGTGACGCCGCGCGATAGAAAGAACCCACCATCGGTGATTTCATAACATGGCCGCTAACTGCTTTTGGTGCTTCCACAGCGGCAGGTGCCGCCGGAGCTGGCGCCGGTGCGTATTGTGGCGCCGGAGCATATTGCTGCATTGGCGCATATTGTGGTGTTGGGCCGTTACGGCTGATGCGTACGGACTCTTCACCTTCAGTGATTTCAAGCTCGTTAATGCCAGATTCTTCTAACAGCTCGATCAATTTTTTAATCTTTCTAATATCCATGTCTTTTTAGCCTGATTAGTTATTACTGTTTGGTTGTTTGTAACTCTGCTACCGCCGCATCAAGTGCGTAGTGGTAACCTTTGGCACCAAGGCCACAGATCACCCCTTTGGCGATATCAGATAAATATGAGTGCCGGCGAAAGCTTTCGCGCGCGTGCACATTAGATAAATGCACTTCAATAAAAGGAATGGCCACTGCCAACAGCGCATCACGAATGGCTACGCTGGTATGAGTAAAAGCACCGGGATTAATCAAAATATAATCTTGTTTGCCCAGGCTTTGTTGAATAGCAGTTACCAGTTCGTGCTCGGCGTTAGATTGTAAATGTGCCAGTTCGACATCTTTTGCCGCAGCCTGTTCCGTCAGGTCAGAAATAATATCGTTAAGTGTAGCGGAACCATAAACAGCAGGTTCACGCACACCCAGCATATTTAGGTTAGGACCATTCAAGACTAAAACTCGATAACTTGCCGCCATTTGTGCGTAATTCCCGCTATTTGTTGTAATCCGGCACTATCTTGCCAAAGCTCACGAATAATTGCATCTGTTTAGCACTTTTAAGTTGTAAACAAAGCCGTTGGCTTAACAATAGCGCCTTATTATAGTGAAATCGTGACAAATGGCAGCAAAATACTGGTCTTATCAGCCAGAAAGCAGGTGGCAGTAAGCGGCGCCGGTTAAAAGCACCGCCCTGAATTTACTGTTGCAGTTCTGCCAGATGGGCAGCAAAGTCGGTTGCGTTCATAAAACCGGTAACCCGGGCGCTGCTGAGTTCTTCAGCCTGCGGGCTGAAAAACAGCAGGGTAGGTAAACCCAGCACCTGATAGTTATCCAGCAGGGCCTGATCTTTGCGGGTCATCTTGGTTACGTCGACTTTTATCAGCTGCATCTTCTGCATTTGTGCCTGTACTTCAGCCTTGGGAAAGGTTAAATGCTCAAACTCTTTGCAGGCAATACACCAGTCAGCATACAAGTCTACCAAGGTGTAGCGCCCTTCGCTGGCAGCAATTTTTTGCTGTAGCTCTTCCAGTGAGTTCACCAGTTCAAAACCTGCCTGTTGTTGCTGGGTAACTGCGGCTGTTTGTTCTGTAGCCGGCCACCAATGTTTCAGGTTCAGGTATAACGCTGCACTAAGCAGTAATTGAGCCAGTATTAAAATAACCGCTTTGGCGCTGTTGCTTTGCAGGCTGAACATCATGCGGTACAGGTAAATAATAAAGCTGAGTAACAGCAGAGAACCTATAGCCAGGATATAACTGAACGGCAGCATGCGCTCCAGCAAAATAAGCGGTACCGCTAACAGCAGGAAGCCGAAGGTGGCTTTTACTGCATTCATCCAGTTACCGGCTTTAGGCAGCAGTTTACCGCCGGAGCTACCCAGAATAAGCAGCGGCAGGCCCATACCCAAACTTAAAATATACAACGTAACCGCGCCCAGCAGTAAGTCACCGCTTTGGGCTACATACAGCAGCGCTGCAGATAAAGGTGCCGTAGTGCAGGGCGAGGCGATAAGGCCAGACAGCGCGCCCATGGTAAAGGCACCTTTGTGCGAGCCACCTTGTTGGTTATTGCTGACTTTGCTGATTTTTTCCTGCCAGCTGGACGGCAATGTCAGATTAAATACACCGAACATCGCCAGTGCCAGCAGCACAAAAATGATACTGGCAACAATTAATACCGCCGGGTGCTGCATGTAGCCCTGAAACCGCACACCTAAACTGGCTACTACTAACCCTAATGCCGAATAGGTAATGGCCATACCCTGCACATAAGAAAACGACAGCGTAAAGGCACGTTTGTTAGATAACTGCTTGCCCTGGCCGACAATAATGCTGGTTAAAATGGGATACATTGGAAAGACGCACGGTGTAAACGCCAGGCCCAAACCCAGCAAAAAGAAACCGGCCAGTGTGGCTAAACCTGCGCCATCGCTGAGCTTTGCTGCCAGTGTATTCTGGCTGGATACCGGAGCTGTGCTCTGGTTAGTTGCGCTGCCTGGGTTAGCTATTGTGCTTTGATCTGCAGCAAGCTCAATGAGTGGCAGCTCTTTGGTTACTGGCGGGTAGCATAAGCCGGCTTCGGCACAGCCCATATACTGAATTTTAAATACTGCATCTTCGCTGACATCTGTTAATGGAATACGCAGGGTTAACTGATGAAAATACACCTCTGACACGCCGAAAAACTCGTCTTCTATCTGCATGCTTGCCGGGTAGCTGGGGTGAGAAAAACTGACAGCAATACCGCCCAGCTTTATTTTGTCTTTATACAGATAATAGCCATCGGCGATCGTCCAACTGACGAGCAGCTCATTTTGCTTTTGCACAAAATCAAACTCGAATGCCTGCTCTACCGGCAAAAAACTATCATTGGTATTGAGCAGGCTGTTGAGCACCGAGTTTTGCTGCGCAGCAGCCGGTGCCAGCAGAGCAAACCAGAGTAAAAAAGGCAGAAAAAACACTTTAAACATCAGCTTATACTTCCTATTAAACGCCATAGCGTTGTTATTGTATTACACTAACATGAGCTTACTATACGCTGATAGCTGCCATCCGGCTTTATCAACGTGACCACCATCACCTCAGAATCATCACCTCAGTACAGACCTGAGGCAGGCCGGGTTTATTTCAATAGCCGTAAATTTAATCTGTTTGCCTTAAGCAGCAATAAAGAAATTTTCGCTTTACCCCTTGGATTTTTTTCCGCAGTGCCCCATATACCGGGCAGACAATTTAACACCCATGTTAAAACACAAAATAGCTTTAGGAGATAGAGCATGAATATTCGTCCATTACATGATCGTGTCATCATCAAACGTTTAGAAGCTGAAAGCAAATCAGCGGGTGGCATCGTCTTAACGGGCGCTTCAGCGGAAAAATCTACCCGTGGTGAAGTGGTTGCAGTTGGCTTGGGCCGTGTGTTAGATAACGGTGATGTTAAGCCACTAGACGTTAAAGTTGGTGACAAGGTGCTGTTTGGTGCTTATGTAGAGCGCACAGAAAAAATTGATGGTCAGGAATACGTGATCACCAAAGAAGACAATATCTTAGGTGTAATTCTGGATTAATTTTCCCGTAAACCTTACAACGATTAACTGAATTTAAGGATTAAGAAAATGGCAGCAAAAGACGTACGTTTTGGCGATGAAGCCCGTAACAAGATGCTTAAAGGCGTCAATATTTTAGCAAACGCCGTGCGCGTAACGCTGGGTCCGAAGGGCCGTCACGTAATTCTGGATAAGTCGTTCGGCGCACCGATGATCACCAAAGACGGTGTATCGGTAGCCAAAGAAATCGAGCTGGAAGACAAGTTCGAAAATATGGGCGCGCAGATGGTAAAAGAAGTTGCTTCTAAAGCCAATGACGAAGCCGGTGACGGTACTACCACTGCAACAGTGCTGGCACAAAACATCATCAATGAAGGTGTTAAAGCCGTTGCTGCCGGTATGAACCCGATGGACTTAAAACGCGGTATCGACAAAGCGGTTATCGCTGCGGTAGCTGAGTTAAAGTTACTGTCGCAGCCTTGTGCTGACAGCAAAGCTATTGCTCAGGTAGGTACTATTTCTGCTAACTCTGATGACGAAATCGGCCAGATCATCGCCAGCGCGATGGACAAAGTAGGCAAAGAAGGCGTGATCACTGTTGAAGAAGGCCAGGGTTTAGCCAACGAGCTGGACGTGGTTGAAGGTATGCAGTTTGACCGTGGCTACCTGTCTCCTTATTTCATCAACAACCAGGAAGCTGGCCAGGTAGAACTGGACAACCCGTACATCCTGACTGTGGATAAGAAAATTTCTAACATCCGCGAATTGCTGCCAGTGCTTGAAGGCGTGGCTAAATCAGGCAAGCCATTGCTGATTATCGCTGAAGATGTTGAAGGCGAAGCGTTAGCAACGCTGGTCGTAAACAACATGCGTGGTATCGTGAAAATCTCTGCGGTTAAAGCTCCGGGCTTTGGCGATCGTCGTAAAGCAATGCTGCAGGACATTGCTACCTTAACCGGCGGTACCGTAATTTCTGAAGAAATTGGTATGGAGCTGGAAAAAGCTGGTCTGGAAGAGTTAGGTACAGCCAAGCGTGTGGTGATTACCAAAGATAACACCACTATTATTGATGGCGCCGGTG
The DNA here is from genome assembly GCF_022436675.1 of Rheinheimera hassiensis. Classification (GTDB taxonomy): domain Bacteria; phylum Pseudomonadota; class Gammaproteobacteria; order Enterobacterales; family Alteromonadaceae; genus Alishewanella; species Alishewanella hassiensis. The sequence continues at coordinate 479,986 of NZ_JAKUJZ010000005.1, read as the reverse complement.
AGCAAAGCGTTATTGATGGCCGTGTGAAACAAATTCGTCAACAAATTGAAGAAGCAACGTCAGACTACGACAAAGAGAAACTGCAAGAGCGTTTAGCCAAACTGGCTGGCGGTGTGGCGGTGATCAAAGTTGGCGCAGCTACTGAAATTGAAATGAAAGAGAAAAAACACCGCGTTGAAGATGCTCTGCACGCGACTCGTGCAGCAGTAGAAGAAGGCGTTGTGCCTGGCGGTGGTGTAGCACTGGTACGTGTAGCCGCCAAGTTGGTTGACCTGCGCGGTGCTAACGAAGACCAGAACCACGGTATTAAAATTGCGCTGCGCGCTATGGAATCGCCACTGCGTCAAATCGTTGATAACGCCGGTGATGAGCCTTCAGTAGTGGTTAACCAGGTGAAATCAGGCACGGGTAACTACGGTTACAACGCAGCCAGCGGCGAATACGGCGATATGCTGGAAATGGGTATTCTGGACCCAACCAAAGTAACCCGTTCAGCCCTGCAGTTTGCGGCCTCTGTTGGCTCACTGATGATTACCACCGAAGCTATGGTAACTGAGTTACCAAAGAATGATTCCCCGGCAATGCCTGATATGGGCGGCATGGGTGGAATGGGCGGCATGATGTGATAAGAATGTGAGTGCCCACTTACACGAAAACCCCGGCTTAATGCCGGGTTTTTGCTTTTTTACGGTGTGGCTTTTATAGCAGCTGGCTACATTTTTATACAAAAGGCTACAGCATTCTGGTCCTGATCAAGGCTATAGTGAATAGCGTTAGGTAAACTTATTAGCGGCGGCTAGCTCTAACCAGAGTGGTTAAAGCTGGCCATAGGTACAGGAGACGGACTATGCGTACAACAATATTACTATGCAGTTTAGCTATGGTGCTTGGCACGGGGGCTGTGCAGGCAGGTGAAGTACAGATCAAATGGCAAGATCCGGAAAAATTCACCGATATTCGCCCGGCGAATGACAACCGTAAAGCGTTTCGCGAAAGAGTGATTAAAAAGTTTGATGGCTTTTTCAATGATATGGCAACCCAGTTACCTGAAGGCTATAAATGGGAAGTCACAGTAACTGACGTCGACTTGGCCGGTGATGTGGATTATTTTATTGGTGGTGCCGGCAATGCTTTACGCGTGGTGAAAGATATTTACTCACCAGCTGTCCGTTTTACCCATGTGCTGCGGGATAAACACGGTGAAGAGGTTGTCAGTGGTGAAGAGCGCCTGCGTGATATGGGCTTTATGCAGTCGTTACGCTCAGCCAATGACAACGAAGAGTTTCGCTATGAAAAGCAGATGCTGAGCAACTGGTTTAGCAAAGAATTACAGCCTAAAGTTGAGCAGTACGCGTTAGCGCTACCCAAGGTAAGCACAAACTGAGTTCAGGCTACACCGGCTTTGCGATAAATACCGGTGCAGTTAAGCCGGCGTTTACCTTGTAAGCGCGGTGATTTTACTTTGCTACCAGAGTGCGAAATTCAGCCAGCGTAGTGTGCAGCTGCTTTAGTTGCTGTACTACGCGCTGTAATGTTGCAGTATTAAACTGCTGGCTTTGTCGCATTGCAGCAACCTGTTCAGCTGTTTCTGCCAGATAAGGCATAAAACGGTTGCTGGAGGCCTTAAATAGCTTATTGTCGGCAAAAATACGCTGGTGTTTAGCATGACCTTGCTGCTGCAGGTTATCCAGCAGGGCATCGGCGTCCAGCGCTTTGCGGTACAGCTCTTTTAAGTTGTCATCGAGTTGATTAAGTAAAGTATCCATAATACGGCTTAGCTGAAAAAAGTGACGCCATTATGCCATAAGCCCGGCGCAGCTTCAGCAGCCTTGCAATGAAAGCCCGTTTTAGCAGGTATTTTTTTCAGTGGGCGTTTCTTTAGCAAACGTTTTGTTATATTATCTCGTTTCTTTATTTTCAGCTGCCAGAGTAAGCCACGTGTTAGCAACAGTAAGAAACGTATTTGATAAAGTAGGTATTACAGTGACGTCGCTTTGCGCCATTCACTGCATTATGCTGCCGATCATTCTGCCGGTTTTGCCATTACTGGGCCTTAGCGTTGGCCATAACCATGCTTTTGAGCGCGTGATGTTGCTGGTTACTATTGTGCTGGGCTTTATTGCTTTGTTTATTGGTTTTCATCGCTATCACCGCAAGCTCTACCCGTTTTATTCGTTATTTTTAGGTGTGTTTATATATTGGCAGCGGGATGTGTGGGGCCACGAATATGAACACGCTGTTTTGATCGTGGGTGCATCTCTGGTGGTGTTGGCGCATGTGATGAATATGCGCTTATGTAATAGCTGCAAAAGCTGCCATGACCACTAGGTATCAAAATGTATTAAAAAATCCCGCTACGGCGGGATTTTTGCTTTCTATGGTTAATTATCGGTGGTTAATTATCTGTGCTTAGCAGTGTACGGCTTCGTGCCGGATAATTGCTGAAAATACCGTCTACACCATATTGCTGAAAACGACTGATATCGTCAGGTTGATCCACGGTATACACATACACTTTTAAACCGCGCGCTTTGGCATCCTCAACAAAAGCCTGATTAATAAAGCTGACATCACAATTTACCGAGTGTGCTTGCAACTGCTGTGCAAAAGCGGCGTAATCCAGTGGCAGGCAGGCTGTCAGTGCCCCCAATTTTAGCTCGGGCTGTGCCAGTTTAAGCTCGGCGAGTAAATGGTGGTTAAAAGATGAAATAAGCAGTCGCTTGCTGTCAAACTGCAGCTCTTGCCTGGCTTTATCCAGCAAGGCCAGCAGCGGTGCTACGGTGTTTTCGCCTTTTAATTCAATATTCAGCCACAGTGTGGTGTTTTGCAGTAACTGTAATACCTGCCATAGCGTAGGAATGCGCTCACCGCGGCCTGCATCCAGTTGCATCAGTTGTTCTACAGAGTATTGATAGATACTGCCGGTGCCGTTAGTGGTGCGGGTTAAGTGATGATCATGAATAACAATAAGCTCGCCCTGTACAGCGAATACGTCTATTTCTATAGCGTCCGCACCTTGCGTTATGGCTTGTTCAATAGCCAGCAGGGTGTTTTCCGGGTATTCACCACTGGCACCACGATGAGCGATGATTTGCATAAAATGACCTCCATTTCTCCGGACGCTGCCTGCCACTCCGTACATTTCTTCTGTGACACGCCGTGAACCCATCCCTGGGGGCTCGATTCGGCCATCCTGGCCTGCAACGGTCACAGAAGAAAGTACATACGTGTCAGCCAGTAACGCTGTTAATCAGTTTAGTTCTGCAAAAGGCGCACCCATGCGGGTAACGGTACCTGGTTGCTGATCGGCTAAAAACTGTAGTTTATTCGCCGGGAAAGCCAGCACTACTGTTGAACCCAGTTTAAAGCGGCCCATCTCGGCACCTTTTTCCAGCGTAATGGCATTTTTACCATGTGCCGGATAGCTCCAGCGAAACACATTTTTACCCGCCGGTGGCGTTACTGTACCGGCCCAAACCGTTTCAATACTGGCTACTATTGTGGCGCCTACCAGCACTAAAGCCATAGGGCCAAGTTCGGTGTCAAAAATGGTTACTACGCGCTCGTTCAGCGCAAATAAATCTTTTACGCACTCTGCGGTTAATGGGTTAACCGAGAAGAGTTCTCCTGGTACATAAATCATCTGGCGTAAGGTGCCACGAACAGGCATATGAATACGGTGATAATCTTTCGGTGCCAGGTAAATCGTGGCAAAGTCTCCACCGCTGAAAGGTTCAGCAGTGGCAATATCGCCACCTAACAACGCCTGCAAAGAATAACTGTGATTTTTAGCCTGTACCAGCTGGCCTTGCACTATAGGGCCTAACTGGCTGATACAGCCATCTACCGGATGCGCGACGATATTGGCTTCTGCTGCCAGCGGGCGGATACCATCTTTTAATGGCCGGGTAAAAAACTCATTAAAACTGGCGTAGTCTTTGGCTTGTTCAAACTGAGCTTCCGCCATATTAATGCCGTAGGCTTTAATAAAACGATTAATTAAAAAGTGGCTGAACCAGCCCAGCTTCGCCGCGGCTAATTTGCCAACAAGGCGTGAAATTAAATGTTTAGGCAACAAATATTGCAGGGTAATTTTTAAATTATCCATTATGTTCTCTGTATAAAGTTAAAAGTGATTCGGTTTGTCTTGCGCCATACTGGCCAGGATTTTTAAATAGCTGTCATAGCGTTCCTGACTGATGTCTCCGGTTTCTACCGCGTGCTGAATAGCGCAGCCAGGATCGGAAATATGCTTGCAGTCACGGAATTTACAGCGCCCAAGCCAGGGGGTAAATTCAGTAAAGCCGCGGGTAACTTCTTCTGCTGTTAAATGCCACAGCGCAAATTCACGAATACCGGGCGAGTCGATTAAATCGCCGCCATCAGGCAAATGATACAAGCGCGACACCGTGGTGGTGTGTTGCCCGAGGCCTGAGTTTGTCGACACTTCCTGAGTTAACGCTTCGAGACCGGGCATTAAATTGTTCATTAATGACGATTTGCCCACGCCAGACTGACCGACAAAAATGCTGGTACCACTGTGCAGGTAACTGAGTAATTGCGCCATACCCACACCGCTTTTAGCGCTAACCAGCAAAAAGTTATACCCCAGCTGTTGGTACAATGCCAGTTGCTGCTCTGTAGCAATAAACTCATCAGCGCTGAGCAAATCGGCTTTATTAATCACCAACAGCGGTTTGATGCCGGTGATCTCTGCTGCCACAAGATAGCGGTCAATAATATTGAGCGATAACGCAGGTAAAATAGCAGAGACGATAATCATTAAATCAATATTGGCGGCGACCGGTTTTAAACCGTCGTAAAAATCTGGCCGCAGCAGCACAGAGCTACGCTCTTCTACCGCATCTATTACGCCATCAATGCCACCGGTGGGTTGCAAAGCGCGGCGCCACACTACGCGATCACCGGTAACCAAAGAGGCAACAGAGCGGCGCATATTACAGCGCACCACGACACCGTTGGTATCTTCGACATCAGCATGCTGGCCAAAACGGCTTAATATCAGGCCGGTTTCTGTGGCGGCAAAGCTGTCGTCATCAACTGATTCGACACCTTTATTTTTTGGTGCGCGTAACCGTTTGCTGGCATTGTCGGCAATACGTTGCTGCTGGCGCTGGGTAAGATGTTTTTTCTTTGTCACTGCTGCTTTTATCGCTCTGATGTAAAGGATGCTATTACTGCTAAGCTTAGGACGTGTATGATACCTGCAATCTGTTAATGAACAAAGCAGCAACGAGTGTAAGGGTTTTTGATGAGTGTAAATGACAATAATCTGATTTGGCTTGATTTGGAAATGACTGGCCTGGAGCCAAAAACCGATGTAATTCTGGAAATGGCCACTATTGTTACCGACAGCCAGTTGAATATCCTGGCCGAGGGGCCGGTATTTGCCATTAAACAGCCTGACGATGTGCTGGATAATATGAGCGCCTGGTGTGTTGAGCAACACGGTAAAAGCGGTTTAACGGCGCGTTGCCGGGCAAGTACAACCACCCTGGCAGATGCTGAACAACAAACTATCGCGTTTTTACGCCAGTATGTGACGGCAGGTAAATCGCCAATGTGTGGTAACAGCATAGGGCAGGACCGACGTTTTCTGGCAGAATATGCGCCAACACTGGAAGCGTTTTTTCATTACCGTAATCTGGATGTCAGTACAGTTAAAGAGCTGGCACGGCGCTGGCACCCGGAGGTGCTGAAGAAAGTACAAAAAGCCGGCAGCCATTTGGCACTGGATGATATTCGTGAGTCAATTGCTGAATTAGTAACCTATCGCGAGCATTTTTTCAAATTACCGTAATAAAGTGCTTGCATAAGCTAACTGATTTTGTAAAATGCGCGCCATCACGACGTAACAACGTCAGTTGATGCGAGTATAGCTCAGCTGGTAGAGCGCGACCTTGCCAAGGTCGAGGTCACGAGTTCGAACCTCGTTACTCGCTCCAAATTCGATGAAAAACCGCACCTTGCGCAAGCACAGTGCGGTTTTTTGTTTTCTGCGATATAGTTAGTGCTTGTTTAGCTTATCATCTGGCTGTTATGTCTGAATCGCCCTGTGTGCGTAACTGTTGCCTGGATCAGCATGATTGCTGTCTGGGGTGCGGCCGGTTATTAAACGAAATTATAGAGTGGCACAGTGCAGACAGTATACGGCGCGAGGCGATCCTGGATCTGGCTGCACAGCGTCTGACGCAGCGCCAACAATTATATTCAGTCATGCATCCCGCGGCAGGCCCTTCTGAATAATCCTGACTAAACGCTCCGTGCTGCGTGGTAAGAGTGACTCTGCCTGCCAGCCTTTTCGCTTTTGTTGTGCTAATGCCCAGTGAATATGTTCTGCGACCAATGCGCTGGCGCTATCGAGTTTAGCGCTTAACGCCTGCACAATGTCAGCCTGATAAGGCGCGTTGCCCAGTGCCACAGCGATGTTACGTTGCCAGCGTTCATAACCAATGCGGCGGATGGCGCTACCTTCGGTGTGGCTTAAAAATTCATATTCCTGCCAGGCAAATAAACTAAGCAGGCTTTGGCTTTGCCATTGAGGCCGGCGCTGAAAGTCGCCTTCAATACTGAGTGGCGCTACGCGGTTTTCCGGGCATACCAACTGACAGTCGTCGCAACCGTATATACGGTTGCCCAGTAACGGGCGGAATTCTTCCGGAATTGCGCCTTTAAGTTCAATAGTCAGATAAGAAATACAGCGGCGGGCATCGACCACGTAGGGTTCAACAATTGCGCCGGTGGGGCAACTGGTGATGCAGGCAACACAACTACCGCAATCACCTTCGTGTGGCGTATCGATGGGTAAAGGCAAGTTAACCAGCAGCTCACCGAGAAAAAACCATGAGCCAGCCTCCTGGTTTAGCAATAAGCTATGTTTGCCTATCCAGCCAAGCCCGGCTTGTTGGGCCAGTGGTCGCTCTAAGATGGGGGCTGAATCGGTAAAAGGCCGATAGCCCAATTCAGCCACCTGCTGATTAATACGTTCGCCCAGTTGTTTAAGCCGGTTGCGGATCAGCTTATGGTAGTCACGCCCCAGAGCATAGCGGCTGATATAAGCCTGAGTCGGGTCGGCCAGGTTGGTGGCAAAACCAGCGCCTTTGGGTAAATAGTTCATCCGTACACTTAATACCCGCAACGTGCCGGGTACCAGTTCTGCCGGCCTTGCCCGCAGCATACCGTGGCTGGCCATATAATCCATTTCGCCGTGATAGCCTGCATCCAGCCATTTTTGCAGTTGCCGTTCAGCATCCGGCAAGGAAACACCGGTTATACCTAACTGCGCAAAGCCCAGTTCCTGCGCCCAGCGTTTTATCTGCAATGCCAGTGCGGCATAATCTGTTGTCATGCAAAAAGCCGGTAAGAAAACACAGCGCAATTTAGCATAAAATGGGCTGTTGCGCCTAGCCGGGCGGGAACTTGGTAGTAGCAGATTAAGTCATAGTCGCGACAAGCGGTTTTACTGGCCCAGCAGGCAACTAATTTGTTAACATGGTGCGGTTTTTGTGCGACAACAGAGAAAATGCCAGTGCAGCAATTTGAAAGTGTGTTAAAGGATGAGCAAGCAACCTTAGCGTTAGCATCGCGTATGGCAACTCTGGTTTCAGGCGGGCACACCTTATTTCTGCATGGCGATTTAGGGGCAGGCAAAACGACTTTCAGCCGGGGGCTGCTGCATGCTCTTGGCCATAAGGGTACAGTTAAAAGCCCAACTTATACTCTGGTTGAGCCTTACCAGCTGGAAAACTTAACGGTGTTTCATTTTGATCTGTACCGTTTACGTGATGCTGAAGAGCTGGAGTTTATGGGCATCCGCGATTATTTTCGCAGCGACAGTATATGCCTGATTGAATGGCCTCTGCAGGGCATGGGTTATTTACCTGTAGCGGATCTGGACATACACTTATTATTCGAACAAGAGCTACGGCGGGTAAGGATAAGCGCTAATACCCCAGCCGGAGCCAAAATGCTGAATGCGCTAAATAATGAAAACGAATAGTTACAATACGTTACACGGTTTATTGCTGTTGCTGCTGGCATTGTTCAGCGTCGCTGGCGTAGCCGCTAATCAGGTGCAGGGTGTAAGAATTTGGCCATCGCCGGACAATACCCGAGTGGTATTCGACTTATCTGCTGCACCGGATCACAAATATTTCACGCTGGATAAACCGGATAGGCTGGTTATTGACCTGAGTAATATTAAAGGTGGCAGCAATTTACCGTCGGTGTCAGGAGAGTCCCCATTAATTAAAGCTATCCGTAGCAGTGGCGATGCCAATAGTATGCGCATCGTGCTGGATTTAGCCAAATCAACCAAAGCCAATGTGTTTGCTTTGTCACCCACACCACCTTATGGACACCGTTTAGTGGTAGATTTACCGGATGACCAGCCAGCACAGAACGTACCTCCACCGGCAATACGGGCTGCACGCGATATTGTTATTGCAATAGATGCAGGCCACGGCGGTGAGGACCCGGGTTCAATAGGCCCCAGTGGTTTTTATGAAAAAAACATCACCTTGCCTATTGCGAGGCAGTTGGCGCAGCTAATCGATCGTCAGCCAGGTATGAAATCCATGATGGTGCGCACTAACGATTACTATATTCACGTTAACCGCCGTACCGAAATTGCCCGTGGCCAACAAGCCGATCTGCTGGTTTCTATTCATGCTGATGCGTTTACCACGCCGCAGCCGCGTGGGGCTTCTGTTTGGGTGTTATCTTTACGGCGCGCTACAACCGAAGTAGGGCGTATGCTGGAACAGACAGAGCGGCACTCTGAACTGCTGGGCGGTGTGGCTGAGATTATTAAAGATTCTGCCAATGAGCGCTATCTGGCGCAAACAGTGCTGGATTTATCAATGAACCACTCGATGGTAACCGCCTATCAGGTTGCCGGTGAAGTATTGCAAGAGCTGGGTAAAGTTGCGCATTTGCATAAGAAAGAGCCGCAGGCTGCCAGCCTTGGTGTGCTTAAGGCTCCGGATATTCCGTCTATTCTGGTGGAAGTTGGTTTTATCTCTAACCCACAGGAAGAGCGGCAATTACGCTCGGCTGCGCATCAAACCAAACTGGCGCAATCTTTGTTCAGCGCGCTAAAACGGCACTTTGAAAAATCACCGCCAGCGGATTCTTTGTTTGCACAGCAGCGCTCAAGGGAGCATCGCGTTAGCGCTGGCGAGTCTTTGTCTCTGCTGGCGCAGCGTTATAATGTGTCTATTGATGAGTTACGCAACCTTAATCAACTTACCACTGACAGCATCCGCGTTGGCCAGACCCTGCGGATCCCCTAGCTATGGCTATTCGTATTTTACCGCCGCAGCTTGCTAACCAGATTGCGGCGGGTGAAGTTGTTGAGCGCCCCGCATCTGTAGTGAAAGAACTGGTAGAAAACAGCCTGGACGCCGGTGCTGACCAGATTGAAATAGATATTGAAAAAGGTGGCAGTAAGCTGATCCGGGTGCGTGACAATGGTAGCGGTATTGCAGAGCAAGAGCTGGTACTGGCGTTAAGCCGGCATGCCACCAGTAAAATTACTGATTTGGATGATTTGGAAGCCATTACCAGCCTGGGCTTTCGCGGCGAGGCATTGGCCAGTATCAGTTCGGTATCACGGCTGACGTTAACATCGAAAATCCTTGAGCAAAGCGCAGCCTGGCAGGCCAGTGCCGCCGGGCGTGATATGCAGGTGGAGGTGCGTCCGGCAGCGCATCCGGTGGGTACCAGCATTGAAGTACTGGACTTATTTTTTAATACACCGGCGCGGCGCAAGTTTTTGCGGACTGACAAAACAGAATTCAGCCATATTGATGAACTGATAAAACGGCTGGCGTTAAGCCGTTATGATGTGACCTGGCAACTGAGCCATAACGGCCAGGTAGTGCGCCGGTTAAAGGCGGCGAAAACTGAAGAGCAACGGCAAAAGCGGGTGGCGGCCCTGTGTGGCCGGGTGTTTGCAGAGAATGCCGCTTTTATTGAGAATCAGTATGGCGATGTGCGGATCTGGGGCTGGATAGTGCAGCCGCAAGCGTGCAGTAACCAGTTGCAATGCCAGTACAGCTACGTTAATGGCCGGATGATGCGCGATAAGCTGTTAAATCATGCTATCCGTCAGGCCTATGGCGATATGCTAACCGCCGAGCAACAACCTGCTTTTGTATTATACCTGGAGCTTGACCCGCGCCAGGTAGATGTAAATGTGCATCCGGCTAAGCATGAGGTGCGCTTTCATCAGGCCAGGCTAATACACGATTTTGTGGTATCAGCCCTGGGTGATGCGTTAGTGCAGTTGGCTACATCACAGCCAACTGCCGCAGATATAGTTCACCGGGTACAGGAAACATCAGCCTGTAACTACCAGCCAGAGCAACCGGTCAGCAACCAGGCAGGCCGTAGCGGCGGTTATGCGCCCCGTCAGCCGGGAGTCGCAGCAGTAAAACGTGAGCTGTCATACTGGCAGCACAGCCATAAAGCTGCAGATGCACAAACAGAAGCAACGGCAGAACTGCAACCTGCCACTGCTGCATTCAGCCCGCCTGCACAAACTCAATTAACAGCTGCTCCGCTGATTGTACGTAACCGGTATTTGCTTAAACAACATGCTGACGATGTGTTGTTGATTGATCTTGTGCCCACCTTATCGGCATATTTTACTGCCAACAGTTTACCTGCCGTGCCGTTATTGCTGCCGCTTCGTATCAGTGTCAATGCTGCGCAGCTACGCAAACTTACCCAACTGGCTGACAGCTTCAGCCGTGCTGGTTTTGATATGCTGCTTACTGACAATACCGTGATAGTGAGGGCGGTGCCCGATTGGCTGCGACAAACTGTGCTGGGGCAGTGGTTACCATCATGGTTTGAGCAGTTAGCGCAAAATAGCGGCGATGATGTGATAGGTGCTTTATTGTCTATGTTACTCAATGCTAATGGGGTTGCTGCGGCCACAGTATTAAACTCTGCGCCTCCGGTATTGTCTCTGCCCGAGTACTGGAGCTATGCACCGTTGCAACTTGATACCACACTGGGTTTGTTAACAAGGCAACAACCATGAGTCAGCTAAAGCGCGATGTAATTTTTCTGATGGGGCCAACCGCGTCCGGTAAAACAGCGCTGGCAACAAAGCTATACCAACAGTTACCTGCAGAGCTTATCAGTGTTGACAGTGCTCTGGTTTATCGCGGTATGGATATAGGCACTGCCAAACCCACCGCGCAGGAGCTGGCAGTAACGCCGCATCACCTGCTCGACATTCGTGACCCGGCACAAAGCTATTCTGCGGCAGACTTCCGTACAGATGCGTTGCGTTTGATTGCTGAAATTCAACATCGTGGTAACATCCCCATTCTGGTTGGTGGTACTATGCTGTACTTTAAAGCCTTGCTTGAAGGTATTTCGCCGCTACCAGAGGCTAACGAAGCAGTGCGACAGCAGTTGGAGCAGGAAGCAGCAGTAAAAGGCTGGGCCAGATTACACGACGAGTTAGCGCAGATTGATCCTGTATCTGCACAGCGTATTCACCCGAATGACCCGCAGCGTATTAACCGGGCATTGGAAGTTTACCGTCTTACCGGGCGTAGTTTGACAGATTTAACTGCAGAAAAAGGGGAACCTTTTGCTTTTCCTGCACACCAATTTGCGATAGCGCCGGAGGATCGTGCCGTGTTGCACCAGCGTATTGCGATGAGGTTTGAGCAGATGCTGGTTGCCGGTTTTGAACAGGAAGTTGCGGCACTTAAAGCCCGGCCAGATTTACACCCGGATTTACCCTCTATGCGCTGCGTAGGTTACCGGCAAATGTGGGATTATCTGTCAGGCAATGGTAGCTATCAACAGATGAGTGAGCGCGGTATCGCGGCAACCCGGCAACTGGCAAAACGGCAGTTAACCTGGTTGCGAGGCTGGCCTGATCTGACATGGCTGAAAAGTGACGCGCCGTTAGCTGAAAACTTGCAAGCCGTTTTATCTTCGCTAAGCTAAAGAAGATGTAGAAAAAGACGTTTTAACAACTTGAAATAAAAAAAATAATACCAATATAAGTCGGACTAATTAAAAAAGGAAAGCGGCACATGGCAAAGGGCCAATCTTTACAAGACCCATTTTTAAACACCTTGAGACGGGAGCGTATTCCGGTATCAATTTATCTGGTGAATGGCATTAAACTTCAGGGTCAGATCGAATCTTTCGATCAGTTCGTTATTCTGCTGAAAAATACTGTAAGTCAAATGGTATATAAGCATGCCATTTCAACTGTGGTACCGGCCCGCGCGGTCAATACTATGGTAACTCACAGCAATGGTCAGGGTGATGATGAAGAGGACGTGGAATAATTTCAGGGGTTACTCGCTTGTCTGACATTAGCGTGGTACCGGAACAAGCGATCCTTGTCCATGTAAACTTTTCGCAGCAGCATGTCAGTGAGGATCTAACCGAACTGAAATTGCTGGTGTCTTCCGCCGGTGTGCAAACTATGCAGGTTGTTACTGCAAGCAGAAGCGCGCCTGATGCTAAATTTTTTGTTGGCTCCGGTAAGGCAGAGGAAATAGCAGCACTGGTAGAAGAAACCGGTGCTGATGTGGTTATTTTTAACCATGCATTGAGCCCGGCGCAAACACGTAATCTGGAACGTTTGTGTCTTACCAGGGTTATTGATCGCACCACATTGATTTTGGATATTTTTGCCCAGCGCGCCCGCACCTTTGAAGGTAAATTGCAGGTAGAACTGGCACAGTTGCAGCATTTGGCCTCAAGGTTAGTGCGCGGCTGGGACAGTCTTGACCGGCAAAAAGGTGGTATTGGCTTGCGCGGCCCCGGTGAAACACAGCTGGAAACCGATCGGCGTTTACTGCGCGAGCGGGTAAAGGCATTACAAACCAGGCTGGCAAAGCTGACTAAGCAGCGTGAGCAAGGCCGCCGTGCCCGGCAACGTTCTGAAGTGCCGGTAGTGTCGGTAGTGGGCTATACCAACGCGGGTAAATCGACGCTATTTAACCGCATTACCAAAGCCGATGTGTACGCAGCTGATCAACTGTTTGCCACACTGGATCCCACCTTACGTAAACTGAAACTAAAAGGTGTTGGCGAGATAATTCTGGCCGACACCGTTGGTTTTATCAGGCATTTGCCGCACGACTTAGTCGCTGCTTTTAAATCGACGTTGCAGGAAACCCGCGATGCCGACTTGCAGTTGCATGTGGTGGATCTGTCAGATCCGCGTAAAGATGACAATATGCAGCAGGTTGACCTGGTATTGCAGGAAATTGATGCCGATCAGTTACCGCAACTGGTGGTGTACAACAAAATTGACCTGTTGCAGCAATTACCGCGTATTGAGTACAACGAATACAAACAACCGGTAGCGGTATATTTATCTGCCGTTAGCGGCGCCGGGGTAGACTTGCTGGCGCAGGCATTAAGCCAGTTGTTGTCAGAACGGTATATGGACATAACTTTGCTATTGCCACCGGAGCAAATGCAGTGGCGTGCCCGGTTTCACCAGCAACACAGTATTGAGCAAGAACAGTTCGACGCTGAGGGCAATTGTCAGTTGCAACTGCGGTTAAGCGAGTCGGTGTGGAACCGCAGCGTAAAGCAGTCGCACGGACAATTAGAAAACTATGTCGTCAGTCAGCCGGTTATTTGATACATTAACCCTTATTTTGCAACTTAGAATGGAGTAAACCATGGCTTGGAATGAGCCGGGCAATAACGGCAAGAATAACGACCCCTGGAAACAGGGTGGTCGTGATCAGGGCCCGCCCGATTTAGATGAAGTGTTTCGTAACTTTGGCAAAAAGTTAGGAGGTATCTTCGGCGGTGGCAAGTCAACAGGTGGTAGTAGCGGCGGTGGCGCTTCAGCTGCGCTGGTACTAATACTGATTGTCGCAGCATTGGTGTGGGCCTTCAGTGGCTTTTATACCATTAAAGAATCTGAGCGTGGAGTTGTGCTGCGTTTTGGCCAGTATCACGATGAAGTCGGGCCTGGTATTCACTGGAAACCAACTTTTATCGACAATGTGCTGCCGGTTGATGTAACCAGTGTACGTACTTTGCGCAGCGATGGTTTTATGCTTACGCAGGATCAGAATCTGGTACGGGTAACGTTTGAAATTCAGTATCGTGTATTCAACGCCCGGCTATATAAATTTTCAGTGGTAGATGCTGATAGCAGTTTACACCAGGCAACCGATGCAGCACTGCGCTATGTTATCGGTCACTCTATTATGGATGACGTATTAACCCGTGGCCGTGAAGTTGTGCGCCAGAACACCCGGCAGGAACTGGAAGGCATTATTGAACCTTACAAGATGGGTATAGCTCTGGTTGATGTTAACTTCCGTGATGCACGGCCACCGGAAGAAGTACGTGACGCCTTCGATGATGCGATTAAAGCACAGGAAGATCAGGAGCGCTTTGTACAGGAAGCTCAGGCATATGCCCGTGAAATTGAACCACGTGCCCGTGGTCAGGTTAATCGTGTAATGCAAGAAGCCGATGCCTACAAACAGCAAGTTGTGTTGAAGGCGCAAGGTGAAGTAGCCCGGTTTGAAAAGCTATTACCGGAATATCTGGCTGCACCTAAGGTAACTCGCGACCGTATGTACATTGAAACGATGGAACAGGTATACAGCAATACATCAAAAGTGCTTGTTGATGTAAAAAATGGTAATAATATTATGTATTTACCTCTTGATAAAATGATTAACCAAGGCTCAGGCAGTTCAACGCCGTCAAATAGCCTGCCGTTAATTCCATCGCGTAGCAGCACCGACAGTAGTAGCAGTTCAAACCGGACTGACAGTTCGCGCAGCACAACAACACGCAGTGGCCGGGGGTAATATATGAAGAACTTTACTATAGCCATTATCGTTATTATTGCGTTTATTTTTGTATCTGCTTTATTTGTAGTGCCAGAAGGTCAGCGTGCCATTGTGATCCAGTTTGGTAAAATTCAGCGTGATGCAGAGCAGAATGTGACTGTGTATGAACCCGGTTTGCATTTTAAGCTGCCATTTATTGAAACCGTGCGTAAGTTAGATGCCCGTGTCCAAACGCTGGACGATGCGCAGGATCGTTTTGTAACTGCAGAGAAAAAAGACTTACTGGTAGACAGCTATGTAAAATGGCGTATTAACGACTTTGGTGCCTACTTTCTGGCAACAGGCGGTAATACGGCACAAGCAGAAGTGTTGTTAAAACAGTATATTAATAACGGATTACGCACAGAATTTGGTACCCGTACCATTCAGGAAATTGTATCAGGCGAGCGTACTCAGTTAATGCAGAGTGCTTTACAGCAAGCGGGTGCTGCGTCAAAAGAACTTGGTATTGAAGTGGTCGACGTTCGTGTGAAGCAGATTAACCTGCCGCAGGAAGTTAGTAGCTCGATTTTTGCCCGGATGGAAGCTGAGCGTCATGCTGTGGCGCGTGAGCACCGCTCACGTGGTATGGAAGAAGCAGAGATCATTCGTGCCGATGTTGATGCACGGGTTACCGTTATGGTAGCCGATGCTGAGCGTAACTCGCGTACTGTACGCGGTGAAGGTGATGCCTTAGCAGCCAATGTCTATGCCGAAGCCTATAACAAAAATGCCGAGTTCTTTTCCTTCGTGCGCAGTATGGAAGCCTATCGCAAAAGCTTTAGCAGTAAAGACGATGTGTTGGTGGTACAGCCGGATAATGAATTCTTCAAATACATGAAATCAGATCAAGTACAAAACTGATTATAGTGTTTAAGAAAAAGGCCCTTTCAGGGCCTTTTTTGTCTCTGAGATGGTCATAGGGGGAGTTATGTACCAACAGTTTTATCAGCGTTTTTTGCAGGCGAATCAGGGCAAGCAACACTTTGCCTGCCATTCGCATCACTACTGGCCAGATGTTACCCGTGATGCCATGCTGGAATACTGGGACGACACCGCCAGGCTGGTAGATGATAAATGGCGTTATATTTTTGGTGACAAAGTGCCGCAAACCCAGCAGCTTATCGCTGATATATTGCAACTGCCCCAGGCTGAGCAAATTGTGTTCGCACCTAATACCCACGAGCTGGTTATGCGTTTGCTCAGTTGCTTTGATTTACGCCATCCACTGAGGATTTTAACAACCGACAGTGAATTTCATAGCTTTTCGCGCCAGGTAAAGCGTCTGGCTGAATATGATAACGTGCAGCTGGATGTTATCCCAACCGAACCTTTTGCCAGCTTTGCCCAGCGTTTTACTGATGCAGCGGCAGCAAACAACTATCAATTAATTTTCTGCAGTCAGGTATTTTTCAATTCAGGTTTTGCTATTGCCGACTTAACCGGCTTTGTGCAGCAATTGGCCGCCAGCAGCGATGCGATGATCGTGATCGACGGCTATCATGGTTTTATGGCCTTGCCAACGGATTTGTCGGCAATTGCAGAACGTATTTTTTATCTGGCAGGCAGTTATAAATACGCTCAGGGCGGTGAGGGCTGCTGTTTTATGACAGTTCCTCTGGGCAGCACTGCCCGGCCGTTATATACAGGCTGGTTTGCCGAGTTTGGTACTTTGGCCGGCGAAAAATCTGCTACGGTGCTGTACAGTGAAGATGGTTATCGGTTTGCCGGCTCAACGATGGATTTCTCCGCCTTATATCGCCTTAATGCCGTGTTGCGGTTATTTAAGCAGCAGGGCATCAGTGTGGGCCGTATTCATCAGTATGTGCAGCAGTTACAGCAAGCATTTTTAGCCAAAGTAGCAGAGTTAAAGCATACTAAGTTAAATATGCAATCGCTGCTGCAACAGGATTTAGCGCACCACGGCCACTTTTTAACCTTCCGCCTGGGTAGTGCGGCGCAAGTTGCCGAACTGGCAGCAGAGTTAAAACGAGCGGGTATCGAAACAGACTATCGCGCAGATCGGTTGCGGTTTGGTTTCGCCTTATACCATAACAGCGCGCAGTATGATTTAACTTGTCTAACCCGTGAGCATACTTAACTAACTGAATAAAAACCATTAATTAAGCCGCTGAGAAAAAAGCGGCTTTTTTTCCTCCAGACGGCTGAAACTTGGTTGCCAATTTGGTAGAATCCCCGCCTAATTTTTCCCATGATGTAGGAACCATGGCCAAAAACGTCGTAGTGCTCGGCACCCAATGGGGTGACGAAGGTAAAGGTAAAATCGTCGATTTATTAACAGATAAAGCCAGCTATGTGGTGCGCTATCAAGGCGGCCATAATGCCGGACATACTTTGGTTATCGACGGTGAGAAAACCGTATTACATTTAATTCCGTCAGGTATTTTACGTGCCAACGTGAAATGCGTTATTGGTAATGGTGTAGTGCTGTCCCCTGAAGCGTTCTTAAAGGAAATGGCCATGCTGGAGCAGCGTGGCGTGCCGGTGAAAGAGCGTTTACTGTTAAGCGAAGCGTGCCCACTGATTCTGCCGTTCCATGTTGAACTGGATAAAGCGCGTGAACTGGCCCGTGGCGACAAGCCTATCGGTACTACCGGTCGTGGTATTGGCCCGGCATACGAAGACAAAGTTGCCCGCCGCGGCTTACGTGTGGGGGATTTGTTTAACCCAACACTGTTTGCTGAGAAGCTGAAAACGCTGATGGATCTGCATAATTTTACTCTGACACAATACTACAAAGTGCCGGCAGTGGATTATCAGACCACGCTGGACAATGCACTGGCTATTGCAGACATTTTAAAGCCGTTGGTAGTAGATGTTACTGATTTGCTGGACAAAGCGCGTAAAGCCGGCCAGGAAATTATGTTTGAAGGTGCTCAGGGTACATTGCTGGATATTGACCACGGTACCTACCCTTATGTTACCTCGTCTAATACCACCGCTGGTGGTGTAGCAACCGGTGCTGGTTTTGGCCCGCGTTACCTGGATTACGTGCTGGGTATTGTTAAAGCTTATACCACCCGTGTTGGCTCAGGCCCGTTCCCGACGGAACTGGATTGTGCAGTAGGTGAGCATTTAGGCGTTAAAGGCCATGAGTTTGGTGCAACTACCGGCCGTAAACGTCGGTGTGGTTGGTTCGATGCCGTTGCCGTTAAGCGTGCCGTGCAATTAAATAGTATCTCTGGTTTTTGCTTAACCAAGCTGGATGTATTAGATGGCCTGGAGACAATACACATCTGTACCGGTTACAAAGATGCGGCAGGTAATGTGACGGATGTTCCGCCTATGGCTGCAGAAGGCTTTGAGCTGGTAACACCGGTATATGAAGAAATGCCAGGCTGGAGCGAAAGCACCTTTGGTGTGCAGCAACTGGAAAACTTACCGCAGGCAGCGCGTAACTACATCAGCCGTTTAGAGCAACTGACCGGCGTGCCTGTTGATATAGTGTCAACCGGCCCTGATCGTGTTCAGACTATTGTACTGCGCCATCCTTTTGCCTGAGGCATCTGTTTGTTAAGTTGTACCGTATAAAAAACGCTGCCACCTGGCAGCGTTTTTGTTTATGCTGATAAAAAGCAAAACATGGAGCGACAGTTATGCGCATTTTTATATTGGTAGCAGCGTTAATAACACTTACCGCTTGTGGTGGCGGAGGCAGTATAGACACTGACAGCACAGGACAAACCAGTATTTGCCAGCGCACTGATATTAACTCTCAGGTGTTCTGCGCTTTGCAGCAAGATTATCTTTGGTACCGTGACTTACCGGCCTCTGTAAACCCTGATAGCTACAGTTCACCTGGCGAATTAATACAGGCTGTCGCGGCGCCTCAGGATCGTTATAGCTTTATAATTACCCGGCAGGAATATGAAGATCGCTATATTAACGCCACCTTCTTCGGTTACGGTTTCTCCAGTATCAGAACGGATAATGATACCGCGTTGCAAATTGCTTATGTGTATGATGATGGTTCTGCAGCACAAAACGGCCTGCGTCGTGGCGATAAAATAATTGAAATTGAAGGGGTGAGTGTTGCTCAGTGGTTAAGCCAGCTTGATGCCAGCACGGTGACCAATGATGATATTTATGGCCCGAATGAAGATGGCGTAATGCGTAACTTTGTCTGGCGCAAACCAGATGCCTCTGAGCTGGCCGCTGATTTTATTAAAACAGAAGTCACTACCAATACTGTGCTGCATCGCTCTGTGACGACACAAGGCAGCAAACGTATTGGTTATCTGGTATTTAATACTTTTATCGAATTATCAGAGTCTGAGCTGGAACAAGTTTTTGCCTATTTTGTTGCGCAAGGGGTTAATGAGCTGGTGTTGGATGTGCGATACAACGGCGGTGGCCTGATCCGCGTGGCAAACCAGCTTAGTACACAAATTGCCCGAAACTTCGTCCAGAGCGAAGTGTTTGTAAAATATCAGTTTAATGACAAAAATACCGCCAAGAATAATTCTACATTGTTTGCGCTTGGCGCCGGGCGCAGTGTGCTGAACTTGCCGCGGGTATTTGTACTGACAACCGAAGGCAGTTGCTCGTCCAGTGAACTGGTGATTAATTCTCTGGCGCCTTTTGTTGATGTTGTGCAAATTGGCAGCGCAACTTGCGGCAAACCTGTAGGGCAGCAACCGGAGATTATTGGCAATTATGTGTTGTTTGCTATTAACTTCCAGACGGTAAACGCACTGGATCAAGGCGAGTATTTTAATGGCCTGCAACCTAATTGTCCGGTTACTGACAACATTACCGGTGACTGGGGCGTTATCACTGACCCACTTTATGCGGAAGCCGTTAATTACATTGCCAGTGGCAGCTGCAGCGATGTAGCTGTAAGCAGCGCTACAGTGCGTGCTGAGGTAGTAAAACCAAGGCTTTCAGCTCCGTGGATATTGAATAACGAGCAATAAAGGCGCAGAAGTTGCTTAAAAAAAGCCACTTCTGGCCGATAAAGCCTAAGATGACAATTTTCAGGCGCATATTATGACTAAAACTCTATGGCTGGTGCTGGCCGTTCTGATGCTGCAAACGCCGCTAACCCAGGCGCAAGAGCTGGAAGCCGTGCAGTTGTATTCTCAGGATGAACTGTTGGCATTGATCCGCACCAATAGCCATCTTAAGCGCGTACGGGCCGATGAATGCCAACTGGTTCGTGATATAGAAGCCCGGGCGGATATTATGCAGTTGCCAGCGTATCAGTTTCTGTATGGTGATATGCTGGCTTATGCGGTTTGCGTGCCACGCAATGTAGAGCGTGGCTGGGATCTGATGTTACAAGCTGCAGGGCAAGGCTTACCAGAGGGTTTAGAACAAGTGGGCCGTTATTATCATATTGGCCGCTTTGTGCAGCCCGATACCGATAAAGCAATCATTTATTTGCGTGAAGCCTCGGCACTGGGTAATTTAAAAGCGCAGTTACGTTTGGCGCAAATGCTGACTGAAGGCCATGGCAGCCCGGTAGATTTTGAACAAAGCTATCGTTGGTTGCATAATGCGGTAACGGCAGATGCCGGTACACATAAACAAATACAACAGTTGCTTGGCAAGCTAAGCCAAAAAATGCCCGCACGGGTAGTGGCCAATGCCAAACGGCCGGTAAAATGAAGTTCATACTCATAACCCGGTTTAGCTGTTACACTTAACACAATTTAGGAAACAAAAGATAACTTAATGACGGTAAATGATCCGCATCTTGCGCGTGAGCAGGAAAAATATGACAACCCTATCCCCAGCCGTGAATTTATTCTCGAGCATATCGAAAAACGCCAAAGCCCCGCTTATTTTGAAGAATTAGTTGCAGAGCTGGGTTTAAGCGATGACGATGCTATTTTCGCGCTGAAAAAACGCTTGCGTGCCATGGAACGTGATGGCCAGTTAATTTATACCAAAAACCGCCGCTATGGCCTGGTCGATAATATGGACCTGGTTAAAGGCACGGTATTGGGCCACCGCGAAGGCTTTGGCTTTTTAAAGCTGGAGCAGGGCGGGCCGGATTGGTTTATCCCCAATTTTGAAATGCAGCGCTTGCTGCACGGCGATATCGTACTGGCGACAGCGCAAAGCGTAAACAGTAAAGATAAAATTGAAGCCCGCGTAGTACGGGTATTAGAGTCACGCGCCGAGCCGATAGTAGGCCGATATTACAAAGATTTCGCTTTAGGTGTAGTAGTGCCGGATGACCCGCGCATTACCCAGGATATTGTTATCCCTGATGGTGAGCAAGGCGAGGCCAGGCACGGTCAGGTGGTGTTGGTAGAAATAACCCAGCGGCCATCAAAACGGGTTAATGCGGTTGGTAAAGTCACCGAAGTACTGGGCGAGCATATGGCACCCGGGATGGAAATTGAAATTGCTATTCGCAATCATCAAATTCCGCATGTGTTTTCTGATGCAGTATTAAAACAAGTGGCTAAATACGGCGAAGAAGTGCCGGAAGCAGCCAAGCAGGGCCGTGTCGATTTAACCCAATTAGGTTTAATTACCATTGATGGTGAAGATGCGCGCGATTTTGATGATGCCGTTTACGCTGAAGCCAAAGACAACGGCGGCTGGCGTTTATGGGTTGCCATTGCTGATGTTAGCGCTTATGTACTGCCGTATACGGTGCTGGATAACACGGCAATAGAGCGCGGCAATTCGGTGTATTTCCCCGATCACGTGGTGCCGATGCTGCCCGAAGCATTATCTAACGGCCTGTGTTCGCTTAACCCGCATACCGACCGTTTATGTTTAGTCGCCGATATGCATATCAGCGCCAGCGGCAAACTCGACAGCTATCAGTTTTATGAAGCCGTAATGCATTCCAGTGCACGCTTAACCTATAACAAGGTGCATAAAATACTGCAGGGCGACCCTGAGCTGCGTCAGCAATATGCGGCCAACCTGACCAACATTGAAACGCTGAACAGCCTGTATAAAAAGCTGGCCAAAGTGCGCGGCCAACGCGGCGCTATAGAGTTTGAAACGGTTGAAACCCGCTTTGTGTTTAACAGCCACCGTAAAATTGAGCAAATTGTACCGGTGCACCGGGTTGAATCGCACAAGATCATTGAAGAGTGCATGATTATGGCCAACGTGGCCGCAGCACGCTTTATTGAAAAGCACGAAGCCCATACGCTTTTCCGAGTGCACGAACGCCCCGATGCAGACCGCTTTGACAACTTCCGCCGCTTTTTAGCTGAGCTGGGTATCGAAGCGAATTTATCAGCCGAGCCAACCCCGCTGGAGCTCACGCAAACGCTGGAAAAAATCGGCGACCGGCCGGATCGTGAGCTGATTGAAACTACCATGCTGCGTTCAATGAAGCAGGCCGTGTATCAGGGCGATAATCAGGGCCACTTTGGTTTGGCACTGGAAGCTTATGCTCACTTTACCTCACCCATCCGCCGTTACCCGGATTTAGTGCTGCACCGTGGTATTAAAGCTTTACTGGCCAAACAAGGCCAGAAAGTTACCGGAGCGCGTGAGTATTCTGAAGCCGAAATCACCCCGCTGGGCGAGCAGTGCTCGATGACAGAGCGCCGTGCCGATGACGCCACCCGCGAAGTAGCCGACTGGTTAAAATGCGAATATATGCAGGACCACTTGGGCGCAGAGTTTGACGGCGTAGTATCTACCGTTACCAGCTTTGGTTTATTTGTGCGTTTAACCGAGTTGTATATCGAAGGCCTGGTGCATGTCACCTCGCTGCAGAACGATTACTACCACTTTGACGCCGAGCGCCATACCCTAAGCGGCGAGCATGGCAAAGTAACCTATCGCATGGGTGATTTACTGAAAGTGAAAGTGGCAGCGGTTAACCTTGAAGCGCGAAAAATTGATTTAGTCTTAGTGGGCGAGCCAACACGAGTGGTCAGCAAAGAGCAAATTAAAGCGTCGAAGCAAGGTTCAGCTAAAGGCGGCAAACGTGCTACCGGTAAAGTAGCACCTGCAGTGAAAGGTGCAGAAGCTAAGCCCAAAGGCGCGCGTAATATTACGGCGCGTAAAAAGCCACGACGTAAGGCTAAGTAACGATTGGCTTATGCACTAACGAACCAGTATGCCCACGCCAACACGCCGTGAATATGTCCCTATAGGCTCGACTCAGGCATCCATGCCTTCAACGGTTGGCTTAGAGCATACTGGTTCGCTAATTTCGGAATCTAAGGTAAACTGCCGGCTTTTTTAAGTGTCGGCATTAAGGGTTAACAATGAGCGCAGATCTGGTCTTTGGTATTCATGCGGTAGGAGCATTATTACAACGCGCACCGCAGGATGTGCTGGAGTTGTTTGTGATGAAAGATCGCGACGACAAGCGCATGCAGCCGTTAATCCAGCAAGCACGGCAAAACGGTGTGTCGGTACAGTTTTGTAACCGCAAAACTATGGACGATATGGTTGGCGGCCAGCATCAGGGGATTATTGCTAAAGCCCGGTTACAAAGTAGCGGCAGCGAAGCAGATTTAGCCGCCATTGTTGAGCAGCAGGAAAAGCCATTTATTCTGATCCTCGATGGCGTAACAGACCCGCACAATTTAGGCGCTATTTTACGCAGCGCCGATGCGGCTGGTGTGCATGCGGTGGTATCGCCAAAAGATCGTTCAGTAAAGCTAACCTCAGTGGTACGTAAAGTAGCCTGTGGCGCAGCAGAGAGCGTGCCTTTTATTACCGTAACCAACTTAGCCCGTACCTTGCGCGAATTGCAGGAAGCCGGTGTTTGGGTAGTCGGCACCGCCGGTGAAACCGATACCAGCATTTACCAGGCCGATTTTAAAGGCCCGTTGGCGCTGGTACTGGGCGCCGAAGGCGAAGGCCTGCGCCGCTTAACCCGTGAAACCTGCGACAGCCTGGTAAAAATTCCGATGTTTGGCAGTGTGTCCAGCCTTAACGTATCGGTTGCTGCCGGTATCTGCTTATTTGAAGCCGTGCGCCAGCGCCAGTAAACTCCTCCCCCGATTGCTTTTGGGCGATAGCAAAGGTTAGGTGTTTCGATTGCGCAGCCACAGAGTGTCTGAGTGAGCGCGCAAGCAGCGAACGAGTTGCTGTGGCGAGCACAGCGAAATAGCTAGCCTTGCTTTGAAGTTGCCGGTAAAAGTGAGTGTTATGCTCGCCACAATGACACCTCGGGCAATCCTGCCCTCAGTGAGGCGGCTCAGCTCAGCTTGCCAAATTCGTTCCCGACGAATTTGTCCGCCGCCTTCGCTTACGCGAAATGGGTTTGTGGCTGCGCTATCACTCGCTTTTACCTGCTTAATCTTTCAAATTGATTGCTTTCTGCTTGTTATTTACCCGCTAAGTCCGTAAAATACGCGACCTTCGGCCATACACCTAACGTTCCTTGCCTCCATGAGAACCCCGGCCGAGTTCCCCCGAGGCTTACTAACCGTAAGGAGCTACAATGCGTCATTACGAAATCGTTTTTATGGTTCACCCTGATCAGAGTGAACAAGTACCTGGCATGATTGAGCGTTACACTGGTTCAATCAAAGAAGCGGGTGGTTCTATTCACCGTCTGGAAGATTGGGGCCGTCGTCAACTGGCTTACCCAATCCAGAAGTTGCATAAAGCTCACTATGTTCTGATGAACGTAGAAGCACCACAAACTGTGATTGATGAGCTGGAAACTAACTTCCGCTACAACGACGCGGTATTACGTAACCTGATTATGCGCACAGACAGTGCCGTAGTTGAGCCATCACCAATGGCTAAAGTACGTGATGAACGTCGTGAGCGTGCTCCTCGCGAACATGAAGAGCAAGTAGCAAACGAAGAGTAAGTTGTTGTTAATGGACAATAGCACCGTACTGGTTGGCAGTATCTGCCGTCAACCGGAGCACAGCGAAAGTCCTGCGGGCATACCGCATACGGTTTTGGTGTTAGAACACCGCAGTAACCAGATGGAAGCCGGCTTAAACCGCCAGGCCTATGTCAGGATACAGGTAGTACTTACCGGAGCCGCACTAACACAACATACCCGACAGTTAACGTTGGGCAACATGGTAAAGGTGACAGGTTTTTTAAACCGCCACCAAAGCCGCAGCGGACAAGCTAAGCTGGTGCTGCATGCGCAACAAATTGAACAAATAAGTTAGGAGACAGGCAAATGTCACGTTTTTTCCGTCGCCGTAAATTCTGCCGTTTTTCTGCAGAAGGCACTGTAGAGATTGATTACAAAGATACCGTTGTTCTGAAAAACTACGTTACAGAAAGCGGTAAGATCGTACCTAGCCGTATTACTGGTACCAGCGCTAAGTATCAGCGCCAACTGGCTCGTGCTATTAAGCGCGCACGCTACCTGGCTCTGCTGCCTTACAGCGACTCACACAGTTAATACAGAAGGGGTATAAGCAATGCAAATTATTCTGTTAGACAAAGTCTCTAACCTTGGTGGTTTAGGTGACAATGTAGCTGTTAAGTCAGGTTATGCTCGTAACTTCTTATTCCCACAGGGTAAAGCAGTTCCGGCTACCAAGGCTAACATCGAGAAATTCGAAGCCCGTCGCGCTGAATTAGAAGCTAAATTAGCTGATGATTTAACAGCTGCTAACGACCGTGCTGCTAAAATTGCTGCGCTGGGTGAAGTGACTATTGCTTCTAAAGCCGGTGACGAAGGCAAGCTGTTCGGTTCAGTTGGCACCCGTGATATCGCTGATGCGATCACTGAAGCTGGCGTTAAAGTATCTAAAGCAGAAGTTAAACTGCCTACAGGTACTTTACGTGAAACTGGCGAGTACGAAATCGACGTTCAGTTACACGCTGAAGTTACTGCAACTGTAAAAATTGTAGTAATCGCAGAAGCTTAATAAGCTTTAAAGCGCACTGTATATGCAGTGCGCTTTTTCCTCTGTTTTCCCCGTTGTTGTTTATCCCGTTTGTTTCGTTAAGCCGATAAAAATATCTGACACTTCGCTTTGTGATCTGCCTGCGGCGGGTTAGCATTATGCTGTTTTCGCTAACTGAAACAGGTGTTATGAGTAGTATTAAAGACAAGCAGGTTGCTGCGGTTAAAATGCCGCCCCATTCGATAGAAGCTGAGCAGTCGGTACTTGGCGGCTTAATGCTGGATAACGAGGCCTGGGACCGAGTGGCAGAAAAAGTTGTCGAGCAGGATTTTTACCTGCGCGCGCACCGCTTTATTTTCGCTGCCATGTCGCGTCTGGCAGAGGCCACCCAGCCAATTGATATTATTACCGTATCGGAAAATTTAGAAGCTAACCTGCAGCTGGACGATGTCGGCGGTTTTGCTTATTTAGGCGAAATTGCCAAAAATACCCCCAGTGCCGCCAATATTCTGGCTTACGCTGAAATAGTGCGTGAGCGCGCCGTAGTGCGCGATATGATTTCAGTAGCGCACGATATTGCCGACGCTGGTTACGACACTCAGGGGCGCACCTCAGCCGAGCTGCTGGACTTTGCTGAGACCAAAGTATTTAAAATTGCCGAACAGCGCACTAATGCCAATGAAGGCCCGGAGCCTATCAACAGTATCCTGGCTAAAACCATTGAAAAAATTGATGAGCTGTTCCGCTCGCCGTATGATGGCGTTACCGGGGTATCTACCGGCTATGTCGATTTAGATAAAATGACCAACGGTATGCAACCGTCAGACCTGATTATTGTTGCCGCCCGTCCGTCGATGGGTAAAACCACCTTCGCGATGAACCTGTGTGAGCATGCGGCCATTACCTCGGATAAGCCGGTGCTGATTTTCAGCTTAGAGATGCCATCCGAACAAATTATGATGCGTATGCTGGCTTCCTTAGGCCGCATTGACCAAACCAAGGTCCGGACCGGCCAGTTGGAAGATGAAGACTGGGCTCGACTGTCTTCAGCCATAGAGCTTTTGAACACCAAAGGCAAAATGTACATCGATGACGGCTCGGGTTTAACACCCACCGAGGTGCGTTCGCGGGCACGGCGGGTGGCGCGCGAACATGGCGGCTTAAGCATGATCATGGTCGACTATTTACAGCTAATGACAGTGCCTGGTATGAGTGACAACCGTACCTTAGAAATTGCCGAGATTTCCCGCTCGTTAAAAGCACTTGCCAAAGAGCTGAAAGTGCCGGTAGTGGCACTGTCGCAGCTTAACCGGTCGTTGGAGCAGCGTGCCGACAAACGCCCGGTAAACTCCGACTTGCGTGAGTCCGGCTCTATCGAGCAGGATGCCGACTTAATTATGTTTATCTACCGCGACGAGGTGTATAACGACGACAGCCCGGACAAAGGCACCGCAGAAGTTATTATAGGTAAACAGCGGAACGGCCCGATTGGCCGGGTGCGCTTAACCTTTCATGGCCGTTACTCGCGCTTTGATAACTACGCCGGTAGCGCCAGGTTTGAGGACGATTAATGCTCAGCCGCCGGCCGCAGGCCACTATAGACTTAGCTGCGCTTGAGCATAACTTCGCGCGCGTAAAGCAACTGGCGCCAAACAGCAAAATACTGGCGGTGCTAAAAGCCAATGCCTACGGCCATGGTATGTTGCCGGTAGCTCAGGCGTTAAGGCAGGCCGATGCTTTGGGCGTAGCGCGGCTTGATGAAGCGCTGGCACTGCGGGCCGGTGGTATTGCCAGGCCGATAGTGCTGTTGGAAGGCTTTTTTCACCCGGATGAACTGGCGCAAGTGGTTGCCTCTAACCTGCAACTGGTTATACACCATCGCGAGCAGGCCGAAGCATTGCTGACGGCGCAATTGGATGCACCGGTACGGGTATGGCTAAAAGTCGATTCCGGTATGCACCGGCTGGGTATTTACCCACACGAATTTAACGAGCTGTATCAGCGTTTGAGCCAAAGCAGCAATGTGCAGGGGCCACTGCGACTAATGAGCCATTTTGCCAGCTCAGACGAGCTGGATAAGCCTGCTACCGCAAATCAGCTGGCGCTATTTCAACAAATTACTCAGGGCAGTACCGGTGAGCATTCACTGGCCAATTCCGGCGCCGTATTAAACTGGCCGCAAAGCCATGGCGATTGGGTGCGGCCCGGCTTAATGTTGTACGGTGTATCACCAATGGCAGATGCTGTTGGCAGTGATCATGGCTTAAGGCCGGTAATGACATTCAGCAGCAGTGTTATCGCCGTGCGTGAGGTAAAGGCCGGTGATGCTGTAGGTTACGGCGGCAGCTGGATAGCGGCGCATAACAGCCGTTTAGCGGTGGTAGCCATGGGCTATGGTGATGGCTACCCGCGCGCAGCTGGTAATAATGCTAATGTGCTGATTAACGGTAAGCGTTTGCCGATTGTTGGCCGGGTATCTATGGACATGATTACCGTTGACATAGGCAACGAGGCAGTGGCCGTTGGCGATAAAGTGATCCTGTGGGGCCGCGATTTACCGGTAGAACAGCTCGCGCTTTGTGTTGAAACTATCCCTTATGAGCTACTGTGCAATATCACCAGCCGCGTGCAATTCAGTTATGCCTTTGGCACTTAATGCTGCAGCTCCAATTACTTTGGATATCTACAGCCTGATATTGTAAACAAAAACGCCAGCATTGAGCCGGCGTTGTATTGCAAAAATAGCAGGTTATTTATCAAAACTAACTTCGATATGCACCTTGCCAAAGTCAGAGTCGAATGGCATTAATACCTTTGCACCTTCAGACTTATGCGAAATAGTGTGGTTTTTACCAGACACCACCACAGGGGTTGCCATGGTAAAATCATAGCCTTTTTCGCCTAAAATACGCTTGGCACCGCCGGTAACCATATTGGTTATTTCACCTACCATGTCGGTAACGTCTTCTGTAATGCCTTTTGGCCGTTCACCCAGCATGCGAAACATAATTTCCACCGCTAAGGATTCTTCAAAGGTAATAGAAAATGAGCCTTTGGTTTGCGGACTAACCATACCAATTAAGCCAGACACATCGCCACGTGCAACTTCGTCTTTTTTAATACGCGGTTGTCCGGGTGTAATGGTGGTATTTGCCATAGTGCTTAGCACATTGACTAAAGACGATAAAAACGGATTTATAAATTCAACATTCATGTCAATGCCTATCAGAAAACAGAACTAAAGCGAAAGCTTGTTTAAGATTAGAAAGCTTTTTGTAAATGCACAAGCCAGATCCTTGATACAGATAAGTTTTATTGTTTGGCTTTACATATTTTGCACAAACCATGCGCTTCAATGGTCTGGTGTTTGATAACAAACCCCTGAGATACGGCCTGACGGTTAAACTCATCTTGCAGCAAACTGGAATGCAGCTCAGTGACATTACCACATTGATCGCAAATTAGCAGCTGTGCCGGGTGATGCTGGCCAAAATGATGGCACAGCATAAACGCGTTACTGGATTCAATTTTATGAATAAAGCCCTGCTCGGTAAGAAACTCTATTGCCCGGTACACTGTAGCGGGCTTTGCGCCGGGCTCAGTTTGTTTTAACTGCTCAAGCAGTTCATAGGCACCAATGCCGCCGTTAAGGCCGGCCAGCAGGCGAAACACTTTTTCGCGGATAGATGTAAAGCGGGCACCATTTTGTTCGCAAATTGTGCGCGCCCGGTTAACCAGAATTTCCGTCGACATTTTCAGCTCCTGTCAGCAGTTGCTGGCAGTGTACCATAACAAAGCTTAACTGCCACGCACTGCCATGCAGTGCAACAGAATGAAAATGTAGTTGTTTATAACCGGTTTATTTGCTCTTTTAACTGGTAACTTTTGTCTGTAACAATGCTTTCCAGCGTGGCTATGCGTTGCTTCATTTTATCTAATTCGTTTTTCAGCTCAGCAACTTCTTTATCACTCGCTTTGTCTTTGTTTTTATTATAAGAATCGTAAGCTGAATAGCCTAAGCCGCCTATAATGGCTATAGCTGCAATTTCGAAAGGTCCCATAGTTTTGTCTCCGTTGTTTTTCTTAAGTTAAAGCAAAGTCGGTGCCATTTTATATAACTGCATTTAAATCATACGTTTAAAATTCTATTAAGCAGCGATAACTTTGCAGATAACAAAAGTTTAGCCAATTTCGCCATAATATAGTGGTAAACTTCGCCACCAATCTAGCAATTAATTGTAAAGCATTATGACTGACGAAGATTGGATGCGCCGCGCTATGGCGCTGGCGGCTAACGCCGAGCAGCAGGGCGAAGTGCCGGTAGGCGCAGTGCTGGTTAAAGACGGTAAGATGATTGCCGAAGGCTGGAACCAGATGATTAGTCTGAATGATCCGTCTGCCCATGCTGAGATGCAGGCAATACGCGCAGCATCGGCTGTTATGGCTAATTACCGCCTGCCGGATTGTACTTTGTACGTAACACTGGAGCCTTGCAGTATGTGTGCAGGGGTAATGGTGCATAGCCGAATTAAGCGGCTGGTGTTTGGCGCGACAGATTTAAAAACCGGTGCTGCGGGCTCGGTACTTAATCTGGTGCAATATGGTCGGTTTAATCATCAGCTTGAAGTGGTGTCCGGGGTGTTGGCAACAGAATGTGCCACACAGTTATCGGCGTTTTTTCAACGCCGCAGGCTGGAGCACAAAGCAGCTAAACAACTTCGTTTGCCTGATTAAAAAAGCTCAGATAATGGCGTCGGCGCTGATGCAGTTTTGCCACAGCGATATTGCGTTTAATACGGCGCCTGCTGGAGGCTACATCAACCAGGCGCCTGCGCCTGGCTCTGACCTGAGGTTTTTTGCGTTTTAACATAACTAACACTTATTTCGGTTTAATATGCGTACTATGGATGCGTATTGGCCCGGTTGCAATAGTCGCTTTAATTGTTGTCCTGAGGTGGCTCTGGCAATATTTCTATACTCAGCTGCTCGGTTAAACGCTGTTTTTGCTGCTCAAGCCGTTGCTCTGCCTGCTGGCGCTCATCTACCCACAACAAGGTGTCGTAGTAGCGGCGGATATTTTCGACGTAAGTTACTGCTTCATCGCCGCGGGCATAGCCATATTTAGTGGTTTGATAGACATTTTTTTGCCGCAGCAACGGCAGGCGCTGTTTTACATCCAGCCATTTATCCGGATCAGCGCCCTGGCGCTGGGTGATAATGCGCGCATCTTCAACATGGCCCCAACCAACATTGTAAGACGCCAGCGCAAACCAGAGCCGGTCAGGCATAGTAATACGCTCTGGTATTCGGGTAACCATCCGGTGCAGGTAACGGCTGCCACCCAGTATGCTTTGTTCAGGATCAAGCCGGCTGGTCACGCCCATCTGCTGTGCTGTAGGTAAGGTTAGCATCATTAAGCCGCGTACACCGGTCGGGCTTTTTGCTTTCGGGTCCCAGTGCGATTCCTGATAACTGAGCGCGGCCAGTAAGCGCCAGTCAAGCTCACCGGCATATTGCATAAACCAGGCTTTAAACTTAGGCAATTGTTGTTCTATAGCGTCGATATACACCAGCGTATCTACGTAGTCGAACAGTTGTACATGGCCAAAATAGCGGTCTTCCAGTGCAATAAGTTCGCCGCCCTGATACATAGCACCAAAGAACTCAATTAATACGGCATAGAGTGAATCATCGCTGTTATCTGCCAGTAACCAGCTAACCGGTAAGTTGTCGCGTACGGTGAAGGCGATACTGAGGTTTGGGTAAAAGCGCCGGTTCAGTGCCAGCTGGTTTGAGTCGGTCAGGGTGTAAGCAATATTGCCGTCAACCACCTGTTGTAAAATCTCGTCGGCATCGAGAGTCGGGTGTTGTAGCCACTGTAGATCGGGTTTATCCAGACTTAGCTGCTGCAATGTTTCGGCATGGCTGCTGTCTTTTACTACAACTACAGTATCGGTCAGGTCGTCCAGCGAGCGGGGCCAGGTATTGCCTTGTTTAAATACTAATACTTCATTTATCCAACGATACGCCGGTGATGAACGGTACTTACCTTTGCGCCGCTCTGTCAGTGTTAGCCCGCCGGCAATATAGTCCACCTGGCCGGTTTGCAGCTTTTGCAGCAGTTCGTCCAGTTGGTAGCTGGGAAATAACTCCAGTTTCACACCAAGTTTATCAGCCAGTGCCTGGCTGAGTTCCAGCTCGAAGCCGGTTGGGCCGTCAATACCAACATAATAGCTGGTAGGGCCGTGCAAAATGCCAACTTTTAAGCTATCACGCTGATATATCTGGTAAAGCTGGCTTTGTGATGGCTCGGGGCTACACCCTGCTAAACACAGTAACAACAGCAACCAGGCCTGATTTTTCCACATCTTTGCTAACCTGCAATGTCACGTTCTGCGCTGTTATAACAAACTTCTGTCGCCGCGTCAGTGTTTACTCATACCACTTGAGCAGAAATTTCTTTATAATGGCGCGCCTGTTTTAGGTTCCATCGTCGTTCAATCCACGGGAAAAAAAGCCTATGTTGATCCTGCGTGGTGCGCCAGCACTGTCCGATTTCAGAATTCAGAAGTTACTAGACCAATGCGCCCAGAGTGGCTTAACCATCAGCGGTATTTATGCTGAGTTTATGCACTTTGCTGACGTTAGCAGCGCATTGACTGACGCCCAACAGCAAACACTGGATAAATTGTTAACCTATGGCCCGGCTATTGCCAGCCATGAACCACGCGGCCAGTTAGTGCTGGTAACGCCACGGCCGGGCACTATTTCGCCCTGGTCATCTAAAGCGACAGATATTGCCCGTAACTGTGGTTTAACGCCGGTTTCGCGCTTAGAGCGCGGTATTGCCTATTATATAGAAGCTTCTACAGCCTTAACTTCTGACCAGCTAAAGCAGGTTGCTGCCTTACTGCATGACCGCATGATGGAAGTGGTATTTAGCGAGCTTACTCAGGCTCAGGCGCTGTTTGCCAAAGCTGAGCCTGCAGAGCTTAGCTCTGTGGATATTAAAAACGGCGGCCGTGCTGCGCTGGCCAAAGCCAATATTGATATGGGCCTGGCACTGGCCGATGATGAAATTGATTATCTGTTTGACAACTTCACCGCGCTTGGCCGTAACCCGAACGATATTGAGCTGTATATGTTCGCACAGGCGAACTCAGAGCATTGCCGGCACAAAATTTTTAACGCTGACTGGACAATAGACGGCGTACAACAGCCTAAATCGCTGTTTAAAATGATTAAAAACACTTTTGAGCAAACTCCGGACTATGTGTTGTCAGCCTACAAAGACAACGCTGCGGTAATGGAAGGTTCTACCGCTGGCCGCTTTTTTGCCCAGCCCGGTAATTTAACTTATCAGTATCACCATGAACCTATTCATATACTGATGAAAGTAGAAACCCACAACCATCCAACGGCTATTTCACCATATCCGGGAGCCGCAACCGGCTCTGGCGGTGAAATTCGTGATGAAGGCGCCACCGGGGTCGGTTCTAAGCCTAAAGCGGGTCTGGTAGGTTTTTCGGTATCTAACTTACGTATTCCGGGTTTTGAGCAGCCATGGGAAACCGATTTTGGCAAACCGGAGCGCATTGTATCGGCGCTGGATATTATGCTGGAAGGCCCTTTGGGCGGTGCGGCGTTTAATAACGAATTTGGCCGCCCGGCCATTAATGGTTATTTCCGTACCTATGAAGAAAAGGTACCGAGCCACAATGGTGACGAAGTACGCGGTTACCATAAGCCGATTATGATTGCCGGTGGTTTGGGCAATATCCGTGCAGATCATGTACAAAAAGGTGATTTACCGGTTGGCGCAAAACTGGTGGTACTAGGCGGCCCGGCGATGAATATCGGCCTGGGCGGCGGTGCGGCATCTTCGATGGCATCGGGTCAGTCGGCCGAAGATTTAGACTTTGCCTCAGTGCAACGGGAAAACCCGGAAATTGAACGCCGTTGTCAGGAAGTCATTGACCGCTGCTGGCAGCTGGGAAGCGAAAACCCTATCGTATTTATTCACGATGTTGGCGCCGGTGGTTTATCCAATGCCTTCCCTGAGCTGGTTAACGACGGTGGCGTGGGCGGTAAGTTTGAACTGCGCAATGTACCAAACGACGAGCCGGGTATGTCGCCGCTGCAAATTTGGTGTAACGAATCGCAAGAACGCTATGTGATGGCAATACCGGCCGACAAAATGCCGGTGTTTGAGCAGATTTGTAAGCGTGAGCGCGCACCTTTTGCCGTAGTAGGCGAAGCTACAGCAGAGCAACACTTAACGTTGACCGATACCCATTTTGGCAGCACGCCAATTGATCTACCGTTAAATGTGTTACTGGGCAAAGCGCCGAAAATGCACCGCGACGTGCAAAGCGCACAAACCGTGGGTAAAGCACTGGATTTAACCGGCGTAACAGTAAAAGACGCGGCAGAGCGTTTATTGCGTTTACCGGCTATTGCCGAAAAAACCTTTCTGGTAACCATAGGTGATCGCACGGTAACCGGTTTAGTCGCGCGTGACCAGATGGTTGGCCCCTGGCAGGTACCGGTAGCTAACTGCGGTGTTACCGCAGCCAGCTACGACACCTACCACGGTGAAGCGATGGCGATGGGCGAGCGTACGCCAGTGGCACTGCTTGATTTTGCTGCTTCGGCCCGGTTAGCGGTAGCAGAAGCCATTACCAATATAGCTGCCACTGATATTGGCGATCTAAAACGGATTAAATTATCTGCCAACTGGATGGCAGCAGCCGGCCACCCGGGTGAAGACGCCGGTTTATACGCCGCAGTAAAAGCCATTGGTGAAGAGCTGTGCCCGGCACTGGAAGTGACTATTCCGGTGGGTAAAGACTCTATGTCGATGAAAACAAAATGGCAGCAAAATGGTGAAGATAAAGCCGTTACTGCGCCATTATCTTTAGTGATCACGGCGTTTGCCCGCATAGAAGATATCCGCAAAACGGTTACGCCGCAGCTGCGCACTGACAAAGGCGATACCAGCCTGCTGGTAATTGACTTAGGCTTGGGCCAGAACCGCTTAGGCGCGTCCTGTTTAGCACAGGTTTATAAGCAGCTGGGCCAGACGCCGGTTGATTTAGACAGCCCACAACTGTTGATTAACTTCTTTAACGCCGTGCAGCAATTAACCCGCGAGCAAAAACTGCTGGCCTACCATGACCGTTCAGACGGTGGTTTATTCGTTACCCTGGCCGAAATGGCCTTTGCCGGTAAAGCTGGTGTACGTGCCGATGTAAGTAGCCTGGGTAGCGACGATATGGCGGTGCTGTTCTCGGAAGAGCCGGGCGCGGTGATTCAGGTTAGCAACAGCGAGCTTGAGTATGTGAAGCAAGTGCTGGCACAGCATCAATTGGCCGCTTGCAGCCATGTTATCGGTAGCGTAAGCACTGCAGACGAGCTGGTATTCAGCCGTGGCGATAAAGTGGTATTAAGCGACAGCCGCACCCGCTTGCGTTGTATCTGGGCCGAAACCACTTATCAGATGCAGGCACTGCGTGACAACCCGGCTGGTGCCAAACAAGAGTTTGATGCTAAAGCCGATGTTGCCGATCCGGGCCTTAACGTAAAACTGAGCTTTGATTTAAATGCCGATGTTGCCGCACCGTTTGTTTTAAAGGGTGCTGCACCTAAAGTGGCTATTTTGCGCGAACAGGGTGTTAACTCGCACGTAGAAATGGCTGCCGCCTTCAACCGTGCCGGTTTTACCGCCGTTGATGTGCATATGAGCGATATACTGGCAGGCCGGGCTAAGTTAGCTGATTTTAATGGTTTAGTGGCCTGTGGTGGTTTCTCTTACGGTGACGTACTCGGTGCCGGTGAAGGCTGGGCTAAATCAGTATTGTTTAACGACATTGCCCGTAAGCAGTTCGCTGAGTTTTTTGCGCGCCAAAGCACCTTTTCGCTTGGGGTGTGTAATGGCTGTCAGATGATGTCTAACCTCAAGAGCCTGATCCCGGGTGCTGAGCTGTGGCCACACTTTGTCCGCAACAAATCTGAGCGTTTTGAGGCCCGTTTTAGTCTGGTAGAAATACAGCAAAGCCCGTCGTTGTTTTTTAACGGTATGGCCGGTTCACGTATGCCCATTGCTGTGTCACACGGTGAAGGCCATGCTGAGTTTGCTTCATCAGAAGCATTCGCCAAAGCCAACCACAGCGGCACGGTTGCCATGCGCTTTGTGGATCACTACGGTAAAGCCACTGAGCAATACCCGCAAAACCCGAACGGCTCGCCAGCCGGTATTACGTCGCTTACCACCACTGATGGCCGGGTAACGATAATGATGCCACACCCGGAGCGTGTGTTCCGCGCCGTAGCTAATTCATGGCAGCCAGACGGCTGGCAGGAAGACAGCCCCTGGATGCGCATGTTCCGTAACTCGCGGGTTTGGTTAGGTTAAGCTAACCAACTGTAATAACGAAAAAACCTGCTGCGGCAGGTTTTTTTATGGCGAGCTAAAAGATAAAGGCCTCAGCGGTCGTTATTGCAGCGGTGTTTACCTACATCAAGCCTTTTAAAAACGCTACTACGCTGCGGCCCAGTGCGCTTAGGGCGTAGCCGCCTTCCAATGCGGCGACAATCCGGCCCTGACAGTGTTGGTCGGCCAGTTGTTTTAGCTGCTGCGCTATCCACTGGTAATCGGCTTCGGTTAGCAGAAACTGCGCCATATCATCTTCGCGGTGGCCGTCAAAACCGGCGGATACCAGAATAAGCTGCGGTTTAAACGCGTTAATGCGTGGCAACCAATGCTGCAGAATTTGCTCGCGCCAGATGGCTGGTTTGCACAGGGCAGGCAGTGGTAAGTTTTCAATATTGCTGGCGCTGGGGTGTTCACCGGTATTGGGGTAAAGCGGATACTGAAAGGATGAGCAAAACAACACCCGCTCATCAGCGGCGAAAATATCTTCAGTGCCGTTGCCGTGATGCACGTCAAAATCGACTATGGCCACCCGGCTAAGCTGGTAGTGTTCAAGCGCGTAAGCGGCTGCAACTGCGATATTGTTAAAAATACAAAAGCCCATAGCCTGGCTGCGTGTAGCATGGTGGCCCGGCGGGCGCACATTGCAAAATGCCTGCTGGTTGGTGTCACTCATAACCTGATCAACGGCATTAATGGTCGCGCCTGCGGCATGCAGTGCAGCATTGAGGCTGTGTTTCATTATCTGGGTATCAGGATCTAGCCAGATATGACCATCTTCAGGAGTTTTAGCATAAATCTCATCCACATATAGCTTACTGTGTACATGATATAAATCTTCAGCACTGGCTGGGATGGCATCGCGCTGCTGCACAATAAACTCCAGGCCAGAGCGGATTAACTGATCATTTATTGCACTTAACCGGGCAGGTTGCTCCGGGTGATCGTCCCCGGCCAGATGTAAATAACAGCTGGGGTGGCTAAACAGGGTAATTGCCATCAGTTGTGCTCCGCTGGTTTGTTGCTGGCTGAGCGGGGCAGGCGCAGTTGCAGGTTAACTTCGGTGGGCTCGTCCCCTGGCAGGCGGCTAAAACCGGCTTTTTGGAATACCGCCAGCATGGCTTTGTTTTCTGTCCGCACATAAGCAACCATGCTGTTCAGGCTGCGCTGTTCAGCTATATCAATCAGCTCCAGCAGCAAGCGTTTTGCCATTCCTTTGCCCTGGTATTTTTCCCGTGTGACAAACGCCACTTCACAGCTTAGGTTATCGTTGAGCAAATAGTAACGTCCCACTGCCTGAATCTGTACTGCAGAGCCTTTTTGCTTAACAATACACAGTGCCAAATCCCTGGACTGATCAACACCGACCAGGGTGCAGGATTTCTCCCGGCTCATTTGGGTTGGCACGGCGCTGTAGCGTAGCTGCAGAGTTTCTTTGGTGTGTGAGTAAAAAAACTCCTGCAACCGGCGCTCGTCTGACGGGTTTAAAGGTCTGAGATCAAACTCTTCGCCGTCAATATGTAACTCCTTGAACCCAACACTGCCAAGTTCTGG
This sequence comes from Rheinheimera hassiensis, assembly GCF_022436675.1. Lineage (GTDB taxonomy): Bacteria > Pseudomonadota > Gammaproteobacteria > Enterobacterales > Alteromonadaceae > Alishewanella > Alishewanella hassiensis. Next base: position 442,337 of record NZ_JAKUJZ010000005.1, on the reverse strand, counting down.
CACTTCGGTTGGTGTATGTAACTGATAATGAGGCACCCAAAACTGTTGTCGGATTTGCTCCAGCAATTGCTGGCGAAACTTCGGATGGGCCACACGAATAAGCTCCAGAGCTCTCTCTCGAATACTTTTGCCACGCAAGGAAGCCACACCGAACTCAGTTACTACGTAGTGTACATGGCCCCTTGACGTCACTACTCCAGCGCCCTCACTCAGATGGGCAACAACACGTGAAATAGTACCGTTTTTTGCAGTGCTGGGCATGGCAATAATGGGTTTACCACCATTGCTCATCGATGCACCCCGACTAAAATCGACCTGGCCGCCAATGCCGCTGTAAAATAAGTGGCCGATTGAGTCGGATACGATCTGGCCGGTGAGATCCACCTCAATCGCGCTGTTTATTGATACCATATTATCGTTACGGGCAATATTAGCCGGTGAGTTTACGTATTCACTGGGATAAAAACCCATATGCGGGTTGCAGTGGACAAAATCGTATAAAGCTTTGCTGCCGACACAGAAACTGGCCACCGTTTTGCCCGGATGGAAGGTTTTTTTCCGGTTAGTGACAACGCCTTTTTTAATCAGCTCCATCATAGAGTCGGTAATCATTTCACTGTGAATGCCAAGGTCAGTATGGTTGCCCAGATACCGAAGTACAGCATCACACATTTTGCCTACACCAATCTGAATTGTGGCACCGTCTTCAACCAGTAAAGAGACATATTGGCCAATCCGCTCTGTCACAGCGTCTAATTTTACCGGTGGCATTTGTACAATAGGTTGATCAGCATAAAAATAGCTGGTTATCTGGTCCTTATGGATAAAAGCCTGGCCATAAGTAATCGGCATAGACGGATTTACCTGCGCAATAACCTTTTTTGCGGCTTTGGCGGCTGCAGAGACGATATCGACGGACACACCCAGCGAGTGGTACCCGTGCTCGTCTGCAGGGCTAACCATAATTAATGCGGCATCCAGCGGCAATATACCGTCACTGAACAACGAGGGAATATCAGACATAAAACAGGGCGTATAATCGGCACGACCTTCTGCTACTGCACGTCGCACCTGATCACCGCCAATAAACAGTGCGTTCACCTTGAACAATTGTTGATATTCAGGTTCTGCCCATTTGTTGTCAGACAGTGAGTACACCTGCACAATTTCGATATCATGCAGTTGTCTGGCGTTGCTTATTAAGTGATCTATAAGTGCTGTTGGGGTGGCGGCGTGCGAGCCAATAAAAATACGGTCGCCGGATTTTAACAGCTGTTGCCAGTTCAGCGTAGCGGGGGCTTTAGCCACTGTTATGCTCCGTGTAATATGATACAGCTATAGGATAACAGTTTAGGCTAAAAGGCAACCGGGGTGCAGTCGCCTTTAGTCTAAGTTATTGCTTTATAACATCCAGCGCAGGCCAACCATGGCAACATAAGGATCTATGTCAACATCAACGCTTTGCACTGTAGTGCCATTTACTTGGACCCGGCCGGTAGTGTCGATATCCATTTTACTTAGCATCAGGTGCAGCCCTAAGGTATCGGTGAGTTTAATATTTACCCCAGCCTGTAATGCCAGGCCAAAAGAGCTTTTCAGTTTTAGCCCGACATTGTCGTCAGCGCCGGCGACTTCCAGTGCGTTTAGTGCGCCAACCAATTGGGCATCTGCTTTTTCGTTAAAAAACTCAGTGTAATTTAACCCGACACCAACGAAAGGGTCAAACATCTGATGCTGCGGCATAAAATGATACTGTGCCAGCAAAGTTGGTGGTAAATGCTTGGTTTTACCTACTTTTAAGCCATCAATCGCCGAGCCTTTCACAGTAATATCATGGCTGAACGGGGTAGCGGCAATCAGTTGTACTGCCCAGTTCGGGTTAATGCGGTAGTCAAATGTCAGGCCCAACTGGGTATTAGTGTTAACGCCAACAGCAGTGGAACCGGATGGCAAACCGGCAACCTGCTCAATAACGTTTAAGCTGGAGCTGCTGTCGTCCGGCGCCACGGCAATAGCACCAACGTTAATAGCAAAGTCGGCATAGGCGGGTGCTGCCGCCAGCATTGAGGCAAGAGTGATAATAGACAGGGTCGTTTTCATAGTGATCTCCACAGATAAGTTCTGTGGCCAATTGTCCGCTTTGCTTAGCAGAGAATATTGGGCTGGATCAATAAAAAATGGGGCTGATGTGAATTCAGCCCCGTAGTTTGTTTTATATCAAATAAAGCGGTGATTACTCGATTTGTCTGGCCGGGCGCTCTTGCCGTTGCACAGTAGTTTGCCGTGTTGACTGCTGCTGGCGGTGTTCACGTGCCGGCTGATTTTGCTGGCGCACAACTGGCGCTGCTTGCCGCTGCTGTATTTGCGCTTGTTGTGGCTGGCGTTGCTGCACCGTGGGCTGCTGGTACTGCTTAGGCTGCTGTACCTGACGCTGCTCTGTTCTGATCTGAGGTTGCTCTGCCCGCTGATGCCGTTGTGGCTCGCGCTGGCGCAGCTGCTCAGTACTTAATACCCGCTCTGAACGCTCACGCTGCACCGCAGGCTGGCGCTGGTCTTTTAATTGCTGGTTAAGCTGCTGTTGGCGGCGTTCATCACGCTTAACTTCGGTTGGCCGCAGCCGTTGCTCTGTAGAGACATTGCGTTGCTGGCGTTGGTTGTTATCGTTAGCCTGCCATTCACGGTTAGGCATTCTGACCTGCTCAGCTGTTTTACGCTGATAATGCGGTTTGTTCTCGCGCACCGTAACATTGCTGTCAACACCGGTATGACGCACCGGCTGGCCTTTAATTTCGCGTGTTGGCTGGCGGTAACCATAACCTGAGTTGTAATCACGGTTCAGGCGCTCATGGCGGTAATGCACACCGCGACGGTGCTCGGTGTTGTGGTGCCAGCGGCGCGCATCCACGTAGTGTCTGTGGCGTACCGGATAATAACGCGGTGGCTTGTGGTAATAGTGATGGTGTACTACCACATGGCGATGATGCCAGTCGAAGATACCAAAATAAAACCACGGCCGTACATTGACACTTATACCCCAGTGAAACGGGCTGTTACGGTAATATACTCCGGCGGTATGCCAGTATACCGGCGGGTGTGATGGCCACCACCAGTCGCCATACACTACGCGGGTATCGTACACCGGCACATAGACGACTTCTTTGCGTGCAGGTTCAATAATAATAATCTCACGCTCGCGCTCTACTACCACGTGTTTAGTGTCGTTTAGCGAGCCATTGGCATAGGCCTTTTGCCGCAGGTTCTGAATGCTGGCCATGACCTGCGCTTCATCTGCTAAAAAAGCCTCGCCAAGCTCCTGTGTCCAGTCCAGATCATTGCTTAGCCGTTCCAGTAATTGTGGAAAAGCCACCAGGGCTTTTACGCTTGGATCCCAGCTTTGCTGTTCTACGGCGTCGACAGCAGCTTCGCCTGTCAGTTTAGGGTTGTCTTTTACCCAGCGGGCAGCCTGCACCACTTCCAGCGGATAAGTTGAGGCAATCAACACGTGGGTTAAGACGGTATCGGGATACAGGGCTACCGGCGCCAGCATTTGATCCAGCTGCGCCTGCGACAAGGTTTCTTCTTCAGCCCGGACATCAAACGACTGGCTAACCAGTAGCACGCACACCGCCAGTATCCGGCTTAGTTGCAGCATCAGGTTTTTCATCTTGCTATCCTCAGTTTCACCGTTAGCAAATTACTGCACTGACGGCTTTTTGTACAGTGTATAGCTTATAGGGGGATTTGGCTGAATCGAAACTGAACTTTACTGAACCTTTACATAGCAAAACTGGCAGCCGAAGCTGCCAGTTTCTGTGGTGTTTTAGCCGGATTATTCAGCGTCGATATAGCGCGCTTTTTTACTGGCTTTTAGCATGGTCATATCTACCAGTACCAGGCCGTCAACACAGTTGGCAAAATCAGGATCGGTACCAAAAGCAAGAAACTTCACGCCGCCCGGCTCACACAGTTCGCTGTACTGTTTATACAGTGTGGGTACGCTAACACCCATATTGGCCAGCAAATGTTTTAGCTGGGTAAAATCCCCGAGGTAGTTATCGCCGCTAAAGTGCTGCTGTAATTCAGATAAAATAGCCTGTGGCAGCTGATAAGGTTGTTTTGACACAGCAGCGCATGCTGCGTCGCTAAAGTACAGGCTGTAAAAATATACCATAAGATCGCGCGCTGCCTGCGGGTAGCTGTTCGACAGGCTGACACCGCCAAACAAATAGCGAATATCCGGGTTACGTTTTAAGTAAGCGCCAATACCGTACCATAAATATTCCAGGCTGCGTTTACCCCAGTAACGAGGCTGCACAAAGCTGCGGCCCAGTTCAAGCCCGGCGTCAAGATACGGCTTCATCTTGGCATCAAACTGAAATAATGACGCTGTGTAGAGGCCATTTTCGCCGTATTCAGCCAGCACTTTGCGGGTGTTAGCAAAGCGGTAGGCGCCGACAATTTCCAGATCGTCTTTATCCCACAGGATCAACTGCTCGTAGTGGCTGTCAAAGCGGTCGATATCGCGGCGCAAACCACTGCCTTCGCCTACAGCCCGAAAGGCAAACTCGCGCAGCCGGCCAATTTCGCGTAACACCGGCGAGCTTTGCTGGTGGCAATACAGGTAAATTTGCTTACCATCACCGGTTTGGCCGAGTAATTCACAGCTTTCGACGGCTTTTTTCAGCGTAATACGATCTTCCGGGTGAGCAATGGCGCTTTGGGTAATAAACAGCGGTGCCTTATCTTTGGCCAGCCGGTACAGGTGTTTTTTAAACAGCTTTACTTTGGCCTGAGTTTCCAGCGCCATATTGGCAAAGGCTTCGTAAGGGATCTGCTCACCAATTCGCATTTCCAGCTTTTTACGTTGCTGCTTAAACATTTCTTTTACCAGCAGCATGGTCGCCAGTGGCTTGTACAGCATAGAGGCGCCATAAAACAGCGCTGAGTTACGGCCATCAATAAAGATAGGTAATATTGGTGCTTTGGCATTAGTGGCAAAACGTAAAAAGCCGCTGTGCCATTTGCCATCACGGATGCCTTCCGGGCGTAGGCGCGATACCTCACCCGACGGAAACAGGATCAATGCACCCTCAGCGGCTAAATGTCGCTGAATATTATCCAGTGCCCGCCGCTCAGTGCCGCCGCTCATATTATTTACCGGCAGTAGTAAGTTATGCAGTGGTTCCAGCGCCATCAGTATTTGGTTGGCCACCACTTTAACATCGGGGCGGATATCGCTTACCAGCTTTAACAGCGCCAGGCCATCCAGTGAGCCTATGGGGTGGTTGGCAATAATAACAATGCGGCCGGAGGTAGGAATGCGCTCAATTTCGTTGTCGCGCACCGAATAGCGGAAGTTAAAGTAGTCCAGTACCTGTTCAACAAATTCCAGCCCTTGTAAATGCGGATAACGGCTGGCAAAGGCAATAAAGTCCTGCTCATGCAGCAAATGGCGCAATGCGCCTTTTACCGGCTTATACAGCCACGGCTTGTTTGACAGCTGAGGCAGGTTTTGTGCAAGTACTTGTTCGACACTGATCATGGTTCGCTCCGATAGCACGGCAGTAGGCTGCGCTCAGGCTAAAGCGGTTGTATGACAATTCAGTGTCGGATTTATGGCAGTTTGCTGAAATTTCAGGCAGCTTTTTTATTGCTGGCAGCAAGTGGCAAGGCAGCAATTTTCTCTGCCTGCTCAGTCCAGTGATACAATGCAAGGCTACCATCGGGCTGCTCAATCAGGGCTGTGCAGCTGTCAATCCAGTCACCATCGTTGCAGTAAATAATGCCTTGCTCCAGGCGGATTTCGGCATGATGGATGTGGCCGCATACTACGCCGTCAAAACCACCGCGTTTCGCTTTGGCAATTGCAGCGGCACGATAACGGGCTATGGCTTTTTGTGCGCCCGGTACCTTATTTTTAATGTAGGCAGCCAGGCTAAAGTAGCCGCCACCGGTTAACCGGCGCAGGCGGTTGTACCAGCGATTTAAAAACAGTAACAAGTCATACAAATTGTCGCCAAGCCAGGCATGCAAGCGGCCAAAGTTAACGTCTTTATCAAACTCGTCACCGTGCAGCAGTAACAATTTTTTGCCCTGTGCTGTGGTATGGTTGGCGCGCAGGGCAATGCGGATATTACCAAAGCTTTTACCAGCATACAGCCGCATAGCTTCGTCGTGGTTACCGGGGATATATATTACCGCTACGCCTTGCTCGGCTTTATCCAGCAGACAACGCAGCACTTTGTTCTGGCTTGGGGTCCAGTGCACCTGTTTGCGCATGGCCCATAAATCGACAATATCGCCCAGCAGATAAATGGTTTGAGCCTGAGTATGCTCAAGAAAGCTCAGCAGATAATCTGCCTGGCAGTCTTTGCAACCCAGATGAACGTCAGATAAAAAGATAGTGCGGCAGTTCAGCATCAGTCTGTACCATGTTATCTTTAGACGCTGCCAGCATCAGCGCGGGCTGTGTCAGCGATATGACTAATTTATGAAGCTTTGATGATTTGGTATGGTAATAACAGCGCGGATGAAAGCAGTTTGCTTTCATCCGCTGCCGGATTAGTTGCTACGCAGAGAGTGAATTGCAGGTTTACTGGCAACGCCCCAAACTGCCAAAATGGCAGTTGCGATGGCGATAGTACAGATTAGCCCAACAGGAATAATAAACGATGACAGTTCAACTGATACAGTGAACCAGGGTTTGTTCTTCACGTAACTTAATAGCGCTAGTAATAGGGCGGTGCTGCAGGTTAACCCTATTAAAACGGGTACCATAGTGTCCTTGCAAACCAATGTCATGATCCGTTTTGGTGTGGCGCCAATGGCCAGACGAATACCCAACTCAAATTTACGCAAGGTCATGCTGTAACTTAATACACCGTATACTCCCACTGCTGCTAAAAACAGGGATAATAAACCCAGTATCGCCGTCACCCAGGCAGATATTTTGTCCATAGATATCTTCAGCTGATGAACATCATTCATCGAATACATATCGTACAGGTAAATTTGTGAGCTGACCTGAGCTGCCAACTGATTTAACTGTGCGGCAGACAACTGCTGATTAGGTTTATAAGACACCAGATAGGTTGCGCCACGCAGCATAGGTACATAGATGCGTGGCATATTAAGCTGGTTTGGGATAGTTAAATCTTTTACGATACCTACCACGTGGTAAGGCACGGACTGATTGTTGAAATAAAACGGTTTGCCAAGGGCAGAGCTGTCTGGCGACAACATTTGTGCCATCGTTTCATTAATCACCGCTACTTTGTCACGTGCAGTAACTTCTTCAGCTGTAACATTACGACCTGCAATAAAAGATAGTCCCACTAATGGCATATAGTTTTCATCTATAGTTCCGATGCCGGGACCTATAGATATGCCACCACCAAGCTCTGATGTAACTGCGGTGGTCCACTCAATATTTACTGTTCTGGCCATTGGGGCATTACTCGCAAGGCTGACTTTTTCTATCGCATTGTGTTGCTCCAGCTGTCTTGCTATTGCCTCAATGTAGTTGCGCCGCTCTTCTGCCGGCGCCATCACCAGCTCACCGAGGTCAAAATCAAGAAATGTTTTCGATTCAGTAGTAAAACCCAAGGGGGCTTGTATTGCTTTGACAGCAGAGCTGAATACTTGAAGGTTACAGCTGATGAGTACACCACACAGAGTAACCTGGCTGATAATCAGGAGATTACGGATGCGAGAGGATATTTGTAAACCTGCACCTTTACCGCTGGCCTGTAATGTTTTATTTAGTTCTCGATAGTTGAGCTGGCTGGTAGTGATCAGAGAGAAAATAGCTGCCAGCACGATACCTATGGTCCAGGAGAATAACACAGTAGGCAAATTCAGCGATAATTCTGCTACTCTGGGCAACTGTGTTTGCGCTACGGATATCAGCAGGGTATTACCAAGGTGAGCGATCACAATCGCCAGTGTGCTGGCAGCTAGCATTAGCATCAGAATTTCGGCAAAAATTACGCCGAAGATATGCTGACGTTTTGCTCCCAGGGCAATCTGGATCACGATTTTACGGTGATTATTTGCTGCGCGAGCCAGAATAAGATTGATGATATTGACTGCTGCTATTAATACCAGTACCAATACTCCTGCGAACATCAGTAAGGCTCTGGAGCGAGAGTCACCCATAATAACGTTTTCAAAGCTACGCAAACTAACAGCGATTTTCCGGCTATCAAAATAAGGCACACCAGTTACTTCTTCACGGAATCTTTTATTAATCAGTGTAGAAAGGTTATGTTCTGTTTGGCTGACAGACTGACCTTCGTTCAGTTTAGCAACCAGATAAATCTCAATAAAAAACATACCCCAGGCAGTATCGTCTCCAGGTGGAAGTGGGTTAAAGTCCCATGGCAACCATACCTGAGTATTGCGGCCTGTTTCATGTAGTTGTGGCTCGACAAAGTTTCTTGCTGTAACGCCAACAATATTGAAACTGGTGCCGTTGAACATCATTTTTTCGGACAGGATATCTGGCTTGCCTTTGTATAAATCCTGCCATAGCTGATAACTTATTACGGCAACTGGCACCTTGGAGTGCAAACCTTCTTCTGCTGAGAATCCGCGCCCCAGCACATACTGCGTGCCTAACATTGAGAAATAATCAGGCGTGATAAAATTAGCTTTTAATTTCGGTTTGGCGTCATCATTTGTCAGTACTGCTTCACTATATTTTATAAAAGCACGCTGTTCGAACTGATCAGTCTGTTGATATAACTCCATTAGACCTGGGTAGTTCTGGGCATTATTGAATCTGAGGCGGCCATCGTCGTGGTGTGTCCAGTTTGTGACATACAGCTGTTGTTGATCAGGATAGGGGAGCGGTTTATACAGTAGTAAATAGTTTAGATTAAACATGCAAACCAGAGCGCCGAGCGTCAGACCAAAAGTCAGGACTATCGTCAACACATAACCGGGCACATGTTTTAAACTATTAGCAGCCGTTCTGATAAAGTAGCTGAACATATTAACTAGCCTCCGCTAATATACCGGCTTTATCGGTTATTTGGCCATCCAGCAGATGTAGTTTACGGTTCGCCATCTCTGCGTAACGAGGATCATGTGTCACCATGCACAAAGTTGTCCCCTCTTTATTGAGTTGCATCAGCATAGCCATAACGGCATCACCATTTTTTGAATCAAGGTTACCGGTGGGTTCGTCAACCAACAAAATGGCAGGGTTGGCGATCAGTGCTCTGGCGATTGCTACTCGCTGTTGCTGCCCACCAGATAACTGGTTAGGTTTATGTTTGGCGCGGTGCGCCATATCAACCTTTTCCAGACATTGCATCACTCGTTTCTCAATTTCGTCCTGCTTCGGCGCTTGCTGTGCATAGCGTAATGGCAGGGCAACGTTATCAAATACGCTTAGTTCATCTATCAGATTAAAGGACTGAAAGATAAAACCAATTTTGGCGTTACGGATTTCTGCCGCCTCTGTGAGCGAAAGGCGGCTGACATCTTTATCTTCAATCAGATACTGACCATTGCTGGGCATATCGAGTAACCCCAGAATAGACAGCAGAGTAGATTTACCACAACCAGACGGGCCACAAATGGAGACAAAATCGCCACTGTAAATCTCCAGATCTATTCCTCTGAGAGCATGAGTATCCATTTCATCAGTGCTGAAAATTTTGGTAATTCCAGCCATTTTAATTTTTAATTCGCGCATAACCGTTTCCTTTTCATTTAGTTTGTAATACTTATGCGTTTGCTGTCAGTAAAGCCTGTCATATCCGACACAATAAAGGTGTCATTGACAGCGGCACCTTCAAGCAACTGGATATATTTTCCGGCGTCTTCGCCGTAGCGAACCTCCGAGTACTCCGCCAGTTGTCGTGTCTGATCCAGTTTGTACAGACTGTTGCTGGAATTAACCCGCACATTTACCGGCCGGTCTATGTACAGGGTGTTTTTAAGCTCAGCAGTGTAAATAACCGCATCAACGCTCAGTTCAGGTCTTGCCGATGCAGGTAAGTGTGCTGCTGTGAACTGGATTTCTATCGTTACCGTGCCTTCTTGTACTTCAGGGGTAATGCGGCTGACTTTGCCAGGCAGCAGATCCCTGCGGGTCGTCACTTCAGCCAGTTGACCTACACTAATTCTTTCTGCCTGAGCTTGAGGTACACGGATTAGTGCAAGCAGGTCTTGTTCGCTACCTACCAATGCCAACTCTTGTCCTGCAGCAATACTTTGGCCTAACTCTACCGGGAGCCTTTGTAATATACCGTTAATACCAGCTTTAACAGCCAAAGCATCAACGCGGTTTTTGACAGTGAAGTATAGTGCTTCGGCTTGGTTAATCTGCTCTTGCTGAATATTCAGCGCTTCCTGATTAACCAACTTTAATTGCGCTATGCGATTTTGCTGGATGCGCATGCTGTCATGCAGTTGCTCTTGCTCCAGTACTGTAGTTTTATAGGTAAGTTGAGATACCACACCTTTATCAACCAGCTCTTGTTCTGCTTCTCGACGCAATTTAACCATGTTGAACTTCGCCACCATCTCCGCCAGATTAGACTCCTCCGCTAACAACTCACGCTGATTGTTCAGCTCCAATTTGCGCAAATTAGCTTTCTCCTGATTTAGCTGCATTCTGGCGCGTTCCGTTTCTTCGTGCAGCTCAGGGTTATTCAGCTTCATTATGATGCTATCGGGCGTAACCTGCGCCCCAGGACGCAGGATGATTTCTTCTACGGTGGCAGACGTGAGGGAGGTTAACAGCTTCTGCCTGTGCGACCTGAGCACGCCATAGCCCTGTACTTGTACACGCAGATCTCCTTGTTTTACCGTACTTAACACCAACTGGTTGCGGTTGATCTGCCGATGAGACTCTTTTCCCATCAGCAGGATGGCGACAACAATCACCAGGACTATGCAAAACAGCAACATCGCTTTTTGTTTATAGTTGGCGTGGGCAGATTTTTGTTTTACCACGTCCATATACGGCTCCTGTAAGTTTGAAATTGAACAGACATAATTAGCTGTTTGTTGCCGCAGTAGTGCCTGTCTGATCTTGACTATCAGCGTCTTCATGCTCTGGATCTGGTTCATCGCTGATATGGCGGATTTGTTTATTGCTGTAACCCCACAAAGCAAACAGCATTGGCAATATAGATAAACAAATTAACATCAGGGCGATACCCCGGCCCGGTCCAGTGCCAATTATTGGTCCAACCGTGCTGGAAACGATATTGTTACCACGCATTACTGGCTCAAACACAAAGTCTGCCAACGGGCCGGCGAGGAAATCGCCAAGTGGAATGGTAAACTGAGCAAACATACGGCGCAGGGCAAACACCCGCCCCTGTACACCCGGAGGAATGCGACCTTGCCAGATTGCCTGACTGCAGCCATTAATCATCGGTAATAAGAATTTGAAGCAGAATAAGCCGAGCATGATCAGCCAGATTGACGGGTAAATACCCAGTAACAGCAAGCAAAAACCCATTAAAAAGCCGCTACCCAAGATACCGTGGATCTTTTTGTCGGGGCCTCCGGTTGACGCCAGATAAAAAGAACCCAATAACATACCGATACCACCGACCGACAACACCATACCAATTTCAGACTTATCGGCGAAGAAATGCAGCATCGGCAGTACTGAGATCGTACCCATACTGACAACGAAGTTGATCAGGCAGAAAAATACCAGTAAATAAACCAGATCTTTGTGTTGAAACAGATAAGCCCAGCCCAGTTTAAACTCCTGCCACATACTGGAGCCTTTCTTGTCACCCTTGAAGGCTTTGGCTTTAGGAATTTTAACCAGAATTAACGTAACCATGGCGATGGCATAAGTACCAAGGTCAATCAGTAAAATAGTTGTCAGGTCAGTAAAAGCTAGTAAGGCCCCCGCAGCTAATGGTGCGATGATCATGCTGCTGGAGTCAGCAAATTGCATCAAGCCTGAGACCCGGCCATAATCTTTACGCTCTACCAGTGAGGTGATAGCAGCAATGTTGGCTGGAGCCTGAAACGCAGTAGCAACTGAACTGATAAGTACACAGACATAGATATGCCAGAACACTAAATTATCGTTCATGTACTGGATTGCAATGTAAAGTGTTACCAGTGCCGAAATAGTGTCGGTAAGAATCAGGATCAATTTTCGGTCATAGCGATCAACAATGGCCCCTATCCAGGGCGCCAGCAGCACCGCGGGTAAACCCGCAATCACCGCTATCATGGTAAAAGAGGTAACAGAATCGGTTTGCCCCAGGATCCACAGCCCCAGTGCAAAGCTGGTTAAGCCAGAACCGAGGATAGAAAACAGCTGACCAGTCCACATCAACTGGTATTTTTTCATGCCATCGCTGGCGCCCTTAAATTGCAGTAACATTGAAATTATCCTCTTATAACTTGTTGTAATTATTTAATATTTCTAATATGCATTGCTTGCAGTCTGCAGCCAGCTGTTCAATTCGTTCGACACGATAAATGGTGTTGCTAAACTCCCAACGAATAGCCATAACCCCTTCTTTGATGTACACCCCTACCGCCAAAGGTCTTAGCCGTTTAGTCTGGTGATCCAAACCATAGCCGCCAAAGCCATCGACCTTGCGTAACACGCGTAAGTCGGCTTGATTATCATGGCCAAAATAATTGAAAAACACCTGTGGCTCAGGGGTTTGGTTAAAATGTTCAATTAATTCCTGATCCTGGTTCAAATAGCGCAGTACACCATAGCCAATGCCGCCGTTAGGAATAGCTCGCAGCTGCTCGTTGATAGCTTTAATAGCGGCCACAGGATTGCTGTTATTGCCATAGTCGAGGAAGGCAGGGTAAATCGTGTTAAACCAGCCAACTGTGCGGGACAAATCAACATCGTCAAACAGCGCTTCTTTACCATGCCCCAACAGATCTATCATCAGACTGTTTGATCTACAGCTTTGTTTGAAGGCATAAACAATGCTAGTCAGTAAGATGGCATCAATTTTGGCGCCGGTTATCTTGGGGACTTCATCGAGCAATATAGTGGTTTGTTGTTGATCTAACTGGACATAGACGCTCTGCGAGCTGGACATCAGGTTTTCGCCAGCAGGAAAATCCTTGCTCAGTTCAGCGGCATATTTCCGCTCCGGCAACAGCCAGTATGGTCGCTGGTTTTTCATTTCATCGCTGTAGCCCCAGGCTGACAATTTTTCGACCCACTGCTTAAAGGAGGTGCCTTTTTCTGGCAGCTGTAACGGCTCATTACGGCTGTATTGGCGATAGCAGGTCTCAAAATCGTCGATAATGATGTGCCAGGAGCCGATATCAGCCAGCATAAAATGACCAAACAAAAACAGAGTCGGCTTTAGGTCCAGGTTACAACGATATAAACAGGCTTGAAATAATGGCCCTTGCTGTAAGTCCAGCGCGGTAACACTGTAATAGATCCGTCTGCCTAATTGGCGTTCATAGTCAGCTTGATCTTCAGCATCCAGGATAACCTGGTTTAGCTTCACCTTGTCTGGAGGACTGTCACAAATCAGGCTGGGTGGGTTTGAGTCTGCATCAGACAGGCGCATTCGCAGGCTATCATGCCGGGTTAATACATGCTGCAATGCACGTTCAATGGCGTCCAGGTCAAAGTCGTTGTCACGTGGTTGCAGATAAACCCCAAGTGTATGAAACTGCGGGTTAGTATGCTGCAGGCTGAGAAAATGACGTTGAGCCGGTGTCATAGCTACCGGGCCTTCAACAGGGGTTAGCTGGCGCAGTATTTGTGTTGTTAATGATGCCTGTGCCAATAAACGCGGCGTTTTATGCTGAAACACTTGCCGCGCAGTCAGGCTGATATGACATAACTTGGCCTTTGACACTAACTGGATAACCAGTAAGGAATCGCCACCCATGCTGAAAAAATCATCTTCAATGCCAACGCGTTCAGTTCGCAGAATTTGCTGATACAACTGACATAATGCCGTTTCTATATCGTTTGTCGGCGCAACATAAGGCACACCACTTTGGATCAGGTCTGCTGAAGGCTTTGGCAGCGAGCGGCGGTTAATTTTACCGTTTGGTGTCTGCGGTAGTTTTTCCAACTGAATAAAAATGGCGGGAACCATATATTCTGGAATATGTTTTTTCAGATAGAGCCGTAAAGTGTCATGCCCCAAGGTGGCCACGCTGGCAGTAAAATAACAGATAATGCGTTTATCACCAGGTTTGATTTCATGCACCACCGATACGGCTTGCTGTACCTGAGGGTGTTTGTTTAGTGTGGTATCAATTTCGCCCAGCTCAATCCGGAAACCGCGTACTTTTACCTGCGAATCTGCCCGACCGAGAAAAATAATATTACCTGCGCTGTTGTAGCGGGCTAAATCCCTGGTGCGGTAAAGCACACCTTGGCCTGTGATCGGGTCAGCAACAAACGCATCGGCGGTGAGGTCTGGCCTTGCCATATAGCCGTCGGCTAAACAGTGGCCGCCAATAAAAATTTCACCGGGTACGCCAACAGGAACCGGCTGCATTTGCTCATCCAGCAGATACATCCGGGAGTTTTCAATCGGTTTGCCAATGGTGACTGCGCCGTTTTCGCCATCCCCACTTTCAATACGATGCCGGCTGCACCAAACCGTTGCCTCGGTAGGGCCATACAGGTTCCAGAATGACGATGAACGTAGCAGTAACGTTTCTGCCAGTTCAGGCGGTAAAGCTTCGCCGCCGCAGAGTATGCGCATATCACGTTTACCCTGCCAGCCCATGTCTAACAGCATACGCCACATAGACGGTGTAGCTTGCATAACACTGATATTATGTTGTTGTATCAACTGCAAAATGCAATTGGCATCCTGCAACTGTTCTTTGTCAGCCAGTACCACAGTGCCGCCATTAATCAGCGGCAGGAAAATCTCTAATACGGCGATATCAAAGCTGATAGTGGTAACGGCGAGCAGCTTCTCACCAGCTTTTACGCCGGGGGCAAGACTCATCGCCTGTAAAAAGTTCGCCACGGTCTGATGGCGGATCATCACGCCCTTGGGTAAACCGGTTGAGCCTGAAGTGAAAATGACATAGGCCTGATCGGTTGGCTGCGCCTTAGCAACCTGTACAAAAACGGGCAGGTCGCTACCATGTTGTAGCTTGCCGTCAGCGTTAAGTTGCAATGCAGGCCAGTTACCGACAGGTACCTTGGCAACCAGACTGGGTTGTGTAATCACTGCCGCGATGCTGGCGGTGTCAAACATATACTGCACCCTGTCCTGCGGGTAGCTGAGGTCAACCGGAATATAAGCGGCACCAGCTTTCAGCGTACCAAGCATGGCAACAATCATGGCGGCATTGCGTTCTGTTGCAATGGCAACATAGCTGCCGCAACCAACACCTTGCGCCAGCAGGTGTTGCGCCAGCACCGTACTTAGAGTATCCAGTTGCTGGTAGCTTAAGGTGGTTTCGCGGCTAATTACCGCGGCAAGATCCGGTGTCTTTTGCGCTTGGCGTTGCACCATTTGGTCTAAAGTATCCTGATTAACAGGCTGCTCGTCACCCACACTCCACTGCTGCAAAATCTGTTGTTTTTCCTGTTCACTGAGCAGACTGACATCGGCCAGCTTTTGCTGGGGCTGGGCAAGCAACCGTTGCAGCAACAGGGTCAGGTGTTCCGCCATCCTGATTATCGTATCGTGGTTAAATAAATCGGTGTTGTATTCAATAAAGCCATTCAGTTCGCCGGTATCATTTAAATAAAACGTCAGGTCATATTTGGCTGTTTGATTTTCGGTGGTGAGTGCTTGTAGCTGCAATGCCTGGTTTACCGGTGCTCTAGTCGCTTGCTCGTTATCGGTCTGGTTCTGCGTATTGTTGAGGATCAACATCACCTGAAAAATAGCGGCCCGGCTCATGTCGCGTGGCGGGTTCAGCTCTTCTACCAACTTTTCAAACGATACATCCTGATTGGCGAACGCATTAAAAACAGTGGTCTTTTCCTGCTCAAGCTGTTGCATAAAGTTGAGTTGCGGATCGACGTAGGTTCGAAATGCCAGTGTATTGGTAAAGAATCCAATAACATTTTCCAGTTCGGTACGGTTGCGGTTAGCGATTAACGTGCCAATGGCAAAGTCATCCTGACGGCTATACTTGTGTAGCAGTATGCGCAGTGTGGCAAGCATCAGGGTAAAAGGAGTCGCACCGGTGTTGTAGCTGAGTTGTCTTAATCGACTGCTTAGCTCTGGTGCAATGTTGATAGCGACGGAGTTGCCATTATAGGTGCGCTCTGACGGCCTTGGTCTGTCGGTATACAGTTCCAGCGGAGCAACGTCGGCCAGCTTATCTTTCCAGTAAGTCAGTTTGTTCAGAAGCAGTTTTTCCTGAGCATCAGAGCGCTGCCAGCAGGCATAATCGATATAGCTATAGTCGGTAATACCGCTTGTAGGCTGAGTATCGGCCAGTTGGTCGTAGCATTGGAAAATTTGCTGTATCAGTAAGGCGTGTGACCAGGCGTCAAAGGCAATATGATGCACATTGATATACCACAGATAGTGCTCGTGGCTGATATGGAACAAACGGCTGCGGAAGACACCGTCATGCTGCAGATCGAACGGCGTATGGCCATCTTCTTTAATTTCGCGTAGCGCGTCACTTTTGGCTTGTTCCTCACCCCGTTCGGTTAAGTCGACTACGGGCAGAATGGTGTGGGCTTTATTGCTGATAAAATCTGCCAGACTAAGAATATTCTGCCGAGCTGTGCCATCCACTTCGCGATATTGACTGCGCAGGATTGGGTGAAATTCCAGCGTCTGGAGCACGGCTTTCGTCAGTCGTGCTGTGTCCACCGCGCCTTTTACCGCATAAACCATCGGTATATTGTACTCCGGACTCGCCGGATCGAACTGTGACATAAACCAGATGCGCTGCTGTTCATGGGACAGAGGGTAATGTGCCGCAAGCCCGGCTTTGGGTAGCAATGAGGCCGTAGCGGGTGAGCTGCCCTGGCGTTGTGCCAGACGCTGCATTAGTAGCGCTTTTTGCTCGGGTGACAGTGCCTTAAGCTTTTCTTCTATGTCCATCGGGATATCCATTATTGTTATATTTATCCGGTTATCTCAGCCATCATGGCTAACAGTTCATCTTCATCTACCGTTTGTAACTGCAGCTCGTCCAGCCGGTTTGCTAATTGGTCCAACCGCTGATGGGCAAATAAATCACCGAGCGCCAGCGGCAGATGCTCGCCGAACTGACGACGGATTAACGCCAGCTGTTTCATCGCCAGCACTGAGTTGCCGCCCAGACGGAAAAAGTTACTGTTACGGCTGGTCACATCAATACCCAGCAGTTTTTGCCACAACGTTGCTAATTGTTGTTCAGTGCTTGTTACCAGAGCTTGTTGCGGCAGTTGTTCAGTAAGTTCGCGCTGGCGCAGTTGCTTCTTGTCAACCTTGCCGCTTGGGGTTGTAGGCAGGGTGTCCAACTGCTGCCATAATGTGGGCACCATATAAGAAGGTAACCAACTGGAGGCGTATGCTGCCAAACTACTGGTATC
Organism: Rheinheimera hassiensis; assembly: GCF_022436675.1. Lineage (GTDB taxonomy): Bacteria > Pseudomonadota > Gammaproteobacteria > Enterobacterales > Alteromonadaceae > Alishewanella > Alishewanella hassiensis. The sequence continues at coordinate 424,837 of NZ_JAKUJZ010000005.1, read as the reverse complement.
TAATTGTCGTGGCGCGGTAAAAAACGCCACCAGTAATGGCTCGCCATTACTGGCCTGGCTCAGCACCACAGCGCAGGCGGTAACGTCGGCATAACGTTCAGCGACAGCTTCTATTTCTGTCAGCTCAATACGATAACCATGCAGTTTGACTTGCTCATCAAGCCGTTGCAGATACAGCAAGCGGCCATCTGCCAATTGTTTTACTAAATCGCCGGTACGATATAGACGTTCCTGTTTACCGTTGTGCCACTGTTTGGTAATAAAACGTTCAGCAGTCAGTTCGGCTTTGCCCCGATAGCCCAGTGCCAGGTTGTCACCGGCAATATATAACTCGCCTTTGCTGCCAATTGTGGCCAGTTCGGCATCGGCATTCATGACATACAGCCGGTTGTTGCTGATTGCCAGACCGGTACTGATTAAATTCAGGTTATCCGCGGTTATTTGCTGACATGATACCCATACCGTGGCTTCGGTTGGGCCATACATATTCCACAACTGCCGGCCTTTACCCAGCAGCCGTTGTGCCAGTACTTTTGGCAGTGCTTCACCGCCTGTCAGCATGGTTAAGTTAGCTTGTCCGGTCCAGCCTGATTCCAGCAACAAGCGCCAGCCAGCTGGCGTTGCCTGCATAATACTGATCTGATGTTGATGTAACTGGCGGGAAATACTATGCCCGTCGCGGTTTTGCTGATGTGGCAATAACACCAGGCAGGCGCCATGTAGCAAGGGTAGAAACAGTTCTAATACTGAAATATCAAATGAGACTGGCGTCACTGCCAGTAATTTATCGGTGGCAGTGATACCGGGTTCGGTTGCCATGGCCTGCAGGAAGTTCAGCATGCTGTGCTGGCCTATCTCCACCCCTTTAGGCCGACCCGTACTACCTGATGTATAGATACAGTATGCCAGTTGTTGTGGTTGACCGGATAACTCGGGTAGTGGTTCTGCTGACATCTGCTGCAGCTGTGGTAGCAGCCAGACTGGTGCGTCTTGTAACGCCAGTACGCTTTGCAATTCATCGCTACTGATAATGGCGCGCACTGCAGCGTCAGTGACAATATACTGCAGGCGGTCTTTAGGATACTCAGGATCCAGTGGCAGGTAAGCCGCCTGGCAGCGGAAAATAGCCAGTAGCGTGATGATCAACTGACTGTCTCTGGGTAAACAAACGCCGATCAAATCGCCAGGGCGGATACCCGCCTGATAAAGCTGAGCTGCTAAGGTGTCAACTTCAACCTGCAGTTGCCGGTAGCTCAGCTGACGATCAGCACTTATCAGTGCCTGGTTATCGGCGAAGCGTGACGCGGTATCTGCAAACCAACAGCTCAGGTTGTCAAATGCGGGCACACTATTGCAGCTGGTTTCAGGTAACTGCGCCATAAACGCCGCTTGTTGCTCTTGCTCCAGCGTCGCCAGTGGCCTGGCCGTATTTTCAGCAAACTGGCAAAATAACTGTTGTAGCCGCGTTACCATCAGCTCAACTGAGGCAGGCAAAAATAAATCTTCGCTGTACTCAATAAAGCCACTTAAGTTATCGCCTTGTAAGGTCAGACTGAAACTTAAATCAAAGCGGGCGCTGTGGTTATCACTATCAGGCATAGCCAGCGACAGCTGTTCTGTAATGGCCTGTTCACTATTGCTGGCAGCAGTACTGTGGTTGAAGTTAAACAGTACCTGAAATAACGGATTATGGCTGGTGCTGCGCGTAATATTCAGCCGTTGCAGCAGTTGCGGTAACTGCAACTGTTGATGCTCGAAGCCTGATAAAATTTGCTGCTTTGCCTGCGCAATCAATTGGCTGCAGGTCATGTCCGGTTGCCATTGCAGTCGGATAGGTAAGGTGTTCAGCAGCAGCCCCATCAGTTCACTGTATTGCGTGTTGTCGCGTCCGGATACCGGGATACCAATAACAAAATCGTCCTGGCGGGAAAACTCATGTAATAGCTGAGCACAAATGGCGAAGCTGAGCATGTACAGCGATGCACCACGTTGTTCGGCTTGTTGTTTTAAGGCGTTGACGCAATCTGCAGTAAGCTGAAAACGGCAGCGGCCACCGCGGAAGCTCGGCTGCGACGGACGAGGAAAGTCTGTAGCTAGTTCCAGCAGTTGAGGTACATCTTTTAACTGTTGCTGCCAGTAAGCCAGTTGCTGTTGTTGCCATTGTTGATAATCAGCATGCTGTTGCCACAATGCCAGGTCTGCCATTTGCAATTGGGGTTGTGCTGCTTGCCAGGGCTGTTGCTGCAGCAACTGCCGATAGCCGTAAGCAAGCTGACGCAACAGTAACTGGAAGCTGCTGCCATCGGCATTAATATGGTGCATCACTACGCCCAGCGCATGACGCTGTGGTGCCAGCTTATACAACACAAACCGGTATGCTGGCGTGGTTGTCAGATCAAAGGGCACGTTGGCATCAGCGGCAAAGCACTGTGGCAGGGTATTGGCTGCAGTGCAGAGATCACGCTCGCTAAACTGTAGTTCAGTATTGCGATGCAGACGCTGAAACACCGTGCCGTTATCTTCAACATAAGTGGTGTGAAATGCGCCCTGTTGCTGCGCTATTTGCTGCAACACATGGCGCAAACTGACCGTATCTAATTCGCCGTTCAGTAGCAGCAGCATCGGCATGTTGTAGGCTGCACCACTGCTGTCTAACTGATGCAACACCCACATTTGTTGCTGGCTTGCTGTCAGCGGAAACAGGTTTTGCTCTGGCTGGCGTAACAATGGGATAGCAGGTTGCACACCGGTTTGCTGACGTACCAACTGCGCCAGCGCCCGGATAGTAGGCTGCTGAAAAAACTGCCGCAGGCTGATAGTACTGTGCAGGCTGTCTTTAATCCGCGCTAACATAGACAGCGCCAACAGTGAATGACCTCCGGCACTAAAAAAGTTTTGTGTCATCTGCAGCGGCTTGTCGGGTAAAAGCTGTTGCCAAATTTCCAGCAAAGCAAGTTCTATAACATCGTCGCTAGTTTGCTCTGCAGCTGAACTGAAGGTTGTATCCGGACGTGGCAGTTTGGTCTGATCAACTTTGCCTCTGTTGTTAAGAGGTAAGGCATCCAGCAAGATTAAATGCTGTGGCAGCATATATTCGGCTAACTGCGACTGCAAATACTGGCGCAGCCCAGTCAGTTGCAGAGTATTGTCGGCAGCCACCAGATAAGCGACTAGCTGTTGTGGCTCGACGACCGTGACATAGCACTGAGCGACAGCACCGTATTGCAGTATTTGCTGGCGAATACCTTCAAGCTCAATACGATAGCCACGTAGCTTAATTTGTTGATCGTTACGACCGGCAAAGCAGATGTTACCGTCGCCTCTGAAGTAGACACGATCGCCAGTGGCATACAGTCGCTCACCGCTTGATGGATGATAAATAAATTTGCTGGCGCTAAGTTCAGGCTGATTGTGATAGCCCAGTGCCAGATTATCACCGGCAATATATAGTTGGCCGGTAACATCAACGGGAACAGGCATCAAATCTGCATCCAGCACGTAAAGCCGGTTCGGTAATATTGCTTTGCCTATCGGTACTTCAGGCAGCGACTGATCCTGCGGTGTTACCCGGTGTAAGCTACAGCTGATGGTGGCTTCACTGGGGCCATAGGCATTAAACAATACGACCTGAGGTGGTGGTGTTAAGCTGAACCAACTTTTTACGGCTGTACCGGTTAATTGTTCTGTGCCGATAACAATTTGACGGATGCAGCCTGGCAGCGGCTGCTGTGCCTGCAGCAAGCTGCTAATCCAACTTTGCCAGTAGGCAGTCGATAGACTCAGATGTTCAATCTGGTACTGGGTAACCAACTGTCGCAGCTCGTCGAAGGTTAGCGTCTGTTGCTGAGCGGGCAACAGCAGGTGGCAACCGGCAATTAATGGCGGGAAAATTTCTTCCAGTGCCAAATCAAAAGATAATGCAGAGCTTTGTAAACTGGTGCGACACTGGCTGAGCTGATAATGTTGCGCCATGCTGCTGGCGTGGTTGCTCAGTGCTTGCCGGCTAACAACTACGCCCTTAGGTGTGCCGGTAGTGCCTGAGGTATACACCAGATAAGCCGGTTGGGTGGACTGGATTTCTACTGCAGCTGATTGTTGCAGTAGCTCAGGCGTTAATGTTATCTCAATAGCGCCAACGTCTGGCTGGTCAGTCATAGTCAGACATGCCTGACTATCCTGATATAAAAACTGCTTACGATCGACGTTGATATCATGGTCGATAATCACAAAACAGCCGCCAGCTGCCAGCACTGACAGCATGGCAACAATGGCGGTTAATCTGTGCTCGCAACTAATAGCTACCACCTGACCGGGTTCCATGCCATGTTGCTGCAATAGGGCATTATAGTGCTTTACCAGCTGCCACAGCTGACTGTAGTTCAATTGCTGAGCGGCATTGGTTTGTGTTAGCGCGCTTTGTTGCGGTATCCGATTAACCGTCTTTAGCAGCGCCGACAAAATATCTTGTTCTGCCGAACCAGCGATTGGCGCATGGCCTAGCAGCTGTTGTTGTTGAGCCAAAGTTGTTAGTGCAATTTGTGCCAATGGGCGTTCTGGTTGCTGAATAACCTGTTGCACCAATTCGACATAAAATTCGGCATAACGACTGATATCACCTTCGTTGAATGAGGCTTTGTTATATTCAAAATAGGCATGGAAACCACTGTGCTGATATGTCAGCTCCAGCGTCAGATCCAGCTTGGCATAGTGTCGTTGTATCGCACAGCTTTGCCAGTTGTTGTCGGGTGCCGCTATGGCATCTTGCAGTGCGTTATACGAAAACATCACCTGAAACAGAGGATTACGATTAATATCGCGCTCTGGTTGTAACAAGTCCAGGATCTGTGAGTAACCCAGTTGCTGATGTGCCAGGCATTGATAAAACTGCTGTCGTAACTGCTGCACGTACTGCCCGGCGGCGGTCTTGCTGTCTATAGCGGCTGGCAGCAATAACGTATTCGCCACCGCGGCAACAAAATGCTTTAGCTGCGGTTGATCCCGATTTAACACCGGAGTGGCAACAATGAAATTGCGTTGGTCGCTGAGCTTATGTAACAAAATATTAAACACAGCCAGTAGCAGGTTAAAAGGGGTGATGTGTTGTTGCTGGCAAAACTGGCTGATTTGCGCAGAGACATCAGCCGGTAAACTGAAATAATAATAATCGCCGTCGTTGCTCAGAGCTGCAGTTTTACGGCTCAACTGTAATTGCGGTTCGCAATCTTGCAGCGTGTTTTGCCAGAACTGTTGTAACTGTACAAGCTCTGCCAGTTGCTGTTGCTGTAGGTACTGCTGCATATCTATAGCCGGCAGCGCTAATGCTGGTACAGCGTGTCCCAGTAACTGACGGTAAAGCGTGTGTAACTCTGCCAGGATCAGGTTTAACGCATAACCATCGGCAACAATGTGATGAATGCACAGTGTTAACAGAAACTGCTGTTGTGACATCTGGTACAGCGTGCAGCGAAATGGCAATTCTGCTGATAAAGTAAAACCTCGTTGTGCATCGGCGCTGGCCAGCGCTTTGGCTTCGGCTAAAGTTGTCACGTCAGTCACTGCGATCAGTGGTGTTGTCGCAGGCACGGTGTGTTGCCTTGGGCCATTACGGGTGTTGATAAAGCGGCTGCACATCGTTGGGTGGCGCTGCGTCACAGTGTAAAGCGCCTGCTGCAAAGCCGCTTGGTCCAGCGGCTCAGTAATCAGCAGCGCTTTAAAAATATTGTTCAGGCCGCTGCTGTGCTCTAGTTGCTCAATAAACCAGAATCGTTGCTGAGCCGCTGACAATGGCAGCAATGCTCCCAGCTGTTGTTTGGCCTGGGCCAGCTTTTGCAGTTTCTCTGCACGGGTCATTGTCGCCGTCATGATTCAGTCCTGCTCTGCCAGCACGGCGAGCATAGCGTCAAGCTCTTCGTCAGATAAGTTATCTAACTCCTCAGCGTTCGAGCTTGTCGTCGGCAATGGGCTAATTAGTTCAGTGGTTGCTAAGGGCTGTTGTTCTATTAACACCGCCAAGGCTGCGATAGTGGGGCGATGGAAGAAATCGAGTAAACTCAGACGCACACCAAATTGCTGATGAATGTCAGCGATAACCTTCACTGCAACCAGAGAATGGCCACCTAAACTGAAGAAGTTCTGCTGTACGGTGATATTAGTTTTGCCCAGCACCTGACTCCAGATCTGCTGCAGACGGATCTCGGTATCTGTCACGGGCAACTGTGCCTCACTAACCGGCAGCTCGGTGGTGCGCTGGTTCAGCAAGGCTGTTTTATCGACTTTCCCCACAGCTGTTAAGGGGAGCTGTGGTAGCAAGCTGATACTGGCGGGTTGCTGGAAAGGCTGTAAGGTCTGCTGACAATAGCGCATTAGTTCTGCAGTGCTGATATTGCCGTCAGTACTGACAAAAGCAAACAGGGTCTTACCCAGTTGCGGATCATCATCAACAACGACGGCAGCCTGCTGAACTTGCGGATGCTGACGCAGGATCTCTTCTATTTCCAGTATTTCAACCCGAAAGCCGCGAATTTTAATCTGGCTGTCACGTCTGCCGACAAAGCATAGTAAACCGTCCTGGCTGTAACGTACTAAGTCACCGGTACGATATAAGCGCTCAGTGCGTTTAAAGTCACCCTCACCCAATGTCAGTTCAATAAAACTGTCTGCCGTTGGCCCGTCAAGCCCCAGATACTCTGTCGCTAGCCCCAGACCTGCCAGATAGAGTTCGCCAGTGGCGCCATAAGGTAGTAACTGTTTTTGTTGATCCAGAATATAACCGCGGCTGTTACTGATGGCATAGCCAAGTGGCACCGAGGCTAAGTGCTGCCAATGTGACAGCGTGTGGGCGCGCATCGGGTAACAATAGGAAAACGTGGTGTTTTCGGTCGGGCCGTAGCCATTGATAAGCGTTAAGTGCGGGTAGTGCTGCAGCACAGTACATACTTTTTCCATCGATAGCACATCGCCGCCTGCTAATAGCGTATGCAGGTTATGCAATGGTCGCCCTGTAAAGTAATCAGCAAATGCATGGAATAAACCGGCTGTCAGCCAGAGGATACTGATGCGATGTTGCTCCAGAGTGTGCTCCAGCGCGTCCAGCGTTAGCTTGGTTTGGGCAGGAACAATCAGGCAGGCACCGTTTAAAAAGGCACCCCATATTTCCAGCACTGAAGCATCAAAGTAGACTGAAGAGTGTTGTAACAGGCAATCTTGTTCGGTGATTGTCAGGAACTGATTATTTTTAACCAACCGAATCACAGCCTGCTGCGGCACGCACACACCTTTCGGACGGCCGGTGGTGCCAGACGTATAAAGTACATAAGCCTGTTGCAGTGCGCGGGAATGGTCAAAGCAGGCAATTGCCTGTGCTGTTGGGGCCGGTAACGGCAGTACGCGGATACTGGCAGGGCAGTGCGCTAATAATGGTTGCTGTGCCAGAATTATCGGCTGGCTTTGCAATTGCAAGTCGTTGTACATTGCGCCAAGACGGTGCTCACCTGCCGTCAAATCCAGCGGCATGTAACTGGCGCCCAGACGTAAACACGCCAGCATAGCGGCATACAATTCCATACCGGCGGGCAAGGCCAAACCGACAATCTGCCCTTGCTCGACATTTTGCTGTTGTAAGTAAGTTGCCAGTTGCAGTGAGCGTTGCTGCAATTGCAGATACGTTATATTGCCTGCAGCAGGGCAAACTACGGCAACACGATCTGAATGCTGTAAGACTTGTTGATCAAATAATCCAGGTATTGAAGCGTCCGACAGTGGCTGGGCAGTATTATTTAGCGCAAATAACTGCTCCTGCATCGACTCAGGGCTTACGGCACTGAGCTGATTAATTGGTTGCTCCGGCTGCTTGGTCAGATTGTCCAGCAGTTGCAGATAGGTATCAATCATATCCAGAATGGTTTTACGGTTAAACAGTTCAGTGCTGTACTCCCAGGTGACTACGGCATAGGCAGGGCGGGTGCTTACTTTACCAACCCGCTGTTCTGCCTGTGGTGCAACAATGATGTTTAAATCAAGCTTGGCCGATTTATTGGTTTTTACCTGAGCCGTGACTTCCAGTCCGCCGAAGTTAAGATCAGGCACTTCTGCATCATGGAAGCTGAACATAGTTTGAAATAATGGGTTTGCATGCCCGGTGCGGCTGGGGCAGAGCTTTTTCACTAACTGCTCAAATGGCATATCCTGATGTGAGTAGCCTCCAAGGCAGGTGGTTTTAACTCTGTCGAGTAACTGCAAAAAGTTAGGGTTGCCGCTCAGATCAGTACGCAGCACTATGCTGTTAACCATCATGCCAATAATGGGTTGCAGCTCTGGCAAACTGCGTGATGCGGCGCCAGCGCCGACGCAAATATCCGTCTGCTGCGAGTAGCGGGACAACATCACGTAATAGGCAGCCAGCATCGTCATATACAAGGTGTAACCTTGTTGCTTACTGAATTGACGTAACTGGCTGTAAAGTGCGTCTGGCAGATGAAACATTTCTGAATCACCGCGGAAGCTTGGTACAGCAGGGCGGGCATAATCGTACGGGAGCGCCAATTGGGTTGGGCAATCGGCCAGCTGCGTTAACCAATACTGCTCCATCTGGTTAAAATAAGGTCCCGCTAAGACTTCCCGTTGCCACAAACAGAAATCGGCATAGTTTATGTGTAGCGCCGGTAAGGCATGGGCAGTGCCGGCCAGTTTGGCCTGATAAATACTTTGCAGTTCTTTTAAAAATAAACCCACTGACCAACCATCGTGCACCAAATGATGTTCAACCTGAATAAGTTGATAGTAGTCGGTGTCCAGTTGCAGCAATTTCCACCTAATCAGTGGCAGCTGACTGACATCAAAAGCAGTTTGGCTAAGTTCATCAAGTAAGCTTTGTGCATAGGTTTTTTTATCCTGGGCATTTAAATGCATCAAGGATTCTAGTTGTAACTCGACGTCGAAAGGCTTGCCAATCCGTTGAAAAGGGATGCCGTCTTGCTGATGGAAACTGGTGTGCCACAAATGCTGTCTGGCAACGATTTCCGTTAAGCTCTGTGCCAGAATTTCGGGCTGTAAAGGACCTTTTAACCAGAAAGTTAACTGAAAATTATAGGCTGTATTTCCTGGCTGCAGTTGTTGTAAAAACCACACCCGTTCCTGTTGGAATGACAGCGGGATATCACGCTGTGGTGGGTAGGGTTTGATTGCCGGTAGGGTAAACGCCTGCTGCTCCTGAGCTTGCTTTTGTTGTAGTAAAGCGGCCAGTTTAGCCAATTCCGGCTGCTGAAATACTTCTGTAAAACTCAGGTTCAGTTGTAGGTTTTTTCTTACTTCAGCAATCAGCTTTGTTACCAGAATGGAATGTCCGCCAAGGCGGAAGAAGTGGCTTTCTGTTGTCAGTGGCTGGTCACCCAGCAGTTTTAACCAGATTTGTGCCAGTAAATCCTGATAAGGGTCAGAGAAACAGCTAACCTGTGTCAGTTCGAACTGAGGAATGGGTAAGTGTTTGCGATCATACTTTCCTGTCAGAGTTTTCGGCAGTTGATTCAGTTGTACTGATGCTGACGGCAGCATGTAGTCGGGCAATACTGCTGCCAGAAACTGTCTGATCTGCAGATGTGATAATGGCACGGCTGCGACATAGTATGCTGCCAGCTGTCTGGTGTTGTCTTCATTGGTAAAACTTGCCACAACGCATTCACTGATGTCCGGATGAGTAGACAGCAGTTGCTCAATTTCACCCAGTTCGACCCGATAGCCGCGGATCTTCACTTGAAAATCTTTACGTCCCAGATAATACAGCTGATCGTCCTGGTAGTAACCCAAATCGCCGCTGAGGTAGGCTTTGCCCGCTTGCGGCAATTGGACGAATTTTTCTGCTGTCAACGCTATCTGATTCAGATAGCCAAGTGCCAATCCCGGACCACTTATTGCTATTTCGCCAACACAGCCAGGGCTAAGTAATTGCAAATGTTCATTGACGATATACAAGGCGCTGTTATCAATAGCACGACCGATAGGTAAGGCGGTATTTTTTATCCGGTACTGACTTAATTCGGTACGGCTGGTAATCACAGTGGTTTCAGTGGGGCCGTAAGTGTTGTGCAACGCCGGATTTAGCTGATACTGCAGACAATATTGTTGCCACTTTTTGAGGACGCCGGGCAATGCTTCTTCACCGCCGATAATAACGCTTCTGATCTGCGGGCTCAGCTTCACCTGTTCTTCTTCGAGCATGGTCACTAAATGCATCCAGTAGGCGGTAGGCAGGTTCAGTATGGAGATCTGCTGTTGCTGTAAAAATTGGTTAAAACTGGCCGCCGAGCCAAGAACGTTATCATCTCTTATCACCAGACTGGCCTGACTGAATAATGTCGGATAAATTTCTTCAATAGCCGTATCAAAGCTAACCGAGGCAAACTGCAGCGCATGATCGCCAGGCTGTAGATGGTAATACTGAGCTGCAGATAAGGCGTAGTGACATAAAGCACCGCGTGATACTGCAACACCTTTTGGCGTGCCGGTAGACCCGGATGTATAGATCACATAGGCTTCAAGTTGATTGTCAAAAATATGCTCTGAGCTGGGGGCCGCGCTTAGTGGCCCATCTAGCAGAGAATCTGTTGACCAAACCGGCACTTGATCTGCCTCGGTGCTGCTTTCACTGATAATTAATACCACAGCGGCATCTTGTAAAATAAATTGTTGCCGTTCCAGTGGCATGGCAGGATCAATGGGGACGTAGCTGGCGCCAGCTTGTAGGCAAGCCAGACTGGCAATAACAAACTCAGCTGAGCGGGTTAACCGCAACGCTACACGTTGCCCCGGGCCAATATTCTGAGCCTGTAAGTTTTTTCGCAGTGTTTCGACATGCCGGGCCAACTGCAAATAGCTAAACTGCCGTTTGCCATCGATAAGCGCCAACCGATCTGAGGCGGTTATTAATTGGTATAGCTGTGATGACAAATGTTGCTGGATTAACTCTGGCTTGCGTGGGCCTTTGGCAATCCGCTCCAGCTGTTCGCGCCGGGCGTCCGTGAGTAAATTCAGTTCCGACAGTGGTGTTTTTGCCTGTGTCATACACAGCAACATTAATTCGTGGTAATAATCCAGTAATAGCTGCACCTCAGTTTGATCATAATGCAGGTTGTCGTAGCTGGCCCAGATACTGATGGAGTCTTTGACACTGATATACAGCGTTAAAGGATAGTGGCTTTGTTCAACACCTTGCTGTTGTTGCATAACCACAGAGCGGTTGTTATCACCGGTGATTATTTTTTTCGGATAGTTCTGAAATATAAACAAGGTGGAGAACAAAGGTTCAGTAACAGCAATGTTTATACCTGCTTTGATTTGCTCAAGCGAAACAAATGCATGCTCACGCCCTTCTGCCAATTGCTGTTGCAGCTGCTGTAACCAGTGAATAAAACTTAAGCCGGGTACCGATTTAATCGCAGTTGGCACTGCATTGCTAAAGAATCCGGCAGTACGCTCGATACTGTCAATTTCTGCCGACCGGCCTGATACCACTGCGCCAATAATGCTATGTGTCTGGTTACTCGCAAGGTTGTTCAGATAGCCAAACACCCCTAGCATAAAAGCGTTTAACGTCATGCCATTTTGGCGGCAGAACAGCTGTATTTTTTGGCTATTTTCGACATTAATCTGCTGACGCAATACCGTTTGTTCATGGTTATTGCTGTTGCTTTGGACAGCTTGCTGTTTTAAATGTAATGGTGGTGTCGGATCACAGTCTTGCAACTGCTGTTGCCAGTATTGCAAAGAGGCGGCATGATCGCGTGCCAGCAGCCATTTCACGTATTCTTTGTAGTCACCGGCTGGTGGCAGAGCCAGAGGGTCTGCAGTTAATAGCTGATGTAAAATCGCTTCAACCTCATTGCTGATCAGCGCCATCGACCAGCCATCAAGTTGCAGATGAGTAAAACTGAAGACTAGCTCAGCGCTGCCATCTGGCAGTTTAAAATAATCTATTTGCAACGGTGGTTGCTGGTCGAGTTGGAGTTCATATTGCCGGGCACGCAATGACAACTCTTTGATACATTGACGGCAATCGTCGTAATTCAGATGACTAAGATCGTGCTCTTGCCAGTACAGAGGTGCATGCTTGAGAACGATCTGAAACGGCTGGGATTTGTCCTGCCAGCTGTATATTGACCGTAACACCGGGTGACGATTGACGACATGTTGCCATGCTTGTTTTAGATTGGCTAAACACAAGGTTTTATCGACAGTAAATTTCAGCTGCTCACGGTAACTCAGGTCACCTTTGTTTGCATTTAGCAAATAAAACAGCAATCCTGACTGGGTCGGTGACAAAGGATAAATAGCCGCGATGTTTTCTGTAGACTTCATGTCATTGGTCCTGGTTATTATTTTTATTCTTATATCAACGGGCTGAAAACTCTTTTAATATGGCTGTCAGGTCGTTGTTGTCGCCATCTCCCGTCAGCAACATGTCGATACCGTCGACTTGTATTTCAGTGACGTTTCCAGTCAAAGGTGTAAGGAGCTGGGGTAAGTGAGTCGTCAGATCTTCAATAGTCTGATGGCTAAATAACAGTTTGTTGTTCATGTCATAGCCTTGTTCACGCAAGAAACGCACAATTTTGACTGCGGAAATAGAATCTCCTCCGAGGGCAAAAAAATTGTCCGTAATACCAATATCGGTTTGGCCGGTAAGTTTGTGCCACAACTCAACCAACTGACATTGCAGGTCAGTTTTAGGTGCTACATGACTATGACGGTGTTGCTTCAACGCTAATGCTGCTAAGGCTTTTCGATCAATCTTCCCGCTTGGTGTCAATGGCAATTGCGGCAAAATGACCAAGCGCTCTGGCAGCATATAAGCTGGTAGTTGCTGCCTGAGCTGTAACAGTAATTGCAGTTCGTTGTCCTGAGTATCGGGCTGTTTTGAGCAGTAATAGCTAACCAGTGTGGAACCTGTGTTGTGTTTATGTAGCACTGTTGCAACTTGTTTAATATTCGACAGAGTCAGCATTACAGCGTCGATTTCTGTCAGCTCTATTCTAAAACCACGTAGTTTGATTTGCTCATCAGTACGGCCGAGGCACTGCAACTGGCCATCAGAAGTAAGGCGGCCTAAATCGCCGGTAAGATATACCCGTTTTTCACCCTCAGCCGTTTTAATACTGATAAAACGGCTTAGTGTTAATTCGGGTTGACCGTAGTAGCCTGAACTGACTCCATCTCCTGCAATCGCGATCTCGCCAGTTTGGCCAAATGCACATAGTTGGTGGTTCGGTGTGAGTACGTAGATCTCAGTATTAGCGATCGGCCGGCCAATAGTGATCTTGTTTTGTGCCGTGTTATTTACTGCAGCCATGCTAGACCATACGGTGGTTTCGGTTGGCCCATACATATTCCACAGTGCGGCTGTTTTTTGTTTCAGTTGGTTAGCCAATTGTGCTGGCAACATTTCACCCCCACTTAGCGCCTTCAAGCCAGGCTGACCTTTCCAGCCTGCATCAAGCACACTTTGCCAGCCAGCAGGTGTGGCCTGCATCAGACTGATATCTCCTTGTTCCAACCGTTGGCACAAACTAAAGCCGTCTCTTTGTTTCTGGGCTGCAATTACCAGACAAGCGCCGCTAATCAGTGGTAAAAAGAGCTCCAGAACTGAGATATCAAACGAAATCGGAGTTACTGCAAGCAGTTTATCCTGGCTGGTAATGCCGGGCTGTGTTTGCATCGACAGTAGGAAATTCACAACATTACAGTGTTGTATTGCTATGCCTTTCGGTTGACCGGTAGAGCCTGAGGTGAAAATCAGATAAGCCGTTGCTGCTGAGCCTAAATGGGTGGCTGCTGGTCTTGACGTTTGTGCACGCTGCAATAAGGTTTCAGGCGAAAAGCTATGTTTGGCGCCTAATTCTGTTGCTGATTCGATAGTGTCACTAATTAACAACGTGCAATTAGCCTGCTGATAAATATATTTTAACCGCTGCAGCGGGTACGCTGGATCAAGGGGGACATAGGCCGCTTCAAGTTTCATTAACGCCAGCATAGTACAGACCATCAGTGCAGAGCGTTCAAGCATAATGCCGACGTGATCTCCTGATTTCACTCCGTGATGAGCTAATGATATTGCTATACGCTCGCTATACAGTTCCAATTGACGATAAGTCAGGCACTGTTCTGCTTCTATGGCAATATTGTCAGGTGTCGCTTCGGCTTGTTGAGTAATAAGTTGATCTAAACGCAGACTTTTCGGATAGTCGAAAATTGTCGCGTTGTACTGCTTTAGCCGGGCAGAGTCCCGCTCAGTAACAAGGCTGATTTGAGTCAGATCAGTTGCTGGTGCCAAAATAAAAGTATGCAGAAACTGGCAGAATGCCTGAGCCAGTTGTTCGATGCTACTGGGCAGAAATAAATCTGTTTTGTAGTCAAAATTAAATGCAATATGCTGCTTGCTGACACTGGCGTGAACCGTCAGATCATACTTGGTTGTATTTCTGCTAATTGCTAGCGCGGTTACACTGTCTTGCTTGCTATCCGTATTCTGTTGCCCCTGCATATGCATCGAAAATAATATTTGAAACAAAGGGCTATACAGTGGGCTGCGTTCAGGTTTTAGCTTCTCTAACAGGGTTTCAAACGGCACAGACTGCCAGTCGAGTAAATTCAGGCTGAGCTGACGAGCTTGTTTCATCACATCTAATCCCGTCATACCGGCAGTAAACTGGCTGCGCAATACGGACAGGTTAAGGAAACAGCCAACCACCTGTTTAAACTTGTCTTGAGGCCGCAAAATACTTGGTGTGCCGAGTACTATGTCATCACTACGAGTCCAGATGCTGAGAAAAGCAGACAGTGCCCCCTGAAATAGCATAAAAGGTGTCAATTGCTGTTGTTGGCATAATGTAAAAGCAGCGACTGCTAAATCGGGCTCCAAATCGATTCTATATTGAGCTGCTGCATTACTGGTAAGTGGGCTATAGGGAAAATCCAGTGGCAGACTGTGCAGCGCAGGAGCGTCGGTAAGTAATTGCACATAGGCAGCCAGATGTTGCTTAAATGCATAGGAACGTAAATACGCCTGCTGCCAATATACATAATCAGCGTATTGCACCGGCGCTGCGCTTTGCAGTACGTTGTTTTCGGCCAATAACTCTTCAAGTAACTGGGTCACCGAACTTTCATCTACAGCAATGTGGTGAATATTAAGGTAAATAACGGCATGCTGTTGCGGCAAACGGAACAGGATAGCCCGCAGTGGCAGATCTTCGGCCAGATTGAATGTCTGTTGATTATCCAGCGCTATTCTGGCTTGAGCCTGAGCGATGGCGTTTTGGTAAGGCAGATATGTCAAATCTTCAACACTCAGCTTTAATTTATCAGGGCTATCTACTCTCTGATACAGCTGACCTTCTTTCTCTGTAAAGACACAACGCAGCACATAGTGCCGTTCGACCATTGTTTTTAGCCGTTCAGTCAAAGTTAACAGATCTACTGAACGCGGCAGCAACAGTGCGACAGGGATATGAAACTCAGTACTGCCATGTTCCAACTGATCAATGGTCCATATACGCTGCTGACTAGTTGATACTGGCAGGGGCTTGCAGTAATCCGGCATATTTGCAGCCTGCTGCTGCAGATAGTGAAGAATCGCATCCTTGTGCTCCGATAACTGATCCAAAAGCCCCCTGTTGGGTTGTGATTGGTAAGCCCGGTAACCCAATTTTCCATTTTCCAGAAACAATTCAATATCATGCTGTTCTGCTTTGCCGATCAGATGCTCAATATTCATAGTAATCACTTACTGCAGTACTTATGTACTGTGTGCTCCCTGTCTGCTGATGATTTTGTGTCAAAATAGAAACAAAAAGTGAGTTGTTGCTCTAATTTGTATTTGTTTTTATATTTTAGGTTTGAGACTTTAACTAAAATAATTACATAGTCAACAAATGTTAATCGGTACATTAAATTTAACTTTTTGTTACTGTAAGTGGTGCTTTACGGTTTTTGTGTTCTCTTGCATTTAACTTGTAGATTGAAAAAATTGCTGTATTAGCTGATGATGTGACGATAACAACAACTATAAAATAGTATTACAAAAGGATTTCTTTGTGATTAATGAAACAAAATCAGCTATTTACTCTGCATTTTTGGCATCTTCAGCTACCTTCCCGACGAGTACCGCAGTTGTATCTGAAACAGAAATGGTAAGTTACGAAGAATTAACTAAAGAGGTTGATTTTTGTGCCGTGCAACTTGCCAGATTCGGCGTCAAGCCGGGGGATGCCGTTGGCGTGCTATTGGAAAAATCGGTTCGGTACTTAACTGTTTATCTGGCGGTGTGTAAGTTAAACGCGATATTTGTTCCGTTAGATCCCCAAGCACCTACTGAGCGCACCCGCTATATGGTCGAAGATACTGGCCTGGTATTACTGGTGACCGACGCGGTGAAACAGTATGCGGAACTCTTTAGTGTCAGTTGTACTAACCTGCTTGATGATCCATATCTTTTTGATTTTAATGTAAATTATAAAAATTATGTTGTTGAAGGCTATATTATTTACACCTCAGGTAGTACAGGGCAACCAAAAGGGGTGCTGGTAACTAACCAAGCGCTGGCAGCTCACCTGAAACAAGTGTCTACCCATTTTTCGTTATCTGCCACCGATATCCTGTTGCATATTAATGCTTTTACGTTTGATGCAGCGCTGGAACTGCTGTGGCTTAGCTTGATGCATGGTTGTTGTTTACATTTGAAACAAATTAAGCAGCTCAGCATTTCTGAGTTTTATCGCTATACCCTCAAGCACCAGATCACGGCAACAGATGTACCGCCTGCTTATCTGATGCTGTTACTTGAGGGGACTACAGCTAAAACGTATTGGCATAACAGTACGCTACATACGGTGGTTGTTGGTGGCGATGTGTTACCGCGGCAGGTCATCGAGCGGTGGCAGGAATACAAGTTATTTGGTCGTTGCCGATTATTTAACGCCTATGGTCCGACAGAAACGGTGATCTCGGCCTGCTATCATCTCTTGAGTGTCGCAGATTTACAGGGAACGTCTGTGGCAATCGGCAAAGTGCTCGCCCCGCGGTTGTATAAAGTTGAGCCGGTAGAGGGGTTTGCTGCGCACGAAGGTGAATTGCATATCGGTGGTAGCTGTCTGGCCGAAGGGTATATCAACAATCTACAACAAACTGCTGAAGCTTTTTATCAGAACGAGCAGGGGCGTTGGTATCGCACCGGAGACATTGTAACCCGCGATGCGTCCGGACTGCTGCGATTTGTCTGTCGGCGTGACCAGCAGGTAAAAGTGCGTGGATTCAGGGTTGAACTCAGTGAGATTGAAAATCAGCTCAATGCACATCCTGCGGTTGCCGAGGCGGTGGTTGTTAAACTGGCTGAACAGGATAGCCTGGTCACTTTTATGCGGGCGGCTGGTAATTTGAGGCCTGAATGGTCTGAGCTTAGTGATTGGTTAACGTCGAAGTTACCCCGTTTTATGGTGCCTTCAAATGGCGGCTGGTTAGATAGCTTGCCGTTATTAAGCAGTGGTAAAGTGGATCGTCGGCAGCTGTTGGCTACTAAGCTGTCAGCGCCTGTGCAGGCTGAACAACATTTTGCAGCTACGGCTCTGGAAAGTGAGTTGGCACAGTTATGGCGGGACATACTAAACTCTGGTCCGGTCAGTGTTGTGCATAGTTTTACCGAGTTGGGTGGACATTCTATTCAGTTAACGCGGATGTTAGCGCGCTTGGCGCAACTGTATGGTGTTGAGCTGAGTTTTGCGCAGTTTGCCGAACATAGCAGTGTGCGTAAACTTGCCATCTGGTTAGCGCAGCATCAGCAAAAACGGCCAGATGTATTACAGCCTATGGCGCTACCTCAGCGGTTTGCACCATCGGCGGGTCAGCAACGGATGTGGCTGAGCAACAGTTTGTCTTCGCAACAAGAAACGAATACTGTGCAGTCGGTGATCTATTTTAGTGACTCATTGCAAGTCACGGCGTTGCAACAAGCGCTTACTAACTTAGTTCAGATACAGCCTCAATTACGCACCCGTTTTATTATGGACGCTGTAAGCAATAATTTATGGCAGGAAACGCTGCCTGCGCCAGCGGGCATACTGAGTCTGCAGGACTGGTCTACAACTGAGAGTGCCAGCGCGCAGCTAAATGATTACATACTGACAAAAAGCCGCCGGGGTTTTGATCTTGCAGCTGACATTCTGTTTGATGCCGAGCTGGTTTGTTTGCCAAAGCAGCGGGTATTGATCCTGACCTGCCATCACATTATTACTGATGGTTGGAGTATGGATTTGCTGTTGGAGCAACTGGCGGCGTTTTATAACCAGTATAGTGGTGGCGCTAAAGCTGCGTTAGACACAAGCTGGCACTACGCGAATTATGTACAGTGGCAGCATCAGTGGCTGCAGTCCGACGCGGCTGAGCGTCAGCGCAAGTTTTGGCAACAGCAATTACAAGGTGCCCCGTCACTACATAGTTTAACTACCGATTATGCCCGGCCACAGCGCCAGAGTTTTGCTGGCAGTCAGCTGCAGATAGTGTTGCCTGGCGAGGTGTCAGAGACCGTCCGGCAACTGTGTCATGAACTGCACGCCAGTTCCTTTAGCCTGCTACAAACCCTGTTTACCGTCTTGATTGCCAGATTCAGTGCCACCGATGATGTGGTACTGGGCACGCCGGTGGCAAACCGTCGTCTACCTGAGTTTGAAGGTATAGCCGGATTTTTCGTCAACAGCCTGCCTCTGCGGTTACCGTTGTCAATGCAGCAAAGCTTAGCGGATACCTTACAGCGGGCCAAACAATATATACTCGCCGTGCAGGATCATCAGGATTTACCCTTTGACGACATTGTAGATCTGATAAAGCCAGAACGCAGCTTAAGCTATCATCCGTTGTTCCAACTGATGTTTAGTTTCCGTGATGCTGGCTTTAGTGGTGAGTTGACCCTGTTCAATGGCGTGAACGCCACGCTGGCCGAAAGTGCCAGTGTAGAAGCAAAATTCGATCTGACATTGGAAGTTGTGTCTACTCCTGCAGGCTTCCAGTGCAATTGGATCTACGCAACAGCGCTTTTTGACACGGCAACCATACAGGCACTGGCTGACAGTTATTGCTATCTACTGAAAACCTTAACCGAGCAATTACACCGGCCCCTGGCAGAGTTAGCATTGACATCAAGTGAAAGCTTGGCGGAGCTGGGCCTATTAGGGCAGGTCGCCAACGGCACTGAACTGGGTCAACAGCTGGCAAGGGTTGTGGAAAAATATGCCGACAAGTTGGCATTACAATTTAACACTGAACAGCTCAGTTACCGCGAGCTGGACCAGCAGTCGTCTCAGCTGGCACATTATTTGTTAGCTCAGGGAGTGTTGCCAGAGCAAATTATCGCTGTGTGTACTGAACGATCTGCGAGCAGTCTGATTGCTATTTTAGCGGTGCTTAAAACTGGCGCTGCATACTTGCCGGTCGACCCGGCCTATCCGGATGAGCGCATCGGGCATATGCTCAGTGACAGCGGTTGTCAGTTAGTGCTGACGCAGCAAAAACTGTTGTCCAGATTACACAACCATAATGCAGTAATCGTGCTGGAGCACATTTGTTTAGCAGATTATCCGCATACCCTGCCGGATATAGTGCTGCAGCCAGAGCAACTGGCCTATGTGATCTACACCTCAGGCTCTACCGGTAAACCCAAGGGGACGTTGTTACAGCGTGGTGCTTTGCTGGAACTGGCGTTGTCGCTGCAGTCTCCGCTGCAACTGAGCCCGCTATCACGCGTGCTGCAATATGCCACTGTCAGTTTTGATGCCGCCACTTTCGAGTGGATTATGGCATTTTGCAGCGGCGCATCGCTGCATGTGTGTGACGAAACCCAGCGTTTGGATATGCTGGCGCTGGAACAAAAACTGTTGCAAGAACATATTACCCATGCGGTGTTGCCGCCTGCACTGCTGGCGCATTTAAATTGCCGTGACGACTACGCACTGCAGGCGTTGATGGTGGCGGGTGAGGCCTGCAATGAACAACAGGCGTGGCGCTGGGCTGAGCGGTATGCGTTGTTTAATGCTTATGGCCCGTCTGAATGTACTATCGCCGTAACTTTAGGACCAATTTTGCCGCAGCAGCGTATTACGTTGGGGCAAGTATTACCGACTGCCCGGCTATATGTGCTGGATGACGCCTTGCAACCTTTACCTGTAGGCGCAGTGGGCGAGCTGTATATCGGGGGGCTGGCAGTCGGCCGGGGTTACCTGAACCGGCCAGAGCTAACCGCACAGAGCTTTATAAACAGTCCATTTAATGCCAGTGAACGTTTGTATAAAACCGGCGATTTGGTGCGCCTGACGCCGCAGCTGGAACATCAGTTTATTGGCCGCAGAGATCATCAGATAAAACTACGGGGTTACCGGGTAGAGCTGGGAGAAATTGAAGCCTGTCTTAGCAGGTTGCCACAAATTCGTGAAGCGGCAGTGCTGTTGCAACAGGACAAAGCGGCACAACCGGCACTGGTTGCATATTATGTGCAACAAGACACTGGTACAGCAGACATGGCAGTAACAGCGCAGCAGCTGCGTGAGGCATTGGCAGCACAATTGCCAGCCTTTATGGTGCCAGCACACTTTATTGCAATGTCATCGTTACCCCGTAGCGTCAATGGTAAGCTTGATCGTCAAGCTTTGCCGCTACCAGACTGGCAGCTGACTGATGCGGTGTTTAAGCCAGCGACAACGGCAACTGAGTGCTGTGTGCAGAAAATCTGGGCTGAGTTTTTGCAGCTGAATATTGAGCAAACCTCCGTAGACGCTAATTTTTTCGCGTTGGGCGGGCATTCATTGCTGGCAGCCCGAGTCGTTAGCGCCATAGTGCAACAAGGCTACGGGCAGTGCAGTATTCGTCAGGTGTTTGAACACCCCACTATCAGACAGTTGTCTGCCTGGCTGGATCAGCACCGCAGCACTACTGTATTCGCTTCGCCGACGTTACTAACTGCCGCCGGTGTGGCCTCAGCCGCACAACGACAGATGTGGCTGCTATGTCAATTAGATCAACAGGCTGCAGCTTACCATATCCCGCTGACTATCGAGTTTAACGGTGAGTTAGATAGCGCCAAGCTTGACAGTGCTTTAATACAATTAATTGAGCGGCATGATATTTTACGTACTGTGTACCGGCAACAACAGGAACAATTGGCTGTGGTGACATTGCCGGTACCGACAACACTGCTGCAGTACAGCGAACCCGGCGCAGAGCAGGATGCGACGACATGGTTGGCGACAGAAGTTAACACTATGGCGCTGGCGCCTTTTGATTTGGCAGCAGATTATCCGCTTAGAGCTAAAGTCCTGCGTGTCGGCCCTCAGCGTTATCAATTGCTTTTATGTCTGCATCATATTGCGGCCGATGGCCATGCCGTCAGTTTGCTGCTTGACGAACTGGCGGCGCTGTATAATGGTGCCAGCCTTGAACCGGCGGCTATCAACTACGGCCAGTATACCGCGTGGCTGCAACAGGAAGACGTGGTCACCGTTATGCAACCGCAAGGTATATACTGGCAGCAGCAGTTGGCAGAGCTACCCGTTTTGCACCAAGTGCCCACCGATTTTATCCGGCCGGCCCAGCAGCAGTATCGTGGCGATCTGCTGCACTCGCAGCTTGGCTCCTCGTTACTGTCAGCGCTGAGCAAGCTGGCGGCAGAGCAACACACTACTTTGTATCAGCTACTGCAAAGCAGTTTTGCTATTTTGCTGGCGCGCTATAGTCAGCACAGCGATATCGTTATCGGCTCGCCGGTAGCAAACCGCGCAGAAGAGTGGCAACAAGCGCTGGTGGGTTATCTGGTTAATACGGTAGTTGTGCGTAGCCATGTTGATTTATCCCGCAGTTTTATTGAGCAATTGGCTGAGGATAAACAGCAACACGCTGCTATGCTGGCGAACCAGCAGTATCCGTTTGAACAACTGGTCGAGATGCTCAATCCAGAACGCAGTCTGAGCTACCATCCGCTGTTTCAAATCATGTTTAGTTTCCGCCAGCAAACCGGCTCTGGCCTATGCTTTAACCAGCTGGAGTGTGCTTTGCAAGACAGTCCGCCGGGCATTGCCAAATTTGATCTGACGCTGGATGCGGTGCAGCACGACGACTGGCTGCAGTTGAATTGGGAGTTTGACAGTGCGCTATTTCGCCCGGCCACTATTGCGCAGTTTAGTCAGGCATTTCATGTACTGTTGCAACAACTGGCAGAAAAACCTCAGCATACTCTGGCCTCGCTTCAGTTGGCTGACATTAGCACTCAACCCTATACAAAGCAGACCTCTGGCCGTCCTTATCACAGCCTGACATCGAGGTTATCGGCGTATGCCGCGCAGCAAGGCGACGCGCTGGCGTTGGTAAGCGGCGGGCAGCGGCTGAGCTATAAGCAACTGGTTGACGCGGTGACCAGTCGGGCACGTTACCTGGTGGAGCAGGGGGTTAAACCGGGCGATATTGTTGGCGTGTGGCAAAAACGGGATGCGGGGCTGGTGGTTAATTTGCTGGCAATCCAGCAGGCTGGCGGAGCTTACCTGCCGTTTGACGAGAGTACACCGGTTGGCCGGGTAGCGCAGATAGTGCGCCAGGCCAAGGTCGGCTTTTTACTGACCGACACCAGGGTGGAGCTTGACGGTGTGACCTTACTGGCCCTGACAGGCGAAGGTAATACCGCGGTGCATTTACCGACGCTGGTGGCAGAGCAGGCAGCGTATGTCTTGTTTACCTCAGGCTCGACGGGTGAGCCCAAAGGCGTGGTTATCAGCCAGGGTAACCTGAGTCATCTGTGTGATGGTATGGCAGAGTTACTGTCAGCGTACCCGCTGGCTGGCAGCCGGTTTGCCTGGCGTGCGCCGGTAGTGTTTGATGCGTCGGTGCAGGCACTGGCATTGCTGGGCGAGGGTATCTGCCTGCATGTGCTGACGGATGAGCAACGTAAAGACCCGCAGCAGATGTTGTCCTACTTCGCCGCCGAGCAGATAGACTGGGTGGATACCACCCCTTCGCTGAGCGAAGTGTTGCTGGAGCAATGTGCCGTGGGCCAGGCATTGCCGAATCAACTGATAGGGGGTGAAGCCATTCGCGCCGAGCTGTGGCGTAATCTGGTGGCACATAATAGCCGGCATAACCGGGTGGCGTATAACCTGTATGGCCCAACCGAATGTACGGTTAACAGCAGCGCCTGCCTGATAGCGGGCGAGCGGCCGCAGTTGGGAGGGGCGCTAAGCGGCGTCAGCTTATATGTGCTGGACGATGTACTGCAACCGGTGCCGGTGGGTGCGCGGGGCGAATTGTATATAGGTGGCGCGGGTGTAGGCCAGGGGTATCTGGATCAGCCTGAGCTTAGTGCCGCGAGTTTTATTGCCAACCCGTTTGGCGCAGGGATGTTGTATAAGAGCGGCGATATGGTGCGTTACAGCAGCATAGGGGAGTTGGAGTATTTACAGCGTCGTGATGACCAGGTCAAGGTACGAGGCTACCGGATAGAGCCGGCCGAGATTGAAGCGCAGCTGTGTAAAGCGGCGGGCGTGCAGCAGGCGCTGGTGCTGGTGCATCAGCAGGTGTTGGTGGGATATATTGTCAGCGCAGCGGCAATCGACGCCATGGCGCTGCGTACAGCGTTGCTGCAGGTGTTACCGGAATATATGGTGCCGTCGCATGTGCTGGTACTGGACAGTTTACCGGTGAATGTGAACGGTAAAGTTGACCGTAAGTCGCTGCCATTACCGGAGCAGGCCGACGTAGAAGAGTATAGTGCAGCCGAAGGGGACGTAGAGCAGTACCTGGTGCAGCTGTGGTCGCAGTTGCTGCAGCGTGAGGCGGGGAGTATCAGCCGGACGGCGAACTTCTTCCGCTTAGGCGGGCATTCGTTACTGGCCGCCAGAATGGTCGCAGCGATAAATCAGACGCTACAGACAGCGCTGAAATTAAAACATGTATTTGAGTTTTCACAGCTGCAGCAACTGGCTCAGCTGATTACGCAACAACAGGCCAACGCCGTACCGCAGCTGCTGGTTAAGGCTGAAGCGGCTGACTATTATCCGCTGTCAGCGGCACAGGCCAGTATCTGGCATCAATGTCAAATCCAACAAGACAGCAGTATCTATAATATGCCGCTACAGCTGACAATAACTGGTGAGCTGGACTATGCGGCTTTTAATGCAGCAGTAACCGCGCTGTTTCAGCGTCAGCATATTCTGCGTACTGTTTATCGTCAAAATGATACCGGTGTATACCAGCAATTGACTGCGGTACCAGCAGCTTTATGGCATAGCACCGATCTGTCTGCGCTGGCTGGCGCAGAACAACAACAGGCAATGACCAGGTTGCAACAACAGCATGCCAGCTATCAATTTGATTTAACTAACGATTTAATGCTGAAACTGCAACTGATACGGTTATCTGCCCAGCAACATTGCTTGTTGCTGAACCTGCACCATATCGCGGGCGATGGCTGGTCAATTAAGTTGCTGTTGCAACAACTGGCTGCCAGCTATAACGCCGTATGTCAGGGGCAAACGCTGGCAATGGCAGCGGATGATGCCTTGCAGTACCGCGATTATGCCGTGGCACAGCAAAGCGCCGATACAGAACCGCAGAGTGCCTTCTGGTTGCAGCAATTGCAGGATGCGCCTGCACTGCACAGCTTGCCGCTGGATTTCCCCCGTCCGGCGACGCCAAGCTATAACGGTGCGGTATGCCGTCTGTGGCTGACGTCGCAGCTTGCAACGTCGTTGCAGCAATTAGCCAATGATGCTCAGTGCAGCAGCTTCAATTTATACCACTCAGTATTTGCTGCATTGATTGCCCGTTTGAGTAACGAGCGCCGGGTCGTGACGGCAGTCGCGCTGGCCAACCGCGAGCAAGCCGGGTTGGACGACATGATCGGTTTCTTCGTTAACACGCTGGTGGTAGCGCATGACATAGATTTGTCAGCCAGTTTTATTACACAAATGCAGCAGTGCCAGCAGCAGTTATCACAGTTGCTCAGCCACAGCATCAGTTTTGAGCAGTTAGTGGAGCTGATCAATCCGCTACGCAGCCTTAGCCACCATCCGTTATTCCAGCTGATGTTTAACTATGTTGGCGCCGATTTGCAGGCGACGGAACACTGGCAGCAACTGGATGTACAGTTGCAGGAAGCTGAGCTTAATAAAGCCAAGTTTGATTTGTCGCTAACCGTGGCAGAACAAACTGACGGCAGCGTTCTGCTGGAGCTTGAATATGCTACCGATCTGTTTAGTGCTGCCACAGCGGAGCGCATACTAAATAGCTACCAGCGGGCGCTAACCACCTTATTGCAACAGCCCCAGGCGGCACAAAGCGGTATTCACCTGGATACAGCAGACCCTATAAGCCGCAACGTGTCAGCTGAACAGCTGGCACTATGCCAGCAAAGTCTGCACCAGAGTTTTGCTTATTGGCTGCAACATACCCCGGACAAGATTGCCCTGCGTTATCAACAGCAGCAATTGAGTTACGCTGCTCTGGCGCAGGCTGCCGAGCTGCTGGCGGCGCAGTTACAACAGGCTGGCGTGTCTGTGGCGGACCGGGTAGCGTTATTGTTACCGCGTTCTGTTGATCTGATTATTGCACTGTTGGCAATTAACAAAGCGGGTGCGGTCTATGTGCCATTAGACCCCGATGCCCCTGCGTCTCGTAACAGCTTTATTCTGCAGGATAGCCAGGCCAGTGTGCTGTTAAGCAACCATATTCTGATGCAGCAGTTGCCCGACATTAGCCCGCCGGTATTGCTGCTGGATCAACTGCCAGCAGCCGAAAGTGCCTTTACTGCAGTTAAACGTCAAGCCGACGATCTGGCGTATATCATGTATACCTCGGGTTCTACCGGCCAACCCAAAGGGGTGGCAGTACCGCAGCAAGCAATACTGCGGCTGGTGAAGCTGGCTGATTATATGCCGCTGAATCAGCAAACGGTGTTTCTGCAGGCAGGCTCGGTTGCTTTTGATGCTGCGACGCTGGAAATATGGGGGCCATTACTCAATGGTGGCACTTTGGTGCTGTATCCGGACACGATAATATCGGCAAGCGGCATTGAGCAGGCGGTCGCGACCTATCAGGTTAACAGCCTGTGGCTTACTGCCGCGGTGTTTGAACATTTTGCGTTGCACTGCGCTCAGCCGTTACCGACGCTGCGTTATTTGCTTACCGGTGGTGATGTGGTGTCGGCGCAAGCGGTAGCGGCAATGTATCGGCGTCAACCTGAGCTGAGTATTATCAATTGCTATGGTCCTACCGAAAACACGACCTTTACCCTATGTTATCCGATCCCGCGCCAGTTCAATGCCACCACGGTGCCGCTGGGCTGGCCAGTGCCGGGCGATGAAATTATCGTAGTGGATCAATACGGCAACGTGCAGCCAGTAGGTGCTATCGGTGAGTTGTACTGCCGGGGTCTGGGTTTGGCGCAAGGCTACTGGCGGCAGGAAGCATTAACCACAGAGAGGTTCGTCCAGCTAGACAGTGCCGCGCTTGCTGGTCGCTGGTACCGCACCGGCGATTTGGTTTACCGCTGTAACGCCGGTTTACTGCATTTTGTTGGTCGTGATGATCAGCAACTGAAGATCCGTGGCTTTCGCATTGAGACCGGCGAAATTGAACAACAACTGCTGCACTGTGCCGACGTGGTGCAGGCAGTAGTGCTGAGCCGCGTTAACCGGCTGCAGCAAAAAGAGCTGGTGGCTTATCTGGTGTGTAATAGCGCTACGCCGGATCTGGCAAAAATTCGTACCGGTCTGGCGGCTAGGGTGCCGTCGTATATGGTGCCAGCACATTTTATATTGCTCGAGCAGTTGCCGCTCACTGCGAACGGTAAAACAGATCGTCGAGCTTTGCCTGTTGTCGTCGAAACGGCTATAGCGGCGCTGATGCCAGCTACTGTGACAGAACAACAGCTGCAACTGCTTTGGGCAGACGCGTTACAGTTAGACTGCGCTGAGCTGTGTGTTGAGACCAATTTCTTTGCCCTGGGTGGGCATTCATTGTTGGCGGGTAAATTGCTCGGCCGTATCAGTCAACAATGGCAACAGTCACTGACCCTGCGAGACTTGTTTGAGCATAGCAGTATCCGACAACTGGCAGCTTTGATTGATGCCAAACCTGTGCGACATCACGCAGCAATAGTCAGTGCACAGCGTTATCAACGTAACCCGGTGTCACCTGCTCAAAAGCGGCTGTGGTTTGTCTGCCAGTTTGCGCAGGCTGGGGGCAGTTATCTAATCCCGGCACAATTTGATATTCAGGGTCAGTTAGTGCCGGTGCTGCTATGTCAGGCTATCGATCTGCTGGTTGAACGACATGAGATTTTGCGCAGCCAGTATCGTCAGGACGATAACAGCGAGCTGTATATGCATATCAGTGCAGCTACTGCAGGTGTTTGTCGGTATACCGATTTGAGTGCTGTGGCCCTAAGCGAGCGTCAGACGCAGTTGCAGAGCATTACCCGGGATAACGCCGCCAAAGCCTTTGATCTGAGTGCTGATCTGATGCTGCGGGCTGAATTGGTGCAATTGGCGCCAGAGCAATATCAGTTGCTGTTGTGTCTGCATCATATTGCCGCTGATGGCTGGTCAATGGACCTGCTTTTTGCCGAATTGTCTGAACTGTATCAGCAATTGCTGCAGGGCCAGCAGCCAGAACAAAAGCAGCAGACATTGCAATATCTGGACTACACCTGCTATTTGCAACAGCCTGAACAACAACAGAAACTGGGTGCAGAGCAACAGTATTGGCGCCAGCTGCTACAGGACTTACCGCAGGTACACAACCTGCCGCTGGATTATACCCGGCCGGCTGAACAGCAATTTGCCGGCAGTGCCGTGCAAAGTGAACTGACGCCAGAACTAAACGGCACTTTGCAGCAATTTGCCCGCCAGCAGCGCACTACGCCTTTCGTGGTACTGCAAACCATATTTGCCTTAACACTGGCCCGTCTTAGTGCAGAAACCGATATTGTCATCGGCAGTCCGGTTGCTAACCGGCAGCGGCCGGAAACAGAGCAGATGCTGGGGTTGTTTGTTAACTCCTTACTGCTACGAACCCGTATTGATAGTTCTGTCGCGCTGACGACGTTATTACAACAGCAACAGCAGCAGGCAGAGCAGTCTTTTGCGAGACAGAATTTACCGTTTGAACAGCTGGTTGAGGTGCTCAACCCAGAGCGTAGCCTGAGTTACCATCCGCTGTTTCAGATCATGTTTAATTATCTGGATAAAAACTGGGCTGAACCCGCATTAACGCTGCCGCAAAATAAGGTTAGTGTCAGGCACAGTGACGAACTGGTGGCGAAGTTTGATTTATCGCTGACGGTGGCAGAGCAAGCCAATGGCGCCTTGTTACTGGAGTTAGAATACGATACGGCGCTGCTGCGTCAGCAAAGTGTTGCCGGGATACTGCAATGTTTCTGCCGTTATACCGAAGGATTATTGCAACAGCCAACGCAAAGTGTGCAACAGCTATGGGCCCGGCAATCAGTAGTAAAAAGCAAAGCAGAAGATCAGAACAGTGAGCAGCCTGAACGTGCTTATCACAGCCTGACATCGAGGTTATCGGCGTATGCCGCGCAGCAAGGCGACGCGCTGGCGTTGGTAAGCGGCGGGCAGCGGCTGAGCTATAAGCAACTGGTTGACGCGGTGACCAGTCGGGCACGTTACCTGGTGGAGCAGGGGGTTAAACCGGGCGATATTGTTGGCGTGTGGCAAAAACGGGATGCGGGGCTGGTGGTTAATTTGCTGGCAATCCAGCAGGCTGGCGGAGCTTACCTGCCGTTTGACGAGAGTACACCGGTTGGCCGGGTAGCGCAGATAGTGCGCCAGGCCAAGGTCGGCTTTTTACTGACCGACACCAGGGTGGAGCTTGACGGTGTGACCTTACTGGCCCTGACAGGCGAAGGTAATACCGCGGTGCATTTACCGACGCTGGTGGCAGAGCAGGCAGCGTATGTCTTGTTTACCTCAGGCTCGACGGGTGAGCCCAAAGGCGTGGTTATCAGCCAGGGTAACCTGAGTCATCTGTGTGATGGTATGGCAGAGTTACTGTCAGCGTACCCGCTGGCTGGCAGCCGGTTTGCCTGGCGTGCGCCGGTAGTGTTTGATGCGTCGGTGCAGGCACTGGCATTGCTGGGCGAGGGTATCTGCCTGCATGTGCTGACGGATGAGCAACGTAAAGACCCGCAGCAGATGTTGTCCTACTTCGCCGCCGAGCAGATAGACTGGGTGGATACCACCCCTTCGCTGAGCGAAGTGTTGCTGGAGCAATGTGCCGTGGGCCAGGCATTGCCGAATCAACTGATAGGGGGTGAAGCCATTCGCGCCGAGCTGTGGCGTAATCTGGTGGCACATAATAGCCGGCATAACCGGGTGGCGTATAACCTGTATGGCCCAACCGAATGTACGGTTAACAGCAGCGCCTGCCTGATAGCGGGCGAGCGGCCGCAGTTGGGAGGGGCGCTAAGCGGCGTCAGCTTATATGTGCTGGACGATGTACTGCAACCGGTGCCGGTGGGTGCGCGGGGCGAATTGTATATAGGTGGCGCGGGTGTAGGCCAGGGGTATCTGGATCAGCCTGAGCTTAGTGCCGCGAGTTTTATTGCCAACCCGTTTGGCGCAGGGATGTTGTATAAGAGCGGCGATATGGTGCGTTACAGCAGCATAGGGGAGTTGGAGTATTTACAGCGTCGTGATGACCAGGTCAAGGTACGAGGCTACCGGATAGAGCCGGCCGAGATTGAAGCGCAGCTGTGTAAAGCGGCGGGCGTGCAGCAGGCGCTGGTGCTGGTGCATCAGCAGGTGTTGGTGGGATATATTGTCAGCGCAGCGGCAATCGACGCCATGGCGCTGCGTACAGCGTTGCTGCAGGTGTTACCGGAATATATGGTGCCGTCGCATGTGCTGGTACTGGACAGTTTACCGGTGAATGTGAACGGTAAAGTTGACCGTAAGTCGCTGCCATTACCGGAGCAGGCCGACGTAGAAGAGTATAGTGCAGCCGAAGGGGACGTAGAGCAGTACCTGGTGCAGCTGTGGTCGCAGTTGCTGCAGCGTGAGGCGGGGAGTATCAGCCGGACGGCGAACTTCTTCCGCTTAGGCGGGCATTCGTTACTGGCTGCCAGAATGGTCGCGGCTATCAGCCGGCATGTCGGTTGTCAGCTCAGCGTCGCGCAAGTATTTAAAACCCCGCTGTTATCCGATCTGGCCGCTATCGTTGAGCGTTTGCCAAAAACGGCTGCAATAACAGCGATACAGCGCCAACCGGCAGAGGCATTAGTGCCCTTGTCTTACGCCCAGCAGCGCTTGTGGCTGGTCGATCAGCTGGAGGGCAGCAGTGCGCACTACAATATGCCTTTTGCTTACCGCCTGCAGGGCAAGCTGAACATTACCGCGCTACAAGCCGCGTTCATGCAACTGGTAGAGCAGCATGCCATTTTGCGCACCAGCATAATAAAGACGGCAGCAGGACCGCTGCAACGCCGTTTTAGTGCAGAGCATTATCAGACTGAAGTTATCGACTTGAGCCGGGTTCCTGACGTGGATGCCCGCTTGAAGCATATTCTTGAACGTTATGCCAACTCACCTTTTAATCTGGGCTCAGATTATCTGCTGCGCAGCGGCATTATCCAACTGGCAGATGAGTCGCATGTACTGGCGTTTACGCTGCACCATATTGCCGCTGACGGCTGGTCGGTTGGTCTGTTACAGCAGCAACTGGCCAATTTGTATCTGCAGTATTGTCACGGCACGGCCGAGTTAGCGGATAGTACTGCGCTGCAATATGCAGATTTTGCTCATTGGGAGCAACGATGGCTGACGCCGGATCGGTTGCAGGAGCAGCAACAATACTGGCTGACACAGCTCGACGCGATGCCACAACTGCACAGTTTACCGCTCGATTATAACCGGCCGGAAAAATCGTCATTTGCCGGAGACAGCTGTCAACGTCGTTTGGTTGCCACTGAGCTGCAGCGCTTTAATATGCTATGCCAGCAGCATGGCGCCAGTTTGTATATGGGGTTACAGGCGGCACTGGCTTTATTACTGGCCAGGTTGAGTCAGCAAAGTGATATCGTTATCGGCACGCCAGTAGCGAATCGTGAGCAGCCTGAACTCGAACAGATGCTGGGGTTCTTTGCCAATACGTTGGTGATGCGGTTGAACTGCGACAGCACTATGAATTTTAGCCAGTTACTGCAACACAGTCGGCAGGTGGCGCTGGACGCGTATCAGCACCAGCAATTGCCGTTTGATCAACTGGTAGCACAACTGCAAAAAGAACGCAGCGCCGCTTATGCGCCATTATTCCAGATCATGCTGGTATTACATCACCAGCAGCATGGCGACTGGCAGTTAGCCGGGCTGCAACTAAGCGAGCAGGAACAGCTGTTATCGCACAGCAAGTTTGATTTGCTGCTGTCGGTTGCAGAACACGCCGATGGCTTAGACATTATTTGGGAATACAACAGCGATATTTTTGCCCCCGCAACTATTGCAGCCTGGGCTGACAGTTTGCTGTATCTACTGCAGCAGGTAACACAGCACAGTATGCAGTTACTGCCACAGATACCACTGCTGGGCGACGAGCAGCAACAGCAGTTGTTGCAACTGGCTCAGGGCATGCCGACGGACGTTAGCGCCGATATTGCCGCCCTGGTACGGCAACAGGTACTACAGCGGCCTGAACAGGTTGCGCTGCGAATGGGCGCGGAGCAGCTGAGTTACCGTGAACTGGAACAGTGGGCCAACCGCTATGCCCACTGGCTGGCACAGCAAGGCGTGGCGCAGGGTGATATCGTTGCCTTATGTCTGGACCGCAGTATCAGCCAGATACTGACTGTGCTGGCAGTGTTAAAGCTTGGCGCCGCCTATTTGCCATTGGATGCAGAATTACCTCCAGAGCGGCTGGCGTACATATTACAAGATGCTAAACCGGCCTTGCTGTTAACTGAACAACAGTTTAGCCACCGCTTCAGAGTGGATACCGCCATGCAGTTACTGGACGACAGTAGCGTGCAGGCGCAGATTGCCGCCCAGCTGTCGACACCACCACAGCTTAACCGCGCCATTGCCACAACTGATCTGGCCTATATTCTGTACACTTCAGGTACCACCGGCCAGCCTAAAGGGGTGTGTCAAACGCAAGGCACCTTATTGCATCTGGTACAGGCGCAAAAACAACTGGGCCAGGCACAGGCGCTGAATACGCTGCAGTTTACCCCACTTACCTTTGATGTATCGGCGCAAGAGCTGGCAACCGCCTGGGCGACCGGCAGCTGTTTACAACTAATAAGCGCTGAACAGAAAAGTGATTTGGTGCAGCTGGCGAAATTGGTGCAACAGCTTGATATTGAACGGCTGTTTTGCCCGCCAGCGGTATTTGCCCTGCTGGCTGAGCAGGCACTTAGCCAGCAATTACCATTAGCGGCACTGCAACAGGTTATCGTTGCCGGTGAAGCCTTGTTTATCAATGAGGCCATCAGCCTTTTCATGCAGCAGCATGCCAGCTGTCAGTTATGGAACCATTATGGTCCGACAGAAACCCATGTGGTCACTGCCGAGCGGGTAAGCCAACTGCACGCCGGCCAATATGCTGCTATCGGTTTACCGGTGGGTCAGAGCCACTGTCTGATCCTGGATGAACGGCAACAATTACTGCCGCGCGGAGCTGTAGGCGAGCTGTATGTCGCCGGGCCAGGTGTGGCGCGTGGTTATCTTAATTTACCCCAGTTGAGTGCCGAACGTTTTGTCCGTCTTGCTGACCATGCCGACATATTTTATAAAACAGGCGATTTAGTGCGTTGGCGTGGCGACAACAAATTGCAGTATTTGGGGCGTAGTGACGACCAGGTAAAAATCCGCGGTTTCCGCGTTGAGCTATCTGATGTCACTGTTGCGCTAAACCAACTACCGCAAGTGGAGCAAGCTTGTGTTATTTGCCTGCCGGATGCGGCACAGCATCAGCAGTTAGTGGCCTATCTGGTACTGGCAGCTGATAGTGCGTGGCATGCAGACTCTGCCAGCAACCTGCGGGTACAGCTGAAAACCTCGCTACCGGCGTATATGATCCCGGCTGCCTTTATGCCGTTGCCGGCATTACCGTTAACCGCTAACGGCAAAGTCGATAAACGTGCGTTACCGTTACCGCAGTTTACCCAACACAGCACAGACACTGTCGCCGCAGAAGGTGATATTGAGCTGCAATTGCAGCAACTGTGGGCAGAGTTGTTAAAACTGCCAGCAGAGCAAATTAGCGTGGACAGCAGCTTTTTTGCCCTGGGCGGGCATTCGTTACTGGCTACCCGGTTGCTGATGCTGATCCAGCGTGCCTTTGGCATTGAACTGGCGCTGCGCACAGTGTTTGAGCATGACAGCATCAGGCAATTGGCGCGCGTTATTGGCCAAAGCCAGCCAGAAACTGCGCTACCTGCTCTGACCGTCTGTACCGAAGAGCAGCAGTTGGTTGAGCTGTCCTTTGCTCAGGAACGTCTTTGGTTTATGCAGCAAATGTCGCCGCAGGCCAGTCAGTACAATATGCCGCTGGCAATGCGTATTCGCGGCCCGTTGCAACTGACAGCTTTGCAGCAGGCGCTTGACACCTTACTGCAACGGCACCAGTCATTGCGCACCCGCTACCTGGAGCAAGACGGCCAGGTCTGGCAGCAAGTGATGCCGGGCAAAACTATTACCCTGGTGCTGCGCGACTACACTGAGTTGGCGCCAGATCACGCCCAGGCGATTACGCACGCGATCGATCAACTGGCGGCTAAGCCCTTTGCGTTAGATACCGATATATTACTGCGCGCAGAGCTGTTATCGCTTGGGGCAACCGATCATGTGTTGTTGCTGTGCATGCATCATATTGCGACTGACGGCGCGTCGCTGGGTATTTTCCTGCAGGATCTGCAGCAACTTTATCAGGCCGCTTGTCAGCAACAGACGCTAACCCTTGAGTCTTATCAAGTGCAGTACCGTGACTATGCCAGTTGGCAACGGCGGAATGCAGCTGTGCAACTGCAACAGACGCAGCAGTATTGGCGTCAGCAGCTGCAGGGTATTCCTGCGGTACACAGTTTACCACTGGACAGGCCCCGCTCGGCGCAACATAACTACCGTGGTGGTGTTTGGTCACAGGTGATCCCTGTGGCGGAACTGAGTTTATTAAAGCAGCTGGCCAGACGATACCAGGTATCTGATTTTATGCTGCTGCATGCCGTATTCAGTGTATTGCTGGCACGGCTTGGCAACGACAGCGACGTGGTAATAGGTACGCCGCTGGCACAACGCAATCAACCGGAATTAAGCCGGTTAATGGGCGTGTTTCTTAATACGTTGGTGCTGCGGCTTGATTTGTCTGCTAACCCAAGCCTGGTGCAGCTACTGCAGCAGGTTAAAACGGTGCAACTTGATGCGCATCAGCATGCCGCTATGCCATTTGAAAAGCTGGTAGAAATACTGAATCCACAGCGCAGCCTGACCCATACGCCGCTGTTTCAGATCATGTTGAACTACAACAATAATGAGCAACAACCGTTCAGTTTGTATCAAACTGAGGTAGAAATGCTCAGCCTGGGCGAAGTGCAAAACAAGTACGACCTTACCCTGTACGCCGATGACAGTAGCGGTGAGCTGATTTTAAATTGGGTATATGATGCGAATTTGTTTGAAGCTTCCTCGATACAGCTGGCAGCGACCCAGTTTGGTTATTTACTGAACCAGGTCCAGCAAGCGCCGGAAACGCCGGTATTGTCTCACAGTTGGGGTACCCCTTGGCCGCAGCCTGAAACCGTGCAGCCGTTACCGGTATCGTCAATACCTGCGTTATTCAGTGTTATTGCCCGGCAAAACGCCCAGCGCACCGCCTTGCAACACGGTGGCCAGCAAATGAGCTACGCGGCGCTTGAACAGCTAAGTAACCAGTGGGCAGCATACCTGCAGCAACATTATGCGCTAAGCGCTGGTTGCAGGGTGGCAATAGCGATGCCGCGTGATCTGCAGCGCAT
The DNA here is from genome assembly GCF_022436675.1 of Rheinheimera hassiensis. Taxonomy (GTDB): domain Bacteria; phylum Pseudomonadota; class Gammaproteobacteria; order Enterobacterales; family Alteromonadaceae; genus Alishewanella; species Alishewanella hassiensis. The sequence goes on along the minus strand of NZ_JAKUJZ010000005.1, from coordinate 389,799 downwards.
AGTGGCCATTCTGGCAGTGCTGAAATGTGGCGCCGCCTACGTGCCGTTGTCGACTGAATTACCGGCTGCCCGCGTTAACTATATGGCGCAGGCGGCTGATGTCAGTTTGGTGCTGAGCAGCTCAGCACTGGCCACGGCCTACCAGTGGCCGGCGCAGGTGCCGCAATTAATTACTGATAACGCTGATTTTATTCAGGCCGTGACGCAGTGCGACACCCAAATGCCGGATTACAGCCAAATTACTTCGCATAGCGCAGCACATGTTATTTTTACTTCGGGTTCAACCGGCCAGCCCAAGGGGGTTGCGGGGACGCATGTTGCTACTCTTAACCGCGTGTTGTGGATGAGCGGGCTCTATCCGTTTGGCCAGGACGAGCAATGTTGCCACATCACTTCTATGGCGTTTACCCGTGCCGTGTGGGAGCTGTGGCTGCCACTGTTGTGTGGCCAGACACTGCACCTGATTGACCGCGCTGACGTCAAAGAGCCGGCAGCACTATTTGCCCATTTGCAACAACAGCAGATCTCCCGTCTGGTCACGGCGCCATCGTTACTGCGCAGTATGTTGGAGTATCAACAACAAAAAGGCCTGACGCTGAACGCACTGCGTTACTGGTTTGTCAGTGGTGAACCGCTGCCGGTTTCACTGGCCAGCCAGGCCATTGCCGATTTAGCACCGGCAGAGCTGATTAACTTGTACGGCTCTACTGAAGTTATGTCAGATATCAGTTATTACAATGTCAGTCGCCGTGGCACCGCTGACAGCATGTATGTCCCTATAGGACAGGCCATCAGTAATACTCAGCTACTGTTGCTGGATCAACAACAACAACCGGTGGCTGATGGGGCTATAGGTGAAATTGTGGTCAGCGGCAGCAATCTGGCGCTGGGCTATCTGGCACAGCCGGAGCAAACGGCAGAAAAGTTTATCCAGACGCCGGTGGGCCGGGTATACCGTACCGGTGATTTGGGCCGGTTCGATTGGCAGGGGCAGTTGCACTGTCTGGGCCGGATGGATGATCAAATAAAAATCCGTGGCTACCGCATAGAGCTTGGCGAAATTGAAGCGCAATTACTGCAGGACGACGGTGTAAGAAACGCTGTAGTGAAAGTGGTTGGCGATGCTGAGGATAAACAGCTTCTCGCTTATCTGTTAACCGACAGTGCCGAGCAGGAACAGTTGATAGTGCGGTTACGCCAGCAGTTATCGCAGCAACTGCCCGACTATATGCAGCCGGTGTATTACCACTGTATGGCGCAGTTTGCCTTGCGACCAAACGGTAAAGTTGACCGCCACCAGTTACCAGGGGTGAATTGGCAGCAAAGCTATGCTTATCAGGCGCCGCAGGGCGACACAGAGCAGCGGCTGGCGACGATATGGGCGCGGTTACTGCGCGTAGAACAAGTTGGCCGGGACGATAATTTCTTCCGCATTGGTGGTCATTCCTTGCTGGCGACCCGTTTGGTTAATGCGATTTTTGCCGAATTTACTACAGAACTGACGGTTAAAACCATCTTTGAAGCCAATACAGTGGCCTTGCTCGCTATTGCCATTGAACAGACGCAACCTGCACAGCAACAAGCGGTGCTGCGAGCACTGCAGCACCCGGACAATAAGGCGGTGTTATCCTACGCCCAACAGCGGATGTGGTTTATGCATCAGCTGGATGGCGCCAGTGGTAACTATAATATTCCGATGGTGTATCAGCTGCGCGGTGCACTGGATTACAACTGTCTGCAACAGGTATTCAGCACAATTTTTGCCCGGCATGCCACTTTACGCACCCGCTTTATTGAGCAGGATGGCGTACCGCTGCAATGGCTGCAGCCGGATGCTGATTTTGTCTTGGCGGTAACGGATTTAACCGGTCTGCCTGAGGCAGAGCGGCAACAACAGCAACAACAGCTTGCGCTGGCTGAAGCGAATACGGCCTTTGATTTGCAGCGCGACCTGATGCTCAGGGTAAAACTGCTGAAAATAGCTGATGACGAGCATCTATTGCTGATGACAGTACACCATATCGTTGCCGATGGCTGGTCGATGGGCTTACTGGCAGAAGAGTTTGTCCGGTTGTATGACGCCTTTAGTCAGGGCATGGCCAACCCGTTAGCGGCGCTGCCGGTACAATATGCTGATTTTGCTGTCTGGCAGCGTGAATGGTTGGCTGGCGACATGCTGCAACAACAGGTAAATTTCTGGCGTCAGGCACTGGCAGGGGCGCCGGCGGTGCATAATCTGCCGTTAGACAATGCCCGGCCCGTCAGCCAGACTTACAACGGAGCCTGGCTCGATGCCAGCCTGGATCTGGCGACTACTGAGCAGTTAAAGCAACTGGCACAGCAGCATGATGTGACCTTATTTATGCTGTTGCAAACCGCGTTTGCCGTTTTGGTGAGCCGGTTAAGTAATGAAACTGATATTGTGATGGCAAGCCCGGTAGCTAACCGGCGGCGGGATGAGCTGAACCATCTGGTGGGCTTCTTTGTTAACACGCTGGTGCTGCGGAATGACTTTGCGGCAGATCCGACGTTCAGCAGCGCTCTGCAACAGGCGCGTCAGACGCATCTGAATGCACAAAGCAATCAGGATGTGCCGTTTGAACTGCTGGTGGAACAGCTGAATCCGCAACGTAGCATGAGCTACAGCCCGTTATTTCAACTGATGTTTGTGTTACACAATAACCAGCAGGTCGAGGCCGACTCGCAACAGCTGGATATTGAAGCCCAGCGTAGCCGGGCAGCACTGGCCAAATTTGACCTTACGTTGATCGCTACAGAAACAGATACCGGCCTGCAGTTTAACTGGGAATACAACACCGACTTATTTGCCGGGCAAAGTATCACCCGTTTTAGCCGCTGTTTCATGCACTTGTTGCACAGCATTATTGAGAACCCGGCCTGCGCAGTATCAAGGCTGGTGCTGGCCAACGACGTGTTGGTCGAGCAAGCGCCTTCGGCATTGCCTGCGGGTATCGACAGTATCAGCCAGTGGATAGAGCAGCAGGTTAGACGTACGCCAACTGCCACAGCACTGATTGCCGGGCAACAGCAATACAATTACCTGGAATTGGATCACCTGTCGAATCAACTGGCGCGCTGGTTACGACAGCAGGGTGTTAGTTCAGCAGATCATGTCGGCGTTATGTTGCCACGCAGCGCTGAGGTGGTGCTGGTATTCGTAGCACTGTTAAAGCTTGGCGCAGTCTACACGCCGCTTGATGCTAAAGCTCCGTCAGAGCGTTTACAGCACATTATTGGCAATGCCGGCATAAAATGCTTACTCACTACGGCAGAACTGCAGCGGCCTGAGCTTAGCCAGCCTGACATTAGTAATGTACAACAGCTCAGCTTCAGTATCAGCCAGTTGCAGGCATTTGCATCCGGTGCTTTACATGATGTCCACCATAGTGCGGAGCAAGCCGCCTACTTGATCCACACCTCCGGTTCTACCGGCACGCCAAAAGGCGTGCTGGTGCCGCACCGTACCTTATTGGCACTGTTGGCTCACCAGCAGCAGGGCGCGGCCCGGTTGGCTGCAGCTATGCCCACTTTGATGTTCTCGTCATTGCAATTTGATGTGTCGGTGCAGGAAATGGTGACAGCATTAACCACCGGCAGTGCGCTGGTGCTGGCAGATGAAGAGAGCCGTCTGGATATGCCCAGGTTGATCAGCCTGTTGCAGCAGCACCATATCGGCCGGATCTTTATGCCTTATGCGGTGCTACAGGTATTGGCGCATGCGGTACTTAGCAGTAACAGCCAACTCAGTGACTTGCAGGTACTGGTTACGGCCGGAGAGCAACTGCGTATAACACCTGAGATCCGTCAATTATTCCAACAGCATCCCCTGGCATGGCTGGTAAATCACTATGGCCCGTCAGAAACGCATGTCACAACTGAATGTGTGCTTAGTTCAGCAGCAGCTGAGTGGCCATTATTGCCGCCCATTGGTGCGGCAGTTACCGGCACCAGTATCTGTGTGCTGGATCAGCATCAACAGCCGGTGCCAGCGGGTGCTGTAGGCGAGTTGTATCTGGGCGGCGATTGCCTGGCCATTGGCTATGTCGGTGCCGCTGAACTAACGGCTGAGCGCTTTGTGCAGTTGCAACTGAATGGCCACACAGCGCGTTGGTATCGTAGCGGCGATTTAGTGCGGCTAAATCATCAGGGCCAGTATGACTATCTGGGGCGTGCTGATCAGCAGCTGAAAATCCGCGGCTTCCGGGTCGAGCCGGGTGAAATAGAACACTGTATTTTGAGTTATCCGCAGATCAGTGATGCGACGGTATTGTTGCAGAGCTCTGCCAATGGCGAGCACCTGGTGGCGTATTTTGTCAGTGCGGCAAATGAAGCCATTGACCCCGCGCTGTTACAGCAGCATCTGACCGGTAAATTGCCGGACTATATGTGGCCCAAAGGTTGGATGCAGTTAAGCGCAATCCCACTCACCGGCAATGGCAAAGTCAACAAAGGTGCGTTGCCAGCCATAGTGTGGCACACAGAGATCGAAGGTGAACAAGCGCAGAGCGATACCGAAATTGAGTTAGCGCAGTTGTGGCAGTCGTTGTTGCCAGGTGCGGTGGTACTGCGCCACAGTGACTTCTTTGCACTGGGCGGTCACTCATTGCTGGCCATGCGGTTGGTAACGGCGGTGCGTACGCAGTTTACTGTGGAGTTCAGTATCCGGCAGGTGTTTGAAGCGCCGGTATTAAGTGCGATGGCACAGCTGGTAACGAAGGGCCGCCAGGTGAGCAGTCATGCCCTGAGTGCCAGCACGACGGTAGGTGATAAGGTTGCGTTGTCGTTCTCGCAGCAGCGGTTGTGGTTTATTGATCAGCTGGAGCAAGGCAGCGCTAATTACAACGTGCCGGCCCGCTACCAGTTTGATGGTGAGCTGGATGTTGATGCGCTGGAGCAGGCCCTGCAATTACTGGTAGCACGGCACCATACGTTACGTACGGTGTTCGGTGATGACGGTGACGGGCCGTATCAGCATGTGCTGAGCGATGCCGAATTTAGTTTATCCCGACTGGATTTATCGGCGCTGGCAGAGGCAGAGCAGCAGCAGGCATTGGAGCAGTCGCTGGCCCGTGATACGGCGATGCCGTTTGCGCTAAGTTCAGCGCTGATGCTACGCGGTTGTGTTATTCGCCTTGCACCGCAGCGGCATATTTTGTCGCTGTGCCTGCACCATATTGCCTGTGACGGTTGGTCGTTTGGCATACTGGAGCGGGAGTTAGCCCAGAGCTACAACGCGCTGGCAAGTGGTCAGACTGTGCAACTGAGCGCGTTGAGTGTGCAGTACAGCGACTTTGCCCGCTGGCAGAGTGAGCAACTGCAGGGAGAGGCCTTTACGCGGTTAACACAATACTGGCATAAGCAACTGCAAGGCTTGCCGCAAGTGCATAACCTGCCGCTGGATAAGCCGCGCCCTGCGGTGCAGCGCTTCCGCGGCAGCCGGGTTAACCTGGCGCTGGATGCCGCGATGCTCAATGAAGTAACGCAACTGGCGCAGCAGCAACAGTCGTCGTTGTTTATGCTGTTGCATACCGCCTTTGCCCTGGTGCTCAGCCGCTACAGTAATGAAACCGATATTGTCATTGGCACACCAGTGGCGGGACGAACGGTGAAAGAGGTAGAGCCGCTGATTGGCTTCTTTGTTAATACCCTGGTACTGCGCCATCAGCTGGACTGGCAGCGCAGTTTCACCGAGCAGTTAAGTCACAGCCGCGACATGGTACTCAATGCGTTTGAGCATCAGGAGTTGCCGTTTGAGCTGCTGGTTGAGCAGTTGCAGCCGGAGCGTAGCTTAAGCTACAGCCCGGTGTTCCAGGTGTTGTTTACCTTGCAGAACAACGAGCAGACGGATGTTGAGTTTAGTGGCCTTAGCGTCAGCGGTGTGGCACAAAGCCGTGACAGCGCCAAGTTTGATTTAAAGCTGTCGGCGGTAGAGTTTGACGGCGAGTTGCACCTGAGCTTTGAATACAACACCGACTTGTTCCTGCGCCAGAGCATTGAGCGTTTGGCCGGCAGTTACCAGCAGTTGTTAAGCCAATTGGTGGCGCAGCCACAATTGTCGCTGGCAGGTTATGATTTACTGACCGCACAGGACCGCAGTTTACTTAGTCAGTGGAATGCCACCGGCCATGAGTTTGGCCCGGCGTTGGTTAACCAGTTGCTCAGTGATGCAATGGCCGCGGTACCGACTGCACTTGCGGTCAATAGCCGTGAAGGCCAGTTGAGCTATCAGCAGTTAACGGCCAGGGTCGATCAGTTAGCTGCGCTGTTGCTTAAGCGTGGTGTGGTGGCCAATGATGTGGTTGCGATTTGTCTGGAGAAGTCGATTGATTTGGTGGTATCGATGCTGGCGGTGCTGCGTGCCGGCGCGGCCTATCTGCCGGTAGATGTGACCTACCCGGATGAGCGATTGCACTATGTGTTGTCGGACTCCGGCGCTGTACTGGTGCTGGGCCATCAGGCGGTGGCGCAGCGCTTACCTGAGGGCGTAGCCCTGGTTGCGTTGGATACGGCAGAGGTGCAGGCTGAGCTTGCCGGGCTTACAGGGCTTAGCGCTATGCGCTGGCCGCAGATTAGTGCGGCGCAACTGGCGTATGTAATTTATACCTCAGGGTCAACGGGGCAGCCTAAAGGTGTAGCCATTACTCATGGCAACCTGAGCAATTATCTGCAGCATGCCAAAGCGCATTATTATGATGCTTCGCTGGCGGGTGCGATTCTGCTGAGTTCTTTTAGCTTCGATGGCACTATCCCGAATCTGTATTTACCGTTACTCACCGGTGGTTGTTTGTACATTGCCGATGAAGACAACTTGTACCGCAGTGCTGCGCTACACCTGTCTGGCAGTAAGCGGTTATATATTAAAGTGACCCCCACGCAGATGCAGGCGTTGCTGGCAGAGCTGGAAGGCCCGGTCAGCGCCGCGCATAGCCTGATGCTGGGCGGTGAGGAATTTAAGACCAGCCTGTATCAGCAAATGCGCGAGCAGATGCCTGCGGCGAGTATCTTTAACCATTACGGCCCGACCGAAACGACCATCGGCTGTAGTGTGAACCCCTTATCAGAAACCCCTCAGGGTAGCAGCATTGCTATTGGTAAACCGATAAGCAACACCCGCTTCTATGTGCTGGACAGCACACAGCAGCTCAGTCCTGTGGGCGCTATCGGTGAGCTGTATGTTGCCGGTGCGGGTGTGGCCGCCGGTTATCTGAACCGGGCGGAGCAAACGGCAGAGCGCTTCAGCGCGGAGTGGGGTGATGCCCAGACAGGCAGCCGGATGTACCGTACCGGCGATTTAGTGCGTTGGCTCAGTGATGGCAGCTTGCTGTTTCTGGGGCGGGGTGATCACCAGGTTAAACTGCGCGGTTACCGGATAGAGCTGGGTGAGCTCGAAGCGGCCTTGCTGCAGCTGGATGATGTGGCGCAAGCCGTGGCGGCGGTGAAGGAGGATCGCGCGGGCAGCCAGGTGCTGGTGGCTTATATTGTGCCGGCAGTTGGGTGTGCAGGGCGTGCTGAGGCGCTACAGCGTCAGTTGGTGAGCGCGCTGCCGCAATACTTGCTGCCCCAACATATTATCGAAGTCGGGCAGTTTGCCCTGTCGGTCAGTGGCAAGGTAGACCGCAAGGCCCTGCCACTGCCCCAACTGACAGCGACTGAAGACTATGCCGCGCCGCAGACGCCAATGGAGCAAGCCCTGGCCCAGATCTGGTGTCAGGTGCTGAAGCTGGACAAGGTGTCACGCCAGGCACAGTTCTTTGCGCTGGGTGGTCATTCCTTGTTGGCCATGCGGTTGATAGCGGCAATCCGGCAGCAACTGGCGCTGGAGTTACCGGTACGATTGGTGTTTGAGGCCCCGGTGCTGAGCGAGATGGCGCAGCGCTTATTGCAAGCGCAAGGCAGTACGCTGGGCAGTATTATACCGGCAGAAGACTACCAGCAGTTACAGCCGGTGTCTTATGCCCAGCAGCGCATTCTGTTTGTCAGTCATCTGGAGAATGCGCCTGCGCTGTATAACATGCCGTATTGTTATGCACTGGAAGGCCAGCTTAATCTGACACTGATGCATGAGGCGGCGCGGCATATTATTGAGCGGCACCACAGTTTGCGCACCTGCTTTGTTGAGACAGCGCAGGGGCAGATGCAGCAGCTGATGAGCAGCGACGGCTTCAACCTGGAACTGACAGACTTGAGTCTGCTAAGTGGAGAGGCCCAGGTTGAGGCGGCAAATGCCTGGCTGAAGCAGGCCAGCCAGTATCACTTTAATTTACAACAGGATGTCTTGTGCCGGCTGTATGTGGCTAAGTTGGCGGATGATAAACATTTACTGCTGGTGTTAATGCACCATATTGCCAGTGATGGCTGGTCGATGGGGCTGTGGCTGCGCGAGCTGATTACTGCTTACCGTCAGCGTTATGAAGGGCATGCACTGGTGCCTGCGGCGCTGGCTATTCAATACAGTGACTATGCGCGCTGGCAGCGACAGCAACTGGCTGAGCAGGAGTTTGACCGCCAGCTGGGTTATTGGCAGCAGCAACTGGCGGGGGCACCACAGCGGCATAACCTGCCCACCGATAAAGTGCGTCCGGCGGTACAAAGCCTGCGCGGCCACTTTATTGGCAGTGAAGTGTCGTTGGATGTTCTGAACCGGTTGCAGCAAATTGGCCAGGCTCACAGCGCCACCTTGTTTATGACATTACAAAGTGCCTTTGCGGCCTTGCTGGGCAGTTGGAGCAATGAGCAGGACATTGTGATGGGCACGGTAGTAGCAAACCGTACCCAGCAGCAGACCGAAGCGCTGATAGGCTTCTTCGTTAATACCCTGGTGCTGCGAACGGATTTAAGCGATGACCCGAGCTTCAGTGAATTATTGCAGCGTAACCGGGGTATGCACCTGGCGGCGCAGAGTAATCAGGATGTGCCGTTTGAGTTGGTGGTTGAGGCGGTAAAACCTGAGCGCAGCTTAGCCCATAGCCCGTTATTCCAGGTACTGTTTGTGTTGCAGAACAACGAGCAGGTTGCCCTGGAGTTGCCGGAGCTGGCGATTACGCCTTACCAGCGGGACCGGCAGAGCAGCGTCAAATTCGACCTGACGCTGACGGCAATAACCGACACTGACGGGCTGTACTTTAGTTGGGGTTATTGCACGGACTTGTTCAGTGAGCGCAGTATCCGCACCGTAGCGGCTGCCTTTATGCAGTTGCTGGAGCAAATCGCGGCCCAGCCAGCTAAGAAGCTGAGTCATTATAGGCTTTGCACGGCTGAGCAAAACGTCGCGTTACTGAGTGCGCCGGCCGAGCGTTTAGAGCAGGGCTTTGCACACTGGGTAGCGCGGACGCCGGAGCAAGAAGCGCTGTGTTATGGCGAACAGCGTTTAAGCTATCGTGAACTGGATAAGCGCGCATCACGCCTGGCCGGGTATTTAGCTGCGCAGGGGGTTAAACGGCTGGATAAAGTTGCCGTGGTCGCCGAGCGCTCTGTCGAGCTTATCAGTGCCCTGTTGGCCGTGTTGAAACTGGGCGCGGTGTATGTGCCTGTGGCGGCGAATTATCCGCCCGCCCGGATAAGTTACATCCTGCAGGATGCCGGGGTAAGCCATGTATTATGTCAGCATAGTGCTCAACTGCAAGACGTAGACTGTGCCGCTGCCAGCACGGAGCTTAGCACGCTGGATGACAGCGGCTATCACTGGCCTGCGGATATCGCTGAAACGGGGAGGGCCGATGAGCTGGCTTATCTGATTTACACCTCCGGCACGACAGGCAAGCCCAAGGGCGTGGCGGTGAGTCATCAGGCGATAATGCGTCTGTTACGGCATAATCAGTCGCTGTTTGGTTTTATGCCGGGCAGTCGCAGTGTACAGCTGTTATCGATGGCGTTTGACGGTGCGGTGTTCGAAATATGGGGGCCGCTGGTCAACGGCGGTGCGTTAGTGTTGTATCCGGATAGCTTTATTGATGCCAGCGCACTTGGGGAGCTTATCAACCGCGAGCACATCAGCACGGCGCTGATGACGCCGGCGCTGTTCGAGCAGTGGATGAAGCAGGGTGAGGGTATTGCCAACAATGCGCTGCGTCACGTGCTGGTAGGGGGCGATGTGTTCCCGAACCAGGCAGCGGCCGTGTTGTATCAGCACAATAGTCAGGTACAACTGGTGAATGCGTATGGTCCGACAGAAAACAGCGTGATGACAACCTGTTACGCCGTGCCGCGAGGCTTCGATGTCACGCACCGTCTGCCGATAGGGCAGGCGGTGTGGGGCACGGGGCTAAGTGTACGCAACCGGGCAGGCGCAGTATTGCCGGCCGGATTTATTGGTGAGTTGTGTATCAGTGGCTGTGGCTTGGCGCAGGGGTATCATAATAATGCGCAGGCCGATACGGCCTTTATGCGTGATGTTGACAGCGATGAGCGCTATTACCGCAGTGGCGACCTGGTGCGACAAAGAGAAGACGGCGAGTATGTTTTTTATGGTCGACTGGATGAGCAGGTTAAGCTCAGGGGCTTCAGGATAGAGCTGTCGGAAATCAGCCGGGTTTTGCTGTCGCACGCAGCGGTAAGCGATGCGGTAGTGCTGGTAAGCGGACAGACGCAGGAAGAGCAGCAGTTGGTGGCTTACCTGGTGATGGCAGATGAGGGCGCATTAGGCGAGGTGTTTAGCGCAGCCGCAGGGCAATTACCGGCCTATATGATGCCGGGGCGTTATGTGTTGCTGACAGCACTGCCGTTGACGGCAAATGGCAAGCTGGATAAACGGGCGCTGCTGGCCTTGCCGGATGAGGCGGTGCAAAGCAGTGATTATGTTGCACCGGCGACAGAAACAGAGCAGCAGTTGGCAGCGTTGTGGTGTGAGGTATTGCAACTGCAGCAGGTCAGTGCCAGCAGCGACTTCTTTGCGCTGGGTGGTCACTCATTGCTGGCCATGCGGTTGATCACCGAATTGAACAGCCGCATGGGGCTGGAGCTTAGCGTCCGTGTACTGTTCGAACATAGTAATGTGCAGCAACTGGCCGTTTATATTGACGAACATGCCGCACCTGTAGTGGAGAGCGGCTGGCTATAGCCGCTGTGCAGATGGAGTGCAATATGTATAAAAATGAATGGTTTATAGTGCCGAAAGCTAAACCAGCAGCAAAATTAAGGTTGTTCTGTTTTCCGTATGCCGGCGGCCAGGCCGCGATTTATTTTCCGTTAGCCAGATTGCTGTCAGAGCAAATTGAGCTGGTAGCGGTGCAGTTACCCGGCAGGGGTAACCGAATGTTTGAGCCTGCACTGACCTCGGCGCAAGATATTGCCAAGGCGGTGGCGCCGCAGATCCAGGCCTGCGCTGATAAACCTTTTGCCCTGCTCGGCTACAGTAATGGTTGCCTGCAAGCATATGAGGTTGCTCATCGCCTGCAGCAGGCAGATGTACGGCATGTGTTTATGGCTGCACGTTCTGCGCCGCAGCTGGGTATACAACGTGAGCCTATACATTTACTGGCTGATCAGCAATTCCGGCAAGAGTTGGCTTTGCTTGGTGGTACACCACAGGAGCTGCTGGCTTATGATGAATTGATGGAACTGATGTTACCCACATTACGGGCTGATTTTAAACTGGGCTACGACTATCAATGTCCGCCAGTTAATCCCCCCGCAATAGATCTGACCAGTATGGCAGGGCGTTTTGACAAAGATGTACCAGCAGAAAATGTGCTGGCATGGCAGCAGCTGTTTACAGGTAGTTGCCAGCACCATATCATTGATGGCGATCATTTCTTTATAAATACACACTTAACTAAAATGGCACATGTTATTGAGCTTGCGCTGTTGCCGCACTGTCAACAGGCGAAAGCCACAATAGCTAACACGAAGGCAGTGCTATCAGGCTGATTACTTGCTGTTCAACAAAACAGTAATGTCCATGAAATAACATGCCCATCGTGAGCTGCGGGGTTAGGTCAGTGGTTAATCGTAGGGTAAATTGTTGTTTGTCTGTCAGTATCTTAATTAATTCAGCGTCTTCAAAACCAAAGAAACGTTGTACCTTAGGGTATAGCGCCTTATACAGACTCTCTTTGGCAGAAAAAGCAATGGTTAACGCTTCAGCATAAGTAACAGCAGCGGTCCCGAGTAATAAGTGTTGCTCTTTTGGTTGAACAATGTGCGATGCAAGCTCAGTGCCGCTGTTGGCGCCAAGTATCGTTTCAATGTCTATTCCTATCGCCTGGTATATTTTATCCGGCATCATGCAGCAAATAGCGTTGCCATCAGCATGACTGATTGAACCAATATAACCCGCAGGCCAGCTTGGTGCGCCGGATAAGGTATTGAGTAGTTGGCAAGAAGGCAACTGGTAGTGATGTAATAATTGCAGAAACAGCACTCTGCCGGCCAGATACTCGCAGCGGCGTTTAGGCACCGCCTGCCACAGCTGACTTGGCATACTAATACCATAGTGACCAAATAGCGCATCATCATAGTGGCTGACATCGAACTGACAGTGGACAATCAGCGATTCCTGTTGCAGTTTAAATCTCACAGGCGTCACAGGTCCGAAAACATCGCCAGCAATTTGTTGCGCGGATATCATTTGTTAACGCATGGCGCGTGCTGGCGTAATGTGGCTGAAGCCGCCTGTCTGAGTTCAGCCTGGGTATCCCGGTTGAGCTTAATACCTCTGATTTCGTCTAATTCAGCGGGATCTTGTGTACTAATAGTTCCATACAACACCAGAGCCGTCAAAAATGCACCTTCAAAAGCGGCATGATTACCATCACTGGAATGGAGTTTTAACCTGGGGTTATGTTGTAGGGCTTGTTCCCATGCTAAGCCGATAGGAGCAACACAGGCAGGCTCAGCTTTGGCAATATTTTGATGCAACTGATGTATGCGTTGGCCCTCTTCTTTGTTACCTCGTCTGGGCCACTCCGGAAACATTATAGCGCGGGCATTTTTGGCATTAATACGTCTTATCCACTCTTCTGCGGCATCAGTGGGGTAGAAATAGCGTCCTGTTGTGCTGTATTTTTGTGCCTGCAGGATCACATGGCTCCAGTTGCCGTCACTTAGTAGTGTAGTACTGGCTTGATGCTGCAGGCGTTCATCCAAAAAATGGTAACCAGATGCTAGCCGGGTTTCGACTTTTGCACCTGGTATGCCGGACTGAAGCAGTTGAGCTACTAACTGCGGCAGGTTGTGACTCGAAGTGTGACTATTGCCCATAAAGAGCAAATTAAAATGGGCTGACATACTATCAGGTGTCTCCTGCGATAATGCCTTAGCAGTTTGCTGTGGTGTAGCAGGCACAGCCGCATTTGACATGCCTGCGGCGCTGATAACGTAAAGCAGCATGGTTAGCCACAGTACAGGCAAAAAGATATTTTTTGGCATTTTAGATAACGATGTTTTTATAAGGTGATGCAAATGTTAACTTCATTGCGTGTTAGCCACAAGCATAAAGCAGTAATTAAAACCTAAGGTAAATTATGACCCTAGCCCTGATTATTCCCGATCGTAAACTTGACGATTTGCAACAACGCTTAGCACAGGCTTTGCCTGATACTGATATTGAAATCTGGCCGCAGATCCGTAACCCGGCAGCTGTTGAATTTGCTGTGGTATGGAAACAACCGCATGGCAGCCTGGCCAGCCTGCCTGCTTTACAAGCTGTGCAGTGTTTTGGCGCCGGGGTTGATGCCATACTGGCTGACCCCACTTTGCCCGCCTTACCTATAGCCCGTATTGTTGACCCTACGCTAACAGATACCATGGTGCGCTATCTTGATGGTGTGGTCAGTTACTACCGCTTGCGCTTAGATGTGTTCAGCGCGCAGCAGCAACAAAAACAGTGGAAGCCGAAAAGCCCAAGACGCATTGCGCATATTGCTGTGCTTGGGCTGGGTGAGCTGGGAGCTGCTGCCGCCACGCATTTTGCCCGCCAGGGTTATAGCGTGAATGGCTGGGCCAGAACGCCGAAGCAGCTTGAGCATATCAGCTGCTTTTATGCTGCAGAAGGTCTTACTATGGCTGTAGCTGATGCTGATATTGTGATTTGCTTACTGCCGCTAACGCCGGCAACGCAGCAGATGCTCTCAGAGGATTTCTTCAGCAGTTTAAAGCCTGGTGCCATTTTTATTAATGTGGCGCGCGGCGACATTGTTGATGAAACCGCATTATTGGCCGCGCTGGACAACGGCAGGTTGCAGGCTGCCTGCCTGGATGTATTTTGCCAGGAGCCGTTACCGGCAGAACATCCATTGTGGAGCCATCCGGCTGTGCTTATTACACCGCATGTTTCAGCGGTAACAGATGTTAGTACTGTGGTTGAACAAATTGCTGAGAATTACCGGCGTAGCCAGCGCGGTGAGGCTTTGCTAAATCCGGTAGATATTGGCAGGGGATATTAAAATGCACACCACAGACATTACCACCTGGTTTTTGCAATTTGATGCGCCAGCACCACAGCCACCAAAATGGCCGGATGGCGTACAGTTGGCCGAGGCTGAGGTTACCAGCCCCGAGCTAAGCCAGTTTATGTTCAGAACAGTGGGTGGGCCCTGGCGCTGGTTTAGCCGCTTAAGCTGGAATTATCAGCAGTGGCTGGATTATCTGACACAACAGCAGGTACGTACCTGGCTGCTGTGGGTGAAAGGCACCCCGGCAGGCTATATTGAGCTACTAAAGCACGCAGATCACAGTGTGGAAATTAAGTTTTTTGGTTTGTTACCGCAGTTTATTGGCCAGGGCCTGGGGCTAAAGCTGGCACAAGCCGCTATAGTGCAGGCGGCACAGTGGCAGGCCAGTAAAATATGGCTGCATACCTGCAGTGCTGATCACCCGTCAGCGCTGAAAAATTATCAGCAAGCCGGTTTTGTTATTACCCATATTGAACACAGTACAGAAGCTTTACCACAGCTGAATGACAGCCGTTTGCTGGCGGCAGATTTTGTCTATTCAGCGTTAGCGCATCACGTTGAAAAGGCTGGTTAAATACACAGTTATTGTAACTTTGTTACAACTTAACTACACTCAGTGACGGTTTAAGGAAACTTAGGCCAAGTTACTAATTAAAATAATAAAATGCGTTACCGAGGTTAGTTATGAGTAAAGCGTCCAGTCGGGGTTTTGGCTTTACCGCAATCGCCATTGTGGTGTGTTTAATGGCGTTATCGGCATTTTTGACCAAAGCCGAAGCTGTCTGTCTGTTGTGTGGCGGATAGCAGGAATCGAATACAGTCATAAGGATTGACTAAATCAACCCCCGGCTTGCCGGGGGTTAGTTATTTCTGTGCACCGCGTTTGCTATGTAACTCTCTGTTTTCACGCTTTTGTTCAGCATTCTTTTGCAGTAAAACATAAGTTGCTGAATAACCACCGTGTTGCTTTTGTGCGGTATTACAGGCCAGCACTGTTGCTATTTGCGGTAACCATTTAAACACGTAGCTACGCAATATTGCCGGGTGCGGTTTACTATTGCGGCCCATGCCGTGTTGAATAAGCAAAGTGCGTATGCCACGCTTATGGCAATCTTCAAGAAAGAAAAACAGCTCGCGGCGGGCATCACTCAGGCTTTTGCCCAGCAGGTTTAATGTGGCGTCCAGCTGATATTTGCCTAAGCGCAAATTGCGGTATACGCCATCCTGAACGCCATCTTTTTTGTAAGTGAAAGGCTCGTCCGGCTTTACCAGATCAACATATTCCATGCTGAGATAGTTAGCATCGTACTCCATTTCCTGTTCAGCCGCTTTACGCCTTGCTTGTTGTGCCAACGTAGGGCTGAACTCGCCGTTCTCAAGCAATACGGCGTCCTGAGATAATGGCGTTACACCAGACATCTCCTGCAGAAACAAGTCTGATTCATCGTTTTGCATAGCGGGTACTCCTGTCTGACCGGTCGGCAATTATAGCCCGCACTGCCGCCAGACAAAAGTAGTGTGTTGTTATTCGGCCTGAGCTGCAAGTGGCGCAGCAGCCGGATTTTGCTGGACGGCTTTCTCGGCTTTACGGGCTTTGGCAAAGCGCAACAGGTAGTAAGCATTAATTAATAATACTAATAAATTAGAGATAACACCCTGTGGAATGGCAATATGGCTGTAGTAGACAAACAACAGGCTGCAACCAATTAGTGTTGCTAAACGTAACCAGAACACATCTTTAATAAAAAACGCGCCAATACAGATTGTTAAGCCAACCCAGCTGATGATATCGAACATAATGTTTTCCATAACGTTTTCCTGCGTATCTGGCTGACTATAATTTGTGCGCATTATGCTGTGCAGTGTAGTGTTACTCAACTGAGGAATTTTGCTGTTTTCAGATTAGTTTAATTAATGGCTGTAATGGCGATGTCATACATAAGTCAAAACTTGTTCTACACTTAATTCCAGCTGAACAAGGAGGGGGTTCACTGATGTTGCCTGCAAAATTATATGAAACGATACCTTATTCTTATATTGCTATCGGAAGTGCAATTTTACTGGGAATAAACTCGTGGCTGGCCGTTGTTTCCGGCTTACTTATCGTGTTTGCCGGTGCAGTTATCTGGGTATTGCGCTCAGATAACCGTCGCACAGACATTAAAGATGCCAGAAATAAGTACGGCGGGGCACTACCGTTCTGGTTTTACGAGATGCTGCCTTTTAACTACAGCATGGTGGCATTATTGCTGTTTACCGGCAGTGACAATGTATACTTTTATCCTTCAGCGATGATCATGCTGGTAGTGGGTATACAGTTATGGCTATTGCGCAGTAGTTATCGTAAACACCAGCGGCCTGTGCCGGTTAAAGCCAGACCGCTGCGTTTACGCGGTTAGCTTACTGCCTTAAATCAATACGGCTGTTTGCGATAGTTTTAGTGGTAATTAACCAGGCTTCCAGGTTTTGCTGCATCGCGGCCGGATCAATTTTATCCAGTGTATCGTTAGGGGTATGGTGGTAGTCAAAATAATCTGTACCGTCTTGCTGTAAACTGGCAACCGGTACACCTTGCGCTTTTAAAACAGACACATCCGGGCCACCAGAGGCAGTATTATCACCCATTTCTATGCCAAGCGGCGCCAGTTTTTGCTGCAGTGTTTTACCAAAGGCCAGTGCTTTTTCACCAAAGCCGGTATCCAGCCGCCAGATCCGTCCAGCACCGAAGTCAGACTCTGAAGCAAATACGTGCTTGTTAAGGTTTGCTGCGTGTTTGGCAGCATAAGCACGCGCACCGAATAAGCCACCTTCTTCATTGCCAAATAACACTACCCGTACCGTGCGTTCTGGCCGGCCTTGTTGTTTTAGCAAAGCGCCGGTGGCCATAACAATGCCTACACCTGCACCGTCGTCCAGTGCGCCTGTACCTTCATCCCACGAATCAATGTGGGCGCTTATCAATACAATTTCATCCGGGTATTTACTGCCGGTGATCTCGGCAATAACGTTATGGCTTACCACTTCGCCGGGTAATTTGTTTTGCATTTGTAAGTGCAGTGTCAGCTCAGGCTGGCGGCTGAGCATTTTAGCCAGCTGCATGGCGTCGGGTACCGAGACAGCTGCTGCCGGGATCCGTGCTACTTCATCGTTGTAACGCATAATACCTGTATGGGCAAAACGGTTAATACTGGTGCCTACCGAGCGGATAATAATAGCTTTGGCGCCCAATTTTGCTGCTTCTACCGCACCCTGAGCGCGCGCGCCAACCACTGAGCCATAAAAGGTACCCAGTTTGTCTTTACCCATACTTTTATTAATGAACACAATTTTATCTTTTACCAGCGTGGTATGGGCTTGTTTTAGCTGCTCCAGGCTGTCAAACATCACTACCTGGGCATTAATGCCGTCAAACGGAGTGGCGACAGAACCACCCAAAGCGGTAACCACCAGATTTTGATGAAAAGGCGCGCTAACACGCAGGCTTGCATTGCCACGCTCCCAGTATTGCATGGTAAATGGCTCGGTCCAGACTTTGTCATAGCCCAGTTGCTTAAATTTCTGCTCGGCCCAGGCTACTGCCCGGGCATCGGCTTCGCTGCCGGCCAGGCGCTGGCCAACTTCTACCGTGATCGATTCTGTCAACTGGTAAGCCAGGGTATTATCCAGTGTGAGTTCCTGAGCTGAGAGTTGCAAACTCAATGCAGCCGCCAGCGTGGTTAACCATAATTTCATCGTTGCTTGTTCCTTTTGTTATTGTAGTGCGCAGACTGTAGCACCTTTTTTTTCGCTGCCGAAGTGATGCACGCTAAACGCTGGCGTTTGTCAGACTAACAGGGGCGTTCGCCGCTGAGGTAAAGCAGAAAGTGTTATTCTTTGTTAAATAAGAATGATTATATTGTCGCTTTATAAGGAAGGCGGTAATATCGGGCCGTCCAGACATACAGGTACACGAAATGAATTTACAGGATATGCTGAAAAATTCTGCTAAAGCAGTAAAGCTGTTAAAAGCAGTATCCAATGAGCGGCGTTTATTGATCCTCTGCCATTTGCTGGAAGGGGAGTTGTCAGTCGGAGAGATGAATCAAAAGCTGGAGCTGAGTCAGTCAGCTTTGTCGCAGCATCTGGCGTTATTACGCCGGCATAAGCTGGTTAAAACCCGTAAAGAAGCACAAACAGTATTTTATAGCCTCAACAGCAAAGAAGCTGAAGCGCTGATTGCCTTGCTGCACAAGCTATATTGCTCTTAATAGCCTGACAGCAAAAACAAAAAAGCCGGCATCAGCCGGCTTTTTTGTTGGAACTGTGTCTTAAGCAGCGCTTAATGCTTTAACATGTGCATTTAAACGAGCTTTATGACGTGCTGCTTTGTTCTTGTGAATCAGGCCTTTAGCAGCCATACGATCCAGAACAGGCACCATTTTCTTGAATGCTTCAGTTGAAGCAGTTACGTCAGCAGTTAATACCGCCGCGTAGGTTTTCTTTATGAAAGTACGCATCATAGAACGTTGCGAAGCATTTTGCTGACGACGTTTTTCTGATTGAATTGCGCGCTTCTTAGCAGACTTAATGTTAGCCAAGGTAACACTCCTAAAAAACTAAACCGGACCCATCAAAGGCCGCATAATATGCCTATTTAATGGCCCGTTGTCAAATGCTTTAACGGTAAAGACACAGATTTTAATCCGGCGGCCTACTGGTAATCTGTGTTAATAAAGGGGCAAAATAGCAGCCTGCCAGAAGAAGGAAGTTTACGTGTCTGCAAAGTTATTAAAATCAGGCCTCATCGTTAGTTTTATGACGTTAATTTCTCGCGTGTTAGGGCTGGTTCGCGATGTAGTGGTGGCCAACTTTATCGGTGCCGGTGCTGCTGCCGACGTATTCTTTTTTGCCAACCGAATTCCTAATTTTTTGCGCCGCTTGTTTGCGGAAGGCGCTTTTTCGCAGGCATTTGTGCCGGTATTAGCTGAGGTAAAAGCCAAACATGGTGATGATGCCGTGCGGTTATTGCTGGCACGGGTAACCGGCAGCCTGGGTATGGTTGTAACTATTGTTACGCTGCTGGGGGTTATTGCTTCGCCGCTGGTTGCCATGCTGTTTGGCATGGGTTGGTTTGTGGAGTGGCTGAACGATGGCCCGGACGCGCATAAGTTTGAACTGGCCAGCACGATGCTGAAAATTACCTTTCCGTATTTATGGTTCATCAGCCTGGTTGCGCTGTCCGGTGCTGTGCTTAATACCTATAATCGCTTTGCCGTTGCAGCTTTTACACCGGTATTTTTAAATATCGCTATTATTGCTTGTGCGGTGTACATGGCGCCAACACTGGATGAGCCGGCAATGGCGCTGGCGTGGGGCGTATTTATTGGTGGTATTGTGCAGTTATTATTTCAGTTGCCGTTTTTAGCCAAAGCCGGTTTGCTGGTGCGGCCCAGGTGGGGCTGGCGCGATGAAAACGTAGTAAAAATCCGCAAACTTATGCTACCGGCTTTATTTGGCGTGTCGGTAAGCCAGATAAATTTACTGCTCGATACCGTTATCGCCTCGTTTTTACTTACCGGCGCTGTAAGCTGGCTGTATTATTCTGACCGCTTAATTGAATTCCCGCTGGGTTTATTTGGTATTGCCATCGCAACGGTAATTTTGCCGAATTTATCCCGCCATCATGCCAGCGCCAATACAGAACGTTTTAGCCAGACGCTGGACTGGTCACTGCGTTTTGTCGCCTTGTTTGGTATACCCGCCATGGCAGGCTTAATGGTGTTGTCACAACCTATTATCGCCTTACTGTTTATGCGCGGTGAGTTTAGCCAGAACGATGTGTTGATGGTGTCGTACAGTTTAATTGCCTACAGTACCGGTTTGCTTAGCTATATGTTAATAAAAGTGCTGGCGCCCGGTTTTTATGCGAGGCAGGACATTAAAACGCCGGTACGCATTGGTATTATTGCCATGGTGGCCAATATGGTGTTTAACCTGATGCTGGCGCCCTTTTTAAGCTATGTCGGCCTGGCTCTGGCGACGGCGATGTCGGCCAGTTTAAACGCGTTTTTACTGTATCGCGGTTTAAAACTGGCCGGGGTATACCAATTAAGTAAAACCAGCATCATATTTTTGCTGAAACTGGTTATTGCCAGTAGCCTGATGGCGGCGTTGCTCTATTGGCAAACACCAACACTGGCGCAGTGGGTGCAACTTAGTTTTACCGTGCAATTGTGGCGTTTAATTACCTTGTGTGGGTTGGCAATTGCAGGATATTTTCTGTTGTTATGGTTGCTTGGTGTGCGTTTGCGGCATTTTAAAGCCAATTCTGTTGCTGAAAGCAAATGATTAAGTGGCTATAATGCGCGGTTTATAATCAGTACTCAGAAACGGCAGGCATGGAGTTAATTCGCGGCTTACACAATATTCAGCCCCGGCATCGCGGTTGTGTGCTTACCATCGGCAATTTTGATGGCGTGCATTTGGGCCATCAGGCTGTGTTGCATAAAGTAGTGGCTATTGCCAAACAAATGCAGCTGCCTTCCTGCGTTATGCTGTTTGAGCCACAACCGCTGGAATTGTTTGCCGGTACCGCAGCACCTGCGCGCTTAACGCGGTTTCGGGAAAAATACGCTGCGCTGGCGCAGTTGGGTATAGACCGTTTGCTATGTGTTAATTTTACACCCGCTTTTGCCGCCCAGGCGCCAGAGCAGTTTGTTCAGCAGTTGTTGTTAAAGCAGCTAGGCGTAGAGCATTTAATTGTCGGTGATGATTTTCGCTTTGGCAGTAACCGCAGCGGTAATTTCGAGTTATTGGCATCAGCGTCTGAGCAATACCAGTTCAGTTTGTGCAGCACCTCCAGTTTAGTGTTAGGCCAGCAGCGTATCAGCAGTACTTTGATCCGTCAGGCACTGGCAGATGACAATTTAACGCTGGCGGCAGAGATGCTGGGCCGGCCTTTTGCTTTAACCGGCCGTGTGCGGCATGGTCGCAAATTAGGCCGCGACCTGGGGTTTCCGACCGCTAATGTGTTTTTATACCGGCGTAAGCTACCGGTAGCCGGTGTGTATGCTATTACGGCTAACACGGTATTTGGCACCTATTATGGTGTAGCTAATATTGGCAACCGGCCGACTGTACAGGGCCAGAGGCAGCAGCTTGAAGCACATTTGTTCGATTTTAAAGGCGATTTATACGGCAGCCAAATAGAAGTGTTATTGCAGCATAAGTTGCGTAATGAACAACGCTTCGACGGTCTGGCCGCGTTACAACAACAAATTGCTGCTGATGTGATAGCAGCAAAAGCATTTTTTCAGCATGACGCTTTAACACCAGCGCATGCCACTACTGATAAGACGGAACCCAACGGATGAGCGACTACAAGCATACCCTGAATTTGCCGGAAACGGCTTTTGCGATGCGCGCCAATCTGGCGCAGCGTGAGCCGCAAATGCTGGCAAAATGGACCGAAGCCGATTTGTACGGCAAAATCCGTGCAGCGAAAAAAGGTAAAAAGACCTTTATTCTGCACGACGGCCCACCCTACGCTAACGGCAATATTCATATCGGGCATGCGGTTAACAAAATTCTGAAAGACATTATTGTTAAAGCGAAAACGCTGGACGATTTTGACGCGCCCTATGTACCGGGTTGGGACTGTCACGGCCTACCGATTGAGCTGGTAGTGGAGAAAAAATACGGCAAGCCGGGTACTAAGCTGACACCGGCAGAATTCAGGCAAAAGTGCCGCGAATATGCCGCCACGCAAATTGATGCACAGCGCACCGACTTTATCCGTTTAGGTGTGCTGGGCGATTGGCAAAACCCGTACCGCACCATGGATTATGGCTTTGAAGCCAATATAATCCGCTCACTGGGCAGAATTATTGCTAATGGCCATTTACAGCAGGGCTTTAAGCCGGTGCACTGGTGTACCGACTGTGGCTCAGCGCTGGCTGAAGCGGAAGTGGAATATCAGGATAAAATATCACCGGCCATTGATGTACGTTTTACTGTGGTAGATGAGGCAGCCGTAGACCGCTTTGACCATCCTGAAGGTAAACGGGGTAGTGGCAAAGTATCGGTCGTGATCTGGACCACCACGCCCTGGACTATTCCGGCTAACCGTGCGGTGGCATTAAACGCTAAGCTCGATTACAGCCTGGTGCAGGTAGAGCAGGGCCCGTTGGGCGCTGAGCGCTTAATTATTGCTACCGATTTGGTAAAAGACGTGATGGCGCGTGCCGGCATTGAGCATTACCACGCACTGGGCTTTGCCAAGGGGGCTGCACTGGAGTTAGTGCAATTACAGCACCCGTTGTATGACTTTACCGTACCGCTGATTATGGGGGAGCATGTTACCACTGAATCCGGTACCGGTTGCGTGCACACTGCGCCAGGCCATGGTCAGGAAGACTTTATTGTCGGTAAACAATATAACCTTGAAGTAGCGAACCCGGTGGGCGCGAACGGCGTTTATCTGCCGGATACGCCGTTGTTTGCCGGCCAGCATGTATTTAAAGCCAACGACAGCGTAGTAGAAGCATTAAAGGAAGCCGGTGCACTGTTGGTGCATAAAGCTTATAAGCACAGCTACCCGCACTGCTGGCGGCATAAAACGCCAATTATTTTCCGCGCCACGCCGCAGTGGTTTATCAGCATGGAACAGCAGGGCCTGCGTGCTACATCGCTTGAGCAAATTGAGCAAACCCGCTGGATCCCGGATTGGGGCCAGCAGCGGATTGAGAAAATGGTAGAAGGGCGGCCAGACTGGTGTATCTCACGCCAGCGCACCTGGGGTGTACCAATGGCACTGTTTGTTGATAAAGACACCGGCGCATTGCACCCTGATACCCAGGCATTAATGGAGCAGGTAGCCAAGCTGGTTGAGCAAGACGGCATTCAGGCCTGGTTTGATTTAACCGCTGAAACCCTGCTGGGCGATGATGCAAAGCAATACGTTAAGGTAACAGACACTCTGGATGTTTGGTTCGACTCGGGTGTAACCCATGCCTGTGTAGTGGAAGAGCGGCCAGAGTTTGGCGGCGCTGATCAGGCTGATTTATATCTGGAAGGCTCCGATCAGCACCGTGGCTGGTTTATGTCGTCCTTGATGACGGGCGTTAGCATTAAACATAAAGCGCCATACAAGCAAGTGCTGACCCACGGTTTTACCGTAGACGGTGATGGTCGCAAGATGTCGAAATCTTTGGGTAATGTGGTATCACCACAAGACGTGATGAATAAATTAGGTGCCGATATTCTGCGCTTATGGGTGGCCACCACCGATTACACTTCAGAGATGACGGTGTCGGATGAAATATTAAACCGTGCAGCCGATAAGTACCGCCGTATCCGCAACACCGCGCGTTTTTTACTGGCAAACTTAAACGGCTTTAATCCGGCAACCGATTTAGTGCCGTTTGATAAGATGGTTGAGCTGGACCTGTGGGTAGTAAACCGCGCCGCTAAATTGCAGCAGGAAATTATCGATGCCTACGATAACTATCAGTTCCATCAGGTAAGCCAAAAGCTGATGAATTTCTGTACTGTTGAGTTGGGCAGTTTTTATCTCGATGTGATTAAAGACCGCCAGTACACCGCGCACAGCGATGGCGTGGCGCGACGCTCGTGCCAAACCGCGTTGTACCATATTGCGCAGGCAATGGTGCGCTGGATGGCGCCGGTAATGAGCTTTACTGCCCAGGAAATATGGCAGGAACTGCCGGGCCAACAGCAGGAGTTCGTGTTTACTGATGTTTGGTATACCGGCTTTAACGGTGTAACCGGTGGTAAGTTTGACGATGCTTTCTGGCAGCAATTACTGCAGGTGCGTGATGAAGTTAACAAGGTGTTGGAAGCTGCGCGCCGTGAAGACAAAATCGGCGCTTCACTGCAGGCCGAAGTCACTTTATATGCCTCAGAAGCACTGGCCGCCGATTTAGCTAAGTTGGGGGATGAACTGCGTTTTGTACTGATCACCTCTACGGCGCAGGTCAGCACCGAAGCTGTGCCGGCCGATGCAGTGCAAACCGAATTAGCTGGCTTAAGTGTGCATGTTGAGGCTTCAACGGCAGCCAAGTGTGGCCGTTGCTGGCATCACCGCCATGATGTCGGGGCTGATGCAGCACATGCTGAGTTGTGCCTGCGCTGCGTTAGCAACGTAGAAGGCGAAGGCGAATTGCGGGCGTTTGCATAATGGTGCTGTTTAAAGATACCGGTTGGCGGCTGTGGTGGCTGATGTTGTTGGTGCTGGTAGCCGATCAGATCAGTAAGCAGGTGGTAATTGCCAATATGCAGCTGTTTGATTCTATTGAACTGCTGCCGTTTTTTAACTTTACCTATGTGCGTAATTATGGCGCGGCCTTCTCGTTTTTAAGTGACGCCGGAGGCTGGCAGCGCTGGTTTTTTACCTTTATTGCTGTAGCGATCAGCTGCGTGCTGGCGGTATGGCTGGCACGTAACAGTAAAACGCAGTTAAAGCTGAACCTTGCGCTGGGCTTGGTGTTGGCGGGGGCTATTGGTAACCTGATTGATCGCAGTATCTATGGTTACGTAATAGACTTCTTCCACTTGTACTACCAGAACTGGCATTATCCGGCGTTTAATATCGCTGATTCCGCTATCTGTATTGGCGCAGCTTTATTAATTTGGGACAGTTTTAGCAATAACGAGGTGAAAAAGTGACAAACGCAGTAATAGGCGCCAACAGCAGCGTAATTTTTCACTTTGATATTAAGCTATCAGATGGCAGCGCGGCAGAAAGCACCCGGGTGCATAACAAACCGGCCAAACTGCAAATGGGTGATGGCAGTATTTCGCCGGCGTTTGAAGCACAGCTAAATGGCCTGACAGCCGGTGATAAAAAAACTTTCACGCTGGCACCGGAAGATGCCTACGGCATGCCAAACCCGGATAATATCTACTATGTTGACCGCAGTAAGTTCTCTGCAGATGCACCGGCTAAAGCCGGCATGATTATCGGTTTTACCATGCCGGATGGCTCTGAAATGCCGGGCCTGGTGCGTGAAGTGGTTGGCGAGTCGGTGACGATAGATTTTAACCACCCGCTGGCAGGGCAGACGCTAACCTTTAGCGTTGAAATAGTACAGGTAAGCTGAGTTATGGATATTTTATTAGCCAATCCGCGCGGTTTTTGTGCCGGCGTAGATCGCGCCATCAGCATTGTTGAGCGCGCACTGGAGCTGTACGAACCACCGATTTATGTGCGCCATGAAGTAGTACACAACAAGTTTGTGGTAGACGGCCTGCGCCGCCGTGGTGCAGTGTTTGTTGATGAATTGAACGAAGTGCCGGATGGCAATATTGTGATTTTCAGTGCTCATGGTGTATCGCAGGCGGTACGCGAAAATGCCAAGCAGCGTGGCTTAAAGGTATTTGATGCTACCTGCCCATTGGTAACTAAAGTGCATATGGAAGTCACCCGGGCCAGCCGCAAAGGTATTGAGTGCATTCTGATTGGTCACGCTGGCCACCCTGAAGTAGAAGGCACGATGGGGCAGTATGATAATCCGGAAGGCGGTATTTATCTGGTTGAGTCGGTTGATGATGTGGCGGCGCTTAAGGTTAAAAATCCGGCCCAGTTGTGTTTCAGTAGCCAAACGACATTATCAGTGGATGACACCGCTGATGTGATTGACGCGCTGCGCAGCCGTTTTCCCGATATTGAAGGCCCGCGTAAAGATGATATTTGCTACGCTACGCAAAACCGGCAGGATGCGGTACGCGATTTAGCTGCTAAAGCTGATTTGTTGCTGGTAGTTGGAGCGAAAAACAGCAGTAACTCGAACCGTTTGCGCGAACTTGCTGACAAAATGGGTTGTACTGCCTATTTAATCGATACCGCCAACGACATACAGCAAGCCTGGCTTGATGGTATCAAATCGGTAGGCGTAACGGCCGGTGCCTCTGCACCTGAAGTGCTGGTGCAGCAGGTAGTTAAACAGCTGCAGCAGTGGGGCGGTAAAACAGTAAGCGAAAACCCCGGCCGCGAAGAGAACGTGGTGTTTGCTATTCCGGCAGAACTACGTTAATACCAGGCTGACACTTAGCGTGCTCAGCCTTATTTGTTTGCCCGTGTTGTTATAGTATGCTGCTTGGCAGTTAATCAGTCAGGCAAGCTTATGCAAATAAACCGGGCTTTACCCGCGCTGGAATTTCCCTATCTGTGCCATGGCCGTTTTGTGCTGCGGTTGCTGGTAATGGCGCAGGCTATGTCGGTGGTTTTAGCATTTGCTCCTGGCATAGCTGCTGATCCCTGGCATAGGCTGGGGCTTATCAGTGTATTTGTGCATTGGGTGGCCTTACTTACCACCGTATGTTTTTGCCAGCTAAGACGGCAACTTAACCGCCTGCAGCCTGCAGCCATGCTGATTAGCTGCATTGCGCTGTTTGAAGTTGCCACTATCCTCGTCAGCGTTATTGCCCATTCCTGGCTTGCCAGCCAAAGCCCACATATGTCACAGAGTTTACCGGCATTTGTATTGGCTAATATGATGATTAGCCTGATTATTGCAGTTATAGCGATACAGTTTTTTATTATTCATACAGAGCGTAATCAGCAGATCCGGGCGCAAAGCCGGGCCGAATTAAACGCCTTACAAGCCCGCATAGAACCACATTTTTTATTTAACAGCCTGAACACCGTAGCAGAGCTTACGCAGGTTGACCCCAATGCAGCAGAGCAGGCGCTGCTCAATTTATCAGCTTTGTTCCGGGCCGCGCTAAATGCTGGCCAAACAGTATCTCTTGCCGATGAATTAAGGTTGTCTGAGCAATATTTGTCGCTTGAACAATGGCGTTTAGGCCAGCGTATGACAGTGCAGTGGGATTTACCCGAACATATTCCTGAGCTTAGCCTGCCGGCGCTTACTATTCAGCCTTTGCTGGAAAATGCTGTGCGCCATGGAGTGGAAAATTGTGCTGAGCAAGCCAGGCTGCATCTTACACTGGTAGAAAGCAGGCAATCTGTCAGTATTGTCATTACTAATCCGCTTGGGCAGCCGGGCAGCCAAAAGGCCGGTAATGGCATTGCACTGGACAATATTCGCCAGCGCTTGCAATTACATTATGGCAGCGGAGCACAGTTACTCAGTGCAACCAGCGAAGGCCGGTTCAGGATCAAGCTGGTGTTACCCAAAGAGGGCAGTTGATGAAAGTACTTATTGTTGACGATGAGCCTCTTGCCCGTGCCAGACTAAAGCGTTTACTGGCACAACAAAACGGATATCATTGTGTCGGCGAAGCCGTAAATGCCGCACAGGCTATGCAACTTATCTATGCCTTACAGCCTGACTTACTATTACTGGATATTGCCATGCCAGGGGCGGATGGTATTTCTCTGGCAACAGATATTCTGGCGCTGGCGACACCGCCTGCGGTTATTTTTGTGACTGCCCATCCGCAACACGCGCTGGACGCATATCAGGCTGGCCCGGCCGACTACATGCTAAAGCCGGTATCGCCAGAGCGGCTGGCACAGGCGCTGCAACGCTTAGGTACTCAGACCCGCGCTCATCTGGAGCGCAAAACCGCTGAGCCAAAGTTAAGTTACATACAAGCAGGGATAAAACGTCAGATAGACCTCAAAGACGTGCTTTACTTCAGTGCTGAAGATAAATATGTGCGGATGGTATTTGGCAAGGGCGAGGCAATAATTGAGCAGAGCCTGGTGCAGTTGCAGCAATTGTACCCGGACAAGCTGTTACGAATTCATCGCAGTACCATGATCAATAAAGCCCACTTTCAGCGCTTAATTAGTGCCAATGGTAAACATTGGGTGGTACTGGCAGGGTGCAGCGAGAAGCTGGAAGTAAGCCGGCGCGAAGTAGCTAATATCCGTAGCAATATGTCTTAATTATCAGTTTACCGTTGGTCTGGCAATGACACCGCCTGTCGTGAAAACCATGCCGGTTGTTTAAGCATTAGCGTAAAGTTGATAAATCAAATTGCGCCTGGTATTTGCAGAGACTTTACCCTAATGATAACTGCTGAAAGAAATCAATATTCCAATTCTATTTTATCGCTACGGCTGCAACACGGCTTTACGCTGGTCGAGTTGATGGTAACGGTGGCGGTGCTCGCCATTGTGATGGCTGTGGCAGTACCCTCTTTTACCAATCTTATAAACAGTAATCGTTTAACGGCTCAGGCTAATGAGGTGCTGGCCGTGCTTATTCTGGCACGCACTGAAGCCATTAAGCGAAA
Organism: Rheinheimera hassiensis; assembly: GCF_022436675.1. Lineage (GTDB taxonomy): Bacteria > Pseudomonadota > Gammaproteobacteria > Enterobacterales > Alteromonadaceae > Alishewanella > Alishewanella hassiensis. The sequence continues at coordinate 361,183 of NZ_JAKUJZ010000005.1, read as the reverse complement.
TGAAAGTATAGTGTTTTGTCATACAACAGACGGAGAAAATTGTTCAGCCCCGCCTGCTGCGGGTTGGCAAGGCTGGCTGGTGAGGGGCACTACAGATGTTACCGTAGTTGCAACAGGTATCATTAAGTCTGAGCGGCTGGTTATGTTGTCCAGCAGTAATGTTGCCGATGCTGTCTTAGGTGGTGTTGGGCATTCTTTGCGTTTTAGCCCTCAGGGGTTAATAAGAAGTGGTAACGCTAACAACCCGTTAAATGGTGTTTTGCGGGTTTGTTTACCCAACATAACGTTGTCGGAAAATATCCGGGATATTGAGATGCACTCTGGGGGCCGGACGCGGGTTGTCAGTGCCAGTGCAGGACAAAACTGTCCGGCACCCGCAAATCCGGCTTAGGGGAAAATAATATGAACAATGGTGTTCACACTTTTAATAAACAGCGGGGCGTTTCTCTGCTGGAGGTGCTGGTATCTGTGTTAGTACTGGGAATTGGTTTATTAGGTGTTGCGGCATTACAAACCTCGAGTATGCGCAATACTAACAGCTCGCTTGAGAAAACCATGGCCGTTATTCTCACTGATACACTGGCTGAGTTGTTAAGAGCCAACCCAGAAGCGGCCAGACTGGGAAACTATGCTTTTAGCGACTGTGTTGGTAGTGTGCAATTAGGCACTGCCGGCTGGGTGCAGGATGTGAAACAGGCAACCCGGGAAGACACCTGCCCGGTTGTCACCTGGGAAGGGGATAGATACACCGTCACGATTGCCTGGGGGGACGAGCGGTTAAATGCCCAGCATTCTATTGTAACTCAGGTGATGCCATGAAGAGTATTGTCAGAGGTTTTTCGCTTGTTGAATTAATGATTGCCATGGTGCTGGGATTATTGGTTTTGGGCGGTGCTATAGGGGTATTTATAGCCAATCAGACTACCAGCAGGGCGAATGCTGCAATAAGTGATATGCAGAGCATAGCCAGGTTGAGTTTCCAATTGATGTCGCAGGATATCCGCAACGCCGGTTTTTCTGGTTGCAGCAATAATGAGCGGGTATCAAATATTATTGCCATATTGGGAGTCCGGCCGGCATGGGCCGATTGGAACGCTGCGGGCGGTATGCAGGGGTTTGCTTCACCCGTTGCGCAAATTAATGGCTTGTCACCAAGAGTTGGCACTGAGGCCATACGGCTGATGTTTGGCTCTGGCGCCAGTAATACGATCAGTAATTACAATGGCGCAGTAATCTCGTTAAACGGCAATCCGGTTTTAGCGGCCGGAGAAATAGCCATTGCCTGCGATGAAAGCTTATCCAGTATTTTTCAGGTAAGCGAGGCTGGTGCTACCAGTGTTACGCACAATGTCAGTGGCCTTAACAGCGAGGCTAATCTTGGTTTTGTCGATCCGGCGGTGTGGGTCCCGGGGTTAGCTGAGGCGCGAAATTTTACTAATAACGGCGTTCTGATGCGCTTTGAGTCTATTGCCTGGTTTGTTGCCCCCAGCCGCAGTGATGACAATGTTATGTCTTTGTATCGGGCTTCGTTAGTTGGCAATACGCAGATTAATGAAGAGGTGCTATTTGGCGTGGCTAACTTACAGTTTTCCTATCTTAACCGTAACAACGGTTTGTTTCAGCAGGCTGCAACCGTAACAGCAGCAGGGCAGTGGGAGTCAATTATTGCAGTGAATGTCACTGTTACCCTCGACAACGCTGTGTTTCAGGGACAAAACGTGCCTGACAACGTCAGAACAATCAACTTTTTAGTTACTTTACGCAACTAGGGTTTAATTATGCAAAGTCGCTTAGGTAAACAGCATGGTGTTGCTTTGGTTGTCAGTTTGCTACTTTTGCTGGCCATTACACTGTTGGCTGTCAGTAATATGAAGCGCACAACGGTACAGGAAAAAATGACCGGTAATTTGCATGACCGGCAGTTAGCATTACAGCAAGCAGAGGCTGCGTTGCTGGTTGCTGAGCGTTTACTTCAGGCGGCTCCGCTGCCCGCTGGCCCGATAGGCTTAATCAATAATGCCGGGGTGTATAACATTCCTGACCCATTACTACCGGATCGTTGGGCACCAGGCCAGGTTGTAACCTGGGTCCAGGCACCTGCGATGAACGATGATATGGCTAATCCGGCCAGTTATATTATTGAATATATGGGCGACTGGGTATTTCCGCCTGAGTGCGACAGACAGGCAAATAACCCGCCAGCCGGATGTAAAGAACCGACTTTTCGTATTACTGCCAGAGTTCCTGCAACGCCAGGGCGGGCAGAAGTGACCTTGCAAACCATTTGGCGTCGCTGAGGAAGTATTTATGAGTAAATTCAGGTTTAATCGTTCTTTCAGGTTCGCTTTTATTGCAGGTTTACTGTTTGGCGCTGCGACAGCGCATGCGGCGATTGAGATATCGGATATTCCGCTACAAACAGGCAGCGCAGTACCACCCAATATTATGTTTATTATTGATGACTCAGGCTCAATGCAGTTCGAACTGCTGCCAGATGAAATTATGTTTTCAGATAAGCGCTATATTTTTCCACGGGCAAACGGTGTATACGGCTCAAGTGACTACAACAACTATGTCCCTACGGTAGAAGACGGCGAAGCGTACAATGCATTTACCCGTTCTGCTCAAAACAATAAAAGCTACTATGATCCTGCCGTAACTTATAAACCCTGGGTCAGGGCTGATGGCACCAGCTTCCCTAATGCAGCACCGGCTTGTGCCTGGCATAACCCTATGGCCACTGGCACCTGTCCTTCGGCGGATACCGCGAACTCAGTTGCCCGGGATTTAACCCGTAACAATGGTCGTTACAATAGCAATCGCTGGTATAAATGTAACTCCAGCGGTAGTTGTAGCTATGACACCAATAACCGTAGTTTCTGGCCGGCAACTTATTTTTACCTTAATAGTGGTAGTGCCTGGCAATGGAACAACTATACAAAAATTGAAATTAAAAGCAGTACAGCTTCGTACAGCGGTCATGGCCGTGATAAACGAACAGATTGCTCTGCAGGTGTGTGTAGTTATAACCAGGAGATGCAAAATTTTGCCAACTGGTACACTTATCACCGCTCGCGTATTTTAACCAGCCGGGCAGGCATTGGCCGCGCTTTTGTCGGTCAATCTGAGAAAATGCGTGTAGGCTTTGGTGCGCTGAACAAAGACAGCTCGTCGATTGACGGTGTAAACACCGGCGTAGTTGTCAGAGGTGTGCGCGAGTTTAAAGATGCTGCCAAGAACAATTTCTACTCTGATCTTTACGGCAGGGATGTACCTGCTGCGGGTACGCCGTTGCTCACTGCACTGGATGCGGCAGGGCGTTATTTTTCCCGCACTGATAGCCGGGGCCCGTGGGGAGTTAATCCGGGCTCAGGTAGTGAGCAATCAATAGACCATATATCGTGCCGGCAAAGCTTTACGATATTAATGACGGATGGTTATTGGTCTGATGGTGATACCGCTTCAAATGTTGGCAATCAGGATGGTTCGGCAGGCAATACAATCTTACGGCCATTAGGTGATACCGGAGGCAATTACCAATATACAGCCACTGCACCTTTCTCTGATGGGCATAGTACGACCCTGGCTGATGTTGCTATGAAGTACTGGAAGAATGACTTACGTACTAATTTAGATAACCGCGTTCCTACCAGTACGATTAACCCAGCGTTCTGGCAGCATATGGTTACCTTTGGCATTGGCTTGGGCGTTATTGGTAAAGTTAATCCGGCAACAGCTTTTGCCGCGATTAATAATAATGACAGTGTTAGCTGGGATAGCCCTTTTGCCGGTAATGAGGCGGCGAAAAATAGCGCCAAGATAGATGACTTACTGCATGCTTCTGTTAATAGCCGCGGAGGTTTCTTCACAGCAGATAAGCCTGACGATTTTGCCATCCAGTTAGAGCGTACACTAAATGCGATTATTGAGCGGGTGGCTTCTGCCTCTAACCTTGCCGGTACAACCACATCATTACAGGCAGACAACTTTATTTATCAGGGTAGCTTTAACTCTGGTGAATGGAGCGGTTCGCTTAAATCTTTTAATATCAAAGATATAAGTACACCTGTATGGGAGTCAAACTTCCCGGTACCAGTCGCACGCAATATCTTATTTGGTAAAAATAACGGTACTGCGACTGCTTTTACCGCGGAAAATGTGACCGCGGATGGGAATGCGTTAAGTGGTAAAACAAATTTGGTAAATTATCTGCGGGGAGACCGGAGTTTAGAAGTTGGCACAAATGCGCAGTTTCGCCGCAGAGTGTCTTTAATGGGCGATATTGCTAACTCGTCTCCTGCCTACGTTGGTGTGCCGGTTAACCGTGATTATCAGCGGTACAATTGGGATGGCGCCAGCAGCTACAGAGAATTCTTTGCTACCAACAGTAGCAGAACGCCGGTTATTTATGTTGGCGCTAATGACGGTATGTTACATGCGTTTAATGGTAATACTGGCACCGAAATTATGGCCTATGTGCCTAAGCAAATATTAACCGCAAGCGCTGATCTGGCTGCGTTTGCCAGCATAGATTATCAGCACAAGTATTATGTTGATGGCTCGCCGGTAATCTTTGATGCTTATATTAATAGCAGTTGGCGTTCAATTCTGCTTGGCTCTCTTGGCCGTGGCGGAGACAGCTTATTTGCCATTGATGTGTCTAGTCCGCAAGGGCTGGTCAGTGATGGCGCCACGAAAGTGCTATGGGATAAACGCTACCCTGAGTTAGGTATTACCACTAATAAACCTGTGATTGCCAGGCTGAATAATGGCAAGTGGGCCGCAATAGCCGGTTATGGCTATAATAACAGCAGCAACAAAGCAGGTTTGCTGGTTATCGACCTTGAAAATGGCAATATTATCAAAAGGTTGGAAGCGAACAGTGGTGTGCCTAATGGTGTCGGACAGATAGAAGGCTGGGACCGTAATGGCGATGGTAATATTGACTGGTTTTTCGCTGGCGACATTCTGGGCAATATATGGAAGTTTGATTTGTCTTCGAGTAATCCGGCGATGTGGAATGTGGCTTATAACGGTGCGCCTTTATTTACTGCAGCGGATAGGAATGGCAATCCACAACCTGTTACTGGTGGTATCTCACTATCTTCAGAGCCGGCAACTGGCTATTTATGGGTATTTTTTGGTACCGGGAAAATGCTAGCTGCAGAGGATCCGTTACGCAGTGATGCAAACACCTGGTACGGTATCCGAGATGGCTTGGTTATTAACAACAGATCAGAACTAAAACAGCGCGAGATTATTGCTCAGCAGGATAATGCACGAGTGATTGAGCCCGGCGAGCCACATGATATGGCCGGAGCAAGAGGCTGGTATATTGACCTGAGCGACGCCCGGGAACGTATTGTTAATAGGCCGCAGATTGTAGGTAATAGCTTGATTATAAATACAATAGCGCCTGGTGATAATGATTGTAACCCGCAAGGGAGTGGCTGGGTTATGGCGGTAAGCCCTTATACCGGCAGCCGACTTAATTATATGTATTTCGACCGTAATGGAGATGGTGACATTGATGGTGATGATGGGCTGAGTGTGAATGGAACTAATGCGCCAGTATCTGGCATGCGTTTTGATGGTATGCCCAGCGAGCCTGTAGTGTTTAATAATAACGATGGCACGGCCAGTTTGGCGACTAGTTTAGCGGATACCCGCAGACGTGTTATCAACGTCGCTCCGAACTTTTTACAGGGCAGGGTATCCTGGCGTGAGCTGACAAACCAATGAGCAAATATATGAACATAAAACGCAGACAAAAAGGGGTAACTCTTATTGAGTTAATGGTGGTAGTGGCTATTGTTGGTATTCTCGCTACAATTGCCTACCCCTCCTATCAAGGCCACGTGCAGCGTTCAAACAGAGCCGCGGCTGTAGCTTGCCTTACAGAACTCTCTCAGTTTATGGAGCGCAGTTACACGGCATCTTTCAGCTATGAGGGGATTGAGATACCGGCTTTGCAGTGCATAAACGATATTGACACGCGTTACACTGTTGCTGTGTCAGATCAGGCCGCCAGAACATACACTCTGAATGCTACGCCAATTGGCAGCCAGGCCACAGATGAATGTGGCGTACTTATACTCAATCAAGCCGGACGTAGGGGCGCTAATGGTGGTTTTGTGGTAGCAGATGTAAGGCAATGCTGGTAATTTAGAATTAAATTTGATCTTTTGAAATAATGTTGTAACTTTAAGGTTAAGTTAATGGCCTTGGGCATACGGATATGCGGTTACAACATGGATTTAGCCTGGTTGAAGTATTAGTTACTCTGCTGGTTTTAAAAGTGGGCTTGTTAGGCATCCTGGCTGCACAAACAGTGGCGTTACGTCAGGTGCAGGATGCTACACAGCGAACCCAGGCTGTAGCGCTGAGTTATGGTTTACTCAATGAGTTAAGAGCTAATCAGAGTTTGAGTGCTACTGTCGGCCAGCGCGTTACCCGATATACCGAGCTACCTGTGATTCCCGTATGTACCCCTCCAACATTTTGTTCTGCAGAGCAACTGGCAGATGCGCAGTTACATCACTTGTTTTCCCAATTACAGCCACAACATGGTGCTGGCCTTTATGATCCTGAATTTTGTCTGCAGTCACAAGGGGCTGGCGTAAGGCTGGACGTTAGCTGGCAGCAAAGGGCATTTTCTGCCGAGCCAGCAGGTCAGTCTTGTGCAGCGGGTGCTGGCAGAAGTGGCTTTACAGTACAAAGCCGCTGGAGGTAACTGTGCGCCGACTTGCGGGTTTTACGTTAACGGAATTACTTATTGCTATGCTGCTGGCACTGTTTTTACTCAGCATGGTGCTAACCGCCTTTAGCAGTTTAAGCCGCTCTGTCAAACAGGCCCAGCAATTATCTGAATTGCAACAGAATGCGCAACTGGTAATGAGCTTGTTTCAGAATGAATTGACTAATACCGGTTTCTGGGGCGGCAGAGCCGACCCTATGCTGGCTGTTACGTCACCAATGCCGGCTTCTCCGGCACCCGATTGTGTTGAAGATGCGCTTGATAGTGGTAGCTTTCCTCAGGCCGGGCGCAACTTTGTCACTTTGTATGCCAGCCGCACTGCTGCCGGGCGCCAGCTGAATTGTATAACTCAAACCATACCTGATAGTGAACTATTACAGGTAAAGCGGCTTGTTGGCCAACTGACCATTCCAACAGAAATGAGACAAAACCGATTTTATCTGGAGACAGATTGGCAACACAGCCGCTTTGTTGACGGCAACAGCCCCGGGCTTAACGCCGCCTATGATTATTTTCCTTATCAGCATCTGGTGTTTTATCTGCAGTTGCAGCGTGTAGACGGTAATACCGTGCCTGTGCTGATGCGCAAGCGTTTGGCCAGAAATCAGGCTGGTAGCGCCACTATCAGTACTGACTCTGTACTTGATGGCGTTGAACGTATGCATTTTGAGTTCGGTGTTGACACTAACCTGAATGGTCAGTTGAATTATTTTTTGCCAACCCAGCAGATGGCTGCAGATTTCTGGTGGCAAAAAAACAGCCGTATTATCAGCATCCGTTATTATGTGCTGCTTCGCGCCCGCCAGCCTGATCCCGGTTATATCAACAATCAGCGCTATGATATGGGCGGCTCAGAGTTTATTGCGCCAGGTGACCATTACCGCAGGTTGTTGGTTAGCAGTAGTATCTTTTTCCAGAATGCTGCGCTGCAGGAGGGCTCATGACAACACACAAGGGCATGGTGCTTATTATGGCGCTGGTATTTCTGTTGGTGATGAGCTTGCTGATCTCAGCCATGCTATTGGTTAGCCAGTTAAGTCACAAAACAGCTTATGCCGGGCAACAACAGTTGCAAACTGCACAAGAAGCATTGGCACAACATATAGCTGTGCTTAACGCGCTGACCGACGAGGCTGCTGCCGTAAGCCGAACAATGACAGCTTGTCCGGCAAGCTATGCTGCCTGGTCTGGTGGTGCTGTGCAGTGTGAAGTGATACAGGTTGACACTGCAGCTTACTCAGACAGCAGGCTTTTTTATGCCGGTTACAGTAGCCTGGTATTGAAAACGACACTGATACAGGAGCCAGACTAAAATGCTAAAGCACAGGTTTATTTGCATTATATTTTCTGTTGTCAGTGGCCTTAGCCACAGCTGTGACTTAAACGATACTACTGCCGTTGCCGCAACGTTACCGTCATTGTTAGATGATGGCCCGCCCAGAAAAATCAGCCTGAGTAATAATATTCAGCTGGATATACCTGACGCTGAAGGCGTGCTGAGGATGCACAGTGCTGATAGTTCAGTGCTGCTGGACCAACTGACAAATTGGCCAACTGAAACAGGCCAGATCAGTAGTATTAAAGCGCAACCGATAGTGCTGGACCAGAACTATGATGGTATAGCTGATGCTGTTTATACTATTGATTCCAGTGGCCGTCTGTGGTTTGTCCCGCTAACCCGTAGTGGTTTTGCCGAGCCTGAACTGGTAGCCGACTTTAGCGATATTGCGGCTGAGTTTCGCCAACCGTTACAACTTTTGCAAACATTAGCGCCCGTTGGCGTTGGCGCGTTACAACGCCAGACCATGCTGTTGATTATTGCCAGTATGGCGGCAGGAGGTGACACCTTGCTGGTAGTAAAGCATCTATCGCCGCAGCGCGTCGTTATACAGCTTAGTGATCTGACAGACAGAACCTATCTGAGCGATGCTGAAGCGGTGTCAGGTATTGCCGAACAGCTTTGGCAGCAGGTACAGCTGGGCGCTGGCTGGTATGTCAGCATGGATAAACGTATTACTGCCGTGCCGCAGGTTTATGCCGGGGTGGTGTACCTTAGCTCTGCAGAGGTAGCTGCGGTGCAGCCAGACTGCAGTCTGGCAGAAAATACTGAACTGGAGCTCCATGCATTACACTTGCATCACGCTGGGGCAGTGTATGCCAGAAGGAACTGGCAAATACCTGCGCTGGAACGGGGCAAGCTGGTGTTGCAGAAAAACCCGCAAGGCGAGCTTGAATTAAGTTTGCATAACGAACAGCAACAGCAAAGCGTACAGGCAGATTTGCTGGCAATTACCCCGGATTGCGCCAATTGTGCTGTAGCATTGACGGCTGATCAGTTTCCCCGGATCAGCCGGCTGGCAACCTTTCAGGCAGAGCAGGATGGCCACTAAATGCAAACTGTTAAGCCTGGTTTTAGTTTAATCGAGTTATTAATAGTACTGGCCATAGTGGGTATTCTGGCGGCGATATGCTACCCGTCTTATCAGCAGTATGTGTTACGAAGCTATCGCGCAGAAGCAATATCACAGCTATTGCAACTTGCAAATGCGCAAGAACAGCATTTAGCCGACTACGGTGCGTACTCGGCAGATTTAGCTGTACTCGGTGTTAAGGCGTCAGAGCGCTATACATTTAATATTAATCTGTTTGCAGCGCAGCAGGAATTTGAGCTGACAGCTCAGGCTCAGGGGCAACAACAGGCCGATAGCGAATGCCAACTGTTTACATTGAACCACCTTGGACAACGTAACGGTCAGGATCTCCAAGCTCAGGCTTGCTGGAATTAGTTAGGCCGGGCAAGGTGTGGCGACCTCAGTTAACCTGCTACGGCCGGCTTGATTTACGGTAAGGCGGTAATGCCACTGATAACTTTGTTGCGGACAATAGTAAAAAGTACCGTTTTCAAAACCATTTAAACTACCATCCCGCCGGAATGTTATGGCTTCGCGGTTATAGATTAGTTTATGACGCGGATCAATTGCGGGTATTTCGCGCAATAGGGTGCGCTCGTTAGTGTCAGGATAAAGCATCGATAATTGCACCGGTACAGTTTGCCACTGTGCTTCACATTTCCCCTCAACGGTGGGGCATAGTTGTACTGGTAGGTTACTGCTGGTGGCTGCAACACGGGCAAAAGCCAGATGCTGGCTAAACTGGCGGACATAAGCGGTAGCGCGCTGGCGATCGATAAATTCAGCCATTGCCGGTACTGCAACAGTGACAAAAATGATCAGAATGGCCAGCGTAATCATCAGCTCTGGTAAGCTAAATCCCCGGCTTGTCTTTGATGACATACAACGCTCCTTGCAGTGATTCTCCTGCAAAAAGCGTAGCATCTATTAGTTTAATGTAAAATAATTGCTTCTAATCGTATATTGTCGGGATCGGCTGACGTTTATGCTGGGTTTTCAGATAAATGCCAATCAGTTTTTCACTCACCTCAGCAGATACTGTTTTACCTTCAAGGAAATCATCAATTTGCTCGTAAGTTAAGCCAAGCGCTGCCTCATCTGCTTTTTGTGGTGCCAGGCATTCTAAATCGGCAGTCGGCGTTTTGCTTACCAGCACATCTGGTGCCCTCAGTGTTTTACCCACTAATCGTACCTGGCGTTTACTTAAGCCAAACAGCGGTGCTAAATCGCAGGCGCCATCGCCCCATTTGGTATAAAAACCGGTAATGTTCTCAGCGGAATGATCGGTGCCCAGCACTAAGCCTCCAAGCAGGGCTGCGATATGATACTGAATCACCATACGGGTACGGGCCTTTACATTACCTCTGGCAAAGTCGGCCTGAGCCTCACTGGCGGTAGCCAGGCCATCAGCAGCCATGGCACTAAAGGTTGCCTGGTGAATAGCATCTGCACCCGGCTGTACGTTTACCGATAACGCTTTACTTGGCTGAATAAAATCAACCGCCATCTGGGCTTCGGCTTCATCTTTTTGCGTAGCGTATGGCAGGCGCACAGCAATAAACTGATAACCACTACCGGTTTCGTTCAGCTCATCTATAGCCAACTGGGCTAACCGGCCACAAGTAGTAGAGTCGATACCACCGCTGATGCCCAGTACCAGTGTTTTCATGCCTGAGGCGCGAAGACGTTGCTTAATAAATTCAACCCGGCGGCGGATCTCAAATTGCGGATCTATCTGCGGTAGCACCCGCATTTCGGCAATAATCTGTGCTGCATTCATACTATTTGGGCCTCTGCTGAAAATACCGGTCTATCTTATCGTGTTTTACCCTCAGCAGATCAAGTGATTCTTAGTGATTAACTGCTGAACAGCATCCGGCCTTGTATTATACTGCCAATACTACCGACGCTTAACTGACGGAAATTGTGATGAAAAAAATTGAAGCCATTATTAAACCTTTTAAGCTGGATGACGTGCGTGAAGCGCTGGCAGATATCAGTATTACCGGTATGACAGTTACTGAAGTTAAAGGTTTTGGCCGGCAAAAAGGCCATACAGAGCTGTATCGCGGTGCAGAGTATATGGTCGATTTTTTGCCTAAAGTAAAACTGGATATTGTGGTTACCGACGATCAGGTAGAACGCTGTGTTGAAGCTATTATGAAAACCGCACAAACAGGCCGTATCGGTGATGGCAAGATTTTTGTGTTTGATGTTGAACGCGTAGTACGTATCCGCACTGGCGAAGAAGACGAAGATGCGATATAACAAGGTTAATAATTATTTAACCTGAGTATGTTATGGTCTCATCCACATCATTTTATCTTTTTGTTGTTGGGCTCAGTTGGCTGGGCCTTAGTGCTTGTAGTTCTGCTCCGGCCCAAGTAACCAATACTGCTGTGTTACCCTATTCAGTATTGTTAGAAAGTGCCAACGCTAATACACCGACGCTTGATGATATTTTTCAGTTGTCAGCGCCACAACAAGCTGAGTTTCTGGCATATTTTCATGCTACTGAGAATCAGGATATTGCAGGTCACCGGCGGGTATATCAGTTTCTGGAACAACACCTGGCAGGCTTTGACTATCAGGGTAAAAACTACACGGCAACAGAGGCTTACGCCCTTAAAAGTGGAAACTGTATATCCCTGGCCGTGCTGACCAAAGCTCTGGCAGACTTGGCTGGTGTGCAAATAGAGTTTCAAAGCATTATCTCGGCGCCTGTTATAAGTTTTGAGCAGGATTTAATGGTGTCTTCAGATCACGTTAGAACCTTTTTGTATGATCCAACCTTTGTTCCTGAAAAAGATACTTTGTATTTTATAAAACCGTCACTGGTAGTAGATTATCTGCCATCGTCAGCAGATATAACCGGCCCCAGAATTACCCAGAAAACCTTTATAGCTATGTTCTATCGTAACCTGGCAGCTGATGCTCTGCTGGCTGAGCAATATGACCAGGCTCTGGCACTGCTAAAAACTGCATTGCAATATGCTCCCGATTACAGTGCAGTTATTAATCTGACAGCAGTAGTTCACCGGCGTATGGATGAGATGCAACTGGCTGAGCAGTTTTATCAATATGGTCTTGATGTTTCAGCAAGTAAGGTCACATTGCTTACGAACTATGCAGTGCTAAAGCAAAGTCAGGGAGACCCGGATACTGCTCAGCAGATGCTACAATCCTTGTCGTCATTTAACGAGTATGACCCATACCTGTGGTATGTGCTGGGGAAAAACGCACAACAGAAAAACCTGTATCAGGAGGCCGTAACTTATTTGTACAAAGCAGCAGAGCAAGCGCCTTATATGCATCAGTTACAACTGGAGTTGGCGTTGGCATATTACCGTAACAATCAGACTGGCAGAGCACTGCAGGTGCTTAGCAAAGCGGCTGAGCTGGTCACCGATAACAATACACAACAACGCTATCATGCAAAACTTGAAGCGTTAAAACTGCGTCAGTCTACGCACTGATTATGCTCAGGCTGCCTGTTGCTGCATTACTGCTGATCCAAGTATTTTGTGCACAGGCAAATCTGCTGACAGATATTCAGCAGTTAAGCGCTGCAGATATGCAGGGGCGTAAAACCGGCACTGTAGGTGCCGGTCTTGCCCGCGAACTGATTTCTGAGCGTTTTGCCCATTTGCGATTGGACAGGTTTAACAACAGCTATCAGCAGCCTTTTGTCTATTCATCCTGGCCTGAAAAAACCGGTATTAATGTGCTGGCCTGGCGCCAGGGGTGCACTTACCCGAATCACTATATTGTTGTTACAGCACATTATGATCATCTTGGCATACAGGGCAGAAAAATTTTCTATGGGGCTGATGATAATGCTTCCGGTGTTGCCGCTATGCTGGAACTGGCCGCCAGGCTAAACCACTTTTGTCCGGTGTATTCTTATATTTTTCTTGCGACCGATGCTGAAGAAAACGGCTTACATGGCAGCAAAGCCTTTATCACCAAATCACCGGTGCCGCCTGGCAGCATAGTAATGAACCTGAATCTGGATATGATTAGCCAGCCTGATCGGCGTGGCAAGCTTTACCTGACCGGTGTCAGACGTTATCCGGCGCTGACAGCGCAATTAGATGCCACTTTTAGCACGCTGCAGTTTCTACATCATCGTGGCCCGGGCCGTATAGCACGTGATAACCCGCGTTATAACTGGCCTAACGCCAGCGATCATGGGCCTTTTCACCGTGCTGGTATTCCTTATTTATTTTTCGGCGGTCAGGAGCATGCGTATTACCATACGGAGCAAGATACCTGGCAGCGTATTGAGCCGGTATTTCTGGATATGGCAATGCGCTCTATTTGGCAGACAGTGCAGTGGCTGGAGCAACAACCCCCACAGACACTGCGGCCGGATAAGCACTAACCAGCCGTTCAAACTTACTCCCAGTTAAAGCTAAGCTGATCCCGGCAAGCTACCTTTTTATGCGTTGCTGGCCTTTTGCGGCTGGCATGGCGCGTAAACACGGCTTGTTTCTGCTGTTGCCAATCTGGTTTATTATGTTGCTGCAACCATTGGCTTAGCCGTGCTCTGGCTTGTTGTTGTGCCTGCTGTAAATCGACTATTGGTGCCGGATAATCCCGCGCTATAACACAAGCATAACGTTGTTGTAGTGCGGCTGGCATTAGCCAGGGCGTATGCAGCCAACTATCCGGCACCTGACGCAGTTCGGGCAACCACTGGCGGATAAAGCGGCCATCGGCATCCTTTTGCTGGCTTTGTTTTGTCGGGTTATACATCCGGTTGGGGTTTATCCCGGTGGTACCGGCCTGCATTTGTATTTGGGGGTAATGAATGCCCGGCTCGTAATCGATAAAGCACTGAGCCAGATGCAGTGCCACCGGCCGCCAATGTAACCATAAGTGATAGCTGGCAAAGGCCACTAACATGGCGCGAGCCCGAAAATGCAGCCAGCCGGTTGCCAGCAAACTACGCATAGCGGCATCGATTAGCGGGTAGCCGGTTTGGCCGCTTTGCCAGGCCTGAAACAGCACAGGGTTAAAATCGTTCTCCCGCAAGCCGTCAAAACCACGGTGCATATTAAAAAACTCAATGGCTGGCTCATCTTCCAGTTTTTGGATGAAGTGACAATGCCAGCGTAACCGGCTGAAAAATGCCTGCAGGCCCTGCTGTTTGCGTTGTTCTGCGCTGCGCTTTAGCGCCATAAAGCTGTGTTGTTGCAACTGGCGCAGGCTAAGCTGGCCGTAGCTGATATAAGGGCTGAGCCTGGAGCAGCTGCTTAGCGCTTTTGCCGGCAGTGAAATGTGTTGGCGATAGTACATACAGCGTGTGCTGATAAAGCTGTCAAAAGTATGGTTTGCTGCAGTTGCATCTTGCAGGGTAGAGCAAAGCGGTAAATCGGTTTTACGGCAAGGGGCAAGTTCCGCCAGGTTCCACTGCACGGCAGTTAAAAATGGCAGTGTTGTTACTGTTGATGCCACAGATGACTTTAGCCAGCTATCGGCCAGGTTAAACCAGTTATCCCGGTCTTTCAGTTTTCGAAATACAGCGAACTGCCGGTACTGCTGCCAGGGTATATTCAGCTCGTGCAATAGCCGTGCTACTGCCAGATCACGCTGATAAGTCCAGAGGTTACCGGTTTCTTCATGGCTGCATACGCGGCTAATGGCAAATTGCTGGCAGAGTTGGCGCAGCACCAGGGTGGCCGGGCCTTTCACTATCAGCAAGGGTTGGCCAAGTGCAGTTAATTGTTGGTTAAGTTGCTGTAGTGCCGGGGCGATATATTGCCAGTGGCGCAGCGATACATCACTTTGTTGCCAGTAATCCGGTTCAATAATGTAAACCGGTAATACTGCACCTGCTTTGGCCGCCTGATACAACGGCTGATGATCATCAATGCGTAGATCGCGTTTAAACCACACCAAAGTGTTCATGACAGCGTTGATAGCAGTATAGCGTTAACGAATGCGCCTTGCGGATCATACATTTGCGCCTGTTTGCTGATATTAAACTGCCGCTGGGTGCTATTGCCAGTGCCGGCAATATAGGCCCAGTTTCCCCAGTTGCTGGCGCAGTCATAATCGAGCAGGCGCTGCTCAAAATATGCAGCACCCAAACGCCAGTCGATATCAAGATTATGTAGCAAATAGCTGGCAACATTCTGCCTGCCGCGGTTGCTCATTAAACCGGTTTGGTTTAGCAGCTGCATATTGGCGTCAATAAAGGGCTCACCGGTATTGCCCTGGCACCAGAGGTTAAATTGCTTAAGCTGAGCTTTGCTAAGCTGCGGCTGGCTAAAATCGGCGCGGCCTTTTATGGCGCCTTTACTAAACCAGAGGTTGGCGTATTTACGAAACTGCCAGCGGAAGAACTCACGCCACAACAGCTCAAATTTAAGCCAGTAAGTAGAGTCGTTAGCCTGCACTTGCTGTTCAAAGCTGACAATCTGCTGCCATAAATAGCGTACAGACAAGCTACCAAGTGACAGCGGCACTGAGAAAAAACTGGCGTAATTCCCGCCCATCAGCTGATTGCGGGTTTGTTTATAGTGCAAAATGTGTTGCTGCTGCCAGATATAATACTGCAGCCTTGCCAAAGCAGCAGCTTCGCTACCGGTGTCGGCCGTCAAATGAGTAGAGTATTGTTGGCTTAGTTGTATAAACGCGCTGTTATACGCCTCGGTGTGTGCCGGTGATAACCAGTTTTCGTCAGCTGTTTTTTGCGTTGGCGTACTAACTTGCAGCAGTGGTTCTTGCTGTTTGCGAAACGGCGTAAAACTATTTGGCATGGTGGCAAGCTCAGGCCTTAAGTTATCCCCCAGCAGAGAATTGCAATCGAGCTGAGTTACGTTAAGGGTTTGCTTCAGGCTTTTAATGGCTGCATATTCATAAGCGCCAACCGGCTCTGCACAGTAGAGTTGGCTTGCGTTTAATTCACCTGCCAAAGCACTGATGCAACTGGCCGTATCGCCAACCAGGGTGATAAGGCCAATATGCTTTGCCGCCAGAGTATTTTTTAGCGCAGCAATAACAACTATCTGCTGTTGTAAACGCTGTAAATTGGCTCTGGGTAAACCATACTGGCGGCCAAAAAACGCAGCTTTATTCAGCACAATTACGGCTGCTTTGGTGCCTTCACAGGCGTTTAACAGCGGGTTGTCGTGCCAGCGCAATGTATCGTTTAGCAGTATCAGGCTGATACTCATAGCTGCTCCAGACGGTTTAACGTGTCGGCGGCTTTGGCCAGAATAGCGGTTTTGTCGCTGTCGCTGCGTTTTTGCCAGTTAGCAAAGGCCAGTGTCAGGCGCGGGTTAGTGGCAAATTGTTGTTGATGCCGGTGAAGAAAATCCCAGTACAGCGCATTAAACGGGCAGGCATCGGTTTGCGTGGTATGTTTAACCTGGTACGCGCAGTTTTTGCAATAATTGCTCATCCGGTTGATGTAAGCACCACTGGCGGCATAGGGCTTTGATGCCAGTACACCACCATCAGCAAATAATGCCATGCCAAGAGTGTTGGGCAATTCGACCCATTCGTAGGCGTCGGCATAAACGGCCAGATACCAGTCGGTAACCTGCTCAACCGACAAGCCCGCCAGCAGGGCAAAATTACCGGTGATCATTAAGCGGTGAATATGGTGCGAGTACGCATGATCAATAGTGCTTTTTACGGCCTGCTGCATACAGCGCATTTGCGTGTTGCCATGCCAGTAAAAGCCCGGCAGAGCGCGTTTAGCGTTTAAACTGTTGTGTTGCTTGTAGTCCGGCATCAGCAGCCAGTACAGGCCGCGCACATATTCGCGCCAGCCAATCAGCTGGCGGATAAAACCCTCTGCGGCATTAAGCGGCACTAAGCCCTGCTGATAGGCCAATTGCACTTTATTACACATCCAGCGCACATCCAGCAGGCCACAATTTAAATATACCGAGCAAATGCTGTGAAACAAAAACGGTTGGTCAAGCAGCATGGCGTCCTGGTAATCACCAAACTGCGGCAGTTGTTGCTGCACAAAATGCAAAAATGCCTGCCTTGCATCTTTGCCGGTAACGGCATAACTAAAGTTATCAGCAGCGCCCATATTGGCGGCAAAATGCTGGTTAACCAGCGCAATTACCTCTGCAGTGATATCGTCGGGTGTAAATTGCAGTGGTGGAATTTGCTGTAAATCTTGCGGGCAGGCTTTACGGTTATCGGCATCATAGTTCCATTTACCACCTTCTGGTGTATCGCCTTGCATTAGCAAGCCGGTATAGCGGCGCATTTCGCGGTAAAAGTATTCCATCCGTAGTTGCTTTTTACCCTGGGCCCAGCGGGCAAAACGCGGTAAGTCACAGATAAAACGGTCATCAGACAGTATTTCTGTTGGCACAAGAAAATGCTGTTGCCAGCTGTTAATTTCCTGCTGCAGGCGGTATTCACCACACTGTGTTATCAGGATACTTTGCAAGTGAGGGTGTTGCGCCAAAGCATGCTGCACGGCATCGCCGATGCATTTTATCTGGCTTTGGCTATCATAATGGATATAACAAACAGTATGGCCTTGCTGCCGCAGCACCGTGGCAAAGTGGCGCATAGCGCTGAAAATCAGAATAATTTTGTGTTTGTGGTGTTGCACATAACTGGCCTCTGCTGCTACTTCTGCCAGCAGCAGCACGTCATCTGCTGTTATGTTTTGCAAGCTCGACAGCGCCGGGCTTAGCTGATCGCCTAAAATTACAATAAGTCTGGCCATAACCGGGCTATATTACGACAACAATAGTGCCTTTACGCTGTGCCCGGCTGGCAAGATCATCGTCTGGTGTACAGAAAGTTCTTTATGTTATATTGTCACATAACTTAAATTAATACAGGAACCATGCTATGAAGCTCTCTTTAGTCGCCAGCCTGCTTGTTTGTAGCTTAATGGCGTTAAATACACCTGCAGTAGCGCAAGAGCAGAGTGCTGCCGAACATAAACACGATCATGCTGAACACAAACATGAACATGACGACGACGTGGTCGCGCTGGGTGCTCATGTGCATGGCCATGCGGTGTTAACACTGGTGCTGGAAGGCAACGAAATGCAACTGGCATTTCAATCAGCAGCGCAAAGCATAGTAGGCTTTGAGCATAAACCCAGCACGGCTGAGCAAAAGCAGGAAGTCGCCGCTGCTATTGAGGTGTTTAATCAGGGTGAATGGTTCAGCTTTAACAATGATGCCAACTGCGAGCTGGCTATGGCAGAGGCCAGTACTGATTTGACTGAACTACAGGCAAATGAAGGCCATGCTGATTTTTACGCCAACTATCAGCTATTATGCCAGCGTCCGGCGCGGTTAAATGAATTGCAATTGCGTATTTTCGAGCTGTTGCCTGCACTGGAGCATATGGATATTCAGTGGATTATCAATGGCCAGCAAGGTGCATCACAGGCTGCACTTAGTAGCAGTACAGTACGTTTTCAGTAACGATAAAATGATAACGGCAGCCTGAGCTGCCGTTTTTTTAGTAGGTGTATTCTTCTACTTTATCCACTTTTAGGCTGTAAGCCGCCTGGCCCAAATCGTGGGTCATGGTTTCGGTGGTTAAGGTGCCGCTGATCCAAAAGGGTGAATAAATCATATCGGCTTTTAAATCTTTCGCCCCGGTCACATAGATAATCTGGTTCGGCGGCGGTGGCGGTACGTGAATACAGGCGCCAAAGTAAGGCACTAAAAAGAAGCTGGTCACGTTTTGGGCACTGTCAAACTCCAGTGGCACAATAAAGCCGGGTACCCGCACTTTGGTATTGTTAAACTCAGAGCGTACCTTTGCTGATTTAAGAATTTGTTGCCATTGCTGCGCGGCTGGATCATCACCCTGATAGTCATCGTCAAATGGTGATGGCTGGTTATAATCATGCTGCACTTCAGGCATTTGCTCTAGCAGCTTTAAATCTTCTTCCGGCATTAAGTCAGTCCATTCAATGGTTTTGACTTCACTTGCACTGAGCCCGGCAGCAAAACATGCGACCAGTGTCAGATATAACGCAACAGATAACGTCCGTAGCATTGGAGCTCGCCCCCCTAAGTTGGCATAATGACAAAAAACGCCGATATCATAACATGACACTGAGGGCTCCTGTGACCGACAAGCCGAAAATTCCCGCTATTGATCTCAAACAGCTGCAGTTTTATTACCAAAGTGGTGGCTGGCAATTACACCTGCCTGAGCTGACTTTACACTGTGGCCAGCATTTATTTGTTCGTGGTGCTTCGGGCAGCGGCAAAACAACCTTATTAAATTTACTCTGTGGTATTACCCGCCCGGTCAGTGGTGAGCTGTATGTCAATGGCCAGCCGCTGCATCAATTATCCAGCAGTGCGCGTGACAGCCTGCGGGCAAAACATATTGGTGTAGTATTTCAGCAGCTTAATCTTATTCCTTACTTGTCGGTGCTGGACAACGCGCTGCTTAGCAGCCA
The DNA here is from genome assembly GCF_022436675.1 of Rheinheimera hassiensis. GTDB lineage: Bacteria > Pseudomonadota > Gammaproteobacteria > Enterobacterales > Alteromonadaceae > Alishewanella > Alishewanella hassiensis. The sequence goes on along the minus strand of NZ_JAKUJZ010000005.1, from coordinate 341,594 downwards.
CTTTGCCGGCCAGAATAAAACCGACTCGGTAAGCCGGGCAAAAACGCTATTGCAGCGCCTGGGGTTACAACAGGATTTATGGCATAAACCGGCTACTAACCTCAGTGTTGGCCAGCAACAACGGGTGGCCATTGCCCGTGCTTTGCTACCCAAACCTACCTTACTGATTGCCGATGAGCCCACGTCAGCGCTGGATAGCGATAACCGTGATGCGTTTATGCGGGTAATGCTGGCCGAAGCCGATGCCAACGGCTGCACAGTGATTTTTGTCAGCCATGATCAAAGCCTGACGCAGTATTTTCATTATCAGCTGGATATGCAGCAGTTAGTTAAAGGAGTACAGCCATGCTGATGAAATTAGCCCGGTTAAGTTTATGGAACCGGCGCGGTACAGTGCTGATGACTTGGTTATCACTAACCATTAGTATCGCTTTGCTGCTGGGCATTGATCACTTGCGCACCGAGGCAAAAAACAGTTTTACCAGCACCGTATCGGGTACAGATCTTATTGTAGGGGCCCGCTCTGGCCAGCTTAACCTGCTATTGTATTCAGTATTTCGTATTGGTAACGCTACCGCCAATATCAGCTGGCCCAGTTATCAGCGTATTATCAAACACCCGCAAATAGACTGGGCCATTCCGATCTCACTGGGCGATTCGCACCGTGGTTACCGGGTAATGGGCACCAATACCGATTACTTCAGCCATTACCGCTATGCCAACAGCCAACCGCTGGTGCTGGCGCAGGGTAAAGCATTTGAGCAGGTGTTTGACACTGTACTTGGTGCTGAGGTAGCACAAAAGCTGGGCTATAAACTAAACGAACAAATTGAACTGTCGCATGGTGTCGGCGCGGTAAGTTTCAGCCAGCATAAAGACAAACCTTTCACTGTAGTGGGTATTCTGGCGCGCACCGGTACACCGGTAGATCAAACTGTGCATGTCAGCCTGCAAGCAATAGAAGCTATTCATCTGGACTGGCAGCAGGGCGCACCCATACCCGGCAGACAGCTAACCAGTGAGCAGACGCTGGCGCAGGATTTAACACCCAAATCTATCACTGCCTTTATGGTGGGGCTAAAGTCACGCATGGCAACCTTTACGCTGCAACGGCAGATTAACGAATTTAAAAATGAGCCACTAACTGCCATATTGCCGGGTGTCGCATTGGCAGAGCTTTGGCAAATGCTGGGTATGGTAGAAAACCTGTTGTTGCTGATAAGTTTACTGGTGCTGCTGGCGGCACTGGTGGGGATGATCACTACCTTGCTGGCATCAATGAAAGAGCGGCAACGCGAAATGGCCATTTTGCGAGCAGCCGGGGCGCACCCGTGGTATTTGTTTGTGCTTATTCAGCTTGAGGTATTACTGGTAACCCTGCTATCGATGTTATCTGCCGCAGCCTTGCTGTTTATCAGCCTTTATCTGTTGCAGGACAAACTGGCCGCTGATTTTGGTTTATTTATCAGCCTGCAAGTTGTCAAACTGACCAGCTTATACTGGGCTGGGGCTATTTTGCTGTTATCTGCCGTGCTGGCAACGATACCGGGTGTGTTGGCTTACCGCAAAGCGCTGGCCGATGGCCTGACAATCAGGTTGTAATGCTCAGGTAGTAGCGCCAGGGTGTGGCTTTCAGGTAGCAAACTCAGTTGTAGTACTGAGGTTCAGCGGGCAGCGCAGGGTTACTACACAGCCTGTATCAGTATTGTGCAGGCTAACATCACCCTGCAGCAGATGAGTAACCAGATTAAACACCAGCGTCATGCCCAGGCCTTTGGCGCCCTTACTGCGACGTGTAGTAAAAAATGGCTCAAAGGCGCGGGCCAATTCGTCGGCATTCATACCGCGGCCATTATCGGCTATTTCCAGCTGCCAGTTGTAAGGGGTTTGGCTGGCACGGATCACAATCTGGCGTGATGGTTGTTTATCAAAGGCGTGCTGGCAGGCATTCTCTATAAGCCGGGTCAGAATGGTGGTTAGCGGGCTGGCAAAGCTCTGAATTTTTAACGTTGCAGGCAGCTCTAACTGCACACTCACCTGATGCTGCTTTAATAGTGACTCCACACTACACAGCACTTTGGGAATAAACTCGCTTAATATCAACCATTCTGCCTGCTGATCCGGGTTTGCCGCGGCGGTTTGTTTAAAGCTGTTTACCAGATCAACAGTGCGATGCAGGTTTGCCTGCACCATGGCAATACTGTGCTTAATTGCAGCGCCACTCTGGCCAAATTTTTGCCGGGTAAGCTGGCCTGCCAGAAACAGCTTTTCCAGTTCCAGTAGTGTTACTTCGGCATGGCTGATAGCAGTAACCGCAACGCCCAGAGGGGTGTTAATCTCATGGGCGATACCGGCCACTAAACGGCCGAGGCTGGCCATTTTTTCTATTTCAATTAATCTGTGCTGGGTTTGCTGCAGTTGTTCCAGTGACTGGGTCAGTTCTTGTGTACGCTGGCTGATAATTTGCTCTAAGCCACTGTTTAGCTGCTCTAACTCGCACTGATAACGCATGCGTTCCGATGCACTTAATGCCCGGCCATAAATATCGGCCAGAAAACCGGCAAACACAATTTCGTCTGTTTGCCATTGTTTAATCTGGCGGTGCTCAATACAGATAATACCCACCATAACGCCATGATGGCGGATTGGCGTATCCAGCATAGAGCAAATACCAGAAGGTGACAGGTAGATATCTGAAAATTCAGCAGTTTGCGGGTGATGATGTGCATCCGCAGCAACAATATTACGCTCATCGTCTAATGCATCAAAATAGCTGGGAAAGTCTTGCCGGCTTAACGTAAGATCAGGGGTGCTGTGCTGCTTACCATCGAGCTGATAAGCGCAGTGCATTCGTTGATGATCGTCAGATAATAGCCAGACACTGGCGCGATCAACAGCAAGCCCTTGAGTAATGGCCTCTAAGACTAAGCTGTTAGCTGCGGATAAATCGCCTTTGTCGATATTTGGATTACGGCTGATTTGGGCCAGAATATGCTGCAGTTCAATTTGCATTACTACGCAGAGCTCTCCGTATCGGCTTCGGACGGTACGTCAACCAGTTATGCCTTAGCACCAATGTATAGCATCTTTAACGGTTATGCGCTAAATTTACAGCAGATTTTTCATTAACTTGATGTTGTAGCAGCCTGGGCAGTGCCGGGCGCAGGTTCGTATCGACGCCAGCATTAAACTTATGAGCAGCGCAGTTACCAGGGTAGTATGACAGAGTCAAAAACAGATTTAGATCAGCAGCTTGCACAGTTGCGCCATACCTATGTGATGCGGCTGGTACAAGAGCTGCCGCAGTTACAGCAAGGCGCGATGTTGCTATATCAGTTGTCTGACGTTGCCTGGCATGCCCAGGTAGAAGATTTATCTGTCAAACTGCATACTCTGGCAGGCTCTGCCGGTACTTTTGGTTTACCAGAACTGGGCGAACAGGCCCGGCAGTTTGAGCAGCAACTAAAACCCTGGCTGCTGCCTGGCGCTGCTGTTACCGCGGCAGAACAACAGCAGCTGATTGATGGTATACAACAGCTTAAGCTGCCAACGGCAGTGGCAGATTATCCTACAGCACCTGCAACGGCAGAGGTAGTAGCAGCAGAGCGGGCTGGTGTTTATCTGTTATGCGATGAGCCTGCTTTAACAGAGCAAATCAGCACCATGCTGGATATTTTTGGCTACGGTTACCGTCATTTTAGTAGTGTGGATGACATAACGCAGGCGATTGCCAATAAGCCCCCCGAAGTACTCATTGTTGATCTGGATATGCACCAGCCCTCCGGGCAATCTATGCAGAGAATCGCCGATTTACAGGCGAAGCAAAGCTCAGCCATTCCGGTGCTGCTGCTAAGCCACCACAGCGATTTTGGCAGTTATTTGAACGCTATACGCGTAGGTGCTATCGGCTATTTTGTAAAACCGCTGAACTCTACTGAGCTGGAGGCCCGCTTAAGGCAGCAACTATCGCGCAACGAGCGTGAACCGTTTCGGGTAATGCTGGTAGATGACGACCAACTGCTGGCAGAGCACTATGCCTTGGTATTGCGCCAGGGCGGCTTACTGGTAGAGGTACTGTCTGAGCCTGCACTGATTTTTGAATCTCTTAAGCAGTTCCACCCGGATGTCATTTTACTGGATGTGAATATGCCATTTTGCTCTGGCCCGGAGCTGGCGCAACTGGTGCGGTTGCAGCAAGCCTGGCTGGGTGTGCCGATTATCTATTTATCGTCTGAAACCGATGGCGAACAGCAACTTGCCGCGCTGATTAAAGCCGGTGATGATTTTATTACTAAACCTATTACAGATACCGCCTTGCTGGTTGCGGTATTTGCCCGGGCGCAACGGGCCAGGCAGTTGGCTGATATTATGACGCGCGATAGCCTTACCGGTTTGCTGCAGCACGCCCATATTAAAGAGCGGCTGGCGTTGGAGATGCTACGCGCTGTGCGCAGCAGCCAGCCAGTCAGTGTGGTAATGCTGGACATTGATCACTTTAAAAAGGTTAACGATAACTACGGCCATTTAGTTGGTGATCAGGTCATAGCCAATTTAGCTAACTTGTTAAAACAACAACTACGTAAAACTGATCTGGTCGGGCGTTATGGTGGTGAAGAGTTTTTACTGGTGCTGCCTGATTGCAGTGTTCAGCGGGCTTTTACCGTGGTAGAGCAGGTTCGCGAGTTGTTTGCCGCCTTACCTTTTACCGCAGCTGAGCAGCGGTTTTTCTGTAGTTTCAGTGCTGGCATCTGTGCTGCCACGCTGGGGCATGCCGATTTAGTTATCGACAAAGCTGATCAGGCGTTATACCGCGCCAAAAGTTCGGGCCGTAACCGCACTATTCTGTCTGGCTGACATAGCGTTTTTAAGCATTATTCATCTGAAAAACCGGCTGCACTGGTAGCCATATCCGCGTGCCGTTATACTGCGTTTTTTATGATAACCGGAGAAAACAATGCAGCTGTTTTTGGTGTATATAGGCGGTACAGCGCCTGGGGCCAATATTGAATTACATGATGTGCGTTTTGTCGCAGCGCAACGTATCGAAGACACGTACAGCCTGTTATGCCAGCAATGGTTTGGCACCGTTAAAGGCCTGCATATAGATAGCTATATGCAAATTAACCATATTGATGGTTACAGCGTCAGCTTACATAACGAGCCACAGCCCGGCAGCAACAAACTGTATTTTGTTAACTTTGGTGGTTATTACCCGGATAAAATTGCCGAGCAGCATGATTTTATGCTTTGCGTTGCGGCTTCTGCAGCAGAAGCTAAGGCCAAAGCAAAACAACAACTGTTAACCGATGCCGACAGCCAGCACAAAGATGATTTACTGCAGCTGGACGACTGCTTTGCACTGGAACAGCTGCAGGGCTTATATATTCACCTGCACACTAGTGGGCAAAGCCAGCCAATGCGGCCCGACTGGTCTGGTTATCAGATTATTGGGTAAGTGGTAAGTAAGGTGAGGGCAACTGTTGCCCCCACATGCGTTGCCACAGCCACGGCAACGCTACTGCCGTATCACGGCGCATCGGTAACTGCTGCACGGGGGCGCTGTTTTTCGGGTCAACTATAAACTCAAAGGCATAACTGCCTTCCTGCCCCATCCGCAGATCGGTAAGCAGCAAGGTGTCACCTTGTTGCTGCACAGTATAAAAGCCACGGCTGAACCAGTGTAATTGCTGCACCGGTCTAAGCCGGGCATATTGTTGCTTAAGCGAGTGATCCCGTACCACATGCGTAAAACTAATCTCTGTAGTGCTGTCGAATAATGAATAAAACCCTTCTGCGTAGCCTTGCTCAGTTATGACAACAATGCGCCACAATACTGTAGTCAGCGGCGCTGGCGTAACCAGCAACTGTTGATAATCCAGCTGCTGCTGATGCAGGCTATTTTGTGCAACGTTGCTGACATGCTGTTGTGCTGCCACAGACCACAACATATAAGCACTGGAAACCGCCAATGCCGCGGTATTTACTGCGAGGCCGCGTGTTTCACCCAGCAGGTAATACCCCAGCCCCAGTAGCAGTGGCAGGGTATACAGGGGATCAATAATAAAGATGCTGCCAACCGCAAAAGGAGTATTGGTAAAGGGTAAACCGAACTGGGTGCCATACACCGTCATCGCATCTATTGCAGTGTGGGTTAGCAGAATAAGCCAGGTTGCCAGCAGCCAGCGCCAGTAATACTGCCGCTGCTGGCATAACATTGCTGCCAGCCAGGCCAGTATCGGGGATATCAGTGTCTGATATAAAAACGCGTGGCTTTCCGTACGGTGCAACACCATGTTGCTAACGACATCACCATAATCTATTAGCACATCTAAATCAGGCAAAGTGCCCAGCACCGCACCGGTAAGTACGGTTTTTAGCCGTGAGCCCGGCGTTTTGCCCATTACCGTGGCGGCAACGGCTGCACCCAATGCAAGTTGTGTTAATGAATCCATACTACTGTCAGGTACCCGTGCGTAGAATCAGGCCGGCATTTTAACAGATGTTAGCGATAAGCCAACTGCGGCCGCGCGGCATGAAAATACTCGTCGCTTTGTTCAAACAACTGTTCATCAAGGGCATTACGCAACTTCAGGTAATCGGATTTCAGCGTGGCTCTGGTGGTGCGCATATCCAGGTAATAGGGCGCGCGTTTGCCGTTAAAGTCTATAGCTTCGGCAATCTGTACAAAATGAATGCCTACTCTTTTTAGTATTCGGGCCAGTGAAGGTTCAATCATGACATAGGCGTGATAACGCTCATCACGCACGCACATCAGTGTGGCCAGCAAATACAGGGCAACAGATACCAGTTTGCGGCATTGGCCCTGTACACTGGTTAAACCGGAATATTCATCCGTTGCTTCAATAACCTGGCTGTAGCGAATATCTTTTGGCACTGCAAGGCGTGATATTTCACAGATATTACGCCGGGGAAAATTAGCCGGCGCCAGTGCTGCATTAGTAAAGCTATTGGCAAAATAACACTCCACCGGCAGCAATTGCTCTGGCGCCGCTGACGTGATCAGGCGTACGGTGCCAGCCAGAGTATCAGAATCAGGGTGTTTAATGGCACAGTGGATTGCCCGGTGATCAAACTGATCATACTCCAGTTTATTCGGCCGTGGCGGTTCGTAGCGCAGTTCTTCACAATACACCTTGTGGCGTAAGCGAAAGGTTTCATTGCGGTGTTCTTGCACACTTGCCACCCGCGCCTGATAAAAGTCAGGAAAATGTGACAAAGGGCTGTACAAAGAGGTACAGTTAAAAGGTGCTGCTAATGTGTTTGCTGATGGTGAAAAAGCAGTATCTGCAACTGCTGCCAGAGAACTCATAATGATGCCCCAAAAAGTCATTGTCTGCGCATTATCTGATTTTATAGTTGTTTAAATTGCGCGTGAAATTAGCTTTCCGTGCGGTGTAAATGCTGACAATTCCATTGCAGGGCACTAAGGCCGGAATTACTATGCAGTTGATTCGGGTTTGCGTCAAATGCCAGATCGGTACTTTGATAAAGTAAATCAGTCAATTGAAACTAAGGTTATGATTTAACGAAAGTAAAAAAATATTGTTATTTAACTAATGTTATTAAATGTAATTCAGCCTAAGTTCATCTTAAACATGCTCTAACAGCATGAAGTATATGGCTATTAGTCAATAGAGCAACGTTCAAGTTGTTGAATATCCGACTGAACTTGCCGCGCCAAAGCTCTTAACTGGATTAACCGCTCATCGGTTAGCGATATTTGGCAGCGCAACGCAGGCATCACACCCGCTACAGTCGTTTCCAGTGCTGTGCCGCTGCTGGTCAATACAACATGTTTTACCCGCTCATCAACTGAAGAGGGCAGCCGTTTTAGCCAACCTTTTTGTTCAAGCTTTTTTACCAATGGCGTTAGGGTGCCTGAGTCAAACAGCGTTTTGCTGCCCAGTTCACCCAGGCTGATATTGTCTTGCTGCCATAACGCCAGCATTACCACATACTGCGGGTAGGTGAGATCAAAGGGTTGTAATAGTGGCCGGTACAGCCGCACCACAGCATTAGAGGCACTATAAAGCGCGAAGCACAGCTGCTGTTCCAGTGGTAAAGTTTTATTCATCTGTATTAATCCGGCAATTTTATTCAAGTGTACCAAACTTAGCTGGCGGCCTTATAGCTTTAGTAATTATATTTGAGGCAAAAAAGTTATATGCAAATATCTTGCATGCAAGATTAATTAATTCTATTATGCAGGTGTTCGCTAACGGCAACTAACCCTAACTGAGGAAATAACGATGGATATTCTTTATAAAGCAGTAGTAACGTCAACCGGCGGCCGTGATGGTGCAGCTAAATCAAGTGATGGTTTATTAGAAGTTAAACTGGCCGCGCCAAAAGAATTGGGCGGCGGCGGCGGGGCAACTAACCCTGAGCAGTTATTTGCTGCCGGTTATTCTGCCTGCTTTATCGGTGCGATGAAGTTTGTCGCTGGCCAGAGCAAACAGGTGCTGCCTGCCGATGTGAGCCTGCGTGCTGAAGTAGGTATTGGTAAAATTGAAGGTGGATTTGGTCTGGATGTTGATTTGTTTATAAGCCTGCCAGGTATGGACAAAGCTGCAGCGCAGCAACTGGTAGAAAAAGCGCACCATGTTTGTCCGTATTCAAATGCAACCCGCGGTAATATCGACGTGCGTTTACACGTTAGCGTATAACCGCGTTGGTGCAACGAAAAGCCGGCTTTCGCCGGCTTTTCGCATTATGCAGCTTTCGGTTTAACAAAACGGCTAAGCAGGGCCGGCAATATAGTTAAATCGGCTGCCAGCGCCATTATCATGGCCGCTGCTGTCAGCAAACCAAAATAGACACTGGGTAAAAAGCTGGAAAAACCAAACACGGCAAAACCTGCGGCAATAACCACTGAGGTAAACAGCATTGCCATGCCGGTATGGGCAAAGGCGTTTTTCAGTGCAGTGTCGGCAGGGGCCTTAAAATAGCTGTGAACAAAGTGAATGGTGTCGTCAATAGCGATACCCATAGCAATGGCAGCGATGGTAATGGTCATAATGTCCAGTGGAATACCCAGCCAGCCAATAAGGCCTAAAATACCAAGCGTGGTGCACACATTAGGTACCAGCGCTATCAGCGCAATTTTTAATGAGCGGAAAATTAGCAGCAAAATAACTGCCATGCCAAGGTAAACCAGGCCTAACGTCATTATTTGTGAATCAAACAACCGCGATAAAATATCCTGATACAACACAAACAGGTTGGTAAGGCTGTAATCTTCGGCTTTAAGGCCCACCGATTGTAAATCCTGATTCAGCTGTTGCATCAGCAGCTCGCGGTTAAGCCCTTCTGTGGTGTCCTGAATGCGGGTGGCAATACGCACCTGCAGCGGATCTTCCGTCAGATAAGCGCCCACCAGCTGGTTAACGACCTTTTGATCCAGCAACTGATAAATAGAATTTAATTCATACTCTGTCAGTGGTTTGCCATCGTTAAGCTGGGTAGCCAGAGTGGTGAAGTTAACCAGCGAGGTAACATTACCGGTAGCGGCAAACTCTGCCACCACGGCGTGCGCTACATGCAGCTGATTAAATTGCTCGGCACTTAGCAGTAAATCTGCCTTGGTTTTTGCCGGATCAAGGGTAATAACAATATCCAGTGGCGTAGAGCCACCAAACTCCTGATCAATAAACTTAAGCTCCTGGTACACCTGGGTATCGGTGGCAAAATAATTGATAAAGCTGTTTTCCACATTCAGCCGCGTAATGCCCGGTAACAGCAGCGCAAACAATAGCAGGCAGGCAAAAACCGTGCGTAAAGGTGCCCGCTCTACCAAACGGCGGATAGCTTGTAAGCTGGTGCTGAGTATGGCGTAGTCGGCGGTTTCCGGCTTGCTTTTCAGCAGGCTAAGCAGGGCAGGGAACAGTAGCAGGCTGACACTCATGGTGATCAGCATGGCAAATAACATCATAAAACCAAAATCAACTACCGGCTGAATGCCGCTGAAGATTAACGAGCCAAAACCGACAGAGGTAGTGACTGTGGCATAAAAGCACGGTGCAAGTTTTTGTTGTAATGTCATCGCCACGCGCTGCTGTTGGGTTGCAGTGCTATCGTTACGGGCGATATCGCGATATGCGCCGATAAGGTGGATCATCACCGCCAGCGTTAAAATAAGCTGCAAGGCAATAAAATTGGCCGAAATAACCGTGGCGCGTATATCCAGAAAGGCAAACAGGCCAAGCGTAAGCCAAACGCTTGCTGCGCAGGCTAACACCGGAAACACTACCCAGCGTATGCTACGGTACAGCAGTAACAACAGCAGGGCGATAATGCCAGCGATGGCACTACCAAACACGGTGAGATCACTGGTGATAATATCCACCAGATGCTGCGCCACCACATAGCCACCACCGGTAAAGGTTTGGGCGCGTTGCTGCACCTGTTGGTTAATTTTTTCTATCTGCGCAATTTCCTGCTGGCGCTGTTTAACCAGCGCCTGGCGTAACGGATCAGCTTGATCCTGCAGTTCCGTCAGTGCCGTTTGTTCTTCCGCACTCAGTTCACGTTGCAGCGTGTGGCGCTCAATTGCCAGCATATCGCTTTCCAGCGCGGTTAACTTCGCGTCTGGCTTAAATACTATCTGAATGGCTGCAGCGGTTTGGGCGCTATTTAGCAAAAGATCAGTAAAAATAGGGTGGTCACTGAGCAGCTGTTGCATCTGTGCCGCTGAGTACTGTTGCTTCTGCCAGGTAAGTGCAGATACATCAACGTCTGAGGTTAACGCTGATGCATCGGCAATCAGCGGTACGTTAAGCATAGAGGTAACACTTTGCACCCGTTCCAGCTTGCTGTATTGCTCACTTAGTGCAGTTAAGTCGGCAAAGGTGGTGCTGCTAAACAACTCGCCGTTGCGTGGTTTATACGCCACCAGAATAAACTCGTCCGGTGAAAAGCGCTGGTTCGCCTGCTGGGTTTTAATGTACAGCGCGTTGTTTTTTACCAGCAGGGTTTCGGCCGAGGCATCAATACGAAACTGCTGGACAAAAAATGCGGCTGCGCCAAGCAGCACGACAAATAATGCCAATATAACAAAACGTGCCCGCACAATACTTTGCGCCAGCCACATGCTAACCCCGCTGTTATTCCGGCTGGTTGTTGAAGGCGTCATCGCGCTTTACTCCCTGTAAAAACTGGTTACGGAAATACAGGTAAGGGTCGTCGGCCTGCTGATAGAGTTCTTCATATACTCTGGCGCGATCTGAAAAGGTATCAACAGCGTCAACACCTTGCAGGTAATAAGTATCGGGCGGTGATGTTATTTGCCGTAGCGGATCAAGCAGTACACCACTGACCACAGACGTAGAGCCCCGGACATTATTCTGCCCCAGTATAGGCAGTACCAGATAGGGGCCGGGGCTGACGTTATAACCGGCCAGCGTATCGGCCAATGATTGCTTCGCTGATGGCATATCAAACCAGGCTGTGGCGGGGTCAAACAAGCCAAGAATACCCACAGTACTGTTAATTAAAAAGCGGCCAAGGTTGGTGCCGGCATCTTTTACTTCACCGGCAGCAAGGTTATTAAGCAGGCTAAGCGGCTCGCGAATATTGCTAAAGGCATTGCCTATTTTGCTGCGTACCACATCCGGTAATACATATTCATAGCCTTTAGCCAATGGAATAAGCGCATAAGAATAGGCGGCATGGTTAAAACCAAACATAGCGCGGTTCCAGCCTTCCAGTGGGTCATTATACTGTTCTGCCGCTTCATCTTCCGGTGTTGCGGGGTCGTCACGGCTGGCCATATCCACCACGGTAGGCTGAATTTCAATATTGCCCTGTGAGGTTTTAATGGTGGTGGTTTTACCGCTGCTCAGTTGTTCTGTGGCAGTTATTGGTTCTGCGGCAGCTTCTGATTCTGCAGCAGCTTCTGTGGTTTGTTGCTCCGTTTCGGCAGTTGTAATATCGGGCGGTGCTGGCTTGCTGGCACAACCGCTAAGGGTAAATAAAAATAAGGCAGCAATAACGGTGGCTGTTTTCATGCAGAACTCCAATGTAAATACCCTGACACCTAATGTAGCCAGCAGTTTATTTTATTTTTTTTCAGCTTTCTGTTTCTCATCAGCCATCGATGAAAAATCGATAATATCTTCAAGATTCAATTTGTAAGCTTCGATAAAAGCGTTTCGAAGCAGCCCGGCCAAGGCTTTTAACCTGGATACATCCGGTTCGCTAAAATTACCGCTGACAGGAATACGGGTCGCGATCAGGTTTTGTTCACTGTTCTCCAGCAGTGTAGCGAACATGGCCGAAACGCCCTCAACAAATATCTGCAGGGGATTCTCGTCGCCTTCTATCACATCTTTTACCACGTCTTCTTTCCAGGAGAAAACTTCCAGATTGTATATGCCAAACTTTACATAACCATTTAGCCGACCGTTGTCGCTGGCCAGCTCAGTTGCCAGTTCAAACTCGCCGGCTTCTACGTCAAACGGAGCATATATTTTAATAATATTGGCTGTTTCGGCAGTAGGCATTCTGTCCATTTTCAGATTGATATCAAACATCGGTAACTTTACATTCGGATTAAACTTACCTTGGATGATAAAAGGGGTCTGCGTGGCCACCATACCGCTAAAATCGACTTCCGTCAGCAATTCTGACTTTGCGTCATTGTGCAGGTTAACAATCTCGCCTTCTACCTGGCTCAAAATCAGCTCACCAAGTACATCTTTGGCAATAGCATTAAACTCGATTTTGCCATCGTGGATTGACAACTTATCAATGGAAAACAGGGTGAGGTCATTTGCCAGACCAATCCAGGTGCGTTCATCCAGCACAGCATCCTCGGTGATGTCTTCCTGCCCTGCTCGGTCCTGTGCCATTATTACCGGCTGGTGAAATGCCATAGTGCTAACTATTTCACCATCGGCCAGGGCGGCCCACGACAACTGAATATCAATACGTTCGGCTGAAAATAGCGGCAGCTCGCCTTTGTCGTTAAGCTGATTAATTTCCACTTGCTTAATAACATAACCACCACGCCAAAGCGCCAAATCAATATCCCGCACCTGGCCGCTAATACCCTCCTGCTTTTCCAGCAGCGAATTGACATACCATACCATCGCAGGCGGTAGGGCTACTCTTACTGCCAGCAATACTAAAACCACAGCCAGCATGATTTTTACACTGTTAGATAATCTCATGGGTAAGCGCTGTTTAAGGTGAATACACAAATGCTAAGACAGCAGCAAAGATCAGGCCACGTATTTTGAAATTCTCAAGATGCTGAATTTAAATAACTTTACTAAAATTCACTAAGCTAGCTAACCGAGGCAAGACAATATTTCGCGGATTATTTACCTGTAGTTTTGTAAATTTTGCTGCAATGCAGTTGTGGCAGTAGAGCCGAAAAACAAAAGGCCAGCATTTCTGCTGGCCTTTTGCTATTTGGTGGAGCTGCCGGGAGTTAAGCCTTGAATGTTCACTTTGAATTCAACTGCTTATATCAACCTTGGTATATTTTACGAGTCTACTTGTAAACTGACACTCATATCAATTGCAAAAGACTCTAAAACACTCATATGGAGCGGCCAATCTCGAATTAGGATTGTTCTTCTGTGTTTAAGCATCCAATAAACGAACAGAACTATACTCTGTGGATAGACAGAATTATTATTGTAATTTTGCTTAATTGTTTCGCCGATATGCTCATATTTATTTACAAACTTTTTGATTAGATTAATTAGATTTTCATCAATTAGTTGTTCAAAAGTATCCCAGATAACCAAAGACGATTTTTGATTGCTCGGTTTTATATTCGTCAAGAGAAAGTACACGTTATCTAATTCAGTTAAGATATTGTGTTCTTGTAATGGACCATAATTTAGGTAGCGGGTCGCTTCTGAAAAAAAATCATCTGTCGTTTCGATAAGTGCCATGCTCTTAGCGACGATACGATGCACTTTTGGTTTAACAGTTCTTTTTGATTTGTATATGGCATCGTGAGTTAATTCAGCATGAGCATGTTGCAGTAGGGTTCTGATCTGTAGCTCGCAAGGTGTGCCAGCTTTGATTGTTGAACCGTTAGATGTTAAGTCAGTTTTAGGTCTAACTACAAAATGGACGGACTGATATGTAAATAACAACGGATCTCTATCCCTATCAACATCGAAATGCTTACAGGAATCAATATCCCAATTTGAATTATTTAAGACTATTTCGCAAATGATTCGTATATCATCGATTAGAAGAACAACAAACCTTGCACCAACTTTGTCTTCAATTTCGTTATAAGGGTCTTTGTAATTTTTATCTTTTCTTGAAAAAGCTTTATCTAGTAAAGATTGATTCTCTTTTAGCCTGTACTTCACAGGAATTTTCAGAAATTCATTAAGATTTTTTCCGTTTTTAAGTAAGCCACTTGAAATGTATTCGATAACATATGCGCCCCAAGCCGCGTATTGCGGCTTTTCGGCATTCCATTTGTCAATGAACTCATTCTCATTCATTCTTGGTTAGAAATCCTATCCTTGATAATTACTTTCGTCCAGACTGTCGGAGAACCTGTCGCATCTGGAGCTCCAGGAATGGTCTCAATTTCAACATAGTCTTTAAATACGTCGGATGGGGCAGATATTTTGACATTTTTACTAAAGCTAACTTTTCTGAACTTAAGTTTAGACGCTATATGCTCAATATCCTTTGTAAAAGCAGTGGTTGGAATTCCTGCGTCTTCCATGTACTCATTAAAGAGGTCTTGCGTGTTAACATCAAAATACTTAGATGAAAAGTCGTTACAGCTTATCGTAGATGAAAGATCAGTTTTCATGTAAGTTGTTAAGGCATTTAACAAATCACTTTTCTTTGATTCGTTAACAGGAAGCTGCGAGATAAAGTCAGATGCATTTTCATAAAATGCTTTTGTCGTTCTCGCACTTGTCTCTGGATAGCAAAAGCCAAGAAATTCTGAATAAAAATAATGTGCTGCGGCTTTCCCGTCAGATTGGCTGATTTGATAATCAGAAATTAGCACAGTCCACTTGTCATTCAGATCAGTTGTTGGTGTTGCATAGCTTGCTTTCTCAAAAAAAGCTGCTGTTTTATAAAGTTTGGAGCTAGGTGTTAGGAGTACCTCTTCAACAAACTTTAGTGAAATCTCCTGTGTCTGAGGATCTTGCAACTTTTCGTAAGCACTATGTACTTCTGCTTTTATGACCGCAAGAAACTTTTTGCGAGAAACTCCGTATTTACCTGTAAATACTACAACGATACCTCCTGGAATCGACTTCTTACTCTGAGCTGTCGTCAATTTTTTAGCGATTTCATAAGATTCAAGGATGAAATTTGTATCATCAAGCTCTACAAGTTTATCTACGAGAGAGGGAAGTCCATTGCTATCTTGGTTGTAAATTTGCATTTGCACTGCTTTTGAGCTCTCACCAAGGGCATCTATAACCCTAAGTTTGAATGCAGTCATGGCGCTCGTATCAAACTTTGTAAGGTCATGGCTTTGTAATGGATCTTTAGTCAATCCTTCAGAAGTTCTCTGAAAGACTTGGTGAATAACTATTCGTTCAATATCTAAATTTGTTAGTAGCATGTCATCCCCTAGAAATCGCCAAGCATCGAATAACTGGCATGTGACTATTTTATAGTTGGTATAAATTGGTTTTCGATGGATGCAAGTTTATGTAGATAGAGTTCTTTTCTTTAACATGAACCTAAAACAGAGCATCAGTTGCTAGACTATTTTTCAAAAATTTAACGAAATTCGATTTTGACCGGGTTTGTCTAATTTAGCAACAAAATAAAGTTTGAAATATTTACTTGGGGATTTCCTCAATATATAAGTATTCAATATTTAGATTTAGAATATGCTCATATTTGATGACCAAACGATCGCCTTTTATTTTGTAGAATCTGGCATTATTAGAGGTATGGTCTTCAGTCTCGTCTGACTCAATTTTTCGTCTGTAAACATCTGATAGTACTAAACGATCTAACTGTCCGCTCTTATTTAAATAAAAGTCTTGTAAGTATCCATAATAGAAAACTGTGCCGTCTTTGCAATCTTGCATGCATGAAACTTTTATCAGCTGAGCGGATTCTGCCTCGGATATTTTCCCTTTTAGCTCATAATACCAAGGGGTGTCGAATGAGAAAGCGGAGGACTTATATGGGTTAAGTTCTAATAATAGCTTTTGTAATAATTTACCGAGCAAGAAGGCTACAACAAAGCTAGATATGAAATAGCCAGCTATTAATACGTAATTCTTGCTTATAGATATCAATTCGGCGTCAGTTAACTTAACCGCCATGAGTACTTTGATAAACAAATTGATGTCTATTTCCACGAGGGCGTTTACTGCATTACAAAAAAAAACTTGAAGTACCAAAGCAACCGCAAATGCGCCTGCAGAGGAAGCTTGGAAAGGTTTACGTTCTAGCTCAGTATTTTCTGATTTTTCAAATGCATTTAAAAAAATAAAGCCGGGCAGCAAAAGTATAAAAATCAATATTGCTGGAACGGCAAAATTCATGCTATGGCTTGCTTATTACCATTAGTCGAAGGTCTTTTTCTGGATACCTTGTACCTTGAGCCGTCACTCAGAGTTATGATTTGGGAGTCAGCATCACTGGCTGTCAGGAATGAACTAAGTGCCTCGCTTCCATTCTCGTCTTTACGGATTTTTTTGGCTAATTCGCCCATAAGAGCTTTCATAGCATTCTCCACTTTATGATCACTGTACTGCCGTACTCTAGCATACAATTTTAACCTAATTCTAATCTATATTCGATTACAGATGTTTGAGTCTAGTTAAGCTAAAAATGTTCAATTGGTTCGCTGGAACTTGCCAATTAATACAACTTGGCTATCTAACCATCTTGGAGCTTTACCAGCGGTAAGCATGGTTGAAGCATATTTATGGCGGCAGGTGTATGGGCTGCGGTACTTAACTCGTACACAATTTAATGCAGGTGTCCACAAGCGTTCACGCATAACACCGTCATACCGCGAAGGTTTTAGCATGCAAGAGATGTAGAACGATTCTCTCGTTTGCAGATTTTTTTAGTCTGGCTTTGATGATCGATGCTTACTCAGCCATAAAATCATCAGTTACCACTGGGCCTTGTTTAAAAAACGAATCCCAGCTTTTGGCAACAGGGGAGAGTATGCGGTCTGTACCATTCACCCGCACTGTTACTTCTGTAATACCATCAGGAAAATGCGCTTCAAGCGGTAATTCAATTAACTGGGAGTTGTTATGGTTTATCACGTTGCTGATTGTCATACATACCTCCGTTCGCTTGATAACAAAAGCATATACCGAATTTGGCATTAATGTATAACAGCAGAAAAACAAAAGGCCAGCATTTCTGCTGGCCTGTTGCTATTTGGTGGAGCTGGCGGGAGTTGAACCCGCGTCCGAAAAACCTACATCTTCGGTACTACATGCTTAGCACATTCATTTAGTTAACCCTATGAGCGCCGAATGGCAGGCTATCGTCGGGCGAGCCTGATTGGTTTTAACGTGTTGTCTCCAGGCGAAGACGCGACGCGATTCTGTTAGGGGTGATCTTCCAGAGTCTCAGCTTACAGACATGCGTGAGGGGAAGAGCTATCTACTGCCTATTAAGCAGCGATTGCGTATGTTTCGTCGTTTGCGACTAGTTTTTTGCGGTTTTTTTACGAGGCCTACCGCACCTCGGCATGCACCTAGGAGTTCGTGAATCCCGTCGAATCCAGAATCAGCCCCGAATTCTGTATGGAACACTTACACACCATAGTGTTTGGCTATTGTACGCAGCTGACTGTTGTTACACAAGCAAGCATTGCACCTTTGCCGTTTTTTCCTGTCGCCTTACTTAGATGGGGTTAGGCTGCAGAAGTTTCAAGTATTATTTTACGTTTACTGTTAACGCTTAGAGTGCTTCATCATGCGTTCTTTTTCGCGTGACCAGTCTCTGTCTTTAATATCGTCACGTTTATCAAAGGTTTTTTTACCTTTGGCTAAATGAAACTCCAGCTTAACCCAGCAGGCTTTCCAGTACATGGCAGTGGCTACCAGCGTAAAGCCGTCGCGCTCTTTTAAGCCAACTAACTTATCCAGCTCGCGCTTGTGCAGCAATAACTTGCGGCTACGCTCAGGGTCGCATACCACATGGCTGGAGGCACTGTTTAGCGGCTGAATTTGCGCACCGAGTAAGAAAGCTTCGCCATTGTGCAAAATGACATAAGAATCTGACAGGTTAACTTTACCTTCGCGGATGCTTTTCAGCTCCCAGCCTTGCAGGGCCATACCCGCTTCATAGCGGTCTTCCAGAAAGTACTCGTGTCGTGCCTTTCTGTTTTGCGCTATGGTGCCGTTTTTGTTTTTACTAACTTGTTTTTTACTCATAATTCGTTATTTGTCGCAGCTCTGTTTTATGGGTCAGCGATGGCTCAAGCCTTGTTGCAGCGCGTTATTCTGTTACAATCGGCGGCGGGTTTAAAGGGGAGAGAGTATGCCACAAATTGAGCGCAGTGCGCTGGTTTTTTACAGTGCACAGCAGATGTTTGACTTAGTCAACGCTGTACCTGACTATCCGCAATTCCTGCCTGGCTGCACCTCTGCCCGTATTGTCAGCCAGTCTGATACAGACATGGTGGCATCGCTTACGGTTTCCAAGGCTGGTATTGGCCATTCTTTTACCACCCGTAATACCTTGTACCCGCATCATCGTATTGCTATGCAATTGGTAGACGGCCCGTTTAAGCAATTACACGGCGGCTGGGAGTTTCAGCCATTAAGTGAAACGGCCTGTAAGGTTATTTTAAGGCTGGAGTTTGAATTTTCCAGCCGGCTTATTCAGTTTGCTTTTGGTAAAATTTTTGGCGAACTGACCGCGGCCATGGTGAATGCGTTTACGCAACGGGCAAAGCAAGTATACGGAGAAAACCATGTCTGAGCAGATCATGATAGAGGTTGCCTATGCGCTGCCAGAGCGGCAAAGCCTGATGACATTATCGGTTAACCGTAACAGCACCGTGCAACAGGTTATTGAGCGCTCGGGCATTTTGCAGCAGTTTGCTGAAATTGACCTGGCCGTGCAAAAGGTCGGGATCTGGAGCCGGCCGGTAAAGCTTGATGATGCGGTAAAAGCAGGGGATAGAATTGAAATTTACCGGCCGCTGATTGCCGATCCAAAAGATTTACGCCGTCGCCGGGCTGAGAAAGCCAAAGAAGAAGGCCGGGCAGACAAAGTAACCGGTGGCCGGCCACACGAAGCTAAAAACGCCACTGAATAAAAAACCAGCTTAATAGCTGGTTTTTTTACGATCTGCCTTTACCTGAGGCTGCGTTTAAATATCCAGCGGAGTGCTAAACTCGGCCGATTTATCAAAATCGCCTTTTATATCCTGCAATTTGTCGTCTTTAAACTCAACAATCAGCTGCTTTTCAAAGTTATTACCACGGCCACTTTTGAGGGCATAAAAATAGTGCCAGGTGTCGTTGTCAAATGCATTGCTGGCTACCGGGCTGCCTAAGACATAAGTTACCTGCTCTTTGGTCATGGCCACACGCAGCTTATCTACATCTTTTTGCTCTAAAAAATTGCCCTGTGGAATATCGATACGGTAAATCCAGCTGCTGCAGGCACCAAGGCTAAGTATGCCAACTACCAGGCATAAGGTTTTAATTACTGCTTTCATCTGTCACTTCTGCTTAATCTGATTGGCTTTATCATACCCTATGACAAGCCTTGTGAAAAACCTTCTTTCAGACTGCCGGTGCACATAAAAGTTCTCGGGCATTTGCCAGCGCGCTGGCGCTGATATTCTCACCTGCCAGCAAGCGCGCAATTTCACTGATACGTTCTTCGTCGGCCAGCGTGCGCATGCGGGTTTCTGTGGCGATACCGTCGGTATACTTTTCTACATACAGTTGCTGATGCCCCTGGCTGGCTACCTGCGGCAAGTGGGTAACACAAATAATTTGCGTGCTTTCACCCAACTGGCGCAGTAAACGGCCGACACCTGCTGCAACCGGGCCGCTGATACCTACGTCTACTTCATCGAAAATAAGTGTAGGGGTGGTTACTTTGTCGGCCAGTATTACCTGAATTGCCAGGCTGATGCGTGATAACTCGCCGCCCGATGCCACTTTATGCATCGCCTGTAACGGCTGGCCCGGGTTGGTAGATACCTGAAATTCAACAGCATCAATGCCGCTGGCGCTGGCCTGTTCGGCAGCCATGGTGGTTAGCTGTATTTCAAAGCGGGCATTTGCCATGCTAAGTTCATGCATGCTTTTACTGACCTGACTACTAAGTGCACTGGCGGCCTGACGGCGCTGCTCACTTAATTGCTCTGCCTGTGCCATATAGTCTAACTCGGCCTGCTCAATGTCTGCAGCCAGTTGCACCAGGCGTTTGTCGTTGCCGGTAAGGGTTGCTAACTGCGCAGACAGTTGTTGGTGCAGGGCGGGTAGGGCCTCGTGGGCTACCTGATGTTTACGCGATAAATTCAGCCACATGCCAAGGCGCTCGTCTACCTGTGCTAAACGCTCCGGATCCAGCTCAACTTTATCAGCATAACGGCGTAGTTCGCGGCTGGCTTCTTCGGTTTGTACCAGCGCATCGTTCAGCATCTGGGCTATGTTGTTCAGTGCCGGGTCCAGGGTTGCTAATTGTTCTAACTGGGCAGTGGCAACAGACAGTGCCTGATAAATATTTTGCTGTTCGTCATCATACAATAGCTGCAGGCATTGCTGGCTTTGGCTTAATAACGTATTGCCGTGGCTTAGGCGGCTGTGTTCGGCTTCCAGATCGGGGTATTCATTTTCCTGCGGGGCAAAGTTGTCCAGCTCTGCTACCTGATATTCCAGCAACTGGCGCTGGGCATCACGTTGCTGTTGCGATTGCTGTAAATCGCCATACTCGCGTTGTAGTTGCTGCCAGTTACGCCAGGCATGGCGGGTGGCATCCAGTGTTGCACTGTTGGCGGCAAACGCATCCAGTAATTGGCGCTGGTAGTCGCTTTTTAGCAGTTGCTGGTGCGCGTGCTGGCCATGAATACTGAGTAAATACTGGCCTAAGGCTTTAAGTTGCTGCGCCGGTACCTGCACACCATTAATGTAACCACGTGAGCGACCTTCGCTGCTAACTACACGGCGCACAATGCACTCGTGGCCCATGGCAAGATCTTGCTCTGTCAGCCAGTGCTGTGCGGCTTTAAGTTTACTGATATCAAAGCTGGCGACGATATCGGCTTTATCTGCACCGGGGCGCACTACGCTGGCATCGGCGCGTTCGCCCAAACACAATGATAAAGCGTCAATAGCGATAGATTTACCGGCACCGGTTTCACCGGTAATGGTAGACATACCACTGGCCCAGTCAATTTCCAGTGCGCGGACAATGGCGAAATTACTGATATGCAGATGACACAGCATGCGATGCTCCAACCTTAATAAAGTTACGCTACAGAACAACTGTGAAAAATAACAGTGTTTATTTATACAGTAACTTTATACAGGAATTGTACAATAGGCAAGCAGCGGTTTAATAAAGTTTGCTGCCCCAGCCTAACTTATTACGCAGCACATGAAAGTAGCTGTAACCCGGCGGATGTACCAACCGAAGGGGCGTAGGGTGCTTGCGGATATAAATATCATCGCCTGGCATTACCGCCAGAATAACGTGGCTGTCGCAACTGATTTGCAGGTGAGCATCGTTGGTGCTGGCCACTTTAAGCTTGATTTCGCTATTGCCCGACACCACCAGCGGCCTGCTGCTTAACGTATGCGGAAACATTGGCACCAGGCTAACGGCATCTAAATCGGGGGTTAGGATCGGGCCGCCACCGGATAGTGAATAAGCTGTAGAGCCGGTAGGGGTGCTGATAATAAGGCCATCGGAGCGTTGGCTATATACAAATTCATCATTTATATAAGCTTCAAACTCTATCATATGCGCTACTTTGTCGGCATGCAGCACAGCTTCGTTTACGGCACTATTACTGCTTTTTACCGTACCATGGCGGTGTACGGATATTTCCAGCAGGTTACGTTTTTCAGTTACAAAGTTACCAGCCAGCACTTCGCTTAGTGGCTGTTGAAAATCCTCTGGCGCCAAATCGGTTAAAAACCCTAAATTGCCCCGGTTAACACCCAGTACCGCCACATCGAAGCGGGCCAATACCCTGGCTGCTCCGAGCATATTGCCGTCGCCGCCAACAACAATCGCCAGGTCGCATTTTTTACCCAGTTCAACCAGATCAAGTATTTCTACATCCGGCAGCGTCAGCGACTGTGCTACGCGTTCTTCAACGTAAACTTTCAGGCCTTGTTGTTGTAAAAAACTGTACAGGCTGATCAGCGTATTATTCGCGCCCTGATGGTGTGGTTTGCCAATCAGGCCAACGGTGGTAAAGGCATGTTGCATAGCAGTTTCCTTTCAATGCGTTAGGGCAGTATAACGGCAGCACGCGTTGGACACTAGGCCGTGTTTTACTTGAATTGGTACTTATTGCCCCCATATCCAAGCTCATTGATGAAGTGAGTATGTCGCATGACGTTAGCCCTAAACCGATCTGAGTTGATTTTAAAGCTGATTGTTGAGCAGTATCTGCTGGATGGCCAGCCGGTATCATCAAAGTTGCTGGCGGATCATGCTCAGTTGGCGGTAAGTTCGGCTACGGTGCGTAATACTATGATGGCACTGGAGCAGCAGGGCTTAATCCGCTCGCCGCATACCTCGGCCGGGCGTATACCCACTACGGCTGGCATTCGTTTATTTATCGACAAGATGCTGCAACTGCAGCCGCTTACCAGTATGTGGAATAATGAGTTACAGCGCAGGCTTACGCCGCAGTTGCCGGTGTCGTTATTGTGCCAGCAAGCCGGACAGTTACTGACTAACCTTACCGGCTTTGTCGCTATTGTCAGTGCGCCTAAAGCCGACGGCCGTATTGTCCGGCAGATTGATTTAGTGCGCCTGGCCAGTGACAGATTACTGCTGGTGGTAATAGATGAAGATGGTGATATTTTGCACCGGGTGCTGCACTGTGAAAGCGCGATAGACAGCAATACATTAAGCAAAGTGCTGTGTTTATTAAACGCGGCTTTAGGCGGTGGCGGGCAGTGGCAGGATGGTATCGAACGGCTTGGCAGCATAGTGCGTAACGAAACCGGCTTGTGTCAGCAATTATTGCAAAAAGTGCTGGGGCAACTGAGCCTGGATGAACTGCAGCAGCATCAGCCATTAATTTATGGCCAGCACCAGTTATTGCTGGCGCCGGAATACCAGCAAAACCCTGCGCTGCAGCAGGTGATGCAGATGCTGGAACAGCCCGACGGCCTGATCCGCCTGTTACAAACCGTAACGCAGGATGATCAGCCAAAATTATTGCTGGGTAAAGAGTCTGGTTTTATTGAGCTGGCTAATGTCAGTGTCATAGTGCAGCGTTATCAGCAACAGCCAAAACGTTTTATTGCTTTACTGGGGCCGCGCAGAATGAATTACGCCCGGCTGATCCCCTTAGTGGAAGCCTGTGCGCGCCAATTAAATTTAAACTTGAATCGGCGCCAGGTATCCCCATAATACACCTACTTAATTTGGGAGTAGTAACACATGACAGAGCAACACCAGCCAAACGATAATGCGCCAGAGCAAGCCAACGAGCATGCCGACACAGTAGAGCTGTCGGGTGAGCAGGCAATTATTGCCAAACTTGAAGCCGAATTGGCCGACGCTAACGCCCGTGTGGCAGAGCAGCAGGATTTAATGCTGCGTATTAAAGCCGAATCTGAAAACGTGCGTCGCCGTGCCACGATGGACGTAGAAAAAGCCCATAAGTTTGCCCTGGAGAAATTTGCCGGTGACTTGTTACCGGTGGTAGATAACCTGGAGCGGGCGCTGGGCTTTATTAACCGTGAAGATGAAGCGTTAAAAGGTGTGGTTGAAGGCGTTGAGCTGACCCTGAAAAGCTTCCTGGATACGGTAGCTAAATACGGCGTAAACCAAATCGACCCGCAAGGCCAGCCATTTAACCCTGAGCATCATCAGGCGATGAGTATTCAGCCATCTGCAGATGTTGCACCTAATACCGTTACCTTTGTAATGCAAAAGGGCTACGAGTTAAACGGCCGTTTATTACGCCCGGCAATGGTAGGTGTGTCTAAAGCGCCTGACTAAGGTCAGCTATATTGCGAAAACAAACCGGCTTTACGCCGGTTTTTTTACAGCAATTCGCGGTACACATAAGCTGCCAGCGGATGCTGCTGTTGTGTTAAATCCTGGACAAAAAACTGCGCTATTTTGCTGGCACCTTGCAGTGTCAGGTGGGTGTTATCCACTTTGCCGTCGGGGAACTTTTGATACAAACTTGCCGGTACCTGAATAAAATATGGCTGGCTGTTATCTTTACCCTGCTGTTGCCAGAAATCACAACTTAGCTGCTGTAAGTCAAAAAAGCTGACTTTTGTTTCCTTGGCTACTTTGGCAGCGGCACTGGCGTAATCGGCCAGATCACGTTTTAAGCTGCCATCTTCGGCAAAGTTACGCCGGCAAATTGAGCTTGCCAGCATTGGCGTGGCGCCACGCTCACGCACATCAGCAATAAATTGTGTTAAAAATGTCTGATAATCACTGTCAAAAGCGGCATAACGCGCCGGGTCTGACTCCTTTGAATCGTTATGGCCAAATTGGATTAGTACATAATCGCCGTTGCCAAGCTCGCTTAACAGTAATTGCCAGCGGCCTTCAGTTAAAAAGCGCCGTGTGCTGCGGCCATTTGCAGCATGGTTCACTACAGTTAGCTGTGGCAATAAAAACTGTGGCAGCAACTGGCCCCAGCCGCGCTCAGGGTAGGCCAGGTTGGGTTTATTCGACATGGTAGAATCGCCTACCAGGTGCAGTTTTACCGGCTGCAGTGCGGCGGCGTTTACCTGAAATATGCCAAAGCATAGAGCTATGATCACAAGGTATTTCATCGGCTATTCCTTATTTATCTGCCAGAGTGTTGTAACTGTTACAGCAGAATGAGATGAGTAGTGGCTGGCTGAAAAAATGGCCGGCTAACGCCGGCCTAATTCACCGGGAAGAAACTTAGTGAGTGCCAAGTAATTTGGCTATTTGCACGCCGGCCATAATAAAGGGGCCGTTGGCTTTAGCGTCGTTACGAAATACCGGTTCACTCATATAGTAGTCATAGCTGCCATCACGGCCAAAGCCTAAACCGGCTACCTGACAGGTATTGACTAAACTTACGCTGTTATCCGGGTGGACCAGAATAAATTCATTTACCAGACCTTCGTAAGCTTTTATTGCGGTAGCTTTATAGCGGGCATCCAGATACCCGTTATTTACGCCTTTAGCAAAAAAGTAAGTAAACATGCCGCTGGCGGACGATTCTAAATAATTACCCGGTGCGTTGGGTTTATCCAGGATCTGATACCAGGCGCCGCTGTCATGCTGTACTTTTACCAACGCTTCGGCCAGTTCTGCTGCCATATCCAGTAATGGCTGGCGCAGTGCGGTTTGATCTTCAGGAATAATCTCCAGCACATCCACTAACGCCATCGCCAGCCAGCCTAAACCCCGGCCCCAGAACTGGCTGGCCAGGCCGGTGTCTTTATCGGCCCAATCTTGCGTGCGGCTTTCATCCCAGGCGTGATAGTACAAACCGGTGTTGGGGTCGCGCAGTTTGTCGCGGCTGATGGTAAATTCTTTTACCACTTCATCAAAAGCATGGCCTTGTTCAAACGCTTTGCTGTAGTTAGCTAAAAAGGGCATGCCCATATAAACGCCGTCCAGCCACAGCTGATGCGGGTAAATTTGTTTATGCCAGAAGGCACCTTCAGACGTGCGCGGATGTTCAGCTAACTGCTTACGCAGTAAATCCAGTGCCTGTTTATACTCTGGCTTGGGGTTACGCTGGTATTCACGTAGCAGCATATTGCCGGTATTTAAACTGTCGATATTATGGTTACTGATTTTGTACGTGCGGATATCACCATCGCTGGTAATAAAAGAGTCGATAACCTCCGTCAGCACCTGTTGCCACTTAGCATTAGGTTTAACTTTAAGCAGGTCGTCATAGGCTTGCAGCTGTAAACCGGTAGTGTATTCCCATTTGCTTGGGCGCTGGCGCTCGTAATCCCAGCCACCATAAGCATAGTGAGGGGTTTGCCGTACCATTTCGCTGGCAGCTAAACGCTCGCTCCAGTTTAACGCTACGTCAGCAGTTAAAGCACCGGCTTTTTGCTGCTCAGACAGTGCGGTTTTAAGAGATAACCTGGATGTCAGCGTAAGCTGTTCTACTTCCTGTTCAAGGTATGCAACAAACTCGGCTTCGGTTTTAATGCCGCCCGGCTCACCATCCCAGGCCGAAAGAAAATAATATTCCAGCTCGGTGCCTGATGGTGTCATTACTGCAACATGGCTGTTCTCGTCGCCGGTCAGCTGTTTATTGGCACCACGTTTATACAAAATGGCCATGCCCAGTTTATCGTTACCACCGGTCAGGGTTTGCTCGCCCCAGGTGGCCAGATAGGTCCAGCTGTGGCCGGTCACTTCTGATTTACCATGCAAAACTTTGGTGTCAGGCAGGCGTACTAAACCGATGGCGATATTGTCCAGTGGTTCGGTTAAAGACAGGCGGGTATGCACTAAGCGGCTGCCGGCTGTCATGGACAGGTTTGCTGTTAAATTGGTGGTTTTACCGGCAATTTGCCAGTCTTTATACTGAATTTGCAATGCAGAATATAAAGCGCCGTTTTCAATCACTTTGGCGGTGTGGCCGCTGACAGTGGATACCAGCTGCACCTTTTCGCCATCCCAGTAACCGTAGCCACCGGCACCAAGGGATTTACCCACTTTGAGCAGATCCATGCCCCAGTCGGTCATTTCATGGTATGACTGATAACCATCCAGCCCTACCTGATGCAGCACCGGCTTGCCGGTTTTATTGCCAAATACATCAAAGCCGTTGCGCCAGTCCAGATAAATACGGTAGCCGACTTTATCGGATTCTATGCCCGGGCCTTCGTAGCGGATCCACTCTGAATGATCAGTATATTGCGCAGGTGGGGTAAGCTCGCTGACATTTTCGAAACTACCGCCAACGTACTTGGTATCTTGCCATTGCCCGCCGGTTTTGCGCGAAATTTCGGCCTGAGTACGTTTGGCTAACTGCTGGGAATTAAACAACGCAGTATCATTAATAATCTGCAATTGTTTTGTCTCAACTGCAGCGAAATCAAACTGTAATAACAAGCTGTCTTTACTGCCATCGCCGTTGTGGTCAATCAGTTGTGACGGCACTGTATTACCGCCTTCCAGCGCCACCAGTGCCTGAGCCTGGCTGGCTGTTACACCAAGATCGGTAAATGGCAGCAGCAGGTTTTGTTCTTTACGTGCAAAAGTGGATGGGTTACTGATGCTGAGGTTGGCAATGCTGCTGTCGTTGTTGCTCACTGGCTGCGGTGCCGTAGCAGTAGGTTGCGGCGAGCAAGCGCTGACAACTGTGGCAATGCTGATACTTAACAAAGTTTTGCCAAAAAGAATGCGGGCCATAAGGTACCTGTTATTACAATTCGTACGTCCATGCTTAGTAAAACGGGCCTTCCGTGGCGCAGCGTTTACCGGGAGAAACTAAAACCGCTATGCCGGAGCATAGCGGGTAGTGCACAGAGGCGATATCAGAACTTGTACTGAGCGCCTAAGTAATACTGGCGACCTGTAGCATGGTAGTAAGTTAAGCGGTTGCCGCTTGAGTCTACCCATTGATCATCTACTTCGTCGGTCAGGTTAAGGGCTTCTAAGCTGACTTTCCACTTCTCAGTAAGCTGATATGACATGGCGGCATCAATGTTACGGGTGGCGTTGGTACCTTCCATATCATTGCCATTACGGCCCAGTGCGTTAGTCAGGTAATCCGAGCGATCGGTTAACGACACCCGCGCGCTGAACTTTTCATCTTCATAGTACAGCGTAGCGCTGCGGGTAGATTCAGATAAGCCCTGTAAATCACGGGTAGCCAGAATTTGGCCATCTGTGTTGACATAGTCCATCTGCGCTTTTACATAGGTGTAGTTACCGATAAAGCCAAAGCGATCCCAGCCTTCTGGCAGGAAGGTAAATGGCATCTGATACTGCACTTCAAAGCCATACAGATTACCGCCGGGGCCATTCAGCGGGGTATTGGTATCCCACTGCATGTTCTCGTTACAATTTGCACCGTAACCATCCGGACCAGCGTTACAGGCATCTATCGCGGCCTCAACCGGTAACCCCGTCTCTGTAAATAGTTTGGTTTGACGTAAGCCCTGTACGTAGCTGTCGATATCTTTACGGAATACGGCAACACCTAACAGTGATTCATTATCAAAGTACAGTTCTAAGCCTAAGTCATAGGTTTTGGCTTTGGTCGGTTCCAGTGTCGGGTTGCCACCGCTTATGCTACGTGAACTGCCTGATACCGATACTGATGAGTTCGGACGAATACTGCCAAGGCCAGCACGGGCCATAACTTCTGCGTAACCAAAACGGATAATCACATCTTCCAGCGGTTCAAATACCAGGTTCAGTGATGGTAAAAACTCACTGTACTCATGCTTGGCAGTAATTTGCTGGTCTGCGCCACCAAGCTTTGCCCAGGCTGTTGAAGACTGGTCAGTTTTAACATAGCGGCCGCCGACATCGCCGCGGATAACGGTATCGCCCACTTCGGTTTCAAACGCCAGCTGTAGGTAAGTGCCCAGGGTTTTTTCTTCGGCGCTATAGTTATCGGCCAGACGGTTTTGGGCACTGACTTCAAAGGCACCGGTGTTACTATAAATATCATAAGCGGCATCAATTGCAGCAAGGTCTGGTATCAGCCAGGCCCCTTGTGAACCCAGACCAGCGTTATAACTCATGATCAGATCCGGTGTCATCACAATACCCGCCGAGTCTTCTGGAAGACGGCGCGCTTCATAAGTTTCAAATTCAAAGTTTTTGTAATGCACGCCACCGCGCAGGGTCAGGCTTTCAGTCAAAATATATTCCAGGTTAAGCGCGGCAGTGTCGAAGGTGTTTTCGGCACCTAACGGGCGCAGGCGCACGCTGTTCGTCGTCCAGCCATCGGCCTCATATACCTCTTGCCCAAACAATAACTCTGGCGCCTGGCGTTTGCCACCGCGGTAATCATAGCTAAAATCGACACCGGTCTTTTGCATCACTACCGTGGTTTGAATCGGGTTATCAAACTCAGATTTAGCCCGGCCAATCATACCGTCAATTTTTAAGTCATCGGTTAGCTGGTGCTGCGCACTTAAGCTAACCTGCAGAAACTCTGTACCCAGTTCATCGTAGCGGTTTTCATTGCGCACTGTGGCATCTTCAAAAGCAGCGTAGGTAACAGTATTGGTATTATCAATCTCGTAATCCAACACGTTCATATCACTAGTATTGCTGCCATTTAAGATGCCCTGAGTAAATACTTCCTGACGTGTAGAGTCATCTTTTGCGTACAGAATATCTAAATTAAAGCGCGTTTCCAGGCTGGGGCGGAATTCAAACGCTGCCGCTGCGCCGGTACGTTTAACGTTATGGGTGTATGAATCGTAACGCGGTAAACGCGGACGAAACGCGTCGTTAATGGCGTCTAGTTCCGGGATAACCGGGTTTGCTTCTGTGGGGGCTGTACCCTGGTAGCGGCCAAAGTCATTTGCGTCAGCCCAGCGCACGGTACTGGCACCTTCGTCTTTTACATTACGTTCAGACATCGCAAGTGAGAATAAAGCACCAAATTTACCGTCTGCAAAAATATTGCTGACTAAAAACGAGGCCTTAGGGTCGACTTCTTCAGATAAATCGTTGTAACCGGCCTGTACGTTAGCAGCAAAGGTTAAACCGTCATAATCGAATGGGCGTGCGGTGCGCAGATCGACTGTGGCGCCTAACGAGCCTTCTTCAATATTGGCAGAGGCGGTTTTACGTACCGTCAGCTCGCTAAATAAATCAGATGAAAAGGTGTTAAAGTCAAAACCCCGGCCACGGTTAGCACCACCAATCTGGTCAGTACCGCCGCTGGTAGACTGCGCTTCCATGCCGTTAATGCGTACGCGGGTGAAATCTGGGCCAAGGCCGCGTACTGAAATTTGCCGGCCTTCACCGGCGGCACGGCTAATTGCTACACCAGGAATACGCTGTAAAGATTCTGCTAAGTTAAGATCCGGGAAGTCGGCGATATCTTCAGCTTTAATGGTGTCAGTAGATCCGGTTTCAAAGCGCTTTTGGTTTAAAGCACTGGCCAGGCTGCCACGAAAGCCACCGGTTACGGTAATAACTTCAATGTCTTCTTCCTGTACCTGTGCTGCTGGTTGCTCTTCGGCCTGTTGTGCCTGCAGTGCCGGAGCAACGCCAAGCACGGTAGCTAAGCCGGCCAGCGTAAGCGCGCGCACCAGCTTAGTAGGGCGGAATTGCGTGTTGCGATAAGCCATTTTTATATACCTCGTCCTGAATTGACTTGTAGTTTTAGCCTGAGTCATGCCCCGGCTTTTTGTGTTTTTTCAGAAGCAAAGTGACTTTGCTCCCTGTTGATTTGCTTGTTTCGTATTCAGCCTATATGTTTTGTCTACCGGTGGCAAAAAAAACTTGCAATTTTGTGCCACCGATGGCAAAAAGCTAACACCATCAACTAAAATCTGTCAATTATTGGCGAGAATAAAATCAGCCTAATTTGTAAGTAAAACACGCCAGTATGGCTTAACTGATTGATTTTTTGATATTTTAGAGTTGTTTCGAATTTTAATTTTGTTCCATATATGAACGAAATATCGGGATGGCAAGGTTTATTTAAACACAGGAGGCCATTATGGCAGCATTATTTTCTCTCGCCGGGCAGACCGCTTTGGTCACTGGCGCCAGCCGGGGTTTGGGCCAGGCTATTGCTGTAGCGCTGGCACAGGCCGGTGCCAAAGTGCTGTGTGCCAGTTCAACCATTGCAGGCAGCCGCGATACAGTAGCAATGATTACCGAGCAGGGCGGCGAGGCCATTGGTTTAGCGGCAGATTTAAGTAATGAAGCTGCAGTAGAGCAGTTAGCGCAGCAGGCGCTGGCGCAAGGCGCAGTTGATATTCTGGTGAACTGCGGCGGGACTATTTTCCGGGCCCCGGCACATCAGTTCCCGATGAACGAGTGGCACAAAGTGATTGCAGTAAACCTAGATGCAGCATTTTTGCTAAGCCAGCGTTTGGGTGCCGAAATGATTAAACGCCAGCAGGGTAAAATTATTAATATCGCCTCAATGTTATCCTACAGCGGCGGTATTACCGTGCCGGCGTACACCGCCAGCAAACATGCTATTGCCGGCGTAACTAAAGCGCTGGCTAACGAATGGGCGCAGCACAATATTCAGGTTAATGCCATTGCGCCGGGTTATTTCCGTACCGACAACACTGCTGCGTTGCAAGCCGATACCGAGCGTAACGCTGCTATTACTGCGCGTATTCCGGCAGCACGCTGGGGCGAACCGGAAGATTTAGCCGGCGCCGCGGTATTTCTGGCTTCAAACGCCAGTAATTATGTTAATGGCCATGTCCTGGCGGTAGATGGCGGCTGGCTGGCGCGCTAAACACTTTACTTTTCAACTGAGGTTTTTTATGACTGTTTTATTTGAAAGCCGTTACCCGACACATCCGGATGACGTAAAGCACTATGACACTGACGAACTGCGCCAGCATTTTCTGGTAGATAACCTGATGCAAGCCGACAAGCTGGTGTTGTGTTACACCCATTACGAGCGCGTTATTGTTGGTAGCGCCGTGCCGGTAAAAAACGCGGTAAAGCTTGACGCACCAGAGCCGCTGAAAGCGCAGTTTTTTCTGCAGCGCCGTGAGCTGGGTATTATCAACGTGGGCGGTACCGGCAAAGTGTCTGTCGATGGCACCGATTACGAGCTGAAGAACACGGAAGCGCTGTATGTTGGCATGGGCGCACGCGAGGTGAGCTTTCACAGTAGCGACAGCGCAACGCCGGCAAAATTCTATTTAAATTCGGCCCCGGCGCATCATGCTTACCCCACCAAGCACCTGACGATGGATAACTGCACTGTACTGCAAATGGGTGCGCTGGAAACATCGAACGAGCGCGCTATTCACCAGTTGATGATTAACGATGTGGTGCAAACCTGCCAGTTGCAAATGGGCTTAACGGTGCTCAAACCCGGCAGCGTATGGAACACCATGCCGGCGCACCAGCATGACCGGCGCATGGAAGCCTATTTCTATTTCAACCTCGGTGATGATCAGCGTGTGTGCCACTTTATGGGCCAGCCGCAAGAAACCCGGCATATTTGGGTGGCTAATGAGCAGGCGGTAGTGTCACCGGCGTGGTCTATTCACAGCGGTTGTGGCACCAGTAATTATGCCTTTATCTGGGGTATGGCCGGGGAAAACCTGGACTACCACGATATGGATAAATTTCCTGCCAGTGCAATGAAGTAGCAACTGGCCTTTCGCTGCCAATGGCAGCAATCGTACCGAGTAAGGCATGCAGCAAGATATGCCACTCCAACAGGGTAGGACGAGTTATGAGAATTATTATCCGGTGGGCCAGCGGCCTGCTGTTGGTAGCGGCTGCATTTTTGCTTGGCTGCAAGCCACAGCAGGACGTTACAACCTTGCGTCTGGCACATGCGCTGGATCAGGAACATGTGGTGCACAAAGCCATGGTATTAATGGGCGAGCGCCTTGAGTATTACTCCAACGGCACTATGCAGGTTGATATTTACAGCGGCGGCCAGCTTGGTAATGAACGCGAATTAGTTGAACTGCTGCAAATTGGCAGCCTGGCGATGACAAAGGTGTCGGCTAGCTCAGTAGAAAGTTTTGTACCGCAAATGCGTGTATTTAGTGTGCCCTATATTTTTAATGACAACGCCCATTTATGGCAGGTGTTAAACGGCAAAACCGGCACTGAATTGCTGATGGCATTGCAACCGGCACGCTTACGTGGCCTGGGCTACTATGATGCTGGTAGCCGCAGTTTTTACTCTACCAATACTGAAATTAATACCCCGGCTGATTTACGTGGCAAAAAGTTCCGTGTGTTGGCCAGCCAAACCGCCGTGCGGATGGTTGAGGAGTTAGGTGGCGCCGCCACACCGGTAGATTGGGGTGAGCTGTATACTGCCCTGCAGCAGGGCGTGGTAGATGGGGCAGAAAATAACCCGCCAAGCTTTTACTTGTCGCGCCATTATGAATTAAGCAAATACTACACCCTGGACGAACATACCGCAGTGCCGGATGTGCTGATTGTCAGCTTGCCGGTGTGGCAGGATCTGACTCCCCAGCAACAGGAATGGCTGCAGCGTGCCGCTAATGATTCTATCGCCTACCAGCGCGAGGCCTGGCAGCAGTCTTCTGATGAAGCACTGGCTGCTGTGAAAGCCGCCGGCGTAAAAGTTATTTACCCCGATAAACAGCCGTTTCGCGATGCGGTAGCGCCGTTTCATCAAAGCCTGCAACAAACCGATATTGGCCCCTTACTGCAGCAAATTGCAGATATAGGTGCGCAAATGGAGGCAAAAAATGACTAAGTTAATCCACGTAGTTGATAGCTTGCTTAAGTGGTTTCTGGCCGGGCTAATGGGCGGCATAGTGCTGGTGGTGTGCTGGCAGGTTGTGTCGCGTTACATATTAAATGCGCCCAGCTCAATTACTGAAGAGTTGTCCCGTACCTTCTTAATCTGGATTGGTATGGTAGGGGCTGCATTTGCCTACCGTACCGGTGTGCATCTGGGGCTGGACATTGTTACCCGCCGGTTTAATGCTGCGTTGCAACGTAAGTTGGCAATGGTGCTGACCGCGTCGGTTGTTATTTTTGCTATTGCCGTAATGGTGGTTGGCGGCGGTAACCTGGTTGCGCTGACGTATGAGCTGAACCAGATGTCAGCCGCACTGGATATTAAAATGGCCTATATCTACGTTGCGGTGCCGTTATCCGGTGTGCTGATTGCGTTTTATGGTATTTGCCAGTTGTACTTTATGGCTTGTAACAAACCGACACCGGTAGTAGAGGGGATGCAATAATGGAAATGGCAATTCTGGTTTTACTGCTGGTGTTTTTCGGCTTATTGCTACTTAACGTACCTATTTCATTTTGTATTGGCCTGGCAACATTGGCCACGATGCTGCTAAGCGTAGATTTTATGCCTGCAGTTACTACCATGGCGCAGCGTATGGCCGGTGGTATTAACAGCTTTGCACTGCTGGCTATTCCGTTTTTTGTACTGTCAGGGCTGATTATGGGCCGCGGCGGCATTGCCAAACGGCTTATTGAGTGTGCGATGGCGCTGGTGGGCATGTTGCCGGGCGGTTTGGCGCTGGTTAATGTGATGTCCTGTATGTTTTTCGGTGCGATCTCAGGCTCTGCCGTTGCTGCAACCTCAGCCATTGGCAGCTTTATGCTGCCGGAAATGAAAAAACAGGGCTACGACGTAAACTACAGTGCAGCGGTAACAGCGGCGGCGGCAACTACCGGTATGCTTATTCCGCCCAGTAATATTCTTATTGTGTACGCCATTGCCAGCGGTGGCGTATCGATTGCTGCACTGTTTATCGCCGGTTATTTGCCAGGTATTTTGCTTGGCCTGTCGTTAATGATTGTCTGTGCCGGTTACGCCAAAATAAAGGGTTACCCGGTAGGCGCGCGCTTGCCATTAAAGTTGGTGGTACAAAAAGTGGCGGCCGCCTTACCCAGCTTGTTTATGATATTTCTGGTGATTGGCGGTATTGTCAGCGGCGTATTTACTGCCACTGAGGCTGGCGCTATTGCTGTGGTGTATTCGCTGATCCTGGCGGTAGGTATTTACCGTGAAGTAAAAACCACGGAACTGCCGGGCATTTTAATGAAGTCGGCAGAAACCACGGCTATCGTGCTGGCGCTTATTGCTACCTCATCGGCTATGTCATGGATTTTATCTTATGAGCAAATTCCGCAAGCCATTAGTACCGGGATGCTGACAATCAGTGAAAACCCGCTATTAATTCTGCTGATGATTAACCTGATTTTACTGCTGGTAGGCGCCTTTATGGACATGACGCCGGCGGTGCTGATTTTCACGCCGATTTTCCTGCCGGTAGCGGTAGAGCTGGGCATGAGCCCGCTGCATTTTGGCATTATGATGGTACTGAATTTGTCTATTGGCCTGGTATCACCGCCGGTGGGCAGCGTGCTGTTTGTTAGCTGTGCTATTGCCAAAACCAAGCTTGAAGCCATTTTACGGCCGCTAATGCCGTTGTATCTGGCCATGTTTCTGGTGCTGATGCTGGTAACCTATGTGCCGGCGATCAGTGAATGGTTACCCGCGCAGTTTGGCTTTTAACTGGCTTGTTACTTAACCAACTTGGTTTTCAACAGATCGTAAACTCAGGAGTTAACCCATGGTAAGCTACGTGATCCCCAATCTGGCCAATGCCTGCCGTATTCTGTCGCTGGTGACAGAGTCGGATCAGGGCCTGAGTTTAACCGAGTTGGAACAGCGTTTAGCGGTGCCGCGCACTACAGCGTTTCGCATTTTACAAACCCTGTGCCAGGAGCAGGTGCTGGAAAAACACGGCAAGCGCTACCTGGTAGGGGCGCAGCTGTTTAAAATGGGTCTGAGTTTATTAAGTTCGCAGCGTTTGCAGCAGCAGGCTTTGCCAATGCTGCAGCAACTGGCGCTGACTACCGGCTTAAGTTGCCATCTGGCATTGCCACATGCCAAAGGCGCTTTGCTGGTAGAAGTATGCGACAGCCCTAATCCACAACGTTTAGCGGCCAGGCCGGGCACCATAGCCGATTTTAACTGCTCTGCTGCGGGCAAGGTGTTTTTGGCATTTCATCATTTTGACAGGTTAACGGTGTTAGCCGAAGCAGATTTGTTTAAGCGGCGCACTTCGCACAGCCTGGTGCAGCCAAATGAGTTAACAACAGAGTTGCAGCGGATACTGGCACGCGGTTATGCTAGCGACGATATGGAATACCATGACGATGTGCGCTGTCTGGCGGTGCCAATTCGCGACAGCCAGGGTGCTGTAGTGGCCGCTGTCGGTGTTACCGGGCCGCTGGTGCTATTCGCTAAAAAAGCCCAAACCGATCTTATCGCCAGCGTAAAACAAACGGCGATCGATATCGCACTTTGTACCTACAGGCCGCAGCTGGTCGCTAACAGTGCGCGTGGTCAATAAGATGAGACTTATGCAAAAACAAGCCACGATAAATGATGTTGCCCGTATTGCCGGTGTATCTAAACGCACGGTGTCCAGAGTTATTAATGGTTCGCTTAGTGTCGGTGATACCACCCGTACCCGGGTAGAAAAGGTGATCAGCGAATTAAAGTATTCGCCTAATGCCCAGGCGCGAGGTTTGGCATCCAGCCGCTCGTACTTGCTCGGCCTGATTTATGACAACCCCGATGCGCTCTATCTGGATGATGTACAGCGTGGTGTATTGGAAGTGTGCTCGAACCTGGGCTATGAGCTGGTAGTGCACCCATGCCGCTATCGCAGTGAAACTCTGGTACAGGACTGCCTGCGCTTTATGCAGCGCTCTAAGCTGGATGGCGTTATCGTGCTGCCACCGGTGTCGGAATCTGAAACTCTGGCGCAGGCGCTAAAAGAATCCGGCAGTGCTTATGTGCGCTTAAGCTCAGTAGCGCTGGATGACGCCAAACACATCGTCGTGTCAGACGACAGAGCTGCAGCTGCCGAAATGGCGCGTTATTTTGCTCAGTTGGGGCATGAACATATTGCCTTTATCAGCGGGCCCCAGCGTTATAAATCGTCAACCGAGCGGATGGAAGGTTTTCAGTTGGGACTATCGGCCTATGGTATTAAACTGCGGCCAGACTGGATTATTGAAGGTAATAATACCTACGAAACCGGTATCGAATGTGCGCGCCAGTTGCTGCAGGCAGAGGAAAGGCCGACAGCCATTTTTGCCAATAATGACCAGATGGCCGCCGGCGTATTAAAGGTAGCGCACAGCCTGGGTATTAAAGTGCCTGACCAGCTCTCGGTAGCAGGTTTTGATGACAATATGCTGGC
Organism: Rheinheimera hassiensis; assembly: GCF_022436675.1. Lineage (GTDB taxonomy): Bacteria > Pseudomonadota > Gammaproteobacteria > Enterobacterales > Alteromonadaceae > Alishewanella > Alishewanella hassiensis. Next base: position 304,551 of record NZ_JAKUJZ010000005.1, on the reverse strand, counting down.
CTCGCGGGTGATTCCAGCGTTAACCACTATAAAACGGCCGGTGCGGCAAATGGCATTGCTGGCCACCAGTAAGCTGATTATGTCGATAGAAAATAACGATAAAGCTGCATCTAACGTGGCTGCCAAAGTAGCACCAACCCTGGTAGTGCGCGAGTCTACCGCCCGTGTAATTGAAAGCAGCAACTAAGCTGTTTAAATTGTGTTTTAACTAAAGCACACTTTTTTGCTACCGCTGGCAAAAAGTTTGCCGATTTACTTGCCACCGGTGGCAGATTGGTTATTATAGTATCAATAGCTAACGTAATTAAGCTGTAAACAGGGTAAAGGCGCCGCTGAAAATAATAACTGCGGCCATAAAAAGAGGTGACTAATGACAGATAAGCAGAAGCGACAACATTTAAAAACCTTAGGCCTGGCTGGTGCAGGCTTATCTTTATGGTCATTAAACGGCTGTTCGTCTGTCTCTGCTGTAGCAACCTCATCCAGTGATGCTGCCGACAATGTGTTATGGCAGCAGGCTGATGCCATTATTGCCAGCATTGCCCCGACGTCTTTTGCCAAACGCGATTTTGTTATTACAACGTTTGGTGCCAAAGCCGTAGCAGATTTTGACAGCAGCGCTGCCATTAACGCAGCTATTGCGGCTTGTGCTTCTGCAGGCGGTGGCCGCGTAGTGGTGCCTGCCGGGCGCTTTAACACCGGCCCGGTACATTTAAAATCTAACGTTAACCTGCACCTGCAAAAAGATGCCGTATTATCGTTTTACGCTGAACCAGAGCGCTACCTGCCAGCGGTATTCACCCGTTGGGAAGGTGTAGAGTTGATGGGCTACTCGCCGCTGATTTACGCTTTTGAGCAGGAAAACATCGCTGTTACCGGTGAAGGTATCGTTGAAGGCAACGGCAGCAACACCCAATGGTGGCCATGGAAAGGTAAATGGAAACATACCCCGTGGCAGTTGGACGCGAAAACTGATCAGGCAAACACCCGCACGCCATTGTTTGATATGGCTGAAGCCGGTGTACCTGTGGCAGAGCGTGTGTTTGCCAAAAACTACTTACGGCCACCATTTATTCAACCGTATCGCTGTAAGCGGGTACTGATTGAAGGCATTACCATTCGTAACTCGCCATTTTGGTTGATTAACCCGGTGCTGTCAGAAGATGTGATAGTGCGCGGTGTAAACTGTGTCAGCCACGGGCCAAATTCTGATGGCTGCAACCCGGAATCCAGTAACCGGGTGTTAATTGAAAACTGTTTGTTTGATACCGGCGATGATTGTATTGCGCTGAAATCCGGCCGCAATAATGACGGCCGCCGTTTGGCAACGCCGGTACAAAATGTGGTGATCCAGGATTGTATGATGCGCGCCGGCCACGGTGGTGTGGTGTTGGGCAGTGAAATTTCCGGTGGCGCACGTAATATTTTCGCCCGCCGTTGCCGTATGAGCAGCCCGGATTTAGAGCGCGGTATTCGTATTAAAACCAACTCGGTACGTGGCGGCTTAATTGAAAATATCTATATCCGCGATATTGATATTGGCGAAGTAAAAGACGCTATCGTGATTAACTTCTTCTATGAAGAGGGCGATGCTGGCCAGCACCTGCCACAGGTAAAGAATTTGCATATCAGCAATTTACGCGTACAAAAAGCGCAGCGTGCCTTTGAACTGCGCGGTTTTGAGCGGGCGCCGATTAGTGGTGTCAGTTTGCACCATGTGCAGTTTAACCAGACCGCCAGCATTGGCGTGCTGGAGAATGTGGCGCAGATTGATCAGTTCGATCTGACCTTAAATGGTGAAGCATTAACATTGTGACTGGTATGAGTGTGGTTGCAGCCGCGGGGGCGCAAACCGGTTTGCCCACACCAACACGCCGTGAATACGTCCCTGTAGGCTCGATTACAAACTTCATCCGTGAAGTTTGCCCGATGGGCCAGCGGAGCTGTTCAAATTCGCTCCAGGCGAATTTGTCCGGCCCCAGAGCTTCAACGGTTGGTTTAGGGCAAGCCGGTTTCCACCTGCTACAGTCCCGAACAACGTTTTTTAAACCCAGTTTGCCACCGCTAGACAAGGTGCAGGAAGGCTGAACATGAGCACAGAATTAAAACCCGGTTGCAGTACCAAGCTAAGTACACCGGCAGATATCGGCGAGCAATTACAGGTGTTGCAGGTACACCCGCGCGACAACGTAGTGGTTGCATTGCAACCACTAGCGCAGGGCGTGGCACTGCCAGAACCGTTTGCGCAGTTAACTGCACAGCAGGCCGTACCGGCCGGGCATAAAGTGGCATTGGCAAACATAGCCAAAGGCGAGCCGGTGATTAAATACGGCTTTGCCATCGGTGCCGCTACTACTGATATTAAAGCCGGTGAGCATATTCACTCGCATAATCTTGCTACGCTGTTAAGCGGCCAGGTCGACTACCGCTATAGCGGCTGTCAGGCGCAACCGTTGGCGTTTCCGGCCGGTTTACCCACCGAATTTATGGGTTATCGCCGCGGCAATGGCAAAGTAGGTACCCGTAACGAGTTGTGGATCATCAATACTGTAGGCTGCGTTAACCGCGCCGCGATGCGGGTGGCCGAGCAGGCGCGTAAGCTATACAGCGATGATATCGACGGTATTTATGCTTTTACCCATCCGTTTGGCTGTTCGCAGCTCGGTGATGATTTAGACCACACCCGCCGCTTACTGGCCGGGCTTATTCAACACCCCAATGCCGGTGGTGTGCTGGTGATGGGTTTAGGCTGTGAAAACAATCAGCTAAGCAAATTACTGGCAGCAAGCGAAGGCGTTGATTTAAGCCGTATCCGCTCTTTTAACGCCCAACAGGTGGAAGATGAAATAGAGCAGGGCTTAGCTGCAGTTGAAGAGCTCGTAGCCAGAATGCGCGATGATAAGCGCACGCCGTGCCCGGTATCTGATTTAGTGATGGGGATGAAATGCGGTGGCTCGGATGGCTTAAGCGGTTTAACTGCGAACCCGCTGGTTGGCCGCATAGCCGATTTAGTCGCTGCCGGTAAAGGCAAGGTAGTACTGACCGAAACGCCGGAAATGTTTGGTGCCGAGCAAGTGTTTATGGCCCGCGCGCAGAATGAGCAGGTGTTTGGCGATATTGTGACCCTGGTAAATGACTTTAAGCAGTACTTTATCGACAACAAACAGCCGGTGTATGAAAACCCGAGCCCGGGCAATAAAGATGGCGGCTTAACCACGCTGGAAGAAAAATCGCTTGGCGCCATTCAAAAAGGCGGTTCGGCGGTAGTCAACCAGGTGATCCGCTACGGCGATATGGCCAGCCAAAGTGGCTTAACCCTGCTGGAAGGGCCGGGCAATGATGCGGTGTCATCCACTGCTTTAACCGCTGCCGGCGCAACTTTATTGTTGTTTACCACCGGCCGTGGCACGCCGCTGGGGTTTCCGGCACCGACAGTTAAAATTTCGTCCAATTCTTCGCTGGCCTCACGCAAGCCACAGTGGATTGATTTTGACGCCGGCGGCCTGCTGAAAAAAGGCCAGGACGCCGAGCAGTTTAGCCATGACTTTTTCCGTTATCTGATCGATGTTGCCTCCGGCAAAGCCACACGCAATGAGCAATCAGATAACCGCGAGATAGCCATCTGGAAAAATGGCGTGACGCTCTGATGCGTGAAATTAATGAAATATTGAATTTAAACACTTTTTATAACAGGACTTGAAAATGGCACAGAGTCGTCGCTTAGAATTGCACCCAGACCGCTTATTTCCGTCAGATCCGGTGGTGCGTGATATCGCCCGGCGTTTATATCAGCAAATTAAAGACTTGCCGATCGTTAGCCCGCACGGCCATACCGATCCACGTTGGTTTGCTGAAGACGCCAACTGGGACAATGCCACTGCGTTATTGCTGCTGCCGGATCACTATGTGTTTCGTATGTTGTACAGCCAGGGCATTAAGCTCGAAGAGTTAGGTATCCGCCGTAAGGACGGCGCAGTAGTTGAGAGTGACTATCGCAAAATCTTCCATATTTTTGCCAAGCACTATTACCTGTTTCGCGGCACACCTTCGCGCATTTGGCTCGACACGGTATTTCACGATGTATTTGGTTTAACCGAAACTTTGTGTGAAGAAACTGCTGATCATTACTACGACAGCATTAACGCTCAGCTGGCCAAGCCTGAGTTTAAACCGCGTGCTTTGTTAGAGCGTTTTAATATCGAGCTGATTGCCACCACCGAAGGCGCACTGAACGATTTAAAACACCACGCCAAACTAAAAGGCACCGGCTTTGAAACCCGGGTTATCACCACCTTTCGCCCCGACGATGTTGTTGACGCCGACCGCGCTGATTTTGCCGCCAACGTGGCTAAACTGGGCGAAATTACCGGCGAAGATACCAAGAGCTGGCAGGGTTATCTGACAGCATTGCGTAAGCGCCGTAAGGTGTTTCGTGAGCACGGCGCTACGGCAACAGATCACGGCCACCCTACCGCCATTACGGCAGACTTAGCCATGAAAGATGCCGCGGCATTATTTCAACGCTGTTTAAGCGGTAAAGCCACAGCAGCAGAAACAGAGCTGTTTCGCGGCCAGATGCTGACCGAAATGGCCGGCATGAGCCTGGAAGATGGCATGACAATGCAAATTCACCCCGGCGCACACCGTAACCACAACCAGGTGATTTTCGAGCGTTTTGGTGCCGACAAAGGCGCGGATATTCCGAGCCCAACCGAGTACGTACAAAACCTGAAACCTTTGCTACAGAAATACGGTAACGAAGCCAGCTTAAACATTATTTTGTTTACACTGGACGAAACCACCTATGCCCGCGAACTGGCGCCACTGGCAGGCCATTACCCTGCGCTAAAACTCGGCCCGGCCTGGTGGTTCCATGACAGCCCGGAAGGTATGCTGCGTTTCCGCCATCAGGTAACCGAAACTGCCGGTTTTTATAATACTGTGGGTTTTAACGATGATACGCGGGCGTTTTTATCTATTCCGGCACGGCACGACGTAGCAAGGCGCATAGACTGCCGCTTCCTGGCAGGCTTAGTGGCCGAGCATCGCTTAACCGAAGAAGAAGCCGGTGAGTTAGCCTACGAGCTGACCTATGGCCTGGTAAAGAAAGCGTATCAGTTGAAGTAACAATAAACAGAACGTTATAGCGGGGCAGATTGTTACTAAGCAGAGCGTCTCCAGCAGGGATGCTGGAGAGACAAATTCTTCGGGAATGAATTTGAATGGCATAGCCACCCGAAGGGCAAACTGCAGGAAGCAGTTTGTAAGTCTACAAGGATGTATTCACGACGTCTCTGCGTGTAACAAACTGCCCAAGCCTACATTGCAGAAAAGCGCAGCGGGCAGACAGCTAAACAAAGCGTCTGCCGCATGGATGCGGCAGAGGAGTCTACAGGGACGTATTTACGACGTCTTTGTGTGCTGTCTGACCGCGGAGCCTAAATCAAATGGCAAAAAACTGATGACACAACTAAACAATCAGACTCTGGCAAGCCTAAACGGCAAACTGCCAATTCCGGCTTACCGGCTGGACGAACACAAGCCACAAATTGGCATAGTGCATTTAGGCCCCGGCGCCTTTTTCCGCGGCCATCAAGCCTGGTATACCGAACAGGCACTGCAATTTGGCGGCGATTGGGCCATCAGCGCCGTATCAATGCGATCACCCGATGTCAGCCAGGCATTATCACCGCAAGATGGTTTATATACCCTGGCCGTGCTTGATGCCGTACAAAGCTATCAGGTTATCGGCTCGGTGCAGGAAGTACTGATCGCCAGCGAGCAATACCCACAAGTATTAGCGCGCTTAACTGCCGCCAGCACCAAATACGTTACCATGACCATTACCGAAAAAGGTTACTGCTTAAACGGCAGCGGCAAGCTGGATTTAAGCCATAGCCAAATTCAGCAAGACTTAAGCGGTAGCGGTCAACCTAACACAGCCATTGGCTTATTGTTTACCGCTCTGGCGGCGCGTTATCAAGCCAATATCGCGCCGTTTTGCGTCATTAGCTGTGACAACCTGACCGACAACGGCCATAAGCTGCGTAACGCACTCATTGCCTTTGCTGAACAAAAAGACCCCAATATCGCCAACTGGTTAAGCCAGCAGTTGATCAGCCCCTGCACTATGGTCGACAGCATTACACCGGCTACCGACGATGCCATTAAAGCCCAGGTGGCAGACGTGCTGGGTGTACAGGATAACTGGCCCATTAAACGCGAAGCTTTTGTGCAGTGGGTGATTGAAGATATCTTACCTGCAGACCGGCCAGCGTGGCAGCAAGCCGGGGTGATTTACGCTCAGGACGTCACCGCCTTTGAAAAAGCCAAACTGCGTTTACTCAATGCACCGCATTCCACCCTGGCCTATGTTGGCTGTTTGCTTGGCTATGAAACCGTATTCGATGCCATGCAGGATGAAGTGCTAACGCAGTTTATTCAGCAGATGATTACTGCTGAAATTATGCCATCATTCAAAGCACCGGCCGAGCTGGATGTTAAGCAGTACAGTGAGGATATATTAGCGCGGTTTCGTAACCCGGCCATCCGCCATTTGCTGGCACAAATTGCCTGGGACGGTTCGCAAAAGCTGCCGATGCGAATTCTGCCTGCCATTAGCGATAACTTAGCCGCAGGTAAACCGATCGACAAACTGGCGTTTGCCATCGCTGCCTGGTGCTGTTTTATTGTTAAGCGCCATAGCGACAACGAAAAATTAGTCGACCCGTTAGCAGAACAGCTACTGGCCGTTGCGGCTCAGTGTGCCGGTAATGCCGATACCGATGTGGCGCTGTTTTTAGCCGTTGATGCCGTGTTCCCGGCAGAACTGAGTTTAAACAAAACCTTCTTTAGCGCAGTGCATACTGCTTATCAGCAATTAGTTTCCCGTCCAGCCGCAGCGCTGGTGGCCTATGCAGGAGATATTTAATGTCATCTTTACCTCCATTGTTATCGTCTCAGCTGTCGTCTTTGGTGAAAGGTCCGGCATTATTACCCATTATTCAGGCAGAGACGCCGCACGAAGCGGTACTGATTGCCAAAGCTTTGCAGGATGGCGGCGTCGGTTCAGTAGAAGTAGTGCTGCGTACACGCCAGGCGTTAGCCGCCATTACCGCTATTCGCACTGCCTTGCCAGATTTATTGGTCGGTGCCGGCACTATATTATCGGCAGCTGATGCCAATGCGTGTAAAGACGCTGGTGCGCAGTTTCTGGTTAGCCCTGCCAGCACGCCAAAGTTGCTTGAAGCGATGATCGATACCGGTTTGCCACTGGCACCGGGTGTGGCGACACCGTCGGAAATTGCTATGGCGTACGAATATGGTTTGCGCGAAGTAAAGTTTTTCCCGGCGCATTTATCCGGCGGCATTGAAATGCTAAAAGCCCTTAGCGGTGTATTCCAGCAAGTAAAATTTTGCCCCACCGGCGGTATTGGCCAGCATAATCTGGCTGAGTTTTTGGCGCTGAAAAATGTGTTTGTGGTTGGCGGCTCCTGGTTAACCCCGGCTAATCTGGTAAAAGCACAGCAGTGGAGCCAAATTACGACACTGGCCGCTGAAGCGACCGCCATTGCCAGACAGATTAAAACCGCAGCTTAAGGAGCATCGGCATGAGCAAACGTATTGTCATTATGGGCGAGTGCATGGTCGAGCTTTATCAGTTGGTCGACAATGTCTATCACCAGAATTTTGCCGGAGATGTGTTTAATACCGCCGTGTACTTAAAGCGTACCTGCGAAAACCCGGTCGATGTGCAGTTTTTTACTGCAGTCGGTACTGATCTTATCAGTGACAAGCTGGTACGCGCCGTTGAGCGGGAAAAAATAGACACCAGCCTGATGCTGCGCACCAAAACTGCCCGGCCCGGCCTGTATATGATTAATACCGATGCGTTTGGCGAGCGCAGTTTTGTTTACTGGCGCGACAGCTCTGCCGCTAAACAGGTATTGCAGTGTTTTAACGCCCAGTTAAATTACGATGCTATTAAAGGCTGCGATATGTTTTATTTCTCCGGCATTACGCTGGCGATTTTATCTGATGCCGACAGAGTCCAATTGTTCGAGCTGGTTAGCCGGTTAAAAGCCGATGGCAGCCAGATTATCTTTGATCCGAATTACCGCCCGGCGCTTTGGCAAAACGCTGATGCAGCCAAAGCGGCCTTTATTCAGGCTTACAGCCTGGCTGATATGGCGCTGCCGGGGCTGGACGATCATCGCGTGTTATTTGATGCACAAACCACCAATGATGTGGTTGAGCAGTTAACAGAGCTGGGTGTGGCCGAAATTATTGTTAAAGATGGCAAAAACGGTATTAACGGCCGCTATCAGCAACAGGGTTTTACGGCGCTGGCGCATCCGGTTAAGAAGGTAGTAGATACCACGGCAGCCGGCGATTCATTTAACGGCGGTTATCTGGCAGCGCGTTTAGGTGGTATAGCGCCGCAGCATGCAGTGAAGTTTGCTGCTCGTTTAGCGGGCTTTGTCGTTGAACACACCGGCGCTATTGTCAGCAAGGATCACTTTAACGGCTTTTGGGCGCAGAACCGGCCTTCGCTGTTTGTGAAGTAGCCAAGGGTTCAGTGGCTTCGGCACGAACCGGTTTGCTCACGCTGACACGCCGTGAATACGTCCCTGTAGGCTCGATTACAAACTTCATCCGTGAAGTTTGTCCGTTGGACCAGCGGAGCTGTTCAAATTCGTTCCGGACGAATTTGTCAGGCATCCATGCCTTCAACGGTCAGCTTACAGCAAACCGATTCTCGCTGTAGCAAAACGTCAAAAGCAGGTTGGAACCCCGAAGCGCACAGCTAACGATTGATGTATCACCGAAATAACAAAGCGAAACAGTTAAGGGTATAGCAAAGCCTCTGCCGCAAGGATGCGGCAGAAGAGTCTACAGGGAGGTATTTACGACGTCTTTGCGTTCCCTTAACTGTGAAGCCAGCAACGGTAACAGAACAAAGCAACATAAGAAGATCCGGCCCAAGCCGGGCAAGCGTCGCATCTGACCCTGACTAACAACCAAGTCAATTTTGTTAGAAGGAGCAAGGCATGAGTTTAGCAACAGTTTTTCCGCAAGCGGCTGATATACCGGCAGAGTTTGCCCATACAGGCGAAATAACCCAGCGCGAGTATTTATTAAACGGCGAGTTGGTGCAGTGGCAGGGCGAACTTAGCCCTGTCGTTAGCCCCGTATATCTGCGCAACGAGCATGATGATGAGCTACAGCAAGTGGTACTGGGCCATACGCCGTTACTGGACGCTGACACGGCACTAAAAGCCCTCGACAGTGCAGTAAAAGCCTACGACTTAGGCCGTGGCGCCTGGCCGACGATGGCGGTACTGGAGCGTATTCAGCATGTGGAAAAATTCCTTGGGCTAATGCAATTACAGCGCGCTGAAGTTATCCGCCTGCTAATGTGGGAAATAGGCAAAACCTACCCCGATGCAGCAAAAGAATTTGACCGCACCTGTGACTATATCCGCGATACTATCGAAGCATTAAAACAGCAGGACAGAGACGCCAGCCACTTTATTATTGAGCAGGGCAGTTTAGGCAAAATCCGCCGTGTGCCGGTAGGCGTGGCGCTGTGTATGGGGCCGTTCAATTATCCGTTAAATGAAACCTTTACCACACTGATCCCGGCGCTGATTATGGGCAATACGGTGATTTTTAAACCGGCCAAATACGGTGTACTGCTTATACAGCCGCTGTTACAGGCGTTTTTACAAAGTTTCCCTGCCGGCGTGATCAACATTATTTATGGTCGCGGCCGCGAAACCGTCGGTGTGTTGATGGAAAGCGGCAAAATTGACCTGTTTGCTTTTATCGGCACCAATAAAGGCGCCAGTGATTTAAAGCGTATGCACCCCAAGCCACACCGGCTGCGCGCTGTGCTAGGGCTTGATGCCAAGAACCCGGCGATTATTTTGCCCGACGCTGATATGAGCCGCACGGTAAAAGAGTGCTTGGCCGGTAGTCTGTCATTTAACGGCCAGCGCTGTACGGCGCTGAAAATTTTGTTTGTCCATAACAGCCGCGCGGCGGAGCTGGTGGATAAACTCTCACATGCCATCGGTGAGCTAAAAGCCGGTATGCCGTGGCAGCAAGGCGTGGCAATAACCCCGCTGCCGGAGCCTGGCAAAACACAATTTCTCACAGAGTTGTTAGAAGATGCGTTAAACAAAGGCGCTGCACTGCAAAACCCCGGTGGTGGCCAAACGACTGCCTCGCTATTTATCCCGGCGCTGTTATATCCGGTAAACAGCAGTATGCGGCTGTACAACGAGGAACAATTCGGCCCGCTGGTGCCGGTAGTGCCTTATAACGATATCAACGAAGTAATTGATTATGTAGTTAATTCTAACTTTGGCCAGCAGCTGAGTATCTTCGGCCAGAACCCGCAGCAAGTGGGGGAGTTGGTAGATATTTTTGCTAACCAGGTCGGCCGCATTAATATCAACAGCCAGTGTCAGCGCGGGCCGGACAGTTTTCCGTTTAACGGCCGCAAAGACTCCGCCGAAGGTACGCTGTCGGTGGTGGATGCACTGCGGCAATTCTCTACACCAACCTTGGTGGCCGCTAAATATCAGGATAGTGATGTCGACTTTGTGAAACAGATGGTGAAAGAGCGGCATTCCCGCTTTTTATCGACGGACTTTTTGTTCTGATGTATTACCGGCTGCGTCATCTGCTGCTATTGGTTGGTTTGTTGTTGCCCTGTGTTGCCAGCGCAAGTTACTGGCAGGATCTGCAGCTACCGGCACAGTGGCAGCAGTATGTAGCGGATTCAGCACAGCTGCTACAACAGGATACTGCGGCGCTGGCGGCTGAGCAACAGGGTGGAGCGCTAACTGCGGCAACCAAGCACAACCAGTTTGGTTTAACCGGCATTCGCAATGCGGCTCAAGCGCAAGCAGTACTAAGCTTTCAAACACCTTCAGGCGGCTGGAGCAAACGCACCGATATGCGTATTGCCAGGCAACGGGGCCAGCAGTTTGGCTCGGAACCTAATTATGTGCCTACCTTTGATAATGATGCCACCAGCACGCAGTTGCACTGGCTGGCTGATTTTTACCCGCAAGCAACACCGCAACTGCAACAACATATGATGCAGGCGATAGAGCGGGGAGTGGCGCTGGTGTTAAAAGCGCAGTATCCCAATGGCGGTTTTCCGCAGTCTTACCCGCTGCGTGGTGGTTATCATGACGCCATAACGCTGAACGACCATGCCCTGTATCAGTTAATGCAGTTGTTGTGGCAGGTAGCACACGAGCCACGCTTTGCCATGCTGGCCGACAATACTAAAACAGAGGCCGCAGCTGCTTTTTATCATGCGGTGAACTGGCTGCTGGCTAATCAGGTCGTCGTCGACGGCAAGCGCACTGCATGGGGCGCACAGCACCACCCATTAACGGGTGAGCCGGTAACGGCGCGCAAGTATGAGAAAGCTGCTCTGGTTAGCAGCGAAAGTGCAAAAATTCTGCAGTTGTTGCTGCGTTATGCGCCAGATTACCCCGGCGTAGCGCAAAGCCTGGCGGAAGCCGCCAACTGGTTGAGGGATAAGCAGATCAGCGACAAAGATCGCCATCGTGACGTTGATGGCCGCTTGTCATTAATAGACAGCCCGGGCAAGGTGATTTGGGCGCGGTTCTATGATCTGAAGACCGGTTTGCCGGTATTTTTTGACCGTGACGGCAAAACCTACAGCGATATCAGCCAGGTATCGCTGGAACGCCAGCGCGGTTATGGCTGGTATCAAAGCGTTGCGGCAGAGTTTTTGACAGAATATGACCAGACTGGCGCAGACGCACATTGTCGTAACTTTGGCCTCGATACACCAGGCGGCAGGGATGGTGTGGTGCTTAAAGTAATCAACCTGAACCGCAACGGGCCTGGCTCTCTGGCCGCAGCCCTGGCACACAGCGGGCCGCGCATCGTGGTGTTTGAAGTAGCGGGTGTGATTGACCTTGAACGCACTAATCTGGAAATAAACCAGCCGTACCTGACCATCGCCGGTGAAACAGCACCTGCTCCCGGTATTACATTGATTAAAGGCGGCCTGCGCATTATCAGCCATGATGTGATAGTGCGGCATTTACATATCCGTCCGGGCGATGCCGGTTTGCCAAAGCGCGCCGGTTGGGACACCGACGGTATAGCGGTAACCGGCAGCAATGCCTGCAATGTGTTGGTCGAGCATAACTCTATCAGCTGGGCCACTGACGAGCTGGTGTCGGCTTCCGGTCCGCGTGATAAAGGGCCGCAGGCAACGTCGAAGCACATTACCTTTCGGTATAATATTCTGGCCGAAGCGCTGGACTATGCTACTCACGTTAAAGGCAAACACAGTAAAGGTGCATTGGTGCACGATTTTAGCCAGCACGTTGCTTTTATCGGTAACCTGTTTGCCCACAATGCACGGCGTAACCCGTATTTTAAAGCTCATACTACGGGTGTGGTGCTGAATAACATCATTTATAACGCCGATGCCAATGCCGTGAAGCTGGGTTTTATTGATACTGAATGGGCGCATACTGCCTTTAATCCGAAGAACCCGCAGGTAGCGGTGATAGGTAATGTGCTGCGCTATGGCCGTGATTCATATTCGGATTTAGCCCTGGTGTCTTATCATGGCGATGCTTACCTGCAAGATAATCTGACCTTTAACCTTGATGACAAAGCTATGTACGACACTGCCGGGGTTATCACACCTTTAGTTGCTGCACCGGTGTGGCCGAAAGGCGTTCGCGTTATGGCAGCAAAAGAGGTCGAACACCAGCTGTTACCTGTTGTTGGAGCACGATACTGGCAGCGTGACATAACCGACCAGCGTATCGTGCAAAGTTATGTTGACCGTAATGGCCGTATTATCGACAGCCAACAGCAAGTGGGTGGCTATCCGCAAATTAAGCCGCTGTACCGGCCTCTGCAGGTGCCAACAGACAATATCAACGCCTGGCTGGACAGCTTTATTCCGGCCGGTAACAAAAAACAGGAACCTTAAGTTATGCGTATCGAACATGTCGCTTTTAATGTTGTTGAGCCGACACTGATGGCCAACTGGTATAGGCAGCATCTGGGCTTTAGCTTAAAACGGGCATTAGATGATGCAGCACAAACGCATTTTCTCGCCGACGACAGCGGCGTCATGATGATAGAAATTTATTGCAACCCGGCCGATCAGGTACCCGATTACACCGCTATGGACCCGCTGATTTTGCATCTGGCGCTGGTATCTGCCGATCCGGCCGCCGACAGTGCCCGCTTAATCGCCGCCGGCGCCAGCCATGTTACCGACGTGCATCTGAACGACGGCTCGCACCTGGCCATGTTACGCGATCCTTGGGGCTTAGCACTGCAACTGTGCCGGCGCGGTGGTGGCAGGTAAAACAGCGTGTTATAGCAGTTGAAACTACATTAGTTATGAATAAATTATTCACTTACAAATTTATATAGTAAAAAATTTATGCAAGCTACGCGTGAATACCGTATTATCGGTTAATCTAGGTTTAGTTTCTCAGCGCCAGAGGTTTGCATGCAACCGCAGTTTATTCAGGCCGTTAAACAGCTTATTCCGGCTGAACGTTATTTTGACGACCCCATCGCTACGCTTGCCTTTGGCACCGATGCCAGCTTTTACCGTATGCTGCCTAAATTAGTGCTGCGCATTGAAAGCGAAGCTGAAGTGGTGGCGCTGCTAAAACTGGCAAACGACTTTAAGGTTGCGCTAACCTTTCGCGCCGCCGGCACCAGTTTATCCGGCCAGGCGGTAACCGATTCTGTGTTGCTGGTGCTGGGCGAAAACTGGCAGCAGCGTGAAGTGCGTGGCTTAGGCGAGCAAATACGGCTGCAGCCCGGTGTTATCGGCGCTGCGGCTAACAGCGTACTGACAAAATTTCAGCGCAAAATCGGCCCTGATCCGGCGTCAATTAACAGCTGCAAAATTGGCGGTATCGTAGCCAATAATGCCAGCGGTATGTGCTGCGGTACCGCGCATAACAGTTTTAATACGCTCTCAGCGATGCGATTGGTGTTGTTTGACGGCACTGTACTGGATACTGAAGATGCGCAAAGCGTAGCGGCGTTTCGCCAGACACATGCCAAACTTTTAGCCGAGCTGGCTTTGCTGGGCAAACAAACCCGGGATAACCCCGAGCTTAACGCAAGAATTCGCCATAAGTACCGCTTAAAAAATACCACCGGCTTTTCGCTCAATGCGCTAACCGAATTTACCGATCCTATCGATATCCTGACCCATTTAATGGTCGGCTCTGAAGGCTGCCTCGGTTTTATCAGCGCCGTAACCTACAACACCGTGCCGGATTATCCGCACCGGGCAAGTGCGTTGCTGGTGTTTCCGTCAGTGGAAAGCTGCTGCCGTGCTGTTACGGTATTAAAGCAGCAGCCGGTATCGGCGGTAGAGCTACTGGATAGGCGCAGCCTGCGCTCTGTAGAGCATAAGCCTGGTATGCCCGCCTGGGTAAGGGGCTTGTCTGATAATGCCTGTGCTTTGCTGATAGAAAGTACGGCGATAAACGCCACCCTATTGCAGCAGCAACTGACACAGGTACGCAGTGCTTTAGCTGGTTTTACGCTGGAGCAGCAGGTCGATTTTAGTACTGACGCAGCCGTATACAACCAGCTATGGGCCATACGCAAAGGTACTTTCCCGGCGGTAGGAGCGGTGCGTAAAACCGGCACTACGGTGATTATTGAAGATGTTACTTTTCCGGTTGAGCAACTGGCTGAAGGGGTATCGCGTCTACAGCAGTTGTTTGATAAGTACTACTACCATGAAGCGATTATTTTTGGCCACGCCTTAGAGGGCAACCTGCATTTTGTTTTTACTCAGGGCTTTGATGATACAACACAGGTTGCACGTTACGATGCGTTTATGCAGGAAGTAGCGCAGCTGGTAGCGGTAGAGTTTGGTGGCTCACTTAAAGCTGAACACGGCACCGGCCGTAATATGGCACCTTTTGTTGAGCTGGAGTGGGGCACAGAGGCCTATACACTGATGTGGCAGATTAAAAAGCTGCTGGATCCGCAGCATATTCTGAACCCGGACGTCGTGCTAAGTTACAACAGCCAGTTGCATTTGCAAAACCTTAAACCCTTACCTGCTACTAACCCGCTGGTAGATAAATGTATTGAATGCGGCTTTTGTGAGCCGGTGTGCCCGTCACGCAAACTAACGCTGACGCCACGCCAGCGTATCGTTACCCAGCGCGAAATTTCGCGTTTACAACGCAGTGGCGACGAGCCAGAGCGGCTGGCTGACCTTAATAAAGCTTATCAGTATGCCGGTAACGACACCTGTGCCGCCTGTGGTATGTGCAGTACCGCCTGCCCGGTGGGCATTAATACCGGCGACCTTACCCGGCAGTTGCGGGCAGAACATAACCGCCCCTGGCAGGGGCTGGCAGCTTTTATTGCCCGGCATTTTACAGCAGTATCGGCTATGGCCCGTGCCGGCCTGGCTATGGGCACTATGTTTGCCAAACTGTTGCCACTGCGTGCGTTGTGGCATAGCGCTATGCCAACAGCGAACTATAACAATGTGCTGCCAGTAGCTCATGCAGATACCCAGCTGAAACCTGTTATCTATTTAGCCAGCTGCTCTGGCCGGGTAATGTCACCTCAGGCAGGCAGTAAAGACAAACGCAGTCTGCAACAGGTAAGCGCTCACTTACTTGCTAAAGCTGGTTATCAGCTGATAATGCCAGAGGGTCTTGGCAGCCAGTGCTGCGGTATGCCGTTTCAATCGAAGGGCCAGTTTGCTGTTGCCACGCAAAAACAGCGTGAGCTGGAGCAGTGGCTACTCGACGTAAGTAATAATGGTGAAATCCCTATTTTGTCTGATACCAGCCCGTGCAGTTTAACCCTGCAGGGCAAACTTGATGACAGGCTCAGTATTTTCGACAGCGTCGATTTTTTGCATGATAAAGTGCTGCCTAAGCTAAATATTAAGCCACTGTCAGAGCCGGTAGCACTGCATATTACCTGCAGCGCCAGCCAGTTGGGCCAGGCAGATAAACTAAAACAGTTGCTTAAAGCTTGCAGCAATACTGTCGTGATCCCCGAGGGTATCAGTTGCTGTGGTTTTGCCGGCGATAAAGGCTTTGTCTTGCCAGAGTTAAATGCTTCGGCGTTGTCTAGCTTAAAACAGCAGGTAAGTGGGTGCTCACAAGGTGTGTCAACCAGCCGCACCTGTGAGATTGGTTTATCCCGTCACGCTGGTATTGAATATCAGCACATTGTTTACCTGCTTGATCGTTGCAGCAACTAAACTGCAATAATTTAAATACCAGTGCAAATTACTGATAAGCTTAACTGACTTGATGAGATCCTGCTGGCGTAGTATCACCGTTTACTAACGTTTTCAGCGGGTAAAAGAGAGCGGGGAGTTTATGCTGCAGGCGCCAATACCACAGAACGAAGCAGATCGTTTGGCGGCACTTCAGGCAACTGAATTGCTGGATACTGCTTGTGAAGCCCGGTTTGATCGTTTAACCCATCTGGTGCAGCAATGTATGGATGCAGGAATTGTACTGATTTCATTGGTCGATAAAGAACGGCAATGGTTTAAATCACGTCAGGGCTTGGATGCTTGTGAAACCTGCCGCAATATTTCTTTCTGTGGCCATGCAATTCTTGACGACGATATTTTTGAGGTCAGCGATGCCCGGGCGGATAGTCGCTTTGCTGATAATCCGTTAGTCACCGAGGCGCCTTTTATCCGGTTTTATGCCGGAGCGCCACTGCTATTCGCCGGGCAGCGAATAGGTACTTTATGCCTTATCAGCAGCGTACCCCGCAAGTTGACGGCTAAAGAAAGGCTAATCTTACGCGAATTTGCGGATGCGGTTGAGCAGGAAATTAAAGATCGACAGCAGGAACACGCTAAACAGGAACTGGCTACCAGCCGGGACCAGTTTCAACGTTTGGTGGCTAATATTCCTGGTATAACCTACCGCTGCAAAGCTGACGCTGACTGGACCATGCTATATATGAGCAGCGGCATTGATTCTTTATCAGGTTATCCTGCCAGTGATTTCATCGATAATCAGCTACGTAGCTATGCCAGTGTAATATATCCTGATGACAGAGAGCGGGTGTCACTGGCTGTCGCAGAGGCCATAGCTCTTAAACAAAGCTGGCTGTTGCAATACCGTATGCTGCACAAAGATGGGCATATTTGTTGGGTAGAGGAACGTGGCAGGGCGGAATTTGATGACCAAGGCCAGCTGAGTTTTCTCGATGGTTTAATTCTGGATATCAGCGAGGAAAAAAGGCTGAAGCGGCAGCTGATTACGCTGACATCACAATTGCCTGGTGTGGTATATCAGTATCAGCATTGGCCTGATGGCCGTACCGCTTTTCCTTATGCCAGTCCGGCGATACAAAAAATTTATGGTGTTACGCCTGAGCAGGTAAAAGAGGACGCTAGTTTGGTGTTCTCAAAACTTTATGCGGAAGATTTACCAGCGCTGATTGCGAGCATTGAGCAATCCGGTCGTGACTTAACGATCTGGCAGCATGAATACCGGGTGTATCGTGAGGGGGGCACTCTGGCGTGGTTATCGGGTCGCGCTTTGCCGGAGAAAATGCCTGATGGCAGTATTTTATGGCATGGTTATATTCAGGATATTACTGAGACAAAACAGTATTACCTGCAGTTAGAGTTAGCAAACCGGGAGTTGGAACTGGTAAGGGAGAGGTTAAATACGGCCAGTGAAAATGCGCTGATTGGCTTTTGGCAGGCAAACCTTGAAACTGGAGATTTATGGTGGTCCCCTGTTATTTATCAGATATTTGGCTTTGATGAAGCTAACACCCAGCCTAGTGCAGCCTTGTTTAAAAGCACCGTACATCCGGATGACTGGCGCCTGATTAAACAAAGTGAAAAAATGGCACTGGAAACCGGAATTCACGATGTGGTGCATCGTATTATCCGCCCGGATGGCTCTATTCGCTGGGTACATGAATTAGCTCGTATGTCACCGGCGGAGAATAAACAACATGTTTTTATCGGCTCAGTGCAGGATGTTACTGAGCGCGTGCAGCTGCAACAGTTAAAAGATGAGTTTATCTCGACGGTAAGTCATGAGCTGAGAACACCTTTGACATCGATAAAAGGTGCGTTGGGATTACTCAATTCAGGCACACTGGGTGAAGCGCCACAAAGCATGAGCCAGTTATTACAGGTAGCCCACAGTAACAGCGAAAGATTGTCTCAGCTTATCAATGATTTGCTGGATATTGAAAAACTGGTGGCGGGGAAAATGCGGTTCGACTTGCATGCGGTAGAGGTAAATGCAGAGCTGGAATATGCGCTGCACAATCTGCAACCTTATGCCAATCAGTATAGTGTCGAACTGCAGTTACAGCCGATTACACCAGAGCTGAGCATTACTGCTGACAAATTTCGTCTGCAGCAGGTTATTACCAATCTGGTATCGAATGCGATTAAGTTTTCTGGTAAAAACAGCATCGTCAAAGTAGCGGCAACACGACAGGCAGATCAGATCCGGATAGAGATTCAGGACTCCGGTATCGGTATAGCCAGTGAGTTTCAGCCGAGAATATTTGAGCGTTTTGCTCAGGCTGATGGTTCCAGCAGCAGGCAGAGTGGTGGCACTGGGTTAGGGCTGGCTATCTGCAAAGAGTTAGTAGAGCAAATGGGCGGCATTATTGGTTTTAGCTCGGTATTGCATCAGGGATCGGTATTCTTTTTTATGTTGCCGATACACCCGGAAAGCATATGAAGTAGCATGGCAGGCAGTTAATTAATGAAAACACAAAACAATAAAACGGACTTAACTGCAGCATTTAGTCAGATACGGCAACGCTTTGCAGACAGTTTGCCACAGCGCGCGTCAGCGATGTCTGAGGCAGTGCAGCAGCACAACGCAGCTGGAATGCTGCGCACTGTGATCGTTGAATCACATAAACTGGCGGGTGCCTGCGGTACTTTTGGTTACAGTATGCTGGGTGCTATGGCCAGGCAGATAGAGCAACTGGCGCGCGTAGTGCAGCAAAGAGCTGTAGCCGAACAGGAGCAAGCTATTCCTGAGTTGATTAATCTGGTCCGACAGTTTGAACGTGCAGTAATGCAAACGATGCAGACAACTGATCTGGACGGGAAACAGGCTCAGGTTGTGTCTGTCGCAAAAGACAGCGTCTGGCTGTTACTGGATAACAAACCGCTGGCGGAAGAGATCAGCGTGCAGTTACAGGGGTTTGGCCTTCAGGTGCAGATGTTTGATGAGTTTTCACAGCTTGGTGCCCGGCTCCGGGAACAGACGCCAGCAATTGTGTTTAGCGCCACAACATTACAGTACGGTGAGTCGTTATTTAAGCAAAGCTGGCTGTTAAACGAGCTGGCAAAACAGCAGAGCCGGTTAATCGTGCTGGCTGATAATGACAGTTTCGCGATGCGGGTTCGCGTGGCTCAGTTACGTGCAGAGGGGATGTTCTTTGCACCGGTAAATGTACCTGAATTAATCATGCAAGTCAGTGAGTTACTTGATTACTGCAACAGCAGTGGCAGAGTCTATATCGTTGATGACGACAAGCTGCTGGCAGAGCATTATGCATTGGTGCTTACACAGGTGGGTATTGAAACCAGGATTAGCAGCAAAATTGAAAATATTATTGATGAAGTGATGCAGTTTCAGCCGGATCTGATCCTGATGGATATCTATATGCCGGAGTATTCCGGTGCTGAAATTGCTGGTGTGTTGCGCCAGTATCGCAGTTTAAAACGCATACCTATAGTATTTTTATCATCAGAGCAAAACAAGTCTTTGCAAATCAGCGCTATGTCTCATGGTGCTGATGACTTTATCACTAAACCGATCGATGATGTGCAACTGGCTCAGGCCCTGAAAGTCCGTCTGGCTCGCAGTTTGCAGCTGAAAAACCTGATTGAAAAAGATAGTCTGACATCACTGATAAAACATGGTGCAATTAAAGATGCTGCTAACATGGAGTTTATGCGGGCACAGCGCAGTAAAAATCCACTGAGTATTGTGATGCTGGATATTGACCATTTTAAGCGGGTAAACGACAGCTACGGCCATGCGACCGGCGACACAGTGATTACTGCATTAGCAACGCTGCTGCGTAAAAGGATCCGCAAAACAGACCGGGCTGGTCGCTATGGCGGCGAGGAGTTTTTGTTGGTGTTGCCAGATTGTCCGACAGAGCAGGCACAGCAGTTGGCGGTGCAAATTCTGGAGTCTTTTGCCGCCTTGCATTTTAATGTGCAGGAACAACAGTTCAGCTGTACTTTTTCTGCCGGGGTGGTATCAACCCACGATCAAAATTTTGATGGCGCTGCGCAAATGATTGCTGCTGCGGATAAAGCGTTGTATCAGGCTAAAGATGCCGGGCGTAATCAGGTTAAATGCGGCGCAACATAATTAGTTACGCCGCTTTGTAACTGAAGGTTATAGATTTTTCAGGATGCTATCCGGCAGTGCCAGATCATCATTGCGGTTAACACCGACACCACGCTCAAGAATATTCTTTGCAATTTGCTTGGCTTCATCCAGTGAGTGCATTTGTGCAGTGCCGCACTGGTAAATATTCAGCTCAGGAATATCGCTTTGGCTGGCAACATGCAACACATTGTCCATTGCCGCTTGCCAGGCTTTGGCGACACGTTGCTCGTCCGGGGTGCCAATTAAGCTCATATAAAAGCCGGTGCGACAGCCCATCGGCGAAATGTCGATAATTTCTACGTCGTTGCCATTTAAATGGTCGCGCATAAAACCGGCAAATAAATGCTCCAGTGTATGAATACCTTTTTCCGACAAAATTTCTTCATTTGGTACGCAAAAACGCAAATCAAATACCGTAATGGCATCGCCCTTAGGCGTATTCATTTTCTTTGCCACGCGCACCGCGGGGGCTTTCATAATGGTATGGTCTACGGTGAAACTGTCGAGTAATGGCATAACAACACCTTCAAAATAAATGCTACAGATGGTGGCTATTATAGGCAGGTAAAGGCCGATAAGTTAACCGTTATCGGCAGATAACAGCGTTAAACCGGCGCTAAAACCGGATTAACTGCGCAGATGGCAAAATTTTTAATCTAATAACCTTGAATGGATCAGGGCTAATCCCCATTAATCGCTCAACGCAATTTGTGATTGTTCAGAATATATAAGTGGAGTGTAGTTATGGGCAGAATTATCGGTATTGACTTAGGTACAACCAACTCTTGTGTTGCAGTTTTAGATGGCGACAAACCACGCGTATTAGAAAACGCTGAAGGTACCCGTACCACGCCCTCTATTATTGCTTACGCTGAAGATGGCGAAGTATTAGTTGGCCAGCCGGCAAAACGTCAGGCAGTGACCAACCCGAAAAACACCTTATTCGCGATTAAGCGTTTAATTGGCCGTCGCTTTGAAGACGAAGAAGTACAACGCGACATCAAAATTATGCCTTACGCTATCGTAAAAGCAGATAATGGCGATGCCTGGGTTGAAGTTAAAGGCAAAAAGTTAGCCGCACCGCAAATTTCAGCTGAAGTGCTGAAAAAAATGAAGAAAACTGCAGAAGACTTCTTAGGTGAAGCGGTAACTGCAGCAGTAATTACGGTACCAGCATACTTTAACGATGCGCAGCGCCAGGCAACCAAAGATGCCGGCCGTATCGCGGGCTTAGATGTTAAGCGTATTATTAACGAGCCAACCGCAGCCGCGCTGGCTTATGGTATGGATAAGAAGAAAGGCGACACCAAGGTTGCGGTATATGACTTAGGTGGCGGTACTTTTGATATCTCTATCATTGAAATTGACGATGTAGACGGCGAGCAAACTTTTGAAGTACTGGCCACTAACGGTGATACCCACTTAGGTGGTGAAGACTTCGATAACCGTTTAATCAATTACTTAGTTGAAGAATTCAAAAAAGAGCAGGGCATTGACCTGCGTAACGATCCACTGGCCATGCAGCGCTTAAAAGAGTCTGCTGAAAAAGCCAAGATTGAGCTGTCGTCAGCGTCACAAACAGAAGTGAACCTGCCGTACATTACTGCTGATGCCTCAGGCCCGAAACACCTGAACATCAAAGTAACCCGTGCCAAGCTGGAATCTTTAGTAGAAGACTTAATTCAGCGCACTATTGAGCCGCTGAAACAAGCACTGAAAGATGCCGATTTAAGCGTGGGTGAAATTAACGACATCATCCTGGTGGGCGGTCAAACACGGATGCCAAAAGTTCAGGAAGCAGTAACAGCTTTCTTTGGCAAAGAGCCACGTAAAGACGTAAACCCGGATGAAGCGGTAGCGGTGGGTGCGGCTATTCAGGGCGCGGTACTGTCAGGTGATGTTAAAGACGTATTGCTGCTTGACGTTACGCCACTGTCACTGGGTATTGAAACCATGGGCAGCGTAATGACAGCGTTGATTGAGAAAAATACCACGATCCCAACGAAGAAATCGCAGGTGTTCTCTACAGCTGAAGACAACCAGTCTGCGGTAACTATTCACGTGCTGCAGGGCGAGCGTAAGCGCGCTTCTGACAATAAGTCACTGGGTCAGTTTAACTTAGAAGGTATTCGCGGCGGTCGTCGTGGCGAGCCACAAATCGAAGTCGTATTCGATTTAGACGCCGACGGTATTCTGCATGTATCTGCTAAAGATAAAGATACCGGTAAAGAGCAAAAAATCACCATCAAGGCTAACTCTGGTTTGAGTGATGAAGAAATTCAGGCCATGGTACGCGATGCTGAAGCGCACGCTGAAGACGATAAAAAGTTTGAAGAGTTAGTGCAAACCCGTAACCAGGCCGATGCGATGGTGCATGCTACCCGCAAACAACTGGAAGAAGTAGGCACAACACTGGCAGAAAATGATAAAGAAGCCATTGAAACGGCAATCAAAGAGCTGGAAGCTGTGTTAAAAGGCAGCGACAAAGCGGCAATTGATGAGAAGTCTCAGGCACTTATTCAGGCATCACAAAAGCTGATGGAAGCGGCTCAGGCCAAAGCCCAGCAAGGCGGCAGCGATGCAGGCCAGCAGGCTGGCGGCAACGACGACGTGGTTGATGCTGAGTTTGAAGAAGTGAAAGACGACAAAAAATAATTAAGGTTTAACCGGGCTGTAGTAAACTGCAGCCCCTTTAACATGAGAAGTTAGCACTAAGCTATGTCGAAGCGTGACTATTATGAAGTACTAGGTGTCGCTAAAGGCGCCGACGATAAAGACATCAAAAAGGCTTATAAACGCCTCGCCATGAAATTTCACCCGGACAGAACTCAGGGTGACAAAGCCATGGAAGAGAAGTTTAAAGAAGTCCAGGAAGCCTATGAGGTGTTGTCGGATGAACAAAAACGCGCAGCCTATGACCGTTATGGCCATGCCGGAGTAGATCCAAACCGCGGTGGCGCTGGTGCAGGCAATGCTGATTTTGGCGATATTTTTGGTGATGTATTCGGTGATATCTTCGGTGGCGGTGGCCGTCGGGGCCAGTCACGGGCACAACGCGGTTCAGATTTACGCTATAACCTCGAACTGAGCCTGGAAGAAGCAGTGCGCGGCAAATCGGTCGATATTAAAGTACCGACAATGGTGGGCTGCGATAGCTGTGATGGCTCGGGTGCGAAAAAAGGCACCTCAGCCAAGAGCTGCCCAACCTGTCATGGTGCTGGTCAGGTTACTATGCGTCAGGGCTTTTTTGCTGTGCAGCAAACCTGCCCAACCTGTAATGGCCGTGGCAAGATTATTCCTGAACCGTGCACTAAGTGTCATGGCGAAGGCCGCGTAGAGAAAACCAAAACGCTGTCGGTGAAAATTCCGGCCGGCGTAGACACTGGTGATCGCATCCGTTTAACCGGCGAAGGTGAAGCTGGCATGCATGGCGCACCGGCAGGGGACCTGTACGTGCAGGTGCATGTTAAAGAGCACCCGATTTTCGTGCGTGATGGCAACAACCTGTACTGCGATGTACCACTGAGTTTTACTATTGCTGCGCTGGGTGGTGAAATTGATGTGCCAACGCTGGATGGCCGCGTTAAGCTGAAAATTCCGGCAGAAACACAAACCGAAAAAATGTTCCGCCTGCGTGGTAAAGGCGTGCAATCGGTACGTGGTGGCGGCGTAGGTGATCTGGTCTGTAAGGTTGTGATCGAAACTCCGGTTAACCTGAGTGATAAGCAAAAAGACTTACTGCGTCAGCTGGATGACAGCATGGCGGGTGATGGCGAGGCTAAACACCGGCCTAAATCGAAAGGCTTCTTTGATGGTGTGAAGAAGTTCTTTGATGATTTAACCAGTTAAGTTGTAATGAAAAACCACCTGCGGGTGGTTTTTTATTGCTCAACAGATACAATAACAAGACATTGCGGCGCCAGCTGCGGTAAAAGTGTCAAATAAGGATATGCTCATGTTGAAAAAGTTATTACTGCTTACCACCTGTTCTTTACTGATTGTGGCCTGCGCGCAATCGCCCACCGGGCGTCGCCAGATTATGCTGTTTAATGATGCTGAACTGAGCAAAATGGGCGTACAAACTTTTGAGACGATGAAAGCGGAAACGCCCATTTCCAAAGATCGGCGCACAAATGAGTATGTACAATGTGTAGCGGGTGCTTTACTTAAGGTTACGCCACAGGAGTTTATGGGCAATACCTGGGAAATCGTGGTATTCGATTCAGAGCAGGTGAATGCTTTTGCACTGCCAGGTGGCAAGATAGGTGTTTATACCGGTTTATTAAAAGTAGCTGAGAACCAGAATCAGCTGGCAGCAGTTGTCGGTCACGAAATTGCGCACGTAATGGCGGGCCATAGCAATGAGCGTCTGTCTACCAACCAGTTTATTCAAACAGCGATGACATTGGGCGATGCGGCCATGAAAGCCTATAACGTGCAGTATCAGCAGCAACTGATGACAGCTTTTGGCTTAGGTGCTCAGGTGGGCGTTGCACTGCCATTTAGCCGGGCACATGAAAGTGAAGCCGATATTATGGGCCTGGATTTAATGGCAAAGGCGGGTTTTGAGCCACGTCAGGCGGTTAATTTATGGCAGAATATGGCGGCTCAGGGCGGTGGTGGCACACCACAAATTCTGTCTACCCACCCGTTGCCGGAAAATCGCATCACGGCTTTGCGTGATAATATGCCGCAAGCAATGAAAACGTATAACGACCGCAAAGCCACTGCCGCTTTGCCTAACTGTAAAGCCTGATTTTAGCGTCAGCTTGTTTTACAACTTATGATGCTGTAAGTTCAGGTTTAAGAATTTTCTTATGCCTGATATGAAGTTATATTGTTGGATTTGATCTTGCATGTAACTGGCATTACACTTTACGCAGTTTGCTTTATGGAATGTAGCTATGGAACCTGTTAATGACAAGGAAATGAAGGCAACGCAGTCTGGTCGCAGAAAGTTTTTAATGCGCGCAGGCTTGGGTAGTTTGCCGGTGTTGCTGACACTAAAAAGTAAATCCGCCTGGGGTACCAGCACGCTTAACTGTTCGTTAAGTGAAAATGCATCACAGATGCAGTCGGTGCAGCCCGATAAGTTTGAACAGTGCAGTAAGAGTTTTGACTCCCACGGTAGTGCCAAACTGTATTTTCAGACTAAAAAGCCTGGTATTGGCGGCGGTAAAGGCGGTTACTTCTATAAATCGGGTAGTAAGTGGTATAAAAAGTGGCGCGGTATCGATATTAACCAAAACACTAAGTTTAATACCATTTTTCAGTATGGCTACAGTGGCACGCTGCGCGAAGCAGTTAACCTTGGTGGCAGCAATGCGCTGATCCGTAATATTGCCGCAATTTTCCTGCATGCGTTGTACTATCAGTTAGAAGGTGTCAGCACCAGTGTTCCTACGCCTGACGAAATAGTAAATGCCTATCAGGGCGCTGTTACTCAGGAGCAGAAAGATCAACTATCGACTTTACTGGTTTACTATATAGACGGTTACATGGGGTAACCTGATGGACGTAACCCTGAGTTATGCTGCCTGGCTATCTCAGCAAGCTACAGATGACAACACATTGACGGCATTATTTGACGATGCTAGCAGTGTGTTGTTTTCAAAACAAGACCACGAAACGCATCTGGTTGGCACTGCAACTGAGGCAAAAGAGCCTGACGTTGACTGATTTTGCTATTCATACCGCACCTTTTTCTGTACTTGTTGCCAATCACAGTAACAAGCTTACTGCTGCGCTTGCTGAGTTATATCCGGCAGAACTAATAACACGCCCGAATCCACAACTTATCTACGATTTTTGTCTGCAAGTTCAGCGTAAATGGGCGGGTTGGGGGCGGCCGTTTCACGTGTCATCCGGAGATCAGCATTTCAGAATGACGGACTCTGCTCAGCTGGTACCGGTTTTTGAGTGGGGCGTTAACTGGTGTGTGGCTTCTTATCAGCACCAGTTTCTGGCCATTCATGCAGCAGTGCTTGAGCGTGATGGCAAAGCACTCATTATGCCTGCACCACCAGGCTCGGGCAAAAGCACCTTGTGTGCGGTATTAATGCAGGAAGGCTGGCGTTTATTGTCAGACGAAATGTGTCTGGTCGATTTAGTCAGCGGCGCAATCGTGCCTTATGTCCGGCCGGTTAGCCTTAAAAATCAATCACTAACGTTATTACAAAGCTGGTATCCGCAGGCGCAGATCCGGCAGATTACCGCTGGCACGACCAAAGGCACTGTTGGCTATATGTTGCCATCAAAACACAGTTGGGCCGGTATGCAACAAACGGCAACGGCAGCCTGGGTTATTTTCCCGCAGTATAATGCCGCGCAGCAACAACTTACGCTGTCGAAGGTGAGCCAGGCGGATGCATTTATGCATTTGGCCAATAATTCATTTAATTACGCGGTATTGGCAGAGCAGGGCTTTATCAGCCTGAGTAGACTGACTGAACAAATTGATGCGTATCGGCTGGAATATGCCTGCATTGAACAAGCCTTAAGCGAGTTAAATAAGTTATGTTAAGTTCGCAATTGCTGGCTTTTTTTGCCTCTCCGGCCGAATTTGTGCAGCAGGCTACGCCGCAGCAATGGACCACATTTTTACAGCAAGCCCGCCAACAAGGCCTTACTGCCCGGTTTTACTATGTACTGCAAACAAAGCAATTACTTGACCAAGTGCCGCTGCAGGTTAAGCTGCATGGTGAGTCGGGTGCGCGCTACGCCCAGAAGCAACAACACAGTTTATACGCTGAGTTACAGCAGTTAGAGTCGTTATTTGCTGTTGCCGATTACCCGTGCTTGTTGTTAAAAGGCGCAGCTTACAGAACACAAGCTTTAGCCGTGAGTTTTGGCCGGTTGTTTTCCGATATTGATATTCTGGTACCTGCTGCGCAACTGCGGCATGTACGTGACAGATTGTTTTTTTATGGCTTTCGCGAAGCGCAGATGACCGATTACGATCGTGATTATTATCTGAACTGGTCACATCAAAACCCGCCATTACAGCATTATCAGCGCGGCACAGTGATCGATTTACACCACCATATTTACCCGACAGCATCCGCCAGAACTATAGATATCACGCCGTTGTTTACCTACGCCGTTAATGTGCCTGGCTCAGCGTTTAAAGTGCCAGCTAGCGCGCATTTGTTTATTCATGCGGCTGTGCACCTGTTTTATCAGGAAGAAACACATAAACTCACTAAAGATGTGATTGATTTAAATGACTTACTGCTGGAAGTGCAACACCAAAAACAACTGGATTTTATGCTTGAACAAGCTGCCAGGATGTCGGTGCAATCTGCTGTGATCAATGCGTGCTGGATACTAAGCAAATTGTTTAAGAATGGCGCTGCGCAGGCTGCATTGCACAGCTTTGCGTTGCCCCGGCACCAGCCGCTGGTGTGTAATTTGTTGCTGACTATGTTACAGGGCCAGCCAGCCCGGGCCTGGTTTGCCCGCCAGCTCTGGTTTGTACGCGGCCACAGCCTGAAAATGCGTTGGCAGGTGCTGGTTTATCATAGTCTGGCTAAGCCTGCCAGCGGCATGCAGCGCTGGTTACGGCGCTGGCTACCGGGGCATAAATCTTAAACCGCTGCTGCTGTTAGCGGCTTTACCGGCCTTAGTAAAATGGTAAGCACAGCCACCAGTAGCAAAATCAGGCAATAGTAGCTTTGTGTTACTACCTGCCATGGCGATATACCAAAGCTGGCCCCCAGCAACAATGCCTGAGCACCATAAGGTACTAACCCCTGACTAATACAGGCAAAAATATCCAGCAGGCTGGCGCTGCGTTTGGCGGTTATTTGATGTTGTTGCGCCAGCGTTTTACTGATCTCGCCGGTAAGCACTATCGCCACGGTATTATTGGCGATACACAGGTTGCTGCTAAACGCTAATGCTGCGATTGCCAATTGCTGGGCTTTGTTGCCTGCCAGCTTAAGCCGGTTTGCCGCTTGCTGGATTTTACCGGCGATCCACTGTAAGCCACCTTGCTGCTTTATAAACTCGCTTAGTGCACTTACCAGCATTGCCAGCAGGAAAATTTCCTGCACGCTGGCAAAACCGCTGGCGATATCTTTACCGAGGTTAGCCATAGCGTAATCGGCAAAGAAGGCGCCTTGCAGTGCCGCCAGCACTATGCCCAGCAGCAGCACGACAAAGACATTCAGTCCCATTACGGCCAGCACCAGTATTGCCGCATAAGGTACTACGCCACTCCAGTTCACTGCGTCAATCTGTACCGGAGCTCCATCTGTGGCCAGTACGATGTACAACAGCAGTGTTATTGCAGCTGCCGGCAGAACAATTTTTATATTTTCGCGAAATTTATCTGCCATTTTTGCGCCCTGAGTACGGGTAGAGGCAATAGTGGTATCGGAAATAATCGACAGGTTGTCACCAAACATAGCACCGCTAAGCAGTACACCCGCTACTAACGCCTGATCCAACCCGGCCTGATTAGCCAAACCCACTGCAATAGGAGCCAGAGCACCTATAGTGCCCATGGAGGTACCCATTGCAGTAGATATCAGTGCTGCTATCACAAATAAACCAGGCAGTAACCAGGGCGCCGGCACTAAACTGAGGCCAGCGTTAACAGCAGCGTCAACACCGCCGGTTGCAGTGGCTACACTGGCAAAAGCGCCAGCCAGCAAATAAATAATACACATGGTAATAATATTGCTGTTACCTGCGCCTTTGATCATCACATCGATAGATTGTTGCAACGGCGCTTTATGCAGCCAGATAGCCAGGATAAGGGCCGGAATAATAGCGACATGGCCGGGTAATTGATAGAACGCATAAGCCACCTCCTGACTTTGCAGGTACAGACCAGTGCCAAGAAATAGCGCAACAAAAAACAGTAGTGGCAGCAGTGAGCGTTTAGCACCCGCTGGTACCAGCGTAGTATCGTTCATAGGTTTACCTTTTAATACGCAGACTGTGTAACAGTCTTATTGGTTGCGCAATATATAGATGGCTAGACGTCCTGTCAATTTCGGCAGGTATTTTTATCTACTGGTATAAGCTACCTGAGTTGATTATGCTGGCAACTTATTTATTACTATCTCTTTTTCCGATGGAGTGGATATGTCGCAAAACCGCTTAATCAGCAGCAAACGCTTTTTGCCATTTTTTCTCACTCAGGCCAGTGGCGCATTTAATGATAATGTGTTTAAAAATGCGTTGATGTTAATGCTGGCCTTTACTGCCGCCAATGCGTTGCCATGGGATACCGATTTAACCATGAATCTGGCTGCAGGGTTATTTATTCTGCCATTTCTGTTGTTTTCTGCCACTGCCGGTACTTTGGCTGATGCCGTGTGCAAAACTAAACTGATTCGTGCGTTAAAGTTGCTGGAAATCGGCCTGATGTTGCTGGCTGCCATAGCATTTTATTTTCAACAATATTTGATGTTGCTGGGGCTGCTGTTTCTAATGGGTAGTCAATCAGCATTTTTTGGCCCGGTAAAATACGCTATTTTGCCGCAGTTACTTAGTGAGAAGGAGTTATTAGCCGGCAACGCCTGGGTAGAAATGGGCACTTTTGTTGCTATTTTGCTGGGCACCATCACCGGTGGCTTGTTGGTGGGGTTTGCCGATGCGCCGCTGTGGGTTGCACTGGTTGTTGTGGTATTTTCTGTACTGGGTTATCTGGTAAGCCGATACATTCCTGCTGTGGGTGAGGTGCATAAAGCTGAAAAATTTCGCTTTGCTCCCTGGCAGCAAACCAAGGCCACTATCAGTATCAGTTATCAGAACCGTACTTTATATCTTTCTATTATGGCGATTAGTTGGTTCTGGTTTTTAGGCGCCAGCTATTTAACGCAGTTTCCCAATTTTACCAAAACGGTGCTCGGTGGTGATAACACTGTCGTCACAGCTTTGCTGGTGGCGTTCTCAGTTGGTGTGGGGATAGGGTCAATGCTGTGCGAACGTTTATCCGGTGACAGGGTAGAGCTTGGCATAGTGCCTATTGGTTCTATCGGTTTAACCGTGTTTGGTATCAGTTTATTTTTTAGCAGCCCGGCCCAGTTACCCGCTGAGCTGCTGAGCCTGTCGCAGTTTCTGGCTACGGCCTTTGGTTGGTGGGTGTTGATAGACTTAACATTAATAGGTGTATTTGGTGGTTTGTTTATTGTGCCGCTGTATGCACTGTTGCAGCAGCGCGCCGAGCCACAACAACGGGCGCGGGTGATAGCCGCTAACAATATCTTTAATGCGCTGTTTATGGTTGTCAGCGCCATTGCCGGTATCGTATTTTTAACTGTGCTGGAGTTAGCTATCCCGGAGTATTTTTTAGTTCTGGCTATTATGAACGCGGTGGTAGCGCTGTATGTGTACAGCACGGTACCGGAGTTTGTGCTGCGTTTTGTTATTTATCTGCTTAGCCACACCATGTACCGGGTCAGAAGTCGCGGGCTGGAACATATTCCGGCCGAAGGTGCAGCTGTTCTGGTAGCTAACCATGTCAGCTATGTTGATGCCTTGCTGATTGGCGGTGCAGTGCGCCGGCCGGTGCGCTTTGTAATGGAAAAAGGCATTTATGATTTGCCGGTGGCCAACTGGCTGTTTAAAGCCGCCCGCACTATTCCTATTTGCTCAAAGCAGAAAAATGAGGCGGTATACGAAGCTGCTTTTGCTGCAATAAAACGTGAGCTGGAGCAGGGCAATCTGGTATGCATTTTCCCGGAAGGCCGTTTAACCAAAAGCGGTGATATCGACAACTTCCGCCCTGGCATCGAGCGGATTTTAGCTGAAACGCCGGTACCTGTGGTGCCAATGGCGTTGCAGGGCTTATGGGGATCGTTTTTCAGCCATCATGGCAATGGCGCTTTTAAGTTTAAAGGCCGCTTCTGGTCTAAAATTATGCTGACAGCCAGCGCCCCTGTACCTGCAGAGCAAGCTAGTGCAACTGAGCTGCAGCGGCAGGTACAGCTGTTACGCGGCGATTTAGCTTAAAAGGCGGCAACTTAACTGAAACATAGTAACGTTTGGCGCAACGGGCGCCGCCAGCCTTGAACTCAAGGCTGGCGGACCGCATAACTGCTGTCTAGCGTTGGCGAATGCCAAAGACCCGGAGGCAAAATGTTTAATTTTTCATTTGAAAACCCTACCCGTATTGTATTTGGTAAAGATCAGCTGGCACAGTTAGCCAAACTTATTCCACCGGGCAGTAAAGTACTGCTGACCTATGGCGGCGGCTCTATTAAAAAGAACGGTGTTTACGACCAGGTGGTTGAAGCGTTGGAAGGGTTTGACTGGCAGGAGTTCAGTGGCATAGAGCCTAACCCAAGCTTTGAAACTCTGATGCGTGCTGCTGACGTAGTGCGCCGTGAGAAAATTGATTTTTTGCTACCGGTCGGTGGCGGCAGTGTAATTGATGGTACCAAGTTTATTGCCGCTGCCGCAGTCTTTGCTGGCGATGCCTGGGATATCCTGGCTAAGGGCGCTAAGGTAACCGCTGCTATACCATTGGGCTGCGTGCTCACCTTACCCGCTACAGGCACTGAAAGTAATGGCAACTCAGTTGTTACCCGTTATGAAACGCAGCAGAAACTATCGTTCTCCAGTGCGCTGGTTTATCCGCAGTTTGCTATTTTAGACCCCACTGTCACCTATAGCCTGCCGCCAAAACAAGTGGCCAATGGCGTGGTGGATGCCTTCGTGCATGTAATGGAGCAGTATATGACCTATCCGGTCAATGCGCCGGTGCAGGACCGCTTTGCTGAGGGCTTACTGCAAACCCTGATAGAAGAAGGCCCCAAAGCGCTGAGCCAGCCGGACAACTATGATGTACGTGCCAATGTAATGTGGGCGGCAACTATGGCACTAAACGGCCTTATTGGCCAGGGCGTACCACAGGATTGGGCCACCCATATGATTGGCCACGAGATCACTGCGCTGTATGGCCTGGATCATGCGCAAACACTGGCAATAGTATTGCCGTCGCTGTTGCAACAACAACGCGGACAAAAGCGCGACAAGTTGCTGCAATATGGCCGCCGTGTTTGGCAATTACAGCATCAGGATGAAGAGCGCTTAATTGACGATGCAATTAATCACACACGCGCCTTTTTCGAGCAAATGGGTGTGCCGACCCGGTTAGCCGATTATGGTATTAAAGCCGATGCAGTCGATAAGCTGGTAGCAGCGCTGCAAGCTAACGGTATGGTAAAGCTGGGTGAGCACGGTGATATTACCCCGGACGTGTCGCGGCAGATCCTACAACGGGCGGTTTAGATTCAGGTATGGAGCCGGACAGCAAAGGTCGTAACATCTGCTGGGCTCGCCACAGCAACTCGCTACCGCTGGCGCGTTCGCTCAGACACTCTGTGTCGCCCCATCAGTTGCCACGACCTTTAACTGTAACGTCGGGCGTCGTAGTAAAAAATAGCCATCTTAATGGCTATTTTACTTCCCCCTGCTGGCGGCTTTTGCTCTAATAGCCGCCATTATTACTTTTACACAGAGCCAGATTATGCCATCTATCGGGATCTTTGGTGCTAACGGCCGTATGGGCCGGGCGTTAATCACCGTTGCTAAAGAGCAACAGCTAAATCTTACGGCTGCCACAGTACGCAGCGGATCAGATCTTATCGGTGTCGATGCTGGCGAGCTGGCTGGTGTGGGTAAGCTTGGCTTGCTACTTAGCGCAACCGGTACTGATAGTATTAAAAACGCCGATATCTGGGTCGACTTTACGATGCCCGAGGCGATGCTGGCGCATCTACAACTGGCGGTAGCAGCAAAAAAAGCCATGGTAATAGGTGTTACCGGTTTAACCGATGCGCAATACCAGCAGGTGCAGCAGGCCGGCGAGCATATTCCAATTGTCTGGGCGCCGAATATGAGCGTTGGCGTAAATCTGCTGCTGCATCTGGTACAAACCGCTGCCAAAGTGATGGGGCAAACGGCCGATATTGAAATTATTGAAGCGCATCACCGCTTTAAAAAAGATGCGCCGTCGGGCACGGCTATGGCTATCGGCGCCAGCATTGCCAAAGCGCTGGATCGCGATTTAGCTAAGGTTGCAGTATATGGCCGTGAGGGTATTACCGGCGAGCGGCAGCAGCAAACTATAGGCTTCGCCACCGTGCGTGGCGGCGACATTATTGGCGACCATACCGCCTTATTCGCTGATTTAGGCGAAAGGCTGGAAATAAGCCACAAAGCCTCCAGCCGTAACACCTTTGCCCAAGGCGCGCTGCGCGCTGCTCTGTGGTTGCAAAATAAACAGAGCGGACTTTATTCTATGCAACAAGTGTTAGGTTTAGCTGATTTAAGCTAGATTTTTGCGCTATTAAGGTTAAAAACAGGCTAAAGTTGTCATTTGTAATAAAAATCAAAAAAAGCATAGCTTATCCAGCGCTGATCGCCTAAAATAGTCAGGTTTGCCTAAGGCAAATCGGGTATCACATTTTGGGTCAAAACGGGTTGTAAAACAGTGTCAGGTTTTCGCCCGTTTTTTGCTGTTTGGAGGTTATCTTGACTAAGTCCGCCCTGCTCGTACTGGAAGACGGCACCGTATTTCGCGGTACAGCCATTGGCGCTGAAGGAGTTTCTGTAGGTGAAGTGGTGTTTAACACTTCCATGACCGGGTATCAGGAAATATTAACTGATCCCTCATACGCAGAACAAATCGTTACTCTCACTTATCCACACATTGGCAATACCGGTACTAACTCTGAGGATGAAGAATCCGGACAAATTTGGGCCAGGGGCCTGATAATCCGTGACCTTCCGCTTCTTGCCAGTAATTTCCGTAACCAACTCTCTCTTAGTCAGTATTTAACACAACACAATATTCTCGGCATCGCCGATATCGATACCCGCAAGTTAACCCGTATTTTACGCGAGAAAGGCGCCCAGAATGGCTGCTTAATGGCAGGCGATAATCTGGATGAAACCAAAGCACTCGAGTTGGCTAAAGGCTTCCCTGGCTTGTCAGGTATGGATTTAGCCAAAGAAGTTAGCGTTAAAAAAGCTTATCAGTGGACTGAAGGTAGCTGGCAGTTGGGCGAAGGCCATCGCGCGGCAGCGCCACAACAGTTTCATGTGGTAGCCTATGACTTTGGTGTAAAGCGCAATATTCTGCGCATGCTGGCAGATCGTGGCTGTAAGCTGACGGTAGTACCGGCACAAACGCCGGCCAGTGACGTACTGGCAATGAATCCGGACGGGATTTTCTTATCCAATGGCCCGGGCGACCCGGCTCCTTGTACCTATGCCATTGAAGCGATTAAAGCCTTCCTTGAAACCGACATTCCGGTGTTTGGTATCTGTTTAGGCCATCAGTTGCTGGCTCTGGCCAGTGGCGCGCAAACGGTGAAGATGACCGTTGGTCATCATGGTGGTAACCACCCGGTGCAAAATCTGGATACAAAACGGGTACTTATTACGGCGCAAAACCACGGTTTCGCTGTCGATGAAGTCAGTTTACCGCCGAATTTACGCGCCACCCATAAATCGTTGTTTGACGGCACCTTACAGGGCATCCATCGTACCGACAAACCGGCGTTCAGCTTTCAGGGCCACCCTGAAGCCAGCCCTGGTCCGCACGAAGCCTCTGAGCTGTTCGACCATTTTATTGCGCTGATGCAACAGCATAACGCCTAGGCAGACACGAATTACGGAGATTTTGCAGCAATGCCAAAACGTACAGATTTAAAAAGCATTCTGATTTTAGGCGCCGGCCCAATCGTGATTGGCCAGGCCTGTGAATTTGACTATTCAGGCGCTCAGGCCTGTAAAGCATTAAAAGAAGAAGGCTACCGCGTTATTCTGGTGAACTCGAACCCGGCCACCATTATGACCGACCCGGAAATGGCCGATGCCACCTACATTGAGCCAATTCACTGGCAGGTAGTGGAAAAAATTATTGAAAAAGAGCGCCCTTGCGCCGTTCTGCCTACCATGGGCGGCCAGACTGCACTGAACTGTGCACTGGAATTAGAACGTCAGGGTGTGCTGGCTAAATATAATGTTGAGATGATTGGCGCTACTGCCGATGCCATTGATAAGGCGGAAGATCGTGGTCGCTTTGACAAGGCCATGCGCTCTATCGGCCTGGCTTGCCCACGTGCCGGTTTTGCGCATTCTATGGATGAAGCTTACCAGGTACTGGAAGATATTGGCTTTCCGTGCATTATCCGGCCGTCGTTCACTATGGGCGGCTCAGGTGGTGGTATTGCTTACAACCGCGAAGAGTTTGAAGAAATTTGTACCCGCGGCCTGGACTTATCACCTACCAAAGAGTTGCTGATTGACGAGTCGTTAATCGGCTGGAAAGAATACGAAATGGAAGTGGTACGCGATAAAAACGATAACTGCATTATTGTTTGTGCCATTGAAAACTTCGACCCTATGGGTGTGCACACCGGTGACTCTATCACTGTAGCTCCGGCGCAAACCCTGACCGACAAAGAATACCAAATCATGCGCAATGCCTCGTTGGCAGTGCTGCGTGAAATTGGCGTTGAAACCGGTGGTTCAAACGTACAGTTTGGTATTAACCCGGTAGATGGCCGCATGGTTATTATTGAGATGAACCCGCGCGTGTCGCGCTCATCTGCACTGGCTTCTAAAGCGACCGGCTTCCCTATTGCCAAAGTGGCGGCCAAACTGGCCATTGGTTATACACTGGACGAGCTGGCAAACGATATTACCGGCGGTAAAACCCCGGCGTCGTTTGAGCCGAGTATCGACTACGTGGTTACCAAGGTACCACGTTTTAACTTTGAAAAATTTGCCGGTGCGAATGACCGCCTTACTACCCAGATGAAGTCAGTCGGGGAGGTAATGTCCATTGGCCGCAACCAGCAGGAATCGTTGCAAAAAGCACTGCGCAGTCTTGAAATTGGCGTTTGCGGTTTAGACCCTGTTATCGATATAACGCTGCCAGAAGCCAAAGATAAAATTGTCCGTGAATTAAAAGAGCCTGGCTCGCACCGCATT
The DNA here is from genome assembly GCF_022436675.1 of Rheinheimera hassiensis. GTDB lineage: Bacteria > Pseudomonadota > Gammaproteobacteria > Enterobacterales > Alteromonadaceae > Alishewanella > Alishewanella hassiensis. The sequence continues at coordinate 268,141 of NZ_JAKUJZ010000005.1, read as the reverse complement.
TGGTATATCGCCGATGCGTTCCGTTTTGGCATGAGCATGGATGACATTTTCACCTTAACCAATATCGACCGCTGGTTCCTGGTGCAAATTGAAGATTTAGTAAAAGAAGAGCTGGCATTGGGTAAAGATGGCTTTGCTGCGCTGGACGAAGCCCGGTTAAAACGCTTAAAACGCAAAGGCTTTGCCGATAAGCGTATTGCCGACGTGTTAGGTGTCAGCGAAAACGAAGTACGCAAAAAGCGTTACGGTTATAAGTTGCACCCGGTGTACAAGCGGGTAGATACCTGTGCGGCAGAATTTGCCTCTAACACCGCTTATATGTACAGCACTTATGATGAAGAGTGTGAAGCTGCGCCAACCAACCGCGATAAAATTATGATTATCGGCGGCGGGCCGAACCGTATCGGCCAGGGTATCGAGTTCGACTACTGCTGTGTGCATGCCTCACTGGCACTGCGCGAAGACGGCTTTGAAACCATCATGGTTAACTGTAACCCGGAAACGGTGTCTACCGATTACGACACTTCAGACCGGTTATACTTCGAACCCATAACGCTGGAAGACGTACTGGAAATTGTGCGTAAAGAGCAGCCTAAAGGCGTGATCGTGCAGTACGGTGGTCAAACGCCACTGAAATTAGCCCGTGCACTGGAAGCCAACGGAGTGCCAATTATTGGTACGTCGCCGGATGCGATTGACCGTGCTGAAGACCGCGAACGTTTCCAGCAAGCGGTAGAGCGTTTAGGCTTAAAGCAGCCGAAAAACGCGACTGTTACCAGCATGGAAGAAGCAATTGCCAAGGCGCCGGAAATTGGTTTCCCGATGGTAGTCCGCCCATCTTACGTACTGGGTGGCCGCGCGATGGAAATCGTCTATGACGAGCAAGACCTGCGCCGTTATATGACCGATGCGGTTAGCGTATCGAATGACTCACCGGTACTGCTGGATAACTTCCTTGATGATGCGATTGAAGTCGACATCGACGCCATCTGCGATGGCAAAGAAGTGGTGATTGGCGGCATTATGGAACACATCGAGCAAGCCGGTGTGCACTCCGGTGACTCAGCCTGTTCTTTACCACCGTACAGCCTGAGCAAAGAAATCCAGGACGTGATGCGTGAGCAGGTACGTAAGCTGGCGATGGAGTTAGGTGTAGTTGGTCTGATGAACACGCAGTTTGCAGTAAAAGATAACGAAGTGTACTTAATTGAAGTTAACCCGCGTGCCGCCCGTACCGTACCCTTTGTGTCAAAAGCTACCGGTGTGGCTGTGGCAAAAGTCGGCGCCCGTTGTATGGCTGGTATATCTTTGGCTGCACAAGGTATTACCAAAGAAATTATTCCACCGTTCTTTTCGGTAAAAGAAGTGGTTATTCCGTTTAACAAATTCCCGGGTGTTGATCCTATTTTAGGCCCTGAAATGCGTTCTACCGGCGAAGTGATGGGCGTGGGTGATACCTTTGAAGAAGCTTTCGCTAAAGGCCAGCTGGGTGCCAGCACGTTAATTCCAACCGGTGGCCGCGCCTTGCTTTCCGTGCGCGACAGCGATAAAGTGCGCGTTGTTGAACTGGCAAAACGTATGGTTGAAAAAGGCTTTGAGCTGGACGCTACCGGCGGTACCGCCAAGGCATTACAGGCCGCAGGTATTACATGCCGCACGGTAAATAAGGTGTCTGAAGGCCGTCCACATATTCTGGATCGCATTAAAAACGGTGAATACAGCTATATCGTCAATACGACCGATGGTCGCCAGGCGATTGAGGATTCTAAAGTAATACGCCGTGGGGCCTTGCAGTATAAAGCCAACTACACCACGACATTAAATGCTGCCTTTGCTACGGTAAAATCAAACGCCGCCAGTGCGTTTGAAAACGTAGCCTCAGTGCAGGAACTACATAAGAGAGTTAACGGATGAGTGCAATCCCGATGACAGTGCAGGGCGCAGAACGACTGCGCGCTGAGCTGCATGAACTTAAATCAGTAAAACGGCCTGCGATTATCCAGGCCATTGCTACGGCGCGTGAGCACGGCGATTTAAAAGAAAATGCTGAATATCACGCTGCCCGTGAGCAACAGGGCTTTTGCGAAGGCCGCATTCAGGATATTGAAGCCAAGCTGTCTAATGCGCAGATCATTGATATCAGCAAATTACCCAATACCGGCAAGGTTATCTTTGGCAGTACTGTTACTATTCTGAATCTGGATAGCGACGAAGAAGTGACTTACCGTATCGTTGGTGATGATGAAGCGGACATCAAAAATAACCTGATTTCAGTTAATTCGCCGATTGCGCGTGGCTTAATCGGCAAAGTTGCGGATGATGTGGTAAATATCACTACGCCCAAAGGTGTAGTTGAGTTCGAAATTACCGCAGTGCAATATATCTGAGTTTTAGCCCAACAAAAAAAGCGCCGAACGGCGCTTTTTTTATGTTTAATAAATATTTAGCCGCGTGGCAGCTGGATTTTTTTCGCTTCACTTTGACGGAACAACACCAGGGTTTTACCTATTACCTGAACTTTATCTGCTTTGGTTTCACGGATGATGGCATCCATAATCAGTACTTTTTGCTCACGGTCTTCCGTTGGTACTTTTACTTTAATCAGTTCGTGAAAGCTTAGTGCTACTTCAATCTCGGCTACCACACCTTCGGTCAGGCCATTGCCGCCGAGTAAAATTACTGGCTTAAGATCATGGGCTTTTGCTTTTAAAAATTGTTTCTGTTTGTTGGTTAAACTCATAAAATGACTATTTCCGCAGATAACGCTTGAATTTGCGTTATTGTAGCGCCATCTAACGCATAACACTAATCAAGAGTGAAAGCATGACCAAGAAAAAACGCTCCGCCAGTTCCACCCGCTGGTTGAAAGAGCATTTCGATGATCAATTCGTACAAAAAGCACAAAAATTAGGCCTGCGTTCACGCGCAGCGTTTAAACTGGAAGAGATAAACCAGCAGGACAAACTGATAAAACCAGCGATGACTGTGGTTGATTTAGGCTCTGCGCCGGGTAGTTGGTCGCAGTTCTGTGTGGGGCTTGTCGGTGACAAAGGTACCGTGATAGCCTGCGACATTCTGCCAATGGACCCGATTAACGGTGTGAGTTTCCTGCAGGGAGACTTTCGTGATGAAGCAGTATTAGATGCATTACTGAGCCGGATAGGTGGTCAGAACGTAGATGTGGTATTGTCTGATATGGCGCCGAATATGAGTGGCAATGATACTACTGACCAGGCAAGGTCGGTTTATCTGGTAGAGCTGGCGTTGGACATGTGTCACAAAGTACTGAAGCAAAATGGCAGTTTTGTGGTCAAAGTATTTCAGGGTGATGGTTTCGAGCAATTTTTAAAAGATGTGCGCGCCGCCTTTACCACTGTAAAAATTCGTAAGCCCGATTCGTCCCGTGCGCGTTCGCGTGAGACATATATCGTGGCGACCGGCTTCAAAGTCTAGTAAAGTAGCCGGGTAATTATCTATTTATCGGTAAGAAGAGGTTATAACCTTGAGTGACATGGCAAAGAATCTGATTGTCTGGTTAGTGATCGCCGTCGTATTAATGTCGGTGTTTAACAGCTTTGGCCCCGGCGACAGTACCGACCGGCAAACCAGCTATACTCAGTTTATCAACGAGGTAAATCAGGGCCAGATCCGCGAGGTGAAAGTTGAGCGCTCTGGTGTGATTACAGGCGTAAAACGTAGCGGTGACCGCTTCGAAACAGTTATTCCGGGGGGCTATGATGAAAAGCTGCTGGATGACTTGATCAAAAATGACGTCAGAACTTTAGGTAGTAAGCCGGAAGAAAGCAGCTTGCTGGGCACTATTCTGCTGTCTTGGGGCCCGATGTTATTGCTTATCGGCGTGTGGATTTTCTTTATGCGCCAGATGCAGGGCGGCGGTGGCAAAGGTGCCATGTCGTTTGGCAAAAGCAAAGCGCGCCTGATGGGCGAAGATCAGATCAAAACCACTTTTGCCGATGTTGCAGGTTGCGACGAAGCTAAAGAAGAAGTATCTGAACTGGTTGATTACCTGCGCGACCCATCCCGTTTCCAAAAATTGGGTGGCAAAATTCCAACCGGTATTTTAATGGTAGGCCCACCAGGTACAGGTAAAACGCTGTTAGCTAAAGCGATTGCCGGTGAAGCCAAAGTGCCATTCTTTACTATTTCCGGTTCAGACTTCGTCGAAATGTTTGTCGGTGTGGGTGCATCCCGCGTGCGCGATATGTTTGAACAAGCCAAAAAAGCCGCACCTTGTATTATCTTTATCGATGAGATTGATGCGGTAGGCCGTCAGCGTGGCGCCGGTTTAGGCGGTGGCCATGATGAACGTGAGCAAACCTTAAACCAGATGCTGGTTGAAATGGACGGCTTTGACGGTAACGAGGGTATTATTGTTATTGCAGCAACTAACCGTCCTGACGTACTTGATCCTGCGCTATTACGCCCCGGCCGTTTTGACCGCCAGGTAGTGGTAGGTTTGCCGGATGTAAAAGGCCGCGAGCAAATCTTAAAAGTGCATATGCGTAAAGTGCCACTGGCTGAAGGTGTAGAGCCGTCAGTTATTGCACGCGGTACGCCGGGCTTTTCTGGTGCCGACTTAGCCAACCTGGTTAACGAAGCTGCACTGTTCGCTGCCCGTGGTAATCGCCGCGTGGTGTCAATGGACGAATTTGAAAAAGCCAAAGACAAAATCATGATGGGCGCAGAACGCCGCTCTATGGTGATGACAGAGAAAGAAAAAGAAATGACAGCCTATCACGAAGCTGGCCATGCCATTGTTGGCCGCTTGGTGCCTGATCATGATCCGGTGTATAAAGTCAGTATTATTCCACGTGGCCGGGCATTAGGTGTCACCATGTACTTACCAGAGCGTGACCGTGTATCGCACAGCAAACGTTTACTGGAGAGTATGATCAGCTCGTTGTTCGGTGGCCGTATTGCCGAAGAGGTGATCTACGGTTTTGAATATGTCACTACCGGTGCGTCGAACGATATTGAGCGGGCTACAGATTTGGCGCGTAAGATGGTTACCCAGTGGGGTTTCTCAGAGAAGCTGGGCCCGTTGCTGTATGCCGATGAAGAAGGTGAAGTGTTCCTTGGCCGCTCTGTCAGCAAAAACAAGCATATGTCGGAAGATACCGTTAAAGCCATTGATGCAGAAATTCGTGACTTTATTGACCGTAATTATGACCGTGCGAAAAAGCTGATTGAAGAAAATATGGACATCCTGCATGCAATGAAAGATGCATTGATGAAGTATGAAACCATAGACGCTAAACAGATTGATGACCTGATGGCCCGTCGCGAAGTTCGCCAGCCAGAGAACTGGGAACCTCGTGATAAGCCAGGCTCAGATGACAAGCCGGATAGCAAAGTTAGCCAGGATGATGATGCTGCCGCACCCGGTAAGCCATCAGAAGGTAATCTGCACTAAATCTGCTGCATTTAATTAAACTAAAGCCCCGGTTATGCCGGGGTTTATTTTTATTGTCAACGCCAAAATATCTGCTTCAGGAGGCATTATGTTGTTGTCCTTACCGCGTCAGCGCACGCTGGATTTAAGCCGCCCATTGGTTATGGGTATTTTAAATGTTACGCCGGACTCTTTCTCAGATGGCGGTAAACACCAGCAGTTGGATGCTGCTCTGCGTCAGGCCGGGCAGATGCTGTCAGACGGCGCAGCAATTTTAGATATTGGCGGTGAATCTACCCGCCCCGGCGCTGCTGATGTAGCAGAGCAGGACGAGTTAAACCGCGTAATACCTGTTATTGAAGCCATCCGCCAACGCTTTGATTGTGCCATCTCGGTTGACACCAGCAAAGCTGCAGTTATGTCAGCTGCGGTTCAGGCTGGTGCCGATATTATCAATGATGTCAGGGCTTTGCTGGAACCTGGTGCTTTAGAAGTCGCTATTGCAGCTGATGTGCCGGTATGCCTGATGCATATGCAGGGGGCACCGCGCAGTATGCAGCATTTACCACAATATCAGCAGGTGGTGGCAGAGGTTAAGCAGTTCTTATTAGAGCGCGCCACTGTCTGTGAACTGGCAGGCATGCCAAGGCAGCATATTATTTTGGATCCCGGTTTTGGTTTTGGCAAAAGCCTGAGCCATAACTATTTACTGTTGCAGCAACTGACACAATTTACCGATTCTGGCTATCCGGTACTGGCAGGTATGTCGCGTAAATCAATGATTGGTCAATTACTGAACATACCGGTGAATGAGCGTTTGGCAGCTAGTGTAGCCTGCGCTACTATTGCAGCATTACAAGGGGCCCGGATAATCCGGGTGCATGATGTTAAAGAAACCGTGCAGGCGGTCAGGGTCGTGACAGCAATGCAGTATGGAGCATAAAGGATGAGCAGAAAATATTTTGGAACTGATGGCGTGCGTGGCCGTGTCGGCGAGTTTCCTATTACGCCAGAGTTTGCGATGAAGTTAGGCTGGGCCGCCGGCCGTGTGTTGTCACAGCGTGGCACCCGTAAAGTATTAATTGGCAAAGATACGCGTATCTCTGGTTATTTATTAGAAACAGCATTGGAAGCCGGTTTAATTGCAGCTGGTATCAACGTGCGTTTGCTGGGGCCGATGCCTACACCTGCGGTAGCTTATTTAACCCGTACATTCCGCGCTGAGGCCGGTATTGTGATCAGTGCTTCGCACAATCCCTATTATGACAACGGCATTAAGTTTTTCTCCGCTGATGGCACAAAATTACCGGATGAAGTTGAACTGGCGATTGAATACGAGCTGGAACAGCCGATGGTGTGCGAGTCATCGGAAAAACTGGGTAAAGCTCAGCGTATCGATGATGCTGCCGGGCGCTATATCGAGTTTTGTAAAAGCCACTTACCTAACCATTTATCATTAAGTGGCATGACAATTGTTATCGACTGCGCGCACGGTGCCACTTATCACATAGCACCTGCAGTGTTTAAAGAACTGGGTGCTGAAGTTATTGTAATTGGTGCCAGCCCGGATGGATTAAATATTAACGATCATTGTGGTGCCACCCATACTGAATTGCTGCAGAAAACTGTGGTGGAATGTAAAGCCGATCTCGGTATTGCTTATGACGGCGATGGTGACCGTGTCATGATGGTTGATCATACCGGCCGGGTTATTGATGGCGATGAAATTGTTTATATTATTGTCCGTGCTGCCAAAGAGCAGAATAAACTGCAAGGTGGCGTAGTAGGTACTTTAATGAGTAACCTGGGCCTGGAGCTGGCACTTAAAGAGTTAGGTATCCCGTTTGCCCGCAGTGCAGTAGGCGATCGCTACGTAATGGAGCTACTACGCGAAAACAACTGGCGTATTGGCGGTGAAAACTCAGGCCATGTATTGAATTTAGACCATACCTGCACCGGTGACGGCATTATTGCGTCACTGCAGGTGCTTACGGCAATGATTGAGGCGGGAATGACGCTGGCTGAATTTAGCCAGGGTATGCATAAGCTGCCACAAGTGCTGGTGAACGTAAAATTTGAAAAAGGCACTGCCCCGTTGGAAAAACAACATGTGAAGCAAGTGATTGCCGATGTTGAGGCCAAGCTGAATGGTTCAGGCAGGGTATTGATCCGTAAGAGTGGCACCGAACCATTGATCCGGGTAATGGTAGAAGGCGAAGATGCCACTGAAGTACGACAGTATGCCGAGCAGATTGCTGCTGCAGTAAAAATCGCCAGTTGATTGTCTGAATGCGCCATTAAAGCTTGTTTGCACCGGCGTGGTTGGTTAATATCGCGCCCGTCTAATTACAGGGAAACAGTACCATGCAACGCACACCACTGATCGCAGCGAACTGGAAAATGAACGGTTCAGCCGCACTGGTTGAGGAAATGGTCGAGGTGTTAACGGCGCTGCCGTTAGTAGAGCAAGCTGTTGTGGTATGTCCACCAGCCACGTTGTTAACACGCTTCCCTGCACTGTGTAATTTTGCTCTTGGCGGGCAGACATTAAGCCATGAAATAAGCGGTGCTTTTACCGGTGAACTCAGTGCTGATTTGCTGCAGGAAGCCGGAGCCAGCTATGTAATTGTCGGACATTCAGAGCGGCGTGCGTTAAATGGCGAAGGCAATGAACTTATCGCGGCTAAATTTTATCGTGCTGTTGCTGCGGGTTTAACACCGATACTTTGTATTGGTGAATCAGCAGCCGAGCGGCAACAAGAAAAAACGCAGCAGGTTCTTGCACGGCAACTTGATGCGGTGTATGCTTCGCAGCCCGAATTACTGGCGAAATCAGTGATTGCGTATGAACCCATATGGGCGATCGGCACAGGTGAGTCGGCAACGCCAGAACAGGCGCAAACGACACATGCTTTTATCAGGCAACATCTGGCCAGGTACAATGCGCAGTCAGCAGTAAGGGTAAAATTATTGTATGGCGGCAGTGTTAATGCAGACAATTTTGCTGCATTATTTCGCCAAGCCGACATAGACGGTGCTCTGATTGGCGGTGCAAGCCTAAAGCCAGCAGAATTTGCGCAAATTTGCCTTGCAGTTACAAAAGGTGCAAAGGAATAAGCATGTACGAAGTATTGATAGTAGTTTATTTGTTAGTTGCCATAGCTTTAATTGGTTTAGTGTTAATTCAGCATGGTAAAGGCGCGGACATGGGCGCGGCTTTTGGAGCAGGTGCTTCTGCTACCGTGTTCGGTTCGTCAGGTACAGGTAATTTTCTTACCAAAACCACTACTGTACTGGCCACTATCTTTTTTGTATTAAGCATAGTGCTGGGTAACTACAGCACGGGCAGCAAAAAGGTAGATGCCTGGGACGATTTGTCAGTACCCGTTACTGAGCAAGTTGAACCGAAAAAAGACGATACCAGCGATATTCCTGTAGGTAACTAATCCTCTTAATTTAGCCGAGGTGGTGAAATTGGTAGACACGCTATCTTGAGGGGGTAGTGTCTTCGGACGTGCGGGTTCAAGTCCCGCTCTCGGCACCAAATTTATCGACAGTTTGCCAAGGCAATGCTTGCGATAAGCCAGTCAGCGCTATATAATAAGCGCCAATTACGGACGCGGGATGGAGCAGCCTGGTAGCTCGTCGGGCTCATAACCCGAAGGTCGTCGGTTCAAATCCGGCTCCCGCAACCAACTTTGCAGTACAAAATAGTTTAATTGTATTTTAGTACTGAAGGTTGTCGGTTCGCTCTTAAATCTTGGGGCTCCCGCAACCAACTTCTTATGAAGTGATTAGATTTTCAATTAACATTGGCGATATGTTAGTTGATTGGATGCCCATTCGCCCCGCTAGTTCGGGGCGTTTTCGTATCTGCAGACTCAGTTTTACGCAGTAATGGGCTAAACGCCCTTTTTTTATTTACTGTTGTTGCCGCTGTTACTGACAAAGTAGCAGGTTACAGCAGAATTTCCGGAGGTCTCGTTGACTAAGCAAGAACAGACACTGACAGAGTTATTGCTGCCAACCGTTGAAGCCGCAGGCTTTGAGTTGTTGGGGCTTGAACTGGTACAGGCTGGTCGTCACTCAACTCTACGGCTGTATATTGAACACGTGGATGGTATCAATGTTGACGATTGTGCGCTGGTTAGCCGCGAAGTGAGTGCCATTTTAGATGTGGAAGATCCAATCACCAATGAATACCTGCTTGAGGTATCGTCACCAGGTCTGGATCGGCCATTGTTTACACCTGCCCATTTTCTGGCGGTGGTAGGGCAAAAAATTGAAGTAAAACTGGCTATTCCACAGGATGGCCGGCGTAAGTTTAAAGGCGTACTAACAGCTATTGAAGACGATATGTTGATAGTGGAAGTAGATGGCAAACCCTATCGTTTGCTGATGGATAACGTAGATAAAGCAAACGTGGTACCGGTGTTTTAAGGTATCGGGGCAAAGCGAGGCAACAAACAATGGCAAAAGAAATATTATTAGTTGTTGATGCAGTTTCAAACGAAAAATCTGTGCCACGGGAAAAGATCTTCCAGGCACTGGAGTTTGCACTGGCAGCGGCCACCAAGAAAAAGAATGAAGGCGATATTGAAGTTCGCGTTAATATAGACCGTAAGACAGGCTCTTATGAGACCTTCCGTCGCTGGCAGGTTATTCCTGACGATCAGGTGCAAGAGCACCCATACCGCGAAATGACGTTATCTGCGGCGCAGTACGACGACCCTTCGGTAAAGATTGGCGATTACTACGAAGAGCAAATTGACTCTATCGAATTTGACCGTATTACTACCCAGATGGCCAAGCAGGTAATCGTACAGAAAGTACGTGAAGCCGAGCGTTCACAGGTGGTAGAAGCTTATATTGACCAGGTGGGTGAATTAGTTACCGGCGTGGTGAAAAAAGTAAACCGTGACAGCATCATTGTTGATTTAGGTAACAACGCCGAGGCGATGTTAGGCCGTGATGAAATGCTCCCGCGTGAAACCTATCGCCCAGGCGATCGTATTCGTGCGTTGTTGTTTGAAGTAAAACCGGAAGCGCGTGGTGCTCAGTTGTTTTTAAGCCGGTCACGCCCGGAAATGCTACTGGAATTATTCCGCATTGAAGTGCCTGAAATCGGCGAAGAGATGATTGAACTGCGTGGCGCTGCCCGTGATCCAGGTGCCCGTGCCAAAATCGCCGTTAAGAGTAACGACCGTCGTATTGACCCGGTTGGTGCTTGTGTAGGTATGCGTGGTTCACGCGTGCAGGCTGTCTCTAACGAGCTGGCCGGTGAGCGGGTTGATATTGTGCTGTATGACGATAACGATGCGCAGTTTGTTATCAATGCCATGGCTCCGGCTGAAGTTGCCTCTATCATCGTTGATGAAGACACGCATTCAATGGATATCGCGGTAGAAGACGCCAACCTGGCAATGGCTATTGGCCGTAACGGCCAGAACGTACGTTTAGCCAGCCAGCTTACCGGCTGGGAACTGAACGTTATGTCGGTTAGCGCCATGAAGCAAAAACACCAGGAAGAAACCGCCAAGGTACGTCAGGTATTTGTTGATGCACTTGAAATTGACGAAGACTTTGCCGATGTGCTGGTAGATGAAGGTTTCTCCACACTGGAAGAAATTGCTTATGTACCAATCAGCGAGCTGTTAAGCATCGATGGTCTGGACGAAGCGACAGTGGAAGAGCTGCGTGGTCGTGCCAAAGCAGTATTAACCACCCGCGCTCTGGCCAGTGAGGAATCACTGGAAGATGCGCAACCCACTGAAGCGCTGTTAGCGCTGAAAGAATTAGATACCCATACAGCCTATGTTCTGGCCAGTAAAGGGGTAACAACGTTAGACGACCTGGCAGAGCTGGGTGTAGACGATTTACTGGAAATTGCCCCCATGTCGGAACAACAAGCCGCCGACCTGATTATGGCAGCCCGTAATATCGTTTGGTTTAGCGAAGAAAATAAGTAGTCAACGGAGGTAACAACACAAATGGCAGAAGTCACTATAGAAAAGCTAGCCAGTGATGTCGGTACTACTGTTGAGCGGTTAGTGCAGCAATTCGCTGATGCCGGTATCAGTAAAGCAGCCGGTCAGGTAGTCAGCGAAGATGAGAAAAAATCCCTGCTGGAACATTTAAGTGCTCAGCATGGTGGTAAGTCGGCAGAACCTGCGCGTTTAACATTAAAACGCAAAGAAAAAACGACACTAAGTGTAGCGGGTGGCGCAGGTCGTAACCGTGAGATTCAGGTTGAAGTGCGTAAGCAAAAAACTTACGTGAAAAAGCCGATAATTGACGAAGCGACATTAAAAGCGCAGGAAGAAGCGCGCTTGGCTGAAGAAAAAGCCCGTGCCGAAGCTGATCATGCCCGTGCTGAAGCAGATCGCAAAGCGAAAGAAATTGCTGCAGCTAAAGCAAAGGAAGAAGCCGAGCGCAAAGCTGCCGAAGCTAAACGTCGCGAAGATGCTAAGCAGGCCCAGCTGTTAAAAGACGATCCGGAAGAAGCGGCGCGTCGTGCCGCGAAAGAAGAAGCGCGTAAAGAAGCTGATCGTATTCGTCAGCAACAGGAAGCTGAAGCACTGCGTAAATTGGAAGAAGAAGCCGCTAAGCAGGCGGAAGCTGCGCGTAAGTTGGCAGAGGAAAATGGCGAACGTTGGGCACAGGAAGAAAAAGCCAAACCAGCGGATACCGATGATTACCACCTGACCAGCAACGAATTTGCCAAACAGGCAGAAGACGAAGTTGACGCTAAAGAAGAGCGTGCTGGCCGTCGTGGCGCCGGTAAAAAAGCGCCTGTTGTTAAAGGCAAGAAAAAAGACGATGCCAATGACAAAGAAGCCTTTAACCGTGCTAACCGTCATTCAAAGAAAAAGAAAACCCCGACCAGTATGCAGCATGGTTTTAATAAACCAGCCCAGCCGGTTGAGCGCGAAGTAAAAATTGGCGAAACCATCACTGTAGCTGAGCTGGCTGCTAAAATGGCCGTTAAAGCGTCTGAAGTGATTAAAGTGATGATGAAAATGGGCGCTATGGCGACCATTAACCAGGTCATTGATCAGGAAACTGCGGCTATTGTCTGTGAAGAAATGGGCCACAAGTTTACCCTGACCAAAGAAAACGAGCTGGAAGAAGCGGTAATGTCTGACCGCCAGGGTGAGGGTGCTCTGGAGCCTCGTGCGCCGGTAGTTACTGTTATGGGCCACGTTGACCACGGTAAAACCTCATTACTGGATTATATCCGTAAAGCTAAAGTAGCAGCCGGTGAAGCCGGTGGTATTACGCAGCATATCGGTGCTTATCATGTTGAAACTGACCGCGGTATGGTTACTTTCCTTGATACGCCAGGCCACGCGGCGTTTACGTCAATGCGTGCCCGTGGTGCCAAGGCAACCGATATCGTTATTCTGGTTGTTGCAGCCGATGATGGCGTAATGCCACAAACCAAAGAAGCTATCCAGCATGCAAAAGCCGCCGGTGTGCCAATCGTGGTTGCTGTGAACAAAATGGATAAGCCAGAAGCTGATCCGGATCGGGTACGTAATGAACTGTCGCAATTCGATGTTATTTCTGAAGAGTGGGGCGGTGACACGCAGTTTGTACCGGTGTCGGCAAAATCGGGCATGGGTATTGATGATTTACTTGAAGCCATTCTAAACCAATCTGAGCTGCTGGAATTAAAAGCGGTTAAAGAAGGTTTGGCCCGCGGTGTGGTTATTGAATCACGTCTGGACAAAGGCCGCGGCCCGGTAGCGTCTATCCTGGTACAGGAAGGTACACTGAAGCAGGGCGAAATCGTACTGTGTGGTTTTGAATACGGCCGGGTTCGTGCGATGCGTGACGAAAACGGTAAAGAAATCAAAACTGCCGGCCCGTCTATTCCGGTGGAAATCTTAGGTTTATCCGGTGTACCACAAGCCGGTGACGAAGTAACCGTAGTAAAAGACGAGCGTAAAGCACGTGAAGTGGCACTGTACCGTCAGGGTAAATTCCGCGATGTGAAACTGGCGCGTCAGCAGAAGTCTAAGCTGGAAAACATGTTCGCTAATATGACTGAAGGCGATGTGTCAGAGCTGAACATTGTACTTAAAGCAGACGTACAAGGTTCTGTTGAAGCTATCATTGAATCATTGATGAAGTTGTCTACCGACGAAGTTAAAGTGAAAATTGTTGGTAGCGGCGTGGGTGGAATTACTGAAACCGACGTTACGCTGGCAGCTGCTTCATCTGCGATTGTTATCGGCTTTAACGTCCGTGCCGATGGCACAGCGCGTAAACTGGTAGAAGATGAAGGTCTCGACTTACGTTACTACGGCATCATTTATGAGTTGTTAGATGAAGTGCGTGCGGCGATGACCGGCATGTTAGCACCTGAGTTTAAACAACAAATTATCGGCCTGGCACAGGTACGTGATGTGTTCCGTTCACCTAAGTTTGGCGCTATAGCCGGCTGTATGGTAACGGAAGGTGTGATCAAACGTAATGCGCCTATCCGTGTACTGCGTGACAACGTGGTTATTTTCGAAGGCGAACTGGAATCGCTGCGTCGCTTTAAAGATGACGTTAGTGAAGTACGTAACGGCTTTGAATGTGGTATCGGCGTGAAGAACTACAACGATGTGCGCGAAGGCGATCAGATCGAAGTGTTTGAAGTAATACAGGTTGAACGCACCCTGTAACAGGCAACGCAGCAATAAAACAGGGGCCTTTGGCCCCTGTTTTGTCTGCAACAGACAGTGGAAATACAGTTATGAAAGAATTCTCGCGGGTCGACAGACTGTCGCAGCAAATGAAAAAAGAAATGGCGGTGATCCTGCAACGCGAAATTAAAGATCCGCGCCTGCACAGTATGATTACGGTGTCAGACGTTGAGGTATCTCGCGACTTATCTCACGCCAAAGTGTTTGTAACCTTTTTAGGCCTCGCTGACGAGAAGGTTGAAGACAATCTTAAAATCCTCAACGATGCCTCGGGTTTTGTCCGCAGCTTAATTGGTAAACGTATTCAGGCGCGGATTGTGCCGCATATCCGTTTTGCCTTTGATGAGTCATTAAACGAAGGTATCCGCATGGCTACTTTAGTGAGTACGGCGCGGGCTGAAGATGACCGGCGCCGGCTGCAGTCAGGCCAGGCACTGGATGATGTGGCGGATGCAGCTGACAGCACCGATAATAGCAGTGACGAGCCGGCAAACTAATGGCACGGAAAAATGCCCGGGCCGTTAACGGCATTTTATTGTTAGACAAGCCGCTGGAAGTTAGCAGCAACGGTATTCTGCAGCGGGTACGCTGGCTGTTTCAGGCACAAAAAGCCGGCCATACCGGTGCACTGGATCCTATGGCTTCCGGTTTGCTGCCAATCTGCTTTGGTGAAGCTACCAAGTTCAGCCAGTTTTTGCTCGATACCGATAAAACCTATCTGGTTACGGCTAACTTTGGCATTCGTACCAACACCAGTGATGTTGAAGGCGAAGTGATCAGTGAAAAACCGGTGCAATTTAGCCAGGCGGAACTGGAGCAGGCGCTAACGGCGTTTCGTGGTGACATCTTACAGGTGCCTACGATGTTTTCAGCACTTAAATACCAGGGCCAGCCGTTATACCGCTATGCCCGTCAGGGTATTACCGTACCACGTGAAGCCAGGCCAATTAGTATTTTCCGCTTTGAGTTGCTGAAGTTCAGCGGCAGCACGGCCGATTTTATTGTGCATTGCTCTAAAGGTACTTATATCCGCACCCTGATAGATGACCTGGGCGAAGCGCTCGGTTGTGGCGCCCATGTGGGTGCCTTGCACCGTACTCAGGTTGGGCCTTTTAGTGCTGCGCAAATGGTTACGCCGCCGCAGCTGGATGTTTTGGCAGAACAATGCCATGCCAGTGGTGATTTTAACAATATGGACGCACTGCTGTTACCGCTGGACGCCGGTATTGTAAATATGCCGAAGCTGGTCCTGACAGAGCAGGAGCAACACCGGTTACAGCATGGCCAGAACTGTCAGGTAACAATGGCTGATATTGCAGCCATTAAGTTACATGGCGCAGGCGATAACTTCTTTGGTATTGGCCAGGTTGAACAAGGCGTGCTGAGCTCGCGGCGCTTATTAAATACCGCCACATTATCCTAAGGGTTGTGTAGCAGAAACGCCTTGTAAAAAAAGCAGTAAAATGCTATTATACGGCGGATTTTTTTGGGGTCTGCTGGATGAGTGATCGGCGATTCCCTGACTGTAGTTCACTCACATTTGGAGTTAAATATGTCTTTAAGCGCTGCTGATAAAGCAAAAATCGTTGCTGACTACGCTGTTAAGCAAGGCGACACAGGTTCACCAGAAGTACAGGTAGCCCTGTTAACTGCTTCTATTAACCACCTGCAAGGCCACTTCGCCCAGCACAAGCATGACTTCCACTCACGTCGTGGTTTGCTGCGTATGGTTAGCCAGCGTCGTAAGTTACTGGATTACTTAAAAGGTAAAGACCAGAGCCGTTACGCCACACTGATTGAGCGTTTAGGCTTACGCCGTTAATCGGTTTAAGTAAAAAAGGGGCTTTTAAGCCCCTTTTTTTAATTCAGCTTGTCAGGGTGCAGACTATTTTTCACTAAAGTTAACGATTGACTGAACTATCTTTCCGCTTTGGTTACAGAGTATACTAAGTAAGAATTAAACGACAAAAATGACATCGCAATTAGGCGATTAAGTAAAGGAAACAAACACGTGACTCCCATCGTAAAATCATTCCCGTTCGGCCAACATACTTTCACCTTAGAAACCGGCGTTATCGCCCGTCAGGCAGATGCCGCAGTACTGGCCAGCCTGGGTGATACATCAGTTTTAGTAACGGTAGTGGGTAAGAGAGAACCTAAGCCAGGTCAGGATTTCTTCCCGTTAACGGTAAATTATCAAGAAAAAATGTATGCTGCCGGCCGTATCCCTGGTGGTTTCTTTAAACGTGAAGGTCGCCCGTCAGAAGGCGAAACTTTAACTTCACGTTTAATCGACCGTCCAATTCGCCCGCTGTTCCCTGAAGGCTTTATTAATGAAGTGCAGGTTATTGCTACGGTAGTATCAGTACAGCCTGAAATTCAGCCGGACATCGTAGCGTTAATCGGTGCTTCTGCAGCGCTGGCGCTATCGGGTATTCCGTTTGCCGGCCCTATTGGTGCCGCCCGCGTGGGTTATATCAATAACCAGTATGTACTGAACCCGTCAGAAGAAGAGCTGAAAACCTCTAAATTAGACTTAGTAGTAGCCGGTACTGCCAGTGCAGTATTAATGGTTGAATCTGAAGCCGGTATTCTGTCTGAAGACGTAATGCTCGGTGCAGTAATGTATGGCCATGAGCAGATGCAAATTGCTATCAATGCCATTAACGAATTTGCTGCTGAAGGCGCTAAGCCAAAGTGGAACTGGCAATCACCGGCGAAAAACCTGCCGTTAATTGAAAAAATTGACGGTCTGGCGCGCGCGCAACTGGGCGAAGCTTATCAGATCACTGAAAAAGCCAAGCGCTATGAGCGTATCGGTGAGATCAAAACTGCGTTAGTAGAAAAACTGACTGCACAGCTGGCCGAAGGCGAAGAGCTGAACAAAAACGAAGTAGGCGAGATTTTCCACGATCTGGAATCTAAAGTAGTACGTGGCCGTATCACCAAAGGTGAACCACGTATCGACGGCCGTGACCCGGAAATGATCCGTGGTTTAAGCGTAATGACCGGCGTATTACCACGTACCCACGGTTCAGCGCTGTTTACCCGCGGTGAAACTCAGGCGCTGGTAACAGCGACTTTAGGTACTGCGCGTGATGCACAAAACATCGACGATTTGTTAAGTGCTAAAACCGACACCTTTATGCTGCATTACAACTTCCCGCCGTACTGCGTAGGTGAAACCGGCATGGTAGGCTCACCAAAGCGTCGCGAAATCGGCCACGGCCGTTTAGCCAAGCGTGGTGTATTAGCAGTAATGCCTGATTTCAATGACTTCCCGTACACAGTACGTATCGTGTCAGAAATCACTGAATCTAACGGTTCAAGCTCTATGGCATCAGTATGTGGCTCTTCTTTAGCACTGATGGACGCAGGCGTACCTATTAAAGCCTCTGTCGCCGGTATTGCCATGGGCCTGGTTAAAGAAGGCGATGATTTCGTTGTACTGTCTGACATCTTAGGTGATGAAGATCACTTAGGCGATATGGACTTTAAAGTAGCCGGTACTACCGATGGTATTACGGCACTGCAAATGGACATTAAGATCGACGGCATTACCAAAGAAATTATGCAAATTGCACTGAAGCAAGCTAAAGCTGCCCGTTTGCATATTCTGAACGTAATGGACCAGGCCATCAGTGGTCACCGCGAAGAGATGTCTGAATACGCTCCGCGTATTTACACCATGAAGATTAACCCGGAGAAAATCCGCGAAGTTATCGGTAAAGGTGGTGCGGTAATTCGTCAAATCACAGAAGAATCCGGCACAACTATCGAGTTGGAAGATGACGGCAGCATTAAAATTGCTGCGACCACTGCTAAAGCTGCACAAATTGCTATCGACAAGATCAACGCTATCACGGCCGAGATTGAAGTGGGTACCATTTATGAAGGTGAAGTAGTACGTATCGTTGACTTCGGTGCTTTTGTTAACGTACTGCCTGGCAAAGATGGTTTGGTACATATTTCGCAAATCTCTGATGAGCGCGTAAATAATGTATCTGAGCATTTAACCGTAGGCCAGAAAGTGGCGGTTAAGGTACTTGAAGTTGACAAGCAAGGTCGCGTACGCCTGAGTATCAAGGAAGCCAACGCTAAACCTTCTACTGAGTCTACGAATGTTGAAGAAAATGCCTGATAGGCTGTTACGCCGTGCAGCGCCTCTGGCGCTGCTGGTAACATTACTGGGTGGTTGTGCAACTACTCAGTCGGCTACCACCGGAGGCTGGCTAACGCCAGAGCCTCTGGCGGTATCTTACCGTACTGAACTGGCTATCGCTCGCTTAACTGAAATTCTGTACCGCGCCGAGCTATCAGAAGAGCAATCTGCTCAGCTGTATTATGATCGCGGTGTAATGTATGACAGTGTTGGCCTGCGCTCGCTGGCCCGGCTGGATTTTTTAAGAGCGTTGCGGTTAAAACCCGATATGGCAGATGCATACAACTTTGTTGGCATTCATCATACCGTTAGCGGTGATTTTGACTCGGCATACGAAGCTTTTGATTCTGCGCTGGAGCTGGCCCCTGAGCACGAGTTTGCTTATTTAAACCGTGGTATTGCACTGTATTATGCCGGTAAAACAGAGTTAGCCGTAGGCGATTTTGAACGGTTTCTGGCGTTAAAACCGACAGATGCATACCGTGTAATATGGCTATACCTGGCGCAAAGCGAACTGTCCGCAGAGCAGGCGCAGCAGCAATTGCAGCAGCGTGCACTGATATTGGATCAGGCCGAATGGTCTACTAATATTGTGCAGTTTCTGGCCGGGGAGATGACAGAAAGCGCTTTACTGGACTCGGTAATGCAGGATTTATCTGGCCCGCAATTACTGGCAGAGCGTTTATGTGAAGCGTATTTCTATCTGGCCAAGTGGCATGAAAGCAAGCAACAACCCGAGCAGGCGCTGGAGTACTATAAAAAAGTACTGGCAACCAATGTATTCGAGTTTGTTGAACATCGTTATGCCCGGTTAGAAATGGCAAGGTTGCGTGGTGAAAACACCAGCCCTGAAGGTTTCGATGAACCTTAAGTGGTTTGTCAGTACGCGAATTAAAAGCCAGCTTGCTGGCTTTTTTGCATTTATATTACTCAGTGCCTGCCAGCCCACACCTGATAGCGAGGCAGTGCTGATGCAGCAGGCACAGACAGACGCTGGCGCAGCTATGACATTAGCCCGCCAGCGGCTTGCCAGCGCTGAATATGACGCAGCACTGCACTGGATGCGCCAGGCTGCGCATTTAGGTGATAGCCAGGCCTTGCAGCATGCGCTGCAATTACAACAGCGCCAGCAGGGGCGGCTGGCCACTGCACAGTGGTTACAACAGCAGCTTGATAGCAACACTATGGCAGTAAGCGCTGTTTCGGCTGCCCAGCGCGCAGAGCTGGGGCTATGGCAGGGTAATAACGCAAGCTCTGCTGGTTATCAGCACCCACAAGGCTGTCAGCTAACCTTGCAACCTGTTGCCAGCCAGCAAGCTGGGGTGGATACCTGGCAGCAACTGTTGCAGCAATGGCAAAATGACGCCCAGTTGTCGCAATTAGCAGTATGTTTTTTACCCCTGCATACCATCAATAGCACCTCACTGCAGTGCTCAGAAGACAGCAACAGCCTGCTGCAATGCCGTTATCAGGCGCTGGAACAACTGGTCGCTAATGGCGATTTCAGCCAGTTAGTGGTGGTGGCCGGGCGGGGTAAAGCCAGTTATAACAACGGTATTTTGCAACTGCCGGATAACGCCAGTCTGGCGCTGTTGCGTCATGAATTTATGCATATACTCGGTTTTATCGACGAATATCAGCTGCCTGAAGCCACAGCACAGCAGCTGTGTAGAAGCGGAAAATTTTACCCTAATATTATTGTTACAGAATCGGCTAATGCAGACGTTTCAGCCTATTTGCAGCAATGGCAGCTTGGTGCAGAGGATATCACCTTAACGGCGGTAGAGAGCTGCAAACATACGCCTTTGCAGGCATATCGGATGGTGGCAGAAAGTAATCTGATGCGCTCATTTGAGCTGCAGATGCCGCCGCTGTATTTTCAGCTGGCACAACAGATCCTAAAACAACCGCAAGAGCTGATGCCGGTGCAGTATTACTTTGCCTATCTGGCCCGGCAGCAACAAAACTGGCAACGCTGGCAGCATTATATGCAGCAGGCCTCAGAGCTGGGCTACAGCGAAGCCCAACAAGCGCTGGCACCCTGATTAGCCGGCGCTTAGCTCCGACAACTCGCGGCTTAGCAGCTCAGCGTCACCCAGATTAAGCTCCAATAAGCGGCGCAGGTGCGATACGCTTTCAATATCAATTTTCTCGCAGTGTAAACCCACCACAGTATCAGAGGTATGCGCCACGCTAACTTTCATACTTAATTCTATCGGCAGCTCGTTCAACTGTATACGCAGTAACATCTGTTTAGGTAACGACGGCGGCCAATCGTCAGGCTTTTTAATCAGGGCGCCCTGCAATGACAAATCCAGCACTTCAGTGGCCAGGCTATGGCTGCCAATATCCAGATGGGCTTTACCCTGAAAGCTTACCCGGCTAAATCGTCTGTGTTCCATGGTTTTCCCCTTAAAGTTGTAAAGAAGCATAGCGGCTTTTCACCGAAACAACAGCATGCAGTGCTGGCCAGTATAAACCTGCTATCGCAGCAACGAAAGTGCTGCAAGTTGTTGTTGGTAAAAGCGGAGTAAGTTATGGCGGGTGCTTGTGGATATAAAATTGTGCAGCAGTGTAATAAATAGCCGTATCAGTAACAGGCAAGGCAGCGATAAAAAAATGCGCCCTAGAGCGCATTTTTCTAACAGCTAGATTAGCTCGCTATTAACTAATATCTTCACCGGCTGCCTGGCGATCGGCGTGATAACTTGACCGCACAAACGGGCCGCTGGCGACGTGTTTAAAGCCGAGTTCATAAGCAATACGTTTAATTTCGTCAAATTCGGCTGGTGGCATGTACCTTTTTACCGGTAAGTGGTGCTTACTCGGTTGCAGGTACTGGCCTACGGTGAGCATATCGACATCGTGCTCGCGCAGGTCTTTTAATACTTCGATCAGCTCTTCAGTGGTTTCACCCAGGCCGACCATTAAACCGGATTTGGTCGACACTTCAGGGTGAGCGGCTTTAAAGCGTTTTAACAGCTGCAGTGACCACTTATAATCGGCACCCGGGCGGGCCAGCTTGTATAGCCTTGGGGCCGTTTCCAGGTTGTGGTTAAATACGTCTGGTGGTGTCTGGGTTAAAATATCCAGTGCAGTATCCATACGGCCACGGAAGTCAGGTACCAGTACTTCAATTTTAATGGTTGGGTTGTGTTTGCGTATTTCGCTGATACAGTCGGCAAAGTGCTGAGCGCCGCCGTCACGTAAGTCATCGCGGTCAACCGAGGTTATTACCACGTATTTTAAATTCATATCGCGGATGGTTAAGGCCAGTTTTTCCGGCTCTTCGGCACTTGGTGGCAACGGCCGGCCGTGGGCAACATCACAAAACGGGCAGCGACGGGTGCAGATGGCACCCAAAATCATAAAGGTAGCAGTGCCGTGGTTAAAGCATTCGGTCAGGTTAGGGCAGGCGGCTTCTTCACATACAGAATGCAGGCCGTGCTTGCGCAGGGCGCCTTTGATCTGATCGATGCGCTCTGAGCTTTTTGGCAGTTTGATCTTCAGCCACTCAGGTTTACGCAGCATTTGTTCTGGCTCGGTTGGCAGCACCTTAATAGGAATTAAGGCCATTTTGTCAGCGTCGCGCAGTTTAACGCCCGGTTCCATACGTGCAGTTTTAGTCATTTTGCCAATCTAACCCTGTAGTGTGCTGCAGTGTGGCTACATTCAGTTGCTGCGAAAAACACTGCACTATTCGTTGTTTGGCCTCTGCAATGCTTTGCGGGCCGCCTAAATCTTTACTTTGGATCATTTGTAATCCGGCATAACCACAGGGGTTAATGCGTGAAAACGGGCTTAAATCCATATCTACATTCAGTGCCAGGCCGTGAAAGGTGCAACCTTTGCGCACCCGCAGCCCTAAAGAGGCAATTTTACCACCGTCAACATACACGCCGGGCGCATCAGGCTTGGCGTAGGCATTAATGCCATAGGCCGACAGCAACTGAATAAGCACCTGTTCCAGCAGAGTTACCAACTGACGTACACCCATATTACGCCGCTTTAAATCCAGCAACACGTACACCATTAACTGGCCGGGGCCGTGATAAGTTACCTGGCCGCCACGGTCGACTTTTACCACCGGAATATCACCGGGGAACAGCAAGTGTTCTTCTTTACCGGCCTGGCCCTGGGTAAATACCGGCTGGTGCTCCAGCAGCCATAGCTCGTCGGCGGTGTCGCTATTACGCTGATCAGTAAATTGCTGCATGGCTTGCCACACTGTGGTGTAGTCCTGCACGCCAAGCTCTCTGATGATCAGTTGCTCTGCTACCGTTGGCTCTGTTGTCACCTGTTGTCCGGCCTTATGTGAAACGCTGTGCATTATACCGCCTTATGCGCGCAATACGAATGGCTGAGTTGCAGGTACTGGCTTACAGTACGTAACGCACCAGTTCAATTTTGCCAAGCTCGGTGTACAGCAGTTCAATATGCTGCTTGCTGGTAACTGTTACGCTAACTGAAACTGCATGATAAGTGCCTTTGCTGCTGGGTTTAACGGCCGGGCTATAGTCACCGGCATCAGTATGCTGGCGCACGACGGCCATGACCTGATCGACCAGGGCGTCATCGGCCACCCCCAGTACTTTAAAACTGAACTGACAGGGGAATTCCAGATATTCATCAAACTTAGTGTCTTTAACTTCGTGCGCCATTTTTGTCTCACTATCACGGCGTTTGCCGTTGCCTTACCATTTTGGCCTGATTGTAACAAAAAATCCCGGCTATTGCCGGGACTTAGAACGCTATAATCTGGGCGAATTAATTAAACTGCATTTTAATATAATCAATCATCCGGCTGAAGAAACCGCCTTCGGCTACGTCTTCCAGCGCCACCAGTGGATAAGTTGCTATATCTTCGCCATTAAGCTTCAGATAAATAGTACCCACCTGCTGGCCTTTGGTTATGGGGGCAAGCAGCTGCTGATTCAAGGTGAAATCGGCCTGCAGGTTTTTGCGCTGGCCACGTGGAATAGTAACCTGGGCCGATTGCAGGATGCCTAACTGGATATTCTCTTTTTCGCCTTGCCAGATACGCTGTTCAGCAAATTTCTCACCGGCCTGATAAGGCGAGAAGGTTTCAAAAAAGCGAAAGCCGTAAGTGAGTAACTTTTTATTTTCACTCTGGCGCGCGCGTTCGCTGTTAGTGCCCATAACAACAGACACTAAGCGCATGCCGTCACGGGTGGCTGAGGTAATTAAGCTAAAGCCGGCTTCGCTGGTGTGGCCGGTTTTAATGCCGTCTACTTCCAGGCTGCGATCCCACAACAGTGAGTTACGGTTGTATTGTTTGATGTTGTTGTAGGAAAATTCTTTTTCAGAATATAAAGCGTATTCATCCGGTACGTCACGGATTAGCGCGGCCGATAATTTGGCCATGTCACGTGGGGTTGAAAAGTTCTCGGCACTTGGCAGGCCGTGGCTGTTGCCAAAGCGGCTGCTGGTCATGCCCAGGCGCTGGGCATGGGCGTTCATTAAGTCAACAAAGGCGCTTTCGCTACCGGCAATGTGTTCTGCCAGTGCAACACAGGCGTCGTTACCAGACTGAATAATAATGCCTTTGTTTAAGTCGGCTACCGATACTTGAGTGCCCACCTCAATAAACATTAACGATGAACCGGGGAAGTTCTTTGCCCAGGCATTTTCACTGATGGTCACCATATCTTCGTTGGTGATATTGCCATTTTTCAGCTCAGTGCCGATAACATAGCTGGTCATCATTTTGGTTAAACTGGCCGGGGCCAGCGACATGTCGGCATTTTGCTCGGATAACACCTTGCCGGTATCAAAATCGATCAGAATATGGCCTTTGGCTGCAACTTCAGGTGGCTGCGGAATAACCGTCTGGGCAATAGCAGACAAGCTGAAGCTGGCACTGGCAAGGGAAACGGCGGCGACGGCAAAAATATGGCAATAACTTTTCATGAGACCTGTTCTTTTTTAATCGTTATGTTTAATCAGATGTCAGCTGCACTGACGGCTATCAAAAAAATATGCATCCGGGAAAGACCCGGACTTTAACTGTTGCAGCCATTGCTGCGCTTGCTGCTTATTAGCAGTAGGACCGACTAATAAGCGAAAAATTCCGCTGCCCGGCTGTATTTCACTGGGCAGTGCTTGCTCGCGTTGCAGTTTTTGCTGCAACTGGCTAAGGCGGTTGCTGTCTGAACTGGCCAGCACCTGAATAAAGCAACTGCTGGTTTGAGATGGCAAAGCTCCCGGGACTGCAGCCTGCGCATACATGGCGGGCGATTGTAGCAGTTCCAGCTGAACTCTGGCTGTACCCTGCTGCAGCATGCCTATTTTATGCGCGGCTGAGTAGGATAAATCAATAACCCGGTCGCGGTGAAACGGGCCGCGATCGTTAACCCGTACTATGGCCGACTTATTGTTGTCCAGATTGGTTACTTTAACATAAGACGGCAAAGGCAGGGTTTTATGTGCCGCACTCATGGCAAACATATTGTAAGTTTCGCCATTGGACGTCAGATGGCCATGAAACTTATTGCCATACCAGGAGGCGATACCAATTTCACGGTGATCAGTACTTTGCACCAGTGGCGTATAATGTTGGCCAAACAAACTGTAGGGCCGGTTACCGCCACGGCTAAGCGGTTCTGCCTGGGGGACAGGATCCGTCATTTCCAGCATGGTAGGCAGGCGCGGTGGAATGCTGTCTTTTTTTTGCTGATAACGTCCGGCGTTCGGCTCGGGTTCTGCTGTGGTTGTGGTACTGCTACGTTTACTGCTACAGGCGCTGAGTAAAGCCAGTACTGAAAGAGTTAACATTAAATATTTCATTAAGGCGCCGCCAACATGCGTTTATGAGTTCCTACCGACATTATTACACCAAAGGCTGCCATCAGTGTCACCATCGACGTGCCGCCAAAACTGATTAAGGGTAAAGGCACACCTACCACCGGTAACAGGCCTGATACCATGCCTATATTAACAAATACATAAACAAAAAATGTCAGCGTAAAGCTGCCGGCTACCAACTTGCTGTAGTTATCCTGTGCCCTACTGGAAATAATCATGCAGCGCACAATAATAAACAAGTAAATTGCCAGCAACATCAACACACCCAGCATGCCAAACTCTTCACTGAGAACAGCAAAAATAAAATCGGTATGGCGCTCGGGTAAAAACTCCAGTTGTGATTGTGTACCATGCAGCCAGCCTTTGCCGTCAAAGCCGCCGGAGCCGATAGCAATTTTCGACTGAATAATATGGTAACCGGAGCCCAGCGGGTCGCTTTCCGGGTTTAGGAATGTCAGTACACGCTGGCGCTGATATTCGCGCATTAAAAACAGCCACAGTATGGGCAAAAATGCCGAAATCAAACCTGCTACCACAGCAATAAGACGCCAGCTCATACCGGATAAAAACAGCACAAAAACACCGGCCGTGGCTATCAGAATGGATGTGCCCAAATCCGGTTGCTGGGCAATAAGCAAGGTAGGAACAATACATAGCAGCGCCCCGCCAAGCAGGTGCCAGATCCGTGGGGGTAAGCTGTGCGATGCAATAAACCAGGCAACCGCCATAGGCACAGCAAGTTTCATCACCTCTGAAGGCTGAAACATCATAAAGCCCAGATCCAGCCAGCGCTGCGCGCCCTTACCAACACTGCCTACCAGCATTACCGCTACCAGTAACGCTACGCCGACCAAAAACAGCGGAAAAGACCAGCGTTTTAACGTTTGTGGCTTGATTTGGGCGAAAGCAACCATCACGGCCAGTGCTATGCCCAGGCGTATAATCTGCCGCTCCATCATCACAATGCTTTGGCCAGAGGCGCTGTATAACACCATTAAACCAAAGCCTATCAGCGCCAGTAAGCCCAATAATAAAGGCGTGTCGATATGAAACTGTGCCAGCCGGCTGTGCCGGGCGTTGCCGGTGAAATCATCATTCATCGGTGTTTACTCCGGCAGTAAAATAGTAATCCATCAACTGGCGGGCCAGCGGTGCGGCATTACTACCACCACCACCGGCATTTTCCAAAGCTACTACCACCAGTATTGTTGGTTTGTCATGCGGGGCATAACCCAGATACATAGCGTTGTCGCGCAGGCGCTCGTCAATGGCATCGGCGTCATATTTGGCATCTTGTGCTATGGCGGCCAGCTGCGCGGTGCCGGTTTTACCGGCTGAGCTGTATTGTGCACCAATAAAGGCTCTGTGTGCGGTGCCACCCAATATACTTACTGTCTGGTGCATGGTGTCCATAACAACGGCATAGTTTTGCTCATTTTCAACCTCCAGCACCTGCCTTGGCGGTAAATTATTGGCGGCAGTAGTTTCACCATTGCTAAAGGCAGTAACCATATGCGGTGTAACTAATTTACCGCGGTTAAGTAAAGGCGTAGTGGCAACCGCAAGCTGTAATGGTGTGGTGGTCCAGTAACTCTGGCCTATGCTCAGGGGTACGGTGTCGCCGGGATACCAAGGTTGGTTGTGCCGTGCCCGTTTCCAGCCGCGCGATGGCATATTAGCGCTGCTTTCTTCCAGAATATCTATGCCGGTTTTTTCGCCAAAACCCATTTTGTGCATGTATTCGGAAATGCGGTCAATACCCAGCTTAATGCCCATATCATAAAAGAAGGTGTCGCAGCTTTTGGTAATCGCGGTGTAAATATCAACCCAGCCATGGCCCCAGCGGATATGGTCACGAAAACGGTGGTCGCTGTTAGGCAGCGTATAATAGCCAGGGTCCCAGATTTTGGTGCTGGTTGTAATGGTGCGGGTTTCCAGCCCCAGCAAGGCCAGATGCGGCTTAATGGTAGACGCTGGCGGGTAAACACCCTGAGTCACGCGGTTGATCAGCGGCCGGTCACGTGAGTTAAGTAATTCGTTGTAATTAGCCGAGCTGATACCATGCACAAACAAATTGGCGTCGTAACTGGGGTTACTGTAAAACGCCAGCACGGCACCATCACGTGGATCTATAGCCACTATTGCGCCGCGGTGCTGTTTTAGGATCTGTTGCGCAGTTAGCTGCAGCCCGACATCCAGCCCAAGATAGATATTCTGGCCAGAAACAGCGGGCACCGAGCGCAGCACCCGGATTAACCGGCCGCGGTTGTTAACTTCTACTTCCTGATATCCCATGGTGCCGTGCAACTCGCGCTGGTAAAAGCGTTCCAGGCCAATTTTACCGATATCGCGGCTGGCGGCATAGTTTGCTGCCTCGCCATCCAGTTCCAGTTGCTGTAATTCACGGGTGTTTATTTTGCCGATATAACCCAGGGCATGGGTAAACAGATCGCCAAACGGATAATGCCGGCTTAAGCGGGCTTCTACAGTGACACCAGGAAAACGATGCTGGTTCACCGCCAGAATGGCCACTTCCTGATCATTAAGCTGTTCTTTTAGCGTGATGCTGTTAAAGCGTCGCTGCGCTCTGACCTGTTTTAAAAAGGCATCTTGCTGCTCGGCGCTAAACTCAATTAATGCTGCCAGTTCAGCCAGCGTGGCCGTCATATCTTTAATCTGCTCTGGCACCAGCTCCAGTGAAAATACCGGCCGGTTCTCTGCCAGCAAAATACCGCTTCGGTCATAAATAAGGCCGCGATTCGGTGCCAGCGGCACCACTTTAATGCGGTTACCTTCAGAGCGGGTTTGGTAATCCTGGTAAGACACAACCTGTAGTTGATATTGGTTAAATACAATAATGCTAAACATCAGCACGACAAACAGAATGGCAAAAACCGCCCGTTGATTAAACAAACGGCTTTCGGCGGCAAAATCCTGAATGGCAACGCGCTTTTTAAACATCTTTACTCGCGATGATAAGGATGGTTAGTACAGATGCTCCAGGCCCGGTACAGGCTTTCGGCAAGTACCACCCGCACCAGCGGGTGCGGTAAGGTCAGTGCTGACAGCGACCATTTTGCTTCACTGGCGGCAATACAGGCTGGTGCCAGGCCTTCAGGGCCGCCAACCAGTAAACACACATCGCGGCCATCACGCTGCCAGTCGGTAAGCTTGGCGGCAAGGGTGGGGCTGCTCCAGTTATCGCCTGTTACCTCCAGCGTAACTATTTTGCTGGCGCGCGGTACGGCTGCCAGCATTTTTTCGCCTTCCTGTTCCAGAATGCGTTTAATGTCGGCATTTTTACCGCGTTTGCCGGCCGGAATTTCAACTAATTCCAGTGGCATATCACGCGGAAAGCGTCTGGCATATTCGTCAAAACCGGTTTGTACCCAGGCGGGCATTTTGTTGCCTACAGCAATCAGCACTAACTTCATGTCAGCCTAGGCGCTCCAAAGCTTTTCCAACTGGTAAAAACTGCGGGTTTCTTCCAGCATCACATGCACTACCACATCGTCTAAATCCAGTAATACCCATTCGCCGGATGCCTGGCCTTCAATGCCTAGCGTTGGCAGGCCGGCTTTTTTGGCTTCGCCAGCCACATAATCAGCAATAGATTTAGTGTGACGGTTTGATGTGCCGGAGCACACTATCATAAACTCAGTGACACTGGATTTGCCGCGCACGTCTAAAGTCACGATATCGCGGCCTTTCATGTCGTCAATTTTGTCCTGAATAAAACTTACCAGTTCGGCTGTTTGCACCCTGATTCCTCTGCGCGTTAAAAAAGCGGCATTTTAGCACAGTTTAAACGCGGATATAGCGCTTAAGCCTGATAGAGTTGCTGTGTTTGAATATAGTTCAATACGGCGGCATCTAAAGTTTTTACCGGGCTTTGCTGTTGCTGCAATTGCCGGCGGATTTCGCTGGCGCTGATGTCTGTTAAAGGGTTTGCCAGCAGCATAATGCAGCCGCTGTGGCGTTGGCGAATTGTCGCCAGGTTGGTTACACCAAACTGCTGCAACAACGCCGGGGCGTCGCCGTCTTGCTGGCTGTAACCGGGGCGCTGACATACCAGCAAATGTGCAAGCTTAAGTATGTCCGGCCAGTTTTTCCAGCTACGAAAATAACACAGCGAATCCATACCGATAATAAAGTAAAACCGGCTGCCGGGCTCTTGCTCGCTCAGCAATTGCAGGCTGTCTGCAGTGTAGGAGGCGCTGGGCTTATTAAGCTCCAGCCGTTCCAGCTTCAGCTGTGGGTTTTGGCTTATAGCCAGCTGTACCATGGCGGCGCGCTGCTCACCGCTTACGCCTGGCGTGGCCCGATGTGGCGGCAGATGGCAGGGCATTAGCCGTACTTCGTCCAGGGCACAGTACTGCTGGACATACTGGGCGCAGCGAATGTGGCCGTTGTGCACAGGGTCAAAGGTGCCGCCCAGAATACCGATGTGCTTTATCATACGCGCTTAGTCATAGCTGGCGTGTTGTTGTAGCGAAAACGCTTTGGGCACCGGTTTAATAAATAACGTAACCAGGTGCGCCAGTGCCACTTCGCTGTTAGTTAGCTGGCCGCTTTTGTACAGCCGGTCGAATGCGGCCAGCTCCTGCAGCAGATAATCCAGCCAGTTCGCCGATAAACGCTTCAGCGCACTTTGGTACAGCGGCTGGCGTTTGGGCCAGATAGCCAAACTTTTAAAGCTGTCGTTCAGGTTGTGCTGCGCTGCCTGTTGTAACTGACGCAGTTGCAGCACTTCTTTTTGCAGCTGCCAGGCAATAATAACCGGCTCGGTATCCTGCTGACATAAGCGTTGCAGGCGGTGCAGCGCTTCGTCGGTCTGGCCCTGTAAAATGGCGTCAACCAACTGAAACACCGTAAAGCTGGAATGGTCAGCTAAAAAGCTGCTTAACGCATTGGCATCCAGTGGCTGGGGTAAATTGCTTAGCGCCAGCTTTTCCAGCTCTTGCCGTGCGGCCAGTAAATTACCGGCACAATGGTGCTGTAGTAACGCCAGGGCATCACTGCTTAGCTGTAACTGTAACTGGCGGGCCCGTTGGCTTAACCATTGCTGGCTTTGCCGCTCATCCAGGGCATAAATGGGTATTTGCACGGCCTGGGTTTGCAATTGCTTAAACCAGGCCAGTTTGCTGACATCGCTATGGCTGCGCTCGCCGTGGATCAGCAAAATAACATCGCTGTGTAACTGTTGTGGCAGGTTTTTTAACTGGTCATTGGCAGCCGGCGATAGCTTTTGTTGCACCAGTTCCAGCTCAATTAAGCGCCGTTCGGCAAACAACGACATGGCTTGCAACTCGTTGCTAAGTTCATTCCAGTCAAACTGGGCATCGGCAGCTAAGCTGATGCGTTCAAGATAACCTTGCTGTTTTGCCGCGGCGCGGATGGCATCTATGGCTTCAAGTTTTTGCAGCGGCTCTTCGCCAAACATCAGGTAGCAGGGCGCCAGTTGCCCGGCTAAGTGCTGTTCTAACTGATTGGCATAGAGTTTTTGCATCAGTGCGGCCCGGTTGGCATTAATGCAACCGCGACAGCTGGCGCACAATACGGTTGGCGGCCTGCTGGCGTAGTTCGCCCAGCATCAGCTCCAGCTCTTTGGCTTTGGCGGCGGCCTGGTTCGGGTCATCCTGATAATCGCGGAACAGCTCAAACTGATATTGCTGCGGTTCGCCATCCGGCATTGTCAGTGCGTAGCTTACTTTGTAAATCAGCTCATATTCCGCTACCTGGCCATTAGGGAACAGCGATAGGGTGCGCCGCTCCAGCGAATCGCTAAGCAGTTGCAACATAGGGGTTGATTGCTGATAGGAATCCAGCAGTTCTACCTTATTATGCTCTAGCCGGTTGCTTACCAGTGCCGCCAGTTCAGAGTGGCGATCACTTTGAATATACATGGCAGGAAAATGGCTTAGCGGCAAATCGCCGCGTAAATGAAAGCCGCAGCCGCCAAGCAGCATGCTGCTTAGCAGAGCAACCAGCAGGCTAAGGCGGGCCATCTTAGCCCACCACCAGGTTTAGCAATTTGCCCGGTACGTAAATCACTTTACGCACGCTTACGCCTTCTAAATGGCGGCTAACGTTGTCATCCGTTTTGGCCATGGCCAAAACGCTATCTTCTGTCGCATCGGCCGCTACTGTTACCTTGCCACGCACTTTGCCGTTAACCTGTACTACAACCAGTTTTTCATCCTCTACCATTGCGGCTTCATCTGCTACCGGCCACGGCGTTTGCTCAATGCTTTGGCTTTGGCCCAGTTGCGACCAAAGGTATTGTGCAACGTGCGGCGTAATAGGGTTTAGCAGCTGCAGCAGTGCCAGCACCGCTTCCTGCATGACAGCGCGGTCGAGCTCAGTGGCCAGGCTGGCTTTTTGCAGCTTGTTGCTCAGTTCCATAACAGCGGCAATGGCGGTGTTAAAGGTATAACGCCGACCGATATCGTCTGATACCTTGGCAATGGTTTTATGCAACTCGCGGCGCAGGGTTTTTTGCTCGTTATTCAGAGCTAAAATATCCAGCGGGCCGACAGAGCCTGCGCCAGCAAAGTCACTAACCAGCGCATAAATACGTTTAATAAAGCGGTGGGCCCCTTCCACGGCAGAATCTGACCATTCCAGCGTTTGCTCTGGCGGGGCGGTAAACATCATAAACAAACGCACGGTATCGGCGCCGTATTGGTCGATCACTTTTTGCGGGTCGATGCCGTTGTTTTTCGACTTCGACATTTTGCTCATGCCGGATGCTACCACTGGCAGCCCGTCGCTATTTAGTATGGCGGTTAAAATCCGGCCTTTATCATCACGCTGTACGGTAACATCGGCCGGTGAAAACCATTGTTTGCCGCCGTTATCGGTATCGCGGTAGAAGGTTTCAGCCAGTACCATGCCCTGACACAATAAACGCTTAAAGGGCTCGTCGGTGCTTACCAGGCCAACATCACGCAGCAGCTTGTGGAAAAAACGCGCATACAGCAGGTGCAAAATGGCGTGTTCAATACCGCCGATATACTGATCCACCGGCAGCCAGTAATTAGCTTTGGCCGGGTCCAGCATGGCTTTGTCATGATCCGGGCTGCAATAGCGGGCATAGTACCAGCTGGATTCCATAAAAGTGTCGAAGGTATCGGTTTCATGGAAGGCTTCAGCACCGTTGTAAGTGGTTTTAGCCCACTCTGGATCAGCCTTAATCGGCGAGGTTACGCCATCCATCACTACATCTTCCGGCAAACGTACCGGCAGTTGATCTTCAGGCACCGGCACCACTGAGCCATCCGCCAGGTTCAGCATCGGTATGGGGGTGCCCCAGTAACGCTGGCGCGATACGCCCCAGTCACGCAGGCGGTAATTTACTTTTACTTCGCCGCGGCCGATTGCCGCCAGTTTGGTGGCAATGGCATTAAAAGCTTGTTCAAAAGCTAAACCGTCAAACTCAGCAGAGTTAATCAGTACACCTTTTTCGGTGTAGGCAGCCTGGCCTAATTCACATTGTTGCGCTGCGCCGTCAACCGGCGCGACAACTTGTTTAATTGGCAGGCTGTATTTAGTGGCAAATTCATAATCGCGCTGATCATGGCCGGGTACGGCCATTACTGCGCCTGAGCCGTAATCCATCAGCACAAAGTTGGCTACCCATACCGGCACTTGTTCTCCGGTTAACGGGTGCACGGCATAAATACCGGTATCGCAGCCTTTTTTCTCCATCGTGGCAAGCTCTGCCTCGGCCATTTTGCCGCCTTTGCAGTCTTCAATAAACGCGGCCAGGGCGGGGCTAGTGGCAGCGGCCTGTTGCGCCAGCGGGTGCTGTGCCGCAACGGCAACATAGGTTACGCCGTATAACGTATCCGGGCGGGTGGTGTATACGCTTAAGCTTTGGCTTGAACCGGCAATATCAAAACGGATCTCAACGCCTTCAGAGCGGCCAATCCAGTTTTTCTGCATGGTTTTAACTTGTTCCGGCCAGCCATCTAACTTATCTAAATCTTGCAGCAGCTCTTCGGCGTAGGCGGTAATTTTAATAAACCACTGTGCTAACTCGCGTTGCTCAACCAAAGCGCCAGAGCGCCAGCCACGGCCATCGATAACCTGCTCGTTAGCCAGCACGCACTGATCTACCGGGTCCCAGTTAACGGTAGCCATTTTTTTATACACCAGGCCTTTTTCATACAGCTTGGTGAAGAACCACTGCTCCCATTTGTAGTATTCTGGTTTGCAGGTAGCGACTTCGCGGCTCCAGTCGTAACCAAAACCTAAGCGTTTTAGCTGGTTACGCATGTAGTCGATATTCTCGTAGGTCCATTTCGCCGGTGCGGTTTTGTTGTTAATAGCAGCGTTTTCTGCCGGTAAACCAAACGCATCCCACCCCATAGGCTGCATTACATTTTTACCTTGCATGCGTTGAAAACGGCTGACAACGTCACCAATGGTATAGTTACGCACATGGCCCATATGCAAGCGCCCGCTGGGGTAAGGGAACATAGACAGGCAGTAGAATTTCTCTTTATTGGCGTCTTCTGTCACTTTAAAAGCGTTGGTTTGTTCCCATTGCTGCTGCAGTACGGTTTCAATCTGCTGCGGGTTATATTGTTCTTGCATTAAGGTCTTCCGAAAAGGGGGTTAGTACAAGCGCCGCTGAAGCGGCAAAAAAGTGGCTATAGCATACCGCAGCGGCGTTTTGACAACAACAAGCAGCGCATTGTCTATACTGGTTTTAAACCATTGGAGGCTCCATGACAGATTTTGTAAAGAAGTATCAGGCTTGGCTTAGTGAGTTCAGCCAGACATTACAACAGGCTGAGCAACAACAAATGGATAATATGCTGGAGTTTGTAGACCAGTTAAAAGCCTATGTTAAAGCCAGTAAAGAGCTTAGCGCCTATGAAACAGCGCTGTTTATTGAAACGCTAAAGCGCCAGTGGCAGGATCACGATACGGATGAGGCTGCTAAAAACAGCACAGAAACACCATCGCTATGGCCCGAAGCGTTATGGCAGGAGCTAAGCAGTATTACCGATAAAAGCCAGTTAGAGTGGCAGGAGTTGGCGCAGGATTTTAAGCACAAAGGCATCTATTATCAGGGCGAAATTGTCGGCATGGGGCGTTACCGTTGCAGCCATTGCTTACAACATATTGATTACACCCATCCGGCAGAGCTGCTGGCTTGCGGCGAATGTGGTGGCGTACAGTTTTTCCGTGAAGGCCTGCCGGTATAGCCACACGTATTTTTCCAGCTAATTCCTCTATCAGCGGTGGGCAGCATAGTGTTTTTTTGCTAAACTGCGCCGCCGTAACACCAGACACCTTTTCTTTTCACCGTGCAGGATACCCGGGCCAATGTAACAGATTGCCGATAGCTGATAGTACTTAATACCGCTAATGCAGTTTGCCTGGCGGATAATGTGTTACCTGATCCGGACTGTTAAATGACAACCTACTTAAAACAACACTGGTTTTCCAACCTGCGTGGGGATGTGCTTGCTGCTCTTGTTGTAGCTCTCGCGCTTATTCCTGAAGCTATTGCCTTTTCTATTATTGCAGAAGTTGACCCAAAGGTTGGCTTGTATGCCTCATTCTGTATAGCGGTAATTACCGCGTTTACCGGTGGTCGTCCGGCGATGATATCGGCGGCTACCGGCGCTATGGCGCTGTTAATGGTAACGCTGGTGCGCGAACATGGTTTGCAGTATTTGCTTGCCGCAACATTATTAACCGGTGTGCTGCAGATTATTTTTGGCTTGTTTAAGCTTGGCGAGTTAATGCGCTTTGTCTCGCGCTCTGTGGTGACTGGTTTTGTGAATGCATTAGCCATTCTGATTTTTATTGCACAGTTACCTGAATTGTACGAGCACGGCTCTGCACTGGTATACGGTATGACAGCGCTCGGGTTGGCTATTATATATTTGTTTCCTTATGTCACCAAAGCCATACCCTCACCGCTGGTGTGCATTGTAGTGCTAACCACACTGGCGCTGTATTTCGGCTTTGATATCCGCACTGTGGCAGATATGGGCGAGTTGCCAGATAGCCTGCCGATATTTTTATGGCCTGAAGTACCACTAACGTGGAATACCCTGGTAATTATTTTCCCTTATGCTTTAGCGCTGGCTGTAGTGGGTATTCTGGAATCATTAATGACCGCCTCTATAGTAGATGATTTAACCGACACAAGCAGTGATAGAAACCGTGAGTGTGTTGGCCAGGGCGTGGCAAACATTGGTTCGGGGTTAATTGGCGGTATGGCAGGTTGCGCCATGATTGGCCAATCTATTATTAACGTAAAATCTGGTGGCCGTACGCGCTTATCCACCTTGCTGGCCGGGGTGTTTTTATTAATTTTAATCGTATTTTTAGACGCCTGGGTCGGCCTTATTCCTATGGCAGCTTTAGTCGCCATTATGATTATGGTGTCTATCGGTACTTTTAATTGGGGTTCGTTAAAAGGGTTAGGCACTAACCCAAAAAGCTCAAGTATAGTGATGCTGGCTACCGTAGTGGTAACAGTGTATTACCACAACCTGGCTTATGGTGTATTTGTTGGGGTGTTATTTAGCGCACTATTTTTTGCCAGCAAGGTGAGCAAAATTTTATACATTGGCTCTACCCTGTCTGCTGACAGCCATCAGCGCCAGTATCAGGTAGTAGGGCAGGTATTTTTTACCTCAGCCGAGCAATTTGTCGCAGCTTTTGATTTTAAAGATGCGGTAGAAAAAGTCAGCATTGATTTAAGCCGGGCGCATTTTTGGGATATCACCGCCATTAGCTCGCTGGATAAAGTGGTGATTAAGTTTCGCCGCGAAGGCACCGAAGTAGAACTGATTGGCTTAAATGAAGCCAGCGCTACCCTGGTAGACAAGTTTGGCGTGCATAACCGGCCAGATGCGGTTGAAAAGCTGATGGGCCACTAATTTTACCGAGGAGCACAACAATGACTAAAAAAGTACTGGCGTGTATTGATGCCTCACCTTACGCCGAAGCGGTTTGCGATTACGCCGTATGGGCAGCAAGAAAACTTGATGTGGCGATGTCGGTAGTGCATGTGCTGGATAAAGCGCAACACACCCAAACACCGGATCTTAGCGGCAGTATTGGCCTTGGCTCACAGGAATTATTACTGCAGCAACTGGCCGAGCTGGATGAAAAACACAGCAAGCTGGCAATGGAGCGCGGCCGCAGTATTTTAGACGCGGCCAAAGCGCGTGCTGAACAAGCTGGTGTGAAAGCGGTAGATGAGCGCTTACGCCACGGCCAGCTGGTAGAAACCTTAACCGAACTGGAAGAGGAAACCCGGCTGCTGGTAATGGGCAAGCGCGGTTTTAGCAGCGCTGAAGCGCACGGCCATATGGGCCTGCATGTTGAACGGGTGATCCGCAGCTTGCACAAGCCCATTTTGCTTACGCAGCAAAGTTATAAAGCGCCGCAGCGGATTATGCTGGCCTATGATGGCAGCGCCACGGCATTAAAAGGCCTGGAAATGCTGGCAGGCAGCCCGCTGGGCCGTGGTTTGCCGGTGCATCTGGTGATGGCCGGTGCCGACACGGAGGCCGCACGGGCGCAAATGGACAGCGCGGCACAAATACTACGCAATGCCGGTTTTGATACCAAAGTAGCAATAGTGGCCGGCGAGCCGGAAACCGTGCTGCACCAGTACCAGCAAGAACAGGTTATAGATTTAATGGTGATGGGGGCTTATGGCCATTCCCGTATCCGGCAATTTATTGTTGGCAGTACCACCACTGCCATGATTTGCAAAGCCAAATGCTCCCTGCTTATTTTACGTTAGTTACTGCAACCCGGCCTGGCCGGGTTGTTTTTTATCAACCCGTGTAACAACACACTTTACTTGCGCAGAAATAAAGATGTTAAACATGAAATTTATCACCGCTTTTATCGCTGTACTGGCTTTGTTGCCAGCCTCTGCTATGGCCGATACCGGGCCAATTGATCTTACCGGCTCTATGTTGGGCATCGTTGCCGTGGGCTTATTTATTTTTGCTTATATGCTGGTAATGGCAGAAGAGAAAATTCATCTGCGTAAATCCAAGCCGGTGCTGGTGGCTGCCGGTATTATCTGGGGCATGATTGGCTGGCATTATACCCAGCAGGGCATGTCTGATATTGCTCAGGATTCATTTCGTCATACCTTGCTCGAATACGCCGAGCTGATGCTGTTTTTGCTGGTGGCCATGACGTACATCAGCGCGCTGGAAGAGCGCAGGCTGTTTGATGCGCTGCGCAGCTGGTTAATCCGCAAGGGCTTTAGCTATCGCAGCCTGTTTTGGATTTGTGGCGTGCTGGCGTTTTGTATTTCGACGTTCTCTAACAATATGGCCACGGCTATGCTGATGTGTGCGGTGGTAATGAAAGTGGCCGAAGGTGATAAGCGCTTTATCAGCCTGTGCTGTGTCAGTGTAGTGGTGGCCGCCAACGCCGGTGGTGCTTTTATCCCCTTTGGTGACATTACTACCCTGATGGTGTGGCAGGCAGAAAAAGTCACCTTTTCCGAGTTTTTTGTATTGTTTATTCCTGCTGTGGTTAACTTTTTAGTGCCTGCTGCCATCATGAGCTTTTTTGTCGAGAACCGTTACCCCGGCAAGCATGACGGCGATGAAGAAGTGGTTGAGCTAAAGCGCGGTGCGTTGCGCATTCTTACGCTGTTTATCTGTACCATTGCTTTATCGGTTGTGTTCCATTCAGTGTTGGGTTTGCCGCCGGTGCTGGGCATGATGACAGGTTTGGGTTTATTACAATTTTTTGGTTATTTTTTGCGGATGACGTTACCCGGCTCTCTGGCACGCAAACGCGCGCTGGCCGAGCGTGAAGGTGATATGGAACGCATCCGCGCGTTGGGCCAGGTTGTGCCGTTTGATGTATTTAACCGGGTAGCGCGCGCCGAGTGGGATACGCTGTTATTTTTCTACGGCGTGGTGGTGTGTGTCGGCGGCCTGGGTTTCCTTGGGTATCTGGAGCTGTTATCTAACGGCCTGTACGGTAATTTTGACCCAACCTACGCTAACGTGGCGCTGGGGCTGATGTCGTCTGTGGTTGATAACATACCGGTGATGTTCGCTGTATTAACCATGGACCCGGTTATGTCGCATGGCCAGTGGTTACTGATCACCTTAACCGCCGGTGTCGGCGGCAGCTTGTTATCAATCGGTTCGGCCGCCGGCGTGGCGTTAATGGGCCAAGCGCGTGGTTATTACACCTTTGCCGGCCATTTAAAATGGGCACCGGTTATTTTGCTGGGTTATATCGCCAGCGTATTAACGCATTTATATATAAACGCCGACTTGTTTCATATAGTCGGTGATGTAGCCAGCCGCGCCGCCGGGCACTAGCACTTATTAAGGATTAACCATGTCAAAAAAAGTATATTGCGTAGCCCAGTTTCAGCCCAAAGCGGGCAAAGCAGACGAGCTGTTTAAAGTGCTGCAAGGCCTGGAGCCCAACACTCTGCGCGAAGACGGCTGCCTGCAGTATATCGTAACCCGGCATATAACCAGCCCGTTTGCTGAAGGCAAAAGCTTTGCTATTGCTTTTAACGAAATTTGGGCCGACTTGCCAAGCTTTGAAGCGCACTGCCAACGCAGCGAGATAAAGCACTTCTTTGAAACCTACTGCTTAGCCGAAGACGGCCTGGCAGCAGATTGGAACGTGTGCATTTACAGCGACGAACCTGCTAATTTCGACGCACCAAAGCTGGTGTAATTTAGTAATGCATAAAAAAACCTGCTTTTTGCAGGTTTTTTTATGCGCTTGATTTTGTTCACGATAAGCGCAGTGCCCACTGTTATGTTAGCATCGCTTTAATGTCGTCGCTCAGTAGAAATTATCAGCGTTAAATACAGTTCCTGAGCGTGTTACAAAAGAGGATAAGCCCGAGTAGAGGAAGTAAATGGATGCATTACTGATAATTTTGCTGGCAACCCTAGGTGCGGGGCTGGCAATGCCTGCAGGGGCAATAGTTGCAGCCTTTGAGCGCATACACCCTGACTGGCTTGAAAAAGAGTTTCGACACAGCGTGCTGGCCTTTGGTGCGGGGGCCTTATTGTCTGCTGTTGCATTAGTATTGGTACCGGAAGGCATTAGGCACCTGCCAGCGCTACCTGCTGCATTGTGGTTTGTTGCTGGCGGCTTTGGTTTTATGTTTTTGGATATAGCTTTGAAAAAAGCCAATACTCCGGCCAGCCAGTTGGCTGCAATGTTAGCTGATTTTATCCCGGAGTCTATTGCACTTGGCGCAGCCTTCAGCGCTGATCCTAAAATGGCGTTGCTGTTGGCAGGTATAATTGCACTGCAAAATTTACCAGAGGGCTTTAATGCTTATCGTGAGTTGCACAAAGCTTCAGGATCGCCATGGCGTTTAATTGTCAGCTTTGCACTTATGGCGTTATTGGGGCCTGCTGCCGGGCTGTGTGGGTATGTTTTCTTGCAAAATACAACGCACATTGTTAGCGCCATAATGCTGTTTGCAGCTGGTGGTATTTTGTATTCCGTGTTTCAGGATATGGCGCCACAGGTTAAGCTGGCCAGGCATTGGGGGCCTCCAATGGGCACTGTGCTTGGTTTTGTACTGGGTATGCTCGGTTTTATGTTGGCGCACTAAGCGATGCGATCATTGGCGACAGGCTAAAATAAAATTGCTGAAATGCATGGGTTTAATGACGTCGGTGGGAAGCACCTTTTTGACTCAGGCCAGACTTAACCTTAAACGGGCATATTTAGCTCAGTAAATGGAGTACGTATGAAAACTATTGGCCTTATTGGCGGTATGAGCTGGGAGTCGACAATTCCTTACTATCGGCTGCTTAACGAGGGCGTAAAACAACAGCTGGGTGGGCTGCACTCTGCCAAATGTATTTTAGTCAGCGTTGATTTTTATGAAATTGAACGCCTGCAGCATGCTGGCGACTGGGATGGCGCCGGTGTTGTGCTGGCCGATGCCGCGCGTTCACTTGAAGCGGCTGGCGCTGATTTTATTGTGCTTTGTACCAACACTATGCATAAAGTGGCCAGCAGCATTGAAACTGCAGTGAATATTCCGCTTCTGCATATTGCCGATGCTACTGCCGCTGCAATAAAACAGGCAGGCTGCAGCCGGGTAGGTTTGCTTGGCACTAAGTTTACTATGGAGCAACCCTTTTACCGCGAGCGGCTAACTGAGTTACACGGCATTGAAGTGCTGTTGCCGAATGAAGCCGAACAAGACAGTCTGCACCAGATTATTTATCAGGAACTATGCCTGGGGGTAATTACACCGGAATCTAAACAATCCGTGCGTAAGATGATGGCCGGCCTTGCCTGGCAAGGCGTGGATGGCATTATTCTGGGTTGCACCGAAATTGGTTTGCTGGTGGGCAAAGCTGATGCCGCAGTGCCGCTGTTTGATACTACGGTGATCCACGCCGCTGCAGCTGTTAGACTGGCACTAACTGATAACCTAAACGCCGACAAAGTACCCTAATGGCTGAAAACCCTATACTGCTGATTTACGACAAAGACTGCCCGGCCTGTAATGCTTATTGCCAGATGGTACGTATTCGCCAGAGTGTCGGCGAACTTAAACTGATTAACGCCCGTGAAGACACTGAGGTAATGCAGCAAATTACCGCGCAGGGGCTGGATATTGATCAGGGTATGGTGCTGAAAATGGGCGATAACTGGTACTACGGCAGCGACGCTATTTATATGCTGTCGCTGCTTAGTAGCCGCAGTGGGCTATTTAGCCGGCTGAATTATCATTTGTTTAAATCAAAACGGCTGGCAAAGTGGCTGTATCCGCTGTTACGCTTCTTCCGTAATCTGCTGCTGAAACTGCTGGGCAAACGCAAGATTAACAACCTTGGCATTGGCGGTAATGATCGTTTTTAATTGCAGGAACCCCTGATGAACCCCACTTATCTGGAATATGGCGCCAATGGCTTTTATTTGCTGGCGGTGTTTTTGGCTGCGCGTAATAGCATTCATACCTGGTGGCTGGGCGTTATTGGCTGTGCCTTGTTTGCTGTGTTGTTTTATCAGGTAAAACTGTATGCCGAAGTGGTGCTGATGCTGTTTTTTATCGCCACTAACTTTATTGGCTGGTATCAGTGGGGCCGCTCCAGCGGTGCCAAAGCAGTAAGCTCAGCACCATTTATCCGGTTGCTGGCTTATGCTGCTCTGGCAATGCTGGTTACTTTGCTGTATGGCTTTGTCTTGCATCGCTTTAGCGATGCCTACGCACCCTTTGTTGACTCGGCCATTTTAATGTTCAGTATTATTGCCCAGTTTCTACTGATGAACCGCAAGCTGGAAACCTGGTGGTTTTGGCTGATTGTTAATACGCTGGCGGTGCCGCTGTATTTCTCGCGCGAGTTACAGCTTACTGCCATTGTGTATACCGGCTTTTGGTTTAATGCCTGGTATGGCCTGTATTTATGGCGGCGTTTAAGTAAATCAACAGCCAGTTAAGTGTGTTGTTTGTCGGTTTCTTTTACGCATTTCCTGCATTATTAAACAGCTTAAAATATAAGCTGTTGTTTTTGGTTTGTTATATTTAGTGGCTCGAATGTTGCTCTGTGCCTTTGCCATATCAGGCAAGACTAATTCACGGAGTGAAGCATGAAAACATTAAAACATTTACTGTGTGTGGCGGGCCTTGCCCTGTCTGGCACAGTGTCAGCTGGCCCGATACTTATTATAAATGGTGCAGATCAAACTACAGAATCGGGTACTACCAGTGCATTAACGGCGAACTTGCAAGCACTGCATTTAGCTGTTGGTAATACTGTCACTATTGTTGATAGCCTGCTGGCCGATATTTCCGGCTATAGCCAGGTGTGGGATGTACGTTTTTTTAATGCTGCCGCACTGGATTCTGCAGCACAAAATACCTATATGGACTACCTCGGTAATGGTGGTGGTTTATTCTTAATGGGTGAAAACTCAAGCTTTATGGACCGGAATAATTCGGTTCTGGAGCTTATCGAGCTGTTAGGTGGCGGTGATCTTGGCTTCGATGGCTGTTTCGACGGTACTCAGATGGTACACGCGCCGTTTACCGGTCCTAATGCAGTAAGCGAAGTAACCTATGCTGCCTCTGGCTGTTTTATGGATAACGGCACTGGCCAGTGGATCACGTCACGTGCTGATGGCTCTTTGGGCTCGGGTGTGGCTTTTGGTGTAGGCAGTCTGAGTAATGCAATGGCTGGCGCGTTAACCACGATCCTGGATGTGAATTTTATGATGAATCAGTTTGATTTACCCAATTCACAGGAATTAACCAAAAACCTGATCGGTTTTATTGGTGATCAGGTTGACCCGGTAAATGATATTCCGGCACCTGCCAGCATTTTACTGTTTGCAGCAGGCTTAGCGGGTTTACGCATGCGTATGCGCTACAGCAAATGATATAGCGTTTAAGCGCGGTTAAAAACGGCCTTTGCGGGCCGTTTTTTTATGCTGAAAAAATAAGTTTGTTACTGAGCTTCTGCGGCAGTTGCTTTAAGTCTGCCGCGTTGTCACTTACTACCACTATGTTGGCTTTAGACATGGCCATGGTTAAGCCCTGATAACGGTTATCAGCAAAGCTGGCAACAAAATCCAGTTCAGTTTCTTTGGGCACAATAAACACTGTGGCGTAACCGGTGGCGGTTTTCACAGCCAGGTGTAAAGAGCGTACCCCCTGAAAGGTGCAATAACGGGCATAAATTATCTCATCCTGCCAATCCTGCAGGCTGGCGCTGAAATCGGCCAGTTTCAGGTTTACCTCGTTTAAAGGCTGGCTTTGCGCATGCTGTTGCAGGTAGTCATTTTCATGGTACACATGTGCCAGCGCGTGGCTGCCAAGATCCGTGGCAAAACTGTTTTGATAAAGCTGCATACTCAGCACCGATACCAGCGCAATACTGGCAGCCAGCGCCAGTGGCGTAAACCAGCGGCGTAGCGGTTTGCGTTGCTGCTGTGCCGGTATTTGCAGCAGGCGTTCGGTCAGCATCGGCGGCACTGGTACCTGTAATGCATCTTCCAGATCCTGCTGCTGTTGTTGCAGTTCAAGGGCAAATTGCTGCAGAGCAGTATCCCGCGCTAAGGCATCGCGTACCGCCGGCTCCTGGCTAAAGGGATCAACCAGTAAAATACGGCGCACTTCAGTGTTATTCATGGCGAGTCTCCCCATGCTGGTTAATATTCAGTTGTTCCCGCAATAGCTTGCGGGCACGAAACAAACGGGTGTTTACTGTATTGACATTCAGTTGCAGCAGGTTGGCTATTTCATCACTGCTAAAGCCACCGATAACCTGCATTACCAATGGCTCACGGTATTCTTCCGGCAAAGCCGCCATATAGTTACGTAACTTATTGTTGTCACAATCTTGTTCAGCACTGCTTTGCTCGGTGTCGGGCAGGCTGTCTTGCTCGGCGGCATCGTCGTAGTCAAATTGCTTACGTTCAAAGCGGCGGGCATTTTCGCGGCGCAGTATGGTAATTAACCAGGATTTAGCTGCAGCGGCATCCAGCAAACTGTCCAGGTGTTTCCAGGCGCGTAAAAAGGTTTCCTGTACTAAATCCTGGGCGATATCGGGGTCTTTGCACAGCCAGTAGCCGTAGCGGTATATATCGGCATGATATA
Organism: Rheinheimera hassiensis; assembly: GCF_022436675.1. Taxonomy (GTDB): domain Bacteria; phylum Pseudomonadota; class Gammaproteobacteria; order Enterobacterales; family Alteromonadaceae; genus Alishewanella; species Alishewanella hassiensis. The sequence continues at coordinate 224,432 of NZ_JAKUJZ010000005.1, read as the reverse complement.
GCTGTACCAACTGTTCATAGCGCTTATTTTTACTGCCGCTGGGCTTTATCAGCGCAACGTGCGGCACTGGTGTTGCCGCGCTGTCTGGTGGCGTGGGTGATTGCTCTGGCATAGCACTGGCGTTAATAGCTGCTGAATTGGCTGATAGCCTAGCGTTATTGTGCTTCGCTGGCAAAAAATGAATGTTATTCATAGGCTGGCCTTTGCTGCATTTTTACCGTGCTTTGGCGGCATAACCAGTAATCAAGGCTGGTGTAACGGCCGCCACCGCTAAAAAACAGGCTGATTAACATGACAAAATAAGTGGCCGCAAACTCGATACCGTTGTTCAGAATAACCACATTACCGTTGCTGGTAAGCCAGTCATAATTGCCGTGTTGCCGTAACAGCTCTTTTGCCTTGCTTAGCTGTTCGGCCGAGTTAATAACCCGCTCGTTGGCCAGCCAACTGCTGCTATCAGCGATGGCCAGCCAGCCATGGGGCCAGTGCACGGAAAAAATGGCTACCAGCATGGTAAAGATCAGTGGAATGCTAACTAAACGGGTAAACAAGCCCAGCAATAAAAACACTGCCCCCAGGGTTTCTGCTGCAATTGCCAGCGCGGCCAGTAGCGCCGGAGCCGGTAAGCCCAAACCCCAGTCAGTATTGGCAAACCAGGCAACGGTATTGTCAAAATGCTGATATTTATTCCAGCCAGCCTGCAACAGCACCGGCGCCAGATATAGCCTGAGCAATAGCGGTGCCAGCCCTGATAGCCGCTGACTTTGTGTAATGGAGAGATGATAGAACGATAATGCCGCTTGCATCTGCGGGCCCCGTAATCAGATTAACTGAGGTATAAGAACGGCTGGCAGGCAGATGTATTTCAGCGCAGCGATAATTTGCTGCGCAGTAAGAGGTTAATGTACGCGGTATAGCCGACAGAAAAAATCAATCACTGCATCAGCGTCAAGGTTGGTAAAGCGCACTTTGCGTTTGCTTACTATGGCATCGCCCAGTGTTTTTAGCGTGTGCTCCAGTGGCACTCCGGCAGGGCGTTCTAATTCGTGGTCAGCAAACAGAAAGTTAAGTGCGGCCGAGGTGTAAGATTTTCCCGGTGTTAATGACACTAATTCCAGCTCCTGTAAGCGTACGCCCAGGTTGCGGATTTTTTGTAAGCGGTAAGTCTCGTTCATAACTGGCCCCGTGTACTGTTTGCCTTGATAAATACTGTATCGACAACAACGGCAATTTCTTTAGCTAAACAATGAAATTGACCAGCACAGCAGGGCTGCTTTTTGCTAGTATAGCCGCTATAACAGCTGGTTAAGCTAAGGTAATACATGACACAACACCTCAATCCTCTGACACTGACGGTACAACAACTCGGGCCGCATCTGGACAGCAAACTGATTAAGCAGGCGCTGGATGTTAAGCAACTGATCCCGGCGTTTATTGGCCAGGACAGGGCTAAGTCGGCACTGGCTTTTGCCATTGGCATGGATATGCCCGGTTACAACCTGTACGTGATGGGTGAGCCGGCATTGGGGCGCTTTACGCTGGTGCAGGACATATTGCAGCAGGCTGCCAGTGAAAAAGCCACGCCGGAAGAGTGGTGTTACCTGAATAACTTTGATGATGAGCGTGTACCCAACACCCTGCGTTTACTGCCGGGTGAAGGTAAAATTCTGGTTAAAAAAATTGAAGCCCTGATAGATGAACTGCTGGATACCTTTCCGGCTGCCTTTGATAACCCCGGTTATCAGCGTAAGAAAAAAGCTATCGCCCGTGCTTTTGACGATAAATACGAAAATGCTATTGAGCTGGTAGAAAGCAAAGCGCTGGAAAAAAATGTTGTGCTGTACGAAGAAAACGGCGCAGTAAGCTTTTCGCCGATTATCGACGGCAAGCCGCTGGACGATCAGGAGTTTTCTAAGTTAACCGAAGAGCAGCGGCAGTATTTTTATGGTCTGGTCAGCGAGCTGGAAACCATACTGAATGAGCAGTTGCTTGAGCTGCCACAGTGGAAACGTGAGCTGTCAGAAAGCCTGCGCGCCTTGCGTAAAGACACCATCGAACAGGCGATTAAACCGCTGCTGAAACAGCTGGAGCATGACTATGCCGCTGAGCTGGGTGTGCTGCGCTATATTCGGGAAATGCGCAGTCACCTGGTGAAGGCCGTGCTGGAACTGATGCCGGATGAATCTGAAGCTGAAAAGCAAGAAGAGGCCGACAACCGCGAAATTTTTATTGAAGAATTTGTGCCCAACGTACTGGTGCATTACGAGAGCATGTCGGGCGCGCCAATTATTTTTGAACCTAACCCCAGCTATGGCAACCTGTTTGGCCGGGTGGAATACAACTCCAGCAGTGGCAACTTATACACCAACTACCGCATGATCCGCCCCGGTGCTTTGCACCGCGCCAATGGTGGTTATCTGATCCTGGATGCCGACCGGCTGCTGACACAACCGCAACTGTGGGATGCGCTTAAGCTGGCGCTAAAATCCGGCGAGCTGTTAATTGATACGCTGTCGGAGCATGCGGTAACCAACTCGACCATTATTACGCCACGGGCGATACCGCTGAATGTCAAAGTGGTGCTGCTGGGCTCGCGCGACCTGTACTACCTGATCCAGGACGTTGACGACGAGTTTAACGAGCTGTTCCGGGTATTGGCCGATTTTGAGCATTACCTGCCTAATACCGCTGAAACCATCACTTATATGGCGATGCAAATTCGTGAGCAAATGCGCTTACTAAATATTGACGAGCTGACCGCCAGCGGTTTTAAACAACTGCTGACCTTTAGTTTTCGCCAGGCCGAGCACCAGCGTAAGCTGTCGGCCCGCTTTGCCGATGTATTAGAGCTGGTGCGTGAAGCGTGCTATTACGCCGGCCAGCAGCACAGCAGTAGCTTAACGGCAGAGCATATTCAGCAGGCTCTTAAAGGTAAGCAGCACCGCACCGGCCGTATTAGCGAAGGCTTTTTGGAAGATATTCAGGAGGGGCAAATTTTAATTGATACCGACGGCCTGGCCGTGGGCAAAATTAATGGCCTGACGGTACTGGAAATTGGTGATACCGCCTTTGGTACACCGGCGCGTATCAGTGCTACGGTATTTGCCGGCTCCAGCGGCGTAGTCGATATTGAACGCGAGGTTGAGCTGGGCAAAGCCATTCACTCTAAAGGCGTGCTGCTGTTAACCGGCTACCTTGGCGCTAAATATGCCCGGCAATTTCCGTTGACGCTGTCTGCTAATATTGCCATGGAACAAAGCTATGGCCACATCGACGGCGACAGCGCCTCGCTGGCTGAAGTGTGTGCGCTGTTATCGGCCATTACTGATATCCCGATTAAACAAAGCCTGGCTGTGACAGGCTCTATTAACCAGCATGGCCAGGTGCAGGCTATTGGTGGGGTAAATGAAAAAATAGAAGGCTACTTCCGTTTATGCCAAAGCCGCGGTTTAACCGGCGAGCAGGGCGTGATTATTCCGGCCAGTAATCAGCTAAATTTAGTACTGAATGACGATGTCATTACTGCTGTAAAACAGCAGAAGTTTCATCTGTATGTAGTAAAAACAGTGGATGAGGCGTTAACCCTGTTAACCGGTGTAGAAGCTGGCGAGAAAAATAGCCGCGGCCAGTATCCGAAAAAATCAGTTAATGGCCGTGCCTTGGTGCGGCTGGCAGAGATTGCTGAAATAGTAAATGGCAGTATGGATGAGGATTAGGCTGTAGCTGCAAATCTGCAGAACCGGTTTACCCACGCTAACACGCCGTGAATACGTCCTTGTAGGCTCTACTATGAACTTCATCCATGAAGTTCATCCTGCGGACCAGCACAGCTGTTCAAATTCGCTCCCGACGAATTTGTCAGCATCCATGCCTTCAACGGTTAGCTTAGGGTAATCCGGTTCTTTGTATCGGTTAACTTTGATTAAAGCGTCGCAAAAGCCGGGTGATACTGCACCTGGCCACTTTTACCTTTAAGCGCGCCGGGTGTCAGCTCTAACAGCATAAAGGCGTTGTCCGGTGCGTGCCACGGGCAGCTAATAGTAAACCGGCTGGCCGGGATAAAACCAAACCGTGGGTAGTACGCCGGATGACCCAGCACGACTACTGCCGCAACGCCCTGTTTTTTACATTGCCCCAGCCCGGCCCGTACCAGTGCCGAACCTATGCCCTGATGCTGCAATACATTGCTTACCGCCATTGGCGCTAAGGCCATTAACCGGGTTTCTGGTGCTTTATCCAGCGTAGCGGGTGAGAACAGGATATGGCCGACAAGCTGACCATGTTGTTCAGCCACTAAGGCTATGCAGTCAGTTGCCTGCTGGCGCAATGCTGTGATCAGGTTGACTTCAGCTTCATTATTAAACGCAGAGCGGGTAAGGCTGGCTATTGCCTCGTAGTCAGCCGGGGTTTCAGCGCGCACTGTAGTGTCATAACCCAGTGCATGCCAGGTACTGTTGCGACGGCGCTGCAGGGTGCGGCTGATATTGTGCAGTAGGGTCATACCAGGGGCCGGCAAAACAAAAGCGTGCAGACAGTCTACCTGACTGAGATGGCTTCTCAAGTTAAATGTTAATGACTAAGTGGCGTTAACAACTATTTTTGCACTGCGCCATTTAATAATACTGAACAAAAACAGCAAGAAACCGCATATTAACCACAACGGCTTATCACCAATACGGCTGTAGGGCGTGGTGCCTGTGCTCAGGCGTAGCTCGTCTTTTAACACCGCTTCGGTAAACTGAGCTACGGTGGCACTAATATTACCGCTGGCATCAATGGTGGCTGTTACGCCGTTGTTCGTTGCCCGCAATACCGGCCGGCCAAACTCCAGCGCACGCATTTGCGCTATTTGCAAATGCTGGTGCGGGCCTATGCTGTCACCAAACCAGGCGTCATTGCTTACTGTTAGCAGCAGTTGCGTTGCGTCGGTCATATTGGCCGCTATCTGGGCTGGAAAGGCAATTTCAAAACAAATGGCAGGCAGTAAATGGTAGCTGTTGGCCACCAGATTCGGTTGTACATAAGTACCACGGGTAAACGAGCTCATGGGCAAGTCGAAAATAGGTGCCAGTTTGCGTAACAAGCCTTCCAGTGGTACAAACTCGCCGATTGGCAGCAAATGGTGCTTGCTGTAGCGGTTGCTGTGGCCGTAAAAATAATCGCCATCGGTGGAGTCAGTATGGCGTTTACCCAGCACAATCAGGTTGTTCCAGGCTTGTTCGGTTTGGCTGTTGTAATCGAGAATGCCGCTGATGACTGCGGTATTTTGATACAGCGCTGCCCGGTTGAGGTTATCAAGAAAATCCTGTGCTACAGGCTCCAGCCGGGGGATCGCCGCTTCCGGCCAGATAACTAAATCAGCCTGGAAATTTGGCCGTGTCATATCCATATATTTAAGCATGGTGGGCCATTCTTGCTCCGGCGCCCAGCGCAAGTCTTGTTTTATGTTGCCCTGTACCAGCGCGACAGACAGTTGTTTATCGCTGTACTGCCAGCCGTTAAATTTTACCAGCTGCGGGCTGAGCACAAATAACAAGCCGGCAATAAACACATAGCTGTAGCGGCTGATTGCGCGCTGCTGCAAAAAAAGCTGCGCCAGTGCTGCGGCAGAAAACACCAGCAAAAAGCTGATGCCGGTTTCGCCAATCAGCGGGGCAAAATCACGCAGGCCATGGCTGGTTTGGCTGTAGCCCATAGACAACCAGGGAAAACCGGTAAATAACCAGCTACGCAGCCATTCTGTCATTGTCCAGCAAGTGGCCAATAACAGCGGTGTAAAAGCCGGGCGTTGCAATTTATAGCTTAGCCAACTGGCCAGAGCCGGAAACAATGCAAGGTAACTCACCAGCAAGGCCATCAGCCCCAAGCTGCCTGCCAGTGGCAAGCCACCAAACTGGTCAATACTGACATGCACCCAGCTGATGCCGACACCAAACCAGCCCAGGCCAAAACTAAAACCTCTTAGTGCTGCCTGTTTCGCTGTTGCTGCACGCTGCAATAAAAACGCCAGCAGCGCCAGACTAAGCAGAGGCAGCCACCAGAGTGTGTAAGGCGCAAAGGCCAGAGTGGTAACCCCACCAGCCGCAATAAGCAGCAGATGGGGTAGGGCTTGTGACAGCCAGGCGACAACAGCACGCAAGATAGTTAGTTTTCCTCTGTCTCGGCAGGCTCTTTAGCGCGGATCACTTGCAGCTGCACTAAACGGCGGCTGTTCGCTTTACTGACTTTAAAGGTTAAGCCTTCAAGCTCTATACTTTCACCTTTGGCGGGCATATGGCCAAACGCATGCAGCACTATGCCGCCTATGGTGTCGGCATCTTCTTCATCAAAGGTGGTGTTAAATGATTCGTTAAATTCATCCAGCGGTGTTAAGGCGCTAACCTGAAACACCCGGGATGCCATTTTTTTGATATCGTTTTCTTCTTCATCGTCGTGCTCATCTTCAATTTCGCCGACAATTTGTTCCAGAATATCTTCAATGGTTACCAGGCCGGATACACCACCATATTCATCCACTACTATGGCCATATGGTAACGTTTCTGGCGGAACTCTTTTAGCAACGCATCAACCCGCTTACTCTCGGGTATAATCACCGCTGGGCGCAGTAAATCGCGCAGGTGCCAGTTGTTAACATTGGGGTCCAGCGCGTACTGCAGCAGGTCTTTCACCAGCAGTATGCCTTCGATATGGTCTTTGTCTTCATTGACGACAGGATAACGGCTGTGATTGTTTTCCATCAGGATGGGCAGCATATCAGCGACAGAGTCGTCAATGTCGATGGTGGCCATCTGGGAGCGCGGTACCATAATGTCACGGGCCCGCATACTGGAAACATCCAGCACGCCGTCCAGCATACTTTTGGTATCGGCATCTATCAGGTTACGTGCTTGCGCTTCACTGATGATGTCTTGTAAGTCTGATATATCTTGTGGTTCTGCACTGAAGATACTGGCGATCCGATCTAACCAGGATTTACCGGCAGAACCGCGACTAGAGTGGGGATTGTCGTCACTCATGGGTGAACTGTTGCTCCAAAAAACAAAAAAAACCTATTCGTTATCCAACAAATAGGGGTTAGTAATGCCAAGTTGCTGCAATATGGTTACTTCTTCGGCTTCCATTTGCTCGGCATCGTCGTCATTTATATGGTCAAAGCCCAATAAATGCAAGCTTCCGTGTACTACCATATGTGCCCAATGCGCCAGCAGGCTTTTATGTTGCTCTGCCGCTTCTGCAGCAACAACCGGGGCACAAATCACTAAGTCGCCCAATAGCGGCAGTTCAATGCCAGGCGGGCACTGAAACGGAAAGCTCAGCACATTAGTGGGTTTATCTTTGCTGCGATAATCAAAATTCAGCTGCTGGCTTTCGGCATGATCAACAATACGCACTGTGACTTCGGCTTCGGCCTGAAAAGGCAGTATGGCCGCTTCCAGCCACTGCTGAACCTGTGCTTCGGTGGGTAAGTTGTCTGCTGTGCTGGCCAGCTGTAAATCGAGAATAATTGCCATTATTGGCCTTTGGCGGCGTTATCTGCTGCCGCTTTGGCCGCTTCAAAGGCTTCATAAGCCATAACAATGCGCTGCACTATCGGGTGGCGCACCACGTCTTTGGCGGTAAAATGATTAAAGCTGATTTCGTTTACTTCGCTCAGTACATCAATGGCGTGTTTTAAACCGGAATACTGGCCGCGGGGTAAATCTACCTGGGTAATATCGCCGGTGATCACCGCCTTTGAGCTAAAGCCAATCCGGGTTAAAAACATTTTCATCTGTTCAACCGTGGTGTTCTGGCTTTCATCGAGAATAATAAAGGCGTCGTTCAGTGTGCGGCCGCGCATATAAGCCAGCGGTGCAATTTCGATAATGCCGCGTTCAAGGTACTTTTCAACCTTTTCAAAGCCAAGCATTTCAAACAGGGCGTCGTACAAAGGCCGCAGATACGGGTCGACTTTTTGTGCTAAGTCGCCGGGTAAAAAGCCCAGTTTTTCACCGGCTTCTACCGCTGGGCGCGTTAATACAATACGCCGCACCAGGTTACGCTCCAGCGCGTCTACGGCACAGGCTACGGCTAAATAAGTTTTTCCGGTACCGGCCGGGCCAATACCAAAACAGACATCATGTTTAAGCACATTGCCAACATAAGCTGCCTGATTAGGGTTGCGTGGCTTTATCAGGCCTTTTTTGGTTTTCAGGCTAAAATCGCGCGGTTCGTCGTCGTGTTGCTGGTACTGAATATCGTAGTTTTCGCTGATCAGCAAATGCACCTGCTCGGGTGTTAACTCTGCCGTTGGCGACGCCGTGGCAGCATACAATTGCTGCAGTACATCCAAAGCAGCGGCAACGTTATCGGCCGGGCCAGCTATTTTCAGCTGGTTGTCGCGCTGGCTGATATCAACCAGCAAACGGCGTTCAACGTGCTTTAGGTTATCGTCAAAGGGGCCACATAACAGCGTTAACCGCCGGTTGTCAGCACCTTCCAGCGTTAAATCTGCAGTATGTAAAGTTGTGCTCAAATGCCTGCCTCAGTGTAAAAGGGGGCATTAATGCCCCCGGATCAGTTAAGGTGTAAAAGTGGTTACGCCAAGAACGTCTGCTACCGGCACGGCTTTTTGCCGTGCCAGAATTTGCTGCGGTGCTATTTCACGGCGCAAGCCCATGTCCTGCTCAGTACGGATTAGCGTACCACGCAATGAATTACTGAATACATCAGTAATTTTCACATCGACAAAGCAGCCTATCATGTCTGGCGAGCCTTCAAAATTCACCACCCGGTTATTTTCGGTGCGGCCGGTCAGTTCCATAATATCTTTTTTCGACGGGCCTTCTACCAGAATACGCTGTTCGGTACCGAGCATGCCACGCGCAATTTTCAGCGCCTGCTGGTTAATGCGATCCTGCAATATATACAACCGCTGCTTTTTCGCGTCTTCGCTGACATCATCCGGCAAGTCTGCTGCCGGTGTGCCTGGGCGGGCGCTGTAAATAAAACTGAAGCTCATATCAAAATTGATTGCAGCGATTAAATCCATCGTGGCCTGAAAATCTGCATCGTCTTCACCGGGGAAGCCGATAATAAAATCAGAAGACATGCTTAAATTCGGCCGGATTTTCTTCAGTTTACGAATTTGCGATTTATATTCCAGCGCGGTATGGCCTCGTTTCATCAGGTTCAGAATGCGGTCAGAGCCACTTTGTACCGGCAGGTGCAGGTGATCAACCAGCTCAGGTACGTCGCGGTATACTTCGATAATATCGTCGGTAAATTCCACCGGGTGCGAGGTGGTGTAGCGAATACGGTCGATACCGTCAATCGCGGCGACTAAGCGCAGTAATTCCGAGAAATGACAGATAGTGCCGTCGAATTTTTCACCGCGGTAGCCGTTAACGTTTTGGCCCAGCAGGTTGACTTCGCGCACGCCTTGCTCGGCTAACTGGGCTATTTCAAATAATACATCATCCAGCGGCCGGCTGACTTCTTCACCGCGGGTGTAAGGCACCACGCAGAAGGTACAGTATTTTGAGCAGCCTTCCATTACCGAAACAAAGGCGGTTGGGCCATCGGCTTTAGGTTCAGGCAGGCGGTCGAATTTTTCAATTTCCGGGAAGGATACATCCACCACCGGCGATTTGTTACCGCGCACGGCGTTGATCATTTCCGGCAGCCGGTGCAGGGTTTGCGGGCCAAACACGATATCGACATAGGGTGCGCGTTCACGAATGGCCGCACCTTCCTGTGAGGCTACGCAGCCACCGACACCGATCACTAAATTCGGATTTTTCTCCTTCAGCGGACGCCAGCGACCCAGCTGATGGAATACTTTCTCCTGTGCTTTTTCGCGGATAGAACAGGTGTTTAGCAGAATAACATCTGCCTCTTCTGCCTCTTCGGTCAGCGTAAAGCCGTGGGTAGCATCCAGCAGGTCGGCCATTTTGGATGAATCGTATTCGTTCATCTGGCAGCCCCAGGTTTTAATGTGCAGTTTTTTGCCCATTGTGTGTCGTTACCTGTATTGTCACTTGGAAAAAAGGGAGCGTATTTTAGCCTGTTCGGGCCCGCGTTGCCAGCGCTTGCGAAAAATGGCTGAATACAGCGAATTGCATAAAGCATGGACCGGTCTATGCGGAATCTGCCTACGGACGAACAGCAGCTACAGTAATCTTTGCCTGGTCGTGATATAACCGGCGTAGAAAATAACCAATACACCGGCAAACCAGGCCATGGTTACCGGCTCCTGCCAGAATAAATAACCAAACAAACCGGCAAAAATTACGCTGCTGTAAGTCCACATACCTATATCACTGGCTGGCGCCACGGCGTAAGCGCGGGTCATCGCCAACTGGCCAATAGCTGCCAGTACACCCATACCAATAAACGCCAGCCATACCTCGTTGTTCAGTGGTTGCCAGTAAAATGGCAGCGGTACCGCAGATAAAATGGCGGTGAGCAGCGAAAAGTAAAACACAATACGCACCGCAGGCTCGGTATCAGACATATAACGGATAGTGGTTTTGGTAACCGCTACCAGCACAGCAGATACCAGTGCCACCAGCATAATGGCATCAATAGTGCCAGCGGTGCCGGGCAGTGCCAGCATGACACCAATAAAACCCAGTACTATGGCAAACAGTGTCAGGCGGCTGGGGCGCTCTTTTAGCCAGAATCTGGCGATAATGGGCACAATAAAGGGGGATAGCAGCAGCACCAGCATACCCTGTGCTAGTGGCAAGCGCGCCAGCACATAGAAAAAGCAGTACATCGAAATAAGCCCAGTTAACGCGCGGCTAAGGTGCAGATACCAGCGCTGGGTTTTTAACAGGCCAAAGCCGTGCTTGTACAAGAATGGCAGCATTAGCAGCAGGGCAAAGAAATTACGGAAAAACACCACCTGCACTTCAGATGCGGTGCCGCTGGTAAATTTAACAATAGCGCCAATACCAGCGAAGCAGGCTTCAGCCAGCAGCAGTAGTAAGGCTCCTTTGGCTAACGGCGACAATATACCAGCCTGCAGCGTGGGTAATAAGGCTGGCTAGTATACCAGAGCCGGTATGCAGGTACTGGCAGAATATATCGCAACACAGCTGCAACCTGGCGTTTGTCACAGCTCGGTTTGTAAAAATGCCGGAATATCTTTGGCAGGCATGGGTTTGGCGAATAAGTAACCCTGGATCAGATAGCATTGACGGCGGTTGAAAAACGCCAGTTGTTGCTCGGTTTCTACGCCCTCTGCCACACAATACATGCCCAGGCTGTTGGCCATACTGAGCATGGCGTCAATAATGGTTTCATCGCTGCTGTCGATGCCGATATCCTGCACGAAGCTGCGGTCAATTTTAATGCCGTCAATCGGCAGCTCTTTTAAATATTTCAGTGACGAGTAACCGGTACCAAAGTCATCCAGTGCCAGTTGTACGCCAAGCTCGCTAAGCGCCAGCATGGTATCAATAGCGCTTTGATGGTCGCGCATCAGTGCGCTTTCGGTAACTTCAAACCGCAGGCAACTGGCAGGCACCTGATATTTTTGCAACAAAAACCGGGTATGTTCTACCAGTGCCGGTTGTTCCAGATGCTGGGTGGATAAATTAACAGACAAATACAGCTGATAGCCGTCCAGATGCCACTGGCGTAAGTCGCTTAAGGCTCTTTCCAGTAACTGGTGTGTCATATTTATAATCAGCCGCAGCTCTTCAGCCAGCGGAATAAACTCAGCCGGAGAAATTAACCCTTCGCTGCTTTGCCAGCGGATCAGCACTTCAGCCCCCACCACCTGACGGGTCTGACTGTTAACGATGGGCTGATAAAAGTTAACAAACTCATCATTCTGCAGTGCTTTACGTAAACGGGTTTCCCGCGCCAGCCGCATATGGGCTTTTTCGTTCATTTCGGCGGTAAAAAACTGAAAGTTGTTACGCCCGGCTTCTTTGGCATGGTACATCGCCACATCAGCGTGCTTTAGCAGTTCGATAGCATTAATGGCATCGTCAGGATATATGGCTATACCAATACTGGGGGATACGCCAACGGTATGAGTACCTAACTGCATAGGCTCACTGACAACGGTTAGCATCTTACGGGCGACATGGCTGATATTGTCTGCGGTTTTATAGCCTTCAAGCAGCACAATAAATTCATCGCCGCCTAAGCGCGCCACTGTGTCGCTGTCCCGCAGCGTCAGCGTTAAGCGCCGTGCTACTTCTTTTAGTAATAAATCGCCGACATCATGGCCAAGCGAGTCATTAATCTGTTTAAATTTGTCCAGATCGATAAAGCACAGCGCCAGTGTGCGCTTGTCACGCTTGGCTTGATCAATACCGTGGTAAATACGGTCCATTAATAAAGCCCGGTTGGGCAGGCCGGTCAAGGCATCATAGTTGGCCAGGTAACGCAGTTCATCTTCGGCCATTTTTTGCGCGGTAATATCGGTAAACACCAACACGAAAAATGCCAGTTCCTGCTGTTCGCCGATGGCACTGATATTGATCAGCGTAGGACGCTCACGGCCATCGGGGGTAATAACCAGCTCTTCACCTTGCCAGTGTTGGCCTGGTTTCATTTCTTTTAACAGCTTAGTGTAAAAACGCCGTCGCATAAGGCTAATACCCAGATGGTGGGTACGGGGCTGTTCAAGGTATTGCTCCACGCTGCCAAAAGCATCGGCAAAAGACTGATTTGCAGCAATGACCCGCTGGTTGTTGTCCAGAATAACCACCCAGTCGCGGGTTTGCTGGAAGGCTTCGCCAAATAGCCGGGCTTTTTCCTGATTGGCGCGGGTTTCGGTGATATTACTAAAGGTGCCAATAACTTTGCTTACGCTGTTGTCGTTATCATACTCAGTGGCTTTGCCCAGATCGCGAAACCATAGCCAGTTACCGGTTTGGTGCTGCATACGGTAGGTAACATCAAATCCCGGTTCAGGCTGCTGTAAAAAACGTAACCACTGCGCATTGAAACCATCCCGGTCGTCAGGATGGATCAGCGTTTGGTGCTGCTGCAATGTCAACGGGTTCATGGCTTCATTGTAACCGAGCATGCTGTGAATGCGTGATGCGAAAAGCAGGTTAGTGTCAGCCTGCCATTCCCAGGCACCGCTGTTTACCGACGCCAGAGCCTGTTTCAGGCGCTGCTCACTTTGCAGGGCTTTGGTATGTATGCTGCGCAGCAGCGCATGCTGATGGCGTCGTAGCCGGTAAAGTTTATACAACAATAGGGTTAGCAGTGCGGCGTAGCTTAGCAATGCCCAGCCGGATAACCAGAACGCAGGCTTGATGTGTAAATGAATTTTTGCCGGTGCGCTTTCAGTGCCGCTTTCGGGGGAAATAGCCACCACGTTAAAGGTGTAATCACCACTGCTTAGCTGCGGGAAAATAACGCTGTTGCCACGCTGCGGCGGGTAACTGATATTTTGTTTGCCCTCCAGCCAGTAGCGATAACGCATTTTGTGCTGATTGCTAAAATTCATCGCGCTAAATTGCAGAGTAATACCGAGATCTTTATGCGATAACGTAAAATGGCGTTCATTTAAGTTGGCATTTACCGGCTTTAAATTGCCAGACAACACACTGATGCCGGTAACAATGGCGTTTGGCTTGACGGTTTGCTCCTGCAGTCGTGCGGGGTCTACCAGTGTTACGCCACGCATACTGCCAAAGGCAAGCCGGTTGTCGGCCAGTGTCGTTACTGCACCGCCGTTATATTCATGAGTATAAATACCGTCATCGCGGGTAAAAAACTCAATTTGCAGAGTATCGGCATCAAGCCGGGCGAGGCCATAATGGCTGGAAAACCAGATATCGTTATGCGCATCCAGTTGCAGGTTATATAACGCATCTGACAATAAGGTGTCGTTTATGCTGTAAAAATGCAGCAGTTCCAGCGTTTCTGCGGAAAAGCCCAGTAAGCCTACCCCCGACATACTGATCCACAACCGGCCTTGTTTATCCTGTTGCATGGAGTTGGCAATACGGCCCAGCATAGGCTGGTAGCCAGGCGCCTGATAGATCAGGCGGCGGCTGTTATTCTGTGGCTGCCATAACCAGATTTCATCCGGTTTTGCTATTAATAACCCCATACTTTTGCCGGTGTAAGCACCCAAACCCGTGTATACGCCCAAAATAGTACCGCGGCTGTCACCGGACGCACTGAAATCATTACTGATGTCTTCAACTGTGCCGTTGGCCGGTGTGTACCGCATCAGTTTGGTATCGTCAAAGAAGTACCATTGCTGCTGATACAGAAAATAGCTGTTGTTTCTGGCGTTTAAATAGTGTTTGTCGCTGTCTTTAATAGTGGCAGGCAACTGCAGTTTGCCCGTGCTGGTATTAAATAATCGTAAGCCATTGGCATTAACCAGCCACAGGTTGCCGTCGTCTGCAGGATAAATGGCATAGATAGTGCCATCATGTTCAATAGCTTTGGGATCCGGGTTTACCAGATAACTGGTATTAATGCCGTTATGCAGCTGATTTTTATTCAGGCCATTGGCAGTGCCTATCCACAGTGTCTGGTTGTCGCTGGCCAGCAGGCTATAAACCACATTACTGCTAAGCGTGCTGTTATCGTTATCGGTGCGGATAATCTGGCTAAAAGCCTGGCTGCGTGGATGCCAGTAATAAGCGCCATTGTCGCGCGATGCCAGCCAGTAACCCCCGGCTTTATCGGCCACTATATCTATGATGGTGTTTTCAAATAAGCCCAGATTAGCATCGCTAAAGCGCAGCACAAATTCTGTATTTTGCTGTTGCGGATAAAAGCGGTATAGCCCGCGCTCGGTCGGTATCAGGGCGTGATCATCAACCCACTTTACCTGCCAGACATTCAGTGCGGCCAGCTCTGTTTTAGCCTGATAGGGCGTCTGGTGTTGTAAATAGGCCAGCATATCGTCAAGGTTAATGCTGTACAGGCCATCGACAGTACCTATCCACAAACGGTTATGCTTAATGCTCAGCACTTTGCTGTGCAACCTGTCATCGGACACCATACTGCTGTCTAAGTAAGGCAGGTATTGGTGTTGCAGGTTGCTAAGGTTAACGGCAATAACACCGTTAAACGCGGCGAGCAGTGCATAGCCCTGATAATATTGAATATTGCGCAGCCAGCCATCGCTATAACCCGCTTCGCGGATATCAAACAACTTCTCATGGTTGCCATCAGCTAACGATAAACGAAATACAGCGTGATGGGTGCTCAGCAACAACGTATCGTTGTTGTACGACACCATACCGGAGATAAAAGCGTCTGAGATATAAGTGCTGTTGGGTTGGTTGTTCTGCTGGCGTAAACTGCCCGCCAGTTCGATATAACCACTGGCGCGGTTAAAACGGTACAAATCGCCTGTTGCGGTTGCTGCAAAAATACTGCCGGTGCTGTCCTGCAGTAAGCGGGTAAATGAAATCTCTTTTAAACTGGCCAGCTCAGTGCCAACCTGCACCACCTGATTACTATCAAAACGGTTAAGGCCACCCTCGGTAGCCAGCCAGAGAAACCCTTCCTGGTCCAGCAGCAAATCATTAACTGAACCCTGTGTCAGCCCTTGATCTGGTGTCAGTGGGCGTAAAAGCGGGGCTGCAGCTAAGTTGAACACAGCCGGCAATAAAAGCAGGGCTGCAAGACGCATCAAAGGCCGCAAAAAATTCACTGAAACTCCTGTTCACTGTAGCGTGATTATTATTATTGCTGCTACATCGGCGTTATTGTGCAGAACATATACTGAGAGTGAATAGCTTGTCCAGTTTTCTGACTACAGCACCTGTTATCGCTGTTATTTCAATCAAAGCAGAGCAAATTGCACTAAGGTTGCACTCAGCGCCAGCAGCATAAAATATAACTGAACAAAATGCACAACCCTTACACCGTTGCCAATATCTTGCCAGGCTGGGTCTCGCTGATACGGTATACGGCTGCGCAGCAGTTTACGGTTGCCATAATAAGCAGGGCCGCCAAGATTGCAGCGCACGGCCACACTGGCACAGCACAGCAGTAAAAAAGACAGGTAGTTGAGATTAAGCCGTGGGATCTGGCGAATTTGCCGGTAGCAGCGGCTGATACCATGCTGCAATGCCAGAATAACACTGCTAATCAGTACCGCCGGTGCCGCAGTAACAGTTGCCAGCCAGGCGGCAGGCCTGCCAAAGTGGCGGTTTAGCGGCAGTTTAGTGTTCCATTGCTGGGCCAGTTCCTGTAACAGCCGGTATGCCAGTGCGGCAATACCACCGCCAACTAAAAACCAGCACCACACACCCAGTATCAGCCTGGTATTGCGTAGCACCGTACTTTCCACTATGGCTTTACTTACGCCCATTGCCGTCAGGCTGCTGGTGTCGCGCAGCAGTAATTTTGTCGCTTGTTCTTTTGCCAGCGTTAGCTGGCCGCGTTTGAGGTTGTCGCTAATGCCCAGCATGTGTTTACGTTGTTGTTGCCAGTCCAGGCTGAGGTACAACAGCAAGGCATCCAGCAGTTGCGGCAGTTCGGAGAATTGATACAGGCTATAGCACAACAGTAACGGTGGTGCCGCACCGACCACTACAGCCAGACTCCCGGAAGTGAATTGTTGCTGTGCTGGCCGGCCAGGATCAGGGTGTACTTTTTTTGCCAGTTGCCGGGCATAATAACGAAACAATGTTAACGGGTGATAAGCCGCAGGTAAGCTGAACCAGTTTGCTGCCAGCACCACGGCCAGCAGCATTAACGGCGCATACCAAAGCCCTTGAGGCAGCACGTTACAGGCTTACACCGGCCAGGCTGCTAATCAGTTCAGCAACCATGGCGGAACTGTTTTTTGAGGCGACGTCGAGATACGCTTCGAAAGATTGTGGCGACTCTTTACCGGCAATATCGCTTAAGCTTCTAATCACCACAAAAGGTGTATGCAGCATATGGCATACCTGAGCAATAGCGGCGCCTTCCATTTCTACCGCCAGCATGGTGGGGAACTGCTGGCGGATAACGGCAATGCGCGCCGGATCACAGATAAAGCTGTCACCGGTAGCAATAAGCCCTTGTTTGGTTTTGCAATAACCCAGCAATTTAATACTTTGCTCGGCAGCGGCTACCATCGCCGGGTGCGGTATAAAAGCGGCTGGCATTTGCGGTACCTGGCCAATTTCATAGCCAAAGGCAGTAACGTCAACATCGTGGTGGCGCACTTCAGTGCTGATAACGACATCACCGACACTTAATTGCGGGTCAAAACCACCGGCTGAACCGGTATTAATAACGGCGTCTGGTTTAAAGTGCTGGATCATCAAAGTAGTAGCAACTGCGGCGGCGACTTTACCGATACCGGATTGCACCAGCACAACAGCTACGCCATTGAGACGGCCGCTGTAAAATACATAGGAGCCCAGTTCTGTGGTTTCTACATCAACGATTTGCTGGCGCAACAGCGCCACTTCCGGCTCCATGGCGCCGATAATACCGATTAATTGCATACTGTGGTCTCTGTCATAACAAAGGCGTTAGTATAAAACGCTGTGCTGACAAAATCCCGCTTTTCATTAGCTAAAGCGTTGTTTAAACCCTTTATCGGGCCAGTACAATGCTGTTGGCCGCTTTATTGTCGGTCAGGCGGCCTTGCTGATAATCACTGATGGCCTGTTCAATTTCAGCCATAGAGTTCATCACAAAAGGGCCATACTGCACGATCGGCTCGCCAATAGGCGCTGCTGCCAACAGCAATAAACGACAATCGTCCTCGGCATACAGAGTGACAGCAGTACCGTTGGTTAAAACACCGGCATGGTGCTCGGGCACTTTGCGCTGTTCTTTATCATCAACCACTTTTATCTCGCCGGCATAAGGATAAACAAAAGCACTGTGGGTCAGCGCCAGTTGCAGGGTTATTGTCTGCCCGGCTGTCAGGTGTAAATCATAATACTGTGGTTCAGTGGTTAAGCCCTGTATTGGCCCGCTTTGCTGGATATCATTGGTTTGCAAAGTGCCGGCAATCACTTTAGCTGTGCCTTGCGCTAATGCTATCTGCGGGATCAACTCGGGGCTGATATCAACATAAGCCGCCGGTTTCATTTTTTCTGCTGCAGGCAGGTTTAGCCATAACTGGAAACCTTGCATTAAGCCGGCGTCTTGCTGTGGCATTTCTGAGTGAATGATACCCCGGCCGGCGGTCATCCATTGTACGCCACCGCTTTTAAGATGGCCCTGATTACCCAGATGATCTTCGTGCAGCATGTGGCCTGCCAGCATGTAGGTTACCGTTTCAAAGCCGCGGTGAGGGTGGGGCGGGAAACCTTTAATATAATCTCCGGCCTGGTCTGAGCCAAAAAAATCCAGCATCAGAAATGGGTCCAGCCGGGTGTGTTGGTTTTGCCCCAGGCTGCGCTTAATTTTTACCCCGGCGCCATCAGATGCCTGTATGGCAGGGATCAGGCGTTGCACTGTGCGTGTGGTCATGGTGGTTTCTCCAGCAATAAAGGTGGTTATTAAAGCTTAGCGTTAATGGAAAGAAAATTACATTATTCACGCTAAAACATTCTAAAAAGTAGAATGTTTGCACCATGTTGGTGGGTTCAGCCAGCGTTAAGACGCTGAGGCTAAGCTGTGCCTTAATAAAAATAAGTCTCACGTCGCAACGAAGTGTGACTCAGTGTGAGAAACCTAGGAGTATAAGATGAAAAAATCAATCGTATCAGCAAGTATCATTGCCGCTGTTTTTGCCGCAGGTGCACAGGCTAACATCAACTGGGACTATGTTGGTGCAGGTTATACTGATATCGGACCTGATGGCCCTTATGTTGAAGCATCATACCGCCTGGACAGAAACTGGGTGCTGGACGCCGAGTTTGCCCGCGTATCGCAAGGCCCGTTTGACGCTAACATGCTGCAAGTGGGTGTAAATTACTTAACCGGTTTTAAACTGGATTTTTCACCTAATACTCAAACTTATATTCTGGCCGGTATTGAGAATGCATCTGGTGATGCAGATGACACCGGTGGTTATGGTGGTGTGGGTGTACGTCACCCGTTAACACCGCAGGTAGAGCTTTACTCTGAAGCCAGTTACCACTCTATCGGCGATAATTATGGCAGTTTTGCCGGTGGTATCGCTTATCATCTGAGCCCGGACTGGGCCATTCGCAGCAATGTGGCGCTAAATAGCGGCGATACTAAAAACGAATTCCGTTTCGGTGTGTCTTACCAGTTCTAATTTGTGCCAGTCTTTTAACTGCACAACCGTTTAACCGAACAGCGCCTTTTGGCGCTGTTCGTGTTTTAGCAGCCAGTCTTTTTTATCCAGCCCGCCGGCATAACCGGTTAAGGTGCCATTGGCGCCTATTACTCGATGACACGGTACCACTATTGCCACAGGGTTACGGCCATTAGCGGCACCTACCGCTCTTACTGCTTTAACATTGTTGATGCCGCGGGCGATATCGGCATAGCTGCAGGTTTGGCCAAAAGGTATAGCACAAAGCTCTTGCCATACTTGTTGCTGAAACACAGTGCCACTGGCTGCCAGCGGTAAGCTGAAATGGCTTAACGTGCCATCAAAATAGGCGCTGAGCTGCTGTGCGGCCAAAGCTGTAAGCGCTGAAGGTTGCTCTGCTGTCAGGCGTGTTGTTACAAAGCTGATGGCACTGATACCACTGGCGCTTGCAACAATATGTACCGGCCCTAACGGGCTGTCGATATATTGACTAAACATATTATTCTCCGGGACTAAACCATAACTGGAAGGTGGCATAGCTGCGCCATGGCGCCAGGCTACTGGCATCAGTGGCAGCATTACCATTACGGGCCAGCGCTTTTTGTACACCAAGATCGCCGGCCAGCCAGATATCACTGGCAGATAAACCGCGCAGGCAGGCGTAGTTTACCGTCCAGGGGCCGATGCCTTTAATACTGAGCCATTGTTGCGGTGATGCATCAGGTGTTGCCATAACAAAGTGCGCCAGAGCTTTTAGTGTGTCGCGCCGCGCCTGCGGTACTTTTATCATTTCCAGGCTGCTTTGGGCTACGGCCTGCGGGGTAGGGAACAGTTTTTTGTCACCGGCCACCGGCTCAGCCAACGCTTGTACTAAACGGTTAAGTTGGGTGCGGGCACCGGCAACACTGACTTGCTGTCCCAGTATAGCCCTGACACCCGCTTCCCAGCTGCACCATAAACCGGGAATACGCAGGCCACTGATTATGCCGTTGCTAAACAACGCATGCTGCTGCAGTTGCTGTTCTATCTGCAACATATTGGCATCCAAATCCAGCAGGCGGCGCAGCTGCTGCACCAGGCCAAACAGACCTTGCTTGCCAGCCCAGTGCAAGCTCAGTTGTAAACTGCTGTCAGTTTTCGGCGTGACTTCAAACCAGCCTGCGCTTTGCTGATAGCTGAACGTGCGGCCATAGCTTTGCTGGTTTACCCAATCAATACCGTTTAGCGTACGGGCCTGCCAGAACTGCAGCATAGTGTGCCAGGCCAGCGGTGGGCGGTAGCTAAGTTCAAGCCGGATTACATCTGGCTCAGCGCTGTCATGGCGCCGGCGGATAGCGCCGGGGCTAAGTTGCAGCTGCTGTTTAAAAGCATCGTTAAAACGCCGGACGCTGTTAAAGCCTGCCTGATAAGCAATGGCACTAATAGGCAGTGCCGTTTCATGCAGCAGTTTTTTGGCAAATAACACCTGCTGGGTAATAGCATAGTGTTTTGGCGCCAGCCCCAGTTGCTGCTGAAACATTTTGCGTAAGTAACGCTCACTAATACCCAGCCGCTCTGCCAATTGTGTCTGGTTTTGTTGCTGCAATACGCCTGCATCAATAAGTTTTAAGGCACGTTGTAAGGTGGTGTCTGTACCTTGCCAGGCAGCAGAGCCCGGCGCACTGTCTGGCCGGCAACGTAAACACGGCCGGTAACCGGCGGCACAGGCCGCGGCAGATGAAAAATAATAGCTAACCTGGGCCTCTGCCGGTGCTTTTGCCGGGCAAACAGGGCGGCAATAAATACCGGTGCTTTTTACTGCAGTAAAAAACAGGCCATCAAAGCGGGCATCTCTTGCCAGTCGTGCCTGCTGGCAGATATCGGTGCTTAACATAATGTGGCCCGGCTTACAGATAATAGCCAGAGTATATCAGGCAATAACTGTGACGTTAGCCGGATCCGGTACTCAATAGTAAAGATGTGTTACTTGGTTATTTGTGTTGTTGCTAAGCTTAAAGGCAACGCTTAGTATCAGCAGATTGCAGCAGGCCCGCTTGGCCATAACGAACAGGAGTTCCTATGCTAGAGCATTTTTTTATTCAGCTGAGTACTGAACCCGACAGTATCAGCTTTGAGCAAAGTATAGCGCTGATCGATGCGCTGTATCAGTTTACGCCGGTAGCATTTAAAAATGGCGACTTGCACAACGCCGCCGGTGAAAACAACGGTTCATGCAAAATCTTAGCTTTTGGTTTGCTGCACCAGTTATCGGCACCGCAAACGTTATTTTTATTTGGCGATTATTACCGCGCTGTACTGGATACCCCCAAAGGCACCGATCATCAGAATATCCGTAACTTTATCCGCACCGGCTGGAATGGCGTGGCGTTTGCAGCACCAGCGTTAAGCGCTAAAGCGGCTGAGTAAAAAAATGCCCGGCAAGCCGGGCATCTTCCATTATCCGGCTTTTAGGCCGCGTCTTTTTCTTTGGGGGCTGCTTTTATATTGTCAGCGTGTGGCAGCTTGTGCGGTGGCAAATCTTTATTACCCTGCTTTAAGAAATGATCTATCCAGCGCATCAGGCGCATACCGTAATCCAGCTGGGCTACAGCTTTCTGATTGCCGTGGTCTTCGCCCGGATACAGCACTAAGTGTACCGGCCCTTTGCCGTGGGTTTTTAAGTAGCGGTACAGGCTGGTAAATTTGTCATTGCCTCTTTTTGCGGCGAGATATCGCGTAATCTGGTTTCTATTGTCGGATTGCCGCAGTATTGCGGCAGAACAACGGCTACAGCTTTGTTAAGCCGCAGCGCTGTGGTATGTTTGCGCAAAAAGCGATGTCATAAAACCTCAAATTACTAACTACTTTCAGGGTATCCGATGCAAGAATCCAGCGTACTTATCACTAACGATGCAGTGGTACTTGGTTTAATGGCCACCATTTTGGGTGCCGTGTTTTATACCAGCCATAGCGATAACCGCTTCTTTAAAGCTTTTTACAAATATGTGCCTGCACTGTTGTTGTGTTATTTCATTCCCTCGTTATTTAACAGCTTTGGCGTGATTGACGGCGAAGGCTCATCACTCTACAAAATGGCGTCACGCTACTTGCTGCCGGCCAGCCTGGTGTTATTAACTCTTAGTGTTGATTTTAAAGCCATTCTTGGCCTTGGTCCTAAAGCGCTAATCATGTTTTTAACCGGTACTTTAGGCATTGTTATTGGCGGGCCGATTGCATTGATGAGTGTTGGCTATTTTTTTCCGCAGGAGCTGGGTGGTGATGTTTGGCGTGGCATGACAACTATTGCCGGTAGTTGGATTGGCGGTGGCGCGAATCAGGCGGCAATGAAAGAAGTGTTTAATGTTGATGGCAATATTTTTTCAGTAATGATCACCGTGGATGTGCTGGTAGCGAATGTCTGGATGGCGGTATTGCTGTTTATTGCCAGCCGGGCAGAGTTTTTTGACCGCAAAAACGGTGCTGATACCCGTGGCATTATGAACCTGCGGCAAAAAATTGAGCAATATCAGGCGCAAAATGCCCGTATTCCTAATTTAAACGACATTATGCTGATTGTTGCAGTAGCTTTTGGCGTAACCGGTTTGTCGCATGCTCTGGCAGATATTATCGCACCGTGGATTGAGCGTGTAGCGCCGCAACTGGCTATGTACAGCTTAACCAGCACTTTCTTCTGGCTGGTGGTTATTGCCACTACCGTGGGGCTGTATTTATCTACTACCCGGGTGCGCAAACTTGAAGCGGTAGGCGCATCAAAGGTAGGTTCAGCATTTCTGTATATATTGGTAGCCACCATAGGTATGCATATGGATGTTACGGCTATCTTCAGTAATAAGCTGATGTTTTTAGTCGGTATTATCTGGATGTTGGTGCACGCGGTATTGTTGTTGGTAGTAGCCCGCGTGATAAAAGCGCCGATGTTTTATATGGCGGTAGGTAGCCAGGCAAATGTCGGTGGTGCCGCTTCGGCGCCCGTGGTCGCGGCAGCGTTTCATCCATCCTTAGCTCCTGTTGGTGTATTGCTGGCAGTGCTGGGCTACGGCCTTGGTACTTATGGTGCTTATATTTGCGGCCTGATTATGCAGCAGGTTGCGCCTTAGTGTAAAACAGCCGTAACATAAAATAGCCGTGCAGTAATCAAAGAAGGGAGTTTTACCTGTGAGTAACCAAGTTAAAATCGAGCCTGGTCATTGGGTGTTGATTATCTTCTTATTACTGGCGCTGTATGCCAGTTACCTGCTGATAGCGCCCTTTATTGGCCCGGTAGTATTGGCATTCGTACTATCGTTACT
The DNA here is from genome assembly GCF_022436675.1 of Rheinheimera hassiensis. Taxonomy (GTDB): domain Bacteria; phylum Pseudomonadota; class Gammaproteobacteria; order Enterobacterales; family Alteromonadaceae; genus Alishewanella; species Alishewanella hassiensis. The sequence continues at coordinate 200,983 of NZ_JAKUJZ010000005.1, read as the reverse complement.
ATGCTTTCCGGTGCATCAGAAAATAGTGCGTAAATTGCCTGATAAGCCTAACCTGGCATCAACTATAACCTGTTCCTTGCTGGTGGTGGTGATCCTGGTGCCGGCTAGCGTAGTGTTAATGGCGATAGTTCAGCAAAGTATTATGTTTGCTAAACAAAGCTACCAATGGGTTGAGGATGGCAAAGCTGAAGCATTGCTGCAGCAGCCGTTTATTAAAAATGGCATTGAAAAAATAAACCAATTTCTACCGGTTGGTGATTTCAGTATCAGAGACATTATTGACAGATTAACCGGGTTTGCCTCAGGCTTTAGTACAGAACTGCTTGATTTAAGTACTAAAGTTGTTGGTAACGTAACCGGAATAATTGTTAGTTTTTTCCTGATGTTATTTGTGCTGTTCTTTTTGCTGCGCGACCATAAAAAAATTATCGAAAGCCTGTTCTGGATATTACCGCTGGCCCGCTCACAGGAAGAAAAGTTACTCACTGAAGCCAACACTGTTGCGCGCTCCGCAGTACTGGGAACGTTTCTGACCGCCTTAGCTCAGGGGGCTGCGGGTGGCATTGGTATGGCAATTGTCGGTATGCCGGGGTTGTTCTGGGGAACAATGATGGTGTTTGCGTCATTAATTCCGTTGGTCGGCGCTGCGTTAATCTGGGTTCCTGCCAGCTTATATTTATTACTCACGGGTGACTGGCCCTGGGCATTATTTTTAACCTTGTGGGGCGCAATACTGGTTGGCTCTATTGATAACTTTTTACGGCCGATTCTGATGCAGGGTACGTCTAATATGAGCACACTAGTGCTTTTCCTGTCACTTATTGGTGGTTTGCAGTTATTTGGCGTTATTGGTTTGATCTACGGCCCGATTATATTTGCGCTGACCCATGTATTGATTAAGCTTTATACCATTGAGTTTAAAGACTTTCTGGAAAAGCAGGATAAAAGCTAAGCAGGGCTACAGCCTGCTTATAGCGCCTACTCAACTAATGCCGGTAGATAATTTTTACCGGCTGGTTGCCTAAAAATGCCTCTATTGCTGCCTGCGTGGCAGCATCAACCGCACCGACACTGTTATCCATAATGATGGCAAAACGGCCAAAGCCTTGCTCAAAAGAATACTGTAGCTGATTTAAATTGCAGAGCTTGCCACAGCACGGCAGCGCCAGGCTTTGCATAGCAAAGCTGTTGTGCTCAGCGTTGTAGTCTGCTTCCATCAGGTTGTGCCATTGTTCCACACTCAGCTCTGTTTGGCAGGCCGGGCAATGAATATGTTCAAAATTGCCGCCGCAGTCGTAATAACGTATTTCGTCGGTGCAGGTAACGTCTATATGTTCAGTTGCCGGAAACAGGCCGGCGATAAACTGTTTAGTGGCGGCGATAATGTCCGCGTTTGGCTGTTGTTGCGGGTCCCGCAGCAGAATAATAATTTCATGTCCGCTCATCATCGCTCCCGCAGCTTTTAATTAGCCGGTAATGGCGTGCCTACAGGCAACAGCGATAGCTGCAGCATATTGCCTTGCCGGCTTAGTGCCAGCGGTAAGGTATAGTTAGGAAAGCGCAAGCCAAATACTGCACCTTGTTGTAACAAGCTCTGCAGTTGCTCCGTTATGGCGGTGGTAAAGCGGGCGCAGCCTTGCGCGTCAACCCGGCCTTCGAACGGTAAAGAGGTTCTGTCTGCCAGTGTCAGATAGGCTGCCATACGCCAGTGCGAGTTGATACCCAGGTTGTATGCTGCACCATGTTGTTGGCCAAGGTCTAAGCCACAGGCCTGCAGGACTAATTGTGTATCGTCTGAAGTGGGTAGGGCTATTTTCTGCAGCCTTTGTTGTGCCAAAAACTTGCCCCATGCCAGCCGGCGAATGGCGGCATCCAACGAGACCGGGGGATATTTTTCCTGCTGTTTTAGCGCATCAAAACGGGCAATGCCCTGCTCCAGCACTGCTATGTCGTCTTCGTACTTAAGCTGATCTTTAAGCAGGCGGTAAGCCGGAACCTTGGCTTGTTCCATCCCGGCTAAAGCCGCTTTTTCATAATGCGCCAGCGCCAGGGCTTTATCCGCTTCTGCCCCCAGGCCTTTATCTGCCATAGTGGCCAGATGATAGTTCGCTACAGCAATATTGCGCTGTGCACCTTGTAAAAAGGCCGCCTTAGCGCCGCTGTAGTCTTGTTCATTAAGCAGCAGGGCTCCATAGTTTGTCCAGGCCGTGCCCTGATCCGCTGCCATACCGCGCTCCAGCCAGTGCACAGCTTGCTGGCGCAATTTCGCCATGTCGAACTGTTCTCTGTCGTTGCCGTAACTTTGCATCGCAATTAAATAGGCACGCAAGTATTCACGTGATGCTTTATCCAGATACAAGCTATCTTTTTCCAACTCATAGGCCTGGCCAAAGTAACTGCCAGCCAACTGCGCTGCCTCTATGGTGGGCGCCAGATTAAATACGGACGTGGGATCTGCAGGACTGTGCGCCAGCCCCAGGTTGTATAAAGTGGGTAGTTTAAGGCCACCAGCCAGGGCTTCTTCAAACAAGCTGATTGCTTTGGCTTTTCTACCGTTGTGCAGTGCCATATTGCCAAGGTTGTGGCTGGCGCGGGCAGAGCCTAATGCTCTGGCTTGCTCGTAATATTGACTGGCAGTGCCGGGGTTTGCTGTAACGCCGCGGCCAAGATCGTAGGCTTTGCCCAGTAAAAATAATGCATCAGCGTTATTCTCGCTGGCCTGTTGCTGCGCTTGTTGCAAGAAGGTGTCATATTGCTGTTGTTCAAACAGCTGCTCCAACGCTGATAGTTCCGCTTTTACCGCGTGGCTCAGGAGCAGGAGAAGCAGTATGGCGGCAACAGACAGTATTTTAACGAATGGCATTTTTATAATATTCCGGGAGATAAGCAGGGCGCCTGTAAACGGCAGCTTTATTAAAGCTGCGTAACATAGCTGCAAACTATGTTGCAAGCAAGCCCTGCTTTATGGCCTCGTTGTTATGGTTGGCGGGGTAAGCTAAAGCTGTAGCTGTGCTGAGCCAGCGCTGTAGTATTGCCAGTTTGGTAGGTGTCTACCTGCACTACGCCGTTGTTGCTCAGGCTAAATACTCGGAACATAGCGGTATGCTGGCTCTCATCCGGAATTTTAGTACGTTCCAGCGCCGGTATATGCAGGTAATGCACTTTGCCAAGTTGTTTCGAGTGTTCAACGCGGTTCATATCCATATGTAAATCGCCGGAGATCACCGCCGCCAGGTTGGGTTGGGCAATCACGTCGACAAAGCCCGGGTGCTGAATGCCTTTATCGGCGTTTTCCGGATATACACCGGTTTGCGCACCGTGCACGATTAATAACACCGGCTTTGGCTGCAACTGTTTTAGCTGGTTTAGCATCCAGGCTATGCCGCTGTCATTAAAGTCGCGGCCATGATCGGGCGAGGCGAATACCAGCGCCACAGTGTCAAATTCCAGTACGTAGCTCGGTGAATCCAGCTTAATCTTGCCGGCATTCCAGCTGTTAGCGTACTGCATAAAGCGCTCAACAGTACTGCCATGTTCTTCATTGCCCATAATCGGATAAAACGGCAGCGTTAGCTGTTGCAGCACCGGTGTGGCATTGTCGTACTGTACTAAAGTGCCCTTGTGGGCGATATCACCAACACCGACGACAAAATCCAGCTTAGTTTGCGTTGCCAGCCGGTTTACGTCCTGTACTGCAGCGGCCAGATGCGGAAATTGTGGCTCTGGCTTGGGTTCAGCGTCACCCAGCACAGCAAAGCGCAGTACTACATTTTCTGTTGCCGGTGGGGCGGCAGGTGTCTGGTTGGTTTTCGTTGTATCGGCCGGTGAGCAGGCGATAAGCAAAGTGCTTAGCAGCGCCAGGCTGACAGTAGTAAACAGTTTCATTAAAAATCCCTGGTAGTGAAGTTGAGGTTAGTTGAAATTAAACATGCCTTTAAAACTGCTGGGGATTAACCCGGTCCAGCGTTTAAAGGCACGGCGAAAGTTATGCTCGTCGGAGTAGCCCAGTTTTTGTGCCAACTGACGGTTAGAATAGTGGCCCTGTTGTAATAGTTGGCGGGCCGCATCGCGGCGTACCTCGTCAAGCAGGGTGGCAAAGTTGGTGTTATGTTGGCTAAGTTGGCGTTTTAAGCTGCTACTGCTTAACCCCAACACGGTGGCAACCTGATCCTGGTTCAGCAGTTGCGGCAGAGCCCGGCGTTGCAGATGGCAAATGCTCTCCGGCAAAGCCCGCTGTTTGCTCAGCACATGGTTAAGCTGGCGACAGGTGCGGCGGGTAGCGCTGAATTTCTGCAGATCTGCATCAATAAAGCGTTGCTGCCATAAAGTAAGCGGAATACTGATGCAGTCAACGCTTTGATTAAAGCTGACATCCACGCCCCAATGCAGTTGGTGCTGCAACTGAGGTGAGGCCGGCTGCTGCAGCTGCAGGCTGATGCCACAAACGCTACCCAGCTGTTGTTTTATCAATTCCAGCAGTAGTGAGAATACGACCGTCAGCATAAACCCCTGCTGGTTAGCCAAACCCAGCGCCGGTTTCAATTCTATCAGGATGCAATGCTGTTGTTGGTAAAGCCGCCCATAGAAGCAAGGAAACAGCTGATGGCGGAAGTAGTACAACTGAGCCAGTGCCTGGCGCAGGTTTTGTGCATATTGCAGGCTTTGGCACAGCGAAATATAACGGCTGTTCAGTAAAGCGCCGCCCAGCAAGTAGGGCAGCTCCGGGCTGTTTAGCTGTTGCTGGCAATTTTGCAGCAGTTTTAGCCAGTCGTTATGGTGCAGCCTGCCATGCGGTTTGTGTAAGTCCTGTTCAAAAATGCCGGTGCCACTTAGCAGCTTATGCAACAGGGCGCCGCGCCGCTGTGCCAGCGAGAGCAGCTCAGTGCTGCCATGTTGCAACAGCAGGATTTTGTCCTGATAGCCGAAGTGGCGAATACTCATCAGATTGGCTGCAACTTCAGTGCGGTAGTTTTTTTCGCCAGCGCCATAGCCTGGTCGGCAGCTTGTAAAGCACTTATCGCACTGTCTTGCTGCACTGCCATTTCTACCAATGTCAGCTGCGGCCCGCTGTTTTCAACCGACAGTTGTGATAGCTGCTGGCGTAAATGCTGCGCCATAATGTGTGCCTGTGGCAGAGCGGTGTTGGGCAATAGGGCAATAAAACGGTCACCGGCGTAGCGGCACACCACATCACTGTATCGCAGATGACTGCTAAGCAACTCACTTAGCTGGCTAAGGTAAGCATCACCGGCGGCCATACCATGGCGGCGGTTAACAGCGGCAAAATTATCAACATCCAATACCAGCAAACTTAAAGCTTTGTGTTGGCTTTGGTGCAGCTCTATTTCGCGTTGCAATACCGCTTGCAGATACTCAAGACCGTATAGCTGGGTGAGCGGATCAATAAGCTGATGGTCGCGTAAAAACAGCTCGCGGCCACGCAACTGGCGGTTAATCGCCCGCTGTTCACGGTGCCAGCCTATCAGGCCATAGGTAAGTACCAGCATGCCAACCGGCGCCGGCAACGATTCCAGCCAGCTCATCAGGCGCATCGTATCCGGGTAGCGGATAAATTCGTCCAGCAGGTCAAGAAAGTATGAATACACCAGCAGCAGGCTGCCATAGTACAACCATTCGGTTACCCTTCCGGTTGGCCGGCTGCTGATAATCAGCCCCAGCCAGCCACAGGCCACCAATAAGGTAGTGCCTTCACCCAAAATATCCAGAGCATCAAATTCATTACTGTGTTTGGCATCGCCGGTATCAATAGCCAGCAGCAGGCCACTTAACAGCAATAGCAGGCTGAACAGCATTTTATAGCGGTGTTGTCGCCACATAGTCAGGTTATCCGCACAAATAAACTCAATTTTCCGCGCCCTGTATGACAGCCGGATGACAAGCTTTGCTGCTTACGGCATTGCGTTGCACCGTTAAGACCCGGGTCATATCGGCTCAGCGCGTAGTGTTAACAAACGGCGTTTTGTCACACAGACCCGGCAAACTTTAGCGCAATTATTAGCCGTGATCTGAGAGTAACCGATGAAACCGACCCATCACCAACATACTTCACGCAGCGCGTTGGCCTGTGCCATAAGCCTGGCGTTTGCCACGTTATCTGCCCCGGTATTCGCCGATGCCGACGTACAGGGCCGTATTACTGATAACCGCAGCAACCTGCTGACCGGTGCACAAGTCAGTATTCCTGAGCTAAAGCTAAGCCGTACCACCGCAGCGGACGGCCGCTTTCAGTTTAATCAGCTGCCGTCGGGCACTTATACTCTGCTGGTGAATTATCTTGGTGCTGTGCCGGAAACCCGGGTGCTGGTGGTAGCCGATACTGAACAGCGTCTGGGCGATATTAAGCTGCTGTCTGCCAGTGAAGATGTAGAGCATATAGAAGTGGTGGGGCAATCCGGCGCGGTAAGTAAAGCGCTGAACCGCCAGCGCAATGCAGGCGGTATTGTTACCGTGGCCAGTACCGATGAAATGGGTCAGTTCCCGGACAGCAATGTCAGCGAAGCCTTGCAACGTCTTGCCGGGTTATCAGTAGAGCGTGATCAGGGCGAAGGCCGTTTTGTCCGTGTGCGCGGTTTGGCGCCGGATTACAACGCAGTAACCTACAACGGTACTCAATTAGCCGCGCCCGAAGCCGGCCGTCGCGCAGTTGCATTGGACGTGATCCCATCTGATCTGCTCGAATCAGTAGAAGTAAACAAAACCCTGACACCGGATATGCCGGCCGGGTCCTTAGGCGGTACCGTTGAAATTAAAAGCTTGTCGGCTTTTGATCGCAGCAACGATTTTTACTCTTTTACTGCAGAGGCCGGCTATAACGAGCAGCAAAGTAAAACCAGCCCCAAGGTCTCCGGCGTGTTCAGTAAGATACTTGATGCTGCTGGTGAAACCGATAGCTTAGGTATTGCCATAGCAGCCAGTTACGCCGAGCGTAAATTCGGCTCTGAAAACGTTGAGACCGGCGGCAGCTGGGATTTTGACGAGGGACTGGAAGAGTTTGAACTGCGCGATTATGTGATCAGCCGCGAACGCATCGGCCTGGCGCTGAACATGGATTACCGGCCAGGTAACAACAACGAGTATTACCTGCGTAGCTTGTACAGCCGTTTTAGTGACACCGAAACGCGTCAGGGCATGATAGTGGAATTGGCCGATCCGCAATTTACCGGCAGCAGTGGTGGGGCTGAGCTTATCCGCTCACTGAAGCAGCGGGAAGAAACCCAAAGCATCAGCGCACTGGTGATTGGTACCAAACAAATTTCCGGCAGTTGGGAATGGTTGTTGGAAGCTGGCGCCAGTAAAGCTGATGAAGATACGCCGTTTAATATAGCCGCGGCTGATTTTGACCAGGAGTTTGACGAAGGTGTCGGCTTTAGCGGCAGCAATATTTTGCGTTTAACTGCGCCGGCAGAAGCATTTCTGGCCGACGGTTATGAGCTGAAAGAAGTTGAGATGGGCGATACCTACGCCAAAGAAACCGAACGTAATATTAAGTTTGACCTCAGCCGCGAAATTATTCAGCGTAATGGCAGCGTGCTGCTAAAAAGCGGTGCTAAGTTTAGCCAGCGCGAGAAAAGCGCCGAAGAGGATGTCTGGCTGTTTGAAGACTTTGCTGATCTGGGTATTAGCGCGCTAAGCATGACTGACTACGCCAGCGGCACGGTGGATTACGGCTTGGGTAATATGGGTTCAGCGATTAACAGCGGCAGTATTTATCAGTTGGTTAGCAGCTTAGACCGTGACGATTTTATTGACGAAGTTGAGTCACAAATTAACGACTACCAGGTAGATGAAGATATCAGCGCGGCGTACTTTATGGCGCAGTGGGAACGTGATAACTGGCAGCTGATTACCGGTGTGCGTTATGAGCACGAGAAACGTGAAGCAACAGGCAGCCGCTATGATGCTATAGAAGAAGTATTCAGTGCCAATCGGGTGAACAGCTCTGAAGGTTATTGGTTACCGGCTGTGGTAGGGCGCTATAACCTGTCGGAGCAAAGTATAGTGCGCGCGGCGTTCAGCACCGGCTTGGTAAGGCCTAACTTTGAACAGTTATCGCCGGCATTTATTCTGGAAGAGGATGATGATGAGCTCGAAGCCGCCTTTGGTAATCCGGAGCTAAAGGCGCTGACGTCAAATAACTTTGACCTGGGTATTGAGCATTATGCCGACAAGCTCGGCGTGGTCTCTGCCATGTTGTTTTATAAACAAATTGACGACTTTATCTACGAGGCTGATTTAGCCGGTCGCGGCGCGTATGCCGATTTTGCGGTGGCCGAAACCTATGTTAACGGTGGTAAGGCCGATTTATACGGCCTGGAGCTGAACGCTATTCATAAGGTATCGGGTTTCGGTAATTGGCTGGATAACCTGTTGTTGTCTGCCAACCTTACATTAACCGATTCTGCCGCCGATATTGAATGGTTTGATGATGGCGCATTGTTTAGCCGCGAAGTGGCGCTGCCCAGCCAGTCAGATAAAACCGCTAACCTGAGCCTGGGTTATGAAACTGATGTAATCAGCCTGCGTTTGGCAGCTAATTATAAGTCTAAGTATCTGGCCGAAGTGGGCGATGTGACCGATGCTGCCTATGATGTGTATTCTGATGATCATATGCAGCTCGATTTTACCGGGAAGTGGACCATCCGCCGTGGTATGCAACTGTACTTTAACGTGGTCAATTTGAATGACGAACCATACTATGCTTACACCGGGCGCAAGCCGTATAACTTCCAGTATGAGCAATATGGCCGCACCTTTGTGCTGGGCGTGCAGATCACCAACTGGTAAGCAAGGAAAGCACAATGTTAAACAATAAAAATATGTTTAAACTCAGCGTGGTTAGTCTGGCGCTGGCAGGCTTGTTAAGCGCCTGCCAGGCAGATAAGCCGGGTTCACTAACGCCGGAGCCACAGGCAGTGGCTGTTAATGCCAGCCATTACCAGGATGTGCAACTGGCCGGCACGGCTTACCAGCTGTTTACTGACGCTACAGGCTTGCAAGTGCAACAGGGCGCAGCTGTACTAAGCCGTTACGACGGCGCTTTTATCCGGCTGACAGTGCAGCCGCTTAGCGACGATAGCGTGCTACTGGCTGCGATCGAAGACAATAGTAACAGCCTGTATCTGTGGCGTTTTACCCCGGCAGAGTCAGCGCCGCTGCAGCTGATGCAGCAACAGCTGATCAGCAGTCGCGTGGTAGAGGATCTGTGTTTTTATCACAGTAGTGAAAACCAGCAGCTCAGCCTGTTTTTACTCGGTGGCCGCGGCGGAGCTGATCAGTTACTGCTGCAACAGCAGCAACAATGGCTGGCACAACCGGTGGTTATACGTGAGCTGAATATACCTTATGACAGCACCGCCTGCGCAGTAGATCAAAACGCCGGTGCGCTGTATATCGCCGAAGCTGATCGCGCTATCTGGCGCTACCAGGCTGAACCTGAAGCCGACGAAGGTCGTAGTTTAGTGCAGGTAAATAAACCTTTCGGGCAGCTGCAAGGCGAAGTAAAGGCATTGCAAACCTTGCCTGACGGCAGTCTGCTGGCACTGGAAGAACAGCCGGCCAGGTTATTGCTGATTAACAGTGATGGCCAACTGCGCAGCGCCACTGCTGTGCCGGCGTTGGCTGAGGCCAGCGGTTTAGCTGTCAGTATGCACAGCAACACCGCGACAGCCTATATCAGCAGCGAAGATGCCGAAGCGGTGCAGCAGTTATCGCTAACACTGCCGCTGGCAAATGAGCGTAGCCATAAAGAGGCGATAACGCAGTTGCAGCCAACACTGCAGACCGAAGCAGCCAGTCAGCGTGGCGATGTAATGGACGACCCTGCAGTGTGGCATCATCCAAACAAGCCTGAGCTTAGCCTGATCCTTGGTACTGACAAGCGCGCCGGGTTGGATGTTTACAATATGCAGGGTAAGCGTGTGCAGCAGCTTAGCGTGGGCCGGTTAAATAATGTGGATGTACGCTATGGCCTTAACTGGCAGGGCAGGGCCTACGATATTGCGGCGGCCAGTTTGCGTGACGATAACAGCCTGCAACTGTTTGCTATTGATAACAGCGGCAAGCTGCACACTGCCGGCAAAGTAGCGACCGGAATGGACGATATTTATGGCTTGTGTATGTACCACAGTGCACAAAGCAATAAGCACTATGTGTTTGTTAATGATAAATCGGGCTTAATTCAGCAATACCGTATCGATACCGATGGCACAGCCTGGCAGGGCACTTTAGTGCGCTCATTGCAGGTGCCCTCGCAGCCGGAAGGTTGTGTGGCTGATGATAAACGCGGCGTATTGTTTGTTGGCGAGGAAGACGAGGCCATCTGGCGTTTTGCCGCTGAAGCGGATGCAGCGACAACCGGCGACGCGGTAATCCGCGTGGATGGTCAGCAGTTGGTAGATGATATTGAAGGCATTGCTTTGGCAGAGCACAACGGTAGTAGTTATTTACTGGTATCAAGCCAGGGTAACAATAGTTACCTGTTGTTTGACGCCGCGCCACCTTATGCACAGCGGTTACACTTTCGTATCAGCACTAACCCGCAGCTGGGTATCGACGGTGCTTCTGAAACCGATGGCCTTGAGGTAACCACGCGCTCATTGGGGCCAGGTTTTGAGCAGGGAGCATTGATAGTGCAGGATGGCCGTAACCGCATGCCGGAGCAGGGGCAAAACCTGAAGCTGGTGCCATGGCAGCATATTTTGCAGCAATTACAGTAGCTTCAAACAATAATTTGCAATAAAAAAGGCTGCACCATAAAGGGTGCAGCCTTTTCAGAAGCAGAACGCTTTATTTCTCGAGTTCTATTTCTGTAGCAATGTGACGTTTATCGCGATACTCAAAATCTACCTCAATATTTTGTCCGACTTTTAAATCGGCAAAGGTTCTGAGGCCATCATCATAATCGGTTGTTGTCTCGGTAAAGAAAGTTATTCCTTGCACAACAAAAGATTGGGCTTCAGCATTGATAGCATCAATTTTACCTTCAATATCATCCGCTTGCGCAGAAAGTGAAATCGCTGACACTATTGCAGTAAGTAACAATGTTTTCAGGCTTAATTTCATCTTGACACTCCTGGTTAATAAAAATCAGTATCAATACCGTACTTTAAAGTGGCTGAATTAAGGCTGAATACGCAAATGTTTAATTTAGTTTGGCTGACAGGCAGCGTTCAACAATGTTTTTTATTTTTTGTGGCGAAAAGGGTTTAGCGATAAAACCACTGGCACCCGAGGCTATGCTGTTACGCACATTATCAACTGAATTGTGGGCTGTAACCATCACAACATGGGTTTTGTCAGCCTGAGTTTTAATTTGTTGCAGTAGCTGCTGACCGTTAATGTCAGGTAGTTCAATATCAAGAAATACTAAATCATGCTGTTGCTCAGCAAAAGCTGATAGCCCGCGCTTGCCGTTAGAGGCTTCCTGCACGTTGCTAATGCCAAGATGAAGCAGAGTTTGGCGCAGGTATTCCCGCACTGTATAGGCGTCGTCAATAATAAGTACTGAGCATTGCTGTTGCGTCATAGCGATCCTTGCCTTTAGCTGTTAGCCAATCTGATACAGTATGGCTGACCTTTAACTGAATTGGGAAAATTTTTTCAATATAGTCATTGTAACTGAATTACAGATGAATTGAGTGGTAAACTGATCACTACACTAAAGCCGGAAATTTCATTATTTGTCATAATATTGGCTACATCTATGCTGCCGTTGCATGCTTCTGTTGCGCGTTTGGCAATACTTAATCCCAGGCCTATGCCGTTGTGGTTGCTTTGTGCCCGAAAGAAGGGGGTAAATAACTTAGACAAATATTGCGGCGGTACGCCCGGGCCTTGATCGCGAACTTGCAAACTTAACTGGTGTTGATGTTGTCGTAAGCAAATACTTACCTCAGAATAAGGTGGTGTGTATTTCACCGCGTTACGGATCACATTTTCTATTGCGCTGTACAACAGCGACGGGTCGCCTTTAATTAATGGTACATTTTCCAGATGTAGCCACAGCGACTTGTTGCTGCTGTCAGCTTCCAGCCGTGCATCATCACAGACTGAGGAAACCAGCTCCGCCAGGTTTATATCAATATGTTCGGCACTGACTGCGCCGCTCTCCAGCCTGGAAAAGGTCAGGATTTCAGTGACAAGTTCATCCAGTTTACTGGCTTCCTGCTCTATTTTTTCCATCGCCATGGCGGTATAAGACGGGGATTGCGCCGCCAGCCCGGTGAGAATTTGCATCCTGGCCAGCGGGGATCGTAACTCGTGTGATACATCGTGCAGAAGGCGGCGCTGTGAGGCAATGGCCTCTGCCGCCTGACCAGCCATTTGGTTGAAGTTCCGGCTCAGGCTGCCAAACTCGTCCCGTCGGGTTATCAATTCCGGGCCTAACTGGGTACGCCAGTTATTTGCTGCCAGCCCCGCCAGAGCCAGCTTTAGCTGACGAACCGGTGCAGCAATATTGCGTGCCAGTACCCAACTGAACAAGATACTGGCAGCCAGCAACACCGACAAGTGTAACAGCGGATGGCGCCAGAATGGCGGTACAGGGTGTCTTGAGATATCAATTGTCGCAGATAAGTCGGAGGCATTTATACGGTATGCCGGTATCGATGGTGTGGCAAAAAAAACCGCTCCGGCTGGCAGCATATTCTCTGGCGGTAGCAAGCGTGACGAGTTATCCCAGGTAAAAGTTAAGCGTACCAAAATAACGGCCATTAACAGTGTGGCCCAAAATACAAGAAAAAAGCGCCAGAACAATTTATGCATATTGTTATACTCCACCACCAAACGGGTAAGTGAACTGATAACCTTTACCCCGGACTGAGGTGATCCATTGTTGCCCGGCCGGTAGCTTGCCTAATTTTTGTCTGATATGACTGATATGCACATCAATATTACGGTCATAGCTGCCTAAAGGTTTGCCAAGGGCTTGTTGTGACAACTCAGCCTTGCTGACAATGGTACCCGCGTACTGTGTTAGTAGGTACAGAATGTTGAATTCGGCGCCGGTTAATTCAATCATCTGTTGGTCTAGCGACACGCTACGGTTAACCGGCTTAATGTGCAAAGCGCCTAGCTTCAATTCAGTTTGGTTGTTGTTTTGCTGTACGCGGCGCAATATTGCTTTAATTCGGGCACTAAGCTCCCGCGGTAAGCAAGGCTTGGCAATGTAATCATCCGCTCCCAATTCCAGGCCAATCACTTTGTCCAGATCCTCACCACGCGCAGTTAGCATTATCACCGGGACATTGCTGAAATGCCGTAGTTGTTTTAACACCGAAATGCCATCCAGTTGCGGCATCATCACATCCAGAATAATCAAGTCAAACTGTTGCTGTTGGCAACTACGTAATCCGGTTATACCATCATTTATAACGGTAAGATGAAAACCATCTTTTTGCAGGTACTCTGCCAATAAGGTGGTTAGTGTTACATCATCATCAATTAATAATAACCGGATCACATCTACCTCTGGCGCGAAAAAGTTAACGTAACACGCTTAGTTTGTAGCCACTGTTGCTGCTGTTGTCGGGTTCGGCAATCAATAAATAATTGCTTCCGGCAACAAATTGCTGCACTTCAGACTCAGCTAACAGGGTTTGGTTCTTATTGCTGTCGGTATAAAGCAGAAAAACCGTATATTCGCCGTCAGGCACGTTAATCTCTTTTTGGGCGCCACTGTTTAGCGACGTAATATAGTACTCTGCTGTATCAATGGTTTCATTGGGTGGCACAAAATAGACGCTTAAAGAGCTATAAGAGGTGATAGTGTTTACCACGTTTACATCAAAATCATAAATCTGTGGCGCATTACTTTCTTCTACCACTACAGCTGCAGTATTGGCGCTGGCATTTTGATACAACACCACTGCTTTGCTCTGGCCTTGGTTTAATGTCATTAAAGCGCTGTTTAAATAAAACACCCCTTGTTCGTCTGATGCCGATAAACGATAGTCTTTCGCTGCTAATTCAACATAATCAGACAAGCTATCGGCGGCTAGTGACGTAAAAGTTATACTGTCGTTCAGGTAAATATCGCTGTTGCCGATGCTGTCGATACTGTTATACAACCGGAACTGGGCCTGGGCTGTTAAATCTGTCAGGTTACCTACTGTCGTGGTGTTGTTAATGACATCTACGGCTATATTGCCTGCAAGCGGGCCGGAGGCTATACGGGGCACCAGCACATATTCGGTCAGGTATTCAAAGTTATATTTGGATGACTGAAATAATATGTCACGGCTGCCTGCGGCAGTAACATAAATAATGTAGTTGCCACTATCAAACTCCAGCACAGAGCTTATTTGGCTGTAATTCAGTGTTGCCGCCAGGGTAGCGTCGTCAAAGGTGGCATCTGACTTACTTAAATACACATCATAAGCATCGTCCGGAAGTAAACTCACCACATACAGCTTAAAAGTGTCTGTCAGGCTGTCATCACGCAGAAACTCCAGTGTCAGCAGTTCAGGGCTATTGTAATCACCAGTGAGCAACAGCAGATGTTTGTAACTCTGTCGTAGGGTGATGCTGGTTTCCAGCGCACTAATATCATCACCATCGCTATTAAGGCGGCTTAGTTTAATATCGTAAGTCGCGGGGGTATAAGTGACCAAAGATGTTGCATCGGTATAAGTTGCTGCCCCGGCTAGCACACTGCTGTCATCGCTGTCTGTAAGTATTAGCCGGGTTGAAGTACTATTGGCTGAGCCATTATATAGCTGGATATAGCTGCTGGTGTAAGTGGCCGAAGTATCATCAGAGTTACTGCTACCACATCCGGTTAATGTAGCTGTACCCAATAGCAGGGAAAATAATAAAAAAATACGCATAACGCCTCATAAAAGTAAGTTCTTAACAGCGCTAAGAAGGCTATTACTTTAATCAGTTCATAGTTTTACCCAGCTTTACCTTGCTTAACCTATCTTAACCTTGTGTTTCTGTACGCTATTTCGCATGTTTAGCATTTATTATTTAAACTTCATTGCCTTATTGTGAAGTATTGCTATTTTTAGGAATCGGATTCTTCGATTTTCAGTAAGGAATACACTGTTATGCGCCGCAACATGCCGGTTACCAATACCGAAAGAACTTTCCCGCCAAATCAGAAACTAATTTCCAACACAGACCTTAACGGTAATATCCGACACTGCAACGACGCCTTTATCGCTATCAGCGGTTTTAGCAAAGAAGAGTTAATCGGTCAGCCGCACAATATAGTACGCCATCCTGATATGCCGCCGCTGGCATATAAAATAATGTGGGAGCATTTAAAAGCCGGTAAGCCCTGGATGGGGCTGGTGAAAAACCGCAGTAAAAATGGTGATTATTATTGGGTTGATGCTTATGTAACCCCTGTTACAGAAAATGGCCGGGTTGTAGGCTATGAGTCAGTCAGGTCTTGCCCCGCCCGTAGTGATATCAAACGGGCAGAAAAGCTGTACGATGCCATTAATAAGGGCAAGTTCCGCGGCAGAAATTTTCATCTTGGTGCCGCCAATATGGTTTTGGCCGTTGTGCTGGTAGTAGCAGCCGGGCTGTATTTTTCCGGCTTTGCCGGTTTATCTGAACTGCTGATTCTGGCTGCGCTGATTGGGTATGTTATTTGGGCTAACTTTAGTAAAAGACAGGCGTTAGATAGTGTCAAAATGTTGCTGGCGAATTCATTTCGCCATGAGCTGGCGGTGAAAACCTTTACTGACGATGAGCCTGAAGTGGGTGAGCTTAAAGTGGCAGTGATGAGCTCAAAAGCGCATCTGGGGGCCGTTTTGAGCCGGATGGAAGATGCCGCGAAAAGCGTATCGGAACAATCGGATCTTGGCCTGGAGCTGGCACAATCTTCTATGAAGCTGATTCAGCGCCAGCAGCAGGAAACCGAGCAAGCCGCCACAGCAATGCACCAAATGACCACTACCATTGCGGAAGTATCAAAGCATGTACAGGAAACCGCAGAGCGTGCTGAACAATCAAACGAACTGGCCGGGCGCAGCAGGCAAACCGCGGCAATAACGCGTAAAGCGATTGAGGAACTGCGTCAGACAGTAAACGAAATTAGCAGCTCTGTAACTGAGGTATCGGAACAAACCAAGAAAATTGCCACTGTTGCGCAGATGATTGAGCAAATAGCCGAGCAAACCAACTTGTTGGCGTTAAATGCTGCTATTGAAGCGGCTCGGGCTGGTGAGCAAGGGCGCGGTTTTGCTGTTGTGGCTGACGAGGTGCGTAACCTGGCACAGCGCACTCAGCAGTCTACCAAAGAGATCCATCAGATTATTAGCGATTTAACCACCAGAGCCGACACTGCTGTGCGGGTTGCCCAGAATGGTACCAGCGGTGCAGAAGCCGGGTTGGTCAGGGTGAAAGAAACCGAAGAAATGTTAAATGGTATTTCAGATGCTGTGGGTAGCATAGCCAATATGTCTATCCAGATGGCAGCGGCAGTAGAGCAGCAGGCTAATGTCGCTGAGGAAGTAAATCAGCAGGTAGTGAATAT
Source organism: Rheinheimera hassiensis (assembly GCF_022436675.1). Classification (GTDB taxonomy): domain Bacteria; phylum Pseudomonadota; class Gammaproteobacteria; order Enterobacterales; family Alteromonadaceae; genus Alishewanella; species Alishewanella hassiensis. The sequence continues at coordinate 184,476 of NZ_JAKUJZ010000005.1, read as the reverse complement.
TTCCAGCCTGGCTAATAACACACTGACAGAAGCGGGTAACTCAGCTGACAGTATTAAACAGCTGCAACTGGTATCCAATGAACTACATGAACTGGTAGTACGGTTTGCCAGATAGGTTCAATAAAAAGGCCAGCAGATGCTGGCCTTTGTTTTTGTTACATAAAATATTACTTACACCGTAATATTTATATTTTGTCCCAGGTTACCTACAGGGGATGAAGCCTGTACCTGCTCAACCGATTGCATAGCACTTTGTACCAGCATGGTTGCCATTTTAGCTTCCTGGTTTTGTTGCTTTTTGGCCATTACAGCCCCCAGTACTTCAAAGCCCTGGTTTGACGCCGCAGCGCCAACGGATTGACTCATAGTTACCTCCTATGCCAATTCCTCAAGACTGTAACGGCCGGAAGATAAATACCTTTAGCGTTTATTTAAGATTTTTTTAAGTATAAAAAAATGCCGCCCGTTGCAGCGGGCGGCATTCCAACTTAGCGCGGAGTGACTCATTTCTCCAAGTGCGTTAAGAAGCCTGTATCAGCGCAGTTTGCTGCGCTTTAATTTGTGAGTGTGACAAAGCTGGCACCGGCAAAGTATTGCCGCCAGCCGTTGCCGGTTTTAGTGAACGTACTGGCCGGGTAGGGCCTTTTTTCACTAAACCTTTAAACATGGGTTCAGGTTTGGTTACTGTTTTACCTAACCGGGACGCAATAGCTGCCTGAATATCGGCGGAAGTGTAACCGGCTTTTATTTTCATCCGCAGGTAAGGTACGCCTGCGGCATCCAACGCGCCGTTAACAAACCAGTCGGGTACAGCCTTGTGGCCTTCTTTACTGCTGTTATTAACTAAATCCAGCACTGCTATAACGCTAAAATCCTGCGGATCACATAAAACAAAATCCAGGTACTTGGTATTTAACTTCAGCATGGTGCTGGCACGGGTTTTATCGCTGGTGCCATTTTTAAGCTCCATAATATCGGCCAGCTTTACCCGGTTCATTACTTTGTAATCGTTAGCTACGGCTTTTTCCAGCAGTTGCATAAAAGAGCGCTCTACCGGGCTGAATAAACTGTTTTTCTTCTGCACCGGAAAAGGGTTGCCACTGTCAATAAAGCGGCTGGCTACCATCGCCACAACAATGACTAACAGTAAAATTAACAGCAGGACAAATTCCATGCATACCTCCGACAGAAAATTGACTCAATGTCTGACACATCATAAGACTGTGATAGATAAAGCATAAGTTGTGCCATATTTTCTTATATATTCATAATTTTACTATTTATGCTGCGAATGGCTGGCATTGTCTGCATTAATACATTTTATAGTTGAAAAGCGCTTATAGTTAGTGCCTACCCTGATACCTGACAGCCTTACCGGCAAATAGCGTACAGGCAGCAAAAAAGGACAGACTTATGACAACAAGCATCAGCCGTGCCGGTTTAAGCATAAATGCACCGTTAAATGCCGATTACGATACTATTCTGACAGAGCAGGCCTGTGCCTTGCTGGTAGCATTAACCCGCGAGTTTCGCCCGCGCTTAAAAGAGTTATTAGCTGCACGCCAGACAATACAGCAGCAATATGACGCGGGAGCTCTGCCGGATTTTCTGCCGCAAACCGCTAATATCCGTCAGTCTGACTGGCGCGTAGCACCAATACCTGGCGATTTGCAGAACAGAAGGGTGGAGATTACCGGCCCGGTTGATCGCAAAATGATCATTAACGCCTTAAATGCTGATGTAAAAGTATTTATGGCCGACTTTGAAGACTCGCAGGCGCCTAGCTGGGCCGGTGTTATTGAAGGCCAGATTAACCTGCGCGATGCTACCATGGGTACCATCAGTTATACCGATCCGCAAAGCGGTAAGCACTATGCGTTAAAAGATAATCCGGCCTTGCTAATTGCCCGTGTGCGCGGTTTGCACTTGTGGGAAAAACATTTGCTGGTGGATGGTGAGCAGATCCCGGGCTCCCTGGTTGATTTTGCGCTGTATTTTTTGCACAACTACCAAACCCGTTTAGCCAATGGCAGCGGTGTGTACTATTACCTGCCAAAGCTGCAAAGCCATTTGGAAGCTAAATGGTGGGACGATGTGTTTCGCTACACTGAGCAAAAGTTCAGCCAGCCAATTGGCACTATTCGCGCCACGGTATTAATTGAAACGCTGCCGGCCGTGTTTGAGATGGATGAAATTCTGTATATGTTACGCGATCACATCGTAGCGCTTAACTGCGGCCGCTGGGATTATATTTTCAGCTATATCAAAACGTTAAAAAATCATGCTGACCGTGTACTGCCAGATCGCCAGGTCGTTACCATGAAACAACCATTTTTAAATGCCTATTCGCGTTTATTGGTAAAAACCTGCCATAAACGCGGGGCACTGGCGATGGGTGGTATGGCCGCATTTATACCAGCCAAAGATGCTGCAGAAAACGCCGCTATACTGGCCAAAGTAACCGCAGATAAAGAGCTGGAAGCGGTTAACGGCCACGATGGCACCTGGGTGGCGCACCCTGGCCTTGCTGCTACGGCTAATGCAGTATTTGACAAGTACCTGGCAGGCGGCAAACAGAACCAGTTGGATATTAGCCGTGAAGCAGACGAAGAAATCAGTGCGGCACAGTTGCTTGAGCCTTGTGATGGTGGGCGTACAGAAGAAGGTATGCGTACTAATATTCGGGTGGCGCTGCAATATATTGCCGCCTGGATCAGCGGTAAAGGCTGTGTGCCGATTTATGGCTTGATGGAAGATGCTGCCACAGCGGAGATTTCGCGCACCTCTATCTGGCAGTGGATTAAACACGGTAAGAGCTTAAGCAACGGCAAGCTGATTACCAAAGCGTTATTTGCTTCTATGTTAGAGGAGGAGGCAAAAGTGGTACAGGAAGAAGTAGGCGAAGCAGTATGGGCAGAACAAAATTTTGCCAAAGCGCAAACTTTATTGCTTGATATCACGACTTCTGATCAACTGGTAGATTTTCTGACCCTGCCAGCTTATCAGTTACTTGATTAACCTGAGTAAACCACCAATGCAAAAGGCGCTGACTTGCTGACAGCGCCTTTTTTATGCGGTTGAAGACTGCAGATTAATGAGGGGATGGGCTGGAACCCCGTTTTGGTCGGCACAGAGTGTTTGAGTGAGTGCGCCAGCGCCAGCGCGAGCGAGTTGCTGTGGCGAGCCAAGGCGGGTGTTGCAGCACGTCCTGAGCATATATACCGGGATAAAACGCTTTTCCTCATTCGCCGGGGCAACTCGCCCTTATGCCTGCGGCAGGGCTCAGACACTCCCCGACTCATTCAAAAAAGGTTTTATCCCTGTCAGGTGGGCTCAGTTTAGCTCATCTGCAGTTTCTACAATTAAGCGGCGGAACCAGATATGGCTGGCGTCCTGGTGTAGCAACGGGCTCCAGATCATCTTCAGCTCAATCGACGGAATGGCAAACGGAGGGTCCATAATGGCCATTGCGCTATCATTTTCGTACAGGCGGGCTGCACGGCTGGGTAAAGTGGCAACTAAATCTATGCCTACCGCTAAATGCATTGCTACATGGTAGTTACGGGTAAATACCGAGATACTACGTTGTTTGCCCAACTTGGCTAAGGCTTCGTCTACCCAGCCCAGTTTTTGCACGTCTTTTGGGTCCATACCCACACCTACACCAAAGCCGGTTTTACTTACCCAAATATGCTGCGCTTTTAAGTAGCTGTCTAAATTAAAGTTTTTCAGCACCGGGTTTTGTGTGTTGATCAGACAGGAAAAGCTGTCGCGCCATACCGTTTTTTGGTGGAACGACTGCGGCAACTGATCAAAGCGGTTAATCGCCATATCCACCTTGCCGTTCTCGACATCATGAAAGGTCACATCGGACGGCGTCATAATATCCAGGCTGGTATGTGGCGCCTGCACGCGCATTTTTTTCAGTAATGCCGGTATTAAGGTAGAAGCTGCGTAATCGCTGGCCATAATACGGAACACCCGCTGGCTGTTAAGGGGTTCAAAATCTTTATTCGGTTGCAGGGTTTCTTCCAGTGTCAGTAACACCCCCCGTACTATCGGTGCCAGCTCGCGGGCCCGCTCTGTTGGCACCATGCCGTCTGAAGTGCGTACCAGTATCGGATCATTCAGTAAGTCGCGCAGCCGTTTCAGGCCGTTGCTCATGGCTGGCTGGGTTATATTAAGCCTGCCGGCGGCACGGGTAACATTTTTTTCGCGTAGCAGTACATCCAGGTACACCAGCAAATTTAAATCCATTTTATTAATATTCATTAGTTAAATAACCCGGCGACATTTCATAACTGAACTGAATCATAGCATTAGCACAGTGGCCAGCGTCAAGCTGACTTTGGTATTAGTTATATGAATGGTCAGCATCACAAAAATCACCTTTATGAATTACAAAAATGAAACCTATAGTGTAATGCAACAGGTAGTACATCAGCCTGGGAACAGTCAGCGTCCGGCAAGCCGGGCAATAAGCAAAAGAGGATACTGCTATGTCAGCTTACCAAGATGCAATACAACACATCGCCCAACTGCGCCAACAAAACGGCGAGGCCTGGAGTGCGATAAACCCTGAGTCTGCTGCCAGAATGCGGGCGCAAAACCGTTTTCATACCGGGCTGGATATCGCCAAATACACTGCCAAAATTATGCGTGCCGATATGGCTGCCTATGATGCAGACAGCAGCCAGTACACACAGTCATTGGGATGCTGGCACGGCTTCGTTGGTCAGCAAAAACTGATCGCTATTAAGAAACATTTCGGTACTACCAAACGTAAATACCTGTATTTGTCCGGTTGGATGATAGCGGCGCTGCGCTCTGAGTTTGGCCCCTTGCCAGATCAATCCATGCATGAAAAAACCGCGGTACCGGCCTTAATTGCAGAGCTGTATACCTTTTTAAAGCAAGCCGATGCCCGTGAGTTGGGGGGCTTATTCCGTGAGCTGGATGCCGCCAAAGCCGCTGGTGACAGCGCCAAAACTGCTGTAGTACAAAGCAAAATTGATAACTTTGAAACTCATGTGGTGCCTATTATCGCCGATATCGACGCCGGCTTTGGTAACGAAGAAGCCACTTATTTACTGGCAAAGAAAATGATAGAAGCCGGTGCCTGTGCTATCCAGATTGAAAACCAGGTGTCGGATGAAAAGCAATGTGGTCACCAGGACGGTAAGGTTACCGTGCCACATGCTGACTTTTTAGCGAAAATTAACGCCGTGCGTTACGCCTTTTTAGAGCTTGGCGTGGATGACGGTATTATTGTGGCCCGCACCGACTCGTTAGGTGCCGGTTTAACCAAACAAATTGCCGTTACCAATAAACCGGGCGATTTGGGCGACTTGTACAACAGCTTTTTAGACGGTGATGTGATCAGCGGCGCTGACGATATTGCCAACGGCGATGTGGTGGTAAAAGCCAACGGCAAATTACTGAAACCAAAACGCCTGGCCAGTGGTTTGTTCCAGTTTAAACAGGGCAGTGGCGTTGACCGGGTAGTGCTGGATTGTATTACCTCGTTACAGCATGGCGCTGACTTACTGTGGATTGAAACGGAAAAACCGCACGTTGGCCAGATAGCCGAAATGGTAAACCGCATTCGCGAAGTGGTGCCCAACGCCAAGTTGGTGTACAACAACAGCCCAAGTTTTAACTGGACGTTAAACTTCCGCCAGCAGGTATTTGATGCCTGGAAAACTGCCGCTAAAGACGTATCCGCTTATGACCGTGCTTTGCTGATGAGTGCCGATTACGATGCGACAGAGCTGGCGCTGGAAGCCGATAACCGTATTCGCACCTTCCAGGCTGATGCAGCGCGTGAAGCCGGTATTTTCCATCACCTGATCACCTTGCCCACCTACCATACGGCAGCGTTGTCTACCGACAATCTGGCGAAAGAGTACTTCGGTGCGGCTGGTATGCTGGGTTACGTTGAAGGGGTGCAGCGTAAAGAAATCCGCCAGGGTATTGCCTGTGTTAAACACCAGAATATGTCCGGCTCTGATGTCGGGGATGATCATAAAGAGTATTTCTCTGGCGAAGCTGCGTTAAAAGCCGGTGGTACGCATAACACTATGAATCAGTTTTAACTGCTGAGTGTTAAGTTTTGAGTTGGTTTTACACTACGTGGTCAGGAAACTGGCAGTGTTGGCAGCCTTGTGCTGCCTTTTTTATTGATAAATTCATCAATAATTAATAATTGCTTTATTTTTATGCATCTTATTTGCAATAGTGTAGAGGCACTGCTGACCGTTGGGCTGGCAGCTTTTAGCCACAGGACTAATACGATGAAAAGAGCAACCTTCTTACTTGGTGTACTTACTGCGCTGGCAATACCGGCGCAGGCTACCGTAGTTAACGGTGGTTTTGAGCAATGGGCTCAGGGCCAGCCTACGGCATGGAGCTTAATTGACAGCGGTATTAGCGTTAGTCAGTCAAACACAATAAAACTCAGCGGTAGCAGCGCCGCAGCCATCAGTGTTAATACGGCAGATCAGGCTAACACTGACTTTCGCCAGCTGGTTGGCGTAACGGCCGGCCAGACTTATACCTTCAGCACTGCGGTTTATCATACTGAAGGCAACGTGAGGGCCCGGCTTTATGTAAACGGCTATCAGGGCTATTCCAATGAGCAGCTAACCGGGCAGTGGCAAACACTTAGCCACAGTTACACCGCACCCAGCAGTGGCAATATAGAAGTCGGTTTACGTTTTTATGATGTAGCAGGCTTTGATGGCTCCGAGCTGGTATATGTTGACGAGTTTAAACCTGCCAGCACAACAGAGCCACCCGCGACAGGCTGCAGTAATACCAGCCTGAGCTTTGCACTGAGTACCGATAACTACGGTGCAGAAACCAGCTGGCAGTTAACTAACGCGCAAAACCAGCAGCAATATGCTGGCTCAGGCTATGCCGGTAACACCAGCTACAGCGAGCAGTGGTGTCTGGCCGATGGCGAATACAGCTTTACCATTTTTGACAGCTATGGTGATGGTATTTGCTGTAGTTACGGTAATGGCAGTTATAGCGTGACACTTAACAACCAGCCCGTGTTCAGTGGCAGCAGTTTCGGTGCGCAGCAAAGCCATAGCTTTACGCTTGGGAGTGCCGGTGGTGGCGATGTTGATTTAGGCAGCTACTACGCGGATGCTGCAGGCTTAACCGGCTACAACCTGAAAACAGCACTACATAATATTATTAACAACCACACTGCGCGCGGATATAGCGCTATCTGGGGGTTTTACAATGTTTATGAGCTGGATAACTACTACGAGAATGATGGCTCTATTTTGGATATCTACTCGGAAAAACCCTCTGCGACAGACAGCTATGTATATGCTGCAGGTAGCGATCAATGTGGTAGCTATAACAGCGAAGCGGATTGCTATAACCGTGAGCACAGCTTTCCGCGCAGCTGGTTTGGTGGTGCCATAGAGCCGATGAACTCGGATATCCATCATATTTTCGCCACTGACGGTTTTGTTAACTCAAAACGCGGTAGCTATCCGTTTGGTAAAGTAGGCAGCGCCAGTTTCACGTCAACCAACGGCTCGAAACTGGGTAGCGCTATCGCCGGTAGCGGTTATAGTGGCACTGTATTTGAACCGATAGATGAGTTTAAAGGTGATATAGCCAGGGCATATTTTTATATGGCAACCCGGTATCAGAGTCAGCTGGCAAACTGGCAAAACAACAGTACCGAAGCTAATGCAGCGTTAAACGGCACGACCACCCAGGTATTTGAAAACTGGTTGTTACAGTTGCTGAAACAATGGCACCAGCAGGATCCGGTTAGCCAGAAAGAGCGTGATCGCAACAATGCGGCATATCAGTATCAGGGTAACCGTAACCCTTTTATTGACCATCCGCAATTTGTCAGCGCTATCTGGGGTAACTAAAATGAGACAGCGTCGGCTTATTGCCGACGCTGTTGTTTTACGCTCAATAACGTTGTTTTACGTAACTGACTACTTCCTGATATTTCTCCTGCATCAGGCGGATATAATCGTTAATTACCGGCCAGTCACTTTCTTCGGCTGCTTTTTCCAGTTTTAGTGCATCGCCGGATAAGCCAAGTGCACCGACACTTTTTGCTACCGACTTAAACTGATGTGCTACTGAGCGTACTGTGCTGCGATCCTGATTTTGCACCGCAGTGGCCATATTGCTAAGCAGTTCAGCGGCATGTTTTACAAAGTAATTCAGGTATTCTTCATGCTTGGCCGGGTTATTGCCAAGGAAATTAGCAATAGTGGTAAAGCATATCGGCGAATTGTTCTGATTGTTTTCGGTAGCTGAGACAGTGGTTTTTTTCAGTTCAGCAGCGTGCGGTAGCCAGCGGGTGAGCATGGTTTCCAGCGCCGCCAGTTCAATCGGCTTGGTGATATAGCCGTCCATGCCTACACTCAGACATTTTTGCTCTTCACCTTTGAGTGCATTGGCGGTTACCGCAACGATACGGGTGAATTCGGCACCTTCGCTTAGGTGCAAGCTTTCTTTGCGGATCGCGCTGGTCAGGTCGTAGCCACTCATATTCGGCATATGCAAATCTGTCAGCAGCAGCGGGTAGTGGTACTGGCGCCATTTTTCCAGCGCTATCGCGCCGTCATCGGCAACTTCTACTGCGTAACCCAGCGCATTTAACTGATCAACAATTACGCGCTGGTTCATTAAATTATCTTCAGCCAGCAATACCAGACGGCGCTGTTTACGCGCTTCTTCAAGCGAGGGCACCAGACGGTTTTGTTGTGGTTCGCTGCTGGTATAAACCGGTTTGCTTTTGCGCTTTGCGGCTATTAACACGGCATCAAATAAATGGCTGCGGCATATTGGTGAGCTGTGCAGATAATACACCCTGTCGGTGCTGCGCTCTGACAATTCCACCTGATTGGTGATCACCACAAACTGTACCTGGGCCATAGTGGGTAACTGCAACAATTGATCTATTTCATTTGCCGAAATTTGCTCATAGGTTGCATCCAGCACCCATACTGCTGCCTGTTTGGGAGGTAATGGCTTCAGAGCCTGTGCTTTTTGCAACAAAGTGTCAAAATGGCTGGCAACATCAAGTTCGGCACCGGTATGGCTGAGGTAATCATGTAAATGCGCCATGTTGTGTACGTCTGCGCTGAACAGGCATATATAAATATCACGCAGTAGTTCTTTATCCGGATATTGAATTTCATCTGAGCGGCGCATGGGTATACGCACAATAAATTCGGTGCCCTGATCCACCTGACTGTTCACACTGATATCACCGTACATCAGTGTGGTTAAGCGCTGGCAAATAGACAAACCAAGGCCTGTACCGCCAAATTTACGGGTAATTGAACCCTCTGCCTGGTTAAAAGGCTGAAATACATAGTTAATTTGACGCTGCGTCATGCCTTTGCCGTTGTCTGTCACACTAAACTGGATTTGGCTGAAATCCATATTTTCTTCCAGCAGCTCCGCTTTAATAATGACCAGTCCGGTTTTCTCCGGCGTGGTCTGGGTAAACTTAATTGCATTACCTGCCAGGTTGTACAGAATTTGCCGCAACCGCACCGGGTCGCCAATCAGGCCGTCGGGTATGCGGGGATCAATAAACAGTTTCAGGTCAATTTGCCGCTGATGCGCCACCGATACCAGAATACGGCCGACAGCTTCAATAATATCCACCAGTGACAATGGTATGGTTTCCAGTTGCAGTTTACCGGCTTCAATTTTTGAAAAATCGAGAATATCGTCCAGGATGCGCAGCAATGAGAATGACGACTCACGTACCGTGTCTGTCATGCGAAACTGCGAGGTGGATAGCTGAGTCTTACGCAGTAAATCAATAGTACCGATAATGCCATTCATTGGCGTACGGATTTCATGGCTCATGGTAGCAAGAAAAGTTGATTTGGCTTCGTTGGCTTTTTCTGCGGTGAGCTTAGCGGTTTCCAGCGCATCGGTACGTTCTTTAATGCGGGTTTCCACTTCCAGCTTCAGGTTTTTAATGTTCTGCTCCGATGCTGCCAGGGCTTCCTGCGCTTGCTGTATGCGGCGGAGCAGCTGGTTAATATAACTACCAAGCGTGCCGTAGCTGTCTTGTGCGTGGCTGTCGACGCTGCTGTTGTATTGATCTTTATCCAGCGCCTGACGGGTGCCAACTAATAAAGGCTTAATACGGCGGCTGAAAAAGCCTGAAATAGTGGCCGCAAATACCGCGCTTAGTGTTAGTGCCAATACCAAACTTACGCCAAAAGCAGCAAAAAAAGGCCAGCTTGGGCGCAGTTTTAACTGTTGTACATAGATCAGAATAGCGGTTTGCTGCTGCGGTAAATTAATCAACTGATTGACGATCAGATAGTTATCCTGCTGCAAAGCACTGTCTTGCCATACAGGCTGGGGTACAAAACCCTGCACATTACTGGTATTGGCAATAAGTTCGGTTTGTTGGTTGGGTAGTGTCCGGTATACATAAAGTGCACGGTCGGTATTACCATCCCGGGTTTGAAACAGCATTTGCTCAGTAGCCGCGGTATTGTTTTCTGCCAGTAGTGGCTGTAAAACGCGGCTTAGCAAGCGGCTGTCAGCTGTTAGCCGGTTTAGTTGCTGTTCATTTAGGCCAGGCTCAGGTTGGTTTAGCCAGGCAAACAGCGCTGCCTGAGCAAATAAAATCAGCAGAGACAGTACAGTCAGGCGCTTAAAAATCGGTTTACTAAACGACGTGTTTTCCATTAGTTTTCCAATATTTTGCTGCCAGCTCAGCAGACTTTATGCACTGGCGGGCATTTTAACAACTTTTCATAATTTAGGTAGCCAGTGTTGGTTTTTGCTGCTTATTGTAGCGGGTTGTTCAACTATTAGGCTAACGCACCAGCAGCATTAAAATATCTGTTGACTTAAGATCGTAAAATCCGTTTAATACGACCCGCGTTGCCCAGATAGCTCAGTCGGTAGAGCAGCGGATTGAAAATCCGCGTGTCGGTGGTTCGATTCCGCCTCTGGGCACCATCAGTTTTTGGTGCTCAAGTTGTACTAAAGTAACAGAGTTATTCAACTTGTGTCACGTTGTCGCAGCCGCTTTAGCTCAGTTGGTAGAGCAACTGACTTGTAATCAGTAGGTCATCCGTTCGACTCGGATAAGCGGCACCATTTTGCGTCAGCCAGTTTTGCCCAGATAGCTCAGTCGGTAGAGCAGCGGATTGAAAATCCGCGTGTCGGTGGTTCGATTCCGCCTCTGGGCACCATACTTAAAAACCCTAACCATTTGGTTAGGGTTTTTTCGTTTAATACCGCCGAAAATCCGTTGAGCCGAAATAGGCAAACACCGGCTTCTTTGTTAAGCTCTGACGGGCTATAACAAAAAGAATCAGGGAGTTCCTCACGATGAAGCACGTTTTAAGTATCCTGGCCGTTTCCTTACTGGCTGCCTGTGGCAGCGAATCGAAAACTGATATTGCCACCCAACCTAATAGTGTAACCATGACAGAAGCTGCAAAAACCACCTTTACCTATCCGCAAACCGCTAAAGGCGACGTGGTAGATAGCTATTTTGAACAAAAAATTGCCGACCCGTATCGCTGGCTGGAAGATGATCGCAGCAGCGAAACCGAAGCCTGGGTAAAAGCACAAAATAAAGTTACTTTTGATTATCTGGAGCAAATTCCATACCGTGAGCAGGTGAAGCAAAAGCTGGCGGCATCGTGGAACTATGAAAAAGTAACCGCGCCGTTCAAAGAAGGCAAATACACCTACTTCTATAAAAATGACGGTTTGCAAAACCAGTATGTATTGTACCGCCAACTGGAAGATGGCAGCAGTGAGGTGTTTTTAGATCCCAACACCTTTAGCAGTGACGGCACAACATCGTTGGCTGAGGTTAGTTTTTCTAAAGATGGCTCTATGTTGGCGTATTCTATTTCTGAAGGCGGCAGCGACTGGCGTAAAATTATCATTATTGACGTTGAGACTAAAAAGCCGCTGGAATCAGAGCTGACTGATGTTAAATTCAGCGGTATCAGCTGGTTTGGCAACGAAGGTTTTTACTATTCCAGTTACGACAAGCCAGATGGCAGTGAACTGTCGGCAAAAACGGATCAACATAAGCTGTACTACCACAAGCTGGGCAGTGCGCAAAAAGACGATGCTGTTATTTTTGGTGGCACTGAAGCACAAAAGCATCGCTATGTTGGTGCCTCGGTAACCGAAGATGATCGTTACCTGCTGATTTCTGCTGCGGTATCGACCTCTGGTAATAAGTTATTTTTAAAAGATTTAGCCAACCCGGACAGCCCGTTGGTGACCATTTTGGATCATACCGATTCGGATACCGACTTGCTGGATAACGACGGCAGCAAGCTGTTTCTGGTTACCAACTTAAATGCACCAAATAAAAAAGTGGTTACGGTTGATGCCGCTAAACCGCAAGCGGAAAACTGGCAGGATCTGATCCCGCAAACAGATAATGTGCTTAGCGCATCAACCGGCGCCGGTTATATCTTTGCTGAGTATATGGTTGACGCCATTGCCAAAGTGCAGCAATACGATTATAGCGGCAAACTGGTACGTGATATTACGCTGCCGGGTGTGGGCAGTGTCGGTGGCTTCAGTGGTAAAAAAGATGACCAAAAGCTGTATTACACTTTTACCAACTATATTACGGCGCAAACTATTTATGATTTCAGCCCAACTGATGGTAACTCAGCAGTTTACAGCAAATCAGGTGCAAAGTTTGACAGCGATAACTATGTGTCGGAGCAGGTGTTTTACAGCTCAAAAGATGGCACTAAAGTACCGATGATTATCAGCTACAAAAAAGGACTGAAACGCGATGGCAGCAACCCAACCATGTTGTATGGCTACGGTGGTTTTAATATCAGCCTGACCCCGGCGTTTAACATTCCCAATGCTGTATGGATGGATCTGGGGGGCGTATATGCGGTGCCAAGCCTGCGCGGTGGTGGTGAGTACGGTAAAGCCTGGCATCAGGCCGGTACTCAGTTACAAAAGCAAAATGTGTTTGACGACTTTATCGCAGCTGCAGAGTATCTGCAAAAAGAGGGGTATACCTCTAAAGAAAAGCTGGCAATTCGTGGCGGCTCTAATGGCGGCTTGTTGGTTGGCGCAGTAATGACACAACAGCCAGAGCTGATTAAAGTGGCGTTGCCAGCGGTTGGTGTGCTGGATATGCTGCGTTACCACACCTTTACTGCCGGTGCCGGTTGGGCATACGACTACGGTACCAGTGAGCAAAGTAAAGAAATGTTTGATTACCTGCTGGCTTACTCACCGGTGCATAATGTAAAAGCAGGCGTGGCGTACCCGGCAACGATGGTAACCACAGCCGATCATGATGACCGCGTAGTACCGGCACACTCGTTTAAGTTTGCTGCTGAGTTACAGGCAAAAGATGCCGGTGTTAACCCGCAGCTTATCCGCATTGAAACCAATGCTGGCCATGGTGCTGGTACACCGGTATCCAAGCAGATTGAGCAAACGGCCGATATGGTTAGCTTTACACTGTATAACATGGGCTATAAGCAACTGCCTTAACCGGCTGAGCGATGAGAAGAACCCGCTGTGACAGCGGGTTCTTTGTTTTTATTAAAACTGTTTCAGGCAGTATGGTGTTTATCTAAAGTTGATATTGTAAAGATTAGCGCTTCGTTTTACACTGCGTGCCCTTTTTTAAATGTGCACGCCAGCCTGTTATGCCAGCCTTGTAACGGTTATGCTGGTCTGGTTTTATCACAACTGGTTTGTCACAGATGGACAACAAAAGATCAGGAGCAGGACAATGGCAAAAAAAGCAGTGATCCTGGTATTGGATAGCTTTGGTATTGGCTATGCACCGGATGCCGATAAGTTTGGTGATGTTGGTGCTAATACCTTTGCCAGTATCGCAAAAGCCTTTCATGCGCAAAAAGGCCGCCAGTTGGCATTGCCTAATCTGGCGCAACTGGGCTTGGTTAAGGCTGCCACCGCGGCCTCCAATGGTGTGCAGGCCGATATAGCCGGTGCAAGGTCGATAACCGGCGCTTATGGTTATGCGCGTGAACTAAGCAGCGGCAAAGACACGCCAAGCGGCCACTGGGAAATTGCCGGTGTACCGGTACTGTTCGACTGGGGTTATTTCCATGATAAAACCGGCAGTTTTCCGCCAGAGTTGCTTAACGAACTATGCCAACGTACCGGCGTGCCTGGTATTTTGGGCAACTGCCATGCCTCAGGCACTGATATTCTGGTCAAGCTGGGTGATGAGCATATTAAAACCGGTAAGCCGATTTGTTATACCTCGGCCGACAGCGTGTTTCAGGTAGCGGCGCATGAAGAACATTTTGGTCTGCAGAAACTGCTGGATTTTTGTCTGGTAGCACGCGAGCTATTGGACAAATACAATATTGGCCGTGTTATTGCCCGGCCATTTCTGGGCGATAACGCCAATAACTATGCCCGCACCGGTAACCGCCGCGATTATTCAGTATTGCCACCGGCACCAACTGTATTGGATAAGCTGACAGATGCCGGCGGTAAGGTGATCAGCATTGGCAAAATTGCTGATATTTATGCTCATCAGGGCATTAGTGAAAGTTTAAAAGCCACCGGCCTTGAAGCACTGGTAGACAAAACGCTGGTGCAAATGGCACAACAGGTTGATAACAGCATTATCTTTACCAATCTGGTTGATTTTGACCAGAATTTTGGCCACCGCCGTGATCCTATCGGTTATGGCGAAGCGCTGGAATACTTTGACAGTCGCTTGCCGCAATTAATAGCTGCCTGTGGTGATGACACCTTAATGCTTCTGACAGCAGATCATGGTTGTGACCCAACCTGGCATGGTACTGAACATACGCGTGAATATATTCCGGTGCTGGCCTACAAAAACGGTATGCAAGACATTAATTTAGGCGAGCGCATGAGCTTTGCCGATATTGGCCAGACTCTGGCAGGTTATTTTGAGCTGGAGGCCATGGCCTACGGCGACTCCTTTTTAGATAAAATTAACTAAGAGACTTTTATGGCAACTCCGCATATTAATGCGCCAGAAGGCGCTTTTGCAGCAACCGTACTAATGCCGGGCGATCCGCTGCGGGCCAAGCATATTGCAGAAACTTTTTTAACTGACGCGGTATGTGTAAACACCGTTCGTAATATGTTTGGCTACACCGGTACCTACAAAGGTAAGCCGGTAAGCGTGCTGGGCTCGGGTATGGGCGTACCGTCTATGTCTATTTATGCCACCGAGCTGGTAAAGTTTTATGGTGTTAAAAACATTATCCGTATTGGCTCTTGTGGCGGTTTGCCGCTGGACGTAAAAGTACGTGATGTGGTGATCGGCATGGGCGCCAGCACCGATTCCAGCGTAAACCGTAACCGTTTAGCCGGAATGGATTTTGCCGCTATTGCCAGTTTTAACCTGCTGGAAAAAGCCGTAGCTGCGGCCCGGGCAAAAAATATTAATGTCAAAGTAGGTAATGTGTTTACCTCAGATTTATTCTACAACCCGGACGAAACCTTATTCGACACCCTGGAAAAATACGGCGTGCTGGCGGTAGAAATGGAAGCGGCCGGTTTATATGGCGTGGCGGCAGAATACGGCATTAATGCGTTGGCTATTTTTACGGTAAGCGATCATATCCGTACCGGTGAAGCATTAAGCGCTGAGCTGCGCCAGACCAGCTTTAATGAAATGGTTGAAGTAGCACTGGGCTGCTTATAATTTTCGTGTAACCGATTTTGCAGGACAGACAGATGTCATTATCAAGCAATAAAATGTTTTATGTATCGTGGGAAGCGTTTCACCGCGCCACTAAAGAGCTGGCGCATCAGCTGCTGGGACAGGACTATAACGCTATAGTGGCGGTAAGCCGTGGTGGCCTGGTGCCGGCCGCTATTTTGGCCCGCGAGCTGAATATCCGCGTGGTAGACAGCATTTGTGTTGCCAGTTATGACCATGATAAACAAGGCAGCCTGAGCATTTTAAAAGACGCCAGCCTGGCTGATTCTGACAAACTGCTGATTGTGGATGATCTGGTGGACACCGGTGAAACAGCCCGGGCTTTGCGCGAACACTTCCCTAAAGCCTGCTTTGTTACTGTGTATGCCAAGCCGCAAGGTAAGCCATTGGTGGATAAATACGTAACAGATATCGAGCAGGATACCTGGATCCAGCTGCCATGGGATATGGAACTGGCCTATAGCAAGCCGTTAGCTGAGAAGTAACTATGACCGCAGTACAAAAATTAACCCTGCATTTGCCGGACTGGATTAACGACGTAGTCGACTGGCAAAAAGTGTATCAAAACGACGATGAAAAAATGGCGCTGGCGGTCGAGCTGTCAAAGCAAAACGTGCTGCGCGGCACCGGTGGCCCTTTTGGTAGCGCTATTTTTGATTGTGCCAGCGGCAAACTGGTTAGCGTGGGTGTAAACCGGGTAGTGCCACTGCATAACTCTACTGCACATGGCGAAATGATGGCGATAATGCTGGCAGAGCAAAATGTGCAAAGCTTTAGTTTATCGGCCGATGGTGTTAAGCGTGAGCTATTTACCTCGTGTGAGCCCTGCGCCATGTGTTTAGGCGGTACCTTATGGAGTGGTGTAAAGCGTTTGGTATGCGCTGCTACTGCTGAAGATGCCCGTGCTATCGGTTTTGACGAAGGCCCGGTATTTGCGCAGAGTTATCAGTATTTACGCGACGCTGGCGTAGAAGTGGTGCAATTGGTACAGCGTGATGCAGCCAATAGCGTATTGCAGAATTATATTGGTAGCGGTGGCGCTATTTATAATGGCTAGGGTGTAACGGCTAAATAAACCCAAGCTGGATCAGTGTTACTGATACAGCTTGGTTGCTACATATAACTCTTCTACTTTCTGCCTTGCCCAGGGCGTTTTACGTAAAAACTTCAAACTGCTTTTTACCGACGGATCTGATTTAAAGCAGTTGATATCAATCTGTTTTGCCAGGCCCGGCCAGCCAAAGTGATCAACCAGCGCGGTGACAATTTGCTCCAGCGTAACGCCATGCAGCGGGTTCTTTGGTTGAGACATATAAGGTCCCTATTGTTGGCGTGAGCAAGCCGGTTCATGCCTGAACCGGCTGCATACAGTCCAGGCTTATAAACGCTCTAACATCGCAGCGGTAAAGTCGGTGGTGCCGAAGCTGCCGCCTAAATCACGGGTGGTGCGATCGCCGGTGGCGATAACATCGGCCAGAGCACTGCGGATTTTCTCGGCTTTATCCTGCATGCCTAAATATTCCAACATCTGAATAGAGGCCAGAATTACTGAGCTTGGGTTAGCCAGGTTTTTACCGGCAATATCCGGCGCGCTGCCATGTACTGCTTCAAAAATGGCGCAATCTGTACCAATGTTAGCACCTGGCGCCATACCTAAACCACCGACTAAACCGGCGCATAAATCTGACAAAATATCGCCAAACAGGTTGGTAGTAACAATAACGTCGAACTGTTGCGGGTTCATTACCAGCTGCATACAGGCGTTATCAACAATCATTTCCTGTGCTTCAATATCCGGGTAGCGGGTAGCCACTTCACGCGCTGTTTTCAGAAATAAACCTGAGGTGGATTTCAGAATGTTGGCCTTGTGTACAATAGTCACTTTCTTGCGCTTTTCGCGCCGTGCCGTTTCAAAGGCAAACACTGCAATACGCTCGGCACCTTCTTTAGTCACAATACTGGTGGCTTCTGCTACCAGGCCGTCGGCAGACACGACCTGGCCATGGCCAGAGTACATACCTTCGGTATTTTCACGGATAGTGATGATGTCGATGTTTTCGTAACGGGCTTTAGTGCCTTTAAATGAAATAACCGGGCGCACGTTAGAGTACAGGTTAAATTTCTTACGCAGCGTTACGTTAATAGAGGTAAAACCTTCACCCACTGGCGTGGTCAGCGGGCCTTTTAAGGTGATTTTATTGCGGGCAATGGCATCCAACGTGGCTTGTGGCAACAGCTCACCGGTTTTTTCCAGCGCAGTTAAACCGGCATCGACATATTCATAATCGAAGTTGCAGCCCACTTTGTCCAGCACCTGGATGGCGGCTTCAACGATACTTGGGCCTATGCCATCGCCTTTAATGACAGTAATAATTTGCTTGCTCATGGGGGATCCTTAGCTGTCGTATTTATTAGGAAAGAGGGCCTCTGGCGGGCCTGAAAACGGCGCAGAATATAGCATTTTTCGGCACATTACGCCAGTTTGGTGCCAGTTTAGCGCAGTTATCTGTGTTATATACGCTATAAGGCTGGTGAATGTTGTAATAAAACTACAATTTAAGGCTGATGGGGTAATAGCATTGGCTGCGTTGTATCAGTTGTTGCAGCCACACATCTGCTGCAACCGCTGTATTGCCAGCCGTCACAGTTATATTCAACAGAGTATTAAAGGGTTGCGCTGATGCTGCGCAGTACAGCACCAGGCTGCTATGCCATGCCAGTTGCAGATTAACCGCAACGGCTGTTAAGCGCTGGCTTGTACTGGGTTGTAGCCAGGCCGTAACAGCGGCGGTGTGATCCAGCTGGTATAGCTGCAGCAGTTCAATAAGCTGTGGCAGGTAAGTTTCACTTTGGCAATTTAGCGCTGGAGTAAAAGCGCTTTGGTAACCGGTGGTAGTACGGTTAACCAGCGCAGTGCGCTGGTAAAGTGGGCTAAGCCATAGCGGGGCGCAGCAACACAGCGCCAGCAAGCGGCTATCGGCGTTTGACAGCTTGGGCATGAACAGTTGTAGCGCTTGTGTCAACACATGACAAAACTGACTAAACACCTCCTGCCATGGGTGACGCAGGGCACTGAGATAATGCTGCAGCTCTGCCTGAGCCAGCGCTGCAGGCAATGCATCACGGCCAATAATGCCAATTGCCAGCTTTACGCTTTGCACACTTTGCTGCTGGCGGTTTAACTGGCTTGCCAGTGCCAGCAAGGGCGCCGAGCGCTCTGGGCTGGTTGTCAGGTAATGCTCTAAGGCTTTGTTGTCATAATGGCGCAGTTCGCTAAAGCGGGAATGTTGCAGCAAATGGGCAAAGGTATCCGGCTGTGGTGTTAACTCTGTAACTGGCTGCTGCAGTAGCTGGTGCAAAATATCTAATTCATAGTCACTTTGGCTTAGCATCAGGCGCGTGGCTAACTGCCCCTGCCATTCGCTGTGGTTAGACAGATACTCACTTTGTGTCAGCAGCAGGCTTAACAGAGTTTGTTGCCATTGCGGTTGTTTACGCTCGGAGGCATAGCAACCACTTAACACTTTAACGATGCTGGCAGCTTGCGGCAGCGCTTTAAACTGCCTGGCTGCTGTCAGGGCAGGGTACGGCAATGGCCCTGTTTGTATAGCAGACACTACAGCACTGCAGCAGCCGGCAAGAAGCAGTAAGCGCCGGTTAAGCGGCTGTAACTGATAGCAACCGGCAAGATATAACAATACCTCAATACGCCACAGTGATGCGGGCAGTTGGTGGATTGGCTGGCTAATGCTGTCATAAGTGACTGCGGTATCAAGTGCTTCGCGCTGTTTGCTCAGCAGTATTGCTGTTTTATACAGCGCTTCAGCTGAGGTGTCTGCCTGGCTAACGCAGTGTTGGTAAAGTTGCTGATAACGCTGCCATGGGCCTGGGTCAGTTTGCATGGCCGCTAATAACAGTGTAGCGCTGCACCGCCTCTTCGCCTATGGCTTGCAGGTGGCGGTTTTTAAACAGCAAGGCTGTGCATTCATCAGCAGTAGTTATGCCATCTGAAACGCTGCGGTGGGTGCGGTAATACAACACCTGATACAGATCCTTACCCTGCAGCACTGCCTCAGTAATATCTGGTGTGCCAAGGCGGCGCATAACGTCATCCTGTGTCAGGTTGTCAGTCAATTTATATTGGTTGATCAGTTTGTAGTTAAAGGCTTCCCGGTCGACCCAGGTCATTTGGTCGACATCATCCTGATACCAGAAAAATACTGTAGCCGTGAGCAACAGGTACACCACCAGTCCGATACTGAGCCAGGTCCATTTGCGTAGTTTCAGCTGAAACACAGAAGCGGCTTTTTGCATCATATCAGGGGGCTACCACCGGCTGGATCCGCATATCCTGCAGGTTCAATCCCAGTTGTACATCGGTTTTTAATGCCAGAATTTGCATAAAAACTTTGATCTGTTCTTTATGCTGCAGAATTTTTTCGCGCAATTTTTTATGGCAATCCGGGTGTTCTAGTGCTTCGGTCAGCGTGGCACCCAGTGCCAGCAAATCATGGGCGCCTTTGGGGCCGATGCCATTTACACCGGGAATATTGTTGGTACTATCGCCCACCAGGCTCCAGTAGCGCACCAGCTGAGCTGTACTGACACCAAACTTTTGCTGTACCGCTTCTTCAGTTTGGTGCTGGCGGGAAAAGGCATCGTAAATTTGAATATGCTGGCTTAGCAGTGGCAGAAAACCTTTGTCTGTTGACACTATGGTAACCTGCTGGCCATGCTGCGCCAGCTTTACGGCAATTGATGCAATAATATCATCGGCTTCATATTCATCTTGCTGCACGCTGTCAAAGCCTAGCGTTTTGGCGCATAGCTGTAATCCTTGCAGGGCATCTGCCAGAATGGTTGGCATTGGTTTACGGTTAGCTTTGTATTCAACATACAGCGTTTTACGCCACAGGCTGTTGCGTCCGTCAAATACCAGCACAGCGTGGCTCGGTGCTAATTCTTGCTGTAATCTTGCCAGTGCCTGACGCAGCATATTTTCTGTATTACGAATGATCTGAGTTTTGGTGCCCTCAGCAACTTCGTCGGTTACAGGTAGATATGGCCGCTCCTGCACGGCGTATAGCCGGCGTATCAGGTTAAGCGCATCAATTAACAGCAAGTGTGCCATGTTAGCGTACTACCTTGTAACAGGGTTCATATTTGCTGCCTGGCAGCTTCATTCTGCCCTGGTTCACAAAAGCCTGTAATAGCGTATCCATCATTTGCATCAGTTTGGGTTCACCACTTATCTGGAAAGGACCATGTTGGCGAATGGCTTTAATACCTTCGTCTTTGACATTACCGGCCACAATGCCGGAAAAGGCGCGGCGCAGGTTGGCTGCCAGTGTTGCGCTGTCCTGATCCAGGTGCAAGTCAAGTGCGGCCATATTCTGATGATTCGGGATAAAAGGCTGCTGAAAGTCCGGTTCTATCTGCAGTGTCCAGTTAAAGTGATAGGCATCGCCGACTGATTTACGGTAATGCCGTACTTCGGTGGCGGCCAGCTTCAGCTTACGCGCTACTGCGGGCGCATCATCAATAATAATCTCAATCAGTTTTAGCGCTTCGCTGCCCAGCGTGTTTTCTATGAAACTGGCAATTTCGCGAAAATACACTTCGCTTTGCTTCGGCCCGGTTAAAATAACCGGTAACGTCTGCTGCTGGTTATCTTTGTTCAGCATAATACCAAGCAGGTATAACAGCTCTTCTGCAGTACCTGCACCGCCAGGGAAAATAATAATACCGTGTGCCACCCGGACAAAAGCTTCCAACCGCTTTTCGATATCCGGCAGAATCACCAGCTCATTCACGATAGGGTTTGGTGGTTCGGCGGCAATAATGCTGGGCTCTGTCAAGCCAAGATAGCGGCCAGTGCTAATGCGTTGTTTATTGTGGCCAATGGTGGCGCCTTTCATCGGGCCTTTCATGGCGCCAGGGCCACAGCCGGTACAAATATCCATACCGCGCAAGCCAAGTTCATAACCCACTTGCTTGGTATATTTATATTCCACTTCATTAATAGAGTGGCCACCCCAGCAAACAATCATATTAGGCTCGTTGCTGGCATCAATTACACGGGCGTTGCGCAAAATATCAAATACGGTGTGAGTAATATGATCGCTGTTGTTTAAATCCAGCCAGCTTTTACTGCTTTGTAAGCGGCTGTGATAAAAAAGAATATCGCGCAGTACGGCAAACAAGTGTTCGTGTATCCCTTTGATAATCTGGCCGTCAACAAAGGCGCTTTGCGGTGGATTAAATAACTCAATTTTAATGCCGCGCTCGCGACTAATCAGGTTAACGGCAAAATCGTTGTACTGTTCGTAAATTTCGGCCGAGCTGTCGGTGTGGCTACCCACATTGAGCACTGCCAAACAGCAGTTACGAAATAAACGGAAGGCTTCTTGTTGGGTATTTTGCTTTAAATGGTCAACTTCCAGCTGTGATAATAAATCCATAGACCCAAGTGGGTTTAACTGCACATGCATATGTGCTCCTTTATACATTAGGTTAATGCCGTGTCAGGAGGCAGGTTTAAGAATAACTTTATCACGGCCTGCTTTTTTGGCTTCGTACAGCGCTTCATCGGCACGATCGAAAGCGCTGCGATTGGTGTCTTGTTCTGTAA
Organism: Rheinheimera hassiensis; assembly: GCF_022436675.1. Classification (GTDB taxonomy): domain Bacteria; phylum Pseudomonadota; class Gammaproteobacteria; order Enterobacterales; family Alteromonadaceae; genus Alishewanella; species Alishewanella hassiensis. The sequence goes on along the minus strand of NZ_JAKUJZ010000005.1, from coordinate 162,127 downwards.
ATCGGGTTGCGCCAAATGAAATGGTAATAGGCACATTTACATTTTTAAATTTAAAAGGGATTTTACCAATCTTTTCCCTTAAGGCGTTAAGCCGCTTTTCCAGCTCGGCTAACTCAGTTTCCGGAAATAGCATAATAAATTCCTCGCCACCGTAACGGGCGATAAAATCAGTTTCGCGCAGGTTAAGTTTCAGTGTTTTGGCAATCACTTTGAGTGTTTTATCACCGGCACTGTGGCCGTAGCTGTCATTAATATTTTTAAAATGGTCAACATCTGCCAAAACCACACAAAGCGGTTTTTTATAGCGTTGCCAGCGTTTAATTTCTAATTGGTAGCGCTCATCAAAGGCTGCGCGGTTGGGTATTTCTGTTAGAGCATCTTGCAGGCTGCGGAAATTCTGTTCGGCAATGCGCTTTTTAAAAGTGCCGGCGTCTGTCTCCAGCTCGCCGAGGCGTTGTTCCATATTACCAAGTGTTAACAGCAATTGTTGCCGTTCCTGCTGTTCCAACTGCTCTTTTTCGCGTAACGATCCGGTAATAGCAGTTAACTTATCACTGACCAGTAATTTTAACTGTTCCAGCGAAGTGGCCTTTTGGCTGACATGGCTAAGATGATCAATTTGCAACTCAATTTGCTGGTTCAGCACCAGCATCTTTTGTTTCAGATCAGTCGATGCACTTAACGACGATACCACCGATTGTTGCACGCTGGTCAGGGCATCATTGAGTTTTAATAAAAAATGTTCAGCCGACTGACGCTCACGGTTAATGCTGCTGATGATAATACCGATGGTCTTTAAGCAGGCTTCCAGCAATGCATCAATGGGCAGTTTGCCCAGCAAGCTCAGCCGGATGGCATCAATTTCGGCCGCACTTTCTTCGGCAAAGGCAAGTTCGCTAAGCAGGTTAGTCAACTCGACACTGATTTGGCGACAAATATGGCTGTAACGCACATCATCGTCATCGCTGTCGGCCAGTTGCTGTTTGGCTTGCAGTACGTTTTGATACAGTTTGGCCAGTTCAGTTAAATGCGGCAAAAATGCATGTACAGTAGCAGAGGGTTGGCCGACTTTACCCAGTAACTGGCGTAAATCGCGGCGTAGCTGATCAGGTAAACCTTTTTGTTGCTGCAGCAGCTTACCGGCGTCAGCCAGGCCCTGCTGCATGCTTTGAATATCGGCCTGGTGCCTTGATTCTATCAGTTTAAGATTGTCGCTGGTGGCCTCAATAAACGGCAGCAGTTTTTCCAGATCGGTGCCGCGGTTTAGTTCGGTTCGCAATTTTGCCAGCCGGTTATCTAAATCGACATCCACCCCTTTGCACGCCAGAGACAGCCGCGAGACAAACTGTGCCAGAATTTTAAACTGGCTTTCATAAGTGTCTTCCAGCGCTTTACGTGCTTTAAGTGCGCTAGCCAGTTGTTTTTGTGTGTCGTCTTGCAAGACTACCACCTGAGGGTTCGCTGTTAAATCTATGTTTAGATTTAAGTATATCGGCAAAAGTAATAAATGCGATCACTGTTTTAAGCAAAATGTATTAGCAGATAAAAAAACAGCAGGCCCGAAGGCCTGCTGTAGTAGGGGATTTATCTTTCTTATTGTCCGGTTTACTTTTTACACAGGTAATAAGGTAACCAGGTTTGTTCTTCAGCAGAGGTCAGGTGTTGCATAATCAGCATCCCTTGTTGGAACTACTGTCCGGCAGTCCATCTGCCAGACGCTGCATATTTAACCAGAAAACGTTATTTTGTGAAAGTCATCATGTAATGTTTCTTTATTTATTTCAAAATTTCTATGTTTTGATCTGTAAGTTTAAATTTACAATTTTTTACTATTATGATTTGTATGGTTTTTTATTTTAATGGTGCTTCTATGGTGTGAAAGTTAGTTTGTAATAGTAGATGTTTACTGACGGCTTAGGCGGATAGCCGGAGGTGTGCAGGGTTCACTGGCACGCCAGGGATTAATATCCAATCCGCCGCGACGGGTGTAGCGGGCATAAACACACAAAAAGCTGGGCTGACAATGTGACCAGATGTCGCTGAAAATGCGCTCAACACATTGTTCATGAAACTCGTTGTGACTGCGAAAGCTGATTAAATAACGTAACAGCGCTTCGTGATCCAGTGCTTTGCCTCGGTAATGTATATAAACACTGGCCCAATCGGGTTGTGAGGTAATTAAACAATTCGATTTAAGTAAATGTGAGTGCAGTTTCTCTTCAACAATATCGGCGTCAGTCTGAGTTTGTAGCAAGCTTGCATCATACTGGTACTGGGTAATTTCAATGTCTAAGTCATCAATGCAGCGGCCAGGGATCCAGGTGGGCTGAAACGCCATAATCTCATTAACGTTATGCAGGCTGACTTTTACCGTTTTACCGGCACAGGCTGATAAATCGCGCTGCAAATGCTGATATACCTGCCCCAGATCAGCAAAGCGGCTTTGGTTAAAACTGTTGAGGTATAGTTTAAATGACTTGGACTCAATTAAATTTGCCGAGTTGTAAGGCACCACAAAGGTAGCCAGGGCTACCATAGGTTTACCTTTGGCATTAAGCCAGGATAACTCGTAACCGTGCCAGATGTCCTGACCTACGAAGGGTAAGGCTGCTGATGCCAGACCAATGTCATCCCGGCCCAGGCTGCGCGGTACTGCCTGCAATAAAGAGGCATCATACTGATCGGCATAGGCGGTTACTTTACCAAGGCTTAATTCGGCAAGAAGTTCTGAGTGGCTGCTGGTCATGTCTGTTTTTGTCATCACGGCGTAGTTAGCGTTACAATGGCGCAAGTTTATCATAAAGTTTGATGGAAGGTCGCGTGGCTCTGGCAACGAATTACAGTCAATTTATTCAGCGTGCAGTACTGTGGTATCAGCAGCAACAGCTGACATTAACCACCTGGGCCGATCCCAAAAGCCCATCCCCCTGCCAGGTTACAGATCCGGTGGACGACCGGGTGCAATGGCAGCCTGTATTACAGCAACCGCCTGCTGATTTTTCTAATGTTGAGCAGGCACTCGAGCTGGAATTACACCCTGATATAAAAAGCTATTATCAGTTGCAGTATGGTGCCGGTCTTGCCGCAGAGCATAGCCGCGGAAAACTGTTGCTGCTAATGGTATGGAACAGTGATGATGTAAAGCGGCTGCAGGAAAACATTATCGGCCATATCATTATGAAACGGCGGTTAAAACAGCGCGAAACGGTGTTTTTTGCCACCACTGAAGATGATGATATTTTGCTGTCGGTGCTTAACAGCACAGGTGAAGTGTTTGTTGAGCATGTAGGGCAGGAAGTAAAAGAAAAACTGGCCGACAGCCTGGCTGATTTTATCAGCCAGCTGGCACCCTGCTGCTACGACGGGCTTTGACAATCCCAGGCAATATTACCCAGTAAGCGGCAGTTATCGCATTTAAAGTCGAATAACTGCTGCAACGGCAGCGCTAAACGCCAGTTATCACCACAGCCGGGGCAGGGTTTATCCGCCTCTTTTTCGCAATTACTACTGCTGCCACTGTACAACGCGTAGTACACCGGGGTGTTATTGGCCTGTTCCAACTGGCGCGCCAGTTGTCTGCCCTGTTTGTTTAATTTGCTGTTTAGCTGCTGCAAGCTGCGCTCTGCGCTTTTAACCAGTACCCGCGTATGCTGCATTTGTATCTCGTCCAGCGCCTGGTATTGCAGCTGCCAGCGAATAAGCTTTTCATGATCTACTGCTGCTGTATTGAGCTGATATAACGGCACTGGCGCAAAATGTTCGCCGCAGCGTACCGGCGAGCAGGTGTCATTAAAACGGCTGTACAGAATATAAAAATCGGCGCTGTGACAAGGATCGGTATGCTGCGACATCAGATCCATACCCAGAATATATACTTGCGGATAAGCCAGGCCTACCGGAGCTAATTGCTGCAGTGCATCCAGGCCTTTGGCGCTGTGGTGTTTTTGTTGTAAAGCGTGCTCATCCGGCAACACTATGCGGCTGTTAAAACTGTCCTGTTGCCAGGCGGTTGGAAATTCACGCCCCAGCACCTGGCCATTAAATATCAGGGTTTCAATGTAACGGCGAATAGCGCTTTCGGCGCTATTAAAGTCGGTATCAGCAATTACCTTGAACCGTAGCTCAGCCAGATACACGGCTATTTATCCAGCTTGCTGAGCAGTAAATCCAGCTTGGTTTCAATGCGCGCCAGAGTTTGTGTCAGGGTGGTGTCTGAGCATTCAGTTGTTGCTAGCGTTGGTAAAGGCTTTGTGCTTGGAGGTGTATCATCAAATACCGGGTTATTCCGCCATTGCTGGTATGCCGCAAAGAGTTGTTGTGGAGCGATACGCCCGGCTAAACGAGTACGAAACAACGCCAGGCTGGGCGTTTTGCCCTCACGTTGCAGCTGGGCGGCAACTTGTTGTAACAGTTGTACGGGATCTGTCATGGCTTTTGCCTGTTTGACTAACTAATAGCGAAATTTACCACTAAGCGCCGACAGATAGTAGCGGTTATTTTATAAGTTACTGTTTTATATTGTTTTAATCTATGGCATGGCATTTGCTGAGCTAAAGCCAGGCTGCTACTGCAGCTGATTATTAAAACAACACAGGAAAATCACTATGTTAGCAAAAGTATTTGTGGCCGCTGCTTTAGCAGTTTCGTTATCAGGATGTGTGATTGCAGTAGGGGGCAAGCACGAGTTGGATGATGACAGCAGCTGGAAGAAAACCCAGCAGTATAATCAGGAACAGATTAACCGGCTGGCCCTGAATAGTAGCGCAGAAGACGTACGCACCTTATTGGGTACGCCTGATTTTACTGAGTCGTTCAACAAAGACGGTGAAACCGTGCAAGTACTGTTTTATCGCACTCATCATATAAAAAGTGATGGTAAGACCACCAAAGATGAATGTACGCCGCTTATTTTTAAACAAAACAAGCTCAGCGGTTGGGGCGATAAAGCCTACCAGTATCTGTAATAGCAATAGCACTTACCCGGCGCAGTCGCCCGCCGGGCATAGCATTAACTTAGTGTTATTTCCTGCAGATGATTTTGCAGATGCAGGTAATGAGCGCTGTAATATTGTGCTTTGGTCAGCTCACCATAAGCAAAATGCGGCGCTAAATCGCCTTGCCAGGCAATAAACAATTCAATTTCGGTTACCAGTTCAGCCAGTGCTACGTCGTTAGGCACGGCGTCTACCAATTTTGCTGCGCCGGGAATAGGTTCATCCAGTGGATGTGACATAGTGCCACTGGCTGAGAATACATTTAATGCAGCCGCACCTGCGGTGTACTGAAACAAAGCCGATTTCGCCTGTGGGTAGCCAAGGCGCGAGTAGCGAATACTTTGGGCAAGATGCTGAAACACTTTACTGACACTCCAGTTGCCATGGCTGGTCAGTTTAGCTGCCGGTAAGCGTTTTAATTGTGCCAGCAGCTCATCCAGCGGGTAGTGCCGCGCCATAGCCACCATTTTAGTGCCAAATGCCACTGCCAGTGGTATGCCAACTGCGGTTAAAAGAAATTTGCGTCGGTTCATCTGATAATCCGTATTGCCTGCAGCATTGAGTAGCGAGTGCAGTTGAGTAAGCATGCAGTAACGCTACCTTTTTTGCACTTTTTTCGCTATAAAAACGACAGATTTATTATGCATATCCCACTGATTTGCTTTTACAAGCGCCGGGCGATTGGCTAACATCTGGCCATGATTGACGCCGGTAGCAACCAACCCCACTTCTGGCAGGTGTCCAGAGACAACCAGACTTATACTGAGCTGTGTAACGCTTTGTATGAGCGTGAACTGCTGCGTTTGTCACAGCTTAGTACGGAGCAATTACTACGTCTGCCAAACCGTTTAGCCAGCCTGCCGTTTTATATCCGCCGGGCGGCCAGTAATATATTGCAGCAAAATAATGCCTTGCAGCTGGATAGCCAAAATGCGTCCTGGTATCACAAACAGGCGGCAAGTTGCCCGGCACGTAAACAGCAGGCCGATCCGATAGATGCGTTTTACAATAAATATGCCAAACCCGGCCTGATAGTGCCGGTATACATTACCCAACTGACGCACGAGCAGATAGTGCTTGATAGCGTAGATGAAGTCGACCCCACCAGGCAGCGCCTGCATTGCAATGAGCACGGCTGGTTTAGTTTTTCCGGTACACCGCTGGCACAGGAAAACAGCGATAAGTTTGTGCTGAAACCCGCCAAAGCTATTATGACTGCCGCCTGCTGTGGCCATCAGTGGTTAAATGCTGACAAAAAGCCACCGCGTTTGCTTAGCCTGCGCGAATTGTTGCTGGCGAGTCGGTTAAACTGGCAAAACTTTGCCAAACCTTTACCGGCATTGTTAGCCTGATGTTGGTTTTCCTGCTTTGCAATCGGGGGCAGAGGCTTCATAATGGCCACAGTCTGTTTAATGAAGCTGTATTATGCGAATACTCACTTTACTGCTGGTAATTGTGCTGGGCTTGCTGCAATACCGTTTGTGGTTGGGCCAGCACAGTATTGCCGATTACTTTCGTTTGCAAGAAGAGCTGCGTACCCAGCAGGCCAGTAATCTGGAGCTGGAAAAGCGTAACCGCTTATTAAAAGCCGATGTGACTGACTTACAACAAGGGCTGGAAGCGATTGAAGAGCGCGCCCGCAATGAGCTTGGGTTAATTAAGCAAGACGAAGTATTCTTTCGGTTATTCAGCCAGGCCGAGCCGGGTAAAACAATTAATGACTAACCCTAATTATCCTGCGATTGCCGCCATAGTGCCTGCCGCTGGTGTTGGTGCACGCATGCAGGCTGATCGGCCCAAGCAATATCTGGTTTTGCATGGTAAAACCATTTTGGAACACAGTGTTGCCAGGTTGCAGGCAGTTGCTGGTGTTGAACAAATCTGGCTGGCGCTGGCAGCAGATGATCCCTATTTTGATGCTACCGCGTTAAGCCACAGTAATATTATCCGGGTTAAAGGTGGCGAAGAGCGTATGCATTCGGTGCTCAATGCACTGAATTTTGTAGATGAACATCAGTACCCCTGGGTGCTGGTGCATGACGCAGCACGGCCGTTAGTGCGCCAATCTGATATTGAACAGCTAATTCAGCGTTGTTTAGCCAGTGGCGAGGGCGGCATTTTGGCCTGCCGTGTACGCGACACCATGAAACGCGGCGAATTAATGGTAGCTGAAACGGTGAGCCGCGAACATTTGTGGCATGCGCTGACACCGCAGTTTTTTCCTACCGGCCTGTTAAAAGCCGCCTTGCAGGACGCTATCAGCGCCGGGGTACACATTACTGATGAAGCATCCGCGATGGAATGGGCTGGCCACAGTGTGCTGCTGGTGGAAGGCCACAGCGACAATATTAAAATTACTCAGCCAGCCGATTTAGCCCTGGCTGCGTTTTATCTGGAGCAAAGTAGTTAATGAATATGCGTATTGGTCACGGCTTTGATGTGCATGCCTTTGGTGGCGAAGGCCCGGTAACGCTGGGCGGCGTTAAAATTGAATATACCCAGGGCCTGCTGGCACATTCTGATGGTGATGTTGTGTTGCATGCGTTATCCGATGCTTTACTTGGTGCCGTAGCGCTTGGCGATATTGGCCATCATTTTCCTGACACTGACGTTGCTTTTAAAGGTATTGATAGCCGGATATTACTGCGTAAGGTGTTCGCTGATGTTAGTGCAGCCGGTTATAAAATCGGTAATCTTGATATCACTATTATGGCGCAGGCGCCTAAAATGGCACCGCACATTAACGCTATGCGCCAGTGTATTGCCGATGATTTGGCTTGCCAGTTGTCACAGGTAAATGTAAAAGCCACTACCACAGAAAAGCTGGGTTTTGTTGGCCGCAAAGAGGGTATAGCGGCAGAGGCCGTGGTACTGCTGGTTGGCGCATGACCGCTGCACAGCCCCTAAGTTATCTGTACGGTGAACCTGTAGCTACAGCGTTATTACGTCAGCACAGCGATGACTTTATTGTTGAAGAGCAGCTTAATTTCAGCCCGAGCGGCGCCGGTGAGCATATTTTGCTGTATATCGAAAAAACCGGCCAGAACACCCAGTATGTTGCCAAGCAACTGGCAGAGCTTACCGGCTTGCGCGCCCGCGATATCAGTTATGCCGGTTTAAAAGACCGCCATGCTGTTACCCGTCAGTGGTTTTGTTTTAAGTGGCCAATTAAGCAACCGCTGGATTGGCAAAGCTGGCAGTTGGAAGGTTGCACTGTGCTGGATATGCAGCGCCATTACCGCAAACTGCGTTTAGGCGCACTTAAAGCTAATCTGTTTCAGATCCGCTTGCGCCAGGTATCAGATATTACCGATGTGCTTAAACGCGCTACGTTGCTAAACCAGGGCGTGCCTAACTATTATGGTGAGCAGCGTTTTGGCATTAATGGTGGCAATCTTGCATTGGCGCAACAGCTGTTTAATGGCCAGAGTATCACTGATCGTAAACTGCGCGGCCTGGCATTATCGGCCGCCCGCTCTTATGTGTTCAATCAGCAGGTGTGTGCCCGCATCAGTGCAGGTTTATTTAATACTGTGCAACATGGTGATGTGCTGCAACTAAATGGCTCTGGCTCGGTATTCCGCGCACCAGAGGCTGATGCCAAATTGCAGCAGCGGCTGCAACAGCAGGATTTACATATTACTGCAGTACTGGCGGGCATTGGCGAGCCAATGGTCAGCGGTGCCGCCGCCGAATTTGAGCAGCAGGTGCTTGCACAGCACAGAGCCCTGGTGCAGGGGCTGGAAGATTATCGCTTAAAGGCCGAACGGCGGGCGATACGGCTGTTACCACAACAGTTAACAGTGCAACAGCAGGGTAATGATATAACGCTAAGCTTTGCGTTACCCGCAGGTTGTTTTGCTACCAGCGTGCTCAGAGAGCTGCTGAAGTACCAGGATTGCGGCCGTAAAACCGTTGATATGGAGTAGCCAGATGCGAATTTTATTAAGTAATGATGATGGTGTGCATGCCAAAGGTATGCAGGTGCTGCAACAGGCGCTGAGCCAGATAGCTGAAGTAACAACAGTCGGGCCGGATCGGAACTGTAGCGGTGCCAGCAATTCATTAACGCTGATAAACCCGTTAAGGGTACAGCAGATGGAAAACGGCTTTTTGTCGGTAAACGGCACACCGACAGATTGCGTGCATTTAGCTATCAGCCAGCTGCTGGATTTCACACCGGATCTGGTAGTAGCCGGTATTAACCATGGTGCTAACCTGGGGGATGACGTATTGTACTCGGGTACTGTCGCTGCCGCCACAGAAGGGCGGCACTTAGGTTTACCTGCCATTGCGGTTTCACTGGCCGGGCGTGATGAAGAGCATTTTGCTACAGCCGCCTATGTTACTGTGCAGGTTATTAAAAAGCTGAAGTCACACCCGTTACCGGCAGATCAGATTTTAAATATTAATGTTCCGGCGGTATCAATAGAGCAGCTAAAAGGCATTCAGGTAACCCGTCTGGGCCGGCGCCATAAAGCCGAAACCATGACCAGTGCTACCGATCCCTGGGGTCGGAAAATATACTGGTATGGCTCACTGGGGCCGGAGCTGGATGCTGGCGAGGGCACCGACTTTCATGCCATAGCCAATGGCTATGCGTCTGTAACACCACTGCAAATTGATATGTCGGCTTATAAAAGCATGGACACATTACGTCAGTGGCTAGAGGGGATCAGTTTGTAACATGGCAGTAGCAACATCACGCAGCGCCGCGGTACTGGCGCAAAAACTTCAGGCTGAGGGTATCAGCAATCCACAGGTTCTGGCGGCTATAGCCCACACACCACGTCATCTGTTTGTTGAAGCCGTGCTGGCTCATAAAGCCTATGAAAATACCGCCCTGCCGATTGGGCAGGGCCAGACTATTTCTCAGCCTTATATTGTTGCCCGCATGACAGAATTATTATTGCAGGACAAAGCGCCTGGTAAGGTACTGGAAATTGGTACCGGCTCAGGTTATCAAACTGCAATACTGGCCAGGCTATTTTCGCATGTATGCAGTGTTGAGCGTATTAAAGCGCTGCAGTTTCAGGCTAAGCGGCGCTTGCAACAGCAGGATTTACACAATGTATCGATGAAACATGGCGATGGCTGGCAGGGTTGGCCCAGCAAAGCCCCGTTTGACAGTATTATTGTTACTGCGGCCCCGGTTGAAGTGCCTGTAGCCTTGTTGCAACAACTGACTGAAGGTGGCCGGTTAGTGATCCCGGTGGGGTTACATGAGCAGGTTTTGCGGGTATACCAGCGCAATGGCGATGATTTTAGCAGCACGGACATTGAAGCGGTGCGTTTTGTGCCTCTTGTGCCGGGTGCACTGGCCTGATTAAGGGAAATTAATGCAATATATTCAGTGGATTATCAAAGGGCTGGCGATGGGAGCTGCTGATGTGGTGCCGGGTGTGTCAGGCGGTACTTTGGCCTTTATTCTGGGCATCTATGAGCGTTTGCTGGCCGCCATCAGTAACTGCAATGTGCAGGCATTGCGTTTGCTTGGGCGAGGCAAAATTGCTGCATTGTGGCAGCATATTGATGGTACATTTTTACTTTGCTTGTTTGGCGGCATTTTTATCAGCATTTTCTCTCTGGCCGGGGTAATAAGCTATTTTCTCGAGTATCGGCCCATTCCGTTGTGGGCGCTGTTTAATGGCCTGATTCTTGCGGCACTACCCACGCTGATAAAAAGCCTGCGCTGGAACTTACTGCGTGTCGGGTTGTGTCTGTTGGGAGTGGCTTTCGCGGTATCGGTTGGCATGCTGGCGCCACATGAACTTAAACCTGCACCCTGGTTGTTTTTCATTGCCGGTGCGATAGCAATATGTGCAATGATCCTGCCCGGTATTTCCGGTAGTTTTATCCTGCTGATTTCAGGTATGTATGCGCCGGTACTGCTGGCGGTAACGGAATTACAGCTTGGCGTGCTGGCGCTGTTTCTGGCAGGCTGCATTTTTGGTTTACTGAGTTTTTCCCGTTTACTAAACTGGCTGCTGCAGCATTACCATGACGCCACGCTGGCGCTGTTAATTGGGGTGGTAATTGGCGCTTTTTACCGGATTTGGCCCTGGCAGGCCGAGCAAAAAATCTATCTGCCCTGGCAGTATGCCAGGCAGGTAGGTGATGCAGATATTGGTATGGCTTTGGTGTGTCTGATTGCTGGCATAGGCATTATGTTACTGCTGTTAAATCTGGAAAAATGGTTTACTCTGCCTGCTACGGCGGAAAATGCGACGACGAAAGACTAAAGGAGGTTTTTATTCGTTGTACTAGCCACAGCTACCTGCAAAGCGCAACAACACGTCCGGTCTGGTTTTTGGCGCGTGCCTTCTGGCTGTGGTTAATACTGCTGATAATGGTGCTCAGCGGCTGTTCTTCACGCTCTACACCGGCACCGGTTAGCACGCTGGAGCTGCGGGAGAATTTCTATCAACAGCGCAACCGTGGTTCATTGTCTGCCAGCAGTTATACCGTTAAGCGCGGCGATACCCTCTATTCTATTGCTTTTCGTGCGGGTAAAGATGTACGCGAAGTGGCACGGCTGAATGCCATTGCCAGCCCTTACACTATTTACCCCGGACAACAGCTTAAACTTACCGGAACTATGGCCCGTCGGGTTGCTAAAACCGTGGCTAAACCTGCGCCAAAGCCTGTACAAAATACAAATAAGAATAATTCAAGCCAAGCAAAATCAAATAGTTCGGTAAAACCGGCTAAACCTGTTGCACCGAAAAATCAAACGGGTTATGTTCAGAACAGAACAGCGCTGGAAAAAAAGGCGCAAAATCCTACCCTAAGTGGGAACGTGGTGCAATGGCAATGGCCGGTAAAAGGCAAAATAATTTCCGGTTTTTCGCATCAGCAACAAGGCAATAAAGGGGTGGATATTGCCGGGCGTGAAGGCAACAGAGTAAATGCAGCAGCCAGCGGGCAAGTGGTTTATGCCGGTAGTGCGTTAAGAGGTTATGGTAATTTAATTATTATCAAGCACAATGATGATTACTTAAGTGCTTACGCGCATAACCGCAAATTGCTGGTAACAGAAAGACAAATGGTTACTGCCGGGCAGCAGATAGCCGAAATGGGCAGTACTGATGCTACGGATCCACGTTTGCACTTCGAGATCCGCTTTCGTGGCACCTCCGTAGACCCATTAAAATATTTACCAAAATAATAAGATCAAAGACACAAGTAATATCAGGAATGGACACGATATGCCTTAGTTGGCTCCTGACCCTGTAGACGTGGGAGAAAGGATATGGGACAAAAGAGTGACGATGACGTTTTAGATTTTAAAGAAGATGAACTGGTAGACGATGCTGCGTTGCTGGAAGAGGATGCAGAGCCGGATGTGGCTGATTTAACGGCTGAAGAAAGTGTGACAGAAGATGTTTTTGCCCGTGATGACAGCCATAAAACTATGGATGCAACACAAATTTATCTGGGTGAAATAGGTTTTTCACCGTTATTGTCTGCTGAAGAAGAAGTGTATTTTTCCCGTTTGGCACTAAAAGGTGATCAAGCAGCACGTAAGCGTATGATAGAAAGCAATTTACGCTTAGTGGTGAAAATTGCCCGCCGCTATATTAACCGTGGTTTAGCGTTACTGGATTTAATCGAAGAAGGTAACCTTGGCCTGATCCGCGCGGTAGAAAAATTTGATCCTGAACGCGGTTTCCGCTTCTCAACCTATGCCACCTGGTGGATCCGCCAGACCATAGAACGCGCCATTATGAACCAAACCCGCACCATCCGGTTGCCCATTCATGTTGTGAAAGAGCTGAATATTTACCTGCGTGCTGCGCGGGAGTTGTCACAAAAGCTGGATCATGAACCAACACCGGAAGAAATTGCCAGTGCGCTGGACAGGCCGGTGGAAGAAGTGCGCAAAATGCTGAAGTTAAATGAAAAAATAACCTCGGTAGATACGCCAGTGGCAGGTTCATCAGAAAAGCAGTTGTTGGATGTTATTGCAGATGAAAAAGAGCTTGGGCCGGAAACTGAGCTGCAGGACGAAGATATTCGCCAGCACTTAGTAGTATGGCTAAATGAGCTGAATCCAAAACAGCGTGAAGTACTGGCAAGGCGTTTTGGTTTGCTTGGCTACGAGCCTTCGACGCTGGAAGATGTTGGCCATGAAATTGGTTTAACCCGCGAACGGGTGCGGCAAATTCAGGTTGAAGCACTGCGGCGTTTACGGGAAATTGTTACCCATCAGGGCTTGAATATCGAAACCCTGTTTCAGGATTAAACTATGCTAAAACTTGGCTAAGACCAGGCTGAAACCAAACAAGGCGCTATCTGGCGCCTTGTTGTTTTTGTAGCAACTGCACCAGCAAATTACCGGCCTCGGTAATATGGCGCACCAGCAGTTTACCGGCCTGCTCTGTGTCGCCGTGGCGCAATAAACTGAGTAATTCTGCATGCTCAGCGGCACTGGTATCGGCATAGGCCAGGGCTTGCTCCTGATACCCCAGATAGCGAGATACCTGTTGATGCAGTTGATCCAGCAAGCGCAATAAATGTGGCTTAGCGCAGCTTTGATACAATATGCGATGGAACTGCCAGTTTAATTCTCCGCGCTGATAAGGCGCCAGATGTTTATGCGCCGCAATATAGGCCAGTAAGTCTTCGGCCTGGCCCAGCTGGCTGAAACTCATATTGGCTGCGGCCAATTGCAGTGCCAGCGGCTCCAATTGTAAACGCAGCAAACACAGCTCTTGTGCTTCAGTCGCGCTAAAACCCGGCACCTGGATACCGGCTTTGCCATGCGGCTCCAGCCAGCCGTCACTCAATAACGCCTGTTGCACATCGCGCACAACAATACGGCTGACGCCATAATGCTCTGCAAGCTGTTGCTGGGTAAGCACGGTACCCGGTGGCCAGTGTTGCAGCTGAATATGCTGTTTTAGCTGGTTGTAAAGCTGTTGCTTTTTCAGCATCAGTGGCTCCGGCGCAGGCCATTGATTATCAGCAGGGTTAAACCACCGGCAATAATGCCCCAGAATGCGGCTGCAACACCAAAGAAACTCACGCCGCTTGCTGTAACCAACAGGGTTACGACAGCCGCTTCGCGGTGCTCGCCTTCAGCAGTAGCTACGGCCAGGTTTGCACCAATGGTGCCCAGCAACGCCAGGCCAGCCAGCGCAGCAATCATTTCTTTAGGGAAAGCGGAAAATAGCGCCACTACAGTGGCACCGGCCAAACCTGCCAGCAGGTAGAATACACCGGCAGCTATACCGGCAATATAACGTTTATCTTTGTCGGGGTGTGCTTCAGTGCCAGTACAAATAGCTGCAGTAATGGCAGCCAGGTTAATGGAGAAAGCGCCCCAGGGTGCCAGCAGTAAGGTTGATAGGGCAGTGCTGCTGATAAGCGGTGACACCGGCGTTTGATAACCGCTGGTGCGGATCACCGCAACACCGGGGATATTCTGTGATGCCATGGTAACCAGCAACAATGGCAGGCCAACACCGAGTAAGGCGCTGAGTGACCAATGCGGTGTTACCCATACCGGTGTGGTTAAACTTAGCGTAACGGCACTGTAATTAAACTGGCCCTGCAGCAGTACACATAGTAACCCCGTAAGCAACACCCACAAAATGGCATAGCGCGGCATAAAGCGTTTGGCCAGTAAATAACTGATACACATCAGGCCAACCAGTAATAACTGGCTTTGTAGTGAGGTAAAAATACTTAAGCCAAACTGTAGCAAAATACCCGCCAGCATGGCGCTGGCCAGTGGCAGCGGAATAAGCCGGGTTAACTTATCAAACCAACCGCTAAGGCCGATAATAACGCCAAGTGCCGCGGTAAATATAAATACACCTACCGCTTCGTTGATGGTTAAGCCCTGCAGGCCGGTTGCTAAAAGGGCCGCGCCGGGAGTAGACCAGGCGGTAATAATAGGCGCTTTGTAATACCAGGACAAACCAATACAGGTGGCGGCCATACCCAGGCCCAGCGCCAACAGCCAGGATGCCATTATCTCCTGCGTGGCACCGGCAGCAGCGGCAGCTTGCAGCACTATCGCTACCGAGCTGGCAAAGCCGACCAATACCGCAACAAACCCCGCGACTATGGCCGAGAGGCTAAGATCTTTAATTGACATAAGTTAACTCAAACTAAAAAAGTATACCTAATTTAAAATGTATACATTTTTTGTCAAGCTACAGTTGTTGTTTCAATTGATACAATAACTCCAGTGCCTGCCGGGCGGTTAAATCATCCGGATTAATAGCGCGCAGTTGCTCTACTACCGGATGTTCGGTTTCCAGCAGGCTAAGTTGCGGTTGTATCACGGTTGACGCTGTTGTTACTGCTGTTTTTACCGATGCTGTGCTGCCATGCTGCTCCAGCTCACTGAGTTTATGCCGCGCTTGTTTAATAACGGCTTTAGGTACGCCGGCCAGTTGTGCTACCTGTAAGCCAAAGCTTTTGCTGGCGGCGCCGTCCTGCACGTGGTGCATAAACACTATGCTGTCGCCATGTTCTACTGCGTCCAGGTGCACATTAGCCAGCCCCGGCAGTTGCTCTGCCAGTTCAGTCAGTTCAAAGTAATGGGTGGCAAACAAGGTTAAGGCTTTAATTTTGGTTGCCAAATAATCGGCACAGGCCCAGGCTAAACTTAAACCATCGTAAGTACTGGTACCGCGGCCAATTTCGTCCATCAGTACCAGACTGTGCTCAGTGGCGTGATGCAAAATAGTGGCAGTTTCGGTCATCTCAACCATAAAAGTAGAACGGCCGGAGGCCAGATCATCTGACGCGCCAATACGGGTGAAGATACGGTCTATCGGGCCAATTTCGGCACTGTCGGCAGGCACAAAGCAGCCAATATAAGCCATTAGTACAATCAGCGCAGTTTGGCGCATATAGGTAGATTTACCGCCCATATTCGGCCCGGTAATCATCAGCATACGGCGTTGTTGGTGTAAATGCAGCGGGTTGGCAATAAAGGGTTCGGTTAATACCTGCTCTACCACGGGATGCCGCGCTTGCTGCAACACTATGCCGGTTTGGCTGCTAAGCTGTGGCCGGCAATAGTTCAGGCTGTCGGCACGCTCACTAAAGGTGCATAACACATCCAGCTCGGCCAGCGCCTGCGCCAGCTGTTGTAGTGGGGCCAAAAAGGGCGCTGTCAGCTCAAATAGTTGCTCATACAGCTGTTTTTCCAGCGCTAAGGCTTTGCTCTGGCTGCCAAGTACTTTGTCTTCGTACTCTTTTAGCTCGGGAATAATATAGCGCTCATTGTTTTTTAATGTCTGGCGGCGCACATATTCAGGTGGCACTTTGGTGTCGGCGCTGCGACCAGTTTCAATGTAATAACCATGAATACGGTTAAAGCCTACTTTTAGTGAAGCAATACCGGTGCGCTCGCGCTCGCGCTGCTCCAGTTGTTCTAAATAATCGGTGGCACCGGTAGCTAAAGCCCGCCATTGGTCCAGCTCGGCGTTGTAACTACTGGCAATAACGCCACCATCGCGGATCAATACCGGTGGTGTTTCCACAATAGCCTGCTCTAACAGCGTACATAGCTGTGGCAGTGGCTGGGCGGCCTGGCTGATTTGTTGCAGTAAAGCACTTTGCAGCGGCGACAGCTGCGGTGCCAGCACCGGTAATTGCTGTAATGCCTGGCGCAGACGGGCAAAGTCACGCGGGCGGGCACTGCGTAGCGCTAAACGGGCGATAACCCGCTCAATATCGCCAATTTGTTTTAACAGTGGTTGCAACTGCTCATATTCTGTATTCAGTTCTGTTACGGCATCCAGCCGGGCATTAACCTGGGCCTGACTACGCAATGGCGCATGGATCCAGCGTTTTAGCTGGCGTGACCCCATGGCTGTCTGGCTGCGGTCCAGCACGGCGGCCAGCGTATGTTCGTAGTTGCCGGCTAAGTTTTGTGTTAACTCCAGATTACGCCGGGTGGCGGCATCCAGTACAATATTGTCCTGTGAGCGTTCCAGCGCCACCGCACGGATATGTGGCAGCGCGGCGCGTTGTGTGTCTTTAACATATTGCATTACGCAACCGGCCGCCATTAGCGCTACCGGTGCTTCATCTACACCAAAACTCAGTAAGTCTTTAGTAGCAAACTGCTGGCATAATAAACGCTTAGCGGTAGCCAGCTCAAATTCCCACACCGGGCGACGACGCGCGCCTTTGCGTTTTTCTACCAGATAACTGTCGGCGAAATCTTCCGGGTATAACAGCTCTGCCGGGTTAAGCCGCTGCAACAGCGCGGTTAAATCATCTATGTTGTCTACCTGATTCAGCAAAAAACGGCCGCTGCTTAAATCCAACTGAGCCAGGCCGTATTGGCCACGCAACTGGCTGATAGCACACAGTAAATTGTCCTGCCGCTCATTTAACAGAGCTTCGTCAGTAACCGTGCCGGGGGTAACAATGCGCACTACTTTGCGCTCAACCGGGCCTTTACTGGTGGCTGGATCGCCAATTTGCTCACAAATTGCCACCGATTCGCCCAGCTGTACCAAACGGGCAAGATAGCCCTCAACGGCATGATAAGGTACGCCCGCCATCGGGATCGGTGTACCGGCACTTTGGCCGCGCTTGGTCAGCGAAATATCCAGCAGTGCGGCTGCGCGTTTAGCGTCGTCGTAAAACAGTTCGTAAAAGTCACCCATGCGGTAAAACAGCAAAATGTCGGGGTGTTCGCTTTTTAACCCCAGATACTGCTGCATCATGGGTGTATGAGAAGACAGGTCTTTGATAATAGTCATACCGATGTTCTTATCCGCGGCCGTTAGCGATGATAAAGCCGGGGATTATAACAGAAGTTTTTTAGTGCGTGTGATCGTCGGGTACAGGCGGTGGATATTTAGAAAAGTTTCAATTATCGTAGTTTGGCTACGATTATTTAAATAAATCTAAATTAACTTCCAGGTACAAGTGTTTTTTGGCTCAGGTGATAACTACAGACTATTCACTTGCGACACTACAGCACGAAAATAAAAAAGCTCCCTGGATCTGCGATCAGGGAGCTTAATAAGCAAATGCTGGTTAAGGTTTAACTTACCGGATAAGCAAAGTCACTCAACCCCAGTTCTGTCAGTGTTTTGTTTAAGTGGCTGTATGCCTCTGGCGTGGGGCCGGGGTAGGCGCCGGCGATGGGAACATTACCCAGATAGCCAATATCTTTAATGCCTTCCGGTGTACAGAAATAGGCCGCCAGTACCAGATTGCGCAGCCGGGCGAAGGCTTTGACAATACGCTGGAACTGTTGTGGGGTTTGCTCGTTGTCGTAGGCAATATCGTCAATAATTGCCAGTTGTTGCGTTGTGCCAAGTGCGGTAAACGGCTTGGCGAAGCGCAGAGCCGCTTCATCGTCCAGCCAGGCCAGTGCCGATAGAATAGTCAGCCTGTCCCGCTGCTGACTGGGATAAGGCGCGCTAACCCATTCATCGATCACCGTTGGCACCTGCACTGCAGAAGCCGACGGCGATTGGCCTTCCTGCGGCACGATAATGTCAGACAACAAAGCTACCAGTGATAATTGTGCAGCTGTTAAGGTTAAAGGCCAGGGCGCTTCGGGTGGCATAATCAGATTGGGATCTTTACCGTAACCCTTGGCGGTGATCGGTTGCAGCTTCAGTTCTGGCCAGTGTTCTGCGCTTGTCGTGCCGCTGGCTGTTTTTGCCGCTGGTGTTGGCTCACAACCAGCCAGGGCAGGCAACATCGCACTTGCAGCCAGTGCGGCCAGCAGTTTTAACGAATCACGCCGGCTTAAATGGTTGGTGTAAGCCGGTGTCAGGCCGTCGGCGTGCTCAGTGGTGTTTGGGTTCGGCATTATGGTTGGTTTTTGCATTACAGTTTCCCCGCTGTTAATTGATCTGCCAGCCAGGCGCTGTTACGCATTGCCAGTGTCATAATGGTCAGGGTGCAGTTTTTATGTGGGTTGGAGGCAAAAACGCCGCCGTCCATGACAAACAAGTTCGGGCAATCCCAGCTTTGTCCCCATTGATTAGTTACCGAGTCTTTGCTTGAACTGCCCATCCGTGTGGTGCCCACTTCGTGAATAATTTCGCCGCCTTTTCTAATGGCATCTTCGGCTGAAGGTAACTCGTTAACTGTCGCGCCCATCGTTTCCAAAATGGCTTTGGCGGTTTTCAGGCCATGCTCGACTTGTTTAAGCTCGTGCTCGGACCATTTCCAATGAAAACGTGCCACCGGAATACCCCATTTGTCTGTTACCTGTGGATCTATATCCATATAGCAATGTTCGTTTGGCAGCATTTCACCGCGTAGTGCAAATGAAACGTAAGAGCCGTAATGGGCGCGAACCTGCTGT
Organism: Rheinheimera hassiensis; assembly: GCF_022436675.1. Taxonomy (GTDB): domain Bacteria; phylum Pseudomonadota; class Gammaproteobacteria; order Enterobacterales; family Alteromonadaceae; genus Alishewanella; species Alishewanella hassiensis. Next base: position 142,828 of record NZ_JAKUJZ010000005.1, on the reverse strand, counting down.
TTTAGTGATGTGCCGTAACCTTGCAGATTACCGCTGACATAAGCGCCTGGTTCACCGAAGCGGCCGCCAAGTTCAAAGTGATAGCCACGCGGGAAATCCAATTCTTTATTGGCCTGCGCTTTGTGGCCCCACCAGGGAATAAACAGGTGGTTGGCAGTGTGGCCGTCTTCGTTATAGCGCGGCCGGTCCATTAGTGCCGGTACCAGTGCTGACAGGCCAGCGCCGGTGGAGTCCATCAGGTTGCGGCCAACCTGGCCGCTGGAATTGGCCAGACCGTTGGGATGACTGTCGCTTTTTGAATTGAGCAAAATGCGCGCTGATTCACAGGCACTGGCTGCCAGAATAACCACTTTTGCACTGAGTTGCTGTTCAGTAGTGGTTTTTTTGTCGATATAGCTGATGCCGGTAACCTTACCTTGTGCATCAACGGTAACAGCTTTAACCATAGCGTCGGTGATTATCCGTAGATTACCGGTTGCCTGTGCCATTGGCAGCAGTGACGTAGTGGTTTGAAAAGCGGCCCCGATAGAGCAGCCATGGCCGCAGGGGGTAGCATAAAAACAGGCCGCGCGGTTATCCAGCGGTTTGGTCAGCACGGCGCGGTGCATCGGTACTGCTGTAATACCGTGTTTTTTTGCCGCAGCAGCTATCAGTAATTCAGGTACCCGTGGTGCGGGTGGCGGCTGTAACACACCTTCCGGTGATGGTGGCATATCATCCAGGCCGGTATTGGTACCGCAAACGCCTACTAAAGCTTCGGTTTTGTCGTACCAGGGGGCAATGTCGTCATAATTAAAGGGCCAGTCGGCGCCCAGGCCATCGCGGCTCTTGCCTTTAAAATCATGCTCGCTAAAACGCAGCGAATAGCGGCCCCAGTGGTTGGTACGGCCACCCAGCATACGGGCACGCCACCATAAAAAGTCCGAGCCTTCGGCTGTGGTATAGGGTTCGTTTGGTACCTGCCAGCCACCGTCTACGGTGGAATCATAAAAACCAAAGTCTTTATCTGGTGTGGAGGTGCCCATCAACGGTGCGGCTGAGTTGGGCCTGAACATCGGAGTTTCTGTTTTAGGGTCGTAATTGCGGCCAGCTTCCAGTAGCAGCACTTTGTGGCCTTGCCGGGTTAACTCATAAGCGGCCATGGCGCCACCGGCGCCCGAGCCGACAACCAAAACGTCATAAGCAAAATCTTTCATCAGTTTAGCTCTTTAATTTTCAGATTTTTAAACCACACCACATCGCCGTGATCCTGCAAACCAATATGGCCGTTGCTGTTAGCGGCAAACCCTTGCCAGTTGGCAAATTTGCTTGCGGCCACCAGTTGCTGCCACTGTGGGCTGTGGAGCTCCACTTGTACTGCCTGCACATCGTTCTGCCAAATGGTTAACTGGTTTTTCTCCAGCCGGATGCGTACCTGATTCCACTCACCGGCTATTTTGTGCGAAGCCGCAGGCGAGGCGATCATGTCGTATAAAGAACCGGATAAATGGCTTGCCAGTTTATTGTCGGGGTGGCGTTCGTTATCAAGGATCTGAATTTCCGGGGCATGTGAGTAAATCTGGCTGCCAGCTTCATCTGCCAGAATAAAAATGCCGCTATTACCACCTTCGGCAATTTTCCAATCCAGCTTCAAGTCAAAATCCTGATATTGGGCTTTAGTCAGAATGTCGCCGCCGCCTTTGCCGCTTAACTTAATAGCGCCATCTTCAATGACCCACTTATCGCTTAATCCTTCCTGTTTAAAGTTACGCCACTGCGACAGGTCTTTGCCATTAAATAACAGTTGCCAGCCATCCTGTTGCTCTTGTGCGGTTAACTGATTATCCGCGGCGAGTGCGCCAAAGCTACCAAGCGTTAGCAGCAGGGCATAAAGTTGGTGTCTGATTTTCAAGGTCGTTCTCCTCTTGTTGCAGTGATTGTTGTTATAGGCACTGTTTCAATGTAACCGATATCATTGCGTTTGCTGTTATAGTGCAAACAGCTACAAAATAAAAGAGCAATTCGATAAACAGACGGCGCTTTTTTAGTGCAAAAACTCGATATTTGCTGCAGTGCTGCGCCATAATTAGCCGCTAACCAGGCCAATTTAGTCTGGTATGGCTGGCTAGTCTTGAATGTAATGCGTTACATTTTTTTTGGCGAAAAATATAGCTGGAAGGCTGGCTGTTTTACAGCGCGGCCAAGCGGTACTTGCTCCGTTTTCGGTTCTGGCGGCATAATAGCAGGCACTTATTACGATGTAGGTGAATTATGGCGACCGCAGACAGTATGACACTGGCAGCACAGCTTGGGCAGTTACTGGTGCAGAAAAAATGGACTATCACTACTGCTGAATCCTGTACCGGCGGTGGTATAGGTTACTGGTTAACCGCAGTACCCGGCAGCTCAGCTTATGTTGACCGCGGTTTTATTACCTATAGCAACAAAGCCAAGCAGCAATTACTGGCTGTGCGCAGCGCAACTTTGCTACAGTTTGGTGCCGTAAGTGAAGAGACTGTGCGTGAAATGGCCGAAGGCGCTGCCAAAGCTGCTAATGCGAATATGGCTATTGCTGTGTCTGGTATTGCCGGTCCGGATGGCGGCTCGGTATATAAGCCGGTGGGCACTGTGTGTTTTGGCTTTTACCTTAATGGTAATGTAGCCAGCAGCCATTTGGTATTTGCCGGTGATCGCCAGCAAGTACGCCAGCAAGCCATCGATTACGCCCTCAAACAAAGCATTGAGCTGTTGACAGCTTTAGTAAACTAGACTACTGTACGAGCATACAGTGTTAATTGTCCGGCAAGCCCGGCTCAACCATGGATATAAAAATGGACGACAACAAACAAAAAGCGCTCGCTGCCGCCTTAGGTCAAATTGAACGTCAGTTCGGTAAAGGTTCTATTATGCGTTTGGGTGATAGCACCGCGCTGGATATCGCTGCTGTATCTACCGGTTCGCTGGGGCTGGATATTGCACTGGGTATCGGCGGTTTACCATATGGCCGTATTGTTGAAATTTATGGCCCGGAGTCGTCCGGTAAAACCACCTTAACCTTACAGGTTATTGCCGAAGCGCAAAAGGCCGGTAAAACCTGTGCTTTTATCGATGCCGAGCACGCGCTGGACCCGGTTTATGCCAAAAAGCTGGGTGTTAAGGTAGAAGACCTGCTGGTGTCGCAACCGGATACCGGTGAACAGGCGCTGGAAATTTGTGACATGTTAGTGCGCTCTGCCGCAGTAGATGTTGTGGTAGTCGACTCGGTAGCGGCGTTAACGCCAAAAGCTGAAATTGAAGGCGACATGGGCGACAGCCATATGGGCCTGCAAGCCCGCTTAATGTCACAGGCATTGCGTAAGCTAACCGGTAATATTAAACGCTCTAATACTTTGTGTATTTTTATCAACCAAATCCGCATGAAAATCGGTGTAATGTTTGGTAACCCGGAAACCACTACCGGTGGTAATGCGCTGAAATTCTACGCTTCTGTGCGCTTAGATATCCGCCGTATCGGCTCAGTAAAAGATGGTGATGAAATTACCGGTAACGAAACCCGCGTTAAAGTGGTGAAAAACAAAGTGGCGCCGCCATTTAAACAAGCCGAGTTTATTATTCAGTACGGTGCCGGCATTAATAAGCTGGGCGAACTGATTGATTTGGGTGTAGCCCAGGGTTTAGTAGACAAAGCCGGTGCCTGGTATGCGTATCAGGGCAATAAAATTGGCCAGGGTAAGGCAAATGCAATGAAGTTTTTGGCAGACAACCAACCTGTTGCCGACGAAATTGAAAAAGAGCTGCGTTCGCGCCTGTTGTTAAAACCGGGTGAAAAACCGATTGAAGAAAGCATACCAGAAGCGTTTGAAGCCGACTTATAAGTCGTGTTCATCTGCCGTTAATAAAGCCAGCTTAAGCTGGCTTTTTTTGTGATAAATTTTAACTTGCTCTGTTGTTCATGCAGCGATAAGCTGTTGACTTAGCCAGTTTTGTTGCTCCCAAAACGTAAACAAGCAGTAAACGGTAGCCGGTATCAGAATAATGATAATAATAACAAGGCTATGCCTTATCGCAGTTTGTATTGTACTTGTAGCATGCAAAGCAGATATCAGCGTACAGGATGAACCCACCGACCCGGTAGTGCAGGAAATTGCCCTCGCTTTTGTTGAACGCCCGTTACTGGTTGACGATGAACGCTATCAAAGCAATTTATTTGACCCTTCAGCATTTAATCCCGGTGCACGGTTAGTACTTAAGCAAAATGCGTTTGCCCAGTCGGCTGAAACCGATCTTACTGCCAGCCTGTTTACCGAAAATTCCCTATACGATGTAAAAGATTTAGCAGCTTCGCCCGATGGCACAACCTTGTTGTTTGCCCTGCGCGCGCCGCAAATACCCAATGTTGCCGATGAGCTGCAGCCGAAGTGGGAATTATGGCGCTATGACGTTACCAGTAAAACGGTTAGCCCGTTAATTGCAGATACACAACTGGCACAGCGCGGCCATGATATCAGCCCGGCTTTTTTACCTGATGGCCGTATTATTTTCAGTTCGACCAGGCAGATTATTTCCCGGCAAATTTTATTAGATGAGTTCAAGCCGCAATATACGGCGTTGGATGAAGACGTAAATTCATCCGCGTTTAACCTGCATGTTATGAATGCCGATGGCAGCAATATTACCCAACTGAGTTTTAACCTGAGCCACGACCTTTATCCGGTAGTGCTGGACGATGGCCATATTTTGTATAGTCGCTGGGACAACCAGAGCGATCGTTCGATGCTTAACTGGTATCGTATGCAGCCCGATGGCAGCGAAAACCAACTGGTGTATGGCTGGCATTCGCATAACAGCGGGGCGGAGCAATCGGCAGTGGAGTTTGCTAAGGCGATAGTGCTGGATGATGGCGCTGTGTCTCTGGCTCTGGCCGGGGTTGATGCACCTTATTACAACAGCTGGCCACAACGTGTGGCGCTTGACCTTGCCAGTGACAATGAGCAAGCACTGGCAGGTGAAACACTGAATATGCCAGCGCAGACACCATTATTTGCCTGGGCGTTTGATAATACCGGCCGCGCCGAGCGTGCCGGGGCAGTTAATAGCTACGCTGCTCTGAAAGATGGCACTGGCCGTTATCTGGTGAGTTGGTCTCCGTGTCGTGTGATACAGGAAGAAGCCATCTTAAGCTGTGCTCAGGTAGCAGAAGATGCCGATCTGGAACTGGCAGAACCTTTATACGGTTTATGGCTGTTTGATACACAAAAGCAAACTCAGGTGCCGGTGCGGCCCGGCCAGGAAGGGGTATTGGTAACAGAGCCTGTCGTGTTGCAACCTTACACTGCCGGCGCTTTTTTACCGGCAAATCCATTGCTGGATGCAGAGCTGGCGGCGCAAAATGCCGCCGTGCTGGATATTCGTAGCGTATATGATTTTGCCGGTGTGGCTGAGGTGGATATTGCCCTGCTGTCTGATCCGATGCAAAGCACTGCTACGCAGCGCCCGGCGCGGTTTTTACGGTTAGTACGCGGGGTGCCTTTGCCGCCAGAAGAAGTGCTGGACACACCAGACTTTGCTTTTGGCGTTAGCCGCCGTCAGCTGATGCGGGAAATTCTGGGTACTGTCGCCATTGAGCCCGATGGCTCTGTGCAGGTAAAAGTACCGGCCAATGTGCCGTTTAATCTGGCGGTGCTTAATGGCGAAGGCCAGGCTGTTTCTGCATTGCACCAGCAATGGATAACACTGCGCCCCGGCGAAACGCTTAGCTGCAATGGTTGCCATACGCCACAAAGCACAGCGCCGCATGGCAGAGTAAACGGCGAAGGTGAAGCGCAAAGTGCTAATGCCGGCTCACCAGATTTGGCTGCATTCCCTAATGCCAATCCGCAATTGCTGGCGCAGCCCGGGGAAACCATGGCGCAAACTGCAGCCAGGTTAAATGGCATACCAGAGCTTAGCGAAGCATTGCAATATTTAGATATCTGGACCGATCCGGCCAGGCGTGCGCCAGATGTCGCTGTGCAGATCAGTCTGCAGGATTTGACTACAACCTTACCTGCCGGGCTGGAGTGCTTTTCGCAGTGGCTGGCCAGTTGCCGGTTACGCATAGATTACCCAACCCATATTCAGCCACTGTGGCAGCAAGATCGGCGCCGCTTTGACCCAGACACTAACGAACTGATTGCCGATCATACCTGTGTCAATTGCCATAGCAGAACCGATGCTAACGACAACAGCCGTGTGCCTTTAGCGCAACTGGAACTGGATGCAGAGCCATCAGATTTGGAGCCTGAGCATTATCGCAGTTACCGCGAACTGTTAAGTGCCGATAACGAGCAGGAGCTGGTGGGTGCAGTACTGGTTGATCGCCTGGTGCAGGCTACCGATGCTGACGGTAATTTGCTGTTTGTTACCGACGGCACCGGCAATCTGGTACTTGATGACAACGGCAATCCCATTCATGTGATGGTAACAGTGGCGGTTACACCAACCCTGCGCGCTGGCAGCGCTGTGGGCAGTGGCGCATTTTTCAGTTTATTTGGTAATACTGGTAGCCATCAGGGTTATTTAACCGCCGCCGAGCTTAAACTGCTAGCCGACTGGCTGGATATTGGTGCGCAGTACTACAACTCGCCTTTTGCCGTGCCGGAGCAATAAATGATACGGCTATTAATGTTACTTCTTAGTGTATTAAGCCTGCAGTTAATGGCTGAAACAGTCGCTGTTAAAGTAAGCGGAGATTTTGTCAATTTGCATTCCGGCCCTGGCCGCGGTTACCCCATCGTGCAGGTAGCCATTAAAGGTGAGGCTTTAGTACTCAATAAACGCCGCACCGACTGGGTACAGGTAGAGTTTAAACAACAGCAGTACTGGCTGGCGCGAGCTGACCTGACACAATTGGTTACGCTACAACAACAAACATTTACGGTATCAGATAATCGTATAGCACAGTACGAGCAGCGCTCGCTTGAAGCGGGCTTTATGTTTGGCGACTTTAACGGCAGCAGTTTTTATCAGCTGTCGCTGGCGTATTTGTTTAGCCCCTATGTGCAAACCGAGCTGGCGGTAGGGCAGGCTAATGGCGATCAGGCTGATAACCTGTCAGCCGAGCTAAGCGTGTATTTAAGCCCGATGCCACACTGGCGCTGGTCACCTTATTTTGGCATTGGCGGTGGTGTGCTGCGTACCACGCCGCGAACCGTGCTGGTGCAAACGCCGGATCGTAATAACAGCCTGGCCAGTGCTGAGTTGGGGGTACGTTATTACCTTAGCCGTAATTTTATCGCCCGTGCCGGTTACCGGCGCAGTATTATCGTTACCGATCGCAATGACAACGAAGAGATAGACACATGGAAACTTGGTTTCAGCGTATTTTTTTAGTGCTGGGTCTGGCACCCGCTCTGGCTTATGCACAGCAGGTTGAGCCGGATATCAACCAAAGCAGTATCAGCGAAAACGTACTGGATAGCGAAAACTGGTTGCTGGGCCTGCGTGGCGGCATGATCAATATTGAAGATTTTGGCAGCAGTGCACTGGGGGCATTGCAGCTTAGTTATCACATTAACGAAGACTTTTACCTGAGCGCTGAGTACGCCATGGCTAAAGCTGGGCGCACCTCGTTTGAGGAGCTGAGCGGCGCGGCGCCATTACTGACCGACAGCGAACGCGAGTGGCGTTATTACGGCGCACATGTCGGTTATATGTTATTACCGGGCGAAGTGTTTTTAAACCGTAACTACGCGATGAACAGCGGCTTGTCGGTATTTGCCGGTGGGGGCAATGTCGATTTTGCCGGAGATAAGGTATTTGCGCTGCAACTGGGCAGCCAGTTCAGACTATACGCCACAGACTGGTTGGCGCTTGAGTTGACCTTTAGCGATTATATTTTTGAAACCACCATACTGGCACGCAGCAAAACCACACACAACCTTAGCCTGGCACTGGGTGTAGCGGTGTATTTCTAGTTGTTGATACAGAGGTAGTAATGAAGCGATTAATACGAAGCAGCATGCTGCTACTGGCACTGGGTTTGTCAGCTACGGTGCAGGCGCAAACCGCACCCGATTTCACCTTGAAGGCACTGGATGGCAATAACCTGCGTTTAGCTGAGCAACGTGGCGACATTATGCTAATTAACTTCTGGGCCAGTTGGTGCGGCCCCTGTATTCAGGAAATGCCGGCGCTGGACAAACTGGCGCAAAAATACCAGATGCTGGGGGTGCAGGTTTGGGGCGTGAATGTCGAAAACGACAGCTCCGCCGCCAAAGCCTACCTGAGCAAGGTGCAGGTGGCGTTTCCTATTCTGTTTGATGTGGATAACAGTGTGTCGAAAGATTATCGCGTAGAGGCGATGCCCACCACCGTAATACTGGATAAAGACGGTAAGGTGCGCAGTGTGCACCGTGGATATAAGCCGGGGTATGAAAAGAAATATGAAGACGACATCAAAGGTTTATTACGTGAATAAACATCTGCTAAGCACCGCAGCGGTGCTGCTGTTACTCAGTGGCTGTGCCGGTATGGAGCCCTGGGTAAAACCCTACGAGCGCGACAAGCTGGCCGATCCGATCATGGCGTTTGGCCGCCATCCGGTAGCACTGCAGCATGTCGCCCACGTGCAGGATTCGCGTGAAGCCGCCAAAGGTGCAAATGGCAGCGGAGGTGGTGGTTGTGGCTGTAACTAGGCTGTTGGCGCTGTTGTGCTTTATGTGCTCAGTAGCGCAGGCGGCTGTATTGCCGGATGACAGGGCTGATCTGATGTACCACAGCTATCAGGGCGGTGGTGTGTCTATTGATGGCCCGGCGGTAATGCTGCGTAAAAAAGCCGGTCAGGCGGTGTCGTTATCGGCCTATTACTATATAGATACCGTATCGGGTGCTTCTATCGATGTAGTCGCCACGGCCTCGGCTTATAGCGAAACACGCCATGAAAAGCGTGTTGGCATTGATTATCTGGCAGGCAACAGCATTTTAAGCGCCAACTACGCCCAAAGCGACGAAGACGACTACAAGGCTAAATCAGTGTCTTTTGCCATAGCGCACGATACTTTTGGTGGCATGACCACCCTTAGCCTGGAGGCTGGCCTTGGCGATGACGACGTCGGCCGCAACGGCGATGAAAGTTTTAGCGAAAGCGTAAAACGCTACAACTACAAACTGGGCTGGACCCAGGTGCTAAGCAGCAGCTGGATCAGCGCCCTGAATGTGCAGGTTGATTTAGACGAAGGCTTTTTAAATAACCCTTATCGCAGTGTGCGTTACCGTGATAATACCGAGCCGCTCGGCTATGGATATCAAAGCGAGGTGTATCCCTCTACCCGTAATTCACTGGCAGTTGCCGTGGTAAACAAAGTGTATTTGCCCTATCGCGCTGCACTTAGCTTTAACCTGCGCCATTATCAGGACAGCTGGGATATCCGCGCATTGGATGCCGAGCTGGAATATGTGCACCCGTTTAGCCAGCGCTGGACGCTGGACGCAAAAATACGCTGGTACAGCCAAAGCCAGGCCGAGTTTTACCGTGACTTATTTGATTTTGCCAGCCAGCAAAACTTTATGGCGCGTGACAAAGAGCTGAGCGACTTTACCAACTGGACTTTTGGCGTAGGTGCCAGTTACCGCCTGCCGGGCTGGGACTTTTGGCCACTGGCCAAACCCGAATTTAACCTGCAGTGGGACCACATCCGCTTTAGCTATAACAATTTTCGTGATGTAACCGCCACCGACACCGACGTTGGCCTGGAGCCACTGTACCGGCTGGACGCCAATGTGTTGCGGGCGTTTTTTAGTGTTTATTTTTAACCGGGCTTACTTTTTAACAGGACAAAATAATGAGAGCGCTACTACTAAGTTGTTTGCTGTTGCTAAGCGCCCAGGCAGGTGCCAATACGCCCGCCAGCGATCAGTTGGAGCAGCTGAAACAGCAGGTTATTCAGTTAAACCGTGAGCTGTTTTTGCTCGAAGAAGAGTTGTTATTTCCTCCGCAAACCCAGCTTGCCGTGTTTTTGTCGGTAGACAGCGGCCAGTTTTTCCAGCTCGACAGTGTTGAGTTAATGCTGAATGACAAACCGGTAGAGGGCCATTTATACACTGCCCAGCAGTGGGATGCGCTAAAACGTGGCGCGATCCAACCATTGTATAAAGGCAATGTTAAGGCCGGAGAGCATAACCTGACGGCCGTATTTGTTGGCAAAGGGCCGGACAATCGCGACTACCGCCGCGCAGTAAGTTACCGCTTTAATAAAGCAGAAGATGCCGTATTGCTGGAGTTACAGGTAAAAGATCGCAGCAGTGATTATCAACCTGAATTTATTGTGCAGCCATGGTCAAACGACTGATAGTGCCCGTCAGCCTGTTATTGCTATCTGTTTTTGTGATAGCAGAACCGGTATCGCTTAGCGAAAAGCATTATCGCCAGGCGGCGTGGGCTTTTTATCAGCAACAACCAGCCAGCGCGCTGGAGTCGCTACAACTGGCGCCGCAGCAGGATGGCCGCACCCGCTTGCTGGAAGCCGGTTTGTACTTACAGCTGGCTATGCCTGAACATGCTGCTACTGCGCTGGAGCAGGTGCTGGCACAACCTGCAGATGATAACGCCGTACCTCAGGCTCTGAAAAATATTGCCTTATTGCAGTTTGCCCGCTACCAGCTGGAACTGGGCAAAAAAACCGCTGCCCGCCATTATCTGGAGCAGGTTAATATTACCGCCGATGGTGCCTGGCGCGGCCAGCAGCAACTGCTAAGCCAGCTTATTCACTGGCCGGATATCAGTGTGCCGCCACAGCCGGATTTTGTCTCACTGGCAGATCAGCCAGAAATGCCTTATGTCATCAGTAATCAGGCGCTGGTGCTGGCAAAGCAGCAGCCACAACAGGCGCTTAACTGGCTGGCCGGGTTGCAGCAGCAATTTGTCACGCCAGCTGAGCAGGGCTTCTGGCAGCAGCTATTTTCCGGGCGCTGGAGTTTACTCAGCCGGCCTGATGGTTTTGTTTATCCTGATGACGAAAAGCAGGCTCTGGATGATTACCTGCAGCTTACTCAGGCCCAGTTGCATATTCAGCTGCAGGATTATGCCGCAGCCGATGCTATTCTGGCTAACTTTGGCCGCGACAGTGTGCTTAGCAGCAATGCGCTGGAGCTATATAGCTATATTCTTACTGAGCAGCGGCATATTCCGGCTTTGCTGGCGGTATTACAGCAGCAGATCCGCCAGCAACCGTTTAGCAACACAGCCTGGCAAGCGGCAACCCGCATCGGTGAGCAGTTAGAGCGGGCATTACAACCCGATGATGCACTGGCCGCTTACAACTGGGCTGACAATTACTATCAGCAGCAATACCAGCTAATTAATCAGCAGGCGAATCCGCTTCAGGTGCAGCAAGTGGTACAAGGTGCCAGCCAGTGGCAGCAATTACAGTTAACTAACGACAACAATCTGTACCGGCTACAGCAGGATATTATTGCGCTACAGCAACAGCTTACGGCTGCACCAGAGCGCCAGCAACGGCTGACTAGCCTGCAGCAAACGGCTGAGTTTAAGTTAAACCAGCAACAACAATTACTCAGCAGCCAGTTGCCACAGCTTAGTGCACGGCGCCAGCAATTGCAGGGTGAGTTTGCGGCAGTACAGCAGCAAATCAGCGCATTAACTGACAATAACCTGCCGCTGGCTCTGACACAGGGCAACCTGCACCAGCAGTTAAGCCGGCTGCAGCGTGCTGAGCAGCATTTACAGCAGTTACCGCCAGCGCAGGCTGATACTTACAGCCAGCGCCTGACAAGGCTGCGTGGTTTATTACAGTGGCAATATTACGAAGATAGCGCCGCGCAACACTATCAGTTTAGCCGGTTGCAGCAGCAAATCAGCACGGCGCTTACCGAGCTGGATAACCGCTTACAGGCACTGCGCCGGCAAGGCACACAAACTGACCGGTTGCGTCGGCAACAGCAACGCTTAACCGAATTAAGTGCGCAGCAGCAACAGTTGAACCTGGCGCTGTTAAGCCAGCAACAGCAGTTACTGGCGCAGCTGAATCAGCAGTTACAACAGCACCGCCAGCAAGATATCGCGCGGTTGCAACAGTTGCAGCGGCACAATAAAGAATCACTGGCCCGGGTGATGGAACTGGTATTGCTAAAGCGTGCCGCTAACAGCGGAGGCCAGCCATGAGCCTGTTACGCATTAGTGTGCTGGCCGCAGCTTGCAGTTTACTGCTGCAAAGCTGTAGTTCAGTGCCCGAGCAAAACAAACGGCCGCGGCTGGCGGATTTACCGGCGTTTGATCGCAGCATGCTGTCTGCTGATCTTAGCGTAAGCGAGCAACAACTGGATCTGATATACCAGCAAATACTCAGCATGCAGCCAGCCGAGCAAACGCGTAAGCGTATTTTGTATCGCTTATCGCAAATGCACACCAGCCAACTGGAGCAATCTGAGCTGCCAACGGCACAGGAGCAAACTGCACTGCGTGCTTTGGTACAGCGCTACGAGCAGCTGCTGCGTGATTATCCGCAAGAGCCAAACAACGAGCTGATCCGCTATCAGCTGGCGCGCAGTTACGATTTGTTGGCTGAGCAAAACGCCTGCCTGCAACAGTTGGATATTTTGCTGCGCGATTACCCATCTTCACCCTTTGCCAGCGAAGTATGGTTTCGTAAAGCCGATATTCATTACAGCTTTGCTGATTACGAGGCCGCCTTATCTGCCTATTTAGCTGTGCTGAACGGCACCGACCCGAGCTTAAAGCAGCACGCCCGTTATATGGCTGGCTGGAGTTACTTTAAATTGCAGCAGTTTGAACAGGCCGATGAGCAGTTTTTGCATCTGCTGGATGATACCTACACTGAATTACTGCTGACAGAAAACACCCAGCCACAGCAAAGCCTGCGCAGTGAAGTACTGCGCACCTTAAGCATTTCACTGAGTTACCAGCAACAGGGGCAAAGCCTGCAGGCACTGTTGCAACGGGTGCCTTATCGCAGTGGCGAACGCTCTGTAGTGTATGTGGCCGAGCTGTATCAGACGTTGGCACGTTTTTTAGCAGAAAAACAATTGCTGAGCGAAAGCCTGCAAAGTTACCGGCTGTTTATTCAAGATTACCCGGCAACCATCACTGCAGCAGAATTTCAGTTGCTGCTGATTGAGCATTATCTGGCGTCCGGTGATGCTGATTTAGCCCTTAGCGCGCAGCAGGAATATATCAGCCTGTTTGGGCCGGGTTCAGCATTCTGGCAGCAGGCCCGCAGCGCCGAGCTGGCGCAGGTGCAGCCATTATTGCTTCGGTATCTGGATTACTTTGCCCGCGCCCATTATGCCCGCGCCACGGCATTGCAGGGCGAGGAAAGAATAACCGGCTTTGCTGCAGCCATACCGCTTTGGCAAGCCATGCTGACAGTACTGCAGCAAATGCCAAACAGCGCTTACCCGCAGGCGGATACCCGCTACTCTCAGGCAGACATAAGCTACCTGCTGGCAGAGTCTTATGCCGGTGCTGGCCAGTATGATGCCGCGCTTGAGCTTTATAGCTGGCTTGGCTATCAGGCACCGTTAACCGATGCCAGCTTGTTTAGTGCGCAGGATGCCGCTTATAAAGCGTTACTGCTCAGCGAGCAGTTATCGTCACAAAGTGACGCCGCAGCACTGGCTCTGTGGCAACAGCAAAGCCGTTTTGTGGCGCAGCACCGCCAACACCCTGCCGCACAGCAGGTGGCGTTGCAACAGCTGCAACAACGTTATAGCGAGCAGGATTACCAGGCCGTACTGCTGCACAGCGCGGATGTGATTAACTGGGGCGATAACCGGCAAAGCTCAGCTATGAAAAACTCAGCAGAACCAGCCCCTGCTGCGCCGAGCCAGCGCGCATTAGTGCAGGAAGCGCAGTTTTTACAAAGCCAGAGCGAGCTGGCGCTTAAGCAATATGCTGCTGCAGAGCAGAGTATTAATGTGCTATTGCAGCAAACCTTGCCAGCAGATCGCCGCGAACTGTTAACGGCACAACTGGCGTCCAGTATTTATCAGCAGGCACAGCAAAAAGACGCGCCTGTAGTAGCAGTACAGGCACATTTACAGCGTTTGTTAAGCGCGTTGCCGCAGTCGGAATATCACGAAGCTGCGGCTTATCAGCAAATAGAATTACAGCTTGCTGCCCGGGATTATCCGGCAGCAATTACGCTGCTAAATGCTTTTATTCAGCGTTATCCCGGTACCGAGCGCACGGTGGCCGCCAAAGCGCTGCTGCTGGACAGTTACGAACAAGCTGAGCAATGGGACAAAGCCGCCGCTCAGCTAATAACACTGAGCAGCGAAGGTGATGCGCAGCAACAGCGCGAAGCCCTGTACCTGGCTGCACAGTATTATCAGCGCGCTAACAGTAACGACAAAGCGCTTGATGCCTGGCGCAGCTATGCCAACCGTTATCCGCAGCCGCATCTGTTGGCGCAGGAAGCGCGTTATCAGCTGGTGCAGCTGTATCAGGCGCAGCGGGATCTGTCGCGGCAAAATTTCTGGCGGGAAAAAATTGCCAGCTTTGAGCAACAGTTTGCCGGCGAAGGAAACGAGCGTACCCAGCAATTAGCGGCGCAGGCGTTGCTGCAACTGGGGCAGCACGAAAGCAGTTTATTTGCTGTAATCAGGCTTAGCCATCCGCTGCGGCAAAGCTTACAAAAAAAGCGCCAACATATGAGTAGCGCAATTAAACATTACGAGCAAGCCATTAGCTACGGCGTGGCCTCGCTGGTTAGTGAAGCTCAGTTCAGAGTAGCGGAGTTATATCAGCAAATGGCCACGGCTTTGCTGCAGTCAGATCGGCCCAAAGGGCTGAACGAGCTGGCACTGGAAGAATACGAGCTATTGTTGGAAGAGCAGGCCTTTCCGTTTGAAGAGCAAGCCATTGCTATTTATCAGCAAAATACCCGCCTTACCCAACAGCAGGTATGGGACAGTTGGGTGCAGCAAAGCTTTACCCGGCTGGCGCAGTTGCTGCCGGCTAAATTTAATAAAACCGAAGCCTATACCGGGGTAGCCGATGCCGCTGACTAAACACTTTCTGGCTAAGCATGCTCTGGTTAAGTATTTGCTGGCTGCAACCTTAAGCAGCATGGCCGCCTGCAGCCAGTTGCCGGTACCCACACCTCCTGCAGAGCCGGTGGTTGCAGCACCGCAGTTAAGCGCCTTACAGCAACAACAATTCGCCGAAAGCAAAGCGTTGTTAGTCGCTGGTCAATACAGTGCGGCACAAAAACTATTCAGCGCGCTGGCGGCGCAGCAAGGCAGTTTTGCCGGTATCTGGTATAACCTGGCGTTAAGCCAGTGGCAGGGTGGTGATGCTGCCGGAGCACAAAGCAGCCTGCAACAGGCGGTGAATGCCTCTGCCGGGCACAGTGCCAGCCATAACCTGTTGGGTATTTTGGCCCGCCAGCAAGGTAACTTTCGCCAGGCTGAGCGGCATTTTCAGCGGGCATTACAGGCACAACCAGATTACGCCATAGCGCATAAAAATCTGGCATTTTTATATGAGTTGTACCTTGGCGAGCCGTTAGCGGCGCATTACCACTACCAGCAATACTATGCCATGACACAAGACGAGCAGGCGAAAGTCTGGCTGGCACTGCTGGAACAACAACTGGATCAGGAGGCAGCTAATGAATAGGCTGGTGTTAGTTAGCATAGTGTTATCTGCCAGTTTTAGTCTGTTTGCGCAACAGCGCACGCAGCAGGTACAGGTGGAAAGCACTATTAGTGGTAATCAGGAACAACCAAAAACCATTTATGTGCTGCCATGGCAAAGCCCGGTTAGCCTGATCCGCATTCCAGGCGAGCCATTAACCCAGCAGGCACCGGCACTGTCGCCACTGGATCGGCAGCAATTTTTACGTTTTATCGCTGTACAGCAGGGCAACCAGGCTGGCGCGGCGGCTACCACAACAGTTAATCCACAAAAGCAATAAGAGGACATTTTTCATGGAGTTGTTAAACGGCATAGTTCGGTTTTTACAGGAAGGCGGCGTGTTTATTTACCCTATCGCTTTTATCCTGGTGCTTGGCATCGTTATTGCCGTTGAACGCTGGTGGTTTTTACGCAGTGTATATGGCGTAAACCAGCGCGCTATGGCGCAGGTACAAAGTGCAGTTGCACAGGCCGATACCAGCCGCATTGTACAATTAGCAGCCAGCAGCAGCGCTCCAATTTTGGCTATGCTGGCCAGCGGCGTACACCGGTTGCGCTCATCGTCCAAGCGTGAAGATATGGAATACGCGATGGAAGAGGTGGTACTGGAATACAGCCTGCGGTTGCAAAAACGCACGCCGTTTCTGGCCACCCTGGCTAACGTAGCCACGTTACTTGGCTTACTGGGTACTATTATGGGCTTAATTGCCGCGTTTTCGGCGGTAGCCAATGCCGACCCGTCGGAAAAAGCCAGCTTGTTGTCATCGAGTATTTCGGTAGCGATGAACACCACTGCCTTTGGCCTTATCACCGCCATTCCGCTGGTGTTTGTTCATGCCTTACTGCAGGGCAAAACAGCCAGCATTATCGATACTATGGAAATGGTTGGTATTAAGCTGATGAACAGTATTGCCAAACAAACTGATGGTGGCGCGGATGATAAAACGGCGTAAAGCACCCCTTGCCGATGCCGAGCTTGATATCACGTCCTTTATGAACCTGATGATCGTGCTGGTACCGGTATTGCTGCTAAGCCTGGTGTTTGCACAAATTCGCGTGCTGAATATTCAGCTGCCGCCATTAAGCGAACAGCAACTGCAGCAAGAGCAAGAACAGCCGCAGCAACTGGAACTGGAAATTCATGCCGACAGGCTACGGCTGAATTATCCGGCGGGTGAACCGCTGCGGGTATTTGAACTGACAGAACAAGGCAGCTTAGATTTTGCCGCGCTTAGCCTGTACCTGCAGGATTTAAAGCTAACTTTTGCACAAAAACAGATAGAAAAACAAGATATTACCATTCTGGCGCCCGACGAGCTGGACTACCAGACGCTGGTAACGGCGATGGATACCGTGCGCTCGTTTAAAGCCGTGGTTGCTGCGCAGTTGGTTGATGCAGAACTGTTTCCGCAAATATCACTGGGCGAGTTACCTAAAGCGGAGGGCAGTGAATGAAAATGTCATTTCGCGCCAAACGCTTAGAGCGGCAGAACCAACGTTTGGCGCAGGCTGGTAAACTGAACCTGGTCGCGCTGATGGATATTTTCACCATACTGGTATTCTTTTTAATGGTGAACCAGTCTGAAGTTAAAGTACTGCAAAGCAATAAAGAGATCAACTTACCGCGTTCAGTATCTGAGCAGTTACCCAGCGAAAAAGTGATGTTAACCATTACCACCAACGGTGTGCTGGTGCAGGGTAAACCGGTGTGGCAGGGCGATTGGCAGCAAGACAGCAACAACTGGCTGCCTGAGCTTACTGAGGCGTTAACTGCTGAGCTGAATTATCTGGCCAACCGGGCCGGGCCTTTAGCGCCAGAGCAACAGCCGGTTGGCCGGGCGCTGACGATACTGGGTGATGCTGCTACGCCTTATGCGCTGCTGCGTCGGTTAATGGCCATTTGTGCCGCTACCGAATATCGCGATTTATCGCTGGCGGTAGAAGCAATAGCACCGGCTGTGGAGGCGCCATGACAGCAGCGATCCTGACTGACAGCAGTTGGCAATTTGAAGACAAGCGCTTTTACCGGCTGTTATGGCTGGGTTTTGCGCTATGGCTGATATTTGCGGTACTGATACCCGCGCTGACAGTGCCGGAGCGTAGCCGGCAAGTGCAGGAGCAATTACCACCGCAGCTGGCGCGGGTTGTGCTGGAAGAGCGCAAAGCCCCACCGCCACCAGAACCGCCACCGGTACAGGAACCTTTGCCGCAGCCAAAACCCGAGCCAGTTGCGGTAACCGAACCTGTGCCTGCCGCCGCGGAACCGGTAAAGCCAGACCCACAACGGGCGCGTGAACAGGCGCAACAGGCCGGTTTGCTGGCGATGAAAGATGATTTGGCACAGCTGCGGCAAAGCTTTCAGCTGAACAATACCGCACCACAGGTAAAAAGCAGCGGTGAACAACAAGCTACCCAGGTAGATCGTAAGCTACTGCGTAATGACGCCAGTAAACAATTTGCTGCGGCGCAGGCTGCTGCGGTGGCTGGCGATATAGCACGTTCTGAACTGGCCGATACCGGCACTACCGCGTTGGCCGAAGCTGAACTAAAGGGTTTGTCGGCCACCGGCAGCGCTGAGCAGCAAAATCGCAGCAATGCCAATGCCAGCGCTAACAGCGCCGGGCAGGGCCGTTCAGAAGCCGCTATCCGCCGGGTGCTGGAGGCGAATAAAAGCAGCCTGTACACGCTGTACAGCCGTGCTTTACGTGCTAACCCTTTGCTAAAAGGCAAGGTGGTGTTTGAGCTGGTGATTAAGCCAGACGGTAGCCTGGCAGAAGTGACCATAGTGCAAAGTGAGCTGAACGACAGCAAACTGGAGCGGCAGTTGGTGCTGAGATTAGGTTCCGTTAATTTTGGTGCTGAAGCTGTAGCTTTAACCCGTTCGCAGTGGACAGTAGAATTTTTACCGGGCTGATAACACAGCCGGAGGTGATAAAAATGCGTTATCTATGCTATGTCAGAGTAATGGTGTTCGGCAGTTTGCTCTTTGCTGCAATGACGCAGGCCGGTTCACTGGAGCAGGCAAAAAGGCTACATGACCGTATTGCCGGTATACCGGCAGATGCGGCCACTTTAAGCCAGATGCAGGCGTTGATTGATGGCGGTAACGCCACTGCAGCTGCGGAGCTGGCCATGCAGCACCCGGATTTTTACCGCACAACGCTGAAGTTGTTTGCCTCAGCAGCAACCAACCGCGAGCTGGACGTGTTTGAACCGCTGAACGATTACAGCGCCACCGTGATCGGTCTGGTGCGAGATGATGTAGATTTTCGCCAGTTGCTGCAAACCGACATTTTATATGTCGGTGCCGACAGCCTGGGTTTACCGCCGTATCAAAGTAACAATAATGAACATTATCTGGCGCTGGAGCGCGAAGCCGTCGATTTAGCCCAGCACTTGCAGCCCAGGGCGCAAAGCACGTTAAACGGTATTCCGGCAGATGCAGCCGCGGGGGTTATGACCAGCCGTGCCGCCGCCAAAGCGTTTTTTTATCTGGGTACTAACCGCGCGATGTTCCGTTTTACGCTGATGAGCCAACTGTGCACCGACTTAGAGCCGCTGCAGGATATCGCCATGCCAACCGACCGCATCCGGCAGGATGTCAGCCGCAGCCCAGGTGGCGACAGCCGTATTTTTAACAACCGCTGTGTAGGTTGCCACGCTGGCATGGATCCACTGGCACAGGCCTTTGCCTATTACGATTATCAGTTTACTGATGAAAGCGGCAGCAATGGCCGGGTTTTTTATCAGCAAAGCGGCACGCAAAATGAAAGCACACAAAGCCGGGTTCAAAACAAATACCATATCAATGCCGGTACCTTTCCCTATGGCTTTCGCACGCCGGATGACAGCTGGACTAACTACTGGCGCGAAGGGCAAAACCAGGCGCTGGGCTGGGATAACAGCCTGCCGGGTGAAGGTAACGGCGCCAGAAGCCTGGGTCAGGAGCTGGCCAACAGCGCTGCTTTTGCTCAGTGCCAGGTAAAAAAGGTATTTCGTACCGTGTGCCTGCGCGAGCCGGAAAACCTCAGTGATGTGACTGCACTGCACAGCATTACCGACAGTTTTCGCAGTGGCGGTTACCGCCTGAAACAGGTGTTTGCCGACACCGCTACTTATTGTATGGGAGACTAACCGATGAAGTTATTTTTACTCCCATTACTGGCGTTAAGCCTGTTGTTAGCCGGTTGCGGTGGGGCAGAAGTAGAGCAAAACCCGCCACCACCGGTACAGGAAGACAATGTTAATTACACCGGGCCTGCACCGCAAACGGCTGATATCCAGCTGTTTAAACTTACGCTGTGGGATAATATCGCCGCCGGTAACCGCTGCGGTGCCTGTCATGTTGCCGGTAATACCGCGCCATTTTTTGCCCGTAACGACGATATTAACCTGGCCTATGCTGCTGCCACCCCGCTGGTTAATCTGGCCGATCCGGCGCAATCGCTGCTGGTAACTAAACTGGCCGGTGGCCATAATTGCTGGCAGGCCAGCGACAGTGCCTGTGCCGACACTATGGCGCAGTGGGTGCGTAACTGGGCTAACAGCACCGACACGCAAAGCGCTACAGTAACCCTGGTTGCGCCGCCGGTGCGCGAGCCCGGTGCCAGCAAAGCCTTGCCGGATGATGCTACTTTGTTTGGCGGTTCGGTTTATCCGCTGCTGCGCCAGCACTGTGTAAACTGCCATGCGCCGGATGCAGCACAAACCCAGTCGCCCTTTTTTGCCGACAGCGATCTGGCCGCGGCCTATCAGGCCAGCCGTAAGCTGATTAACCTCGACAGCCCAGAACTGTCGCGCTTTGTCGCCCGGCTGGCCGGTGAGTTTCATAACTGCTGGTCAACCTGTGATGATGACGCGGCCACTATGCTGGCTGCGGTGCGCCAGATAGCCGACAGTGTTGAGCTAAGCGAGCTGGACCCGGCACTGGTGCCGTCTAAGGCCTTACGGCTGGACGATGGTGTGGTGGCCTCCAGTGGTGGCCGCTTTGAAGCTAACCAGATTGCGTTTTATCAGTTTAAAGCTGGCAGTGGCGCTATTGCCTACGACACCTCGGGCGTAGAGCCTGCGGCAAACCTTAGCCTGCAGGGTGATATTGGCTGGGTAACCGGCTGGGGTATTCAGATTAACAGCGGCCGGGCGCAGGCCAGCACGCAAAATAGCAACAAACTGGCCCGGCTTATCAGCGCCACCGGTGAAATGACGGTAGAGGCCTGGGTAGTGCCGGCTAATGTGACGCAGCAAGGCCCTGCCGCTATTGTCAGCTATGCTGGCAGCAGCACCGAACGCAACTTTACGCTGGGCCAGACACAGTACAACTACAACTTTTTACTGCGCTCAGCCGCCACGGATTTTGCCGGTTTGCCGGCATTAAGCACAGCCGATGCCGATCAACTGCTGCAGGCCACATTGCAACATGTGGTGCTGACACAAGACCCGGTAAACGGCCGGCGTATTTATATTAACGGCCAGGACAGCGCAGTGCGCGACACCGCAGAGGCTATCCGTAACTGGGACGACAGCTACGCGCTGATTGTCGGTAACGAGGCCAACGGCAACCGCCAGTGGCAGGGCACCATGCGCTTGCTGGCTATTCACAATAAAGCCTTAACTGCGGCGCAAATTCAGCAAAACTATACTGTTGGTGTCGGGCAGAAGTTTTACCTGTTATTTGGCGTTGGCGAGCTGATTAACCTGCCCGACAGTTATATTGTGTTTGAGGTAGCCCAGTTTGATAATTACTCTTATCTGTTTAACTCGCCTTATCTGGTAAATCTGGAGGGGCGCAGCCTGCCACAGGCACTGACGATTAGCGGCATGGCGATAGGCATTAACGGTCAAGAAGCGGTAACCGGCCAGAGCTGGCTAAAACAACGTTTTAACCTGGCATCCGGCACGGCACTGTCAGAAGGGGCCGAGTTGTCGGCGCAGGGCACTATTATTGCTGCTGAGCAAGGCGCGGCCAGCGACGAGTTCTTTTTATCGTTCGGCCGTATTGGCGAGCTGGAAAATGTGCGCACCGGCATCAGTGTGCCGGTGCAACAGATTACCGCCAGCACCAGAGAGAGTAGTGATATTGGCCTGAGAACCTTTGCAGAAATTCATGCCAGTATGAGCGCGCTGACCGGCGTAGCACAAGAACAAAGCGCGGTAGCAGACATTTACCAGACCATACAGCGGCAGTTACCGGCAGCTGAGGCTATCGATACCTTTGTCTCGGCGCAGCAGATGGCGATCACGCAGTTAGCTATCGCTTACTGTAATGCCGCTATTGAAGATACCAGTTTGCGCCAAAGCTGGTTCCCGGCGGCAGATTTTAGTGCC
Source organism: Rheinheimera hassiensis (assembly GCF_022436675.1). Taxonomy (GTDB): domain Bacteria; phylum Pseudomonadota; class Gammaproteobacteria; order Enterobacterales; family Alteromonadaceae; genus Alishewanella; species Alishewanella hassiensis. Next base: position 120,870 of record NZ_JAKUJZ010000005.1, on the reverse strand, counting down.
AGCCCGGCTATCACCTACAGCCAGGCTAACCGGCCGTTGGTTGTGCAGCCGCTACTTAACCGGTTAATGCCGTTGTCACCGGCAAGCTCAGCATCGCCGGCCGATGTTGAAGCTGAACTGGATGCGCTGATCACCCGCTTAAGCACCTGCAGCGGCGCTTGTAGCAGTGACCGCAGCCTTACCATTGCCAAAGCGGCCTGTACTGCGGTACTGGCCAGTGCAGAACTGCTGGTGCAGTAGGAGATAAAAGATGAAAAGAGCAAAACCTTTGCACCCCGACAGCCCGTTGCTGCATGCCTGCCACAGTAAACCGGTAAGCCGACGCGACTTTATCGCCTGTGGTTTAAGTTACGGCGCTGCAGTGCTAACCACTGGCTCGGTATTTGGCATGTTTGCTAACCCCGGTAAAGCACAGGCGCAGTTATCACCTGATTTAGAAGCGCTAAAACAGCTGTGCGGTATTAATGTGCAAGGCGCGGGTAAAATTCCGTTTATCTGTTTCGATTTAGCCGGTGGTGCCAATATTGCCGGTTCTAATGTGTTGGTGGGCGGCGCGGGTGGCCAGCTCGATTTTTTATCGGTGCAGGGCTACAGCAAACTGGGCCTGCCGCCGGATATGGTGCCAACAGCAGTTAATGCTGCTAACCCGGCCGGGGGCTTTGTTAATAATCAGCTGGGGTTGGCGTTTCACAGCGATTCACAAATGCTGGCCGGCATTTTAGAGCGTACCAGTTTGGCTACCCAGGCGATGACCAATGGCGCTGTGTTACCGTCACGCTCGGAAAACGATACCGGCAATAACCCGCACAACCCGATGTACGCCATTGCCAAAGCCGGTGCCAGCGGCTCATTAATGCCATTGGTAGGGTCGCGCAATTCAGATTCCGGTGCTAACTCTATGGCACCAATGGAGTTTTATAATGCCGAACTGCGGCCGACCAAAATTGACCGGCCAAGTGATGTGACCGGTCTGGTTGATGTCGGCGATTTGTTTGGCTTGTTAAACCAGAACGACGCCGTAGCGGTGATGGAATCTGTGCAACGCATCAGCGACAGCAAACTAAGCCGGGTTAATACCAATATCAGCCGTGATGCAGTGATTAAAGATCTGATCCGCTGTGGTTATGTAAAAAGTGCTGATCTGGCAGATCGCTTTGGTAACCCGGCCACGCTGGACCCGGCTGCTGATGTGGATATTGTCGGCGCGGCCGGCATTTTTAGCGTGGACGAATTTAACAGCGATGCCGAGTTTCGTAAAACAGCATCGGTAATGAAGCTGGTGGTAAATGGCTTTGCCGGTGCGGGTTCCATTACCATTGGTGGTTACGACTACCACACCGGTGAGCGCGGTACCGGTGAGCTGCGTGACTTACGCGCCGGCCGCTGTATTGGCGCCTGCCTAGAATATGCCGCAAGAGTGAACCAGCCGCTGATGATTTATGTGTACAGCGATGGCTCGGTAGACAGCAACGGCCGTATTGACGATTCAGAAGCAGGCCGGGGTAAAGGCGAGTGGACAGGTGATAATTCCTCCACCGCTGCCTCTTTTATGCTGGTATACAGCCCCAATGGCCGCCCCTCTTTACTGGGCGGTAGTACAGCCGAGCAAGCCAGGCATCAGCAAATTGGCTTTATGCGGCCGGATGCTTCGGTAGAAACCGGCTCATCAGTGGCGGCGAACAACGTTAACCTGCTGGTGCAAACAGTGCTGTTAAACTATCTGGCACTAAGCGGTGAGCAAAACCGTCTGGCTGAAGTAGCACCGTTTCATGGTTTAGGTAATGCTGCCAGTATTGACCGCCTTACTGCATTTGAGCCTATTGTCTAGCTGCCTAAAAGCGGATTGCCGTAGTATTTTTTTACGGCGGCAGGCAAAGTGGCTTCGCCGGGCTTATAGTTGATGTCTGTGCGTTTTATTGCAGGGTGCATAATGAAAGGGGTTCTGGCGCTTATTGTTAGCTGCATTCTTAGCCAGCCGGTATACAGCTGTACTTTACGTATGGGCATTGAAACCAGCTTCGCACCTTATATCTTGCAGCACGGCGACAGCTGGCGAGGTATGAATGTTGAGCTGCTGCAACGGTTGGTGCAAGAGATGGGCTGCGAGCTTGAGTTTATTCACAGCCCCTGGCTGCGTTCGTTAAAGCTAATCGAGCAGGGCGAGCTGGATGTGTTAAGCCACCTTAGCTATAACGCTGAACGCAGCAAACAGTTTGCTTTTATTGGCCCGCATCAGCAGGAAACCATTTATCTGGTAGGTTTGCCGCGTGCTTTCCCCGGCCTTACTGCGGTAGAGCAATTACAAAACAGCGGCACCACCGGCATTATCGCGCTGCTAAATGGGGCTTATTACGGTGACAAGCTGGACAGCATTTTAAATGATGCAAAAAACCGCACCCGTTTTGTGTTTATCCGCGGTAACGAAGATAAGCAGGCATTATTACTCAATGGCCGGGTGCACGGTGTGCTGGAAGACATTGCGGCTTACCATTACTGGAAAGTACAGCCAGGTTTACCAACGGCAGATTACGTACCGCTGTTTCAGGTGCATCAGAGCATGGTGTATTTTGGCTTTAACCTTCGCACCATTAGCAGCATACAGTTACAACAATTAGCGCAGGCCTGGCAAAAACTGTACGCAGACGGCACTCTGGCCGCTATTGTGCAGCGTTATCCGCTGTCCGGTTATCAGATTAAACTGCCCAACCCCGCTTCTTTATTGCCTGCAACAGAATAAACCAGCAGGCAACTCAGGGTTGGCTCAGGCCGCTGGAAAAATGCATTTTCCGCTCTGCGGTAATAAATATGGCGTCATAACCATCGATTTGTTCAATCAGTGCCATACCCTGCTTTAATCCCAATACAAATAATGTGGTAGATAATGCATCGGTTTGGGTGGTGTCAGCACCGGTTACTGTTACGCTAAGCAGGCCGGTAGCACTTTGGCCGGTTTTAGGGTCCAAAATATGATGGTAGCGCACACCATCTTCAATAAAGTAACGCTCGTAATCGCCTGATGTGCTGATAGCACTGTTTTCCAGTGGTAACTGGGCGGCGTATTTATCGTCCTGGCGCGGGTGTTTAATGGCTACCAGCCAGGGTTTGCCTTTTTTATCGCCCAACAGGCGGGTATCACCACCGGCAGTAAGCAACGCATTGCTGATGCCATGCTGTGCCAGTAAGGCAATGCTGCGCTCAACCGCATAACCTTTGGCTATGCCGCCCAGATCAATTTTAACGCCAGGCTGGGCAAAGCGGACGGTGTTGTTTTTTAGTAGTTCAACGCTCTGATAATTAACATATTGTCTGGCTTTTTGTAGCACTGTAGCGTCAGGCTTTTTATGGTTACGGTAATCGTAGTAAAAACCGACTGAAGCAAAGGTAATATCAAAAGCACCGTTGCTTTGCTGTGAAATTTGCCTGGCGCGCTGCAATAATTGATACATCTCAGCAGATACCTGCACCGGTTTTTTTGCTGCTTCGCGGTTTAACAGGCTGAGTTCGCTGCTGGCAATGTAAGGGCTCATCAGCTGGTTTATCCGCTCAAACTCGGCCTGCACTTCACTGATCAGCTGTTCTGCTTGTTTGCTGTCTTCACTCCACAGCTCAATATAGGCCTGAGTACCCAGTGTCTGAAACGATTTTTGTTGCCACTGGGCATTAGCAGTGGCTGTGAACTGCAGCAAAAACACAGCAATAACAAAACAGAACAGAGCGGGCTGGCGGCATGGTTTCATTAAAAAAGTCATAAATAATATCTGCCAATATCTAAACGAAAATCACTGCAATTCACTGTATCACCTTATGTAATTCATCAGCCAGGCCTAATATAGCTAATGCAGATATTAAATGTATTTCTAATGAAAATATCAATTTATTTGATAAATTTATTATATGTTTGCAAAGCGCTAAACAATCACTATCTTTAATCGCATTATGTAAATTCTCCTTGTATAAATAACCCGCTGTTTGTTTTTGTTATTTGTTTTTACTGTTGTTGGAGACTAAAAGCGCAGTTAAAAGCGCTTCCGGTATTCACTGTTAATCTGAAGTATCGTTCACAGCCAAGAAGGCTGTGTGGTGTTCGTTTGGCTGGAAACACAACATGATAGCAAAGACGTTGTCACAGTTGGCGGTGCAATTAAACCGTTTTTTGCGGCATAACTTCAAACTGGAAGAAGATGTGGTGCTGGTGTCGAACTTAAATGAGGCCGATGGCACCGTATTGACCCAGGTTAATAACAAACTGGTGCTATTTTTAGTTGGCATCGAAAAAGAAGCCGCTTCGCGCAGTAAAACAACATTGCTGGATACCGGCTTTGCCCGCAGTGCTAACAGTGCCCCGCCACTGCATCTGAATTTGTATGTCATGCTGGCCGCTAATTTTAATGGCACTAACTACAGCGATGCGCTGACATTACTGTCGGCCAGTATCAGTTTTTTTCAGCGCAATCCGCTGTTTACTCATCAAAACCTGCCTGATCTTGACCCCTCTATTGAACGGCTGGCGCTGGATATGGAAAACCTGAGCATTCAGGATGCCAGTAACCTGTGGGGCATGTTAAGCGGTAAATACCTGCCATCGGTACTGTACAAGGTACGGATGATTAGTTTTGACGGCGCGGATATTTACAGCCAAAGCAGCTTATTGCGCAAACCGGTCACTGATGTTGGAACCCAATCATGAGTTACCTGCCGTTATGTCATATTGTGCTGCAGCATCAATATTTTAGTGATGGTTTGGCGCAGCAGCTACGTCTGGTACCTGCAGCACAAACACAGCGGCACTTACAAAATGCCCAGTTGCTGGTTAAACCGACAAAACAGGGCGCCGTGTTGCTGCTGGATACCAGCCGCCGCGACATAGCTGCTGCCTGTTGTGAGCCAATTTTGACATTATATTTTTTGTTGTACAGCGATGACCCGCTCTTTGGCAGTTACAGCCTGCCGCTGCTGGAGCCACAACAATTATTATACTGCGATAACCGGGCGCCGATGCCGGATGATGCGGCCTTGCGTTTACATGCCAAACCGGAGCTTGGCAGCGCAGAGGTAATAAGTGCTAATGATACGCCAGTGGCCGGTGTACTGCCACCAAAAGGCAAACCCTTACCTGTAATGCTGCTGGCCCTTGATATAACCGCTTTGCACATAACGCAACTTACAGCGGATAACGCAATATCTTATCTGTTGCGGTTTGGCAGCAGGCAGAGTGTCTGGCGCTATTACCTCTGTGGCAGAGCCTTTGCGCAACCGCTGCGCATTCAGGATATGGCGCAGCAAACCCATTTTATACAGCAAAACGATACCCGTTTGGCCAATGGCCTTGTGGCGCAGGTATTTGATTCTGCCCAGCCTTTAAAGCTGCAGCAATTCAGCCCGTACCGGTTTCAGCTAATAACTGCAGCGCACGGTAGTGAGAAAATTCTGATCAAACGGCTGCCGGTTGCAGTGGCCGGGCAAATCGATAAAGCAGTAGTCAATGGAGTAGCAAGCAACGTGTCGGAAATTTACCTTAACTATTAACCAGAAAGGAACACATCATGGGGCAGATGAAAACGCCAGGCGTTTATATCGTAGAGAAAAATGCCTTTCCCAATTCGGTGGTGGAAGTGGCAACGGCGGTGCCGGCTTTTATCGGCTATACCGAAAAAGCACTGAACGGCAATAAGTCACTGACTAACCAGCCTATGCGTATCAGTTCAATGTCAGAGTTTCATAATTACTTTGGTTTTGCACCGACACCGATGTTTGCTTTGGCCGAAGCCAAGGCGCCGGGCGACAACACCTTCATTGTTGGCGGTAAGTCGTATCAGCTTAGCCACGACAGCGGTAAAAACCTGCTGTACTACGCCATGATGCTGTTTTATCAAAACGGTGGAGGCCCTTGTTACATTGTGTCGGTAGGTAACTACGCAGACGATGTTGAAGGGGCAAAATTAATGGCCGGTATTGATCAACTGATCAAAGAGCAGGAACCGACCATGCTGGTGATCCCCGAGGCGGTGCTACTGGCCGAAGACGATTGTATCGCAGTACAACAAGCGGCACTGGCACACTGTGGCGGCAAAATGCGCAACCGTATTGCTATTTTGGATGTATGGCAGGGGTATAAGCCACGCCAGCACCCGGACGGCGATTGCATTGATAATTTCCGCGGCAAACTGGGCATTAACTATCTGGATTTTGCCAGCGCTTATTACCCCTGGCTCAACACCACCATAGTGCAGGAACGTGATCTGAGCTATCTGAACCTGACTCCCGCCGATCTGCTACAGCAGTTGCTTAAAACGGAACGGAACCTGCCAGATGAACTGCCTGCATTGGATGAGAAAGCCACCGCTGCGGATAAAGCCGCCCAGCTAAAATTGCAACAACAACTGGATGCCATTAACGATATCAGCAAAGACTGGAGCAAGCTGGACCAGGCTGAAATGGTTGCCAGCCAGATGTTATTGCACAAAAGCTTAAAAGCTATCAGCCCGCTGTATAGCCAGTTACTGGGGCAAATGCGTGATGTGTTAAACCTGCTGCCGCCCGCTGCCGCAATGGCCGGTATTTACACCATGGTGGATAACACCAAAGGTGTGTGGAAAGCCCCGGCTAATGTCAGTTTAAGTGCTGTGGTGTCACCGGCTGTAAACATTACCCACGATGAGCAGGAAGATTTAAACGTTAGTACTCAGGGTAAGTCGGTTAATGCCATTCGTACCTTTATTGGCGAAGGCACTCTGGTGTGGGGCGCCCGCACTCTGGATGGTAACAGCCTGGATTGGCGCTACATTAGTGTGCGGCGCACCATGATCATGCTGGAAGAATCTATCCGGCTTGGCACCAAAGCCTATGTATTTGAGAACAATACTGCCAGCACCTGGGTTACCGTTAAAAGCATGATCCGTAATTTTCTTACCGGTATCTGGAAACGTGGCGGTTTAGCCGGTGCGTCACCGGAAGATGCGTTTAGTGTCAGCGTGGGGTTGGGTGAAACCATGACATCAGAAGATATTCTTGAAGGCATTTTGCGTGTCACGGTGTTAGTGGCGCTGATTCGCCCGGCCGAGTTTATTGAAATTACGTTCCAGCAGCAGATGCAGAAATCTTAATTAACTAACCGGTTTATTAAACGAATACAAGGAGCTTAACAATGGCTGATGACGGTTCAACCCAATCCACTTCGGTATGGCCCTTACCGAAGTTTTATTTCCAGGTGAAATGGGACTCTGAAGTAATGTCGTTTCAGGAGGTATCCGGCCTGGATGTCGAGGCGCAAATTATTGAATACCGCGCCGGTGATAACCCGGTGTTTTCTGCCACCAAAATGCCGGGGCTGAAAAAGTCCGGCAACGTGACGATGAAAAAAGGCGTGTATAAATCGGATAACAAATTCTGGGCCTGGTTTAGCCAGATCAAGATGAACACCATCAAGCGTCTGCCCATCACCATCAGTTTGCTGGATGAAGCAGGCGGCACCACTATGGTGTGGACCTTAACCAACGCCTGGCCAACTAAAATCACCGGCACTGATCTGAAATCAGACGGCAATGAGGTGGCAATAGAAACCATCGAAATTGTGCATGAAGGTATCACCATTGATAACCCGTAACAGGTAATACGCAGTATGAGTGAACTGGCCACGTCAGATTATCCGTTACCGGCGTTTTATTTCCGGGTGAAGTTTGCTTCATCCGGTGATAGCGCCGACACGGCCTTTCAGGAAGTGTCGGGTATAGGTGCACAACTGGATACCGAAGATGTGGTGGAGGGCGGTGAAAACCGTTTTGTGCATAAACTGCCCAAAGCGGTCAAGCACGGCAATCTGGTATTAAAACGCGGCATAGCACCAAACAGCTCTTTGCTGGTGCAATGGTGCATTAAGGTGTTTGAACAAGGGGTGGATATAGCCATTACACCGATGACAATCACCGTGGAATTGTTGGATGAAACCGGGCAACCCGCCCGCAGCTGGTCTTTTGTTAACGCTTACCCCGTTAGCTGGCAGGTAGAAGGCTTTAACGCCAGTAAAAACGAGGTGGCCATAGAAAAGCTGGAATTCAGTTATCAGTACGTAAACCGGGAGCGCTAACACTATGCCGATTGAAGTCACCAAACTGATTGTAAAATCTACTCTGCTGGAGCCGCCAAGCGACAGCCCGGCACGCCCACCTTACCCGGCACAGGATTTACAACAATTAAAGCAGGACATCCTGCAGGAATGCCAGCGGCTACTGCAACAGGCGCAGTATGAGCAGAGGCCGCGCTGATGAGTGGCAGTAAGTCGCTGTTAACCATCAGCTGTTGCGACAACAATGGCCAGCCCACGGGCGAAGGGCAGTTTCAGGCCATGATTAACCCGGCCAGCCTGAATCATCAGTTGGGTATTAGTTATAACACCGATAACAGCAACAATCTGCCGGTGGGTAAATCGGCAGTAGAAAGCAAACTTAGCCAGTACCAGCAAGAAAAACTCAGCTTTGATCTGGTGCTGGATGGCACCGGCGTGGTGCCGGTTTCAGCGCAACAGGAGCCCGATGTCAGCAAGCAGATAAAACAGCTGAAAAACGTGGTGTATCACTATGTTGGGGAAAAACACGAACCCAGCATCGTAAAGCTGCAGTGGGGCCAGAGCTTCAGTTTTGTCGGCCGCTTAAATAGCATGACAGTGGATTACACCCTGTTCAAACCCGGTGGCGACCCGCTACGGGCAAAAATTAAGCTGAATTTCGGCAGCTACATGTCAAACAAACAAGAGGCACTAAAAGCCGACAGGCAATCGCCGGATCTGACGCATCAGGTACTGGTAAAAGCTGGTGATACCCTGCCTAACCTGTGTTACCGCATCTACCGTGACAGCAGTTACTACCTGGCCGTCGCTGAATTTAATCAATTGGACAGTGTCAGCGTGCTTACGCCCGGCCGCCAGTTGTATTTTCCACCACTGAGGTAAGTTATGGCCAATTCCCCGTTACAAGGTGCCGACGGGCCGGTAAGGCTTAGCATAACCAGCGATGGCACTGCGCTGGCCGACAGCATCAGTATTATCAGTGTCGATATTACCAAGGCGCTAAACCGGGTGCCGCTGGCTGTGCTGACATTCAGTGACGGCGATATGCCGGCGAAAGATTTTCCACTGTCTAATCAGGCGTCGTTGGTGCCGGGCGCCAAACTGGTGGTCAGTGCCGGTTATAGTGATGATGAACAACAGATCTTTAGCGGCGTAGTGGTAAAGCATAGTCTGGCGATTAGTGGTAATAATCAGGCTCAGCTTATTGTTGAGTGCCGCGACCCTGTATTTGCCGCCACGCTGGCGCGTAATAATGCCAACTATACCGAAACGACAGACAGTGATATCTGGCAGCAACTGGCCGGTAAATATGCCGTTAGCTGCAATGCCACGGCCACTACTGAACACCATGCCGAGCTGGTGCAATATTACAGCACAGACTGGGATTTTATGCTGCTGCGTGCCGAACTAAACGGCATGCTGCTGTGCGCCGATGACGGCAAGCTGAGTATAGCGCCGCCGGATACCACTGCAGCAGCGGTACTTTGCGTAACTTACGGTGATGATTTACTCAGCTTTAACGCCAGCCTGGATGCCAGCCAGCAGTTTAGCTCGGTGAAAACAGTCAGTTGGAACCCTGCCCACCAGCAGATCCAAAGCGAAGAAGCCGCCAGTGCAACCCTCACTGCGCAGGGAAATATAGCTGCCGGCACGCTGGCCGATGTCGCAGCAGTAAAAGAATTTCGTTTGCAAAGTAATGCCCCGCTTACTGATGCCAGTTTAACCACTTGGGCGAAAGCGCAGCAGCTGAAATCCGCACTGGCACGTATTCGCGGTGAATTGCGCTGTCAGGGCTCTGCGCTGCTAAAACCCGGTGTATTAATTTCAGTGAATGGGGTAGGCGAGCGCTTTAACGGCGACGTTTTTGTGTCTCAGGTGCGGCATATTATTGCGGATGGCGATTGGATATCGCAAGTGAGTTTTGGTATGTCGGCGCAGTGGTTTGCGCAAAATACCGATATCAGCGCTCCCCTGGCTGGCGGCGTGTTGCCCGGTGTCAGTGGCCTGCAAATTGGCGTAGTACAGCAACTGGCTGATGATCCGGCGGGCGAATGCCGTATTCAGGTCAAAGTACCGTTACTGGAGGCTGAAACCGAAGGCATCTGGGCCCGTTTACTGAGTTTTTATGCCTCAAGCGGCTTTGGCCAGTTTTGCCTGCCGGAAGTGGGAGACGAGGTGATCCTGGGCTATCTGAATAATGATCCCTGTTATGCGGTGATCCTTGGCAGCGTATACAGCAGCAATAAACAGCCGCCTTATGCCGCAGCTGCAGATAACAACATTAAAGCTTTTGTCAGCCGCACCAAGCTGACACTGGAATACGATGAAGAGAAGAAAAAAATCAGTATCTGGACTCCGGCTGGTAATAAAGCCGTGCTGGACGACGACAGTAAAACCATTTTGCTGCAAGACCAGCATGGCAACAAGGTTGAGCTGTCAGCCAGCGGCATTTTGCTTGATAGCCCCAAAGACATCAGCTTAACCGCCAAAGGCAAAATCAGCCTGCAGGCGATGGCTAATATTGAACTGGCCGCCAAAGCCGATTTTAAGGCCGAAGCACTTAATATCAGCCAGCAGGCCAATGTCGGTTTTACTGCCAAAGGTAATGCCAGCGCCGAATTGTCTGCCAGCGGCCAGACTACGGTGAAAGGTGCCATGGTAATGATTAACTAGGAGCTTTGTATGCCACCAGCAGCGCGTTTAACCGATATGCACCAGTGCCCGATGCAAACGCCCGGCCTGCCGCCGATCCCGCATGTCGGTGGTCCGGTGATTGGGCCAGGTGTACCCACAGTGCTGATTGAAAAACTGCCCGCAGCTGTGTTGGGTGACAGCTGCGTGTGTGTGGGCCCGCCAGATAGCATTATTAAAGGTTCTGCCACAGTAATGATTGGCGGTAAACCGGCCGCCCGCCTTGGTGATACCTGTGCTCATGGCGGTGCAGTAGTCATGGGTGCGCCCACCGTGATGATAGGAGGCTAAATGAGCGCCGAGCAACCGGATAACGCATTTTTAGGCATTGGCTGGGCTTTTCCGCCCGGTTTTAGCCGTGGCAGTTGCCACAGTGAAATGGTGACAGATCAGCAGGATATAGAGCAAAGCCTGCGCATTTTGTTTTCTACCCGCCCCGGTGAGCGGGTAATGCAGCCGGAATATGGCTGTTCCTTGCAGCGCTATGTATTTAGCACTCTGGATGAGCATGCACTGGCCAATATTATTGATGCCATCAGCCATGCGGTGCTGTTTTTTGAGCCGCGTATTCACTTACTGCAGGTAACGTCAGATTTGCAGCAGATTTTTGATGGTGTGTTAATGCTGCAGCTAAGTTATCAGATCCGCGGCACTAACAGCCGGCACAATATGGTGTATCCGTTTTACTTACTTGAAGGCACAGAGGTGGCGCAGTGACAGTCGGCCTAAGCTCATATGCACACTGGCCGGCATTGTTTCATGCTGACGGCACGGCACAAAGTGAGCAGCGTTATGCGCCGCTGCAAAGCGATTATTTTCAGCCCGACACGCTGAATTTTAACCAGTTGCTGAGCCTTGCCGCCGGGCTGGCAGAGAATATTCGCTTTGTGGATCTGGACGGCAGTACGCAGGGCAACTGGCGCCAACTCTTTAGCCGCAGCGAACCGGCCATTCTGGCACAGATAGCCGCACTGGATGCAAACCGGCTGCAACAGGACTTGGACATACTGCAGCAACAAACGCCGCTGCGGCAATTTAATTTTGTAATGACGCTGCTACAGCAATATCACCAGTGGTATCACCAATTGCTGCAACTGGGCTCTGAATCTGCCGTGATACTGGCCGACAAATTACACAGCAGCTGGCAAACCCAATTGGCACCTTATTTGCCGTTATTACAGCAAGCCACAGCAAGCCTGCCCGGCACGGCAGACTTTACTGCGTTGCTGCAGTTTGCGCCGTCAAGTGCTGCAGCATGCAGTGTGGATGAAGCGCTACAACGCAGTGTAGCTGGTAGCTTGCAACTATGCCGTTATTTGCAGCAGGAAACCGCCGGGCAACTTAACCAGTTATTACGCTCACAGCAAAATGAGCCGGCGCTGGCACTGTTTCTGGCCTTTTTACGCTTGTATCAGGGCAACCAGCACCAGCTAAACCAGTTAACTGAGCGTCATCTGGCATTTTACTATGACGACTGCCTGAAAATGCCCTGGCGTAAACCGATAGCGCAAAGTATCTGGCTTAGCCTGCAACCTGCGGCAACTGCAGTATTATTGCCAGCCAACACCCGCTTTAGTGCCGGTAAAACAGCCGACGGTACGCCGCTGTTGTTTCATACTACCGCACCACAATACCTGCAGGCCGTGCAGGTACAACAGCTATACAGTTTGAGTTTGCTTAGCAGTAAACGTATTTCACCCGAGCAGGAACTGGGTTTTGTCAGCCGTATTTACAGCAGTGGCGCCAGTATTGATGCATCCGGCGGGCGGGCGCTGTTTGTGGCTAATGACGACATACCCCGTATGCCGGGGTTTGCCATAGTGTCGCCTACTTTGCAGCTTAGCGAGGGCGAGCGTTGCATAGAGCTGCAACTGCGCTTAACGCCGCCACAGCAACTGGCTGCCAGGTTAACCGAGTTGCTGCAGCGGGCAGATTACAGCTGGCCGCAACGTTTACTGCAGGCGCTGGCGATAATTTTAACCGCGCTGGACTATGCAATATTGCCATCACAGTTGCAGCAGGACGCTACTGCGCTTGCCAGCAGCCTGCCAGATTTACCGGTAATGCCGGTGGCAGCGCGCTGGCAGGCGTTTTATCAGCAGGTGCTGATGCTGTTGCTGTTGCGTACTGAACAACAGCCAGAGTTCAGCAGCCTGTTCGGTATGTTGTTTAGTTATTATCTGTTTGGCCCCGACAACTGGTTAAGCGCAAAAGACAGCCAGGCCATTTTGGCAAAGGCCGAATTGCTGGCGCTGGAAAATGGCAATGTGCAAAGTTACCAGTGTGTGCAGCAATTGCTGAGTGACGACAGGATGACGGTGTTTTACCGTTACTGCAGCGACTTATTTTTATTATCGCTATCTACCGCCACTGGTTTTGTCAGTGTGGCGGAATATTCTATCCAGCCGCTGGGTCCGGCTACACTGGGGCTGCAGTTACGTTGTCAGCTTAGCAGCAGCTTTGCCGCGATATGTGCATTTAACGACACTGACGCCAGTATGCGCCTGACATTAAATCCCATGGCGAAGCTGTGCGGTTACTCGCTGTGCAGCCAGTTTGACATTGCTCAATGCCGGCTAGACGTAAGCGTTAAAAATGGCCGCAGCCTTAACCTGAGTAATCAGCTGGGGCCACTGGATGCCACTAAACCGTTTTGGCCGTTTGGCCCGGTACCACTGCCTGGCAGTTATCTGTTGTTTAACCACAGTGACTGGCAACACAAACATTTACAACAGCTTGAACTTGAACTGGACTGGGCTGAACTGCCGGTTGCCAGCGAAGGGCTGGCTGGCCATTATGCGGCATACGGTGAAGATATCAGCAACTACAGTTTTAAGGCCCGGCTGGCGTTATTGGATCAGGGCCGCTGGCAAGAGGTAACTGAAGATTATCAACACCAGGCTGAGTTTTGCCTGTTTGCTGCAGCGCACAGCCATGCTCCCGTGCAGCCTAAGCAGCAACTGGTTTTCAGTGCTGTCAGTGGTTTCAGGTTAACGGCGGCACAGGCTGCCCAGCCGTATCATCCTGCAGCCAGTCAGGGCTTTTTCCGCCTTAGCCTCAGCCAGCCGGTCAGCGGTTTTGGCCATGGCCGTTACAGCACTGCCCTGAGTGAAACCCTGCTTTATAACGCTAAGCACAAAAAAACGCGGCCATTGCCGCAGCCGGCCTATGCGCCGCTGTTGCAACTGCTAAGTGTAAGTTACAGCGCTTATTGCGATATTCATACCAGCCGTGATCCCGCCAGTGGCAACCGTGACCGCCTGCTGCAGTTGTATCCGTTTGGCCAGCGCCAAAGCTACCCCAGCGCCCGGCGTGACGCTGTAAGGTTGTTACCGCATTTTGCGCATCAGGCTTATGTGTTTATTGGTTTAACCGGGGCAAGCGTCAACGGCCAGCTTAGTTTGTTGTTTGATATTGAACCCGCCAGTGGCAGCAGCAATACCGTACCGGAAAATGCGCTGCGCTGGCAGTATCTGCATGATGATGAATGGCTGGATTTCACCGATCAGGCGCTGCTGACAGATAGCAGCCGTGGCCTGACATCAAGTGGTGCTGTGATATTGCAATTGCCGCATGCCCTGCAACAACAGCATCAGTTAATGCCCTCGGGGCAGGCCTGGTTAAGGCTGTGCTGCGCCGGGCAAAGCCGGCGCTATGGCAACCTGAGGCGCATTATGCCAAATGCCGTGCAATTGCTGGCAACAGAGCCATTGCCCGATGCCGCTATGCTAAGCCACAGTGCCTTGCAGTGGGCGCTGCAAAGCAAGCAGGCAGGTATTACGGTTAGCGGTTATTTGCCCGTTTTACAACAAACCCCGCGTGAGGAAAGCAGCGTAGCCAGAGTGCAACGTATTGCCGAGCGCTTAAGCCACAAGCAACGCGCCAGCACCGCATGGGATTTTGAACGCCTGGTGCTGCAGGCTTTTCCGCAGTTGGCTAAGGTAAAGTGTTTCCCTAATGCCGCGCTGGAGCAAAACAGCCTTATACCCGGCCGGCTGTTGCTTATTGTGGTGGCAAAACCGCCGGGCTGTCAGCATCTGGCTTGCCAGCGCAGCCTGGTCAGTGGCGAGTTGCTACGCCAGATTAAACACTATGTTGCAGCGCTGGCATCGCCTTTTGCCAGCATCGAAGTGGCGAATCCCGGCTTTGAACAGTTACAGGTACGCTGTGCTGTGCAGCTTAATCAGGCCTTACACAGTGGCGATGGCTTGCAGCGCCTGCAGCAGGCCCTGTCTGACTATCTTTGCCCCTGGCATGAACAGGGGCTGGATGCGCGCTTTGGCTGGCAGTTAAGGCCACAGTTAGTGCAATCCTTTATTCAGCAACAACCTTATGTTGACTACGTGACAGACTTTTCTCTGCTGCATATCAGCCAGTATGGCAGCCGTCAGTATCAGTTGCAGGACAGTGCCAGCTACCAGCATACCGAACAACTGGTATTACAGCCGGCGCGGCCCTGGAATTTACTGACACCGGCGCGGCAGCACAGTTTACGTGTGCTGGCAGTGCCTCAGCCTGAACTGGCGCAGCGAACCGGAGTTAGCGAACTGGAAATTGGCCATACCTTTATTATTCAGCAGGAAGCACGCGATGGCTAAACGTAACCGTAATACGCTGAAAAACTTTTTCCGCGATGGCGCTATGCCCTCGGCGCAGGAATTTTCTGATCTGATAGACTCGTCATTAAATACACTGGAAGACGGTTTTGATAAATCGGCCCGTTATGGTTTTGAAATCACGGTGCTGGGTAAACACACCGAGTTACTCAGTTTTTTCCGCGATAACCTCAGCGAGCAGCCGGTGTGGAGTATCAGCTTTGATGAGCGCAGCAATGCGCTGCAATTTAAGCACGCTGATCAAGCCCTGCTAACCCTGACACCCCAGCAACGGCTGGGTATTGGTACAGCTAATCCTGCCAGTACACTGGAGGTTGCCGGTGTGATCACGCAGCAGGGGCGGCAGGGGTATCAACCCACCGGTAAACGCCAGGTGCCGGCCAATGGGCAATGGCACGATATCAGTGGACCTTTGCAGGGCTGTCAGGCGTTTGAAGTAATGGCCGGTACCGGCAATAAAGGCACGGGCAAGTATGCCTTGTTGCAGGCGGTGGCACTTAACACGCATAACCCGGGTGGCTGGTGGTTTAATTTTCTCAACCGTAAAAAACGTATTCGTGTGCAGCAGGCGTATTATTTGTCACGCAGCAGCAAGCTGGATTTACGCTGGCAGGCGCTGGAGCAGGGCTATTGTTTGCAGTTGCGCTCCCGCACGGATCTGGGGGCTAATATTCGCATCAGCTACTACCTGACCCAGCTTTGGTTTGACGCCGATATGAGCCAGTGCTGGCAAGATCCAGCCAGTGGCAGCGGAGGCACCGGTGGCTGAGTACAATATTAAGCGGCGCCAGACGCACGAGAAAGACAGCTTTACAGCCTTAAAGCAGCAAGCGCTGGCCGATATTCAGCAACTGGCCGGTAAACGCTGGACCGACTACAACCTGCATGACCCCGGTATTACCTTGCTGGAGCAATTATGTTTCAGCCTGACAGAGCTGCAGTACCGTTGTAATTTTTCTATGGCTGATTTGCTCAGTGGCCCGGATGGCAAAATAGACTTTGCCGCCCTGGGCCTGGTATCGCCAGAGCAAATTCTCAGCAGCAGGCCAACCACCGCTGCCGATTACCGCCGTTACCTGTTGGATCAGCTACCGCAGCTGGCCGACATTTATTTACTGCCTGGCGCTGTATTGGGCTTGTACCGTGCTGTTGCCGTGGCTGCAGAGCCTGATGAGCCAACGGCCCCCCTTATTGCCGCCATCAGGCGTTGTTACAGCGCACAACGCAATTTAGGTGAGCAACTGGGGCAGATAGATATTATTGCTCCGCTGTACTGTGAGCCGGTGGCAGAGCTGGATGTGCAATCATCTGCCGATGCGGTAGAGCTGCTGGCAGAATTTTACTACCGCTGCCAGCAGCTGTTGCAGCGCAGCAGTGCCCGGCGCAGTTATACCGATTTGCTGGCACAGGGCGCTGATTATGAACAGCTGTTTACCGGACCGCTAACTGCAGGCGGTGTGCTGGAATACAGTGAAAGTGAACAGCGCCAGTTGCATATCACCGACTTTTTTCAGCCACTGCAGCATATTGATGGTGTAGTGCAACTGCGGCAGTTTCATCTGCGCTGCGAAGGCAGCCCTTGTTACGATAATTTGCCATTGCAACAGGGCTTACCGGTATATTATTTATCCTTGCCTGATGCCACGCATCCGCCACAGGTACGCCTGAGTATGGGTAATAAAAGCATCAATATTGACTGGCCGGCAGTGGTGCAGCGTTACCAGCAAAAGCGTTTTCATCAATACAGCCGCTGGCAAACAGATATGGTGGCGCTGTGCCCGCCACCGGCTGGCCGTTACCGGGCGTTGGGGCGCTATCATTCCTTGCAGACACTGCTGCCGCAAAATTACGGCTTGCAACGGCCGCTGGCGCAAAGTTCGCCGCGGCAGTTGCAGCTAAAAGGCTACTTAGTGTTATTTGAACAGCTACTGGCTAATTTTCTTGCGCAGTTGCAGCAGTTGCCTGCACTGTTTTCACCGCAGCATATTACGCAAAGTTATTATTATCAGTCGTTGCGCGATGCCGGTATCCGCGATCTGGATGCGCTGTTATACCAGCAAATGGACACCACCCAGGCGCAACTTTACCAACGGCTGGACAATGTGCTGCAGCGTAAACACCGGCTGCTGGATTATTTGCTGGCGCTGTATGGTGAAAGCCTGCATCAGCACAGCCTGCAGCATTTTGATTATTACCACACAGCGCAGTCAGCGGCACTTAGGCGGTTGCAGCAAAAAGTCAGTTATTTACAACAGATTGTGCTGATGACGCGGGATCGGGTGGCCGCGCCGGATCATCATGCGCCGCTGTGGCGTGATGCTGTGGGCGGCTTTGTGCGCAAACAGGCATTAGTGCTGGATCTGGCACAAACGGCCCAGTCATTAACCACGGCTGTGCTGCAACATAAGTTGCGGCTGCGCAGCGATACTGATCAGCTGCAGCAGCTTTATCTGGATGAAACCAGCAGCAGCGCCCTGGCACTGCAGCAAGTGCCACCGCTGCGTATACGCTACGCCGCGGATAGCCAGGCGCTGCGGCGCAAACTGGACGATGCCTGTTGTTTTGACGGTAACTGCCTGCCTGAGATCCTGCTGCAAACCGGTATTCAGCTAAGTAATTACCGTATTTTGCTGCAGCAAAACCGCTATCAGGTGTTACTTAAGGTGCCACACAGCAGGCAGGATGAATGGTGGCTGGTCGGTAGTTACCGTTATTACCGCCGGGCGTTAATTATGGCCAACAGCCTGGTGATGTTTTTATCTCATGTCAGCCGTGCATCTGAAGGCCTGCACGTAATGGAACACCTGTTATTGCTGCCACCACAAAACAGCGAAGCGGAACTGCCAGTTCCATTTTATGCAGGCAATATCAGCATCTTATGCCCAGTCTGGACCGCACGTTTTGCCGATGCCAGTTTTCAGCAACTGGTGTGCGAAACACTGCAGATGAACTGCCCGGCACATTTAAACTGCCGGGTGTTTTTTCTTGATTTTGCCCAAATGAACCGGTTTGAGCGCTTGTTTAAATACTGGCGCTCAGCACTAAAAGCTGACCGGCAAGGTGCGGATAAACAACGCCGGGCACTGGCGCAGTTTATTTACCGCTTAAATCAGCCAGTGGAGGATGCCGATGCACCAGCTGATGCAGGTTGAGCTTGATTTTCAGTGCCATTCAACAACGATGGCACAGTGGTTTAACGCAGCTGGCGAGCAGCTGTTTGTTGACGAGCTGCTGCCGGTGGCCCAGCAGGTATTAGACGAGTTTGACACTGGTATGGCTGTGCGGCTGGATGAAATTCAGCTGCAATTGCCGCCGCTGCATTTGCCTGCTGATCGCTATGTTTTGCTGCATTGCTTTCGCGAAGCACTGCGCCAGCAATTATGGTTGTTATTGCCAGCGGCTGTGCCGCAGCCAGATGTAACGAAACGGCCAGGTTTAACTGCTGCGCAACAACAGCAACTGATCATGGTGTTGCAGCAGGCCGACAGTAAAGCATTACAGCAACACTGGCCGTTGTATTTGCAGCACGCGGCACAATTGCTAAGCATACTGCGGTATCTGGCCAGCCACAGTAATGTATGCCAGGCACTGGCATTTGGTTTAACGGATGCCATGCTGGCGCAACTGCTGCAGTTTCTGGCGCCGTCAGAGCAACGCTTTATGCTGCAGCTGATGGCTCAGCCACAGTTATTCAGTGTGGTACCGGGCAGCAGCAAAGCGGATTTTCGATATCAGCACGCACCGTTACCACCGCCAGCACTGCAGCAACGTCAGCGGCATTTATGGCAGTTTAGCCTCAGTTACCTGCTGGTAGAGCGCGGCAGCCAGTTTAACCGGCGCAGTTATCTGCATTATTTACTGCGTAAAATGGCCGCACATGACAATTTATCGGTGAAAAGCCTGGTGCAGCATATGTTGCTGACTTTGCAGCACAGCCGTCAGCTGTTTGCCCGCCATAGCCCGTTATTACTGCAACTGACAGAGTTACTAACCGGTATGGCAGACGCTCCGTTACAGCCGCCGGGGGTAACTAAAATAGCCTCTGCCACAGAGGCACCGCAAAGTGGTTTAACAGTATCTCAGCATCAGCAACTCCTGTTGGCATTACGTTTGGCAGACAACACAGCCTTGCAGCGAAACTGGGCCTTGTACCTGCAGCATAGCGCTGAGCTACTAACCATACTGCGGCAACTGGCCAGCCATAGCGACTTATGTCAGGTGCTGGCTTTTGGTTTAAGCCATGCCATGCTGGCGCAGCTGTTGCAACTTCTGGCGCCGTCTGAGCAGCGTTTTATGCTGCAACTAATGGCACAACCGCAGTTATTCAGTGTGGTGCAAAGCAGTGTTAAAACTCAGCCTCAATCTCAATCAGCGCTGTTACCACCAGATGCATTGCAGCAACGCCAGCGCCATTTGTGGCAGCTTAGCCTGAGTTATTTGCTGGTAGAGCGTGGTAGCCAGTTTAACCGGCGCAGCTACCTGCATTATTTGCTGCGCAAAATGGCCGCGCATGACAATTTATCGGTGCAAAGCCTGGTGCAGCATATGCAACGGGTATTACAGCGCAGCCGCCAGCTGTTTTCCTGGCATAGCCCGTTATTACTGCAACTGACTGAGCTGCTGGCGGGTATTGCAGAACCCACGCCATTGGCGGCAGATAGGTTGGCCGACAGCTTTACCGCCTTACCGGGTTACTTTAGTTATCGTTTGGCACAGCCGGTAACCGCCTTACCTCAGGTTGGCACAGCGCGGCCGGCGCAGCGCAGCGCGTTACAGCATCAGGCCAGACGCTGGCGGCAGTGGCAGCAGTTGTTATTGCTAGGGCAGCTTACACTGGCCCAGCAGCGGCAGTTTAACCTGCTGTTGCGCCAATTATTGCAGCAACCCAATGCTCTGTGGCTGGACGGTTTACGCCAGCAGTTGTCTGGCAGTTCGTTATTAGCGCGCCTGGTGCAGTATGCGTCTGACGATCATTTGCAGCGGTTGTTTCAGCAGTTACAGCCCGCCAGCTTTGCCAGTATGCAGCCTTATACCAGCCTGTTGCAGTGGGGGTTAGTTGGTATCAGCCTGCCTTTGCCGTTGTATCGGCAGGCGCGCTGGCAGCCACTGTTGCAATGTAGCCTGCAGCGCCAGCCACTGACATTGTCATTGTTAATAAGCCAATTACAGCTGTGGTTAGCAGCTGAAACCGGCAGTGCCGCCAGCCGCACGCTGTTGCAGCAACTGGCGCAGCAACTGCAACATTACACCGGTAATGCAGCGCAGGGTAGCAGGCCACAATTGCTGCAACAGTTAAAGGTACAGCTGGCTGGCATGGCCGCTACAGCTACTCAGGCAGCGCTGCCTGCTTTAGCTGCAGAGCCAAAAGCCGCGGCATCTGGCCCGGAAGCGTTACCGGCATCATCACCGCTGGTGTCCGGTGTAGCACAAGCTCATACCTCTGGCGGGTTTATCGACGGGCAAACACCGGCACAAGCGCACTGGGTTACCAACGCCGGTATAGTGCTGGCAGCGCCTTATATACCCATGTTGCTGCAGCGACTGGGTTGGGTATCGGCGCAACGGTTTACCAGTACGGAACAGGCCTGGCAGGCGTGCGCTTTATTACACTATATGACCACAGGACACTGGCCGGCGGAACTTGTACCGGACTACTGGCAGCAATGGCCGTTGCCTATGTTGCTAAGCGGCGTACAGCCGCCTTGTCCGGTAGGGTTTGTGCCACAGCTGAACGGCGCAGCACTTGCCATGGCTGATAGCCTGCTGGCAGGCATACTGGCGCAGTGGCCAAAGCTGGCCAATAGCTCAGTAACCACGTTACGCGAATGTTTCTTACAGCGTGGCGGTACATTGGAGCGCGCTGGCAATGGCTCCGGCTGGCAGTTGCAACTCGACAGCGGGCCTTACGATATGCTGCTCGACGGCTTGCCGTGGTCTTATTCACTGATCCGTTATCCGTGGATGCAAGGAGAAGTGTATGTTCACTGGCGCGGTTAAACTAAGAAACGACGTAACGCCTGATAACGCCGCCTGCATGCAGCAAGAGCTGGACTGGCTGGCGCGTTGCATTGAGCTTAGGTTGCATAGTTATTTTCAGCAACAGCCGCTGAATATGCTGCAACAGGCCCCAGCCCCACAACTGGATGCTGCGCAGGGCAGTTATGCCGCTTTTGTTATTAAACAACAGCTGAGCGCGGCGCAGCGGCTGATCTTATTGCTGGCGCTGGCACCACATTTACAGCCGCAATTACTGGATACATTCTTTGTGCGCAATGAGAACCTTGCGCGTAATTTCAGTGAATTTGGCGGCTGCAACAGTAAGCAGCATCAGGGCTTTTTGCCCAGTGCGCAAACGGCAGCATTTTTACTGGCCGCTAATGATTTATCTGCCCGGCTGGAAGTAATACAACTACTACAGCCAGACCAGCCGCTGTGCCGCGAAAATATTATCCGCCTGCGCCATGACGTGGCAGAAGAGCCTTTTTTAAGCGCGCAGCTAACGGTTAGTGCGGAATATTTGCAGCTGTTTTGCAGTGGTACCAGGCAAAAGCCCGATTACAACATTCACTTTCCGGCCAAGCTGCTTACCACGCCGTTAAACTGGCAGGATTTGGTCTTACCGGCAGCAGTAATGGCTGAGGTGCAGCATATTATCGGCTGGGCAGAGCATCAGCATACGGTAATGCAGCAATGGCAACTGGGCCGCAGTATAAAACCCGGTTACCGGGCGTTGTTTTATGGCCCGCCCGGCACCGGCAAAACCCTTACCGCTACCTTAATTGGCCAGCAAACCGGCGCCGATGTTTACCGGATAGATTTATCTGCTGTGGTATCCAAGTACATTGGTGAAACCGAAAAAAACCTTGCCACAGTGTTTGATCAGGCGCAGGCGCGACACTGGATTTTGCTTTTCGACGAGGCCGATGCGTTATTTGGCAAACGTACGCAAACCAGCAGTAGTAATGACAGATACGCTAATCAGGAAGTATCTTACCTGCTGCAGCGCATTGAAGACTTTC
The DNA here is from genome assembly GCF_022436675.1 of Rheinheimera hassiensis. Taxonomy (GTDB): domain Bacteria; phylum Pseudomonadota; class Gammaproteobacteria; order Enterobacterales; family Alteromonadaceae; genus Alishewanella; species Alishewanella hassiensis. The sequence continues at coordinate 98,482 of NZ_JAKUJZ010000005.1, read as the reverse complement.
CAGGCGTAGTGCTGCTGGCCAGCAACCTTAAAGCCAATATTGATGAAGCTTTTGCCCGCCGTTTTCAGTCGATGGTGTACTTTCCGTTACCGGATATTTCTGAGCGTTTAAGGCTTTGGCAGCATATTCTGGGGGACCATGTTGCAGTGAGCAGCGATGTCGACCTGAATTATCTGGCCCATGAATTTGAACTGGCTGGCGGCGCTATGACCAACGTAGTGCGTTACGCCGCTGTTGCGGCGTTATTACGCAACGATAAAGCCCTGACGCAAGCTGATTTACTGCAAGGCATAAGCCGCGAGCGGCGCAAAGAGGGCATGATGGTATGACACAGTTACTGCGCCTGTTGAGCGTTGTATGGCTGGCGGTATGCAGCTTAGTGTGGCCGGTGAATGCGGCTATGGCTGCAGCTACCCCGGCTTCGGTCAGTGCTATTGGTTACTACCAACTGACAGAACAGGATTTGGCGCGTTTGCAGCAGCAGGCCGAATTTGCCAGTCTGCCACCTGCTCAGTTTGCGCAGCTGAAAACGTTACAGCAGCATATTTTTCGCAATCAGCGCATTATGTCCGTAGCGCTCGATAGCATCGGCTTTGCTGCAAGCATTGATAAAACCGCGTTGCCGCCTGACGCTGCAGAGCAGGCAACGTTACGCCAGTTGGTATTTAACAACAGCTTTAAAGCTGGCCACTGGCCTGAGCAAGCACCGTTGCCACTGAATTTACAACCCTCGCCCCGCTGTGGCTGTGCGCCGGAAATTGTTAAACAGGAACGCTTTACCAATTTCAGCTATGGTTTTGTGCCTTACTGGCAAAGTGGTACTAACCAGATTACATTCAGTGCTTTTAACCGTATTGGCTTGTACTCGTTTACCCTGGGTGATGACAACCAACTGTTAAGCCCGCCTAACTGGCGCAACAATCGCCATTTTAATGACTTTATCAACACCGCTCAGGCCCACAATACTTATCTGGATATCGTGGTTACCGCTTTTGACCGTATCAGTTATCGGGAGGTTGACTTGCATCGTCTACGTCAGCAATTGGTGACTGAACTTACCACACCGATGGCTGGTTTTGCGCTGAATAACTTGCAGCCCTGGCTGAGCTTTGGTGCCAGTTCACGCCGCACTCTGGCCGATGGCATTACCTTTAATCTGGATTTGACAGCGCTAACTGTAGCAGAGCAATTAAATTTTATTACTTTCTTACGGGAACTGCGCGCTGATCTTAAGCTGCCGCCACAGGCGACCAATACCGACGGGTATTTTATTAACTTAAAGGTACCGGCAAAAGCGGTATTAAGCGGTGCTAAGTTACCGGAAGAAATAGCCAACAGCATGCCGGCACTAACCTTATACAACTCAGATACGCTGTACGCCCCAGACAAACTAACCGCACTGGCGCCGTTGGTAAACCTGTTGCTGGTGCAGTTTGACCATAGCTTAGAAGCCAAATTAAGCCGTAGCATGCCCAGCGGGCAGGACAAATATCCGTTTCGCCGTGAAATGAAGTTGTTAAAAAGCGCAATAGATGCAATGCCTGATACTGACAAAGCTAACTTACTGCTGGAAAAAATACTGCCGCTGTTTGAGGTTTTACCGCTACAGCAAAGCGGCCAACTGGCCACGCAGGATCTGCGCAATGACTTAACCTACGCCAACTGGAATTTCAGCGGCGCGGCCTTTTGGACCCTACCGCTGACCAGCAGCCAATATGCCGAAGTACAACGAGCTTTTGCCATCCAGGACAGTTATGGTTATCAGCAATATATGCAACAGATATGTGACCGGGTATGCCCTAAACGCTGGTTCTGGCGTTTGGTGCTGGTGCTGTTGCTGCTGGCGGTGGCAGGGCTATATCTGCTGGCTACGTTGTTTTACTACCCGTTGCAACGCTGGCTGGAGCATCCGGCTATGCTGTATGGCGTACCCGGTGTATTTACTATCGGATTACTACTGATTTTGTCCTGTGACCCATACTGGCATCAATTTCAGGCACTGATTTTAGTGGCTGTGCTGGCATTTGTAGTGCTGGGTCTGGTGTTATATCGCCGCTTACAGCAAAGGCGGGAACATTATCCCTAGCGGGCAATATTAGCGTCTACACTTTATTAACCTGCAGCCGCAGTACTGGCTTTGCAAACTTAAGGAAACCACCATGAAATTTGCTGTTGGCCGTACCTCACAATCGCAACAACCTGCAGCCATGGCGCCAGGCAGTGCTGCCAGCACAGCTTTACAGCAAAGTAGCCGGCAACAACAACAGGCCAGCCAGCTAAAGGCGCTAAAACACGGTAACGCTGCTTTGATTCAGCACAAGCTAGATGAAAGCACGGTAAGCCAGCAAGCTGCGCTGGAAGATGAAGAGCCTATGCAGGGCAAGTTTGATGCGACAGTGCAACGGCAGCCGGATGAAGAGGATCCGTTGCAGGGAAAGTTTGAGCCTGGTGCTGTTAATCAGCGTCAGGCAGATGCGGCACCAGCTAATAACACCGGTATGCCGGATCAGCTAAAAAGCGGCATTGAAAGTTTATCCGGCTACGCGATGGACGATGTAAAAGTGCATTATAACTCGGCCAAACCGGCCACTATACAAGCCCATGCCTATGCGCAGGGCTCCGATATCCATATAGCGCCGGGGCAGGAACAACACCTGCCACACGAAGCCTGGCATGTAGTACAGCAAAAGCAGGGCAGGGTGAAAGCCACCACCCAGCTAAAAGGTGAAGCGATAAACGACGATCTGGGCTTAGAGCATGAAGCTGATGTGATGGGGGCGAGGGCATTCCAGCGTAAAGCTGCTGACAGTACTCCTGTTGCTGATGGTCGGCACTTGCGTATAACCATGCAGCGTAAAGGGCGCATAGATTTATCTAAAGTACAGGAAGACAAAAAAGAAGAAATTAAAACGCTGCTTGAACAAGCTAAAGCGAAAAAGAAAAATGACAAAAAAATTGCAACGTCTGAATGGGCAAAGGCTGACGGGAAAGATATATCCAGAGATGAGTCGTACAACGATAAAATTCTCAAAGCCAGACAAGAATATGAACAAAAAATTAAAGCGATTGCTGCCACTGCGGGAGAAGGCGCGTTAGTTTCGGGTGCCGCTTATTACGGTAATCTTCTGCCGGGTACCTCTAAAGTTTATAAACGGCCAGATAACAGCAAAGAGTACGTCAAAGATAAAAGGGGAACTTTTGTTCCCAGATATGTGCGGCGGGAATTAAATAAAAGAGATAAAAGAGGAGAGGATTTAACTCCAACCGGAATTGGTACTTATAGTAAACTAGATTCAGAAAAGAATATTGATGTGGCAGGGAATAGTCCTGATGCTCCATTGTCATGGGAGCATAGGGAGTTTTTGCAGCAAAGTGCTGGTGGTGGTGGTAATCAGTTTGCCTTTAGTCATACCTCAACAAAAAGGCCGATATTGAGTAATGATCACAAGAGTTTCGGTGCGGATCCGAATGGGGCCATTCTAACGGATCTATCGGGCTTGGATACTAATAACATTGCAGCACAGTGGGAAATTGATCCGGCAGACGGACACAAGAAATCTCTGGCATCAGGCAAACTTGCAAGCCTGGGATTTAAAGCCAGAAAAGGGGATGCTAGCGGCGACTCGGCAGTGCCAGCTGCAGAGAGAGAGAAAACTGTACTTACAAGTGGTTATCGCAATATGGAAGTTGTTACGGCGAATGTTCCTAATAGTGCTGTCAAGCATACCTGGGATGGAGCTGAAGGGCCCAAAACTGACTACGACAGCGGAGAATCTGCGCGCGGTAAGGGAATGGTTGAAAAACGGGAAGAATTTTACAAAAAATGATCTGATAGCCTTGCAGCACAGCGCTCTCTATTAATTTGCTAATACTTCTGGGGAGTTGTTCGGTGGTTGCATCTCTTCTGCTACCCCGCTCACCGTTTAACCCTCGTACTGTAATGCTGATGAGCTACACTTAGTTAACAGTAATCAGTATGAGGTATGTTATGACCACTCCCAACCCCTACGCCGACAAACTTACGGTAGATAAACAGCAGTATCGTATTTTTAGTCTGAATAAGGCTGAGACCCAGTTTGGTGATATCAGCCGTTTACCGTTTTCACTTAAGGTTTTGCTGGAGAATCTGTTACGTAACCTTGATGGTGATACCGTAACCGATACTGATATTCAGGCATTGGTCGACTGGCAAAAAACCGGCACTTCTGAGCGCGAAATTGCTTTTCGCCCGGCTAGGGTGTTAATGCAGGATTTTACCGGCGTGCCGGCGGTGGTCGATTTAGCCGCTATGCGTGCCGCAGTGGCTGCGCTGGGTGAAGACCCTGACAAAGTAAACCCGTTATCGCCAGTTGATTTGGTGATTGATCACTCGGTAATGGTAGACCGCTATGCTACAGAGCAAGCCTTTACGCAGAATGTCGATATTGAAATGCAGCGCAATTACGAGCGCTATGCATTTTTACGCTGGGGCGCCAAAGCCTTTGCCAATTTTCGTGTAGTGCCGCCGGGTACCGGTATTTGCCATCAGGTGAACCTGGAATATCTGGGCCAGACAGTCTGGGCAGAGCAAACTACTGACGGCCAGTTAGCTTACCCTGATACACTGGTGGGCACCGATTCCCACACCACTATGATTAATGCGCTGGGGATTCTGGGTTGGGGGGTTGGCGGTATTGAAGCTGAAGCAGCCATGTTGGGCCAGCCGGTATCGATGATTATCCCTGAAGTGGTAGGTTTTGAATTCACCGGCAAGTTAAATGCCGGTATTACGGCAACCGATTTAGTGCTTACTGTTACGCAAATGCTGCGCAAACATGGTGTGGTGGGCAAATTTGTCGAGTTTTTCGGTGATGGTCTGGATCAGTTAGCGCTGGCAGATCGTGCCACTATTGCCAATATGGCGCCGGAATACGGTGCAACTTGTGGCTTTTTCCCGGTTGATCAGGTAACGCTGGATTATTTACAGCTTACCGGCCGTGACGAAGCCGTTATTGCCAGAGTTAAAGCCTACAGCCAGGAACAGGGCTTGTGGCGGCAAAAAGGTGTTACGCCGATATTTACCGATACGCTGCATCTGGATTTAAATACGGTTGTGGCGTCATTGGCCGGCCCGAAAAGACCACAGGATAAAGTGACACTAAGCGGGCTTAAACAACACTGTGATGATTCGCTGACACTTGAGCCAAAAGTAAGCAAAGAGCGTGATGCTGAAATGGTAAATGAGGGGGCGGCACAGACAGATGCAAAACAACCGGATCGCAGCTTTGAGCTTGATGGCCACCGGATACAGCTGGACAATCATGCCGTGGTTATTGCAGCAATTACCTCTTGTACCAACACCTCAAACCCCAGTGTGCTAATGGCTGCGGGCTTACTGGCCCAAAATGCGGTTGCTAAAGGGCTTATGCGTAAACCCTGGGTAAAAACGTCACTGGCGCCAGGCTCCAAAGTGGTTACCCGCTATTTGCAGCAGGCTGGTTTAATGCAGCCACTTGAACAACTGGGTTTTAATCTGGTGGGATATGGTTGTACTACCTGTATTGGTAATTCCGGCCCGCTGGCCAAACCGATAGAAAATGCCATTAGCAGTGCTGATTTAAATGTCTCGGCGGTATTGTCGGGCAACCGTAATTTTGAAGGCCGGATACATCCTTTAATTAAATCAAATTGGCTGGCCTCACCACCACTGGTGGTGGCATTTGCGCTGGCTGGCACAATCAATATTGATTTAAGCTCTCAGCCGTTGGGGCAGGGCAAAGATGGCAAAGATGTATATCTAAAAGATATCTGGCCTGACAGCAAAGACGTTGCTGCTGCCGTGGCGCAGGTAAATAGCACTATGTTCAGTAAAGAATATGCGCAAGTATTTGATGGTGATGAAAGCTGGCGCGCTATTGAAGTATCAGAGGCAAAAACCTATACCTGGCCGGAGTCGACTTATATCCGCCAGCCAGATTTTTTCCGGGGTATGGCACGCCAGCCTAAGCCGATAGCCGATATTGTTAATGCCCGTGTGTTGGCTGTGCTGGGCGATTCGGTAACGACCGACCATATTTCACCAGCCGGTTCGATCAAGCAAAGTAGCCCTGCTGGCCAATATTTGCTCGACCACGATATTGATAAAGCTGATTTTAACTCTTACGGTTCTCGCCGGGGTAACCACGAGGTGATGGTGCGAGGCACTTTTGCCAATGTGCGTATCCGTAACGAAATGGTGCCCGGCACTGAAGGTGGTGTAACTAAGCATTATCCGTCGGGTGAAACCCTGCCAATTTTCGATGCCGCTATGCGTTATCAGCAGCAGGAGCTGCCATTGATAGTGGTGGCCGGCAAAGAGTATGGCACCGGTTCATCACGTGACTGGGCCGCTAAAGGCACGCTGATGCTGGGAGTGCGGGCGGTTTTGGCAGAATCGTTTGAACGTATTCACCGTTCTAACTTAATTGGTATGGGCGTTTTGCCGTTACAGTTTCCATCGGGGGCCGATCGTAAAACCCTGAAACTAACCGGTGAGGAAAGCTTTACCCTGCGCGGCTTAAACAACCTGAAACCACGGCAAAAACTTGAGTTAATTATTACTTACGCTGATGGCGCCAAGCAGGAGTTGGACGTTATTTGCCGCATTGATACCGGCAACGAGCTGGCCTATTACCAGCATGGTGGCATTTTGCATTATGTGTTGCGCAGAATGATAGGCGAAGCGTAATAGTCAGCTGCTTTGAAAAAACGCCTGCTAGTAAATAGCAGGCGTTTTACCATATCAGGGTTCAGATGACGGCAATTGACCTGATTTAATATGTAAGTCGCGCTGTGGGTAAGGTATGGTAATACCGGCTTGTTGAAAGGCACGCCATATGGCGACATTAATATCTGATTTTACCGTATCAGCACCGTATTCCGGATCGGCTATCCACACCCGTAACTCCAATTCAATGCCACTGTCGGCAAAGCTTTTTAACATTACCGTTGGCTCTGGCGTATTCAGCACTCGTTTTGATTTTGTCGCACATAACAGCATCAGTGCCATTGCTTCCTCAGGATTGTCTTCGTAGCTTACCTGCACGACAATTTTTACCCGTACATTACGGTCTTCATAACTCCAGTTAATTACCTCTGATGTGATCAGGTTTTCATTTGGGATCAGCGTATCGACACCTTCACGGTTGCGCACCACCACATAACGGGCTTTAAGTTCGTGCACCCAGCCAAAATTCTGCCCCACTGAAATAACATCACCGGGTTTAATGCTGCGATCCAGTACCAGAATAAAACCGCTGATAAAATTTGAGGCGATACGTTGTAAGCCAAAACCTAACCCTACACCCAGTGCGCCACCAAACACTGCCAGTGAGCTGAGGTTAATACCCACCGCATTTAACGCAATTAAAAACGCGATGGTAATAAGCAAAAATTTACTAAACTTGCTAAAACCGACCTGCATACTGGGGCTGATATGCTGGGCTTTTTTCATTTGCTGGTTTAACAGTTCAGCCAGCCATAGCGCCAGAGTAAACGCCAGAATAATCACCAGCGTCAGCTTTACTGCATTCAGTAATGAAAACCTGCTTTCGCCCAGCGTAAAAGCCAGTGAATCCATAACGTTCAGCACCGGCGTTAGCCAGCCTGCCAAATGCAGCACCACTACCAGCCAGATAATTACGGCAACCGCCGGCTCGACAGATTTCATCAAAGGCCCGGACGAAAACCCCTTACGTAATATATATACCAGCAGCCGAATCATTCCCAATGCCAGTGCAATGGGGATAAGCAGTTGTATAAAGTTATGCTTTAGCTCATACAGGCTGAATAGTTCACTACTAATTGCCAGTAACGCCGCCAGACTAAAAGGTAGTAAGATGCGGTGCGAGCTGCGCATAGCAACATGGCGTAAGCCCTCCCCACCGCTGTCAATCAGGAATTTGCCCACCAGGCGGTTAATAACCGCTGCCAGTACAATACAGCACGCTATTGCAGGTAGCTGATACCACAGTTCTGCTTGCTGCAACTGAGTAACAACATGTTGCCACCAGACTAAAAGCTTTTCGGTCATATAAGTTATTCAGCTAAGTAAGTTGTTGTTTTACATTAGCAGAAAAGCGCGTTGTCGCCCATCACTCTGTGCAGCCTGATAGCTGAACAGAGAAACAGTTGCATTTTTCCATAGATGCGCTAAATTGATATCAAAATAATATCAATTTAAGAGGGCTGACTATGTTGCAGGAACGCATGATTAACAGTAAAGGCGGTTTTGGCATGATTGGGGTTTTGCTACTGGCGCAGTTGCTGACATTAGCAGGGGTTGTCGTGTTGCCGGGGGTGGTGAAAGTTGTAGCCTTATTGCTGGCAATAGTGGTGTTTATCTGTTGGTTTGGTTTTTATATGGTGCATCCGAACCAGTCGGCAGTGCTGCAGTTATTTGGCCGTTATGTCGGTACCGATCTGAATAATGGCTTACGCTGGTCTAACCCTTTGTACAGCAAGCAAAAAGTATCTCTTCGGGTACGTAACTTTGAAAGCAGTAAAATGAAGGTAAACGATAACGCCGGTAACCCGGTTGAGATTGCTGCTGTAGTAGTATGGAAAGTAGTAGACAGTGCTGAAGCGGTATTTGAAGTGGATAATTACGAGAACTTTGTCAGTATTCAAAGCGAGTCGGCTATCCGCCATTTAGCCTCCAGTTATGCTTATGATGCCGGCAATGATGAGGCTATCAGCCTGCGCAGCAGCACAGATGAAGTCACAGAACTGCTTAAAGGCGAAATTCAGGCCCGGCTGAATAAAGCCGGTGTGCAGGTACTGGAAGCCCGTATCAGCCATTTAGCCTATGCGCCGGAAATTGCCAGCGCCATGTTACAGCGCCAGCAGGCAGCAGCAATAGTGGCTGCACGTCAGCAAATTGTGGAGGGCGCAGTGGGCATGGTAGAAACAGCATTGGAAAGGTTGTCTGCACGTAACGTAGTACAACTGGATGACGAGCGCAAAGCCGCAATGGTCAGTAATTTACTGGTGGTATTGTGTGGAGATCATCATGTGCAGCCGGTAATTAATACCGGCAGCCTGTATCAATAGGGGTTGTTGTGGCTAAAAAAGCCTTTGCCTTACGTATTGACGAAAAAATGCTCAGCGCTTTGCAGCGCTGGGCAGATGATGAGTTTCGTAGTGTTAATGGCCAGATTGAGTTTTTACTGAACGATGCACTGAAAAAAGCCGGTCGGTTAAAACCGGCAAAAGACCAGCCTGATGATGATTAATGCAGCAACCAGAACACTACCGGTAAGCTAACCAAGCCCATTAAGATACCAATGCCGATAATGCCGCTAACCAGGCGCGGTGCCAGCCCCGCCATAATGGCAATAGCACCGGCGGAGATCATCGGTGGCATTGCCGCCTGAAAAATACTGACATCCACCGCAATGCCGCGTTGGCCAACACTAAACCACAGCGCAGCCACCAGCGCAGGCATCAGCGCCAGTTTAATCAGCAGCGCACAAATAAGCGGGGATATTTCGCTTTTACTAAACCTGATATTCAGGGCAAAGCCTACCGCCACCATCACCACCGGCACCAGAGTTGCTGCTAAATTATCAATTAACTGTGTGGCAAAGGGCGGATATTCAGTACCGCGCAGCAGTAAACCCAGTGCCAGAGCCACAAAAGACGGAAAGGTAATAATTTTAACAATGATGCCTTTAACAGTAGGTTTGGTTGCGGTTGGGCTGTACAACGCAGCAATAACCGTGACATAACTTGCCAGCGCAATAAATGACCCCAACTGATCGTACACCACGGCATAAGGCATAGCGTCGCTGCCAAATAACGCCTCTGTCATCGGAAAGCCTAAAAACGAGGTATTGCCCAGCGGTAGCACGATTAACAAGGCGCCGGTTACCTCACGTGGCCAGTGCAATAGTTTACTGAGTAATAATACTGTTGCTACTACCGCCAGCAGCAACAGCCAGGGTGTAACGGCCGGAATAAGCAATTCAGCAGAAAATTGTAACTGCGGTACGTTTTTCAGGATCAGCGCAGGCAGTGCGACATAAAGCACATACATATTCAGCGCAATACCGCTGTTTTGCGGCATGGCAGGTAAACGGCGCAACATAACGCCGATGCACAGATAAGCCAGGATAAGCAGAAAGTTGTCCATTAAATCTCACTTCGGTTATAGCTGGCGGCAAGCGCCAGTTTTGCACTTCTGGATAGTTGTTTGAGTTGGTATTCTGCTTTGGCTGCAGTGCTTTTATCAGCAACAGGCTGCTGATACACCAGCGTCAATGGCCCTTTACCGCGTAGCGCTTTAGCACCGCCAGCCAGCTCGCCACTGTGCTGCCGCAAGCGACGCTGCGGATCAGTGCTGATACCGGTGTAAAGCAAGCCATTGCTGGTTTGCACCATATACAAATACCAGTTGTTCACTGTGCTAACTCCGCCGGGGACTGTTCTGTTATAATGCGCGCTTTATGCTGCGCGGCGTGTTGTGTTAACACAGTAACGGGCGCTGGTAATGTTTGGCAAAACAGGAATATTAATGTCATTTCAATCTCTCGCGTTGGCCGCGCCTATTTTACGCGTGCTGACAGAGCAAGGCTATGCTGCTGCTACGCCGGTGCAATTGCAAAGTATACCGGTGATTCTGGCCGGTAAAGATGTGCTGGCTGGTGCTCAGACCGGTACAGGTAAAACAGCGGCTTTCACTTTACCGTTGCTGCAGCAAATGCTCAATGCGCCTAAGGTCGTAGCGCCAAACCAGGTGCGGGTATTGGTGTTAACACCAACCCGTGAACTGGCGCAGCAAGTGTATGACAATGTACGTAAATATAGCCAGTACCTGAACACACGTTCAGCAGTGTTTTATGGCGGTGTATCGATAAGGCCGCAATATGATGAGGCCGAGCAGGGGCTGGATATACTGGTTGCCACCCCAGGCCGCCTTATTGACCACCTGCATCAGAAAACGCTGGATTTATCCGCGCTGGAAGTACTGGTGCTGGACGAAGCCGACCGCATGCTGGATATGGGCTTTATTGTTGATATCAAACGTATTATGGCTAAGCTGCCGGCCAAACGGCAAACGCTGCTGTTCTCTGCTACCTATTCCAACGAGATAAAGCAGCTGGCCGATGAGCTGTTAAACAGCCCAAAACTGATTGAAGTTGCCGCTACTAACGCCACCGCCGAGCGGGTAGAGCAGCTGGCGTATTTAGTTGACCGGCACCGTAAGCGTGAGCTGTTATCGCATGTAATTGGTAAAAATAACTGGCCGCAGGTGCTGGTGTTTGTCCGCACCAAACACGGCGCTGACCGCCTGGCTAAGCAACTGGCAAAAGACGGTTTAAAAAGCGCAGCCATTCATGGCGATAAAAGCCAGGGCGCCCGTACCAAAGCACTGGCTGATTTTAAAGCCGGTGCCGTACGAATTCTGGTTGCCACTGATATCGCCGCCCGTGGTTTGGATATTAACGAGCTACCTTATGTGGTTAATTATGACCTGCCGCAAGTGTCGGAAGACTATGTGCACCGTATCGGTCGCACCGGCCGTGCCGGTAACAGTGGTGTGGCGTTAACATTGATTACACCGGAAGAAATTAAAGCGCTGCAGGATATAGAGCGGCTTATTCAGCAGGTGATTACGGCTCAAATACTGCCTGGTTACGAGCACGACCCTACTTATGTTTCACCGGAGCAAGCACAGGCACGCCACGGTGACGGGCCGAAAAAGCCGGCAAAGAAAGGCATGCTTAAAGCCAAGTTGCGCGCTAAGGCTCTGGGTAGAGCTTAAAATTCTGCTTTAAAGCAGAATAAAGAGCTAAGTACGGTTGCTTAAGTGAGAATCGGCTTGCCCTAAGTCAACCGTTGAAGGCATGGATGCCTGAATCGAGCCCCCAAGGATGGGTTCACGGCGTGTTGATGTGGGCAAACCGGTTCGTCAGTACAGCTGAATGGTGTCAATCTCGCGCATTTCTCCATGTGGACATATTTTTATTATTAGTCTATATTGATAATAATTTGGTCAGGCACGAGGTTGTTATGCAGGCAGTACAGCTCGACAGACAAAGCCAGCGGCAAGTCGCCGCAACAGGGCTTAAAGCGGTATTTGCAGTTCTGGATAAATGGCAATGCTCGCCAGAGCAGGTCCAGCGCATTTTACAGATCTCCAAAGCGGCGTATTATAAGTACCGTAACGACCCTTACTGCGCCAGCTTAACGCAGGACCAGATAGAGCGCATAAGCTACCTGCTGAATATTCATAGCAGCTTACGGCTGTTGTTTGATAACCCGCAAAACCTGTATGGTTTTATGGCGCTGCCCAACCATAACCCTTACTTTAACGGCAACAGCCCGCTGGATATTATCAGCAGCGGCCAGTTTGCTGCATTGTACGAAACCTTTAAGCATATCGATGCCTTACGTGGTGGCATGTGGTAATAAAGGTTAGCGCAGGGCCGGATAATTTATCCCAGGTTAAGCTGCAGCGCCAACAAAGCTACCGGCTGATTAATTCAAAATATCCGCCGCAGTCGGTGTTTGACGACGTAGCCGACGTCGATGAGTTTGACGCTTTATTTGCACTGCAGGCATTAACCAACCCCAGGTTACAGGCGCAGGCAGGTAACCTAAGTTTGCTGCCTCGCACTGAGATCCCGTTTGGCATTGCCGGCTGCTCTTATGCGGTAGCGCCTTTTACTCATGTAAACCCGGCAGGCAGCCGCTTTTCTGATGGCCGTTTTGGTGTGTTATATCTGGCCGATAGTGTGCAAACAGCTATTAGCGAAGTGGCTTATCATCAGTGTCGTTACTGGGCTAAAGTGCCAGGGCTTGCTTATGAGCGCTTTGTGTTTCGGGCCTTAAGTTGTCAGTTTGCTGAGGTTAGCCTGGCAGATTTAACTGCTTTGTCGCCAGAGCATGCTGTTTATGCGAAAGAGGATTACAGTGCGGCCCGTGCACTGGGTATTCATTTACGCGAGCAAGGTAGTGCCGGCGTGCAGTACTATTCTGTGCGTAACAGCGGTGCTGTGTGTTGGGGCTTATTTAGCCCGCAGTATGTCAGGCAAATTGTTCAGTGCGGCCATTATGAGATGATCTGGCAAAATGGCAGTATCAGCGCTATTAATCAGATAGTCAGTTGCGCATAGCCATCCTGCTCAGGTTTTAGCTAATTTAGCTGCGATACAACGTTTTGATCAGGTGAAAACCAAACTGGGTTTTCACCGGCCCCTGTACCTCTAAAAGCGGGCCTTTAAATACAACATCATCAAAGGCTTTTACCATCTGGCCTTTACGAAACTCACCTAAATCGCCGCCTTTTTTACCCGACGGACACAGCGAATGCTGTTTGGCCAGCTTGCCAAAATCAGCGCCTTTGGCCAGTTGCTGTTTGAGTTTTTCCGCTTCTTCACGGGTTTTTACCAGAATATGTAAGGCGCAGGCTTTGGACATTCATGAATCCTCAATAGAGTTGGCTATACGTAGATTGGAACCCCGTTTCGGTCGTCACAGAGTGTCTGAGTGAGTGTGTTAACACTCGCGAGTTGCTGTGACGAGCCGGGGCGGGTGTTGCAATCGGAGCTTGCTCGCTCAATGAACCAGCTCAGCGATACCGCAGCTACTACGTAGATCTTTGCTTCGACACGCCGTGAACCCATCCCTGGGGGCTCGTTTATGAATTTCATCCCTGAAATTCACCGTTCCGGCCAGCTAAGCTGTTCAAATTCGCTCCTTGCGAATTTGTCACGCCGTCCAGGCGTTCAACGGTCGAAGAAAAGACTACTTCGCATCTGCTATCCACGTCAGCAGAGTACTTTAATTAGCGAGGCTGTTGCTGGGTAATACAGTGAATATTGCCACCACCCAGCAAGATCTCGCGGCCTGGCACTGTTACTACTTTATGCTCCGGATACAGGCTTTGCAGAATATCTGCTGCTACCTTATCATTCGGGTCGTCAAAAGTAGGCAGTATTAAGCCGCCGTTGCACAAATAGAAGTTAATGTAAGAGCCGGCCAAACGGGCATTAGCCTCGCGTGGAATGGCGCTCATGGTGGCATCTACCGTGGCGTATTCTTCCGCTTTGGCGATAATAGGTGCCGGTACCGGCAGCTTATGCACCTTTATTTTACGGCCTTTGGCGTCGGTGGCTGCTTCTAAGTAATCCAAAGCCGCTTTGCTGCGGGCATACTGCGGATCGGTTGTATCGTCAGTCCACGCCAGTACTACTTCGCCTGGCTTAACAAAACAGGCCATATTATCAATGTGGCCATCGGTTTCGTCGTTAAAGATACCGTCTTCTAACCACAATACTTTGTCGATGCCCAAATAATCGCGCATCTGCTGTTCAATCTGCTCGCGGCTTAAATCCGGGTTACGGTTGCTGTTTAGTAAGCACTCTGCAGTAGTTAACAGGGTACCTTCGCCATCAACATGAATAGCACCGCCTTCGAGCACAAAGCCTTCAGTGCGGTAGCGCGGCAGTTGCTCTATGCCCAGCACTTTGCTGGCCACCTGATCATCTTTATCCCACGGGAAGTACAAACCACCGTTTAATCCGCCCCAGGCGTTAAAGGTCCAGTCGATACCGCGTACTTCACCCTGTGCATTGGTAACGAATGTAGGGCCTGTATCACGACACCAGGCGTCGTTGTTTGATATCTCCACAACGCGGATAGGAAACTTTGTACCAGCATCGGTTAGTTGCACCAGCGCATTCGCATATTGATTGGCTGATACACCTACCGTTACCGGCTCAAACCCGGCAATGGCTTTAATGACCGCAACAAAGGCCTGCTGTGCCGGTTTGGCACCTAAACGCCAGCTGTCGGTACGCTCGGGCCACACCATCCAGGTTTGTTTATGCGCAGCCCACTCAGCTGGCATACTAAAACCATCGGCGCGTGGTGTACTGTTCAGGATTGTAAAGGCCACTTAGTTACCACCTTGTTTAACAGGTTGTTTGGTTTCGCCATCTTTGGTCATAACAGCGCCGTAAATATCGATACGCCGATCACGGAACATACCCCAGGCTCTGCGGGTGGCGGCTACAGCGTCTAAATCAAAAGTATGCACCAGCACAGCTTCGTCGGTTTCATTAGCTTCCTGTACCTTGGCACCGGTTTCATCGGCAATAAAAGAGCTGCCGTAGAAGGTAATATGGTAATCACCTTCGGTCTCGGTACCAATCCTGTTTGAGGCAATTAACGGTGTCAGGTTAGCCGCAGCATGGCCTTGTTGCGTACGCTGCCAGTGGTCGCGTGAACTGATTGTCGGGTCGTGTGGCTCGCTGCCGATTGCCGTAGGGTAAAACAGCAACTCGGCGCCCATTAATGCCATGCTGCGCGCGCACTCCGGGAACCATTGATCCCAACAAATGCCGACACCGATTTTGGCATATTTGGTAGCAAACACTTTAAAGCCGGTATCACCCGGTGTGAAGTAGTACTTCTCGCTGTAACCCGGGCCATCCGGAATATGGCTTTTACGGTAAGTACCGAGGTTTTCGCCATCGGCATCGATAATTACCACGCTGTTGTACAGGCAGTGGCCAGCGCGCTCGTAAATGCTGATAGGCAGCACTACATTCAGCTCTTTGGCAATCTTAGTAAAATGCGCTACGGCTTTATTCTCTGCTACTGTGGTGGCAAACTCTAAATACTCTGGTTTTTGTTTCTGGCAGAAATAATTACGCTCAAACAGCTCCTGCAGCAGGATGATCTGCGCGCCTTTGGCTGCCGCATCGCGCACTAGACGCTCGCCACGGGCAATGTTTTCATCAACATTCCAGCCGCCAATCATTTGGGTGGCAGCAACGGTTACATTACGCATTAGTTATCTCCGACAGAGGGTAAAACCAACAGGCTAGCATCAGTTAAGGCGCTTGCCAAACAGGGCGCGAAAATGCCGTATTTTTAGCGTTGCGTCAACGCTTTTTAATAAAAAAACAGCAGCGGAAAATACTACTTTGTCCGCTGCTGTAAACAGGTGAGAGACGACCTGAAAAGAGAGAAGTTTATTGCAACGCCAACTCAGCCGCTTTTAACAGCAATTCACCTTCCAGCCGGGTTTTGTAGTTAATATGCACATAATTAAACAGCGCTTCGCCTTTAGTGTTAAGGATGTACACTGCCGGCACCGGGAGTACTACTTTCTCAGTGCCGGCTTCGGTAGTGATCAGGCTGCCAAGCTTACCTTTATAAGCCGCTGCAGTTTTGTCATCCAGATAATAAGCCAGACCAAAGGCACTGCTGGCGGCAAAATTGGCATCAGACAACAGCGTATAGTTCAGCTTTTGGCCGCCGGTATCGTTTAAGCTTTTGTTGATTGACGCCACGCTATCCGGCGTGATGGCAATCAGCTGATAACCCAGTTTGTTAAGCTGTGGTTCTATATCCCGCAGCGAAGACAGTTGCGCATTGCAATAAGGGCACCAGCCGCCACGGTAAAATACCAGCACAGACGGCTTTTGCTGTACAAGTTGCTGCAAGGCAACAGGGTTGTTGTCTGCACCGGTTAAAGTGACTGCCGGAATGGTTAAACCGTTCAGTAGCGGTGTTACCTGCTCTGGTGAGGGCGCAATGGCGGGAGCAGCCATAAGTTTGATGCTGAACAAAAAAAGACTCAGCGTAATAAGGTAAGTTTTCATAGTGGTTCCTTGTCAGATGGCGTTGTGTGACTAACAAAGACAGGGTTAAACCTGTTTTGCTTTCAGCGGCAGAAAAAAAACCGGTTTTCGTTTTTATTGCCGCCTGACGTACAATGCTTTATCAGTTAATAAGACTCTTATCTATGACCAACGAGAAAACAGTACAACAGTTTGATATCAGTATCGTCGGTGGTGGCATGGTGGGTGCTGCTATTGCTGTGGCACTAAGCCAGGCGGGGTTGCAGGTGGCGTTGATAGAAAAGCAGTCACCGCCAGACTTTGACAGCAACAGCACGGCTGATTTACGCGTATCGTCAATTAATCTGGCCAGCGAAGCTTGGCTGACAACGCTGGGAGCCTGGCCAGCCTTAGAGCAAATGCGGTTATGCCCGTATCAGCGCTTACAGGCGTTTGAACAGTCGCACAGCCTCGTCAGTTTTAATGCGGCAGATATTAACCGCAGCCACCTGGGCCATATAGTGGAGAACAACCTGCTGCAGCTGGCGCTGTGGCGGCAGTTTGGCGCTAATGTGCGGCTGTTTTGCCCCTCTTCAGTAACTGCACTTGAGCAAAAGGCAGATAGCGCGATATTAACGCTGGATAGTGGTGAGCTGCTTAGCAGTAAGCTGGTGGTAGCCGCTGATGGCGGTAACTCACAACTACGCCAGTTAGCCGGCATTGGCACTAATGGCTGGCAATACCAGCAGGCTTGTTTGGTCGCCCTGGTGAATACGCCTTACCCGCAGCAAGATGTGACCTGGCAGCAATTTACGCCAAGCGGGCCAAAAGCGTTTTTGCCGCTGAGCGGCCAACAAGGCTCAGTGGTATGGTATGAAGAGGCGGCTAAAGTTAAACAGCTGGCGGCACTTACCCCGGCACAGTTGACGAAAGAGTTAATCAAGGCTTTTCCGGCACAAATAGGTGCGGTAGAGGTTGTTAGCAGCAGTTGGTTCCCGTTGGCACGGCTGGATGCTAACCGCTATTACGCCGGCCGGGTAGTACTGGCAGGTGATGCTGCTCATACCATTAACCCGCTGGCGGGGCAGGGCGTTAACCTGGGTTTTGCGGATGCCAAACTGCTGACAGAGCTGATTATCGACGCCAGACGGCATAACAACGATATTGGCAGTGAGCAATTGCTACGTAACTATCAGCGTAAACGTAAGCCGGCGAATTTACTGATGATGAGCGCGATGGATGGCTTTTATCAGGTATTTGGTAACGATATAACACCAGTGCGTAAGCTACGCCAGCTAGTGCTGAATGTGGCTGCGCGCAGCACTATGTTAAAAACTTTTGTGGCGCGTTATGCGGTGGGTTCAGATTAAGGAGGTTAGAACTCTTAGCCCAGCGATACGGTTGCAACACCTACAGTGCTCGCCACAGCAACTCGTGCCGGCTGCGCCGCCACTCAGACACTCTGTGGCTGTGCGCTGCAGGGTTCCAACCTCATCTGCAAAGTAGGTTAGAACTCTTTTGGCGCAGCCACAGAGTGTTTGAGTCCTGCCGTAGGCATAAGGACGAGTTGCTGTGGCGAGCACAAAAGAAGTTGTAACCGGCAAGTTTAAGCTAAACCAACACAGCTGAAAACAGAAAGCAAAAACCCAGCCTAAGCTGGGTTTTTCTGTTTAATGGCAGGGGCGGCTGGATTCGAACCAACGCATGGCGGGATCAAAACCCGCTGCCTTACCGCTTGGCTACGCCCCTACTGAAACACGGTTATGTGATCGTCGTTTGGCAGGATTTTACGAAAACTACGTTCACTGAATTAATGGCAGGGGCGGCTGGATTCGAACCAACGCATGGCGGGATCAAAACCCGCTGCCTTACCGCTTGGCTACGCCCCTGCAAAAACTTGTGTGCAACCACTTTAAAAGTGGTGCGGAGAGAGAGACTCGAACTCTCACACCTTGCGGCGCTGGAACCTAAATCCAGTGCGTCTACCAATTCCGCCATCCCCGCATGCACAGGTAAAGTTAAGTGGTGGCTACAGCGGGAATCGAACCTGCGACCCCAGCATTATGAGTGCTGTGCTCTAACCAGCTGAGCTATGTAGCCACGCTAACTTGACCTAAGCAAGTGGCGCGTATTATCCAGAACTGCCCCTATAGCGTCAACCGTTTTTTTTTCGCAAATCACTTATACAGAACCGTTTGCTGGTTTTATGCGCATATTGGCCGAAGTTGAATCTAAAAAGCTGATTAATCTGCAATTCGGAGCGTTGTTGCTTGCACTCTGAGCGGTAGATGGGGGTTTGATTAACTAATCTAACTTTGCTAGGTTTCTAATTACTGAATATCGGGATTTTTGTATGAAGAGTATTAACTCATTGCTAATGCGGGTAGCAAAGCGGGCTGAAAAGTCAGTTCCAGAGCACTTAGTGAAGTCTTTTGTGGATGTTGGCCCTCTCTTCGCCACTCTATCTAGCAATGATAACCAAATCATATTTGGTAGACGGGGAACAGGGAAAACCCATCTTCTTTATTACCTTGATAGTAACTTAAGAGAACAAGGGATAGTTAGTGTTACTCTCGACATGAGAGTCGTCGGTTCAAGTGGCGGTTTTTATGGGGATAGAAAATTGCCACTCTCTGTCAGAGGGACGAGGTTATTATCCGATACGCTCTGTTGTATCCACGAGTCTCTTAGACAAATTGTAGTTGCCAATGACTCATTGTTAGACACTGGGGTTTTAGAATGTCTAGACGAGTTTATAGAGCAATCGACTAACATAGTTATCCAGGGAGAGACTGAATTAGGACATTCGAGAGTTAGTGACCGTGAACAACAGAAAAACGCAAGTATAGGTTACTCAGGGGGGCCATTATTCGAGTTGTCCGAAAAAAGCTACCGCAACTTGAAGCATGAAGATAGCTTATCTAGAAAAGGCAAAGAAGAAATAAGGATTCACTTTTCGACAGTAGTAAAAGTGTTGCAAAGTATTGTGAGCAAATTACATGGGAAGCAGCTTTGGATTCTCATTGACGAGTGGAGTGAATTACCTCTGGATCTTCAGCCTTATTTAGCAGATTTATTACGTCGGACGGTATTGCCAGTTAGAGGTGTAACCTTGAAGGTTGCTGCTATTCAACACAGAAGTAATTTCAGAGTTCACAATTCTGAAAACTCTTCTTATATCGGAATAGAAGTTGGAGCTGATGCTTCATCTGTCATAGATCTTGATGATTTTATGGTTTTTGATAACAACAGTGAACTGGCAAAAGGCTTTTTCAAAAACCTTTTGTATAAACATGCCCTTGCATTGGGTTTGAAGGCTGTTGATTACCCGACTGCTGATAAATTCATTAATGAAGTATTTACCCAGTATCCCGCATTTGAGGAATTTGCTAGAGCATCAGAGGGCATACCTAGAGACGCCATTAGTATAGTCGGAATTGCCGCACAGAAAGCAGTGGATAATAAGTTGTCGATAGCTTTGGTAAGAGAGTCGGCTAGAGACTCATTTTATAGAAATAAACATGAAGCTATCAAAAATATGAGTGAAATATTAAATTTATTGGATTGGATAGTTCATGAAGTAATCAAAAATAGGCAAACCAGAGGGTTTCTACTTGCTTCTGGAGTTAAAGACGAGTTAATTGACTATTTGTATGATGCAAGAATCTTACATTTGCTTAAACAGGGGATATCAGCGGCAAATGTACCTGGAAAGCGATTCAACCTTTATGCAATTGACTATGGTTGTTATGTAGATTTGATGTCAACAAAGTCAGCACCGAAAGGGCTTCTGATGGATGAGTCAGTGATGAGCTTTTGTGATGTTCCTAAAAATGATTATAGGTCCATTCGCAGCTCTGTGCTCAATCTGGATGATTTTTATAGAGTTGGAAGGCTCCCTTTGTACGAGGCTATGAGTGATATTTGTCAACCTACTTCAACTTTGAGTAGAGAAGCGAAGGCAGAGAGAGTCGTTGACTTAGATTTTATTCAAAGGGTCAAAAAAGTTATTGAGCAGGAAAAGAAATGGGAATCTGTATACGTACCTCTTATATTCGCCGCTTTGGTTATCAGACTAGCTCATGGATCCACGCATTCACGAGGAAGTGAAATAACAAGGGAAATAAATTCTCACCTTGTTGATTCAGGTATTCAAAAGAAATCAAACAACATATCTAGAGAATTGAGAGAAGATTATTTCCTTGCTCAAAAATGGTTGTTTAGAGATATACGAGATGATGTTAAATTTTTCTCACTAAGTGTTGACTGGGAAAAGTACTGGTTTGAGCTCTTTGGTTTCGATGCCCCAATAATTAAGTTTGACAACGACGTACAGATCTTAAGCAGCTGACAGTTATTTGCCAGCTGTTTAAGATTCTTAAATGCCTTAAACGTTAAAGCGAAAATGCATTACATCGCCATCTTTTACGATGTAATCTTTACCTTCTAAACGCCATTTACCTGCTTCTTTGGCACCGGCTTCGCCGTTAAACTGGACAAAGTCGTTATAGGCAACCACTTCAGCGCGGATAAAGCCTTTTTCAAAGTCGGTGTGAATAACGCCGGCTGCCTGTGGTGCCGTGGCACCTACGGCGACTGTCCATGCGCGTACTTCTTTTACCCCGGCGGTAAAATAGGTGTGCAGGTTTAGTAGCGAGTAACCGCCACGAATAACCCGGTTTAAGCCAGGCTCTTCTAAACCCATATCGGCCATAAACTCGGCTTTCTCATCTTCGTCCAGCTCAGCGATTTCCGACTCAATAGCAGCGCATACTGGCACAACGATAGCGCCTTCTTTGTCAGCAATGGCCTGTACTATGTCTAAGTAAGGGTTATTTTCGAAGCCGTCGTCCATTACGTTGGCGATATACATCGTTGGCTTAATGGTTAAGAAATTCATATAGGCAATTAAAGCCTTTTCTTCTTTATCCAGCTCTAATTGGCGCAGCGTGTGGCCTTGCTCCAGGTGCACTTTTACTTTTTCCAGCACTGCCATTTCGGCTTTGGCGTCTTTATCGCCACCTTTAGCTTTTTTGCTAACACGGAAAATAGCACGCTCGGCGCTGTCCATATCAGACAGTACCAGTTCCATATTAATGGTGTCGATATCATCTGCCGGATCAATCTTGCCCGCTACGTGAATAATATTGTCATCGTCAAAGCAGCGCACTACGTGGCCAATAGCATCGGTTTCGCGGATATTAGCCAAAAATTTATTGCCCAGGCCTTCGCCCCGCGATGCGCCTTTTACCAAACCGGCGATATCAACAAATTCCATGGTAGTAGGCAGCACGCGCTGTGGGTTAACAATTTGCGCCAGCTTATCCAGGCGCAGATCCGGTACCGGTACTACGCCGGTATTCGGTTCAATAGTACAGAACGGAAAGTTAGCCGCTTCAATGCCTGCCTTGGTTAACGCATTAAACAGGGTGGATTTGCCTACGTTAGGTAAGCCGACGATGCCACATTTGAAACCCATAATTATTATCCTTTACGTGCTGGAAATTGCTGCGCCAGCTGCTTTAGCCGGCTTTAAAACTGTGCAGGCGGTTTTGCGCTTTAATCAGGCCATCACGGGCCAGAATATCAAAGCAACGTGTTGCCTCATCAATAGTTTGCTCAATCAGGTTCTGTTCACTGGCAGGGGCTTTACCCAATACATAGCCAGTTACCTGATCTTTATGGCCCGGATGGCCAATGCCAAGCCGTAACCGGTAGAAATTCGGGTTATTGCCGAGGCGCGCCATAATATCGCGCAGGCCGTTATGGCCGGCGTGGCCGCCACCGAGCTTAAATTTTGCTACACCCGGCTCCAGCGCCATTTCATCATGCGCTACCAGAATTTGCTCAGGTGTCAGCTTGTAAAACTGTGCCATAGCCAGCACGGCTTTACCGCTTAAATTCATATAAGTAGAGGGGATCAGTAACTTGAATTCTTGCCCGGCGCAGACAAACTTGCCAGTGTAGCCGAAAAACTTCGGCTCGTTCTTTAAGCTGGTATTAAAGGCGTGGGCCAGCTGCTGAACAAACCAGACACCGGCGTTGTGCCGTGTCTGGCTGTATTCCGGGCCCGGATTACCCAGGCCCACAATCAACTGAATGGCTGATTGAGTAGTGTCAGACATTACTCAGCAGTTTCAGTTTCTTCTGCATCAGCTGATTTACCAGCTGGTTTGTTCACAGATACAACGGCTAAGTCGTGGCCGGCACCTTTAGTTAACTGAACGAAAGTAACACCTTTAGGCGCTTTCAGATCAGATAAGTGCAGGGTAGTGCCTACTTCAACGTTGCTCATGTCAACTTCGATAAACTCTGGTAAGTCTTTTGGCAGACAAGAGATTTCGATTTCGTTAGCACCGTGTACTACTACGCCGCCTTTCTTGACCGGTGCATCTTCGTTTAAGAAGTGAACAGGAACAATAGTGTGCAGCTCGTGGCCAGCTTCAACGCGTTGGAAGTCAACGTGCATGATTTTTGGCTTGTACGGGTGACGTTGCATAGCTTTAACGATAGCTTTTACGTCTTCTTTACCGACTTTGATAGTCAGAATGTGAGAGTAAAACGCTTCGAAGCTTTGAGCTTTTAACAGTTTAGAATGCTCTAAAGTGATAGAAACCGGGGCTTTGCTACCACCGTAAATGATAGCTGGTACTTTGTCTTCGTGACGCAGGCGGCGGCTCGCACCTTTCCCCGCGTCAGTACGGACTTCTGCATTTAATGTAAAAATTGCATCAGACATGGTGTACTCCAAAAATTAAGGTTTCCCAAGACTCGCGACCAGTCTCAGGCTGGATGCCCTTTTCAGGGGCGCGACATATTACCACCGGGTCGCTGAAGCTGCAAACGAAAACAGCGCGGAAATTAACAGCCTGAGCAAACAAAAAAGGCGCCGCAGCGCCTTTTAAACGTATAGCTTAGCGCTTAGTCGAACATCGAAGAGATAGATTCTTCATTGCTGATACGGCGTATACACTCGGCCAGCATTTCGCTCAACGTCAGTTGGCGTACTTTAGACACTGCTCTCATTTCAGCACTTAGCGGAATGGTGTCGGTAATAATCAGCTCATCGATGACAGAATTGGCAATATTTTCTGCCGCGCCACCGGAGAATACCGGGTGGGTAGCGTAAGCAAATACACGCTTGGCGCCTTGTTCTTTTAAGGCTTCAGCGGCTTTACATAAAGTGCCGCCGGTGTCGATCATGTCATCAACAATAATACAGTCGCGGTCTTTTACGTCACCGATAATATGCATTACCTGGGCAACGTTAGCTTTTGGCCGGCGTTTGTCGATAATGGCTAAGTCGGCGTCGTTCAGCAATTTGGCAATAGCACGAGCACGTACCACACCACCGATATCCGGTGATACCACTACCGGCGAGGTAAAGCCTTTTTTGCGCATATCGTCCAGCAGCACCGGGCTTGCGAACACGTTATCTACCGGTACATCGAAGAAACCCTGAATTTGCTCGGCGTGCAAATCTACCGTTAATACACGGTCTACACCTACGCTGGATAAGAAGTCGGCGACGACTTTGGCGGTAATCGGCACCCGGGCTGAACGTACACGGCGATCCTGACGGGCATAACCAAAGTACGGCATTACTGCAGTAATACGGCCAGCTGAGGCACGACGCAGGGCGTCGACCATTACAATCAGTTCCATCAGGTTATCGTTAGTCGGAGCGCAGGTAGATTGGATGATAAATACATCAGAACCACGCACGTTTTCATTGATTTGGACACTAACTTCCCCATCACTGAAACGGCCGACTTCTGCATCTCCAAGTTTAATATACAGACGGCTGGCGATTTTACTTGCGAGTTCTGGTATGGCGTTACCAGCGAAAACCTTCATGTCAGGCACGGTAGGATCCTCAGGGCGGTGGTGAGTCCGGTTCATCAATTAACAGCGGCAACAACACCGCTGCGGTTACTTATTCGGTATCTGCCAACGCAGCCCATACAGGCGACTGGTTGACCCCTTTGGCAATAAAACCACGCCAGGACGGCGGTAATTGCGCAAGAGCATGCTGAGCACTGGTCTGGTCCGGGAATGCGGCGAACACACTGGCGCCAGTACCCGTCATTTGACACGGCGCGTATTCTACCAACCACTGTAAGGTTATTGCAACAATAGGGTAGAGCTGTTCTACCAATGGCTGGCAGTCATTGTGCCAGGATGCTGTTAACACCTGTTCAAAGCCTATAGATGGTGTATTACGTATTAAATCAGCGTGTTGGAATATTTCTGCCGTACTGATATGACAATCTGGTGTAACCACCAGGTAAACTTTCTCAGCCATGAGCAGTGGTTGTAATTTTTCCCCTACGCCTTCAGCAAAAGCAGTATAACCGCGGACAAACAACGGAACATCGGCGCCCAGTTTCAACCCCAGCCCGGCCAGCGTATCGTTGGTTAAATTAAGTTGCCATAATTTATTTAACCCCAGCAACGTAGTGGCGGCATCAGATGAGCCACCACCTAAACCGCCGCCCATTGGCAGGCGTTTATCCAGATAAATATCGCAGCCTTGTGCACAGTTGCTGTATTGCTGCAGCAGGCGGGCAGCACGCAGTACCAGGTTTTGTTCGTTGATTAGTTCGCTGTTATTGCAATCAAGCCGGATTTCATCGTCCTGGCGCAGCGTAAATGTCAGTTCATCGCCCACGTCCAGCAATTGAAACAAGGTTTGCAGGTTATGATAGCCATCAGGCCGGCGGCTGGTAATATGCAAAAATAAATTCAGTTTTGCCACTGCTGGCAAGGTAAGGCACTTCATTGCCAGCTCCGGATAACAATTTTAATTTGACTGTCGCTGCTTTGCAGCAGCATGCGTCTGGGCAGCGCCAGACTGTCGGGGAAAAAGCCCTGGTATTCCAGCCGCCAGACGATACCGGTGCTGTCAGTTAAATTAAACGCCGTCACCCGACCAAATTCGTCGCGCTTTATGTCGCGGCCTTTACTGCCGGGTAAGCCTCGTAGCCATAGCGGCATATCATGCAACGGCATTGACCAGCCTGATAGTTGCAGTAATAAGGTACTGGTATCTACGGCGCGGTAGGTTTCACCTTTAACAGTAATAGCGCTGCCTTGTTCAGTTTCGCTCAGCTCAAACAGGCTAATGCCAAGAAAATTACTTAAACGGGCGTTATAAGTTGCGCTGTCCTGCTGCCAGTGTAAATTACCGCTAAGTGACTCGTCCGGCGTTTTAATGCCGACACTGGCCTGTATCGAAAATTGCTGCATAGCCAGTATTTGTTGTTCACGCTCGTTGGTGCTAAGCGGCGTTTCAGCCGGCGCCGGGCGCTGAAATATAGTACAGGCACTTAGCAATAGAATAACAATACTGATAAATAACGGACGAATAAACGGATGTACCACACTAAAGTCCTTCACTGAGCTTTCTTCGCTTTTATTAAGTTGGGGCTTTTTGTACAATTCGCCCCTGACAATTCTGATGATACAGGTGACAGCCATTTTCGCACTCGGCATTAATCATAAAACGGCACCGGTTGCCCTGCGCGAACAAGTTGCTTTTGCGCCTGAGCAGTTGCCTGAAGCCTTGCGCGAACTGACTACCTTAACCAGTATTTCCGATGCGGTGATTTTATCTACCTGTAACCGCACCGAGTTGTATTTTAACGGTACTGCTACCCAAGCGGAACAGGTAATTGCCTGGCTGGCACAATTTCATGCGATTGAGGGCAGTGAATTGCAACCGCATTTGTATTTACATCAGGACAATGCGGCTGCCGAGCATCTGATGCAAGTGGCGTCCGGCTTGGACTCATTAGTGCTGGGCGAGCCGCAAATTCTCGGTCAGGTAAAACAGGCTTATAATCAGGCCCGCAGTGCTGGTACCGTTAACCCGCAGTTTGAACGCTTATTTCAAAAAACTTTCGCAGTAGCCAAACAGGTGCGCACCGAGACTGATATTGGTGCCAATGCGGTATCTGTCGCCTTTGCCGCGGTAAGC
Source organism: Rheinheimera hassiensis (assembly GCF_022436675.1). GTDB lineage: Bacteria > Pseudomonadota > Gammaproteobacteria > Enterobacterales > Alteromonadaceae > Alishewanella > Alishewanella hassiensis. The sequence continues at coordinate 71,911 of NZ_JAKUJZ010000005.1, read as the reverse complement.
TTGGCCAAGCAAATTTTCGGTAACCTGGCCAAAGTACGGGTGCTGCTGATTGGCGCCGGTGAAACCATTGAATTGGTAGCTAAGCATTTGCAAGAACAGGGCGCCGGGCAGCTAACGGTAGCTAACCGCACTTATGAGCGCGCGGTACATCTGGCCGGGCAATTCAGTGCCTCTGCCATTACGCTGGCACAGGTGCCGTCAACTCTGGCTGATGCAGATATTGTGATCAGCTCTACCGCCAGCACTTTGCCCATTGTTGGTAAAGGTATGGTAGAGCAAGCGCTAAAGCAGCGAAAGCACAAGCCGATGTTTCTGGTTGATTTAGCCGTGCCGCGCGATATTGAGCAGCAAGTGGCAGAGCTGGAGGATGCTTACCTGTATACAGTAGATGATTTACAGTCGATAGTGGCGCAAAACCTGAATAACCGCCTGCAGGCTGCTGAGCAGGCCAAGCAAATGATATCAGTTGGCGCAGCTGAGTTTGCACAGTGGTTAACGCTGCAAGGCAGTGTTGACTGGGTGCGCGATTACCGCCAGCGCTGCGAGCAGGTGCGTACAGAATTACTGGCCAAAGCTGCAAACCAGTTGGCCGCCGGACAAGATGCCGAAAAAGTGCTTGCTGAGCTGTCAACTAAACTGAGTAACCGGCTGATGCACAGCCCAACCAAAGCCATCCGCCAGTTAGTGCAAGACGACGAACTGAATAAACAAACCTTGATCAACACTTTGTTAGATCTGTAATCAGGCAAATAAAACACCATGAAAGAATCGGTATACCGCAAGCTGGAAGGCCTGGCTGAGCGCTACGAAGAAGTGCAGGCATTATTAAGTGATGCAGGCGTAATAAGTGATCAAAGCAAATTTCGCGAGCTGTCAAAAGAGTACAGCCAACTGGAAGATATCAGCAAAGCTTTTGCCGACTATCAGCAGGCGCAGCAGGATTTAGCCTCGGCTGAAGACATGCAGAAAGACAGCGATCCTGATATGCGTGAAATGGCGCAGGAAGAATATAAAGCAGCCAAAGAACGCATTGAGCAACTGGATCAGCACCTGCAAATTTTATTGCTGCCCAAAGACCCGAACGACAACAACAGCTGCTTTTTAGAAATTCGTGCCGGTGCCGGTGGCGATGAAGCGGCTATTTTTGCCGGTGATGTATTTCGTATGTACAGTCGTTTTGCCGAAAAACGCCGCTGGAAGCTCGAAGTTGTCAGCGCCAGTGATGGTGAGCATGGCGGCTATAAAGAAATCATCGCCAGTGTGCAGGGCGAGGGGGCTTACGGTACGCTGAAGTTTGAATCAGGCGGCCACCGTGTGCAGCGTGTACCGGCCACTGAATCTCAGGGCCGGGTGCATACCTCGGCCTGTACCGTGGCTATTATGCCGGAAGTGCCGGAAAGCGAAGCGATAGAAATTAATCCGGCCGATTTAAAAGTGGATACTTTCCGTGCCTCCGGTGCTGGTGGCCAGCACGTTAACCGCACTGATTCTGCCATTCGCATTACCCACTTACCTACCGGCATAGTTGTGGAGTGTCAGGACGAACGCTCGCAACATAAAAACCGCGCCCGGGCCATGAGCGTGCTGCAATCGCGTATTCAGGCGGCAGAAGACGAGAAACGTCGTCTCGTGGAAGAATCTACCCGCCGCTCGTTAGTGGGCAGTGGCGATCGCTCCGAGCGTATCCGCACCTATAACTTCCCGCAGGGCCGTTTAACCGATCACCGGATTAACCTTACCATTTACCGTTTAAACGAAGTGATGGAAGGTGATTTAGATCAGGTATTAGAGCCGCTGAAACACGAACATCAGGCAGACTTGTTAGCCGCGTTGGCCGACGAGAACCGCTAAGTGCGGCAAAAAGTGCAACAAACACTGACACAGTGGCAAAAACAGGCGCAGCAACAACTGGTAGCAATTAGCCCAACGGCGGATATTGAAGCCCGGTTATGCCTGTGTCATGTGCTGAATGTTAGCAGCGGCTATTTATACAGCTACCCCGAGCGCGAACTTAACAGTGCAGAGCTGGCAAAGCTAACTGAGCTGCTAAGCGCGCGCCTGCAGGGCCAGCCACTGGCTTATTTGTTTGGTTACTGGCACTTTTTTGACTTACAGCTTGAAGTCGCTCCCAGCACCTTGATCCCGCGGCCAGATACCGAACTGCTGGTAGAGCAAGCCTTGGCGCTGCCGCTACCAGCACAGGCAACAGTGTTGGATTTAGGCACCGGCACCGGCGCTATTGCCCTGGCGTTGGCGCACAATAAACCGCAGTGGCAGCTAACAGCGGTAGACTATATTGCCGAAGCTGCTGCACTGGCGGAACGTAACCGGAAAAAACTGCAGATAAAAAACTGCAGCGTGGTACAAAGTAACTGGTTTAGCGCACTGGGCGGCGCAAAGTTTGATCTGATTGTCAGCAATCCTCCATATATTGATCCGCAAGACCCGCATTTAGCCAGCCTGCAATATGAGCCGATAACTGCGCTGACTGCTGAACAGCAGGGATTGGCTGATATTGAGCAGATAGTACGCCAGGCGCCGCAGCACTTGAATGCCAATGGCTGGCTTTATCTGGAACATGGTTATAATCAGGCTGGTGCTGTGCGGTTATTGCTGCAACAAGCCGGTTTTACCCAGGTTGAGTCAAAGCGCGATTATGGTAATAACTGGCGTATCAGTGGCGGTTGTTTGCCAGATTAAGAGTTGTTTTTATCCATTTCCTTTGACCCTGCTCTGGATAGGGCATATAACTAATTCAGCAACTATTCAGACTAAATCAAGCTAAAGGAAAAGCGGATGAGCGATGATTTTTTATTTGCCGAAGAGCCGGAACCGATAATTGCAGTGCTTAACGGCAGTTGGAAAGTATTGATTGTTGACGATGAGCCTGAAGTGCATGCTGTTACCAAACTAGCGTTGAGTGATTTTACCTTTCAAAGTAAAAATCTGACCTTTTTCAGTGCCTACTCTGGCCGCGAAGCTAAAGAACTGATTAAACAACACCCCGACACCGCTATTATTTTGCTGGATGTAGTCATGGAAACCGACGATGCCGGTTTGCTGGTAGCGCGTTATATCCGTGAAGAGCTGCACAATGAACATGTGCGCATTATTTTACGCACCGGCCAGCCGGGGCAGGCGCCCGAGCGACAGGTGATTATTAACTACGACATCAACGACTATAAATCTAAAACCGAGCTTACCGCACAAAAACTGTTTACCGTTATTATGTCCAGCCTGCGTTCCTACCGCGATATTATGTCACTGGAGCAAAGCCGTCAGGGTTTGGAAAAAATCATTAACGCCTCGGCCGACTTATTTTCATCGCACTCGATGGAGCAGTTTATCGATGGCGTTTTACAGCAACTCACCTCTATTCTGGGCTGTAATGAAGACGCTTTGCTGGTCAGCTCATCGCTGGTGGCGGGTAATGTTGCCGGTGAAGTAACTGAGCCACATAACTTAGTGGTATTTGCCGGCCAGGGCGAGTTTGAAAGCAAAGAAGGTAAACCGGTGCAGGAGGTATTGGCTCCAGAGTTAATGGACGCCTTTGATACCGCCCTTAAATCACGCGGTATTGTGTACCGCGATAATTACCTGGTGGCCTACTGCACCAGTAAATTTACCCATGGCTCTTTGTTGTATATCTCTGGTTTGCCGGGCGCCATTACCGAGAATCAGAAAAAGCTGATTGAGTTATTTTCCCAAAATGTGCAAATAGCCTATGAAAATGTGCAACTGCAGCATGAAGTAGAAGACACCCAGCGCGAAATTGTTTATCGCCTAAGCGAGGCAGTAGAGCATCGCTCAATTGAAAGCGGTAACCATGTGAAACGGATGGCCTTTATTTGTTATGATTTGGCCAAAGCTTATGGCATGCCTGAAGAGGAAGCTGAACGTTTAATGTTTGCCGCGCCCTTGCACGATGTTGGCAAAGTAGGTATTCCGGATGGTATTTTAAATAAACCGGCAAAGCTGCAGGCGCAAGAGTGGGAAGTGATGAAAACCCATACCAGCATCGGCTATGAGATACTGAAAAACTCTAAACGCAGCATTATTCAGGCCGGTGCGGTGATTGCACAGGATCACCACGAAAAATGGGATGGCACAGGCTACCCGACTGGTAAAAAAGGCGAAGATATTCATATTTACGGTCGTATTGCCGCTCTGGCCGATGTTTATGATGCATTACGCCACCGGCGCTGTTATAAGTCAGCCTGGCCACTGGATCAGGTAATGGCAACAATAGAAGCAGAAGCCGGCAAGCAATTTGACCCCAAACTGGTAGAAATATTTAAAAGCCGGGTCGACAAACTGGAAGCAATACTGCAAAAATACCCGGACAGCTACGAGTAACTGCAGCCAGCTTACGCTGGCTGTTTTATTAATAAAGGAAGGACAAGCGTTATGTATATGGCTTATAAGCATTTTCACCTGTTAATGGTGGTGCTCAGTGTTAGTTTTCTGTTAGTGCGTTATGCCATGAGCCTAAAGCCGGCTGCAATGTTACAAACTAAATTTTTTAAAATAGCACCACATGTTATTGATACGCTGTTGCTGGTAAGTGCGGTGCTGCTAATGATCACACTACAGCAATATCCGTTTGTGCATGCCTGGCTGACAGAAAAATTTCTTGCCGTGCTGGCCTATATCGGGCTGGGTGTAATGGCATTTAAAGGCCGCACTGCTGCCATCCGCTGGATTTGCTTTTTAGGTGCGCTGGGCTGGCTGGGCCTGGTACTGCGGGTAGCCATGACCAAACAGCCGGTGTTTTTAACTGCATTCTGATAAGAGCATCACAGGCGTTGTGCCTGTGTTTTTAGGAAAAACTATGACTGCGCAAATTATTCGGGTTGGCAGCACGCAAGTGGCTAACCATTTACCTTTCGTGCTGTTTGGCGGCATGAATGTGCTGGAATCACGCGATTTAGCCATGCGTATTGCCGAGCACTATGTGGAAGTCACCACTAAGCTGGGCATTCCCTATGTATTTAAAGCCTCGTTTGACAAAGCTAACCGCTCGTCTGTGCATTCTTACCGGGGCCCGGGCATGGAGGAGGGCTTAAGAATTTTTGAAGAAATTAAGCGTACTTTTAACGTGCCTTTAATTACCGATGTACACGAGCCATATCAGGCCGCACCGGTGGCAGAAGTGGTAGATGTGATCCAGTTACCGGCGTTTTTGGCGCGGCAAACCGATTTAGTGGTGGCAATGGCGAAAACCGGCGCGGTAATTAATGTAAAAAAACCGCAATTTTTAGCGCCGCATGAAATGCGCCATATTATTACCAAGTTTAAAGAAGCCGGTAATGAACAGGTGATCCTGTGCGAGCGAGGCAGTTGTTTCGGTTACAATAACCTGGTGGTAGACATGCTGGGTATGGATGAAATGAAAAACTACGGACCGGTTATTTTTGATGCCACCCACGCATTACAAAAACCAGGTGGCCGCGAAAGCTCGGCCGACGGTCGTCGTGCCCAGGCAGCACAGCTAGCGCGCTCTGGCATGGCGTTGGGGCTGGCGGGATTGTTTATTGAAGCGCACCCGGACCCAAACCAGGCTAAATGTGACGGCCCCTGTGCCTTGCCGCTGGCCAAGCTGGAAGATTATTTACTGCAAATGAAAGCAGTAGATGACTTAGTAAAAAGTTTTGCTCCGCTTGATACAGCCGCCAACTAAACTTAGCTTTTGCTAAGCTAACCACGCCGCCGCTTTGGCGGCGTTTTACTTAATCTTCATAAAACTGCCATTTTTGTCTGGCGGGCATCGGGTATGCTGTCATATAACTTTCACTAACGGAGTGAGCTGTTGGTTGATACTGATACCATGCTGCCCGAGCTGGCTCAGCTGCAACAGTTAATTGATACGGCCCCGCCACAATTACAGGTTGAATTACTGGCCAGCATACCGCATATGGCAGAGCGCCTGCCGTTATATGGTCTGACTCTTGGCAACCGCAACGCTTCAGCCCCGGCAGTCGTGCTGGTGGGAGGGATTCACGGTCTGGAGCGTATTGGCACACAAGTGGTGCTGGCTTATTTGCAAACTTTACTAAACCGCTTACCCTGGGATCTTTGCCTGCAACATACGCTGGCACATTGTTGTATTTATTTTATCCCGCTGGTTAACCCGGCCGGCATGGCCAATGGTTGGCGCGCTAATGGCAACAGTGTTGATTTAATGCGCAATGCGCCGGTGGAGTGCGCCGAAGGCGCCGCCTGGCTGGTTGGCGGCCAGCGTATCAGCCGCACCATTCCATGGCATCGCGGTCGCACCGACAAAATGGAAACAGAAAGCCAGGCCGTAGCCGATTTTATTCAGCGTGAGCTGTTTAACCGGCCCTTTTCGCTGGTGTTGGATTGCCACTCCGGCTTCGGCACTACTGATCGGTTGTGGTTCCCTTATGCGAAAAGCCGCCGCGAGCCGATTGCGCATCTGGCCGAAATGTACCGGCTGCGTGAACTGTTGTTTCAAACCTACCCACACCAGAATTATATTTTTGAGCCGCAATCGCAGCATTACCTGTGCCATGGTGATTTATGGGACTACCTTTACGATTTATCGCTGGCGCATAACACCACTATGTTGCCGTTAACATTGGAAATGGGCTCGTGGAACTGGGTGCGGAAAAACCCGTTTCAGCTGTTATCCAGCCTGGGCATGTTTCATCCGGTAAAGCCGCACCGTGTAAAAAGGGTGCTGCGCAGTCACCTTATTCTGATTAACTTTCTTATTAACAGCACCATGTCATATCAAAACTGGTTGCCGCAGGTTAACCGCGAGCAGTTACAGGTTCAGGCCAAAACCTTATGGTATTAGCCGAGGCTACACCGGTACTGCTGATCCGCGGTTTAACCCGTGAGCAGCGCCATTGGGGTGAATTCAAACCTTTACTGGCTGAGGCTGTAACCAACCCTGTGCTGAGCTTTGATTTTGCCGGCTCGGGCCAGCTGTACCAGCAGCGTTCGCCTGGCAGCATCAGAGGCCTGTGCCAGTCGGTGCGCCAGCAATGGTTGCAGGCGCCACAATACAACGGCAGGGTGCATCTGCTGGCTATTTCACTGGGGGCTATGTTAGCAGCCGACTGGGCAGCGCAATATCCGCATGAAGTGGCCTCAGTCACGCTGATTAACAGCAGTGCCAAGCCGTTGTCGCCGTTTTACCGCCGTTTGTGCTGGCGTAACTATCCGGCTATTTTGCGCAGTATCGTCTTGGGGGCCGCACAGCGCGAACAGGCTATTTTGCAGTTAACCAGCGCCAGGCCTGCAGAACATACCGATATACTTGGCAGTTGGCAGTTATGGCAGCAGCAAAGACCGGTAAGTAAATTAAATGCCCTGCGCCAATTATGGGCGGCCAGTCGTTTTGTGGTAACACCCGCACCGCAATGCCCTGCATTATTGCTTAGCAGCCTGGGTGATACGCTGGTTAGCCCGCAATGTTCAGCCGATTTAGCCCGCTACTGGCAGGCGGCACATATTCAGCACCCCTGGGCCGGACATGATGTGCCGTTAGATGACGCCAACTGGCTGGTTGCGCAGTTGGCTGCTTTTCTGCAAACGGTGTAGTTGCGGCATTATTCTAAGCGCATTTGCAGCTTTTCGCTGCCAATTTCAATAATATCGCCGGCGTTAATCTGGCGGCGTTTACGGGTTTCTACTTCGCCGTTCACTTTCACTAAACCGCTGTCTATTGCGGCTTTTGCTTCGCCGCCACTGCTGAGCAGGCCTTCAAATTTCAGTATTTTATACAGTTCAACTGCGGGTTTACTCAGTATTACATCACGCATATCAGATCCTTGGCAGATTACTCTGCTGATTCAGTAAAATTAAGGTGGGGTTTGCCGACAATATAAGCGCGGCGAAATACAGCAAAGTATTCGGCCAACGCTACAGCGGCTACGTTATCGTTCGCCAGAGTCAGTACTTCAACCGCCACTTCGGCGGTGCACAGCTGGTGCAGATGCGCTGCTTCGCGCAGCTGATAACTTGAGCCCTGCTCTGGTTGAATACCCAGCACCGGCAAGTTGGCTAAATAAGGGCTTCTAAACATTTTCTTCGCTTCGCGCCAGGTGCCGTCCAGCATAATAAACAGCGGTATTTTGCCGTTTTGCACGGCGCTAAGTTCAAGCGGGCTGTTGATACAACGCTCAGCTTCAGCATATTGCTGCGGAAATACCACTACAGGTGCATAACGTGCGTCGGCCAGCAGTGCCAGCATGTTGGCATCGGGCCGGGTTCTGTCCCAAACATAGGCATGGTTGTCGGCGATAACATCGGCAATAATGCGGCCGGTGTTGCTGGGTTTATAGCACTCGCCGGTATACATAATAAAACAAAAGGCGCTGCTACTGCTGACATTGGGTTTGCTGGCGCAGATGCAGTCGGTGGCCGGCAGCAGGCACTGCTCGCAGCGTTTAACTTTGCTGCCGCGTGCGTTAAACACCCGGGTAGCTTTTGCCAGCTCCTGTGTGCGTAGGTTAAGGACAGAATTAATATGCGACATGCAGGTTCCAACAGCATCTGAACGGCAACGGGCGGCTATTGTAGCCGCTTTTATGCTACACTGCGCGCTGATTTTTCTGCCGGAATCTACCGTGTCGATAGCCCGCCAAGCCTCTGAAATTACCCTGCCTGCTGTCAATAACGGCTGGCATACTGTGCTGCAGTTTCTTTGCAGCCAGTTTCCGTTTATCAGCGAGGCTATCTGGCGTCAGCGTATTGCTACAGGCAAGGTGTATTGGTTTAACGGCGAGTCGATTACCGAACATACCCCTTTTTCGCCCAGCAAACGGTTGTGCTACTACCGTGAAGTAACAGCCGAGCCGGTTATCCCGTTTGCGCACCAAATTGTCTATCAGGACGAGCATATATTGGTGGCTGACAAGCCGCATTTTTTGCCGGTTACGCCAGGTGGTGAATACGTTAATGAGTGCTTACTGGCGCGCTTACAACGCGAAACCGGCATTAGTGATATTGTACCGGTACACCGGCTGGACCGGGAAACCGCGGGCATAGTGCTGTTTTCACTAAATGCGGCCAGTCGGGCGCAGTATTATCAGCTGTTTAGCGAAGGTAGGGTACAAAAGCAGTATCAGGCGGTAGCAAAGCTAAGCGCAGAAGCACAGCACTGTGCATTGCCCCGGCACTGGCACATCGCCAATCGAATTGAAAAAAGCCAGCCGCGATTCCTCAATGCCATAGTCCCAGGGCCGGTGAATGCGGTGTCAGATATCAGTCTGGTCGTCAAAGCCGGCGACATCGGTCTGTTTCAGCTTAGCCCGCACAGTGGTAAAACCCATCAGCTGCGGCTGCACATGCTTAGTCTTGGTATGCCAATATTGCATGATAAATACTATCCTGAGTTACTGCCCAAGCAGCCACCGCAGTTTGATAAACCACTGCAGTTACTGGCTGCCAGCCTGGGCTTTATTCAACCGGATAGCAATAAACTGCTACAGTTTAGCTCAGGCTTTAGTCTTAAGGTGTTGCCGGGCACTGCGCCGTGAAGCACTTGGCAATAACACAGCTTGTATGGCAATAATTCGCTAGGATACTGATAAAATTCAATTATGTTACTGATAAACTCAACTATGCTAAGTGGGTATATCACTTAGCCATCTCTGGCTTACCGTACGTTACTGGATGTGAGAGCCGTCATGAATACACTGAAAAACCTGTCTGTTAAAATGCAAATTGCATTACCCATCTTAATTTTGGCGATACTGATTGCAGTGGTGGGGGGGAAAAGCCTGATTATGGTCAACGGCGTAGTCGACCGTACTGATATTGCTATTAATAATTTAAGCCCGGCTACTACAGCTGTGCTAAATGCTGACCGCGATCTATATCAGGCAGAGCTGGCACTGCGTGAATTTGTTGTGCTGACCGCTGCAGGTCAGCCAGTGGCTGACGTGCGCAAAGACTTCGATGACAATGTGCGCCAGGCTTTTGAGCGGATGGAAACCGCCAGTGGCCTGGTACGGGGTTTTGGGGTACAGGCAATGTCGACAGCAGAATTTTCCGGCATATTTAACCAGTGGTTCCACTTAGCCGAGCAGGTTATTCAGCTGGCACAGCAAAACGACACCTTACAGGCACGGGCGCTGATAAAAGGCGCTGAGGGGGCGGCGTTTGCATCTTTGCGTGAAGAATATAACGGCTTGGGAGAGCGTATTGATCAGCGTATGCTAACGCTGGGGCAGGAGTTATCGCACTATGTTGATAAACAAAAGTCGTTAACTATCGTACTGGTGATCATTGCTGTGGCGATTGCGGGAATTACCGTGCTGTTCAGCCCCAACCTGATTGTAAAGCCTCTGGAGCAGTTGAAAAATATGGTCAGCGAGCTGGCCAGTGTCGGCGGCGATTTAACCCGGCGGTTGCCGGTTAGCAGTGACAATGAAATTGGCGATGTCGCCGTAAAGACTAATGAATTTATCACTACTTTGCAGGCGATGATGCAAGAGGTGCAGCGACACCTTGCAGATCTGGAGAAAGCGTCAGCCAACATTGCCAGCAAAACAGACCAGACCAGCGTAAAAGCCGGCGAGCAAACTATGCATATTGATCAGGTGTTGACCGCTATTCATCAGATGCAACATGCAGTGCAGGAAATCGCCGGTAATGCTGCACAAACCAGTGGTGCTACAGAACGAGCCAACACTGCCGCTGACAGTTCTGGCAAGGTGATCCGCCAATCGATGAGTGAAATCAGCGTGCTGGCGCGCGATATTGATCAGGTGGTGCAGGCCATTAGTAATCTGGAAACCGAGAGCCGTAATATAGTGTCGGTGCTGGAAGTGATTGGTGGTATTGCTGACCAAACTAACTTACTGGCGCTTAATGCTGCCATTGAAGCCGCCCGTGCCGGGGATGCCGGCCGCGGCTTTGCTGTGGTTGCCGACGAAGTCAGGACACTGGCTTCGCGTACTCAGCAGTCGACAAAAGACATCCACGAAATGATTACGCGGTTGCAAAATGGTGTCAGCAGTGCCGTAAGTGCGATGAGTAATGCAAAATCGCAGGTATCAGAAACCGAGCAGCATGCTGAATCGGCCTGTCAGTTTCTGGACAGTATCGTGTCGGGCATTGCCAGCATCAATGATATGGCAATCCAGATCGCCGCCGCAACCGAACAGCAGTCAACTGTCGCTGAGCACGTTAATCAAACAGTGAATGGTATCAGCCAGAATGCGATAGAACTGTCAGATTTAGCCCGGGACACCGGCAATGACGGCAACCGGGTGCGGCAGCTGGTACAGGTGGTCAACAATCAGGTAGGCCGTTTTAAGGTGTAGTATTGCGCTGTAACAGGGTATCCAGCTGGTTAGCAAAGGCCTGTCGGTCGCTTTGACTCAGCGGCGGCGGCCCACCGGTATGCACGCCACTGCCGCGCAGCGTGTCCATAAAATCGCGCATTGTTAGCTTTTGTTTAATTGTATCGTGGCTATATAGCTCGCCGCGTGGGTTTAGTGCATAGCCGCCTTTGGCCAGCACATCGGCGGCTAGTGGAATATCTGCGGTGACAACTAAATCACCGGCTTCGCAGCGGCGTACTATTTCGTTATCGGCTTCATCAAAGCCGCTGGACACCGTAATAGCCGAGATAAACTTCGACGGCGGCACTCTGATTAGCTGGTTGGCGACCAGTAAAGTGATAATGTTTTTGCGCTCAGCGGCACGAAAGATAATGTCTTTAATCACTACCGGGCAGGCGTCGGCATCCACGTATATTTTCATTTAACAGGCTTTCCGTTTAGCAGTTTTTGCAGCGGCGGCAGTATAGCAGTTGCCAGCAGACCGCGCTCACCCCGTTTAGCGGCTACTGCATCAGCGGCGCTACCGTGCAGCCAACCGCCCAGTGCCGCAGCATGAAAGCTGCTTAGTCCCTGTGCCAATAAGGCGGCAATAATACCGGACAACACATCGCCCATGCCAGCGCTGGCCATGCCAGGGTTGCCGCAGTTAAGGCGCGCCAGTTGCTGCTTTGGCCCGGCTATCAGGCTGGCAAGGCCTTTTAATAATACCGTGCCGCCAAATTGCAGCTGCAACTGCTGCACGGCCGCTATTCTGTCGTGCTCTATTGCAGGCGTTGTGCAGCCGAGTAAACGAGCAGCTTCTCCCGGGTGAGGTGTCAACACCCGGTTATCACGCTGCATGCGCTGCTGATCAGTTGCTGGCAGTGATGCCAGATAATTCAGCGCATCGGCGTCAAGCAGCAGCGGTTTGTCGCAACTGAGTACTTGTACCAGCAGGGCTTTGCCCCAACTGCTCAGGCCAAGCCCTGGGCCTGCCAGCACAACCGTGGCGCGGTTTAGCATCTCGGTAAAGTGCTGATGGTTGGCCATTACTTCTGGCTGGCGGCTTAACATGGCGCTGATATGTTCTTGGCGGGTGTATAAACTGACCAAGCCAGCACCACAGTGCGCAGCGCTTTGCGCCGCCATAATCGCAGCGCCACCGTAGCCATAATCGCCACCTATCACCAGCACATGGCCAAAGTAACCTTTGTGAGCCTGGGCCGGTCTGGCTGGCAGTAAACGTTTTACCCAATGTGCATCGACGGTTTGAATGTTGCTGCTCATACTGTATCAATTCATCTGGCTGACTTCATAGCATAACCCTAGTTTGTCTGGGCGCTGCTGTCATCCTGATACTGATGATAAAAACGAATACTGTCGGGGTAGGGGAAAATATCTTCTACCACGCCATTGCGGATGTTTTGTTGTTTCTGCCGCCAGTAGGCAGCATCAAGCAGTTCAGGGTGTTTGCCAAACAGCAACTCGCGGATTTGCGGCTGCGGCGTAACAAAGGTGGCCATCTGCTCGGGGAATACATCACCCGGTGCGGCGCACACTGTGCCTTCGGCAAACAGCGCATCTTCATAGTTATCGGTTTTCGGAAAGCTTCGGAAATTAACATCCAGCATATACTGCACTTCGTCGTAGTCATAAAACACTACGCGTTTATGCCGTGTTACACCAAAGTTTTTCAGCAGCATATCGCCCGGGAAAATATTGGCGGCCAGCATTTGTTTAATCGCCTGGCCATAGTCGTCCATAATATGGCTTTTTTCCGCCAGCGAGGCGGTTTCCAGATAGATATTCAGCGGGATCATCCGCCGTTCAATATACAGGTGTTTAATTACCACCAGCTCGTCTTCAAAGCTCAGTGAGTCGCCAATAACCTGCTGTAACTCTTCGAGTAATTCAGCCGAAAAACGCTTTTTCGGCAAGGCGACATAAGAGTATTCCAGCGTATCGGCCATGCGGCCAACCCGGTCATGTTTTTTTACCAGCAGGTAGCGCGCTTTTACCGTGTCGCGGCCAAACTCTTTGCTGGGAGCAAACTTATCGCGAATAACTTTAAACACATAAGGAAACGATGGCAGGGTAAACACCATCATTACCATGCCGCGAATACCCGGTGCGGCGACAAACTGATCATTGCTGTTGTCCAGGTGGCCCAGCAGCTCGCGGTAAAATTCGGTTTTGCCCTGTTTGTGTAAGCCAATACTGGCATATAGCTCGGCCAGGGTTTTATGCGACAGTAACTCGCGTAAAAAATGCACCAATGCTGATGGCACCTGGGTAGCCACCATAAAATAAGCGCGCGAGAAGCCGAAAATAATCGTCATCTGTTTGGCATCTGTTACCAGGGTATCGATATACAAGCCGGCGCCTTCGCGGTGCAGCAGCGGAATAATAAACGGCTGCTGGCCATCCGGCGTTACCGCGCGGCCAACAATATAAGCCGCTTTATTGCGGTAAAACACTGATCTTAAAATATCAAAGCGAATTTGGTACACCGGATGGCGGCCATGGCTGGACTGCGCCATAAAGCTTTTTACAATCAGGCGGATATCACGGTCCAGGTTAATAAAGGGCGTAATAAAACCAAAGCCGGAGACAATATTGCGGATAGTTTGTTTTAAGCCATCCTGGGCCGGAAAGTAGCTGTCGTATACCGAGGCCACCGGCGCAGGTAAATGTTGTTTGCTCAGCGTAGACTCAATAAAGATGTTCTTATTATGAAAATACTTACGCTCAAATAACTGACAAAACACTGAGTTGTAAAAGGTTTCTGCCAGTTCAGCCTGGGGGTGAAACGCCAGAAATTCCATATAGTGCTGTTTTACCTGTTGCCACAGTGTTTCGTTTAAGCATTGTGCCGGTAACTCAGTGGCCAGATGTGCAATCGCTTCGGTAACACGCTGATCATAAAACGAAATACGGTCTGAGCTGTCCTGCTGAAAGGCGCGCCAGTCGGCCAACTCAAAACGTTGTTTGGCTTTGGCGGTAATAGCCTGAAATAAACTGAAGTGGCGGCGAAAGCCTTTTAAGATAATTTCAGCAATTTGTTTCGCCTGACTCATATCGCGGCCTGCGGTTAAGGGGGGCTGTTGCCTGATTAGCGTACTCTAATCAGGAAGCCACTGAATTACCAGCAACACCTGCGGTAAGTTGCTACCGCAGGTGTTGCAGAGTTTAATCCGGTTGGCTCAGGTTTGCGCCTGCAGGAGTTTGGGGTTGTACGCTGTCGCCATAGTCAAATACTACTGCCAGCACTAAAACCACCGAGGCTGCCAGCATCAGTTTTAACAGTAGTGGTGCACAAAAGCGGAACCAGTGGCCGTAAGGAATACCGGCAATGCCGATAATGCCCATTAATACTGCATTAGTGGGGATAATCATATTGGAAAAGCCATCACCAAACTGATACGCCAATACCGCAACCTGGCGCGGAATGTCGAGTAAGTCGCTCAGTGGCACCATTAACGGCATAGTGACATAGGCCTGGCCGCTGCCGGAGGGAATAAAAAAATTCAGCAGGGTTTGAATAACCAACATACCTACAGCTGCTGCCTCAGCGCCAACATAAGACAACGGCAGCGACATACCATGCACCAGCGAATGCAAAATCTGGCCATCTTCCATAATCAGTGAAATACCGCGTGCCACGCCAATCAGCATCGCTGTGGTGGTCAGTTCCATAGCGCCATCAATAAACTTTTGCGCGGTAGTATCAGCAGAAATACGGCCAACCACTGCAGTAAACAGACCCCAGGCAACAAAGCAGGCGCTTAGCTCATACAAGTACCAGCCATGTACCCGGATGCCATAGGCCACCACAGCGATGGTGCCGACAAAGCTGGCTAAAATCAGTTTATGGTTTAGCGCCAGTTGTGGGTAAGTGCTGGTTTGTTTATCACCCAGCGGGCAGGGCAAATCGGCTACCATTGAGTTGGCCGGATCGGCCAGTACTTTTTTGGCATAGCTCCAGACATGGTGAAAGCCAATCAGCACAAAGGGAATAAAAATTGCCAGGCGCAGTTCAATGCCAGACAGTACCGGTACTTCAGCAATTTGCTGGGCAATAATCACCGTGAAAGGGTTAATAGCTGATACACCATAGCCAATACCATAACCGGCGACTGTCATGCCCACAGCTGTCATCGCATCCAGCCGCATCGCTTTACACAGTGCGACTAAAATCAGCACAAAGGGAATGTACTCACCGGCGGTGCCGATAGCGCTGGACGCCATGGCAAAGCAGAACACCACCATAAAGATCAGCATATGCGGCTTCTCACCAAAGCGGGTCAGCAGTCGGCCGATCAGCGCATCTACCGTGCCGGTGGCGCGGGCGATAGACAATACGCCACCGAGGATCATAACAAAGAAAATCACATCCTGAGCGCTGGCAAAAGCGCGTGGTATGGCTGTTAACAGCTGCCACGGGCTTAAATACTGGCGTTCTTCTACTAAAGCAAAGGTGCCTGGAATAACGGCGGAGCGGCCATTGGCCAGGGTTTGGGTTTCAAAAAAGCCTTGCGGTACTATCCAGGTGGCGATCATCGCCAGTACCATCATGCTAAACAACAAAGTAAGGGTGTGTGGTACTTTAAATCTTGCCATGCTTTAGTGTCCCTTAAGTGCAGCTCAGATTAAAATTTAAGGCGCGTTATGCTGCACTATGTCGATAAAAAAACGGAGTCTACCGCAACACTGTTAGCATCACAAACAGGTATTTACTGCTGTTACTTGCCTGCAGAGCGCTCATTGTATAGGCTTGGCGCATTTTTCTGTCGTTGATTTTTCCGGAGCTTGTTGTGGCCTTGTTTGCCCTGACGATATTTTTAAGCGCTGCCTTACTGTTTTTAATTCAGCCGATGCTGGCCAAACAGCTACTACCTTATTTGGGTGGTGGTGCCGCAGTGTGGACTGCCTGTATGCTGTTTTTTCAGGCCATGCTGCTCGCCGGTTATGCCTACGCCCATGCTCTGTGTCGTTTTCTGTCGCCACTGGCGCAGCGTTCGTTGCACAGCCTGTTATTATTGCTGGGCCTGTTGAGTTTGCCGCTACTGTACCGCTCAGATGCCACGGCATTCAGTGCGCTGCCGCCGTTGGCGGCTGTGTTGCTGTTCCTGTTGTTTACCACAGGTTTGCCCTATTTTTTGCTGTCGGCCACCGGGCCTTTACTGCAGCATTGGTTTGCCGGCCGCTATACTACAGTGTCGCCTTACCGCTTATATGCTTTGTCGAATATCGGCTCTTTAGGTGGTTTGCTGGCATATCCGTTTTTGCTGGAACCTGGCTTATTGCTGTCGGAACAACGCCTGTACTGGTTGTCTGGCTTTGTGGTGTTTGCCGTGTGCTGCCTGGCGTTGATGTGGCAACACCTGGCGGCGTTACCGCCGTCGTACCGTGCCGGTGCCGCCCGGCTGCGTCAACCGGCTGCTTTCCGTTGGTTGTTGTTGTCGGCCAGCGGCGTGGTGTTATTACTGGCGGTAACGCAGCAACTTACTCAGAACGTGCCGCCCATTCCGTTTTTGTGGGTGGTGCCGCTGTGCTTGTATTTGCTTAGCTATATCCTGGTGTTTAATAAACCGCATTGGTATCAGCGGGGGCTGTGGCGCTATCTGTTTTGTCTGAGTATGGTGTTTGGCCTGTTGCTGTTCTATCTGGGCCGCCAGTTTGATCTGATCTCGCAGTTGCTGCTGTATCTGTTGCTGCTGTTCAGTGGCTGCATGTTGTGCCACGGCGAGCTGGCGCGGTTAAAACCCCAGCCGCGTGGCCTAACCGGTTATTATTTATTACTGGCCGCTGGCGGAGCCCTGGGTAGCCTGGCAGTTAATTTGCTGGCACCGTTGTTGTTTACACAGCAGTGGGAGTTTTTACTGGTACTGCTGGCTATTTACTTGCTGCTGTGGCCACGCACACCGGGCACACCGCCCTGGCAGCAGGCAGTGTGGTTAGCTGGCGCCGTGTTGTTTACGCTAAGTGTGCTGGCGCTGGAGTGGCAACCCGGCCGGCACAACGTTTATGCCGAACGTAATTTCTACGGTAGTCTTATCGTGCGCGATATCAGCCTGAACGGCAATATGCAGCGGCGTTTAATTGACGGCACCACCAGCCATGGTGCGCAATATTTGGCTGCACCTTTGTCGCTTGAGGCGCAAAGTTATTATCGCGCCGGCACCGGGGCAGCGTTGGCATTAGAGTATTTTTTACCGGCAGCACCATCACGCAATGTGCAGCAACTGCAACAACGTAAATTCGGTTTGGTCGGGTTAGGCGCCGGGGCGTTGGCGGTTTACGGTAAGCCAGACGATACCATGCTGTTTTACGAGCTGAACCCAGCCGTCATTAAAGTGGCAACGGAGTATTTCAGTTACCTCAGCGACAGCGCGGCAAATGTTGAAATTGTACAGGGGGATGCCAGATTAATGCTGCAGGCGCAGCTGGCAGCCGGCAGCCAACAGTTTGATGTGCTGGTGCTGGATGCATTTAGCAGCGACAGCATTCCGCAGCATTTACTTACGCTTGAAGCCATGCACTTGTATTGGCAGCATTTACACAGTGATGGTGTGCTGGCAGTACATGTGTCAAATAACTACCTGGATTTAACCGGTTTATTGCGTAATCAGGCCGCCAGCCTTGGCCTGCAGGCATATTTTATTGCTACGCCGGCAAAAGGTACTAACCCTGCGGCACACTGGGTATTGCTGACGAATAACCAGCGTTTTATGCAACAGCCGCAATTGCAGCAGGCTTTAAGCCGTTGGCTTACTCCGGCGCAACCTACTGTCAGCTGGACAGATCAGCACAGTAATTTGTTGCAGGTACTGAAATAACGCCAGGCAGCAAAGGACAAAAAAGCCACCCGGCAAGGGTGGCTTTACGTCGGCCAGCGTGTTACTCGTCGTCTTCCACCATAGTCATTAGCGAGGTGTTACCGCCCGAGGCGGTGGTATCAATACTGATGGTTTTTTCCGTTATCAGCCGTTTAATCAGGGTGTCGTAATACTCGGCGCTGATCACCGGCAAAATAGCGCCCTCGCGCTTGGCCAACTGCTGGCTGAAATACCCCAAACGCGACGAGCGCGCAGCAACAACGGCTCCGGCTAAATGCGGATGAGCCAGAATAGCCTGCAACTGGTTGGATTTCGCCACCTGAAACACGCCTTTAGCAACACCTGTAGCGATAAACTTTTCTCTGAACGTCTGGGCTTCTTCATAAAACAGCTCGGACGCTACCGTAATGACAGTATTGCCCGCAGCCAGCGCGGTAATAATAGACAGGGTCCAGAAGTTAAACGAGGTGCTCTTATCGGCATAACACACCACACAGCCACGTGGTTCATAGCGCAGCGTATTCGATTCACCGGTAGGCCCCGGCAATTCTATGGCTTTGCGCATATGTTTTTCCAGCCGGTTTAGCTGCGCCCGGGCATCGGCCAGAGTAGAGCCTAAATCGTCAGCCAGCTCGTCAATAATGTCAACGGTGGCTATTTTGGCCAATAATTGCCGTACTGCGGAAATGCGATCATTTAATGGTGTTGAACGCCAGATTTTTTCATCGCGCAGCGAGTTTTCCATCAGCTGCTGCACCTGCGCTTCAGCGTCGGGCGCGTGGTGTAAGTCCAGCTCGTCGGGTGACAGGTTCGTCATTTGTATATTGTCCGGCGAAGCTTTTTCTTTTACCAGCCGTACCAAGTAGTTCGGGCCGCCTGCTTTGGGGCCGGTGCCTGACAAGCCTCGGCCGCCAAAGGGCTGAGAGCCGACAATGGCACCAATCATATTGCGGTTAACATACACATTGCCCGCGCGTGACATTTTGGCCAGATAATCGCAGCGTTCTTCAATCCGTGAATGAATACCCATGGTCAGGCCAAAACCGGTACCGTTGATCTGATCAATAACTTTATCCAGATCTTTCGCTTTAAAGCGCACAATATGCACGCAAGGGCCAAATACTTCGCGCTTTAACACAGACAAATCTTTAATTTCATATAAGCGCGGCGCAAAGAAGTAAGCTCCGTTGCTGTCGTTATCCGGAATATCGCACTGGTAGTGCAGTGTGGCTTTATCCTGCAGATACTCAACGTGCTGCTGCAGGTTTTTCAGTGCTCTTGCATCGATAACCGGGCCAATATCGGTGCTAAGCAGTGCCGGATCGCCCACATGCAGCTCTTTTAAAGCGCCTTTTAGCATGGTAATAATGTTGTCAGCTACATCCTCCTGAATAAACAGCACCCGCAGTGCCGAGCAGCGCTGGCCGGCACTTTGAAAGCCCGAGCTGATCACATCGTCAACCACCTGTTCCGGCAGCGCTGTCGAGTCGACAATCATACAGTTCTGGCCACCGGTTTCGGCTATCAGTGGCACCTGAATATCACTGCGCCCGGCCAGCGTTTGTGCAATAAGGTTGCCGGTATCGGTAGAACCGGTAAACATCACCGCCTGAATACGGCTGTCCGGCACTATGGTTTTACCTACATCACTGCCGCGGGCAAGCACAGCTTGTACCACATGCTCAGGCAAGCCCACGGTGTGCATCAGCTCAATGGTACGCAGCGCAATCAGACTGGTTTGTTCGGCAGGTTTGGCGATAACGGTATTACCGGTAACAATAGCGGCGGCTACCTGGCCCAGGAAAATTGCCAGCGGGAAGTTCCACGGGCTGATACATAAAATTACCCCGCGTGGTTCAAAGCGTTCATCTTTGGCCAGCTCTTCTGCCCGTGCGGCGTAATAGCGGCAAAAGTCGACCGCTTCACGCACTTCGTCGATACCATCCTGCGCCACTTTACCGGCTTCTTTAATACAGATTGCCACCAGCTCGTCGTTATGCCGCTCTAAAATGTCGGCTATCCGGCGCAGTAAGTTGGCCCGCTGTGTAATAGGGACTTGTGACCAACTGCTAAATGCCTTATCGGCGTTGGTTAGCAACTGCTGCATTTGCTCAGTACTGTGCAGGCTAATATGGCCTATTATTTCCCGGTGGTTGGCAGGGTTTATCACCGCTGACACACCTGTTGGCAACGTGTCGGCAGTTATTCTGTGCTCATTAAACCATCTGTCTAAATTTGCTTTAAACGGCATCAGGGCATTAACATCAGTTAAATCCAGCCCGCGCGAGTTAGCCCGTTCGGCGCCGTATAAATCCAGCGGCATTTTAATCTGGCCGTTGTATTTGTTGCGCAGGCCCTGCAGGGTTTCTACCGGATCGGGCAGCAATGCCTCCACCGGCTGGGTGGTATCAACAATAGCGTTAACAAAAGACGAATTAGCGCCGTTTTCCAGCAAACGCCGTACTAAGTAAGCCAGCAGGTTTTCATGCTCGCCAACCGGGGCATACACCCGGCACTGAATTTTCTCTGCAGTAACGATCTGGTCAAATAATGATTCGCCCATGCCGTGCAAGCGCTGAAACTCAAAGCCTGTGTTGTTGCCTTTGGCTACCTCTAAAATGGTGGCGGCGGTGTAAGCATTGTGGGTGGCAAATTGCGGATACAACACATCGCGCGCTTCAAGCAATTTAATCGCACAGGCTTTGTAAGATACGTCGGTAGAGGCCTTGCGGGTAAATACCGGAAAGTGCTCCAGCCCATCTTGCTGGGTGGTTTTAATTTCAGTATCCCAGTAAGCACCTTTTACCAGCCGCACCATCATTTTGCGGTTAACTTTACGGGCTAACTCAGCCAGCCATTCAATCACAAAAATGGCCCGTTTCTGATATGCCTGTACTGCCAGGCCAAAGCCTGTCCAATCGCCAAGGTCTTCATCGCTGAACACGTCTTCAATAATATCCAGCGAAATATCTAAGCGGTCGGCTTCTTCGGCATCCACTGTAAAGCCGATATCGTAGCTTTTGGCTAACAGCACCAGAGCTTTGAGTTTAGGTAGTAATTCGGCCATAACCCGCTCGCGGTGGCTAAACTCGTATCGCGGATGGATAGCCGACAGCTTAACGGAAATACCGGGGCTTTTAATCGGGCCGCGGCCGTTCGCGGCTTTGCCAATAGCATGAATGGCGGTTAAATAGCTTTGATAGTAACGCTCGGCATCGGCCATAGTGCGGGCACCTTCGCCCAGCATATCGTAAGAATACACATAACCTTTTTTCTCGGTGTCTGCCGCACGCTCTATTGCTTCATCAATATCGCGCCCCATCACAAACTGTTTGCCCATAATTTTCATGGCAAAGTTAACCGATTTGCGGATCACCGGCTCCCCCAGGCGACCAAGGGTTTTTTTCAGAATACCAAACTGATGCGCTTTGTTTTGGTCCGAGTAGTTCACCATTTTACCGGTAACTAACAAGCCCCATGACGACGCATTAACAAACAACGAGTCGCTGCTGCCCAAATGCGCGCTCCAGTCGCCTTTGGCCAGTTTGTCGCGGATCAGCGCTTCCTGGGTGCTTTTATCCGGCACCCGCAGTAATGCTTCAGCCAGACACATCAGCACTACACCTTCTTCACTCGACAGGGAGAATTCATTTAATAATGCATCAATACCACCTTGACCATCTTGCTCTTTGCGGATTGTAAGTACAATTTGCCTGGCACGTTCCCAGGCACGGCTGCGGGCCTTAACGCCCACTTCAGCCAGTGGTAATAAATGGTCAATAACAGTATTTTCGTCGATGCGGTAATAATTACGGATCTTTTGTCGCAGCGGGCAAGCGGTGGTTAAATCTGCATCAAATAACATAAATCAGCCTATAGCTTGGCGCTGCGCAATAGTGCTGGCAACGCCCGGTTAACATTAATCTACTATGCGCATACTAATGAAAATATGGCAAAATAGGCTAGTGTATTTTGGCTAAAAAACCATAATTCACATGGTTTATGTGTATTTTTACAGTATAAAGTTCGGTGTTTTTTCAATATTGCCGATTTTTGTTATAAGTTTACCTTTTGAGTGGGCATTAAAGCACCGCCCGGTTTAGCTTTTTATCCGCAGTACCAGGGTATCAGCCAGTTTGTCCTGAATGGCCTGGCGGTTTGGGTCCCAGTAGATTTGTAAAAAGCCCAGTAAGCCGGTGGCAAAGCCAGCGCTATAACCGCCCTGGCGGCCAAAGGCGCCCCACAGGGAGATGGGATTGTTGTCCAGTTGCACTACGCGAATACCGCATAACTTTTTGCCAATAGTCTGGCCATTATTCCAGGCGATAAACAGCGTAAAATAGCCGATAGCCCAGCCAAAACCGATACCTAAATCAGCTAAAATACCTTGCACCCATTTCAGTACACTGTGATCCGATTCCTGCAGTCTTTGCCAAAGCGAAGCGCCGGTAAGCGAAGGTGCCGGCTCGGGCGGGCTGGTGCTGCCTTGTACTGTCGCGCTCATTTGTTCCACAGTCGCGCCAACTTTGAGGCTGGTAATCGCTTCTGTCATCACAGAGGCTTTTTCGCTGGCAGACAGCTGGCTGATATCCAGCAAATCGCTGAGCATTTCTTCCCGCTCTGTAATGCTCAGTTGGGTTTTTTGCAGTTGCTGTATCACCGCCTGTAGCTGTGCTTGTGCACAGCTTGCATCGCAGTCAGCCTGGCTTAAGCGCAGGGCATTCGCCGATACGGCTGTGCTGTCTGTAATACGTTTAATAGCGGTGTCTGAGGGCAGCGATGCTGTCCAGTTATTACTGGTAAACAGCACCAGTGCCGTACAGGCCAGAATAGCCACCTGGCCGGTTTTGCCTGTCTGCCAGCGCGACCACGCCAGATAAGCCAGCATAGGCAACAGAAAAATCAGGCTGCCGGAGGTAAGGGTTGCAATAAAAAAACCGTCAATCAGTATCGCCACACCACGGCGAGCGGGCCTGGCCAATGGCTGGCCAATTAACTCTGGTGCGACTGCAAATACATGTGGCGTAACCACCCCCCGCACCTGGCGATCAGTCAGTTGCTTGCCGCTGCTGTCAACGAAGGTGTCGGGTGCCACTTCAGAAATCACGGCATTATCGGCAGGGGGGAGTGTGCTCATGGTTTAGGTGGCTCTAACTGGCTGAATGGGAATTACTTTAAACAGGGTAGAGATGTAATGCAATCGACAGATCTGAGTTGTAACAAGGTTACAGTGTGGCCTCAGTGATTGATGCATTAGTTAAACTAATGCAAGTGTACTGTTTAATCTCGTGCTTCTTACACTGAACTGTCATTATTGCCCGGTAAACTGCGCAGCAATTAAGCACTACACATACCCGAGGTTAAAAATGAAGTTAGTTACTGCAACCCTGTTGACTGCGTTATCATTGCTGAGTGTTACAAGTGAAGCCAGTACACAAACTTATGTATATTCTAACGTAGAATACTGTCAGTTGGCGGCGCAAAATGCCCACGAAGCCACGTTAGAGGCTTACAGCCGTAAACTGGGCTTTACCCCGGAGCACGCTGAATGCAAGCAGTTACGCAATACGGCAGAGGTGCTTGTTACCAGTAACAACATGGCTGATGTAGAACAGCAGCTTAAGCGTCTGCAGCGTGGCTCGGTAATTCGTTTGCCGAAAAGTCTTATTGAAAAGCTATCAGCTATGCCTGATGAAGAGCGTGCTGTAGCATTAAAAAAATTATTCAGTTAAGCCAAACAGGCAGAAGCACATTAACGATGAGCTTCTGCCTGTTTTATCTCTGCGTGCTGGATGCTCAACGCCGTTGTTTTAGTCGCAGCTTTGTAACCAAATCCATTGTTGGGCAGTAATGCCAAGGCGCTCAGCAAATGCCATGTAGTCGTCGCACAGGGCCTTGTCTGGTGTTTTGCTACGCGCCAGTAACCAGGCGTAATCTGTTGACGGACCTACAACCAAAACAACGCTGTAGTCAGCGCTAAGTTTAGCCACATTGTAACCGCCGTAAAATGGGCCAAAAAATGACACTTTAAGCGCGCCGGTATTGCTGTCGCCAACAAAGTACGCCTTGCCCTCTGCCTGTTGCCATTTGTTATCCTCGCGATTAAAACCGCGGTTAATCACTTTAACACCACCATCATCGCGCAAACTGTAGTTAGCCGTCACGTCAGTTAAACCGCGCTCAAAGCGGTGGTCCAGCCTGGCAATTTCATGCCATTCACCTAAATAGCGGTTAAGTTCAAACGGTGTTACCGGTGTAACGCCATCCGGCACCCCGGTGCAGCTTTGCATCAGCACGCTGCTGGCTAATAATAAGGTAATCTTAAGCAGAAATTTCATAGTAATCTTTTGTTTTGGCGATAAAACGCCAATACTACGCTGCTAAACCGGCTTTGTATCATTGCAGTTGCACATTTCTGTGCTCGGCGATCTTTGGCGGGCACAGAAACCAGCACAGTAAAACAGGCAGTATTATTTTACCCCGGTCAAATTCACCGGCATCCAAAGCCTTTAACGAGGCAGGGTATCAGCAGTATCTGGCTGTTATAACCGGTTGCTTGTTGGCCGCGCTGAGTTAACAACCTAAGTAAACACAACATCAGGCATGAGGGGAAACCTATTAATCCGAAAGAAAAGAAAACGGCCGGCTTTTACTGGTTACTGACACTGTTTATTGCCCTTACGTGGCTGGGCTGCGCAGTTATCTTTGCCGATCTTTGCCTCAGTTTTGGCGGGGGCAATAATAGTGGTTGCGTAAGCAGTTTTGATTATCCGGATGCTATCAGCATTAGCGCCATTGTCGGCGTAGTAGTGTTAATTCCGGCCTTTTGCATTACCGGGCTGGTGGCATTAGTCGTAACATTTTTTGGTTACCGGCAAAAAGTGTAGTGTCGCCATGCAACAGCCGGTAAAGCATTCGCTGAGCGGTTATGCAGATACAGGCACTGCTTCCAGCAAGGCTACAATAGTACTGTTATTGTTTAACCTTGCTAAATCAAGCAGGTAGCCTTTTTCCAGCGCTTGCATACTTTGGTTTGCCAACAGCTCTTTTACCCGCTGTTCTTCATTATTAACAATGGCGGTTTTCAGTGCCGCATAGTGCATAAAACTACGTGACTCTTCTTCAGGTTGTTCAGTTTGCTCAGATGTCATTAATCAGGCTCCATTGTATTTAAAGCGGCCCGTTTAACGCTATCAAAACGGGCCTTATTAGTTACCCCAAGATCTGCTTAATTAACTACCTTCAAACGAGGTAATATCTAAGGTAACGTCACAGGTTAGTAACCTGGAGATCGGGCAGTTTAGCTTGGCCTCTACCGCAGCTTTTTCAAAGTCTGCACCGCTCATACCCGGTACTTTGGCATCTAACCAGATTTCAGATTTTGAGATGGTAAAACCGTCACCTTCTTTTACCAGTGTAATAGCTACCTTAGATGCTAAACTGCCTTTACTAAAGCCGAGCTTTGCCAGGCCAAAAGATAATGCCATAGTAAAACACGATGCATGCGCTGCAGCGATTTGCTCTTCGGGGTTGGTGCCAGCTTTATCTTCAAACCGGGTATTAAAGCCATAAGGCTGATCCTTCAAAGCGCCCGATTCAGTAGAAACATGTCCTTTACCGTCTTTGCCAAGACCTTCATATTTTGCAGTAGCCCATTTAATAATAGCCATGTGGTGCTCCTTAGTTGTTAAGCGGTGTTGTCGACAACGCGAATAGTGTTCGCATGGTTAAGCTACCCATATAACAGCAAGAGCTGTTCCACACCGGCAAGAGCGCGCCAGCAGGGCGTTTTAGCAAAAACGACCTTTGCCCGGCCCTGTAAGGTATTCACGGTAGGGAGTAAAAATTGTAAAACTTGCAGGGGAAGCAACGCGCGGTTTTGTCACCAACACACAGAAACATGTTTTCATAGCTATTTGAAACTAAGTAGGAACAAGCGTAATGTCATACACATTGAATTTACAAAGGCAGGTTAACCGGTGATTAAATGCGGGGGACGCTGTCGAATAAGTGTTAAAGGATAGCGCTGTGAAATTTCTACTTTCGATGATTATTCTACTGAGCATGTCTGCAATTGCAGAAGGTAGCAAACCTCTTTCCGAAGCGGAGCTGAGGCAAAAAGCAGAGGCATTTATCCAGGCTAAGAACGCAAGACAGCAACCCGGAACTACCATTGCGGATATAGACCATTTCATTTCCTTCCTGGCGGATAAGTTTATAGATGAGCACATCAAGTTCAATGTCACCATTACTGATAAGGCTGAACTACGGGAGGGAATGATCTTAAAAATGGAGGATGAAGTATTTTTTAGTGAAATTAAAATTACTCAAATGATGGTTGGTCGTAATGTTGTGTTCGTGAAATATACCGAGCATGCCAAGGTTAAACCGGGTCATATGGATAAGGTAGTTGAGTACACCAGTAGCAATATTATGTCTTTGGAGTTTAATGATGATGGATTTATTAAACATATTCGCAGACATCATGGCTAGTTGCTGGCGTTACCAGCAAAGCCAGTCAACCGCACCGTATTGTTTTTAGCATTAAGGCTGTTAAATGGAACCATCTTTACTCGGGGCAAAATACGACAAAATTGCCAAGTGGTGGAATGACCAGCACATAGATTCTTCCTATGGTGTACAGCAACTAGAACGCGCTATCGCGTTTTCGGATTCCGGAGGAAAGGCTCTTGATGTCGGTTGTGGTGCCGGAGGCCGCTTCATTCGAATATTACAACAGCAAGGCTACATTGTTACTGGTGTGGATGTGTCAAAAGAAATGGTTAAGTTAGCCAGTGCTAATCATCCGGAACACACATTTGTGCAGCAAGATATTTGTATCTGGGAAACAGAAGCACAGTTTGATTTCATCATTGCCTGGGATAGTATTTTTCATTTGCCGTTAGCAATGCAGCAGCCGGTTATTACCAAGCTGTGCAAGCTGTTGGCGAAGGGTGGGATCTTGATATATACATTTGGCAATGCTGAGGGTGAACATACCGACCAATGGCGCAACGATACTTTTTATTACAGCTCTATTGGTATTAACGGGAATATACAAGTTCTGGCAAATAACGGTTTGTCGCTTTTGCATCTTGAGCTGGATCAGTATCCTCAGAAGCATGTATATATGATTGCCACCAAGCCTTAACAAGGGTAAGCACCCAGCTCAAACTTTCGCTGCGTTTCAATACGCTATAACTTCAGGAAGAGCTATTGACCAGCAAGCTGCATGTAATACCGGGCACTATGTGCAATGATAAGTTGTGGGCGCTGGAGTAGCAATGGATCGCGATTTAGGTGAGGCCGAATTTATCAGTCAGTATCAATACACCTCAAACCGGATAGATTTATCTGCCAGGGTAAAGGAGCTGCCGGTACCTAGTTGTTTTTACTACAGCACTGATGACAGCTTAGTAAATGCCGCGCGGCTTAATGAAATGAGTAAGGCCAACGCCAAACTGTCAGTTATCAGCACCCCGGGCTGCGGCCATATGCTGCCACTGGAAAAAACGCGCGAGTTAGCACAATACCTGAATGATTGGGCACAGTTATAAACAGTAGCGAGGGCATGTTAGCCGCTGTTTTTTTTACTGCTCTGCAGAACCAGCCGGATTTTTATCAGTAACGGCAGTGTATTGCGTTTTGAGCGTTGCGCACTCATGCGATGTTAGGCATGCTTATTCAGATACTTAAATACAGAACCCGGTTATATGACAAAAGGAATATTTTCTCTGGAGAGCCATGTTAAACACCGAAAGAGTTAAAGCAAATGCAAATACAGATGCTTATGTTGGGAAGGTAACGTGGAGCCCCGGTAAGTCTTTGTGGTTTATTGCCAATTTGTTTGCGGCTGTGCTTGTGGCGCCCTTTGTAGTAACGCTTTCGTCGGTTGGCATATTTGTAGTGCTGACCGCAATCACATTGTGCTTTGGTCACTCGCTTGGCATGCACAGACTTCTGATCCACAGATCGTACGAATGCCCTAAATGGATGGAGTATCTGTTTGTATACCTTGGAACCCTGGTAGGTATGGCCGGGCCAATTGGCATGATCAAACAACATGACTTGCGGGATTGGGCGCAGCGCCAAAGCCGCTGCCATGATTACCTCTTACATGGCTCCGGAATGTTAAAGGATGCTTGGTGGCAACTAAACTGCGACCTGCTGTTAGCAAACGGGCCTGAATTTAATATCGAAGAAGACATTCTTTCTAACCGGTTTTACCGGTTTATTGAAAAAACATGGCTGCTGCAACAACTGGTTGTTGCCGTACCGCTGTATTGGATCGGTGGCTTGAGCTGGCTGGTTTGGGGTATGTCTGTGCGTATAGTGGTATCAGTAGGTGGCCATTGGCTAATAGGCTATTTCGCGCACAATGATGGCGAACGCACCTGGCGGGTCGAAGGTGCTGCTGTTCAGGGGCATAATATTCGTCTGGCTGGCCTGCTTTCTATGGGGGAAGCCTGGCACAATAATCATCATGCCTTCCCAGGCTCAGCAATGCTCGGGCTTTATACCGATGAGCCGGATCCTGGTTGGTGGGTGTTAAATGCTCTGCATAACTTAGGTCTTGTTAAGAATATTCGCTTGCCAAAACAGTTGCCTGCACGGTCAGAGTTAGTTACCGAAGCTACCAATCTGGACTGCCGGATAGAGCGGGTGCCGGAAGATTGCGAGATCGCAAAGTTTATCAGAAAAGACAGGTAGTAAAGCCAGATGCAGTAGCTTGAAGCCGCACAGGCTTAAGCGATAAGGCTATAAATCGCTACAGCTATGGCAATAACCGAGACAATACTGCTGCCCAGCACCATTGTTTTGTATGTGGCAACCTGACGCTGTGCTTCTACTGATGCTTCTTCGGCAGAGCTGATAACCTTTTGCAATTGCTCGGCAATAATATGCAGTGACTGCGCATTTTTGGTTACCGCATCCTGTAACTCTGTAATTTGCTGCGCCACCACCAGGTCTGATTTGGCCACTTCAGATTTAGAGGTAAAAGCCGGGATAGCACTAGTGGCTATTGTTGTCAGATAGGGAGCAAGCGCTTTGATAAGTGGAATAAATTGTATTGCCATAAGTTCTCCGGTTAAACGTAAAAGGCTAAGCTTGCCGCCAGGTTAAACGCTAAATACTGCTCTGTAGCCAAAATAGCCGCTATTGTTTGTTTCAGCAATCCTTTAACCTGTGCCGTTGTTGCCAGGCGCAGCTTGTATTCAAAAATAACCTCAGGAATTACCAGCCGATGCGCGAAGCATTAAGACAAAAAATCATTAGCGTGTGTGACACCAAAATACACGCCAAAGGCGAAACGGTAGGGCTGTCGTTTTACGCCTTTTTTGCCAATAAAAATGACGACCCCGCGCTGCTGATGGAAGCTGCAACCTGGTGGATCCAAACCCACCGCTTAGATCATTTCGAAAAAGCGCAGAAAATAAAGCAGATGATGCAAGATGGCCTGTGAGCCGTTACGCCCTTTTTTATTCTCCGCCTGGCTGGCGGCAACAGGCCGGGTATGCCGCATGATATTTCTACAGACATCAGTTGTAACAATAACCTTGTAGGCAAAAGCCATTTTTCGGAGCAGCATCTTAGCGGCAGAAGCTGCTGTGGCAGCGTTAAACCAGGTTATAAACAAGGACAGGTGAATCATGGTGTCAGTCAGTGCCGCGGTGTCGCAGGGCTATGTGCGTTTTGCCGGCTGCTGTTATTTATTGATAATCGGTTTAGGCTTGTATGCAGAAACCCTGGTGCGTGGCAGCCTGGTAGCTGCGGGCGATGCCGCCACTACCGCCGTGCAAATTGGTGCGGCCCAGACATTCTGGCGCAGCGGCATCGTCGCCGACTTATGTATGCAGCTGTTAGACATTCCGATCATCGTACTGTTTTATCTGTTATTTAAGCGGGTAAATGCCGCGCTTAACCTCACCGCCACCGGTTTTAACCTTATTCAAACCGCCATGCTGGTCGCCAATAAATTAACCCTAATGCTGCCACTGCTGCTGGCTGGCAGTGGCGTGTATTTAACCGTGTTTTCTGCAGAGCAACGCGACGCCTTAGCTTATGTGGCGATACAGCTGCACGGCTACGGTTTCGCCATTGGCTTACTGTTTTTTGCGCTGGCCTGTATTATCCGCGGCTATCTGATTATTAAATCGCAGCTGTTCCCTAAAATACTCGGCCTGATGTTGGGCCTGGCCGGTGTCTGTTATCTGATCAATACCCTGGCGTTGCTATTGGCGCCCGTTGTAGCCAATACGTTGTTCCCGTGGATCATGCTGCCGGTGTTGGTTGGGGAGTTATCGCTTAGCTTGTGGATGATAGTAAAAGGCGCAAACGTTAAAGGGCAGGCACAATGAGCGTTTACCGGGTTTCACTGCAGAATAAACAGGGGCAGATAGAAATTAAACCTTAAAACTTTCAGTTGTTTAATTTTGACCTGACCCTAATTATTATTTAACTACTCATCTCAAAGCTGATTAACATTAACCACTATACGCCCGCGCACCTGGCCGTCGAGTAAACGCTGTGCGGTATCACATACCTGCGCTAAGCCTATTTCGGTGGCCACGTTTTCCAGCGTGTTGGCGTCCAGCACTTTGGCCAATCTATCCCAGGCTTCGATACGGTCTTTAAGCGGGCGCATCACACTGTCGATACCGGCTAAAGTGATACCGCGCAAGATAAACGGTGCTACCGTGCCCGGTAAATCCATACCCTGAGCCAGGCCACAGGCCGCCACTATGCCGCCGTACTTAGTACTGGCACAGGCATTAACCAAAGTATGGCTGCCGACAGAATCTACTACACCGGCCCAGCGCTCTTTGGCCAGCGGGCGGCCGGGGTCAGAAAGTGTATGCCGGTCAATAATCTCGCTGGCGCCAAGCGCTGTTAAATAGTCAGCTTCTGCCACCCGACCGGTGGCGGCGACAACGTTGTAGCCCAGCTTGGCCAGTATAGCGATAGCGTAGCTGCCAACCCCTCCATTGGCACCGGTAACCAGGATCTCGCCCGAGTCCGGCACAACTCCATGCTTTTGCAGCGCCATCACACACAGCATAGCGGTGTAGCCTGCGGTGCCAATTGCCATCGCTTGTTTGGCTGATAGTGCCTTGGGCAGTGCAATTAACCAGTCACTTTTTAGCTGTGCCTTTTGCGCCAGACCGCCGCAATGCGCTTCGCCAACACCAAAGCCGTTTAGCAGTACTTCGTCACCGGGCTTAAACTTGCCAGAGACGCAGCTTATTACTGTGCCGGCTAAATCAATGCCGGGGATCAGCGGGAATTTACGCACCACCGGTGATTTACCGCTAATAGCCAGCGCATCTTTATAATTCAGAGTGCTGTAAGCCACGTTAATCAGCGTATCGCCGTCCATCAGTACGGTATCGTCTAAATCTTTAAGCGCGGCACGATAACCGTTCTCGTCTTTTTCAATTAATACGCCTTTAAACATATCGCCTCCCCAATAGACCTGACGCCTATTTATTAAGAAAAATTTACTTGCCAAAACCCTGAATAAACAGCGCCAGATAGCGATCTAACGGTTTTGTACTTTGCTCCAGTCGCGACCGGCTTACCGCGCCCTCCCAGCCAATCCAGAAAAACTCCGCTAACGCATCGCAATCAGCCGCTGGCGCTAACTCACCGGCCAGCTGTGCTTCGCGCAGGCAAGCAGCAATGCGCTGCTGCCAGCTTTTAAAGATGGCTATCAGCACCGGGCGAAAGCTTTCGGGTAATACATCTACTTCCTGGCCTAAATTGCCCACCAGACAGCCGCGCTTAAACTGATGCCGGGCAATGCCATGCCTGGCATCATCGACAAAATTACGTATCCGCTGCAGCGGCGAAAAGCTGTTATCCAGCAAACAGCTATCCAGCTTGCTGGCAAAGTAGTTGGCGTAGCTATCAAGCACGGCATGGCCAAAGGCTTCTTTACTGTTAAAGTAAAAATAAAACGAGCCTTTAGGCACCCCGACGTTTTTCAGTATCTTGTCTAAGCCCGAGGCGGTAAAACCGATTTCGGTTAAATGCTCAAGCCCGCTTCTAATCAGCTCGGCGCGGATATCCCGCTGTTGTGCCACTGATTTTGGCGGCCGGCCTCTGCGTGGTGTGGTAATAAATTTAGTCATGCAAAAATAATAGACCGATCGTCTATAAAGGCAAATTAGACAAAGGTCGAAGCTGTTTTGGGGGGATATACAAAGCAGGGTGTTATGAGGCAAAAGGCAAGACCTGACCCCAAGCCCCTAGTGCAGCGTAAAAACCTGACTGCAGCCGACGCAGCCCGTGATCTTAATGTAGCCAAATCCACCATTACCCGTTTTATCAACGGCGAAAGTGAGTTAAGCATTGACCTGGCAACCAAGATAAAGCGGGTTTATAACGCGCCGGTAGAGGTGTTTTTTAAAATTGACGCCCAGTACAAAGCCTATGTTGTTGCGCAGAATATTGCCAAATCAGTGGCTTAAATTACGGCTATTAGGTACTCGAAAGGGGCGGTAAGCCCCTTTTTCTCATCTTTGCTGTGAGCGTAAGACTAACTTTTAAAGTTTTGAAAGTTATAGTTTTTTTAACAATGGCTGTTAAGACTTCTTTTTGCCGGTGTTGTCGACCACAATTTTTACCCGTTCATGCTGCATATATTCTTCCGGTTCGTCAGGAAAAGCTTCAGCATCGGTTTGGGTTAGATTTTCCGGTCTGCCAGACGATATACCTAACTGATCCAGTTCAGGCGCATTCTCCATTTTTTTGAAGTCTTCGCGAATTTTTTCACGCAGCCATAGATCAAATTCTGGCGTGCCCGGCTTTGGTCTGTCGGTATGTTTTTTCATGCTAAATCCATAGTGCAATAATCACTTTTGCCACCAACATAAGTAAATCCCAGTGACTCATAATGTGAACGCACTTTACTGTTAATCGGGTTCATAATTCTGATTTGGCTTGCACCAATCATACGAGCATAGGCTCGGGCCGCTGTGACCGTTAAGTTTACGGTATTTCCGCTTAGAGGGGTTCTTTCCGGCGAAGATTCAATCATATCTAGTCGCAATTTACCTGCACCCCAGGTTGGTCGGCCCAAAGATACACTGCACAGCATGCTATGAAACCAGATTGTCAGTTCAAACCGCTTGGGGTAAATCGAGGCGTAACGGCTTGCCCATGCCGGCCACGACCACATTACCCGGCGATCAGGATGCGCTTCCCAGCGGGATAACTGCGCCATAGCGCGGCCGTTAATATCATCAAAAGTAACCGAGTCGCGATACCGTACCGGTAATTCCTCAGTGATCAATATCCGGCTTTGCTCTCTTAACTGAGCGTAAGTGCGATCAGCACGTTGGTGGCTTGGTTGTTTCATTTTTCATCCTTGTAAATAAAAGTTAAAAAATAGTAACTATTTTGACTGTGGTGAGCAAGCAGAAAAATAGCTTTATAACCGAGTTGTGGTTACTTAATAAACTGGGATTACACGGAGTAGAAAATTCTTTTCTTATTGAAGCAGGTTTTAATCAACGTCAGAAGAAACGTTTAGCGCAAAAAATAACCAAAATACGGCAATATCAGCATTAAATCATCAGTTCGTTGATTTTATCCAAAGCTAAAATGGCAGTATGGCTTCAGCGTTTATCGCTGGTTGCTGTCAAGCACATCGAAGCGATTCAAGAACTTGGCTGATTTAAATACTTGACGGTGTATGAGTTACAGGTAAAAGTGGCAGCTGTTTTAGGGCTAGTCTGACAATACAAAGTTTTGGGTGGCAAAAACAAGACTTGACCCCCGAAGTTTTTGAAGTTGCAACGCGGGAAGTCCAGGGTTCAAATTCCCCAGAATCAGTGTCCACATAAATCAGAATGCGCACTTAACCGTACGCGTGGGTTTGGTTACTCTATTGATTCCGAAAGGTTAATAGGTGACCTCAATGGCTTGCGGGGGCAAAAGCAAGAACTGCTCCTGAAATCTTAAACTTAGGCTTATAAATATGCATTCTATTCAAGAACTTTACAAAAAAGCTGAATTATTACGAAGCATTGACTTAGAAACTGCTGATGTGATTTCTCTTGAAAAGCAATTAACTGATTTTACATATAATCACACAGAAGCCGCAATACCTAGAACGTGGGAACAAACTTGGTATCGCGCTAGGCCATGTGAAAATGAAAAGAAATTTAATAATTTACACGAAATAATTTATCCTAAAGGTGGCAGTGATAAATTTGGTAGAGCTCAACTTCCTCAATCTGAAGTTCTATATGCAAGCTGGAATTTGCCTACTGCCCTAGAAGAAATAAACGCAAAGAGAGGTGACCTAGTTCAGCTAATTACTCTTCGTGCCAGAAGTTATTCAAAGATTATATGCGGTCTTGTAGGTCAACTGCAGTACTATTATACTACGGGTCGAACGCTTTTACGCACAGGTCCAGCGGTAAAGCAGATTGAAGACATTTCTAATTCTCCAGAATGGTTACAAAAGTTATTTATAGATTCTTTTATTGCCGACGCCTTTAGAAAGAAAGTTGAAAATAACTATGAATATAAAATTTCTGCAATTTATGCTGAGAAGTTACATAAAGCAGGTGGCGGCTTGATTTTCCCCAGCGTTAAACACGCCGGAGCTATGAATATTGCAATACCATCCCATACTTTTGATGCTAAGTGTGAAGTTCTGGATACTCACTTAATACGAATAGTGAACTATTTTGGGTACGGTATTTATGGCTATAAGTGTATTGGTTACTCAAGTGTATTTAGAGCTAATGGCGATATAGAATGGATTTCTAAACGGCAATTAGTTCAAACTTTAGGTCAACACAATAATGCAATTTACCACCCCCTCCATATGGGCTGGAGAATAAAGTAACCTCGAATAAGTCGTCGAAAAAAAGGGGCGGAGATGATTAAAAGTATTTTTTCGCTAATCTACCATTTTTCAGTGGTTTTTGTGAACAATTGTGATTGTTAGCTCCGCTATATTTTTCTTTTCCCAAGGAGAAAAAATTTATGAAAAATTTTATTTTTTGCCTATTTATATTTTCTTTCAGTTGTTTCGGTTCGGATGTTAATGAGGCATACACTAATTTGGGGATTGACCAAACGGGACGCGATTGGAGTATTGAAGATTACAAATTATTTGATGTTGCAATTAAAAGTAAACAATTTCCGTTGCCAGTAGCAAATTCAAGTGATTCTGGCATGGTTTTCAAGTCGTTAACTTCTGAAGGTAATTTGATATTATACAGAAATAGTAAAATGACCAACAAAGAGGCGGCCCAGTATGCTGCTGGTGTCAATAGGATAGTTAATAATATTATTCAGGCTTATTATGGTGCTCACATTAGTAAAGTTGCTGATTATGAGTCGGAAATTGCGATTTTAATGTCTTATATGGCTAAAATTACGGCTGACATTTTCCAATATACAAACAAATACATCCAGTCTATAAAATCAGATGGAATTAATCAGTCCATAAGAGATGGCTTTGTAATGATCACGAATGGATTTGAAAGGATATTAAATGGCCTGCTGGTTTCTATTGGGGAAGATATCTATTCTACTGATAGTAGGGTAATTATGTCAAAGGCAGTGGATGATAATGTTGGGTTGTTGATTCATTATATGTCGGATTATGAGAGGTGTGAGTTGATAAACGAAATAATGTTGAAAATCAAACTTAACAATAATAAATATATTACTGGAAACCTTAACAATGCAGTTGAAAAGCTTAGAGGGAAAAGGGAGCTGGGCTGTAACTGAAAAGGCGTGGAAAATAAACGGGGTTCGACAACTCAAGGTAGGTTTAGCTAATCAAATATTTTTCGGTGACTGCAGATAAGCCTCGGTGTCAGGTCTTACCTTTTACCTTTTACCTTTTACCTTTGCTGTGCAGGCGTAGGCGTTCATATCAAAGTCTTGGTACTATTAGCAGCGTAAGCAACCTGGCTTTGGGGTAACTCCACCCTGGCTAGTATTGAGTGTTAGACCGGCTTTAGCGGAGATTTTAAAAAGTGCATAGCGATACCGTTAAACAACAATTAATTCAACTTGAACAACTACTGGTACAGCCCGCCACCCGGTTATCAGCTGAGATGCTAAACCGCCATCTGGCCGATGATTTTTATGAGATTGCCGCTACCGGCCGCTGTTTTGGTAAAGCCGATGTGCTTGAGCGCCTGCCAACTGAAACGCCACCAGTGATTACTCAGCAAGATTTTAACTGCCGTGTGTTAGCCGATGGCCTGGCACAGCTGACTTACCGCGCAACGATACAGCGCGCAGAAAGCGATAGCCTAAGTTATTCGGTGCGAAGCTCTATCTGGCGCTTTGATGGTGAGAAATGGCAGATGGTTTTTCATCAAGGCACCGCCTGCGAGTCATTTGATGTGGCCGAGTATGAAGCCATGCAGGAAAAGATTGAACTGCTGGAAGAGTTACGCATGGCCGAATCGCAGCTGGCGGCAGGCGCGGGTGTTAGTAATAACGATGCAAGGGCGCAGGTGTTGGCGCGTATTAACGCGTTAAAGTAATCACGTTACACCAACTGCTTAGTCGCTACCAATACGCCATTATTATCGGCATACACAAACTGGCCGGGGATAAAATCTACTCCGGCAAAGGTCACCGTCAGGTTGATATCGCCTAAATCCCGTTTATCGGTTTTCATCGGGTGTATACCCAGTGCCTGCACGCCGAGTGCGGTTTGGCGTATTTCGTCTATATCACGAATACAGCCGTTGATAATAATGCCTTCCCAGCCATTTGCTGCCGCTTGTTCGGCCAGCATATCGCCCAGCAGTGCATGGCGTTTTGAGCCGCCGCCGTCTACCACCAACACCTTACCCTGGCCCGGTGTGGCTACCAGCTGTTTTACTTTGGAGTTATCTTCAAAGCATTTTACCGTAACAATTTGCCCGCCAAAGGCGGCTTTGCCACCGTAGTTGGTAAAGATCGGTTCAGTTACGCGGATATAAGCCGCATGGGCGTCGCATAAATCGGGTAGGGTAAATGGGGGCACTGTTCGACTCCTTTTTGTTCGTGGAGCGGATGGTTTGGGTTTTAGGCTCGAACCGGTTTGCCCACGCCAACACGCCGTGAACCCATCCCTGGGGGCTCGTCTATGCCCGTCCGGGGCATAGACGGTTGGCTTAGGGCAAACCTAATCTCGCTTACAAAGTTATCTGCTGCGGATGGTAACAGCCGGTTCGGGCATTTCGCCTAAACCGGCAGTTTAATCCCGCTGTTTATACTTCCAACCTTATACTTCTAAATAGTCCAGTATGCCTTCGGCCGCTTTACGGCCCTGGGCGATAGCGGTTACTACCAAGTCTGAGCCTAATACCATATCGCCGCCGGCAAAGATTTTATGCTCGTTGGTTTGCATAGCAAAGGTACTCTTTTCACTGGCGATAACGCGGCCTTTATTGTCCAGCTCTACACCCATATCCACCAACCATTGCGGCGGGCTGGGCTGGAAGCCAAAAGCAATAACCACGGCATCGGCAGCCAGTACCTGCTCGGAGCCTGGTACCGGCTGCGGGCTTCTGCGGCCTTTGGCATCAGGTGCGCCCATCTCGGTAGTCACTACCTTAACGCCGCACACCTTGCCGCTGCTGTCTACTTCGATACCCAGCGGTTGCAGGTTAAACAAAAACTCCACGCCTTCTTCACGCGCGTTTTGTACTTCTTTACGTGAGCCCGGCATATTGGCTTCGTCGCGCCGGTAGGCGCAGCTTACCTTGGTGGCGCCCTGGCGAATGGAGGTGCGTACGCAGTCCATTGCTGTGTCGCCACCGCCTAATACCACTACGGTTTTGTCTTTTAAGCTGACATACGGGTGTTCGGTTTGCCAGCCCATCAGGTTATTGATATTACCAATTAAAAACGGCAGGGCTTCATATACGCCCGGCGCGTCTTCATTGGTTAAGCCGCCTTTCATTGGCGTATAAGTACCCAGGGCTAAAAACACCGCATCGTATTCGCTTAGCAGGCTGTCAAAGCTGACATCAACGCCGACATTGGTGTTTAAGCGAAACTCGATGCCCATATCGGTGAAAATTTCACGGCGCAGGCTTAGCACGCTTTTTTCCAACTTAAACGGTGGTATACCAAAGGTTAGCAGGCCGCCGATTTCCGGGTAGCGGTCAAACACTACAGGCGTTACGCCGTTGCGCACCAGTACGTCGGCACAGGCTAAACCGGCCGGGCCGGCACCGATTACCGCGACGCGGCGTTCGGTTTTAACCACGGCGGAAAGGTCCGGCCGCCAGCCCATTTCAAAGGCTTTGTCGGTAATGTATTTTTCAATACTGCCGATGGTAACGGCGCCAAAACCTTCGTCCAGTGTACAGGCGCCTTCGCATAAGCGGTCTTGCGGGCACACCCGGCCGCATACTTCAGGCAGGCTGTTGGTTTTGTGCGCCAGCTCGGCGGCTTCAATAATTTTGCCTTCGTTGGCCAGCTTTAACCACTGCGGAATATAGTTGTGCACCGGGCACTTCCATTCGCAGTAAGGGTTGCCGCAATCGAGGCAGCGATCAGCCTGGCCTTCTACCTGGGTATTGGTCATCGGCTGATAAATTTCAACGAACTCTATAGTGCGTTCGCTGTGTGAGCGTTTTGGCGGATCAATCCGTTTTACGTCAATAAACTGGTATACATTCTGTGCCATAACGCCTCCCTACATCGCCTGAACCCGCAGCTCGGCTGACGAGCGTGCGCGGTGTCCCAGCAAGGTGTTTACATCGCTGGTTTTTGGTTTAACCAGCTTAAATTGACTTAAATAACGGTTAAAGTCGTTTAAGATTTTCTGTGCTTTGTCGCTGCCGGTTTCTTCTACGTGCTGGTGCAACAGGCTACGCAGGTGTTCCTGCAGTATTGGCGTGCTAACTTCCAGCGCCTCTACCAGCTCGGGGTTTAACCTAAGCTCCAAATCGTTTTGCTCATCGAGTAAATAAGCAAAGCCGCCTGTCATACCGGCACCAAAGTTCACCCCGGTGCAGCCCAATACCACTACCACACCGCCGGTCATATATTCGCAGCAGTTATCGCCGGTGCCTTCTACTACGGCTAAGGCGCCCGAATTTCGCACTGCAAAACGCTCGCCTACCTGGCCTGCCGCATACAGCCGGCCGCCGGTGGCGCCGTATAAACAAGTATTACCGGCAATGGTAAAGCCATTTTTGGCAAAGCTGGCGCCTTTGGCAGGGAAAATAGCCAACTGGCCGCCGGTCATGCCTTTACCAACGTAGTCGTTAGCGTCGCCCTGCAGTGACATATGCAGGCCACCGGCATTCCACACGCCAAAGCTTTGGCCGGCGGTGCCGTTAAAGCGGATGCGGATAGGATCGGTTGCCATACCCTGATTACCATGCTGGCGGGCGATAAAGCCCGACAACGCTGCACCAACCGAGCGGTCGGTATTGCGGATATTCAGGTTTAAGCGGCCACCGCTTTTGTTCAGTACCATTTGCTCGCAGCTTTTCAGCAGTTGCTGGTTTAGTGCGCCTT
Organism: Rheinheimera hassiensis; assembly: GCF_022436675.1. GTDB lineage: Bacteria > Pseudomonadota > Gammaproteobacteria > Enterobacterales > Alteromonadaceae > Alishewanella > Alishewanella hassiensis. Next base: position 32,268 of record NZ_JAKUJZ010000005.1, on the reverse strand, counting down.
CATCAAACGGTGTATTGTTTTTTACACAAAACAGCGCCTTGTCAGATTTCACGCCGCTGGCTTGCAATATTGGCGTTAAATCCAGCTTGGCTTGTTTTTGCGTTTCGCTGTCTTTTATTGCCAGTAAATCGGTGCGGCCAATCAGTTGGGTCAGCTCGGTTACACCCAGTTGCGCCATCAGCTCGCGCACTTCAAAGGCAAGGAATTTAAAGTAATTCATTACCATTTCCGGCAAGCCGGTAAAGTGATCGCGCCGCAATGTGGCATCTTGCGTTGCCACCCCTGTGGCACAGTTATTTAAATGGCAAATACGTAAAAACTTACAACCCAACGCCACCATAGGCCCGGTACCAAAGCCAAAGCTTTCGGCGCCTAAAATAGCCGCTTTAATTACGTCAAGGCCGGTTTTTAAGCCGCCGTCTACCTGCAGCCGCACGCGATCACGCAGGCCGTTTTCGACTAAAGCCTGGTGTACTTCGGCTAAGCCAAGCTCCCACGGGCTGCCGGCGTATTTAACCGAGGTAAGCGGGCTGGCACCTGTGCCGCCGTCATAACCGGATACGGTGATAAGATCGGCATAGGCTTTGGCCACGCCGGCGGCGATAGTACCGATGCCGGGCTCCGATACCAGTTTTACCGAGATCAGCGCCTGCGGATTCACCTGCTTTAAATCAAAAATCAGCTGGGCTAAATCTTCAATCGAATAAATATCATGGTGCGGTGGCGGCGAAATTAACGTTACGCCAGGCACCGAGTAGCGCAGCCGAGCAATTTCGGCAGTCACTTTTTCACCGGGTAACTGGCCGCCTTCGCCGGGCTTAGCGCCCTGGGCTACTTTGATCTGAATAACTTCGGCATTAACCAGGTAATGCGGCGTTACGCCAAAGCGACCGGAGGCAACCTGTTTAATCTTGGAGTTTTTCTCGGTGCCAAAACGGCGTGGATCTTCACCGCCTTCACCCGAGTTAGAGCGCCCGCCAAGGCGGTTCATCGCAATCGCCAACGCTTCATGTGCTTCCGGGCTTAGAGCACCGATAGACATAGCGGCACTGTCAAAGCGCGGATAGAGGTTTTGCTCGCTTTCTACCTGCTCCAGCGCCACCGGTGTGCTGCCGGCCAGTTTAAACAGATCGCGCAAATGCGCCACCGGCCGCTGGTTCACTATGCTGCTGTACTGGCGGTAATCTTCATACTTGCCTGAGCGTACGGCTTTTTGCAGCGTTTGCACCACATCCGGGTTATAGGCGTGGTATTCGCCGTCATGCACATATTTTAATAAACCACCGTGGTTTAGCGGTTTACGTTTTAACCAGGCTATTTTGGCCAGTTGCTGTACATCTTGCTCAAAGTCGCTAAAGCCGGCACCGCCGATACGCGACGGAATATCGGCAAAACAAAGCTGCATCACGGCTTTATCAATGCCGACGGCTTCAAACAGGTTAGAACAGCGATAGCTGGCTACCGTTGAAATACCCATCTTCGACATGATTTTGTACAGGCCTTTATTAATGCCTTTACGGTAATTCAGCACTGCCTGGCGCGCAGTTAAATTAATAGCGCCTTTTTCTACCAGCTGCTCGACTGTTTCATACGCCAAAAACGGGTAAATGCCGGTGGCACCTAAACCAATTAATACCGCGAAATGGTGCGAGTCGCGCGCTGTGGCGGTTTCAACAATAATATTAGAATCGCAGCGCAGCTGAGCATTAACCAGCGCATGTTGCACAGCGCCTACCGCCATTGCAGCAGGGATCGGTAACTTACCTTGCTCGATACGCCGGTCGGTTAACATTACCAGCACGACATTGTTATCGCGCACGGCAGTAATAACGTTGGCGCACAGTTGCTCTACCGCTTGTTGCAGATTCTGCTGTGCCGGGTCGAAGTTCAGCGAGAAAATCTGATGCTTGTAGTACTTCTCATCGGCTTGTTTTAACTGCTTTAAGTCGGAGTACATCATCACCGGCGATTCAAACTGAATGCGACGGGCGTAACCGGCGGTTTCTTTAAATACGTTGTGTTCGCGGCCGATGCTGGTAGCCAGCGACATAACGTGGGATTCGCGCAGCGGATCTATCGGCGGATTCGTTACCTGAGCAAACTGCTGACGGAAGTAATCAAATAAGGTGCGTGGCTTGCGCGATAATACCGCCATCGGCGTATCATCACCCATAGAGCCAACTGCTTCCTGGCCATCTTTGGCCAGTACTGTCATTACCTGATCAATTTCTTCATAGCTGTAGTTAAACAGCTTATGGAATACCAGCATGTCATCATCGGAGAAGACGCGTTTGCCGATTAAATCGGTCTCGTATTTCTCGTACGGTACCAGCCGTTGCACGTTGGCGTTTAGCCAGTCACGGTAGGTATGACGCGCCATTAAATCGCTGTCTATTTCGTTGGAGCGCCAGATTTTGCCGGTAGTAGTGTCTACCGCCAGCATTTCACCCGGGCCCACGCGGCCTTTTTCCACCACTTCATCCGGGGTGTAATCCCAAATGCCGACTTCTGACGCCAAAGTGATCAGTTTATCGCGGGTAATAACAAAGCGGGCAGGGCGCAGGCCGTTACGGTCAAGGTTACAGGCCACATGCTGGCCGTTGGTCATGACGATGCCGGCAGGGCCATCCCACGGCTCCATATGCATGGAGTTAAACTCGTAAAACGCCTTTAAGTTGTCATCCATTACGCGGTTGCCCTGCCAGGCTGGCGGCACTAACAAACGCATAGCACGGAACAAGTCCATGCCACCGGCTAACAGCAGCTCGAGCATATTGTCCAGCGAGCTGGAGTCTGAGCCGCTTTGGCTGACAAAGGGCGCTGCATCTTGTAAATCACTTAACAGCGGCGAGGAGAATTTATACTGCCGTGCGCGGGCCCATTGGCGGTTGCCGGTAATGGTATTAATTTCACCGTTATGGGCTAAAAAGCGAAACGGCTGCGCCAGTTGCCAGCGCGGCATGGTATTGGTGGAAAAGCGCTGGTGGAACACGCAAATGGCGGTTTCCATGCGGATATCGGCTAAGTCGAGATAATAGCGCGGCAAGTCGGCCGGCATCATCAGGCCTTTAAATACGGTAACTAACGACGAGAAGCTGGGGATATAAAAATCAGCATCGTCGCTCAGTTGTTTTTCAATGCGGCGGCGCAGCATATACAGCCGGCGCTCAAGGTCATGATCGCCCCAGCCGTGCGGCGCATTAACAATAACCTGTTCTATGCCCGGCATAGAACTAAGCGCTAACGGGCCCAGCACACTGCTGTCTATCGGCACGGCACGCCAGGCGACTAAGGTTAGGGTTTCACGGGCAATTTCCTGCTCAATAATTTTTTTCGCTAAAGCGGCTTTTACCGGGTCCTGGCTGAAGAAAATCATGCCGACGCCGTATTTCTTTGCCAGATTCCAGCCATTCTCTTGCGCAATAGCGCGGAAGAAGCTGTCCGGCTTTTGCATTAATAAACCACAACCATCACCGGTTTTACCGTCGGCAGAAATACCGCCGCGGTGCTGCATACGGTCAAGGCCGTTTATTGCGGTTCTGACGATCCGGTGGCTGGCAGCGCCTTCCAGATGCGCGATCAGACCGAAGCCACAGTTTTCTCTTGCCTGACTGTGCTGGTACAACGCCATGACTAACCTCCACACTTGTCCTGATATTTAAATAAATATTTACTATTTATGAATTATTATTCTAATTTTTGGTTTTTGCTGCTGCTGAAAGAAAATAACGGTTACTCTTTCAGAGGTCAATGCGTTGTAGTGTATTTGCGCTAAAAGCGTTTAGCCATCTAAACGTGTAAAGCGGTTACAGGTATACCGTGAAATATGGCAAATTGCAAGTTAACTTTGTAGTGTGTTACTGGCAGAACAGCGCAGAAAGTGGCTTTCTAAAACTGAAAATTAATTACATGAATTGGCGATATTTTTGCCAATTATATTTACTGCGGGTAGGGGATGCTGCTGTATTAGCTATTTTTAGCGGGCAAAATTTACCTGTAAATACACCATATTTATGCGGCTTTAACTTACTTTTTTATGTGATAAAAAATGCATATAGCTGTGAATAAAAACAGCCAATGCAATTACTGCTAATTGGCAAAGAAGTCAATAAAGGATAATCTATGTTAAGCCAAATTTATGATTACTAAACCGTAGTTCTGGTTACTGCCCCGGCAGCTTAAAACTTCTGCGTTTAATATAAGAAAGAGAATAATGAAATCACTTGGTTTTTATCTATCAGCCACTTTGCTGGCTTGCTCAGTGTCGGCAGCTAATACGGGGCGTGAAACAAGCTTGCCGGAATATTCCATGCTGCTGGTTGGTGGTGGGTTACAAGCTTGCCGCTCAACGAATACTCGCTATTGTTCTGCCGCAGATACATTTTCTGCCGCGGCGAAATCAGCTGACTTATTTGCACTGTCGCCAGAAAATATAGCGAATATTGCCGATACGGAATTTTGGGGTGCCGAGCGGGTTATTGAGCAACAACGTACACTTGCCTTGCTTGAATTTGTGCGCAGCCGTCTTGACAGCGAACTTATATCTGCACAGGAACTGGCGCGTTTATGGCGCTCTGCCGAAACGGAGATGGACGGCATTTGGGTATCAGGCAGGGTAAACTACAATGAACTTACCGAGCGTGAGCTTAATTTTGTGTTTGATCAGTTACAAGCAACGGTACTGACCGCTCCGGACAAAAACAACAGACGCAGCAGCACCCGGATGAAAGAATTCGCGAGTCTGACAAAAACCAAAGATGAATTTACCTCGGAAATTTACCGCAAAATAGTTGAGTTGGCGCAACAGGTCGCAGGCAGTCAGCGTAAACCACGGCTTCTCGTTGTTACTGCGTCATCCCGGGATCCGTTTGCTGACGTAGATTTTTATACTAACTTGCTTGCAAAGGCCGGTGCGGAGGTTAGCTGGCTACCACTTAACGCCGCATACCAACGTGCGCAGCAGCTTAAAGACAGTAATAAACCTTCATGCGATGCTTTAACTGAGTATTTAGCTACTGAACATGGCACTTATCAGCGCGGCCGTGTATACCCGGATTTAATGCTGCAGTTGCAGCGCTTTTGTCAAAGCGGCACTGCGGCCGCCGTTGAGCAGATCCGTAAAGCGGATGCTATTTTCTTTGATGGTGATGATCAAAGCCTGACATTAAAGGCGTTTCGACTGGAAGATGGCTCAGCATCTGAAGAATTGAAGCAAATTGAGCGTATGTTATCGGCAGGCCAGATAATTGTTGCGGGTACCGGTGCTGGTGCCGCCGCGATGGCCGGAGGCAGCTTTCAGGGCAAACGCATTCCGATGATCTCCAGCGGCGACAGTTACAGTGCTATGCAGTTTGGTGCCTTTGATTTGCCAGCACCACAGCCTGGCTGCGACAAAGATCAAAGCTGTAGTAATGGCCTGGCAGAAAATCATCTTACTTTTACTTCAACTGGCGGCCTTGGTTTGTTTTCATGGGGGGTACTGGATACGCATCTTTCTGAACGGGGCCGGCAGGGGCGTTTAATTCGTTTACTGAACGATACCCAAACCCGCTTTGGTTTTGGTATTGATGAAGCAACCGCATTGTTGGTGGGTTTTGCTAATACCGAGAATACGCCACAAGTAAAAATGGCAGTACTGGGAGCAGCAGGAGTTTATATTGTGGATACTCAAGCCTTGCAAAATACCGGCGAAGGCAAAGCAACGGTGATAAAACAAGTTAACACACATTATCTGACCCGCGGCGATGCTTTGGAGATAAAAGACGGCGTTATGCGCACCCGGTTTGCCGCCTGGAAGTTTGCGCCAAATAATATGCAGGCGCCAATGCTGACCTCTGGCGAGTTGTTTGAACGTGACAACTATAAGCAGTTAGCACATCTGCTTTGTTTAACTCAAAGCCGCCAGGCAGATGGTAAAGCGATAAAGGTTGGCCAGGGGCAGCAAATAAGTCTGTATAAAGATCATTCGTCGTATGCCCGCCAGGGTGTTTACCAGTTACAGGATAAAGAGGTGCAGTACTGTTCGTATCGCAATTTCAGGGTTGATGTTCAACCTGTGCAGTAACACATCATATGAGGTAACAGCCTGATGCAAGGTCCGGTTCATCCACACGTCAGGATATTTGCTGCCTGGATCCGTAAATGGGGTAAGTTTCAGCTGGCTTTGTTTTGCCAGCTGTTACTGCTTGTCTTTGCTGTGTTATTCAGCATTGGCCTTGAGCTGGTATTGCATAATCAAATAGATTTTACCCTGCTAAATGGCGCACTGTTATTTACCCTAGCGCTGGGGCCGGTGTTTATCAGCTCTGTTTTTTATCTGGTACTGCATTTGGATGCGGCTTTGTCGTATCTGATTGATTCTGCTCATCAGGAGCGTTTACTCAATGAAGGTATGCAAGACAATATCCGCCAACTGAATTTTGAGATTGAAGAGCGTAAAAAAGCCTTTCAGGCCAAGCGCCGGGCAATAGATGAACTGCGAAAAGAAATTGCCGAACGCAAAAAGGCGCAGATTGAACTGGAAGAGCAAAGCCTGCTGATCCGCTCTATCGTTGATAGCTCGCCCGATTTATTTTACTACCGCGACGAAACCGGCCGTTTTGCCAGCTGTAATAAAATGTTTGAAGCTATTATGGGCAAGTCTGCCCGGGAGTTGATAGGGCATTACCCGGCAGAAATTTACACTGATGACAGCGCTCAGGCCGCTATTCTCACCGAGCATGAAACTAATATACAGCAGCCTTCCGAGCTGACATTAGACGTAGAATTTGTCAAAGACGACGGCCAGGTGCTGTGGTTTGAAATGCGTAAAGTGCCATTTTATGACCGCTATGGCCGTTATATCGGTTTGCTGGGGTTTGGCCGGGACATTACTTCGCGCAAACTGGCCGAGCAGGCGCTGGAAAAAGCTTATCTGGATAAGGGTAAGTTTATTGCTACGTTAAGCCATGAACTCAGAACACCGCTAAACGGCATTGTGGGTTTAAGCCGGCGTTTGCTGGAGAGTAAACTCAGCAAGCAGCAACATGGTTGGGCCAATACCATTTTCAGCAGCGCTGAAACACTGGGTAATATTTTTAACGATATTATCGATCTGGACAAAATTGACCGGCAGGATCTCGACATTGTTTACCATAGCGTATCGTTACGTCAGTTTATTAACGACATCGCCAATTTTGCCGAGTTGCTGTGTCAGCAAAAAGGCCTGCAATTCGAGTTAAGCTGTGAAGGTGAGCTGGATGTATATTTACGGCTCGATCCAACCCGGCTGCGCCAGGTACTGTGGAATTTGCTTAATAATGCGGTGAAATTTACCGCTTCTGGCTCTGTCAGCCTTTACTGCAAGCTTGATGCAGTGGATAACCAGCTGTATTTTACTATCGAAGATACCGGTATTGGCATCGCTGCTCAGGAGCAGGACCGCATCTTTGATATGTACTACAAATCTAATGATGGCCGGCGCTTAAGTATTATCGGCTCTGGTATAGGCTTATCCGTTTCGCGGGCGCTGGTTGAAGCCATGCAGGGCAATATCAGTGTTAGCAGTGAAGTGGGTAAGGGCAGTAGCTTTGCGGTGTTATTGCCAACAGAATTACTGCAGCAGGAACAGCAGCAGGCAATAAGCTGCCCTGAGCTGACGATACTGTTAATTGAAGATGTACCACTTAATGCCGAAATTGCCATAGGGCTGCTGGAACAACGTGGCCATAGTGTTATTCATGCTGAAACAGGTGAAGATGCCATCGCCTTACTTGAAACCGAAGATGATATTGATCTGGTGTTGCTGGATATGCAATTGCCCGATATGGGCGGTGAGCAAATAGCCCGCTATATTCGCGATGAAGAACATTTATCAGCATTGCCAATAGTGGTGTTAAGTGCCAATGTGCGTAAAGCCGAACAGCAACTGGACGGTGTGCACGTTGACGGTGCCCTGGCTAAACCTATCAACACCACTAAGCTGGATTTAATGCTGGCGCGTTTATTTTCGCCCAGCGCCGTGCGGTTGCAACAGGTAAAACCGGCCACTGTGAGTAATGAACAGCAGATTCTGGATGTCGCCACCCTGAATGATTATATTCAATCGTTGGGTAAAGACGCCATGAAGCGCAGTGCCCAGCTGTTTGCCCAGCTATTACCCGGCTATATGAATAAACTGATGGAAACCGCGGTGCAACGGCAAGAGAAAGATTTTCAGGAAGCTGCACATAAGTTAAAAGGCGCCGCCGCATCTGTTGGTTTGTTATGGGTGCAACAGCAAGCTAAACGGATGGAGCAGGAACAAATAAACTGGCAGGGGTTAGAGCGGCAGTTGGTTGATTTTCATCTAAAAACAGAGCAGCACCTGGCTGCTCTGTCTGAGTACATTGAAAACGCTTAACGGCTTACTTTTCCAGCTTGCCAACGAAGCGGTAGCCTTCACCATGGATGGTGCTGATTAACTCTGGGCTTTCAACATCAGATTCAAAATGCTTACGAATACGGCGGATTGTTACATCTACAGTACGGTCGTTCGGGCGTAAATCACGGCCAGTCATATGGCGGATTAACTGCTCGCGGGTGAAGATTTTACCCGGAGTATCCAGCATTAAACGTAAGGCACGGTATTCACCTTTGGGTAAACGGCGGGCAACGCCTTTTGGTGAAGTCAGGTTGCGGCTGTTTTCATCCAGCGTCCAGCCATTAAATTTAACGATGCTTTTATGCTCTTCAACCACCGGCTGAGCCACAGTGCGGCTTAACAGGTTACGGGCACGGATCGTCAGCTCACGCGGGTTAAACGGTTTGGTCAGGTAATCATCTGCACCAATTTCCAGGCCCAGAATACGGTCAACTTCGCTGTCACGGCCAGTCAGGAAAATTAAACCGATATTTTCGCGCTGACGCAGCTCGCGGGCCAGGATCAGACCATTTTTACCTGGCAGGTTAATATCCATGACGACCAGATTTACCTGATTTTCAGTAAGCTTCTGGTTCATCTCCTCGCCGTTTACAGCCTCGATAACATCATAGCCCTCTCCCTGAAACAGGCTAACCAGATTTAAACGGGTTACTTCTTCGTCTTCAACTATGAGAATCACAGGTGTTTGCATTGGAGTTAAACCTTATGTGAATTTTGTGAAATTTATAATGCTTAAGCGTTTTATAGATGACGTCGATTTGTCAAATAATACGCAATTATAACCATCTGTCCAATTGTTAACAAGTTCTTTTGTTAACAATTAGTCGCAGCTAATGTTCCATTCGACCAAAGTAGCATCGGTTATTGCAGTTTATTTCGCCACTGAGCGGGTGTTTTTTACGATAACAGGGAAGTCTATCTGGATTTGAATACCGGCACCCAGGGTGCTTTCCAGCTGAATTTTGCCGTTAAGGGCCTGAGTAACCAGGTTATAAACCAAATGTAGACCAAGGCCACTACCACCTTCACCACGTTTAGTGGTGACAAAGGGATCGAAAATGCGCTTTTTAATCGATTCCGGTACACCGGCACCATTGTCGCTATATTCCAAAAAGCAGCGGTTATCTTTAGTTTTAACGCTAATATGCATTTCGCCTTGCTCTATGTGCTCGAAAGCGTGGATCAGGCTGTTCATGATCAGATTGATCAAAATTTGATTAATCGGGCCGGGTTTGCTGTCCAGTTCCAGTTCTGCCGGGCAATCTACTATCATCTGATGCTGGGTTTTTTTCAGGTTTGGCCGCAGTGACAGCAATACTTCATTAATAAGTTGCAGCATATTGAACTGGCGGCGGTTCTCGTTGGACTGATCGACCGCAACCCGTTTAAAGCTGGAAATCAGGCTGGCAGCTCGCTCCATATTGCGGTAAATAATGCCGAGGTTCTCTTTGCTTTCTGATAAAAATTTTGCCAGTTGCGATGACGTGAGCTTTTTTTCTTCAAAGGCTTTTTGGATATCGGTCAGCTTGTCCTGCATCAGGGTTGATGCTGTCACGCCCAGGCCAATAGGTGTGTTTACTTCATGGGCCACGCCCGCCACCATCTGGCCGAGACTGGCCATTTTTTCGGTTTCAACAATCTGGTTTTGATACTGGTGCAGTGTTGCCAGTGTATTTAGCAGTTCCTGGTTTGACGTTTTTAATGCTTCAGTGCGCTGGCCTATTTTTTGCTCAAGGCTAAGAGTTAGCTGGCGGTTTTCTTGCTCGGCCTGCTGTAACTTACTAATTTGTTGTTCAATTCTGTCCAGCATGGTGTTAAAGGCGCGGCTGAGCATATTGTATTCTTTGATAGGGGCTACAGGTGCACGAATTTGATAGTTTTTCTCTTTGGCTACCTTTTGCACCACGCTAAGTAAGGTTTCTATCGGGGCGGTAAAACGGCGCTGCAAACGCGAGCTGATAAAAAAGGCACTGATTAGCGCAACCAGGGCGATTAGAATATCAAGCAGGATCCGCGTTTGAATGTAAGAGCTGAGTTCTTCCTGGCTGGCCCGAACATAAACATAGCCCAGCAGGTTGCCGTCGTAACTAATCGGTTTGGTTAACTCTATATAATTACTGCTGATAACCGGTTTAACGAATTGTTGTATGCGGTCAAATTGCACCGGGTAAGGGCCGATATCGCGCCGGTTGTAGCTGGCAAAAAAACTCAGCGCATCGCTGTCGGGTTGCTTTTTATAAATATGCACATTGTGCAAAATATTAACCGCGGCAAATGAGCTTAAGCGGTTTTCCTCTATGTCAGCGTTGTCCTGTAAAATGCTGCTGCTGGCGTTAAATGCAATAATGCTGATATAACCTTCGAGCTGCGATACCAGCTTTTTACGCTGTAATTTAACATCCTGTGTGGCAGAGACAATCATGGCCAGACACAGCGTAAGACTGCAAATCAGCATAATTACCCAAATCAATGCATTTTTAATTGAAGTGGTTTTATCTATTGCAATCATTCAGTTATCTCGACCAATTTATCGTTCGCTTGCAGAGCAATGTCTGCATTGATGTTATGCACATTAACGGAATTTAGCAAACCGCGCTGGTAAATTTAGTAAAGCAGTTTATAGTAGAAGCACTTGTTACTTTTAGGTCTGGTTATGAGCCTGTGGGAAAGTTATAAAACGAGTATTTTTCTGTGTCATCAGGCACTGAAGTGTGATGCTGATTTCGCTATTATCAGCGCCCAAAACCCCGCCGGGAACACTGAACATCCTTATCTTAATTTACGCCGCGACAAAGAGTTACAAGCTTATTTAAATTTGCAGCGTTTACCCTCGCGCTCTGTTATTGGCAGTGCACCTGACTTAAGTTTTCAGGAAAAAAGCTGGATAGTGTTATGTGATAAAAGCATTGCATTGCAGTTGGCGCAAAAATTTCAGCAAAATGCGATTTACTGGGTACAGCAGGGCGAATTATTTCTGGTGCCGGTGTTAATGCCACAGCACGAAGAAAGCCTGGGGGCTTTTAGTGAGCGTTTAGTGCTACTACCTGATTAGCCTGTCTGCTTAATTAACGCGGCGCTGTAATATATCCAGCACTGCTTGCAGTTTTTCGCCGTGTATTACTTCCATCTGGCGCCGGCTCATATTCTGTTGCACTTTTTCAGCTTCATCTGCGGGCTGTTGTAACAGATGTGCGAAATCAGTAGCGCAGATACAGACAACGCCAGGTGTGCTCATCTGCGGCAACTGTGCAACGCGGTACAATAGATTAGGGCAGGCTTTTACCCGGTTAGGGTTTTGGATGCAGGGCAAACTGTCTGCTGCTATCACCGGTGTTAACCAGAACAGTATTAACACAGCAGCCAGTTTGTGCATGGTAATTCCTTTAACTTTGATTAGTAGCCCGGTACACCGCAAAGCCGTTTGCTTTGGCTTTTAGCGTAACCTTTTTAAATGCCTGTTGCAGTAACTCCATATACGCCAGATGGCTGTTCGCCACTATTGTCAGGCTGCCATTGGCGCTAAGCCTGGCTGAGCTCTGGCGAATAAAGGTATCCACAATACTGTAGTCGGTTTTAATACCCGTGTGAAATGGCGGGTTACTGACAATACAGTCAAACTGCTTGGGTATTTCCGGCAAACCGTCGGCGGCTATTACTGTACCGCTGAGCTTGTTTGCTGTCAGTGTCAGCTCTGTAGCCTTTACTGCTAAACTACTGATGTCGGAGCTAAACAACTCAATTGCCGGATGCTTGCGCTTTAACATCGCACCAATTACGCCACAACCACAGGCAAAATCCAGCACCTTGCCCTGGCTTACATCTGGCAGGTTATCCAGTAACAATGCGGTGCCGATATCCAGCTTACCGTGGTTAAATACGCCGGGTAGCGAATGCAGTGTAAGGGTTTCACCCGCTGCGTTAATGGTAAAACTACTGTCTGATACGTTGGCTAAGCGGCTAAAATCACCAAATAATGAAAACCATAAACAGTGTTTGGCATTGTCCAGCTTATTGGCACCGAGCCCCAGCTTTTGGGCATGACTGGCCAGGCTTTTAATGCCACCTTTATTGTCGCCGCACACAAAGACTTCGGTGTTAGTGCTGATAACGCTTTTCAGCTGGCCCAGCGTAAAGGCAAGCTGTTCTTTACTTTTTGGGTAAAACAGCACCACGGTGTCAAAAGTGCCGGTAAATTGCGGGCTGACATCGGTATACAGCGTTACATTGTCATGATTCCAGCAGGCTGCTGCTGCAGCATCGGTACTGTAGCAGCTTAGTTCCAGCTCTGGCGACAGGTGGTGTAGCTCGGTTGCCAGGCTGTCAGCCATTGGCTCTACCACTAATACCTTGCCATTAAGATCATTGATGTTACGTAAAACCAGTTGACTGGCTGTTGCTAGCATTTAGCTTTCCTTTTTAAACATCAGATCCCAAACACCATGGCCTAACCGCTGGCCGCGTTGTTCGAATTTGGTCAGCGGCCGGTGTTCTGGCCGCTCAACGTAGGTATTGTCGGCAGATAAATTAGTAAAGCCTTCTGCTGCCAGCATAACTTCGAGCATATGTTCAGCATAGTTTTCCCAGTCGGTAGCCATATGAAACACGCCGTCTGGTTTTAACTTACGTCGTAACAGTTGCACAAAATCGCTTTGCACAATACGGCGTTTATGGTGGCGCTTTTTATGCCAGGGATCAGGGAAAAACAGCTGCACGGTATCCAGGCTGTTATCAGCAATGCTGTGTTCCAGCACTTCTACAGCATCGTGTTCAAACACTTTCAGGTTATTAACCTGCTGCGCCACGGCTTCAGATAAACAGGCGCCAACGCCGGGGCGGTGCACTTCAATGCCGATAAAATCTTTTTCCGGTGCTTCTTTTGCCATCTGCACCAGCGATTTGCCCATACCAAAGCCTATTTCCAGCACTTTGGCATTATCTCGGCCAAATACCTCTGTCAATTGCAGCGGTTGGCTCTGATAGGTTAAACCGTAATCGGCCCAGTAGGTGTCCAGCGCATGTTGCTGGCCCTTGGTCAGCCGGCCTTCACGCAGCACAAAGGAGCGTATTCTGCGCATATAGGTGGTGTTTTCAGCCTGTTCGTCTTGCTGCTGGCCGGTACTGTCTGTCATCTGTTGCTCCGCATAATCGTTAACGGCGCGTATTATCCTTATATTAGCGGCTTTGCTCAACCGCGATTATGGTTGGCAAGGTAAACAGAGCTGCTTATACTGCGCGCAATCTTCAAAGCAGGGGCTGTTATGTTAGCGCAACAGGATGCAGTTTGGTTTTCAAATCAGCTGGTTAGCTGGTATCAGCAGCACGGGCGCAAAACACTACCGTGGCAGCTGAATAAAAGCCCGTATAAAACCTGGCTTAGCGAAGTTATGCTGCAGCAAACCCAGGTTGCCACAGTAATTCCTTATTTTCAGCGTTTTACCACGCGCTTTGTCGATATTAATACTCTGGCGCAGGCGCCACTTGATGAGGTGCTGCATTTATGGACCGGCCTTGGCTACTACGCCCGGGCGCGCAATTTACATAAAGCGGCGCAGGTTATGGCGGCGCAGTATAACGGCGACTTTCCGACAGAATTTGACCAGGTGCTGGCGCTGCCGGGCGTGGGCCGCTCAACAGCTGGGGCGGTGTTATCTTTAGCACTGGGGCAGCATTATCCTATTTTGGATGGTAACTGTAAGCGTGTGTTGGCCCGTTTTGCTGCTATATCCGGCTGGCCCGGTGAGAAGAAGGTAGAGCAGCAGTTATGGCAGCTGGCAGAACAGCTAACTCCAAAAGACAGGGTAGGTGCGTTTAATCAGGCAATGATGGATCTTGGCGCTACTTTGTGCAGCCGCAGTAAACCGCGCTGTGTTGAATGCCCGCTTAAATTAAAGTGCCAAGCTGCACTGGCTGGTGAGCATGCATTGTATCCTGGTAAAAAAGCCAAAAAAGCCCTGCCGGAAAAACAGAGCTTCTGGTTGTTGTTACAGCACGGCGATAAAGTGCTATTGTCGCAGCGCCCGGCGTCTGGCCTTTGGGGCGGCTTGTTTGGTTTTATTGAGTTTGCCTCCGCAGCAGAGCGTGAGCAATATATTGCATTAAATGCGCTCGACGTTGAAAGCAGCGAAGAGCTGGCAGGCTTTCGCCATACTTTCAGCCATTTTCATTTATGGATCCAGCCAAAGCGGGTAAAACTAAAACATGCCCCTGTTGCGGTGCAGGAGCAATCTGCACCGACTTGGTTTACAATAAATGCCATTCCTCAGGTTGGCTTGTCGGCACCGGCAAAACAACTGTTTCAGCAGTTATTAGCTGCAAATCCGGACAAAAAGGACAAACCACTATGAGCCGTACCGTATTTTGTGAGTATCTAAACAAAGAAGCAGCCGGGCTGGATTTTCAGCTGTATCCTGGCGAGCTGGGTAAAAAGATTTTTAACAGCATCAGCAAAGAAGCTTTTGCGCTGTGGCAAGCCAAGCAAATTATGCTTATCAATGAAAAAAAACTGAATATGATGAACCCGGAACACCGGCAGTTTTTAGAAGCACAAATGGAAGCTTTTCTGTTTAAAGGCGAAGAGGTTGAAATTGAGGGCTACAAGCCAGTAGAGAAGTAAACTTAGCTTAGCTTGTTGCTGGCGTAGTGGCGACGACGGCGTTATAATTCGGATTAGAAATTTTAATCATCAGATTTAATAATCTAAGAGATACCATGGCGCGTCGTCTGCCCCCGCTTAATGCATTAAAAGCCTTTGAAACTGCTGCCAGGCACTTAAGTTTTACCAAGGCGGCAGAAGAAATGTACGTGACCCAAGCCGCTATCAGCCATCAGATTAAAGCGTTGGAGGATCATCTTGGCCTTAAGCTGTTTATGCGAAAAAACCGCTCTTTGCTGCTGACAGAGGAAGGCCAAAGCTATTTTCTGGATATTAAAGAAATATTTTTGCAGCTGCATGAATCTACCGAAAAACTGTTGGCGCGCGGTGCCAAAGGCTCGTTAACTGTAAGCCTGCAGCCGAGTTTTGCTATTCAGTGGTTAGTGCCAAGGTTAAACCAGTTTAGTGAACAACACCCGGATATAGATGTACGCATTAAAGCCGTGGATTTAGACGAAGGTTCACTGACCGATGACGTTGACGTGGCGATTTATTATGGCCGTGGCACCTGGCGCAATTTGCATGCAGATAAATTGCATACTGAATACTTACTGCCGGTGTGCTCACCACTGTTATTAAACAGCACTAAGCCATTGTCAGAGCCCACTGATTTGCAATATCACAATTTACTGCATGACGGTTCGCGCCGTGCCTGGAAAGCCTGGTTTACTACGCAAGGCTTTAAGCATTTTAATGTTAATCAGGGGCCTATTTTCAGCCACTCTTCCATGGTGTTGCAGGCAGCTATTCATGGCCAGGGTGTGGCATTGGCGCATAACGTGCTGGCGAGGCCAGATATAAACTCAGGTCGCTTAATAGTGCCGTTTAACCATGTGCTAATTTCTAAAGATGCTTATTATTTAGTTTGCCGTGAAAGCCAGACTGAGCTGGGTAAAATTACTGCGTTTCGCCAGTGGATGGTATCGATGGTAGAAGCTGAGCAAGCCGCTTTTGCAGAACAGCAGTTTACCAATGCGGTTGCCCTTGACTGACGTGTTAATTAATAAGGTCGTAACAGCCAAAGCCCGCTTACTGTTAGCTCATGGTGCCGGCGCTGGTGCCAGCAGTGGCTTTATGCAGCAGCTGTCACAGCAACTGGCGGCATTTAATATAGAAGTATGGCGCTTTAACTTTGCTTATATGCAGCGCTATGTCGACAGCGGTAAGCGCAGCTTACCGGATAAAATGCCGCTATTGCTGGCTGAATTCAGCCGCCGGCTGGATAACTGCCCGACGGATTTACCGTTATTTATCGGCGGCAAATCGATGGGCGGCCGGGTAGCTAGTATGCTAAGCCAACATAGTAACGTAAAAGCGATATTTGCCTTTGGTTATCCGTTTCACCCGCCGAGAAAGCAAAGCTGGCGCACAGAGCATTTTGCACAGTTGGCTTGCCCGTTATTTATTGCCCAGGGCGAGCGGGATGCTTTTGGCTCTAAAGCCGAACTGGCCGCCATGCAATGGCCTAAAGTAACAACACACTGGCTGGCAGATGGCGATCATGATTTTAAACCCAGAGTAAAAAGCGGCCTGACACAGCAACAACTGATTAGTGACGCCGCGCAATTTTGCAGCAGGAATATTGATGAAGTACTTTTGGCAGCTAAGTAATAGCGTCACTGCTTTATATGGTGGCGCAGTAGTGGGGTTAAGTGCAGTGCTGATGCATTTATGGCAAGGGCAGTTAAATGCAGAGGCTATATCCCGGACAATAAGCGCCCTTGCGATGCTGGCATTTCATGCTTTGGCGTTGCTGGCGATAGGGCAGCAACGCACCGACGCTAAATTGGTTAAGCTGGTGGCGGTTGTCTGGCATCTGGGGCTGTGGTTTTTTGTCTGGACTATACTGGCAGGTGTGTTTGCACTGCCGTTTTATTATTCACAACTGGCGCCTATCGGTGGCCAGTTGCTTATTGCTGCCTGGCTGCTGTTTGCTGTAAGTGCCTGGCGGCGGAGTTAACATGAAACAATTATTACTGTACTGCCGCGCCGGTTTTGAAAAAGAATGCGTAGCCGAAATTCAGCACAAAGCTGCTTTGCATAATGTATTTGGTTACTGCAAATTAAGCGCTGACAGTGCCTACGTGATTTTTGAAGCTTATGATGCTGACAGCCTGGCGCAGTTTTACCGCGATTATCCGTTTGAGCAGTTTATCTTTATCCGTCAGTGGAGCCTGTTGCTGGCTGAGTTGCTTGAATTGCCGCCGGCAGATCGTATTGCACCGGTAATAGAGACCGTGCTTGGTGCAGAGTTAAGCGGTTGTGGTGAAATAAGGGTTGAGTATCCGGAAACCAACGACGGTAAAACCTTATCAACACTGGCACGTAAACTCACCGTGCCACTGCGCCAGTCATTACGCCAGGCCGGGGTGTTATTACCAAAAGAGCAAAAGCGCGCACCTGTACTGCACCTGTTTTTATTAACCGGCCAGCAAGGTTATGTTGGCTTGTCGTACCCCGAAAACAACAGCCCGCTGGAAAATGGCATTATGCGGCTGAAGTTCCCCAACGAAGCGCCAAGCCGCAGTACATTAAAGCTGGAGGAAGCCTTTATCCAGTTTATTCCTAAGCATGAGTGGGATAAGCGTTTATCGGGTGGTGTAAATGCGGTAGATCTTGGTGCCAGCCCCGGCGGCTGGACCTATCAGCTGGTAAAGCGCAGCATGATGGTAACGGCTATTGATAATGGCCCTATGGCAGAATCGCTGATGGAAACCGGTCAGGTTAAGCATTTAATGGTTGATGGTTTCAAGTTTGAACCGCAGAAAAAAAATGTGTACTGGGTTGTCTGCGACATGATTGAGCAGCCGCAGCGGGTGGCTGAACGGATGGGAGATTGGTTAATTAATGGCTGGTGTCAGGAAGCCATGTTTAATTTAAAACTGCCGATGAAAAAACGCTATGAAACCGTAACGGATATATTAACCCAGCTTGAGCAGCGACTTGCAGATGCAGATATTAAATTCCGCTTGCAGGTTAAGCACTTGTACCATGACCGTGAAGAAGTAACAGTACATGTGCAAAACCTGGTATTAAAATTCTGATGCCCGCCAGACTCAGTGCTGATTACTCAGCGCTGAGTGCAAGCTTAACCCACACCAGGCGGTGATCCGAGCTGGCTCCACGTGAACCAACTAGTGGGTAAAGTGGATCGGCTTTTACCGGCCAGAATATTCCGCTGTCTTTAATCACAAAACCTGCTTTTGACGGTAGCACATAATCAGCTCGCATCCGCCACTCCGCTGTGTGATAGGCTGCCTTGGCGTTATCAGGCGTATGCTCAGCGCCGCCCTTGCTTGCTGGTGGCATGCTGCTGTTAACCCGCGGGTGGTTATATAACGCATTAATACCACTATTTAAGGCATTGCCTTCATTATCAGCCGATGCATTTTGATCGCCCAGCAGCACAAAGCTGGCGGTTTCTGCTAATCCGCCTTTGTGGCCGTTGTCATCGTATATATAAGCTGCTTTTTCTGGCGTTAAATAATCAGCCCATAGACGTATTTCGTCGTGGTTACGAATGCCGTTACGGTTTTCCTCACCGTCAAATACCGGTGGCGTCGGGTGGCTGGCTAATACATGCACAGCTTTGCCGTTAATATTGAGCGGAATATCCCAGTGGCTTTTAGATGAAAGCGGAAACTCTGCCCAGGCATCTTTACTATACCAGGGGCTGCCATCGGCTTTTTGGGTTGGCATAAAGCCTGGCATATCTTTCCATTTAAACTGCTGAAAAGTGCGTACCTTGGCGATATCTATCGGGTATTTCGACAACAGCACCATACCATACTGGCCCGGATAAAAACCAAAGCCCCAGGCGTCTGCTCCTATGCCGGTTGCTTTACCATCGTTATCTAAATCATAAGGGCTGGGTTGGCCGGTATTTACTGTGTTGTAGTAGAAGTAGGGATAGTTAATGGCCTCAGCAGTGCCTTGCGGTTTGTTCAGGTAGTTTTTAATAAAAGCTTTTATGCCTTTATTACTATCGGCGATATAGTCAAATTCATTCAGCAATAGCACATCAGGGCGCACCAACTGGATAATATTAGCAATATTACGAATTTGCGGCTGGTTATCGGTTTGCAGTAACTCTGCCAGCACAGCAGGGCTGCCGGTTTGGCCTCTGGGTAAATAATTCTGGGCTTCCATGCTGACATTAAAAGTAGCAAAGGTAACTTCGGTGGCGTGCATATTTGAAGACGCTCCAAGGCTGATTAAGGTGCTAAAGCAGACAGAAGATAAAGTTTTTTTCATCGGCAACAGATTAGTAAATCAGACAGGCGAATAGCATAAAGTGCCAGAGTAATAAAAACCAGTAACTGCCGGTAAATGAATGAAAACGCTGGTTAAGTCGCTTTTTTTATAGCCAATTCAGGCCGGCATAGTGCGCAACTCAGACCTGCTATGTTACACTTATATGGCAAATCGCCTTAGGCCATGAAGAGGGAAAAAAGTTCCCGGAAAATGGTTAAGCGTAAGAAAAATGTAATATGGTTTGGTTACTATTGTCCCTCAAATTGAAGCAGCATTCTGTATTCAAATAGATTTAAATAAATACCTATAATTATCAGGTGAGAAAAACGATATGAAAGTTAAGAGTATAGCGCTTGCAGTAACGCTGGCTTTAGGTGCTACTAATATAGCAATGGCGCAGGAAACTACATCGTCGATTCGCGGTAACATTGTTACACAGAATGGTGAAGTTGCACCAAATACCAAAGTTGAAATTGTTCATGTGCCATCTGGTACAAGATCTATTGCTACTACAAATTCTTCAGGTGCATTTTCTAGTTCAGGTCTGCGAGTTGGTGGTCCCTATACTATTACTATTACTGGCTCCGCAGGCGCTAAAACCTACGAAAATATCTTTATTTCACTTGGTGAAACGTTACGTTTAAATGCTCAACTAGAACAAATTGAGAGAGTGTCTGTTTCTGGAACCAGAATTGTTGGTAGTAATAATGCAGGCAGTAGTAGTTATTTTGGTGAAGATGATATCGCTAATTCGCCAACATTTAACCGCGATTTAAAAGAAGTCGCACGGATGAATCCGTATGCAAACATCCTACCTGGTGCTAATGCTGAAATGAGTATTGCGGGTAGTAACCCAAAATATAACAGTACCACTATCGATGGTGTTGGTGTAAACGATGATTTTGGTTTAAATAGCAACGGCTATCCTACACAGCGCTCACCTATTTCTATTGATGCAATTGAGCAGATCTCTGTTGACGTAGCACCTTTTGATGCTGCTGAAGGTAATTTTAGTGGCGGTCGTATTAATGCAGTAACTAAGTCAGGTACCAATGAATTTACCGGCTCTTTGACATATGAAAAAATGTCAGACTCATGGGCTGGCAAATCAAAAAATCCAAAGACTGGTGTCGAGTCAGACTTAGATTTCGAACGTGACACATATAGTTTAACTTTAGGTGGGCCGTTAATTAAAGATACGTTGTTCTTTTTCGGTGCTTACGAGAAGACCACTGAACCTGCTCAGGTTACTGCTGGGCCGAAGGGAAGCGGCGCGATAAACGAAGCAACGATAACTGAAGCTGAGTTAGCGCGCGTCAAAGCGATCGCTCAGTCACGTTATGGCATTGATGATATCGGTTCATGGGGAAACTCCCCAGAAATCAAAGACGAAAGTATTCTTGTTAAACTTGACTGGAATATCAACCACGAGCATCGTGCGGCTTTTACTTATAACTCAAGCGAAGGTAGTTCAGTCCGTAACCAGACAACAAGTAGTAACGGTGTATTAAACCTTGATACGCACTGGTATACCTATACGCAAAAAATGGATATGTATCGTGCTGCACTGTTCTCTGACTGGACTCCTGATCTGTCAAGTGAAGCTTATATTAATCTTAAATCTGTAGATTCTGTTTCGGGCAATAAAACTGAAGAATACGGCGAAATAGTGATCCGTAGTTTATTGAACTTTGGTCCGGATGAGGCTCGCCATGCCAATGCGTTGAATACTGATGAATTAAAATTTGGTGTTAAATTCAATTACTTAGTTGGTGATCACAGCTTGAAGTTCGGTGGTGAGTACGCTTCACTTGATGTTTACAATGCTTTTGTTCGCAGAGCTTTAGGTGTTTGGACTTTCGAAAACATCGATGCTTTTGAAGCTGGTTCTGCCAGCCAGTTTACATATGATAATGCTTACACTAATGTTGCAAGTGATGCTGCAGCTGAGTTTACTTTCGGGTCTGCCAACCTGTATGTTCAGGACCAGTGGTATTTTAATGATGATATTGAAATTGGTTTGGGTTTACGCTACGAGCGTTTCTTCGTAAGTGATAAGCCAGCATTGAATGATACTTTTGTTGGTCGTTACGGTTTTTCTAATCAGGAGAATTTGGATGGCCTGTCAATTTTAATGCCACGTGTTAACGTAAAATGGACGGCTACCGACGACTTAACCTTGAGTGCTGGTTTTGGACGCTTCTCTGGAGGTAAACCCAATGTTTATATCTCCAACTCATTTTCAAACGATGGCACAACATTGGTTAGTTATGATGCAGCAGTTGCTGGTACCTCGCATTTATCTAATGTTACGTCTTTAACTGTGCCGCAAAACGTTCAAGATGCTATGTTCCCTGGTGATGGTTTCACTAACTTTATTGATCCTAACTATAAAATTCCTTCTGATTGGATTGCTCGTGTAGGTGCTGACTATGTTTTCTCTGTGCCAAATGTAGTTGAAGATGTTAACTTTTCTGCTGAGGTTATGAAGAAGTGGATGGTTGATAACAACCGTTGGACTGATGTGTCTCGTTGTAAGGACGGGGAAACAAGTGCTGGCGTTAATATCTATCAACCATGTGATCCTACAGCTAAAGAAAATCATTATGATTTAATGCTCACTAATGAAAAAAGTAGCGGCGATGCGTTAATTTTCACGACTAGCTTCAACAAAAATTGGGATAGTGGATTTACTGCTTATGCATCTTACACCTACCAAGATATTAATGAAGGTACGCCAGGAACTTCATCGACTGCGGATTCAAACTATCAATATAATGTTGTTGTTGATAGAAACGAAACGTTAATAGGCCGTGCTGACTATGAAATCCAACACTCACTGAAATTAGTTTTAGGTTACACGCACCAGTTCTTTGAAGGTTATGACTCTAAGTTTAATCTGTTTTTCCAGAGGCGCTCAGGTACGCATTTCAGCCGTACTTTTGGTTTATACCAAGACCGTGGCTTTGGTGATAACTCAAAGTTCTTCAGTAGCAGTGCTTATTTAGTTTACGTACCAACAGGTGTTGATGACCCAAATATTAGCCCTGACGGCATGCAATATGATGAAATCATGTCCTACCTAAATCAGGTTGGCTTGGGTAAGTATGCAGGTGGTTTTGCTCCTAAAGGTGTGGGTGAAACCCCTTGGACGAATACTTTAGATTTCCAATTCCAACAAGATTTACCTGGTTTTGCGAAAGGTCATAAAGGTTCATTCTATTTTACCATTAGTAACTTGCTTAACCTGATAGATAGTTCTAAAGGGGAAGTTCGCCGTATGGAGTACACGACTAACTCTATAGTTGATTTTGGCGGGTTAGACAGTGAGGGCCGTTATATTTATGAAAAACCGTTCAGAGACCCAATTACCGATAACTGGGATAAATATGAGCCGGAGCAATCAACCTGGCGTCTCAAATTAGGTGTGAGTTATCGCTTCTGATAGTTCAACCGGTTAAACGGATTTATTGACCTGAAAATGCCAGTTCTTAAACTGGCATTTTTTTTTCAGGTAAAGGAGCTGATTTATTGACCTTTTTTTGCTTGTTTTTCTCGCATCAAACAATTCACATGTTACACTTGTGTGTCAACTGAGCTCGACAACAAGAGGAGCTAAAAGTTCCCGTGAATTGGCTAGGCGTAAGAAATATGTAATATAAATTAGTTACCATAATTCCTCAAATTGAAAGCAGCATCTGTATTCAAATGGATTTAGATAAATACCTACAACTACCAGGTGAAAAAACGATATGAAGATTAAATATTTAGCTATTGCTGTCGCACTCTCTATGGGCGTAGCAAACGTTGCTTTTGCTGATACCTCATCAGCCATTCGGGGTGTAATTAGCAGCCCGCAAGGCTCTCCAGCGGCAGGTACGAAAATAACGATTTTGCACGTACCTTCAGGCACAAGCCGGCAGGCAGTTGTAAACGAAAGTGGATTTTTTAATGCTTCCGGTTTGAGAGTTGGTGGCCCTTATCAGATCATCGTCGACTCTGATGCATATGCTGATACGGTAATTAATGATATTTACCTTACATTAGGCGAAACTTTTCAACTCCAGCGTCAGTTAGAAGCATCTACTATTGAAAGAATTCAGGTTGCCGGAACCGCTATTTCCAGCCTGACGGGTGATAATGGTCCATCAGCACGTTTTGATAGCTATGCTCTTGAAGTTGCGCCTTCAATGAACCGTGATATTAAAGATGTAATTCGTGCTGATCCCCGCATTTATATCAATGAAACGAATGCTAGCTCTATACAGTGTGCCGGTGGCAGCCCACGGTCTAACAGCTTAACGGTAGATGGCGTTCGTATGAACGACAACTTTGGTCTGAATAGCAGTGGTTATCCAACGGAGCGGATTCCATTTTCATTTGATGCTATAGATCAGGTAGCTGTCGAGCTTGCGCCATTTGACGTGAAGTATGGCGGTTTCACTGCTTGTAATATTAATGCTGTTACCAAGTCAGGTTCTAATGAAGTTAGCGGTAGTGTTTTCGTTGACTACACTAATGATTCGATGAAAGGCGACAAGTTAGAAGGCGACAAGCAGAACCTTGGCTCTTATAACGAAAAACGCTACGGTGTGAATGTTGGCTTCCCGATAGTACAAGATAAGTTGTTTGCTTTTTTTGCCTATGAAAAGTTAGAAGGTTCAGAGATATTTGATTATGCACCTTTAGCAAATGGTCGTGTAACGCAAGCTCAGATAGATGAAATTACTTCAATTGCAAAAGATGTTTACAACTACGATCCTGGTTCTACAATTCCAAGTATGCCGGTTGAAGATGAAAAGATTTTGCTGAAGATTGACTGGAACATTAACGAACTACACCGCGCAAACTTCCTATATAACTATAACGATGGTTACGCTATAGCGCAGTCTGATGCTGGTTCTGATCGCCTGTCACTATCGAATCACTTCTACGAGCGCGGAGCTGAGCTAAATGCTTATGTTACGTCTTTATATTCAGATTGGACGCCAGATTTTTCTACTGAAGTTCGCCTTGGTTACTCTGAGTTGCGTAATCGCCAGCTGTCAATCGATGCCGCCAGTGGCTTTGGTGAAGTTCAGGTACTTGGCGTAAATGGAACCACTATCTATTTAGGCCCTGATGACTCACGTCAGTCCAATATTTTAAATTACGATAATTTGTCTTTCAAACTGGCTGGTACTTACTATTTGAACGACCATGAACTGTATTTTGGATATGAGTATGAAAACTTAGATGTTTTCAACTTATTCGTACAAAACAGCGTCGGTCAATACCGTTTTTCTGGTATTGAGGCATTCAGGAATGGTTTAGCAAGAGCTTATTACGGTAATGCTTCATCGCATAATCCGAACGATGCTGCTGGTGAATTTAAATATAATATCCACACGGTTTACGCTCAGGATAAGTATCGTTTGCCTAATGCAGACGTAACTATTACGGCAGGTTTACGTTATGACTGGTATACCAGTGACAGCGTTCCTACTTATAATGCTAAATTTGAAGACCGCTACGGTTATTCTAACCAGCAAAATCTGGATGGCAAAAGTCTATTGCAACCTCGTTTAGGTATTAACTGGGTTGCCACTGAACAACTTGAAGTTCGTGGTGGTGTCGGTCTATATTCTGGTGGTAATCCTAACGTATGGATTTCTAACAGCTACTCCAATGATGGCATACGCAATATTCAAATTAACCAACGTGACATGCAACTGTTAGGGCCAAATGCTGTTGCTCTTACAGGTGAAGGCCGTCCGGGGTATGACGTACCTCAAGCATTGTATGATGCGGTTGGCTCTGGAACTGCTGATTCTACGACTAACGTCACAGATCCAGATTTCAAAATCCCTTCTGAGTGGAAGTATGCTTTAGGTGCTACATACAGCTTTGACAGTGGTTATGTTGTATCTGCAGATCTATTACACAGCAGAAAGAAAAACTCAGCTCTGATCAAGGACCTCTCGCTAGATCAAACCGGCACCGCGCCAGACGGTCGTCCTGTATATACTTCTAGACGTGGTTCAAATAATGATTTCCTGTTGACGAACCGGCAGGGAGATGATGCTCGGTCTACGGTTTTTTCATTGTCAGGCACTAAGTCTTTTGATAATGGCGTCGATATCGCTTTAGCATATGCTTATACTGATTCTAAAGACGTACATCCGATGAACAGTTCGGTGGCATTTTCTAATTACCACTATGTTTCTGCGTCAGATACTGAAAACTTAGCTTTATCAACATCCGACTATGAAATTCCTCATCGTTTTACACTGAACTTATCTTATGCCCATGAGTTTTTTGCAAGCTATGAAACTCGTTTCAGTTTATTCGGCCAGGTAGTTAAGAGTAATTCTTATGGTTATACCTTTGACCGTTCAAGCTCGGGTTTAGGTTTTAACGATGCAAGCCGTCAGTTGTTATACGTTCCAACTTTAAACGATAGCAGTGTTGTCTTCGCATCTGCGGAAAATGAAACTAATTTTAACAACTGGATAACTGAGCAAGGGCTTGAAGGTTATCGCGGCAGCATCATGCCACGTAATGCTCTGAGTGGTAGCTGGTGGAATAAGTTTGATATTCGTGTTGAACAACAGTTCCCAGGTTTTACTGCAGAGCATAAAGGTAGCGTTTACTTCGTGATGGAGAACGTTGGTAATTTCCTGAATGATGACTGGGGTATTGTTAAAGAAGGTAGTTCACAGACGTCAGCCGTGACCACCAGTGTTAACGCTAATGGCCAGTATGTTTATACCTTCAACCAGCCAACAGCCGAAAACCGCCGTATTGAACCTTCTCTATGGGAAGTTCGCATAGGTTTAAGCTATAAGTTCTAATCTGTTTAATAAACAGTAAAATAAAAATGCCAGTCGTACTCGACTGGCATTTTTTTATTTCTAATTCAGGCGTAATTAGCGATAATCAGCAGCTAATTTCTGCAAAAGTGAACGTGCCAGTGGGAAAAAATACTATTATCGCTATTGCCGGTGCTTCTGCATCAGGTAAAAGCCTTTTTGCATCAACGGTATACCAGGAACTGGTAGCTGAGTTGGGCGGTGAGCGTATCGCTATTTTATCGGAAGATGCCTACTATCGCGATCAGAGCCATTTGTCGTTTGAACAACGCACGTTAACTAATTATGACCACCCTGCAGCTTTTGAACATGAATTACTGGCTGCGCATTTGCGCGCGCTACGTGCCGGTAAAGCCATACAAATGCCGCAATATAGCTATAAAATACACACCCGTACTGACGAAACTATAGCGGTGCAACCGGCGAAAGTAATTCTGGTTGAAGGGATTTTGCTGCTGACTGATGAGCAGTTAAGAGAGCAGTTTGATATTACGGTATTTATGGATACGCCGCTGGATGTCTGCCTGTTAAGGCGTATAAAACGTGATTTAGAGGACAGAGGCCGCAGTTTAAGCTCGGTAACTGAGCAATATGAAAACTCCGTAAGGCCAGCTTTTTTTGAGTTTATCGCGCCTTCCAAACAGCATGCCGATCTGGTGGTGACCCGCGGCGGTAAAAACCAGATTGCTATCGATATAATAAAAGCAAAAATTCGCCAGTTGCTGGCTGAATAATAATAATCAGGGAATAACGTATGATGGGATTAGTGGGCATTGTTGCCCTGTTACTGGTGGCGTATGCCGCATCTGCCAACCGCAGCCGGATAAATTGGCGCACCGTGGGTGGTGCCTTTGCAATTCAGTTGGCAATAGGGGCTTTTGTCTTGTATGTGCCTTTTGGCCAGGATGTGCTGTACAGCATTTCAGCTTTTGTCGCCAATGTTATCAGTTATGCTACCTCTGGCATTGAGTTTCTGTTTGGCGATATCGGCCGTAAATCACAAGGCTTTATTTTCGCAGTGCATGTGCTGACGATTATTATCTTTTTCTCATCGTTAATTGCAGTGCTGTACCATATAGGTGTTATGACCTGGATTATCCGTATTATTGGTGGTGGTTTGCAAAAACTGCTGGGCACCAGCCGGCCGGAGTCTATGTCGGCGGCGGCAAATATTTTTGTTGGTCAAACCGAAGCGCCGTTAATAGTTCGGCCTTTTATCCCTACCATGACCCGTTCTGAATTATTTGCCGTTATGGTAGGTGGTTTAGCTTCTGTTGCTGGCTCTGTACTTGCAGGTTATGCCGGTTTGGGCATTGAACTTAAATACCTGATTGCTGCTAGTTTTATGGCTGCACCGGGTGGGTTTTTAATGGCAAAACTCATTTTGCCGGAAACCGAACAACCGAAGAATGAGTTGAACGAGATACAGGCTGATACTCAGCATACCAACTTAATTGATGCTGCTGCTGCTGGCGCCTCCAGCGGTATGCAATTGGCATTAAATGTTGGTGCTATGCTGCTGGCTTTTGTTGGTTTGATTGCATTAGTTAATGGCGCTATTGGTGGCATTGCCAATTGGTTTGGCGTTGAAGGTTTAACACTACAGGTGATATTTGGTTATGTGTTTCAACCGTTAGCCTTTATTCTCGGAGTCTCCTGGGATGAGGCCCGGATGGCCGGCAGTTTTATTGGCCAAAAACTGGTAATTAATGAATTTGTCGCATACCTCGACTTTGTGCAAGTGAAAGATCAATTAAGCGCTCATACTCAGGTGATAGTAACTATCGCTCTGTGTGGTTTTGCTAACTTTTCTTCAATTGCTATTTTATTAGGTGGTTTGGGCGGAATGGCTCCAAGTCGCCGTGCTGATATTGCTGAGCTGGGTTTAAAAGCCTTACTTGCGGCAACATTAGCTAACTTAATGAGCGCTACTATTGCAGGGCTCTTTTTTTCCTTAGGCTAAAAAACAGGTCTTTTATATGACACAGCAAGTTCCAACGTTAGATATAAGACGGTTTGCCACCGACAAAGATAACTTTGTTGCCGAAATTGGCAAGGCCTACACTGAGTTTGGATTCTGCGGCATTAGCGGCCATGGTATTCCGGATGAAGTGGTAGCAAATACTTACACAGCAATTAAGCAATTTTTCGCTTTACCGAGTGAGGTTAAAGCGAAATACCATAAACCGGGTCAGGGCGGGGCTCGCGGTTATACTGCTGTTGGCGTCGAAAAAGCTAAAGACTCTAATCACCCGGATTTAAAAGAGTTCTGGCATGTGGGTCGTGAGCTGGATGGCCCTGCACCGCATCCCAGCTTATATCCTAATGTTTGGCCAACTGAGGTAGACGGTTTTAAGCAAGCTACTTATGCGCTGTATAGCGAGTTGGAAAAGCTTGGTAATACCGTATTGGAAGCGCTGGCATTGTTTTTGCAGCAAGAGCAAAGTTACTTTGCCGATAAAGTAAATTACGGTAACTCGATTTTACGGCCTATACATTATCCGCCAATTAAAGATACCAGCACTCAGTCTATTCGCGCCGGCCAGCATGAAGATATTAATCTTATTACCTTGTTGGTAGGGTCTAATGAAGCCGGGCTGGAAATTTTACGCCGTGATGGCAGCTGGCTACCGGTAACCACTATTGAAGGCACTATAGTGGTGAACATTGGCGATATGCTGCAGCGTTTGACCAACCATGTATTGCCATCCACCACTCATCGAGTGGTTAATCCGGCAGGTGCTGCGGCAGGTGAACCGCGCTATTCAATTCCGTTCTTTATGCATCCGAACCCGGATTATGTGATAAAGACATTGGATAGCTGCATCAGTGCCGACAGGCCCAATCGTTACCCTGAGCCGATTAACTCTAACGACTACTTAATGCAGCGTTTAGAGGAGATTGGGTTACTGAAAAAGACGAAATACTAAGCATCTTGCTTGGTATTTGTCCGAACGATATAAAACGATACAAAATGTGCATTTTCACAGTTGACTGGTTTTATAAAGTCGCTATACTGCACGCCATGTTAAGCGCTGAGCGCGAAACATAACGCAGATGTGGTGGAATTGGTAGACACGCAAGCTTCAGGTGTTTGTGCCCACAAGGCGTGAGAGTTCGAGTCTCTCCATCTGCACCAAATCAACCGGCCCAGGCCGGTTTTTTTGCGTCCATAGTTCACCGTTTTAGTTCTATACGGCGAATAAAGTCCTCAACAATCATGTCGTACAGTTTATTTCCCAGAAACAAATCTTCTACGCCATCATCAATATTCGGATTATCGTTAACTTCTATTACGTAAACTTTATCGCCGTCTTGTTTTACATCCACGCCATATAAACTATCGCCTATAGGTGCGCAAGCGCGGATAGCGGCATCAAGTACATGCGATGGCACTTCAGTAACAGCACAGGTGCTAAAGCCACCACTTTCTGTCTTTGCTTTACCATGTTTATAAATTTGCCAGTGGTTACGTGCCATAAAATACTTACAGGCAAAAATGGCCATGCCGTTCAGCACACCAATACGCCAGTCGTATTCGGTAAAGGTATAACGCTGGGCCAGAATAATCGCGCTTTGCTCAAACAGCGCACTAAGTTGTGAGCGCAACTCGGTCAGGGTTTTTACTTTTACCACCCCGCGGGAAAAACTGCCGTCGGGGATCTTCAGCACTAAGGGCAAACCGAGAGTGTCGGCAGCACGCTCTAAGTTATCTTCATCCTGCTTAAACAGCATAATGCCATCAGGCATCGGTACTTTATGCTGCTCAAATAAGGTTTGCAGATACACTTTGTTGCCACAGCGCAATATCGAGTTAGGGTCGTCAATTACCGCCAATCCTTCGCGCTCGGCTTTTAATGCCATATGAAAGGTATGATGGTTCACTCCGGTTGTTTCACGAATAAACAAACCATCAAATTCTGCTAGCCGGTGAATATCTCGAGAGCTGATCTGCTCGGTATCCATCGCGGCTTTTTTGGCTGCTTTGCTAAACAGTTCCAGCGATTTAGGCGTGCAGGGCGGGAACTTCTCTTTCGGATCAACTAATACGGCCAGATCATACTTATATTTACGGTTAGTCGGTTCTACCCGCCAGATCTTGTGGCTATAGCGCTCCAACGTATTGCCGAACAAGCTTTGCTCTTGCTCGTTCAGTTTATGCACACTGCCGATTTTTAGTGTTTTCACCTGCCAGGTAGCTTTCTTTTGCAACTCGACACGCAGTATAGGTACCGAAAAGGCATCAAACAGGTAGCCAGCCACTTTTTTCAGTGCTTTATGCTCAGTTTCACCGAAGTAAATATTAAAAATAAGCTGCGTGCTGGTTTCATCAACTAAAGCTTTGTTGAGCTGGGTTAAGATAGTGCCGGGAATTTCTTCGGCAATATCGGCTATTTCATGGCGGTTAAATTTATTAAACGCCCGCACAGAAGGTACTACGTGATGGCCGCGCGCTTCTGCCAGCAATGAACAGTAATAGCCGCTCCCTAGGTACTGCGCCTGGCGGCATAAGTTAATCACCCGGGTACGTTGTTTATTTTTTGCTGACCATTTCAAATAGGCCGGTAACGTCATTACGCCATCATACTGATGAAAAGGTGCCCAATCCTGAGCTTTGTCGACTACGATAATAAGTTTGGCCATTGCGACTCCTGTAATTTTGCTAAAGCATGTCGTGGTGTGACAACAAAAGACAGCGAAGAAATCTGCACTACAACAGTTAAATTTCTTGTTGGCTTTTCATTTGTTTAGCTGGTGTTATCCTAAACTTAGTTAAAAACCAGATAAAGGCAATAATGAGTGTAGTTATGGCGTTACCCGCAGATACAGCTATGTTATCCATCAGAAATGCCAGTTTGTCTGATTTGGCTACCTTGGTAGCATTAGAGAATAAGTGTTTTACTGCTGACCGCATCAGCTTGCGTAGCTTTAAACGCTTTATCGCGGAAAAGCGCAGCGACCTGTTGTTGGTTGAGCAGTCAGAGCAGGTAGTAGGGTACTTTTTACTTATTTATCGCAGAGGCACCAGCCTGGCACGTTTATATTCTCTGGCGGTTGACCCTGCCTGTCGTAAGCAGGGCATAGCAGAGTTTCTGATGTTGCATGCTGAGCAAACGGCGGCAGCCAGGCGTTGTGTATTGCTGCGTTTAGAGGTGCGTTACGACAATATGGCTGCTATTCGCTTATACCAGAAACTCAATTACCATGAGTTTGCCGTTAAGCATGACTTTTACGAAGATCACTCTGATGCTATCTGTATGCAAAAACAGACTATTCAATTCAATGACAGATCGCTAAATCGGCAAGTACCTTATATAGTGCAAACCACACCTTTTACCTGTGGGCCGGCTTGCTTATTAATGGTGTTTAATTATTTTCAACCGGGCAAGTTTGACCCTACTGCTTTGGAAATTGATATCTGGCGCGAGGCCACGACTATTTTTATGACCTCAGGTCATGGCGGCTGTGGTCCAAGGGGCTTAGCTTTAGCTGCACATAACAGGGGGTTTTCAGTTGAAGTTTTCTTAAATAAAGAAGGCCCGCTATTTACTGACACGGTGCGCAGTGAAGTTAAAAAAGCGATTTTGCAGCGCGTGCATGATTCATTCCGGCAAAAAGTAGAACAAAGTGGCATAGTGCTACAACGCTCAGAGCTCGGTATCAGCAAGATAAAACAGTTACTGCAGGATGGTGCTTTATTGCTGGTGCTTATCAGCACCTGGCAGTTTGATAAAAGCAAAGCGCCGCATTGGGTAGTGGTATGTGCAGTGGATGAACACTTTGTCTACATTAATGATCCCGACACTGAAGATATCCCCTGGCTGTCTGCTGCTGAGCGGCAATATATTCCGGTAGAGCATAGTGTATTTATCAAAGCCTTTAGTTACGGTAAAAGCCGGCTTAAAGCGGCGGTAGTAATCAGAGCGGGTGAAAAGTAGCGCATTTTGTCTGCTTTTATAGCATTTTGTGCAATTAATCGGCTAACGATATTAAAACTGTCATTTTTCTCAAATAACCGCTTGCAGGTATTTCAAAACGCCCTATAATGCGCGCCATGCCACGGGGTGCTGCAGTTTGGGTGTCTCGGGTGAGTTAAAACGGTTCGCAAA
>NZ_JAKUJZ010000055.1 GCF_022436675.1 Rheinheimera hassiensis | reverse complement strand
CGACGCATGGCGTTGTACCGAAAATTTAGCGTCGAGATAACCTTGAAAATTTGAGGGATGACCTCATTTAATCTCCAGTAGCAATTTCGACCCATCTTGGAGGTGTTATGCGTCTGGATCGTCTTACCAACAAATTCCAGCTTGCCCTCGCCGATGCCCAGTCACTAGCCCTTGGGCACGACAACCAGTTTATTGAACCGCTACATCTGATGAGCGCCCTGCTCAATCAGGAAGGGGGCACGGTTCGTCCACTATTAA
>NZ_JAKUJZ010000054.1 GCF_022436675.1 Rheinheimera hassiensis | reverse complement strand
AATTTGACTCTGCGTTTTAGGCAATTTTTGAGCAAAGGCTATATCGATGCCTAATTGCATTGACAAATAGAACTGGTCACCAGCAGTCTTTTTAATCGTAACTGTTCCGATTCTAGTTGGAACATGCTTAAGCAAACGATCCTTAATTAGTTTTCTCAAGCCAGCAATGCGAATAACGCCCAGCTTAGGCAATTTAACGTGCTTAGCATCAATAAACTTAGCTGTTCCGTTGTCCAAATAAGCTTCTTCCTGCTTAATGT
>NZ_JAKUJZ010000053.1 GCF_022436675.1 Rheinheimera hassiensis | reverse complement strand
GCCCGCCGGTACTGCCGTTTCAGCTTGTTCATCAGGCTGATAAACAGCTCTGAGCTTTTACTCATTGAGCCAACATAGGTTATCTGGCCTGTTTTGCTGTGTAGCGCGCCAGCCAGATAATGTTTTTTGTTCTTGCCAGGGGTTACCACCAGCCGCTGCTTACCTTTATAGCCCCAGTCAGCACCGATTTTCGGGTTCAGGTGGATATCCAACTCATCTTCATAAAACACCGGATGCTCAGCGCTGCAATTATTCAATGC
>NZ_JAKUJZ010000052.1 GCF_022436675.1 Rheinheimera hassiensis | reverse complement strand
GGCATATTGTCGATTCAAAACTCTTCCTTGATAAAGACCGATCATAGTTTTAGCTAGATCATTAGCAGTAGTTTTGCCATAAGCATCACCAGTAAAGCGTTTGGCTATAGTAGTTTGATCAGCTCCCATTATTTTGGCAACTGATTCAATATTCTTAATGCCAATTTTTCTAATCAATGCATTGGAAGCAGTCTTATTGTTCTTCAACATTGCTTCACGCAAATAGGCAACACCATAAGCCATGTTGACTTGGAACATGCCA
>NZ_JAKUJZ010000051.1 GCF_022436675.1 Rheinheimera hassiensis | reverse complement strand
ATACCTGGCAAGATTGCGCCTAAACCGATCAAAACAACTACAGTAACAATGTTGATGATTAATTCGTACCACCAAAGGCCTGTACCTTGTTTAATATCTTGTGGAGCAAAGCCCAGGATAGTTGCTACAGCAGTCACGATTAAAAGCGCAATACCAACAAGCCAAGCGACTTTATCATTTTTAATGTAAACATATTTTGATGGATACTTCTTAGAGTTCTTTCTGACACGCATGAATGAGTAGAAGATCCAGCAGGTAACACC
>NZ_JAKUJZ010000050.1 GCF_022436675.1 Rheinheimera hassiensis | reverse complement strand
AGATCGATCTGTGGATGGACGAAGCGCCGATCCCGATGAACGAACAGCTGGTGGCCTGCGTCAGCCGCCTGTGCGAAACGCAGCGGCTGAATTACCGCATGATGCACAGCGGTGCCGGACACGACTCGCAAATCTTCGCCCCGCGCGTGCCGACGGTGATGATGTTCGTGCCGAGCATCGCCGGTATCAGCCATAACCCGGCGGAAAAAACCGCCGTCGCCGATCTGAACGAAGGGGTGAAAATCCTGGCGCAGACGCTGTATCA
>NZ_JAKUJZ010000049.1 GCF_022436675.1 Rheinheimera hassiensis | reverse complement strand
ATTTGATATCAAACTGCTCTTATCAACTAACAAAAGGCATGAAATCCCCCGTGATTTCGCCTTTTTTCTTTATTCTTTTCGTGGTATAATAGTAACTAATACTAAGAACATGGAGAAATGACATGGCAACTTATAATCATAAAGAGATTGAGAAAAAATGGCAGGCTTTTTGGGCCGATAATCATACTTTTAAAACAGGAACAGACGCTGATAAACCAAACTTTTACGCCTTAGATATGTTCCCATACCCATCTGGTGCTGGTCTTC
>NZ_JAKUJZ010000048.1 GCF_022436675.1 Rheinheimera hassiensis | reverse complement strand
ACGTTGATGGCGCCCTTCATGCCCGCTTCGTAGTGGCCCGGCATCAGGCAGGCAAAGTTCACGGGGCCGGCCTTGGTGAACTGCCACACGATCTCCCCCCGCTTGCCGGGCTGCAGCGTGACCTTGCTGGGTTCGTCGTGTTCCATGTCGGGGAATTTCTTCATCTGCTCCAGGTGTTCCAGCAACTCCTTCTCGGTGCCCAGGCTGAGTTCGTGCTTGACCTTTCCAGAGTTTTTGACGATGAAGCGCACGGTCTCGCCCTGTTTGACC
>NZ_JAKUJZ010000004.1 GCF_022436675.1 Rheinheimera hassiensis | reverse complement strand
TCATGCGCTTTATTCAGCGTGTCGATACTTTGTTGATGTCGCGCTTTACGCACTTCATCAGCATTGGCTTGTTCATCGAGCTTCTTATGTTGCTCCAAGTGGTAGCAAATTTGCCGTTTTAATTTATCCCGCTTCGCCGCCAACTCTTTAAAGGTGCCAGACCATTCCTTAGCGGCGTTAGAGGACATTTTGCATCCATCAATGGCGAACAACTCATTGCCTAATAATCCTTGCTGATGGCAGACCAACAACACCTGCTCAAACAGCTGCGCTATTTGCAGTGACGAGCCGCTGACAAACGCCGCTATCGTCGTAAAGTGCGGCACTGTATCGCACGACAGTGCTTTAAAAATAATATTGGTTTCGCAGCACCACTGTATTTCACGGCTGGAGGTGATGCCTTTGGAGTAAGCAAACAGTATGATTTTTAGCAGAACCGCAGGGGCATAGGCCGGGCGGCCGTTATCTTCATTCTGGTATTTGGTGTGAAATATCGACAGGTCGAGTTTGTTATCAATCAAGTAATGGATGGCATGTTCAAAAGTGCCAGGCTGCAGTTGGTCGAGATAGTTAATCACCACCATGGAGCTTTGGTTGTAATCGTAAGGGATATATTTAGGCATTAGGCGCTGTCCATTTTTTAATCAGACAACACTATTTGATCACAAACTCGATCGCGTGAAAAGAGGTTTTTCTACAGCCTCAACGCCCGCCTAAACGGCGAGCAACTTGTTGCGAGTCCAGCGGCCTAAGGCCGCGTTGTTTAAGGTGCTTGTTAGCTATTCACTGCTACTAGATATTTGCCATCAGCATTTTTCTTTGGATCACCTGACAAGCTCATATATGGAAATAATTTAATTTTAAGAAACCATAAGCTACTGACTAAAAATAATGCCAAACCTAACTCAATGATGTTTGTTGTTAAATCACTTCCGAACCCATCAATATGAGTTGGAAGTTTCATTGTTGTCAGAATTGCATAAATAAAATATGCCTGATGGTGATTTTTTAAAATACCGTAAATTAAACTAGCAAAAAGAATCACAATAATAGAAACAAGAGTAGTAGCCGCAACTTCACCTGATCTTGATATTTCATAAAATGAAAATGTCATTGTTATAAAAAGAAGCATCATGATTCCAACTACTACATAGTTAAGAAATCTATATTTTCTTATCAGAGCAGCATCCTTTATAGACGATACAGCTGATGCTAGTTTTTTCTCAGTTAGTCCGTTTCCGGAATATTTCTCAAAGATGCTCGATCTAGACATACCATCGTCGAAGTCAGACTGACATTGTCTTTTTAATTTCCATATAATCAAAAAAACTCCAAATCTTGATTGAATTGCTAACGCCGCCAGCAGCGGCCGAAAAAGCCGCGTAGCGGGTTTGAGGTCCAGCCCACGCAGTGGGCGTTGCTGACTGCCTTGTTATATTTGCCATGAAAATTTAAAAGCTTCTGATACTGAAATAAAAATCAATATAGATATGGCACCGAAAGACCTCCACCGCATTATTGAAGTACGCATAGGTTTAAATATCTGGAAAACCAATACGACAAATAGTGGAATAGCTAATGCTCTGACCATCGAAAATGTCAAAGCGAATAACTCAGGTGATGATCCGAAAGCTCTATTCAATCCAAGTACATATCCCAGCCACAAATTAATAAGTAACAAAAATAAGCACAAATAGCTGATTGGTCGATACCAACAGGATTTATCCAAAGATGCATTTTCCATTGATTCACCAATACTCGTCAGATCACGCCGAAAATATAACGCAAAGCACACGGGCGGAAAAACGCGATAGCGTTTGACGTCCCAGCAGCCGCAGGCTGCGCGTGATGCGCCTTGTTATATAACATGCTAATTTTTACCACCGACAAACTTGCCAATGACAACCAATATTGCCCCAACAACTAAAGCTGGTAACCGAAATTGGGCCCAATCAAATGAGCTTTCATCAGTAGGCGCAATTTTTAAGTAAGAATCATTAGATGACGATTGAAACGCATCAACTGGCAAGAAGTCTACCGCGAAGCCTGCAACCGCATATAAAAGAACTAAACAGCCAACGATGATCAGGGCTTTACTCACTTGAATCTGCCTCTTGTTATATAACGCCTAGCGAACCGGCGGCGTAGCCGTCCGGTTGCGCGTTTTGTTAGGCTTGACTTTGTTTCACATCAACCTGCGAAATATGCCTGCCTTCGGTGTTCTTCTTATTGGCTGGCTCAACATTCAGGTTTCATCAACTCCAGACCGAATATCACAGCTGAACGGAACTGTTCATCCTCCTCTAAAGGTTCTTGAATAATCCCACCAACGCACGGTGCGCCATAAAGAAGCACCCAGTCTGATTGCTCGCCACTCGAGGGGCCATGCGTGATCTCCAGACGAACCATCCCGACCTCTTCTTTGACCATGAATCTTAACTCGGCCGCGTCTGAGCGAGCGAGTGATACACGGTCACCAGTCCCATCAATGCCGAAGGGTGTTGTCTGAAGCCCAGCCCTTTCTGCTGATTCTTCGAAATGCCGGATCGCTTGAAAGATGTTCATAGGTCGGTCTTCTCGAGCCTAACGCTCAAAGCAGCTGCGCGGTACGCGTCGGCTGGCTTTGCTTGTTAGCAGCCTGAACCGGACTTTCGCGGCTTGCCGCACTGGCAAACCCGAACAGCGGCACGGCTGCTTGTATTAAAAACGACACCGGCCAGCTGCGATACGGCGACCAACCGGAACCTGTAAACCTGTTTAAGCGAAGCCCGGAAGAACAACGCTACCGCCACCATCGTTTGCAGCAAACCCACAAACTGGCGAACTTTAACTTTTGGCGCTGCCGCTAAGAAAACCAAACGCGAGCAGAGCCGGAACAAAACTACTGACTAAAACCGTTAAAACCCGAACACCTGCTAACGCCCCACTTAGGGGCACAAATACGTTGGCTAAAATACCGAGCGAAGCGAAGGGAGCCAACGTGTTTGTGTCCCAACGAGCGCAAGCGAGTGACTACAGTGGTTTGTTAGCAGTACTTAGACCGCAACCGCCCAAATTCCTTTTTACACTGCTCCCATATTAACTCTATTGCTTTGTCATTTTCTTTCAGCAGTTCAAAGGAAATTGCAAAGTTATCTTTAGCATAAATTTTCCGCAAACCTTGAAATATTGGAACGACATCTCGGGAAATACTATAAGCGCTAATTACTGATTCACTGTCAAGTGGGCAATACCGACTCAATTTTTCATATGAATGAGCATAGATGTCTCGATACCTAAGATATTTATCCTGTTGATAATGATTTTTCTCTTGAAGCTGTTGATAGTTGTTATTTCTTGGGGGGCTTTCCTCACTTTTGATCATCATTATTTGAGAATGTCTGTATTCATGTATCGCTCGATACAATTCACTAAAACTATCTTCCAAATCGGAAATTAGAGTATCAACCTTCGAATATTTAAACTGAGAACGCCAAGAGTTAAGAGCGAAAAATGCAACTAGGACACCTAAAGTTGTAGCGCCATGAGAAATCATTTCAAGAGCTTTACCAAAGCCATCAGTTTGTTCAAACATTTGCCCAATAACAATCCCCACCAAGACCAGTAAAAGACAAATAAATATGTAAAAGAAATTAGATTTCAATACGCAAGAACTCCCATAGTACTGCTAACGTTTAGCACAACGGCAGTTTGTAAGTTGCGCATGTGCGAAAAACTTCGCGTAGCGATTCGCTAAATGCGCAACTTACAAACTGTCCAGCACACGAAGTGTGCGAGTTGATGCGCCTTGTTATACGAAACAAAAATTTCAGCATTGTTTTGTAAAACAAGGATTTCTTTTATTGGTTTGGCCTTGCTGATAAAGCCATATTCATTCTTGCTTATTTAGCTGGCACGCGGATAGCCGAGCGAAGGCGAGAGTGATAAACCAACAAAGTGCGATACTTTCTAAGCAAGCGATGATTCCAGTAAAAACCAATTTTGCCAAGTAATTCAAACGGAATTGGCACAATGTTTGGTTTTACCTAAACCGACGTATAACGCCGCCATAAAAGGCGAGCAACTTGTTGCGAGTCCAGCGCGTGCAACGCGCGATTTTTAATGGCCTTGTTAGGTGAATGGCTCATAAGTATTTTGGATCCTTTTGCCATTTCTCGCCTCTTTCTAGAGCTTCGATTGAGCCCTTTGCCCAGCTTCTGATGCTTTCATCTGGATTCTGCAATTCATTTACAAGAAAAGGAATTACCGATTTATCCTCACACTCACCAAGGAGCTCTATCAATTTGCCGCGTGTATACGGGTCTTCATACTTATCCAATAATCTAATTATCTCTGGCACCGCTTCGCTGGCGGAAGGTCTGGTACCCCAGTACGCGTCTTCAAATGTCATAGCATCGGTGTTGATAATAGCCTTTATCCATCGACTGAGATTTGATGATTTCATGCTCACCTAACGCCGGTAGCAATTGCCGGAGTAAGATGGATTGTGTTTTTGCGTCTTTATGCAAAAACCAAGACAGCTTACGGAGGTCAATTGGCTGCCTTTGTTAAGTGCTTTTTCTTGCATCACAAGCCCCTCTCTTTCGAACACTCCGGACATGAAAAGGATAGCTCTTCTAACATTTTCCATCCACGCTTCTGCGCCTCACTACTTATAATTACGCAGGCAGAACCAAAACCTTTATCTGGCTCACAATTTGGTACATCGTCAAAATACAATTCTGAATCGCAATATTGGCAGACAAACCCAAAAATCAAATCTGCATTGCAGTGCCATTCATTTTTATCATCGAATTCTTCGTTGTTCATATGGCCACTTAACGCAGCCAGCAGCGGCGTAGCTTTATTACGTCCGCTGGCTGGCCTTGTTAAATCAAAGTATCAGCCACATACAATAGAGCATTTTACTTTTGGTGGAAAACCACTCACTTTGCACTTTAGTTCGCACCCAGGCAGCAACCCTTTGGTTCCAGCTGTTGCTTTAGGTTTAAGCTCAATGCTTTCAATCTCATAGCTAGACAAACCATTATCCTCCAGCACAGCTTGTAAAGCATTGCCTAAATCAGATGAAAGTCCATCGAGTTGATCTTGTGTAATTTCTGACATCATTTTCTCCTTAGTGAATTGCCAATTGGCGGTTTCTCCATTTCCGATACAATCAGATTACCTCGGGGTAAGAGTCGAATTATGATTTAACGCTTATTCGGCGGAAAAATCCGTATTTAAACACGGACTTTTCCGCCTTTGTCAATTTTGTGTTTACGACATTACAGCGGTTTTAGATTATTTACAACGGCTTACAGGTACAGCTTAGTTTAGTCATATCGACAAATACGGAAATTTCCGTCTAATAAAGACTTTCGCTGGTCGCTGCATAAAAATACAATGTTGTTTTTGGTTAAGCAGAGCGTTATGTCACACAACACCATTTCCCTGAATAAACAGCGCCAGCCGCTGGATCATCTCGATTCTGTCTGGTTGTTTGGTTATGGCTCACTGATTTATAAAACCGACTTTGATTATCTGGATTGCAAGCCAGCCTGCATTTATGGCTGGGCGCGGCGGTTTTGGCAGGGCTCGCATGACCATCGTGGCACGCCGGAGGCGCCAGGCAGGGTATTAACCCTGGTTGCAGCAGCAGGCGCGCGTTGTGTTGGTATGGCTTACCAGGTTACACCCGATACCTTTGAGCATTTGGACCATCGCGAGAAAAACGGTTACCTGCGCTTATTTACGCCACTACATTGGCTGCACGAACCTGGCAACAGCGAGCACGGCAAAACAGAAGGCGTGGTGTATTTAGCCAGCCCCGATAACGAGGCTTATTTAGGCCCCGCCAGTGATATTGAAATTGCCGCCCATATTGCCAGAAGCCGTGGTCCAAGCGGACCGAATAGTGAATACCTGCTAAAGCTGGCGCAGGCACTGCGTGATATGAATGAGCATGACGAGCATGTGTTTGCCATAGAGCGGCAATTGTTAGCGCTGTCGCCGTAACAGCATTGGCGTCAGCGTTAAAAAAATGCCCCGGCAAAAATTCTGACACTTACATAACAATTCATAATTCTAACAATGCCTTGGCTGAGCAAGCTACAAACAAGTTTGGCTCCCCGTTGCTTAGCACCGTCTGATACTTGCGGTAAAAGCGCGTGATTAGCAAGCGTAACGACATTGCTAGCAAGGCCGTCTAGTTGCTTGACTTAGTAAGTTGGTGCAACTAGGATGATACGCATTAACAATGCGCACCATATATGTTCGGAGAATATCGGATGCAACCTTTAGTGAGTAATACAGCCGCAAAAAAAGCGACAAATCTCACCATAAGCAGAGAGTTATTGGCAGAGGCTCGTCGTCTGAACATAAACCTGTCGGCCACTCTGGAATCGGCGCTGACAGAAAAAATCCGCCAGGAAAAACGCATTCAGTGGCAGCAAGAAAACCGTGAATCCATTGCAGCCTGTAATGAACTTGCTGAACAAAATGGTCTTTTCTCTGACAATCATCGCGCATTCTGATGGCACAGTTCGACCTGTACGTTAATACTGATCAAAACACCAATAAGGTTTATCCCTACTTTATTGATATTCAAAACGATCTACTCGATAGCCTTAATAGCAGGGTAGTAATACCATTAACGCCCTTGCAGCAATCTGACAAAAGCTACCCCAAGAATCTTTGTCCTGTCGTTGAAATTGAGGGCAAAAAATTTGCTCTGTTAACTTACCAACTGACGACTGTCTCTGTTAGCTTTTTGCAAGAGAAGGAAACTTCACTAGCTGCCCACAGAGCACATATTATCGCCGCAATAGATTTTTTAGTTACCGGCATTTAACGCACGGTACAGCAGACTTTAACAGTCCCGGTTTTAATTACTGCCAGAAGCAACCCCATGCTAATGATAACTATTATCATCCATCACACTGTGGCATAATTGCAGCCAGGGCCACTAAGTAAGGACTGTTATGCGTAATACTATCAATGCCATTGTTACCGATGTTCACCACTGGAATGACACGCTGTTTAGCTTTAAAACTACGCGGGAGTCGTCTTTTCGCTTTGAAAACGGTCAGTTTGTTATGATTGGGCTGGAAGTTGGTGGTCGCCCGTTAATGCGCGCATACAGCATCGCCAGCCCTAATTATGATGAAGAGCTTGAGTTCTTCAGCATCAAGGTGCCAGACGGCGCGCTGACATCGAGGCTGCAGAATATCAAAGCTGGCGACCAAATTATGCTAACGGTAAGGCCTGCCGGAACCCTGGTACCCGGTTATCTTATCCCCGGTAAACATTTGTATTTATTAAGCACCGGCACCGGGCTTGCGCCTTTTATGAGTATTATTCGCGACCCGTTTATTTACGAAAGTTTTGAGAAAATTATTCTGGTGCATGGCACGCGCTGGCGCTCAGAACTGGCATACCAGCATGAAATTGAAAATGTGTTACCGGCTAACCCCTATTTTGGTGAAGAAGTTCGCGACAAGCTGATCTATTACCCCACAGTGACACGGGAAGACTATGTCAGAAACGGCGTGCCACACCAAGGCCGGATCACCGATCTGCTGGATAGCGGTAAATTACTGGCCGATATTGGTATGCCAGCCCTTAACCCTGAGCACGACAGATTTATGTTGTGCGGCAACGATGCCATGTTGCAGCAGCTAATGGGCATGCTGGATCAGCGCGGCTTTTTAAAAGCCAATTCACGTACTATGGGCCATTACGTGATTGAACAAGCCTTTATCGAAAAGTAATTAAGCATAAAAAAACCGGGAAGGTATAACACCATCCCGGTTTTTCAAACGCTAAACTGAGTCGTTAGCATTAAACACTCAACACTAAAAACTCATCACTAAGCTATGAGCACTACTCTTTAACAACGTCAATAAAGTACTTCAGCTCGCCGTTTACCATTTCGCGCACTAAACCGTGTACGTCGGTTTCAAAGCCCGGGAAGGCACCGTTAAAGGCGCGGGTAAATTGCAGGTAGCTGATAATAATTTTATTAAAGCGCTCGCCTGGTACCATCAGCGGTATGCCAGGCGGATACGGCGTTACCAGCATGGCGGTAACACGGCCTTTAATCTCGTCAATCGATACCCGCTCAATATCGCGGTGCGCCATTCTGGCCCAGGCATCG
Source organism: Rheinheimera hassiensis (assembly GCF_022436675.1). Lineage (GTDB taxonomy): Bacteria > Pseudomonadota > Gammaproteobacteria > Enterobacterales > Alteromonadaceae > Alishewanella > Alishewanella hassiensis. The sequence goes on along the minus strand of NZ_JAKUJZ010000004.1, from coordinate 516,748 downwards.
GCCGGCGTCATCGCAGTTTCAATATGAGACAAGTACATTTCGGTGGTGACTTTAGCGACGTCAAACTTGCGGTACATATTGTGAATTTGCTGACACAAATCGCGCAGGCCAACTTTTTCATAGCGCGGATGCTTTTTGGCAAACTCCGGCATAATGCGCCACATCGGCTGGTTTTGATCGTAGTCGTCTTTAAACTGCTGCAGCTCGGTAACCATAGAGTTCCAGCGGCCTTTGGTAATGCCGATGGTAAACATGATAAAGAACGAGTACAGGCCGGTTTTCTCGATAATAATACCGTGCTCGGCCAGATACTTGCTAACAATAGCCGCTGGTATACCCTGCTCATCAAACTGACCGTGCAGGTTTAAGCCTGGCGTAATAATGGTGGCTTTAATCGGGTCGAGGATATTAAAGCCCGACTCTATCGCACCAAAACCATGCCAGCTGTCTTTAGCATGCAAGGTCCAGTTATCGCGCGTGCCCAGGCCTTCTTCCGGTAATTCATCCGGGCCCCAGACGCGGAACCACCAATCGTCATCACCAAATTCGTCGTCCACCTTGCGCATCGCACGGCGAAAATCGATGGCTTCCGATAAGCTTTCTTCTACCAACGCTGTGCCGCCGGGCGCTTCCATCATGGCCGCAGCTACGTCGCAGCTGGCAATAATGGCATATTGCGGGCTGGTAGAGCTGTGCATCAGGTACGACTCGTTAAAGCGGTGCGTGTCCAGATTACGGTTTTGCGCGTTTTGCACCAGAATTTGCGAAGCCTGCGATAAACCGGCTAATAACTTATGCGTCGACTGGGTGGCAAACACTAAGGTGTCTTCTGAGCGCGGCCGGTCTTTACCTATCGCATGCATATTTTTGTAAAAATCGTGAAAGCTGGCATGTGGCAGCCAGGCTTCGTCAAAATGCAGGGTGTCGATGGTGGAACCCAGCTCTTGCTTAATCTCTTCCACGTTATACAAGATACCGTCGTAGGTACTTTGTGTAATGGTTAAAATGCGTGGCTTTTTGTTCTTGGCGTTACGGGCAAAGGGGTTGGCTTCAATTTTTTTCGCAATAGCTTCCGGTGAAAACTCGCTTTTCGGAATAGGCCCAATAATGCCGTAATGGTTACGTGTTGGCATTAAAAACACCGGTATAGCACCAGTCATAATAATCGAGTGCAGAATCGACTTATGGCAGTTACGGTCTACCACCACGATATCACCCGGTGCGACTACTGAGTGCCACACCATCTTATTCGACGTAGAAGTACCGTTAGTAACAAAGAACAGGTGATCACAGCTGAAAATTCGCGCTGCGTTGGCTTCGCTCTCGGCTACCGGGCCGGTGTGGTCCAGCAGCTGGCCTAATTCATCTACCGCGTTGCATACATCGGCACGCAGCATGTTTTCACCAAAGAACTGGTGAAACATCTGGCCAACCGGGCTTTTTAAAAATGCCACGCCACCGGAGTGACCAGGGCAGTGCCAGGAGTACGAACCATCAGAGGCGTAATCCATTAAGGCATTAAAAAACGGCGGTGCTAACGCATCCAGATACTTTTTCGCTTCGCGGATAATATGCTTGGCAACAAACTCCGGCGTATCTTCAAACATATGAATAAAGCCGTGCAGCTCGCGCAGTACGTCGTTCGGTACATGGCGTGTGGTGCGGGTTTCACCATAGAGGAAAATTGGAATATCGGCGTTACGCTTACGTACTTCTTTAATAAAGGTACGCAGCTCACTTAATGCTTTGGCTACTTCTTCGGCGCTGCCGGTGCCGAATTCTTCATCGTCTATCGATAAAATAAAGCACGAAGCACGGCTGGCTTGCTGGGCAAAGGCGCTTAAATCAACATAGCTGGTATAACCTACTACTTCAAAGCCGTGGCTGCTGATGGCCTGAGCTAAATCACGAATGCCAGAACCAGAGATATTCTCTGAGCGAAAGTCTTCATCGATAACAATAACCGGGAAACGAAAATTCATGCCGTTGGTCCTTATTGGTCCAGTTTTTTACGCGCTTTCATTAACCGCTCGCGTTTGTACTTTTGCAGCGGGGTTTCAGTGTTCTTTTTCGTTGGTGCAAACGGGTTTTCGCCTTCGCGGAACTCAATGCGAATCGGCGTGCCCATCATTTGCAGCGCTTTACGATAGTAATTCATCAGATACCGTTTGTAGGAATCAGGCAAGTCGTCTACCTGATTACCATGAATTACGATCAGCGGCGGGTTATAACCACCGGCGTGGGCGTATTTCAGTTTTACCCGACGGCCATGCACCAACGGCGGCTGGTGATCTTCCTGCGCCATTTTCATAATACGGGTTAACAACGCTGTGCTGTGGCGCTTAGTGGCTGAATCAAAGGCTTCTTCCACCGATTCAAACAGGTTACCGACACCCGAGCCGTGTAAGGCAGAAATAAAATGCAGCCGGGCAAAGTCGATAAAACCTAAGCGACGGTCCAGCTCACGCTTAATTTCCTCTTTGATGCTGTCATTTAAGCCATCCCATTTATTCACCGCAATAACCAGTGAGCGGCCGGCGTTAAGCACAAAACCTAAAATACTTAAATCCTGATCGGAAATACCTAAACGGGCATCCAGCACTAAAATCACCACGTTGGCGTCTTCAATGGCCTGCAGCGTTTTAACTACCGAGAACTTCTCTACCATGTCGTCAATTCTGCCGCGGCGGCGCACACCGGCAGTGTCGATTAAGGTATATTCGCGCTCGTTGCGCTGCATAGGAATATAAATAGAATCGCGCGTGGTGCCTGGCATATCGAACACTACTACCCGCTCTTCACCCAAAATACGGTTAGTTAAGGTGGATTTACCCACATTTGGCCGGCCAACTATCGCCAGTTTAATATGTTCACTGCGCAGCCGTGCCGCTTCAGCATCGGCTTCTTCTTCGGTCAGGGTTTCCAATACTAAGCCTTCTTCCGGCTCAACTTCACCGGCCAGCAGCTTTTGCTGCTCTTCGCTTAATAACGGGATCAAGGCCTGATTTAATAACACTGACACGCCACGACCATGGGCAGCAGCAATGGCGTATACCTCACCCAAACCTAAACTGTAAAAGTCGGCCACGGCGGTGTCGGCATCCAGGCCATCGGTTTTATTGGCTACTACAAATACCTTTTTTTCCACTTTGCGAATATGCGCAGCAATGGCTTCATCACCTACGGTAGCGCCAACACGGGCGTCTACCATAAACAATACTACGTCAGCTTCATCTATCGCTTTAAGCGACTGCTCTGCCATTTCTACTTCAATGCCTTGCTCGTTGCCATCAATACCACCGGTATCGACCACAATAAATTCCAGCCCTTCATACTTCACCGAGCCGTATTTACGGTCGCGGGTCAGGCCGGGAAAATCTGCTACCAGCGCATCACGGGTGCGGGTTAAGCGGTTAAAAAGCGTCGACTTACCGACATTGGCTCGCCCTACCAGGGCAACGACAGGCAACATTATGTGAACCTCAAAAATAACAAAACAGGCCCGGTACAGGCCTGTTTAAAAACTTCAACCGCTGTAAACGGTTTAAGGCGTTTGTAATAAGACTAGCTCACCGTTACGGCTTTGCACCAACAGATAGGTGCCGTTACTCACCGCTTCAGTGTAAAAACCAGAACCGTCCATACTTTGGCGCGCAACAAAATCACCGGTCTGACGATTTACCCAGTGCAAATTACCTTTGTTATCGCCAATAACCAGATAGTCTTTATATACCGCAGGGCCCGTCAGATAGTGCTTGTTAAGGCCAAACTGAGACCATTTTTCAGAGCCACTACGCGCATCAAGCGCATAAATGCGGCCAACAGAATCCACCAGATATAAAGTGTCGCCTGCCACAGCCATATTGCGGAAACTGGCGTAATCACGTTTCCATAGCTGACGGCCGGTGCGCAGTTCCAGCGCGACCAACTCACCGTTAAAAGCAATGCTGTATACCGTGCCACCAACCACTAATGGCTGGGCGTCGACATCAACCAGACGGGATAAGTCGGTGCTGCCTTTAGGCACGGCAACCGTTTCTTCCCATGCCTGATAGCCGCGCTCTGCAATCAGTACACCAATATGACCATTGCCAGAGCCGTATATTACACCGCCAGCTTCAATGATCGGATCGCTGACGCCGCGCAACGTTAGAGCAGGTTGTTCATTCTCAAACTGCCAACGCTCTTCACCGGTATCAGGGTGCAGCGCAACCAGAGTTCCGGCACCGGTAGCCACTACCACCAGCCCTTCGCCTACTGCAGGTCTGGCTAATACTTCGCCTTTTACCTCAGAGCGCCACACCAGCTCACCATCGGCAGATAAGGCAACAACATCGCCGTTTTCAGTGCCAAAATAAACTTTGTCGTAACCGTAACTTAAGCCACCGGCAATACGAGCGTTGTCACCAGACCATACATCGCTGATGCCCTGCCAAAATGAACTGCCGGCAGGTTTACGCAAATCAAACTGCCATTTACGCTTGCCTGTTTCCAGATTGTACGCGGCGACCAGCCCTTCACGGCTGGCAGCATATACGGTATCACCGACAATAATTGGGGTTAATGACGATTCATAGTGTGCTACACCTGAACCTATGCTGGTGCTCCATACTACATCAGGATCGATGCTGTTCTGTACCGGTGGCAATACCAGCTTTTCTTTGCTGGAACATCCGGCCAGTATTACTGCGCTAAGCAGCAAGACCTGTTTTAACTGTAATTTCACGCTTACCTCTTTACACTGCAGTGACGTGCGCCAGCTCGTCCAGCTTGATCTGAAGCAACTGCTGATTTTGTCCTGCAGTTGCCAGCGCTTGTTGATAGGCTGCTTTTGCTTCTGGCAGTTTTTCTGCCAGTACTAAAATGTCACCTTTGAGTTCAGCTTGCAAAGAAGCAAAGCTTTCTGGCATGGCTTTTTCCAGTGTTGCCAGCGCAGCATCATAGCTGCCCTGCTCCTGTTGTAATTTCGCCAGACGCAGTTGAGTTACCGCCAGCAGGGCCGGCTCTTTGGCGTTAGCCAGTACCCAGTTCAGTTGCTCTGTTGCCAGCTCGTAGTTTTTAGCTGTTACGGCTTCTTTTGCTGTTATCAGTGCAGCCAGCACAGCGTAGTTATCACCTTTAGAGGCGCTAACAAAGCTTTGCGCCTGGGTTAGCCATTCTTCACTGCTGCCAGCTTCACGTTGTTGCAGTAACTGGTTATATTCTGTTGACGCCTGCTCAGCAGTGTTGCGCTGCTCTGCCTGGTAGTAACGAAAACCATATAACGCCGCCAGGCCCAGTACCACACCGGCGAGGATCGCTTTGCCGTACTCGTGCCAAAAACGTTTAATTGCTTCTACCTGTTGTTCTTCACTGCTGTAAATTTCCACTGCATTGCTCCGTTTTACGTCTAAGGCCCGTTATGCTGCAAAGGCCAGCGTATTCGCCAGTTCTGTTAATAAAATTGTTTGTTGCGGTTTGTCTTCACGTAACCATTTTACCGTGATTTCACCGCGTGCCAGTTCATCTTCGCCGATGATTAATCCAATTGCCGCACCGGATTTATCAGCCCGCTTAATTTGTTTCTTCAGGTTGCCGCCGCCACAATGCACCATAATGCGTTTATCCGGCAAGCTGGCACGCAGCCTTTCGGCAACAGAAAGTACCGCAAGTTCAGCCTGTTCGCCAAGTGCCATCAGGTAAATATCGGCAACGGCGGGCAGCACCGGTAACAACTGCAGCGTTTGCAGTAATAACACCAGCCGCTCCAGTCCCAGCGCAAAGCCTACCGCTGGCGTGGCTTTGCCTCCCAACTGCTCAACTAAACCATCGTAACGGCCACCGGCACAAACCGTACCTTGTGCACCGAGCTCTGTGGTTACCCACTCAAACACGGTTTTGTTGTAGTAATCCAGCCCGCGCACTAAACGTGGGTTTACGCTAAATTCAATACCAGCCTGTGTCAGCAATTGCTTTAAACGGGCAAAATGTTCTGCTGAATCCTGGTCCAGATAATCTGCCAGCTTAGGCGCAGCCGCTAATATTTCAGCCAGTGCCGGATTTTTGCTATCCAGCACCCGCAAGGGGTTGCTGTACATACGGCGCAGGCTGTCTTCATCCAGCGCCGCTTTATGTTGTTCTAAATAGGCCACTAAAGCATCGCGGTAAGCGGCGCGGGCTTCACTTGAGCCCAGCGAATTCATCTCCAGCTTTACATAAGGTGTTAAGCCCAATTGCTGCCACAGCCGTGCGCTTAGCATAATCACTTCAGCATCAATATCAGCCGAGGCAATGCCGAAGGCTTCCAGGCCAAACTGATGAAATTGCCGATAGCGGCCTTTTTGCGGCCGTTCATGGCGAAACATCGGCCCGGTGTACCACAGCCGTTGTTCCTGATTGTACAGCAAACCATGCTCATTACCGGCGCGTACGCAACAGGCTGTACCTTCCGGGCGCAGGGTTAAGCTGTCACCATTGCGATCGGCAAAGGTGTACATCTCTTTTTCCACTATGTCGGTTACTTCGCCAATTGAGCGTTTAAACAGCTCGGTCATCTCAACAATAGGAAAACGAATTTCGCTGTAACCATAGCTGGCCACTGTCTGGCGCAGTGTCTGTTCAACATATTGCCAGGCTACAGTATCCTGCGGCAGGCAATCGTTCATACCGCGAATGGCCTGAATTTGCTTCGACAAAATTAAACTTCCATCGGTTTGAGTTAAAAAACAGCCGCGATTATAGGCGTAACAGGGCTAAACACCAAGCCTGTTGCCCGGCTTAATCCAGCTGACGCACCGCAATTTTTTGCTGCAGGTATTCACGTACCTGCTGTTCAAGCTGATCAGCCACCTGTTCATTGTCCAGCCGCAGCTTTTGCCGCTGACCGTTAATGTAAAAACCACTTTTTTTACTGGCGCCAGCCACACCTAAATCAGACACCAGAGCTTCGCCTGGGCCATTCACCACGCAACCTATCACCGACACCGTTAAAGGTTCGGTAATGTCTTCCAGCCGCTCTTCTAGCTGGTTCATGGTTTTAATGACATCAAATTCCTGCCGCGAGCAGCTGGGGCAGGCAATAAAATTAATGCCCCGTGAGCGAATGCGCAGCGATTTTAAAATATCAAAGGCAACTTTTACCTCTTCTACCGGATCGGCCGCCAGCGATATCCGCAGCGTGTCGCCAATACCTTCGGCCAGTAACATACCCAGGCCAATTGCCGATTTTACTGCACCGGCGCGGGCGCCACCTGCTTCGGTAATACCCAAATGTAGCGGCTGCTTAATTTGCTGCGCCAATATACGGTAGGCCCCTACCGCCAAAAATACGTCTGACGCTTTAACGCTGACTTTAAACTGATCAAAATTCAGCCGGTCGAGAATATCGACATGCCGCATTGCTGATTCCACTAAAGCCTGAGGCGTGGGTTCACCGTATTTTTCCTGAATGTCGGCTTCAAGCGAGCCACCATTTACGCCAATACGGATCGGGATATTGTAGTCCCGTGCGCAATCTACTACGGCACGAATGCGATCTTCCCGGCCAATATTACCCGGGTTAATGCGCAGGCAATCTACGCCATATTCAGCGACTTTTAGGGCAATGCGGTAATCAAAATGAATATCTGCCACCAGCGGTATTGGCGACTGCTGTTTAATCAGCTTAAAGGCTTCTGCTGCCTCCATGGTCGGCACCGATACCCGCACTAAGTCGGCACCGGCTTTGGCAATAGCCTGAATTTGCGCAACGGTAGCAGCAACATCGGTGGTACGGGTGTTAGTCATAGACTGCACTGCTATTGGCGCATCACCGCCAATTAATACGTTACCCACCCGGATTTGCGTACTTTGACGGCGTTTAATTGGATTTTCTGCAAACATGCTTATTCTGACTCAGGAATAGTAAATTTGGCCACTCTGCCACCAGGAAAGGCTGACATATCAAAGGCTTGCTGATTAAAGTTAATTGTTACTACGCTGGGGTTGCCCAAGGTAATAACAAAAGGTGCCTTGCCGGTAAGCTGCATAATATAACCTGCCTGCTTTGTACCATAAGCCACGCGGTTACCGTCAGCGTCAACGACATCGATCCAGCAATTTTCGCTAAAGCGCATTTCCAGCGTATCCAGCTGTGGCACTTCTGCTACCGGTGCCAGCTCTGCTGATTGTGGCACCAGTTGCTGCAACATTTCATTTAGCTGCTGCTCAGTAATAGCATTGTCTGCGGTACTGCCCATGCTAACGGCTTGTTCATCAGTGGCCGGTGCGGCGGGTAATTCAGTTTGGGGTTCAGCTGTCACGGGTGCTTGCTGTGACGGCACCTCAGAGGCCTGCTGGGTTGTGGTTGCGGCACTATCTACGGTATTTTCACGCGCGCTTTGCCACCACCAAACAAATAACAGCACCAGCAATAACGCGATAATGGCGTAGGTTAGCCACATAAAACGGTTTTCTGTTGCCTGATGAGCAGTGCGGTTAGAAAAGGTGCGCATTGGTTTGGTTGTAGATGCAACAGAGCCGGTCTGGCGGCTAAGCGCAGCCATCAGTTCAGTTTCTGGCAGTTTCAGCAGGCGACCATAAGCGCGGACATAACCACGGGCAAAAGTCTCCAGGGTACGGCCGTCTGGCTGATCTTGCTCCAACCGCTCTACCTGCTCAGCTTTCAGGTTTAGCTGTAACGCTACCTGCTGTACAGTTAGCTTGCGCTGCTCACGTGCCTGGCGCAGTAATTGGCCTACGCTGAGTTCTGCTACGGCTTCATTTTCGGGTTCTTTATTCATTGTTCAATACTGTCCGGGTCGACAATATACACCTGCTGTCCAACCTTAAGCCTGCTTTGCTCGGTCAGATTATTCCAGCTTAGAAACCGGTCCAGCCGGATATTATAGCGATAAGAAATAGCAAACATGGTTTCACCGGTTGCGACCTGATGATAAGGCGAACTGATATCCTGCTGTGCTATAGCTGGTCTGCTGGCGGGTTGTGCCGCCAGCAGTTGCTCATTGCTGACCTCGGCCAGCCATATTTTTTGCCCGGCTTTAATTACCGAAGCGGGTGTAAGCTGATTCCACTGCATCAGGCGCTGCAGCAGGATATTGTGCTGCACAGAGATGGCATATAACGACTCAGCTTCTTTTACAATATGAAACGGCGCACTGCTGCTTTGTGATATCTCTTGCGAAGCCGTTGCGGCAGTAGTAGCTGGTGCAGTTTCCGCCTGAGCTGTCAGCTCTGGCTGAGTCTCTTGCACTACTGTAGTTGCCTGCTCTGGCTGAGCAGCCTGACTTGGCTCAGCAACAGCTGAGGTTGCCGTGGCAGCAGGTTCTGCCGCTGTTTCAGTAGCAACGGCTTGCGCCGGCGCCGGCACTGTTTCCTGCGGTAAGCTGACTGGCAACGGTGCTGCTGTTGTTAGCGCAGCGCTATTTTGCGTCAAACTACCGGCAATAGCGCTGGTACTGTTATTCATTGTCTGGGCTGGTGCAGGTGCCGGCACTGCGGCAGAGGGCACTGGCGTGGCTTTTTTAACTGGTTTTTGCGCAGCCACAGCAACACTCTGAGTATCAGCTTCAGCCGTTTTGCGTTTGACTATTCTCAGCTTCGGGTTATCTACCGGCTGTGCCGGGACTTGTTGCCTGGCATTATCATCGGGCAACACAATATTGGCCATCAGGCTGTCTTTGTAGCGCTCACGCAGTTGCTCAAATTCGCTGTCAATCAAGCGGCCTTGCAACAATAACCGCGTTTCCGGCGTGTCAGTGTAAAGCGTTAGCAATAACTGCTCCGCGCTTTGCATGGTGTCTCGATCACCGTTTTTCTCAGCGATCAGGTAACTAAGCAATACTGTGCGGGCAGAAACCCGTCCAAGGCGCGAGATACGGTCAAGCTGGTTCTTGGCAGCACGGTTATCTCCCATAGCGTAGGACAGCCCGGCCTGCATCGTCAGCGAGGTAATACGGGTTGTATTGTGACTTACCGAGCTTTCCAGGTAGCTTTTGGCTTTGCTGAAGTTATTTTGCTGCAACTGACACAACGCCAGGTTTTCATAGCTCTCCGCAACCCGGATGTAGCCGGGGCGGCTAATGGCCTTTAACAATAATTGCTCGGCTTCATCATAGCGATGCAACTGGCACAAAAAAGCACCGTAGTTGTTGTAGGCATCAGCGTAGTTAGCGTCTTTCTGAATGGCAAGGCGAAAATACTCTTCCGCTTGTTTTTCTTCACCAACGCTCTGATAGTAATACGCCAGAGCACTGTGCACTTCAGCGGAATTAGGCGCAAAGCTACGGGCGCGCTCCAGATTATATTTAGCTTGCGAGGTGTCGCCACGGCGCAGGTAGTTAAGGCCAAGTGAAATGCGGGTACGGGCGGCTTCTATATTATCAAAGGAGCGATCTGACACTGGCTTATCGCTACCGACATAGCTTTGCTCTGACACACATCCGGTCAGAGCTAATACACTACTCAGTGCGACACCAATGAAAAACTTCTGCTTTAACACGCGCCCTTCCTTGTTTTATGGCAGCATTTTTACTGCTATAGGTTGGCCTTTTTGCTGCTTTTTGATCAATCGTTTTGTTCTGTCGATAACATCGCCAACCAGTTGGCCACAAGCGGCATCAATATCGTCGCCGCGGGTCTTACGTACAATAACAGTAAAGCCGTATTCTTGTAAGACTTTGTTAAATCTGTCAATCCGTGAGTTACTCGAACGTTTGTACGGCGACCCCGGATAAGGGTTAAACGGGATCAGGTTAATTTTCGACGGTGTATCTTTCAGTGCATGCGCCAATTCATGCGCCTGCTCCATACTGTCGTTCACGCCATCCAGCATCACATACTCTACTGTGACCTTATCATTGGCCTTAGAGTTCGCTACATAACGTCTTGAAGCAGCTAAAAATTCTTCCATCGGGTATTTACGGTTTACCGGTACCAGCTCATTACGCAGTTCATTGTTTGGGGCGTGTAACGAAATGGCCAGCGCTACGTCAATTTTATCACGCAGTAAGTCCAGCGCCGGCACTACGCCTGAGGTACTTAAGGTTACGCGGCGCTTGGATAAGCCAAAACCGAAGTCTTCCAGCATCAGCTCCATTGCCGGCACCACGTTGTTCAGGTTAAGCAGCGGCTCACCCATGCCCATCATTACTACGTTAGTGACCGGTTTGTCGCCGGTATCGCCGTAACTGCCGATGATTTGCGCCACCCGCCATACCTGGCCGATAATTTCTGCCACGCTGAGATTACGGTTAAAGCCTTGCTGTGCCGTTGAGCAAAACGAACAATCCAGCGCACAACCCACCTGAGATGACACACACAAAGTGCGGCGATCTTTCTCCGGGATCCATACGGTTTCTACTTCCTGGCCACCGCTTAAGCCCATAACAAACTTAATGGTACCATCTGTGCTGTCTTGTCGCGTCACCACTACCGGCGCTTCAATAACACAACGTGCTTTGAGTTTTTCCCGCAATACTTTATTGATATTGCTCATCTTATCGAAATCATCGATACAGAAGTGGTAAATCCATTTCATTACCTGATCGGCACGGAACGGCTTTTCGCCCATATCAACGAAAAACTGCTGCATTTGCGCGCGGGTTAAATCAAGTAAATTAATTTTGTTATGCTGCTCAGTCATTTGCAGAGCGCTCCTTACCACAATAAACAATAGCCATAAAACACTGTACCAACATGCACTAAGGGGGCTGCTGCCCCCTTAGTCCGTTACCGCAGGCGATTAACGCTTAACGGGTACGGGCACACAACTCGGCTTCAGTGAAGAAGTAAGCAATTTCACGCGCGGCAGAAGCTGCAGCGTCAGAACCGTGTACGGCGTTTTCATCGATGCTGGCGGCGTAATCTGCACGTAAAGTACCGGCAGTCGCATCTTTAGGGTTAGTTGCACCCATGATTTCGCGGTTTTTACGCACGGCGTCTTCGCCTTCCAGCACTTGCACCATTACCGGGCCAGACGTCATAAAAGACACTAAAGCACCAAAGAATGGACGCTCGCTGTGCTCGGCGTAGAAACCTTCAGCCTGTTCACGGCTTAAGTGTAGCATTTTAGCAGCAACGATACGTAAACCGGCAGACTCAAAACGGTTGTAAATAGCACCGATTACGTTCTTGGCAACAGCATCCGGCTTGATAATTGAAAAAGTGCGTTCTAACGCCATAACAGGCTCCTGATTAAGTGGGTAATTAAACTGAATGATTCAAATTTAAGGCGGCAAATTATACGCTAGTTGCAAAAAAAAACCTATTTTTGCTGACAAAAAAGCCGCGAACTTAGGTATTGAACCATCAGTATCGCGGCTGATTATGACAATCAGGTGTTTAGAAGCTGGCAACCACTTTCACGCTGCTATCAACACTGCCACTACTGATATAGCCAATAGCACTGCTGTCGGCAGCAACAGCGGCTTTAACCGCGGCATCATCAGCCAGTTCTTTCGGTGGTGTGCCCTTACCGGTAAATACCAACTTCGACCAATAGGCTTTTAGCTGGGCAGCCGAGCGATTCAACACTTTGCTGTCAAATTCATCACGTGCTGCCGTACCTTCCGCCATATTCAACGGTGTGGCTTTACTGCCATTAGCGAAGCTGCTGGCCCGGCCTAAAAACAGCCGGTTTAAATCATCTGCTGACACCGCATTGGCATTAGCCGGGTTAACCACTACAGCAATATCTGCAACGGCGGCGCCGGATAACAGGGCTGCCAGCAACAAGACTGTTTTAATTGTGCGCATAAGGCCCCCTTAAAATACCAAATCTACGCCAAACGCCAGTACATCCTGACGCAGATCAGCGATTTCATTATCTTCAGAGCTGTACTGCAGTTTAAACGCCGCTGAAGGATGGAAGTCGTAACGTAAACCCAGATTGTAAGTGGTTGCCTTACGGGCCTGGCTTTGCACTATGCCCGCTACCGGTAGTAACAACTGCGGTGGCAATGTTGCCAGATAAGGGGTGTAAATTTCCGTTTTGGCCTCATTATCTTCTTTTTCATAAGAAACATATGGCGTTATGCTATCAAAACGATGACCAACCGATAGGTAGAAGTTTTTCTGGTCGGCGATAAAGCTGTTGTCTACCGTTACCGTGGTGTATTCCGCTACTAACAGCCAGTCATTTTTGTCGGCAGTAAAACCCAGACCAAAAAAGGCACCGTCTTCTTCGTCAATATCAATCTCGTTTACCAGAGCACCAAAACCGGCACCGGACAAACCTGTAAAAAAATCTCCAAAAGTAACACCGGGCTGTAACTGAGCACTTTGGGCATCAATGGTTACTTTACCGGTTAAATAGGCAGCACGCAGGCTATACCAGTCGCGCCCTAACTCCCAAGCCACGCCCAAGACGTTTTTTATTTCAGCATCTACACTGTTGCCGCTTACTGTGGCATCACCATCATAGGCACCGGCAATTAACTGCAGGTTAGAATCAAAACTGCCTAGCTGCGTGGTGTGGTAAAAAGATATACCTTCAATATTGTCAAAGCCTAAACCATAAACGCTTTGCGGCACCCGTAACCAGTCATAGGCGTAACCCACATCACGAAAGTCAGAATATTTATAAAACGGTGTGCGTAAACGGCCAGCATTAATACGTATTTCGTCAGTAAGCTGATAACTGATAAAAGCCCATTCAAACTCAACGTCAAAGTCTTCTGCGCCACGGCCCATTAACTGCGCTGTAACAGACAGCTTTTCGCCTAAATCAGACATTAGCTGCACAGCAAACAAGCTCTCATTTTTAAAGTCCAGGCTGTCATCATAGCCATACAGTGTGTCATCACTGTCCAGCGTTACACCGGCTTTAATTGATGCAAAGCCATTGATGGTCAGATCAGCGTACGCCGGTGCGGCCAGTAAGCTTGATAACGTCGCCGCTATCAGAGATTTTTTTAACATAGTTACTCCGTCTGTTATCGTTGTCTTCCAGATCCTAGCCTAACCTTCATTAATCACCAGCAAAGCACCGGTTTTATTGAGTAACCGCAGATTATTGACATAAAAAAACGGCCCCGCAGGCCGTTTTTTTAACAAAGCAGGGAAATTTAGTGACCTTCGCTTACCATGTTGACGGTGTATTTCGGAATTTCTACCACCAGATCTTCATCAGCAATACGTGCCTGGCAGCCCAGGCGAGACTCGGGCTCCAGGCCCCAGGCTTTATCCAACATATCGTCTTCAAGCTCTTCGCTTTCGTTCAGGGAACGAAAGCCTTCGCGTACGATAACGTGACAGGTAGTACAGGCGCATGACTTTTCACAGGCGTGTTCTATCGAAATGCCACTGCGTAGCGCCACATCCAATACCGTTTCACCAGCTTTGGCTTCTACTGCGGCACCATCGGGGCACAGCTCGGCATGGGGTAAAAATACGATTTGTGGCATTTGTTATACCTCGTCCACGTTATGGCCTGTTAACGCACTGCGGATTGATTGATCCATGCGCCGGGCGGCAAAGTCATCAGTTAATGTGTTGGTGTGCTCAATCGCTGCTTTAATAGCAGCGGTATCGTCACCTTGTTTTACCTCTGCGAGGTTTGTCAGCGCCTGCTTAATCGTTGTCAGCTCTTGCGCGCTTAATAGGGCGGCATCAGTTTTAAGCGCCTGTGACACAGCTTCAAGCACACGCTCTGCTTCTACCTGCTGCTCACGCAATAAGCGCAACTGCATATCCTGCCGCGCATACTGCATTGAGCCTTTTAGCATGGTGGCAACCTGATCATCGCTTAAACCATAAGAGGGCTTAACCTGGATGTTAGCCTGCACACCGGTCGATTTTTCCTGTGCGGTAACACTGAGTAAACCGTCAGCATCTACCTGAAAGGTTACGCGGATATGAGCACCACCGGCTGGCATTGGCGGTATGCCGCGCAATTCAAACCGTGCCAGTGAGCGGCAGTCCTCTACCAGTTCACGCTCGCCCTGCACCACATGTAGCGCCATCGCGGTTTGGCCATCTTTAAAGGTGGTAAATTCCTGCGCCCGCGCTACCGGTATTACGGTGTTACGCGGGATAATTTTTTCGGTTAAACCGCCCATGGTTTCAAGGCCGAGGGATAACGGGATTACATCCAGCAACAGCGTATCGCCATCGGCTTTATTACCTACCAGCACGTTGGCCTGAATAGCCGCACCTATTGCGACCACTTTATCCGGGTCGATCGATGTAAGCGGCTCAGTGGCAAAAAATGTGGCCACTTCAGTGCGCACCAACGGCACGCGGGTAGAACCACCAACCATCACCACTTTAACAATTTCATCGCTGGTTAAACCGGCGTCGCGCAGCACTTGGCGGCAAGCGCGAATGGTTTTTTTAACCAGCGGTGCTACCAGCTGTTCAAATTCTGTTTTGCTTAACGCACCGCTGAATTGGCTGCCTGCCACAGGCAGAGAAAAATTGACCGTATCGCTGTCAGTTAATTGCTCTTTAATACTGCGCGCTGTGGTTAAATACTGCCGCATTGCCTGATGCGATAACTCAGCTTCACCGGTATGTTGTTGCAAATAGCTGACGATAGCATGGTCGAAATCATCACCACCAAGAGCAGAATCACCGCCGGTAGCCAGCACTTCAAATACACCGCGGCGCAGGCGCAGGATAGAGATATCAAAGGTGCCGCCGCCTAAATCATATACGGCAATCACACCTTCCTGGCCGGAATCAAGACCGTAGGCCAGTGCTGCTGCGGTGGGTTCAT
Source organism: Rheinheimera hassiensis (assembly GCF_022436675.1). Classification (GTDB taxonomy): domain Bacteria; phylum Pseudomonadota; class Gammaproteobacteria; order Enterobacterales; family Alteromonadaceae; genus Alishewanella; species Alishewanella hassiensis. The sequence continues at coordinate 501,054 of NZ_JAKUJZ010000004.1, read as the reverse complement.
TTAGCAAGCGCATAACATTTAAACCGGCCAGTTTGGCGGCATCTTTAGTGGCCTGGCGCTGGGCATCATCAAAGTAGGCTGGTACGGTAATTACCACGCCGTTTAATTCACCGCCTAAGGTTTCACTGGCGGTGTTGGCCAGCGTAGCCAGAATTTCGGCCGATACTTCTACCGGGTTTTTTACGCCCTGTACGGTATTAATGGCAACTAAACCTTGTTGATCAATCAGCTGGTACGGCACTTTATCTTTTAATGCCAGGGTTTCGTTATAACCTTTACCCATCAGGCGCTTTACTGACACTATGGTGTTTTCAGCGTCATTTACCGCTGATGCCATGGCGGCATCACCTACCACCACGCTATCAGCCGTATAACGCACCACCGACGGCAGCATATCGCGCCCCTGGCTGTTAATCAGCGTTTTGGCTTCGCCGCTACGTACTGTTGCCACCAATGAATTGGTGGTGCCAAGGTCAATACCGGCCGCCAGCTTGTGCTGATGCGGCGCAGCACTTTGTCCGGGCTCTGCGATTTGTAATAGCATAGTGTTGTTTAGTCTTGTAGTTGCTGTTCTATCAGCTCCAGCTCTTGCTGCAGCTTAAAGAAGAATTTTAGTTTACGGATCAGGTCTGCTGCCTGTTGATCCTGCTCAGCGGTTTCACTGTCTAATGCCGTTGCCAACTGCTGTAACAGCTGTTTTTTCTGCTGCTGCAACTGGCGCTCTATAGTGTCAATAACCGCGTCGGGATCTGCGCTCTGGTCAATTTCAGCCAGTTGCTCGCGCAGTTCCATTTGCTGCATTAAAAACAGCGGATCAGTAAAGCTGCGCTGCTCATGGCTTATTTTTAAACCGCGCAGTGCCAGCAAATGTTCTGCCCGCATTAATGGCTGCTTTAAGCTGTGATAAGCATCGTTAATATTGGCAGTTTGTTGCACGGCCAATAGTTTGTCCCGCTCCGAACCGCTACTGTGCTGATCCGGGTGGAACTGCTTTTGCAGCTTAAGATAGCGCGATCCCAGCTCAGTTAAGTCGAGATCGAACTTCGCCGGCAGATTAAACAGCTGAAAGTAATTCATCCGGCCCTTAGATGGTTAAATTAATTACTTGGATTGAATACTTAAACAGTAAAGCTTTCGCCACAACCACATTCGCCGTTAACGTTCGGGTTGTTAAACTGGAAACCTTCATTCAGGCCTTCTTTAACAAAGTCCAGCTGGGTGCCGTCTATATATACCAGGCTTTTGCCGTCAACAATCAGCTTCAGGTCGTCTTGTTCAAACACCTGATCATCGTCGTTAAGCGTATCGACAAACTCCAGTACATAAGCCAGGCCAGAGCAACCGGTAGTTTTAACACCTACCCGCAAACCCACACCTTTACCACGGTTGTGCAAAAAGCTGCGTACCCGCTCGGCGGCTGCCGTTGTCATCGAAATAGCCATAATATTTAGCCTCCGTGTTTTTGCTTATAATCAGCAATCGCTGCTTTAATGGCATCTTCTGCCAGAATAGAGCAGTGAATTTTTACCGGTGGCAGCGCAAGCTCCTGAGCAATATCAGTATTTTTAATCTGCTGTGCTTCATCCAGGCTTTTGCCTTTTACCCACTCTGTTACCAGAGAGCTGGAAGCAATAGCACTGCCACAGCCGTAGGTTTTAAATTTTGCGTCTTCGATAATGCCAGCAGCATTAACTTTAATTTGCAGCTTCATTACGTCGCCACATGCTGGTGCGCCTACCATACCGGTGGCAACGGTGTCGTCATCTTTATCAAATGAACCAACATTGCGCGGGTTTTCGTAGTGATCGATTACTTTATTACTGTATGCCATGATAGTTACCTCTGTGTGCAGCCAGTACGCTTAGTGCGCAACCCAGGCCACAGTGTTTAAATCGACGCCGTCTTTGTACATGTCCCACAGTGGTGACATTGCACGCAGTTTTTCAATCGCCTGATGCACAATTTTAATCGTGTGATCAATCTGCTCTTCGGTAGTGTAACGGCCGATACTGAAACGGATAGAACTGTGTGCCAGTTCATCGCTCATGCCCAGAGCACGCAGTACATAAGATGGCTCCAGGCTGGCAGAAGTACAGGCAGAGCCCGACGATACGGCGATGTCTTTTAATGCCATAATCAGCGACTCACCTTCAACATAGTTAAAGCTGATATTGGTAATATGTGGTACGCGGTGTTGACGGTTACCGTTTAAAAACACCTGTTCAATATCCTTTACGCCGTTTAATAAGCGGTCACGCAACACGGTAATACGTTGAATTTCGTCGTGCATTTCCAGCTTAGCTAAACGGAAGGCTTCGCCCATGGCGACAATCTGGTGCGTTGGTAAAGTGCCTGAACGCATACCCCGTTCATGGCCGCCACCGTGCATCTGCGCTTCTAAGCGGATCCGCGGTTTACGCCGCACAAACAAAGCACCAATACCTTTAGGGCCATAAGCTTTGTGGCCGGAGAACGACATTAAATCAACTTTCAGTGCTTGTAAGTCAATATCCAGCTTGCCTGCAGCTTGTGCCGCATCAACATGGAAAATAATACCTTTACTGCGACACAGCTCGCCAATGGCAGCAATATCCTGTACCACGCCAATTTCGTTATTAACAAACATCACGCTAATTACTGATGTATCCGGGCGGATAGCCGCTTCCAGCATAGCAACGGTAACCATGCCATCGGTTTGCGGCTCAAGGTAAGTTACCTCATAGCCTTCGCGCTCTAACTGGCGCATGGTGTCCAGCGTGGCTTTATGTTCGGTTTTTACCGTAATCAGGTGCTTACCTTTTTTACGGTAAAAATCGGCAGCGCCTTTAATGGCCAGGTTATTTGATTCGGTTGCGCCTGAGGTGAATACAATTTCGCGTGGATCAGCATTTACCAGCTCTGCAATCTGGCTGCGGGCAATTTCTACCGCTTCTTCTGCCTGCCAGCCAAAACGATGCGAACGCGACGCCGGGTTGCCAAATTCGCCGTCCATTGTTAAAAACTGCATCATTTTCTCTGCTACCCGGGCGTCGACCGGGGTAGTTGCAGCGTAATCCAGATAAATAGGTAGCTTCATTATTTGCTCCGTGTTGCCTACAGCTGGCAGCTGACTTCGATATCAGTTGCCGGATTCTTTACAATACGGCCGTTTTGCCGTTTTGCCAGGTGTTGTACATCTTGCTTATTTACCAACTCGCCCAGCGTAATGCCGGTAAGAAAATCTTCAATGCGGTGACTTAAGTCACTCCACAAAGTATGGGTTAAACAGCGGGTGCCACTGTGGCAGTCAGATTTACCCTGACAGCGGGTAGCGTCTACTGACTCATCCACCGCGCTTATCACGTCTGATACCGAAATACTGCCAGCCTCACGGCCCAACTGATAACCGCCGCCCGGCCCGCGCACACTGCTAACCAAACCCTGTTTACGTAAGCGGGCGAACAATTGCTCAAGATATGACAACGAAATACCCTGACGCTCTGAAATATCAGCCAGTGGCACCGGCCCGGTTGCTGTGTGTAAGGCTACATCCAGCATAGCCGTTACCGCGTAGCGGCCTTTCGATGTTAATCTCATGCTTTGCTCCCTGAAAACAATGGCGCCATTGTACATTCCCGACTGTTTTAGTCAAGTATTAATAACCTACTGCATTAGTCAGGTATTCAGGATTAAGGTTCCATTAAATGGTTGGATCAAAGGCCTCTACGTCACGTTTTCGCTGTTGCGCAGCGCGCTGTTCCGCTAGCTTGAAGTCTTCTTCGTCAATATTCACTGTCGGCACTTCTTCGCAGACATTACCGCCCAGCTGATTGACACTGTGGCACAGCTCACCGACTTTGGTATCCAGCAGTTGAATATGGTCCAGCATACGGCCGATGGCATTGGCCACCGGATCGGGGTTATCTGCGGCCACCGCATAGGCGTCAAAACCAAACTTTTGTGCCAGTTGCTTACGCTGCACACTTACTTCAACATCGGCTTTTGCCACAATACGGCCAGGGATACCAATAACTGTCGCGCCGGCCGGTACATCTTTTACCACCACGGCATTAGAGCCAATGCGGGCATTCTCCCCCACGTACAACGGGCCCAGCACTTTAGCACCGGCGCCAATTACCACCCCGTTGCCTAAAGTGGGATGACGTTTACCCGGATTCCAGCTGGTACCGCCCAGTGTTACGCCATGATACAGGGTAACGTCATCGCCAATTTCCGCGGTTTCGCCAATCACCACACCCATACCATGATCGATAAAAAAACGCCGGCCGATTTTAGCACCCGGATGAATTTCCACACCGGTAAGCCAGCGGGCAATAGTGCTTAAAAAACGTGCCAGCCATTTCCAGTTGCTGCGCCACAATTTATGACAAACACGATGCCACCAAATGGCATGTAAACCAGGGTAAGTGGTTAATATCTCAAAGCTGCTGCGTGCAGCTGGGTCGCGTTCAAACACACTTTTGATATCTTCTTTGATACCAGCAAACATGCGTTACTCCTTCTCGCCCTGCGTCTTGCGGCCATAACGCTGCACTGAGGTTAAAATGCCACGCAATATATTGTATTCAGCATCTTCCGGCCGGGCCCGGGTAAATAAGCGTTTCAGTTTGGTCATCACCACACCGGGGTGCTGCTTAATAATAAAGCCGGTGTCATTCAGCGTTTGTTCCAAGTGCTGATAGAAATTGCTCATTTGCTCGCTGCTCGGGTAAGCCACCTCATCAACAGTTGGCACTGCCGCTTGCTGTTGCGACATTTGCTGTAACCAGGCCATGCGCACTTCGTAGGTCACAATTTGCACGGCCATCGCCAGGTTTAGCGAGCTGTATTCCGGGTTAGCCGGGATACAAACGTGGTAATTGCACAGCTGCAGCTCTTCATTAGTTAAACCACTGCTTTCGCGGCCAAACACCAGCGCTACCGGCTGTTTTTCTGCTTCCAGTACTGCTTTAACACCGCACTCACGCGGCTCCAGCATCGGCCAGCTTAAGGTACGAGAGCGCGCACTGCTTCCGATCACCAAAGCGCAGTCGCTGATGGCGTGTTGCAACGTATCGAACACTTTGGCGTGGGCCAAAATATCGCTGGCTCCGGCAGAGAGTGCATAGGCCTGGCCATCGGGCAGCTCTTTTGGCGCAACTAAATACAGTTCTGACAAGCCCATGGTTTTCATGGCGCGGGCCACCGAACCAATATTGCCGGTATGGGTTGTGCCCACAAGAATGATACGGATCTGGTTTAACATAAGGCTTCCCGCGTAAAAGGGCTGGCATTCTAGCATAGCCTTGCGCATTTGTTGACGACAAAATAGCAGTCTGGCCATCTGAATAATGCAGATTAATGCGCCGGTGTAACCTGCTTTTTGCCTATTGTTTTGCTACACTAGCGCCACTTTTACAACAGGGAACCACGAAGATGAAAACAATAAAACTTGCTCTTGCGCTGTCCGCTGTTCTGTTAAGCCCACTGGCTAATGCTGATAGCAGTAAAGGTGATCACACTGAAGCCTTACAGCTGGCGGTAGATCATCAAACACGTAGCCCGGCAAATGTCGCCCGCGATAAATACCGTAATCCGGTTGCTACCTTAGCGTTTTTTGAGGTTAAACCCGACAGCACCGTGGTAGAAATATCTCCTGGTGGCGGCTGGTACACTGAAATTCTGGCACCATTACTGGCTGCGCACGGCACTTACTATGCTGCGCATTTTCCTGCCGACAGTACCTCAGACTACGCGAAACGCAACCGCGCAGCCTTTGTCGAAAAGCTGGCTGCCAACCCCATATACAACCGCGTACAGTTGACCGACTTTGCTCCGGATAACACTGCAGCCATTGCGCCTGCAGACAGCGCCGATGTGGTATTAACCTTTCGTAACCTGCATAACTGGTATAGCAATGGCGGAGATGATGGCATGGTTGCCATTTTTAAAGACTTTTATAAAGCATTAAAACCCGGTGGCGTGCTGGGCGTGGTAGAACACCGCTTACCGGCAGATAAAATGACTGGCGAGTGGATGAAATCAGGCTATTTCCCGCAGCAGTTAACCATTACGCTGGCAGAAAAAGCTGGTTTTGTTTTTGACAGCAGCAGCGAAATAAATGCCAACCCGAAAGATACCGCAGATCATCCGGGCGGCGTCTGGACGTTGCCTCCTGTACTGCGCTTAAAAGAGCAGGATAAGGAAAAATATCTGGCCATCGGCGAAAGTGACCGCATGACACTGAAGTTTCGCAAACCTGTCGCTAAATAAGCGGGTATTGAATAACCTTTATTGCACACTTTTTTTGAACAACTAACGGAAAGCTAAATGAAAGTATTGGTAATTGGCGGCGGTGGCCGCGAGCATGCACTGGCCTGGAAAGCAGCGCAGTCACCTTTGGCAAGCAAGGTATTTGTTGCGCCTGGTAACGCCGGCACCGCCCGCGAAAGCAATCTTAGTAATGTTGCGATAGCGGCAGATGATGTGCCAGCCCTGCTGGCCTTTGCCCAACAAGAAAACATTGAGCTTACCATTGTTGGCCCGGAAGCACCGCTGGCGAAAGGTGTGGTTGACGCCTTTCGCGCTGCCGGGTTAGCTATTTTTGGCCCAACCAAAGCCGCCGCACAACTGGAAAGTTCTAAAGCTTTTGCCAAGGACTTTTTAGCCCGCCACAACATTCCCACTGCGGCTTACCAAAACTTTACCGAAACGGCGCCGGCTAAAGCCTTTGCGCAAAAGTTGGGCACGCCGGTAGTGATTAAAGCCGACGGTTTAGCCGCCGGTAAAGGCGTGATTATCGCGCAAACGCAGGATGAAGCCGCCGCAGCGATTGACGATATGTTATCCGGCAACAAATTTGGCGATGCCGGCAGCCGTGTTGTGGTAGAAGAGTTTTTAATCGGCGAAGAAGCCTCGTTTATTGTGATGGTTGATGGCACTACAGCACTGCCATTTGCTTCATCGCAAGACCATAAAGCGCGTGATAACGCCGACAAAGGCCCGAATACCGGCGGCATGGGCGCCTATTCGCCAGCTCCGGTGGTAACACCTGCCGTACACGACTGGGTAATGCAAAACGTGATTTACCCCACTGTAAACGGTATGGCGGCAGAAGGTACGGTATTTACCGGCTTTTTATATGCCGGTTTGATGATAGCTGAGGACGGCAGTGCCAAAGTGCTGGAATTTAATTGCCGCTTTGGCGATCCGGAAACCCAGCCGATTATGCTGCGGCTGGAATCCGACTTAGTTGAGCTGTGTTTAGCTGCTACCCGAACGGCATTAGCCGGTAAACACATTCAGTTTAGCCAGCAAGCCGCAGTAGGCGTAGTACTGGCAGCCGGCGGCTACCCCGATACTTATGCCAAAGGCAAAGTGATTAGTGGTTTAGATGGCGCAGACAGCAGCACCGCCAAGGTATTTCATGCCGGAACTGAGCTAAAAGATACTCACGTAGTAACCAACGGTGGCCGTGTACTGTGTGCCACAGCTTTAGGCGCCAATGTTACGGCGGCGCAACAGGCGGCATATCAGCTGGCAGATAAAATCAGCTGGGATGGCATGTTCTGCCGCACCGATATAGGTTACCGCGCCATTGCCCGTGAGCAAAAGTAGTGATGAAAGTTAAAGCGTTTTTTCTGTCAGGCGCGGTACTGCTAAATACCGCCCTGCCTATCAGTGCCGCCCTGCCAAACACCCCAGCTATTACAGCCTGTGCATCGCAGTTTACGTCAATTCACCATATTCAGGGCACTGCTGACAGCAGCCCCCTGGTTGGCCAGCAGTTAACTACCCGTGGCGTCGTTACTGCTGTGGTGTACCCCAATAGCAAAGCTGCCGGCATTGTGCTGCGGGCCGCTGAGCGGGGGGATACCGCCGCCTCTGGTAGCCTGTTTATTGCCGATAAAGCCGCCGCCGCAACCTATCGGCCAGGCCAGCCGCTACAAATAACCGGCACTGTGGCAGAAGTTAACCAGTTAACCAGCCTGGTCCAGATCACCGACATCAGGCTTTGTGGTGAGGCTACCAAAGTGCAGCCGGTAACGCTGCAGTTGCCACTAACATCGCAGCAAAGCTGGGAGCTACTGGAAGGTGAACTATTGCAATTTAACCAGCCGCTTACCGTTAACGACACCTACAGCCTGGGCCGCTACGGTGAAATAACACTGGCTGATAAACGCCTGATGACAGCAACTGAAGTAATGCTGCCAGGCAAAGACGCTATCGCCCTGACTACTGCTCAGCAAGAGCGGCATATGCTGGTACTGGACGATGGCCTGTATCAGCAAAACCCGGATCCGCTGTTATTCCCAGCAGGCGGTTTAACGGCAGACAATACCTTACGTATTGGCGATAGCCTGAGTGGTGTTGAGGGCGTGTTGCTGCAAGACGAGCGTGGCTACCGGCTGCTGCCAACAAAAATGCCGCAGTTTAAAGTACAAAACCCACGCCCGGCAAAACCCGAGCCTAAGCCAGCTAAAGCTCTGCGCATAGCCAGCTTTAATGTGCTTAATTACTTTAACGGCGCTACAGAGCAGCAGGCATTTCCGACCCGGCGCGGTGCCAGTACCGCAGCAGAGCTGGAGCGGCAACAGGCAAAACTGATAACCGCACTGGCAGCGCTGGACGCTGACATCATTGGCCTGCTGGAAGTAGAGAATAACGGTTACAACCAAAAAGGCGCTTTAGCCAGCCTGACAGCTGCACTTAATAAAGTGGCCAGTAAACCTTACCGCTTTATTATTACTAAACAGCAGCCTGGCTCTGATGCCATTAAAGTTGCTTTGCTGTACCGTCCCTCTGCCGTTAGTGTTGAAGGTAAAGCTGCCATGCTGCTGAATAAACCTTTCGACTGGGGCAGCCGGCCGCCACTGGCACAAAGTTTCCGCCATTTAACGTCAAATGAGCTGGTTACTGTCAGTATCAACCACTTTAAATCCAAAGGTAGTTGCCCGAAAGACGCCACCTCCAAAGATGCCGATCAGCATGATGGCCAGGCTTGCTGGAATGCGTTGCGCACAACATCTGCCCGTGCACTTAGCGACTGGCTAGCTACGCAACCTACCGGGGTAAAAACCAACCACCAGATTATTCTGGGCGATTTAAACGCATACCGGATGGAAGATCCGGTACGGATGCTGGAGCAGCAAGGCTGGGCATACCTCAAAGCTGCAACAGGCACGCAGTATTCTTATGTCTATCGCGGTCGCACCGGTTCACTTGATCATGCGTTGGCCAGCCCGGCACTGGCAAAAAAACTGGCCGTTATGCAGCACTGGGCCATTAACGCCGATGAGCCGGTATTGCTGGATTACAACGTGGAATTTAAAAGCGACAACCTGCAGCAGTTGCTTTATGCACCCACGCCATACCGCTCGTCTGATCATGATCCGCTAATCGCCACCTTTCAGTTCTGAGCGCCACCGACAACCACTGCTGAGTTAATTCAGTAACTTAGCAGTGGTTGTATACTTAACACAGTAATAAACAGTTGCACCAGCTTAACGGGATGCTTTAAGGTGACGTTCAGTTAACTTAGCGGGCCGCGCCTATGTCACATAAAAACCCCATTATTGCTATTACCGGTTCCTCCGGCGCCGGCACCAGCACTACCTCTACCGCCTTTCAGCATATTTTCCGTACGCTGGATATAGATGCAGCCTTTGTTGAGGGTGACAGCTTTCACCGTTTTAGCCGGCCGGAAATGGAAGTAGAGATCCGTAAAGCCAAAGAAGCAGGTAAGTACATTAGCTACTTTGGCCCTGAAGCCAACGATTTTGGCGCGCTGGAAAACTTTTTTTCCAGCTATGGCGAAACCGGCTGCGGTAAAATACGCCATTATTTGCATACTTTTGATGAGGCTGTACCTTATAACCAGTTACCCGGTACTTTCACCCCCTGGCAGGATTTACGCGCCAATACCGATTTATTATTTTACGAAGGCCTGCATGGCGGTGCCGTGACCGAGCAACATAATGTTGCCCAGCATGTTGATTTACTGATCGGCATGGTGCCGATAGTTAACTTAGAGTGGATCCAAAAAATTATCCGCGACACCTCAGAACGCGGGCATAGCCGTGAGGCAGTACAAGCCAGCATAGTGCGCAGCATGGATGATTACATTAACCATATCACGCCGCAATTTTCGCGCACCCATATTAACTTTCAGCGCGTACCTACCGTAGATACCTCTAACCCGTTTAGCGCTAAAGATATACCGTCACTGGATGAAAGCTTTGTGGTGATCCGCTTTCGCGGTATTAAGCACGTTGATTTCCCCTACTACCTGCAAATGATCAACGGCTCTTTTATGTCACGGGTAAATACACTGGTGGTACCGGGCGGTAAAATGGGTCTGGCAATGGAGCTGATTTTAACGCCGCTGATTGAAGAGCTGATGATTAAGCGGCGCCAGGCACGAGGCCAGGTAGACTGGCTGGGAACCTGATCTGCGTTACTTAATTTGGCCAAACCGTTTTACCCACACCAACACGCCGTGAATACATCCTTGTAGGCTCGACTCAGGCATCCATGCCTTCAACGGTTGGTTTAGGGTAAAGCGGTTCGTCCTGTCTCACTGTTGTTTCAGCTCTGCCCGGCTGGTGATAAAACCAACAGCGTTACAATTTTCATTTTCGCCACCCCGCATACTACTGTTGTCTCAGCTTTACAAAACACCAATTTTCAGCCGTTTAGCGAATGTCAAGACCGCAAAGGCCGGTAAATTTACACTTTTGTTTAAATAATAGCCTTTGCTTTGCCGGAAAAAATCCGTAAACTTAGCGCCCCTTACGGGTAGAGCCTTGGATTCAGTGGTGCGCATAGGTCCATATCAATTAGCGAACAAGGTAATTTGTGCTCCGATGGCCGGAGTAACCGATCACACTTTTCGTGAGCTCTGCCGGCGTTTTGGTGCAGCTTTAGCTGTGTCGGAAATGCTGTCGAGCAACCCGTTGGTATGGCAAAGCGAAAAATCACAAAATCGCATGGGCCACCGCCAGGAATCAGGTATCCGCTCGGTACAAATTGCCGGCGCGGATCCACAGCAAATGGCTGAGGCCGCGCAATACAATGTTGATATAGGTGCCGATATTATCGACATCAACATGGGTTGTCCGGCGAAAAAAGTGAACAAGAAACTGGCGGGTTCTGCACTACTGCAGTATCCGGAGTTAGTGGAACAAATTGTACGTGCTGTGGTCGATGCAGTTAAGGTGCCGGTTACCTTAAAAATACGCACCGGCTGGGATCCAGAGCACAGAAACGGTATCCAGATCGCCCGTATTGCGCAAGATAATGGCATACAGGCGTTGGCAGTACATGGCAGGACACGCGCCTGTATGTACAAAGGTGAAGCGGAATATGACACCATCCGCGCCATTAAACAAAGTGTATCTATCCCGGTAATTGCCAACGGCGATATTACCGGAGCGGAAAAAGCGCGCCATGTGCTGGACTACACCGGCGCCGACGCCATTATGATTGGCCGCGCGGCACAAGGAAGGCCATGGATTTTCCGCGAAGTGGTGCATTACCTGGCCACTGGCGACAAACTGGCGCCCCCCGGCATCGCCGAGGTACGTCAGATCATGCTGGAACATGTGCAGGGTTTACACCAACTTTATGGTGAGCTGGCCGGTTCCCGTATTGCCCGCAAACATGTGGGCTGGTATTTAGCCGAGCATGACACGCTCGGACAGTTTCGTAGTGAATTCAATGGTATTGAGTGTGCTAAGCAGCAGCTTGACACCTTAAATGACTATTTTCATCAACTAGCAGCAACCTAACGTAAAAGAGAAAAGCAATGTTTAATTCGAACGTTACTTCGCCATTTATTACTAACGCCCACGTACAAACGCAGGAAAAGCCACAAGCTTTAAGTAACGCCGCGCAAAAAGCCGTGGCTAACTACCTGCAGCAATTAAACGGTCAGGACGTTAACGACTTGTATGAACTGGTATTATCTGAATTAGAGCGTCCGTTACTGGAAGAAGTGATGAAATATACCCGCGGCAACCAAACCCGCGCAGCCAACCTGATGGGCATCAACCGCGGCACGCTGCGTAAGAAGCTGAAACAGTACGGCATGAGTTAATGCCACTGCGGGGCCAGCGCCCCGCCACTAAGCACCTTCGGGTGCTTTTTTATTGGTTAGGTTAAAATCTGATTTCTGCAAGCTACAAGAGAGTCTAAGCATGACGACATTAAGACCCATCCGCCGCGCACTGCTGAGTGTGTCAGACAAAACCGGTATTGTAGAGTTTGCCCGCGCGCTGGCCGCGCAACAGGTAGACATACTCTCTACCGGCGGTACTGCTAAACTTTTGGCCGAACAAGGCATTAAGGTTACAGAAGTATCTGACTATACCGGCCACCCGGAAATTATGGACGGCCGGGTAAAAACCCTGCATCCGAAAATTCACGGCGGTATTTTAGCCCGTCGCGGCGTGGATGAAAGCGTAATGGCGGCCAACAATATTGGCCCTATCGACTTAGTGGTAGTAAACCTGTATCCGTTTGCCAGCACCGTTGCCAAGCCCGGCTGTACGCTGGAAGATGCGGTTGAAAATATCGACATCGGCGGCCCGACTATGGTGCGCGCGGCAGCGAAAAACCACAAAGATGTGACTATTGTTGTTAATGCGAAAGACTACGACAGCGTACTGGCAGAAATGCAGGCCAACGGCGGCGCGACTACCCACGCCACCCGCTTTAGCCTGGCCATCAGTGCCTTTGAACACACCGCACAGTACGATGGCATGATAGCCAATTACTTTGGCGCCATGTTACCGGCCTATGATACCCCGGGCGAACCGGCTACTAAGTTCCCGCGCACTTTTAATAGCCAGTTCGTCAAAAAACAAGACTTACGCTACGGCGAAAACAGCCACCAAAGTGCCGCCTTTTATGTGCAGGACGGCGCCACCGAAGCTTCGGTGTCTACCGCCACACAGCTGCAGGGCAAGGCATTATCGTACAACAATATCGCCGATACCGATGCCGCACTGGAATGCGTAAAAGAATTCAGCGAACCGGCCTGTGTTATCGTTAAACACGCTAACCCTTGCGGTGTGGCTATTGGTGAGTCTATCCTGGCGGCCTATAACCGTGCCTACCAAACCGACCCAACCTCAGCTTTCGGCGGCATTATTGCCTTTAACCGCGAGTTGGATGAAACCACGGCAAAAGAAATTGTCAGCCGTCAGTTTGTTGAAGTGATTATTGCGCCTTCAGCTACCGATGCTGCTATCGCAGTGGTTGGCAGCAAGCCTAACGTACGCCTGCTGGTATGTGGCGAGTTTAGCGCTACCGCTACCGCGCTGGATGTTAAACAAGTAAACGGCGGCATGTTGCTGCAAGACCGCGACCAGGCCAAAGTTACTGCTGATGATTTAAAAGTAGTCACCAAGCGCCAACCCACCGAACAAGAGTTAAAAGACTTACTGTTCTGCTGGAAAGTGGCCAAGTTTGTTAAATCCAACGCCATTGTGTACGTAAAAGACAGCATGACTATTGGTGTCGGCGCAGGCCAAATGAGCCGCGTTTACAGCGCCAAAATCGCCGGTATCAAGGCTGCCGACGAGAAGCTGGAAGTAAAAGGTTCAGTAATGGCCTCCGACGCCTTCTTCCCGTTTCGCGATGGTATCGACGCTGCAGCCGCAGCCGGTATTACCGCCGTAATTCAGCCGGGCGGTTCAATGCGCGACGCTGAAGTAATCGCCGCAGCAGACGAGCACGGCATGGCCATGGTATTTACCGGCGTAAGACACTTCCGTCATTAAAAGCCGCCATTAAGCACCTGCTTTACTGATAAAAAGGCCGCTCTGCGGCCTTTTTAATTTAGCGTTTAACCCAACCAATACTGAGCAAATAGCGGCTGCCCTGCTCTACTTTGCTTACTGCATGCTCGCATAAGTCCGGGCGGAAAAATTTAATGTGGGAATTCTGATAAATCGGTGTGGCGCAGATAAAGTCGCCGCCCTTTTTTGCCTTTTTAAGGACGATGTTCAGCCGGTAATGCCTGCCGCTGCTTACGCTATCTTTATGCGGTGGCACTTCGCAACCTTGCGGAAAACGCAGCAGGTAACAATCGAATTTTAGCGGCCAGTAGGCGCCGGCCAGCAACATTTTATCGTAACCGCTTTGCTGGCGCCCTTTTTGCCAACGAAACAGCTGTTTTAGTATGCTCAAGACATCCGCCTAATCATAACGTTCAAGCAGCGCTGTTCAGTATCAATTTTTCAACTACCGGCTGCTCGCCATGCTCCGCCTGCCAGGCATCATAATTAGCCTGCAGATTAATCCATAACCCCACATTGCTGTCTGTCGCCAGCGCGATGCGCTGCGCTAAATCAGCTGAGCATGGTATGTGCCCATGGCAAAAATTACTCATGGTAGTACGGGACACGCCCAGTGCTTTAGCAGCTTTGGTCACTGAAATGCCATGTTCTTCCAGGATCTGAATACGAAAAATCAGCCCCGGATGCGTGGGACAACGCGTCATTTTTTCCATAGTATCCTCCAGATTGTTACCGGCATTAGATGCGCTATTTCTGAGCGCGGATTTGCTTACCATGATAATCGCGATAATCCAATAACACCGCACCATCGTCTTCCAGTTCAAACGTCACACGCCAATTGCCGTTAACTTCAATTGAGTACACACCGGTACCTGAGCCAACTTTTTCCGCAAATTTCGCCTGAAACAGTGCGGGCAAATCTCTTGGTTGATGTGATGCAGCGATGGCATCGAGAATTATCGTAAGCTTTACAGCGTGCTTTGGTTGCACACCGCTATGGTCGCCATGCAGAAAAAGCTTTTTCAGACCTTTGTGCTTAAAGTTCTTTATCGCCATGCTGCTCCCTCATCAACGACGAAAGTGTAAAGCATTGCTTTACACTTATCAAATTAAGCATGGAATTTACTGCGCGATTTTATCAGCCAGAAAATCGCCGCTTTGAATTAACGCCAGCCCGTCAGTGCTGAGGTTATACACATACACCCAGGCAATAACACTGTCGCCGTTATCCAGCGTGATGTTTTGTTGTTCACGCCGATACTCGTGTGGCTGTGCAAACTGAGGGCTGCATTCTTCGTAATTATCCAAGGCTGCTAACAGAGGTTCTGGCTGTTGCAGTTGATACAGCTCTCCCACTACCTGATCGGCTGAATTATTCGAAGGCATTGCACCAGGGTAATAATCTATCCGATACAAACGGGCTTGATAGCGGGCGCTGCCAATAAAGCGGCACTGTTTTGCCAGTAGCTGGTGCATAGGATGGTTGGCGTTTTGCCGCAGGGTACCGTAAACAAATAAATAGTGCTGCATAACCACAAGTAGAAGAAGTTTTACCTACTTTGCCGCACTGCGTTGCCAATGGCAATACAGCTTTGCTATTACACCTGTGTTATTACATAAAGCGCGCGGGTACTGACCATTGCAATTCAAAATGGCCACTTTCACTACAAAAGCCAACACAGGTTAACGACGATTTACGGATATTAAGCAATAGCTTGTCACTGCCCAGCAACCGGCTTATCAGGGCTGAGAAGTCTGGCTCGTGCCCGACCAGCAAGCTATGTGCCGGTAAAATAGTAAGTTGCTCTGTTAGCCGGGCATAAGCAACATCGGTTGGCGTTTCCAGCGCCAGCCAGGCTTGCTCGCTGGCGGCAGTAAACCCAGCTTCTTTACAGGCAATAGCTGCCGTTTGCACGGCCCGTGGGTAGGGGCTGCTTAGCACTGTTTCAGCAGTAATGCCGTGGCGCTGCATAAAAGCAGCCACGCGGCGTGCCTGTAAACGGCCTTTTTCTATCAGGCAGCGGTCTATATCCAGCTGATTGGGCCGGATCACCTCTGCGGTAGCATGACGTAAGAAATATAAGTATTTATCCATAACGGGCGCAGTTATAACACGGCTGTAAGGCAAATTTATGACAACTTGCTTATTATTGTTGGCCTGGAAACAAACCGCTCAAAATGAGCGGCTTGTTTAGCTTAAACTGAACCTAAGCCACCCAACCGTGTATCACAGTTGGACCGCGGTGATCAGATTTTAAAACGCAGCACCAGCTCATTTAACTGCTCGGCTAGTTTTGCCAGCTCTGCACTGGATGCATTGGTCTGGTTAGAGCCTGCGGCGGTTTGCAAAGATAAATCGCGGATATGCACCAGGTTTTTATCTACTTCGCGGGCAACCGTGGCCTGCTCTTCTGCAGCACTGGCAATAGTGACATTTTGATCGCTAATCTGACTGATCAAGCGGGTAATTTCACTAAATGCCACGCCGGCATCATTAGCGACTACCAGAGTAGACGCAGCACGCTGGTTGCTGCTGTTCATATTGTCTACGGCGTTATTGGTTTCAGCCTGCACTGCATTAATCATCTGCTCAATTTCTTTAGTAGATTCCTGTGTCCGGTAAGCCAGGGCACGTACCTCATCGGCAACGACGGCAAAGCCTCGGCCGCTGTCTCCGGCACGCGCAGCCTCAATAGCAGCGTTTAACGCCAGCAAGTTAGTTTGATCAGCAATAGCTCTGATAACATCAAGTACTGAACCTATATTTTTGATGTTGCCGGCCAGCTTTAATACACCATCGGCTGAACGCTGAAT
This sequence comes from Rheinheimera hassiensis, assembly GCF_022436675.1. Taxonomy (GTDB): domain Bacteria; phylum Pseudomonadota; class Gammaproteobacteria; order Enterobacterales; family Alteromonadaceae; genus Alishewanella; species Alishewanella hassiensis. Next base: position 484,459 of record NZ_JAKUJZ010000004.1, on the reverse strand, counting down.
ATCTGATGTCAGTGTTTCGATAGTACTGATTGTCTCATTAATTTTTGCCTGACCTAACTGGGTTTTCTCATCAGCAGTTTCCGCCGTATCGCTGGTAGAGTTAGCGTTACGGGCAACCTCTTCGATAGCAGTGGTCAGTTCAGTCACCGCTGTAGCGGCTTGCTCTAACTGATCGCTTTGCTCCGTCACAATTTGGGTAGATTGGTTAGTTACCACGCTTAACTCTTCAGATGTCGTGGCCAGTTGTTGTGAAGAGTCACTGATCAAGCTTAACGTATCGCGCAGCTGTGCTTGCATATCAGCTAAAGCACGTAGCATATCTGCTGCTTCGTCTTTATGATTGTCGTTTATTTGCTCGGTTAAATCACCACCCGCAACCCGCCGCGCCACTTTTACGGCATAGTGTAATGGCAGTATTAAACTGCGGCTATAAACAAAAGCCAGCAAGCTAAGCAAAACCAGTGTAATAATAATACCGGTAACCAGTGCGGTTTTTGAGTTGGTGTAAGTTTGCGTTGCCTGATTGTTCACATCATCAGCGCGGCGTAACTGAAACTGGCCGAGTTCATCTAATGTGGCAATAAGCTGCTGCGCCGCAGGAATCAGGGTATTACGCCGGTAGGCCAAGGCTTCAACAACGTTTTGTGCATCCGACAACCGGTATAACTCCGGTAAAGTAGCCATAAAAGCATCATGCAAACGCCTGACTTTATCCAGCAATTGTTTTGCTTCAGCACTGCGTGCCAAAGGCTCCATGCGTTTTTCTGCTTCGGTATATTCGCTCTCTACAACAACTAGCTGTTGTTTCAGGCTGTTTCGTTCCTGCTGATTTTGAGCATCAGACAGCTCGTTAATTAAAATCTGACTGCGTAGAGTATGTCGTCTAAGCTCGGCTGCGTTAGACAGCGCCGGGATCCGATGTAATGTTAGTATATCGGTGCTGTCATTAATCTTTGACAACTGCATGATGGAAAATACGCCTAATACCAGCGTAATCAACCCCAGAAGGCCGAAAAACAGCGCTGAACGAATGCCTATTTTAATATCTCTAATCATATGTTACCTGCACATTTATATTCCTGTTGATTTCAATACCAGTGTATAGGGTCTAGTTAAATGAACACTGAGTAATGTTAGGGATCAGATTGGATCTAAGTGGATTAAGTGGGATCGTAAAATTGGCCAACGCTAGTAATTGCAAGGGACTCAAGGGTTTTAAAACTTGGGTCCCTTTTTTATTTAAATCGTTTTTTAAAATCAGCAGGTTTGAGCAATGAATTTAAAAAGTGATGATTTGGCCTGGTAAATTGAGCACTGGATTGCAGCGTTGGAATGCACTTTAAACCCTGTTTAAACTTTAAATTAATCGCCCAAGTCTTTAGCTATATGGACCACTTGCCCGACGACTTGAAAGTTGGACTGCTCGTGTTTTGGAATGTCGTAGGCGCTGTAAAAACTATTGTCGCTTATCAAGCGCCAGGTGCCCAGCACGCTTTGGTAGCGCTTCACAAATAACTCGTCACCGTTTCTGAAAATGTAGATGTGGCCGTCTGCCGGAGTGTTGCGGCCCAAGTGAACGACAAGGGTGTCATTGCTATGAATGGTTGGCTCCATGCTGTCGCCTTTGGCCCACACTATCGCTAACTCATGTTCATTGAAGCCCCTGTACTTCAACCACTTGCGCCTAAATGCCAAATGCCTTACCGGGTTCAGCTGGTCTGGATTTAACGAACCATGCCCAGCTGAGACTTGAATTCTGTAACCAGGTATCAAAGCAAACTCGTCCAGAAAATCAGAAACAATAGGTATGGATGAATAAGGCTGAGGCGCTTCGTTTATCTGGTCTGCATTGTCACCCAGCAAGCTTCGCTGTGTGTCAGCCGGCAGCAAGCTTATGTGATATTCCATTGCCTTTGTGCCTCTGCGCTTCCTGCACAGGTGCTCTTTGCCAGCTGCCAAATCCTTTAAATGGTCTCTGGTCCACCTATCGGAAGTGGGGAAACTTCCGTGCCCTGCCAATTCGGATGCAATAAACCACATCGACCGTTTCACACTGCCATCAACGGATGCTTGATCCGTTTTTGTCGCGCCTGCGTCCGATTCTTTTAACTCTATGTTTTCACTGTCATTAGTCATTTTTAAATCCAAGGCTTTGAAAAATAGCAACGGATGCTATTGCAAATAAATCATCCGTTGCTATTGACCGATTCATCCATTTGATCAATTATGTGGTTACTAAGTAAAGCAACTTATAAGGGTTACTAAGTTGAGTAATGAATCAGTCTCTCAAAAAAGCGAACAATATGGAAGAGATTGGCATCGGGCCGACATCATAGCTGCGTTAAAAAAACGCGGTTTGTCCGTTCGTCAGCTATCAAGGGACGCAGGGTTAAGCGAAAACACACTGGCTAATGCACTGCGTTCGCCGTGGCCTAAAGGTGAAGAAATTATTGCAACGGCTATAGATATGAAACCCGAAGAGGTTTGGCCCAGCCGTTACAAAGCATTGCGCGCAGCGAGTTAAGGAGGAATTCGTATGTGGCTATTAGCGAGTGAATTAGCCGGCGTTGTTGGCTTGCCGGGATCTGACAGAAATGTGCGCGAGCAATTAAAAAAACTGGCCAGTGAAAATCCGGAACTGGCACGCAAAAGACAAGGGACGAAAGGGACTGAATACCACATCAGCTTATTACCCTCTGCAACTCAAACCGCGCTCTACAAAATTAAAGGCCAGATAAAAGTTGGCGAACAGCTGGTAACTATCCCGCAAAAGAAAGCGAGTGAAACCTATTGCAGCGAAGCGCTTTGGGCGCGTTGGAACAAGAACAACCACGCCGCTAAAGAGAAAGCACAACAAGCCTTGCTGGCTGTAAAAGCCGTGTTTGCATTAAAGCGTAATGGCGTCAGTTTGATGGATGCTTATGACTCTGTGTGTGCGCAATACAATGTAGCGCTTAGCACGCTGCGCCGTCACTGCGCCATGGTTAAAGGTTACGACGAAGCCGACTGGGCACCAGCGCTGCTGCCTAAGCACTTTGAGGCGTCGCAGTCTAAAAAGAAAAACCAGTTTGCGTTTATTACGCCGCAAGCGTGGGAGCTGTTTAAAGCCGACTACCTGAGCCTGGAACAACCAGCCATGACCGTAAGCTACGAGCGTTTACTGGACGCGGCCAAAGGTAAAGGCTGGGAGATACCCAGTTTAAAAAGCCTGGCACGGCGCATGGCCCACGAAGTACCGGCACAGCAACTGGTGCTGCTGCGTGAAGGCGAACACGCCTTACACCAGCTTTACCCGCCACAAGAACGCACAGTTGAAGGCATCCACGCCATGGAGTGGTTAAATGGCGATGGCTACCAACACAACGTATTTGTGAAGTGGTTTAACGGCGAAATCCTGCGCCCTAAAACATGGTTCTGGCAGGACATTCGTAGCCGCAAAATTGTAGGTTGGCGCTGTGATATCAGCGAGAACACCGACAGCATCCGTTTGTCGCTGATGGATGTATTTGCAAAGTACGGTGTGCCTAAAGAAATCACCATAGATAACACCCGCGCCGCCGCCAACAAATGGATGACCGGGGGTGTACCAAACCGGTACCGCTTCAAAGTTAAAGAAGATGATCCGTTAGGCATCATCCCGATGATGGGCATTAACCTGCATTGGTCCAGCGTGATCTTTGGCAAGGGCCACGGCCAGGCCAAACCGATAGAGCGTACCTTTGGCGTGGGTGGCCTTGAAGAATACATCGACAAACACCCGATCTGCCGTGGCGCTTACACCGGCCCTAACCCAATGGCAAAGCCAGACAACTACGGCAGCAAAGCCATAGCAGCAGAAGACTTCTTACAAGCCATTGCCAAGGGTGTTGAAATGTTCAACGCCAAGGCCAACCGCGATACCGAAATTTGCAAAGGCTTTATGAGCTTTGACCAGGCATTTAATGCCAGTTACGAAACCGCTGAAATACGCAAAGCCACCACAGCACAACTGCAACTGATGATGCTGCAAGCAGAAGCCGTAACCGTGTCGAAGCACGGCACCATAGTGCTTGATGCAGGCGGCAGCTTGAAGGGCCGTAAAAACCGCTACTTCAATGACACCATGATGAACTACGTTGGCCAGAAACTGGTGGCCCGTTTTGACCCGCTAAAGCTGCACGACGCAGTAGAAATTTACGCCCTCAACGGTGTGCACATCTGCACTGCTGAATGCCTAGAAAAAGTGGGCTTTGGTGACACCCAGGCAGCACGGGAAACCAAGCGTAAGCGCACTCAATTTACCAAGGCAAACAAGCTGGCTGCACAAGCCAAGGTCAGTATCGACTCGCTTGAGCTGGCCGCCATGATGCGCCCTGTTGAAGAGGAAGTTATCCCTGAAACCAAAGTGGTAATGATGATGCGCCCGGCTGTACGGGGCAACACCGCAACAGCCATTGCCTACGACCACGACCAACTGGCCAACCCCGAGAACGAACACAAAGCAGAGTGCGCCGCGAACTTCAGCGAAAGCGTGGCTTACCTGCGCGAGCTAAAACAGAAAAACCGTATTTAAACCCTATTTGAAACAGCAATAACAAGGACTAATGATGACCAATGTACACAGCCTAGCGAAGGCAGAAAGCCAACAAACTGAAGTGATTATGCGTGTAACCACATTGATTAGCGCTAAGCGCGTTACGTCAGGGCAAGTTGCACAAGAAATCAGTGTATCGCCTTCAACCCTAAGCCAGGTGTTGAACGGTTTATACAAAGCCGATCCGTCAAAAATTATTGAAAAGTTAGAAAGCTGGTTGCGCCTGCGTGAACAACGCGACGCCAACCCCAGCATAGACCCCGGCTTTGTAATGACACCAACAGCAAAGCTGATTATGGACGACCTTACCTATGCCCAAATCACTGAATCTATCGTGGTTATTTACGGCGCATCCGGCGTAGGCAAAAGCAAAACGCTGGACGAATACCAGCGCACTAACAACAACGTGTGGAAAGTAACCGCCAGCCCAAGCCGCAGCAGCCTTACAGAGTGCCTGTACGAAATTGCTATGGAGCTTGGCATGGAGCAAGCGCCCCGCACCAAAGGGCCACTGGCCCGTGTAATACGCCAGCGGCTGAAAGGCAGCGAAGGCTTAGTAATTGTGGATGAAGCCGACCACCTGGATTACCCAACGCTGGAAGAGCTGCGCATCCTGCAGGAAGAAACCGGCATAGGCATGGCGCTGGTGGGTAACAACAAAGTGTACACCCAGTTAACCGGTGGCCGCCGTAACGAAGACTTTGCCCGGCTGTTCAGCCGCATAGCCAAAAAGCGCGGCATTCATAAAACCAAAGTAACAGACGTGCGCGCCATTGCCGAAGCCTGGAACGTGGGCGGCGGTAGTGAAATGAACGTGATGATCCAAATTAGCGAGCGCCCCGGTGGCCTGCGCCTACTCACCAAAACAATCAAGCTGGCGGCCATGTTTGCCAAAGGCGCGTTGATCACAGAGCAATTGCTACGCACTGCACTTGCTGAACTAGAAACCAACGATTGAGGCAAGCAGCAATGAAAGCAGAAAACATCGTAGACAAACAAAACGTGCAGCTAATGCTGCGCCAGCAGGGCTGCCAGGTGCTGCGCGTTACCTCACGCAAAACACGGGCTGTTATCGAAATACAACAGCCCTCACCGCAGCTGCAGCAAATCGCGGCGGCATTTACTGAAAACGTTAACGGCCAGCAGCGCCAGGCGTTCTACGCCCAAGTGCGCAGCTGTGTAGTGCATTGGCACCAAGCAAATTAAGGAAATCACCATGAACCAACAAAACACCATCCCAGCCGGTTACTGGAAAGACGCCAAAGGCTCACTGACACCAGAGGACAGAGTACGGCCAATAGACAAAACCCGTGATGCTCTGGTTAAAGAACTGGTAGCTAAATCTGAGGAACTTAGCGCGCTGCTGGCAGCGTTTAAGAAAACGGCTTTTGCTGATATTGCGGCTTTTGTGCAACTTTCTGCCGAACAATACGACGCTACCGTTGGCGGCAAAAAAGGTAACGTTACGCTGTACAGCTATGACGGCCAGTACAAGATAGTGCGTGCCATTAATGAAAGCATCAGCTTTGACGAGCGCCTGCAGGCAGCCAAAGCGCTTATTGATGAATGTCTGAAAGACTGGACTGCCAGCGCCAGCTCAGAGCTTAAAGCGATCGTTAACGGCGCATTTGATGCCGACAAGCAAGGCAATATCAGCACCACCCGCGTGCTGGGCCTGCGCCGGTTAGACATCAAAGACCCACGCTGGTTAAAAGCCATGACCGCCATCGGCGAAGCCATTCAGGTTGTGGGCAGTAAAGCCTACGTGCGCGTGTACAAGCGCATTGGCGATACCGACCAGTATCAGCAAATCCCCCTAGATTTAGCGGCGGTGTCGTTATGAGCGCTATCACTGCCATGCCAACCGAAGAGCAAATCCGCGTTGAAATCGCGGTGGCTACCAGCCTTGAAGAAAAGTACGGCACTAACGAGCCAACCAAAACCTACGAGCAAGGCGTTGCCGACGCCCTGCTATGGGTGCTTGGTGGCCGGAAGCCATTCACAGTTTTGGACAATCAGAAGGATCTGAGCAAACAAGACGAGAACGTTTTACAGCTGTGTGAAGCCGGTAAGGTTGTAGCGCCAAAAGTAGTAGAGCCAGATGTAAGCGGCATCCCGCTACTGGATGCGCAATACGACAACGAGCGCTTAATCCGGTTAGCCGGCGAGTCACCATCATTGGCGCAAATGGTACGCAATGCTCTGGCAGAAATGGACGAGTCCGGCGATCAGCATTTTGCTATTTGGCTGGGCAGCTTTATGGAAGACCGGCCAAAAACGCAGGTGCAGCTTCTGATAACCCAGCACCCGCAATTCACCATAGACGAGGACTAAGCCATGAGCCAACAGAAGCCGGTGAGCTTAATCACTAAAGAGCAATGGGCTGCTATTGAAAAGGAAATGGCGGCTGTCTATGTGAGTATCAGATTCAGCTATCAAGGGCATGAGATTAGCGTTAGCCGTGAGCGTAAAAGCGAGTCCACAACAGTGCTGGTTGTTTATATAGATGGCGTTATTAAAGGCGGCTGGGCTTGCCGTACTGATAAGAAACCGGACGACATGCCAGAGTTTTTACCGCAGGTGTGGAGCAAAAAAACACTCAGTGTATATACACCTAAAAAAATTGCTGAAATTGAAAAGAACTTTGGTAAGCGTGACGCAAAAAAATACTTTCCGAACCTGCATGCAAAGACGGAAATATTTCTACCTTACTTCTCAAAAGCCTCAGTGCTGTGCCGCCAGTTTAAAAAGCTTGAAGGCTTAGAGCTGACCCACGCTTTTTTTCTGAAAACGCCGGAAACAGAACCCGGTTGACTAAGCGAAACGCCCTGCAGTTTGGGGCGTCTGCCGGTGGTGGTTCACCGGTACTGATGAGCAGCCACTATGCAAAAACCAACTGAGTTTGAAATGGCAACGGCTGAGCAATTAGCAACAGAGCGCGGCCACAGCAAGCCAACAGCTGCAGACGCAGAGGATGCTAAGGCATTAGTTGAATCTTGGAATACAAAGCGCCTGCAGCTTGGCCTGCAGCCTTGGGAATAAACGGAGTAATTATGTTAGAGACAGCAGAACGTTTAATTATCAGTGAGATTGGCGACTACACCGCAACATTACCTCACCCGGATTACATGCCATCTGCCCCCCAGATGCATGACGAACTGATCGCACGGGTACAGCGGGTGTTTGCAGACATCAGGCTGCAGGCAGGTGAACTATGATTCGGGCCAGATTTAAGGCAAACCCAGAAGATTACCGTCCAATTAAATGGCCGGTTAAACACCCATACTGGTGCAGTGGATATGCGGCTGATAACAGTCATTCCATCGTTGTGGCATACGCAGATGATGTTGATGAAATTCTTAGCAATTGGCCGGAAGCCAAGGATATAGAAGCCGAGCAAGTTGATGCTTACTTGTTTACATCCAGATTTCCTATCCCAACATGGTTTGCTGAACAGCAAGCTAAGGCAGGTGCGTGATGCCACTTAAAAAAGATGAAAGAAAACAGAAGTACAGCATCATTATGGGCCTAATGCTTAAAGGCGAAAACAAGAAAGCTTTTGACGAGTTAGCTTGCATGTGTGGCGAGGATACCGGGCTATTTGTTTTGGCAGATTACGATAAGGCTGTCAGTGAAAACCAACTTCGCCAGCAGGCCAAGGCAGGTGCCGAATGACCTATATCACAGAAAAAGCCCGGCGTTCCGGCGTTTCAACTGCCGCCGCCCAGCGGCGAACCCTGGTTAGCATGATCCACATCGCACGCACCCAGCTGGGTATGGATGAAGACAGCTACCGCGCCAACCTTGCCCACTACGCAAAGGGCAAAACCAGCTGCAGCCAGCTAACAGTGCCCGAGCTTTTTACAGTGCTTGAAGCGTTTAAAGACTTGGGTTTTAAACCAACAGCGAATAAGCGCTTTAGCCCCGGCACAGCAGATGGCCCTAAGGACGAGCGCAGTGCTATACGCGCCCTGTGGATTTTTATGCACCGCGCCGGCTTTATTGAAGACGGCAGCGAAACCGCCCTGAACGAATGGGTTAAGCGCATGACAGCCGCGGCTAACGATGGTACCGGCATTGCCGAGGTGCAGTGGTTACGCGGTGACGATGCGGACAAAACCCTTAACAGCTTAAAGCGCTGGGCGCGCCGTTGCTTGTTCGAGAACCTTAAAAAGCGCGGCTACCAGCCTGATCCGAAAGACAGCTACAAAGAGTTGCTGAAGCGCTGGGAACGCATTAACGGGGCTATGTTATGAAATTAAGCCGCTGCCCTGTTTGCCATACAAATATCCACCTGGATCAACTTGTGGCCGACGATGCTGGTCGCCAGTTGCTGGGCCAGTTTTCGCGTATGAATTACAAGCTGGGTGGCAATATGGTGGCGTATCTGGCGTTGTTCCGGCCAACCAAACAAGACTTAAGCAACAGCAAGGCACTTAGCCTGGTGCAGGAAACTCTGGCACTAACCGGCAACCACAATGCTTTGGCCGAAGCGCTGGAGCAAACCGTGGCCAGCCTGCAGCAAAACCGCATAAACGGTAACGGCAAACAGCTAACCAACCACAACTACCTGCGCAAGGTGCTTACCACCCGCCTTGGGCAGATAGCCGCTGAAACACCGGCGGGCAGTACTATTGAGTACAAAGCGCAAACCGTAACTAACCCCGAGGAAGACCGCCGCCTGTTTGAAGCGCACATGCTAAAACTGGGTGGCCGCATTATTGAGGTGAACCATGAGTGAGCATAATGCAGCAGACGATACCGCCGACTTCTTTGGTTATGACAATGTCAGCTTAGATGACGTTGAGCGCATAGCCGAAGATGAAGAGTCACAGCGCTGGCCCGAAGCAATGCGGCAGATTTACGCCATGTTTAAAAACGAGCTTGAAACGCATGGCGCCGACACTAAAATTGCTATCGCGTTGCTGAATCGCATTTGCCGCGAGTTCGGCGGCGTGCAGCTGTATCTGCCACGGGGCCGCCAGTTAGAAGCGGAGATTATGAACCTGTCTATCTGGCAGGAGTTTAAGGGCGACAACGTGGAAGAGCTGTCACGCAAGTACGACAAAAGCATGCAGCATATCTATCGGGTTGTTGCTAAGATGCGCAAGCGAGAAGTGAAAAACAGACAACCGGATTTGTTTTAAGGAAAGGTTTATGAAGAAATTACTGCCATTACTTTTAATATTAACAGCTTTGGTTTATGGCTGTAGCAAGCCAGATGAAGATTTTCATTTTGAAATCAATGAACGTGATATTAAACATTCAGAAAAAATTCAGGATGCTGGCTCAGTTCTCTCTCAATTGTGCCCAGCAGTCAAAAAAGCTGAGCATGTATATGCTACTTATCAGCTAGATGTGATAGATGATTCCCGTGATTTATTAGGATATCGTTCAAGAGAATATGGGTGGACTTATGATATTGAGTTCAGAATAAAAGATAACAAAAGCAGACACACCCATTGGATTTATGTTGGTGGTGACGCTAATGGAATCAATGGATTTCTTGTTGTCGGCAAGCAAGAAAGCCTTGATTTTTGCAAAATAAAAGCAACAATGCGTGATAACTATTTTTTACCAGTATCCGTATATAATTAATATCAGTTAATTTATCTGACCCCTAAATAAAAAGCACAATCCGATTAATATACTTAATCAGGTTGTGCTTTTATGCTTTCCGGCTCCCACGCTGCTTTACCACCGGCCAGTTACCCATTTGCTACGGCAGGATATACGCCTGAGTTCTGCCATGCTGTGCGCTTTGTGCTTATTGAAGAAGGCGCACTTAATGCAGCCGGCACACCTTACCCAAACTTAGGTTATGTTAACGACCCCAAAGACGCCGGGGGCGAAACCAAAGGCGGCATTAGTAAGCGCGCTTTTCCGGCGTTGGATATCTCGTCTTTATCGCTGGATAAAATAGTTTCTGTTTACCACACCTACTACTGGAAACCTGCCTACTGCCAGCAGTGGGCGGGGCCTGTTGCGCTGTATACCTTCGACGCCGCTGTGCAGCATGGCGTAACCAATGCGCTTTTAATGCTGCAGGAAATTGCCGGTACTAAAGCCGATGGCAAGATTGGCCCTTTATCCCGCGCGGCTATCCACGGTACTGATGTTGAATATCTGTGTGCACGCTATGGCCTGCGCCGTGCGCGTTTTTATGCCCGTATTCTGCTGAAGAACACCACGCAAGGCCGCTTCATTGAAGGCTGGCATAACCGCTTAGTAAGCCTCACCAATGCCGCGTGGGAGATTTACTAATGGGCAAAAACTGGGACTACTCGAAAGCTCAGGGGCGCGCAAAGCGCCTTAGTGCTGAATTGCATTTTCACGAAACCGGCCAGCCCGTTCCTTCGAACCCTCCGCTGTTTAGCCGCTGCGGCACCATGCAGGCATATTTTGCTGCCGGCTGGAACAACGTTACTGCGGGCGATATCCGTTTGCATATCTATGTTAATCAAACTGCGGTGCCAGGCGGCACCGACAACCTATCTAAATTCAGGAGTTTAAAACAATGTCTCTTTCAATAATTTTAGGGGCCGCAAAGCTCGCTATGGAGGTTGGCCCTGCGGCCATCCGTGGCATATCGGCCATGTTCGGTGGTAGTGAAACAGCGGAAAAAGTGGCCGGTATGGTCGAGCAAGTAGACAGCGTTTTGGGCATGAGCAGTGCGCAAAAGGAAATGGCGCTAACCCGCGAAATGCAGAAGCTGCCACCTGAAAGCCTGGTTGAGCTGGAGCGCATTAAAGCGGAAATGGAAAAGGAAATAACCCGCCGCCAGGAGCTGACCCTAAACGATAAGCAGGCTGAGCACCACGAAACGCAAGAAACGATCCGTGCAGGCGACAAAGCCGAAGACCCGTACATCAGAACTACCCGGCCATACATGGCGCGCAAGTCAATGTGGGCAACGTTTGCGTACTGCTTTTTGATAGAAGGCTTAAAAGCGTTTGGCTTTGGCTCTGGTTTTGAACCTTACATTGCTGTGTTCTTATCAGCCCCTGCCTGGGGTTACTTAGGCTTACGTACCCTGGACGGCTTTGCCCCTCACCCCAAAGGCAGCGGTGCCAAAGTAACAGGTGCGCTGGCTGGCCTTGTTAAGGGGCGTCAATGACAGACCTGTTTGATCGCGCCTCAGATGTAGAACAGGCGTTTAGAGACAATGCCCTTGCACGACAGTTGGATCAAGTTACAGAGCAACCGCTGACAGACAAGCAAGGTACCCGCTGTTGCGTTGAATGTAGTGAAGAAATCCCGTTACCACGTTTAGCTGCAGTACCTCGCGCCGTGCGTTGTATTAGCTGCCAGGCCATTAAGGAGGCGCGCTAATGGAGTGGCTTAAAGCTTACTGGCCCATGCTGTGGGCGGCAATGAGTACTGCAGGCATGGTGATATTGGCGCTGCTATCCAAGACCTACGCCAGGCGTGAAGACCTGGCGAAAGTTGAAAAGAAAGTAGACCAGCTGCAAGCCCATGTAGACAGCTTGCCAACCCAGACGCAAATCACTGAGTTGCTGGTTGCCCTGGAGCGCACCAAAGGAAGTGTAGAAACGCTGGAAGAGAAAATCCGGCCCGTTCAACACCTGGCACAACTGCTATTAGAACAGCGTTTGAAGGATGATAAATAGGGGTTTATATGTCATTTAAAACATTATTAACGGAAGACCAGCGGCTTGTGATCCTGCGCTCTTTGCGTGAAATGCAGGGCTTTGAGGCTAACGAGTCCATTTTGGATTCATGCCTGGAAGCATATGGACACAACGTTAGCCGCGACCAGGTGCGCACCCATTTAGCCTGGCTGGCAGAGCAGGATCTAATTACGTTACGCACGTTGTCTGACTACCAAATAGCCCGCCTGACTGGCCGTGGTGACGATGTAGCCACTGGCCAAGCCACAGTGCCGGGTGTTAAACGCCCACGGGCTTAAAAGGGGGCGTTATGCAATTATCAGGTAGTCGTAAGTCCAAAGTTAACCTGCTGCCGCAGGTTATCCGCGATCAGCTGCATGCGTTTATCCGCAGTGGCGATATGCATCAAACCGATATCCGTGAGGCTATCAATCAAATGATTGAAGAAGCCGGCTTGCCCGAAGACGCTAAGCTAAGCCGCACCGGATTAAACCGCTATGCCCAAAAGTTTGAAGGTGTGGGTGAGCGCATCAGGCAGTCACGAGAAGTGGCAGAGGTATGGATCAGCAAGCTAGGCCAGGCGCCAACGTCAGACGTGGGCAAGCTGCTGCAGGAGTTCGTGCGCACCATGGCGTTTGAAACCAGCATGAAGCTGATGGACGAAGCCGCCGAAGATGGCGCTGAACCTATATCACCTAAAGCGCTTGGGCAGCTGGCCTTGGTGGTGCAACGCATTGAAGCGGCGTCTATGTCCAGCCTTAAAGTAGAGAAAGAAATCCGTAGCGCCTTTGCTGTGGAAGCGGCCAACACTGCTGAGAAGGTGGCTAAAACTGCAGGCTTAACCAAAGAATCCGTAGAGCTGCTGAAGCGTGAAATATTAGGGATCGCATAATGACCAGGAAAAAGTTACTGGGTGCAGCCGTTGGTGCTGCACTTGCTCTTGGTGCGGCAGCAAGTGGCGGTTCTTTAGCGTCAGGCAGTAGCTTTGACCCGGCTTATGAGGCGTCCGTGCTCAGCCGCTTCGACCCTAAAGAAGTGTTGCTCGGGTATCAAAAAGACTGGATAGCCGACGAGTCGCCATTAAAGATTTGTGAGAAGTCACGCCGAACCGGCGTCACCTGGGCTGAGGCGTGTGATGCATCATTAACAGCCAGCGCTGCACGCGGCCACGGCGGTACCAACCATTTTTATGTTGGCTCTACTAAAGAAATGGCGCGGGAGTTTATTGATGCTGCGGCCATGTGGGCCAAGGTATTTAATAAAGCTGCCGGTGAAATTCAGGAAGAAATCTTTATTGATGATGGTCAGGACGGTAAAGAAATCCTGACCTTTGCCATTTACTTTGCATCCGGTTTTAAGATACAGGCGCTATCGTCAAACCCGTCAAACCTGCGCGGTATGCAGGGTAATGTCACGATAGATGAGGCAGCATTTCACGAACGCTTAGCAGAGGTATTAAAAGCTGCTACGGCACTCACCATGTGGGGTGCAAAGGTACGTTTGATCTCAACCCACAACGGGGTTGAAAATACCTTCAATAAGCTGATTGACGATTCGCGTGCCGGTAAAAAAGATTACTCGGTTCACCGCATTACTATTGATGATGCCTGCGCCCATGGCTTGTTTAAACGCATCTGCCAGGTGCGGGGTAAGGAGTGGAGCCAAGAGGCTGAGGATGCATGGAAAGCGGCCTTACTCAAAGCAACAGCAACCGAAGAAGATGCTCTGGAAGAATACTACTGCGTGCCGAAGAACGGCGGTGGTGCTTACATCAGCCGTGGCCTGCGTGAACGTGCCGCAATACTTAACGCCCCTATTCTCAGATTCACCGGTACCACTGCATTTAACGAAGCCAGTGAACATGCCCGCATTGGCGAGATGCAAGAGTGGCTGGAGCAGCATGTACTGCCAGAACTGAAGAAGCTGCCACTGGATTTACGCCACGCCCTGGGCGAAGACTTTGCGCGTAGCGGTGACTTAACCGTATTCGCCCCCATCACGGTTGAGAACGACACCAGGCGAACGGTACCGTTTTTAGTGGAGCTGAAGAACGTACCGTTTAAACAGCAAGAGCAGGCGCTTTACTTCATCTGTGACCGGCTGCCACGGCGTGATGGTATTTACCTGGACGCACGCGGAAACGGCCAGTACTTAGCCGAGCAAGCCCGTTACAAGTACGGTGCTGAAGTGGTTGAGGTAATGCTGTCGGTGGCGTTCTACCGCGAGAATATGCCGCGCTTTAAAGCCATGTTTGAAGACAACGAACTGCTGTTACCCAAGCATGAAGATGTGATCACCGACTTAGGCCAGATCCAAATATTCAGGGGCGTGCCTGGTATTGATGACAGCCGCACAGTTGGCAGCGATGGTAACAAACGACACGGCGACAGCGCTGTGGCTATCTTCCTCGCCGTGCTGGCATCTAAGGCAGATATAACCCGCTACGAACTGCACACCATTAAGGCGCATGGGGATGAATCTCACCGCCGCTTCCTTGGTACCGCCGCCGACAACAACCGATTTGATGATATGCCGCAGCATGACTTGCGCGGCAGAGGGATAAGACTATGAGTGCAATCTTAGATGCCAATGGCAAGCCATTTAAAATAGAGCCCGGCGTAATGGCAGAAGATATTGCCAGGGCCTACACCACGGGGGTGCGTAATCCGCGCCCGGCCAGTGTGGCGTCAACACTAACACCACAAAGGCTGGCAGGAATTCTGCGCAGTGTAATCGACGGCAACGATCCTGAAGCCTATATGACGCTGGCAGAAGAAATTGAAGAGCGTGACTTGCATTACTCCGCCCAGCTGCGCACCCGCAAGCTGGCGGTGGCTGCCATTGCGCCAACCGTTGAAGCGGCCAGTGATGACGCCAATGACCTGCTGATGGCAGAGCGTGCACGGGAGATCATGAACGATGACCAAATACCCGAGCTATTCTTTGATTTGCTGGATGGCCTGGGTAAGGGTTTAGCATTGGTGCAAATTCTGTGGGACACCAAATCCGTCCCATGGAAACCACAGGATTACAAATGGGTAGACCCGCGCTACCTGCGCCAGGATCAAGAAACCCTGCAGCAAATACTACTGATTAGTGAAGATGCGCCAACCGGTGCACCACTGCAACCCTACAAGTTTATCTTACATACACCGCGCTCTAAGTCGGGCAGCGTATGGCGCAATGGTTTGGCACGGCTTGTTGCTGTGATGTACATGCTTAAGTCATTTACTATCCGCGACTGGTGGGCCTTTGCCGAAGTATTTGGCATTCCGGTGCGGATTGGTAAGTATGGCGCAAATGCCAGCTCTGATGATATCAGCACCTTGATCAATGCCATTAGCAAGATAGCCTCAGATGCCGGGGCAGTAATCCCTGAGTCGATGAAGATTGAACTGATTGAAACAGCCAAGGGCAATGGCGGTAATACGCTGTTTGAGAACATGGCGCGCTGGTGTGATGAGCAAGTGTCAAAAGCGGTGCTTGGCCAAACGATGACAGCCGACAATGGCAGCTCACAGTCACAGGCCATCATACACAACGAAGTGCGTATTGACATTGCCAAGTGGGATGCACGACAGCTTGAATCGTCGGTCAATGAATATTTAATCAAGCCGTATATCATTTTAAACTGGGGTGTTCAGCAACGTTATCCGAAAGTGCGGATCAAGGTACCAGAGCCGGAAGATTTAAAGATGCTGGTAGAGAGCATCACGCCCCTGGTTGACCGGGGGCTGAAAGTGTCAGCATCTGAAATGGCAGACAAGTTCGGCTTAAGCCTGGTTAAAGCCGGCGAAGAAACATTGCTGCCCCTGCAGTCTGGTGGTATGCCGGGGTTACCTGTTGCCACCAATCGCCGGATAGCCATTAACCGTGTGATGAACACAGCTGATGCAGACGCCGAAATTGACGCACTAACCAACGAGGCCATGAGCGAATGGGAGCAAGTGGCTGAAGAATTTATGAACCCGATTATTGAGCTGGCGAATAAATCGGCCAGCTATGAAGAGTTCGCCGCTGGTTTACCGGCCTTGCAAGAGCAGCTCGGAGCTGAGCAGTTTATCGCGCAGATGGCGCAGTATATGTTTCAGCTGCGGGGTTTAGGAGACAACCAGGATGGCTGATGCACTGATCCCAAAAGAAGCGCTGGACTGGTTTAAGCGCAAAGGCATTAAGCCAGGGTTCGATTACCGCGATGTGTGGAAAGAAGAACAGGCCAATGCGTTTACCGTGGCAAAGATGCTTAACGCTGACTTGTTAGTAGACGTTAAGCAAATCGTGCAGGATGCGATTGAAAGTGGCCAAACGTTTGAGCAGTTTCGCAATACCCTTAAGCCCTTGCTGGTAAAGTCTGGCTGGTGGGGTGTACAGACAATGCAGGATCCGTTAACCGAAGAAACAAAGCTGGTGCAACTGGGCAGTGAAGGCCGCATAAAAACCATTTATAAAACCAATATGCGCACCGCCAGAAGTGCAGGCCAGTGGGAGCGCATTCAGAGAACCAAGCGCACAATGCCCTACTTGCTGTATCAGCTGGGGCCAAGTGAGCAGCATAGGGTGGACCATGCGAAGTGGAAGAACACCTTATTGCCCGCTGATGATCCATGGTGGGATGTGCACATGACACCGAACGGCTGGGGCTGCAAGTGCTGGATCCGGCAGGTGTCGCAATACGAAGCCGACAAGCTTATCGCATCCGGCAAGGTGTCAACCTCTGCACCCGCCGGCAAAAACCGGCAGTGGGTTAACAAGCGCACCGGTGAAGTGGAAGTACTGCCGCAAGGCATTGAGCCTGGTTGGAACTATAATCCGGGCAAAGGGCGTGAAAATATGCTGGCCGGGGATCTGGCGGCAAAAGAAGCCCGAATGCGCCAAACGCTCTCTGACGGGTTATAAGGATCTACCTGTCATAAAGTTACCGGCAAAAATGTTTAAACGAATACAGCAGGATTTAAACAGGGTTTAAACAAGGTTTGATATGATACTTTGGCCTGGTTTGCCGCCACGGGCTTGCCAGGCTGATTTTTTAAGGTAGTCTCTACTGCCTGCACCGGCGCTTTTGCCGCCGTTGCCAAACCGCACCACCTTCCTCATAAGCACTTATCGCCAACCCGCATATTGAGCAATTGACGTTATTTATCGTCAGTTGCTTTTTTTATGCATGCTGAACTCCGTGAACTGATTTTTACGATATTCCACATACCAACCCGACTACAGGAGGTTGCTATGTAACCCTTTACCGGAGTTCCTAAGTGACAATAAAACAGCAGGCAGTCAAAACCATTACTGCACTTTGCTTCAACATGATGCCGATGGAAGCCGATGCTACAGGCATTTGGCTGCCGATGGTGCCAGCCGGCAACTTTATGGGGCTTGATGGCCGTTCATGGATGAACAACAACCCTGAAGCTGTCGTGGCCCGCTTTGTTAAAAAGCGCCCATTCGACATGGAGCATTCAACGCATATCAAAGCGCCCAAGGGCGAACCGGCTCCGGCCTATGGTTGGATTACCAAAGTTGAAAACCGCGAGGGTGAAATCTGGGCTTTTGTGGAATGGAATGTTGAAGGCGCTGAAGTTCTTGAAAAGAAGAAGTATGCCTTTTACTCACCCTCGTTTTCTTATGACCCAACGGGTCAGGTGCTGGCATTAGTCAGTGCCGCTTTAACCAATGATCCAAATTTAAATGTACCCGCCCTTAACCGTAAAGAGGACAACCCAATGAAGCTGCCCCCGCTCATTGTTGCGGCACTCGGCATTGCCGCAGAAGCAACAGAAGAACAGGCCGTTGTGGCAATTAACGCGCTTAAGCAAGACAAAGACATTGCCCTTAACCGCGCCAACCAGCCCGACTTAAACAAGTTCGTACCGATTGAAACCCACACCGTGGCGCTTAATCGTGCGAACACAGCAGAGACTGCACTTAAAGCCATTGCTGATAAAGAAATTGATGCACTGGTGCAAACCGCCATTACCGAAGGCAAGGTTGCGCCGGCTAACAAAGATATGTTTGTCAGCATGTGCCGTGCTGAAGGTGGTATCGAGCAGTTTAAAAAGTTCGTCGGTACCGCGCCTGCTATTGCCACCAATAGCCAGACGAAACAGCCTGTCGATACCAACGGCAAGCCGGTGCTTGAAGAGCATGAAATTGCTATGTGCCGCAAAATGCACGTGACTCAGGAAGAGTACATTGCGGCTAAACAACAACTTAACCTGGGAGCTAAATAATGGCGACTGAAGCGCAGGTGCTTGAAGCACTACAGGCCACTATGTCAGCGGCTTATACCCGTGGCTTAACTGCTGCGAAACCACAATGGTCAATGATTGCCACCGAAGTGCCAAGCACAGGTGCAGCCAACTTTTACGGGTGGTTAAAAGACTTGCCCGGTATTGTGGAATGGACTGGTGCCCGCCAGCTGGCCGATATGGGCAAGCACGGCTATTCCATCGAAAACAAAACCTTTGAAAGCTCTATCTCGGTATCACGCGATAACGTTGATGATGACCAGATTGGTCACTACAGCGTAGTGGCACAGAACTATGGCGACCAGGTGGCTTACTTCCCTGACACCCTGTGTTATCCAATCCTGGCTGCAGGCTTTAGCACGCTGTGTTTTGACGGCCAGAACTACTTTGACACCGACCATCCGTTAGAAACCACCCCGGCCACTACATTCTCCAACGTGGTGGGTGATCCTTCTACCGATACCGGCGAGCCGTGGTTCCTGATTGATGACACCAAGGTGCTGAAGCCGGTTGTGTTCCAGAACCGTCGGCAATTCGTGTTTAAAAACATGAACCCTAACGAAGAATACACCTGGTTCAACAACAAGTATGCCGCTGGTGTAGATGGCCGTTGCAACGTGGGCTTCTCGTTCCCTCAGCTGGCCATTGGCTCTAAGGCCGCATTGACTGCAGAGAACTATGAAACGGCTAAGAAGCAACTGCAGAAGATGAAAAAGGTAGACGGCACACCTATTGGTGTTCGGGCAACTAAGTTGATTGTTGGCCCTGACAACGAAGCCGCCGCCAAGAAGTTAATAGCCCGCATGCTAATTGAAGGTGGCGACACCAACATCTATTACAACGATGTTGAAATTGTCGTTTCGCCTCTGATTACTGCGTAAGCCACTGCCATTCATTGTTATCAGGAATGGCGATGTTACGGCATCGCCATTTTTAAAAGGAGTTCAACGTGAGTGAAAGCCAACACAAAAACAGCCCTGCCCGCACACGGGCAAAGCCAGGTGCAGCAAAAGCAGTGGCAAAGGATCCTGCCGTCCAAACAGCGCAAGCCGAACAGGACGCGGCAGCACTGAAAGCAAAGGCTGAATCAGATGCCTTAGCTCAGGGCGAAGCGAAGCCGGCCAGTGATGCTGCTGTCCAAGCAGCGCAAGCCGAACAGGACGCTATTTACATTTTGGGCGCTTTTACGGCCCGTTCTAAAGCAGACGCTGGCTTTTGGCGCTCCGGCGTGCAGTTCCATCGTCTCAAAGAAACATTGGTGCTTGTGGTTGAGCAAGAGCCGGATGCGACTGCGGCAGTTTCTGCGCCGGATCATGAGGCAGAGCTTGTGGTGTATCTCACGGCTGAAAAGGCAGAGCGCGTGCACCGTGAACCTAACCTGGTCATAGAAGATATTGACCTTGAAGACCTGATTGATCCGGCTGGCGTTATCAACCCAGACAACAGCGAATAGTAAGGCGGCGGTGATGGCTATTTATGCAACAAAGCAGGACTTGATAGATCGTGATAACTCCATGCTCTGGAACGTTGCTATCGACAGAGAAAGCGGCGAGTTAAACGATACCTATATCAATAACGCATTGGAGCAGGCAGACGACGAAATTAATTCGTTTATGACCCGCTACGTGCTGCCCCTGCCAACTGTGCCGGGCATGCTGAATAAGCTGGCTGTCACCATCGCCTTTTACTGGTTAGCAGACCGTGATCAGCAGGCCACCAACTTGCTGGAAGAGCGCTACAAAATGGCGCTCACTACGTTAAGAGAAATCGGCACCGGCAAGCGTGACTTAGGTTTGCCTGTGGCCGATAAGCCTGCTGAAAGCAGTTTAGGCAAAGTGGAATTAGTCCAGGACAACGAGCGGTTGTTTACCCGTAACAGCTTGCGGGGCGTTCTGTAATGTCAATTAGTGTTCAGGTTAGCGGAGTACAGGAACTACAGCGCTATAACCAGCTGCTGGAAACGCTGGGCGACCCTAAGCACAAAGAAGAATTGTTAGACGCGCTTGGCGGCATTGTTGAAAGCCAGACGCGGCGGCGCATTGCCGATGAAAAAACATCACCCGACGGCAGCCCATGGGCGGAATGGAGCAGTGCCTATGCAAAGACCAGGCACGGTAATCAGTCTTTGCTGCAGGGGGATGGGGACCTGCTGGATTCGATTCAGTACAGAGTGGAAAGAAACCAAGTACGAACCGGCTCTCCGCTGGCCTACGCGCCAACGATTCAGGACGGCTATAGCGGTGTGGTGCAGGTAGATGCACACACTCGCTTAATTACACAAGCCTTTGGTAAGGCCTTGGCGTTTCCGGTGTATCAGTCGGTGGGTGCATTTAGCCGGCTGATGAATATGCCAGCGCGTGAGTTCTTAGGTTTAAGCACAGACAACCAGCAAGAGATTTATGCAGTGCTGGGTAACTTTTGGGGCGGGCTGATCCAATGATAAGACCAGATTTTGTTGTAACCGGATCAACCGTATGGGCCTGTGAACAAATTGTCGGCTACCTGAAACCAGAGCTTGAAGGCAGTGAGCAGCAGATTGACCGGGTACAAACTGTTGAGCGCCACATTGGTAAGTTTGACACCCCGGCAGACGTGAAGCGCTGGATAGCAAACCGTGATGGCGGCATTCGGATTGCTGCCCTGCGTGTACCTAAGTACGAAAGCATTGGCAATCGCATTGTCGGCACCGTGAACTTTGTGGCCTATGTATTTACAACCGACCAGTTTGGCTATCAGAAAGACTCTCGCGCCGAAGTGATCGCAGGCAAGTTAGCCGGTTTTTTATTGCGCCGTAACGCTTTGCCAACTGCCTATAGCCGGGCTGATGCAGTGCGCGGTGACAACCTGTACAGCGATAAGGTTGACGAGCTTGGCCTTGCTGTTTGGTCAGTGAGTTGGACACAGCAGTGGTACCTGGACGTTGAGCTGGACCCTGCAACGCTGGACGACTTCTTGCGCTTTGGCCTTAAAGCTCAGTTGGCCGAAGGTGCGCCAGAGCTGGAAGGTGTTGTGGATATGCCGCAGTAACCAGGTAAATAACAGTCTCAATAACGGGATGAAAACAGGAAATAACTATGTTGATCCACATCAAACCCACTAAAGCAGTGGTACCGGTTCGCAAGCCAAACGGTGAATACCTGGCAGAGGCTGGCGAAAAAGTAGAGCGTTCATCCTTTTGGGTGCGCCGCCTGAATGATGGCGATGTAATTGAATCAAAAACACCGGCTAAAGCGCAAGCTAAAGCCGATAAAGGAGCATAAATATGGCACTCGGTAGCATCCCTAACGATATTAAAGTCCCTCTCGTTTATATCGAGATTGACAACTCTAACGCGCTATCGGGTACGCCTGCTTTAGCGCAAAAGGTTTTGGTGATCGGCCAGCAGTTAACCACAGGTAGCGCAACAGCGTTAACGCTGAACCGTATTACCAACAGTGAAAGCCAAATGGACGCGTTGTATGGCTATGGCTCTATGATGTCGCGCATGCTGAAGGCCTTCCGCCAATCAAACGACTACACCGATGTGTATGCGCTTGGCGTTGCGGACCTTGATGCAGGTACGGCGGCTAAAGGTGAAATTACTGTGGCGGCAGCCAGTGCTAAAGCCGGTGTAATTGCATTGCTTATTGCCGGTGAGTCGGTGCAGGTGGGCGTTAATGATGCAGATACAGCGGCCACTATTGCCACAGCGGTGATTGCCAAAATTAATGCCAACAAAAACCTGCCGGTGACAGCAGAACTTAAAGCGGCCACCACTGAAACGGTTGAGTTAACCTGCAAGTGGAAGGGCTCTACAGGTAACGATATTGATGTGCGTTACAACTACTACGATGGCGAAGTGTTGCCAAAGGGTGTAACCCTGACCTTAGTAGATATGGCAGGCGGCGCTGGCACACCGGATATGGATGCGGTAATCGCAGCAGTGCCTAACGAATGGTACAACCATATTGTTATGCCTTATAACGACACCCAAAGCCTGAACACGCTACGGGATGAGCTGGTGACTCGCTGGGGTCCGCTCAAGATGATTGAAGGCATTGCTTACACAGCGTTCCGGGGCACCTTTGCTGAGACGGGTGCATTTGGTGTAGCACGTAACGATTACCTGTTTACCTGCATGGGTACCAACAAAGCGCCTCACTCGCCTTTTGAGTTTGCTGCTGCCTATGCCGGGCAGGCATCGTACTCGCTTGGTATTGATCCGGCCCGCCCATTACAAACTCTGGTAATGACCGGCCTGCTGCCGCCGGCCAAAGAACTGCAGTGGGATATGACAGAGCGCAACCTGCTGCTGGGCGACGGCATTGCTACCTATATGGTTACGCCGGGCGGCGAAGTGGCCATTGAGCGTGAAGTATCTATGTATCGGGAGAATGCCTTTGGTGACCCGGATCCAAGCTATCTGGATATCACCACGCCTGCAACTCTGGGCTACCTGCGGTATTCACTGCGCACTATGGTGACTAACCGCTTCCCGCGCCACAAGCTGGCTGGTGATGATGTGCTTAACCGGCTGGATCCTGGTCAGCCGGTAGTCACGCCGAAAATCATGCGTAATGCCATGTTAGAGCTGGCCAACAATGATTGGGTACCTAAGGGCCTGATGGAAGACTTTGACGGCTTTAAAACCACGCTGAATGTGTACCGGGATGCGAGCGATCAGAACCGGCTTAACTGCGTGTTCAACCCCAACATTGTTAATCAGTTCCGCATCTTTGCCGCGCTGATGCAGTTCAAACTTTAATTAGGAGCATAAGCCCATGGGACAAATCCTTGGTGAAGTGGTTATTCGTGCCAACAGCAAACAGCTGAAAACGAAAAAAGGATCCACCTTAAACCCCGGCGGTTACACGCGCACCCCGCACGTTGGGCCGGGTCGTGTTTGGGGCCAGTCTAATGAGTACACAGTGCCCACTATTGCGGTGGTAATTGCGGCTGATGAAGACGTGGACGTGCTGGAAATAAACAGCATCACCAATGCCACACTCACATGGGAAGGTGACAACGGTGTCGATTATATGATGACGGATTGCGCGCCACAGGCCCCGTTTACTATCTCAGACTCCGGCGATGTTACCGGCACTTTCCAGGGCAATAAGGTAGAGCGTATCTAATGGCCGTCATGACGTTTGAATTAACGCATGGCCTTAAGGTGGGTGAGCAAACCCACTTTGAGGTGGGCCTTAAGGAGCTTACATCCGGTGACTACATAGACGCCCAAATTGCAGCTGAAAAAGTAATAGTGCAGGACGGTACAGCAGTGGCTTATACCAGTGATGTGCTGTACGGGCTGGAGTTGCTGGTGCGCCAGGTGGAATACATTGGTGCCGTGCAGGGGCCGGTTAGCGTTAAAGAGCTGCGCAAGTTGCACCAGGAAGATTTTAAGTTGCTGCAACAAAAGGCGACGGAACTTGACCAGTTAATAGCGAAGGAGCTGGAGAACCGGGGGCGACCTTAAGGCGCTGGCGGTAATTTGCGAGGACCTGCAGTTAGCTATCGGGTCCCGCATTCCGTTCAGCGCATCCAGTGCCATGCCACTGCGCCGCCTTGTCCGCACCTATAGAAAGTTAAGAGAGTTAATCCATGGCCCAGCAACTTAAAACCGATATTATCTTAAACCTTGCTGGCAACCTTGCTGCTAAAGCCCGCCAGTACGGCGCCTCTATGAGTGACTTTGCCAAGAAAAACGAAACGGCAATGACCATGGTTAGACGCTCCGCAGCAGCTGCAGGGCGCGGCATTGACACCTTAGGCAATCGTTACGTGGGGGTTGCTGCGGCCTTTGCCACAGGTGCCACTGTGCGCAATATCGGCAACTTCTCTGAGCAAATGACCCGCATGGGCACAAATGCAAAGCTGACTGACGAACAGGTTGCCATGCTAAAAGGCAATATTCTTGAGCTGGCCAACCAAAAAGACATCCGCGTTGATACTACGCAATTTGCCGCCGCTGTTGATGAGCTATTGGGTAAGACCGGCGACTTTAAGTTTGTGCAGGATAACCTTGAGAATATGGGTTTATTCATGCAAGCGTTTGGTGTTGATGCTAAGTCTACTGGTGCCATATTTCAACAGTTCCGTGAAAAAGGCATTACAGACGCCAAAGAGGTAATGAATACCATTGATGATTTATACAGCCAGTTTGCTATAGGCAGTGTAAACGTCAAAGATTTAGCGTCTATCTCAGAGCAGCTATTTGCTACTTACCAGGGCAAAGGCCCTGCGGCCATTACTCAAATGGCCTCATTAGTGCAGTTGTTCGCAAAAACCAAAGGTAATGCCAACGAATCATTGACTTCAATTAAAGCTGTATTTGCCGCATTCAGTGATAAAACAAAAGTCGAGTTTTTGGACAAGCAAGGGATCGCAGTATTTAAAGCCGGTACTAAGGAGCTGCGCGAACCGGTTGAGCTGCTGCTAGAGATTTTGGACAAAGCAAAAAACGATCCGATGCTATTGGGTGATGTATTTGACCGCACAGCTATAGAAGGTTTGGCATCTTTATATTCAATAGATAATAAAGATTTAGTCAGGAGAATGAATAAATCGACAGGTGAATACGGAGAAACCCAAAAAGCTGCAGCGAAGAATGCAGCGGAATTTAATAATGCCGTGCAGTCTTTGTATACCTCGTTTAATACATTCGCCGAAAGCCGGTTGTCGCAACCTATCAAAGATATCGCTGATGCTATCAACAGTGTTGATGATGAAACCATAGAGAACTGGCTGAAATGGGGCGAAGCAGCCCTGTGGGTAGTAGGCGGTTTGGTAGCAGCTAAAAAGGCTGTCGATGCGGCGTCATGGGCTCGCGATAACTTTGGTAGCAAGAAGAAAGGCGGCATGGGTGGCCAGGGCGGCTTTGCTGATATGGGGGTAATGCCTGTTTATGTCGTTAACATGGGCGCTGGAGGTATGGGCGGCGCTGCGGGTATCGACATTACTGATGCCATGGATGGTAATAAGAAACCCAACAAAAGCAAATGGGGTAAAGTAGGATCCGCAGCGGTAGCTTTGGGAACCGTAGGTTATGCAGCAAGCGTGATTTATGAAAACCCTGACGACTATTTACCATTCAATGTTAGTCGTAAATCAGAAAGAGATCCCTCAATGGCCAACTTTCAAGCCCCCGGCTTGTTAGATGTCGTTGACGAGTTTCGGAGTTTTCGTAAGTGGGCTAAAGCCACCACGTTATCTGACGTGTTACCCAGTGTGTTTGGCGATAAAAAAACTCAGGCCAAAGCCCCCAGGTTAGCCGATGTGTTGCCCAGTGCGTTTGGCGACGAAAAAACTCAGGCCAGAGCTACCTTGTTCGGTGACAAAAAAACTAACGCCAAAACCCCCACGTTAGCCGATATGTTGCCCAGTTTGTTCGGTGACGAAAAAATTCAGGACGTGGCGGTTAAGCCTGCAGGTCAAGCCAGCATAAACACAGATATGTCTACCATGCTCAGTGGTGTGACCGGACAGCTTAACCTCAAACTGGATTTGTCAGACAGCAGACCCAAGCTCACCGCGACAAAAACCCCGCCCGGCATCCTTATCGACCCCGACACCGGTGCTAATTAACGTGATTATTAAAGGGCTTGCAAATGGCATTTGAAGACCGTTTAACCGCCTCGTTCAGGGGCGTTGAATTTTTACTTGAAGAGACCGATGGCGAAAGTGGCAGACGGGCTATTCCCCATGCTTACCCCAAAAAAGAAGTAGGCTATACCGAAGACAACGGCAAGGTACTTACCCAGGAGCGCATTAGTGGCCGTGTGGTAGGGGCAGATTATTTAGCTCAGCTAAAGGCCATTCTTGAAGCATTAAATAAACCCGGCCCCGGTGAATTGATTCATCCATGGTTTGGCATTCGCAAAGTACAGGTTGGCAAGGTCAGCCATAAGTTAATTAACCGGGTTGATGGCACGGCGACCATTAATTTTGAAGTGTATGAAGTGGGTGAAAATCTGTTTCCTAACTCCAAATCAGACACCGCCACCCAAGTTAAAAACGAAGCTGAAAAGACAAAAGATGCAGTCAATGCAGCCTTTGCTGATGAATTTGATATCAGCACCCCGGAAGGTATGGGCGACATGGTGGATGCCTTCTTAGATGATTTGGATGAACTGACACGCGGCCTGCCCTCGTTACCTGATGACCTGCGCCAGTGGACTGACCGCCTTATGCGCACTAAAGATTCTGTCGGCAAGCTATTAGCTTATCCCGGTGAACTGGCCCGTGAAGCCATGGGGCTGCTGGAAGACATTAAAGGCGTGGTGAAAGACCCTATTCGTGCGCTGGAAGTTTATCAGAACGTGCAAAACCGCTGGAGTGGTATGCGTGCTGAGCTGAGTGCAACAGGTGGTTTGTCGCGCAATATATCAAGCGCCGGTGGTATGGCAGGTTCGGTACCTACTCAGGCCAACCCTTCTAAAAACGCCGCTATCCGGGAGAATGCGGAAGCATTTAAAACCCTGACGTTAAATAGCGCCATAGTAGCCAGCTGCTCTGCGTTAGGTGCCGCCGAGATTGTGAAAAAACTGAATGATGAACCTGAAGTGGTAGAGAGCCTGTCCGGCGCAGAGCGCAACGCGATATTAACTGGGCAGCAATTGAAAAGCCTGAGCTACGGCATTGCGGATCAGTTGGCACTTTATGCTGAAGCTGCAGTTGAGTCTAACCGTTCTGCAGTGTGGAGACAGATGCGGGCCTTAAGGCAAGCCGTATTAGCTGACACTGGCGCACGGGCAGAACTGTTACCCCAGGTAAGTATTTATCGGCCCAAAGAAAGTGTGCCGGTTGCGTTGGTGGCATGGCAGCAAACGGGTAATACAGAGCGGCGCGACAGCATAGTGCTGCGCAACGGCTTTAAGAACCCGGCCTTTATTTTGCCAACAGATACGGTTGAGGTGATCGGCTAATGGAAGAAATTGTATTAAAAGCCGGCGGTCAGATTTATCAGGGCTGGACCAAGATTGGAGTAACCCGCTCACTGGATGCAATGTCCGGTAGCTTTGACCTTGAGCTGACATGGAAGTGGCAAGGCAGTGAGCAGCAGTATAAGAAGTTTGTGGAGCCTATCCGGCAAGGCCAGGCGTGCACTGTCGATATTGGCGGTGAACGTGTTATCACTGGTTATGTGGATGATTGGGTGCCAAGTTACGACGAAACGACAGTGACGATTAGCGTCAGTGGCCGAGACAAAACAGCCGACCTGGTGGATTGCTCTATCGACTACCCCAGTGGCCAGTTTAACAATCAGACACTGACGCAGATTGCTGATGTGGTGTGTAACCCCTTTGGTATTAAGGTGATCGTAAATGCTGACGTAGGCGAGCCATTCCAGCGCATCCAAATCGAACAAGGTGAAACCCCGCACGAACTGTTATCACGCCTGGCTAAACAGCGTGGCGTGCTGTTAACCAGCGATACATTTGGCAATTTGGTGATCACCCGTGCCGGCAAAGAAAAGGCCGGTGTTTCGTTGATATTGGGCGAAAACATAAAGGCAGCGCGCGGCCGTTTCAGTTGGCGCCAACGCTTTAGCAATTTCACTGTTAAAGCTGCAGGTGCTGCCCATGGTAAAGATTGGGATACCGCAGCCCTGTCAACTGTGGGTGGTATTAAAGCCGATGTAAAAGACAGTGAGATTGGCCGCTATCGCCCGATGATTATTGTCAACGAAGAGATCACTACCGCAGAGGGTGCAGCACGGCGTGGCCAGTGGGAACGCCAACGCAGCATAGGTAAATCCAACACGGCTGAATACACGGTAACAGGCTGGCGGATACCGCAGACGGGCAAGCTTTGGAACATCAATACCATTGTGCCGGTGATTGACGAAATTCTTGGGCTGGATGAAGAAATGCTGATCTTATC
Organism: Rheinheimera hassiensis; assembly: GCF_022436675.1. Classification (GTDB taxonomy): domain Bacteria; phylum Pseudomonadota; class Gammaproteobacteria; order Enterobacterales; family Alteromonadaceae; genus Alishewanella; species Alishewanella hassiensis. The sequence goes on along the minus strand of NZ_JAKUJZ010000004.1, from coordinate 456,146 downwards.
TATTATGTTCAGCGAGGACGACGCCGGACGTTTAGCGGTAATTAGTGTGGTGCGCCCTGACGCAATGGACATACCGGCGCAAATAGTAAAAGACACTAAACTAGGTGGTGGCCAATGGTAAGTGAACGCTACATTGACCGCCTGCTGGCACCCATTAAGCGGCGCATTACAGGCATGTTAACCCGGGCTGTTGTCAGCGGCATTGTTGAAGACCTGCAGCGCCAGAACCTGCAGGTGAAGATGCATGCTGATGAGTCAGCAGACAACATTGAGCGCTTTCAGAACTATGGCATTAGTTCGTTCCCGCCAGAAGGGTCTGAAGCCATTGTTGCGGCGCTGGGTGGCTCATTGTCGGGTTTGGTGGCCATTGCGGTAGAGGATAAAAAGTGCCGGCCACAGGGTGAAACTGGCGATGTTTTTCTATACCATCTTGAGGGGCATAAAATCCGCTTAACCAAAGACGGTAAGATTATCCTTACTGCCACAGACGTCATTTTTGAAATCACTAACACCTTCACTATTGCAGCAACTGACGTTATTTTCGATGCCAGCAACTCATTCACTATTATCTCGCCAGAGACATTAATCCAAGGCCCTCTGCACGTCACTGGTGACATATCAACAGACCTTAGTATTGCCGCCACTGGAACCATTACCTCAGCCGATGTTGTAACGGGTTCTGATTTAAGTGCTAACGGCATTTCATACTTAGGGCATGTTCACAAAGACGCGGAAAACCGGCCGACCACAACACCAGAGTAGGTTAGTTATGAGCGCCATCGTGTTTGGCATGATGAAAAATGCAGGTTTGATTATCGAGGGTGCTGATATCGGCGAGATATCCACCCTCGCTTTGATCTCGTTGTTTACCGATGCCCGCGCTGATGACTCCGACACCTTACCTGATGACTCCAATGACTTACGCGGTTGGCCTGGTGACTCGTTTTATTCAGAGCCATGGGGTTCTAAATTGTGGTTGCTCTACCGCGAAAAAATGACCACGGATGTACGCAATAAAGCTGTGAAATATGCAGAAGATGCACTGACCTGGATGCTGCGTGACAACGGCGAAGGTGTTGTTGCCAAGAGCGTGCAAGTGACTGGCTCTATTCCAAGGTTTCAAACTCTGGCGCTGAATGTTGTGATCACTAAACCTGATGATGAAGTGATTTCTTTTACTGTATCAAGACGATGGGAGACACAAAGTGCCGTTTAATGTACCCACGCTAAGAGCGCTGGTTGAAGCTGGTTTAATCGACATTGAAGCCTCGCTGGATACTATTTTACCAAAGTTTGGTATTGAGCAGGCCCTGAACGCAGCGGTAAGTGGCAGCCTGCGTGATTTGTATGATTATCAAAGCTGGATTGTTCGCCAGGTTATCCCATCTTCGGAGTCTGAAGACCAAACCATTATTGATACCGCGCGCTATGAAGGCGTGATCCGTAAATTGGCCAGTTCAGCCATAGGTCCGGTTACTTTTACCGGTAGTTCAGCAATTCCGGTGGACACAGTAATAACCCATGCTGATGGCCGCCTATATCGGGTCACGCTTTCTAATGCGCCATCAGGTGGCAGTGTAGTCGTACAGGTCAAGGCTGAAGTTCCGGGCGCAGCGGGTAACCTGTTAGCTGGTGAAAGCCTAACCTTAGTTTCTACTGTGCCAGGCATTCAACCCAATGGCCAAAGCGGCGGCATTTCTGGCGGTGCCGACTTAGAACCGGTGGCGCAAGTGCTTGAGCGCTTATTGTTTCGCAAACGTAACCCGCCAATGGGCGGCGCTGTGCATGACTATGTTGCCTGGTGTCGCGAAGTGCCGGGCATTGCCCGTGCCTGGGCAGTTGATAGCTATCAAGGGCCGGGCACTGTTGGTTATGCTTTTGTATTTGATTCACGCCCCGATATTTTACCCGGTTATGTAGATCAGGTCGCGATGGCTGATTATATCTATCGCCACAAGGATCCAGCCAGTGGCGCAGATGTGGGACGGCCGGGCGGCATTGAAGCTGTTTATATTCCACTGACACTAAAAACCACGGCCTTAAGCATCACCTTATTTCCTGACAGCCCTGAGCTACGCCAAAGCGTGCAAACGAGTATTAAAGGCTATTTCAATACGCTGGGCCCGGGCTCTACCTTGCTATTAAGTGCCGTACGCACAGCTATCGGCTCAACCCTTGGCGTTAGTGACTATGTGCTTAATTTGAGCGCTGATGTAACAGCAACAGACACAGAGTTACATGAATTAGGAGTGATTACATGGGTCATTCCGTAGCTCAGTGGACTAGCGCTATATTGGCTCAAATGCCACGTGGGTTTTTGTGGCAACGAGCGAAATCGTCAGACCTTTATAAATATGCCCAAGGCTATGCGCCCAGGTTAGAACGTGCAGAGGCCAGCGCTGATTTGTTGCAACTGGAGATGCGCCCAGAGTCAACGACACAACTGCTGCCTGACTGGGAAGAGTACTTAGGGTTGCCAGAGTGTTCTATCGGATCTTCCTCCAGCATCGAATATCGACGTTATGCAGTAGTTGAAAAGTACCACCGTAAGGGCGGTTTGCAGGCGTGGAATATCCAAAAGCTTGCAGCTGATTTGGGTTTCACAGTGGAGGTGGATGAAATATTTCCACATCACTGCTTGCGTTCATGCACTTACCCACTGTGGGAGCAGAAGTATCGTTACATAGTCAGAATTACTGTTTATGGCATACCAGGCGCTTATATGACGTGTCTGGATGATGTATTAACGCCTCTCTTAACATCTGATGCCGGATTTCTGGAGTGCACCTTACAGCGTTACAAATTGGCTGGTTTCTATTATGAGTTTGATTACGTCGGTTAGGTATTTTTCTTTAAAAAGCCGCTTTAAACGGCGTTTAAATTAGTTTCAATCAGGAGTTACTATGCATCCGTTAAAAAATGGTTCACAAGCCACAGTGCGTCCAGCGAACAAGCCATTAGTTGGGACTGCCGGCTGGTTCACTGAATCAGGTGAAAATAATGTCCCTAGTTATCCGGGGGCTGATTGGTTTAACCATAGTATTGCGGAGTTTCAGGCTGCTATAGCTGAAATGGATGTTGTGTTTGACCCGCAAAATGATGACCATTTGGCTAAAGCCTTCAGAGGTATAAATCAGCGGCTGGGTGCCAAAGTTATGGGCGTGATCAACGTCTCTGAAATCATCAACAACAGCCCCGAATTTACCCTGCCAATAACGCCAGAACTAGGCCCTTTCGTCACCTTAGCAGGCCACGGAGCAGCAAACTTTACCATTACAGGGTTCGGCGATGCGTGCCCTGTGGGATATACGTTTACTCTACTTATCCCCCGCACCATAGCCAACACAGGCGGACCTGCAAACAGCCTTGGAAACTATGTACAATTTATGCACGCTGCGACTGGAAATGGTTTGGATATGAAGATAAATTCCAGGCAATCAGGTGCCAGTACATTGTACACATATCAAGCATATCCGAATGCAAATGATAACTCTGGTAATCTGTGTGCGCTGTTTGAGCAGATGGATTTTCTTCACTTTGGCGATGGCAGATGGCTTTTAATTAAGCTGCCGGATAATTTTTACAGCGCAGTTAGCACTGTTGAAGGTATAGAGCGTCGCGCAAACGGAAAACAAGATCTTTTCGCTCAGAAAACATCATCAACTACTGTTGAGACACTTCTTGGAGCTACAATTTATGCTACATCATCAAACGAGTGGGTTTTTGCAGCTCAGTTTACTGATAGAGCCACCGTTACAGCGATAGAAATGACTGGCGTTGGCGGTTGTTGGGGGGCGAGAGCCAGCGGAGGATCACCAAGTAACTTGGCATATCAATGGCAGCTTATGCGATTTGGCTCATCATCAGCAGCACCAACAGCGTCACTAACAGCAACGGGCCGCTGGAAACCAAACGTTTAGGAGTTAAAGATATGCCAAAGTTTAAAGCATACGCAACATCAACCGGCGACAGAAACAGCTACATGCTGATGGAGTTAGGTGGCAAAATCCCGGCTGGTTACACCGAAAAAGAACCGCCAGAGCCGGTTGATGGCTACCAGGTAACTTGGAGCACTGAAAACAATGAATGGAATCAGGTAGAAATACCGGAGCAAAACGGTGATATTGATCTGCCTGCTTAGGGTGTTGCTGTAGAGATATAAAATGCTGGCTGTAATTTCAGGCCGTAACATGGAAAAAAGCCTAGTAAACTTAGCAGCGTTAACAGTGCTAATATTACCAGGCTTTCTTGCTCAATTTTCGCGGCGCGCTACAACCAGTTGAGTATCTGCAACAGCCACCTAAACCGATATGAGATCGGAGGCGCTTAACAGTTTTACCAGCTGCTCTTTTTTCAGTGGCCGCGACAATAAATATCCTTGTCCGGTGTCACAATCCAGTTGCTTCAGTAAGGTTAAATTGTCTGTTGTTTCTATGCCCTCAGCTATCGTTTGCAGCCCCAAGGTACTGACAAATCCTAATACCCTGCATCAGTTTATAGTTTGCTGAGCATGCTGCGGATACCAGCTTGCTAACAGAATCGGCAGTTACAAAACAGCAGCCACACCAAAAACAGCAGGTGATTTAGGGCCTGACAGCAAAATGCCAACAGTATTTGCCAACAGGCAAGCTAACAACACCTGCAAAAGTAGAGCTCCGCGTTTTCTCTCTGCAACAAGGGTAATTTTATCCATAGGGTACTCCCTGCCTGATAAACAGCCGTAAGTTAATAAGCGGTAGTGTAAAAACTGCAGAGGTGCATAAAGACATCTTTCAAGAACCTATATGTTAACAGGGATAAAATGATGAAAGCCATACTTTCCTGCAAATAAAACCCTACAGTTCATGGCAGAATAAGCTGCATGAATAAATAACTTTTCTTGCTCAACTGTTGGCAGTATCTTGTAGCTACATCAGTGATAATTAAAGGTTTATATGTCTATCGAATGGTTGTTTATCTTTTTGCTACTAGGCAGTTTTGCTGGCTTTATGGCTGGGTTACTGGGCATTGGTGGCGGTGGCATTATGGTACCGCTGCTTACCAGCATTTTTCTGGCACAGGGTATAGCGCCAGAGCATGTGGTACACCTGGCGCTGGGTACCTCAATGGCGGCTATTGTTATGACATCGGTCTCCAGCATGCGCGCGCACCATGCCAGAGGCGGCGTGCTATGGCCGGTGGTGAAAACGATGGCACCGGGTGTCATTATTGGCACCTTCTTAGCCACATTTCTGGCAGCACAGGTAAGCTCGTTGTATCTGGCTATTTTTTTCGCTCTGTTTATGGGCTATGTCGCTATTAACATGCTACGCAATAAAAAACCCTCCGGCGGTGAAAAGCACGCATCTAAGGCCGAGTTGGTTGCTGCTGGTGCCGGTATTGGTGCCGTTTCTGCCATAGTGTCTATTGGTGGGGGCTCTTTAACAGTGCCCTATCTTACCTCACGTAGCATTGATATTAAAAAAGCTATTGGCACTTCAGCTGCAGTGGGGTTACCTATTTCAATCGCCGGTACCGCAGGCTATATGCTTAACAGCCAGCCGGGGTTGGATCTGCCCTACGCTGTTGGCCTGGTGTATTTACCCGGCGTGCTGTTAATGTCGGCAGCCAGTTTTATCAGTGCCCCGCTTGGCGCCAAACTGGCGCATAAACTACCGGTAGCAACGTTAAAACGGGTATTTGGTGTATTGCTGATGTTGCTTAGCGTTAAAATGCTCTGGTCTGTGCTGTCACACTGACAGGGTTAATATTTATATCTTATGCGGAGTATTTAAATGCACTTTTCTCAGGTAATGCAGCAGTTTGGCGCGGATAAACCCGATAGCGTTATCATTGAGGTACCAACACAATGGGGCCAGGGCCGGGCAGTATTTGGCGGTATGGGCGCAGCACTGGCCATGGCGCACTTACTGCCGGTGATACCAGAGGCAATGCCGCTGCGTTCAGTGTCTGTGTCTTTTGTAGCACCGTTAAATGCCGGTAAAGCCAGGGTACAGCGGCGTATATTACGCCAGGGTAAGTCGGTTATTCAGGCTCAGGTTGAAATTGAACAGGATGGCCAGGTTGCACTGATGCTGCTGGCCAGCTTTGGCGCCGCGCGGCCATCGGCCCATCAGCTTGCGGCAGACACCGCGCCGCAGTGGCCAACACAGCCGGTACAGGTATTGCCAAAACAAGGTCCGGCACCGGAATTTACCCTGCACTTTGATTACCATATAGCGCAGGGGCAATTGCCGTTTAGTGCCAGCAAGGTACGTGAGCTGGGTGGCGATATTCGTATGGCCGGCAATGAGAGCAAACAGGCCGGCATTCTGGAACTGCTGGCACTGGTTGATGCCTGGCCACCGGTAAGCCTGACGCTGCTTAATCAGCCTGCGCCAGCCAGTTCACTGACCTGGACCATTGAATTTATTGCCCATGACTTGCCGTTTAACAATACCGACTGGTGGCGTTATCTGGCAGAAATTGAATACGGCGCAGATGGCTACCATCATATTGCGGCAAAATTATGGCAACCAGACGGTAAGCTGGCAGCCATCAGCCGCCAGACTGTTGCTGTGTTTGCTTAACAACTGGCATTAATACAATCACGGCCATCTGCCTTGGCGCGATACAAGGCAGTATCTGCGGCACATAGCAGTGCCATGCTGGTACGGTACTGGCCGTTAATTTCTGTAGCAATACCCTGGCTTACTGACACACTTAGCGTGGCAGGTAAGCCTGCATCAATAAACTGCAGCTGGCGCACCGCCTGCTGAACTTCACGGGCTACCTCCAGTGCCATAATTTCATTGTGAGCCGGTAATATCAGCGCAAATTCCTCGCCGCCATAACGGGCCGCCAGCTTGGCATCTACCGGCATCGCCTGCACTATGGCTCCGGCTACTTTACGCAGACAGGCATCGCCCTGAATATGGCCGTAGCGATCGTTAAACTGTTTAAAGAAGTCGATATCAATAATTACCACACTCAATGGCCGTCTGGCAGCGGTGCACTGTTGCCACTGCTGTTGTAACTGCTCATCAAAGGCACGGCGGTTAGCCAGGCCGGTTAACGCATCGGTTGAGGCTTGAAGGCGCAGTTTTTCATATTCAGCTTTGTAGCGCGTAAGGTCGCGCATTACCAGCACAAGGTGCGCCTCTGGTTCAGGCAAAAACGATACCGACAGCTCAATATCTTTTACCTCACCATCGGCACAGCGCAGCGCCATTTCAGTAGGGCCAGCCTGTAGCGACAATACCCGTTTGGCTACCATTTTTACCAGGCCCTGATACTGCTGCTGGCAGCGGCCCGTTAAAAATTCCGGCCATTGCTGGCCAATCAGCGGTTTATCTACGCAGTTAAGTAATAACGCGGCCTTGGCGTTGGCACACTCGATTACACCGTCCGGGCTAACCACCAACACAGCTTCCGCCAGGTACTGAATAAAACTGCCCACTTCCATTCCTGGCGACAAATCTTTGCAGCCATCATCAGACCATAAGCTGTCATCATTAAGCGCTAAAGGCAGAAGATCATTTTTGCGGTTGGAATTTGTCATCAGGGTATCTCGCTACAGTTGGCTTATCTGCAGCAAACTTTAACCTTTAGCTATATAAACAACCTTCTGACAACCTTCTGATTTAATCCATTGATTTTAAAAGACTAAAAATCCCCTTGCGGGGCTTGGCTTATTAAGAAATCAACTTTACTTATCTACAAATAACTCATTATTTGGGGCGATTAATGACTTCTGGGTCAGGACTTAATACCATCAAGGTGTTGGTGCTATTACTTAATACAAACTGAAACTTCGTGCTTCCAATGGTTTTATCCAAATCAATAATTTGCAGTAGCTCACCATCAGCACTTAGGGTTACAGCATCAACAATACCATCAAAAGGAGTTACAAAGGCTGCACCAACAAACTTTAAACCCTGCCCGGTGCGATCAATTAGTTGGTAGGTAATAGTACCTGCCTCAGTAATTTGCACATCTCCAGTGGCAGGATTACCATCAACATCGGTATAACTAAATACCGGTTCACCATTTTCCAGCATAACCGTCACGTTAAAAAATGTAGCGGTACCGTTTGTATCTAACATTATGTATTCCCTTATAGCTGTGGTTAAAATCTGATATCTAATATTTCGTTTTTCTGCAGTATATCAATAAGTGCAGGCTGTGTTTCAAGCTCACCGAGGCAATCCAGAGCTTTTACATAAGTAATGCTATATTGAGGATCTTTGTTATTTTTCACTATAGCCGATAAACGGGACTGTATCTGTCGACACAGTTCAATAGCCGCCTCGTTCTGATTGGAAGCAGCCAAAGCGTTAGCCCGCACTAGCTGACTGTCTGACAAAAACGCCATATAGTCTTGATTCTCAGAATATTGATCTACAAGCTCGCTGTAAACACCTTGAGCAAGTTCAGCGTATCGTTTGCTTTGAGTAAACTCCTCTAAGTCATTTAAAAGCGTAGCCGCAGCTAGCCACTGCTTACCTTTTATATCCTTAATACTATCCTCTGGCCAAGCAAACTTATCACTATTAAGCATCATATCCTGCTGTCTAATATTTTTTTCTATCTGTTCGGCATCCATCTCACTTGAAAATTTTAGAGACTGAAAATAATAATAGTATTTAATCCTCTGCCAAATACTATTCTCTGGATCTTGCTCTAACGCTTTAGATATTGCTACAAAGCCAAGTTCTGCATTTGCTTGAGCTTCCGCTATCTTTCCTTGATAACCTAATAAATTTGCTAGTATTTGATAGCTACTAGCCTGAATATCCAGTAAATAAGGTTCCAAAGTTCTTCCTGTATTCCTCAGGTCGCGTTGTAGTTGCTGATGAATTGACACAGCTGTTGAAATATCGCCTTGCGCCTGCGCAGCACTTGCTAACCAAGAGCGTGCATTGGCTATGTCTGCCAAAAACCGAAGATTCTCTGGCTGTTTAGATTTAGCTTGTAGTTTTTTAAGCAAAGATTCTTCAAAGTAGTTTCTGGCAATATCAAACTGCTGCAGCTCCATCGCCAGCGAGCCCAGTGAGTTGGTAGCATAAGACAGCTCCATAATGGCGTCTAAATCGTCTGGTGCTAATTCATACATCCGCTCGCTGTATTGGTAGTACAGCTCAAACTCTGGCTTCGCCGCCTGCCAGTTACTGGCATCATATTGAATTTGCGCCAGCCAGAAAGCATTGGCACCTAAGGTTTTTAATAACTCTAAATTATCGGGTTGCTCAGCTAACACCGAAAGCAGTTTAACTCTGGCTGCTTGCAATGCCGCCACGGCTTCATCTATTTTTCCACGCGAATAGGCTACTTCGCCCATCGCTTCCAGCGTTTGGCCATGTTTAAAGCGGGCTTCGGCAGTTAGATGATCGTTGGCGGAAGAGAAATCACTAAAATACTCCAATGCTTTATTGCTGATACCGTCGAGTAAGTCCATCCGGCCTATGCTGCGTAGTTTATCGGCGAACTCGCCTACCATAAAACCCAGCAGGTTTTCGGCAGCCAGCCGCTTTTGCTGGGCTTGCTGCTCTGCCTTAAAGCTTTTAACACTCATAAGAACGGCGGTAAATGTTAGTACGCATAATAAGGCTACTGTCATACGCCTGCCCCAACGCAGTACGCGGGCCTTTTTGGCTGATGCCTGAATAAGCTCGGTTTCTTCGGTATCAAGCTGAAACAAACTATTTCCAGTTAACAGCAAGGCTTCTTGCAGCGGTTTACCTTCGGCCAGCAGATAAGCGCTGTTTTTGTCTTCGACCTGCCAGCGGTTGGTTAAATGATGCAGGCGGCTTTTTACGCTTAAGCTGTCGTGATGCTCGGTTATCCAGGCGGTAGCCCTTGGCCAGCGCCGCAGCAGTGCCTCATGCGCTATGCTAAAACAGGGTTCACCATTTTGCAGATGCGACACAAACAGCCGGTGCTCTACCATGGTTTGCACCAGCACCCGCTCATCATCTGTTTGCAACTGCCCGGCCCGGCTACTGCGGCTGGTGATGGTTTGCTCATCTTCGCGCAGGGTTACCAGTAACGATAGCACCTTTGGCAAGCTGGCTTTTTGCGCACCGGTTAACCCCTTTATTGCTTGTTCAGCATTTTTACCAATAGCACCTTCAATGCCACCAAGCGCCTGATATACCGACACCAGCAAGCGGTTATCTTTGCTGCGCTGTAAATACAATTCCTGCAGTGTGTATTGCAGCATCGGCAGAGCATCGGGGTTACTGGCTGCTTCACTGCAGAGCATTTCGTCCAGCGGTAAAGCAGTAACGGGGTCAGTGTCCCAGCTTAAATTTGCTGCCAGCGCCGGTAAGCGGATCATCTGCAACAGCTCGGCACGCCCGGGAGGAGCTAAGTCAAAATGTGCGCCACGGCCTTTGCCCGCCATTAAACTGGGGTAAGCCACCAACGAAGGATAAAACTCATTACGACAGGCACTTAATACCAGCACCGCTGCCGAGTTAGCAAACAGTTCAAGTAAATCGACAAAAGCCTGACGTTCATCAGCGCTAAACAAGGGTGACGACAACAACACTTCAAGCCGGTCGACAAACAGCGCAAAGCGCTGGCGGATTTGTTTTTGCTGTGCCAGTACGGCCTGACACTGCTGCACTACCTGCTGCGGGCTTTGTTGCAGCCGCTGCGCCAGGCTATCGGCGCTGTCGCCGGCAAATACCGGCGTACCGGCATGCTCCCAATCCAGCAATGCGCTGGCCAGGCTGCTAAACAGCTGTTGCTGTGCTACGTCGGCTAAATCCAGGCTGGTGCAGTCCATTACCTGAATACCGTTATAACCGCCGCTTTGCATCAGGTTTGGCATAACACCGGCATTAATTAACGACGATTTGCCACTGCCGCTTGGCCCAAGTAGCAAACAAAATGCCCGGCCATATTGCACCTGCTGCGAGATACGCTGCAATAAGGTATCAATTTGTGCGCCACGGCCAAAAAACACTTTGGCATAGCGCGCGTCGTAAGCTTGTAACCCCGGAAATGGCGAACCGCCCTGCCAGCTTTGTTGCTGGGCACTTTGCTCCTGCCCCAGCGGAAAGCGCACTTCTGCCACTGTGCGGTAGCCGCGTTTACGGATAGTTTCTATGTATTGTGGTGCAGTAGCACTATCGCCCAGCGCTTTACGCAGCTGGGTAATGGTTTTATGCAATGGGTTATCGCCGGTTTCGGTACCGGGCCAGCACTGGCTGACAATATCGTCACTGCTAAGCACCTCACCGCTATGCTGACACAGCAAAAGCAGTACATCCATTGCTTTGGGCTCAAGCTGATTTAGCTGTTTACCGCGCCGTAAAGTATTGGCTGCAGGTTCAACCTGCCATTCGCCGAAGAAAAAGGTACCGCTCATTGTCACTACCAGAAGGTTACCGTTGTACTAAGATACAATATTAACAGCACTAAGGTAGCGTTCATTTTGTGCTTTGGCTATATTAGCTGGCAATTTTTCGCTTTATTATCCATTGGCTTATCCGATAACTGCCGGACAACGGATACCAAATCTACTGTGTCTGAAACCGCCTCCTGCATAAAATGGTCAATCTGATGCGGGGTATTGCTTTGCAACAACTGATGCAATGCTTCTGGCAACTGTGACAATTGCTGCAGCCAAATAGCCAGGCCGTGATAAGACAAACGGGCCGCATGATCAAACTGATCATAATCCAGCGGATAAACCAGCGCCGGGATACGCTGACGCAAACAATGGTACATAATACCGGCGCCGCCATGGTGGATCACAACCGCATAACGATGCAATTGCGCGGCATAGTTAATGTAGGAATAGCGCTGCACATTGGCATTTCCGGCAAAAGCAGAAACCTGCTCGACACCGTCAGTAAAATGGAACTGCAGCTGTGGAAATTGTACCGCGACCTGCTGAATACTTTGCCACATAGCGTCTTTGTGCCATTGCAAATGCGTGCCCAAGGTAACCAATACGTGTTGTTTACCCGGTACAAACTGTGGTGGCGTAACAGCCGTTGCTGGTGTGTACAGCATAGGCCCGACAAACTGCACAGCTGCCGGCCAACGTGTGGCAAACTCTAATGACTGATACCCCAGGCAAAGAATTTTTTCTGCCGAGTATATGGCTTCACTACCATCTCTGCGGTACAGCTGTGGCAACCCCATAGCCCGGATTGCATGGCGATACCAGTAAAACACGCTGCGCTTAAACAGCCGCATTAGCATCCAGCCTGCTTTATGCCAGACGTTATGCCAGTGTTTAGTGGCAGGCATTACACCGCCAAAGTACGCTGGCGGACCATTGGCTACCTCTAACGCACAAGGCGATGGGCAGCTGGTCCACCAACGCAGACCATGGCGCCGGGCCACAATGCCAGCTGGCGCTAACGTAAAATCGGCGATAAGCAAATCAACCTTATCAGCCTGATATAACGTATCCAGCTCAGCCGTTAGATGCTGAAAAAACGTTAGTACCTGATGAAACTGCGCTTTTAACCTGCGCGGAGAGTGCCCGACAGCATAAGGCGGGTTAACCACCCGCATAAGTTTTGTATCATCAACACTGCGTAAAATAACCGCAACCAGCCCTGCAGCGTGGATATCAGCCTGTGCCAGTGATGATGAAATAACCCGCACATGGTAACCGGCTTGCTGTAGCTGTCGCCCCATTGCAAGTATGGGGTGCAAATGGCCTTTGAATGGCGGCGCTAATAAATCTATGCGGTTAATCAGCATCAGGTGTGGCTTCCAGCAACTGCGTTATTAGCGACTGCGCAATGGCCAGCAGTTGCTTTGATTCCAGATAGGCCATGTGGCCACTGTCGATACGAATATCTACTGTGGGAAAAAACCAGCGCGACAGCCAATCCTGCCGCCCCTGCACCAGCGTACAGTTAAACACCGGGCGGGATCTGGCAACCGGGCCATAGGCTAAAATATGCAACCGCTTGCTAAAGCTGGTATCCAGTTGCACGTTATTTAGCAGCTCCAGGCCACAACTACCTGCCAGTACTAAAGTTTTACTATAGCGGGACAACTCGGTAGCTACCGCTTGATGATATTGCGATTTAAACTCACTGCGCCGCGAGTTCAGGTATAGCTGACCATTAGCCAGGCTGGCGTTAAACAGGTTTGCCTGCCGGTACGGCAAAAGTGTGCCGTCATACGGAAAGTTAAGTGGCATGGCCTGCACGCCGTTAACCAGCAATTGCTGCATAAACGCCTGTTGCAGCGGGCTTAACGCGCAACTATGTTTGTCACTTTGCCCCGTGAGAAACACCACTCCCAGCGTCATGGTTTTAGCGGCTCAAACTTGTCACTGGCATATACCCGGTAATATCTGCTGCGCCAACGGATACGCTTACTACACAGCGCATGAACCACATGCAATAACTGCAAGTATTCTGACAGCAACGCCAAAAGCACTGAGCCAGCCTGCTGCCCGGGCACGGCACCATTCAGCTGCCTGGTTAGCCATAGTTTTAACGTTAACGCACCTGCACAGGTTAACAATGCTGCCAGTGAAGGCTGCCATAGCAACGCCAGCAACATTAGCCAACACAATAAGGGCGGCAAGCCATATAGCAGTGCCATTATCGCCTGTATGTGCCGGGGTTTGCGGGCAAAAAGCAGCTTTGCAAACAGATACCAGCGATGCATTTGTTGCCAGTAAGCACGGGCAGTGGCCAGATGTGTTTGAATCTGTTGTTGTTGCGGCAACTGCGCAATACTGCCACCACCTGCCAGCACCAGCTCAGCTACCGCTAAGTCATCGGTAAGGTGGTGCAGCACCGGGGCAAAACCACCCAGAGCCAGCAAAGTATCCCGCTTTATGGCATAACACATACCATTAATGGTTACCGGCGCCATAAAGGGCAGCGTTGCCAGATAAGTGGTAGCGGCATTGTTATTGACAAAACTGGCTAATAACGCCGAGTAACCTGTATTGCCATGATGATAATAAGGCAGGCCGGTAGCAATAGTGTGCTGGTCCAACTCACCCAGCATAGCGCGCAAACTGTTGCTAGTAATAGAGGTGTCATCATCCAGTACCAGTAAATACGGTTGCTGACACAGCGGCAATACCGCCGCCAGTTTAAACATTTTAGGGTTAATACCTGCCGGAGCCTGCTCATACTGCAACAGATGAATATTCAGCACAGGGTGTTGTTGCTTTAACGCCACAGTAATGGTTTGAGCCTGAGCATCAGCAGTGTCTGTTAACCAGTAAAAATGGGCTTGAGGTAACAGCCTGAGGCTGGTGCGTAATGTTTGCTCCAGCAGGGGATCGCCACTTAATATCGGCTGTAGTACCGCCACGTCATGCAAACCGCCCTGATAAGACCGGGCGACAAAATGACGGATAAAACGCCTGGCAAAATAAGCTTTAGCTGCAGCCAGCATACCGTACAACACGGCAAAAACGATACTAACCATGTTGCAGCTGCCAGCGGATAAAGTGTTCTATACCTTCAGCAACAGATACTGACGGCGGCCCAAAATCTGCCAGCATCCGGCTGACATCAAAGGTTTTACTATGCGTAAGCACGCTTACACCATACCTGGTTAGTGGCGGCTCTTTTTTTATCCGCAACGTGTGATACAGCCATTCCAGCACGGCGGCCAAACGCATGGCAGTATTCACGTTAATTCGTCGCTTCGGCGCTGGCATACCTAACCTGTGCAGTACTGTTAGCAACAAAGACTGAAACTCTACCGGTTCGGCATTGGTCAGGTTGTATGCGCCGGTAATATCCGGCCGCAAGGCAGCACTGAGTATGTAATCGCACAGTGTATCGATATAGATCAAATCACCAATGGCTGCCGGGCCTGAACTGTCAAACAGCGGCAAGCGGCCTTTTTTCGCGGCAGCAAGGATACGCGGAAACAACACCGTGTCGCCGGGGCCAAAAATAGCGCGGGGCCGCAGAATAACACTGCTGCCTTCATAGCGCTTAATACAAAGTTCTGCGGCATATTTGCTGGCCGAGTAAGCATTGATAAACTCAGGCCCTATTGCACTGTCTTCCGTTAAGTTAAATTGCGGTTCGTCGCGGTAAAATACCGAGCTGGAAGACAAATATACCAATTTAGGTAAGCCATGTTGCTGACAAAACCGAATGACATTCTCTGTAGCGTTAATATTTTGCTGTTGATACTGCGCAGCAGTACCCCACGGCGACACATGCGCGGCGGCATGGATCACCACATCCGGGCGAAAATCCAGCCTAATGTCATGGCTTAAATCCAGTTGGGTATAGTTTGGCCAAGGCATATAACGCCTGGCAACACCATGCAGGCACAGATCGTCACGCTGGCCAAAGCGACGCATAAAGGCACCGCCGACAAAACCAGACGCGCCCGTTACCAGTATATTAGTCATACGTGCTTTCCCTATATTCAGACGGTTGTAACACCGGTTTATGCAAGCACGCTACCCGACGGCATTTTTCGCTTAACGATTCAGTAATCTGCAGCGTAAACTCTAACTGTGGCAGCGTTAACTGCTGAGACTGCGCTAAGTCTTGCAAAGCGCCCTCGACAGACCGCTGCGCGATATCTGCTTGCGTGGTTTGCAGAAATACCCGTAGCTTGCTGCCATGTTGTTGTATCCGGTAATCAGATACCACCTCACTACATAACATCATCGCCCGGCGCACGACATCCGGAAACACCGGTTGCCAATGCCCTGAGTGCGTTAAAAACCACAGGCTGTCATCACAACGGCCTTCAATTTTTTTCAGCGCAGTTAGCGCAGAACCACATGGGCAGGGGCTTGGGTCCAGTTGCAAAATATCATCCAGCTTAAACCGCACTAACGGCAAAGTACGGCGGCGTAAATCGGTGATAACGGGTGAAAACCGGCCACTGGCTTTATCGGTCCAGTGTTTTTCAATAATGACAATATCTTCATTCAAATGCAGGCGGCCAAAGCGGCATGTCGACGCCAGATAGCCTTCTGTGCATTGATAAATTTCATTTACCCTACAGCTAAATTGTTGCTCTATACGCTGACGGACATCTGGTTCTAACACTTCGGCTACCGAGATAATTTTCGTCGGCGTAATGTTAAGCGCTGCTGCAGCAATAACACCCAGTACCTGCGCCGGCGCAATAACAATGTCGGGCTGAAATGCGGCCAGTTGCGCCTGCCATTCAGCAACTGGCAATGTCAGATCAAAAAAGCGAAAGCTTAGCAATATGCCGTCTGATGCTTCATACAGCGCATTGTTAGACCGCAATAGCAGCGCAACACGTTGGCGCCGTAACGTTAGTGGCAGGTTTTTAGCGATAATATAACCGGCCCATTCAGCTTGCTCTTGTGGCCGGGTAAGAAACACGCCACGGCGCCCGCTTGTGCCAGATGACAAGCCAACCGCAACCCCATTGAGCAAAGGGGTAAAATCACGTTGCTGCTCTGCCTGCAATGCATGTGCCTGACACGCCGCTAAGCTAAGGCCACAGGTATTAATGTCATTAAAGTTAGCCAGAAAAGCCGCTTTATCCATTACCGGAAAAGCCTGCAGCGGCTGATCACCAAGTGCAGCATAAAACGGGCTGTGTCGTAACACCCGTAGCTTCAGCCGCCGAAAACGTTGTTGCTGCAACCTGGCCAGGGCAACATGACTGTAACGCGCGCTGCGCCAGCCATTGGCATAACCGTATAAAAAATAGCCCAGCTGCTTAACGCTGCGTACAAAGGAACTGATCATAGCTACTCTGGCAATGGGCAGGAATAATACGCAGTTGCTGGTTTACACCATACAGCTGAGCAAGTTTATCAATGGTGGTGTAATACTGCGTTTTATCGCTAAGAATAATGCTGGCCAGCGGATGCGGCTTAGTGGCTGCAATAAGTGCCTGCTGTGTCCAACAGGCATCACCGATCAGAAAAAACGTGCTTTGCAGCTGATTACACAATAAACCATAGTGACCATAGGCGTGGCCCGGCAGTTCAACGGCGATATAGGCGCCATCGCCAAATACGTCATATCCGGCGCCAAAGGGTGCCAGATCTGCTGCAAGCGGCCGCGCCAGACAATCTTCAATAAAACTGACACGCTCTGAGAAATCAGAGGGCAACAAGGCCGGTAAATAGCCTTTTAATAAGCCTCGTATGCCGCTGCGCTGCAAAATCGACTGCAAAGCCACTCTGGAGCAGATATAGCGCGCCCGCGGGAAATCCAGCAAACCGGCAATATGATCAGCATGGAAGTGTGAAATAAAAATATGCTTTATATCATCAGGCGCTATGCCACGCTGGGCCAATTGCTGTAACAAGTTTTCTTTGTCGCACAAATGCATTGGCGTAACCCAGCGATACAACCGCTGCGGAAAGGGGGCGGTAGCCTGTATAAAATGTTTGGCATAACCGGTATCAAACAGCATATAACCCTGCTGCGGGTGCTTTAACAGCGCCACTATGGCCGGAAACTGTTGCGCCCGCCAGCTGCCGCCACGGGTAACAATGGCCTCCGGGTGAAAACAATGGCCAACTTTTAATAATTCAATGCTCACAGCGTCATCACCATAGCCCCAAGGCTTAAGCCTGCTGACGTGCCAATCAGCAATACTTTATCACCGGGCTTTACCGGCTTGGTTGTTAGTAATTCATGCAAAGCCGCCGGCAGCGATACGGCAATCTGGTTGCCACGCTGCTGCAGCATATTAATCACTTTAGTGGGGCATAATCCCAGTTGGCGAACTAAATGCTGTAATGCTAACCCGCTGGCCTGGTGTGGCACCACCCAGTCGATGGCATCCATCGTTATTCTTGCTTTGGCTAACAACTCGGTGCAAAAAGGCATTATAACTTTTGCGGTCAACCGGTATAACTCCTTGCCGTTCATACGGAACATACCATAAGGCGCGTAATCACCGGCTATGTTAGAAGGATGATTCAGGCTGCCGCCACCTTGAATTTCACAGTGCGCAACACCCTGAGGATAGGTGCGGAACAAAGAGGCATCCACTCTGGCTTCAGAGTCATCAACACCGACTATCAGTGCGACAGCACCGTCACCAAACAGCCCGCCAATTGCCGGGTTTGTCCAATCCAGCCCAACAGACGCTACTTCGCTGGACACAATCAAAATACGTTTATACTGCCCACCCTGCAGCATGTTTGCGGCCAGATCCATCGCCATCAGGCCACTTAAACATGTCATGTTTATGTCAAAGGCAGGGAAGCTTAGTGACGGCGTAAATTGTGCCAAAACTTTCGCCGCGTTACACGGAATAGCCTGCTCCATCGTGCCGCTGGCGGCAATCAGGCAATCGATGTCCGCAAGGGCAACATCAGCCTGATGCAATGCGGCCAGAATAGCCTGTTTTGCCATTTCAGATGCGGTTTCGTGCCGGGCATAGTAACGTTGTTGCACTCCGGTACGGGCTTCTACTGTGCCGCTGGCAAGCCCATTTTTTTGATCAAGCGACAACGAGCTGACAACATGTTTGGGCAGATAAATACCATGCCCGAGCAACTTAAAATTCCGTATCACAGGTGACAACCTTCCCTCTGTAAAATGGCGGAACTGTAACATGTAAAAAAATCAGCTGAAAGTGTTAACATCAGTGCTGTAGGCCAAAACATACCTTTTTAACCAATGAGGCTCTTATCGGGTTGTATTAGCCAAACCGTTTATCAAGCTAACTTATCTAAGGCTGCTATACCACTGGCAATGTACGCTAACAACAGACAATACTGTTTTTATCACCGGCTTGAGTATCTGCCTTACTTTGTTAGGATAAGTTAGCGTAAATAAACTGGGAATTAACTATGGCGCAATGGCTTAGCGGCACGATAACAGCGAATCATCACTGGCACGCCAACCTGTTCAGTATAAAGGTGCAAACACCGGCATTTGATTTTACTGCCGGCCAGTTTGTCCGTCTGGCTATCGATACACCGGATGGCCGGGTACAACGCGCTTACTCGCTGGTAAACAGCCCGGGCAACCACGAGCTGGAGTTTTTAGTCAGCACGGTGGCCGACGGCTTGCTGTCGCCGCTATTACAGCAACTGAAGATGGGTGATAAACTGGATATCAGCCAGCCAGCCTCAGGCTTTTTTATTCTGGACGAAGTACCAGACGGCGATAACCTGTGGCTGATTTCCAGCGGCACCGGCATCGGGCCCTATTTATCTATGCTGGGCACTCATACGTTATGGCAGCGCTTTAAACATATTGTTCTGGTGCACAGTGTGCGCACAGTAGCCGACCTGGCTTACCGCGAGCTGATTCAACAGGCCCGGCAACAGTACCCTGGCCAATTACATTACCAACCAATAGTAACCCGCGAAGCCCATGCCGGGGCGCTGAATAAACGCCTGCCACAGCTGATCGAAACCGGTGAATTACAACAAGCCTGCGGCCAGACTCTGACCAACCGCTCCCAGGTAATGTTGTGCGGCAACCCCGAAATGATTAAAGACACCAAAGCGGTGCTACAAAGCATAGGCCTGACAAAAAACCTACGCCGTACCCCGGGCAATATTACCGTGGAGCAGTATTGGTAACAGGCCCCGCACCAACTGTTTTCTGCCGCGCTGGCAGCAGCCCTACGGTGGTAATGCGCTGTCCAACCATGTCGCGTACGGTTAGCGTAACGTCTGCTGATTCTGCCGTGGCATCCGGCTGCGGCTTTTCAGCCAGTGCCTGGCGCAGTACTTCATCCAGTGTTGCCTCAGGCGCAGCTGCCAGAGCAATACCGTAAGAATGCAATACGTCCTCTACCCGGGTTGTGCCTTTGAGCTTAAGTTCGGTTTGTGGCAGCTCATGGCGCCCGGCTTCTGCCGTCGCTGAAAATACACTGTCAACAAAACTGCGTGTTTCTGGTTTTAACACAATAAACAGATGATCTCCGGCATACAGCCAGGTTGAACCACGCGGCGGTATCACCTGATTATTACGGGTAATCATGGCAACCACAGTGCCATCTGGCAGCGCGGCCTGCGACAGGCGCCGCTCTACAGAACGGGAGTTTTCGCCCAGCGTATATTCGACAATATCGGCATCAACTTTACCCAGCGCAGTAATTTCCAGCGTTGCTGCCGGTGTGGCGGGTGGTGGCTCAGTTAACCCCAGCTTGCGTGCGACCAGCGGCAACGTAGAACCCTGCACCGTGGCAGATATCAATACGACGAAAAACACCACGTTAAAAATAAGCGCGGCGCCGGGCAGGCCAAAAATCAGCGGAAAAATAGCCAGAATAATCGGCACCGAACCACGTAACCCCACCCAGGATACCAGCGTAATTTCGCGCAGGTTAAAGCCAAACAGCTTTAGCAGCGGCACCACCGCCAGTGGCCGGGCAACCAGTGTCAGCACCAGTGCTATCAGCAAACCTTCAAACCAGACATCCAGTAACGACGAGGGGTTAATCAGTAACCCCAGCACCACGAACATGGTGATCTGGCTTAACCAGGCCAGCCCGTCGTGAAATAAGAAGGTACTGCGCTGAAACACAAAACGGCTGTTACCAATAACCACACCGGCAAGAAATATGGCCAAAAAGCCACTGCCACCCAGGTTAGCGGCAATACCAAACGACAATAAACCACAGGCCGCAACCATTACCGGATAAAGCCCGGTAGCCACCAGATGAATACGGTTAATCATGTTCACCGACACCCAGCCCACTGCCAGGCCGACAGCAGCACCAATGCCCATTTGTGACACAAACAGCATCAGCAGGCCGGTGCCGGGTTTCATGTCATTAACCAGTATTTCCAGCAAGCCTACGGTAAGGAAAATCGCCATAGGGTCGTTCGACGCACTTTCAATTTCCAGTGTCGATTTAAGCCGTTTATTAATATGAATACCGGCATTGCGCAGTAGCGAAAATACCGCGGCGGCATCGGTAGAGCCAACGATAGCGCCCAGTAGCATGCCTTGTAACAGTGGAATATTCAGAATATAGGCCGCTGCAACACCCGTCACCACAGCGGTAACAAGCACCCCCAGCGTAGCCAGCGCCGATGCGGGTTTCCAGACTAACTTTATTGACGAAAATGGTGTTTGCAAACCACCATCAAACAAAATAAGCGCCAGTGCCAGAGTACCCAAAGCATGAGCAGTTTCGGCGTTATTAAAGATAATACCGCCGGGGCCGTCTTCGCCCGCCAGCATGCCGACTAATAAAAATAGTACCAGTACCGGCAGCCCCAGCCGAGCTGACAGTTTGCTGGATATGATACCCAGCAGGATCAGCACCGCAGCCAATAAAATAAACTGGTCAATCACAAACATACTTCAATTCTCTTGTAAAGGCTAAACGGCTATCTTTTGTGTAACGTCAGTAAGGCTAGTCCTGATAATCGCTGCTGTCGTTATCAATCAGCCACTCGCGCCATATGGCCACCAACAAGGCCATGAGCACCGGGCCAACAAATAAACCTACCAGCCCCATGGTTTTTACGCCGCCGATCAGGCCAAAAAATGTGGGTAAAAACGGTAACTTAATCGGGCCGCCAACCAGAGTAGGCCGGATAGTTTTATCAACAATAAACAGCTCGATGCTGCCCCATAAAAACAGCCCCACACCCGCCGCCATATCGCCAGTGCCTACCAGATACAATGACAACAACGTAAACGCCAGTGGCGCACCGCCAGGGATCAGTGCCATAAAGGCTGTCAGTACACCAAAGGCAACCGGCGAAGGCACTCCGGCTATCCAGTATGCCACGCCCAACACCAGACCTTCGCCAATAGCTATCACTGTCATACCAATAACAGTAGAACTGATGGTAGCCGGCACCACACGGGAGAAACGCTGCCAGCGGCTGGGCAAAATACGCTCACCTACCCGATCCAGCTGCGACGATAAGCTGTCGCCATCTTTGTACAAAAAGAACAGGGTGATCAGCATAAACAGCAATGTCAGCACAAAGCCAACGGTATTCCAGCCAAACATCAGCACCCAGCGCGAAATACCACTGAGGTGCTGGCCACTTACTACACTGATAATGTGTCCCAGCTCATTGGGCTCGGACAAATATAACTGCCATTGTTCAGCCAGCCAACTGCCTGCAAAAGGCAGTTCGGCAATCCACAGCGGCACCGGCGCACCAAACTGGTTAGCGTGTAGCAGCCAGCCAATCCAGGTGCGTATCTCTTCCATGGCATAAGAAAAAACCAACGCCAGCGGGATCACCAGACCAAGAATAATGGCGCAAATGGCAATGCTGGCAGCCAGTGCCGATTTGTTGTTGCAAGAGTGCAGCAAACGGCTATATAACGGCCAGCTGGCAAAGCAAATAATCAACGCAGCCAGTACCGGCACCAGAAAACCGATAAAGAAAAACACCCCGGCGCAGAGGATCAGAATTAACAAGGTACGGCTAACTGCCACATTGCTGAATATTTGTGCCATTCAGGTGAACTCCGTCATTAAACCGACCAAAAAATACCAGCCATGCTAACATCCGCCGGGTTGACCCGCCAGATAGCAGTAAATATAATCGCGACGGCATGACTAATAAAAACAACAACTTTATGCACATTACCCTGACAAAACCCGGTTAAATAACAACACTTTCGCCTGCTATCTCCCGATCATAGGGCTGTTGTACCGGACACACTACTCAGCCCCATACGCCACCACACCCGGCGTATTATTGATTTCGGAGAACTATGACGCTACTTCTGCTGCTACTGTTGCCCTTTGCCGGTTGTGTTATTGCAGCGTGTATGCCGGCGTATGCGCGTAATCGCGAAGCCTGGTTTGCTGCGCTTATTGCGTTTTGCGGCCTGCTGTTAACACTTAGCCTGTATCCTGCTGTCAGTAGCGGCATTGTTATAAAACATGAACTGGCCTGGTTGCCCATGTTCAACCTTAACCTGATATTGCGCATGGACGGCCTGGCCTGGCTGTTCTCGGTACTTATTCAGGGTATTTGTCTGCTGGTGGTGCTGTATGCCCGCTACTATATGTCGCCCAAAGATCCGGTACCGCGTTTTTTCGCCTTTTTGCTCGCCTTTATGGGCGCGATGCAAGGCGTGGTTATTTCCGGCAATCTGATCCAGCTGGTAATGTTTTGGGAGCTTACCAGCCTGACGTCGTTTTTACTGATTGGTTACTGGCACCACCGTGCAGATGCCCGTCGCGGTGCGCGAATGGCCTTTACCGTTACCTCAATTGGTGGCCTGTGTTTACTGGCCGGTGTGTTGTTACTGGGCTATATTGCCGGCAGCTACGACTTAGATGCCGTGCTGGCATCGGCCGATATTATTCGCTCCCATCAGGCCTATTTACCCGCGCTGGTGCTGGTTGCACTGGGCGCTCTGACCAAAAGCGCACAATTTCCGTTTCATTTCTGGTTACCCCACGCCATGGCCGCACCGACACCGGTATCGGCTTATTTACATTCTGCAACGATGGTAAAAGCCGGTATTTTTCTGCTGATGCGGTTATGGCCGGTACTGGCCGGTACACCAGAATGGACCTGGATCATTGGCACCGCCGGTGTCTGCACTATGCTGATTGGCGCCTATCTGGCTATTTTTCAGCATGATTTAAAAGGTTTGCTGGCTTACTCTACTATCAGCCATTTGGGCCTGATTACCTGCCTGCTGGGCATGGGCACACCGTTGGCAATGGTTGCCGCTATTTTTCACACGCTTAACCACGCCATTTTTAAAGCGTCGCTATTTATGGCCGTGGGCATTATCGACCATGAATCCGGCACGCGCGACATGCGAAAATTATCCGGGTTATCGCGCTTAATGCCCTACACCGCCACGCTGGCGATTGTCGCCAGTGCAGCAATGGCGGGCGTACCGTTATTAAATGGCTTTTTATCAAAAGAAATGTTTTTTGCACAAGCGCTGCAGGTAGGCTCCAACTCTAACTGGTGGATGTCGGCCGCTGCGGTGGTAATGGGTATTTTTGGCGTCGCTTATTCTATGCGTTTTATCAGCGTGTTTTTTGGCGCCAAAGCGACGGCATTACCCAAGCTGCCACACGAGCCACCGCGCTGGATGCGGTTTCCGGTGGAGCTTTTAGTGTTGTGCTGCCTGATTGTCGGTGTAGCACCACAGCTAAGCATTGGTGTGCCGCTACAAACCGCGGCGGCTTCAGTGCTGGGCGAGCGCCTGCCCGATTACAACCTGGCTATATGGCATGGCATCAATGCGCCGCTGGTGATGAGCGTGCTGGCTTTTGCTTTGGGCATACTGTTATTTAAAGTGCTGAAATACCGTTTTAACTTGCTGCAAAGTGCGCATATTCCTGTGCTGTATCGTTTTAACGGCAAGCAAGCCTACGAAAGTAGTATGTTGATACTGGCGTCATCGGCAGCCAGGCTAGAGCGTCTGTTCAGCAGCCGGCGGTTACAGCCACAGTTGCTGCTGCTGGTGCTGGCCGGGCTATTTGCCTCAGCCTTAATGCTGCAGGCGATGCCTGATTTTAGCCCTGCCTGGTCAGTTGAGCATTTTAACCTGCCCTTTGCGCTGCTATGGCTGATAGGCTGCACCTGCGCGGTATGTGCCGCCTGGCAGGCTAAATACCACCGGCTGGCAGCCTTAATGCTGGTAGGCGGCACCGGCATTGTTACCAGCCTGACATTTTTATGGTTGTCGGCCCCCGATCTGGCCCTGACCCAATTAATGGTAGAAACCGTCACCACGGTGCTGCTGTTGCTGGGCCTGCGCTGGCTGCCATCGCGGATTTCAGCCCGTAAAATGAACCTGGTGGCCAGTAGCCGCGACAAATTACGCCGCAGCCGCGATCTGGTTATTGCCATTATTGCCGGTAGTGTCATGTTTGTGATCAGCTACTTTGTACTATTGCACCCGGCTAACTTTACCATCAGTAACTTTTTCCTCGACAACGCCGTACCCGGTGGTGGCGGCACTAATGTGGTGAATGTACTGCTGGTTGATTTTCGTAACTTCGACACCCTGGGTGAAATTACCGTGCTAAGCATAGTGGCGCTTACCGTGTATGCACTGCTGCGACGCTTTCGTCCGGCACCAGAGAGTATTGGCATACCGGCACAGCAGGCAAATCAGGTAGACCCCGCCAGCCGGCAAACACCGGCTCAGCAAGCCAATAGCGGCTATTTGCTGATCCCCGGTATTTACCTGCGGTTGTTACTGCCGGTAATTGGCATCAGCGCGGCTTATTTCTTTATGCGCGGCCATAACTTACCCGGCGGCGGTTTTATTGCCGGTTTGGTTTTCGCTGTTGGTATGATTATTCAGTATATGCTGGCCGGTACCGTGTGGATTGAATCACGCCTTAAGCTTAACCCGCACCGCTGGATAGCTGTGGGTATTGGTCTGGCCTGCTTTACCGGCCTGGGCTCGCTGGCTTTTGGTTATCCGTTTCTTACCACCCACACGGCTCACTTAACCTTGCCAGTACTGGGAGAGTTACATTTACCCAGCGCCTTTATTTTCGACCTGGGTGTTTTTGCCGTCGTCGTCGGCACCACTATGTTAATTCTGGTAGCGCTGGCTCACCAGTCTGTGCGCAGCCACCGGGTGCCGGGCGCACCGGTGGACAACAACGCCATAACCAGCAGGGAGATCCGGTAATGGAGTTAACCATAGCGTTATCCATCGGTGTGCTGTTTGGCTCTGGCATCTGGCTTATTCTGCGTCCGCGCAGCTTTCAGGTGATTACCGGCTTATTGCTGCTGTCTTATGCGGTTAACCTGTTTATCTTTATTACCGGCCGCTTGTCGGTAAATAAACCCCCGCTTATTGTACAAGGCGAAGCAGTAGACCCTTCGCTGTACGCCGACCCGTTACCACAGGCTTTGGTGCTTACCGCTATTGTTATCGGTTTTGCCACTACCGCACTTTATCTGGTGGTGTTGCTCGGTTCGCGCGGCTTAACCGGCACCGACCACGTTGACGGCAAAGAACGGGATTCAGCAGAATGATGTATCTGAACCCGCATTTAATCATGTTGCCGATACTGTTGCCGCTGATTGCCGGTGCGCTGATGGTGTTAATTAATGAACGCCACCACCGGCTGAAGTTTTTAATCAACCTGTTTAGTACCGCTGTGATGCTGTTAACAGCAATACAGTTGCTGATGCAGGCCGAGAGCGGCCTGTGGCTTGCCGATATGGCGGTATATCTGGCGGCAAACTGGTCTGCACCTTTTGGTATAGTGCTGGTGGCAGATCGTCTGGCAGCGATAATGCTGCTGCTCACTGCTGCGCTTGGTACTGCTACGCTGGTATTTTCCTACAGCCGCTGGTCGAAAACCGGGGTGCACTTTCACACCTTGTTCCAGCTACTGTTGATGGGTATTAACGGCGCCATTTTAACGGCTGATTTGTTTAACCTGTTTGTCTTTTTTGAAGTGATGCTGGCGGCATCTTACGGCTTACTGCTGCACGGTTATAACATCAGCCGCATTCGGGCCGGCATGCAATATATTGTGGTGAACCTGGTTGCTTCACTGTTTTTCCTGATTGGGATTGCGCTGGTCTATGCTGCCACCGGCACACTGAATTTTGCCGATCTGGCGTTAAAAATTGCCACGCTGGACAACACCGACCGTTTTATTCTGCAAACCGGTGCGGCTATTCTGGCGGTGGCATTTTTAACCAAAAGTGCCATGTGGCCGCTGGGCTTCTGGCTGCCGGTTACTTATTCAGCCGCCTGTGCGCCGGTTGCCGCTATGCTGGTGCTGCTTACCAAAATAGGCGTGTATGTTATTTTACGGCTGTGGTGGTTGCTGTTTTCACAGCATGCCGGTGCTTCAGCCGGTTTTGGCGGTTCGGTTTTGCTGTGTGGTGGATTGTTAACAATGGCATTTGGCGCAATCGGGTTGCTGGCCAGCCAGGAGCCCCGCCGCATCGCCAGCTTTAGCGCGGTAATTTCGTCCGGTACCTTGCTGGCACTGATTGGTTATGGTGACGCTGCGCTGCTTAGCTCAGCGCTGTTTTATCTGATTAGCTCTACACTGGCCGTTGCCGCTTTTATTATGTTAACTGAACTGACAGACCGCATTTATACCCCGGCGGCCAGCGTGTTGGCTCTGAGTATGGAAGCTTTTGCCGTAGAAGAAGATACACAGGAAAGCGCCGGTGTGGTGATACCTGCAGCGATGGCATTTCTTGGCCTGGCCTTTGCGGCCTGCGCGTTAATTATGGCTGGCTTACCGCCGTTATCGGGCTTTGTTGCCAAATTCAGTATTTTGCATGGCTTGCTAGGCAGCAGCAGCGCCCATGCTCCGCTTTGGGTGCGCTGGATTATTCTTACCTTGTTGCTGGTAGCGGGCCTTAGCGCCATTATTGCGCTGATGCGCTTTGGCGTACGCACATTCTGGACCTTATACAACAGCGCACCGCTGCGGCTGCACCCGACAGAAGCTCTGCCAATACTGGCAATACTGCTGCTGGGTGTCAGCATGGTATTTACTGCGGGCCCACTGTTTAACCTGTTAAGCCGCGCCAGCACCGATTTACAACAAACACCGGCTTATATTGAACGGGTGCTGCAACATCCGGTTGTTACAACCCAGGAGGGACTATGATCCGCAGGCTTATAAGCCGCTGGCTGCCTTCGCCATTATTATCACTGGCCTTACTGTTGTTATGGTTAATGCTGAACCAGACACTGCAGCCGGCGCACCTGTTACTTGGCAGCGCACTGGCTATTGCCGCGCCGTTACTGACGGCGCCACTGCGGCCATTTAAAGCCCGCATAGGCAAACCTGCTGCCATATTGCGCTTATTCAGCTGGGCCTTGCTGGAGGTTATCCGCTCTTGCTTTAATGTCAGCCGCATTATTTTGTTTCGCAAAGCCGATAACCTGAATTCGCAGTTTATTAAAGTGCCACTGGATTTAAGCGACCCAACCGGCCTTGCAGTGTTATCCTGCCTGATTAATTGCACACCCGGTACGGTGTGGGTAGAAATTATACAAGACAGCCATGAATTATCGTTGCATGTATTCGACTTACACGACGAAAACTGGTGGATAGATACCATTAAACAACGCTATGAAAGCCCGCTGATGGCTATTTTCACCCGGGAGGCATCATGAAGCTGCTACTGGAAATTGCGCTGTATTTTTCCCAGTTCTGCGTAGTGCTGGCTATGCTGCTGTGTATGTTGCGC
Organism: Rheinheimera hassiensis; assembly: GCF_022436675.1. Lineage (GTDB taxonomy): Bacteria > Pseudomonadota > Gammaproteobacteria > Enterobacterales > Alteromonadaceae > Alishewanella > Alishewanella hassiensis. The sequence goes on along the minus strand of NZ_JAKUJZ010000004.1, from coordinate 428,089 downwards.
CTGCTAAAAGGCCCCACCGCACAAGACCGGGTGCTGGCACTGGATACTTTGTGGATCTGTGCCATGTTGTTTGCGCTATTGCTGGGCATCAGCTTTGCCAGCCTGGTGTACTTTGAATGGGCGATGCTGATAGCACTGACCGGCTTTGTGTCGTCTGTAGCACTGGCGAAATTTCTGATGCGCGGCGAGATTATCGAATGATGCAAGTTCCTGTCGATATTTCGCCCTGGTTAGCTATACCGGTAGCCCTGCTGCTGATTTGCGGCAGCATTATTACGCTGGTCGGTACTTTAGGTTTACTGCGGCTGCCGCATTTTTATCAGCGCATTCACGGCCCTGCCATTACCATAACCTTTGGTGCAGGCAGTTTTTTGCTGGCTTCCATGTTGTATTTCACGGTACTGCAACAACGGCTTGTTATTCATGAATTACTTATTAGTGCCTTTATTATGTTAACAGCCCCGGTGACAGCAATGTTGCTGATGCGCACAGCAGTATACCGTGACTTACGCAACGGCCGGCAACGCCCCGATATCAAACCCGAAACACCCGCAGCTAGCGGGCAAGCAACAACTGCCGAGGTTAAACAACACCGGCCTGACGGAGAAAACAAGTGACAGAAACCCTGAATAATATCACGGTATGGTTTGAACAATACCCACAGTGGCAACTTGGCATTTCGCTTTGCATTATTCTGCTGTTGTCCTGGCTGGGTAATTTTATTGTTAAACGGATCCTGATTGGCGGCATTATCCGCGCGCTTAAAACCACCAGCTTTAACTCACACCATCTGGTTAAAGATTTCCGCTTTATTTCCCGGCTGGCCAATATAGTACCAGCGCTAATTATTTCTATTGGTGTCAAGCTAATACCCAACGTGCCCGAAGGGCTGGTAACAGTGGTAGTTAACGTATGCAACGCCTTTGTTATTCTGACTATAGCGCTGGCCATCGCCAGTATTCTTAACCTGGTTAATACCGTATACGAGCAACGGCCAGATGCCAGAACCAAGCCGATAAAAGGCTATATTCAGGTGGTGACTATTGCCGTGTATGCTGTGGCTTTGGTGCTGATTATTGCCGCGTTATTTGACCGCTCACCGTTACTGTTACTGTCGGGCCTGGGCGCTATGGCCGCAGTGCTGATGCTGGTATTTCAGGACACTATTTTGTCACTGGTGGCCAGCGTGCAAATTTCCTCTAACGATGTTTTGCGCGTAGGCGACTGGGTTGAAATGCCGCAGTTAAATGCCGATGGCGATGTTATCGACATTGCGCTGCACACGGTTAAAATTCAGAACTGGGATAAAACCATCACCACTATTCCAACACGCCGCTTTATGACCGATCCGTTTAAAAACTGGCGCGGTATGCAGGAATCTGGCGGCAGGCGTATTAAACGTAGCATTATGCTGGATCAGCAAAGCGTGCATTTTCTCGATAAAGACCAAATTAGCCGGTTGGGGCGGTTTCGCTTATTACAGGATTACTTACCGGCCAAACAGCAGGAAATCGACGACTGGAATCAGCAACTGGCAGAGCAAGGTAAAGAGCCGGTTAATACCCGCCGCATTACCAACCTTGGCTCGTTCCGGGCCTACGTTTTACATTACCTGAAAAACCATGCCGGTATTCATCAGCATATGACCACCATGGTGCGGCAGCTATCGCCGGGCGCTGACGGCCTGCCACTGGAACTGTATTGTTTTACCAACACCACATCCTGGCTTGACTACGAGGGTATTCAGTCAGATATCTTTGACCACTTATTGTCGATTATGCCGGAGTTTGGTTTACGGGTATATCAACACCCCAGTGGCATGGATGTACGGGCGCTGGTAAGAACATTTAACCCGGTAGAAAGCCCTGGCGAGAGCTCTGAGTAGCACTGAACACAGTGTAACAATGTTAACCGCAGCCGCGGTTTTACCTTTACTTTTTCCTGTTAGCCGTTACAATGTGCGCCGCTCTTTTGACCGAAATTTACACAGCTCTTTTCAAAATAAGGTAATTACTATGCATCCGATGTTAAACATCGCGGTTCGCGCTGCCCGTAGCGCGGGTAACGTGATCGCTCGTGCCTGTGGCCAGCTTGATATGGTTCAGAAAGTACAAAAAGGCACTAACGACTTTGTTACCAATGTCGACAGAGAAGCTGAACAAGCTATTGTTCAGGTGTTACAAAAATCGTTCCCGACCCACGGTATTGTCGGTGAAGAGCATGGTGATTACGGCAACAACGACAGTGAGTTTCAATGGATTATTGACCCACTGGACGGCACCACCAACTTTATTAAAGGCATTCCGCACTTCGCGGTGTCTATCGCACTAAAACATCAGGGTAAACTAGACCAGGCAGTGATCTTTGATCCACTGCGCGGCGAGTTATTTACTGCATCCCGTGGCCGTGGCGCCCAGTTAAACGGTACCCGTATTCGTGTTGCTAACCTGGCCGATATGCAGGGCACTATTCTGGCTACCGGTTTTCCATTTAAAAACAAAACGCATATGCCTGCGCATGGCGCCATGCTGGCATCATTGTTAACAGACGCTGCCGACATCCGCCGCACTGGCTCTGCCGCGCTGGATTTAGCCTATGTTGCTGCCGGCCGGTTTGATGGTTTCTTTGAAATTGGCTTAAAGCCGTGGGATATCGCTGCAGGTGAGTTAATTGTGCGCGAAGCCGGTGGTTTGGTGTGTGATTTTGTCGGTGGCAATAACCAGCTACGCAGTGGCAACGTGGTAGCGGCCAGCCCGAAAGTACTGGCAGCTATGTTAAAAGGTATTCGCCCACACCTGACAGAATCGCTGTCACGCTAAGCAAAATAGTTAAGGCTGGTAATAAACTGCGACAGCACAGGTTAGAACCCCGATGCACAGCCACAGAGTGTCTGAACAAGCCAGGGATGGCTTGTGAGTTGCTGTGGCGAGCACAGCGGGTGTTGTAACCTGACGGGTGGCCCCGCTGGCTGCACATCGGGGTTCCAGACTATAAGCTAGGCTACAACTGCGTAATGCTGTAGCCCTGTTCGCGCAGTAACTGCAACACATTAGCTTCACCTGCCAGATGCAAAGCCCCTACCAATACCAGCTCTACTTCCGGCGTGGCCAGCATTTGCTCCAGTTGCGGCAGCCAGTTTTTATTGCGCTGCACTAATAGCGCCTCATAAAACAGCTTACCTTCCGGCGTATCGGTAAAAGCCATTGCCAGTGCAGCCATAGTGTCGGTGTCGCCACTGCGCCAGGCTGCGATAATTTTCGTTAATTCGCTTTCCAGCTCAGACAATTGCTGCAGGTTTTGCGCAACAAACGCATCTTCGTTTTCTGCCGAGATATTCAGCAACATCGCCAACTGCTGCTCTACTGTTTCCAGAAACAGCATCGGCTTATTGTCGGTTACCGCCTGCTTAAGAAAATGCATATCTACCCCCTCGCCTGCCATACCGGCTTTTTGCAAGGCAACCTGCATTAACGTCAGTAACACAAAGTCGGGTTTAAAGTTGTTTAGCGGTGCTAAATCAACGCCCTGGGTTTTCGCGTATTGCTGTAACTGCCGATAGGTAGAAGCAGACAATACCTGCGACAAACTGCGGCCATCGCTGTACATAGCATGCTGCATCAGCAATTGCATACCCTTAGCGGTTTCAAGCTCGCGCACGTCGGTTTCAAAAACCAGCGTATCAGCCTGGCTGTACGCCTGGCTAAATTCCTGCGGCAACGGAAACTGCTCGGGCGGCAACAAATGCACCGTACCGGCAATATATAAATGCTGCTTGCCTTTGGTTACCTGCCATACCGACGTATCGGCCTGCACTGTCGAGACACACAGCAGCAGCGCTGCAGACAAAGCTGTAAATCGTTTTTTCATCTGTTAACCTTTATTGGCATTGGGCACTTCAAGCGGTAATTTACGCTCACACCAGTCACGAAAACCACCGGCTAAACTAAACACATTCTGGTAGCCCATTTGCTGTAACGTGTGCGCTGATAACGCCGAGCGAAAGCCGCCACCGCAATACAACACCAGCTTTTGCTTTTTGTCCGGCACGGTTTGCTCAATATCACGTTCAATAATGCCTTTACCCAGGTGCATTGCCTCAGGTAAATGACCTTGCGCCCATTCATGATCTTCGCGGATATCCAGCAGTACATAAGGCTGATTATGCTCAAGCAACTCGGTAATGCTAATTTCTTTAATCTGGGCTTTGGCCTGCTCTACCAGTGCCAGAAAAGCCGGCGCATGTTGTTTACTCATAATGCATCCTTAATGTGGCGGCGTTAAAAACAAAAATGCCGGTCAGTGACCGGCATTTTTAGCATGTTTAACGACACTATTACAGTGAAACAGTTGCAGTAAAGTGCCTACAGTAATGCGTCGGTATTTTCACCTTCTTTTTCTATCGGTGGTGGTGGCAGCATATCTTCACGACTGATGCCGAGAATTTCTGCAATGGCACTGGCCACATAGATAGAAGAATAAGTACCAATAGCAATACCAAACAGTAATGCTGTAGCAAAACCGTGTATTAGCGCGCCGCCCATATAAAACAGCACCACTAATACCAACACCGTGGTTAATGACGTAATTACTGTACGGTTTAACGTAGAGGTAATAGCATCATTAATAGTGTCGTCGACGCTGGTATCACGTAATTTACGGAAACTCTCACGGATACGGTCAAATACTACGATGGTATCGTTAATAGAGTAACCTATCAGCGCCAGTATCGCGGCCAGCACTGTCAGATCAAATTCCAGCTGCAGTACAGAAAACAGGCCCATGGTTAAAATTACGTCATGCGCCAGTGATACAACAGCACCCACCGACAAACGCCATTCAAAACGCATGGTGACATAGAGCAAAATACCAATCAGCGCCACCAGCATGGCCAGGCCGCCGTCTTCTTTTAGCTCGGCACCTACGCTTGGCCCGACAAACTCAACCCGGCGCATAGTAACCGGTTCGGCTTGCTGGGCATTAAGCGCTTTAATAACGCTGTCGCCCACTGCAGCCTGCTCAACGTCAGTACGCAGCGGAATACGGATCAGCACGTCCCGGCTGGTGCCGAATAACTGCACGACGGCATCGCCGTAACCGGCGTCGGTCAGGGTTTGCCTTACTGCCGTTAAATCAGCCGGGTTGGCAAAGCCAACCTCGATAACGGTACCACCGGTAAAATCCAGGCCCCAGTTAATGCCTTTAGTGGCGATAGAAAAAAACGAGCCCAGAATTAACAATGTAGACAGTATGATTGCCGGCCATTTTAACCGCATAAAATTAAGCGGCTGGCTAAAGGAAAATATTCTCATGCCGTACTCCTTATATTGGCAATGACTGCACGCGGCGGCCACCCCAGAATAAATTCACTAATAAGCGAGTACCTACTACCGCCGTAAAAATCGACGTCAGAATGCCTATCGCCAGCGTTACCGCAAAGCCTTTTACCGGCCCGGTACCAATACCGAACAGGATCAGTGCCACTAACAAAGTAGTAATGTTAGAGTCGGCAATGGTAGCAAAAGCACGGTCATAGCCATGATGAATAGCCTGCTGCACTGAGCGGCCATCTAACAGCTCTTCGCGGATGCGCTCAAATATAAGCACGTTAGCATCTACCGCCATACCTACTGTAAGCACGATACCGGCCATACCAGGTAAGGTTAGTGTCGCGCCCGGGATCATAGACATAATGCCGACAATCAGTACCAGGTTGGCTACCAGTGCACAGTTTGCCACCAAGCCAAAGGCTTTATAGTAAATCACCATAAAGATCAGCACGCATACCATGCCCCACTGAATAGCCGTGACACCCAGTTCAATGTTTTCTTTACCCAGGCTTGGGCCTATGGTGCGTTCTTCAATGATCTGGATTGGCGCAATTAAGGCACCAGCACGCAGTAAGGTAGACAGGTTTTGCGCTTCACCCGGTGAAGAAATACCGGTAATGCGGAAATCCCGGCCTAAACGGGCCTGAATGGTGGCGTCGTTAATCACTTCCTGCTGTTTAATCAGTACCGGGTTGCCATCTTCACCAATTTCGGTGCCGGGCTTGTACTCAATAAACACTGAAGCCATACGCCGGCCAATGGCATCGCGCGTGGCAGCAGATAACATATTGCCGCCTTTGGCATCCAGCTTAATGCTAACCTGCGGCCGGCTGTATTCGTCAAACGCAGAGCTGGCACCGGTAATGTGTTCACCGGTAAGCATGATGCGTTTTTCCAGCAACAACGGGCGGCCATCACGGGTGTAATACAGTTCTGAATTAGGCGGTACCCGGCCTTCCAGCGCGGCAGCTAAATCGCCCTGCTCGTCTACCAGACGAAACTCCAGCGACGCCGTAGCACCCAGAATTTCTTTCGCTGAAGCGGTGTCTTGCACCCCTGGTAACTGCACGACTATGCGATCAGAACCCTGGCGCTGCACTAACGGCTCGGCCACACCAATTTCATTTACCCGGTTACGGATAATGGTGATGTTTTGCTCCAGTGCATATTCGCGGATTTCTTTTAAGCGAATTTCACTGATGCTAACCAGTAAGGTCAGGTTGTCGCTGGCGGTGCTAAATACCAGTTCACGATCGCGATTTCTCAGCGCAGTTTCAGCGGCAACGACATCTTCTTCAGTGCGAAAACTTATCTGTACCTGGCCACGGTCGATATCAGCCTGCACATTACGGTAACGGATTTTATCTTCGCGTAAGTCAGTGCGGAAGGTTTGCACCATGTCGTTCAGGTTTTTATCCAGCGCGGCTTTCATGTCCACTGCCATCAGGAAGTGTACACCACCACGCAGGTCCAAACCTAAGTTCATTGGAGTCGCGCCAATGGCGGTTAACCAGTCGGGCGTCGCTGGTGCCAGGTTAAGTGCCGTAACAAAGTTGGCACCCAGTTGCTGGCTGGCAATTTCACGCGCCTGCAGCTGATCTTCAGTGCTGTTAAAGCGGGCCAGGATTTGGCCTTCTTCCAGTACTACCGATTTCGCCGCGATATTGGCTGAGCGGAAGCTTTGCTCCAATTGCAAGCGGGTTTCTTCAGCTACCGTACCGCCGCGGGTGGCACTGATATTCAGCGCCGGATCTTCCGGATATAAGTTTGGTAATGCATATACCAGCGCCAGCAGCAGCATGCCGATAACGACGATATAGCGCCAAAGTGGGTTTTGATTTAACACCTGGTTATCCTTTCTTCGCTCTTACAGTGATTTCAGTGTGCCTTTTGGCAGTACCGCACTGATCGCTGCTTTTTGTACCGTGACTTCCGTGGTGTCGTTCAGCGCAATAACCACAAAGTCTTTATCTTCAGCAATTTTACTGATGCGGCCAATCAGGCCACCCTGGGTTAATACTTCATCACCTTTGCCTAAGGCGGCCATCAGATTGCGGTGTTCTTTCACGCGTTTAGCCTGTGGGCGGTAGATCAGAAAATAAAAAATCAGACCAAACGCCACCAGCATAATAATAAGGTCCCAACCGCCGCCTTGAGCTGGCTGGCTGGCTACATCGGCGTATGCATTGCTGATAAATAAACTCATAAGTGTCCCCTAATTGTGATTAATGTTGTTCTGTATTGGTATCAATTGCTTGCAGTGCCGGAACCGGCAAACCGCGCTTCGTGTAAAACTGTTCAACAAACTGCTCCAAGTTACCAGCGGCTATAGCTGCGCGCAATCCTTGCATTAGCTTTTGGTAATGATGCAGGTTGTGCATGGTGTTAAGCCGGGCGCCCTGAATTTCGTTACAACGGTCCAGATGGTGTAAATAAGCACGGGAATAGTTTTTACAAGTGTAACAATCGCATTCAGCATCCAGCGGGCCAATGTCATCTTTGTATTTAGCATTGCGGATTTTTACCACACCTGTGCTGATAAAAAGATGACCATTACGCGCATTGCGGGTTGGCATGACGCAGTCAAACATATCGATTCCACGGCGTACCGCTTCAACGATGTCTTCCGGCTTGCCCACCCCCATTAAATAGCGCGGCTTGTGTGCCGGCATCTTGTCGGTGGTGTGGTTTAAAATGCGGATCATATCGGCTTTGGGCTCACCTACCGACAAACCACCAATGGCATAACCATCAAAGCCAATATCTTCCAGACCATTAAGCGATACATCACGCAAATTCGGGTACATACCGCCCTGAATAATACCAAATAACGCAGAGGGGTTATCGCCATGTGCCTCTTTGCTGCGCTTGGCCCAGCGCAATGACATTTCCATCGACTTTTTCGCTTCCTGCTCGGTGGCCGGATACGGCGTACATTCGTCGAAAATCATTACGATGTCTGAGCCTAAATCACGCTGTACTTCCATTGAGCGTTCCGGCGTTAACATAATACGCTCGCCATTTAGCGGTGAGCGGAATTTAACGCCTTCTTCAGTAATTTTACGCAGCTCGCCCAGGCTGAATACCTGAAAACCGCCGGAGTCGGTCAAAATAGGCTTATGCCAGTGCATAAAGTCGTGCAAGTCACCGTGTTTTTTGATGATCTCCGTGCCAGGGCGCAGCATTAAGTGAAAGGTGTTACCAAGGCAGATTTGCGCGCCGGTGGCGTCGAGCTCTTCCGGTGTCATGCCTTTTACCGTGCCATAGGTGCCTACCGGCATAAAGGCCGGGGTTTCTACTACACCACGCTCAAAGATCAGCCGGCCACGGCGGGCCTTGCCATCTGTGGTATCTAATTCAAATTTCATTACTATCCTCATACGCCGGAAAAACAGTCCGGCTTTTTTGCGCCGCCGATTATAGCAGCTAAATCCAGATAAACTAAGTGAGAACCTGCCAGACCGGTAGCAAGGTGTTCCTGTGCAGCAGCGGCAGGGTGTTGTTGTGTAAAGGCAGGTGCCGGGAAATTCTTAATTCGCCGCCTTCAACAGCACATCCCTGTGCTGTCTCAGCCTCCGCGGCATCCCTGCCGCTGCTACATAAGAACACCCGGCCCCTGCCCTGGCAGCAATGTGCTAAACGTACGTAGACCTCTGCATTCAACCAGCGTTTACAACGTTAGCGGATAAACATCGCATCGCCATAAGAGTAAAACCGGTATTGCTCGGCAATAGCCGTGTTATAGGCATTCATCACATAATCGCGGCTACTGAATGCAGATACCAGCATAATCAGCGTAGATTCCGGCAAGTGGAAGTTAGTGATCAGCGCGTCAATCACCTTAAATTCGTAGCCCGGATAGATAAAAATCTGCGTATCGCCGTTATAAGCCACCAAATTACCGCCGCCTTGCGCCGCTGCCGACTCTAACGAGCGCACCGACGTTGTACCCACTGCCACCACCCGGTTCCCTCGTGCTTTACAGGCCGCCACGGCGTCTACTACTTGCTGCGACACCTCAATATATTCGGCGTGCATCTTGTGCTCCAGCACATTGGCCACCCGCACCGGCTGAAAAGTACCGGCACCAACGTGCAAAGTCACATAAGCAAATTCAACGCCTTTAGCTTTAAGCTTATCCAGCAGCGGCTGGTCAAAATGCAGCCCGGCGGTGGGCGCCGCCACGGCGCCCGGTTTTTCGTTATACACCGTTTGATAGCGCGCTTTATCTTCGGCGTTATCGGGCCGGTCGATATAAGGCGGCAAAGGCATATGGCCTAAACGCTCCAGCATTTCAAGCACCGGCTCATCGCCCGTTACTTCCAGCTCAAACAGTTCATCGTGGCGCTGGTTCATCAGCACTTTGGCACTGTTTTCCAGTATCAGCTCGGTGCCGGGCTTGGGCGCTTTACTGGCGCGAACGTGGGCTAAAAAACGCTTATCGTCCAGCATGCGCTCTACCAATACCTCTACTTTGCCACCTGAGGCTTTCTGGCCGAATAAACGCGCCGGTATCACTTTGGTATTGTTAAATACCAGCAGGTCACCGGGCTGTAAAAAATCGGCCAGGTCTTTAAAAATGTGGTGTTGCAGCGCTCCGCTATGTTTGTCCATCGCCAGTAAGCGGCTGGATGAGCGTTCGGCTTTAGGAAAGCGGGCAATAAGCTGCTCGGGCAGCTCGAATGAAAAATCACTGACTTGCATACTTTCAGCTGGGATAGAAGTAACTGACATAGAAGGTTCCTTGGCTTTACCGACCAGAGGGCACGGCTGTAAAAAAACAGCCGGCATTTTAGCAGAACAACCGCCTTAACGGCACTTTTGTTGCAGCACTTCAGTAATCAAATCAGCCATTAGCCGGTAGCTGCGGGCCTTGGTTGACGTTGGCCGCCAGGCTACGCCGATATCACGATAAGCATTGCCGGTTGTCGGTGCTTGCGTAACCAGCTCGGTGCCGTCCAGCAGGCCGCTATTAATCGCCATTTGCGGCATAAACGTCACACCCAGCTTATTGTTTACCATCTGGGTTAAGGTGTGCAGGCTGGTGGCAAAAAACGGATTTACCTTACGGCTGTCTTCCAGCTCGCACGCTTTTACCGCATGGTTGGTCAGGCAATGCTCTCGCTCCAGCAGAAAAATACTTTCATCCGGCCACTGGCTAATATCCTGATTAAAGCCGCGGTTTAGCCAGTCTTTATGCAGCACCAGTTTAAAGGCGTCCTGCGACAACACTTCGGTGTGAAAAGCGCCGGTTTCATACGGCAGCGCCAGCAGCACCATATCCAGCCGCCCTTCAGCTAAAGCATGCAACGAATTTTCAGAGGTGTCTTCGCGTAGCAACAACTGTAAATCAGGGTAACGTTCACGGCATAACGCCATCACTTCACTAAGAACAAAAGGCGCTATGGTGGGAATGCAACCTAAACGGAACGGCCCTGTCATCGGCTTGCCCTGGCATTTGGCAAATTCCGTTAACTCACCGCACTGCTCAATAATATGCCGCGCCTGGCGCACTACATCTTCGCCCAGCGGGGTAAAAATAAAGGTTTTATGATCGCGCTCCAGCAATTGCGCATTCATCGTTTCTTCTAAATTGGCAATAGCAGCACTAAGCGTTGACTGGCCAATAAAACAAGCCTCGGCGGCACGGCCAAAGTGCTGATGCTCATGTAACGCCAGCAGATATTGCAATTGTTTAATACTGGGCAAACGTTTCATTATTTATTCCGATTAAAAACACACATACCATTCTACAAAATTGTTTAAACTTTACGCCTGATAGCAGCGCTATGCAAGCGGCGCCCGGCAATTTTAGCCGCGCACACAAAATTACAACTGATAAAAATTAGTAAACATAAATTCAACACCTTAAGTGATATCGCTCACCTTAATGTAAACATGAGTTTGAATAACCGTATTATTTGTTATAGCGTAAACAGCGAATTGTATTAGATCAGTCAAACTAGCAGGTAACAGCCCTGCAGCGACTACTGAGTTAAATGCAATAGTTCCCCGTTTGCGAGTGTTGCCGTCCGCGTTGTATCGGGTTCTGACAGTTTAAAAACTATAAAAATCACCTGGAGGGTGAACATGTCCAGATCACATCAAACCGTATTACTGATCGGCGTTAGCTTATTAGCCAGCGCAGTATCCAATGCTATGGCCGCATCAACAGATTCTTTGCGCCAGGCAGCAGAGCAAGCCAGCAGCGAGCGTTATATCGTTAAATATAAAGACAGTAACCTAAGCAAAGACCCGCTGCTTAACCGCAGCAAAGCTGCTAAAGACAATGCATTATCAACCTTAAACAGCAGCAGTGAACGCTTAAGCCGTCAGGGTGCACGTATTCACCATGTACTGGCCAAACGTAATGCTATTGCAGCCGAACTAAGCCCGGCCACGGTAAAAGCATTAAAAGCAGATCCTAATGTAGAATATGTCGAGCGCGATTTACCGCGTTTTCCTATGTCGCAGCAAGTGCCTTATGGTTACACCATGGTGCAGGCCGATCAGGTTAGTGACCAGTTTGCCTCTAACCAGACGGTATGTGTTATCGACTCTGGTCTGGGCTTACCGCATGAAGACTTTAACGATGCCAATATTACCGGTACCAATGATATTGGCACCGGTAACTGGTTTGATGCCGGCGGCCCGCACGGTACTCATGTAGCCGGCACTATAGCAGCACTGAATAACGACGTCGGTATTGTGGGTGTGCTGCCCGACGGCAACGTAAAACTGCATATTGTTAAAGTGTTTAATGATGATGGCTGGGGTTATTCCTCTACGCTGGCGCAGGCGGTAGATACCTGTGTGCAAAACGGTTCTACCGTAATTAATATGAGTTTAGGTGGGCCAGGCTCCAACATCACTGAAAGCAATGCTATGCAAGCTGCCTACAACGCCGGCGTACTGTTGATAGCAGCTGCCGGTAATGACGGCAACACCGCACTGTCTTACCCGGCATCTTACGACTCGGTGGTTTCTATTGCGGCGGTAGATGATACCAAAACCCATGCTGATTTCTCACAGCGCAATACGCAGGTAGAACTGGCAGGCCCGGGTGTCGCCGTAATGAGTACTTATCCAACCGGTACCGCACTGGAAACCAGCCTGACAGTAGACGGCACAAGTTACAGCACTAACCCGTTTGAAGGTTCAGCTATGGCCAGCTTTAATGCCGAGCTTGCCGGTTGCGGCCTGGCAACCACAACGTGTACTGATGTGGCTGATAAAATCTGTCTGATTGAACGTGGCGAAGTCGCTTTTTCACAAAAAGTGGAGTCTTGTCAGGCCGGTGGCGGCATTGGTGCCATCATTTATAACAATGAACCGGGCAATTTCAGCGGCACTTTAGGTGACGCCCCCACGACCAATATTGTGGCATTAAGCGTATCTCAGGAAGACGGCCAGCTACTGCTTGCTGAGCTGGGTAACGAAGCAAGTTTATTCGCAGGCCCATCTAACTATGGCCTGATGGACGGTACTTCTATGGCCTCGCCGCATGTGGCCGGTGTAGCGGCACTGGTGTGGAGCCATTACCCGGATTGTAGCAATGCGCAAATACGCAGTGCTTTAGCGGCAACAGCAGAAGATTTAGGTGCGCCGGGCCGTGATACGTCTTACGGCCATGGTTTGGTGCAAACCAAAGCGGCGGTAGATTATCTGGCAGAGTTTGGCTGTGACGGCGATGGCGATGATAACGAGCCACCACCACCTACCGGTACTGAACTAAGCAACGGTGTAACTGTAACAGAGCTAAGTGCTGCTGCCGGTGAAGAGCTGCTGTATACCCTGGCCGTACCTGCTGGCGCCAGCAATCTGTCGTTTTTGATAAACGGCGGCACCGGTGACGCCGATATGTACGTTAAGTTTGGCGGCCAGCCAACAGCATCTGACTGGGACTGCCGACCTTACCTGGTGGGCAACAACGAAAGTTGCGCTATTGATCCGGTACAAACCGGCACTTACTTCGTTAAACTGGTGGCGTACAGCGCCTTTACCGGCGTAAACCTCACCGGCAGCTTTACCGCACCGGATTTACCGGATGCCGGTGGCGAAACCATTACCGATATCAACATCGCCCGCCGTGCCTGGCAGCATTACACGCTGGAAGTACCAGAGGGCATGGCGCAGCTAACCGTTGAAATTAGTGGTGGCCGTGGTGATGCCGATCTGTACGTGAAGCATGGCAGCCAGCCTACCAGCGGCAGCTATGATTGCCGGCCAAATAAAAACGGCAACAGCGAAACCTGCGTTATTAACAACCCGCAAGCCGGCGTCTGGCACTTCTCTGTATATGCCTTCCGTGCGGTAAGCGGCTTAACACTGGTAAGTGAATACCAACCGTAAGCGCATAGCTTAGCCAATAAAAAAGCCCTCGCGATGAGGGCTTTTTTTTGACTATCAGCTGCGCATTACACGCTGAAAATAGCTTTAAGAATATAGAAAAATATAATCGCCAGGCCTGCACCTACCGGTAGTGTAATAACCCAGGAAATAAAGATATTACGCACCACACCTAAGTTAAGCGCGGCAATACCGCGGGCTAAACCTACACCTAATACTGCACCTACCAGCGTTTGCGTAGTAGAAATGGGTAAGCCAGCACCAGAGGCAATAACCACGGTAGAAGCCGCGGATAATTCGGCAGCAAAACCACGGCTTGGCGTTAAATGCGTAATAGCCGTACCAACAGTTTTAATAACGCGCGCGCCCAAAGTTGCCAGGCCGATAACGATACCGATACCGCCTAATGGCAATATCCACCACGCCAATGTTGCCTTGCTGGCTATTTCACCACCAGACGTTACAACACTCACTACCGCAGCTAGAGGCCCTATTGCATTGGCAACATCGTTTGAACCGTGGGCAAATGCCATACAACAGGCCGTGGTGATCATTAGCACACCAAAAATGCGCTCAACGTTATTAAACTGCATTTTTTTGTCGGCAGCAGCGTCAAACTTCAACTTACTGATCACCACTTTACCTACTAAACCCACCACGATGGCTATAGCCAATGAAATGTAATAGCCCTCAGCAGTGCTAATGTGCAAACCTACATGCTTTAAACCTTTTTGCACTGTTACCAGCGTCATCATAAAAGCGGCGAACATCATGTAAAAAGGCACGTACTTTTTGGCATTTGCCAGCGGCGCATCAGTATCAAAAATTAACTTTTGCGCGCTCATAAAGAACAAATACGCCAGCACCCCTGCCAGCATAGGTGTAACAACCCAACTACCGACAATACCGCCAACCTTGTCCCAGTGCACCGCATCCATACCCACACCTACGGCAGCAAAACCAATAATGGCGCCAACAATAGAGTGAGTGGTAGATACCGGCCAGCCAAAATATGACGCAACAATCAGCCAGGTAGCGGCTGCCAACAGCGCGGCGATCATGCCGTACACCATTAACTCGGGGGTATCAACAAAGAATGATGCGTCGGTGATACCACCGCGAATGGTAGAAGTAACAGAGCCACCGGCCAGATAGGCACCGGCAAACTCAAAAATAGCTGCAATAAAAATAGCTTGTTTAATTGTCAGCGCTTTAGAGCCAACCGAGGTACCCATGGCGTTAGCAACGTCGTTGGCACCAACACCATAAGCCATTAAAAAACCGAACACGGCGGCGATAATGATCAGGATCAAACCGTATGATTGAATAATATCCATCAGGAAAACCTTTTAAAATTAACGGGCGAGCATAATTTCAAGACGCGAACCAACTTTCAGCGCGACGTCGGCTAAATCACCTACCCACTCCAGCGTGCGATAAAGGAACATCACATCGATTGGGTTTAACTCTGTCTCGGCCAGGCGCAAAGCCTTGCGCAACTTGATCTGCATCTCGTCGGTATCACCTTCGATCATGTCCAGTTGCTCTACCATCTTAATAACCAGATCAACTTCACGGCCACGGAAACCGGTTTCAAGCAGCTCATCCAGCTCGTTAATCACTTCACTGGCCAGTGCGGTAGCGTCAATGCAGCGCTGTACATAAGCTTTAAAACCATCCTGCAGGCCAACCGGAATAAGCAACTCACGGCCCAGCACCCGGCCGGTAATATCTTTGGTTTTGTTAGCAATTTTGTCCTGTTGCGACACCAGTTCTAAAATGTCGGTGCGGTCTACCGGCAAAAACAGCCCGCGCGGCAGGTTAACGCGGATTTCGCGTTTTAATTTGTCGGCTTCCTTTTCCAACGCCACGATGTTTTTGCGTACATCCGCAGCTGTTTGCCAGTCCTGCAAATACACTGCATCAAAAAATGGCAACAACAATTCGCTGGCCTGATGCACCTTGCGAATATGTTCTTCTATTGGCTTAATCGGTGATTTGGCAAACACGGATAAAAAAGTACTAGCTGGCATAGCCTGGCCTCGTATGTTGGTTTGACGATAGTCGGCGCGCATTGTAACGGCATTCAAAGCGCATGAAAAACGAAAAATGAATACACAATGAAAACGCCCTGAGCAGAAGTCTAGTCAGGGCGTTGGCGATGTACAGTAAAAACAGTGCAAAATCAGCTGCGTGCATCTTGCTCCAGTTGTTCGGCGCTGCTGTGGCGTACAACCTTCCCTTTAACGAAAAAGATAATGTATTCAGCCAGGTTTTTACAGCGGTCGCCAATGCGCTCCAGTGAGCGGGCCGACCAGAGCACATTCATAATTTTTGGAATAGAGCGTGGATCTTCAATCATATAAGTCATTAGCTGACGGGTAATAGCCTCGTACTCGCGGTCAACTTTTTTATCTTCTTTGTGTACCAGCAAAGCAGTTTCTACGTCCATGCGGGCAAAAGCATCCAGCACGTCATGCAGCATCTGGCCAACATGGCGGCCTAAATTATCCAGGTTTACCAGCAGGCCTTGTTGCTCAGAATTAAACGACTCCAACGCTACCCGGGCAATACGCCGGGTTTCATCGCCAATGCGCTCTAAATCGGCGATGGTTTTCATAATGGCCATAATAAGGCGTAAATCGCTGGCGGCTGGCTGGCGGCGCACAATAATACGGGTGCACTCTTTATCAATCTGCAGTTCCCAGTCATTTACCTTTAAATCGGTGTCTATCACCTTTTGCGCCAGCTCGGCGTCGGCATTGGCAATGGCCATCAGTGCATTATTAAGCTGTTGTTCGATTAAGCCGCCCATTGCCATCACATGGTTGCGCACTTCGTCAATTTCTTCATTAAAAGAACTGGAAATATGTTTGGTTAAATTGAGTTTATCCACTGCGAACTCCGTGCATGTGTCTGATAAGGTGAAAGGCAACTGGTTTAACAATCGCGAAAACGGCTTAAGTATAGTCAGAAAGGCAACGGTAGTGCCAGCAAAGCTGCAAACCAGCAGGCTTAACTTACTAAATTTACAAATAATGTTATGGGTTACATTTAAAAAATCAGTGGCAAGCGCTACACTCAGGTCGTGTAAGCGGCAAACTACGGTGTTTATGGCCGACACGCTAATTTAAGTCTGACAGGAAAATAGCGCATGAAGCAGTTAGTACTGACATTAATTGGTAAAGATAAAGCAGGTTTGGTCGAGACTCTGGCAACAGTAGTCAGCACTCATAATGGCAATTGGATGGCCAGCAACCTCAGCCATCTGGCAGGTTATTTTGCCGGTATCTTGCAAGTAGAAGTTGCCGAGCAGGATTTAGCCGAGCTTACCGCGGCTCTGGAAAAAATCACTGATCTGGATATTAAAATTCAGCACGGCATTGCCAGCAGCCTGAACGAGCAGCAGCATCTGAAATTTGTGATTACCGGCAACGACCGCCCGGGCATAGTGCGCGAGCTGTCATCAGTTATTAAGCACAAAGGTACCAACATAGTGCACTTTGAAAGTAGTAAACAAAGTGCGCCAAACTGGGGAGTGCCGTTATTTAATGCCGTAGCAACAGTAGAGCTGCCCTCCAGTGTTAGCCGTGATGAAGTGGTGCGGGCACTGGAAGCTATTGCCACAGATATTGTTGTAGATATTGAAACTCAGATCTGACATTTATACCGCAGCCGCACCGCGGCTGCGTTCATCTTATTGTCATAAAACTGCCATAGAGTAATAGCCAGTTGTAGTCAGGAGCTGGATCATGGAACACACCGACGCTGCCAACAGCGAATTTCCGCTTTACCCCCGCGAGCTTAGCTGGTTATCTTTTAACGGCAGGGTGCTGCAGGAAGCCGCCGACGAGCGCAACCCACCGATAGAGCGCTTACGTTTTCTCGGCATTTATTCCAATAATATGGACGAATTTTTCCGCGTGCGGGTAGCCGACGTGAAACGCCGCATTCTGCTGAAAAAGTACCAGCAAAGCGAACAGGAAGATGCTGAAGAGCTAATGCAGGAAATTCAGCAACGGGTATTACAGCTGGGCCAGCGTTTTAACGCTATTTATCTGGATATTCAGCTGGAGCTTCGCAAGCATAATATTGAATTAATAGATAATTTCAAACTCACTGAGCTACAGTCCGGCTGGGTGCGCAGTTATTTTCGCGACGAAGTAATCAAACATATTTCGCCGATGATTCTGTCGGGTGACGAAGTTAGTTTACCCAAGGCGCTGGAGGACAACACGACTTATCTGATGGTAGAAATGACCGGCAATGGCAAACCGGAATATGCCATAGTGCAGGTGCCTACCAATGAATTATCGCGTTTTATTGAGTTGCCACTGCATTTAAATACCCGCAAGAAAAACGGCCACTACCGGCGGCAAATATTGCTGCTGGACGATGTTATCGTGCACTGCATTGCCGACTTATTTGCCGGCTTTTTTGAGTTTGACCATATTCAGGCCTACTCGTTAAAACTGACCCGCGACGCCGAATACAATATCAGTGACACCCTGGATCAAAGCCTGTTGGATAAAATGTCGAAGGGCATTCGCCAGCGCTTAAAATCTGAGCCGGTGCGGCTGGTGTATGATGCCGCCATGCCAGAGCAAATGCTTAAAGTACTGAGCAAACAGCTGGGCACCAGCTCAACTGACTCGTTAATTCCCGGCAGCCGCTACCGTAATTTTAAAGACTTTATCAGCTTTCCGAATATCGGCCATCAAAGCACTGAATTTCCGCCAATGCCGCCGCTGAAAAGCCCCGAATTTGAGCAGTACGCTACCAGTTTTGACGCCATCCGCGCCGGTGATATTCTGCTGCACTACCCTTACCATAACTTTGGCTATTTTACCGAATGGGTACGCCAGGCATCGTTCGACCCCAAAGTAACGCATATTAAAATGACCATGTACCGGGTGGCTAAGCATTCCCGCGTTATTCATTCCTTGCTGGATGCGGTGCGCAACGGTAAAAAAGTTACCGTAGTGGTTGAGCTAAAAGCCCGGTTTGATGAAGAAAATAATATAAACTGGGCGCGCAAAATGACCGAAGCCGGCATCCAGGTAGTATTTGGCTTAACCACCCTGAAAATTCACTCTAAGTTGTGTCTGATCAGCCGGATGGAAAAAGGCAAACTGATGCATTATGGCCATATAGGCACCGGTAACTTTAACGAGAAAACCGCACGTATTTACACCGATATGAGCTTATTTACCTGCCATCAGGAAATTACCGCAGAAGTTGGCCAGGTGTTTGAGTTTATTGAATACAGCTATCGGCCGTACCAATTTAATCACCTGATTGTCTCGCCCACCTGGAGCCGGCCGCGGCTGATGCAGCTTATTCAGCGCGAAATTGATTTTGCTGTCAGTGGCCGCAAAGCGGAAATTTTTCTTAAGGTGAACAACCTGGTTGACCAGCAAATTGTTGACCTGTTATACCGCGCCAGCCAGGCCGGGGTAAAAATTCGCATGATTATCCGCGGTATGTGCTCACTTATCCCCGGCTTGCCCGGCAAAAGCCAGAATATCCGGGTTATTTCGGTGCTGGACCGCTTCTTAGAGCATTCGCGTATTTATGTGTTTCATAACGGCGGTGAAACCGATGTTTACCTGTCGTCAGCCGACTG
The DNA here is from genome assembly GCF_022436675.1 of Rheinheimera hassiensis. Lineage (GTDB taxonomy): Bacteria > Pseudomonadota > Gammaproteobacteria > Enterobacterales > Alteromonadaceae > Alishewanella > Alishewanella hassiensis. The sequence continues at coordinate 408,787 of NZ_JAKUJZ010000004.1, read as the reverse complement.
GATGACCCGCAATATCGACCAGCGGGTAGAAGTGGGTGTACCGATATATGATGTGCGTTTAAAGCAACAAGTATTAGACACTTTAGATATTCAGTGGCGGGACAACGTAAAGGCACGTATTATTGATGCCAAACAAAGTAATGCCTACGTTAAACGCGGCAATAAACGCAGTATCCGCTCACAGCAGCAGATCTACGAATATCTGGCCCGCCAGCAAGGGCAACTGATCAATACCGAGACGGAATGAACGACAACCAGCCAAGTAAAGACCGCCCGGACGACCACGCCTATATGGCAGCCGTCGATCTGGGCTCAAACTCTTTTCATATGGTAATAGCACGGGTAGTAGATGGAGATATCCAGCTGTTACACCGCGAAAAACAAAAAGTACAACTGGCCGAAGGCTTAAATGAACAACTGGTATTAAGCGAAGAAGCCATAGAGCGCGGCCTGACTGTGCTGGCTCAATTTGCTGATACCTTAATTCCCTTTGCGCCTCAGTCGGTGAGGGTTATTGCAACCTACACACTGCGGCGGGCCCGCAATTCCGCTACCTTTTTACGCCGCGCCAAAGCGGTGTTTCCGTTTCCGATAGAAGTTATTTCCGGCCAGGAAGAAGCCCGTTTTATTTATCAGGGCGTGGCGCATTTTGAGCATTTTTCCGGCCGGCGGCTGGTAATCGATATTGGCGGTGGTAGCACCGAGTTTGCTATTGGCGAGGGTGTACAACCACTTAGGCTAAGCAGCCGCAATATGGGTTGTGTCAGCTACGCGCTGCAGCATTTTGCCCAGGGCCGAATCAGCGACAAGCGCTTTAACCGCGCTATTTTACAGGCCGAGCAAGAGCTGGAACCGATTGTCAGCAGCTTTAAAGCCGCCGGCTGGCAGCAGGCGGTAGGCACGTCCGGCACGGTGAAAACCATCCGCGATATTATTGTCGGCATGGGGTTAAGCAGCAACGCACTGGAGCTGCCACACCTGCTGGCGCTAAAAGAGCATCTGGTGCAACAGGAAAACAGCTATCAGTTGGATTTACCCGGCCTGACAGATGATCGCAAGCTGCTTATTTGCTCTGGCCTGGCAATTCTTATCGCCGCCTTTAATTTACTGCAAATAGAACAGCTGGTTTATATTGACGCTGCCCTGCGCGAAGGTGTGTTATACGAAATGAGTGACCGGCTGCAGCATCTGGATATACGCGAACACAGCGTGGCCAGCCTGCAACGCCGTTACGATGTTGATATGGCGCAGGCAGAGCGTGTTAGCCAGACAGCTTTAACATTGTTCAGCCAGGTGCGTAGCCAGTGGCAGCTTACCGATGAAGACGCTATGCTGCTGGGCTGGGCCGCCACCTTGTACGAAGTGGGCCTGCACATTAACTCCTCCGGTGTGCAAAAACACTCGTCCTATATTCTGCAAAATGCCAACCTGCCCGGTTTTAACCAGGAACAACAGCAGCTTATCGCCACCCTGGTACGGTTTCACCGCCGTAAAATCCGCGCTGATGAAATACCAGCCTTTAGTTTGTATCAATTACCCCAGGTTGTATGCCTGCTGGTGCTGTTGCGCCTGGCAGTGCTGCTAAACCAAAAACGCCGCGACGACCTGCTGCCAGAACTACAAGCCGAAAGCGGCAGCCAGTATCTACAACTTAAACTCGGCGCAGATTGGCTGGCACAACAAAGCTTGCTGGCGGCCGATTTAATGCTGGAGCAAAAATCGCTGAAAAAAATCGCTTTTGTGCTCGATTGCCCGGGGTTAGTAGATGTGGTGCCGGGGTAACCCCACGTAGTTAGTGCGAGTTGGTTTGCCAGCCCAGCGTATGCAAAATGCGGTTACGCATTGAATACCAGTGGTTTTTCGGCAGGGTTGGGGCCTGCGCCAGAATATCGTTAAAATTGATACTGTCGCCAGTGCGGGGCGCTAAATGGGCGAAATACAGCTGACTGGGTTGCAACGCATTTACCCGCTTAAGTGATTGTTTATATTGGTTAGGATGGCAAACCGGATAAGGTGGCACCAGGCGTTTTTTAACCGACACAATTAAATCGGCAATATACAACTGCTTGCTGGGTTGGTGCATAAGCGATAAATCATGATCGGTATGGCCGGGGGTATAAATAACCTGCCAGTGCGGAAAATCAGGCAGGTGCTGCTCGTCGGCCAATACCATATCTGCTTTTAGTATCGGGTTATACCAGATATGGCGTTTGGGTTTACCCAGCCGGTTGGCCACCCACCAGGTTAAGCTAACATCAATAATATGCGCCGTGCGCCCCAACAGCCCTGCATACCACAATTGCGCCTTGGGATGACAAGCAATGCGGGCACCTGTTTTACGGCGCAGCAGATGGGCCCCTCCGGCATGATCCGGGTGCATATGTGTCACCACAATAAGCTTAAGCGCTGTTAGCGGCAAAGCTAACTTTTGTCTGATAAAGTCGCACACTGTGGATACATCGGCACGGCTGCAACCATCGAGCAACAGTAAGCCGGCTGCGTCCTGCACCAGATAAATGTTCTGAATATATCCCGGAATAATATGTAACTGCATTGGCCTGCGTCTGTTTATGAAGCAACTGGTCCGACATTACCTAAGCTAACAGCAATTTTCCAGCAACAATTGCCATTTTCATCAGTGGCGCTTAAGGTAGTAACACTATATAAAAATGATGGAGTTACTATGCGCTGGTCACTATTAAGCCTGGCTTTACTGCCGTTGTTACATACCCCGTTAGCTGCTGCCGAGCAGCGGCCGCAGTTAGCTAAGCAAATTGAACAGGTAATGCCTAAGGTTATAGAGTGGCGCCGTGATATTCACCAACACCCGGAGTTATCTAACCGTGAAGTACGCACTGCCGCCAAAGTAACGGCGCATTTAGAAAAGCTTGGCTTAGAAGTACGCACCGGCATAGCCCATACCGGCGTAGTAGGTATTTTAACAGGCGGCAAACCCGGCCCGGTAGTAGCACTGCGCGCGGATATGGACGCCTTGCCGGTGACCGAACAAACCGGCTTGGCCTTTGCATCCAAAGTCATCAGCGAGTTTAACGGCCAGCAAACCGGCGTAATGCATGCCTGCGGCCACGATGCCCATGTGGCTATACTGATGGGCGCCGCCGAAGTATTAAGCAAACAAAAAGCCGATATTGCCGGTACCATTATGTTTGTGTTTCAGCCCGCCGAAGAAGGCCCGCCAGCCGGTGAAGAAGGCGGCGCCAAGATGATGCTGGCCGAAGGCTTATTTGCTAACCCCAGCCCAAGCGCCATTTTTGGCCTGCATGTCTGGCCCGGCGAGCCCGGCCAACTGCAGGTAAAAACCGAAGGTATTATGGCCGCAGCCGACAGCTTTCAAATTACCGTTAAGGGCAAGCAAGTGCACGGCTCCAGCCCCTGGCGCGGTATCGACCCGATAAACGTTACCGGCCAGTTGATCAGCGCAATAAACCTGATACCGGCACGGCAAATTGATGTTACCAAAGCGCCGGCTGTGGTGTCGTTTGGTCAGGTACATGGCGGTATCCGCTGGAATATCATTCCCGATGACGTAAAGCTGGAAGGCACCATTCGCACCTTTGACAGTGAAATGCGCGAAGATTTAATCGCCCGCATGGCACACACCAGCGATCATATTGCCAAAGCCAGCGGCGCTGAAGCTGACTTTCACGTCCATAACTTTGCTGCTGTGACTTGGAATGACCCAGCATTAACTAACTGGGCCATGCCAAGCCTTAAATGGGCGGCAGGTGACAAAGGCGTAGCCTCAATTAAGCCAATTACCGGCGCCGAAGACTTCTCATTTTATCAGCAAAAAATTCCGGGGGTGTTTTTCTTTTTAGGCATCTCACCCGAAGGTAAACCGCTTAGCGAAGTGCCGCCAAACCACTCACCGATGTTTGATGTTAACGAAGACGCACTGGTAAACGGTGTGCGGGCACTAACCGGCCTGGCGCTGGATTATCTGGCCCAGCCACCCAAGCTGGAAAAATAAGGAACCTAAGATGAACACACCGTGCCGCTGCCACTGGGTAGATTTAACCAAGCCGGATTACGTTGCCTACCACGATACCGAATGGGGCGTACCGGTGTATGACGACAACAAGCTGTTTGAGTTTTTAACCTTAGAAGCAGCCCAGGCCGGGCTTAGCTGGTATACGGTACTGAAAAAGCGTGATAACTATCGTGCTGCCTTCGCCAATTTTGACCCGGTTAAAGTAGCCGCTTTTGATGAAGTTAAAGCCGCGGAGCTGCTGCAAAACCCCGGCATTATTCGCAACCGCTTAAAAGTGGCGGCTGCCATTAACAACGCCGCCCGGTTTTTAGAGGTACAAGCCGAGTTTGGTAGTTTTAGCAACTATCAGTGGCGTTTTGTAAATGGCGCACCGCAGCAAAACAGCATCGCCGGCCCGGCAGATTACCGCGCTACCAGCCCGGAATCGGATGCAATGAGCAAAGACTTAAAAAAACGCGGCTTTAAGTTTGTTGGCTCTACTATTATTTACGCCCATATGCAGGCCTGCGGCATGGTGAATGACCACCACAATGATTGCTTTCGTAAACACAGTAGCTAAAGCAGTGTCGTAAGGACGTAAAGTCACGGCTAAAAATTACCACTGATTGCGATCAGCAAGCTGGGATCACTGCGTTCAAGGCTGTGGTAACGATAAGCCATTGCACTGCTGCGATCCGGCATAAAAACATCTCGCTGATACTTATAGTCGGCGCCGAACAGGTTGTTTATTGCTATATCCAGTGTCAAACCATGGCGCAAACTGAACTCGGCGTAGATATCGGTAGTCGCCTTGCTTTTCTGGCGGTAAACCTCGTCAGGATAAAACGCCGTCTCAACATTGGCAAAATCTACCGACAAGCCCCAGGCATACCCGTTAGCATTCTTTCTCAGCTCAATGTCACCACTGTGTGGTGTTAGCCAGGAAATAGCGCGGTTACCGGTTAATGGATCGGCATAGCGAGCGTCGCGAAAGCTGTACTGCAGCGTTATTTCACTGCCCTGCACTAACCAGTGGCTGGCCAGGTTAAGCTTGATATCGGCTCCGCTGTAGCTTGCCTGGCCAGCATTGGCCAGCCCCCAGGAGTCGGTATCAAATTGTACAAACTCATGAATATCATCAATTTTGTGCCAGAAAATCTGCGTATTTAGCGCCCAATCAGCGCCAACGCCATAATTTAACTCGTAGCTCAGCTCCAGCCTCTGCTGCGGTTTTAGCTGAGCATTACCGGCTTGCTCGCGGCCGAAATCGTTATCCAGCCCCGGAATAAAGTCGGCAAAGTCCAGCTGTTCAACCTTACGCTGTAGCGTAAAAGTCGATTGCAGGCTGCTTTCACTCTGGTGGCTTAATTTAATTAACGGCTTTAAATAGCGGTTTTGCGTTTGATAATACTGCTGAGTTTCACTTTGTAGTGTCGCATATTCGCCGGTTAATTTAGCATACCATTGCCAATGGTCATTCAGCTGCACTTTGCTGGCTATGTAAGGCTCAACCCTGTTTTCTCGCACTGTGGTCGTTAACATGCCCTGCACCAGCGTGTTGGCATCGAGCCGGTTCTGGCTAAGTTCGAACCCCAGCTCAGGTTGCCACCACAGCGTGGCTTGCTGGCTACTGAACTTTATCACTTGTTCAGTGAGTGTTTTGTGCTGGCTAAACAGCTCAGTGCTGTTGTTATCTTGCTCTGCGGTATCTATCTGCGAGTGATAGTCTGAACGCTGCCGGCGATATAGCCCAGCAACTTGCCATAACCAGCCATCGTAGTCGTCATTTGCCTGTTGTTGCCAGTCCAGGCCCAACTCAAACTGCTGCTGTTTATTCTGGCTATCGATGATTTCTGTTGCTACTACAGTATCTTGCTGCCAATTGCGCCGGTAGCGCTCCTGATACCCTTGCTCCTGCCATTGGCTATTGAGCTGCAAGTAACTATTGCGCAGTTTCCGGGCAGAGGTTATCGCAAGATTGCTGTCTTTTGTGCTGTCGCTGTAATCTTCGTTACCGCTAAGATCCGGGCTATTGTCAGGGCCGGCCTGGAAAAAACGGCTGTGGCTTTGCAGCAAATCTTTTTCGCGCCTGACTTGCAGCTGATGATCCCAGCCATGCCAACCAGTGCTGCTTTGCAGCGACAAGGCTTGCGGCTGCTGAATACCCAAAGCAGAACCTGCTGCTATGCGCCAGCTGATTGGGCGCTGCGCAGTATGCCGAAGCAGATTGACCACCTGAGTATATTGACTGGCCGCTGCAAACGGGTGCCCCGCCAGATACACCTCCATGGCACCAAGTTGACTGACAGGCAGCCCGGCCAGCATATCTGCCAGAGATTGAGATTTGTTAAGCACAGGCAAGCCATTAATCAGCACATTACCGCTAGCATTACTCAGGCCGCGTTGGCTGTTTGAGTCAATAAACCGAAAGCCGGCGACCTGTTCAATAATATCCAGCACCGACTGACCAGACATTTGTACCAGCTCAGTCTGGCTATAGTGGGTAACGGTTTCGGCACTAACCTGCTGCAACGCAGCCATCAGGCAAACAACCATAACCGGGATTACTCGTTTACAACGCTGCATAAGCACTCTGTTGTTTTGCAATAGATAGCGCTATTAGAGTAATTCGCAGCTACCCACTCAAGGTCAAAGTGCTGACTGGTAAGGCTTAGGGATGAATGAACCTGCTGCTGTACAACCATCAGAAGGCTTTGGGATAAACGGACCAGGGCTAAAATAGCCGCTATTCAGGCAGCGTTTTGCAAACGAGCCCTGACCGCCTGTTTATGCGCTTTACTCAACGCAACTACCCGGCCACTTTTAAGCTCGACATAGCCACTGCCGGAAGATTTTAACCTTACACGGGCGATATGCTGAATATTGACCAGATGGGCGCGATGGGTACGAACAAACATATGTCGCGGTAACTGAGTTTCGATGTCTTTTAGCGTTGCACGTTTAAGCCAGCTACGCTCAGCTGTGCAAACCTCAACGTAATTACTGGCAGAGTTAATCTGGATAATATCGTCGTAACTCAGCTGCATAGCGCCCTCTGGCTGTTCGATAGTCAGCATTTGGCCAGCAGCGTCGTCTACCTGTGCCGGCTGTGCCTGAGGCAGAGCCAGATATCGCTGCCAGATAAACACATTGATAAAGATAACCACCGGATGCACAGGAGCGAAATACAACAAGCTGTAGGCAATACTGTCATCAAGCACTATCAAATCAAATAGTGCCTGATACAGCATGGCATTGATAAATATCAGTGCACAAATTTGCAGACAACAGCGGTTGGTTAACTGATGTCTAGCAGCAGACTGGTTTAACAGCCGGAACAACAGTGGCGTAAATAGAAACCACAGGCCCCACTCTTGTAACGCCCATAGTGGATGATTATTGAGTTTATCGCTATCAGCCACCCACAGATCATGCAGGGTATCTATCAAGCTTAAAAATAGGATCACCCCACTCCAACCGAGTAAGGATACCAACCACTCTTGACGAAGTTGCTTGTCCATTGCGCCCCTAAATCCCAAATACCTATCTGATCACATCCAAAAGCAAGCATTGGGCTAACTTTTAATCAGACTATATTACTTAATTGCAGGCCTTTATTAAAACTGAATCTTTTGATTTTAGTGTAGACTTGTTGGTCGTTCTACACACTCATCAATAACGCCAACACGGCTGGCTGCTATTCGCCAACCAGATAATTGCCAGGGTCAATGTAAAACATTTTTTTATAGCCCTGGCTGCTGCCGTCTGCTGCCCAGGGGGCAGGAACAAGCCTTACTATAGAATAATGCAGATGAGGCGGTTTACCTTTGGCATTGCCGCTACCCCCTACCGCACCAATAACCTTACCCGAGCTTAGCCATTCAAAGCCGCTGACATTAATCGCCTTAAGGTGAGAAAAGTAATGCAATCGCCACTTAGGCCCTAACACCAGCACTACCTTGCCGCCTTTAGGTAACTCGCCCTGATACAGCACTATGCCATCAGTTGTACTGGTAACTGTAGTACCGGCTTTAGCAAAAATATCAATGCCCTTGTGCACGCCAGAGCTGCCCCAGGGTTCATACCAGAAAGTGTCCGGGTGCCAGTCGCGCTGGGTAGCACCAGCCACCGGCATGTTGATCCGCTCTGGCAGAATAAAGCCCGCAACCAGCAAAACGAAGATCAATAACAGTAAGTAATTTTTTATTTTCATAGTGCCGAGATATAACTGAGCTAAAGTTAATCGTCAATTAACACCCGCTGCGCTTGCGAGATAAAGCTGCCCATGAAAGTTTTACGTTATGTGCCGGTAAGATATTCAGCTTCTGCCCACTGCCAACTCCCGCTTTACTGCATCGCACCTGCTATTTAATTACCTGTCTGCCTGATTAAACTGAATTATTTACTCACCTGCCCGTATAGGCACAAAACCTGCTTACCTTGCTAATACCCCTAGTATCGTTATGTGAAACTCAACCGGAGGTGCCTAATGAAGACGCAAAACCAGTGCAGTATGCAAGATCCCCGTAAGCAGTATCCGATAGACAACACCCACTACGACGAAGCCCAGCCAGACCCGGGGCTTGACGCGATACTATCACCCAAAGCTGATCACGGCGAAAACACTTACCAGGGCAGTGGCAGATTAACAGGCCGAAAAGCTCTGATTACCGGTGGCGATTCCGGCATTGGCCGTGCCGTGGCAATTGCCTTTGCCCGTGAAGGCGCCGATGTGATGATTAACTATCTACCTTCTGAAGAACAAGATGCTAATACCGTGCTAAAAGAATTGCAGACAGCTGATGTAAAAGCCTTTGCTGTAGCCGGCGATATTTCAGATGAGAAATTTTGCCAAAGTCTGGTGCAGCAAGCGGTACAAAAGCTTGGCGGTATCGATATCCTGGTGAATAACGCTGGCAAGCAGCAGTTTGTTGAAGAACTGGCCGATTTAAGCAGTGAGCAGTTTCAGCAAACCTATGCTACCAATGTGTTTGCCATGTTTTGGATCACCAAAGCCGCACTGCCACATATGCCTGCAGGTGCCAGTATTATTAATACTACGTCAATTCAGTCGTACCAGCCGTCGGCCGGTTTACTGGATTATGCTTCCAGTAAAAGCGCTATTACCGGCTTTACCAAAAGTTTAGCTAAGATGCTGATTAAAAAGGGTATCCGCGTAAATGCAGTAGCGCCAGGCCCTATCTGGACGCCATTGCAGCAAAGTGGCGGCCAACCGGCAGATAAACTGGAACAGTTTGGTCAGCATACCCCTATGGGCCGCCCTGGCCAGCCTGCTGAACTGGCACCGGCTTACGTCTATCTGGCATCACAAGAATCAAGCTATGTAACGGCCGAAGTGCTCGGTGTTACCGGCGGTGAGCATTTGCCTTAAGATGAAAACTGCATCAGGTACGTCGGTGAATATTACGCTGCAGGATACTAAAGCTGAACCGGCAGACTCAGCCCTGGGTGAAATAAATCAGCTGTTTCATAGTCAGTATGCGAAAAGAAAACAGTACTTTGCCAACAAAATCAGCCGGGGTCATGTGCTGCTTATTGTGCGCCTGGATAGCCGCCTGATTGCCTGCTGTGGTGACAGTATTAGCGAGTATACCGTTAACGGCCCAGGCTATCACCGGCTGAAAGCCCTGAGCCATAGCACCATGGCGGTTTACTACACACTGTTGCAAACGCCACAGCCGGATGCAGCAGCGTTACTGCACAACCTTCTGGCACAGCTTAAACATGAGGCCAACAACGCCGTTGGCCAGCAGCTGTTTACTGCCACACAGCAGTTGCTCGGTGCAGTAGCTTATGACGGCACCTTGGACCACCGCCTGATACTGGAATACAGTCATCAACTGGAACCCGTTTTTGCACAGCTGATGCTGCAAAGTGCCGTAGATGAAACAACACAGTTACTGCTGCATTTAGATAAAATAACTGAGCAGTTCGGTAAGGCTATCGCAGAGACATTTTTTGTTGTATTTGGCGGCCCCCAAGCCCGTTACCGGCAATTGGCGAAACTAGTGTTTGAGAAGTGGTGTCAGGAGTCTGCTGATTTAGTGGTGGATACCAGCCATCACATCAGATATTACGAGCATGGCACCACGCTGGATGATGCGATAAATCTGATAGCAACGGCGCTGGCAGACCGTGAACTGGCGCAGACATTTTTAGGCCATGCTGATGCACTGGAGCAAGATGTGTTGGGGCTGGTAGCAGAACAAGCCATTGATCGCTGTTGGCCACACCGGAAAAAAGCAGCGCAATAACTTATCTGTTTAGTGCGGCGGCGTTTCTTCGCGTTTTTTTGTTTTTGACCCCAGCACCAGTTCTGCCGGTATAGAGAAAGAAAAACTACTACCTTTTCCCGGCTCACTGAAAATCATTAACCGGCTGTTATGGCGTGACAATACGTGCTTTACAATAGCCAGTCCCAAGCCAGTGCCGCCGGTACTGCGGGCTCGGGCCTGGTCTACCCGGTAAAAACGCTCGGTAAGGCGCTTTACATGGTGTGCGGCTATACCTTCGCCATTATCATTAACAGCAAACAGCGCTTTTAAATGCTGGCGTTGCCAGCTAACGTTAATTTCGCCACCGGCCGGGGTGTATTTAATGGCGTTAGTTACCAGATTAGAAAAAGCACTGCGTAACTCTTCGGTAACGCCGGTAACCTTCAGGTTGTCATCAATATCAAAACGGATGCTATGCTGTTTATCGCGGTTCAGTGTTTGGGCTTCTTGTTCCAGTTGGTGCAGCATAGCAGGTACATCTACCACAGGCTCAAACTGCACCCGGGCTGACGCTTCAATACGCGATAGCGTTAACAATTGTTGTACCAGCGCATCCATACGTTTGGTTTGGTCCAGCATAACGTTATGGGCTTTTTTCCAGATCACTTTATCGGGCAGATGTTCATCGTCCATCACTTCCAGATAGCCCTGCAGTACGGTAAGCGGAGTGCGCAGTTCATGCGATACGTTGGCGACAAAGTCTTTACGGATTTGCTCCAACTGCTTAAGCTGGGTGATATCCCGCACTATTAGTAAGTATTGCTCTGCCCCATAAGACATAATATTAAATTCAAGCGTTAGCTCATCATTAACCGGTGAAGCCAGCTCAAGTGGCTGCTCGAATTTGGCTTGTTTTAAATAGTGCAGAAAATCCGGGTGACGGATCAGGTTATCCAGCCGTTGGCCTTCATCAGCCGGCCAGTGCAGACCCACCAGAATTTGCGCCAGCTTGTTGCTCCAGATAATGCTCCAATCATCGGTTAGTACTACTACTGCCTCTGGCAGGGCCTCGGCGCCGTCACGAAACCGCCGCACTACATTGCGCAGCTCACGCTTTTTGCGTCTGTCACGCCGCTGCAGGTAGTAAATACCTTCAAATAAATGGCCCCAGATCCCTTCGCTGATCGGCGGCGACAATTTGCGATCACGCCACAACCATTTGTCCATTATAAATAAATGGTGGTAATGCCACAGCAACAGCGCCACGGTAAAAATAAGCAGCGCCAGCAGCAGGCTGTTAGAAATAAGGCCAACCAGAGCAATAAAACAGTAAAAAAGGAAGAGTTTAGTGTAGACCTTCCTTTGTGATAACAGTTGGCGCATAGCGGTAGCAGTAAGCCTTTATTTAGCGGAGAAACGGTAGCCAGAGCCACGCACGGTTTGTACTAATCTATCATGCCCGGCTATAGAAATCGCCTTGCGTAAGCGGCGGATATGCACATCTACCGTGCGGTCTTCCACATACACATTGGTACCCCAGACATGGTCCAGCAGTTGTTCACGGCTGTACACGCGCTCGGGGTGGGTCATAAAAAAATGCAGCAGACGAAACTCAGTTGGCCCCATATCCAGCGCCTGATCCGAGGCCATTACACGGTGTGATACCGGGTCCAGCTTTAAGCCCTGCACTTCTATTACTTCATCCAGGCTGGTCGGCGCTACACGGCGGATCACTGCTTTAATACGTGCCATCAGCTCTTTGGGTGAAAACGGCTTGGTAACATAATCATCAGCACCCACTTCCAACCCGCGTACTTTATCTTCTTCTTCACCACGGGCGGTGATCATAATAATCGGAATATTGCGGGTAAGGTCGTGCTGCTTCATTTTCTTTGCGATCTGAATACCACTGCCACCGGGCAGCATCCAGTCTAGCAGGACTAAATCCGGGTAGGGCTCTACCAGCGCATTAATGGCTGAGTCGTAATCTTCTGCTGTTGCAGCCTGATAACCGTTTTGCTCCAGCACAAAACACAGCATATCGCGAATTGGTGCTTCATCTTCCACCACCAGGATTTTTCTTGCCATAGCATCCACCACGTTCTGTTAACCGGCACAGGGCCGGATTATTCTAACTGTTTATGCTGCATAGTATTGCCGCAGTTTATGACATTTTTATGAAAACACGAGGTTAATCTTTACTCAGTAGCCGCCCCGCCCCAATAAAAACAACTAAATAACAAATGCTACAAAATTTAAACCAAAATAAGCCACCTATATATGACATTAAAATGAATTTTTTCTGACAACCTACACCGTGTACCGCAACTGTTCAGCCGTTACTGGCACTGTCACATGACAGCAGCATAAGTGTAATAAAAGCGTAATTTCTCTGTTGTAGGGTGCTTGCAACTTATTGGCAAGACCTATAACAACTCAATGGAGAGATGGTAATGGCTTTACGCAAACTATTAAAACTAAGCGCAATAGCGTCAGCATTGATACTGGCAGGCTGTGGTGGCGACTTAGTTGTTAACGCCGGCAATGGCGATGACAACGGTAACGGTGGCGGTAATCCACCACCAACTGCAGACTGCCCAGCTTTTGCCACTGAAGGCTCCAGCCTCGCGGGTGTAGATAAAGCAGTGTGTGAAATCACCGGCACTATTACCAGCGACACCCGTTTAACTGCAGATATCGCCTGGGCTTTAAGCGGTAAAGTGACTGTTGGTGGTGATAATACTAACAGTGCCACCCTGACCATTGAACCGGGCACCACGATATTTGGTAAAAGCGGCGCTGACTACTTAGTCGTGGCCCGCGGTTCAAAAATTCAGGCGGTAGGTACTGCCGCCGCTCCAATTATTATGACATCGGTAAACGATATGCTGGGGCTGTCCGATGACGAGTCTACTGCAGAATGGGGTGGCCTGGTATTACTGGGTAATGCACCTACCACGAAATGTGATCAAGCCAACCTGGCTAACTGTCAGGTAGAAGCTGAAGGCGAAGCCGGCCCATACGGTGGTGCTGATGAAGATGACGACAGCGGTGCGCTGAAATATGTGCAGGTGCGCTATGCAGGTTTTGAAGTACTGCCAGATAACGAATTAAACGGTATTACCTTTGCCGGTGTCGGCCGTGGTACTGAAGTAGAATATATTCAGGTACACAATAACCTGGATGACGGCGTAGAATTTTTCGGCGGTACGGTAGATGCCAAGTATGTGGTATTAACCGGCAACCGCGACGATTCTTTAGATTGGGCTGATGGCTGGACTGGCCGTATGCAGCACGTATTAGTTCGCCATAACCCGAACGATACCAAAGCCAACCGCGGTATTGAAGCTGACAACCAGTCAGATAACTTTACGGCTGAACCGGTATCTAAGCCACGTATCGCCAACATGACCATTATCGGTAACAACTTTGACGGTGAAGATGACTCTGAGGGCATTTTACTGCGCGCTGGTACCGCTGGTGAGTTATACAATATGATTATTACCGGCCCGGCAGGTATGGGCGAGTGTTTTGAAATAAACAGCAATGAATCGGTAGCGAATGCGCAAAACGGCGAAATTATCTTCCGTAACTCTATTATCGACTGCGCTGAACCCTTTAAAAATTCCGTTGACGGTAACAACACCGAAATACTCAATGCTGAAACCTGGTTCCGTGCTCAGCCAGGCAATATCGTTGGTGACGCCTTATTAGGTGGCTATATACCAGCACCTAACTCACCGGCTTTAGGTAATGGCTATAACGTAGCTAATAACGTAGACCCGTGGTTTGATAATGTTGATTACATTGGTGCCTTTGATGGTGAAGAAGACTGGACAGTAGGCTGGACAGTAGGCTTACACCCGGAAGATGACTTAGCTGCCTGCCCTGCCGGCACCAGCGAAGTAAACAGCTTGTCTGGCCGCTTAAACTGTCAGTTAACCGGTGATATTACCTCTAACGTAACACTGGCTGCCGGTGCCGATTATGTGCTGAATGGCCGTGTGCGTATTGGTGTAGACAACACCACTGCAGCGACGTTAACAGTGCAACCGGGCGTACGTATTTTTGGTAAATCTGGTGCCGACTTCCTGGTAGTTACCCGCGGCTCAAAAATTGAAGCAAATGGTACTGCCGCTAACCCTATCGTAATGACGTCAGTGCAGGACATTATCGGTTCACCTACCACAGCAGGCCAATGGGGTGGCCTGGTATTACTGGGTAAAGCTCCTACAACCAAGTGTGCTGATCAAGCTAATTTAGACAGCTGTTTAGTACAAGCTGAAGGTAATGCAGGCCCATATGGTGGCGGCAACTGGGAAGATAGCAGCGGCACTTTAAACTACGTAGTGGTTAAACATGCCGGTTTTGAAGTTATCCCGGATAACGAGTTAAACGGTATTACTTTTGCTGGTGTGGGCTCTGGCACTCAGTGTTCAAATATTCAGGTACACCAAAACGTGGATGACGGCATTGAGATGTTCGGTGGTGCTGTTAGCTGTAAAAACGTAGTGCTGACCTCTAACGGCGATGACTCAGTAGACTGGGCTGATGGCTGGCGCGGTAAACTGCAATTTGTGCTGGTAAAACACGGTGCAGATGACTCTAAATCTAACCGTGGTATTGAAGCGGATAACCAGTCAAATAACCTTACTGCTACGCCGGTATCTAACCCGACTATCGCTAACATGACCATTATCGGTAATAACTTTGACGGTGATGATGACTCAGAAGGCGTACTGCTGCGTGCAGGAACCAATGCGCAACTGGCGAACTTTGTTGTTACCGGCCCTGCTGGGATGGGTGAGTGTCTGGAAATTGAATCCGACGAATCACGTGCTCTTGCGGCTTCAGGTGCCTTAACTATGACCAACTCTGTCATCGCCTGCCCAACCGAAGCGGTTAAAGGCACTGTCAGCGCCACAACAACTACTGAACAGTGGTTCCTGGCTCAAACCGGCAATAGCCTTGCAGCAAATCAGGCCGCAGTGTTAAACGGTATCTTCACTATCGATACTACTACGCCAAAAGATATGACTACCGTGGACACCTTCTTCGAAGCAGTAGACTTTATCGGTGCTGTTAAAGCAGGTAATGACTGGACTGCAGGCTGGGCCGTCGGTTTAGACGACTAACAGCAACAAACACTGCCGGGTTTTGCCTGGCAGTGTTTTTTTATTCCACTGCATTGAACCTGTAAACCAATAGTTCGGTGCAACGCAGACGTAACAGTACAAGCTGATAGGACAAAGTTCAGATGAGCAGCATGCAAAAGTTTAATTTCAGTCGTGTTGGCCGCAGTGTGTTGCTGGCCCTTAGCACGGCAACCGCGCTGGTTTCACTGAGCGCAATAGCGCAGGAACCGCAGCAACCGACACAGAATGAAGAAGATGTTGAACGTATTTCTGTATCCGGCCGTCTGATGAGCTCTGCCGCTTCTGCCGCTGCAGAGCGTCGTGAGCAACCTTATGTTGCTGAACTGCTCGGCATGGAGCAAATTTCCCGCGCCGGTGACAGCAATGCCGCCACAGCACTACGTCGGGTAACCGGCTTAACGCTGGTAAAAGACAAATTTATTTATGTCCGTGGTTTGGGCGAGCGCTATTCAAGTACCTTGCTTAACGGCGCTATGGTACCTAGCCCCGATCCAACACGTAATGTTATCCCGCTGGATATGTTTCCGGCCGGTATTATTGAAAGTTTAGTGGTACAAAAAGCTTACTCACCAGAACTACCTGCCGCATTCGGTGGTGGTAACGTTAATATCCGTACCGCTGCAATTCCGCTGCAAACCACGTTTAACGTATCAGTGGGCACAGGTTACAACAGCCTGAACAGCGACGATGGTTTCGACTACGCCGGGGGTGGCGATGACTGGCGCGGTAAAGATGATGGTTTGCGTGGTATTTCACCTCAGCTGGCTGCCGCTCAGGCGCAGTATGGTCTGTTAACACCGGTAAGCATTGCAGAAGACCTGGGCGGTATTACTGCAGGTAATCTGGAACAAGCTAATGAAATTTTGCGTGAGTTGGGCACAGCGTTCAACCGTGATATTGATATCAGTCGCAAAAGCGTCAAGCCCGATTTTGATGGCAGCGCCTCGTTCGGCAGCCGTTTTGAGCTGGCGCAAAATGTGGTGTTTGGTGTAATGACCGGCGTAAGCTATGACAGATCAACACAAAATATTGATGAGCAAGAACGTTATTACTCAGTATCAGGTGACAACCTGGTGCCGCTAAACCGTTATGACGACATCAAGGGTACCGAACATCAGGTTAAGCTGTCAGGTATGCTGAATTTTGGTTTAGAGCTGGGCGTAGATCACCGTATCGAAACCTCAACCATTTACCTGCGGGACACCAAAGACGAAATTAAAATTAAAAATGGCGACAGTATTGAGACGATAAACGAAAGCAACCGTTCAAATACCGACACCTCCATTTTATATGAAGAACGCAGCATGCTGAGTAATCAGCTGCGGGGTAAGCATAATTTTCCTTTCCTGATGGACCTGGCGGTTGACTGGCAATACACCGATGCTAAAGCACGCCGCTATGCACCGGGCGAAATTGAATATCGCTACCTGAATGAAACTCAGGCTGACGGTTCAGTAACCTCTTTCCTGCGTCGTAACCAGAATGCGGTAAATTACAGCTTCGGTGATATGAACGATAACACCGAAAACTTAAGCTGGAATGCCAAACTTCCGCTGACGCTGGGTAAAGCCGAAATGACGTTAAGCGGTGGCTATAGCTACTTTGAGCGAAGCCGTAATGCACAAACTGATCGCTTTAACTTTGATACTGTAGGCTATAGCCTGCAGCAGTTGTCTGGTAGTTTCTCGGAAATTTTCTCCAACGAGAATATTTTAAATGCTGCCAACGGCTTTAAAATCTCTAACGTGACCACTCAGGCAGATGATTATCTGGCAGCGCAGATGATTGATGCCGGCTATGCAGCTCTTGAGCTTAACTATGATTACAAGTTCCGCTTAAATCTGGGTGTACGTTATGAGGACTTTAAGCAAGTTTCTCTGCCGTTAGATGCCAATGGCGACATCAGTGGCGAAGTCACCGACTCAGTGCTGCTGGAAGACGGTTTCTACCCGGCGCTGTCATTAACCTGGTTTGTTAATGACGATTTACAAGCCCGTTTTGGTTACAGCCAAACCGTTGTGCGGCCAGACTTACGTGAAGTTACACCGGTACTGTACGTCGACCCGCTTACCGATTTTAAAATAACCGGTTTTGCCGCTCTGCAAAGCACTGATATTACTAGTGTAGACGCCCGCTTAGAGTGGTATTACGATAACAGTAACTACAGCGTTGGTGTATTCTACAAAGATTTGGATAACCCGATTGAAGCGATAGAGTTATCCGGTTCTGACGGTAACCTGTTGATGTCGTTCCGTAACGCCCAAAGTGGCAAGCTGTACGGTATTGAAGCAGAGTTTCTGCAACAGCTGAATATGTTTGGTGGTACTTTTGGCAAGATTGCTGACAACTTCTTCGTAGCCGGTAACCTTACGGTCAGCGAATCAGAAATTAAGATCCAGCCCTTTCCGGGTGCGGATTTAACTAATTCTGAGCGCGGCTTAAGCGGCCATTCAAAATATGTCGCCAACCTGCAACTGGGCTACGACTCAGACAACAACCAGCACAATGCTACGCTAACTTATAACGTGTTTGGTAAGCGTATCGCTTTTGCCGGGGTTAATGACAAAGACGATGCCTTTGAGCAACCGTTTAACTCACTGGACTTTACCTACAGCTACAATCCGCTGGAAAGTATGACAGTGAAACTGGGGCTGAAAAACCTGCTGGACGAAGATGTAGAAATTCTGCAGCAAGGTGAAATACTGCAAAAACGTGTTGAAGGCCAAAGCTACAGCTTAAGCTTGTCGTACAAATACTGAGCAGATTACTGTTAAAGCAAAACGCCGGCTGTCAGCCGGCGTTTTTTTATTGCGAAGCGGATTAAAACTTATGTTTAATGCCCACTGCCAGGTAATCACGATCCGGCGTTGGCGTATCTAAATTAAAGCTGCTGTACCAGGCAAATAATGTGGTGTTTTTACCGGCTTTGTAATCAACCCCTACACTGACGGAGTTATCGTCTTCCAGTGTCTGATATTGTGCTTTCAGCTCAGTTTTACCCATAGGATAAGCCGCACTTACCAGCCAGCCGTCTTGCTCTAACCCGGTTTCAATTTCTTCCTGGCGTTGCACTATAGCGCCCAGTTTAACGCCGCCGATTTTAGTTTGCGTGCTTAACCGCATGGCGTCATAGCCGTCAACTTCAGCATCCAGCGCCACAGAGGCATAAAAGTTGATACTTTTAAGCTCCTCGTCGCCGTAAAACAGCGCAGCAGAGTAAGCATCTTCAGCGTCGGCTGAATCTTCCAGAATGTAAGTCAGTTGGGCGCCAAAGCCGTTGATAACCGGTGTAAAGTAACTGATAGAATTATTGGCGCGCACTTCGGCTTCCCACAAAGCGCCTAAGTCACCTTCAAAGTCATTAAATTGATCAATTTTAGCCTGCGACATTTTTAGTGCGGTATCGTGCCGCCCCAACCGTACTTCACCAAAACCACCTGCCAGGCCAATATATTGGTTACGGGCGGTAACATTGCTACTGCTACTATCAGATACATTGACACCCCACTCCAGCTGGTATACCAGTGTAAGGCCATCATCCAACGCATAGTCGCCTTTTAAACCAAAGCGTGAGTTATTACTTTTAAGCTCAGAAAAACGCCCTTCACCTTCATCACCAGATTGTGCAGATACATTAATCAGGCCATAAAGGGTAATCGGTTCAGCGTTTACTGCTGCTGTTGCTGCTGTAATCATTATTGCCACTGCTATCGCTGTTTTATTCATCTTCGCATCCGGGTTAGTTTAGCTGCTGGCACGCGTGTGCCATATTCCGACGGCGACAATCATATGAATCTTTTATGACAAAAAAATGACAATGTGACATTTTTACTACTTTAAAATGATTCTTTTATGACTAAGGACTTCTACTCTATTGAAACCAAGTATTTATCAAAATCTGACAACACCAGCTAACTTAGCTTGCGACAACAAAAAAGGGCCAACAGGCCCTTTTTAAAATGGTTTAAAAATGATTTTTCAGGGCTTTTTCGTGACAATCTGTGTTAGTTCATCATCACTCAAATATGCAACATTGCGCCCTCTGGCCAGAAAAATAGCGTGCTGACAAATATTCCGGCTGTGATCACCAACTCTTTCCAATGCCTTAGCTACATTAGACACCTGCAAACTCACCCCGATCTGCTGGGCATCGTTCATCATGCTGTTAAGACTGTGCTGAATGATGCGGTCGTAATCTTCATCTATCGCTTTATCTTCATGCAGCACATGCAAAGCGGCTTCAGCATCCATATTTTTGAACGCATCTAAAGCGCGCTGCAGCATTAGCTGGGCTTTTGCTGCCATACTGGTTAATTCGTGCAGCTGTGTATCGTCTGGCCGCCCTTCAGTGGTATTTTTCAGCAGTGCTTTGGCAATACGCTTTGCCATATCGCCAATACGTTCTACATCATTAATGCTTTTGAGCACAGCCAGTACCAGGCGCAAATCTGTAGCTGCAGGCTGACGGCGGGCCAGAATATCCAGGCAGTGCTCATCAATATCAACTTCAAAGTCGTTTACTTTGCGATCAAAGTCTTTTACCTGCTGCGCCAGTGCTATATCACCACTGGCAAAAGCCGATAACGCATCACTCAGCTGCTGCTGAACCAGCGATGCCATCTGCATCAGACGGTCTACCGCTTGTTGTAACTCTGCATCATAGGCCTGCGAGTAATGGCCGCCCATTTTACTATTTGGCATAACAGCGTGCTCCTGAATATTGCCCTAACTTAGCCATAACGACCGGTTATATAGTCTTCGGTACGTTTTTGCTGTGGGTTGGTAAATACATCATTGGTATTACCAATTTCAATAAGATTACCCAAATGAAAAAATGCGGTGCGATCAGATACCCGGGCCGCTTGCTGCATATTGTGTGTAACGATAACGATGGTGAAGTTTTGCTTCAGCTCGTCTATCAGCTCTTCAATTATAGACGTTGCAATGGGATCAAGTGCCGAACAGGGTTCATCCATCAGGATAACTTCAGGGCTGACAGCTATGCTACGGGCGATACACAAACGCTGCTGCTGGCCACCTGACAACCCTGTACCGGGTTGATCCAGCCGGTCTTTCACTTCGTTCCATAAACCGGCACGGCGCAAGCTGGACTCAACAATGTCATCCAGATCGGCTTTACGCTCTGCCAGGCCATGTAATCTTGGGCCGTAAGCAATATTTTCATAAATTGACTTTGGAAACGGGTTTGGCTTTTGAAATACCATACCTACCTGTGCCCGCAGTTGCACCACATCCAGTGATGGCTCATAAACGTCGCGACCGTCCAGTGCAATACTGCCGGTTACACGGCAATTTTCAATGGTGTCGTTCATACGGTTCATACAGCGCAAAAACGTCGATTTGCCGCAGCCTGACGGGCCGATAAACGAAATCACTTCGTTCTGATATACGTCCATGCTGATACCATGCAGCGCTTCGTTATCGCCGTAAAATACCTTCACATCTTTGGCTCTGATTTTTACCGGGGCTGTGTTTGTCATGCGTTTATCCGTTAGCTAAAACTGAAACTGTTACAACAGGCTGGTGAAATTAATCTTACCAGCGTTTTTCGTATTTTTTTCTCAACCAGATAGCTATGCCATTGAGACTGATCATCATCATAAGCAACACGATAATCGCGGCAGATGTCCGGGCCTCGAAGAAGTTACGCAACTCGTTGCCTTGCCACAGATAAATTTGTACCGGCAAGGCTGTAGCCTGATCAAAAGGTGAGGCAGGCACCGATGCAACAAAAGACTTCATACCAATCAGCAACAGCGGTGCGGTTTCACCCAGCGCCTGCGCAACCCCAAGAATAGCACCGGTTAAAATACCCGGAATGGCCAGTGGTAATACATGGTGAAAAATAGCCTGCATTTTGGACGCGCCAAGCCCCAGTGCGGCCTGGCGGATAGACGGTGGTATCGCTTTTAAGGTAGAACGGGTGGCAATAATTACCGTAGGTAGCGTCATTAATGACAATACCAGGCCGCCGACAATAGGCGCCGACATCGGCAGATTAAACCAGCCAATCAGTACCGATGCCCCCAGCAAACCGAACACGATAGAAGGCACCGCGGCCAGGTTGTTGATATTCACTTCAACCAGATCTGTCAGTCTGTTGCGTGGTGCAAACTCTTCCAGATAAATAGCCGCCGCAACGCCCATCGGTACCGCCAGCACTATCACCACCAGCATCATATAAAATGAGCCCATAAAAGCACCGGCTAAGCCAGCTGAAGCCAGAGAACTGCGGGAGTCAGCATTCATAAACAAGGCTAAACTAAAGCGGTTTTGAATAATTCCCTGCTCTGATAACGACTGCACCCATTCGCGCATTTTAGGACTTAATTGCTGCTGGTTATCAGGCAGGCTGCGATCGATATTACCTTTTAACCAGACATCAATGTTAGCGTCGGTCAGTAAATGTAAAGTATGGGTTTGGCCGATCACCGAAGGATCAGCCACCACCATATCACGCAATGCAAAACGCTCACCGGAAGTAACAACACGGCCAAGATCACGCCGGTGCTGGGCAGCATCGGGCAACACTTTTTGCAGGCTGTCGGCGATCAGGCGATTAAAGTTAACAAAACCAACCTGATTTTGCCATGCAAGGTCGCGTTGGCGAAAATCATTGTCTGACTCATCAGCCTGCTGCAACGGCTTTTGTGGAATATTGATTATTTTCGGGTCAAAATAAATATCCAGCGTAATAGCAGACTGCCAGAAAGCAGGTATACCTTTAGCGAAAATATTAATAAACAGCAATGCCACCAGCGCCAGACTGATTAACACAGCGCCTAAACCGAGCGAGCGGAAGAGCTTCTCTTTACGATGACGTTTGCGCAAAGAAGCAATAACTTTTTGCTGTACCTGCGACGGTGCAGCTACTGATTTAATCGGGTTTTCTGCAATTATGGTCATAACTTACTCGTATTGCTCGCGGTACTTACGCACTATTACCAGAGCCATCACGTTTAATAACAGGGTAATGACAAACAGCGTCAATCCCAGAGCAAAGGCTACCAGCGACTGTGGGCTGGAGAAGTCATTATCGCCGGTTAACTGGTTAACAATGGTTACCGTTACCGTAGACACTGCCTCAAACGGATTGGCAGTAAGCGCCGGGCTGTTACCGGCTGCCAGTACCACTATCATGGTTTCACCTATTGCACGGCTGGCTGCCAACAAAACAGCACCAACAATACCGGGTAATGCCGCAGGCAAAACCACTTTGATAATGGTTTCAGATTTAGTAGCACCAAGCCCAAGCGAGCCATCGCGCATGGTTTTTGGCACCTGGGTAATAATGTCGTCAGATAAAGACGAGATAAAAGGAATAATCATTATGCCCATTACCACACCGGCGGTAAGAGCAGAGGTCGCACTAATAGTCAGGCCAAACGTATTACCCAGATCGCGTAAAAACGGCCCTACGGTAACCAGAGCAAAAAAGCCATACACTATAGTTGGAATACCTGCCAATATTTCAATCGCCGGCTTGGCAATATTACGTAGCCTGTAGGGTGCATATTCCGCCAGATAAACCGCCACCATCAGGCCAAGTGGAATGGCAACCAACATAGCAATAGCAGAAATCATCATAGTACCGGCCAGCAACGGTACTAAACCAAAGCTACCCTGTTCACCGACACCAACAGTAGAGAACCTTGGATTCCAGGTGGTACCAAAGAAAAACTCTGTTGGCGGGACATAACTGAAAAACTTCAGTGTTTCTCCAACCATCGACAGCACTATGCCGATAGTGGTCAAAATGGCAACCGCAGAACACAGTACCAACAAGCCTTTTACCACACGCTCTACCTGATGGCGTGCTTTTAAGGCCGGGGTAATTTTCAATAAGCCAAACAGCATACCAACAGCTGCAATAACAGCGATTAAAGCAGTCAGCACCAGAGCACTATTGGCTTTAAGCTGGCGAAAATGCTCAGCTGCCTGTAACTCCCAAGGAGCCGCATCTGCAACCACACCAAAATTATTCGCCAGATTATTAATACGCTGTGTCACTACCCGCAGTTGATCTGTGCTTTGTGCACTAATATCTGCCGGTAAGGCACTAATCATCATGGCATTAATTACAGCAGGAGACAGCCACAGCCATAGCAGAAGAATAAAAAAGCCGGTAGCACAGCCCACAAACCTACCATCATACCGTAATGATGTGGCCTTGAGTGCATGCGCAAATTGGGGTTAACTGTAGCAACACTTCGGCTGCGACGGGTACCAAACTGATAGCCCAGTGCCAACAGAACAAGCAGCACTACAATTAACGACAGGTTACTCATGATTACTCCGTAAACAGCTTGGCGCCAGTTCAGATGGCAGTGTAAGCGGTTTATATTTCAATTTTATGACAACCAAAAACAGATAAGAGAACCGCATAGGCTCTCTTATCTGGTAAACGCTGTATTACAGCGATTTTTTCTGTGTAATAGCCTGCATGATCTCAGCACGCTCATCATCTGCCAGCGGAATTAAACCAGCACTTTCCAGTACACTGCCAAAACCTGACATGCCGTCACTAATATGAAATTGGGCATACTCCTGCAGCCCTGGGATCACACCAATATGCGCGCCTTTAACATAGATATACAACGGGCGTGATACAGGGTATTCACCAGAAATAATCGTATCCTGATTTGGCTCTACGCCAGACATGGTTGCTACTTTAATGCGGTCACGGTTGGCTTCATAAAAGCTCAGACCAAATACACCCATGGCATCTTTTTGCGCCTGCAGGCGTGCCAACGTTTCAGTGTAATCACCGGCAATTTCAACTACCCGGCCGTCGGTACGCATAGCGGTACACACTGTATGCGCCGCATCCTTATCCATGGCTTTAATTTCAGCAAAAGTCTGGCAGCCCGGAATAACGGCTTTTTCTTCATATACTTCACGGGTACCGTGGTTAGAGCCCGGTATAGCGAGCAAAATTTCCTGATCTGGCAAGCTGGCGTCTATCTGTGACCAACGGCTGTATGGGTTAGCAACCATTTTCCCGTTTTGCGGCACCTGAGCAGCCTGAGCTAAAAACACATACTTAGGCTCTAAAGTAGCGAAGGTTGCAGCATCAACACGTGAAGCGAATACAATACCGTCATAGCCAATTTTAACTTCAATGATTTCTTTTACACCATTGGCTTTACAGGCTTCAACTTCATTGGGCCGCATTTTGCGTGAAGAGTTGGCAATATCTATAGTATTGGCACCCACACCCTGACAAAACTGGCGCAAACCGCCTGACGAACCGCCAGACCCTACAACAGGCGTACGAAACTGCGCAAAGTTATTACCAAACTCTTCAGCAACCACAGAAGAAAATGGTAACACCGTTGATGAGCCAGCAATTTGAATAGTGTCACGGCTGCTTTGAGCCTGTGCAGAACAGGTTACAACGCCAACAGCTAACAGCACGGCAGTAAGAGTATTCAGTTTCATGGTAATTCCTCGGTTGTCCGATGTTGAACTGGTGCTAGTTTGCTGCATTTTTATTTCAGTAATATGACAGTGGGCATTTTTATCTGGTTTCTAAACACCTGTTTGCACGGCACACCGATTACGGCCCTGATGCTTGGCCTGATACAACGCCTGATCAGCCCTTAATAGCAGCTTATCCAAATCGTCACGCTCTGGCAGGTACATGGCAATGCCAATACTGCAACTAAGCTGCAACACTGTACTGTCGGTAAGGGTAAAATTATGTTGTGCCACTGTCATGCGAAGCCGCTCGGCTGACATAATAGCGGTTTGCAAATCAATTTCTGGCAGTACCAGAATAAACTCCTCACCACCGTAACGGCCGAGTAAATCTGTGTCGCGGATGCTCTGTTGGCATAGCAAGGCAAAATCACGCAGCACTTTGTCACCGGCAGCATGACCATACTGGTCATTAATCTGTTTAAAGTGATCGATATCCAACATCAGTACAGCTAAATCTTTCTGGTATCGCTTAGCACGGCGCAGTTCACTTAGTGCTTGCTGCATAACCGCACGCCGGTTTAATAAGCCGGTAAGAAGATCGGTGCTGGCCAGTTGCAGCAACTCTTTATTACGTTCAATCAGTTGCTGTTCGGTTTGTGCATGGCGGGCTATTTCGGCTCGTAAGGCCAAAGCCATGCGGCGAGACCTGAAGGTAATAAAGCCTAATAACGCGATAACCAGTAACAGCAATAGCGACATAAAAATCAGCTTGTAATCAGCAGGCCCTGTCATCGTATTACGGGGCAAGGTGTCAGCACGTACACAAGCACTTACTAAGGCAGCCATTAGTAGCAGTAAGTTAAGCCACAATAGTTGCCGCGGTTGACTACGTCTAGCTGTCAGCACAACAAGCTCCCAGCCGCTCCCGGGCGTTATAAGTCGCTTATTCAGTATAGGCCAGCTTATTAAGCCTTACCGCGGCAGTTTTAGTTAAAAAAAAGCCCGGTTTTTCAACCGGGCCCTTTCAATTACCATACGATCAGTTTGCTGTTACTTCCAGCAAGGTTGTTGCCTGCTCAAGGCCATCAGCACCTTTGAACGATACCACGCCCAGATATGGGAGTGGACTGGCAGTCAGGTTAGATGTTTGCACAGTAACATTGTTAGAACGCCCTTCAATTGCCCTGGTGCTTGCGGCAACTCTGGTATTCCCCTGATTTGTGCCCACTACCCATAATGGCATAGTGTAGTTAACTGTCGCCTGACCTAACAGGTCGTAGGCATGCACGAATACCAGATAGAAGTCACCGGCAGCGCCATTAGCCGCAGGAGCTGGATCCAGTAGTGTTACCTGCTCATTGCCACCATTACTGGCTGAAGACCCTACAGCAGTACAAGAAGACGCAATACAACGATAAACATACATATCTAAATCAGCACCTGGCACATTAGCCAAAGCTTCATACAAGCTAAAACGCAAGACTCTGGTACCAGCCGGCACTTCGAAAGTATGTAAACCTAAGCCTGGCTCATTGAAGCTGAAAGTACTATCAGGATCCTGCGTGATGGTGCGGCTGGAGCCTGCTGGTGCATTCAGGCCGACAATGCTGGCACTGGTCGAACCGGTGTAATTCATTACCACAGGGAAGCTAATACGACCGGCTTTAGCCACTACTGACGCGGCGATATTGGCCGGCGCATCAATCAGTTTTGGTGGTACTACTCTGACCGCGATCGGGCTGCGCACGCTGTGCACACCGTCAGACCAGGTAATAGCACCAAATGCCCATTGCCCGATAACAGCGCTTTGGTTTGGTTTAAAGGTTAAACCATACGCCGCTTTACCATTGGCAGACACTGCCATGCTATTGCCACCCACAACAGTAACATCAACACCGGCCGGTGCTTCAATTGTTGCCGTATAAACAGAGGCAGAACCGCTAACATCCGTTACTTCACGGTATAAGGTTTCTGTACCAGACAACTCGCCAATAGCCAGTGATGGCAGGTTTAGCTGGCTTGGATCAGTGTCGTAATTAGCCGCTTCAAATGCATCACAGGAGAAACCACTTGCGCTTAGTACGAAGGCACGGTTGCCAATACCACACAGGAAGGCAAAGTAATCCAGATTGCTGATGTCGTAAGTTAAACCTGGGTTAGTCGCTTTGTTTGGTACCGCATGGCCTGCACCAAAATCAAACGGATCTGCTGGTGTAACACCGTTTTCTTTGGTTAAATCCTGACGTGCTGTAGTCATCAGCGCAGATTTAATCATCGCAGGTGTCCAGCTTGGGTTAGCTTCTTTTACCAGAGCAGCCATACCTGCAATATGCGGGCTGGACATAGAAGTCCCCTGCAGATAGGTAAAGCTATTACCGTGCGCAGCTAACATAGGCTCAGATGACGCGCCGGCCAGAATTTTAACGCCCGGTGCAGTAATATCAGGCTTGATAACATCAGACGTTGCCAAGTTAGGGCCACGTGACGAGAAACCCGCCATCAGGTTGCCTACTTCAACTACATCATTAACAAATACAGACGGGCTCATTGTTACACTAACAGTACCACCAGCGGTAACTTCAGCGTTAAACGCATTACCTGCAGTCAGCGTAGTCATTACCGCTGGAATAGCAAAACTACTTGAGCCACCCATAACAGATGGAGAAGCAGTAGTATTGTTATATACAATAACCCCTACAGCACCGGCAGCTTCTGCAGCGGCCAGTTTAATGTCAAAGCTACAGGTGCCGCGCTGAATAAGCGCAAACTTACCTGCCAGCTCAACCGCATTACTTAGTGGTGTACAAGCTTCAATCGGAGTAGCAACCGCAATGTCGGCAGTGATATTGCCGGTTTCGCTCAAAGGTTTAGAAGTACCGCCTTCAACGGCAATATAAGTACCCTGCAGCGGACCTGCAGTTACCTCAATACCATTGGCAATACTGGTACCATCATACGTCGATGCCGCAACAGTGGTCACCCATGGTGCCGGAGTACCAATAGTACCTGCACCCGGGCCATCGTTACCGGCTGATACAGCTACAAATACACCGGCTTGAGTAGCACGCAGCTTCGCCGCTACAGCTAAGGTGGTTAAATCGGTTAAACTACCACCAATAGAATAGTTAATAACATCAACACCATCAGCTACGGCTTGGTCAATAGCGGCCATGGTATCGCCATAGAAACAGCCACGCTCATTTACCCCCTCCGGGCTAACGTAACTGCTGTTCCAACAGGCTTTATACATAGCGATACGTGCGCGCGGCGCGATACCGGATACGGTTGCAACAGCAGTACCATTAAATACAGCCGTTACACCTTCGTTACCACCAGCGGTTGATGCAACGTGAGTACCATGGTTATCAGCATCACGTGGTGAGACAAACTCACCCGGTTGTAACTGATACACGCTTTCGAAAGAGTTTTTATAGTAGCGTGCGCCAATCAGCTTATTGCTACAGCTAAAATCAGCATCTTCACCGGTATCACACACTCCGGCCCAGCCAGCCAGTGGGCCGTATGAACCATCGTCAGCGAAACTTGGATGTTCTGGCCAAATACCGCTGTCAACAATACCAATAACAACATCTTCGCCTTTCACACCCAGAGTGTGTAAACCTTCAGGCGAGCCTGTCAGTTCAAGAAACGCCGGGGTATTTGATGTTGTCAATTGCTGAGCTTCATCACGCCATACGCCAACAACGTTCGGCAGGCTGCGCATTGCTTCAGCTTGTGCTGCCGTCATTTTGGCAGAGAAACCATTGAAGGTGTGTGTGTAGGAATAAATAACCTGTACTGCACCGGTTTGTGCCGCCAGTTCCTGGTGGAACGCTTTTAAGCTATTAGTATAGCTTTGCATTTTAGCTGAGCCGGCATTATAGCGGTTCAGCGCCCGGGCAACTGATTGCCTGGCGGGTAGCAGTTCACCAAGCTCTTCTGCTCTTTCTACGCCGCTTTTGCCTTTCACCTGAACGATATAAGGCACTGCGTCTGTGCTATCGTCGGCTACCTGACGTAGTTGGCTTGGGTCGACGGTCACTTCATATTGGTTTGCCAGTGCATTGGCGTGGACCGCGCCGACAGCTACTGCAACTGCTAGCGCAGTTCTGGACATAATTCTGTTAAATCGCATGTAATATCTCCGTTTATTTTTATTACCCATCAGAGCTGTGCAAACACACAGTCAGGTTTTGTTAAACCAAGGCTGTGAACTTCTCACGGCATCTGACGATATTTATTCGAGCACTCTTTTTTAACCTGGATTCCTTCAATCTGCTTTGCTTTTATCTCTGCCGACAACATGGCCAAATGTAAAAGCCGCCTGACAGACATGTATAAAAAGCAGACACTTAAATATGGGTTACCACCCCAACCATGGCAACCATGTTGCCCCTGACAGCAGGAACAACATGTGTAAACAAGCCGCCATAGTTGTTAATTACAAATAATTTCACTGATAAAAAAGCTGACACTTAACCTTGACGGCGGCGTAGTAATAAACCACCAATCGCACCCAACATCAGAAATACTGTTGCTGGTTCAGACACCAAAGTGGCATTGCTTAAAGAGAAGGCACCAGCATCAACGAACTCGCCATCCGTGCTGAAAATGTCAATGAAACCTTCACCAAAAGCGCCGTCCCAGAAGCCCTGGAAAGCAAATGAGTTGGAGATATCATTTACGTCGAAGTTTAAGAAGCTAAAACCTGCAGCCAGGTTGAACGGGTCATATTCAGCCAGAAACAGAAAGCTCTCACCGATGGTAAAACCGAACAGTTCAAACGCTTCCCACTCAAGTACATTACCGAACTCGTCAATGTTATCCAGATCAACAGACAGCACACCAAAACTGGTGCCATCATCAAACAGGAATTCTTGTGTCATGATAGGTGCGGCCTGCACGTTCTGCGGTAGCGCCAGACTGCTCAGTACCAAAGCTGATAGAGCAAACAATATAGACTTCAACATGGATATACCTCTGAATTTTGTTATTGGTTGTAGTAAATGCAATAGCTTGCATCAGTACAATGCATAAACCAATCCAACTAATTATTTATTTAAAAATCAATAATTTAATAAATTAAAATTCAAAGATACACCTGTAACCTTATGTTACTGACAAAAAAGCGGACATAAAAAAAGCGAACCTCAGTTCGCTTTTTCGTTGTGGCCATGGCGCTACATTAAGACCAGTTCAATACCACTTTGCCGGATTGGCCGGAGCACATAATATCAAAGCCTTGCTGAAACTGCTCCATCGGTAGCTCATGCGTTACCATGGGTGTTAAATCCAGCCCGGATTGAATCAGGCTGGCCATCTTGTACCAGGTTTCAAACATCTCACGACCATAAATGCCTTTAATCACCAGGCCTTTGAAAATCACTTTATTCCAGTCTACCGCCATATCAGAAGGCGGAATACCCAGCATGGCAATTTTACCACCGTGGTTCATGGTATCCAGCATGGCGCGAAACGCCGCCGGCACACCGGACATTTCCAGGCCAACGTCAAAGCCCTCTGTCATACCCAGCTCTTTCATCACATCTTTCAAATTTTGCTTACTAACATCCACCGCGCGGGTAGCGCCCATTTTCAGCGCCAGTTCCAGCCGGTACGGGTTAACATCGGTGATCACCACATGGCGGGCACCCACGTGGCGCGCCACAGCCGCAGCCATAATACCTATGGGGCCGGCACCGGTGATCAGCACGTCTTCACCGACTAAATCGAATGACAAGGCTGTATGCACCGCATTACCAAACGGGTCGAAAATAGCAGCGATATTATCCGGAATATTATCCGCCAGTTTAAAGGCATTGTAGGCCGGAATAACCAAATACTCGGCAAAAGAGCCGGCGCGGTTAACCCCCACGCCAATAGTGTTGCGGCATAAATGCACCCTACCGGCACGGCAATTACGGCAGTAGCCACAGGTAATATGGCCCTCACCGGAGACACGGTCACCAATGCTGAAACCGCGTACTTCCGAGCCCATGCCCTCTATTACGCCCACGTATTCATGGCCTACCACCATACCGTGCGGAATAGTGTTTTGCGCCCACTCATCCCATTTGTAAATATGCACGTCGGTGCCACAAATAGCGGTCTTTTTGATGCGGATTAATACATCATTCGGGCCCACTTCCGGCTTGTCGACTTCGGTTTGCCATATGCCCGGTTCTGCTTTTAACTTTGCTAATGCTTTCATTTTCACGCCCCGCCCTTATGCGATCACGCCCATGTCTTTACCAATACGGATAAAGGCATCAATTGCTTTATCCAGTTGCTCTGTTGTATGTGCTGCTGAAAT
The DNA here is from genome assembly GCF_022436675.1 of Rheinheimera hassiensis. GTDB lineage: Bacteria > Pseudomonadota > Gammaproteobacteria > Enterobacterales > Alteromonadaceae > Alishewanella > Alishewanella hassiensis. Next base: position 377,647 of record NZ_JAKUJZ010000004.1, on the reverse strand, counting down.
TTGTGTGCGGATCCGCGCCTGGCCCTTTGGCACTACCGGGAAAGAGAAACCCACTACGTAAATGCCTTCGGCCAGCATGCGTTTGGCCATTTCTGCCGCTACTTTGGCATCGCCCAGCATTACCGGAATAATGGCATGATCTTTACCGGCTAGCGTAAAGCCGGCAGCAGACATTTTTTCGCGGAAATAATTGGCGTTATCCCAAAGCTTAGCCCGCAGCGCATCGCCCGATGCCAGCATCTCCAGCACCTTAATAGAGGCGATAACAATAGACGGTGCCAGCGAGTTAGAGAACAGATACGGCCGTGAGCGCTGACGCAGCCATTCGATTACTTCTTTTTTGCCGGAGGTATAGCCACCGGACGCACCGCCGAGGGCCTTACCCAGGGTGCCGGTAATAATATCGACGCGGTTCATCACATCGCAATATTCATGGGTACCACGGCCATTTTTGCCAACAAAACCCACCGCATGGCTGTCATCTACCATTACCATGGCGCCGTATTTATCAGCCAGATCGCACACGGATTTTAAGTCGGCTATTACGCCATCCATCGAGAATACGCCGTCGGTGGCAATCAGCTTAAAGCGTGCGCCATCGGCATCGGCTTGTTTTAACTGTGCTTCGAGTTCCTGCATATCGTTATTGGCATAACGGTAACGTTTGGCTTTACACAGACGTACACCGTCAATAATAGAGGCGTGGTTTAATACATCAGAAATTACTGCATCTTCGGCGCCTAAGATCGTTTCGAACAAGCCGCCATTGGCATCGAAGCAGGAAGAGTACAAAATAGTATCTTCCGTGCCTAAAAATGCGCTGATATTTTGCTCCAGCGTTTTATGAATATCCTGGGTACCGCAGATAAAACGTACCGACGCCACACCAAAACCATGGCTTTGCAAGCCCTGCTGTGCAGCGGTAATTAAATCCGGGTGATTGGCCAGGCCTAAATAGTTGTTAGCGCAAAAATTCAGTACCTGTTGGCCGCCAACGGTAACGCCGGCGCTTTGTTGTGACGTAATAATACGCTCTGCTTTGTACAAACCTTCTGCTTTAACATCGTCTATTTGTTGTTGTAGATGTTGCAGAAACGCGCCATTGCGCATAAAGCCTCCTGTTGCGGGGGTGAAATAACAGAAAAAACGGCGCCATTGTAAAGCTTATAGCGCTGTCCTGCAGCGCTTTTCACTTATCTGCAGTGCTGCTCAGACCTGCAGGTGTAAAGCTTAAGCTACAAAGGTATTATTGTGCCAACACTTCATAATGCTGCTGTAAACGGGCGATACGGGGCCGGGCCTGCTCGGTGGCATAAGGTTTAAATAGTAGTAATACCTTAAGCACTCCCTGATATACGCTGGCCTGATCAATAGCCTGATCCGGAGCCTGGGTTTTCAGATAGCTGACCCAGAATGTCACCAGTAGTTTTATGCTGTGCGCCAGATCGGTAATGTCGTCATCGTCAATCTGAATTACCGCGGATTGCTTCAGCGCTTTAAGCACGGCAATAACCCGAGCCAATACACCTTGCTGTACCTGCAGGTAATCTTGTTGCAAGGCGGGATCACGCGATAAAATATCCGGCAAATTGGCATAAAAGAAATGAAAGCGCCACATCAACTCAAACACCGCGTCCAGATAACACGCCAGTGCATCCAGAGCCTCGCCTTTATCCGATGGTGGCTTAATGCGGGTTTCCAGCAACTTGGCATATTCTTTAAAAATCTGCCGGACGATGTCTTCTTTATTACGGAAGTGGTAATACAGATTACCCGGGCTAATTCCCAGGTGGGCAGCAATATGATTGGTAGTGACCTGACGCTCACCGACCTGATTAAACAGCTCTATGCTGGCTTGCAGAATTTTATCTTTAGTTCTTAACTTCTTTTCCATCTGCGAAACAGGCTTATTGTTAGCTAAATTAATTTGCTATAGTAACGCCAAATTGACTAAAAACTCTAGTCGCAGGACAGCCACTGCTGTGCCCTTGCCAAGGAAAGCTTACAACCCAATGAAAATAAAAGCTATTTACCCAGGCACCTTTGACCCACTTACCAATGGGCATGCCGATTTAGTACTGCGGGCAGCCCGTATATTCGACCAGGTAATAGTGGCAGTAGCAGCCAACCCCAGCAAACAGCCACTGTTTAGTCTGGATGATCGGGTATCGCTGGCACAACAGGCCTTTACCGGTATCAGCAATGTCAGTGTTATTGGCTTTTCAGGTTTACTGGCTAAATTTGCTGAAGATCAATCAGCACAGGTATTGATCCGCGGTGTGCGTGCTGTCGCGGACTTTGAGTATGAATTTCAGCTGGCCAGTATGAACCGCCAGTTAAACCCGGCGCTGGACAGCATTTTTATGACACCGTCAGAAAAGAACACCTTTATCTCCTCTACGCTGGTAAAAGAAGTATGCCGCCATGGCGGTGATGTCTCCAGCTTTGTGCCCTGCCATGTTGAACAGGCGTTAAAAGCTAAATTTAAATTATGACCTTTAAACCCTCTTTATTAAGTTTACTGCTGTTTGCCGTGCCAGCTGCGGCTGCGCCCTGGGTGGATACTACCGACAACTATTTGCGTCAGTCACTGCAGACGCTGTCTCATGCCGGGGTTATTACCGGCCCGGTAAATACCTACCCGCTAATGTGGAAAAACATTGTTGCCGATTTAGCGGCTGCGCAGGAGCAACCCACAGAAGAGCTGCGCTTTGCGCTGGCCCATGTGCGCTCAGCCTTAAATGCGAACCAGCACAGCTATATGGCCGGTATTAAACTTAAAGCCAGCTCAGATCCCTCTTTGTACCAAAGCTTTGGTGAAACTTATTTTGATAAAGCCAGTGCCAGCGTATTTAAAGAATATCTTGGCGATAACTGGGCAGCCAAAACTCAGGTGAATTACCGCAAACTGGAAGATGGCAGTAACGAGCAAGAGCTGACGTATGACGGCAGCTATATGGCCGTTATTGCCGGAAACTGGGTGCTGGCACTGGACCAACAGCCGCTATGGTGGGGGCCGGGCCAGCAAACCTCGCTGCTGCTAACCAATAATGCCCGCCCCATTCCGTCATTGCGCTTAAGCCGCCATAGCTGGCAGAAAAGTGACACCTTGTTATTTAGTTGGTTAGGTCCGTGGAGTTTTACCACCTTTATTGGTCAGGGCGAGCACAGCAGCATGCCACAGCAGATTAAGCATTTTGGCGCCCGTTTCAGCGCCAGGCCCTTGCCGCAACTGGAACTTGGCTTATCGCGGGTAAGCCAGTGGGGCGGCGATACGCTGGATAACGGTCTGGATGCTTTCGGCGATATGTTGTTACTAAACGATGACAACAACGCCGATAACCTGGCTGCAGTGGATGTAACTTTTCATACCAATCTGTTTAACCGCCCCTTTAGCTTTTATACCGAGCTGGCAGACGATAACGGTGGCCGCAAGTTAGGCAAACCAATGCAACTGTATGGCGTGCGTACTTTTTTCGGCAGTGAAACTGCGGTGCATACCCTGAATCTGGAATGGTCCGACACCTATATTCGCTGTGAAGAACAGATGTTAGCTGGCGATTGTGCCTACGAAGGCGACATTTATCCGCAAGGCTACCGCCGCTATGGCCGGGTTATCGGCAGCGGTTATGGAGCTGATGCAAGAGTACTGTCTGCAGGTTACCGCTATCAGACATTTGACGGTTACAGCTGGGCGGTTAGTGTGCTGCGTGGTGAGTTTCTTGCTGCCAGTTCAGAGCTGAAAAACTGGCAGTTAAGGCTGGAGTATCGCCAACCGTTGTTTAACGGCTTGCTAAGTATAGAGGGCCGGGCATTTGATAAATCGCCAGAGCCAGAACTGCGCGTTAAACGCGGCAGCCTGGCAGTAACCTGGGAATACCGCTTTTAAGCTACCGCGCATTTGTTCAGGAGCTACCGCCAGCGCCGCATAGTATGGCCCTTAAAAGCATAAAAAAGGATAAAGCTATAGCAAGGCAGCATGATCCAATATGCCTGCTGGCTATTGCCGCTAATGTGGGCAATATAACCGTAAAGCAAAGGCAATAAAGCGCCACCTGCAATACCCATTATTAGTAGCGCAGATCCAGTGCTGGTAAGTTTACCCAGCCCTTCTAACGCCAGAGGCCATACCGCTGGCCACACCAACGCATTGGCAAAACCCAACAACGCTAAAAACATCACAGTATCTGGTACCAAAGGAATACCGCTCCATCCTAGCAACAGACTGGCGATTGTGTTGTTATCTGATGCACCAAACATGACGCCCAACGTAAACAATAAGCCAAAGATGGCCGATCCCTGAAGTGCGCGGGCTTGCGACAAGTACTTCGGAATACAGAACACGCCGACGATATAACCCAGCACCATAAAACTCATAGTATAAGACGTCAATGCACCAAAATTTTCTACTCCAAGGCCCTGCCCATAAAGACCTATAGTATCGCCAGCAATAACTTCGACGCCAACATAAGTAAATAACGCGACTACACCCAGAATCAGTTGCGGATGGGCAAATACGTCAGTCCAGCGTCCGCTGGTATCGTTGTTAGCTGTGTTATTACTGCTTAAATCCAGCTCAGGCAATGGCGAATATTTAACAAAAGCCGCCAGCGCTATCAAAGCCAGAGCCATGTAAATGTAAGGTGTTACCAGACGGTTAGATAATTCACTTAACCGCAAAGCACGCTCAGCATCGGTTAATGCAGCCAACACTGGTGCATCAAATTGATCCATTCCGGTTAAGATCAGCACAGTAAATAATGCTGGTACCACAATGCCAGCGCCTTTGTTTACCAACCCCATAATACTAATACGCATAGCTGCACTTTCACGCGGACCAATACACACAATGTAAGGGTTGGACGCGGTTTGTAATATCGTTAAGCCGGTGCCCAACACAAACAATGCCAACAGGAACAAGCCATACTGTGCGGTTTGCGCTGCGGGGATAAACAACGTGGCTCCGACGGCCATAATAACTAAGCCAACCACCATGCCGTTCTTAAAACCCACTCTATTCAACACAAACGACATGGGTAATGCCATCACCACGTAAGCAATGTAAAACGCCCCTGTAACAAACAATGCCTGAAACTCATTTAAATCACAGACAATTCGTAAGAATGGAATCAGTGAGCCATTTAGCCAGGTTACAAAACCAAAGATAAAAAATAAAATACCGATAATTGTCATTGGCAGTATGCTGCTGCGCCTTTTTGCCTGCTCAGCTGTCATGTCCATATTTATTCCCCGCTATTATTATTGTGCCATTATTATGTTATTAATATGTTTGTTAGTATGTTATTGGGCAGTAAATACCGGCTGACCGTTAATCCAGTTAGCCTGCACCTGCCAGTTATTATTCAGTAACACTAAATCTGCCTGCGCCCCGGCCACTATGCGGCCTTTATTAGGTTGCGCTAAAAACTGCGCAGGATACAACGACGCCATGCGTAAGGCTTCTGCGGCACTGACGTCAAGCTGTTCCACGGCATACTGCACGGCGGCGGCCATATCCAGCACCGAGCCAGCCAGCGCACCGTCTGCATTGGTCAGTTTATTGCCTTCTCGTATCACTTTGCCGTCAAAAAAAGCAAATTCGCTGTCTGAGGTGCCTACCGGCGACATGGCATCGGTTACGATCATCAGTTTACCTTGGCGTTTCGCCGCCAATGCCACTTTGGCAGCCACCGGGTGCATATGATGGCCGTCAAAAATCACGCCGCACCAGCTGTTGGCATCTGCCAGCGCTACCCCCACCATACCCGGCTCACGCGAGGTCAGCGGCGACATAGCATTATATAAGTGGGTAAAGCCGGTGGCACCGGCATCCAGCGCAGCCTGCACTGTGGCAGCATCTGCATTAGAGTGGCCAAGGCAAACAATCACATTCAGCGTTACCAGCTGCTGTATTTGCTGCGGGCTGAGGTTTTCCGGCGCTACCGTTACCAGCTTAATGCCAAGATCAGTACGGCTGTATATCGCCAGCTCTGCCTCACTTAACTGCCGGATATGCTGCTGCGGATGCACGCCTTTTTTCGGTACCGATAAATGCGGCCCTTCAAAATGCACACCAATAATACCGGGCTCGGCATCAGCAATAGCACTGGCAATAGCATCCGCTGCCTGCTGCATTACCTTTACGCTGTCGGTAATTACCGTGGGCAGCATAGCCGTGGTACCAAAACGGGCATGTGCCTGCAACATAGTGCGCAGTGTCTGCCGGCTGGGGGCGGTGTTAAATAAAGCTCCGCCGCCACCGTTAACCTGTACATCAATAAAACCAGGCACCAGCAACCCCTGCTGTACTGCACCGGCTGCCGGTGTTACTACCTGAATAACGCCGTCTTTAATAACGACACTGACATTATCAAACCACTTTTCGCCGTCAAACAGGCGGCTGACACTTAATTGCTGCATCTACTTATTACCGTTAGGTTGGGTTATACCGTTTTGGTCACTTTATTCAGGCCTGGCGGTGCATCGGGATTAATACCTCTGCTACGGGCCACCACTTCAACATCCAGATAAAAGCGCTGCAATACCAGTAAGGGCAACACCCGCGCATCGGCGTTTACACCACGGTGATGTAGCTGCACTATAGCCGCTCCACGGCTGCGCACATCTTCTATCTGGCTGCGGTGCGCACTTAAACTCTCATCTTCTATAGTGACATCGACAATAGCGAACTGATTCTTTACCAGCGTAACCGGACCATGTAAAAACTCAGCACTGGAAAATGCTTCAGCATGAATACCACATACTTCTTTTAGCTTTAACGCAATTTCGCGCGAAATGGCATAACCCAGGCCACGGCCTAATACCACCAGATGCGCCACATTCTCTAACGCCTGTGCCGTTAACTGCTGTGGTAATTCGATAGCTGCCTGCAAACTTTGCGGCAATTGCTGCACGGCTTGTTGCAATGCCTGATTACCCGACCATACCGACACCAGCTGTAAAATAGCACTTAAGGTAGCCAGATAACTTTTGGTGGCGGCCACAGCTTTTTCAGCACCGACATGCAGCGGCAGCGTGTAATGCGCCTGCTCAGCCAAAGGTGAGGTAGTATCGTTTACCAACGCGACAACCATAGCGCCGCTGCGTTTGGCCATCTCCACCTGCGCCAGAATATCCGGGCTACGGCCCGATTGTGAAATCACCAGTACCAGCGCATCGGCCAGCTGCAACGATTTATTGTACACGCTGGCAATCGATGGCGCGGCGGCCGCTACAGGCAGGCCGACTTCTATTTCAATTAAATATTTGGCAAATACCCCGGCATGATCAGAAGATCCCCGGCCCACCATATAAACAAACTTGGGTGAGCGCTGACGAATTTGTTCTACCACCTGTTGCACGGTAGCGGCATTAGCTGCCAGTTGTTCTGCAATACGTTGTGGCGCTTCTGTGGCTTCCAGAGCCATAATACTGTTGCTCATTTTACTTCTTACCTATAACGACATAACGGAAGATGGCAGTTGGCTGCGCTGACGGGCAAACCACACTGCACCGAGTTCCGGCGGTTGTAATGCCGGTGTAACCTTTTGCTGAGTATGTTCTGGCAGATACGGCAGCAGTTTATGCGCCAAGCCGCCAATAAAAGATAACCTGGGCGGCGCTATGCTCAGTAACCTGTCGGCAATAGCACTGATAAATTCTGCGCCCTGACGCACCAGCTGCATTGCCGTCGCATCGCCTGCTTCTGCCGCAATAAATACTAAAGGTGCATATTTGGCATAGGTAGTCGGCGTTGCCTGCATAAAATGCGACACCACTTCAATACTGTTGCTGGCTGCCAGCTCTTGTAGCAGCAAGGTTGTCATTTGCGTAGGCGGTGCCAGCTGATCCAGGCTGAGTAATACCTTGTGCAGCAGCTGCATACCAAACCAGGCACCACTGCCATTATCACCATATGGAAAGCCATGGCCGCCGACCTCTATCAGTTGGCCGTTTACTTCGGCCAGGCCACAAGAACCAGTGCCAACAATAATTACCGCACCATCAAGCCCCTGATGCGCGCCCATACAGGCGATATGCAAGTCACTGGTAAGATGCAGTGTTTTAAACGGATGCTGCCAGTCAGAAAAAAGCCGGAAATACTGCGGCATATTGACACCTGCCAAACCGGCACCGGCAATTAAGCGCGACATATCATTAAATGCGAGGCCCGCACTGGTAAGCGCTTGCTGGGTCGCCGTTAAAATAGAGTCTGTTGCCACTTTCATACCGCGCAACGGGTTAGCCGGGCCGGATAAGCCTTCGCCTAAAATGTGCTGATCTGACGATACAATAACAGCGCGGCATTTGCTGCCACCACCATCTATTCCTAAATATAAAGGCGTATCGGCCTTCAGCGCTGTTCTCATCCTATTAACCTCATTGCAAGTTGTATTAATACCGCTGGCTGTCATCACTGTTGCTGTCTGTTATTACTTGCGGTTTGCCTGTTGGCAAAGTAAATTGACAGCGTTGTCATTTTTAAAAATCAGCATATAATAAATCTGGCAAATAACAAGTGTCTTGTTTGAAAAACAGACTGGCATTTTACGGCGCTGACCGCATTAAATTTAAAATTAACAATATAATCATAAATTTACATAAGATACTTAAGTTGTTTGTTAACATACTAAAATAACAAGCTGGTGCAAATTGCATAGCACCCGCGACAACAGGGGAATTTTTTATGCGCGTTATTATGTTTTTACTGATGCTAAGTGCAGCTCCGGCATCGGCGGCATGGACCCAGCAGCAACTGGCAGAATTTGCCCAAAACAGCAGCTTGCAATTTAGTGTGCAGTCAAACAAGCTAGAGACACCTTCCCGTTTTAGCGCTGCTATAACACTGCAGAATAACTCTGCACAAGCCCTGCCTGCAGGCGAAGCAGACTGGCAAATTTACTTTCATTTGATCCGCCGCATAGAGCCTACCCGGCAACAGGGTTTACAAATTGAACACGTACAAGGCGACCTGCACCGTATCCGCCCGATAGCGGGCTTTGCCGGCCTTAAACCCTCGCAACAATTGACGCTGCCGTTTGAATCGGCCCCCTGGATGGTAAGCTACAGTGATTTTATGCCACGCGCTTTTATTGCCTTTGCTAAGCTGCAAGCCGAAGTTTTTCGCAACACTGATACTGAAGACTTTAGCCAGTTTGTGCGGCCTATTAGTGCACCAACGCAACAGCTACGCAATATGGGCGAGCCGGATCAGGTGCCGGTGGTCGACGCCGCCTTACGCTTTAACCACAACACGCAGCTAAACAGTGCCCGTATAAGCGATGATGTCAGCACCCGCATTATACCTACGCCACTTCATGCCGAATTTGCTAAGCGCCGTGTTACGCTGGATAACAGCTGGCACATTCATTTTAGTGGCCGCCTGACACAAGAAGCAAAATACCTGCAACAGCAGTTACAGCAAATGGGGTTATCGGTGCCCGGCAGCAGCGCCGTGGCAGATAAAAAAACCAGCGTGATTACACTACAGGTAGATAGCGGCTTAGCTGTTACTGCTGAGGGCTACCAGCTCGATATCAGCGATAAAACCATCAGCATTACCGGTAAAGACAACGCCGGTGCCTTTTATGCTGTGCAGACATTACTGGCGCTGCTACAACTACAAGACAATAAACTGCTGCTACCTGCAGGAAAAATAACCGATCAGCCACGCGCCACCTGGCGCGGTATGCACTACGATATGGCGCGCAACTTTCATGGTAAAGAGGTGACGTTGCGGCTAATTGATAATATGGCACGCTACAAACTGAACAAGCTGCATCTGCACCTGACAGAAGACGAAGGCTGGCGGCTGGAAATTCCCGGTCTGCCGGAGCTAACCGACATCGGCGCCAAGCGTTGCTTTGATTTAACCGAACAGCACTGCCTGCTTACTCAACTTGGTACCGGGCCGCACCCGGATGGCTCTGGTAATGGTTATTACAGCACAGCCGATTTCATTGAAATTTTGCAATACGCTGCCGAGCGTCATATTGAAGTCATACCGGAAATTGACCTGCCTGGGCACGCCCGTGCCGCTATTGTAGCCATGAAAGCCCGCCATAACCGTTTAATGGCCGCTGGGCAACCAGAAGCAGCCAGCCAATATCTGCTGTCTGATCCGAACGACAGTTCCAGTTATCTTAGCGTGCAAAACTATAACGACAATTCAGCAAATGTCTGTATGGACTCAACCTATGCTTTTGTCGATAAAGTGATGTATGAGCTACAGCAAATGTACCGCCAGGCCGGTATTAAACTGAATATTTTTCATATGGGTGGCGATGAGGTAGCAAACGGCTCCTGGACCGGTTCTGCTGCATGCCTGCAGTTGTTTAACGACGCGGGTAATGGCGTAACAGGAATTGCCGATTTAAAACCCTATTTTGTCAGCCGGCTGGCAAATATCACCCAACAGCGCGGCCTTTCACTGGCAGGCTGGGAAGACGGTTTGATGTACGACCGGCAAAATACCTTTAACCGTAGCCAATTTGCTAATGAACGGGTAATAGCCAATGCCTGGGACAATATCTGGGAATGGGGCGTGGGCGATCGCGCTTACCGGCTGGCTAATAACGGCTATCAGGTGATCCTGTCACCCGGCACCCATTTGTATTTTGATCACCCGCATGAAGCCAACCCGGCCGAGCGTGGTTATTACTGGGCCACCCGCTTTAGCGGTATCGATAAAGTGTTTGGCTTTATGCCAGATAATTTGTACGCCAATGCCGACACTACGCGCAGCGGCGCCCTGATTACCGATTTAGACGCTCTGGTGGGCCGCGAAATGCCGGCACTTAAGCAAGCAGAAAATATTCTGGGCATTCAGGGCCAGGTTTGGAGCGAAACCATACGTACAGCACAGCAGTTGGAACAAATGATCTACCCCCGCCTGCTGGCATTGGCCGAACGCGCCTGGCATAAAGCCGGCTGGGAGGCCAATAATAACAGCATCCAGCGTAGCCAGGACTGGCAGCGGTTTGCTTTGCGGTTAAGCCAGGTTGAGCTTGGCCGGTTGGCTGCGAATAACAGCAGTTTTTACCTGCCACCACCGGGCGTAAAACTCAGTGCTGAGCAACTGCAGGTCAATACGGCGCTGCCGTTTTTAACTACCGAGTGTAGTACCGATCAGGGCCAGAGCTGGCACCCCTGCCCAGCTGCCGCGCCAGCGCAACCGGCTACGCTTTGGCTGCGCAGCCGTCTGGGCAATACCGTAAGCCGTACAGTAATACCCGAACTTTGAAGATAAAAAGCCAGCTAACTTAAGTTAGCTGGCTTTCAGGCAACACTACAAATAAAGCTAATCGCATCAAGCTATTAGCTTTATTAATTAACCAGCGTCAGCGATTTTCTTTACCAGTTTCTGCGTATGCTGCAGTGACATCAGCTGAGCATAAATAGCGGTTAAATAACCGTTTTTACGCAGCTCAAGGAACATTTCATCGCTCAACTCGTTCAGTTTTGGCTCGTCAATCAGGTAAATACCGTTAATACGGCGCTCTTCACCTTTAATTGTCAGTGTTAATACCTGTTCTTTAATCAGCTCCAGGCTTTGTAATTTTTCCACAAAGTTGCGGGTAATCATGCCCATATCGACATATTCAGCCATTTGCTGTTTACGCTGGGTTAAAAACTCGCTTTCGCTGCCATCGTCGTTAAACAGGGCATTACCTTCAGCCTGACCAACACGGGCCGAGCTTTCATCCAGGCCCACCATCAGGCGATCGCCATCTGGCTTATCTTTAACCAGCACCAGCGGGTAATTACGCGCCGCACGTGGCACATACAGCGCCTGCCATTGATCATTTTGCATAAACAGGTTTTGCTGCGCAGCCAGACCCAGCATAGCTACCGGCTGAAAAGTGTCGTTGGCTTTTACAAATACAATCGGAAACTCAGCACCGGCTACAACAAATTCGTGTACCACTACCGGTAATAAATGCTCGCTGCTGATATGAGAAAAGGCGTTGTTATTATTGATTTTAGTTGCGGCGTGCTGTTCTTTATTTAACGGCACAATCTTAGGTGTTGAAGTCATAAACTGCTCTTTATTCTGTTCATGGATTTGAGAAGTACTGGTGGCAAAGATGTTGTTATAAGTCGCCTACCCCGAACGCCACCAGCAGTGCGGTGTTATCATGCGCTAAGTCAACAACGGGATCAATACCAAAACACTTCACTACTTACATAGTTTTTAACTGTGTAATCAGCCAATCTTTAATGTTGGCATCCCGCTTGTTCGGCAGCTCACCGGCAATACCTTGTTGTGTTTCAGTTAAATGTGCAACCGGGTTGCCATCAGCATGAAATGCAAAGTGATTAAAAAACGCCTGCCAGTGCTGCCTTTGCTCTGGCGGTAGCTGTCTTATCGTCATTAAGGTGTGCAACAGGCTGTCAAAAGGCGATGCCTGAATTGCGTCATCTCCCAGTGAACCGCCCCACCAGTAATTAATCAGAACATTAACTGCAGACAATGACTCGACGTGATGCCACCACAAGGTAGGTATATACAGCACATCACCGGGTTCAAGCTCAGCGAGCTGAGCGTGCTCAAGTGCCGATTTAAATTTAGGGTGTGCGGCAAAGTCTGGTTTTAGCATATCAACCATACTGATGGGGGCTCCGGCCGGAGTGTAATCCAGCGGGCCGATATATAAGTTGCTGACCTGCTCTGGTGGAAATAAGGTAAAACGCCGGGAACCGGCCACAACACAGGCCAAATTATCTGCGTTGTCAAAATGTGCCGGCACTATAATGCGGTTTCCCACCCAGATCCGCGGACATATATCAGCAGCCAGTAAAGGCATCGTATTTAAACGGCGAAAATCCGGTAAACAGGCATCAGTGCGGGCGCTTTGTACTGCTATATGCAAAGCATCTTTTTTACCGTTAATTTTGCGTAGCTCATTAATAACCGCAGTAACCGGCGCTTTTTGTCGCTCAAAGTTAAATCCTGTCAGCGTCTCGTTGTAACTTAAACGTCCGCCGCTATCGGGATGAGCCAGTATAGTATTTACCTCAGATCTGTTATCCAGTGCGGCAAAATAGTGTTGTAATTGCATATCTGATTGCAAAGCAGCCTGCACTGCTGGCCAGTGTTTTACTGCCTGACGCAATACTGCTGGCTGGTGCAACGGAACAATCTTCTGCCGGAACAAGGCTTCATCGACGTTATGCCACTGGGTAACATCTTTCATATAATTGTCTCCACTCAGTGGCTGAAAATATAAAGGTTGGTACTGCTTAGCAGTACCAACCTTTGGCTTTACGGTCAACATTTGGCGGGTCAGAAGTTCATACGCACACCAGCAACAAAGCGGCGACCATTTTCATAGATAGAAAACAACCGCGCTTTATCTGTATTATATTCAACAACTTCTTCGTTGGTCAGGTTAACCGCCTCCAGGGAAAAGGTAATATTGTCGGTCAGGTTGTAACTTAGGCTGGCATCCAGTTGGCCATAGCTGTCATTCCATAACTCATCACCGTTATAGTGCAGGCCTTTGTACCATTCGGTGCGGTAGTTATACATTAAACGGGCACCAATTTTATCCGTCTCATAGTACACGCTGGCGTTAGCCATATGTCTGGAGGTACCTTCAACCAGGCCTGATCCCGGTGAAGCCAGATCGCGCACTTCATCACGCTCGGCGTTGGTATAGGTGTAGTTAGCACTGACGCCAAAATCACCAAAGGCCTGCTGATAGCTGACTTCGAAGCCATCTGTTTTACCGCCAGGACCATTTTCAGGACGGGTAAAAGTAACATCGACCCACTCTTCGCCTTCTTCCCAGTAACGTTGATCAACAAAGGTGGAAAAACTGCGGTAACTTTTCACATCTTTATGGAAATAGGTTACAGCAAATAAGGCTGATGCATCAAAATACCACTCCCACGATATATCAAACTGGTCAGCAATTTGTGGCATTAACATCGGGTTGCTGGCACTACCCGTTGGCTGGGCTACATCAAGTGAACCATAGGTGATAGACGACGAAATATTATTCCAGTCTTGCCGCGCCATTACGCGCGCCGCACCAAAACGCAGGATCTGATCCTCTGATAAATCAAAAGCAATATTCAGACTAGGCAACACTTCACTGTAATCGTTGTCCGTTTCAACCCAGGCTAAATATTCTGGTGTCAGCCATTCACGGTCTATAGTCTGCAAGCCCCAGGAATCGCCGGAGAATTCATAACCACCTGAGGTTTGCTGCGTATCTACATAACGCATGCCAACATTACCGCGGAAACCTTCACCTTCAAAATCACCCTGTACATAAAGCGCCAAAATATTCTCTTCAACACTCCAAATCTCAGGCAAATTAAGTGATTTAGCATAATCTGCCGGTACACCGTCTAACCCTTCGAAAGCAATTTGCTCCATCACTGCACGGTTATGTGCCAATTGCTGAGTCATATTGCCATTTACCACGGCGTCGATATTAACGGTGCCACTAAACAAACCACATTGGGCTAAATCGTAACAACTGGCAAAAATATGGTCCAGATAGCTACCTGCGACATCCTCGTTACCCGTCATGGTTTCTGGCCCATGCCAGCTGTAAGCAATACGGTCTTGAGTCCGTTCTGCCGCACGATATTTAACACCGGTTTTTACTGCTGAAAATGCGCCCTTTTGCACCGGAATAGTAAAATCAAGCTGACCATAGGTTTCTTCATCTGTTGTAGGCTTTTCGCCACCCCAAATCCAACCCGGACGGAACTGCGTAGGATCAGACGCATCTACCGTAGTTGACGCCGATGGTTTACCACCACGCAAATCAAAGGTGTAACCGGTAATATCTGCCGGAGTACCATACTCCCAAGATGTTTCGCGATAAGTACCACCTTTAGCTTTGGTGTGACCGACCTGAGTGTGCAACTCAAACATTTCAGCACTGTAGGTTAGATCGAGGTCTATAGAGCGGGTTTCAGTTGAAGATACACGGTTAATAAAGTTATAAGCCGCTGTACCACCTGTTGTGACTTCGCCAGCCACAATACTGCCATTTTCGGTGACAGTATTTGTCAACGCGGCTGCATTGTTGTTGACAAAAATCAGCCAGTTCTGGTTCTGGTTGTTAGCATCTACTTTGGAATCAAGCACATTCAGCACCATATCCAGCTTGTCATTTGGTCTTGCTTGCAACGACAAAAATAAGGTTTCGCGTTCACGGTCTTGTTCAAACCGTGGCACACCAATATGGCTTGGTACTTTTGCGTCTAAATCCGGGTTAGTTGGCCAACCCAGAATTTCAATCCCTTCACGAACGACTTTACGATCCTGCTTGATCGCCGACACCAGAATACCGAAACTATCGTCATCATTTTTCCATGAATACAAGCCGGAGATCTGAGGGTCCCACTTCTCCGACGCCTCTGAATACTGCCCTTCCAGCGAAATATTGACTGAGTTTGCTTCCATCGACAGCGGTTTGCGCGTACGCAGAATAACCGTACCACCAATCGAGCCTTCGTCAATACTGGCAAGCGGCGATTTATACACTTCTAAATCAGACACCAATGCAGAGGGCAGCATAGTGTAGTTGAAACTACGGCCTGGATTATCCAGAATAAACCAGTCTGCTGTTGCTACTGTCTGGCCATTAAGCAAAGTACGGTTAGTAGATGAACTGGCACCGCGTACAGTAATTTTTTCACCTTCACCAAACTCACGACTTACACCAACACCGGTAATACGTGACAACGACTCGGCAACGTTTTTATCGGGGAATTTGCCAATATCTTCTGCCGTAACTACATCTACAACGGCATTTGAGTAACGCTTGGCGTTTAAGTTCGCCTCTTGTGAAGCGCGTATACCGCGGATTTCTATAACTTCAACCTGTTCTGTTGCTTCAACCTGATCGGCGGCAAATGCTGGCATTGTTAATGCGGCACTTCCTACCAACAAGCTGAGCTTCACTGCTAAGGCACATTTATTAATTTTATTGTGCTGCATATGCTTCTCCCGTTCCTGTTTTAATCTTACTGTTTTATTTTATCCCGGACACTCAATGACAACGCTGTCATTGCAAATGAACATACACAAAAAAATTTGCCTTTGCAAACCAAATACGACGAAAATTTAACCGCATTATCAAACTTAGTCTATTTGCTTATTTACCCGCCTCTTCCGTATTGCAAAAATCCAGTATCACAAAAAATATCGTGGTATGTGTAATTTTTAAAAATAATTCATAATGTTAAACCTATACAGCATTAGCTAAGGCAGTATCATTCTTAACGCAATAGCAATTAACATTTGCCGTTTCGCAAAAAAACAGGTATCCATTAGTTTAATTTGATCTAATGAATGACCAACGCTGTCATTTCTATACTAACTATTACTGTAAATGGCGATATAATAGGCAGCCTTAACGTAGTAAAACCGTGGGATAAACCATGAAAGTAACCATTAATGATGTTGCCAGCCATGCTGGGGTATCTATTAAAACCGTATCCCGGGTAATGAACAATGAACCGTCGGTGCGAAAAGACACTTATGACAAAGTGATGGCGGCTATTACTGCGCTGCAATATCAGCCTAATGCTGCCGCCCGTAATCTGGCCAGTAACCGCTCATTTAGCATTGGTTATATCTACGACAACCCTAATGCCTATTATGTAATTGATATGCAACGTGGTTTACTTGATGCATGCCGTAAGCACGGTTATGAGCTGCTTATTCACCCCACCAATGCCAAATCACCGGATATTGTGCAGGAAGTGATAGACTTAGTGCAGCAATCACGTTTAGCCGGCCTGGTGCTAACGCCGCCGTTTTCTGAAATGCCGCATATTGCCGAAGCGCTGGAAAAGATCGGCGTACATTTTGTCAGGATTATCTCTGGCTCTACGCCGTCACCTAAGTTAAGTAACTGTGTGCTGGTAGACGATTTTACCGCCGCCTTTAAAATTACTAACCATTTGCTGGAACTGGGCCACACTGATATCGCCTTTTTATGTGGTGACGAAGAACACAGTTCAAGCGGCGAGCGCTTAGCCGGTTATCAGGCAGCGCTGACTAAACGCGGCATTACCCCCAATTCTAAGTTTATTGTGCCGGGCAGTTACTCATTTGAGTCGGGTGTAAAAGGTGCAAAACAGCTGATGAGCCTGAGCAAAAAACCCAGCGCTATTTTTGCCTGTAATGATGAAATTGCCGCAGGTGCCTTATTTAGTGCCCGGCTGATGAATATTGCTATTCCGCAGCAACTGGCGATTGCTGGTTTTGAAAACAGCCCATTTTCGCGCCAAACCTGGCCGCCGCTAACCACAGCACACCAACCTAACGTGACCATAGCGCAGCAAGCGGCAGAGCTGTTATTCCGTCATACCAAGCCAAATGCCAGTAAGACGCTGTCAGACAAGCAGCCGGTATTTATCCCTGAGCTGCTGGTACGTGAATCTACTGCTGTTAGTGAATAAAGCCTATAGCAACCTTAATCCACCGGAACCGGAGCGCTCACATCAACACGCCTTCCCTGGGGGCTCGACTATAAACTTCATCCATGAAGTTTATCCTGCGGACCAGCGTAGCTGTTCAAATGCGCTCCCGGCGCATTTGTCAGCATCAATGCCTTCAACGGTTGATTTAGAGCACTCCGATTCCTCTATCTGATTGGTTTTCTTAACCGCCAAACTGATAGTAGGTTGGTGAACCCGGCCCTACCGGCAAGCCCAGCACAAACACCCAAACGTAAAACAGCAAGGTCCAACCCAC
Source organism: Rheinheimera hassiensis (assembly GCF_022436675.1). Taxonomy (GTDB): domain Bacteria; phylum Pseudomonadota; class Gammaproteobacteria; order Enterobacterales; family Alteromonadaceae; genus Alishewanella; species Alishewanella hassiensis. Next base: position 359,919 of record NZ_JAKUJZ010000004.1, on the reverse strand, counting down.
GAAAAACACCATGGTATAAGGCAGCATGGTGGCGATCAACGTGCCAATGCCTAAATCTTTCTTATAGCGTGCTGCCACCGCCAGTATTAAGCCAAAGTAGCTCATCATTGGCGTGATCAGGTTAGTTACCGAGTCACCAATACGGTAGGCCGCCTGTATTACCTCCGGCGAGTAGCCAACAATCATCAGCATAGGCACAAAAATAGGCGCGAAAATAGCCCACTGCGCCGAAGCTGAACCCAGCGACAAGTTGACCAACGCACACATGCCAATAAAGAAGAAAAATAACCCCGGCCCGGTTAAGCCAATATCCTGCAGCAAAGTAGCGCCATTCACCGCCAAAATCGAGCCTAAGTTAGACCAACCGAAAAAGGCGACAAACTGGGCTGCAAAGAACACCAGTACAATATACAAGCCCATAGAGCTGATGCTTTTTGCCATCGCATTAATCACATCACGGTCGGTTTTCATTGTGCCGACAACGCGGCCATAGATATAACCCGGAATAGCAAAAGTGACGAAAATAAATACCACTATGCCTTTTAAGAACGGCGAACCGGCAACTAACCCGGTCTCAGGATGCCGCAATGGCCCCCACTGTGGCACCACACTTAATACCAGCAAAATACCCAGCGCCAGAAACGCCAGGCCGGCCGCTTTTAAGCCGCGCTTTTCCTTTGCGCTCAGTTTATCTAATTGTGGTTTGCCTAAATCAACCGCCGCTTCACTAACGTCGTATTTGCCCAATTTGGGCTCTACTATTTTCTCAGTAACAAAAGCCCCCAAACCGGCAATAAAAAATGTGCTGACAATCATAAAAAACCAGTTCGCTTCAGGCCCAACGGTGTAATCAGGGTCAATTAAATTGGCAGCCGACTGGGTAAAACCAGCCAGTAATGGATCAACAGTACCAATAAACAGATTAGCGCTATAGCCACCGGATACACCGGCGAAAGCGGCTGCCAAACCTGCCAGCGGATGGCGCCCGAGCGAGTGGAAGATCACCGCCGCCATCGGTATTAACACCACATAACCCAGCTCTGAAGCCGTATTAGAAATAATACCGGCGAATACAATCGTTACAGTAACCATGCGCTTAGAGGCGCCCATTACCAGGCCACGCATCGCGGCAGAAATCAGCCCGGAGTGCTCGGCAATACTCACGCCCAGCAAAGCTACCAGCACCACACCCAGAGGTGGAAAGCTGGTAAAGTTAGTAACCAGGTTAGACACAATGCGCTGCAGCCCCTCGACACTGACCAGGTTAACCACACGGATCACGCCGTCTGCCGCGCGCCCTGCAGTACCTTCCGGCCGCGGGTCTATCGCACTGACATCAAAGTATGCTGCTATACCGCTGCCCAGCACCACGGCTACAGCAAACATAGCAAATAAAGTAACAGGATGCGGCAGCAGGTTACCAAACCACTCTACCGTATCGAGAAAACGGGTAAACCAGCCGCGTTTGCCGTTATCGGCGGTGTTATTGTCAGAAGCTGACATAAAGTATCCTCAACGTAAGACTTTATCGGGTGCTGCAACCACCTGGGTTAGCACTCTGATTATGCCGCTTTATGCCATACAGAGCGTAATAAGCTATTAAAACGCTGAAAAATAACATTTATGACGGCCAAAACCACCCTGGAAGCGGATGTAGTTTTGTTATAAGCCGGCAAATTTAGCACAACTGACGGGCATCACAAAACCTCAATACCTTATTCTGCTAATTAGCTATCCAGATGACATTGTAATGCGCCGTTTTAGCGCAACATAACTTGCGACAGTGCTTATAGCACTAAAGTAGCGTTGCCCGACGTTAGCGCTGCTTCTAGCATGGAAGGTATCAGCTAAGTGCAATCTCACTACGGAGTAAACAGCATGCAGGTTCTTGTAACAGGGGGTACCGGCGGTATAGGTTTTGCCATTGCCAGCCATTTTGCCGCTCAGGGCCACAAGGTTATTCTTGCCGATCTGCAGCAAAGCAGTATCGACAACAAAGTGGCCGAGCTTAAACAGCTAGGTTTTGCCGCAGAGGGCATTGTGCTTGACGTTACCGACGCAGCATCTATCGCCAGCTGTGCGGCTAAGTACCCGGCGGATGTCCTTATTAACAATGCAGGCATTCAGCACGTTGCCAGGTTGGAAGACTTTCCGCCGGAAAAATGGCAGCTATTGCTTAATGTCATGCTTACCGGCCCGGCTATGCTAAGCCGCGCCATGCTGCCTGGCATGCGTGAGCGTAATTTTGGCCGCATTATTAATATCGGTTCTATCCATGCGCTGGTAGCATCGCCATTTAAATCGGCTTATGTTGCTGCCAAGCATGGTTTACTCGGCTTTAGTAAAGTAGTCGCGCTGGAAAACGCCGACATCAACTTTACCATTAATACTGTGTGCCCGGCTTATGTAAAAACCCCACTGGTAGAGCAGCAAATTGCGGCCCAGGCCAAAGAGCATAATCTGACAGAGCAGCAGGTAATAGAGCAGATCATGCTGGCGCCTATGCCACAAAAAGCTTTTATTGGTGTTGACGAAATTGCCGCCACTGCCGCTTTTTTATGTAGTGATGCCGCACGGCATATGACAGCACAAACCCTGGTGCTGGATGGCGGCTGGACAGCCCGCTAGCTCAATGCTGAAAACTCGGGCACAATCCGTACATTATGTTATCTAATGACAGCACCTGAACTTATGATGCTAAACGGCAGCAGCATTGGGCTTGGCACCATTGCTGCGCTTTCGTTGGTTTACCTGTTAATTTTGTTCAGCGTGGGCCGCTTTGGCAGGCGCATTAACAGTAAACACCCGCTGGCTCCCTGGGTGTTCAGCTTTGCGCTGTCTATTTACTGTACGTCCTGGGCATTTTATGGTGTTACCGCCCAAGCTGCCGTAAACGGCTGGTGGATGCCTCCTACCTATATCGGTTCTTTTATCCTGTTCTGGTTCGGCTTTAAGCTTATCGCCCGCATCGCTATTGCCTGTCGCCGTTACCGTATCACCTCAGTTGCCGACTTTATTGCCACCCGCTTTGGCCATTCGCGCAGCCTGGCGGTGATCACCACACTTATTCTGTTAATGTCTACCGTGCCTTATATAGCGCTGCAGCTGCATGCTGTATCTACCAGCATTAACACGCTGGTTGGCAGTAAGCCTGGCCTGGCCTGGTACAGCGATACCGGCCTTTATGTCAGCTTGTGGATGGCTGTCTTTGCCTTGTTGTTTGTCAGCAAAAGCGCCAAGGCCCACCAACCCAACCCCGGCCTGATGACCGCCATCGCCTTTGAATCACTGGTTAAATTGCTGGCCCTGCTGGCCATTGGCGCTTTTGTGTTTTGGGGCATGTACGACGGTATCGGCCAGATATTCCAACTGGCCGCGCTCAGCCCCGCAGTGCAACAGGTGCAGCAACAAGCCCTGCCTGCTCATACCTACTGGCTGCACGTATTGCTGGGGTTTGCCGCTACCTTATGTTTACCACGGCAATTCCACGTTACCTTTGTGGAAAACCAACATCTGGGGCATTTACGCAGCGCCCGCTGGATTTTTCCGCTTTATCTGCTGTTAATGGGTATGTTTACCCTGCCACTGGCGCTGGCCGGCGTAATGTTGCTGGGCAGCAATGCCAATATCGATCTGGTGGTACTGCAGCTGCCATTGGCTGCACAACGCACCGATATCGCCTTGCTGGCGTATCTGGGTGGCTTTTCAGCTGCAACCAGCATGGTGGTGGTGGCCACGGTGGTGCTGGGTATTATGATCACCAACGAACTGCTGGCACCACTGCTTTACCGCACACCGGCACGCCAGGCGGCGGCGTCCGGCCATATCAAAATTTCAACACTGCGCCGTATTGCCATGCTGGCGGTAATGGCGCTGGGTTATGTGTATTACCGCTGGATTGGCACCGAAACCGGCCTGGCTCAGCTGGGTTTAACCGCCTTTGCCCTGGTGGCACAACTGGCGCCGGCGCTAATTCTTGGCTTACTCAGCCGCAATATTAACCGTCAGGGCGCTATCGCCGGTTTGTGCGGCGGTGCACTGGTATGGGCTTATATTATTTTGCTGCCCGAACTTAGCCGCGCCGGTTTACTGGGCAATCAGTGGTTAACTCAGGGGCCTTTTGGTATCGGCCTGCTGGCACCACAAAAGCTGCTGGGGTTAAATATCGACATGATTAGCCTGGGCGTGCTGGTAAGCCTGACAGTAAACTGCCTGCTAGTGCTGTTAGTCAGCCGTGTTAGCACCACACGGGTGGGTGAATGGCTGGAAAGCGGCCGTTTTTTACGTACCCAGCTTACCCAACACAACGCCAGGCCACTAAACCTCAGCGTGCAGGATTGCTACCTGCTGGTAAAACGCTTTGCCGGAGAAAAAGAAGCCCGCCGCCTGCTGCAACGTAATTTAAAAGACCCACACGAGCTGCAGCAACTGGCCCCGGCTAATTTGCTACAAGCCGCCGAGCGCAGTTTAGCCGCCGTAGTAGGTGGTGCCTCTATGCGGCTGATTATGGACGCCAGCGGCCGCCATGCTGCCTTGCCGCTGGAGTCGGTTGCCCGTTTTGTTGACGAAGCCAGCCAGGTGTTTCAGTTTAATCAGGCACTGCTGCGATCCACCATCGATAATATCAGCCAGGGCATCAGCGTAGTAGATGCCGATCTGCGTCTGATTGCCTGGAACCAGCGCTACATTGATATGTTCAGCTACCCTCCGGCCCTGGTGGAAGTGGGTCGGCCGGTAGCCGATGTTATTCGCTTTAACCTGCAGCGCGGCCTGATCGACAGCCACGACATAGAAGCCGAAATTAATAAACGGCTTAGCTATTTAAAACAAGGCAGCGCCTATAAGTTTCAGCGCCGCCAGCAAGACGGCCGCGTACTGGAAATGCAGGGTAACCCGTTGCCCGGCGGGGGCTTTGTTACTACGTATACAGATGTCAGTGCTTTTATCGATACCCAGCAGCAATTAGAGCAACGCGTAACAGAGCGCACCCAAGCCCTGCAACAACTTAATCAGCAGTTGCAGCAGGCACAGCAAAAGATTGAAGCCGCTACGCAGGCGAAAACGCGCTTCTTTGCCGCCGCCAGCCATGACTTAATGCAGCCGTTTAACGCCTCAGCGCTGTTTGCCAGCTTACTGCGCGACAAGCAAACTGAGCCAGAGCTTAAACAACTTAGCCAGAACCTGATCAGTTCTTTAAATTCTGCCGAAGAGTTGCTTGGTGCCATTTTGGAGCTGACTAAACTTGATTCGGGCGTGATCAGCGCCCATCACCAGCCGGTAACTATACAGGCACTGCTGGATGACATCGCCAAAGACGCCAGCGTTCTGGCGCAGGAAAAAGGCCTGTCACTGCACTACCTGCCAGCAAAACTGGCGGTAAGCACCGACCGTAAACTGTTAAAACGGGTGGTGCAAAACCTGTTATCCAATGCCATTCGTTATACCCAAAGCGGCAAAGTATTGTTGGGCGTCAAGCGGCGAGGCAGCGCTGTGCAAATTTGCGTTATGGATACCGGTGTCGGCATTGCGATACAAGATCAGCAACGTATTTTTGAAGAGTTTCAGCAAGGTGAACAGCAGGATCAAAAAGGCCTCGGGCTGGGCCTGGCGATAGCACGGCGTATCAGCACTATTTTAGGCCATCCGTTAACACTGCAATCAGTGCCGGGCAAAGGCAGTTGTTTTAGCCTGACAGTGCCGGTTACTCAGGCGCCGGTTGCACTTATTGCCGCAAAAACCCAGCAAGAGATCAGCGCCAGCTTTGCCGGTAAAACAGTATTACTGCTGGATAACGAACCTCAGTTACGCTCAGCGGTAGCAGAGCTGCTGCGTAGCTGGAGTATTGCTGTTACCGCCATCGGCCAGCCAGCCGAAGCGCTGCAGGCGTTACAACAAGGCCTGAAACCCGATTTACTACTGTTTGATTATCATCTGGACAACAACGCCACCGGCGTTGAAGTTGCCGAACAACTGGCGGCACATTTCGCTGTTAATGTACCGGTGATTATTCATTCGGCGGATCATAATGAAAACATTCGCGAAACAGCATTAAACGCCGGTTATTACTTTTTGCTCAAACCACTTAAACCGGTGGCGCTGAAAAAACTGTTCCAGCGCTTATTGCGTTAAACACTCTCCGGCAGTTTCAGTTTTTCAAACATAATACCGGCCAGGGTGCGGTTATTAACGTTCAGTTTGCGCAAAATGGCTGATACATGCTGCTTAATGGTGGTTTCCTGCACGTTCATCTCGTAGGCAATTTGCTTATTCAGCAGGCCGTCGGCAATCATTTTTAGCACACGAAACTGCTGCGGGGTAAGTTGCTCCAGCCGGTGGGCGAAATCTTCATCAATAAGTGGTTTGGCGTTGCGTACATCCTGCTCAAGTTCGGCAGGCAGCCAGTTGTCGCCGTTTAATACCGCCGCGATGGCTTCAGATAACAGCTCCAGCGGCGCTGATTTAGGAATATAGGCCGCAGCACCTAATGTTAATGCCTGACGGATAATAACCGGGTTTTCTTCGGCCGATACCATAATAACCGGTACGTCCGGATATTCGGTGCGCAGTGCACTTAAGCCGGTAAAACCGTCTGAGCCGGGCATTTTTAAGTCGAGAAAAATAAAGTTGGTGTCGGGGTGCGCCCTTAGCAAGGGCCAGAGTTGTTGCATGTTTTGCGCCTGCAGCAGCAGGGCGTCGCTGCCAAGAATATTGGCGCAAGCCTGCGATAGCGCTACGCGAAACAACGGGTGGTCGTCAGCAATTAAAGCAATCATAAATCCGGTTCTGAGCCTTTTGGCCCATAATGTACCGGGGCTTTCGCCCCGGCAAGTGTTTTATACCCGTCCTACCTGAAGATGCAGCGGTGTTGGCTATATAATTTAGAAACGGTAACCAACGCTCAGGCTAACGGTACGCGGGTCAATATAAAAACCCAGTACTGAGTTATCCAGCACCGCACCGGCAAAATTATAACCGGCGATACGCGCTTGTTTGTCACCCAGGTTTTTACCCTGTAGCGACACATCCCAGTGGCCATCGTTTGAATACCAGTTTACACCGGCATTAAATACTGTGTAAGCGCCGTAATCCAGCATAGACGGCACTTCAAAGATCTGGGTTTCGCTGCGGTGCGCCATATTGGCTGTCAGCACAAATTCACCGATGTCAGTTGCAATGCTGTACTTACCGGCCAGTGTCGCTGTCAGCTCAGGCGTGTTAGCAAAAGCCCAAACATCGGACACATCCACCACCTGCTGCTGGTTCGGGTCGAAAAATTCCACTTTATTGAAGCTGGCATCAACGTAACCCACTATCATGCTTAAATCAAAATCACGGCTTACCGCAAATTGCGCTTCCAGTTCTACACCATTTAGATCAGCGCTGGCAGCGTTTAGTACCTGTGATGCTACCGTCACCACGCCGGGCGCCGTTTCAACCGAGCGCTGTACGGTAACCTGCATATCGTCGTAAGACGACATAAACACCGCGGCATTTAAGCGTAAACGCTGATTAAACCACTCGCTTTTCATACCCAGTTCATAGGTATCAACGGTTTCTTCCTGATACGGTTCGTCGGCATCGGGGTTAATGGCTTGATTGGCGCGCATGTCAAAACCGCCGGATTTAAAACCGTTGGTGTAGCTACCGTATAACATCAGATCGCGGCTGTACTGATATTCTGCGCCCACACGCGGCGAGAAGTGGCTGAAGCTTTCACTGCCGGTAAATTCGGTTTGGGTAGACAGGTAAACGCCGTCAGTGTCACGCGGGAATTTATAACCGGCATAAACATAGCGGTACACGCTGGCGTCTTTATCATCTTTGGTATAACGGCCACCAAAGGTTAATGACCATTTATCATCCAGCTGATAAGTGCCCTGGGCATAAGCGGCAATGCTGTCGGTTTGCACACAGCCGCCGTTTTCGGTGGTGCTTAAGCCATAAACTACCTGGCCAAAGGCACCGCAGGCTTCGCCGTCGTAGTAATACAGGCCTGATGCTACTTTGAGCTTATCGTCGCTGTATAACAGCTGCAGCTCTTGCGATACCTGAGTGTCTTCATAAAACGCCGGAATATCCAGCGTTGGAAAGCTGGTAGAGTCAAAGTCAATATTGGTATCGGTTACCCCTTCGCGCCGCGCAGTAACAGACTTAAGCGTCCAGTTATCAGACAAATCCAGCGTCATGGTAATTGACTGGCCTTCCGTTTCTACCTTATTGGTTACCGGCATACTGATATTGGCATCATACACGCTGGTTGGCACGGCATCTGTTGGCGCCAGTGCGCTGGGGAACAGCCTAAAACCTCCGCGCGGGTTTGAATCATCTACCGTTTTGTCAGCGTTTAGCAGCATGTTAAAACTATCCGTAACATTCCACTGCAGGCTTACCCGGCCGGTCATCAGCTCTTTGTTGTAGTTGTCATCGCCGGTATTTAAAAACTTACCAAAACCATCGCGGTTAAAGGTGGCAAAAGCACCGCTGATAAACACATTGTCACTCAGGCCGGTCTGGCCGGAAATTTTTAGGTCGCGCTGGTTTTTTGTGCCGACAGTGCCGCGCACCGCAAATTCGTTATCGCCGGTTAGCTGTTTGGTAACATATTTTACCGCACCACCAATGGTATTGCGGCCATACAGCGTGCCCTGCGGGCCGCGCAGTACTTCTATCCGTTCAACGTCGTATACATCCAGTGCTGCACCTTGTGGCCGCGCCATATATACGTCATCAATATAAATACCTACGCCGGGTTCAAAACCCCACAGCGGATCCTGCTGGCCAATACCACGGATATAAGCGGTAAGGGTGCTGTTGGTACCGCGCGATACCTGCAGTGTGGTGTTAGGTGAAAACTGCGCCACTGCAGTAATGTTGTCCATACCGCGCTGGGCCAGCTCTTCTTCACCCAAAGAGGTTACCGCAACCGGCACTGTCTGCAGGTTTTCTACTGTACGCCGGGCAGTTACTTCAATGCGTTCCAGTTTAACGTCAGCTTCTGTCCCGGTAGCCGTATCCTGCGCCAGGGCGCCAGTGGCAAAGCAGCTGCTGATCGCCAGTGCAACTAAGCTGGGTTTAAGTAGGGTACTGCTAAACTTGTGCTGTGCATCGCTATTATAGTTATTGGCCATCTTGGCTCTCCTGCTGTTTGATTTCACATCATCTTGTAATTATTTATGCAGCTTTACTGTAGGCCTAAACGCAGAATTTTTAACCTGTACCTTAGTACTATGGTGATGCCTGCCGTCCTGTATCAGACTAACTGAAACTGATAATAAGGATAACAAGATGTTGAGTCTTATCGGATTGCTGGCTGGGCTTGGCCTGCTGATAGTACTGACGATGCGCGGCTTTAACCTGTTTATTACCGCCCCCCTGTGCGCATTACTGGTGGCAATAACCAATGGTATTCCGTTCTGGCAACTGGCCGATAAAGCCGATTTTGTCCACGGTTATATGTCTGGTTTTGCCGGTTTTGTTGCCGCCTGGTTTCTGATGTTTTTATTGGGCTCTATCTTCGGCAAATTAATGGAGCACACCGGCGCTGCAGACGCTGTGGCACTTGCTATTGTTAAACGGCTGGGCCACACCCGCGCGGTGCTGGCTATAGTACTGGCGTGTGCGGTATTAACCTATGGTGGCGTCAGCTTATTTGTGGTGGCGTTTTCTGCTTACCCTATGGCAGTAAGCCTGTTTAAAGGCGCTAACCTGCCAAGGCGTTTTATTCCGGCAACACTGGCGCTGGGCTCGGTTACCTTTACCATGACATCGGCCGGCTCACCGGAAATACAAAACTGGATCCCCATTCCCTACCTTGGCACCACGCCTTATGCGGGCTGGCAGGTAAGTATTATTGTGGCGCTGTTTATGGCGGTTGGCGGTTACCTTACGCTAATGTGGATGATTAAATCAGCTATGCGCAAGGGCGAGCAGTTTACCGCCCGTAGCAGCGATCCGCTGTTAAGTGATAAACCCTTACCCCACTGGCTAACCGGTTTACTGCCGTTGCTGGTGGTGCTGGTAACTTCGTTTTTGCTGCACGACAGCCTGCAGCAAGCCGCGTTAATTATTGCTCTGGCCGGTGGCGTAATCACGTTGTATTTATTGAATTTCCGCTTTTTATCCAACCCGGCAGCGGCCACTAACGAAGGCGTACTCGGCGCCTTGCTGGCTATTGGTAATACTGCCGCCGTTGTGGGCTTTGGTGCAGTAGCCAAACTAACACCGGCATTTAGCAGCGTAGTAGATTATATGACCCACCTGCCCGGGCCAGAGCTGTTGGGTGCCGCCGTGGCTGTAAGTGCCATCGCCGGATTAACCGGCTCGGCGTCCGGCGGCCAGGTTATTGCCCTGCCGGAAATTGCGCCGCACTATCTGGACCGCGGCGTAGACCCCGAGCAACTGCACCGCGTGGTGGCTATTTCATCCGGCGCGCTCGATTCTCTGCCGCATAATGGCTATGTGGTTACCACCATCCGTGCTATCTGTGGTGAAACACATCAAAATGCCTACTGGCCGGTTGCCGTTGTCAGCGTACTGATGCCGGTGCTGGGCACTATGCTGGCCATAGCGCTGTTTCAGTGGTTTTAACCGGAGGCAACACCATGTTTATCAGGCTTATTTTACTCTGCTGCGTTATGCTATCGGCCTGCGCGCATGCCATGCTGGTGCAAAAACAGCGCTTTACGCTGGACAACTTCAGCACACAAAACGGCCACACTATTGCGCAGGTCAATATCGGCTGGGAAGCTTATGGCCAGCTTAATGCCGATAAATCTAACGTTATCTTAATTACCCATTTTTTCTCCGGCACCAGCCATGCTGCCGGTAAATACCATAAAGACGACAGCAATTCCGGTTACTGGGACGCCATTATCGGCCCCGGTAAAGCGATAGACACCAATAAGTTTTACGTGATCAGCAGCGATACACTGGTAAACGCCAATGTGTTTGATCCAAACGTGATTACTACAGGCCCGGCTACTATCAACCCAGCTACCGGTAAACCCTATGCCTTAAGCTTTCCGGTGGTCAGCATCGGTGATTTTGTTGAAGTACAAAAAGCCCTGCTCGACAGCCTGGGCATTGGCAAATTGCATGCGGTTATCGGCCCGTCGATGGGCTCGTTTCAGGCTATTGAATGGGCAGTGCGCTACCCCGACAGAGTTGAGCGCCTAATTCCGGTTATCGGCAGCGCTTATATCGATGCCTACGCCGCAGTAAAGCTGGAGCGCTGGGCTTACCCGATAAAAACCGATCCCAACTGGCATAACGGCAACTACTATGACAAAAGCCAGCCCATACAAGGGCTGAACACCGCTCTGGCGTACATTACCCAGGATGCGCTGCACCCTAGCGGCTTTAACCAGCGTTACCCGGCACCAGAGCTGGATAACGCCCCACGGCAGGATATTAACGCAACCTTTTCTGCCTGGGATCAACTGCTGCAACAGGCTAAAGCGCGGGCAGAATATCAGGACGCCAACCATATATTGTATCTCGTGCGCGCATCGCAATTATGGCGCGCCGGCATGGGCGATAACTGGCAAAAAGCCCTTAGCCGGGTAAAAGCCAAAACGCTGTTTTTGCCAGCCAGTGGCGATTTACTGCTGCCACCAGCCTTAAGCCAGCACAGCGCCTCCGCCATGACAGCCGGCGGCAATACACCACAGTATGCCGAAATTCCCGGCATTTGGGGCCATCTTGACGGCGTGGTGGGCGTTAGCGCGGTGGCAGAGCAAATAGCTGAGTTTTTAAACTAGTTTTTCCTGACGGGTGCTGCGGGTATCGGGCACCCTTTTTCATTTTTCACTCATGCCTTACTTCCACGCCGCATTACTTAACCGGCACCTGACATAATTAACTCGCACTCAAACGCATTTTAGGCTAAAACTACCCGGCTAAGCATTGCAAAAAAGCTGCCGTCAGGCAAGATAGTCTCTTTTTCAACAAACTGATTTATAAAAGGAAGTAACCATGGCTTATGATTATGGTAGTGAGTCGTTAGGGATCCGTAACCCGTTTAAAGCCGAAGGCCTGCTGCGGGCAGTACGGGGTTTAGTGGTCAGTTTGCTTGGAATTTACCCGCTACTGCAAGTGGTAAGCCTGGTACAACAGGATAAAGCTCTGGCCTGGTTTTATGCCGCCATTGGTTTTATGTTGCTGGCAGGTGGCTTACGCGCGCTGGGCGGTGGTATTTTTCAGATGCTGCGCTTCTTTGTTGGCCGCAGCGTACCTACTTCACTGGCACCGAATTACAGCAAATCCGAGCGTGAAACTGCCAAGTTGGAGCAACCGCATTATAAAAGCGTCGACTTAGAAGAAATGCTGATGGGCCGCAAAAACAAAACCTTCGTTGAACCGGTGGGGTTTATCTCCCGCCTGGTACACACGCTGGTACCAAAGCTTATTTTTCTGCCCTACCCGCTGCGTAATCTGGCGCAACGTTTTTCCGGCGCCTTAATTGCCACCGTTATTGCACTGGTAGCTTATGCGTTAACTGCCTTTGTTTGCTTAACCGGCCTGGCTGGCAACACCGGCGATATTCTGCTGCCGTTTTTCTCGTTTGTGCTGGTAGTGTATTTAATTATCAGCTGGCGCAGCGCCAGTACGGTGTACCGTAAAGCCGAAAAAACCATTGAAACCCAAGGCAACCTGCAACTGGCCAAAATTATGGCCTTTGCCATACTGGCGCCGGTGTTGCTGGGCTTGCTAATTAGCTACCTGCTGCAGCAGCGTGAAATTCAGCGCTTTGTTGCTGACTTACAACAATCCGAGCTGGAAAGCTTTGCCGTAGTACCACAGCTTTTGCTGGTGCTGTTATTTGCCGCCATCAGTGGCGCCTTTATCTTTCTGCTGTTAAAACAACGTACCGCCCAGGTCAAGGCACAAACCAAAGTGTCGGAATACCGCGCCAACTGGCAGGAAAACATTCACCCGCGCGAGCTGTTTGTTAATATCGACAATATTGTTATGGCTAACCGGCGCTACAAAGAAATACCTAACCGGATCTACCGCGAGCTAAACCCGCAGTTAAATGAGCAATCGGAAAGCAAAGGCGATTTTAGCGGCGAAGTAATTATAGAAACCCAGCCCGCTTATGCCCCGATGGAACACAACACGCTGTTTAAGCAATTGCGTTTACTGGCTACCATTAGCGGCCAGATATTGCTGTTAATCGGGCCTTTTATTCTGTTTTACTTATTGTTTGAAGCCGAAACCGTGCTGCAGCTGATCCGGGAATACAGCGCACTGGCCCGCCCGTCTGATGCCATAACACAAGGCTTTGCTGTTAACCTGTTTAATGAAAGCCAGTTTATTTTAAGCCTGATTTTCAGCTGGCTGATTTGCCACAGCTTTGGCCGCTTGCTCGAAACCTACAGCCACACCTTTTGGGCCGAGCTGAATTTTGATTCCTTACTGGTGTATTTAAAATGCGAAGGCACCTACACCCAAAGCAAGTTAACTACAGGTAAAGGCATTTACGATTCTACCGCGTCAGAAAACTACGTTATGCGCTCATCGTTAACACCGTGGATTATTACCTCACGCATTATGAGCAGCACCTTTGCCGACAGCGGTGCCAAAAATGTCGAACACCCGCGGCATATTCTGGAAATGCAGGACAACCCGCAGGAACTGCAGGCGATACTGGACGATATTCAGGGCTTCTTGTCTGATCGCGAAACCATTGCCAGCATTAAAAACCAGCAGGATTTATCCAATACTGAGCAAATTTACCAGATTAACCAGCAATCACGCGCCATGCCGGTTACCTCAGATCAGGCCACGCTGGCCAGCCCACAGCAAGACGCCGAAGCCAGCACCAGCCTGCCACCGGAGCAGCCACAAACCCCATAACTAACCCCGCAACAACCTTGCGCCAGCCGGCGCAAGGCCTTACTACAGCAATAGCTTTGCTGCGACAATTTGCCGCATCCCCTGAGCCATGCCTTTTTGTTACCTTATCTCATTAAAATCATATATATAAAATGAGTATAGGGCATGACACAACACAAAACCGTACTGGCACTTATCGGCCTGCCATTCCTGGTATTACTGCCACAGACATTGGCTGCAGAGCAAGATATTGAAGTGATGGTGGTCACCAGTAGTCGCCAGGCGCAGGCTCTGGTTAACCTGGCCGAAGCCGTAGCGGTAATAGACGAAGATACCATTAAAAATGTCAGCCCCGGCCATCCGTCTGAGTTGTTAAACCGCGTATCAGGCGTGCATGTTAATGATCTGGGCGGCGAAGGCCATATGACAGCCATCCGCCAGCCTATTTCTACAGGCGGCGTTTACCTGTTTTTAGAGGACGGTCTGCCCACCCGGCCCACCGGCTTTTTTAATCACAACGGCTTGTATGAAATAGACATTCCCAACTCCGGCCGGGTAGAAGTAACCAAAGGCCCCGGCTCAGCGCTGTACGGCAGCGATGCGATTGGCGGAATTTTTAATATTTTAACCCCTGAGCCAACAGCACAGTTCAGCGGCAAAGCCCAGGCCGAACTGGGCAGCGATGGCTGGCAACGCGGCTTGCTAAGCCTGAGCAGCCCGTTAAACGATGCCCACAGCTTTTACTGGCAGCTAAACAGCACGCAAAGCGACGGTTTTAGGGAAGAATCTGACTACCAGCGCTTGTCTAGCAACCTGCGGCTGGACAGCGAATTGGGTAGCCATACCCGGGTAAAATCGTTACTCAGCTTTGGCAAAGTAGACCAAAGCGGCACCTCGGGTTTATCGTTAACCGATTTTGAGCAAAACCCGGCACATAACTACTATCATGGCGACATAGGCGCACGCGATGTGCAGGCACTGCGTTTATCGGCCGAGCTGCGCCATCAGCTGTCTGATAACAGCGAGCTGATGCTGACACCGTTCTTCCGCGACAACCGCTCAGACTTAATGCCCAGCTGGATGCTCAGTTACGATCCGGTAGTGCAGCAAACCCGGTTTAAGTCATACGGCCTGTTGGCACAGTACAGCCAGCACACCCAGAACAGTGTTAACTGGAGCGCTGGTATTGATGTTGATTACACCCCGGCCAGTTTCGCCGAGCAGCAAATAAGCGTAACGCAGCAAGATGGCATTTACACCGATTACGCGCTAACCGGCCGCACTAATTATCACTACGATGCTGACCAGACCGTGCTGTCGCCCTATGCTCAGTTGCAGTGGTTTGCGACAGAGCAACTGATTATCAGCCTGGGCGCGCGATACGACTATTTTAGTGTCGATTACACCGATTTACTGGATGCCGATGTACCACAACAGGTAGGTCGCAGCAGTTGGTTACGGCCGCCATCGCAAAAATTAAGCTACAACCAGCTTAGCCCTAAAGCCGGAATTGTCTGGAAGTTCGCTGACAACCAACAGCTGTACGCCAACCGCCGCCATGCGTTTCGGGTGCCTTCGGTAGGCCAGGTCTTCCGCCCCGGCAGCAGCAACGACACCACAGCACTTGAGCCGGTAACCGCGGTTAACCACGAACTGGGCTGGCGCGGCCAGTTTGGCAACATTCAGCTGGATGCCAGCCTGTATGATTTAACCATTAAAGATGATGTGGTCACTTACATAGACGCCAACAGCCGCAAAGTTACCAACGCCGGTAAAACCAGCCACCGCGGTGTTGAACTGATGCTGCAATGGGCACTGACCGATGAGCTTAAGCTGCAAAGCAGCGGCACCCTTACCCGGCAAAAATATGAAGATTTTCAGTACCTGTTTAGCTGCTTCCCGCCGGTTTGTGTGCCGCCGGTGAACGAAACCCGCAACTTTGCCAGCTTTGACGTAGGTAAAGCACCAAAACAACTGTGGCAAAGCAGCCTGAGCTATCAGCCCCGGGCAGTGTCTGGCCTGTGGCTGGAACTGGAGTGGCAAAAAGTAGGCCGTTACTTTACCGACGAAACCAACACCAATACCTACAACGGCCACGACCTATGGCACCTGCGTGCCCGCTACCCGCTAACAGACAATATTACCCTGGCAGCCCGGCTGATGAATATTACCGACAAAACCTATTCTACCTACACCAGCAATCAGGTAGGTTCCAGTGCTGTTGAATACCGCCCCGGCATGCCGCGCAGTGTGTTTGTCAGTGCCACGGTGAATTTTTAACGCTTAACTCTAAAGGCAAAACGCATGCGAATTTCAACACTGATCAGGTGGCACCGTATTTTGTTGTGGCTGGGCGGCATTACCTTAATGATTTTTGCCTTAACCGGTATTTCGCACCCCATTATGAGCTGGACCGGGCCGCAGGCTGTTACCATGCGCACGCCCAGCCTGCAGCTTTCCGGCAATACATTACAACAGGCCATGCAACAGCTGGCCGCCCGGCCACTGCCGGCACAGGCCCTGGTAAAGCTGGTGCCCTACCGCGAACACACCGTGCTGCAACTTAGCCGCGATTTAACCTCGCCGCGCCAGTATCTGGCGCTGGATAACAGCCCGGCACCAACCGATGAAGCTATGGCTATTTGGCTAGCCAGCCATTACAGCGGCCAGGCTGAGCAGGATGTAAGCAGCGTAACCCTGCTTAGCGCTTTTAATAACGCCTACCCGACGGTTAACCGCCTGCTGCCGGTATATCAGGTGGATTACCACAACGGCCTCAGCCTGTATATTCACACCGAAAGCCTGAGCATGGCCGGTATAACCAACCCCTACAAAACCAGCATACAGGCAGTATTTCGTCAGTTTCACAGCTGGCAATGGCTGGACGCCACACCCAGGTTAAAAATGGTGATTATGGCCATACTGCTTGGCAGCGCGCTGTTACTTACCCTCAGCGGTGCCTGGTTACTGCTTAAACTGCCCTTTACTGCCAAACGGCGCGGCCTACGCCGCTGGCATTACGCGTTATCCTGGCTGTTGTTTATGCCGGTTACGCTGTATCTGCTTAGCGGTATTTACCACTTTAGCTATAAACAGGTCGCCGTTGAAACCGCCGGTTTAACGCTGCCTGCCATGCAGCAACTGCCGGTTGCGGTTGATACGGCTCAAAGCATTGATGCCACCGCTATGTATAACAGCGCCAGTTTAGTGCTGGCTAACGGCGCCAACTGGTACTGGCGTTTGTCAGAGTTTAACCCGCAGCAGCAGGCCGATCGCACCAGCCGCTTTAACGGCCAGCAAAGTGAAAAAGGCGCGCAGTTTATCGGCCTTAGCGCCGATGCCCCGCCACTGGATGACAAGCATTACGCCCAGCTACTGGCACAACAATTTACCGGCTTAAGTGCGGCAGAGCTAACCAAGCAAAGCCTGGTTACCCGCTTTGGCCCCGACTACGACTTTCGCAATAAACGCCTGCCAGTATGGCAATTTGATTATGCTAACGGCAGAGTATTTATCGACGCCGTAAGCGGCCAGTTAGTTGAGCAACAAAGCCGCGCCAGCCAGTGGGAGCGGTACAGTTTTTCTTTTGTGCATAAATGGGGCATGTTGCAGCCATTACTCGGCCGCGAAGGTCGCGATATGCTGGTAGTAGGCTTTATGGTATTGCTGCTTACAATGGCGGTAATGGGCTTTGCCATGCGGCTAAGGCGGCGCTAAAGCAGGATGTGTTGGCAACCGTGTTGCTGATAAATAACAAACTGGCCGCTAATGCGGCCAGAAGAGCAGCTTGGAATTATTAGGATCAGATAAAAATTAAACCTGATGCCTCACTATAATTTAATTTTTATCTGATCCGTCATTACGTTTATTGGGTTGCGCCTATACGGACTTTGTCGAGTCTAAGGCGCCAGCCACCACCCGATGATGCTCATGCATCTCAATCGCTGTCTTCAACAGCCCGACGTATCCAATCCCCAGCATCAGCACGCCAAAACTGACCTCCTTGAGGATGCCGCCCTTGGAAACGAAGAAGCCGAACATTCCCAGAGCTAGAAATAGCAGCGTCGTGCCTGAGATCACTACTAATGCGAGCCCCCCTTTGCGCGTGTCCTCCCATATCTTCTTGGAGAAACTGTTCTGCGTCTTGGTGGTGTCCTGCAACGTCGAGAAACTGATCGCCAACCCACTGAAGATCAGCGCGTTATTGACGGATGTCCAGAACGTGTCGAAACCTGCAAAGTACGGATAGACCATATAACCGAAAGCAACCAGCAGCAACGGGTACTGCAGATAGCTGATGGCCTGGAATAATCGTCTCACCTTACCCATGGGCGGCCCCCCTGAAAGCGGCTCTTGTGGTTGAGATAAATCGGACGTGGTCATATGTTTCCTAATAGTTTATTCAAAGGATCTAAACCCGCGAGTTGCGTATTCAAGATCCCGCAAGTTTCAAAATTTTATCCAGTCTAGGCTGCTAATTGAATGTAAATCAAGCATTTTGGTGGTGTAGGAATTTTGCTGCAACAAACTACCGCTTTTAAACCAATACACCGCTGCGACATTTTGCCACAGCGACGTAAACCGCTGGCGGGGTTACACTAAAAACTCAGACATGACATTACCGCTGCAATGGTTTAGTCTTTTCTGACATTTTGCAAACGGCTGCCTGGCAGCCGTCTTTTTATCTGAAGCCGATGTAAAGCTATGGCCCAAAAACTGATTATCTCCACCGAATTATCACCGCGCCACCAGCTGCAGCAATTTGCTAATTTTCGCTGGGGGCTTATTGGCTTTGAAGCAACCGCCGCTGTGGCCGGTTGGTTATTTGACTACCCTGTCAGCTCCTGGCCGCTTATTTGGCTGTTACTACTTACGCACATTTCTACCAATGTTATTCCCCGGCTGTTTGCCGGTGCACAAAGCCACCTGGCGCGTATTTATGCCATTAGCTGCTGCCTGGACGTATTGCTGCTGGGCTGCTTGCTGCTATTAAGCGGCGGTGTAAGTAACGGCCTGGTGGCGTTGTTATTGCTGCCGGTGGCGGTTGCAGCAGTCATGCTGCCGGGCCGGGTTTGTTATATTATCGCCATGCTGGCCATCATGGCCTACAGCCTGCTGTTGCTGATTGGCGATTTAACCATTCCCGATGTAGACCAACTGCTGCAACAGGCAGAGCACGCCCAGCACAGCCACATGCATAGCAGCGCTGCTGGCAGTGCTTTTAACCAGCATATGCTGCAAATGTGGTGGGCTTTTGCTTTGTCGGCCATTCTGATCAGCTGGTTTATTAATGCCCAGGCCAATTTAATACGGTTAAAGTCACGTAAAATCAGTGAGCTGCAACAGCAACAAGTGCGCCATGAACACATGCTGGCGCTGGCCACCTTTGCCGCCAATGCCGCCCATGATTTAGCCAGCCCCATTCAGACGATGAATTTGCTCTGCGACGAAATTGCTGTTGATAACAGTAGCCCGGCGTTAACCGATTTACGCCTGCAGTTAAACCGCTGCCAGCAAATTGTGCAGCAACTACGCCAGGACGCCGGCAGTTTACGCCGCGACGACGCGCCACAACCACTGCTTGTGCTAACAGAGCAGCATATAGACCGCTGGCTGAACAGCCGGCCCGACATTGGTTTAGCTATTGATAAAACCATTACCGCTGCTGACTTTACCCTGGCCGACAGCCAGGGTTTTGGTGCGGCGCTGATTAATATCCTCGATAACGCCGCCGATGCCAGTGTGGCTAATGGCTGCGCTGAGCTAAAGGTGGCGATTGCCCTGCAGGACAGTGGCTTTAGTATTAGTATTTATGATTTTGGTGAGGGCCTGTCAGACAACCGCCTGGCTGAGCTGGGCAAATTGCCACAACAAAGTGAGCAAGGCCTGGGTATTGGCCAGTTTCTGGCCAATGTGTCTATTGAGCGCCTGGGTGGCACGGTGCGCCGGCGCAACCTGGATAACGGTACGCTAACGCGGATCGATATTCCGCGGCCGAAAGTTGAGCACAGCTGATGCACCTGGTCATTGTAGATGATGACAGCGTATTGCTTGGCGCACTGGCCCGGCGCTTTGGCCAGCGCGGCTTTAGTGTAACCACTTACGCCGATGCCATCACCGCAGAGCTGTTAATTGCCCAACAAGCGCAGGCCTATTTGCTGGATTTACGCTTTGCCAGCCAGTCGGGCTTAAGCTTTATTGCCCCGCTTAGGGCTGCATTACCGCAAAGCCGCATTGTGCTGCTTACCGGTTATGCCAGCATTGCCAATGCGGTGCAGGCAGTGAAGCTGGGGGCCGATGACTACCTGACCAAGCCGGTCGATTTTTTACAACTGGAACAAGCCATAACCGGCAAGGCGCAAAGCAGCACAACCGCTGACATCGCCGTACTGTTATCGCCCGAGCAACTGGAGTGGGAGCATATTCACCGTGTACTGGCCGAGCACGGCGGCAATATCAGCCGTACCGCAGAATTACTGGGCATGCACCGGCGCACCCTGCAGCGTAAGCTAAACAAACACCGGCCTTAAACGCGTTATTGCTGCCCGGCCATTTGTTGTAAAAACTGCAGGCGTTGCAGCTCTTCAGCATCAGGTTGCCAGGGTTCGTCACTTAGCTGGCTTAACGCAAAATAATCCAGCTTATATTCTGCTTTTTCACTGTCACCATATTGGGTTAGCTCGCCGGGTACTGCCGGGCGCTTTTCCAGCACAAAGGTGCCTAAAATATAAGGCCCGCTTTGCTGTTGCAGCACCGCTTTAAACACCCGCAGGGTTATTTCACCCTGACCCTCGCTTAGCTTGGCGTTGCCGGTTAGCAAGGCTAACGGCTGGCGTTGTTCGGTAAATAAATTAGCACGTAAGCGGTAATAACCGGCTTGGTGTACCGCTATTTTTACCGGGATCAGCATATCGCTGCCAACGCCACGGCTATCTCCCACGCCGGTAATAGTGGCTACCGGGTGGCTGTATCCAATGCCGGTTTTTAGCACTTGCTGCTGGCCGTTAGCGCTAAAGCTCACGCTGATTTCAAAAGCACCGTTCCAGTCGGCCTCTGCATCAAAGGTGGCTGACCAGTTAGCCGGTGTACCGCGCATTTCTTCAGTGGCCACTAACGTTGCCGTGCCTTCCGCACTTAGTATCACACTGACATCTGATACCTGAATACCGCTTACCTGCAGCGTTACCGGAATGGCCTCGGGGTAGCTAAAACGGAATTTTGGCATCACTATCGTTGCGCTGGCACCGCCCTCAAGGGGCACCGTTTGCGGGATATAGCGGTTTGGCGCCAGCAGGTGTTCATCATCCGCGCTTAGCGGCCGCGAATACGGCGGTAGCTCAAGCTCAGCAGCATAAGCGCTGGCCAGTATTTTAAAACTTTCACTTACCGGCTGGGGTATTTTTTCTGTTACGTTAATTTGCTGCGGCTTAGCCACCGCCGTGTTAGCCGGCTTAACAGCCGCGGCGGGAGTTATAATTTTCGGTGTTGTTTTTGGCACTACCTCTGCCGGTTGCGGCCAGAAAAACCATATGCCTGCCAGCAATACTGGCAGGCTTATTATCAATACTGCCTTTTTCATTAGCGCTAGTTCGCCGTCTGATACACCAGTGCCGACATACTGGTGTTATCAGAGTTACGCACTATGCGATAACGCGAGCTAAATACCCACCAGCCACGGCTTTCGTCAAAAGTGTTAAATTGCAGCCGCTCACCGTTTAAGTAATTTATGCTATTGCTGGCGGCAGTAATTTCATCAGCCGCGCCATTGGCAATAACGTCGCTATGGCTGTAGCCTTCGCTCATTAACATAGGGTAATGGTACGGCATAAAGCTGGTTGGCCCGCTAACAGATGTCAACTTGCCATCAAAGGCCACGCTGCGTGAACAACTGTTAAAGCTGCCTGCGCTGGCCGCACCGCAGCTGGAATGGCTGGCCACTACGCCGTCATCCTCACCTGGCAAAAATGCACCGGTGGCCCCTAAAAAGTCAGATCCGGCGCCAACAAAACGTAAGCGCGGCACCCGACTGTCTGGGAAGGCCGCTAACTGGCGTGCGGTGTTTACCCGTAAGTCGTTTAACACACCAATGTTAGACGGTGACGGTATTTGCCCCAGCCACAAGGATATGGCCAGCCGCAGTGCGCCATCAATCAAGCCGGAGCCACCGGCGACATTGACTGCTAAATCGGCGAGTTCTACCCCGCCGCCAGCACCGGCAAAATCAAACGTAGCGACAATATTCAGCGGTTGTAAGCCCGCGTTTTGTAACCACAGCGCCTGGTTATCAATAATGTAGCGGGTAACTAGATCACCGGCAGAGTGCGACACAAAGATACAACCACTGGCGCAGGTGCCATTTTGTGACAGCTGTTGCAGCTTAGGCCAGACATAGTCACTGGCAATTTTACCGGCCACCCGTTCTTGCGATGGCCAGTCAATACGTACATCGGCTCGGTCGCGCCAGTACTGCGCCCAATACTCTGCGCCATTAGTGCTTACCTGGCTACCGGTAGGCTGGCTGGCTAAATTATCCGGCTGAAAACCGTGTACCAACACCACCGGGTAGCCGCTAACAGCGGCTTGCGCCACGCCGCTAAACAGGCCCGCCAGCAAAAGCAGGGTAGATTTTTTCATTTGGGTTGTCCTCGTCTTTTCTCTGCTGAAACAGGGTTCTTGCTAAGATTATCGTTATTATTTTTGCGCCCCTTCCGTGTGACTGTACCCAAGCTACCTTAAGGCATAGCCAACACCGGCGCAGCATCAGGTAGGACGGGTATACAACTCCACCAACAAGATAGACCAGTACAACCTGAATGCAATAAGCAGGATCTGCCGCCGGCAGACTGCCTGAGCAGGTAAACCGGTAACAGTGTTTGAATTTTCTTAAACAGAGAAAAATGTGAACGGCGCCACTGCCGCATTAAAACGGCAGTGTGCTTTTTAAGCAGATAACAGGCAGGTAAAACACTGTTTAAAGTGATTGCTCAAACTATTTTTCTTATTACCTGCCGTTTACCTGAAATAAGCTTTAGCTTAGCCAACAAGAACAAGCCCTTTATGCTGTAAGCACTGTTGCAATTGCGCCACTTTATCCGGGTCGGTAGTTATGCAGATAAAACGTGGGTTTTCCTGCAGGTAAGGCTGGTTATTTTGTATGGTACAAATTTCCAGCAGCTGCAAATTGGCGGCCTGAAGTTGCTGCTGCAAAACCGGCAGAAAGAAACCACCGTCATCGTAATAATTTAACTCGCCAAGCGGAGCTCCGTGTTTATCGTATAAGCTGTCTGTCACAAGCGTTACTCCAGCCTGGCGGATCGGTACCAACTTATTCAGATTAGCCAGAGCCCAGGGATCAAACTCTTTCCATTCAACATAACAATGAAAATCTTTCCCCAGCAGCGCATCCAGCCAAAACAATTCTTTATAGATACCCTGCCGTTCATCTACCTCAGGTGTTATTACATTGGCCGCGACAAAGCCTGGTACTGCATTTTCCAAAGCGATATAAAGCGCGCTGTTGTCCATATTGCTTCCTTTTTAAATCATAGAAATAACTTCTGCTACAGCAAACGGCCTGCCAATAGCGTGCGCCGATAAGGCCATTTACAGATGCTTATCCTAAGACATTTACCACAGCAGGCATACCCGAAATAGTTACAATTTATACAGAGTTGGGGGGAGCAGTTTATGAATACGCATAAGCCGCGCCCGATCGTAAGTTGATAGCAAAGATGCCGTTTCTCTCAGATGTGATACCGCGGCATTATTCGCATATTACCTGTTGGAGTTATTAACCAAATCGCCAACAACATGCGATACATAATCGGCGCCTTTAAGTATTTCATCAATAATACTGACAGCTTCTGTTATTAAATCTGCATTTTTATCTGCCTGCTCAGTAACCTGCAACATGCTGCCCCGGCCCTGTGTTACCAGTTGATTGTTTTTACTCACCATCTGGTTTATTTCTTCAGTCGACTTGGTAGTGCGGCTTGCCAACGTTCTTACTTCATCGGCTACTACCGCAAAGCCTCTGCCATGCTCACCCGCGCGGGCGGCTTCAATGGCGGCATTTAATGCCAGCAGGTTGGTTTGATCAGCAATCGATTTTATCGTAGTAACAATTTTGGAGATTTCGCCTGATTGAATATTTAACTCTTCCACCAGTCCGGCTAACTGTTTGATATCCTGCGATACTTTTTCTGAGTTGCGCAAGTTTTCTTTTAAAATACTGGCGCCGCGCTCTGACACCTGAGCAGTTTCAACCGAGGTGCTGTGTGCCAGCTCTGCCGCTTTTTGAATTGCCAGTTGCCGCTCCATCCGTTGGGTAATGTCGTTGGCTATCTTAACCACTTTAATGACCTTGCCGGCATGATCAAATACCGGGTTGTACGTTGCTTCAATCCACACCGAATTTCCCTGGCTGCTTATGCGGCGGAATAAACCGTTTTTTACGTGGCCGTTCTCCAAGTCCTGCCAAAATGTCGGGTTGTCGGTGTAAAACTCGGGGGCACAAAAAATTCTATGGTGTTTACCGCGGATATCACTAAGACTGCGATACCCCAAAGCATTGATAAAATTATCATTTGCCGTAATGATAGTGCCGTCCGGGGTAAATTCTATTACCGCGTTTGAACGCTCGACAGCATTGATAAAAGCCGAATTACTTACTGATTTTTCGTGTACTGCTGTCACATCATTGGCAATTTTCATTACCTGAATAACCTGGCCACTTTCAATGGTAGGAATATAAGTCGCTTCAAGCCAGATATCGTTGCCATTTTTATGCTTGCGCCTGAACAGGCCCCGTTTGGGCTGTCCTTTTGCCAGATCGGACCAAAACTGCCGGTACTCGGCGGATTCAACCAGCTCTTTTGGGCACAGTATTTTGTGATGCCGCCCCTGGATTTCATCCATGCTGTAACCAACACAATTGAGAAACAGCGGGCTGGCTTTGAGTATTTCGCCAGATGGCGAAAAATAAATAACAGCACACGAGTTTGAAATACTGTGGGCTTGTGCTTCTAAAGGTTTTACCGCAGAACCGATAACATCTTGCTTGTCTTTATTTTTATTAAAAAACATCTGAACGATCTCCACGGCAGTATTAGTTATACATAGCAACGCCTTTTCCTTTTGCAAGCATTACGAAGGCGCGCCATGCACGGTTTAGTTAACACAAATAAATAAGCAATGAGTTACCGTTTTGCTGTTGCTCATCAGGCTATCATTATTCAAGTAGATTAAACTAATTTGTCAGAAGAAGCATAGACAGGTTCTGCGCCAGATCAAAGTTTGAACGCGGGCTACTGGTAAAAGGCGCTATTAAAGCAAAACGCAGCCGAAGCTGCGTTTTTCAAAGCCGTATATCGCTTACTGCTTTTTCATTTGCTGATGAAAGGCGGCCACGTCGGTTACTTTAGTTTGGCCAGGTAGATCGGCAAACGTCTGGTCACGGAACTTAGTACCGCGCATTTGCACCGAAATGCGGGCTGCGTTGTCATTTAGCATGGTTTCACGGTAAAAGGCTTTTACCTGCTCCAGCGTTACCTGCTCTACGGCGGCAATTAACTGCTGTTTGCTGTCGAAGCTGAATTTCTCGCGGTACCAGTCGGTAATTAATGGCCCCACTTCGTCCTGCAGGTTTTTCGCCGGCTCTTTTAGTGTGATCAGTGTGCTGGCTTTAAGCTGGGCAAAGTTATCTTCGGTTAACTTATCCAGCTCGGCGGCATATTGTTGCTTAAAGCTGTCAAAGCGGGCCTGCATATCGGCTACGCCTTTTACCGGCGTTTGAATATACATGGCAAAACCGGTGTAGTTTTCTATTTGCATGGCGGTGCCACCCACGGCATAGGCCAGTTGCTCTTCGGTGCGCAGTTTATCAAAGGCCACATTACTAAAATGGCTTTTTAGCACTGTTGCCCGTGCCAACTGGGTGTATGAAGCTTCAGGGTGTATATGCACATCTACCAGGCCAACATCGGCTACATCGATATCTTTTTGCAGTACCAGTTTTTCACCGGCGGTCGGTTGCCAGTAGGCTGTGCGGCTGTATGGCTGCTCGTTACGCTGCGCTGGCAATGTCTGCTGCACGGT
Source organism: Rheinheimera hassiensis (assembly GCF_022436675.1). Classification (GTDB taxonomy): domain Bacteria; phylum Pseudomonadota; class Gammaproteobacteria; order Enterobacterales; family Alteromonadaceae; genus Alishewanella; species Alishewanella hassiensis. Next base: position 333,987 of record NZ_JAKUJZ010000004.1, on the reverse strand, counting down.
AGCAACCACTTGCGCTATGGCCGCTTTGTCGTAGTTGCCAAAAGCAAATACCCGCAGCTGATTATTCGCCAGCGTATCGGCGATAAAACTTTGCAGCTGTGCAATGGTTAAACCGTTAGCTGCAGCAATTAACTGCTCTGGCTCATAGTTACCATTGCGCACCAGAGTGTTGTAACCATTAAATGCCTGATAAAACGGGAACTGCTTACCCTGGTTTTGCAAGCCACGGATATAGCGATCTTTAGCCTGGGCAAAGCTTTGCTCGTCAGTGCTAACCGCCAAACCTGCCAGCGCCTGCTGTAATAACTCCTGTTGTTTGTCAGTAAACCCGGCTACCGTCAGCGCCATGCCACTACCGGCGGTTAAACGCAGTTGCATACCGGCAATATCAGCTTCAGTGGCCAGCACACTTTGCTGCAGGGTGAAAATGTCACGCCACAGCGCCAGGGCTACTCTGGCTTTAATATCCTGCTGGGGAGAATCTGTGTTGATAAAAATTTCCAGCACGCCACGCGGCTGGCTGGCAAACTGCTGGCTTGGGTACAACCAGGCGGTAATGCCGTTTTGCTGCAACACAATTTCTGGCTTGGCTTGCTGTACCGGTGCTACCAGCTCAAAGTTTTCCGGTAACAGCCGGTTTACTGCCGGTAAATTCAGTGCCAGCTGCGGGCTTTGTTGCCAGCTTTGCTGCTCTTCGCTACTGATATCAGTAATTTTATATTTGCCGTCGTAAAAATGCAGGCTGCTATCATGTGGCTCTTGCTTGCTGATATACCATACACGCAGGCGCTGAGGTGTTAACTGCGCCAGCACATCTTTAACGGCATTGGCGTCAAAACGCTGGTAATAAAACGGCGCATTTATGGCGTTGCGGGCCGGTACTTTTTGCATGGCGTCAGCAAGGTTAGATACATAGCCAAATTCATCGCCTTTTTCCAGGAAGCGGAATTGATTGTTCAGGCTGGTTTGAATTTCACTGAAGTATTTGCTGTCTACACCCTGCTGTTTTACCAGCTCAATGTACTGCATGATAGTGGCCACTATGCCTTCACGGTTTTGCATACCGGCGTCTGTTAGCTCTACGTCTATGCTTAGCGAGCCATAATTGCCGTATAAGTCGGGCGTGGCGCTGGCATTTAAGTTAGAAATAAGCCCCATGGCTTTTAGCTGCGCCGCCGGTGTGCCGGGCATTTCTGAGCCCAGCAGGTAGCTGATAAATTCATTTGGTTTAACGGCAAACTGTTTGCTGTTATTGCTGATGGTAAAATCCAGCCGTAACTGTTTTACATCGTTATTCGGCACATAGTGAATGCGTTTGCCGCCCAGCTGGTTAAAATCCAGCTCTGCAGTTACAGCAGGTTTTTCAATGTTCTTATTAACGATACTGCTAAAATGTTTGCTGGCCAGTTGTTCCATTTCGCTTAGCGGTAAATTACTTAGCAGGGCCACTTTCATAATATTGGCCGAGTAATACTGGTTATAAAACGCTACGGTTTCAGGATGCAGTTTACTGTCGTCTTTATCGCCGAGCGTTTCCAGGTTGCCAATTAAAAACCGGTTCGCCGGGTGGCTGCCCATCATGCCGCGTGACAAATTGTACTGGCCGAAGTAGTCCATTTCGCGGCGCATTGACCACTCTGCATTAACGGCATTTTTCTCTTTATCGGTATATTCAGGGTATAGCTTGGGTGCTTTAAAAAAATCGGAGAAACGGTCCAGCGCCTCGTCGTAAGCGTTGTTATTCACCTTAAACATATAGTTGGTAATATCAAGCCAGGTGTAGGCATTTTGCGCGCCGCCGTTGGCAGTCATAAATTCGCTGTAGCCTTTGGTATCAGGGTAACGCTCGGTGCCTAAAAACAGCATATGCTCTAAATAATGCGCCATACCCTGCTGGCTCATGGGATCTTGCAGTAAACCTACGCCCACACTTAACGCCGCAGCCGATTTTTCTGCTGCAGGGTCTGACACCAGCAGCACTTCCAGTTTATTCGGCAGTACCAGGGTTTTATAAGCGCGGTTGTCGTTCGGGCTTACCAGTACCTGGCCCTGCACCTGCTGCTGCGCGGCACGCGCATCGGCAGATAAACTACTCTCACCGGCACAACCGGTTAATACAGCCAGCGCTATTGCACTGATAACAAATATTTTTTTCATTGGACCACCACGATTAGACAACTTGTTACTTTTTGTGAAGGTCAATGTAATGAAAACAACTAGCCACTACCAGCGCCAACCACAATTGGATTGTAATAAATTGTGTCGGCATGCTTATTGGGTAAGGTTATCAGCCCAGAGCGGTATCCAATAACATCATCAATACAAAGCCCAGCATTAAGCCATTGGTAGCGGCCAGTTCGTGGCCCTGCCGATGTGATTCAGGGATCATTTCATGGCTGATAACAAACAACATAGCACCTGCCGCCACTGCCAGGCCCCAAGGCAGTAATAAACTGGATTCGCCCAGCACCGCCGCACCAACCACGGCCATAACCGGCTCGGTTAAGCCAGACAATATCGCAATGCCCACCGCCAGTGAACGGCTATAACCCACAGCCAGCAGAGCCATTGCCACTACCAGCCCTTCAGGAATGTCCTGCACCGAGATGCCGGTAGCCAATGCGGTGGCTGCTGCGGTGTCGCCACCGGCAAAAGACGCCCCGATAGCCAACCCTTCAGGGATATTATGCAGCGCTATAGCAAACACAAATAACCAGCTACGGCGCAGAGTTTGGCCGCGCAGCCTGTCTTCGTCTTTAATAAAATGCTCATGCGGCACCAACCGCTCCAGCAGCAGCATAAAAGCACCGCCAAGCAAAATGGCCAGCGCCACACTACCAGAACTGCGCCATGGTGAAGCACCGCTGTCAGTTAACAAAGCCAGCGCCGGTACGATCAACGAAAACATACAGGCTGCCAGCATCACCCCGGCACCAAAGCCCAGCATTACATCAAGCAGCTTTTGTGATAACCGGCGCATAAACAGCGCCGGTACTGCACCGGCAGCCGTTGCGGTAGCCGCCACCATACCGGCATAAAAGGCATAGCGCACATTAGGTTGCTGCTGCATTAATACCACCAGTTGCTGCAACCCATAGCCTGCACCGGCAAGTACTATCAGCAGGCCAGTCAGCTTACGCAGCCCCAGCGCAGGCCATTGCAACAACATCTGCTTCATTGTTTCTCCTGATATAACCCCGCCACATAGGGCCAGTTAATCACATTAAAAAATGCTGCCACATAATCTGGCCGCTTATTCTGGTACTGCAGGTAGTAAGCATGTTCCCATACGTCCAGCCCCAGTATCGGTGTTAGCCTTTCCATTAACGGGCTGTCCTGGTTCGCACTGCTGCTTACCTGCAATTTACCGTGCTGATCTTTTACCAGCCAGGCCCAGCCACTGCCAAACCGACTGAGCGCCGCCTGAATAAATTGCTGCTTAAATTGGGCAAAGCTACCAAAGTGCTGCGTTATGGCTTTGGCCAGTTCACCGGTAGGTTCGTCACCACCTTGCGGCGACATAACCTGCCAGAACAAACTGTGGTTCGCATGCCCACCACCATGGTTACGCACCGCCTTTTGTAATGGTTGTGGCAATGCTGCTATTTCCTTAAGTAAACGCTGCAGTGGCCAGTCAGTATAGGCGCTGCCTTCAAGTGCTGCATTTAAACCGTTAACATAAGTTTGATGGTGACGGCTGTGGTGTATTTCCATAGTCAGTGCATCCAAATGCGGTTCCAGCGCATTGTAGCTATAAGGTAGTTCCGGTAACGTAAAGTTCATATCAATCCCCAATTAATGATAACCATTATCATTTGCATTTAGTCGAAAAACAAGCCATATTTTCAGTCAGGTTCCCGACAAGGTGAGTGATATGGATACGATAGAACACTGGAAACACATTATCCGCCAGGCCAACAGTGCTTTTGCGCACGACCACTATGTGCTGGCGGCCGACTTATACCAGCAGGCCGCCGTGTTGCTAACACAGGCCTGGCCGGAATACGAAGCCAGATCAGCCGAAAACAACATGCCCGGCGCACCCGATGGCACTGCATTGTTAATTATCTGCCTGTCGATCAGCGTGCAGAATCTGGCCGAAACCTATGCCAGACAACAACGCTGGCGCCGCTGCCTGGCCACGTTAAACCGCGCCTTACAGCAAGTGCTGCAACTGCAGGCTCAGTTGCCTGATACCCACCCGGCTAATGTTGCACTGCTGCGTGAAAGCTGCAGCCTGCGCCGTGAACTGTGCCGCTTTTCACAGTTAGCACCCGTTACACAAACGCCAACACAGCCCGCCTCTGCCACACTGCATTAAGGAGCACATTATGCTGATACAAAGTTCTTTGTGGCAGGATTTCAGCCGCCTGAGCCGGCACCTAAAAGCAGGAACGATCATGCCGGATGATCATCACCGGCTGGTATCTGATTACAGCTGTCGCTGCTGCCAGTTAGCCACTATGCTGGAGCGGCAAAACAGCAGTTTGTTGCAGGAGTGGTGTTTGCGCTATGCGCTGTTTACGCTGGCCGAAGGTGCCGTTAACCCGCAACAAACTGCGGCGCAGCGCCAGGCGTGTATGGATATGTTGTATATGCCGCTAATTGCACTAACCCGGCTATACCAGCGCCAGCCACAAGGCCAGGCCGAGCTGGCGGCACTGCATGCAAAACTAAAACATTGTTTTGCATGCCATTAAGTACGCTAATTATATTCGCGATTACAGTTTGCTGTTACGTCGGCGATTGCAGCCAGCAGTTACATCTGCGACTGCAAATAGTTGGGCAGGCCCAGCAGTTTAATCAGGTTTAACTGCTGCTCCAGCCAGTGGGCGTGGTCTACCTCGGTGTCGTCGAGCAACTGCTGCAACATCGCCCGGGTAACGTAGTCTTGCTCTTTCTCGCACAACGCCATCGTTTGCTTTAACAGCTTTTGCACGGTGTATTCTACGTTTAAATCGTTCTGCAGCATGGCAGGAACATCTTTACCAACGTGAATGGCGTCACGCTTGCTCATATCCGGCACACCTTCTAAGAAGATAATGCGTTCAATCAGCTTGGAAGCATGGCCTTTTTCGTCGTCAAACTCGTGATCGATGCGCTCAAACAGCTTGTGTAAGCCCCAGTCATGGTACATACGCGAGTGAATAAAGTACTGATCCATCGCGGCCAGCTCGTTGGCCAGCAGTATGTTTAGCGCGTCGATAATTTTGCTATTGCCCTTCATTTACTCGCCTCCCAGCTGTGCCTGCAGGTAATTTGCCAGCCCCATAGTGCTGATTTGGTGCTGCTGCGTTTCCAGCCAGTCCAGATGTTCTTCTTCATATTCCAGAATTTCAGTCAGAATATCGCGGCTAACGTAGTCTTGCTCGGTTTCGCATAATGCTATGGTGTCGCGCAGCAGCGGCAGTTGTTCTACCTGAAACTCCATATCGCACTGCAGCATTTCTGGTGTGTCTTCACCAATGCGCAATTTACCCAGCGCCTGCAAATTGGGCAGGCCTTCCAGCATTAAAATGCGCTCGATCAGCTCATCGGCCTGCTTCATATCTTTAATCGACTTTTTGTAGCACACATCGTTAAGCGCTTTTAAGCCCCAGTTTTTATAAATGCGGGCATGCAGAAAGTACTGATTAATAGAGGTTAATTCAGCTGTCAGTATTTCATTTAGCTTAGACAGCACCTGCGGATTGCCTTTCATGTAATGTACCTTTTCTGTCGCGACAAGAATTGCTGCATAGTGTAGACCAAAATCGCCCTCATCGCAAAATTATGTTTATAATCAATAACATATTACTGATAACCATTCGTATTATTAACTCGTTTAGCTTAACGCTTAATTAGCGTATTAAAGCTTAAGCCGGATTTCATGGCGCTTGTCTCAAGCCTTTTGAATTGTCTGGCATTTTACGGTAAACAGAGAGTGGTATTACTTACCTATAATAATAATCCGGGGGTCCGATGAACATAGTTAAACCTTTTGCCCTGCTGCTACTGCTGTGCAGTACCATGGTGCTGGCAACTGAGCGCCAGATTGAAATTGACAGCTCAGTGATTACCGAGCATAAAACCGAAGTTAACGGTAAGCGCTTTAGCTATACCGCGACTACCGGTACCCAGCCGGTGTGGGATGAAGAAGGCAACCCAACCGCGACGCTGTTTTATACCTATTATCAGCGCAGCGACATTAAAGATCGCGCCAAGCGCCCGCTACTGATTTCGTTTAACGGTGGCCCCGGCTCTGCCTCGGTGTGGATGCATGTAGCTTACACCGGCCCTAAAGCACTGGTTATTGACAAAGAAGGTTACCCGGTACAACCGTATGGCGTAAAAACCAACCCGTATTCAGTGTTAGATGTAGCCGACATTGTATTCGTTAACCCGGTAAATACCGGTTATTCACGCGTATTGCCAGGCAAAGATGGCAAAATGCCATCAAAAGATCAGCAACAAAAAATGTTCTTTGGCGTAAATGCCGACGTAAAATACCTGGCAGAGTGGCTAAACACCTTTGTAACGCGCACTGAGCGCTGGCAGTCACCGAAGTTTTTAATTGGTGAAAGCTATGGCACTACCCGCGTATCTGGCCTGGCGCTGGCACTACAGAACCAGCAATGGATGTACTTAAACGGCGTAGTACTGGTATCGCCCACCGAACTGGGTATCAAACGCGAAGGCCCGGTAGAAGCCGCTAACCGCCTGCCGTATTTTGCCGCTACGGCCTGGTACCATAAAAAGCTGGCCACAGATCTGCAGCAAAAAGATTTATACGACATTCTGCCAGAAGTAGAAAACTTTACCCTGAACCAGTACCTGCCAGCGCTGGCCAAAGGTAATGCGATAAGCAGCGATGAAAAACAGCGTATAGCCCAGCAGGTCGCCAGCTATTCTGGTTTATCGCTGCAAGCGGTGCTGCAAAACAACCTGGATATTCCAACCAACTACTTCTGGAAAGAACTGCTACGTGATCGCAGCCAAACTATAGGTCGGCTGGATTCACGCTATTTAGGTATTGATAAACGCGATGCTGGCGACCGGCCAGATTACAACGCCGAGCTAACCTCTTGGTTGCACTCATTTACCCCAGCTATTAACCACTATCTGCGTAATGAGCTGAACTACAAAACTGACATTAAATACAATATGTTCGGCCCTGTGCACCCGTGGGACAGAAGTGGTGATGAAACGGGTGAAAACCTGCGCCAGGCTATGGCACAAAACCCGTATCTGAAAGTGATGACGCAATCAGGCTACTTTGATGGTGCCACTAACTATTTCGATGCCAAGTACAATATGTGGCAGTTAGATCCAAGCGGTAAAATGAAAGACCGTCTTAGTTTTAAAGGCTACCGCAGTGGCCATATGATGTACCTGCGCTATGAAGATTTGAAAAAATCGAACGACGATCTGCGCGAGTTTATCTTAGGTGCTTTACCAGCTGACGGTGTAGCTGCGAAGTATTGATACTGCTGCAAAACGCTATTAAATAAAATCCCTGCTTCGGCGGGGATTTTACTTTAAAGCTAACGTAATTGCTGTTTGCGGTTTGCAGCTAACACCACTAATGCGATGCCGCCCAAAATTGCCAGCGACGCCAGCAGCAAGCGCAGTGTTAATGGTTCTTGCAACAACAATACACCACCCATTGCTGCCAGCACCGGCACACTTAGTTGCACCGTAGCTGCTGTTGTAGCTTTGAGTAACGGTAAGGCGGTATACCAGATGGCATAACCGATACCAGAGGTTAAAACACCGGATAGCAGCGCATACCCTACCCCGGCACTGTCTAACGACACCTGCTTGACTAACAACACACTAAGCAACAGCGCCATCGGCACTGCCCGGATAAAGTTACCGCTGGTTACCGCAAGCGGATCGCCTGCGCCTTTGCCGCGCAACGAGTACATGCCCCAGGCTACACCGGCAGCTAACATCAGCAAAGCCCCTGACAGCGGCGGTGCCGACAACCCCGGCAGCAACAAACCACTAAGCCCCGAGCAAGCCAGCAGCAAACCCAACCACTGCAACAAACTAAAGCGTTCACCACGCCACAGGCCGTAAGCTATCATGCTGGTTTGCACCGCCCCGAACAGTATTAGCGCGCCAATACCGGTGTTCAGCTGAATATAAGCAAAGGAAAACCCGGCAGCATAAACAAACAGCGCCAGCGCAGATAGCCAGTTACCACGGCCGCTATATTCACCCCGGCGCAATACTACTAACGCCCATAATGCCACAGCGCCAGATACCAGCCGGATACTGGTAAAACTGGCGGCATCTATCTGGGTATACGCCAGTGCCGCACGGCATAGCAGCGAATTACCGGCAAAGGCGACAAGCGCCAGCAGGGTTAACAGCACAACGCGGGTATAGGGCATAGCAAGGCCTCAGAACAAAAATTGTCTGAGGCAGGCTAGCATTAATAAACGAAGTTTACATAGTGGCTTTGAGCGAAATACAGCAGCAGATAAGCCCTTAATCACTGGCTGTAAAAGAATCAAATAAAAATAACAAGAAAGCCAACTGCAGCAGGCTTTCTTGTTTCATTCATTGCGCAGGCACGTTAGTCCAGCGCTGAATACTCTGATACCGCTGTTTCATTGTCTGAGTAGTATAATTGTAACTAATCTGCACTATAGTATTTTCTTGGGTTTTAGCTACTACACGCAAATTACGATAATACAATAGTACTGGCTCGCCATTAGCCAAACGTTGTATTAAGTCATCTTCACAGCTTTCGTAATCCAGCTCCGCAGCACAAGCATTTGCGTATAACAACGTGATTGAACCGTTACCTTGCTCCTGCCATTTGTAGCTGGCGCCATAACTATGGGTACTTGTATCAGGATAAGAACTAGATAAAGAAGCAAGATGATTATTGTATATATTATGATAGACCGCTGAAAACCCCATTACATCTTCTAAGCGGAAGCTCCCTATAATGTCATTTACACTAAATACTTCCGTTCTTTTTACGAAAGGATAATAAACATCTCTCGAGGTAACCATGCTTAAACCGAATACTGGGTGCTCTATAAAACGATAGCTGTATTGCTGTGAGTCAAGTTGTATCTGCAACTCACTACCGGTAACTGCCCAATCAAACTGAATATCATCCAGTGGAGTTGCTCCAGGGATCTCAAACTTTGCTTTGCCCTGCTGGTTTGTTGTAAAAATAACTTCAGTACCGCCAAACAGAAAGTCTTCTATAATTGAAGATGGCTCAAATCGAAACGCGGAGTGATACGTGCTGTTAAGTGCTATTTCCGGGACTGCTACGGTCGGGCTCCTCAACATCTCAATATATCTGACAGGTTGCTGTGTAAGGAATTCTGTCAAACCGTAATAAGCTGAAGCTTCAATGTTGGTGTCTGTCAAACGTGCACCGAATTGATAAGCTAATACCAACATGCCATCTGAAGCTGTAAGAAGATTTGCTGATAACAAATCAATTTGAAGTTCCAGCTGTACCTCATTACCACTGTTTATATGAAGAAAGTCTATAGTAGTATTGCTGACATCCTGTAAAGGTATAACCTCTACACCGACATCCCCCTGAACCAAACGGGTGTTCATTTCAACCGTTGAGTATTCGCTATAGCCGTTATGTGAAAGTAATAAAGGCAAATAGAGCTTGATGTTGTCATTTACAATTTCACTAACAAAATCGACTGCAGTATAAGGCATCACATAGCTTCCACTGCTGGCGTCGGCACTGGTATATCTTTGTATGGTTACAGCCAACATGCTGTCATCAGACTCAAGCACCAGCCTTTTTCTGTCAGTGTCAGCAGCTATGACATAAGCCTCGAAGTATTCGCTACAATCTGAAATGCAGTTTATTTTTTGTGAAGAAATTTCAATGTAACCATTTAAGTAAAACCAGGTCAAATTAAAAACTTCGCCATTTTTAGCAAAATAACGTCCGGTTTCATTGGGATACAAATACAAGCTGTCGCCATTATCCAGTGCCCATTGGCCGATAAATTCGGCTTTAGACGTGGCAATTTCTGTCCATTTCGACGGGTCGTCGGCCACGTTCAGGGTGATAGTGTAATCAGAGTGTAATTTGCCATCTGACACCCTGACAACAAACTGATGCGTACCAACATGGAAGAAACCCGGTGTTGCACTTAGCAGCAACTGATTAGCGTTAAGAGTACCTTGAACCCAAGCAGGTTTATTGGTGTAGCTTACTGCCAATGTGTCATTCTCGGCATCAGCCAGTGCCAGATTGACAGATCCGGCAGACGCTGCTGATAATTGCATATTCAACTGGCCGGTAAGCACCGGAGCAGTGTTTACTTGTGTTGGTGGTGTATTATCTGAGCCGGATGAACCACCACAACCTGCTAATAGGCCTGCCAACAATAACAACATAAAATAGCGCATAATTTCCTCTGTTATTTTTATATCCTTTACAATAGCGAGGCATATTACACAGTATTTTATTAACCCTCCAGCAATACAATAATGTTTTACATGGGGTCAGTAACAAAACCTAATTGCGTAATGCCCAACTGCTGCGCCAGTGCCATTACGTTAAGCACATGCTGGTATTCCACCGCTTTATCGGCCATTAGCTGCACCGCCGGTTGCTGGGGCAAATGCGCTATTTGCGCCAGCTTGTGTTGCAGCTGCTCTGCCGTTACCATTTCGCTATTCCACTGCACACTGCCATCACGCAGTACGCTGATGGCGATGCTGTCGGGTTGTGCCGTAGTAGGCTCTGCACTGGCCTGAGGCAACTCTACCAGCACCGATTGGGTGAGCACCGGCATGGTGATCATAAAAATAATCAGCAACACCAGCATTACATCAACCAGCGGTGTCATGTTTATTTCGCTGATAATCTCATCATCCTGCGAATCTGTGGCGAAGGCCATTTATGCACTCTCCTCGTTACTGGCCTGCTTACTGGTTAACACACTGACACTGGCTTTGGGCGCAGCACCGGTGAGAAAATAGGCATGTAGTTGATGGGCAAAACGATTAAGACGGGTAATCACACCTTTATTGGCCCGTTGCAGTGCGTTGTAGCCCAGCACCGCAGGGATGGCCACCGCCAAACCAACGGCAGTCATAATTAATGCCTCACCTACCGGGCCAGCCACTTTATCAATACCTGCCTGGCCGGATACCCCTATGCTGATCAATGCATGGTAAATACCCCACACCGTGCCAAACAGGCCGATAAAAGGTGCGGTAGACCCCACTGACGCCAGCACCGGCAGGCCACGCTGCAGTTGTTGGACGTTATCATCAATTGCGTTACGCAAGCAGGCGCTTAGCCAGTCATTTAAACTTAGCTGGCCGTGTAAATCGGCTTTGTGCAGGCGGTGATGATCAATCGCCGCCTGGCCCTCTTCGGCCAGCATACGGTATGGGCTGGCACTGTTACCGGGCTGCAATAACTGCAGACCTTCTGCGAAACTTTGTGCGTGCCAGAAGTCACGCGAAGCGCTATTGGCCGGGCGCAGGCGCCACAACATCAGGCTGCGCCAGATGATCACACTCCAGCTGGCCACCGACATTAACAGCAGCAACAGCGCCACGCCTTTTATTACCCAATCGCCCTGCGCCCATAACGCGGCTAAGCCATAAGGGTTGTCTGTTAATTGCGTCATTAGTTAACTCCGTCAGTTAAGGAAAAGGCTACCCGCTGGCGGTAGCGATAATCTATTGCTGTGTCGCCACGGCGTGCCGCCTGATAACGCCAGTACTGCACGGCACTGAGCGCAGCCTGATCTAGCCTTGGATAGCCACTGCTTTGCAGCACGATAACATCGGCTACGGTGCCATTAATCAGCACAGTAAGCTCCAGCACTACCGTGCCCTGCTCGCGCAGTTTGCGCGATAACTGTGGGTATACCGGTGGCGCGTTATAGTGTGCGGTAGCATTTAACACCGGCGCCGAAACCGGCACTGCTATGGCGGCGTGGCTGTGTTTTACTGCCCGGTTACTTTGCTCAGTTACCGGCGGCGCAGTTGCTTTAGTAACAGGTTCAGGCTGAACAACTGTTTTAGCCTGGGTTTGCTTAAGCTCGCGCTTAACTTCTGGCTTAGCTACTGGTTTCACTGCAGGCTTAATTTCTTGTTTCACTTCTGGTTGCGCTTCTGGTGTAGCTACAGGCTTTTGCTCTGGTGGTGGTGCGGCAGTTTGCTGCGAAGCCGGTTGCGATACCAACACTCCGGTTAATACTGGCGGTTGTACTGTTACAGCAGCGCTTTGATCTGAGCTCAGATGCCAGGCCAGCGGCAATAAATGCACACTAAATACTGCAACCAGCGTAAACAAAAAGCCCCCTGCTTTAACAGCAGGGGGAAGGCTGTGCGCCAGCGGTTGCATAGCGGCGGGAGAAAACATCAGAAGCTATAACTTATGGCCAGTTTGGCGTAACGGCCAGGTTCGCTGTAGCGCTGCAGGCCGGTGCCGTCAGCCAGTACACCACCGCGCACACCACTGCCTACCCAGTTGGTAACAAAACGTACCCGCTGCCATTGGTAGTATTCTTCGTCGAACAGGTTATAAATACCGGCTCTTAGCTGCCAGTTTGGCGTAAGATCCAGTGTCCCCATCAGATCAACCACGGTGTAACTGTCTGTCAGATAAGGCTTTGCTTCAAAATCACTTTCTATTGAGTCATAGGCGTCTTTGGCTTTTTTAGCCGCACTGTGAGTAAGATTGGCGGTAATGTTCCAGTTTGCACCATCGTAGCGAAAGCCCAATACCGTTGATGCCGGATTAATACTACGCAGCGGGTCACCGTTTTCTTTTTCGCCTTCGTTATACGAATAAGCCAAACGCGAGCTAAAGGCACGGCTAATGCGCCAGGCGGCTTCCAGCTCCACGCCTTTTACGTCGGTTTCGCCAATATTATCAATGGTGTTGTACTGGTTACCCTGCGCTACAGTACAGACGCCACGGGTACAGGTTTCATACATCACATCAGGGTTTTGTATCCGGGTAACAGTATCAATCATATCGCTGTACTGATCTTTAAACAGCGATACGCCCAGCAGCAGATTATCGGTTTGGTAACGGTAACCCACTTCAAGGTTCAGGCTGCGCTCGGCTTTTAGATCAGGGTTAGCGATGCTGCTCCATAGATCATCTACTACAGTGCCAGTGGCCTGTTCGGTGCGGCTGATCAGCGAGGTAGGTGAATACATTTCTGCTACGGTCGGTGCCCGAAAACCGCGCCCGGCCTGCGCCCATACCTGATGCGCTTTGGCTATCTGGTAGGTCAGGTTAGTTTGCCAGGTAAAAGCGGTAAAATCGACGTCGGCTACAGTTTGGCTGTCATCACTAAATTGCTCGTTTAACTCAGGGCTGTATTTTAGTGAGTCAAAGCGGCCACCAAGGCGCAATGTCCAGCGCGGGTCAAACTTGATCACATCGCGGGCATACAGGCTAAATGCAGTAACATCGGTTTTGGGCACCTGATCCGGGTCAATTACCGCTGGGCTTGCCAGCTCATCTGTCTGGCCAATATAGCGGCTGTCGATAGCAGAATATTCCACGCTGCGCCGTTCAGCCGAACCGCCATACAACCATTGCTGGTGTAAGGTGCCGAACAGTTCTTTATCCAGCGCCACGGCCAGTTTTAGTTGCTGTTGCTTAAAATCACGGTCTTCACTGCGCAGGCAAGGTGACACTCCACCATTTACTGCACCACTGCAGCCGGTGGTTAGCATGGTGGTTAAACCATTAGTGTAATTTGACTGGTAATCTACCGTTGCATTTACGCTGTCAGCAAAGGCCTGAGCGGCAAGCCACTCGTATTGCAGACCAAGGCGTTTACGCTCAATTTCATCATCTCCAAAGCGGGATAAATAAGTGCTATCCAGCCTGGATTGGTTATCCAGCTCACTTTGTTGTTTAAAGTATTCGCCTGTCCAGCCCAGACGCTGGCTATCCGTTAGCTGATATTGCAGTTTGGCCAGAATATTATCACTGCTGTAATCCAGCGGATCGGCAATAGTGCGCCCGGCGCCGCTGATATTGTCGCCAGAACGGGCGGTTTCAGTTTCACTACCATCACGACGGGTATACACCAGTAAAGATTCCAGCTTGCCGCTGCGGTTAGCCACAGTGCCACTGAACGAGGTTTCATCATTTGACCCGCTAAAACCGGCAGACAAACCAATATGGCTGTCATCACCTTCTGCAGTTAAATAGTCGGCCGGATCTTTGGTAACAAACAACACAGCACCGCCTAAAGCACCGCTACCGGCGGCGATAGCATCCGCACCTTTTACAATTTCAATTTGCTTTAATGCATCGATATCAACTCCGCCTCTGGCGGAGCGGAAAAATTCATAGGCGACAAAAGTGGGTGGGTCCAGCGTTTCACCCAGTGACAAACCATCTACGGTAATGGCTACCCTATCACCATCTAAACCGCGAATATTAAAACCATTGCTGCCAAAGCGGCCCATATCGGTAGTGGTGACACCGGGCACAAAGCGCACTGCATCAGCAATATTTTGTGCTTGCTGCTGCTGTAGCTGCTGTGCGCTCAGCTGCTCAGTTTGTTTGCTGTTAGCCTGGGTTTGCACCGCCTGCGCGGTTACCGATACGGTATCCAGCTCTGGCGCAGTGTTATCTGCCAGTGCCGTTGTGGCAAAAGCACTCGTTATCGCCAGTGCCAATAAAGTGTACTGCATAGCCATGTTACTGTTCTCCTGAGTGCGGCTTAGTCGGCTTTTTTGCCGGTCTGGCTTATTTGCTGGTCCAGCCGGGCGGCAAACTCTAAAACGTATTCGTCGTAGCTCAGCTGGCCATCGCTATTGGCATCGGTAGCCGCAAACTGTGCAGCACGGCCTTTGGCATATTCTTCGCGGCTAATTACGCCATCTTTATTGCTGTCGTACATAGCCAGCATGCCGTCAACAGAATGGGTAGTTGGCATTTTTAACAGGCGTTCACGCCGGGGCTGCTGTGTGCGCTGTGCCTGTTGCTGGCGGGTTTGCTCTGAGCGCGTGTCCTGGCCCCGCGGTTCTGGTTTAGGATCGGCAGCAGATAACACGCCGTCTTTACTGGTATCCATCCGCTCAAAAGCTAAATCGCCGGAGCGGTTAAATTCAGCGCGGCTGATATAGCCGTTTTCGTCTTTATCCAGCGCATTAAAGCGCACATGAGTCTGGCGCAAGTGGCCGGCACGTTCGCTTGCCAGCTGCTTTTGCTGCGCCTCGTTTAAACGAGGCATGTCGGAGGCCGCCGTACTGCTGCAGGCACTCAGATAGGCACTGCTTAACGCCAGAAATAAGGTGGTGTATAAATGTTGTTTGTTCATGGGTAAAACTCCTGCGCTAACGGGTGAGCGCTATTGGGTAACTTCCAGCACAACGCTGTAGCTGTAACTGTATTGCGGCACTTTGGCGCTGGCCGGAGCATCAGCGCGATAGCGGCTTAGCAGCAAATAAGTACCGGCTTTTTCGGGTTTAAAGCTGATAATACCGGCGGCATCAGTCGTCAGTTGCTGCGTCACTTTTTCGTCATTGGCACCGGCTTCCACGAAATACGCATTTACTGCCTGTTGTACCAGCGGCTTGCCGTTAAACAGCACGCGGGCTCTTAAGGTGCTGTCGGTATAAAGATCATTCGGGTGGCTGAGAAACTCCAGCTCCAGTGCTTCGCCTCCGGGTTTTAAGGCGTTATGGTCTGGTGCGCCTTTGCTGACATAGGTTTCAGCCCGGGTGACCGCCTGGAAATGCGCAATAGATTTGGCCCCGGCCGGTAATTTGAAGTTTTCATCGCGACTGTTTTTGCGCTCGCCGTCTTGCTCATAGGTATGAAATACCGCGCCATAACGCAGGCCGGTACTAAAGCGGTAAGTGCCGTCGTCAGTTAATTGGTGCTCTGCCGTGGTGCGGGTGTGGCTGTACTGCACTAATGTTGGTTTAACTGCAGCGCCAGCCGGTGTTAGTACACTAAACTGGCTGTTATCAAAGGCCACTTCCGGAATAAAAAAGCGATCGGCAAAGGCGGCATCCAGGCTTACCCAGCCACCGCGGATCGGTTCAAAACTGGCGGGCTGTAAATAAGGCACATGGGCTTGCGCGGCAAAAGGGATGGCAAAGCTGCCTGCCAGTACAGCGGCAGCAAAAATAGCCCGGTTAAGTGGCAACGACATAACGGTTCCTTAATGATAATAATTCTTATTAACTTGCGAGCCGAACTTTAATCTAACTGAGAATTATTTGCAAATGATAATTAATCTTATTTGCACAACTTGACGAGGGAAGAAAAACAGCAGACACAGTAATAAAAGTGAAATTGCAGGCAGAAAAAAGCCGGGCTATTTAACCCGGCTTAGTATGGTGTTGCAGCGGCTTACTCGGTTTGCCCCAGCAGGTTAAGAATAAAGGCATATTCCTGCGCGTACTCGGCTAAGCGTGAAAAACGGCCAGATTTACCACCGTGGCCAGCCTCCATATTGGTTTTAAACAATAATGGCTGGTTGTCGGTTTTTAGCGTACGTAATTTAGCTACCCATTTGGCCGGTTCAAAATACTGCACCTGGGAATCATGTAAGCCGGTGGTTACCAGCAATGCCGGGTAAGCCTGCTTGCTCAGCTGATCATACGGCGAATACGACAGCATATAATCGTAATAGGCTTTTTGCTTCGGGTTGCCCCACTCGTCAAACTCGTTGGTGGTAAGCGGAATACTTTCATCCAGCATGGTGGTAACCACATCAACAAAAGGTACGTGCGCTACCAGTGCGCGGTATTTTTCCGGTGCCATGTTTGCCACTGCGCCCATCAGCAAGCCGCCAGCACTGCCACCCATGCCAAACACTTTATCTTTGGCGGCGTATTTATTGGCTACCAGATAATCGGTTACGGCGATGTAATCGGTAAAGGTATTAATTTTTTTCAGCAGTTTGCCATCTTCATACCAGTGGCGGCCCATTTCCTGCCCGCCGCGAATATGGGCAATCGCATAAACAAAACCCCGGTCAACCAACGAGAACACGGTAGAGCGAAATGCCGGATCAGACGAGCTACCATAAGAGCCATAAGCATACTGATACAAAGGTGCAGTACCGTCGGCTTTAACGCCTTTTTTATACAATAAAGACACCGGTATTTTTACGCCATCGGCGGCGGTGGCCCATACGCGATCAGTAGCGTAATTATTTTTATCGAAACCGCCCAATACTTCGGTTTCTTTAAGCAGCTGTTTTTCACCGGTTTTCATATTCAACTGATACACACTTTGCGGTGTGGTCAGTGATGTATAGGTGTAGCGTAACCAGTCGGTATTTTGCTCCGGGTTTGTTTCAAAAGTGGTTACATAGGCAGCTTCGTCTGATGCCACATAAAAGGCTTTGTCCGGCGCATTCCATGGCATTACTTTAATACGGCGCAGGCCATTACTGCGCTCGCTAATGGCCAGATAATTATCAAAGGCTTCAAAACCATCAATAAATACCTTTTCATCGTGCGCTACCAGCGGCTGCCAGTTGTTACGATCGCCCAGCTTAGCGGTTTCTACTGTCATCAAGCGAAAATTAGGTGCATCCCAGTCGGTATTGATAATCCAGCGGCCATTAAGATGCTCGGCCGTATACTGAAAATCACGCTGGCGTGGTGCGATAACGCTAAACTCACTTTGTGGCTTGCTGGCATCCTGCACCCGTATTTCGCCAGACACTGTGCTGCTGGAATAAATCATTACATACTTATCGTCCAGCGTGTTACCAACGCCCATGTAAAAGCTATTGTCTTTTTCTTCATATACCTGACGGGCACTGGCAGGATCATTGCCCAGCGTATGCTGCAATACCTTAGTGCTAAGCAGGGTTACCGGGTCATTTTTAATCACGTACAGCGTTTTATTGTCCTGTGCCCAGGCCAGACTGCCGGATAAGCCGATAAGTTGATCGGGTAAATCCTGGCCGGTGCGTAAATCACGTACTTTAAGCGTATATTGACGCCGGCCATTACTGTCTTCCATGTAAGCCAGCAGGTTTTGGTCCGGGCTTACCTGCCAGTTGGCCACCTGATAAAAGTCTTTACCCTGCGCCAGCTGGTTAACATCCAGCATAATTTGCTCGGTGCCATCTTTTAATGACTTACGCGCATAAACCGGATATTCCTGGCCGGTTTCAAAACGACGGTAGTAGCTATAATCGCCTTTGTTGTAAGGTACAGAGCTGTCGTCCTGTTTAATTCGGCCAATAATTTCATCTGTTAGTTTGGCAGTAAGTGGCTGATATTTGCTGGCGTATCCGGCAAAGTATTCATTTTCCTGTTGCAGGTAATCCAGCACGGTTGCCGAGGTGCGGCTGTCGTCGCGCAGCCAGTAAAAAGGGTCTTGCCGGTCGCCATTAGGAGATTTAACAGTATAAGGCTGCTGCACTGCCACCGGTGCTGCTGGCTGGGCAGCATGGGCCAGACCACTGCTAATCAGGGCAGTAAATAATAATGAATAGAATGTTGTTTTCATGGTTAGGCTCTCTATAACGGTAACAGATGAAATTAGCACGCTGTTCCGGGCAACACTATTAGCCGCTGTTTAAAAAGTGTAACGGAGTGTGACATTGCTTTGAGCTAAGCAGGCTTTATCAGTTAGCTATTCACAAACGCCTGATTTTAGGCTATTACTTGTAAGTTTTTTACTCAATAGGATCAGGTTATGGCATTAATGACAGTTGAGCAGGTTGCAAATTTGCTTGGCGTACAAACAGTAAGAGTAGAGCGACTGGCACGGGAAAATTTGCTGATAGCCGCCGATAAAGACAGCGAAGGTAAACCGTTGTTTAACGAAGACGATGTAAAGCGCTACAAAACTCTGGCTGAGCGCTTGGGGGGGCTGTAACTGCTACATCGTTAAATCTTGTACCTGCTGCTGCCAATAGTTTGCCTGCGTCTGGCAATCTGGCAGCGCCAGATACCACAACCAGCAAAAACCACTATACAACAACTTTGCTGCAGGCAGCTTTTCGGCCAGTAGTTTTTCAGCTGGTAATTTTTTGGCTGACAGTGCATCAAGTTCGTTGCACTGCCGAGAGCGGGCATAGCCTGCTATCATTTGCGCCTCTGCTGTTTTATCTAAGTTAAAATGTAAACTTATGGCGGCTAAATCCAGGCTGCTGTCGGCCTGCTGGCTGTATTCAAAATCAAGTAACCACAGTGCATCAGCGGCCCAGAGCAAATTACCCTGATGTAAATCCATATGACACAACACTACATCAGGCTCCATACTGCTAAGCTGTTGCGCAGCCTGTCGCAATGCTGCCAGCAGGGTTTTATCGGCGCGGTTATTGGCGGGCAGCGCTGCCAGTAATTGCGGTAAATAGGTGGCATAATCCAGCGTAGCGGTTTGCACTTGTAACTGATGAAACTGCGCCAGTACAGATATTAAGGCACTACCGCCATGGCGCTCATAATCGAACGGTTCAGCACCGCTGATATATTCGCTTAACATCACCTGATAATGATTGTTTAAACACAAAGGCGTAGCGGCAAGCCCTTTAGCGGCGGCGGCATGTTGGCAGCGCAGTTCCTGCTGGCGGCATACGGTAGACTCCGCCGGATAACAGCGCAGTACATATTCGCCCTGTGCTGTTTTTACATAGTAACTTTGGTTACTGGCACCATGAGACAGCGCCCGCACTTGTACAGGCGGCTGATCGACAAAAAACTCCAACCGCTGGCATAAGCGGGTTACATGCTCAATCTCACTGCCGGTTGTTGCTGATAATGACTGCGCCAAATAAAGTACCCTGCAATAGCGATAACCGTATACAGCATAAACAAGCCGGTAAGGAAATACAGGTGTTTTTGTGCATAAACGAAAATTGATACGGCGTCTATCACCACCCAGTATAACCAGTTTGACACCAGTTTACGGGCTACAAGCCAGGTTGCCATCACACTGAACACCGTGGTTTGGGCATCAAGATAGGCAAAATCGGCCTGAGTATAATTTGCCATAAAAACCCCCAGTGCCACACCGGCTATAGCAGTAACGCCAATTAATAGCGCATGGCGCTGCCAGGCCCACTCGTATACCGGGCCACGTTGATCCGGGGCGCTTTGGCGAAGTTGCTGCCAGCGCCACCAGCCATACAACGCCATAGCAGCGTAATACAGCTGTAGCAATGCATCAGACAACAATGCCGACTGCCACATAACGTGGGTAAACAACACCGTACTTAACAACGCAGCCGGCCAGCACCACAGGCTTTGTTTTAATGCCAGAATCACATAAGCCAGCGCCAGCAGCGTTGCCGCCAGCTCAAGGCTGTGCATCAGCTGCCACTGCGCCATAGCCTGTGTGATCAGCTCATTCATGGCCGCAAATCACCGTGAATAAACTTACAGACAAATACCACTTTGCCATAACGTTCGAATGACCATTTAATACAGGCCTGCAGGGCCTGCATCACTGCATCGTAATCACCAAATAACTGGGTGCTCATGGTGTTGGTCAGCACGGTTACGTCCGGGTATTTATTTAGCTCGGCAATAAAGCCTTTTATCGGCGTAATATAATCGTCGGCTAACGGATACTTACTGATTTCAACGGATAACTGCATAACTTGCTCCTTAAATAATCACGGGCTTCAGAACTGATAGCTGGCCGTTACGCCAAAACGGCGTGGCTCAGCAAATTGCTCATACACATGTGGCTCGTAGCCGTCGCGCGGATCGTTACCAAAATAGAAGCCGCGCACACCGACGTCCTGATCCAGCGCGTTGCGGGTCCATACTGCCAGCTCCCAGTTTGTGAGCTGGTAGCTTAAGCGCGCGCCCAACAGCTCGTAGCGTGACGATCTGGCATTGTGGCCGTCAGAGTAAAAGAAGGCGTCTTTGCCCTGCAGGCTGACATTAAATGTAAGGGCTTCGGTGATATACCAGTCAGTGGCTACACTGTACTGAAAGCGTGCCGCCTGGGCCTGCTCACGGCCGCTGAAATTTTCTTCGTCCAGCGTGACATAATTACCCAGCTTGGTTTTGAGCCAGCTGGCAGATAAAAATACTGCAAACTGCGGATGCAGTTGCAGGCGGTTTTCCATTTCAATACCGTAGTTACGGCCGCTACCGGCATTATCAATAAAACCGGCAAATTGCGGGCCGCTATCGGGGTTAAGCCAGCCTTTAACCTGCATATCGTCACGCCACATATAAAACGCTGCAACCCTGGCGGTAATGCTTTGATCCAACGCACTGCCCTTTACACCAAATTCGGCGTTGTACAGTGTTTCAGGTTGAAAGCTGGCTTTGCTGTTTAGCTCGCTTAAGCTGTCATCGGCAGCTTTGGCCAGCGCATCGCCATTTACACCACCGGTTTTATAACCACGCGACGCCAGCAGGTATACCAACGCCTGGCTATTTACCTGATAATTCAGGCTTAAATTGGCGCCCCACATAGTGTCGTGGTTTTTAATATTGTTACCGCTGATATCGCTGTAGTCATCGTCATACCGCTCCAGGCGCAGGCCCGACACCAGGCTCCAGCCACTGCTCAACGGCGTGCTTAGCTCACCATACACAGCGGCATTGCTGCGGCTGAGCTCGCTGACAAATTCATCGTCCTGTGACAAATCCCAGTTCCAAAACTGCCGCGTTAAATCAAAGTTTTTACTGGTGGCATAGAGGCCAAATACCCAGTCGCTGTTGCCCAGCTTACCCTCGGGTGTAGAGACAAACCGGTAATCCAGCGTAAGTTGATCGCGGCTGCGTAAGTACCGGTCGGTAGTGGCATATTCATCCGGGTGAATACCGACATAGCTCCAGTCTTCGTCAAAACCATAGTCGCTGTCGGCCGTTAAATAACTCAGTTGCGCCAGCACTGTCGCAAACGGCAAACCATGGTAATCAGCCTGCAGCGCCAGCGCTTTGCTGCGGATCTTATCCTGCCCGGGTTCGTCTGACAGCGTGGTGCGGTTGCGATCCAGCGAAAACGCATCATAGCCGTTATCCTGATCGGTAAAGTGCGTAACCAGTTGCAGTGTCAGGGCATCTGATGGCTGATAACGCAGCTTAAAACGGCCGGTAAATTCGTCGATATTATTGGTATCGTCGCGGTTTAAATAAGCATTATCAATAAAGCCGTCTGAGTTTTGCTGTTCCAGCGAAAAACTATAACCCAGTTGCTGATTAATGCTATTGCTAAACTGGCCTGAGAGTTGGCGGCTGTTGTAGTTAGCCAGCGTAGCGCTGAACTTGCCTTCCGGCGTCGCCGTTGGGCCTTTGGTAGTCAGGTTTAGCATACCGGCCAGTGCATTAGCACCAAAGCGGGTAGCCTCAGGGCCACGAAATACTTCCAGCTGGGCTAAATCACTGATGCCACTTATGCCCATACCGGAATAATCGATACCATCAATTAATATGCCCACTGATGGGTTTATCGTATCAACAAACTCACTACGCTCGCCGATGCCGCGCATCTGTATATAGCGGCCGCGTGATGCGCCGGAGGTAAAGTTAACATTGGCAAATTGGTTAAGTAAGTCATCCAGATGCTGCGCAGAGGTGCGCTTAACATCCTGCTCACTAACCAGCGCAATACTACCGGCAACCTGCTGTACTGCCTGCTGGCGAAAATCGCCCTGCACGCGGATCCGCTCTATAGCGGTATCGACCGGCTCTGGCACAGTTTCAGCTGCTTGAATTTGCATAGAAAAACTGCTGCATACCGCAACAGCGATTAACGATGGGAAAAAACGCATTTTTGTATGAATCTCCATAAAAACACAGAGATCACACCAGCTTGAGGAGTTAGCACCATCCCTCCGCCGGTATAATCCGGATCAGGTTCTAAGGGTTCGCCTTTTGGGCATCTCAGCTATTGCACCCCTTGGTTGCGCGGCAAGTGTAAAGCTTTTTACAGGCGGCTGCAATGCAGCTTTGGTATATCACCGTATACCAAAATCATGTGATCGGGTTGTTTTTCCGATAGTGACTTGTACATCTAATTACATTTTTGCTAACATCATGTTTTATTTTAGGGAAATCAATATGAAAGCAATACGGAAGCTCACTCTACCAGCTCTCTTTATAAGTAGCCTTGGATTAACAGCCTGTGGTGGCGGCTCAGACAGTAATGCCGGAGACACTGGTGCAGAAGCAATTCCAGCGCCCTTAAATGCAAGCTACTATGGTTTATGGCAGCTAAGTGGCGATGCTTATGTTGGGATTTCTGAGCATTCAATTACAACTTATGTAAACGATCCTACAAGTGGCTGCACTGAGGCGTCCCTTTTTAAAATAGTATCAAGCACAGCGAATTCTGCAGCAGCCCAAGACATTAAAACGGGCGAGATGAGTAATTCCACTTTCAAATTGAATGGCGCTAATTTGCAAATCAGTCAGGACGGCGAAACGTTAGAATTTGTCGCCGGCAATCTCATCGATATTACCAACGGATGCGGCAATGACTCTGGCATTGATCAGATGGAACTGACTATCGATTTAACTTATTTACCGCCCTATGTAGGTATAAACCGCGATGCCCAACCAACGGGACGTGTTGAGTATCAATATGGCGTACATTTTGATATCAACCAAAACGACCAGGTTGACGCCGGTGACGTTGCCATTCAGATACTACACTTTAAAGACACGCAATCTTCAAGTGCGGATACAGCACTGGCAGAGCTGGGAGCTAACATTAGTGCATTTATTCCGCGTCAACAAGCAGCAGGGTACTTAACCCAAACCAGTAGTCGCGGAGTACCAATGGTACAGGTTAGCCAAACAGAAAACAGGCTTAAGTTCACAGTTGATATGAGCCAACATCCCCTATTAGCTTATATTGACGATAATACGCCACTATTTATTTATACTTACATCGACTATCCACAACCTGAAACAACGGTAATAGCTGACTGGCAAGATGGCCCCTGGAACTGGTCATCACAGTTTCATGAAGACCGCTATCCTGATGTTAACTTTACCCGCCTGAATTTACACGCCAACGGCAATATGCTTGACGCTACAAATGACTTAAAGCGCGGTGAAGCGAAATGGGTCGATATCCAGGCTGTTCATTTAAGTTTCAATTAAGTCGCAAACACCTGCCAGTCATTATTTAGCTGGGCGGCCAGTTGGGTTAATTGCTCACTGGCGCTGGCTGAACGGCTGGCCTCATTACTTAACTGACTTACCTCGTCGTTTAACTGATGTGTAGTTGCGGCGATATTCTGTGAAACCACCTGTTGCTGCGCTGTCGCTGTGTGTATTTGTGCATTTGCGCTGCTGATATGCTCAACTGCACTGGCCAGTTGATTAAAACGGCTGCCGGTATCCTGCGCTAACTGCACATTGGTATTGGCCTGCGTATGCGCCTGCTGCATTACCTCTACGGCATTAGCAGCTTGCTGCTGCAACTGTGAAATCATGCCGTTGATTGACTCTGTAGCCTGCTTGGTATTAGCAGACAAGGTGCGCACTTCGTCGGCGACTACAGAAAAGCCGCGCCCGGCTTCACCTGCCCTGGCCGCTTCAATAGCGGCATTTAACGCCAGTAAATTGGTTTGCTCAGAGATTTTACGTATCACCTCCAGCACACTGGAAATCTGGCCGGAGCCCTGCTGTAAACCACTAACAACCTCTACACTGTGCTGCAACTGTACCGTCAGCGCCGTAATACCTGCTGCACTTTTATCTGCTGCCGTATGGCCACTTTGGCACAACTGCTCTGCGTGCACTGCTGCTTGCGCAGCCACTCCGGCGTTTTGCGCGACTTGCTGCACACTGCTGCTCATTTGCTCAGCAGCTGCGGCAAGTTGCTGTGCCTGGTTCGCCTGTACGGCAGCGCTTTGGTTTACCTCGGTACTGATATCGTACACTTGCCCTGCCTGCTGGTTTAACGCCGCGGCACTGTGGCCCAGCTTGGCAACCAGTTGCTCAAAATGCTGCATCATCTGGTTTAGTGCGCTGGCAGCTTGTGCCAGCTCATCATTACCGTTGTCGTTTGCCCGCAGGCTAAGATCAGAGCGGGTAACAACCTGTATCAGCAAATCACGCAACGCCAGCAAGGGTCGGCACACTGAGCGCTGTATTGCCCAAATCAGCCCACTAACCAGCAATACCAGTGCCAGACCTCCCAATAAATAGGCCTGCACCAGTTGCCCGGTAAAATGCTGAGCTCTGTCACGTACTGTTACTGCCGCACTAAGTTGCTGCTGAATAAAAGCCTCAGTCAGCTGGGTAAAGCCGGTGATCCTAAGCTCGATTTCGCTGTTAACGGTAGACTCATTCAAAATGCGCACCAGCAGTGCGTCACTACCGGCATAGCTAATCCACTCGCCATAATGCTTAACCGCTTTGGCAAAAGCCTGATCCAGTTCGGTATAAAATTCGCTGTCGTCCTGCAGTGGCCTGCTTTGTACAAAACCCTGCCAGTGCTGCTGTGCCTGCGCCATATGCTGTTTAACCACTTGCTCGGTAGCTTCTGCAGAAGCCCAGTCTGTGCGGTATTTGCGGATGTCCTGCAATGCGGTCTGCTGCAAAATCTGCTGCACCGCCATAACGTCAGACAAAATCGCCAGATGATCATCGTATAACTGATTAAACAGCTTATCTTTTTGCTGTGCCGACCAAAAAGCCCCGGCCAACACCAGTAACAACATTAATAGAGGCAGTACACCCAATATCAGTACCCTGCTGGAAATTTTTAGCTTCGACAACATCACCGCTCCAGACATCCCGCTTAAACTGGGCGCAGTGTAGACGCACAATAAGGCAATTTTATGAAGCCCACATGGCTGTCATTGAACTGTCACAATACATATGCATAATCATATATATGAATAAACACATATAATAATTTATGCTGCCAATCGTCTTTTACAAAGCTATGGCCGACGACACCCGGCTTAATATCCTGTTACTGCTGGCTGGTGGCAACGAGCTGTGTGTTTGCGACTTGATGACAGCGCTTAACGACAGCCAGCCCAAAATTTCACGCCATTTAGCGCTGCTGCGCCAAACCGGTATTTTGCAGGACAGACGGCAAGGTCAGTGGGTGTACTACCAGTTACATCATGCTTTGCCCAACTGGACTCGTCAGGTGCTGCAGCAAACATTAAACGCTGCCCCGGCAAATGTGCTGGCAGTTTTAGAAAATCAGGCCAATAAAGCTGCTAACTGTTGCAGTTAAAGAGAGTCATATGACAATTAAAGTGGGTATTAATGGCCTTGGCCGTATTGGCCGTTTGGCACTGCGCG
Source organism: Rheinheimera hassiensis (assembly GCF_022436675.1). Lineage (GTDB taxonomy): Bacteria > Pseudomonadota > Gammaproteobacteria > Enterobacterales > Alteromonadaceae > Alishewanella > Alishewanella hassiensis. Next base: position 307,794 of record NZ_JAKUJZ010000004.1, on the reverse strand, counting down.
CGGCGTTTGACTGGCCCGAGCTGGAATTTGTACAAATTAACGACCCGGCTGCCGATGCGGCTACCTTTGCTCACTTGCTGAACTTTGACTCAGTACACGGTATCTGGCGCCATAATGCTGTGGCCGAGGGCGATAACATCGTGATCAATGGTAAAACCCTTGCCGTTAGCAGTAATAAAGCCATTGCTGATACCGACTGGTCTCAGTGTGATGTGGTCATTGAAGCGTCTGGCAAGATGAAAAGCTCTGCCGTATTGCAGGCTTATTTAGATCAGGGCGTAAAACGGGTAGTAGTAAGCGCGCCGGTAAAAGAGCCGGGTGTATTAAACGTGGTAATGGGCGTAAACCAACAGCTGTACAATAAAGACATTCACCGTATCGTTACCGCCGCCAGTTGCACTACTAACTGCCTTGCACCGGTGGTAAAAGTAATACACGAACAGTTGGGTATAAAGCATGGCAGCATTACCACTATTCATGATTTAACCAATACCCAGAGCATTTTAGACACACCGCATACAGACTTACGTCGTGCCCGCGCCTGTGGCAGCAGTTTAATTCCTACCACCACCGGCTCGGCTACCGCCATTACCGAAATTTTCCCTGAGCTTAAAGGCCGCTTAAACGGCCATGCCGTGCGCGTGCCACTAGCTAATGCCTCATTAACTGACTGCGTATTTGAAGTAGAGCGTGCCACCACAAGCGATGAAGTTAACGCTCTGCTAAAAGCCGCAGCAGAGGGTGAATTAAAAGATATTCTCGGTTATGAAACCCGGCCACTGGTGTCGGTAGATTATAAAACCGATCCGCGCTCCAGCATTATTGATGCCCTATCCACTATGGTGGTTAACGCCACTCAGGTGAAAATTTATGCCTGGTACGATAATGAATGGGGCTACGCCAACCGCACGGTTGAACTGGTCAAACTGGTTGGCCTGCAGGATAAAGCCTAAGCGATGCTAACCGGAATAAGCCTATGCTAAGCGCACTAAGCCCGCCGCTACGCCAGTATATGCTGGTAACAGCGAATTACTGTGCCTTTACCCTGACTGATGGCGCGCTGCGCATGCTGGTGGTGCTGCATTTTTATAGCCTGGGTTACAGCGGCCTGGCCATTGCCATGCTGTTTTTGTTTTATGAAATCTTTGGCGTTATTACCAACCTGATTGGTGGCTGGCTGGGTGCCCGCATCGGCCTGAATAAAACCATGAACATCGGCCTGTTGCTGCAAATACTGGCACTGGGTATGTTGCTGCTGCCGGCACAGTATTTAATTGTGCCATGGGTCATGACAGCGCAGGCGCTGTCAGGCATTGCCAAAGACTTAAATAAAATGAGCGCCAAAAGCAGCATTAAACTGCTGGTGGCAGACAACGCCCAAAACACCTTGTTTAAATGGGTGGCTATTCTTACCGGTTCAAAAAACGCCCTAAAAGGTGTGGGCTTTTTTATCGGTGGTTTACTGCTGAGCCTGTATGGTTTTAGCACGGCGATACTGCTTATGTTGCTGATGCTAAGCGTAGTCTGGTTGCTAAGCTTATGGCGCTTAAAAGCCGATTTAGGTAAAAGCAAAACCAAGCCCAAATTTACTGAGCTATTGTCAAAAAGCCGGCCAATTAATTTACTATCGGCCGCGCGTATGCTGTTGTTTGCCGCCCGCGATGTCTGGTTTGTTATTGCGCTACCACTAACGCTGGCCAGCCAGTTTGGCTGGAGCCACTGGGCCGTGGGCAGCTTTCTGGCCTTATGGGTTATTGGCTATGGCGCGGTGCAAAGTATGGCCCCCTTGCTTACCAGTAAAAACCGCCTGCCTGATGGCCGCACTTTAACATCATGGGCGCTGCTATTGTGTGCCATTCCAGCCGCTATTGCGATAGCACTTGAGCAACAGTGGCAGGCAGAAACCGCTTTACTTGGTGGTCTGCTGCTGTTTGGTGCCGTATTTGCCATTAATTCCTCCTTACACAGCTATATGATTGTCAGCATGGCGAAAAGCGATGGCGTGTCACTGGATGTCGGTTTTTACTATATGGCCAATGCCATGGGCCGCCTGATTGGCACGGTGTTATCCGGCTGGGTATATCAGTTGGCAGGCTTAACGGCATGTTTGTGGATCTCGTCCGGTATGCTGGTGGCTACCGTGCTGGTATCGTTGTTGTTACCCAAACGCAGCGCGAGACATCACATGGCTCCACATGACAGAGCATGACATTAAACAGCGGCTACTCTACACTGCAATAAACCGCTGATAAATTATGAAATACACCATGTTAAAACTACGCCCGCGCCAGTTACTGCTGCTGTCTTTAGTGGGAGCCTTCGCCACTATGGCGCTTAAGTCACTGGCCTGGCAGCTTACCGGCTCGGTCGGCTTTTTATCAGACGCGGTAGAATCACTGGTTAACGTTGCAGGGGCAGGTTTTGCGCTGGCCATGGTTAGCATTGCCCGCCGCCCGGCTGATAACAGCCACCCTTATGGCCATAGCAAAGCGGAATACTTATCTGCGGCTTTTGAAGGCGGCATGATTTTTCTCGCCGCACTGGTGATCCTTGCCACAGCTATTGAACGGCTGTTTAACCCGCAGCCTATTTCTACGCTGGGTATAGGCACCTTGCTTACGGTGCTGGCCAGCCTGATTAACCTGGCTATTGCCATGTTATTGCTAAAAGGCGGTAAGCAGTATAATTCTCCGGCCCTGGAAGGCGATGGCAAGCACCTGATGACCGATGTCTGGACCACGGCCGGTGTGGTTATTGGCGTTGGCCTTGCCGTGCTCAGCGGCCAAAACTGGCTGGATGCCGCGGTGGCGATTGCTGTGGCGCTGCATATTCTGCATGAAGGTGGCGGTATCCTTTATCGTGCAGTAAATGGCCTGATGGACAAAGCCTTGCCTGACAGCCGTATCAGTGAAATAGCGCAGGCGCTGGAGCATTTTGCCAGTGGCAAAGTGCAGTTTATTAACCTGCGCACCCGCTCTGCCGCCACCCTGCAGTTTGCTCAGGTAGATATGCAGGTGCCCGGCCACTGGACAGTAGAGCAGGCGCACCAATTAGCTGATGACGCCGAACTGGCCATGCAGCAACTGGGCGTTGAACTTAGTGTACATATAGAGCCACAGCACGCGCATGGCGCACCAACCAATCCTGTAACGGAATATAAAGGAACTTAGCATGACCGCACGTACCCAATCTGAATGGCTCTGCCTGCAACAGAGTTACGACAAAATGGATATGCAGGCGCTGTGGTTAAAACTGCTTTGCCTTGTCGTCTGGTTTTGGTTGCTGCATAACGGCGACAGTTTACGTATTCAGTTCACAGCAATAGCCTTGTTCTGGCTGCATGAAGCTTTGCTGCGCACAGTACAGCAGCGCACCGGTGAGCGGCTGTTACAGTTAGAGCAGGCGCTGGCACAAAACCAGGACATTGGTATGCAATGGCACAGCGCCTGGCAGCAACAACGCGGCGGTGTCACCACTCTGGCCATGTCATACCTGCGTCAGGCGTTAAAACCAACTGTAGCCATCACCTACATTGCCCTTATCGTGCTAAGCGTAATCCGGGTGAGTGTTATGTTTAATTAGTGACATAAACCGGGGGGCAGTGTTTTGCCGCCCCGGCAGATAAGTAAAACAGCCACCTCTCCCTGCCGCCCGTTTATTGCCCGGCTATACTTCATACCAGCCGCAGGCTGCGGCTAACCCGGTAACACCGGGGTAACGGAGGAGCTTTTACTATGGCCAGAGATATGGTGATGGAACACCTGCATCCGACTTTCCGGCAAAAAGTCGAGTTGCTGTTGCAGGAACTTGCCCACGCAAACCTACCTTTCAGATTATTTGAGGGCTTTCGCTCACCACAGCGACAACGCGAGCTGTATAGCCAGGGCCGCACGCGCCCCGGCGCCAAAGTAACCAATGCAGATGCCTGGAGTTCATTGCACCAGTACGGTGTTGCTGCCGATTTCGTACTCTATATTGACGGCAAATGGAGCTGGGATGACAGCGGCGAGCGCAAAGATGGGTGGAAGCAGCTGCACAAGCTGGCGCAGTTACAGGGGTTGGAACCGTTAAGCTGGGAGTTACCGCACTTACAAATGCAGGGCATGCAACTGGCGCAGCTGCGCAGTGGCAGTTACCCGCCTGATGGCGATAGCGATTGGGCAGAAAACCTGCAACAGGCCATTACCAGCTGGCATGGCACACCTGCGGCACCGCCGTTACCGGCTGCGCAATTTGGCCGGCCACCATTACCGGCTAATGCGCCAGAACCTGAGGCAAGCAATACGCTGGCGCAGACCGCTTTAAAACGCGCTACAGTAATAGCGCGCGATGGTTTACGCCTGCGGGCTGGCCCCGGCACAAGCTTTGATGTTAAAACCACCCTGCGCAGCGGCCAACTTATTATGGTAATGCAAAGCAGTGGTGACTGGAGCCAGATAGATATTCAGGGTGATGGTTTTGCCGATGGCTACTGCCATAGCGGTTATCTGGCATTTGCGTAACGCCTCTAACAACATCCTCTTTAGCAGCACTGCGCCAGATACGCAGTGCTGTTTTGTTAAAGCCCCAGGTACCAGGTAGCAATAGAAAAGTACAGCACCACGCCGGCGACGTCGGCAATAGAGGTAATTAACGGGCCGCTGGCGGTGGCAGGGTCAAGCTTAAAACGGCTGAGTAAAAACGGCAGTGACAAACCAATTAAACTGCCCGCCAGTACTACCAGCATCATCGTTAGCGACACCACTACAGCAATATCATAGCCACCACGCCACCAGCCCAGCCCTACTACAGCTGTCGCCATCGTCAGGCCTAATAAACCGGCCACCAGGCATTCTTTGCCAAGCAAGTAGCCCCAGTCACGCAGTTTAATTTCACCGGTAGCCAGCGCACGCACCATTAATGTACCCGATTGCGCCCCGGCATTACCGCTGCTGCCAATTAATAACGGTAAAAAGAATAGCAGCGCAATGTGGCTGGCAATAATACCTTCAAAATGGGCAATACCGGCGCCGGAGAAGATATTGCCAAACACTAAAATAACCAACCAGAACACCCGCTTGCGATACAGTAAACCAATACCTGCCTGTTTAACGCTGGTTTCCAGCTTACCGATGGTGGCAGTTTTGTGAAAGTCTTCTGTCGCTTCGGCTGCGGCAACGTCCATGGCGTCATCGTAGGTTACAATACCGACCATCTGGTGTTCGCTGTTAACAATAGGCAGGGCCAGTAAGTCGTACTTGGCAATCAGTGACGCCACTTCTTCCTGCGGCATATCCACACTGGCATAGATAGGATCGTGGTTAATCAGTTCCTCTATCGGCATATGTAGCGGCGCCAGAATAAGATCACGCAACGACACTACGCCAATCAGCATGCGGGCAGCATCTACCACATAAGCAGAATAAATGGTTTCTTTGTCCGGCGCTTCACGGCGCAGTGAATCCAGCGCTTGTGCCACAGTAAGCTCGGCCGCCAGAATGGCGTAGTCAGACGTCATAATGGCGCCGGCGGTACCTTCTTCATGCGATGTCAGGCGCAGTAAGTCTTCACGCTCTGCTTGCGCCAGTGCTGGCAGCAGAGTTTCGCGTTGTTCGTCACTTAAGCGGTTAAATAAATCGGCGCGCTCGTCAGAAGACATCTGGCGGATAATAGGTGCCAGCTTGCGACGGCTGATATTAATGGATAAATTTACCTGCTCTTCTGCCGGTAAATAGCCAAATACTTCCGCTTGCTCTGAACGCGGCAATACGGTTAGCAGGGTCCAGAGATCCTGGGCGGCAAACTCGACCAGCGCGCTGGCCAGGTCGGCGGGGTGCACATCGTCCAGCCGTTCACGCAGCAAATGTACAGTATCTGATTCCAGCGCGGTGCGCAGTGTGCTGATCAGCGCAGGTAATTCCATAGCAACCTCTTACTAAACAAGCTTAGTAAGGGCTGAAAACTACCTTACTAAGCGGCACAATTGGCGAAACAATTGCAGAAAATGGGTGTTTGCAGGCTGGGCCTGCTACTGGGCACGTCCATAAGGGTGATAAATCTCCGGCTAAGTTAATTAACCTGTTGCTGGATAAGCAAAATATGTCGCTATTTTATAAAGCATAGCAGTGAATCTCAACTGAATATTGCCAAAACGCCAATAGGACTTATACGGCCTTCTTGCTAAGATTGCTGCAGCATCGTGATTGAGCAAACTATATGACACAAAAACACTCAGCAGATAACGCCTGGTGGCTACCGGTGGAACTGGAAGAAGACAGTTGCTGGAGCTTCAACATAGGCCCGTTAAGTATTTATGCTAAACGCCAGGCGCAACAGTGGCTGCTGGCGTATGAACGCACCAGCGCCATTGACGGGCGCGAGTTACTCAGCAACTCAGCGGCAATTTGTATGCCGCCACAACTAAAAGCCGAACGTTATATGTTTCGTCAAAGCCCGGCGGCATTGTGCCTGAAACCGGTGCTGATGGACAGACCGGTCGTAGTAAAAACACTGCAACCTGTGCATATTCCGCCAGCTGAACAAACCACCTTGTATATCAGCTCGCCGGTAAGTGTGCGGGTGTGTTTGCAACAGCCGGAATACCTGTTGCAGGAAATTGCCATTGCGCGTTTATCCGACACCTGGTTTGGCCCCTCTACTCAGGTAGGCGAATTATGCTACGCCGACAAAACCCATGCCCGCTACAATAAAAACGAGCTGCCACTGCGGCCGCATCGTGCCATTACGCCGGTGGTGATTCAAAACACTTCAAAGCAAATGCTGTCATTGAGTAAAATCAGTATTCCTGTACCCTATCTGGCTGTTTACAGCTCGGCCGATGGCAACTTATGGACCGACCCGATAACCTTGCAACATGAAGGCGCAAACAGCCTGGCCCGCTTTAAAACCGGCACCTTGTCGGCTGCTGATACTAACGGCGCAACGCTGATCAGCCCGGCGCGGGCCGTGCCGGAAAAACACAGCCTGATCCGCGCCTTTACGCATATTTTTACTGAATAACCCAGAGGCAATATGACTGAACAACTCCTGCACTGGCTGCAATCAGAACAAGCCAGCCATATATTAAAAGCCAGCATTTTACTGCTGGCCGGTTTTGTTGTATCAGGCCTTGCGTCGCGGGCTATCGGCCGTATTCTGATAAACAACTTCTCGCAGCATCATGTAGTGCTGTTTAAACGTTTGGTGTACTGGCTACTGCTGGCGTTGTTTATTGCCTCTGCGCTAAAACAACTCGGGTTTTCACTCAGTGTATTGCTGGGTGCTGCCGGTGTGTTATCGGTTGCACTGGGGTTTGCTTCACAAACCTCGGCATCTAACCTGATCAGCGGCTTATTTTTAATTGGTGAGCAACCCTTTCAGTTGGGCGACACCATTAAAGTAGGTAATACCACCGGTGAGGTGTTATCGATAGATTTATTGTCAGTAAAGCTGCGTACCTTTGATAATCTTTATGTACGCATTCCAAATGAAAGCCTGATTAAAAGCGAAATGACTAACCTGACTCGCTTTCCGATCCGGCGCTTTGATTTATTAATCGGGGTGGCTTACAAAGAAAATATCTCGCAAGTTCGCCAGGTGATGCTGAACGTCGCTGACAATAACCCGCTGTGCCTGGATGAACCAGACCCGATGTTTTTATTCCTCGGCTTTGGCGATTCATCACTGAATATTCAATTTTCAGTATGGAGTAAACGGGAAAACTTCCGTGACTTACGCAACAGCCTGCAGGAAGAAATTAAACTGGCGTTTGATAAAGCTGGCATTGAAATTCCGTTTCCGCAGCGCACGGTTTATCTGGCGCAACAAGCTACACCCACACCAACAGAAGCAGCAGATGCAACAACACAAAACCACAGCGTATAGGCTTTACTTGCTAAGTACGCCGAAATAACGTTAACTGGTAACACTATTGCTACAGACACCCCTTTATCGTCAGCCAGGAGGGCAGGCTTATGTTTCGCAGTCTAAGCTGCTTATTTACCGCTGTTTTTTGCTGTGCAAGCTGGGCTGACTGCACTGAAGTCAACCCACAAAGCAATACCGTGTTACCCAAAGGCGTTAAAGTGGGTAATATCGAGTATCAGCGTAATAATGTATTCGACCTGAGCGAGAAAGGCACATTCTGGCTGCACCGTTTTGCTAACTACAGCCACATTATCACCAAAGAACCCACCGTACAGGACGACCTGCTGTTTCTTCCCGGTGAGCCACTTAGCCTGCAGGATCTGGAAGAAACCGAACGTTTACTGCGCAGCCGCGCCTATATCCGTGAAGCTTCCGTCAATGTGGTTCGCTATTGCGAAGACACACAAAGTGCCGATGTGCTGGTAGAAACCTGGGATAACTGGTCTTTGCTGCCCAAAATAGATTTTAGCAGCGAAGGGGGCGAAACCGACTATTCTATCGGCATTGCCGACGACAACCTGCTGGGTACAGGTAATCAACTGCAGCTGGACTACGCCAAAGACAGTGAACGTAGCGGCTATCTGGTTAGTTTCGCTTCACCGAATATCTTCGGTACACACTGGAATACCCTCACCCGCTATGCTGATAACTCTGACGGTGAAAGCTATCATTTTGCGCTAACCCGGCCTTTTTACCGGCTGTCATCCAACTGGGCATTCAGTTTAGATATAGAGCAGAACAAAGAAGAAATTAAAGACTACCTGCTCGGCGATGAAGTTAACCTGTACGACCGTAAGCAAAAATGGTTTGAAACCTACGCCGGTTTTAAAATTGCCGAGCGTGGAAACCGTATTCACCGGCTTAATGTGGGTATAACGCTGGACGACACCAAGTTTCAGCATATTGATGAAACCCAGTTCTCCGCGCCGGAAGATCGCAATTTATCTTCCATCTGGTTGGAATACCAGATGCTGCAAACTGACTACAAAAAGCTGTTTAACATTAACCAGTTTAACCGGGTAGAAGATATTAACCTTGGCTGGCAGGCGCGGTTACGCATTGGCCGTTTACAGTCGTGGCTTAGTGCAGACAACCCAGGCTGGCAACTGGATTCTGAACTGGCTAAGGTATGGCAGCTAAGCAGTGATACCTTTTTACTCGGTAACAGCCGCTATCAGGCGTTATGGTTAAAAGAGATTAACCAGCATTTGTTCAGCAATCAGCTGCAACTGGTGCATCAGTTAAACAATAGCAGTAGTGCTGTTGGTATTATTAACGCAGAATTTGGCCGCCAGCTGTTTCAGGATAACGCCCTGTATTTAGGCGGCGACACCGGCCTGCGCGCCTTTCCACTGTATTATCAACGTGGTGACAGCCGTGTAGTCGCCACTGCTGAGTACCGCTACTTTACCGACTGGTCAATATTGCAATTGCTGGATGTAGGCTTTGCCAGCTTTGTTGATGCCGGCCGTAGCTGGGGCGCCGAGCAGGATTTTGACAGCAATATTGATGATGGTGTGTTGTTTGGCGTGGGTGGTGGTATACGCTTGCTGTCGTCGCATTCCAGCCGCGGAACCATGATCCATATTGATCTAACCCATCCGTTTAGCGACAACCCTGAGCTGGATACCTGGCAATGGCGGGTTACTGCGAAAAAACGGTTTTAACCAGACTGCACAAGTGAAGCTTCAGCAGAAACCGGTTCGCTCACATCAACACGCCGTGAACCCATCCATGGGGGCTCGATTATAAACTTCATCCATGAAGTTTATCCTGCGGACCAGCAGAGCTGTTCAAATTCGCTCCCAGCGAATTTGTCAGCATCCTGGCCTGCAACGGTTGATTTAGAGCAAGCCGATTCCTGCGTTATGTTAATTTTGACACTTCGAACAAAACACAGTGCTGCGCTGGCCAAGGCGAATTTCACTTAATACCGTACCACAGGTTAAACAAGGCAGGCCGCCGCGGCCATATACCAGTAATTGCTGGGCAAAATAGCCCGGCTTACCGTCGGCCTGGCTAAAGTCTTTTAGTGTGGTGCCACCTTGTTTAATCGCCGCAGCAAGGGTGTCTTTTATTACCGGCAACAGTTTTGCTAACTGCTGCGGGGTTACCGCTTTGGCGGGCGTTGACGGCAAGATGCCGGCTTTAAATAAGGCTTCGTTGGCGTAAATGTTACCCACGCCTACCACCACGTGGTTGTCCATCAGCACCAGTTTTACCGCGCTGCCGCGCTTGGCAAAAGCCGCCGTTAAATGCGCCAGATTAAAATTATCACTCAGTGGCTCCGGCCCCAGGCTGGCCAGTAATGGGTGGGTTTCCCCCTTATGCTGCCACAGCACCGCACCAAAACGGCGAGTATCGTTTAGCCGCAGCGCCATGCCGCTGGCTAATACCAAATCGATATGATCATGCTTGGTAACCGGCGTATCAGCCGGTATAACCTTTAAATGGCCCGACATCCCCAGGTGCAAAATAATATCGCCCTGAGGCAGTTGGATAAGCAAATACTTAGCCCGGCGTGCTACCGATAAAACAGGCTGGTTCACCTGCGCCAGCACCTCATCAGGTACCCACCAGCGTAGCTGACGTTGGCGTGCGACTACTTTGACTAGCTGCTGGTTTTCCAGATAAGGGCTGATGCCCTGGCGCGATACTTCTACTTCAGGTAATTCCGGCACTGTTACTCCGCCATATCGATTAAAAACAACTGCGCCGCCTGTGCAGTAGTCAACTGGTAAAACTGACTCTGCCCGGCTTGCTGTAATAAGAACTGGCCGCCATCGGTATCAGCAGCCGGATACAGTAACCAAATTAGCGGCGCAGTTTTCCCAACCAGCTGCACACTGGCTTGTGCTACCGGCACACGGCTTTTATCTGCAATCACCTCAACCGGCGTAAGTAAACTATGCTGCCAGGCCACTGCCAGCTGTGCTGCATCTACCGGTTTCTGGCGCTGGGGTTGCAACTGCCACTGTGGGCCGGCTTTAATAAGCCGCGTATTAGCAAAAGCTACCATCAGTAATTCACTATCAGTGGGGATCAAGCGGTGTTCAGCAGCATTAAGCTGCGATAAACGCTGCGGAATGCCATATAGCGCAAACATCAGCACCAGCACGGCAAAAATCAGTACGTTATTCCAGTTACGGCGGGACAGTTTTAACATAACCATACCTGTGGGCAAAAGCATTGCGGCATAGTAACTTAGGCGGGCTTTAAAAAGCAAAAACCCGGCGTTGGCCGGGTTTCTGTGTTCGATTACTTGATTTTCGCTTCTTTGAAAATCACATGCTTGCGCACTTTAGGATCAAACTTTTTGATTTCCATCTTTTCTGGCATGGTGCGCTTGTTCTTCGTAGTTGTATAGAAGAAACCAGTGCCTGCAGAAGAGACTAAACGGATTTTATCGCGCATTTTTTATTTCCTTACACCTTGTGACCGTTAGCACGCACATCGGCTAATACCGCATCGATACCTTTCTTATCGATGATGCGCATACCACGGGTAGAAGTACGTAATGTAACAAAACGGTTTTCACTTTCAACCCAGAAACGGTGAGTTTGCAGGTTAGGCAGGAAACGGCGCTTAGTAGCATTGTTGGCGTGTGAACGACGGTTACCCACCATCGGACCTTTACCAGTTACTTGGCACACTCTAGACATGTCAATAGTTCTCCAAAATTACATCAGCTCGAGCTGTCATCACCCTTCTGGCCAAGAAGGTTGCCCCAAAACAAGAGGGCGCAATTTATACACGAATAAGCCGCCTTATTCAAGCGAAATCTTTCGCCCGCGCGCAGGGATCCGGCAAGGATCTCTGCAGATCTTCACAGCCAGCCACGCTCTGCAAAGGAGATTACATCGGCATCGCCCACAATAAAGTGATCCAATACCTTGATATCTACCAACATTAACGCCTGAATTAATCGTTCAGTAATCGCTCTGTCCGCCCGGCTGGGTTCAGCCACGCCAGAGGGATGATTGTGCGCCAGAATAACAGCGGCGGCATTATGCGCTAAAGCCTGCTGAACTACAATACGCGGATACACCGGGGAGGCATCTATAGTACCAGCGAATAACGGCTCGGCTTTAATTAGCCGGTGCTGGCTATCTAAATACAGTAAAAGGAAGACTTCGCGCTGCTCGCCACTGATAGCATGTTGCAGATAACGCTTCACGGTGGCCGGTTCAGTAAACACGGTATCGCGCTGCATTTGCTGCTGTAAATAGCGTTTGCTCAGCTCCAGTACAGCCTGAAGCTGCACAAACTTGGCCTCGCCCAACCCTTTGGCCGAGCAAAAGTCAGCCTGGCTGGCGCCAAGTAAACGCCTTAGCGAACCAAACTGACTTAACAACTGCCGCGCCAGCGTTACGGCGTCAGTACCGGCAATACCGGTGCGTAAAAATATAGCCAGTAATTCGGCGTCTGACAGTGCTGTCGCGCCTCTGTCGAGCAGTTTTTCCCGTGGCCGCTCGGTGGCGGGCCAGTGACGAATACTCATGCTATCCCTCCCTGAATTGATGCTGAATTTGTGTTTCCATGCTATCTTATCGCCAGTTTTTTCCGGTTCTGGTGTCTCTGTTATGTTGCAAACCCTTGCCCAAAAACACATTTTGCTTGGTATCAGCGGCGGTATTGCTGCCTATAAAAGTGCAGACTTAGTCCGCCGCTTAAAAGAGCGCGGCGCAGATGTACGGGTTATTTTAACCGACGCCGCCCAGCACTTTATTACCCCGCTGACACTGCAGGCTGTATCCGGTAACCCGGTAAGTACCAGCTTGCTTGACCCTGCTGCAGAAGCCGCCATGGGCCATATCGAGCTGGCAAAATGGGCAGACATCATCTTAATTGCCCCGGCCAGTGCCGATATCATCGCCCGCATGGCGCATGGCTTAGCCAACGATTTGCTGACTACCTGCGTGCTAGCCACCGCTGCATCTGTTGCTGTCGCCCCTGCAATGAACCAGCAGATGTATAAAAACATAGCTACCCAGAATAATTTAGCCACTTTAAAAGCACATAATTTTTACATTTATGGCCCAGGCGTGGGCGAACAAGCCTGCGGTGACGTTGGCTCAGGCCGCATGCTGGAACCTTTAGAGCTGGTTAGCGCATTAGAAAAACATTTTTCAGCTGAACAGCAACTTAATAACATTAAAATCACAATTACTGCGGGGCCAACGCGCGAAGCTATTGATCCGGTGCGTTATATCTCTAACCACAGCTCCGGCAAAATGGGCTTTGCCTTAGCGCAAGCTGCCGCAGCTATGGGCGCACAGGTAACCCTGATTAGCGGCCCGGTTCAGTTAGCCACGCCGACAGGCGTAACGCGCATTGACGTTACCACCGCGCAGCAAATGCATGACGCTGCACTATCTCAGGCGAGACAAAACGATATTTTTATCGGCTGCGCAGCAGTAGCAGATTATCGTGTAGCTCAGGTTGCCAGTGAAAAGATGAAGAAAACCGCCAGCGACAGCATTGAGCTAAAGCTGGTAAAAAACCCGGATATTATTGCCGCCGTTGCAGCACTAACCGCACAGCGCCCCTTTACCGTAGGTTTTGCAGCGGAAACACAAAACGTAGTGCAATACGCTAAAGATAAACTGGCACGCAAAAAGCTGGATTTAATTTGCGCCAATGATGTGTCGGGCACTGAACTGGGTTTTAACAGCGATCATAATGCTGTCACTCTGGTATGGCAGCATGGCGAGCAGGCATTACCGGCCCAGCCTAAAGCTGAGTTAGCCAAAGCCATACTGCAGCATATCTATGCTCAATTTTCTGCCAACTAATTACCTTTAAAATACTAATTGTCATTAAAATAAAGAGTTAAGCCGTAAATGAAAAAAGCCATTGATTTAAAAATCCTTGACCCGCGTATTGGTACAGAATTTCCGTTACCGGCCTACGCCACACCGGGCTCTGCCGGGTTAGATTTACGTGCCTGCCTGGACAGCACACTGACACTGGCACCGGGTGAAACCACGTTAATTCCTACCGGTTTATCTATTTTTATTGGTGACGCCAACCTGTGCGCTACCATCCTGCCCCGCTCTGGCCTGGGCCATAAGCATGGCATTGTATTGGGTAATCTGGTGGGCTTAATTGACTCGGATTATCAGGGCCCGTTAATGGTGTCTATGTGGAACCGCGGTAAAGACAGCTTCAACATTGAGCCGGGTGATCGCATTGCCCAACTGGTATTTATGCCGGTAGTGCAGGCTGAATTTAATATCGTCGACAGCTTTGAACAAACAGCGCGCGGTGAAGGTGGCTTTGGCCATTCAGGTAAAGCTTAAGATGCCGGCACCTCGTCGCAGTAATCGTAAAGAAGACATTTTGCAGGCTCTGGCAGCTATGCTGCAAAGCAATAACGGCCAGCGTATTACCACAGCCGCACTGGCAGAAAAAGTTGGCGTGTCTGAAGCGGCGCTATACCGGCATTTTCCGAGTAAAGCGCGGATGTTTGAAGGCTTAATTGAGTTTATTGAAGATACGCTGCTATCACGCATAAACGGCATTCTGGACGAGCACAAAGACACCGCCAGCCGCACAGAGCTTATTTTACAGCTGATATTGGTATTCGCCGAACGTAACCCTGGTATTTGCCGTATTCTCACCGGCGATGCGCTACAAGGCGAGCAGGAACGTCTGCAAGAACGCGTTGCCCAGTTATTTGAAAAACTGGAAACCCAGTTAAAGCAATGCCTGCGTGAGCGTAAGCTGCGTGAAGGTAAAGGCTTTAGTATCGACGAAGGCGAGCTGGCTAACCTGTTGCTGGCCACGGTAGAGGGTAAACTTAGCCAGTTTGTCCGCTCCGGTTTTACCCGCTTACCAACCCAGCATTGGGCTAATCAGTGGGCACAACTACAAACTGCTCTGTTTAGCTAAATCATAACGTGAGAGCAGCGAGGCTGGTGTGCTTTCGTAGCAGCGGCAACTAAGGTAGTAACGTCAGGGATTAGGAAATGCTTTCTTCGCCGGCTTCAAGGATCACATCCATGTGCCCTCTCAGCCTGCGCGGCATCCTTGCCGCTGCTACGAAAGCACACCTAATCCATTCCTAATTCAACTCCGGTTCAAACAAAGCGCTCGTACAGCGCTGCGCCCCATACCAGCGCCACTATTACTAAGCTGACAAACACCGCCGCTGAGCCCATATCTTTAGCACGGCCCGACAGTTCATGCCGCTCTAAACTTACGCGATCAGTCAGTGATTCAATCGCAGAATTCAGTAACTCCACCACCAGCACTAAACACCAAACACTCACCAACAAGGCAAACTGGCTGACTGACGTGGCCAGCCAGGCGGCCAGAGGAATCGAAATAGCAGCTAAGATGGTTTCCTGACGAAAGGCAGATTCAAACTTCCAGCTGGCAGCAAAGCCCTGCATCGAACATTTTGCAGCCCTGATAATTCGACCTAAACCAACGCCGTTTGGCTTTAACATCTGTTTGTCCTTAAAGCGCGCTATGTATACTGAGCCTGCCATCTGAAGCATCAACTCCAAAGTACAGCCAAGTGTCAGGAAATGCTTTCTGCACCGGCTTCAAGGATCACATCCCTGTGCCCTCTCAGCCTGCGCGGCATCCATGCCGCTGTTCCGAAAGCACACCTGACACTTGACTCACAAGCCTTCGTGGTACTTTAGGCATTAACACCATACTGTGCGCGGTAAGCTTTTACCGCATCCAGATGCTGTGCCATTTCCGGCTTATCGGCCAAATAGCTGATTAAATCCGGCAGGCTAATAATTGAGATGACTTTAGTATTAAAATCACGCTCCACTTCCTGGATCGCCGACAACTCACCCTGGCCGCGCTCTTGCCGGTCCAGTGCAATCAACACACCGGTAAGTTCAGCGCCCTGCGCCTGTATCAGCGTCATCGACTCACGGATCGCGGTACCGGCAGTGATAACATCGTCCACCAGCATAATGCGCCCCTTAAGCGGCGAGCCGACTAAGTTACCGCCCTCGCCGTGGGTTTTCGCTTCTTTACGATTAAAACAGTACGGCACATCACGGTTATAATGGTCGGCCAATGCTACAGCTGTAGTGGTGGCAATAGGGATGCCCTTATACGCCGGGCCAAACAACACATCAAACTGCAGGCCGCTATCCTGCAAAGCAGCAGCATAAAAGCGGCCTAGTTTGGCTAAATCACCACCGGTATTAAACAGCCCGGCATTAAAAAAGTACGGGCTGGTACGACCGGATTTCAGCGTGAAACTGCCAAACTTCAGTACCTGACGCGACAGCGCAAATTCAATAAAATCAATTTGAAATTGTTTCATAGCCTGATCTTTACCTTCAAAGATTATTACCTCAGCACCTTAAAACAGTCTTAAGCCAGCACGCGCTTTTGCTCGTCGATAATTTCACGGATAGCGTGTTTGCCTAAATCCATCATTTGCTGCATTTCTTCAAAGCTAAACGGCGCTTCTTCAGCCGTGCCCTGAATTTCAATCACTTTGCCGGTTTCGGTCATCACGATATTCATATCGGTTTCAGCGTTTGAATCTTCGGCGTAATCTAAATCGGCCACCGCAGTGCCTTTATAAATACCAACTGATACCGCAGCTACCATAAAATTCAACGGGTTGGTTTTAATAATACCTTTAGCACGCATATGGTTCAGTGCATCTACCAGGGCCACACAAGCACCGGTAATAGACGCAGTACGGGTGCCGCCATCGGCCTGAATGACATCACAGTCGATAGTAATAGTGTTTTCACCCAGCAGCTTTAAATCTACTGCGGTACGCAGTGCGCGGCCAATAAGGCGCTGAATTTCCATGGTGCGGCCACCTTGCTTACCACGTGCCGCTTCGCGGTCATTACGGGTATGGGTGGCGCGTGGCAGCATGCCGTATTCAGCGGTGATCCAGCCCTTGCCCTGGCCCTTCATAAAGCGTGGCACACCTTCAATTACGCTGGCGGTACAAATTACCTTGGTATTACCAAATTCAACCAATACTGAGCCTTCAGCATGAGCGGTAAATTGACGGGTAAAAGTAAGGGGACGGATCTGACTGGCGGTTCTGCCACTTGGACGCATAGCTGCACTCCTGAAATTAACAATGGCCGCCATTATAAGTGTTAAAGCCGGCAAGGGCTATCTATTCGCCAAATTCGCCGAACCTGCGGTATACTCGGTGTTTATTTGTCGCCAGAGAATTCATTATGATCCACAGCATGACCGCCTTCGCCCGTCACGAAACCAAAGCCAGCTGGGGCACCGCCCACTGGGAGATCCGCTCGGTAAACCAGCGTTACCTGGAGTCCTACTTTCGCCTGCCAGAGCAGTTTCGCGGCTTAGAAAGCCTGCTGCGCGACAAATTACGTAACAGCCTGCAACGCGGCAAAATAGAAGTTAACCTGCGCTACCATGCAAACCAGGCCGCTGGCGAACTCACGTTAAACGAAGTATTCGCCGAACAATTGCTGCAAAAAGCTCAGCAACTGCTGCAAAAAGCCCCACAGGCGCAATTAAACATTGCCGACATTCTGCGCTGGCCGGGCGTAATGGAAACCCCAACGGAAGATTTAGACGCGCTGCAAGGCGAACTGCTGGCCGGTTTTGATACTGCACTGGAAGACTTTCTGGCCGGCCGCGGCCGTGAAGGGGTGGCGATAGAAGACATGATCCAACAGCGTTTAACCGCCATTGGCGAGCAGGTAGCTTTTGTGCGCACGCATTTGCCGCAAGCGATGCAGTGGCAGCGCGATCGTATTGTAAACCGCTTAAACGAGATTAAAGCCGATATTGAACAAGGCCGTTTAGAGCAGGAAATGGCGTTTTTAGCCTCAAAATCTGACGTCGCCGAAGAGCTCGACCGCCTCGATGCCCACATCAAAGAAACCCGCCACACGCTGAAAAAAGGCGGCGCCTGCGGCCGACGGTTAGATTTTATGATGCAGGAATTTAACCGCGAAGCGAATACGCTGTCATCCAAAGCCATCAGCACCGAGATCACTAATGCCGCGGTGGAGCTTAAAGTGTTAATTGAGCAGATGCGCGAGCAGATCCAGAATATTGAATAACACAGGTTTCTCACCAACCAGCATACTGCGCTGGTTGGCTGAGGTAATATCTAATTAAGCCCACCCAAACACAGGTATTTTATATCGGTGTAATCGTCCAAACCGTATTTAGAGCCTTCGCGGCCGTAGCCGGATTGCTTAATACCGCCAAAAGGCGCAGCAGCGTTAGACACTATGCCTTCGTTAATACCCACCATACCAAATTGCAAAGCTTGCGCCACACGAAACACCCGGCCGATATCGCGGCTGTAAAAATACGCTGCCAAACCATATTCGGTGCTGTTGGCCAACTCTATTGCTTCGGCTTCGGTGTCAAACGCCATTAGCGGCGCCACCGGGCCGAAAATTTCCTCGTGGCTGATGGCCATATCCGCGCTGACATCGCTCAGCAAAGTGGGCTGAAAAAACTGTTTACCTGCGCTGTGTGTTTTACCGCCCAGCAGCACTTTGGCGCCGTCATCCAGCGCGCTTTGCAGCAGTTTTTCTACTTTCTCTACGGCTTTGCCATCAATTAACGGACCAATTTGGCTATCTGCAGCCAGGCCATCAGCAACGTGAAGCTGAGTAACGGCTATGGCTAACTTGTCGGCAAAGGCCTGATAAACGTTACGCTGCACTAAAATGCGGTTGGCACAGACACAAGTCTGGCCGGCATTACGAAACTTGGCCGCCATCAGGCCCTGTACGGCGGCGTCTAAGTCGGCGTCGTCAAATACGATAAAGGGCGCATTACCGCCCAGCTCCATTGTTACACGCTTTACGCTGTCGGCGCATTGCTTTGCCAACTGCTTACCCACAGCTGTAGAGCCGGTAAAGCTGAACTTGGCGACCTTGGCGTGCCCGGTAAATACCTCACCAATCGCTTTAGCATCGGTGCCCACTACCACATTAAATACACCGGCCGGAATACCGGCCTGGTGGGCTAATTCAGCCAGCGCCAGCGCCGATAAAGGCGTTTGCTGCGCGGGTTTCACCACAAAAGTACAGCCAGCCCCCAGTGCTGCGGCAGCTTTACGCGCCAGCATGGCATTGGGGAAATTCCAGGGCGTAATTGCTGCTACAACCCCGACCGGCTGACGCTGCACAATAATGCGTTTGTCAGCCGATGGTGCCGGTATGGTATCGCCGTATAAGCGTTTAGCTTCTTCGGCAAACCATTGCAAATATGAGGCGCCGTAAGCAATTTCGCCTTTAGCCTCGCTAAACGGCTTGCCTTGCTCCAGCGTAAGTAGCCGGGCCAGGTCGTCCTGATGCTGCATTACCAACTGATACCAGCTTTGCAGCAACTGTGCGCGCTCTGCCGCCGGTTTAGCAGCCCAGCCGGCAAAGGCTTTGTCTGCCGCCACTACCGCTTGCTGCGCTTCGTTGGCTCCGGCGATGGCAACTGTAGTAAGTAATTGCTGGTTGGCCGGGTTCACCACATCAAAGGTTTCAGTGTGCTGTAACCAGTTGCCGTTGATGTAGGAGCCCTGTTTAATCAGGCTTTTATTGAGCTGTTGCATGATCTGCTGCATACGTTCCTCCGCTAAGCTGAGACTGTAACTGCATGTTAGCATACTCAAGTGAACCGCAAATTAAACCAACTCCGGGTACGGGCGCGAAAAAGCAGCGTCAGTGCAGTTAGACGCCACTTCGCAACCATAGAGTTAAAGGCCACTGCTGCGTGCTACACGCCTGGCTATGGCTTGCTGTAATAACGCCGGGTTGGTGCATAACAATGTAAACTGCTGCTTAGCCCGCGTAATGCCGGTGTAAAGCAACTCGCGACTTAGCAGCGGGCTGTTATCCGCTGGCAGCACTAAACAGCAATGAGTAAACTCAGAGCCCTGCGATTTATGCACCGTGATGGCAAAGGCGGTTTCTACCTCAGTTAAACGGCTGGGCAGCACCCACTTTAAGCTGCCGTCAGCAAGCTGAAATACCACCCGTAACTGGCCGCTTTGCGGGTCGAACAGCGTAATACCGATATCGCCGTTCATTAAACC
The DNA here is from genome assembly GCF_022436675.1 of Rheinheimera hassiensis. Taxonomy (GTDB): domain Bacteria; phylum Pseudomonadota; class Gammaproteobacteria; order Enterobacterales; family Alteromonadaceae; genus Alishewanella; species Alishewanella hassiensis. Next base: position 287,855 of record NZ_JAKUJZ010000004.1, on the reverse strand, counting down.
TAAGCTGTAATTATTGCGCTGCATCATTACCGGCCGCCCGGCGTACCAGTGCTGGCGCGCATCAATTAAGCCAGCGCTGCTCAGCCACTGGCTGATTTGCTGGTTTAAACCCTCCACACCCCAATCACCGCTGCGCAGCGCGCACAGCAACTGAAAGCGGCTGTAACAGCCAAGCACCGCGCCGGCCCATTGCTCGCGCTCCGTTGCCGGCTGTTGCATCAGTTGCAGATACTGGCGGTAACCTGCCACTACTGTGGCTTTTAATGCCTGCGGCGAATTACCTTCTAACAGCGTAATGTCGTTAAACCGGGCAAATAATGCCGGCGCACAGGTATCTCCCCCATTGACCGCTGCAGCCAACTGGCCAATGCCAGAGCTGGCATCGAAACGATGGCTGTGGCGCAGCATAACGGTGGCCTGGTTAAGCACAGTGCCGTCGCCATGCCATTTTGCCAGCGGTAACGCACTAAAAGGCGTAAGCAGCGCCAGCGTATCGCGGCTGTAACCACCAAGATCCGCGCCACGGCATAAATCGCCTAATACTGAGCCGGCCTCCACCGACGACAGCTGATCTTTATCACCCAGCAGCACCAATTGTGCCCGCTCAGGCAGAGCAGCCAAAAGCGCTGCCATCATTTCTAAATCAACCATTGAGGCTTCATCAACCACCAGCACATCCAGTTGCAGCGGGTTATCGCTGTTGTGCTTAAAGCTGCGCCGGTTTGGCACCGCGCCCAGCAAGCGGTGCAAGGTGGTGACTTCGGTAGGAATACGCTCCAGCAGCTCCGGCAATAGCTGCGTAGAAAGTTTAGCCCGCGCGCCACTGATGGATTCGGTTAAGCGTACAGCGGCCTTACCGGTTGGTGCCGCCAATTTGATCGTCAGGCTGGCAGTAGTGCTTTGCAGCAGCGCAAGCAGTTTTACCACCGTAGTGGTTTTACCGGTGCCCGGGCCGCCGGTAATAATGGCAAAGCGCCGCTGCAGCGCCATAGCGCAGGCCAGTTTTTGCCAGTCAGGTTCAGTTTTTGCGGTTGGCGGGAATAGCGCCTCAAGCTGCTCAGCAATATTAACGGGCAGCGGTAGCACTGTGCTGACCTGGCGGTTGATCTGCTGCTTTACCTGCTGCTCGGCCTGATACAGCCGGTGCAAATACAGGCGCTCGTCGGCCAATACCAAGGGCGCGCCGCTCTCACCTTGCAGCCAGCAGCTTTGTGCCAGCGCGGTGCGATAATCCTGCAATGTTAAACCCTGCAAAATGGCCGAGGGTCTATCGCTGAAGCGTTGTAAAAACTGGTTTTGCGGCGGCAAACTGAGTAAGCCGTCCGGATCGTTCAGTAAATCCTGCAGCAAAATACAGCTGTGGCCGCGGCCATACTGATGACATAACAAGGCGGTAAGCAGCCAAACCAGTGGGTTGGGCTCGGCGGCAAGCTGATGCAGGGTTTGCGGTAACTGTGCATCTAAGGCGCGTAGCCAGCGTCGCTCTGTCCAGCGCTGCAACAGCGCCTGCATCTGGCCCGGTTCAGTCAGGGCATTGTTTGTGCTGCCTGGTGCGGTGAATAAATCAAACTGCATTGTCAGCCTCCAAAATTACTGGCTCACCGGCAAATAAGCCATCTAATTGCAGCAGCAGCTTAATATCAGCATTGAGTAGCAGCTGGCCTGGCTCTGGCGCACGGATAAACCAGTACAGCGCGCCGCCAATATATTGCTCTGGCGCTTTTAGGTAGCCGGGCTGGCGCAGTTTTAACAGCCGGTGCAACGCCAGCATATACAGAGCCGCCTGCACATCGTAGCGTTTATCCAGCACGGTATGCTGCATGGTTTGCGGGCTGTAGTCGGCGTCTGCCGGGCCTAACCAGTTTGATTTATAATCCAGCACCCAGTAGCGGCCATCTGCGCCTTGTAAAGTTAAGTCGATAAAACCTTTAAGCATGCCGTTCAGTGTGTCGGGCAACAGCGGCGGGCGCGGCATACCCGGCAACACGGCGACTGTGATCAGCGTGTCCAGTTTAAGCACATTAACCGCACAGCTTTGCAGCCAGAACTCCAACTCGGCACGCACCTTGTGCAGCTGTGTCAGGTTAAGCCCAACCTGCTGTAACGGCGCGTGCAGCATTTGTGTAAGCCAGCTTTGCAACACGTTTTGCCACTGCAACCAATGGTGTTGCGTTAAACTTTGCTCAAGCAACTGGCTGATAAAAACGCTGTCGCACTGAGCAAAGCCCTGCTGCTGCGCATCTTCAAGCAATTGGTGTAAAAAGGTGCCGGGCACTGCGCCGCGCGGAAAATCGTGTATCGATAACTGCTGCTCGCTGTGCGCTACCGGCTCGGTTGCTTCTTCCTGCAGCAGCGCATCCAGCGCGGTATCAGCGGCCAGTGCGGCTGTACTCGCCGCAGTATTCGTCTCAGGTGCCGGTTTATTACCGGTGCGCAGCGCCGAGTAGCTGGCTATCCACCAATGTTCGCGCTTTAACGGTGCGCTAAGTTTAAGTGTCTGTGTTAGCTGGGTTAGTTGCGCATCCGGCGTAAACTTACAAAACGGCGGCAACGGCTGTTGCTGCCACGGCAGTGTTGCCAAAGCGGCTTGCAAATCGCTAAGGGCGGGCTCCTCCGGCACGCCAAGCAAATACCCTATGGCACTTTGCGACAGTTTGCTTTTTTTCGCTGCGCCTTCACTAAATAGCGCTAAGCCGAGCCAGCAAGCATATACCGGCCGCGTTAATGCCACATACAGCAGGCGGATATCTTCGAGTAAGCGTTCGTGTTCGGCCTGTGCCAGCGCGGTATCGTCCGGGGTTAAATCCAGCACCATTTGGCTGCCATCAAAATAGCGCTGCGGCTGGCCCTTTTTCACATTTTTAAAGCCACAGATAAAAGGCAAAAATACCAGGTTATATTGCAGGCCCTTACTTTTATGGATCGTCACCACCTGCACCAGTTGCTGATCGCTCTCCAGCCTTAACTGCTGCTCATCGGCGCTTTTCGGGTTATCCAGCTGTTCAGCCAGCCAGCGCAGCAAACCGCTTTCGCCATCCCGCTGCTGGCTTTCACTTTGTAAAAGCTCTGCCAAATGCAGCACATTGGTTAAACGCCGTTCGCCCTGCTCCAGCGCCAGCCATTTTGCCGGTAACGCAAAATAATGTAACCAGGCGCTTAACATCGCCAGCACGCCTTTAAAGCGCCAAATGTGGCGAAACTCGCGTACCTGCTCGGTAAGTTGCTCCCAGGCCAGCTCGTCATTCAGCCAGTAGTGCAGCTGTGCATCGCTGTTATTGGCCAGCGGCAAGGCCAGTGCAGCGCGCAGCAGGCTTTCATCTTCCGGTTGCTGGCAAGCCCGCAGCCAGCCAAGCACGGCTATGGCTTCCTGGCTTTGGAAAATAGATTCGTTATCCGATAAATACACCGAGCGCACATTGCGTGCGCTAAGCTCACGCCGAACTAACGCTGCTTCGTTTCTGTCGCGCACCAAAATAGCAATATCAGCCGGTTGCACCGGCTTAAGCGTTTCGCCGCTGGCAGCAAAACCAGCATTGCCAAGCTGAGCCTGCAGCAATAGCCCGGCCACTTCATCGGCGCAGGCTTTTGCCATTAAGCTTTGGTAGCCGCCTTTTTTCAGCCCGGCAGGCTCCATATCACTTAGCCAGTAATTCAGTGCTGCTACGGCTTTGCCGTCGCACTGTAGCTGCTCAGCTTTACCTTTGGCTTTAACCGGTAAAAACGGCAGTGCTGTAGTATCAGCGGTGCCGAAACCAAAAGCACCGTGCTGCTGCTCTGCACGGGCAAACAGCTGATTAACACTGTCTACCAGCGCGCCGGTAGAGCGAAAGTTGGTGCCCAGACTGTAATGGCGCCCGGCTGTTAAACTGCGGGCATTTAAATAAGTGTGTAAGTCAGCGCCGCGAAAGCTGTAAATCGCTTGCTTGGGGTCGCCCACCATAATCAGGGCGTTGGCGCTGCTGTTAACGTCGGGGTAAATGGCGCGGAAAATAGCAAACTGCAGCGGATCGGTATCCTGAAACTCATCTACCATGGCAAACGGATACTGGGCGCGGATACGGGCAGCGAGTACTTCGGCACCGTCGCCCTGTAACGCCTGGTACAGTTGCAGCAGTAAGTCGTTAAAATCCAGCTCGGCCTGCTGCTTTTTGTGCCGGGCAAACTCAGCCGCCAACCACAGCGCAGCATGATGGCGCACAATTAACGCCAGTGCCGGTTTGTTATCCAGCAAGGCTGTGGTGTGTTCAAATAAGTCAAATAGCGGGTGGCTAAGCAGCGGCTGGCCTTTTTTTTGTGCGTCGGCCAGCCTGGCAGCGCTGAATTTTTGTACCATTTTGGCAAAATCGGCTTCACGGTTATTTACCAGCGCCGGCTCAGCCAGCATAGCCTGCCACCACTGCCGTTCCGCCGGCCAGCTGGCTGCGCGGTATTTGTTGCCGTTTAACCAGCCGTTGGCGTAGGCGTCATCCAGTAACTGCAAAGCGTCTGGGCTTAGCGCCTGCTGCAATTGTTTACAATGGCTGTCCAGCTGTTCCTGCCACTGCAGCAACGGCATTGCCGCCTGCTGCGGGCTTAATGGTTGCGGCAGCGGTGCACCGGCCGCATTAAAGCACAGGTTTATGGCATCGGCCTGGAGCCAGGGCCTTACATCATCCAGTAAAGCTTGCGGTGTTTTGGCCACATTACCCAGTTCGTGCAATATGGCGGCGTCGGTTAACGGATATAAAAAACGGCGCCAATAATCACAGGCCAGCGTATGCAACAGTTGCTGATTGTCATCGCTAAGTGCTTCGCCAAAACTCATGCCGGAATCAAAGGCATGCTCTGCCAGCATGCGCTGACACCAGCCGTGAATAGTAAAAATAGCCGCTTCGTCCATCCATTCGGCTGCGCTGCTTAAACGCGACGCACAGGCGGCAAACTGCTGTGGCTGATACTCTGCCAGTAAGCCGGCGAGAAACTGATCTTCAGCACTGCCCTGACGAAACGCTGTAGCCGCCTCGACCAGACGGCTGCGGATCCTGTCACGCAGCTCGGCTGTGGCGGCGCGGGTAAAGGTAACCACCAGAATTTCCGGCGGTAACAGCGGCCGGTTAAAACCGCTGGTGGCCTGCTGTGTATTGGCGCTGCCGTCTGCTACGCTAGCGCCATGGCCCAGCACTAAGCGTAAATACAGCGCAGCCAGCGTATAGGTTTTGCCGGTACCGGCGCTGGCTTCAATTAAGCGGCTGCCATGCAGTGGAAAGGTTAACGCATCCAGGTTGATTACCGTACTCATGCGTTGCTCCGCTGGTTTTCGCCGCTGTCGTCACCGGCTATTTTGGTTTGCAGCAGCGGGCCATACAGCTTTTGCGCCCAGTCGGCAAAACCGGCCTGCAGTAAACTGGCAAAATCGGGATAATATCGCTGCAGCTCGGGGGCTGTTTCTACCTCGCCGTTAAAATTATAGCCGCCTTCAAATAGCTCACGGCATTTGGCTTCGTCCTGCGTTTGCACATAGCACAGCGCAGTTTTGGGCATTACCGGCAAGGGTTGCGCAAGGCCCTGCTGCCAGTATTGCACCAGTGCAGTTAATTGCGCAGCCGCCTGCTGCTGATTATGTGGCAACAGCTGCACGGCGTCGTCCAGGCCGAACTGCCAGGTGCTTAGTGCCTCACCCTGGGCATTGGCGGCCAGTTGCTGCAACCAGGCGCTGCGCAGTGTATGCCAACGCAGCTCGCCTTTATTGCGAATAGCCGTTGGCCGCAGCAGCAACAGCGCCGGCTGACCCGCCGGGCTTTGGTAGACATTAGTCAGGTTGTCATTCAGCGCTATGCTGCCGCTATGCAGATCCAGCTTCAGTGCCAGTTTCAGCGGCGTGCTTTTACGTTGCCAGTCAATACCGGCGGCACGATAGCGGGCAAATACCACTTTGGCTTCGCGGCCAATATCAGCGCCGCTAAGGGTGCCAAATAGCGCCAGTGGCAGCTTTGCCTCGCGCGCCAGCTGGGCAATAGCCGCGTCGACATCCAGCTGCGGATCGGCCAGCAACTGCTGCAGCAACTGCTGTTTTAGCTGATATAACTCAAGCGCATTGAGCACAAAAGGTTCGGCATCATCGCTGGCCAGCTCGCTGGAATAAAAGCGGGTTTTAAAGCGCTGCGCCAGGTAATGCCGGCAGGGGTTGGCTAAAAAGTCGTCCAGCAGGCGGATACTCAGCAGCGGCAGCTCGTCGCTCTGGTTACTGGTTGCCGTAATAGCCGGCGCCGCATGATGTGCCGTTTGCCACTCATAAGCATAGGTGGCGTAGTTGCCGTTAAAATATTGCCGCGAAAAGGGCTGTAACGGGTAGCTATGCAGCAATGCCTGCGACATTTTGTGCCCCGACGGATGCTGCCAACCGCTATCAAGCAAGTCCATCAGCTGGCTTAGCAACACACTGGGCGGCAGCTCGCTGTTATTGCGGATATCGCGGCCAACCCAACTTAAATACAGCGCTTCACGGGCACTTAGCAGCGCTTCTAAAAACAGGTAGCGGTCATCGTCGCGGCGCGAACGATCGCCCGGGCGATAGTCACTGGCCATTAAGTCAAAATCGTCACGCATGCGTGAGCGCGGGTAATCGCCGTCGTTCAGGCCAAGCAGGTAAATACGCTTAAACGGAATAGCCCGCATCGGCATTAAGGTAGAAAATGTCAGGCTGCCAGCAAAAAAACGCTGGCTTAAGCCGCTGCTGCTAGCTTGTTCCAGCCAGGCTTCGCGCAGCACGGTCAATTGGACCTCACCGTTAAAATCACCACTTTGCGCTGCACTGACTAACTGCGCCAGGCCCTGGCTTAAGCGGGCGTAAATAAGCTGGTCCTGCTCGTCGGTAAAATCAAACAGGCTGTTTAGCAAACCATCATCACTTAACAGCAGTTGCTGCCAACCTGTCAGGCTGCGTGTAGCATTACCGCTCAGCACTAAGTGCCAGCGCTTTAACTGCTGAATAAACTGCAGCAGCGGGCCAAGTTCAGCAGCCGCTAAACCGGCCACTTCGGCATAGGGCGAGCGGCCTTGCCACAAAGGCACATCACCAATGGCAAAACCGAGCAACATACGCTCAATGGCAAACATCCAACTGTAACTATTGCCGGGCGTAGCTAAATCAAGGCTGGCGCGCTGTTCCCTATCCAAACCCCAGCGCACACCGGCTTCACTAAGCCACAGTCGTAACTGCGGCAGAGCGTCACTGCTGATAGCAAAGCGCCGTTGAATAGCGGGTACGTCCAGCAGATCGCAGACTTCGGTCAGGGTAAAACGCTGGCTGGGTAAGTCCAGCAGATATTCCAGCGCCACCATTAAGGGCTGGCTGCCGCGCAGGCTCTGGTCTGCTAAGGTGTAAGGCAAAAAGCGCGCATCGTCCTGTGTCAGGCGGCCAAACACCGCATGCACATGGCTTTGGTACAGGCTGATATCCGGCGTCATGATGATCACATCACGCGGTTTAAGTGTCGGGTCGGCAGCAAAGGCTGCTATCAGGTTGTCCTGCAAAATTTCTACTTCGCGCTGGCGGCTGTGGGCAATATGAAAGCTGATACTGCTGTCATTCGCTACCAGCACACGCTTGGGCACCGGGGTGGGCTCCAGCTCCAGCATATCTTGCTGCAACTGTGCCAGTACCGGCAATGCGCTGATGTCGGCTACCGGTTCTGAAAATAAATCGATACGGCCATTAAACCAGTGCTGATAGTGCTCGCTCTGATCAAACGCATCCAGCAGGCTGATATAATCGCGCCCTTGTTTACCTAAGCTTGCCAGCAGCACAGGTGCATGTAAATACAGGGCATCGGTATCCAGCACCGGCGGTAAACCCGGTTTGCGGCCGTGGCGTTTTTGCGCGGCGCGCATTTCATCTTTAGCGTGGGTAATATCGCCCCAAAAATGGCGGCACGGGTTTAGCACCGTTAGCAGTACCTGACGCTGTGCTCCCAGCGCCGCCAGTAGCTCTACCGTTTGTTGTGGTAACGACGACACACCAAATACGACAATGCGGTCAGGTAGTAAATCCGGCCTGGCCAGCTTACCCTGCTGCAGTGCGGACAATGCCATGCTGTGTACATCGGCCCGGCTGGAAAAAGCAGAATCTCCCACTACACCGGCTAACTGGCTTTGCAGCAGACGCCACAGTGCAGGTTGCCATAGCTGATCATCCGGCACCTGCTGTTTTTTGCTGTTGGGTAACAGGTTGGTACCGCTGCGCCAGCTTTGCAGCCAATCAGCACGGTATACCTGATACTGATCGAATAAATCGGCCAGCCGCAGCGCCAACTGGTAGCTTTTACGGCCGTCGCTGTCGTCCTGTAAATAGCGTTTTAGCGGCGCATACACTTCATCCGTTAACTGCGGTAATAAGCCAAGTAACCGCCAACTGAGGTTAATTTTGTCATACGGCAGGCTTTTCGGAATGGTATCGCCCAGCACCGCACGGTACAGCTGCCAGACAAACTGATTGGGCAGCTCTACCTGCAAACCGGCGGCAATACCGGGGTGGCCGTTGCTGGTTTCGGCCAGCGCCATTTTCAGCCACTGCGCTATACCATTGCTTTGTACCAGAATTTCTTCTGTGCCCAGCACCGGCACAGGGTGTGCACTTAACCATTGCACCAGTAGCTCGCGCAGCGTTTCCAGCTGATTGGCGTGGATCACAACAAAACCGGGCTCTGGCATGCGAATTCTCTGGTAAAACACTATGGCGGCAGGTTAGCACAGCGGCCCGCTTTTGAGAATGCGGGGCTGTAACGGCAACACGTCCGGTGCCTGCAATTTTTGCATCCGCCGGCATCTGGCATTAATATTGGCCGATTACGCCGGCAAAACAGCACGGCCACACGGAGAAAAAATGGCGCTTAGAACCACATCATGGAAAACGCTGGTTGTTATTGTGATATTAGTCTGTGCCGGCTGTGCCGCACTGGCCAGCTTAGATTTAAATAAACGCTACGGCACCGCCACTCCCGATAACAGAGCCGCGCTGGCAAACACGGCAAAACCAGACTCAGTATTAGACGATTTATACCACAACCAGGTAAAACCGGTAATCGAATCCCGTTGTGTGGTGTGCCATGCCTGCTACGACTCGCCCTGCCAACTAAATATGACGTCGATTGCAGGTATTGAGCGTGGTGCCAGCAAAGAAAAAGTATACGAAGGCTCGCGTTTACTGGCAGCACAACCTAACCGCTTGTTTATTGATGCGGTTACGCCACAACAATGGCGCGAGCGTGGTTTTTACCCAGTATTAAATGAGCGCCAACAAAGCCCTGAGGCCAATACGCAGGCATCGGTATTGGCGCAGTTACTGCTGCTTAAACAACAACACCCACTACCCGACAGCAAAATTTTGCCGCAACAGTTTGATTTTAGCCTTAACGGCGAGCAGCATTGCCCAACCACCGAAGAGTTTGAGCATTACGCTGCCAGCCAGCCACTTGCCGGCATGCCCTACGGCCTGCCGGGGCTAAGTACAGAAGAACACCAACTGCTGCTTAACTGGCTGGCACAAGGCGCCGCTATGCCTGATGCCGCCGCCCTGCCCGATGACCAACTGGCTGAAGTCAGTAAGCTTGAGCAGTGGTTAAATGCCGACAACCTGAACATGCAACTTAGCGCACGGTATATCTACGAGCATTTATTTACCTCGCATCTGTATTTCAGTGCGCTGCACACTGAAAAACAAACACCACAGTTTTATAATTTGGTGCGCTCAAAAACACCACCCGGTAAGCCGGTTGAAATTATTGCCGCCCGGCGTCCGTTTGACGCTCCGGGTGTAAAGCGGGTGTATTACCGTTTACAGCCGGTATTCTCTACCATCGTCAATAAAACCCATCAGCCTTACGACATTAACGCTGATTTGCTGGCCAAATGGCAGCAATGGTTTGTTGAAGCCGACTACCAGGTTAGTGCATTACCGGGCTATGAGCCTGAAGTTGCAGCCAACCCGCTTACGGCTTTTGTGCAACTGCCGGTTAATGCGCGCTACCGTTTTATGCTGGAACGGGCCGAAAACACCATTATGGGTTATATCAAAGGCCCGGTGTGCCGCGGCCAGGTAGCGCTGAACGTGATAAACGATCACTTTTGGGTGTACTTTGTTGATCCGGAACTGGCCACCGCAAGCGACGTAGAAGCATTTTACCTGTCGCAGCAGGACAATTTACGCCTGCCGGCAGAAGATAACAGCAGTGCCATGGCAACAAACTGGTTGGCCTACGCCAAGCGCCAGGGCAATTACTTAAGAGCCCGCAGCAATTTTATGAATAACGCTCTAAAAGATGGCCAACACCTTACACCAGCCGGAATTTGGCATGGCGATGGCGACAACCCTAATGCCAGCCTGACGGTATTCCGCCATTTTGATAACGCTACCGTGGTAAAAGGCCTGATCGGCGAGCCCCCCAAAACCGCCTGGGTTATAGACTATGTGCTGCTGGAGCGTATTCACTACTTACTGGTGGCCGGTTTTGACGTATACGGCAATTATGGCCACCAATTGATGACACGGCTATATATGGACTTTTTACGCATGGAGGGTGAGTCGAACTTTCTGGCCTTTTTACCGCCAGACACCCGCCGCAGCGAATTTAAAGACTGGTATCAAAAATCCGGCCCTGAGCTGACTAAATTTATTGAAGGCGATATAAACCCCTTTAACCAGCCAAGCGGTATCCGCTTTAAAACGGATACACCTAAAGCTGAGCTGTATCAGTTGTTGCAACAGCACTTAGCTGACGTACAACCACAGCGCTACCAGTTGCAAAACAGCCGGTTGGGCAATAACAGCAAAGCATTATTACAACGCTTAAGCCAGATTAAAGGCCAAAGCGCCGCCATACTGCCGGAACTGACCATGATTATGCTGCAGCCGGAAAATGGCAAAGACGCCGAACTGTTTACCCTTGTACGCAATAGTGCCCATTTTAATGTAAACAGCCTGTTTGCCGAAGAAAACAACCGCAACCCGGCACAGGACAATATGACCTTAGTGCACGGCCTGTTGGGCAGTTACCCCAATGCATTCTGGCGGGTAAAAGAAACTGATTTAGCCAAGCTGGTAACGCAGGCAGAGCAGATAAACAGCGAGCAGGATTACGCCAAACTGCTGGATAACTTTGGTGTAAGGCGCAGCGCCGCCGATTTTTGGGCCTTTAGTGACAAACTTAACCAACTGTTTATGCGCCGGCACCCGGTAGACAGCGGCTGGCTGGACTACAACCGGCTGGAAAACAGGTAGCCGGTTGAGCAAACAGAGCTGATTTTAACCTAACATCAGATAACGATGTGCCGCCGCACCGGCTTTAACCCCGGCGGCTGCGGCCAGCATACCGTTATGCATCGGGCTGGCCATATCACCGGCAGCAAATAAACCGGCTACCGAACTTAGCTGCATAGCATCGGTTTTAATGTAAGCGCCAGCCGGCCCTTGCTCCAGCTCACAGCCCAGTTGCTGCGCCAACGTATGGCCAAAGGCCGTTTTCGGTGCCACATACACTACCTTTGCCGGCACACGGCGGCCATCTGCCAACAGCATATAGCTGATATCAAAGCCTTCACCTTCTACCGCCGTTACGGCAGTGTGTTCCAGCGTTACGCCACGGCGCTTTAGCAACGCCAGCTGCTCGGCGTCTGGCATAAACTTACCCTGGCTAAAATAGGTTACCGGGCCCCAGTCCGGCAAAATAGCCGCCTGATGTATCGATCCCTCGCCGGCGGCAATAACAGCTATAGGTTGCTGGCGAAACTCATAACCATGACAGTACGGACAATGAATAACCGACTTACCCCAGCGCGGCGCCAAACCCGGTATATCCGGCAAGGTATCGGTAAGCCCGGTAGCCAGGATCAACGCCTTGCCCTGATATTGCTGCTCAGTTTCATCCTTGATACAAAAGTTACCGTCGGCCAGCTTTTGCGCACTGCTAACCCGGCTTTGCCGGAATTGCACTGTGGGGTATACCAGCAGTTGTTGCCAGGCGCGGCCGCGTAACTCACCGGGCTCAGCACCATCGGCAGCAAAAAAACCATGCGCCTGTGCCGCAAAGCGGTTACGCGGCTCACCGGCGTCAATCAGTAACACCTGGCGCTGGCCACGCGCCAGTTGCATAGCCGCCGAAAGCCCGGCAAAACTGCCTCCTATCACTATTGCATCCCATATCATCTGTGTACCTCACTTTTGTATTAAACAGCGCCCTTATTAAGCGACCAGTGTATTAAGGCGCCAATTTAAGAAACATCATAAGTTACATAAAATATAAAAACAACTTTTGTAACACTAAAAGTATCTTAAAACTGCGGTAGAATAGCCGCCACTACAGCGCTTAAAGAGTAACTAATGAGAAAAGACAGCCGCTTATCGCGCATGCTGCATGTGCTGGTGCATTTGCATCAGCTGCAACAGGCCGTTACATCTGACCAACTGGCGCTAATGCTGCACACCAACCCGGTGGTGGTGCGCCGCACCATGTCGTTGCTGCGCGAACAAGGTTATGTCAGTGCCGTAAAAGGCCATGGCGGAGGCTGGACATTAGCCAAACCGCTACACGAGATCACACTGCTGGATATTCACCGTTCACTAAGTGAAAGCTCTTTATTTACCATAGGCTTAACTGACGAGCACAATCACTGCCCGATAGAAAAAGCGGTAAATCTGGCGATTGATGATGTATTACAAGAAGCTGAAGCTCTTGTTCTGCAACGCTTTGGCGAGGTAACACTGGATAAATTGGCCACAGGTTATACGCCCAGGTAATACGCGCGCTGGCGCAGCGCTTTGCATAACTGTTATGCTGCAACCACGTTGTTTAGCTGCACTACTAAAACCTGATAAGAACCTGATGAAAATCATTGTTAAAAGTTTATTTAAAGGCCTGGCCATTGTTTTGCCACTGGTTATCACTATCGAGCTGCTACGCTGGCTGCTGTTAACGGTTGAAACAGTATTAAACCCGGTGTTGCAAGTGGTATTGCCGGGTGAATGGTATCTGCCGGGCATGGCAATACTGGGGTTTTTACTGGTATGCACTGCCATTGGCTACAGTTCACGCTGGCCAAGCTTTAACTGGTTATGGCAGGTGCCCGGCAAAATTTTAATGAAGCTGCCCGGCACCAAGCAGGTGTATGGCATGCTGCAGGACATTATTGATGTGATGTCAGGCAAAAACTTTACCGACGGCTCGGTGGTAATGGTGAAGTTGCCTTCGTCTGAAATTGAGTTAATTGGCATTGTTACCAAACAAGGCGGCCAGCCGCATGATCGAATGTCTTCGCTGATGCAGGACGAGCAACTGGCGGTATTTATTCCAATGGCATACAACGTTGGTGGCTATACCATTGTCATACCCCGCAGCTGCACGCGGAACATTGACATGAAACCCGCCGAAGCCTTGCAACTTGTGCTCAGTGGCGGTTTAGGTAGCGCTAAAGCGCCGGGCTCATCAACACGTTAAAAAAGCTTGCTGCCAGGTTAGCCCAACAACATCCACAGCGCCACGCCAAACATCAGGCTGGCGCCAATGCGGTTTAAATACTGCACGCGGTTGGGTTTGCCAAAAAACAGCGCCAGCGCTTTACCGCCACTGGCGTATAGCAGCATAGATAAAAACTCCAGCAGCACAATAATGGCCACCAGTACGAACAACTGTGGCCAAAAGGCGTACTTGATGTCAATAAAGGGCGGCAACAGCGCCATATGAAATGCCCAGCCTTTAGGGTTAGACACCGCCGTAATAAAGCCCTGGCTAAATAAGGTGCGCCGCGCCATTAACTGCCGCACTTCACCCTGCTGCGGCAGCGTCAGCTTGCCTTTAGCCATCCACATTTGCAGGCCTATATAGCCCAGATAGCAAGCACCGGCAATTTTAAACCCTTGAAACAACGCCGGAAACTGCAGCATTACCGCCGCCACGCCGCCCACAGCCAGCACGGCTACCAGTGCCACGCCAAGCATTTCGCCCCACATCATCCAAAAGGTACGCCGCACGCCCTGGCTCATGCCCAATGTCATCGCCAGTGTCATACACATACCCGGTGTTACCGAGACAAATAAAAACGTCGGAATAAAAGCACCCAGCAGGGCCAGATTAACCATAACCACCTCAACAGCAAAGTAGCGCTATTCTGGCTGGTTGTATCAGCGCCAGCAATAGGGTTAGGCAGGGTTTTTAGTCAACTTAGCGCAGTTGATCGGGTAGTTCATTGCACATGCTCACAGCGCTGCTAATCTACATAAAGCAAAAACCAATACAATTTAATAAATTTAAATTAACAAAAACACATGACAACAGCGCCTCGCCAGGTTGTCACTTGACAACCAAAGTCTGCGCAACTAGAATCAACGAGGATTACACGTGCCACGGAAAAAGCATCCTAAAAAAGACATTGAAGACGCTTTGCAATATGCAGAACAGCACGGCTGGGTTATTGATGTAGGGGGCAGCCATGCCTGGGGGCGAATGTATTGCCCTTATAACGACACAAACTGCCGCTGTGGTGAATTTTGTATTGCCAGCATCTGGAGTACACCCAAAAATCCAGCTAACCATGCCAGGCAAGTTAAACGGGTGGTAGATAACTGCACCGCACAACGAACCCAAAACTTTGAAGATTAAGCAGATGACATTATATGAGTTTACCTTAAAGTTTGCATTGCCCGATGCTAATAAGGATCCAGCAAATTACATCGAGCAGTTGGCACAGGCGTGCTGTGACGACGCCCTCATTGGTATCGGCCAGCAAGGCCGTATCGCGCTGCAATTTAGCCGCGAAGCCAACAGTGCTTTTGCGGCGATAACCTCTGCGATTAAAGACGTTAAAACTGCCATTCCAAACGCAGCCATAATTGAAGCCACACCTGATTTAGTTGGCTTAAGCGACATCGCCGATCTACTCGGCTTTAGCCGGCAAAATATGCGTAAACTTATGCTAAATCATACTCAAAGCTTTCCTGCTCCACTGCACAGCGGCAGCAGCAGTATCTGGCATTTGGCCAAGGTGCTTAACTGGTTTGCCAAGCAGCAAAATAAAACAGTACCAACAGAAATTGCAGAAGTCGCGCAAGTAACCATGCAGGTGAATATCGCAAGATCACTAAGCGAGCTGCAACCCAACACCCACAAAGAGTTTATGCAAATTCAGCAAGAGCTTGCGCAATATCGTTGAACACAAAAATTGCAGCCCCGCATATAAATGCTGTTTACCAGTTGCTCATAATGCGTAAAGTTGCGCATCTACAGGTTATGTTCTAGATTGGGTACTCGATACATCCAAATAAACAATAAGAACTTCAATTACTTTTGAAAGAAGCTCTTCATTTGGCAAAACAACAAGAAAAGGAAGTCTTATGAAGCTTAACCATATCCTGTCTGTACTAAACCAAATAGAAAAATCCAAGTTTATTACGTGCCTGGATAAACTATGCTCATCTGCCGCGACCAATGATGAAGTCATTTCAAAAGCACTGAACAAAGTAAATCGCCAAATTAAAGATGCGTCCGGCAGTGAAATTACGCAGCTATTTAATGCCGTTTCGGCACAGTACCAATATTCTATTCGTGAGAAGCTGGCGCTATGTGATGCTTCGATGG
Source organism: Rheinheimera hassiensis (assembly GCF_022436675.1). Lineage (GTDB taxonomy): Bacteria > Pseudomonadota > Gammaproteobacteria > Enterobacterales > Alteromonadaceae > Alishewanella > Alishewanella hassiensis. The sequence continues at coordinate 272,253 of NZ_JAKUJZ010000004.1, read as the reverse complement.
CTTTACTGGTAAATATCCTTACCCGTGATGGCAATGGTATTGCGCGTATTTCGTGGATTGAACAACTTTACGCCCGCGAGTGGGAAACATTAGATACGCTGGCACGGCAAATTCAGGTGGATATCGAAAGTAATCTGGCCGAGGACTATGGTCATGCCCATCGATTAAATATTTTCCGCGATTGCCTGAATATCGCCTATAAAAACGATGAGAAAATTAATCGCCAAGCCAATATCACTGATGATGAGCGCAGTATTCTGAATACCTTGGCGCACCACCTGAAAATTTCCCACGATGAACTGGTTGCAATTGAACACCTGTCAGAGCCAATTAAAGCTGGCAAGCAGACCGTGGACAACTGCTTACAGGAGCTACGTGATATGGGTGTCATATTCATTAATCGCAAAAGCTCGGAAGTCCTTATCCCCGACGAAGTGGTTGCCGTGTTGAATCAAATCCAGGGCAAAGAGCTGGCCAATAAGCACTTGTTGCGGATCTTACGGGTGCTGTCTGATGCGGAACTATCTAACATTTTAAAAAGCTACGGTAAGCGCATTCGCGGTGTTAGCCGGAGCGAAAAAATCAGCACTATTCTGCATTCCGGCATCGCTGTGAGGGATATGCTATCGCGTGATCTATATGACGACGCCGACAACCAGAATAAACGTAAAGAGCGTTTGAAGCAGTTAATAGCGGATTTAGATATCGACGCAGAAAGAATCGGCTTCACGGTGGATGAGCGTATTGACGTGATTCTGGAAAGCCTGAACACTGCAGCCGACCGTGAGTTTGATGCCATTAGCGCAACCGGTTATAAAGAGATGTTCGACTCTCTGGTGCAGAACTTCCAAGGGCTGGATGCAGCAGGCAACCCGGAAACACTGACCCAGCGCATCAGGCAAGAGTATGAGCTGGAGGAAAACGAGGAGATCAATGTCGAGCGGCTAAGGGCTCTTAGTATCACACCACACGATGTGCTGTACCTGCTGACTAATGACGAAGTAAAGGAGTTACGAGACAATCTGAAATTGCCTAAAAAAGGCAATCCTAGGTCCAATATTCTGGAAGCCTTTGCCAACGCCAACGATAAACTGATCGAAAATTATGCCGCGCTGGCTAAGCGCGACCTGCTTACGCTTAAAGCTGTTGGCATTGAAATTAATGAAACTGACGTTGGTGTAAAATTTGAAGAAGCAACGAAAACGATTCTGGAGCAGCTTGATCTGGTCGTTGATGAAGAGCTGCGAAAATCAATTAACACATCGAAAGATAAAGCCGACATTATTATTTCTATTAGCGACGATGACATTATTATCGGCGAAGCCAAGACCTGTAAAAATGGTGACTTTGCCAAATACTCCACGACATCCAGACAAATAAAAGCTTATGTAAATCGCTGTGAAAATCAGGGAAAGCGTGTGGCACAAGTGCTGATCATCGCGCCCAGCTTCTCGCAGGATTTTATCGAGTCTGCAGAGATGGATACCGAAGTGAATATTTCACTGTTAACAGCTGAAGGCTTAAAGCAAATTTACGATGCTTACAAAGCCAAACGCCGCCCCAACTTCTCAGCCAAGCTGCTAACCAAAGGCGGATTGCTCAAAGCCGAGTTGATAGCAAAAAGTATTTGAAAGATTTGCAAGATAACAATGAAGAAGTAAATTAAGGGAAATCATGATAATAAAAGAAATAGAAGTGATAGGATTAAATAACTCCAGCACTCCAATAAACATAAAGTTCAACGAAGATATAAACATTATAACAGGGCGAAACGGCTCAGGAAAAACAACAATTCTGAAATTAATGTGGTACTGCATTAGCGCCAACATTGAAAGAGCAATTCGAGAGATAATCTTTCAAAAAGTAACAATAACAACATCTGAATTCAAACTAACTATTGAGAGAAGTGAATCTAAAAGCAGAGAAATTGTTCATTACATTATCCAAAAAGTAAATGGCGAAATATTGCTCGACAAGAAAGAGCCAATTATGAGAGCGGATGTTGTAGAGGCAGCCAACCAAATAGCTGTGGAACTTTTTGACACATCTGTATTCTTCCCAACCTTCCGAAGAATTGAGGGTGGTTTTTCAATGACTGACTCCCACAGAGGTGGAAGTAGGAGAGTAATCAAAGATGGTGAAGAATACTTTGTCAGAGATAGCAGTGGGTTTGGAAGCGAGATACAAAATGCTTTGGAAGCTCACGCTAACAGATTATCTGTGTTAAAACATAAATTCGTTTCATCTATATCAACAGCCGACATTAAACAACTAGTAATTAGAAAGCATAATGATGCCACCACCAAAGTGGATAACTACTCCAAATCACTATCAGAAAAAATATTTTCTGAAATAAAAGGGTACAGAGAAACCGATTCTTCAGAAAGTAATGCCTTAAGAGATGCGGTATCTACACTTGATAAAATCAATCAGGATGTAATCGAATTTGAACAGATAAGAGAAAGCACATTCAATTCCCTAACAGTTTTATCCAACATAATAGTAACAATTTTCAAGCACAAAGGAATCAGACTGAACCCAAGAGTAGCGTTAGGTGATATTGACCAAAGTATAAACTCTGATGCGCTATCTGCAGGAGAAAAGCAGATGCTAAGTTTTTTATGCTACAACGCTCTTTATAGCGACTGTCCATTTTTTATAGATGAGCCCGAGCTTAGCTTGCACGTAGATTGGCAACGAATTTTGCTTGATGTACTCATTGAACAAAAGACAAATAATCAGCTATTTATAGCCACTCACTCCCCGTTTATTTATACACAGTATGAAGACAAGGAAATAATGATAGGAAACGACAGGGGGTATAGCTTTGAATAATAAATCTCTACCTACAGTTGATGAAATAGTAAACAGCTTAAAGCGGTCATTTATACCGACAATACTGATTGAGGGATCAGATGATCTATTTGTTTACAGATGGCTAAAGTCAAGCTTGAATAATACATTGGTATCTCTCCAACCATGCGGAGGAAGGACGAATCTTTTTTCTATTTACGATAGAAGAAGCGAGTTTGAAGGAAAAAACGTCGTATTTGTTGCTGATCGTGATGCATTTAGGTTCATTGAAATACCAAAAAACAAATCTGGGATAATATTCACTACAGGATACTGTATTGAAAATGATATATATGGTGGTTCTGACATCCATAACTTCGTTGACCATGACGATAAAATAAAACTAGAATTACTTAGGGGTATAATAGGAAAATGGGTTGCGTTTGAAGTATCTAAGACTATTAAAGAAAGAGAGCACGCATTAAGTGTAAGAGTTTCTACCCATATAAATGTGGTATCACCACCAGGGCTAAACGAAATTTGTCCGCAATTTTCTAAGGAAATTGGTTACACAGAACCAGAAAAAGAAGTATTAGAAATTGTATATCGCGATTACAATTTAAATGTTAGAGGAAAGCAGTTATTCCAAATGCTATCACGATTTCTAGCAAAAAAAGGTAGATTTTCAAATTTCAGTGATAAAAATTTAATTGAAATCGCACTTAAACAAGGTAATAACATCTTACTTAATAGGATTGTAAATGACATAAAGAAGGAATTACAAGTAGCTTAATATTTGATGAATAACAGCCGTATAATTTCGGCTGTTCTCTATCAATAAAGCAGATCAAAAAGCAGTATTTAAAACATATCACTTGTCACAGTCTGTTGAATATCCGCTGGTTTCCAGCCAAACATTGGCTTTTTCAGGGCTACGCGGAACAGTAATTCCGCGGCAATAAAAATAACTGACCAGCTGTGCGGCTTTGGTATGCCCGTCTGTTGCCGCACTGAGGTACCAATTGAAAGCTTGTGGTAAATCAGCTTTAACAACCACCCCGGCATCATAAATTTTGGCCAGCGCAAATTTAGCATCGGTAAGTCCGCTTTGTGCTTGCTGAGTCAGGTGTTGAATATATTGCGATACTGAAACTTCGTTCAGTTCACCATTGTTGCCGGTAACGTAAAAGCTGTCCGGCGCTTCAACAGCTGACGCAAACTCAGATTTTCGAAACCAGTCCAGTGCAGTAAACTGGTTTTGGTTTACACCCTCACCGTTTTCATACAACACACCCAGCTCCCACATAGCCTGAGCATGATTAAGCCGGGCAGCGTTGGTGAAATGAGACAATGCCACCTGATAGTCTGCGTTTTTGGGATTATTTTTGGCAATTAAGCCAAGATAGTACTCAGCCTCACCAGAACCCTTCTCTGCTGCCAGCAAAAAGCCTGTTTTCGCTTTTACATAGTCACCGCTATAAAAAGCATGCTGCGCAGTGCTCAAAGCTTCACTGCTCTCAGCTGCGGCCAAACCACCGGCGAATAAACTGAAGATAAGAAAGACAGGTTTAATCATTGTTCTGTGTCCAACAGGCATTTCAATTAGAATTAATTTAACCAACAATAAACAATATGTTCATTTATCGCCATGATAAAAACAAATTCTCCCCACCTGTCGAATTCATCACTGCTGCTTCGACTAAGCTGTGATACGTCAAACTAATGCGTTTAACACAGGGGGTTAATTATGTCAGGCAATACCGTAATACTGCACAGGGTTATAAAAACCACACCAGAGCGGTTGTACCGTGCTTTTTTAGATGCCGATGCGCTGGCGAAATGGATACCGCCGCATGGTTTTACCGGCAAGGTGCATAGCATGGATGCACGGGTGGGCGGCGGCTACAAAATGAGTTTTACCAATTTTAATACCGGCCAGAGCCACAGCTTTGGTGGCACTTATCTTGAGCTGAAACCAAACGAGCTGATCCGCTATAACGACCAATTTGATGATCCAAGCCTGCCGGGCCAGATGCTGGTTACCATCCGGTTAAAGCCGGTATTGTGTGGCACTGAATTGCATATTGAGCAAAGCGGCATACCCGAGGCAATACCGCTGGAGTTTTGCTATGCCGGCTGGCAGGAATCGCTGCAGTTGCTGGCGCTTTTAACCGAACCTGAAATACCGGATCAAGACTTTAACTAACTGCCAGGCAGCACTATTGCTGTTGCAGCCACTCTCTGGGGCTGGCGCCGGTTTTACGCCGGAACGCCCGCGCCAGTGCTGACGGGCTTTCGTAGCCCACTTCATCGGCAATCAGCGCAATAGGCCGGCCTTCGCGCAGACGCTTTTGCGTCAGGCTAACGCGCCAGCTAAGCAGATAGTCGGCCGGGGTTTTACCCACCACTTTATGAAACTGCGCCGCAAAGCTGGCACGCGACATACTGGCCGCGCTGGCCAGTTCGGCCACCGACCAGGGCTTGGCTGGCTGGTCGTGCATCAGTGTAACGGCGCGGGCTAAGCGTAAATCAGCTAAGCCAGCCATCATACCGGATGACATGCTGCTATTGGCCATAACATGGCGTAGCAACTGGATCATCACCAGCTCAAACAGCCGGTTTAACACCGCATTTTTACCGCAGTTTTGCTCAGCGGCTTCGCTAAATAACCACACTACGCTGTCGCTGAGAATGGGTAACTCACTGACAGGCAGCAACATATAATCGGGTAAAGCCGTGGTTAACGGGTTATCCAGGCCACCATCGAAACTCACCGCCGCACTAACAAGCTGAGTATTGTCTGTTGCCACTGCACTTAACTGGTGTTTACAGGGCCGGGGAATAAACAGCAGGCTCGGCTGGCTGATCACAATCTCCTGCTTGGCTATATGCAAGCGGGCCTTGCCGGTATTAACCAGATGCAACTTGCCACTACGCTCCTGTGCGTCATAGGCCAGCTCACCGCTAAAAGTGCCAGCATAAAAAGTTGTGGCGTGCATACCAAATTGCGCCAATAACGTTGAAAGCCTGTCCATATTCAGCCCCATTTAGACTATCTGCAGCATAATTTAGACAATATGACGCCAAAAAACAAGATTAACCGCCTAATATACTCCCAACGCTTGCAACTGAATTGAAGCTAAGCAGTACGCCACTTTAGGCATGACGTTAACCAACGAAAACATTATTAACTGAACAGGAATACATTATGACTAAGTTCAAATTTCGCCACATCGCCGCCGCTGTTGCTACTGCAGCTTTAACATTAAGCAGTGCCCCCTTTGCCGCAGAAAAACCTACCGTGGTGTTAGTGCATGGCGCCTTTGCTGAATCGTCCAGCTGGAACGGCGTAGCCGCGAACCTGCTGCAACAGGGCTACCCGGTGGTTGCTGTTGCTAACCCGCTACGCAGTTTAAGTGGCGATGCCGATTATGTTGCCAGCCTGGTAAAACAAACCAGCGGCCCGGTTGTGTTGGTTGGCCACTCTTACGGTGGCGCGGTGATCAGCAACGCTGTGCAGGGCAACACCAATGTTACCGCCCTGGTATATGTTGCCGCTTTTGCACCGGAGCAAGGCGAAACGGTACTGGAATTGTCTGGCCGTTACCCTGGCAGCACTTTAGGCCCGACACTGGCAGCGCCGGTGATACTAAAAGACGGCAATAAAGACTTATACATCCAGCAAGATAAGTTCGGCGAGCAATTTGCGGCCGATGTGCCGGCGAATGACGCCGCACTGATGGCAGCCACCCAGCGCCCGGTTACTGAACTGGCGTTAACTGAAGCTGCTGGCGAGCCCGCGTGGCACACAGTACCATCTTGGGCCATTTATGGTACCGCCGACAAGAATATTCCGTCTGCTGCGATGAAGTTTATGGCTCAGCGCGCTAAAGCGAAAAAAGTCGTTGAAGTACCGGGCGCTTCGCATGTGGTGATGACATCTCACCCGGACAAAGTTGCTGCGCTGATTGTTGAAGCAGCAACCGCCACTACGAAATAACCGCCGCTAACTACGGCACACTGAACCGATATTGATACTAAACGAACATAAACTAACTGAATAAATTGAGGGCACTACCATGAAAGCATTAAACACTGTTATTACTGCCAGCCTGTTAGCTTTAAGTATCGGCAATGCGTTTGCCGCTGGCTCACCGGGTGTTGAAACCCAGACTCAGGGCTTTTTAAATGCCTTAGCCCAGGGCGGCGGTAAGCCACTGGAGCAGTTATCAGTCGCCGATGCCCGTGCTGTGCTGGTGGGCGCTCAGCAAGGTGCTACTTTGCCAGCGGCAGATGTCAGCGAAAAAACCATTAAAGTCGATGGCCAGAGCATTAAACTGGTTATTGTAAAACCAAAAGGCACTAAAGGTACGTTACCGGCCTTTATGTACTTTCACGGTGGCGGCTGGGTATTGGGCGACTTCCCAACGCACGAGCGTTTAATCCGTGATTTAGTACAGCGCTCTGGTGCCGTAGCAGTGTATGTCGATTACACCCCGTCACCGGAAGCCAAATACCCAACGGCGATTAACCAGGCCTATGCGGCAACGCAATGGGTAGCGATAAATGGCAAAGAGATTGGTGTTGATGGCAGCCGTTTAGCGGTCGCCGGTAACAGCGTCGGCGGTAATATGGCGGCGGTGGTGGCCTTAAAAGCCAAAGCAGAAGGTACACCGGCGCTGAAGTTCCAGCTGTTGTTATGGCCGGTAACCGACGCCGGCTTTAACAATACCTCGTACCATACTTACGCCGACGGCCACTTTTTAACCCGTAATATGATGCAGTGGTTCTGGGATAACTACACCACGTCTCAGGAGCAGCGTAACGAAATTTATGCCTCGCCACTACGCGCTACCACTGAGCAATTAAAGGGCTTACCACCGGCGTTAATTCAAACCGCCGAAATGGATGTGCTGCGTGATGAAGGCGAAGCCTATGGCCGCCATCTGAACGATGCCGGTGTTGCAGTAACTACAGTGCGCTACAACGGTATGATCCACGACTTTGGCCTGCTGAATGTACTGAGTGATGTACCGGCAGTGCAGGATGCGCTGGACCAGGCTGGCCGTGAGTTAAAAGACCATCTTAAATAAGTAAACAGCCCGCAGAAAAGACCCCGCCCGGGGTCTTTTTGCTTTATACCGTCAGCCAATAAACCGCTAGGTTTGCAGCCGCGTAGCGCTAAAGCGGTTTAGTAAATGGTGCATAAGATACACAGCAATTAAGGTACAGATCACCGAAATAGCCACCGAGCTAAAGCGATACAACGCGCTGTATACCAGATCTTTTTCTGGCGTAAGGTACTGGCCAAATAAAATGCCCATGGTGGTCATAGCGCCAAAACCGGCACCGGCCTGGCCGCCTTCAAACATATGATGCCGGGCAAACAGCATAATGCTTAGCCACATTGCCAGCGCGACAAACAGCAGCACACCAGCATGGTTATACAGCAGCAGTTGGATCAACAACCCAACATTACAGCCCACTAAAGTACCGATTGCCCGGTTCCAGCCAGCTTTACCGGCACCGTGCCAGTTCAGCGGAAACAATACCAGCACCGATGCCACCTGCGCTGACAGCGAATCTACCAGATCAAAGCTTTGAAACACCAAAAACGATAAGGTCGCCACAGTGGTAGCCAGAATCACCTCATGGCGCTGGTTACTTAACGGTTTAACCGGCATTTGCCGCCCCTGCCGTGGTGTGGTATCCGGAAACAGGGTATACATTAAAAAGGTAATAAACAGGGTAGCAGCACCGGCCACCAGGTTAGACATGACAATATCGCTGACTTGGGTAACAGGCGCCGGATAACTGGCGAAGTGCAGCTGCATTGATAAGCCCACCATAGTCATGGCGCCAAACAGGAAATTGACGCCACGTGTCATGCAGCGAAATAAAAAGCCAAACTGCAAAATAACCAGCAGTGTCATCGCCAGTGGTTTGTCACCAAACAGGCCCTGCAATACCAAAATGCTGATACTGACAAACAGCGTACTGGCAATAAACTGGCGCAGTATATGGGCATTAAGCACCGGCACCAGCCCCAGCAATAACATGGGGTTAACCACAAAAAAGGTACCGTAACTCCAGCCCATTAGCTTGCACAGCACAAAACCCAAAGTACCGGCAAACGCAATACGCAAACACTGGCGCAGATCGTTACTGCTTAGCTGCAATTTTTTTGGCGTAATGTGAAAGGGCGAAGACATAGCCGCCACCTTAATAGATATAATGCAGCAGGCTGATAAACCGTGCCTGCACCTGCCCCAACCAACGCGCCGGGCCGTCAGCCGGATACAACTGCACCGTGGCACGCGCACCGCTGGGTAAAGCTGCCAGCACCTGATCATTATCATTTAACTCAAGGTGCAAACGCAGGTACTGTGCATCGCGCACCCAGCGATCAGAATTTTCCGGGTTAGCCAGGCTGCCATCAGCCGGTAACTGACCGTCTTTTACCCCGGCATCAACCGACACTACCGTTGCTGCAAACACCTGGCCCGGCAGGCTGTCAAACATGATACTGGCAGCAGTACCTACGCTAACCTTCATCAGCGATTTTTCACGAAAATCGGCAATAATATCGGCTTTTGTTGCCACCAGCGCAGTCAGCGTTTTACCAGCAGTAGCATAGTTGCCGGGCACCAGTTGCAGGTTGCTTATAACGCCGTCTACTTTGGCCTGCACAGCAGTGTACTGCAGGTTTAGCCTGGCATTGGCTAAGTTATTGCTGGCCTGGCGCAGTAACAGGTTGTCATCACCGCTGGCCCCGCGGCGCACCACCAGCTCATTCAGCTGTGCTTTAGCAGCCTCTAGCTGTGCCTGTGCACCGGTATATTTGGCCCGGGTTTGATCAACTAATTGCTGCGATACGCTTTTGCTGCCAATAAGCTGCCCCAGCCGCTTTACTTCCAATTCCAGCTCATCGGCACTGGCCTGATACGCCGCTACACTGGCACGGGCAGCGGCAATAGTGGCCTCCAGTTGGGCGTTTTCCTGCTTTGCCGCCTCCAGCGCCAGTTCGGCTTTGTCTACCGCCAGCACGTAAGCGCGCGGGTCCAGCGTAAACAACGTATCACCGGCTTTTACCGGCTGGTTGTTTTGCACCAGCACTTGCGTTACCTGGCCGCTTACATCGGGGGCTATAGCCACCACAGGGTGCATTACCCGCGCCTGGGTACTTAGCGGCATCCAGATATCTGCACAAATAAAATAGGCAAAGGCGATAACAAATACCGCTAATGCCCCCTGTACCCAGCGTTTAAAAATCTGATCCGGTGTCATGCTTTATTCTCTGTAGCGGTGGCAAGCAGCAAAGTACGGGCGTTACGCTCCATAATGTCTAACGACTGCATCAACTGCTGTACCGCAGCCGGGGTTAAATCCTGGTACAGCGCCTGGCGGATTTGCATCGTGCGCTCAATCAATTTCGCCAGCATCTGCTGTCCGGTTACGGTGAAATACAAACACTGCGCTCTTTTATCGCTAGGGTGCGGCTGGCGCTGCAGCATCTCCTGCTCTACCAACTGGCTAAGGGTGCGGCTTAGCGACGGCATTTCTATACCCAGCTCCTGCGCCAATGCTTGTTGGGTAGCGCCTTCGCCCAACATTTTCAGATGCAGCATCGCTGTCCAGCGTGATTCGGTCATATCCAGCGATTGCACCGATGCAGTAATAGCGCTGCGCCATAAGCGATGCACCCGCCCAATCTGGTTACCCAGCGGCACTTTGAGCATAGCTTTCATCTCGGTCAGGTTGGTTATTTCAGTCATTACACGCCCATAAATTAGTTAGCTTGCTAAGTATTATATGGCCATCAATATACTTAGCAAGCTAACTATTTTATTCTTGCGTTGAACCGTTCAGGAATTGCGTTAAACGCAGCAGCATGGCTGTCGCTCTGGGTTCAATGCTATAGTGACGCCATGTTTTACGCCTGCCGCTGGCAGCTTTTATTACAGGAATACGCATGAACACTATTTACCATATTGGCACTGTCGGCCAGGCTTGGGGCGCAGCAGAAACGGCGCAGTGGCTGAGTGAACAGCAGATAAAACGCAGTTTCTTCGACGAGGTATTACCGGCGATCACAGCACTGCAAAACGAGTTTGATATTGAGCAATACGGCGAGCTGAATTATCAGCACGTTAGCGGTAAAACCTACCCACTGTTTGCGGTAAAAAGCCGTAACTGGCAAAGCGATAAACCCACCATTTTAGTTACTGGTGGTGTGCATGGCTACGAAACCAGTGGTGTGCATGGCGCACTGCGCTTTTTACAAACCAAAGCCAAAGTTTACAGCAACAAAGTAAACGTACTGGTGCTGCCCTGTATCAGCCCCTGGGGTTATGAAACCATCAACCGCTGGAACCCGCAGGCAATAGACCCGAACCGCAGCTTTGGCGCCGATGACAAAGCATCTGAAGCACAACAGGTAAAGCAGTATCTGGCAGGCCTGAACACCCGATTTGCGCTGCATATTGATTTACATGAAACTACTGATTCAGATAACAGCGAGTTTCGCCCGGCCAAAGCGGCACGCGATGGCACGGTGAACAAAAACTGGAATATCCCCGATGGCTATTACACGGTAGATGACGCCGAACACCCCTGCCCGGCGCTGCAAAAAGCTATTATCGACAGCGTAGCCAAGGTGACTCATATCGCCGAAGCTGATGAAAACGGCGAGTTAATCGGCGAGAAAATTGCGCAGTTTGGCGTAATTAACTACGCCAAAGCCAGCTTAGGTTTATGCGGCAGCGTAACCGATGCGCCGCTGGTTAGCACCACTGAAGTATACCCGGACAGCCCAAGCGCCACGCCAGAACAATGTATTCAGGCTCAGGTAGCGGCCGTGGTAGGTGCCTTGGATTATTTACTGCAACAAAGTTAATTAATACTCTGCCGGTGCAGCTTGCAGCAGATATTCAATCAGCAAACGCAGGCGCAGAGGTTGGTTATCGCGGTCGCGGTATAACAGATAGGTTTTACGCAACGGCCCCAGCCAGTCTGTGGCCAGCCTAACCAGCCTGCCCTGCTGCATATGCTCCTGCACCACCCGGCGCGGCAAATAACCAATACCTACGCCGGCTTCAACCGCTTGCATGGCAATATTCATATCGTCAACAAACAGCCGGACATTGCCCTGCGGGCGAAAGTCAAAGGACTCGCGGCGTTGCTGATGCTCGAAACGCCAGACATTAATCGGGCTACTGACAACCAGCGGATAGTTTATCAGCTCAGACGGGTGCTGAATGTGATGCCATTGCGTGGCCTGGCTGCCGGCACACAGTAACGATTGCACATTGGTTAGTGGCCTGGCGATCCAGCCTTGCAGTGCCGGCTCACCTACGCGGATCGCCAAATCAATAGCATGTTCGCCAACATCAATAACCCAGTTTGACATGCGAATATCTAAATCAATCTTGGGATAGCGTAACTGAAACTGATTCAATGCGCCCGCCAGCCAGCGGTAAGTGGTATTTACCGGTACTGCAATACGCAGCAAACCGGCAGGCTCATGTTTCTCCGCCTGCAAGTCACCGGAAATATCATTCAGCTCGCTGAACAAGGGGCCGCAGCGCTGTAAATATTGCTGGCCGGTGCCGGTCAGGTTAATACGATGCGCGTCGCGGTGCAGCAAGCGTAATCCCAGCGCTTGTTCCAGCGCATTAATACGCCGGCTTAGCGTCGACGGCGGAATTCCTACCTGCTCTGCCGCCTGGCGAAAACTTCCGGCTTGTGCCACCAGCCAAAATAGCCGCATATCATCCAGAGAGTAGTTAGGTTTCATTTTTGGTATTTAACCTGCTATTAGTTGATATATATTTTATTTATGAAACAAATAAACTATACGGCAAGTTAAACTGCCAGAGCAATACCATGAGCCGCCAATCGCCATTCGTTACCATTTTATTATTGTTAATCAGTATCTTTTGCTGGGGCAGCGTGTTTCCTGTGTCAAAGCTGGTGTTGGATCAGATGTCACAAAACTCCCTGGTAGTGTGGCGCTTCAGCATCGCTGCTCTGTGTTTGCTGGGCTACATACTGCTTAAGGGTGAACGTTGGCCAACCCTGGCCTGGTGGCAGTATGCCTGGTTGATCGCCATCAGCCTGGTAGGGGTCGGCGGCTTTAATTTATTACTGTTTACCGGTGTGAAGCATACTGCCGCCACTAATGGCGCACTGGTGATGGCATTAAGCCCGTTAGTTACCTCATTATTGGTCGCGGCCCTGTCACGCAAGTGGCTTAGCCGCTCGCAAAGTGTCAGCCTGGTAATAGGCTTAGCCGGCGTATTGCTGGTTATTACCAAAGGCAGTTGGCAAGCGCTGCTGCAGTTTGAGTTTAACCGCGGCGACATCACCATTATCGCCGCTATGCTGTTATGGTCGGCCTACACCACGGCGTCACAAAAAATGACTACCTGGTTGCCACTGCTGCCTTTTACGTTAATCAGCATGTTAGCAGGCGATGCCTTTATTCTGGGCTTTAACAGCATACAGGGCGATATTCATCCGATTGCGGAACTGTTGCAACTGCCGCTGCAGGGAGTATTGGCTGTGGTTTATATCGGCGTGTTTGGCACTGTTATAGGGTATTTATTTTTCTTAAATGCGGTGCAGCAGCTGGGGTCGGCGCCTGCGGCTTTATTTTTCAACTTAATTCCGGTGTGCGCTGCGTTAACAGCGCTGCTGATGGGGCAAAAGGTCACATCTATTCAGGTTACCGGTATGGCGGTTGTGTTGCTGGGTCTGATGCTGCCGCAGCTGCTAAAAGTACTGCGTCAGCGTAAAACTGTGCAAATAGCTGTAGATCAGTAATGATAACGGCAGGAAATAATGGTTAGCGCACTATCATCCACCGCATACACCAGCCTGTTGGTGTCATCAATGCGGCGTGACCAGAAACCGGATAAATTCTCTTTTAGCGGCTCGGGTTTACCGATGCCGTCAAAGGGGCTGCGCTTAGTTTCAGTAATCAGTTTATTAATGCGTTTCAGCGTCTTTTTATCCTGGCTTTGCCAGTATAAGTAATCTTGCCAGGCTTCATCTGTCCATGACAATAGCCTACTACTCATCCACCAGCTCTTTGTTTGTCACCTTGCCCGCTTTGAACTGCGCAATAGAGCGTTGCAAGTGCGCAGCGTTAGCTGGTGAGCGCAGCAAATGCACCGTTTCCATCAGACTGTTGTAGTAATCCAGCGACATTACCACGGCATCTTCAGAGTCACGCCGCGTAATTACTGTCGCATCAGCGTCATTAACTACAGCATCCAGCACGGCTTTTAAGCTATTTCTGGCTTCGGTAAAAGATACAACTTTCATAAGGCCTCAACCTGTACGTTTAACCGCACAAGTATAGGTCTAAGTGCTAAAGTTGTACAGCATACGGAACATATAACAGAACAGGTGAAAGCATCTTGTTCCGATGCCTTCACTTGCCAACTTTTAGCTACGTTCCGGAATACGCTCCAGTACAGCTAATAACAATTCCCAGTATTGGCCGACGGTTTTGATATTAACCATTTCATCCGGGCCGTGCGGGAAGCGGATGGTGGGACCAATGGACACCATATCCATATCCGGATACGGCTTTTTAAACAGGCCGCATTCTAAGCCTGCGTGAATAACCATTATGACCGGATCTTTATGGTAAATGTCTTTGTAGGTTTGGTTTACTATCGCCATTACCGGCGAGTCCGGGTTCGGTTTCCAGCCAGGGTAAGCACCGCTGAATTTCACTTCTGCGCCAGCTAATTGCGCCAGTGAGCCAAGCATGCTTTGCACCTGTTCACGGCCGGAATCAATTAACGAGCGGATTAAACACAGTACCTGCACGCTGTTATCTTTAGTGGTGATTACGCCCATATTAAGTGAGGTTTCGGTAACACCGGCCACTTCATCGCTCATGCGCATTACGCCGTTAGGGCACACATTTAACAGGCTGATAAGCGTGCTTTGCGCTGCTGGCGTTAATACCTGCGCCGGTGTAGCCACTTCGGCCAGACTTAGTTTTAATGCCGGCTCTACCGCGGCCAGTTCAAACTGCAATAGCGCTGCAAACTCTGCTACTGCCTGTTGCAACAACGCCAGCTTTGCCGCCGGTACTGTTAAAGTAACACTGGCTTCGCGCGGAATAGCATTGCGTAATGAGCCACCGTTAAACGCCGCTACCGCCAATTGCAGCGCTGTGGCCTTGTCGGCTAAAAAGCGCGCCAGCAATTTATTGGCATTACCACGGCCCAGATGAATATTCACGCCGGAATGGCCGCCTTTTAAGCCGGTCAGGCTTAACGTAAACGCCGTTACGCCGTCAGCCGGTGTCTGCCACTGTGCCGGTACGGTAAATTCCGCGTCTACGCCACCGGCGCAGCCCATGTAAATTTCGCCTTCCTGCTCTGAATCGGTATTAATTAAAATTTCGGCTTGCAGCATGCCTGGTTCTACACCAAAGGCACCGGTCATACCGGCCTCTTCATCTATTGTCAGCAGCACTTCCAGCGGGCCATGTTTAATATCACTGCGGCCTAAAATAGCCAGCGCTGATGCCATGCCAATACCGTTGTCGGCACCTAAGGTAGTGCCATTGGCTGTTACCCAATCGCCGTCAACATAAGCTTCAATTGGGTCTTTGGTAAAATCATGCATTTTGTCGGCGTTTTTCTGCGGCACCATATCCAGGTGCGCCTGAATAACCACAGTTTTGCGGTTTTCAAAGCCGGCAGTGGCCGGTTTTTTAATGATCAAGTTACCTACTTTGTCTTCCAGCACGCTTAAACCTTTATCACGTGCCCAGGCCTGGATATGCTGGCTTAAGGCCTGCTCGTGCTTGGACGGGTGTGGGATGGCGCATATTTGGGCGAACCATTGCCATAATGGCTGCGGATATAAACTTGATAATGCTGACACTGCAGGCTCCTGTATTACTGGCGCGGTAAAAGCTTACCGGCGAAAGGCGGCTATTTTAGCACAGCGGGCTGTTGGCTTTACAGTGTCGCCGCTAACACGAAAATATCAGCCTGGCTGCGTAGTAAAGTCTTTGTTACTGATGGCATGCAGTTTACCTTCTGCCAGTAAACTGGTTATTGAGGTGGTATCTGCCAGCGTGTCAGCCGGCAGCGGAGCAACAGCCAGCAGCAACATATAACCGTCACGACCATGCTCTTTTACCCAGTACAACGCCTGATCAGCCAGGCGTAGGCTGTGCTGCCAGTCCCAGTTGGTTAACTGCGCCACCGCGCCAATTGAGCAGGTTAGCGGTTGTTGCAGGGCCATATTTTTTTGCCAGGGATATTGGCGTATAGCATCCTGAATACGCTGTAACACTAACTCGGCGTCTTCACTGTGTTCGAGGATCAACAAGAACTCTTCCCCGCCCCAGCGAATTGCGTGATCAGAACCCCGGCTGTTCTGGCGCAGAATATCGGCCACCACCATTAATATATTGTCACCGGTTTGATGGCCAAGGCTGTCATTAATGCGTTTAAAGTAATCCAGATCGAGTAAAACCCAGATCAGCGGATCGGCGTGGCGGTTGGCCCGCGCCAATATCTGCTGGATATTACTGTCCAGATAATGCCTGTTGTGCAAGCCTGTCAGGGCATCCTGCATACTCATGAGTTTTAGTTTTTCATTAGCCAGGTGTAACTCCTGGGTGCGAGCGGCCACCAATTTGGCTAGCCGGCGCTGCGAACGGGCCAACGCCAGCAAGCGCCAGCGGTACAGGCCCCATAATAGCAATATAAACAATATGGTTAATACGCCGCGTGCCCAGGTAGTTTCATGCCAGTAAGGCGTTAAGCGTATGTCCATGGTTACTGCATCACTCCAGCGGTAATCGGCCGCCACCCGTACCTGTACGTTAAAGCTGTAATGGCCGGGCGGCAGGTTGGTATAAAAGGCCTCCCGCCGGTTGCCTGCATCAATCCAATGGGCGTCGTACCCTTGCAACTGGTAACGAAACTGCACTGATGACGCCTGCACATAGTAAGGTGCGGTAAAACGAAAATGCCAGTCGCGCTGCTCTGGCGGTAATCTGGCTTCACTGTTGCGGTAGTGTTGATCATCAGCGGATAAACTTTCCAGTACGGGTAGAGGCAAAGGGCCATGCTGGATTAACTGCTGCAGCGGCAGAGATACCACGCCGTCCAGTGTCGGATACCATACCCGCCCCTGATGCACAGCGCCTTTGCTGCTGCCTGCGCCATTGCAGCAACGATGTGAATCGGTGGCAGCTTCCGGCCTGCGGTCGTCCACCAACATATATAACTGCTCTACACGGCCCTCCAGCAAACTACGGTAATTTACGCGGTAAAATCCCTGAAAATTGCTGATCAACAACTGATTGTCGACCAATTCAGCATGCAGGGCTCCGCTGCCAGGTAAGCCATTTTGCTGATTAAACCATTGCCACTGCCCCGGCTGCCCCAGTACAAAACCCTGATCAAGGCCGCCAACCAATATAGTGCCATCAGCGAATTCTTTAAGGGTACTAACAAAACTGCCCGACAACGGCATATCGTCAACCCGGTTAAAGCCGTTGGCATCACGTAAATACAAGCCATTTTCGGTGCCTACCCATAACCGCTGCCGGCTGTCCGGAAACACTATCCGCACTTTGGCCTGGCGCAGTACTTCTGGTACTTCGTGCTGCTGCAGTTCATCCTGCTGCAAATAAAACAAACCACCGTTGGTACCAACCCAAATGCGCTCATCTTCCTGCGCCAGCGTGGTTACCAGCAAATGGGCGATAGCCGCATAGTTACGCTGCCAGGCCAGTGTTGTGCCATCAAGCTGGCTTAAACCGGCGCGAGTGCCTACCCATAGCCGCTGCTGCGTGTCCAGCAACATGCTATAGACAAAGTTGTTTGGCAGGTACTGATTGGCGGTTAATGGCTGAAACTGGCCATATTGCAGCAAAGCCAAACCATTACTGGTACCAACCAGCACATGTTGCTGCCAGGGCATCAGAGCCCAGACATAAGGGTCGGGTATCCCCTGTGCCCGGCTAAACCGTTGCGTGGATGCGCGGCGTAACCGCTTCAGGCCATGAGAATGACTGCCCAGCCACAAATTGCCGTGCTTGTCCTGCAACATACTTTCAACCCAGACAAAGTCGCCCTGCTTATTACTGACAAAATCAGTTTCGGCTAATACACCGTTTTGCATGTTGTAAAGCTTGTCGTAGGTGGTTACCCATAATTGCTGCTGTGGATCACGATACAATAACTCTATACGGGTATCTGTTGGCAACCCCGGTAAAGCTAACTGTTGCCACTGTTTGTTTTGCCAGCTAAACAACCCGAGGTTTGATCCCAGATATACATCAGTACCCTGTACGGCTATCTCAGAAATTTGCAGGGCCGACACCTGCCCCGGTGCCGGATACCACTGATAACCATCGGCATTAAGTGTGGCAAAGCCGTTTAGAGCGCCAATCCACACCGTGTCATGCTGCTGATGCAGCTGAAATACCTGGCCATCATGTTCCGCTACCGGCTGCAATTGTTCTAATTGCTCATGCCAACGGAATAACCGGGTGGCGCCAATCAACATAGTGCCGTCTGCCAGCTCTGCAAAACTGCTCACCGATCCGACAGCATCTTGTTGTTGATCCAAGCGGCTAAATTCATGGTTTTGCAGCCTTACCAAACCATTAACAGTGCCAACCCATAGCCGCTGCCGGGCATCTATGTGTAGTGCTGAGATCAGGTTAGAGGGTAACGCCGGCGTATTGGCGGTGTTGTATACCTTAAAATTGAGGCCATCAAAACGGGCCAGGCCATTTTGCGTACCCAGCCAGATAAAGCCCTGGGCATCCTGTGCTATTGCCGTAACTGAAATTTGTGGCAGCCCGGCTTCTACCGACCAGATACGGTATAAGTAATCATCCTGTGTCAGCACCAAAGCTGTTGCCTGTGGCACATTCAGACAGCTTAGTAAGAGGGAAAGAAGTAACACCAGATGACAACAACGCACGTTATTAATATCCGCTACCTGCAAAAAGTTAATTTCAATTCGACTTTACTATAGCTTGCTTTACCCGAGGCAGTATAAACCTGACGAGTGGTATTTTTTGCAGCATCAACGGTCAGGTTGCAGCAATGGTCATACCAGTGTAAGCTCAAGCCAAATTTCAATACAGGAGCCATGCTATGGCTATTTCCCTGCGCAAAGCCAACTGGGGCTTAAAATTATTCGCCTGGCGTTATATTCCGCTGATTGGCTTTTGTTCACCCAAAATTGTCCGTATGAGCAGCAAAACGCTGGAAGTCACCATGCCGCACAGCTGGCGCACGAAAAACCATTTAGGCAGTATTTATTTTGGTGCTTTGGCTATAGGTGCTGACTTAGCCGGCGCGTTTTTAGTATTTAGCAAAGCCAAAGCACGTGGTGTAAATGCCAATTTTGCCTTTAAAGATGTGCAGGGCCAGTTTTTAAAACGGCCAGAAGCAACAGTACACTTTACCAGCCATGATGGCGATGTTATTGACGCCATGATTGACGAATCGTTAGCCACAGGCGAGCGCATTAATAAGCCGGTGTCGGTGGTAATAACCTGCCCGACACTGCATGGCGACGAACCGATGGCAACCTTTACCCTGACATTATCGGTTAAAGCTAAACAGCAGAAGAGTTAAGCCATCCGGCTCTGGTGCACACGGAGCCGGTATACCCACATCAACACGCCGTAAACCCATCCCTGGGGGCTCGATTCGGCCATCCTGGCCTGCAACGGTTGATTTAGGGTACACCGACTCCTTGCTAAACAATCTCATCTTATTTGCAGCAACGACCAACAGCGTCTAAAATCCGCATTCTTTTATTTTCAGGCGTCAACCCCATGCAGGAACTTGCCGGTAATCTGTTTATTATTTCGGCGCCAAGCGGCGCCGGTAAATCCAGCCTGATCCAGGCACTGTTAAAAAACCACAGCGATATGCAGGTCAGCGTATCGCATACCACCCGCTTGCCACGTCCGGGCGAGCAAGATGGCGTGCACTATCATTTTATCAGCGTTGAGCAGTTTAAAGCGCTGATTGCCAGGGATGAATTCTTAGAATGGGCCGAAGTGTTCGGTAATTACTATGGCACTTCAAAAAGCACTATTCGCGCTAGCTTAAGCCAGGGCATAGACGTTTTTCTCGATATCGACTGGCAAGGCGCGCGGCAAATCCGCCAACAGGCACCGTCGGCTAAAGGCATTTTTATTCTGCCCCCCAGCCTTGCTGAGCTGGAACAACGGTTAAACCAGCGCGGTCAGGACTCAAACGAGGTTATTGCTAAACGTATGGCGCAGGCACACAACGAAATGAGCCATGCAGACGAATACGAATACTTAATTATTAACGATAACTTTGACACCGCCTTAGCCGAGTTTGAACGCATTGTACTGGCACAGCGCAACGGCTATGGCAGCCAGGCCAGTAAGCATAACCGGTTGCTTAAGCAACTGTTGGCGAAAACAGCAAATTAGCGTAAACTAGTCGGTCTTGTGATGGCCCGAACACTGGAGTGGTAAATGGCACGCGTAACTGTTCAAGATGCAGTAGATAAAATTGGTAACCGTTTTGACTTAATTCTGGTGGCCGCACGCCGTGCCCGTCAGTTAGCGGTAGAAGGCAAAGAGCCGATGGTAGATGTTGAAAACGACAAGCCTACCGTAGTTGCACTGCGCGAAATTGAAAAAGGTTTTATTACGAATTCCGTACTGGATGAGCAGGAGCGTCGCGACCAAATCCAGCAGGAAGCGTCAGAAATGGCTGCTGTAGCTGCCATTATTGGTTCAGACCACTAAAAACCCCGCCATCTGCAGGCCAGCGGCGTTTAGCCGTTGGCAACTGTGATAAATAGACGTATATTCATAATAAATCCCGCGCTTAACGGCGTGTTTTATTTGCTGTCGCAGTTTGGGAGCACCGGTGTATTTATTTGAAGGTCTGAAAAACCAGATTAGTGCCTATTTGCCGCCAGAGCAGGTTGTCTTAGTGCAACAAGCCTATGTAGTGGCAAGGGATGCGCACGCGCCACAAACCCGATCCAGTGGCGAGCCCTACATAACCCACCCTGTTGCCGTAAGCAGTATTCTGGCCGATATGCACATGGACCATGAAACCTTAATGGCTGCCCTGCTGCATGATGTGATTGAAGATACCCCGGTAAGCAAAGAAGATTTAACCCGGCTGTTTGGTAACACCGTAGCAGAGCTGGTGCAGGGTGTAAGCAAGCTTGATAAGGTAAAGTTCAAAGACTATCAGGAATTTGAAGTTACCAACCTGCAAAAAATGTTTATGGCCATGACGCAGGACATCCGCGTTATTTTAATTAAATTGGCCGATCGCACCCACAATATGCGCACTTTAGGTGCCCTGCGGCCAGAAAAACGCCGCCGCATTGCCAAAGAAACCCTCGAACTGTACGCCCCAATCGCTAACCGCCTGGGTATTCACAATATTAAAAACGAGCTGGAAGACTGGGGTTTTCAGGCACTGTACCCTATGCGTTACCGTGCGTTATCTACAGCGGTAAAGCAAGCCCGCGGCAACCGGCGTGAGCTGCTGGAAAAAATTCAGCATGAAATTTTAGGCCGCTTAGAGCAAGCCGGTATTAATGCCGATGTTAGCGGCCGGGAAAAACACCTGTACAGTATTTACCGAAAAATGAAAAACAAAGAGTTGATGTTCAACGATGTGATGGACATTTATGCCTTTCGCGTAGTGGTAGATAGCGTTGATCACTGCTACCGCACTTTGGGTGTAGTGCATAACCTGTACAAGCCGATTGAAATCCGCTTTAAAGACTATATCGCCATCCCTAAACAAAACGGTTATCAGTCGCTGCATACCTCGTTAATTGGCCCGCATGGTATACCGGTAGAAATACAAATGCGTACCCGCGAAATGGACGAAATGGCCGACAAGGGTATTGCCGCCCACTGGATGTATAAAGCTAACGGCCAGCACCAGGACACTACCGCGCAAATTCGTGCCAGAAGGTGGATTCAAAGCCTGCTGGAATTACAGCAAAATGCCGGTAACAGCGCTGAGTTTGTCGAAAATGTAAAATCAGAACTGTACCCAGACGAGCTGTATGTGTTCTCCCCCAAAGGTAAAATTGTTGAGCTACCGATTGGCGCCACAGCAGTAGATTTTGCCTACGCCGTACATACCGACATTGGTAACCGCTGCGTAGGAGCCAAAGTAGACAGGCGCCCTTACCCGCTGAACAAACCACTGGAAACCGGTCAGACAGTAGAAATTGTCACCAGCCCGGGCGGTAAACCCAATGCCAACTGGCTAAACTACGTAGTTACCAGCCGGGCTATTTTGGGCATTCGTAACTACTTGAAAAAACAGCAACAAAATGAATCTATTAGCTTGGGGCGGCGCTTATTAAGCTCGGCGCTGGGTGAAGTAAAACTGGAAGATATCGCCCCGGAGCGAATAGAACAGGTACTGCAAAACACCAAACAAAAATCGCTAGACGAGCTTTGCAGTGAAATTGGCCTGGGCAATCAGCTGGCCATCGCCGTAGCGCGACGTTTGCTGGGTGAATTTGACTCTGATGAATCCAGCAGTAAAGACAACAATGGCCCGATGCCGAAAAGCAAAGCCTTTATTATTGGCTCTGAAGGCATGTTACTGACATTCGGCAAATGCTGCCGGCCGATACCGGGCGACGACATTGTCGCTAACGCCACGCCAGGCAAAGGCCTGAACGTACACCGGGCCGACTGCCGTAATATTAAAGGCTGGGACAAAGAGCCAGGTAAGTTTTTCCCGGTACGCTGGGACAAAACCGGCGATAAACAGTTCCTGTGCGATATCCGCGTGTTTATTGTTAACCGTCAGGGCGTGTTGGCTAAACTTACCACCCTGATTGCCTCGCAAGGCTCCAATATTCAGGATTTAGCCACCGACGATCGCGACACCGGTGAATACGTAATTAAAATTACGCTGTCCGTACATGACAGGGTGCATCTGGCTAATGTAATGCGCAAAATCCGCGTGATGCCAGACGTACAAAAAGTTTACAGAAGGAAATAAACAGCATGTCTAAAGTGATTATCCGTACCAGCGATGCCCCCGCCGCCATTGGCACTTACAGCCAGGCGGTAAAAATTGGAACTACAGTATATTTATCCGGCCAGATCCCTTTAGTACCGGCCACTATGCAGTTGGTATCAGAGAACTTTGCCGAGCAAACCCATCAGGTATTTAAAAATCTGGCAGCGGTATGTGACGCCGCCGGCGGCAGCCTGAACGACATGGTAAAGGTAAACATATTCCTTACTGATCTTGGCCAGTTTGCCACGGTAAATGAAATTATGAGCCAGTACTTTGCTGAACCTTACCCGGCCCGCGCCGCCGTACAGGTATCGGCCCTGCCACGCGCCAGCCAAATTGAAATAGATGGCGTGATGGAAGTACCCTCTACGCATTAGGCCGACAATGACTAAAGCCCGTCTGCTGTGCCTTACTGCTACCGTTATGCTGGCCAGTTGGCTGGCAACTGCAACAGTGCAGGCAGAGGAGCCACTACCGGGCGAAAGCGAACCGCAGCTGCTTTGGTGTCTGGATCACTTT
This sequence comes from Rheinheimera hassiensis, assembly GCF_022436675.1. Taxonomy (GTDB): domain Bacteria; phylum Pseudomonadota; class Gammaproteobacteria; order Enterobacterales; family Alteromonadaceae; genus Alishewanella; species Alishewanella hassiensis. The sequence goes on along the minus strand of NZ_JAKUJZ010000004.1, from coordinate 248,872 downwards.
TCCCGCTTTCATCATTATGAAGATGTCACCACACCTTACGGCCCGTCGGTTGATTTAATGCAGGAGCTAGCCCGCCGTGCAGGCTTTAAACTGGTTTTTACACCACAGACACCGGTAGCCCGCTGCCTGCGGCTGATGGCAGAAGGCAAAGTAGATTTAATGTCTAACCTGAAATTCAGTGCCGAGCGTGACGGCATCATGCACCTCTTACCCTACAATAAAACAGTGCCGGAAAGCCTGTTTGTCCGCCAGGATGACAGGCGTCAGGTAGAAACCGAAGCACAGTTACAGCAACTAACACTGGTGAGTATCCGCGGCTATATTTATTCTCCGGCGCTAATGGCATTACTAAAGCAAAAACAACGTCAGATTGTTGAAGTAGACTCAATTGAAGCCGGGCTGGAAATGGTCATACGGGGCCGGGTAGATGGCTTAGTCGCACCTACCGTCAGTACATCTGAAGCTATTAACGGTGTCAGCAGTTACCATAATAAATTCCGTAATGCGGGTATCGACTTCAGCCGCGGCCAGTCTGGCTTTATTCATGTTGGCTTGTCACGGCTAAGCCCTTATGCAGCAATGGAACCTATACTGCGCCAACATCTGGCCACAATGTTAAACGACGGCACGGTAGAGCGTTTATATGCTGCGCCAACCAGACCTGCCCCCCAGTTGAATACACAGCCCTGATGACGTCAGCCGATTCTGTTGCCAGCCAACCTGTTTCTGCCATCAAAGGTGTAGGTGCCAAAGTAGCCGAGCGGTTGAAAAAACTCGGTATACAAAGCGTGCAGGATATTTTATTTCATCTGCCGCTACGCTATGAAGACCGCACCCGTATTTATGCCATCGCCGATTTAATGCCGTTAATGCACGGCACGGTGCTGGGCGAGGTTACCAGCAGTGAAATACAAATGGGTAAAAGGCGCAGCTGGCTGATAAAAATTAAAGACGGCAGCGGCTTTCTTACCCTGCGCTTTTTTCACTTTAGTGCCGCCCAGAAAAATGCCATTACCCCAGGCGTGTTAATACGCTGTTTTGGTGAAGCCAAACGCGGCCCGCGCGGGCTGGAAATGCTGCACCCGGAATACCGTGTTCACAACGACGAATTACTAACCGAAGTAAGCGAAACCCTAACCCCCATTTATCCCACTACTGAAGGCTTACGCCAGGCAACCTGGCGCAGCCTTACCGATGCCGCGCTGCAGTATTTACAGCGCAGCCAGCCAGATGAATATCTGCCGGCCGCCATGCTGCGCCAGCCGTGGTCACTGACTGAAGCTTTGACTTATCTGCACCGGCCACCACCAGACGCCAGCCTGCAATTGCTGGAACTGGCTAAACACCCCGCGCAGCAACGGCTGATTATTGAAGAGTTAGTGGCGCAGCAACTGAGCATGCACAAGCTGCGTAGCCAAAGCCAGCAACAACAGGCCATAGCGCTGCATATTGACAACAGCCTGCAGCAGCGTTTTTTAGCCGCACTGCCGTTTTCACCTACTAAAGCCCAGCAGCGGGTAACCGATGAAATACGTCATGATTTAAGCCAAACCCTGCCAATGCTGCGGCTGGTACAGGGCGATGTTGGTTCAGGTAAAACGCTGGTGGCAGCATTAGCTGCCCTGACAGCGATAGGTAATGGTTATCAGGTGGCGTTAATGGCGCCAACCGAATTGCTGGCCGAGCAACACGCGGTTAACTTTGCCCGCTGGTTTGAACCTTTGGGTATCAGCGTGGCCTGGCTCGGCGGTAAAACCAAGGGTAAAGCACGGCAAACCACACTGGCGGCAATAGCTGACGGCAGCGCACAAATGGTGGTGGGTACCCATGCGCTGTTTCAGCAACAGGTAGAATTTAATGTCTTAACGCTGATTATTATCGATGAGCAACACCGCTTTGGTGTGCACCAGCGTTTGGCGCTGCGTGAAAAAGGCGGGATCGAAGGTAAGTATCCGCATCAGTTGGTCATGACCGCCACACCCATACCGCGCACGCTGGCGATGACGGCTTATGCCGATTTAGACACCTCTATAATTGATGAGCTGCCGCCCGGCCGCACACCGGTAACAACAGTGGCGATACCAGATACGCGACGCGACGATATTATCGAACGGGTGCGAAGTGCCGTGCAAAGCGAGCAACGTCAGGCGTACTGGGTATGCACCCTAATTGAAGAATCTGAAACCCTGCAGTGCCAGGCGGCTGAAGACACCATGCTGAACTTGCAGCAAGCCTTACCGCAACTGAAAATCGGCCTGATACATGGCCGGCTAAAAGCTGCCGAAAAACAAGCCGTAATGCAGCAATTCAGCAGTGGCGAATTAGACCTGTTGGTGGCCACCACGGTAATTGAAGTAGGCGTAGATGTACCCAACGCCAGTTTAATGATTATTGAAAACCCCGAGCGGCTGGGGTTAGCTCAGCTGCATCAATTACGCGGTCGCGTAGGCCGTGGCAGCACCGCCTCGCACTGTGTGTTGCTGTACCATGCGCCGCTGTCACGCACCGCGCAATCGCGGCTTGGCGTACTGCGCGATTCTAACGACGGCTTTGTTATTGCCCAGCGTGATCTGGAAATTCGCGGCCCCGGCGAACTGCTCGGCACCCGCCAAACGGGTATTTTACAGTTTAAAATTGCCGATCTAAGCCGCGACGCCGACTTACTGCCACAGGCACAACAACTGGCCACGCAGTTATGGCAACACAACCGCCCCGCCAGCCTGGCGCTAATCAAACGCTGGCTGGCCAATAAAGAAATTTATGGTAATGCCTGAGATAACAAAACTGGCTATAAATTACTGCACCCTGCCGTATTGCGCTGGACGGTACATGCTGTGCTGAGCAATATAACAGCGGTATTTCGCCAAAGGACATTCGAATGACAGCTCTAACCCCTTACCAGTTACGCCAGCAGTGTCGCAGTGGTGCCTTTAGCGGCAATACTTCGGGTTTTGCACCGGGTTTTGTCCAGGCCAATATGGCGATATTACCCAAACAGTACGCCGCCGATTTTCTGCAGTTTTGCCACTTTAACCCCAAGCCCTGCCCGCTTTTAGGCATGGCGGCAACAGCTGGCGCGATTGATATGCCCTCTTTGGCTAAAGATCTGGATATACGCAGCGATTTACCCCGTTACCGCATTTTCCGCAACGGCCAGCTAATAGATGAAGTAACCGATGTGCGTGATGTGTGGCGTGATGATTTAGTCACCTTTTTAATTGGTTGCTCGTTCTCGTTTGAAGAGTCGTTATTGGCTGATGGCCTGGAAATCCGTAATATCACGGAGAAAGTAAACGTGCCGATGTACCGTACCAACATCGCCTGCACGCCAGCCGGGGTATTTCACGGCGGTATGGTGGTAAGTATGCGGCCGATGAAACCGGCCGATGCAATACGCGCGATCCAGATTTGCTCGCGTTTTCCGCAGGTACACGGCGCACCGGTGCATTTTGGCGACCCTGCCGCCATTGGCATTGCTGATATCAATAAACCGGATTTTGGCGATGCGGTAACAATAAAGCCCGGCGAAGTACCGGTATTCTGGGCCTGCGGCGTCACGCCGCAAGTTGCCATAGTCAATGCTAAAGTGGATTTTTGTATTACCCACAGCCCCGGCCATATGCTGGTAACCGATTTAGCTAACAGTAAATTGTCGGTGTTTTAACTAAAGCAAACTACAGCTCTGAAACGAAAGGGTGTGCCAGTATCCGCGAGCGCTGCTCGGAGGTAAGCCCGGTAGCAGTGGCGGCTAACGGAACGCGATGCATTAGATTTTGAGTAGTTGTGCTGGCTAAGTCATCTTTACTGCCATCAAGTTCTTCCGGGTGCGCCAACCCGAGATAATGGCCGATTTCATGTGCCGCTAAGCGCGCTATTTCGTTAACAGTGTCGGGTAATGACCCGGCAAAGCCACAATTAGTGCGGGCCACAAAAACGCCGTCGGCGGGTCCTGCGCCACCGGGAATTCGCGGTGTAAAGCCAGCTAACTGTTGTCGGCCAAACGGCGTTTGCTGTAGCAGACAGGGCCCTATAACCAGATCAAGACTGTCTTCCGCTTTTGCCGGTAGTGATGCCAATATAGCGGCTAACGTTGAGAAATCAGCCTGACTTTGCATAATCAGATCGGTATCAGCAATAACCTCTACGCCTGTGATGGCGATGTCCAGCTGCAATTCAAAACCGATCAACTGTGCCAATAATTCCGCATCTAACTCAGCGCTTATCGCTTGGCTCAACACAAGCCGTAGTTTCAGCCCCGGATTAGTGGGCAGTTCGGATAAGCGTGATTCAACCCTAACGCTGGTTGGCAGCATACCGGTAGCAGCAGTATCGCACGGCACAGCTGCAAAGCTAATATGGGTTAGCTCTGCGGCTACGCCTTCTAACACCAATAAACCAGCTTGATGCAATTTAGTGGTGCGCCAGCTGTTACCAACAGCCGCTGCCGGGTTGGCAATCAGCTCCTCACCGGTAACACTAGTAGCAGAAGATACCCGCAAGCAGCCTTGCGGCTGAGCGCTGACCCGAAGAGCGCGGCGCAAGTTATCCAACGGTACTGCTACGGCAGACGTGTTACCCGACCCGCTATCTACCGAGACCGACGCCAGCGGTGTCCACAGCACTGGCTCACTGGCGTGTTCGCTATTGCAGCCGGCAACAACGGCTGCGATAGCTGCGCACAAGAACGCTGATGACGGTTTCATCTTAGCGCCCTGGCTGGCACATAGCGGCCAATCTGCATTTTAAGCTGGGCATCGGTTTCGCGTTTATATTGCGCAATTAGCAGTTGCTGTGCCCTTTCAGTTTGTTGGCTGCCCAGTAATTCGATGGTAGCGGCACGTTGATTGGCATCTGACGAGTTGATGCGTTTTTCCAGCACATCCACCAGCTCCGGCGAGGTAGCACCGGCATGTTTTAATGCATCGATTAATGCCGTGCTCACCTGCGGATCGCTTTCCAGCACCAGCGCATCCAACAACGCAGGTCGGGCCTGCTCCGCCGGTAAGCGTGATATGGCATCAGCAGCCCGGCGACGGGTTGCAGTCGACTGCGCGCTAAGCTCCTGGCTTAATACATCGACAAAGGCGGCATCACCGGTATTACCCATGCTGTCAATTAAGATTAGCCGTTCACTTTGGTCAGCGGTGCTGACAAGCTGCTGTTGCAGCGATTGCATAATGTACTGGCGTAAAGCAGGGTCATCTGAGCGGTCAACCATGCTGCCTGCGCCCAACAGGCTGGCATTACCGGCAATATCTTTGACCGCCGCGCGCGCAAGCAGCAGCTCGGCGACATCCTGCCGGGGCGTGCCAAGATCAGCCAGGGCGGAAGCGGCTCTGGATTGGTCTCCCTGGCTCATCGTAGCGTCAAACACCATGTCTGACAGCGCTTCGCGGGCGTTATTCAGGCCAGATAACTGCAGAGCTAAAAACGCTGTCGGCCGGGCATCATCAGCCATCTGCCCGCGCAGCTCTGCCACTAACAAGTCGACATCTTCCGGGTGTTTTTTTAACCAGGCCGCCATTTCAAGGGCCGCATCAAAATAACGTGGCGGCGAGTCTGTGATAGCACTGACAAAGTCAGTATAAGCTTCAGTATAACTTTGCTGCTGCGTTATAAACTCGTCAAATTCCGGTGCTAAATCATAAGGGACGGATTTTTCCGCCAACGCCCAATCGGTTTGTGGAATGGCAGCAAACAGTTGATCATCGCGTTGCAATGAAAAGCGTTGTTGCATAATCACTTCCGGCTGACCAGCAACCTGCAAGCTAACAATTTCTTCACCGCTGATAGCTTGCCACCATAGTGGTTGTGCCGGGTTAAACATGGCAGTGGCTTGCGATTTCTGCAGCGAAATTTTAATACCAAAACTGTCGGCGGCACCGCGTATCAGATGATCTGTTTTTTGCCGCTGAATTTGCAGCGGTGCCTGGCTAAGCAAACTAAAGTGCGCGGTGTAATCGCCCAGCCCGTCTAACGCAGCACTCTGCCATTGCGTTGCACCTGCTTGCGGCAGCAAAAAGGTGAAATTATCCAGTTGGGTGGCCACCAACAAGCGGCTTTTCGGCTGCCATTGTGGTGCAAAGGCTGTACCGCTAATGGCGCAGTTGCTGTCCACTTGCAGAAAGAACGGCAAGCCTTGCGGTGATGCCGCACGCTCTGCCGCTAACGTCATATCCTGGCTGAGGCTCACCTTGCTGAAACTTGCCCGCACCCGCGCAACACCGGCGTTAAGCGCTTCAACCTGCCAGCTCATCACACCCTCAAACGTATCGCTTTGCCCCTCTGCCGTAACCGTTGAGCTAAAGCGGAACGCCGCAGTTTGGCCCACGCTCAGGTGGCAACTTGCCGCCTGCGGCGCGCTTGCGGCCAAGTCAGCCTGCGCCGGGCCAGAGTTCTCCCATGAGTTGAAAGCTATAATCCCCACCACAGCGGCAGCCGCAGTGGCTAACACCAATATTTTTCTAATCTTCAAACCAGTCATGTTCTAATCTCTTCTGTTTAACACCGCGGCCTTGCCCTACAGTAATTCCAGCGTGCCTCCGGTACTGCGTGTTAACAGGTTTTGCGTAACAGGTTTAGACGAGAAACTGACCAGCGTAACGGATTTGCTGCGACGAAAACGAAGTACTTTAATGGTCCCAACCAGCTTAACTTTGCCGCTGATCGTTTGCAGAGTATGGTCTAGCGTAACATCACCGCGCACTAAAATACGGTTGTCGTCGGTCAGGCCAAAACTTAATACCCCGGTTAATGGAAATTTATTTTCCAAAAAGCGCAGATTGGCATCCACTCCGGCTTTAACAATGCGTAAATCCAGGCCACCAAAGATACGGCCGGTAAAGCTGAAGTTTGGCGCCACGGTACGGGTTAGGTAACCGCAAGTGTTAACCGCTTCTGTAGATACCAGCAATAGTTGGCACTCTGGCAGATCGGTCAGCAGGTCCATGTCATCGTCAACATCAATACCCACCCGGCCGCCTGCGCTGATTTTAAAACCCAGCCGCACAGGGCCAAAACCAAAACCTAAACCGGCCACTTCCTGCGCTTTGTCCTGCTTGAATTCATTCTTCAGTTTCAGGTGTTCTTTGCCTTCTTTGGTATCACCGGCCACCACTTTGTTGAAGGCTTTAATTTGATGAAAATAGGACGACTTATCTTTCGTTACTATGGCTTCAGCGATGGCTTCAGCAATTGTAAAATCAAAGCTTTTGCCAATATTGCCGCGTAGTGCAACTTCGCCGGTGGCACGGCTTAAAATACCGTTGCGGCTTAGGGTGTTGTCGACATCCATTTCAGATTCAATGGCAATGCGGGAGTTACCGGCGTTGCGCTTTTGGTTCTTTTTAAAGGCCGTATTACTTGCCGCAGTAACGGCGGTCGCACTTTCACGCTCTAAGTTAATGTCCACATCTTTACAGTCGTTAGCAAGATCGCCGTCGTTACCATTCTGAGAGAAACTGGTTACCACACAGCCACGCAAAATATAGTGCGTTTCGTTTGCCAGGTCTCCGTCTTGTACTGCAGCAAGATCCGCGCTTTCCAGATACAGGTCGTGGGTAACCTCATCAGCAATGCCCGGTTGAATTTCATTAAAACTGTATGATGCTACCGTGCTGCCATCTTCCTGGCCAATCATTAACGGCAAGATGATACCCGGCGCACTTTCAGGAATTAATACATAAGTCAGCGTAACCGACGCCGGCAATTTGCCTAATTGATTTAATTGCTCTTCGGTCATGCCGTAGGTTAGCTCTTGTTGGATGCTAAGGCCTGTTTCAGCGTCAACCACCTCTAAATCTGCCGGAATTTCAGCGGCATCAATTTTAGAAAAATAAGGGTCGGCACCATTGAACACAAAACCGGACTGTACCGACAACACCGGCGTTGGCGATTCCCCTTCTTCGGTGATAGTCAGCAAGGCTACTGACGATTCAGTAGTTAATTCGTACTCTACATCTGTGCCGCCTTCGCGCAATGTCAGGGTAGGTAAGTTAGCCGTTACGTTACCTTTAAGCTCTTCTTCATCGCGGAAAAAACCAACTTGCAGTTCTACTTCGCGTCCGGCTTCGGCCAGGATTTGGCATTCGCTGACAGGCCAGATAAACTCGTTTGCCACCACTACCGGCGCACCACCAGCCGGTAACTCTACATCAATAGCATTAGAGCTACATACGATCGGCGCCGCCGGGTTGGCCGGGTTTTTCTCGACAAAACTAAAACTAACCGGAATATTGGTCACTTCCGTTATGCTGGCGTCAGTGCCGCGAATGGTAAATGAAACCGGGATCCGGTGATTAAGCGCAAAGGCCTGGCTTGTATCAAAATCCATTGAAAAATCAGACATTTCGATATCAAAATCAACGGCAACCGGCTCTTCGGTTACAGGGGCACTGCTGCCACCGCCACCACAAGCGGTTAAGGTTGTCAGTAGCACTAACGCCAATAGAGGTGTTCTTATGGTTAACATAACAAAATCTTCCCTAACAAAAAAATCAAACCAACCGGTAGTCTAGCCAGCTACCGTGGTAGCCAGCGTGGTATTAAGCGTGGTTTTTCCAGTATTAAGGCGTGTTATTTCTGAGTTGTTAATGCAGATTCAACTTGAGTTGTTGATTTTAGAGCATTCCCGTTGCACAATTTGCACATTAAAACTGAAATAAAATACTTATGCCGTATAAATGCATAAGTATTTTAAAAGAACCTAATATAACAAACTGCCTGAAATAGCAGCATGTCACAACACCCTGCGGCACATGGGCTGGTTTACTTAGCAATATAGTCTTGCAATGGCTATGTTCTAAAAGAATAGACAGCATAAGATTATGCAATATTAAATTAATAACTGTCAGGTAACGTGTTGTGCAAATTTCGATAAGAATGCTGGGTGAGCTGCAGGTTTTCCACAATAACCTGCTTGTTCGGCTGCCAGCTTCGAAACGTAGCCGCGCCCTGTTGGCGTATCTGGCATTTACTGCCCGGCCACACCGCCGCGACAGGTTATGTGAAGTGTTCTGGGAAATCCCGAATGACCCTAAAGGCGCATTACGCTGGTCACTAAGTAAGATCCGCCCGCTGGTGAATGACGCTGACACAGAAAGGCTGCAAGCAGATCGCGAACGGGTATCGCTGGTCAGTAGCGACATCAGTATTGACCTGCACCAGCTAAAAGCCGACAGCCAGCGTAACGATTTATCCATTGCGGAACTGGAAAGCCTGCTGCAACAAAGCCAGCAGCCTTTTTTACAGGGGCTGGATTTACCCGATCAGAGCCTGTTTCAAGATTGGTTAACGGCAGAGCGTAATGAGCTACAGCAACTCACCGGCAAGTTGCAAGCCCGTTTAGCCTCGCATACCACGCTGAGCAGCCCGGATAACTTGCATACCATAGAGCCACCCGCCAGCCGGGAGTTACTCGCGCGACAAAAAGTACAGTTTTGTACCGCGCATGATGGTGTCCGTATTGCTTATGCCTCGGTAGGCAAAGGCCCTACCATTGTCAAAGCCGCTAATTGGCTCAGCCATTTGGAGCATGATTGGGGGGCGCCAATCTGGAGCCCACTGTTTCGGGATTTGGCGGCAGATCATCATTTTGTCCGCTACGATGAGCGCGGCAATGGTTTATCGGACTGGGACGTAGCGGATATTTCATTTGACGCCTTTGTAACCGATCTGGAAACAGTGGTACGCGCTAACAAGCTGGATAAATTTGCTCTGCTGGGTATATCACAAGGCGCGGCGGTATCTATCGAGTATGCTATTCGTTATCCGGAAAAAGTGTCACATCTTATTCTGTTTGGTGGCTACGCCGCCGGCTGGCGTATTGGTGCTACAGAGGCTTTAACCAAAGAGCGCGAAGCGGTGATGACACTAACAGCTGTCGGCTGGGGTACAGATAACCCGGCATATCGGCAGATATTTTCTTCAACCTTTATGCCCGATGCCAACGAAGCTGAATTCAACTGGTTTAATGACTTTCAGCGCTTAACCACCTCAGCCGAAAACGCAGTACGGTTTTTATCGGTGTTTGCCGACATCGACGTGCGCCACCGTCTGGCGCAAGTGAAAGTGCCTACTTTAGTAATTCATGCCATGGGCGACCAGCGCATCCCCATCAGCGTAGGCCGCGATATCGCCGCAGCTATTCCGAATGCCGAGTTTGTTGGCCTTGAAAGCAACGGCCATTTGCTATTGGGCCGCGAGCCGGCATCAAAAGCCTTCGTTGATGCCATCCGCGACTTTATGGCCCGGCATCAGTAAATAACACAGGGCATCTATCATGAAATACGTGATTCCAAGTGGTACTGCTGCCGTTATATAAGTTTCAATTAGGTATTACTGCTGATTTGGGCGGTTTCAAGGTGCTAAATCGCAACGGTCGGTTGCAACCTGCGTTATTTACGCAGGGTAGTAATTTACGCGGTGAGTTATGGGAAAGCACCGCTGTAACTGAGCTGAGGAGCCAGGCACAAAAACTGGCAACCCAGATCATTAAACAACAGAATGTCGCTAAATCTATGTCAGTGCCTGCTGCAAATCAGCGATCAGATCGTCCGGATCTTCGACACCAATACTCAGGCGGATTAAGTCATCGGTAACCCCTGCAGCTAAGCGGCTTGAAGCATCCATAGCAGCATGGGTGGTGCTGGCAGGATGACAGGCCAGGCTTTCTAAATCGCCCAGGCTTACCGCCTGGGTAAACAACTGTAATTGGTCTAAAAACCTGGCCGCGCGGGCAAAACCACCCGTCAGCTCAATACTAACCATACCGCCAAAGGCGCCCACTGTTTCAGCCAGTACCGCATAACCGGCGTCGCTGGTTAAACCGGGATAAATCACCTTAGCCACCAACGGGTGCTGCGCTAAAAACTCTGCTACTTTTGCCGCACCGGCTAAGTGCGCATCCATCCGCAATGCCAGCGTGCGCAGGCCGCGCTGCAGTAAATAAGCTTCCTGCGGGCCTATCGGTGCGCCAATGTGTTTTAGCGCTATCGTGCGCACCTGTTGCATCAGCTCTGAGCGGCCAGCTACCACGCCGGCAATAATATCGCCGTGGCCACTTAAGTATTTGGTACCACTGTGCATTACTAAATCAATGCCATGCGCAAGCGGTTTAAATAAGTACGGCGTTAAAAAGGTATTGTCGCACACGGTAATGGCACCGGTTTTAGCAGCAGCAGCTTTAACTTTGCGATAATCACTGACTTTCAGGTTAGGGTTGGTTATTGGCTCAAACAACACCAGCTTGGTGCCGGGGCTAATATTGGCCACTAAGTCGTCAGCACTGAGGTAACGGCTTACTTTAATACCGGCCCGGCTGAGGGTATTAATTAAAAATGCTGCGGTGCCACCGTATACCGGGTCAATAAAGGCGACTTCATCACCGGCACTTACCAGCGCATAAAAAATACTGCTTACTGCTGCCATACCACTGGCCACTACAAGAGCTTCGCCGGCACCTTCCAGCGCTGCCAGTTGTTGCTCTAACGCCTGCACTGTCGGGTTACCCATGCGGCTGTAAATAAAGCCGCTTTGCTCCCCGGCAAAACGGGCTTTGCCGTCTGCCGCAGTGCCATAAGTAAAAGTACTGCTTTGGTAAATTGGCGTGGTTAAAGCGCCAGTTTGTGTGTCGGCACCGGCACCACTGTGTAGCAATTGAGTTTTAAATTTCATTAATAATGTCCGTTAAACAGCGGTCTTTTTATCTAAACCGGTAATAGTCGAATAATGCGCTTGCGCCACATCAGGGTGTGAACGCAAACGGCCTTTTAATACATTTTGCCCCACCTGATAAAATAGCGGGTTAAGCGGATCGCTGGCCGGGCCTTTGGCTTGCAATGCCAACTCTTGCGGCAATGGCAGCAACGGCACTGTGGCATCCAACTGCGCGGCCATAAAAAAGGCGCATGACAGACGCTCAACACCGGCAGGTGGGCTAACCACGCGATGATAGGTTGCACGCAGGTAACCATTTGACGCCAGTTCCAGCAGTTCCCCTATATTCACCACAAAGGCGCCAGGCAGCGGTACTGCGCTTAACCAGCCTTTTTCAGTTAACACTTCAAGGCCGCTCTGGCCATCCTGCAATACCAGGGTTAAATAACCCGGGTCTTTATGCGCGCCTACCCCTTGCTCCTGCTCAGGGGCATTGCGCCCCGGATAACGGATCAATTTCATATGGCGGTAAGGGCCATCTTTAATAGTGCTGTCAAAGGCGTCCTCGCTTTGCTGCAGTACCAGCGCAAAGGCACGCAGCAGGGTTACGGTAAGATCGGTTAACTGATCCTGCCATTGTAGTAACGCCGGTTGCATAGCCGGTAACGCCGCAGGCCACTGGTTCGGGCCATATAAACGCCACCAGGCCGGTTCATCTTTTTGCAGTAACGGCGCGCTATGCTCGGCCATAATGTCAAACTGCTCGCGCTGATCAGCCTTACCCAGCGTTAACTCGCCACCTAAGCGGGTATAACCACGAAAATGCGGCGAATTTACCATCTGCACGGCATCTTTGTCTGCTTGTGGCAAAGCAAAAAATTCTGCAGCCAGTTGTAAAATTGCCTGCTGCTGCGTTTGTACGATACCGTGGCCGGTCAGATAAAAAAAGCCGACATCGCGTGCAGCCTCGCCCAGCTGCGTCAGAAACTGGCGGCGTAGCTCACCGCCAGCCCGCCACAAAGCTAAATCCAGCACCGGAAGTTGTAACGTCATATTGCGCTCACATTGCGGGTTGTTCAATGTGCGCATTCTATGCCTGTAATGACAGGCGCCGAAGGATTTGATAACTATTAGTTATATAAAACAGAAATAACCGGCCACTTGGATATATAGCTAGCCAGAAGCTCAGATGGCTATTAGTTGAAACGCAACCACACCCAACACAGCCGAACATGCCAGCACCCGCATTATGCTCTGGTTGTAGTGAAATAACGCCACACCAGCGGTGGTACCCAGCAGTAAGGCAAACCAGTCGATACTGCCGCTTAGCCCTTGCGGCAATAGCACATGGTAGCCAAAAAACAGCGCCAGATTAACAATCACCCCTACCACTGCCGCCGTAATGGCGGTAAGTGGAGCGGTAAAGGCAGCTTGTTTACGGCTGCTCTCTACCAGCGGTGCGCCGACTAAAATAAACAGGAATGACGGCAAAAACGTAAAGAAGGTGACAATGGCAGCTGCCAGCATACCGGCCAGTGGCAGCATATTTGGCCCGCACAGTTGCTCTGTCCAGCCAGCGATAAAGCCGACAAAGGCCACCACCATAATCAGAGGGCCGGGGGTGCTTTCACCCAGCGCCAGCGCGTCTATCATTTGTAGGGCCGTCAGCCAGCTGTAATGCTCTACCGCGCCTTGATACACATAGGGTAATACCGCATAAGCACCACCAAAGGTTAGCAGCGCTGCCTTGGTAAAAAACCAGCCCAACTGCACTTGCGGGCTATGCCAGCCATACAACACCACCAGTACGCAAAGTGATACAGCCCAGATCCCCAGCCCCAAAGCAACACCCAACACAAACTTGCGCCAGCTAAATAGCTGCCACTTTGGTAATACGGTATTGTCGTTTATTATCGCAGCATCTGCCGCAGCACCGGCTATAGCACCGCCATGCGCTGCCGGTAATACGTTAAGCTGCGCAGGCCACCAGCGCATCAGCAGCAGGCCAATAAGCGCCGCAGCAACCACGATATACGGGAACGGCAGCTTAAACAGCGCAATAGCAATAAGCGCTGCCAGCGCCAGTAGTTTAAGGGCAGTAGTATGTAAGGTTTTTTTACCGATACGCCAGGCGGCAAACAGTACTATGGCGGTAACCGCCGGTTTTACGCCATACAATATGCCTTGCACTAAGGGTACATCGCCATGCGCCAGATACAGCCAGGCCAGCAGGCTTAAGATAAAAAACGACGGCAAAATAAACAGCAGGCCAGCGATTAAAGCGCCTTTAGCACCGTGTAATAACCAGCCAATATAGGTGGCCAACTGCTGTGCCTCCGGCCCCGGCAGCAACATGCAGTAGTTTAGTGCATGTAAAAAGCGCGCTTGGGAGATCCAGCGGCGTTTTTCTACCAGCTCCTGTTGCATCATACCCAACTGCCCAGCCGGGCCACCAAAGCTGATAAAGCCCAGCTTCAGCCAGTAGCTAAATGCTTCGCGCAGGCTAACGGCTGTGGCCGCAGAAGATAAGGGCTGTGGCATAATTAAGTTATCCTGCTTTGGTGAATATGACTGTCAATCTGACCGGCAAAGTATGCCCAAATAATATGACAGCAGCATAGCCAGCACGCAAAGCAGTTCTGTGTTCATCGGCGATGGGCTTCGCCTAACGTTAAAGGCGTGATAGTAAGATAAAAACATGCCCACTATTTAGCGCATGTCACAATAAAATCAACATGATAGTGTTCATCATGCCTTACCCAAGAGCGCTTTTTCGACAACTCAAGGTTAGCTTTTATATAAGCGCCATACTGAGTCTCAAACAGGCCGGGTTGTAATTGCGGGTCAAATATTACCCGCCATATTGTATGGCCTCGTGCTTTAGCAGCTTTATCAAGTGCCACGATATGCGCCGCCAGCGCGTCGTAGTCAATGCTAAAGTCGCCATACTGGCCATTGTTATCAAATTCTATATCGTAACCAAATCTGTTCCATGGGTAGGTTGGTAAATGAACCGACTCGCTCCGCTTATTTTTTACCGGTGTCATAAAATCGACCGACAGGCCATTACGATGGGTTTTATGCGGCTTAAACTGGCCGCCGTCTTTAAAGCCGGTTTCCGCATATTTATACACAGTGTCCGGCCGCTCTTTCGCCAAAGTGTGGTAAGCAGCCGTTACAATTTCTTTTACCTCTGAATGCACAAAGGTACGCCCCGCCAACATTGCGATTTCACTATAAGCGACAAAATTAGCGCCGCTGGCAGGCAGTGCCACGCCATGTTCCAGACGCCCATCTGCTGTTGTGCCATAGCAAATACTGTCAGTCGCCCAGGCTGACCCAGATAACGTTACGCTAAAAAGAAAAACGTATCTCATACTAAAAAGCCTGCGCCGCGGGTACAGTGGGTTACGCGCACTATTTTGACGACTTATCAACGATTTCAAACCATTCAGCGAAAGAATCGGCAAACCAACTGTTGCCGGGCTTCAGCCCCTTAACATTGTAGGGGGTGGATTTTCCACCAAAGTAATTGAACCAGCCCTTGCTAGGGATATAGGCCAAGGGCACGTCAAATTCTTTAATGTAAAACTCGGTTTCTTTGGGGAAATCTGACTTTTTCATAAATTCGATTAGCTTCTCAGATAAATATTTATGGCCAAAAATTGGTAAAACCCGCGCGGGCTTTTAAACTTACAGTCACGACCACTTCAGCAAGAATGGCTATAGCCAGAAACAGCCAGTGCTTCATTTATACACCTCACAGTAAAATAATTTACTAAAGCGACTGCCAATCCATGTAGGCGACAATAGCGCCTTGTTGCTTCGGCAGCCTTGATGCAGCTTGGTTCCAATGGCGAATTAGCGAAATATCGTAAGCTGACTTTGCAATTGCAATAGCATAATTTGAGCAAAACTCTGAGAATTCTGGCGAATGCGCCTGCAATAATTCACGTGCTTCTGCATCCCGGTGCAGATCTAACAGCACGGCCGCATAATTATTTACAACCAGAGAATCGACTGCACCAGACTCATAGGCCTGCTGCAGTAACCTGGCCGCTTTTTCCAGGCACTCAGTAAATTGGCTGTGGTCGCGCCATGCCTGGCTATGTAGTTTCAATGTCTCTTCAATTATGTTCATGAGGTTTGGTTCATATGCTTGGTAGGCCGCAGGAGATCGGCATAAATGCTACTCACATGATACCCAGGGTTTATGCACCAGGCCTAGCTTTTTCAATTTAAAGCGGCCAACTCTGGTGCTATAGGCATTTTTCAAATGGACAAACATTAGAACAACCTGCTTTACCTTTTATGACCAGGGCCTGGCTTCTATGCGTAATGCGCCCCGCAAGCCAGGACGGGTTTTCTGCTCAATTGGAATATTGAACACAAAACCCTGGCTCGCATCGCCACTGGCCAACAAACGCACGTCTGCGTCTACGCCGGGTTTACCGGGGTTGATATCCTGATAACCATATTTAACCCGCCAGCCCCCCAGCGCTTTTTCATCAGGGAAAGCTTCAACCAGAATTAACTGACGGAAGATAAAACCGCCCTCATAATGCCGTTTCATAAACAGCACACCGTCTACTTCGTAATCGGGTACCAGCACTTTTAAATCGAAGGCAAAGCTAACAGATTTCGATGCTTTCACACTCTTTTTCGGGTCGAGAAATACGGAAAACAGGTGTGGGCTCATGCTGCGGTCCGGTGTGCGTTCAGTACCGTCCCTGCCGGGAAAAAGCTGACCATAGCTGCGAAAGATAGCAGAGTTTTCACGCACCTCGCGCCGGGTCATCTGCCACTGACAACCGCGCACACTGGCGGCAATTTCAAACTGGTATGAGGCCCGCACCGTTTTGCCATCTTTTAAGGCTTTTTGCACTTCCATCGGTAAAGTGATGTCGTCAACATCCAGAATGCCATCGACACGCAGGGTGCCAAACAGAAAACGGGTGAGGTTCTGATACCCTTCTTCAGAGTTTACAATGCCATAGTGCCCGGAGTGGCTGCGGTGCACAAAAGCGCGTGGTGAGGCGGCATCCTTACCATCAAAGTCCGGCCCATGGGTAGTGGCATTTTCAATGCGCACCAGCCCATCACTGGCGTCACCTGCCGCCCAGGCCGAAATACCACCCGCTACGTTGTAGTCACGCGGGTTGGTGCCAACAAGGTTGAAGATCCGCTCAGGGGGAAAGTTTTTTACCAGGCTTACGTCATCGCCCTTGGGTACATCAAGGTATGCCGCCATCTTCTCGCGGTTAAAGTTGTTAACATCACCGAATGAAAGCCAGCCAGGTATGTTGCGTACAATACGCATATCAATACCATTATGGGGCGTGGCATAGGTAAAAACCTTATCTACCGCCGCGCGCGCGGCTGCCGAACCCAGCTTGGTATTTTGCAGGAAAGCACGACACACCAATCCGCCCATAGAATGCGCCACCAGATGCACGCGAAAGTCTGCCGGTGTCATATTGTTTGCTTTATTGGCACACACTTTATCGCGCAAGCGCAGAATAAGCTGATCCAGCCCTTTGGCAAAGTGCTCAATCGGTGGCGTTTCACCCGTGCCGAAATCTTTAGACGCCTCGTCGTAGTAGCGGTAAATAATGATACTGCGATACGGCACCGGGTGATTATTGCGCTCAGCCGCTACCAGATCGTCGCCGTCGACAAATACATCTTCATACTTGTGATCACTCATCAGGCGCACCAGTGGCGACTCGAAGTAGAAGCGTTTGACGTCACCGGTCCAGGCTACGCGCGACTTAGTTGAACCAATATTAAAGCCCATATAAGGGTCGGCAACGGTTTCCTCAATCTCGCCCTGAGTGGCGGCAAAGCCGCGGACATAGATGATCGGATGATAAGGATGCTGTGAATTTGTGGCCATAGCAGACGCTCCGTGCTGAGATTAACTGAGTCAGGGTTTGTAATCACAATCAATGACACCCGAGCTAACACTGCTGAGCTGTTAAAGTGCGCTGATGTTGAGCATTTTTTAATCAAGCAACTTTTTTAACTAAACAACTTTAGTCTAAAAACTAATAAAACGTGAGGTATTAGACACATGATTAAAAATGTTATATTTCTACTTATAAATGAATATTAATCATACATAGTAGCCAAGGTAGCAGCATGATTGAAAAAATTCACCTGAGTATTTTGCGCGAAATCGCCCGCCAGGGCTCGCTAACAGCAGCAGCCAGCAGCCTGAATCTGACCCAGTCAGCACTAAGCCATACCATGAAAAAGCTGGAGCGGCAGGGCAATATCAATTTGTGGCTGAAGGATGGCCGTAATATCCGTTTAACCGAAGCTGGTAACTACCTGTTAGAACAAGCCAACCGCTTGTTGCCCCAGTTTCAACGCATAGACGATACGCTGCGCCAGTTTGCCGATAACGAAAAAGGCAGCCTGGGAGTAGGTATGGAATGCCACCCTTGCTACCAGTGGCTGTTAAAGGTGGTGCAACCGTTTTTGGCGCAATCGCCGGGGGTAGATATCGACGTAAAACAGCGCTTTCAGTTTGGCGGTATGGCGGCGTTGTTTAACTACGATATAGATTTACTGATAACACCCGACCCAATCAACAAAGAAAGCATAGTGTTTGAACCGGTGTTTCCGTACGAGCTGGTGCTGGTGGTAAGCCAGCACAGCAAACTGAGTGGTTTAAGCCAGCTGGCCCCGGCACAGCTAAGTGATCAGGTATTGCTAACCTACCCGGTAGAAACGGCACGGCTGGATATTTTTCAGCAGTTTTTACTGCCAGCACAGTGCATGCCCAAATTACATAAAACACTGGAAGCCACTGACATTATTCTACAAATGGTGGCGGCTAACCGCGGTGTGGCTGCTATGCCCAAATGGCTGGCGCTGGAATACGCCCAAAACCTGCCGGTTAAGGTTATTCGTTTAGGCAGCAGCGGTATTCATAAACATATTTATGTTGGTTACCGTAAACAGGAGAAACTGAATAAGCATATTCAAACTTTTATTACCCTGGCCAAAAGCAGCGGTGCGGCCTTATCTGCACCGGTTTAAACAGCGCTCAGATAAATGGCAGCTTAGTGCTGCCGTGCCAGTTTCCACTGTAAAAACGCTTTTACCACTAAAGTGGCAATAGCAATAAGGGTTAGCAGGGCCGCAGCAATAAAGGCACCGGCGGTGTTGTAGTCTTGCTGCAACAGTTCAATATGCAGTGGCAATGTATTGGTTTGACTACGAATAGTGCCCGACACCACAGACACCGCGCCAAATTCGCCCACCGCACGGGCGTTGGTTAAAATCACGCCATATAACAGTGCCCAGCGGATATTGGGCAAGGTAATATGCCAAAACACCTGCCAGCCACTGGCGCCCAGCAATACGGCCGCTTCTTCCTGCTCGGTGCCCAGTGTCGACATCAGCGGCACCAGTTCGCGTACCACAAAGGGGCAAGACAAAAATACCGTTACCATTACCAGGCCTGGCCAGGCAAACATCAGCTGTATATCGTGCTGATCCAACAGGTTGGCAAAAGGGCCGTTGCTGCCATACAACAGTAAATACAGCAAACCAGCCACCACCGGAGATACAGCAAACGGAATATCAATCAGCGTTAGCAATAAGCGCCGGCCGGGAAAACTAAAGCGGGTAACACACCAGGCGATCAGGGTGCCGAAAATCAAATTGATCGGCACCGTTAAGCCCGCCACCAGCAAGGTTAAACCAATGGCATGCAGCATGTCGGGATCGGTCAGGTTTTGCCATACACCGCCGACACCGGCAGAAAACGCCGCGACAAAAATAAACACCAGCGGCACCACTAACAACAACAGCGTTAACACCACACCAAGGCTGATTAATAGCGGCCGGACCCAGCGCCGTGAGCTGTTAAGCGCGGTTTGGCTCATTTGACGCCTCCGGTAATGTGCTGATAACGCTGCTGAATGCCATTAATAATAAACAGCAGTATTAACGACGCCAGTAGTACCACGCTGGCAATAGCACTGGCACCGGCGTAATCGAATTCCTGCAGCCGGACAAAAATCATCAGCGAGGTCACTTCGGTTTGCCATGGCAAATTACCGGCAATAAAAATAACCGCGCCAAATTCACCCAGGCTGCGGGTAAACGACAGTGCCGTGCCGGTAAGCAGTGCCGGTTTTATTTCCGGCAAAATAATGCGGAAAAACGTTTGCCACGGGCTGGCGCCCAGGGTAGCAGAGGCTTCTTCGTATTCCGGGCCAAATTCTTCCAGCACCGGCTGCACCGAGCGCACCACAAAAGGCACACTGGTAAAAATCATCGCCAGCACTATACCCAGCCAGGTGTAAGACACTTTTATATCCCACAATGCCAGATACTGGCCAAACCAACCCTGGGTAGAAAACACCGCCGCCAGCGTTAAGCCAGCTACTGCTGTTGGCAAGGCAAAGGGTAAATCCATCAGGCCGTCCAGCAAAATGCGGCCGGGAAAACGGTAACGGGTTAAGATCCAGGCCATTAATAAGCCAAAAAACAAATTAAAAGCACTGGCTACCAAGGCTGCAGACAGTGTTACTTTGTAGGTAGCCACTACCCGCGGATCAGAAATAATAGCCCAGTACTGCGCCCAGCTGAGTTCTGCCGTTTGCACTATTAGCCCGGTAATGGGCAGTAAAATAACCAGGCTGATAAAAAACAAGCTGCTGCCAAGGCTGATACCAAAGCCCGGCAGCACACGTTTACTGCTAAAACTACGATACCAGTTCATGCTTAGCGTTTACCCTCGGCCAGCAATTGGTCCAGCACACCGCCGCTGGCAAAATGTTTACTTTGCACGGCATCCCAGCTGCTGAACAGATCTTCTACTTTAAACAGTTTAGTTACCGGAAACTGCGCGGCAGTAGCTGCAACCACTTCAACATCGTGCACCCGGTAAAAGTGGCGCGCCAGTACCTGCTGCGCCGCGTTGCTGTATAAAAACTCCAGGTAAGCTTTAGCTTGTTTTTCGCTGCCGTTGCGTTGGATGTTGCGGTCAATCCAGGCTACCGGAAACTCGGCCAGCACATTGGTTGGTGGCACTACCCGTTCAAACTGGTGCTCTGGGTACTGTTTAATAATGCCGTTTACTTCCGACTCAAAGGTGATCAACACATCGCCCAGCTCGCGGTCAACAAACGAAGTAGTAGCGCCGCGGCCACCGGTGTCAAATACCACTACGTTGGCTAAAAACGTTTTTACCCAGTTGCGTGCTTTGGCATCGTCATTGTCAAAACGCTGCAGAGCATCACCGTAAGCACCTAAATAAGTGTAACGCGCGTTGCCCGACGTTTTTGGGTTAGGAAATACCAGGCCAACACCGGGTTTAGCCAAATCTTGCCAGCTGTTAATTTGCTTTGGGTTACCCTTACGTACCAGAAATGCCATGGTAGAGTAATAAGGTGAGGCGTTATTGGCTAAGCGTTCACGCCAGTTTGCTGGCAGCAAATTACCGCGCTGGTGCAGCACATCAATGTCGGTGCTTTGGTTAAAGGTTACCACGTCGGCACGCAGCCCCTGCAAAATAGCCTGCGCCTGGCGCGACGAGCCACCGTGCGACTGGTTAATCGTTAAGGTTTCACCGGTTTGCTGCTGCCAGTGGGCAACAAACAACGGGTTAATTTCAGCAAATAATTCACGGGCAATATCATAGCTGCTGTTTAATAACTCTTTTGCTGCCAGCGGTGTGCTCAGCAAGGCAGCAAATAACAGCAACGCCAGTTTTTTTGAAGTGTGCATAGGTATAGTCCTGTAAATTAAATGCCTTCGCCAAGGAAGACTTTGCTGTAACGGGGCTGGATCCAGGCAATATCGCCCTGCGCCAGCGCCAGCTGTTTAAATTGCTCTTTCGGTAATTCAATATGAATAAGCTGCTGCTCAGTATCGGTTAGTACTTCCAGCCGCGCCACCGGCCCAACAATGGTCACCAGATCCAATTTTACTTTTAGCCCGTCGCTTACCGGCGCTTTAAATACCTCTATTTCGTGCGGCCGCACATAAGCAAAGCCGTCTTGCTCGTCACCATTGATATGCTCCGGCGAGGCCAGCTGCACATTGCCAATGGTGGTTTGGCCCTGCTTCACCCTGGCATGAAATAAATTTACATTGCCAAGAAACTCATACACGAAAGGGTTGGCCGGGTGGTCGTAAACCTGCTCTGGCGTGCCGTCTTGCTCAATGGCGCCTTTGTTCATGACTACTATGCGGTCGGCTACTTCCAGTGCTTCTTCCTGATCGTGGGTAACAAACACGCTGGTTACATGAATTTCATCGTGCAAGCGGCGTAACCAGCGGCGCAGTTCGGCCCGCACTTTGGCATCGAGCGCACCGAAGGGTTCGTCCAGCAGCAGCACTTTGGGCTCTACCGCAAGCGCCCTTGCCAGTGCGATACGCTGGCGCTGACCACCGGATAACTGTGCCGGGTAACGACCGGCCGTCCAGTCCAGTTGTACCAGCTGCAGTAATTTATTCACTTTTTTCGCAATTTCGGCCTTAGAAGGGCGAAACTTTTTCGGTTTTACCGTTAAGCCATAGGCGACATTTTCAAATACGGTCATATGCTTAAACAGCGCATAATGCTGAAACACAAAGCCCACGCCGCGTTCAGACACATGCTGGCCGGTAATGTCTTCATTATTAAACTGAATACGGCCGCTGTCGGCTTGCTCCAGCCCGGCAATAATGCGCAGCAAGGTAGTTTTACCCGAACCAGACGGTCCCAGCAGTGCCGTTAATTCGCCGGTGTTGATACTCAGGTTAACGTTGTCTACTGCGACAAAGTCGCCAAAGCGTTTATTTACCTGCTCAATACTGATACTCATAACCTGTTCACCCTGTTCTATTGCTGCAATGTTTGGCCGCTCAGACTGTGTTGTATTGCGCTCGCAGCAGTCGACAGCGCTATCTTACGCCGGGCAATTGATAACTTTAAAATAGCAAATAAGAATCTTCTATATCTTTTTGAAATATAAGCAGTAAAAAATCACCCGCCAAAGCAGTAAAACACAGCCCAGCCACAGCGTTTTTACTTTGCATTTGCAGCACATAATAAAAAAAGCAAGAAGGTAACGCATTTTGACAACTTCCCCGAAGTGACAAGATTACTACAATGATTGTCGGGGGTTGGCTATTCGGCATGGATGTGCAGGAAGCCGCTAGGTCAGCGCCTGCACAAATGAACATGCTGGCAGTTGCTGACACCTGAAGTAAATCACAGCGTCACTGCCCTATTGTTTGATTTGAATGACTTATAACAAATCACGAGGGGATGTAGATAAAATGGAAAACAGGAAAAAATTTAGTCGGACAGCATTGGCAAAAGCTATGTCATTGCTGCTTGGCAGTACCGCGGGCATGCCGTTATACGCACAACAAGCCCCACAGACCGATACGGTAACACCGGCAGACGTTGAAATAATTCAAGTACGGGGTGTGCGGTCAAGCATGCAGGAAGCCGCTGATATTAAACGTACTTCAATGGGTGTGGTAGATGCCATTTCTGCTGAAGATATCGGTAAGTTTCCCGACACCAACCTGGCAGAATCACTGCAGCGTATTACCGGTGTATCGATAAGCCGTACCAATGGTGAAGGCGCTGAAGTCACAGTACGCGGCTTTGGCGGCGACAATAACATGGTTACCCTAAATGGCCGCACCATGCCCTCGGCCACCACTTATGGTGCAGGCTCAGGTGCTGACGGCACCACCCGAGGCGGTAGCGCCCGGGCTTTTGATTTCTCTAACCTGGCATCAGAAAGTATCCGCGCAGTAGAAGTGTATAAAACCGGTAAAGCCAATATTGCTACCGGCGGCATTGGTGCCACACTTAATGTTAAAACCGCCCGGCCGCTGGATACCAGCGAAACCGTGGCCAGTGTGGGTGTTAAAGCAGCGCACGACACTACTAACCGCACCGGTGACGATATAACACCGGAAGTGTCCGGTATTTTCAGCCATGTGCTGGATAACGGCAAATTCGGTGTCAGCATTTCGGCCAGCCACCAGCAGCGTGATTCCGGTTATACCGGTGCCACCGTTAACGACTGGCAGGTAGATTACTGGGATGATACCGTCGATGCCGATCGTACCTGGAATAACGAGCTCACCAACGTAGTCAATGCACCAGAACAAGGTCAGCTATATGCCCGGCCGAATGATATCCGCTATGCGTTTTCCAATACTCAGCGCAAGCGCGACAATGCCCAGCTGACTCTGCAATTCAGGCCTGTCGACAACTTTACCGCGACGGCCGATTATACCTTTGCCGAGAACAACCTGGTTGAGCACCGTGGCGAAGTGGGTAACTGGATGCAAACCGGTAGCAATACTAAGGTGGTAGAGTTCGACAATAATTTAGTGAAAACACCGTCTTATATTCAGGAAACCTATGCCAGCGCCGTAGATGAAGGTTATGAGCAACAATGGCGCGAGCAAACCAATACGCTGAAATCTGCCGGTTTAAACCTGGAATATCAGGTTAATGATGCACTAACCCTGATGCTGGATGCCCACAGTTCTGAAATGTTCAGCCGCGGCACGGGGCCACGCAACTCCGGCGAACTGGCCGTGGGTTTAGGCGCGCCTATTGTTACCTCGCGTGAATGGTTCTTCGGTGCCGATTTACCCACTTATCAAAACGTGTATGACGACACCTTGCCGGACAAAGGCGCCAACGCCAATGGCGTGGTCGATGCCGGTGATGTCGGCTCATCTATTGCCCGTATTCGTAACGCCAGCCAGGAAAGCAAAATTAAACAGCTTAAACTAGATGGTATGTACGAGCTGGACGATGGCCGTTTTGATTTTGGCGTAGAAATACGCAACATGGAGTCACGCTCTATCCAGACAGCCGGTAACAATATCGCGCTGGGCAACTGGAACGTAGGCAACCCCGGCGAGTTTGGCGATTTAATTCAACCGTTCGACTTATCCGGCGAGTTTGACGACTACAGCCCGCGCTCTGGTGGTTATGGCTTTATTGGCGACCCGCGTGCACTATACACTGCTGCTTTAGACTTATATCCCAACAAGCCTACCACTGTTGAAAGTGCGCTGTCGTATGACAATATCGTTAAAGAAGACACCACAGCCGTGTACTTTCAGGTAGCGTTAGGCGGTGAACTGGGTGGTATGCCGTTTGATATATTAACCGGTTTGCGTTATGAGAAAACCGAATCGGAATCCACTTCACTGATTAGCGAGGTGTATTTTAGCTGGGAAGATAATAACGACATCGTTGCCTATGTCGACTCTACCGTACCGCCAGAGCCGGTTTCAGCAGAAAATGAATACGACTTCCTGCTACCCAGCCTGGACGTTACCCTGAACCTGACAGATGACCTTGTTAGCCGCTTCTCGTACAGCAAAACCATAGCCCGTGCCGGTTTGGGCAGCCTGGGGGTATCGGCGTCTAACTTTGGCGGCGGTGGTGGCTCTACGCTGTTGGGTGCCCAGCCTACTGCCAATGGAGCTAACCCGGCCCTGTTGCCGCTGGAATCCAGTAACTTTGACTTATCACTGGAGTGGTACTACAACCCGTTCAGTTATATGTCGGCCGGTGTATTCCAGAAAAACGTGATTAACTTTATCGGCAGCCGTCAGATAGATCAGCCACTGGAGGGTATTCGTGATGTTACCGGTGGCCCGCGTGCTTTAGCGGCAGCGCAGGCGGTGCGCGATGCTGGCTTCCCGCTGGACGATACTTATTTGTTCGCCATGATGGCATTTACTGAGTTCCGAAACCATCCGGATATGATTGCCAGATATGGCGCTAACCCGCAATTTACCGGTGCGCAAGAGCAAATCGACTTTTTGGCCAGTAACCCAGGCTTTGACTTACGCGCTACCGATGAAGATCCTGAAGTAATCTTCCGTACCAGTACGCCGGATAACAACCGCGCAGCAAAAATATACGGTGCTGAATTTGCTATCCAGCATTTCTTTGGTGAAAGCGGTTTTGGTGTGCAAGCTAACTACACCATAGTGCGCGGTGACGTTGGCTTTAACAACAACGCTGACCCGAACGAGTCGCAGTTTGCGCTGGTAGGCCTTAGTGATACCGCCAACCTGATTGGTATTTATGAAAAAGACAGCTGGCAAGCACGTATTGCCTGGAACTGGCGTGATAAATATCTGGCTGAAGTAAACAAAGGTGGCTCAAATAACCCCAGGTATGAAGAAGCCTACTGGCAAATCGATGTTAATGTCAGCTACGACATTAACGAGCAACTGACTGTATTTGCCGAAGCACTAAACCTGACCGGCGAAAACAGCCGCTCTCATGCCAGGAATGAAGCCATGTTGTGGTATCTGACTGATCTGGGGCCACGCTATCAGATTGGTGTACGTTACGACTTCTAGCCACTGATCCCGCCAGCGGTGCTGGCGGGAATCCGGTATCGGTTGTACATTAATAACCAGGCCGCTATTGCAGCGGCTTTTCCTGACCGACGGGAGTTATTTGCTACACAGCAGACACAGGATGTAAAAATGCCCCGACATACACTGTTAAACAATATTAACCACCAGCACACCCGCGTACTGCACCGCTTTAGCGCAGAATACGGCGACAATATTGCCAGCACGCTGGTGTTTCCTACCGAATTTACCGAACTGCAAAAAGAGTACCCCATTTTGCTGCGCCGTGACGCTGCTGATAATCAGTATCAGGCCATCGCTTTGTTAGGCTTTGCTGCAGATGAAAATTTATACCTGAATAGCCAGCAGCCGTCGGGCTGGGACGCGCGTTATATTCCGGCCAGTATTGAAAAAGGCCCGTTTTTGATTGGTTTTCAGCGCCAGAGTGACGACCCGGACGACGCACCGAACCCGGTAGTGCATATTGATATGGATCACCCGAAAATCAGTGAGCAATACGGCCAACAACTGTTTTTACCGCAAGGCGGCAACAGCCCTTATCTGGAGCATATTTCAGCCCGGCTGCAGGCGATTCATCAGGGCTTGGCTACAGCACCGGCGATGTTCGCTGCTTTCACCGAACTGGAGCTGATAGAGCCGGTCAATATTGAGTTTAGCCTTAACAATGGCGAAAAATACCGCCTGACCGGCAATTACTGTATTAACACTGCCCGTCTGGCCGCGCTACGGGGTGCACAGTTAGAGCAACTGCATCAGGCTGGTTTTTTACAACTGGCGTATGCCATCGTTAACTCGATGAGTAATATCCGCAGCTTAATTGAGCGCAAAAATCATCTGAGCCAGGCGCCAACTGCCACGGTAAGCGATAAACCGCTATGAGCACGGCGCTATGCTGAATATTAGCCGCCGTTGCCCTATTGTTGACACCTGCCAAAGCGGTGTTTTACCGGCAGAAATCGTCAATGCCAAACAACCGGTGGTGCTAAAAGGTCTGGTAAAACACTGGCCTATGGTGCAACTGGGGCAGCAAAACCCGGCCTTAGTGGCCGATTACCTTAACAGCCACTACAACGGCAAACCCACGCAGGTGTATTACGGCGAGCCCGGCCTGAATGGCCGCTATTTTTATGATGACAGCGACAGCAAACTAAATTATCAAACCCGGATGGGGCGGGTAGATGAGGTATTGCAGCATATCCTGGCCTGGCAGGAGCAAGCGCAACCACCGTCTGTTTACATTGCATCTAACCTGTTGCAAAGCCATTTCCCTACCCTGCCCGATCAACACGATATGCAGTTACCCAAAGCAGAGCCGGGCTATGCCACAGAGCCAGACCGCGTCAGTATCTGGCTGGGCAACCGCTCGTTGGCGGCCTGCCACTATGATGTCTCAGAAAATCTGGCGTGCTGCGTGTTGGGTAAACGCCGTTTTACGTTATTTCCGCCAGAGCAAGTCA
Source organism: Rheinheimera hassiensis (assembly GCF_022436675.1). Lineage (GTDB taxonomy): Bacteria > Pseudomonadota > Gammaproteobacteria > Enterobacterales > Alteromonadaceae > Alishewanella > Alishewanella hassiensis. The sequence continues at coordinate 221,375 of NZ_JAKUJZ010000004.1, read as the reverse complement.
GCAATTTGTATCCGGGGCCACTGGAACCGACGCCGGGCGGCCAGGCCATCAGTATGGTCGACTTTAGCAAGCCGGATTTACAGCGTTTTCCTAAGTTCCCCGCTGCCGTAGCTGCCGGCCAGATAGCCGAGTTAGAACCCGGCGATGCCTTATATTTACCCAGCATGTGGTGGCATCAGGTAGAAGCGCCGGGCAGTTTTAATATCCTGATCAACTACTGGTGGAGCACCGCGCCGCGCTACACCGGCTCGGGTATGAACCTGCTGTATCACGCCCTTTTGTGCCTGCGCGATAAGCCCGAGCATGAACGCCGCGCCTGGCAGGCGCTGTTAAATCACTATGTTTTTGATGACCCCAAACAAGCAGGGCAACATTTGCCTGAAGCTGCCCGCGGTGTACTGGGCGAGCTGGATGAAATGCAGGCGCGCCAACTCAGAGCCATGCTGCTAAACCGGTTAAATCGCTAAAAAATATTATAAAAATCACAGGGAGCAGACCATGCAACACAATACCGTTAAAAAAGTGGTGATAGCCGGTGGTGGCACCGCCGGTTGGGTAGCTGCAGCCGCCCTGTCAAAACGGCTAAAAGGCTTAATTGATGTAGTGCTGATAGAGTCAGAAGAAATAGGTACTGTCGGCGTGGGCGAATCTACCGTGCCACCGGTACAGCTGTTTCATAATTTGCTCGGTATAAACGAGCAGGAGTTTATGCAGGCTACCGATGCCACCTTTAAACTGGCTATCTCGTTTGAAAACTGGGGCCAACAGGGCGACCATTATTTCCATCCCTTTGGTGTCACCGGCAAAGGCAGCTTTCTGACCGATTTTCAGCACTATTATTTACACGGTTTAAACCAGGGCATAGCCGCACCTTTTGGCGACTATTGTTACGAGTTACAGGCAGCCAAACAGCATAAGTTTGCTAAAACTGAGCAATCCAGTATTAACTATGCCTACCATCTGGATGCGGGTCGTTATGCCCGCTTTTTACGCCGCTTTAGCGAAGAGTTAGGCGCAGTGCGCATTGAAGGCAAAATTGCCCAGGTGCAGCAGCATGTTAACGGCGATATCCGCGCTTTGGTGCTGGAGTCTGGCCAGGAAGTTAGCGGCGATTTGTTTATCGACTGTACCGGCTTTCGCGCCTTGCTAATTGAACAAACATTAAAAACCGGTTACGAGCGCTGGGATCACTGGTTACCGTGCAACAAAGCGGTAGTAGTACAAACTAAGCCGGGCGCCACTATCCCACCTTATACCCGCGCCATGGCGCATGATAGCGGCTGGCAATGGCGTATTCCATTGCAACACCGGGTTGGTAATGGCCTGGTGTATGCCAGCGATTATTTATCCGACGAGCAAGCCAGGCAACGTTTGCTGAATAACCTGGAAAGCCCGGCAACCATGGAACCGCGGATACTAAGCTATCAAACCGGCCGGCGTAAAAAGCTGTGGCATAAAAACTGTGTTGCGATTGGTTTATCCAGCGGTTTTATTGAACCACTGGAATCGACCAGTATTTTCCTGTTTATGAGCGGCATTATCCGCTTACTGCGGCTGTTTCCTTTTAACGGCGTTACACCGGCGTTAACCGATGAATATAACCAGCAATCTATTACTGAAGTGGAGAAAATCCGCGATTTTATTATTCTGCATTATCACCAGACCGAACGTAACGACAGCCCGTTCTGGAACTATTGCCGCACTATGACGATCCCGGACTCGCTGGCGCACCGTATAGAGCTGTTCCGCGAAAGTGCTCATGCCTTTCAAACCGGCGATGAGATGTTCCGGCTAGAATCCTGGAGCCATGTCATGCTGGGGCAGCGGTTACAACCGCAAAGTTATCATCAGTTGGTGGCAGGCCTGCCACCAAAGGATTTACAGGGGCATCTGCAGCAAATTCGTGACACGATAACCCGCGCGGTTGACAAACTGCCGCAACACAGCGACTTTATACGTCATTACTGCCCAGCAGAGGATTAAACACCATGCTAAGCCAGCATCCTGCTATGCAGCTTACTGTGCAGCACCCGGGTAACGAGCAGTCACCACTGCTGATTGTCGATAACTTTATCGCCGAACCAGAGCGGTTACTGGCCGATGCCTGCCAGCAGCACTTTGTCGCCAACTCGCCCTACTACCCCGGCGTACGCGCGCCTGTGCCGCAAGCGTATCAGCAAGTGTTGCTGCAAAGCCTGACACCGGTATTGCAAGACGTTTTTGCCCTGCCTGCCGGCAGTTTGCACTTTTCAATTTGCCATTATTCGCTGGTAACCACGCCACCGGCACAGTTAAAGCTACTGCAACGTATTCCGCATTTTGACACCACCGAAAAACACGCCCTGGCGGCAGTGCACTATTTATTTCACGGCGATCAGGGCGGCACTGCGTTTTACCGCCACCGTAAAACCGGCTTCGAGACTATTGATAACGGCCGTACCACAACCTATTTCCGCTCAATGGAGGCAGAAAACGGCGGCCCGAATATTCCCGCTGCCGATGCTGGCTATATCAATGGCGACACCGCGCTGTTTGAGCAAATTGGCGCGCAGCAAGGTGTATTTAACCGGCTGATTATTTACCGCCGCCATGCGTTGCACAGCGGCTCTATTCCAGCCGATGCCAACCTGTCTGCTGATCCTGCAAAAGGCCGGTTAACCATTAGCAGCTTTATCGACCTGCAGCCAGAGCCTGGCTAAACACTACCTATGCCTTGTCAGACGGCTTAACTCGTATTCGGCGGCAGCACAAATATCAGCTGTACCTGCAAGTTGTTGTAAGTTTTAAATAAGCGGTGTAGTGTTCTGTACATTAAATGAACACAGATAAACCCGTGTTTAACTGCGGGTCGACCCGCCGAATAAGCGTTAAGTGCACAGGGAGAATATATTTGAAATCGACTTTAGCTTTAATTTTTTTGATGATTAGTTTCAAAATATTTTCTCATACTTGGGATGAGCCTTGGCATAAAGAAGTTGTAGCCGGTTCCGATACTTTTGGCCTGTATGAGATTGTAGGTAATTCAGGATTCTCTGTTAATCTAAATCTTATCAAGCATTTAGCAGGTGAAAATGCCGATAAAGAGATTGAAGTATCACAATATTATTTGTTTGATCGGACGTCCAATCCTTCAGATCTCGATGACCACCCTTTTGAATATTCAAAGGGACAAAGGGTATATGCATTTCTTAAAAAAGAAGGAGATCGCTACGCAGTGGCAACTCCTATGTCTGGTATTGCGACAATTCTCGAAGATGGTAGCGTGCATGCTACCTATAGGCATAGTGTGCATGGTGCAAAATCTGATCCTCAAGAATATGAAATACTCCAGACATGCATATTTAATTACCTACATGGTTTGGAATGCCAAGCCCACGCTGTGGCGTTGGTCAAAAAGACTCTAAAGATCCCAGTGGGGGTTTTATCAGAAAGTGCTTCTGATGAAGATGTGGACCGTTTTTTTAGTCAGCACGCAGCCCTTGAAACATCTTATTTAGCAAAAATACCAAATTCAATTGATGTACTCAGACCGTTTTTGGATTCAGATTTTTTTCATGTTCAAGCTGGTGCGGTGAGAGCCCTTGCTGCTAGCAATTACTCGAATAAGGAAGGTGAACTTTTATCGTTTGTCGCATCTGACGATAAAGACGGGATGGCGAGGGTTATGGCTGTTTTACTTTTAAATGAGTTCCCCTCAGAAAATGCCGTTATTTTTCTAAACGAATACTTAACTAGAGCGCCTGAAGAAGAAGTGTCTTTGGGAGCAAACAGTATTATGGATCCAAGAATTGGTACATGGTACCCGGAGAGCGTAAAAGCTGCAGTTGAGTGGTACTTGGCTGAAAACAAAGCACTTAAAATCAATGCAGCCGGCCGCTAACACGGCGGCTGATTGAAGCGTTATAGCCACGGAAAAGTTATGAGTAAAAATCAGTCTCCTTACATGCTTGAATCAGCATCAGAATATCTACGCGCAGCTGCTGTGCTGTGGGGGCAACCAAATCTTTGCGGGGTAGCGATGGTTAACGCAGCCATCGCAATAGAGATTATCCTTAAAAGCTTTACTGCAGAGCCAGCCGATAACCTGCGAAAAGGAACTGTAGGTGAACAATACAATGGTAAGAGACAACATCTGCTCACCAAGATTGCAAAGGAAATTGACCCTGAAATCTATCGCGAGTTAGGCTTTCACAATCATGATTATTGGTTTAAACAATATGATGATTTGTTTGTAAAGGCTCGTTACCCTTATGAGCCGGATGCACGCGGTGGCCTTACCGAGATCCCCATTAAGGTCGGTATCGAAATGTTTAGGGCTACGATCGAGTGGTATAAAAAGACAGGCAACCCCGATCAATGGGTAAAGCATTATCCTGAGGTCGCAGGTGGTGGCTTATAGTAATCGCTATCAAAAACGCACCCTTTGGGCGTTTGACTCGCAACAAGTTGCTCGCGTTTGTGGCCGGGCGTTAAGTGTAATTATTGATGGGGAAATCAACTGTGAGCGATGATTACGAAGGTATTATGGCCTCAGCTCGGGAATCACTGTTTATCGCAGAAAACTTTGGTAAAGAGAGTGTTCGTCAAGAGCGCGAAAGTCAATTAGCATCAGTTAGGACAGCAGAGATAGCGGCGAAGCAAGAAGCACTTTTACATGAGGCTAATGAAATAGCCAAAGAAGCAAGAGCTGATGCGGATATTGCAAAGAGAGAGACTCTTAAAGCAACACGCAGAGCATTTTGGTCAAACGTTATAGCAACGCTATCGCTTATAGTGGCAATCGTATCACTTGCTGTTACTGCTTTTCAGTACTTCTCTACTGCCACGTAACAATTCAAGGCAGTGGGGCCATTATGTGATCTTTGGTGTAACTAGAAAATTTCGCTGTGAGAACCAATTCGGGCAAGTTGCAGGGTGTTATTAGCAATTCTGTAAATTAGAATGAGGTCTGGCTTGATATGGCAATCTCTAAAACCAAGCCAGTTTCCACTAAGGGGATGATCAACATTCTTTGCGGCGAGTGCTTCGCCGCGCTGCAGCTGAGAGATGATATTCCCAACTTCCAGAATGTCGGGAATAGGCATCTTAGCAATTTTTTTGAAATCTTTTTTAAACTGAGTTGAATACTCAAGGGTAAGCACTTTGTACTTTGCCTTCGGTTAACTCATCTAACATTGCATCAACAGATTTACTTTGCTGACCTTTACCTGCTGCCAGTTCTTGAATTGCAGCTGCAGTGGTTTCATTTGGTTGGCGTGCTTTAATCTCAAAAGGTATACCGCCATGATTGATAACAGCACGCGCAAATAGCTTAAGTGCCTGAGATGGGCTTAGCCCGACATCATCACAAATGCTGGTAAATGCGACTTTTGTGTCATGATCTATGCGTGTGCTAAGCATTTCGCTTTTCATGATAACTACTCCAAAGTGTGTTGCAATGTCAGACATTGTAGCACATGGTCAGACTATCAGATAACAAACGACCATTCGCGCTTCCTCACCCCATTCACATAGGCGGGCTATGCTCCTGGGGTTTCGCTCACTTGTCGCCTTGCTACAGCTGCAATCACTTTGGCTGGTAAACAAAGGGCGATGCCGGTAAGCCTGCCTGGTTATACAGCACCGCATCCGGGTTATCGGCCCAGGCGTAACGCACGGTTAGCGGCGCTTTAATATCAGCATGCGACAGCACTACTTGTTTACCCTGTAGCTTTACCTGCGCCCAGCGATACTTGCCGTCGCTGCCAGCGATAGCAAAGCTCTGGCCGGGTTTTAGTACCAGTTGCTGATCAAAGCTGAGCAATAATTTATTGCCCTGCGCCTGTACCGACAACAACTGCGGCCCCTGATACGGCACATCTTCGCCCAGCGCCACCGCTCGTGCTGCTAAAGCCAGCCGCTCTGCTAAGGTTTTTTTATCTACCGGATGAATATCGTTCCATTCGCCAACATCAATTGCCACCACCATAGCGGTATTGGCTTCTGTTAAACTCTGGCGCTGCGCTTCGCGTAAACCGGCCCAGTGGCTGTCGGTCGGCTCTGGTGTTTTTTCCAGATAATTGGCCAGCTGGACAAATAAAAACGGCAACGGCTGTTGCTGGCCGCTGTTTTGCGCCCATTTTGCCCGCCAATCGCGGATCATCGCGGTAAAACGCGGCTGATACTGCGCATACTGGCCAACATTAGATTCACCCTGATACCAGATCACGCCTTTAACCGGCAGATAGGTTAATGGCGCGGTTAAGCCGTTAAATAAGCCCAGCGGTTTCCAGCGGATAAAGGTATCACCGGGTAACTGCTCTGCTTTGGCTGAGCTTTGCATTTTCCACGGCCCGGCTAAATCCAGCTGGCTGTTATCTGTGCCGAGCCAATAAGGCTTATCTGGCATTAAGCCGGTTTTGCCATTGGTGGCGGTAATACGCACTGCCAGCAGGTTGTTACCGGCTTTAAGCAGGTTTTCAGGTATGGCATAACGGCGCGGCGGGTACTGATAGGTGGTGTTGCCCACCAAGGTGCCATTGATATACACCTCATCGGCATCGACGATAGAACCAAGCCGCAAGGTATTGGCCTCGGCCGCCTGTTTGGCAGTTAGCTGCACCGTTTTACGCAACCACCAGACACCGGTAAAGGGTTCAGGCCGAAAACCCGGCACGCTAAAACTGGCCCAGTTGCTGTCGTCCAACGCGGTGCTATACCAGGGTGTTTTGCTGGTTAAGCCCGCATCTCGCTGCTGTAAATCGCCATACCACTTGGCATTTTTTGCCTTGTCGGCCTCAGTAACCGCCTGGATCAGCTTATCATCGCGAAAGCGGATAGCTTCAGCCAGCGCATCAGGAAATGGCTGCAGCGCCTGCTCGCTCATCCAGGCTTCAACCGGCGAGCCACCCAGCGCATTATTTAAAATGCCGATGGCGACGCCGTCATCTGCTGCAACAGAATGCTCAAACAACTCGCGGGCAAAATAAAATGCCAGCGCAGAAAACTCGGCAATAGTGTCCGGGCTGGCGGCAACCCACTGGCCGCTACTAAAATCCTGCTGCGGCGTTTTAAAGTTGTAATGTTGCGGTACTTTAAACTGGCGGATTAACGGATAGCTGGCGCCGGTTAAATCCTGCGGATAGGCTTCGGCCAGGCGCGCCATCTCCATTTCCATATTAGACTGGCCCGACGCCACCCAGACATCACCAAAATAAATGTCCTGCAGCGTGATCTGGTTATGGCCATGAAAGCTCAGCTGATAGGGCCCACCGGCAGCTTGCGCTGGCAGCTTAAGCTGCCAGCGGCCGTTGGCAGGCTTTGCCTGCCCCACGGCTTTGCCATTAAAGCGCACTTCAACAGTTTCATCCGCGCCGGCCCAGCCCCACAGTGTAATAGCCGTATCGCGTTGCAGCACCATACCATCGCTAATCAGTTTTGGCAGGCTGACATCGGCAGTTGCCAGCGGGCTAAGCAGCAGTGCAATACACAAACTGGCTTGCCTGAGCACTGCAACACTGCTGCCGGGCTTTAGTTGCCGCATGTGGCGTTGCCTTCGTTTTGCGCCAGCCGCACATTGGCCAGTTGCAATACCAGGCCAGCGCCACCTTGCAGCACCATCGGCCGGGTAACTTTGCTGATATCAAAAGTGCTGTCGGCTTCGCTAAAGCAGCGCAGCGCAATTTTCATACTCTGCCAGCCCTTACCCTGCATTTGCGCCAGCTGGCCGCTGATATCAATATTGGCACTGCAGTTGTCGCCGCATTGCATGCCAAGCGTGGCGTTGCTGTTGCCCAGTGCCAGCACCTGATATTCCAGCTCCAGCGCCATATCGCCGTTAGACTGACGGGCTAAATCCAGCACCACACCGTCGGCATGGGTTAGCAGCACTGTGCCAGGTTGCACAAAGCTGAGCGTAACCGAGTCTTCCTGCTGTAACCGGTCTGTGGCTGTGGCCGTTAATGCGCCACGGGCTGAGGTATGCAGTGCGTCTGTTACCCGCGTGATCTGGCCCTGATCGAGTAACTGCAACTGCCAGGGTGTTACGGCTTTGCCGGCGTGCAAATAACGGCTGGCATTGAGCATTTGATCAGCGCTGATACCGGCATTCTCATGTAGTTGGCCAACTGTTGTGTTGTCGCTGTACTGCAAACCGTAACCATAGGCAAACAGCGGGTTGTAGCCCGCATCGCCCACGTTAAGCGGCTCGCCTTTGGCGTTATCCGGCCAGGAGAATGACAATTTGCCCTGAAAATCATGCCGTACCGTACCGCCCGGCGAGCGGAACAGCACATCGGCCACCGCCCCGCCTTCGCTGCCGGGTAAAAACGCTGCGACAAAAGCATCAGACTGATTCAGCTCAGGGTTTACCCACAATGGCCGGCCGGATAAAAACACCGCCACGGTGGGAATACCCTGGCTTTTTAGTTGGGTCAAAATTTGCAGCCCGCGGTTGTCATCAAACGCCAGATGGCTGCGATCGCCAATAAACTCGGCATAAGGCTCTTCACCAAATACCACTATGGCGACGTCAGGGCGCTGGCTGTAACGGCCGTTTTCGCTTAGCTCAACACTACCGCCCCCGGCGGTAACCGTTTGCAGGATACCGGCATAAACAGACTCGCCATGAGGAAAATCGCTGTTGGCATTACCCGAGCCCTGCCAGCTTAATGTCCAGCCGCCGCTTTGCTTACCAATATTATCGGCACCATCGCCCGCTACCAGTACCCGGCCTGTGATGCTTAACGGTAACAGCTGTTGATTATTTTTAAGCAATACCAGTGATTTACGCGCAGCCTCACGTGCCAGCGCCCGGTGCTGTGTATTGCCCAGCAGTTCATAACGCCCGGCCAGTGGCCGCTCAGAGGGTTTTACCTGCTCAAATAAGCCCATTTCTGCCTTAATGCGCAGTATGCGCAGTACAGCCTCGTCCAGCCGTGCCATCGGCAGACGGCCGTCTTTTACCTGCGCAAGCGTATTGGCATACAGTGCCTGCCAGCTGTCCGGCGCCATATACATATCCAGCCCGGCAATAACCGAAGCTGCACAATCTGTTGGTGTACAACCGCTTATCTGGCCATGGCCGTTCCAGTCGCCTACTACAAAACCATCAAAGCCCATGCGGTTTACCAGTACGTCGGTCAGCATAGGGGCAAAGCCATGCATTTTATCGCCATGCCAGCTGTTGTAAGACGCCATCACCACACGCGCACCAGCCTTAACGGCGCTGTAGTAAGGGGGGGCATGTATATCGCGCAGGCCGGCTTCAGTATCAATATTGTCGCCTTGATCTTTGCCGCCTACGGTACCGCCATCGCCGAGAAAATGTTTAACCGTAGCCAGCATATGCTCACCACGCAAAAAGTCTGCAGCGCCCGGCATACCCTGAATACCCTGCAGAATATGCGGCGCATAGCTGGCGACCAACGCCGGGTCTTCGCTGTACGATTCATAAGTGCGGCCCCAGCGGTCGTCACGCGCTACCGCGATGGTTGGCGCAAAGGTCCAGTCCAGCCCGGTTACCTGCATTTCAACAGCGGTAGCACGGCCGATAGCATGCAGTAGCTGGGGTTCGCGCATTGCGCCTAGGCCAATATTATGCGGAAAAATGGTCGCGCCTTTTACATTGCTGTGGCCGTGTACGGCATCGGTACCCCAAATCAGCGGAATATAAGGCCTGCCATCGCTGGTATCGGTACTGGCCTGCCAGAAGGCATCGGCCAGTTGCAACCAGGCCGCCGCACCAACACGGTTATCGCGCCCCGGTGCCGAGTTGCCACCATTTAGCACCGAGCCCAGATAATAATCCCGCACCTGCTGTGGTGTAACCGAGGCAATATCAGCCTGAATAATCTGGCCGACTTTCTGCTCTGGCGTCATCTGGCTGAGCAAAGCGTTAATTTTGCCTTCTATCTGCTGTTTGCGTGCAATCGGCGCGCTTTGCAGTGGCCAGTTTTGTGGCTGGATCAGCGGTTTTTCTGCACCCTGGCTGCTGCCATCTGGCGCCTGTCCCGCACAACCAATCAGCGCCAAACTGCAGGCTAATGCCAGTGTCAGCATGGCCGATAGCTGGCCGCTGCCGTGATATTGCTTGCTTTGTTGCATAATTCCTCCCGCCAGTGCGGTTAGTAATGTTGTGATATGCCCACCGCGGTTATTTATTGCTGATCACGGCCTGGCTCAGATACGCCTTATTGTTAGCTACTTCTGTCACTTCACCTTTGATAACAAAACTGCCTTTTAAGCGGATGTCTGCCGATGAGCTGCCCAACATCAGACGGATTTCGCCCGGTTCCACTACCCAGCGCATGTCCTGGTCAAAAAATGCCAGCAAGTTAACCGGTACGGTAAAGCTCAGTGTGGCCTGCTCGCCGGGTTGCAGCGGCACCCGCTTAAAGCCGGTTAACTGCTGTACCGGCCGGGTGACACTGGCCAGCGGGTCATTAATATACAACTGCACCACTTCAGTACCCTGGCGCTGGCCGCTGTTTTGCACGGTCAGGCTGATCTGCACTTCACCGTTGGCGCGGGCGCCGCTGGCGTCAATTTGCAAATCGCTGTAGGTAAAACTGGTATAGCTTAAGCCATGGCCAAAGGGGTATAGCGGGCTCATGTCGTCAAATAAATAGCCGCGCTTGGCAGAGGCTTTATGGTTGTAATAGCTGGGAATATGGCCGGCACTGCGCGGGAATGTCAGCGGCAACTTACCAGATGGGTTAACATCGCCAAACAGCACATTGGCGATAGCCGTGCCGGTTTCCTGCCCCAGATACCAGGCTTCAATAATTGCCGGTGCTGTTTCTGCCAACTCGCCAAGTGCCAGCGGCCGGCCATTAGTCAGCAGCAGCACCACCGGTTTGCCGGTAGCCAGAACTGCCTGCGCCAATTGCAGCTGGTTACCTACCAGTTCTAAACTGGTGCGGTCGCCCAAATGGCTTTCGGCCCAGGCTTCGCGCGATAAGCCTTCGTTTTCACCTAACACCAGCACCACCGCATCGGCGGTTTTGGCCAGTGCTATGGCTTCGTCCAGCAAGCCTTTGCGGTCGTTATCGGTTGCCAGCGCTATAGGATCGTAGTTCCAGCGTTGCATAGAAAACGTGCCGGCTGTCTGGCTACGCTGGCGGATATCTGAGATAATAAAAGCCTGATTCTCTTCCTGCGCTGCCTCTGTTAATGACTTACTCAGCTGTTTTGTAAGAACCGTACCGCGGGCAAACTGCACTTGCGCTTTGCCCTGCAGTTTTTGTTTTAAGCCCTGATATATACTTACCGTCTGGCGCGGAATACTGCTGTAACCGCCCAGCAATACTTCATCGGCATGCGGGCCAATAACAGCCAGCTTACTAATTTTTGCTGCGTTTAGCGGCAAGATGCCGTTATTTTTTAGCAACACCATCGATTTTTCGGCCACCTGCAGGGCAAAGTCGCGATCGGTAGCGGCCCCTACAATGGCATTGGCCTGGCTGGCATCAACATAGGGGTTATCGAACAAGCCAAGGCGGAATTTCAGCGCCAGCACGCGGCGCACTGCGGTGTCTATCGCGCTTTCGTCTAACTGACCACTTTGCACCAGCGCCGTTAAATGCGGGAAGGTTTTCGGATCCGGAGTTTCCATATCCACCCCGGCCAGCAAAGCGGCCTTGGCTGCTGCGGCCTCGGTGTCGTACAAATTATGGCGGCTGCCAAGCTCTTCAATGGCAAAATAATCGCTGACAATAACGCCGTTAAAACCCCATTCTTTGCGCACTATGTCTTGCAATAAGGCGCGGTTAACATGCGACGGAATACCATCAATTTCATTGTACGACGCCATGATACTGGCGGCATGTGCCAGCTTTACTGCTGCTTCAAACGGCGGTAAAAACACCTCATGCAGCTCACGCGGGGCTATATGTGCCGGGGCAATATTTAACCCGGCCTGCGGCTGCCCATGGCCGGTAAGATGCTTTAATGTGGCGACAACTTTATCTGGCGCAAACTGGCCGGTTTTACCGCTTTTGCCCTGAAAGCCTTGTACCGCTGCAACCCCCATGGCCGACATCAGGTACGGATCTTCGCCCATGGTTTCTTCAATCCGGCCCCAGCGCGGGTCGCGGGCAATATCCAGAATGGGCGTTAAGGCCCAGTGTGCCCCGGTAGCGCGCATCTCGCGGGCAGCCAGTGCATATACATCATGCATATCGTCTGGCGACCAGCTGCTGGCCAGTGCTATTGCCTGCGGAAAGCTGGTGGCATCAAAGGCGGCATAGCCGTGCAGTGCTTCTTCGTGCATCAGCGCCGGAATACCCAGCCGGGTATTTTCCTTTAGCCAGCGCTGCAGTGCGTTGTTAAATTCTGCCGTTTGCTGTGGTGTTTTAAATTCGCTCGGCCGGCCAATATGGCCAATACCAAGCGGGATAATTTGGGCCGCTTTGTCGGCTAAAAACTGCTGTTGCTGGTTTTCCATACCCCGGCGCTGTTGCCACACCGTTTGCAGCTGGGCGACTTTTTCTTCCAGCGTCATCCGCGCCAGTAAATCGTCTAACCGTTGCTCGGTGCTCAGGCTGGCGTTTTGATAAGGCTGTTGCGCTAACACAGCAAATACTGCGCTAACCCCTAATAATGCTACAAGCAGTTGCCTGGCCATGCGGTGCCTCCTGTTTAGTCGCGGTACGGTGTTAAGGTACGGATCCGGCCCTGGGCGTCATGCTGCAGTTCAGCCATTTTTACCGAGCGCAAATGGGTTACCCCTTCAGACAGCACCGAGTCGTGGTAAAACAGATACCATTTACCGTTAAATTCGCAGATAGAATGATGGGTAGTCCAGCCGATTACCGGTTCCAGAATGCGGCCCTGATAAGTAAAGGGGCCGTAGGGATTGTCGCCGGTGGCGTAGCAAAGAAAGTGCGTATCGCCGGTAGAATAAGAAAAGTAGTATTTACCGTTATATTTATGCAGCCAGGACGCTTCAAAAAAACGCCGCTCAGTATCACCGGCCAGTAAGGGCTGGCCGTGTTCGTCCAGGATTAAAATTTCGCGCGGCGCTTCGGCAAATTCAAGCATATCCTCTGTTAGCCTGGCCACTTTGGGCCCCAGTGCCGGTTGATCGGCAGCCGGCTCGGCATATTGCGCATCATAATGGTTATTGCGGTAATGCTGTAACTGGCCGCCCCAGATGCCGCCAAAGTACAGATAATAGCTGCCGTCATCATCGGCAAACACGGCCGGGTCTATCGAGTAACTGCCCTGTATTGGTTGCGGTTGTGCCGTAAAAGGCCCGGCTGGGCTCTCACCGGTAGCAACACCCAGCTGAAAGCGGCCATCGGCTTTTTTCGCCGGAAAATAAAAATAATATTTATCGCCTTTTTTTGCCGCATCCGGCGCCCACATTTGCCTTTGTGCCCAGGGTACGTCGTTAATATGCAGCGCTACGCCGTGATCCACAGCAAGGGCATCCGGGCCGTCCAGCGACAGCACGTGGTAATCCTGCATAGCAAAATGATCGCCGTTATCGTTAAACGGGATGCCGGCATCAATGTCATGCGACGGGTAAATATAAATACGGCCATCAAACACATGCGCAGACGGGTCGGCAGTGTAAATATGCTCTACCAGTGGCTGCGAAATTGCTTTGGCTTTTAATGCTTTATAATCGGTGTCTGACATTGCGTTATTCCCCCTGCAGCAAACCGGCCGCAGCGCGCCGCTGGTTTAGCTCTTGTTCAATCTGAATTTCTTTATGTTTATTAATTTCATAAACAAACATGCAGGCCACGCCGAGTAAAAACGGCAGCGCAGCATATAAACTGACCGACAATTTAATGCCGTTGATGGTGTCTTCTGCCTGGGTGGCTAACAGGGCGTCATAGCCATAGTGCGCCAGAATACCGGCCACCAGAGCGCCGCCAATGCTTAGCCCCAGTTTGAGGCCAAAAATCATCGCTGAAAAAATAATGGCCGTGGCGCGGCGGTGGTTTTTCCACTCGGAATAATCGGCCACGTCGGCAATCATGGCCCACAGCAGCGGAATAGTAATGCCGTAAAAAAAGCCGTGCAGCAGCTGCGATAAAAACACCAGGCCAATGGCGTCGGGCGGCAGCAGGTAAAACAGCAAAATAAACAGCGTAGAAATAAACAGCGCCACAGCAAACACATCGCGCTTGCCAAACCTGTCGGCCAGTGGCTTGGCAAAGCTAATGCCAATGATCATGCAAATAATGCCACCGGCATTAAACAGGCTAAAACCGGAGGTAGGTGCATCTTTAGGCCAGAGAAACTCGTTTAAACCCATGTCGGTAAGCATGGCATTAAGCCCGGCAATAAAGCGGTTAAAGCCGATGTCATCGAGAAAACCGGCGATATGGGCTTCGCTAAGATAGTGCTCAAAGTAAAAAATATACATGCCGCCTTTTAGCGCCAGCGTAATAAACACCAGCACTGTTAACAACAGCAGAATAAACCAGGGCTTGTTGTGTACCAGATCGCCTAAGTCATCACGAATACTGGAGGCACCGCTACTAAGGGTAAGCACCCGCTCTTTGGTGGTAATAAAGGTGATCAGAAAAAAAGCGATACCCACACAGGCAAACAGTGTCATGGTGTTTTCAAAGCCCACCGCTTTATCGCCATCACCGAGGATCAGCACCAGCGGCAGCAACAACGCCTGAATAATAAACTGCGCCACCATTACCGCCACAAAGCGGTAGGCCGACAGGCTGTTACGTTCGGCCATATTGCCGGTAAGTACGCCGCTTAATGCCGAATACGGCAGGTTATTGGCCGAATACACCAGCACCAGCAACACATAAGTAGTAAAAGCATAAATAATTTTACCCTGCGGGCTAAAATCGGGCGTGCTGAACGCCAGCAACGCAATAACGCCAAAGGGCACGGCTGTCCATAAGATCCAGGGCCTGAACTTACCCCAGCGGGTTTGCGTGCGGTCGGCAATCAGGCCCATCACCGGGTTAAAGCAGGCGCCAATGACACCGCCGAAAAAGATAATCGCCGCCGCCGAGCCAGCCGGGATCTGATAAACGTCGGTATAGAAAAAAGCCAGAAAGGTCATCAGTGTCTGAAAGATCAGATTAGCCGCCAGATCGCCGAGGCTATAGCCAATTTTTTCCGTCACACTGAGTTTTTCTGTCGTGCTGAGTTTTGCCGTAGCACCTGGGCTAGCTGTTTGCATCTTTGTCTGCCTGTTGATTATCGTTGTTTTTATTCTGTTATATCTGTTTGTTGTGCCGGCAACCAGGCCTGAAACTGCCCGCTTACATGCAACAATGCCAGCATATACAACATGCCATCATAGTAACGGTAATGACCTTCTGGCACCGGCAGCTGCCACAGGGCCTGCACAAATTTACCGGCATCCGGCCCTGTAGCCGCCAGGCTGGCCACGGCGTTCATTGCCACCAAGCCACTTTGCTGAGCGTTATCCAGCTTTTTGCCGTCCAGGCTGTACTGGCTGCTGTAACTGCTTAAGCCTTCACTGACAAAAAACGCCTGCAGCCGGTTGCTTAGCTCTATCGCTCTGGCGTCCTTGCGCCACCAGCTCCAGTCAAAGGACCAGTTCATCGCTGTGCGCCAGGCATCAAAGCGAAAATCGGCCGACTCGGGCCGCCACGATGCAGCCCAGGGGCTGCCATCAAAATTGCCATAGTCCGGTGTCAGGCCGGTGGTTGAATGAGCCGCCTTGCTGAAATAGTCACGGCTAACCTGCGCGGCCTTTTGCCAGAATGCCCGGTCGGCTTCTGGCCCCATTCTGGCCCACACTTCATAAAAGGCCGGTAAATGGTATGAGGAATCGGTATGGTCGGCATTGGCTAAATCGGGTGTAAAGCGCACCATGGCGTGCTCGGGATGAAACAGGTTAGTGGCGGTCTGGTTGCCGCGCTGGGTCTGGCCGGTAATAATGTTGCGATGGCGCATATGCTGCAGCAATTCATCGGCCTTGGCCTTGTACTGGTAAATACCGGTACCGTCGCCCCAGCGCACTGAGGCAAAATATAACGCCGTGGCAAAATATTCTTCACCATCGGGCGCAGGCATCTCATCCAGCGCCACTCCGTCGGTACCTACAGACCAGGCAAAGTAGCCGTAGGCCGGATGCGCCGGGTCGCTATGGTACATATGGCTGACAGCCCAGTTCCACAGCGCATTAAATTCGGCCTGCTTATTCAGCTGTACCGCTATCATCATGCCGTACGACATGCCCTCAGAGCGCACATCATTGTTATTAATATCTGCAATATACGCCTTGGCACCCTGAGCGTTACTGCCATCAGCAAAGTACAGCGCCTGGCTATCTGGTGCGCCATAAAACAGCTGGTTAAAAGCCTGGTTAATTTTGTCATTAATGGCCTGTTGGCTATGACCCTGCTGAGCAAATAAGTTAGCGTAACGGCCACTAACAGCACTGCCCTGCTCTGGCTGCTTTGCCTCACCATTCACTGCCTGCCGGTTAGCCGTACAGCCCGGCAATACCGATAGCACCGATAACAAAAAAAGGCTGCAGGCCAGCATCAGCGGCTTAGTTAACGGCAGTATTTTTGCTGCAGGCATCATGGATATTGCTACTTCTATAATGACAATCTGACCTTACCATACAATGCAAGGCCGCTTAGCGGATTAACGAAATGTACTGAAAGAATTATGTTTTTTAACAAGCACACTGCTTAAGTGCAGATTAAACTTTATGCTGCTTGCAGATAACTACAATAACAGGAGTCACTATTTTGCAGCCTAACTCAGTCACCGCAGCGCTCACTGCGACAGAAGCCGACAACCGCGGCTTTATTTTATTTATTACTATAGTCGCCACCTTAGGTGGCTTTTTGTTTGGCTACGACAGCGGCGTAATTAACGGTACCGTCGATGGCCTGCAGCAGGCGTTTAACTCGCAAAGTGCTGGCACCGGCTTTAATGTTGCCAGCATGCTACTGGGCTGCGCCGTTGGGGCCTTTTTTGCCGGGCGCCTCGCCGATGTCAGCGGCCGGCGCACCTTACTGCAGGTAGCGGCGGTGTTTTTTGTTATCAGTGCCTGGGGTTCTGGCGTGGCAGACAGCTCACTGGAGTTTGTGTTTTACCGTATTCTTGGCGGTTTGGCCGTGGGTGCAGCGTCGGTGATGGCACCGGCTTATATATCCGAAGTGGCGCCGGCACGTTATCGCGGCATGCTCACCACAGTGCAGCAAATTGCCATTATCTTTGGCCTGTTTATGGCCTTTATCAGCAACTATCTGCTGGCAAAATTCGCCGGCGCGTCCACCGCTGTGCTGTGGCTCGACTTTGCCGCCTGGCGCTGGATGTTCTGGATGGAGCTTATTCCGGCAGTGCTGTTTTTACTGATGTTGCTGTTTATACCGGAAAGCCCGCGTTTTCTGGTACTAAAGGGCAAAACGGCGCTGGCGAAAACGGTGTTAACCCGGCTGTATGGCGACACGGCAGCAACGCGCAAATTAACCGAGATCCAACAGTCGCTGGAGGGTAATCATCAACCACAGCTACGCGATTTATTGGATAAGCAAAGCGGCAAATTACGCCGTATTGTCTGGGTTGGCATCGGCCTGGCAACCTTCCAGCAGTTAGTTGGTATTAATGTGGTGTTTTATTACGGCGCTGTATTGTGGCAGGCGGTGGGTTTTTCCGAATCAGACGCGCTGTTAATTAACGTGATCAGCGGCGCGCTAAGCATTGCCGCCTGCGTTATTACGCTGTTGGTTATTGATAAAATTGGCCGCAAGCCGCTGCTGAAATGGGGTTCTGTTGGTATGGCCATTACGCTGGCGCTGATGGTGCTGGCGTTTGCCAATGCCGATCAGGACGCCAACGGCCGGCTGTTACTTGGCGATTGGGGTATGGTGGCGCTGATTAGTGCCAATGCTTATGTGTTTTTCTTTAATATGTCCTGGGGGCCGGTAATGTGGGTGATGCTGGGCGAGATGTTCCCCAACCAGATCCGCGGCTCTGGCCTGGCGGTAAGTGGCCTGGCGCAGTGGAGCAGTAACTTCCTTATTACAATGACCTTTCCGCTGCTGCTAAGCGGCATAGGTTTAGCCGGTGCTTACGGTTTATATACGCTGGGCGCATTTTGTTCGATATTCTTTGTCGCGAAAATGGTGCATGAAACCAAAGGCACCGAGCTGGAAGATATGCAGGGTTAAAGCGGTGTTCACCAGATGCAATGGCAACTGTTGTTACAGCAGCACTTGTGGCTGCTGCTTTAGCGATGTCGAATTTCATTGATTTAGTTTTGCCCACACTTTCGGCGTTGTACCAAAGCACTTTTTAAAATGTCGTGTCAGATGGCTTTGATCAGCAAAGCCACTGTTAAAGGCGACTTGCACC
Organism: Rheinheimera hassiensis; assembly: GCF_022436675.1. Taxonomy (GTDB): domain Bacteria; phylum Pseudomonadota; class Gammaproteobacteria; order Enterobacterales; family Alteromonadaceae; genus Alishewanella; species Alishewanella hassiensis. Next base: position 203,069 of record NZ_JAKUJZ010000004.1, on the reverse strand, counting down.
AGTGGCAAGCCATGCTCAATTAAGGCTTTTGCTTTTTGTAATCGCTTTAGTATTACGTAACGGTAAGGCGTTGTGCCATAGAGGGATCTAAAATCGCGAGCTACTTGCCACTTACTATATTGTGAAATAGCAGCCAGTTCATCCAGAGTGATGTCGATTGGCATAGAGGAAGCGACGGTTATTACATCGTCAATGTATTCACGTACTTGTTTCATAGCAAAGTAGTTTGCCTGAGTATGTTTAATACTGTTAGATGTGGCCCGCTGTAAACAGCTGGCAAAAGCATAAATGAGGTCCTCCTGCTCCAATGTCTCCAACGGGCGATTAAATTCTGCTAACAGCCGCGTGGCGATTCGGATAAAGTGGGGATCTCTCGTCACGCCACCTTGCAAAAAAGGCAAACTCGCGCCTTGCAAAACATTTTGCACGTCGACAGGGTTAATGGTTATCGCCCGATAAGCAAATGGGCTGTCGGTTCCAGCCTGGCCATCGTGGGTCTCGTCAGGGTGCAATATCACCACCTCACCGGGAAGGGAGTGGCGTAGTTCACCACGATAATTAAAGCTTTGCACACCAAGAGTTGTTAAAGCTAAGGTGTAAGTGTCATGGCTATGTGGCGCATAAGCCAGCCCGCTAAAACACGCTTCGATTCGTTCCGTCTCGCCAACAGCTCTTTTTACCCAACTCTTCACCAAACTGTGGTTTTTACCCATCCTTGCGATACTCCTGAATTTACCCACTTCAAGCCAGGCCCAAGCTTTTTCAATACTTTATCTGACTTTGTGCATGCAATCGCAATATCGTTCAATAATGCACTGGCTGGCCGGGCTACTATAGCCCGGAACATTCATTGGGTTGGATATCGTGACTAAAAATAATATTAATTTCACGAAATCGTCTTCGGCTTATTGCGCCGACAAGCAATAAACATTAGAAATTTGACTGTGGTTAAACGTAGAGGCAGATAAAATAATATGCACGGGATCAAACGGTTTTTACTGTGGACGCTGGCGATAATCATGCTGGTGGCGATATCTGCCATAGTGGCTGGTCTTTCATTTCGGGCGGGGCTTGGCTCGCCAGTCGAGCAGTTCCGGGAAAAGGCCGTGTATGCGCCCAATGGCGTAGTAGCAACAAGTCAACCCTTAGCCAGTCAGGCTGGTTTAACGGTGCTAAAAAATGGCGGCAATGCGATTGATGCAGCAATCACTGCAGCGGCGGTACTTAGTGTGGTCGAACCCTATATGACCGGCATTGGCGGTGATATGTTTGCTATGGTGTGGCTGGAGCAAGAGCAGCGGCTGGTTGGCATCAATGGTAGCGGTCATGCAGGCGCTTTGATGACGTTCGATAAAATGAAAGATCGCCGGCGGGTGCCGGATGGTGGCCCGCAATCTATTACACTGCCAGGCGCACTATCAGGCTGGGCGAAACTGTTAGAGGCGCATGGCACACTTACTTTGGCGCAAGCACTGGCCCCGGCTATTGAATTGGCGGAACAAGGTTTTCCGGTATCGGAAGCCACAGCGATTGAATGGGGGCTATTTGAAAGCAATATCAATTGGGACCCGGGTTCCCGTGCTACCTTTTTAATTGACCAGACCCGAACACCAAAGGCAGGTGAATGGTTTTATAACCCGGATTATGCCAACACGCTAAAGCTTATAGCAAAGCACGGCCCACAGGTGCTGTACGGCGGTGAACTGGGAGAAAAAATTGCAGCAAGAGTGCAGGATTTGGGTGGGTTTTTAACGCAAAGCGATTTTGCGAACTATAGTGCGACGTGGGCAGAGCCGATGTCGGTTTCGTTCAAAGAGTATCGCTTGTGGGAATTACCACCCAATGGCCAAGGTATTGCGGCTTTAGAAATGCTAAAGATATTAGAGCCTTATGATTTAGCCGCCATGCAGCACAATTCGGCTGATTATCTGCATCATTTAATTGAAGCGAAAAAATTAGCCTATGCTGACCTGGAGCACTTTGTCGGCGATCCTGCTTTTATGCAGATAAAACCAGAGCAATTATTGTCAGATCAGGTGATAAGCAAGCGGCGCACACTCATCAATGCCAGCAAAGCGATGGCGCACGCGGATCCTGAACCTTCGCTAACAACCAGCGATACCACCTATTTAAGCGTAGCGGATAAAGATGGCAACATGGTGTCTTTTATTAACAGCTTAGCGGGACCTTTCGGCTCAGGCATTGTAGTGCCAGGCACCGGGTTTGCACTGCAAAACCGCGGGGTAGGACTATCAACACAACCAAACAGAGCAAATACAGTGGCACCTGGCAGACGCCCATTTCATACCATCATTCCGGGTTTTGTCACCAAGGCAGATGCCCTAGGTAAGCAACAACCCTGGTTAAGTTACGGCATTGTCGGCGGTCCGCAACAGCCGCAAGCACATGTCCAAGTGCTGCTTAACATGGTGCTGTTTGATATGAATGTACAACAAGCCATTGATGCGCCGCGGTTTCGGCACTGGGAAGACAATAACGTCAGTTTTGAACAAGCAATCCCGCAAAGCACCGTCGATAAGCTGTATTTGATGGGGCATGCACCACAAAATCCCATTATGGCAACAGCACAAGGTTTTTTTCATGGCAATAACACAGGCTTAGTATTCGGTGGTGGTCAGGCTGTGATGAAATTAGACAAAGGCTATGTTGCGGGCTCTGATTCCAGACGAGACGGCGTAGCAGCAGCTCATTAAGCAATGATTACGTTTAACACTGAATTAAAACGATGGCGTGGGGCGTTTCGACATTACAAGCGTGAGTTGCACATTAATTGTTTAGACATCAAAACAAATCGGGGCAGATAAAAATTAAATGGCCGGAAAATATCAGGTTTAATTTTATCTGACCTGAATAATTACAATACAATGTGCACAACAACTTAAGTGGCAGCCGTGTTAGGCACGGCTGCCACCAGCATTTATTCAGCGCTTTCCTGATAAACCGATAAAATATAACAGTCTGGATCAAGGAAATCGGCTGACAGCCCACCCGGTGCATGGCTAACAGGCGTGACGATAGTTACCCCGGCTTCGGCCAGATTACTGACCACCTGCTCAATGTCTTCAGCCAGCTCAAACACAATAATCGGTGAAGATCCGATTTTCACTTCACCTTTAAAAAAGACTAAATCAACGTTTCCGGGAATAGAAGCATGCAACCAAGGCTCGCCCTTGTCGTCGGCGTCCATCCGCTGAACCTCAAACCCCATAGTGTCGCGGTAAAAAGCTTCTGTACGCTCAATGTCAGACACATAATAAACGATGGCACCTATGCGCAATGTTTTCATTTGTTTTTTTCCTATGTATAAAGGCGAACTGCCAGACACTAAGTTGCCGCCAGATTGCTTTTTGTGAGGTGTGAAATAATAAATAAATGCCCATCCGGGTCATGGCTGCCCAGTTTCCCTTTCTGCACCAGCAGAGGCAACAGTCGCTGGCGGATCTGCCCATACGCCAAAGGTAACTTCAGCATACAAAACTCGTGCGGATTATGCTGCCGGTACTGCAGTTGCTTTCGTATCGCGCTAAGCCGTTGCCTTAACGCCACATCAGATAATCCAAGAAGGTAACAGATCTCCTGCCGGTTATGCCCGGCCATAATTAAACGCGCTACCAACCGCTGCCCTGCGGGAAGAAGCTGTAACCAAAGGGTATCTGGCGGGATCGGTTGTGCCGCTTGCTGTGGCATCAACTGATAATAGCCGGTATCGCGCTGGCGGCTACGTACAGCACTGCGGGCCCGCTCCAGTGCCAAGTGGCGAATAACCCCCCGCAGCCAGCGCAAGTTAGCCGCTAAACTCAGATTTATTCGTCCTTGCCTGACAGCTTCAAGCAGCGCATCCTGCAGTAAGTCTTCAGCTTCATGCTGCGCCCGACTGCAATAAATTGCATAACGCTGTAGTTTTTTCATCAACTGCAACGGGCCGACCTGTGTATTTCTTGCTCTCGTATTTAGCGTCAAAACTCAATCAACCCGCAGAAAATAATACAGAAGTATCAGTATTTATTAGCCATCACACCATGATTACGGCTTTTCCAGGCAGTTATGGTGCTTGCTTATTAAGCTATATGGAGCCCTGACTTCCCGCAAGCAAAAAGTACGGCAAGCAGGACCACTCTCTGTGCGTCTTGCCTGTAAATTAATTGTTCCCTAAAAAAACAAATTCCATTAGCATCAGTTGTACCAAAATGTGAAGGTCGATGTCTTTACCCTTTTAACCTGTTAACAAGTTCAGTCATTGCCGCTGCGTTTTAGGAGTTTTAGTTGAACCTTGGTGAATGGGATAGTGCCGTACTAAAAAGCGCAATGTATGTTGGTTTAGGTATAGCCTTTTCAGCATTGTTTACAGACTACTTCCATGCTGCAGTTAATGATTTTTTTGATTTAATCGTTTTTTTATTTTTATATATTAGTTTTTATCTACTCCTATCTGTCATCGGCTGGTTGGTTATCGGGTTTCCTGTACATTGGTTAGCTAGCAAGTATACAAATGGCTCATACCTTTACTATATGGTTTTGCCGCTTATATTTGTCATATTTTGCTTACTAAAAAGCTACTCACTATTTTTCGGTCTGGCTGCATTATTACAGGCAATAGTGTTCAGATTTTACGTCTACCCAAAACATAAAAAACCAAAGCAGCAGTGAGGTCGTCATTTTCCCTAACATATATCGGGAATCTCCCCTTTCAATGTACCGTACATCTGGCAAAGCGACGATGACCTATCGATCAATTATCAGGTGAAAAGGCTTAAGCAGCTGGTTACAGCATACGCTATACTGCACCAGTAGTATGATTATTGGTGAGGAATATGAATTATGGCTGTTGTCCGAAAAACGATTACCTTAACTGAGCAGCAAGGCGACTGGGTAAAAACGCGCATTGCGACAGGCGATTTCACCAACGATAGTGAATATTTCCGTGATTTAATCCGCCGTGATCAAGCCCGAGCTGCTCAACTTGAAGCAGTACGCGCAGCGTTGATTGAAGGTGAACAAAGCGGCATAAGCCCCCGTTCTGCTGATGATATTTTGCAGGCCGCAAGAGCAAGGCTTAAAGCTGATGGCACAATACCGGCTTAGTCATAGCGCAGATCAGGATTTTTTCGACATCTATATCTATGGAGCGCAGACTTTCGGGGTTAAGCAAGCTGAAGCCTATACTGCGGGTATGCAACTACGTTTTCAGGAAATTGCTGATACGCCCCATTTATATCAGGCTGTCGATAGCATCAGACCGGGGTATCGCCGCAGCGTGTTCGGCGTCCATGCAATTTATTACCGCCAAGACAGTGAAGATGTATTGATCGTTCGTATTTTACGAGCGCAGAATCTACCCACAGCGCTTGCGGAAGATATTAGCTAGCGCAACCTTGTCCCCAACCGCAAAGTCTTGCCTGTAAATTAATTGTTCCCTAAAAAAACAAATTCCATTAGCATCAGTTGTACCAAAATGTGACGGTCGATGTCTTTACTCTTTTAACCTGTTAACAAGTTCAGTCATTGCCGCTGCGTTTTAGGAATATAAGGTTTATATAAAATGAAAAAGATATGTGTATTACTTTTTTTATTCATCGGGGGGGTCGCTCAAGCGGAAGACATTAGTCAATATAAGTTTTATACAACAGACGCAGCCAGGGATGATCAGCAAGCGAAATATGCCGCCTATATCAGAAATGGCGATGCTTGTATCCAGATTAAAAATCTAACAACTAACAAAGATGTGCGCTTTTGTCAGATGACCAAAAACATTAATTTGGCTGACGATCCTGAGGTCTACCCTTATGGAATGTATTTTGCGGATCACCAATTAAACTTCTTTGTTGAAGCTTATTGGACTCCTCAAGTTTGTGTTATTGGACTGACATTAATGAACCTTAGCTGTGACTTAAAAAACGGACCTGAAGACTTAGAAGAATCTAAAGCTGAAGTTCAAAAGATTTTGAAAGAATTTGAAGTGGTGAGACCACCATCGGTTGAGCATGTAGAATTTCGAAGCATCAAAGGAATACGAGGTCAATTCCGTCTTATTCTTAATAATTCAACCATAAATCCATGTTTTACCATAGAGCATTACACTGACTCCTATTTATATGTTGACGCTTCTCCTGCAACAATAAAACATATTTGTAGCGTTAGATTAAAAGCCGGCAAGGAAGACTACATCCTACCTCTTTTAGGACAAGAAGTTGAAAACTTTACCTGGCAAAATAACAGCTTAGCATTTGAAAAGCCTTCACTGGGAGGCAAAAAGGCTCAATGTCAGTTTCCATTACCATTTACCGAGCAGTCAGAAGCGGTATGTGTAAGGTAAAGGTTATGATTTATGATCAGTGTCATTGATTTCTAATAGCGGCATGTTAATAGCAGAATTATCAATGACACTGAACCTATCGTTCGAAAAGCATCTTCACCACGAAAGACGGGCGACTACGCGCTTTTCATCAGCGCACAACGAAAACGACCAGCCATTGCGCTCACACAGCCTTTGCACTATGCCCAGCCCCAAACCATAGCCGTGAGACGACGCCTCGGTTGGTGAGTGCCGCTCATCAGTGTTACTGCTCAGCTGATTGGTGACTAACAGTTCGTGTTCTTCAATACGAATTGTGACCGGCCCCTGCCCTGCGAGCGTGTGCTCGAACGCATTTCGTACCAGATTATTGACCGCAATAGCAAAAGCCTGTGGATGGCCGCAGACGCTGGGGTTGGCGAGTTGGGCGATTTCAACCTCGACCAACTTGCGGCTTAGCAGGTGGCGCTGCAGTTCTATCGCGTTGCTTACCAGCGGCATAACTAAAAACTGCTCGCCATACAAGCCGTCGTCGGTTTCGCGGGCGAGGCACAAGAACATTTCAATGGTGGTTTTCATATCAAGCGTGGCACGCCGCACCCGATCCAGCGCCTTTACATCGGTCGCTGAAAGCTCGCTTTGTTCCAACAGCTCAAGCGCGCCTGTGATTACCGTGATTGGCGTGCGCAGCTCATGGCTGGCTGAACTGGTAAAGTAGCGCTCTCTGGCAACAAAGGCGCTGATACGCTCAAGCGTCTTTTCAATGGTGCCGGCAAGTACACCGACCTCATCATCACCAAACCGGCTGGATGCTATGCGTTTATAATCATCTGTCGACAGGTGTTCTATGTCGATGTCGGCCACCGCTTTGGCCAGTTGCGCCACAGGGGCGACAGCTCTGCGCATCACCAGCACACCCAGCCCGAAACCCAGCACACCGAGCGTACCGACAACACCGGTGATAACCAGCAGCAACCACCAATCCTCTGACGATGCAGCCTCAATCCCGGCAACATCGAATACTACAAAAGCATGTTGCCTTTCATTGCCGGTAGCTGGCTTTTGTTTTTCAGTAGATAGCACCGCGACATGTAACTCTTCGGCTTCGAATTCGTACAATCCCTCAGCGGGATTGGTCTGCGCCCACTGCCGCAGTGATTCCGGCAAGCTGGCAACCGTATCGTAGCTGCGCAGGTTCTCCGGCATAACAGGATAGCTTTTGGCAGCAACCTGCAGCTGTTGCGTCAGCACACGATCTTCGCTGAGCCTGATCGCACCGAAGAAGGCAAACCCCCAGGCGATGCTGAGTACGGCAACGCAGATCGCAAATGCAATGGCGACACGCTTGCGTAAACTGTGGCGGTACATCACTCTGCACCCTCTGCGTCCTTTGCATCCTCTGCAATGCGGTAGCCGATGCGATGCACCGTATGAATCAGCGGGCTATCAAACGGCCTGTCGATAGCCTGGCGCAATTTGTACATATGCGAGCGAAGCGCATCACCATCGGGGCGCTCGTCAGCCCACAACAAGGTTTCAAGATCATCGCGCGCCACAACAGACGGCGCCTGCTCCATCAAGCGTTGCAATAGTTTCATGCAAGCCGGGTTGAGATCGACGCGCCTTCCTGCGCGATGCACCTGCAACGTGGACCGGTTCATCGTCAAATCAGCTACAGTTAACAGGTTGTCGGTTTTGCCGTGACTACGTTTGTACAGTGCCTGCAACCTTGCATGCAGCTCCTGTAATGCGAATGGCTTGACAAGATAGTCGTCGGCTCCCGCCGCAAACCCCTTCAGTTTATCGTCAAGCGTGTCTCTCGCCGTTAGCATAAGCACCGGCGTTTCTAATTTGGCATCAATGCGCAGCTTTTGGCAGAAACTCAGGCCATCCATGCCCGGCAGTTTCAGGTCCAGTACAATAACGTCGAACGGATTCGTCAACGCCAGGTACATCGCGCTGATACCGTCATAGGCAAAATCCATCACATAGCTATGCTTCTCAAGATAGGCAGCGATGTTCTCGCAGATGTCGTGGTTGTCTTCGACAATCAGCACCCTAACCGGCGCCGCACCAAGCGCGTGAACCATATGCTGCTCCCTCTTACCAGTTTTTACCAGGCCTGTTGCCAAGCCCCTTACCAAGCGTAGTCCAGTCGTAGGCCAATCAGCGGCTCTGCTTCGCTATCGTCTTGCACCAGAACGCCGCGGCGGTAGTCAAACTCGGTGTCATCGCTCGACGACGCAGCCGTTACGTTGATGACATCAAGAAAAGCCGTTACATCTATCGGGCCAAATGCGCGCCGATAGTCAACCCGAACATTCAACAAGCCGGAACTGTCTTTGCGACCGACATTACGCTCAGTGATCTGTTTTGAGTAGCGTAGCGGTTGTCCTGGCCCCAATACGTCTGAGTGAATAATAAAGTTGTCTTCTGGCCGGCCGGAAAGATATTTGTAACGCGCCGCGACCTTCCAGCGGTTGCTGATTTCCCAGGTCAGGCCCAGCGTTGCGACATGCTTGCGATTGAATTCAGCGGCTACATCACCACGGCCGTCTTTGCGGTCGACCACGGCATCGTTGTAAGAATAGGTTGCGCTGGCGTAAAGGCCTTCGAAGAGTGTACCGTTAACCACAATATCGACGCCATACGAGCTGCCATCACCAATATTAGCAAAGGTACCGCTTACCCGATCAAGGTCTACCACCAGATCGTCGAGGCTTTGATAATACGCCTCGGTTAACACCGACCAATTGCTGTGGGGGAAATATTTTAAACCGACGCTGGTATGGGTTATTTTTTCGGTTTTAAGCTTGTTCGACTCGTTAGCGGCAAGTTCTAAATACCGTGGTGACTGATGAAACAGCCCAGCGCTGGCAAAATATCTCACTTTTTTACCCGGCTGCCAGTTGACGCTGAACCTGGGCGCCGCGACGCTTTCGTCGGCAAAACCATCGCGTTCAAGCCGTAAGCCAGTGCCAAAATCCCAATCACCGAATTGAAAAACCTGTTCTGCGTAGCCAGCATAGCTGGTTTCTTTCTGACGTATTGACGAATTAACGTTCTGCGGAGTCAGCACAATAAAACGCCGCTGTGGGTCTGGTCTGAAATCATCGTCGTCGTAAACAAAGCGGATCCAATCGCCGTCTAACACAGTGTTGTAGTCCAGTTCAATTTGCGTTACCCGAACACCGGCACTGAACAGACCCCATTGATTCACTGCCTCAAAATCGCTGCGCCAGCCGATCTCCGTTTCAGCTTCACCGATGGTAATAATGTTCTCCCGCAGCGGAAAATCAGACGCGGGCGAGCCCTCTGGTGCCAAATCAGGAAAGGCTTCGCCCTCAGAGCTTAACTTGTCGCTGTTGCGGTAGTAAAGCTTGTTGGTCCAGACCGCTGTTTCACCAATTAATGAGCGCAATGTCATACCGTACAAATCACTATCCTGTTCAGAATATTGCAGCGCAGCATCTTCGAAATTGGGCGATTCGAAAACGTGCGTCACATCGCGGCTATAGTCCTCGTGTGTATCCATCAGTAAAATTTCAAAGGTGTGGTTCTGGTTGATAGGTATAACCGACTTTACGATGATATCTCTTAACACCGGCTCGCCAATGTCCAGCTCTTCAATAGTTTCAAACAAAGCGCCGAAATCCAGGCGCCGGGCAGAAACCAGCATAGTGGCGTCATCGGTGATACCAGCTGGGCCGTCGTAACCCACTTCATAACCGGCAAGGTCGAGGCGCAAACTTGCGGAAGGGCTTGGATTGCCATCGGCAACGTCCAGTTTGAGTAGCGAGGCAGCACGGCCACCATAAGCCGCCCCCCACCCGCCCGGTGAGAACTCTGCTGCGCTGATAACGTTCGGGGCGAAAATCGAGAAACGCCCACCACCACCGACATCTTCCTCTTCACCCAGGGTCGCATCAAAGTGCACCGATTTATCAAACGGAAAGTCATCAACGAATATCAAATTATCTCTCGGGCCACGGCCGCGTACGCTAAAACTGGCGAATTCACTGGCCGATGCCAGGCCAGGCAGTCCGTCCAGAGACAGCAGCGGATCGGCACCACCACCGACAGCGCTTCGAAGCGCTTCTCTGTCAAGATAGGTGCTGGAACCTGATGCAAATGTATCAGCTTGCTGCGCTCTAACCTCCACTACCTCAATGGGTTGCTGTTTAAGTTCAAATGCTATCCTGATATTTTTGCGCGTAACCACGCGTACGCTTGGCTCATACACTGAAGTGAACCCGCTTTTAGCCAGGTTCACCGAGTAAAGACCGGGGTCGAGCTGCGAAGCATTGACACGACCTTGTGCGTCGGTTGCTAAAGTTTGCGTGATATTGGTTTCCCGTGCCGTAATCGTGATCTGCACGCCTGAGACTGGCCGCGCAGTAATTTGATCGTTAACAATAAAGGTCAGCGCACCGGGCGCCTCTGCTGCGTGGCTAAAAAGTGGCAAGCCAAACAGCAGCGCCCACAGCGTCAACCATGATACTTGTCTCAAATGCCGGCTCATATTGCTATCCCTCCAGCAGTTAACCACGACACCTGTCTTAATTGCTTGCTCATATGCTTTCCTCCAACAGTCCGCTGTATTTTTTGATGGAACGCTGCAAAGTTAGCAAAGCCATTGTGACTAAAATGTCGCTGAGACGTGAAAGCTTCATCAGAGAGCGGATGCCTGCAGCCGCGTCAATTGGTGGGAAATACCGGCACCTCGACATCTAACCCGGCGAGAACATATTTCGGTAGTAATGTATAAGCAAAAAAAAGCCCGGCAAGCCGGGCAATAACAACGGGGTAGCACAAATCTAGCGGTACAGCACCAAATTAACCTGATTCTCTAACCTTTCCTGTTGGCCGCTTACGGCTTGCGGGTCTAACTGTTCACGCGCGACCATGTCGGCCAATGATTGCAAGCTGTGCTCACCGCCCTGAATAGCTTTACCCAGCGTATTACTCCAGCCGGCGTAACGTTTGGCTACAGCGGCGCTGAGGAAGTCTTTTTCCAGCAAGGTTGCGGCGCGTTTTAATGCCATGGCCAGATGGTCCATGCCGCCGATATGGCCATAAAACAGATCGTAACGATCCAGGCTTTGGCGGCGCAGCTTGGCGTCAAAATTAAAGCCACCAGTAGACAAACCGCCCGATTTTAAAATTTCGTACATCACCAGGCTGAGTTCTTCCACGTTGATCGGAAACTGATCGGTATCCCAGCCGTTTTGCGCATCACCGCGGTTGGCATCGATACTGCCAAAAATGCCCAGCGAAATAGCGGTAGCCACTTCATGGTGGAAAGAATGGCCGGCCAGGGTGGCATGGTTGGCTTCGATATTGACTCTGAACTCTTTTTCCAGGCCATACTGCTTTAAAAAGCCGTACACTGTTGCGGAATCATAATCGTACTGGTGTTTAGTTGGCTCTTGCGGTTTAGGCTCGATCAGTAAGGTGCCTTTAAAACCAATTTTATGCTTATGCTCTACCACCATTTGCATAAAACGGCCCAGCTGGGCGCGCTCCTGGCGCAGATCTGTGTTAAGCAGGGTTTCGTAGCCTTCACGGCCGCCCCACAGTACATAGTTATCACCGCCCAAACGTTTGGTGGCGTTCATGGCGTGAAATACCTGCGTCGCGCCGTAACTGAATACTTCAGGATCGGGGTTAGACGCAGCACCGGCGGCATAGCGCGGGTTGCTGAATAAATTTGCGGTACCCCACAATAGCTTAACGCCGGTTTCGGCTTGCTTTTGCTCCAGCACATCTACCATGGCGGCAAAATTATTAACGTACTCTTTAATACTGTTGCCTTCGGGCGCTACGTCAATGTCGTGAAAACAATAATACGGAATGCCTAACTTTTGGAAAAACTCAAAGGCGACGTCGGCTTTGTGTTTTGCTTGTTGCATAGCATCACCGGCTGCCAGCCAGGGACGGTTGAATGTGGGCTGGCCAAACACATCCTGGCCGTTCCAGCAGAAGTTATGCCAGTAACAGGCCGCCATACGCAGGTGTTCTGCCATGGTTTTACCGAGGATTTTTTCACTGGCGTTGTAATGTTTAAATGCGAGGGGATTGGTGCTATCTGCACCTTCATAGGCGATTTTATCTACTTGATCGAAATACTGAGCCACGCTGCTCTCCTTGGTTTTGCATATTTATTGCCTGGCTAATGTTGGGCAATGATGCGGCTTATCACAATTATGTTTTTTCAAAGCCATCTTGTGCTTTTCAACATAATTGCCGTCGTCATTGCAGCCGTAGCGTTGTTGGCTGCGTGTCTTCGCCCCAATCACATAGTTTACTATGCTCATGGGGCTCATCCACTTGCCGCCTGGCTACAACAGCAATGACTTAGGCAATATTGCTTTGGCCCAGAGGCTGTAGCTTAAAAATGTCCGGCCAGGCTCTGGTATAGTGCTTTGAATTTGTTGTAGCGCGGCAATAGCGCTGCATGGCGCTGGCTGTCGGGCAGATGCCGGCTTACCAGTTCAGGTTGCGGGCAAATATCAGCCACTGCGGTGTCCGGCTCCATTGCCAGCCGTGCCAACCTGGCTGCGCCCAGGGCAGGCCCCACTTCACCGCTTTGGCGAAAGCTAAGTGGCAGGTTTAATATGTCAGCCAGTAGCTGGCGCCAATAGACACTGCGGGCGCCACCGCCAATAAGGTTAATATCTGTCGGCTGCAGGCCGCTGGCATGCACGGCATCGGCGCCCTGCGCCAATGCAAAGCTCACGCCCTCTAATACCGAGTAGGTGAGCGCTTTGCGGTCTGTACTGTGGCTTAAACCAAACCAGACGCCTTTAGCATTGGGGTTATTATGCGGGGTACGCTCACCAGACAGATAAGGTAAAAACAGTGGTAGTTCAGTAATATCACTGCTGCCCTGCTCCAGCTCAGCTAACAACTCTGCCACAGGGGCATGCGCCACCTGCTCGGCATACCACTGCAAACAACTGGCCGCACTTAAGGTTACCGACATTAAATGCCAGCTATTGGGCAATGCATGGCAAAAACTGTGTACCGCCGACTGCGGATTCGCCATAAAACCATCGCTGACCGCGAAATACACACCGGAGGTGCCAAGCGATAACATTGCCTGGCCGGCACTGACAATACCGGCACCAACAGCACCGGCGGCGTTATCACCACCACCGGCAACCAGTGGCACCTCGGCCATGCCCCAGCGCTGCGCCAGTTCAGGCCGTAAAGTACCAGTGATCTGGTTGCCTTCATACAATTGCGGCATTTGGCCCTGCTGCAAACCACAGGCTTGCAGCAGGGCGTCGCTCCAGTCGCGCTTGGCCATATCCAGCCATAAAGTACCGGCCGAATCTGACATATCAGAGGCAAAATCACCGCTTAAGCAAAAGCGCAGGTAATCTTTTGGCAATAACACTTTTGCGACACGGGCGAAGTGCTCTGGCTCATTTTGATGCAGCCATAACAATTTTGGTGCAGTAAAACCGGGCATGGCCAGATTACCGGTAAGCTGTTGCAATTGCGGCACCTGTTGCTCCAGCTGCTGGCACTGGGCAAAAGCGCGGCCATCGTTCCACAGTATCGCCGGGCGGATCACTTGGTTGCTGCTATCCAGCATGGTGGCACCATGCATTTGCCCCGCCAGCCCGATGGCTTTTACCCCGGCTAACGACTGGCGCTGGCTTAGTTGTGCCATGCATTGCTGCAGGCCTGCCCACCAGTGTTGTGGATCTTGCTCTGACCATAACGGATAAGGCCGGCTTACTGAAAGCTCGCTACTACTGCTATCAATAACGCTGCCGGTGCTGCTAAGTAAAATAACCTTTATCCCGGATGTGCCTAAGTCTATGCCTATATACATTTGCAATAATTATCCGAATGTTAGCACTGATAGATGCATCTTTGATGAGCCTGCTACCAGCAGCAATTACGAAAATTCATAATTAATGGCTGAATTATGTTTTCTCGTTTGCCAGCCGCGCTGGTTGGTCTAATATTGAACACGCTTGCACTATTTTAGTTAAAAATAAAAAAACAAAAATAATAATCAGATAAACCAGACGGGGCGGGGATATGTTTAAGGCCAAACACAGCATTACGTTGTTGTTTAATGCGAACAAAGTTTACGATCGACAGGTTATTGAGGGTATAGGGCACTATTTACAGTCATCTAAAGTGGATTGGGATCTGTATCTGGAAGAGGATTTTCTCTGCCGGCTGGAGCATATTCACGAATGGAGCGGCGACGGCATTATTGCCGATTTTGATGATATGAATATTCAGCGCGCCCTGGCAGGCTCAGTTAAACCGCTGGTCGGCGTGGGTGGCTCATACAGCAATGCCGCCGATTATCCGGCAGTACCCTATGTGGCTACTGATAACTACGCTTTAGTACAAAGCGCCTATGAGCATTTAAAACGCAAAGGGCTGGACCGGTTTGCGTTTTACAGTGTACCTGTCGATGAACAGCATCGCTGGGCCAAAGAGCGCGAAAATGCGGTGCGCACGCTAACGGCACAGGATGGCTACGACTGCCAGGTGTATCAGGGCCACTGTACACGGCCAGAAACCTGGCAATATGCCATGAACCGCCTGACCGACTGGATCCAGGGCCTGCCCAAACCCATTGGCATTATTGCCGTAACCGACTCGCGCGCCCGCCATTTACTGCAGGCCTGCGAGCATGTTGGCATTATAGTACCGGACAATATTGCCATTATCGGTATCGACGATGATGATATTGCCCGTTACCTCAGCCGCATCAGTTTAAGCTCGGTAACCCAGGGCTGTTTCGAAATGGGTTACAAAGCCGCCAAGCTGCTGCATATGCAGCTGAACAATATTGACGTGGGAAATAAGCGTATTCTGGTGCCACCGGTAGGTGTGGCTTCACGCCAGTCCACCGACTTTAAAGCACTGCGCGATCCTTATGTTATTCAGGCTATGCATTACATTCGCCGCCACGCCACCCGTGGCGCCAAGGTTGAGCAGGTGACTGACTTTGTAGGTATTTCGCGCTCAAACTTAGAACAACGCTTCCGCTCAGAGCGTGGCCACTCTATCCACACAGAATTGCATAATCAAAAACTGACCAAAGCCTGCAAAATGCTGAAAGAAACCCAGGTAAACCCCACTGAAATTGCCAAAATGTGCGGCTACCCGTCATTACAATATATGTATGCCGTTTTTCAGCGCCATTTCAGCCAGACACCAAAAGAGTATCGCACTGAGCGCACTGATACCTTTAATGGCATGGCAGTAAATGATTAACCTGCACCGCCGCTGCCATTAGCGGCTATGCGTAAAAAACGCACAGCACAGACGTATTTTCATAACACTAAGGCCATTGATGAATATGGCCTTTTTTCTTTTAATGACACTACCTTTTATGTAATGGTCCAGCGCACAAGCTGGCCCGGCATTGACAGCGGGAGTGTTACAAATGACAAACAACTATCGGGCGGTGTTACAACAATCGGTGCTGGGGCTGATATTTTGCTTAAGCGCCTGCCAACCCGCTGTTGATACAGCGGCAAACAACACCACTGTAACTGTATCTACACCAGCAGCCGCACAATTTAACTGGTTTGAATATCAGGGGCTTGACCCGCTGTTTGCTGAACCATTGCCGCAGGGCACCTATCAGAACCCGGTGCTGGCGGGTTTTTTTCCTGATCCCAGTATTACCCGCAATGGCGATGACTATTATATGACGGTGTCGTCTTTTACCTACACGCCGGGGCTGCCCATTTTGCACAGCCGCGATCTGGTAAACTGGCAGCTGATTGGTTATGCACTAACACGCCAGTCGCAGATGGAAATGGCCGGTTTACAGGTGTCGCGCGGTATTTTCGCCCCTACGCTGCGCTATCATGACGGCACTTACTATATTATCACCACCGTAGTAGACAGAGGCGGCAACTTTATTCTTACTGCCACCGATCCGGCTGGCCCCTGGTCTGATCCAATCTGGTTACCTGAAGTGGAAGGTATTGACCCGGATATTTTCTTTGATGACGATGGCAAGGTGTATATTGCCCATAATAGCGACCCTGTCGAATCACTGTACGAAGGCCATAAAGCCATCTGGCTGTGGCAGTACGACCCACAAAACCAAAAAATTGTAGCGGATTCACAACGGCTGTTGGTTAATGGCGGTGTTGACTTAAGCACTAAGCCCATCTGGATTGAAGCACCGCACCTGTACAAACATGATGGCTGGTATTATCTATTGTGCGCTGAAGGCGGCACGGCAGATCAGCATTCGGCGGTCATTTTTCGCAGCCGCAGCCTGGCAGAACCCTTTGTACCTTATAGCGGCAACCCTATTCTGACCCAGCGCGATCTGGCACCTGAGCGGCCAGATCCTATTACTACCGCCGGCCATGCCGACTTTGTGCAACTGCCCGATGGCAGCTGGTGGGCAGTATTCCTGGCCAGCCGCGCCTATCAACAGCGCTATTTTAATACCGGCCGTGAAACCTTTTTATTGCCGGTTAGCTGGCAGGATGGCTGGCCGCATATTTTACCGGCTGGTGAAGCTATACCTTACCGCCCTACCGCCCCGGCCAGCCTGGCTACGACAACTACCCAACAGCCTCTGACCGGCAATTTTACATGGCGTGACGACTTTAGCGCTAACACACTGGATTTAAACTGGAATACCTTACGTAAATATGACCAGAGCTGGCTTAGCCTGAACAAGCAGCAACTTACGCTGCAAGCTGGTGCCATCGGGCTGGATTCGTCAGAACAACCGGCGTTTATCGGCCGGCGCCAGCAACACACCCATTTTGATGCCAGCACCAGCTTAGCACTGCCCGGCGGCCAGGCTTCTGCTGGCCCATTCTCTGCCGGAATAGTCGCGTTTCAAAACGAGCAATATCACTACTATCTGGGTGTTAAAACCCAGGGTGAACAGGTGATCATTTTTCTGGAACAGGCCAACGGCGGCGCACCACAGCAAATAGCCAGCCAGCCGCTAACCAAGGCCACTGACCAAATCCGCCTGAAAATAAGCGGCCGTGCCGGCAGCATCAGCTTTTACTACGCACCGGGCAACGATGACTGGCAACCGCTGGCGGGCACGCAGGACGCCACAATGCTAAGCACACAGGTGGCCGGTGGCTTTGTTGGTACCATGCTGGGTTTACATAGCCGGCAGGAAACCGGGGGCAACTGATGAAACCCTATGTATTACTGCACTGTTTATTACTGCATTGTTTACTGCTGTGCTGTGTGTTGTTTAGCCTGCAAACTTATGCATTACCGGGTAATTATCTGGCACAAACACCCGGTAAAGCTGACTTTGCGCTGGTAGGCAAAAACAGCCAGGCCACTATTGTGGTAGCAGAGCAGGACCATAAAGGCTTATTGCGGGCTGTTAACAGCCTGCAACAAGATATTGCTAATGTTAGTGGTAAACAGCTGAACATCAGCCACAACGTGGGTGCTGAGCCAACCGGGCAAGTGCTGATTATTGGCACACTGGGTAATAACCCGCTGCTGGACCAGCTGGCAGCAGCAGGTAAGCTGGATACCAGCACTATTGCCGGCAAGTGGGAAGCCTATCTTATTCAAGTGGTAGAGCAACCGATGCCAGGTATAGCGCAAGCTCTGGTAATCGCCGGCAGTGACAAACGCGGCGCTATTTACGGCGTGTTTGATCTGGCCGAAACCCTTGGTGTTTCACCATGGCACTGGTGGGCCGATGTACCGGTAATCAAGCGCGAACAGCTGTATATTAAAGCAGGCACCACCATTAATGACGCACCAAAGGTCAAATATCGCGGCATTTTTCTGAACGACGAACACCCGGCATTAACAAACTGGGTAACAGAGAAATTCGGCGGCTATAACAGCCAGTTTTATATCCATGTATTTGAGCTGTTACAAAGGCTTAAAGCCAACTTTTTATGGCCGGCGATGTGGAATAACGCCTTTGCCGATGATGATCCGCAAAATGCTATTCTGGCCGATGAAATGGGCATAGTGATGAGCAACAGCCACCACGAGCCGATGATGCGCGCCGACAAAGAGTGGAACCGCTACGGCGAAGGGCCGTGGGAATACTCTACCAACCGCGACAATATCTATAAGTTCTGGCAGCACGGCGCACAGCGGCATAAAAACCTGGAAAGTATTTTTACGCTGGGTATGCGCGGCCAGGAAGATGAACCGATGAGCGAAGGTGACAATATTGAGTTACTGCAACAGATAGTGGCCGATCAGCGCACTATTTTGCGGGAAACCTTTACCGACCGTCCGGTTGAAACAGTGCCGCAGGTATGGGCGCTGTATAAAGAAGTACAGGGCTTTTACGAGCGCGGCATGCGGGTACCCGACGATGTTACCCTGCTGTGGGCCGATGATAACTTTGGCAATATCCGCCGTTTGCCTACCGCCAGTGAGCGTAACCGTGCGGGTGGCGCTGGTGTGTATTATCATTTTGATTATGTAGGCCACCCCCGCTCCTATCGCTGGATTAATACCGTGCCGATGGCAAAAATATGGGAGCAAATGCAGCTGGCCTGGCATTATCAGGCTGACCGCATCTGGATAGTCAATGTCGGCGATCTAAAACCGATGGAATTTCCTATCGACTTTTTCTTACGCATGGCCTGGAACCCGGACGCCTTTAACGCTAACAATTTGCAGCAATTTGCCACTGACTGGGCAACACAACAATTTGGCACAAGGCATGCTGCAACTATCGCTGAATTAATTCAGGGCTATACCCGGCATAATGGCCGGCGTAAGCCTGAAGCTGTAGAGCCGGCAACTTACAGCATTTTTCACTACAGTGAGGCGCGGCGTATCAGCGACGAACTGGCGCAACTGGTTTTAACATCAGATCAGGTGCAACAGCAATTAGCCCCCGCCATGCAGGACGCTTACATTCAGTTGGTTGCCCACCCGCTAAAAGCCAGCCAGGCGGTGTTTGAGCTAAACCGCGCTGTGGCGATAAACCAACTGCATGGCGCGCAAGGCCGGGTAAGTACCAACTACTGGGCGCAGCAAGTACGGTTTTGGTTTAACCGCGATGCCGAACTAACAGCGCAATACCATAGCTTGGGCAATGGCCGCTGGAACCATATGATGTCGCAACCGCATATCGGTTTTACTTACTGGCGTAACCCACCGGCTAATCTGATGCCTGTTGTCGCGGTAGCTGAACCTATGGCGGTGGCAGATATGGGCGTAGCCGCCGAAGGTTCGCCGCTGTCGTGGCCGATAAGCGAGTATCAGGGCCAGCAACTGGCACTGGATAGCTTTTACCCGCATGGCCAGCAACAACGTGTGATTGAAGTGTTTAATAAAGGCACAGTGCCGTTTGAGTTTAGCGCCAAAGCTTCAGCAGACTGGGTGAAACTGAGCCACAGCAGCGGCCAAATCGGCGTTGAGCAACAAATTGCCGTATCCGTTGACTGGAGCAAAGTAAAAGCCGGGCTGAATAACGCCGAAGTGCATATTCAGGGTACTGGCTGGGGCGGGGCAAAAATACAGCTGGCCGCAGTAAAACCCGCCACAACAGCCACACAGGGTTTTGTTGAAGCCGATGGTTATATTGCTATTGAAGCTGCCAGTGGCAAAGTGTTTGCCAATAACAAGCAAGCCTGGTGGCAGGAAATTCCGGGCCATGGCCGCACGCACTCTTCAATGTCGGCGATGACAGTGCCGGATTATCAAACAAGCGCGGTAACACAGGCGCCTTATCTGGAGTATCCGCTGTTTTTTCACAGCACAGGCAGTTTTACCCTGCACAGCATAGTAGCGCCGACGCTGGACTTAGTGCCGGATCGTGGGCTGCGTTTTGCCGTGGCACTGAATAATAACCCGCCGCAACTGGTTGATACACTGGCCGATAACAGCCAGCAGGTGTGGGAGAAGTCGGTACTGGATGGTGTGCGTATTATCAACAGCACGCTGCAGGTAACTAAACCCGGAGCCCATACACTGCGTATTTATTTGGTAGACCCGGCACTGGTGCTGCAAAAACTGCTGATAGACACCGGCGGCCTTAAACCCAGTTATCTTGGCCCACAAGAAAGTAAACGGCTGCGCTAGCAGCTACTTCCACTAGGAACTTATCGCAATGTGCCAAATTGGCACATTGCTTGACCTTTTTAGCTTTAACTCCCACAATACTCCAAAGCGCCACTTTGGCACATGGGAGTAAACTAATGAGCACCACAGCCCCCAGAATTACCGCACGGGTTGATCTTGATACTCAAGAAATGCTGTCGCAGGCAGCCGCTATTGCTGGTATGCCCAGTATTAACGCCTTTGTATTAAGTGCTGCGGTAGAAAAAGCCCAGCAGATTATTGAACGCGAACAATCTCTTCAGCTGTCAGAGCGTGATGCCATGTTGCTGATGCAGGCGCTGGATAGCCCCGCAACGGCTAATGCTAACTTAAAAGCTGCTGCAACACGTTATGAAACCAAAGCACATTGAGGCAAACGGTGCTGCTGGATAAAGTTAAACATGACCGCAACCGCTTTGATTGCGGCATTGTGCCATTAAACAACTACCTGAAAGTAATGGCTGGCCAGCAAGCACGTAAAGACAACAGCCGTACCTTTGTACTGGAAGATAATAACAACCCTCAGCATATAGCCGGTTTTTACACTCTGACCATGACCCCGGTTGACTTAACCGCACTGCCAACTCCTTTACAGAAAAAGCATCAGCCAAGAACCTCTGCCGGCCTCATCGCCCGGTTGGCCGTTGATCAGCGTTATAAGAACCTGCGGCTGGGCGAATGGTTGCTGATAGATGCCCTGCGAAAATTGCTGCATGCCAGCGATACCGTGGGTTTTCCACTGGTGATAGTCGATGCTAAAGACGGTGTCAGCCAATTTTATCAACACTACGGCTTTACCGCCTTTGCCGATAGTGAAAATAAACTGTTTATTACCATCGCCGATATCCGCGCCAGTTTTGCTTAAGAGAGGCTGTTATTCCAGTTACAATGTACCAACAACAGGTTGCCACAGCAGCGCTAAGCTACGACGAAAACCAGTATCAGCTGCTGCAACGCTTATCGCTGCTGGCACAAAAGCTAAGCAGTGGCCGTAGCACCGCTGATCAGCTGCCGCTGCGCGGTTTGTATATTCAGGGGCCGGTTGGCCGTGGCAAAACCCTGCTGATGGATCTGTTTTACCAACAGCTGCAAACACCGCAAAAAATCCGGCTGCATTTTCATCATTTTATGGCACGTATCCACCACGAGCTAAACCAGCTAAGCGGCCGGTCAGATCCGCTGCAGCATATCGCTGCACAATGGGCAGCACATTACCGGGTATTATGTTTCGATGAGTTTTTCGTCAACGATATCGGCGATGCCATGTTACTCGGTACGCTGTGGCGCCATTTGTTTAACGCTGGCGTAGTATTGGTTACCACCTCAAATGCCTTGCCAGAGCAGCTATACGCCAACGGCCTGCAACGGCAGCGTTTTTTACCCACTATCGCTTTGCTGCAGCAACACTGCGAAGTGGTTACTCTGGACAGTGGCGAAGATTACCGCCTGCGCCAGCAGCAAAGCTGGCCGTATTATCTGCAGGGCGCCAGCCTGGCAACACTGCTGCAACAGGCAGAACAGCTCAGTGGCCCCCTGACAGCATTACCGGCTATTAACTTGCTAAACCGCACTGTACCGGCACTGTGGCATAACCAACAGCTTATTGGTTTTAACTTTAACGCCCTGTGCGCCGGGCCGCGCAGCCAGCTGGATTATATGGCGCTGTGTGACCAATACGCCGCCATTGCCGTGCACGGCGTACCGCAATTTAGCTATCTGGCAGATAAACCGATATTGCACGGCGTTGAAGACAGTTATCAGCGTGAGCATAAAGAATATTACGTCAGCAAACTGGATAACGAAGCACGCCGCTTTATCGCCCTGGTAGATGAATGCTACGACAGAGGCAGCTTATTACTGCTTAGCGCCGACGTGCCGGTTAACGAATTGTACCAGGCAAAACAATTGGCGTTCGCCTTCGCCCGTTGCAGCTCGCGGCTGCATGAAATGCAAAACCGGGTGTTAAAACACAACACCGCCATCACATAAAGCAGTTTTTGCCAACAACAGGGCATAATTGCTACCCTGCTTATAAACTTATGCGACCAGCAGATAGCGGTAACTGGTCGCATACGACTAGACTATTACTAAAATTGAACGCAATATGAATAAATTATTTTTCCATTGCGGAGGGAAGATGAAACTTAACTGTGATCTGGGTGAAAGCTTTGGCAGCTGGCAAATGGGGCTAGACAGCGATGTTATGCCACATATTGATATGGCCAATATTGCCTGTGGTTTTCATGCCGGTGATGCCGATGTAATGGCAAAAACCTTACAACTGGCGAAACAGCACAGTGTTGTTATCGGCGCACACCCATCTTACCCCGATTTGCAAGGCTTTGGCCGGCGCAGTATGGCCTTGTCGCACAGCGAAATAGTGAACTGCCTGCATTACCAGATTGCCGCCCTTGATGGTATGGCACAAAGCGCTGGCTTAACCCTTAGCTATGTCAAACCGCATGGTGCTTTATACAACGATATGATGGGTAAACCCGCTGTATTTGATGCGGTACTGGACGCCGTTGCCCGCTATTATAAGCCACTTAAACTGATGATTTTGGCCACAGCACAGCAACAACAATACCGCGATTTAGCTGCCGCCAAAGGTGTTAACCTGTTATTTGAAGCCTTTGCCGACCGGCGTTACACCGACGATGGCAAACTGACACCACGCAACCAGCCAGGCGCAGTATTACATGCTGATGAGATGCTGACACAGGTTGCTCAACTGGTTAAACATGGCACTGTGACCACCACAACCGGCAAACAACTAGCCCTGGCTGCCGATACGTTGTGTGTGCATGGCGATAACCAGGCCGCTATTGCCCAGGTACAGCAAATAAGGGCCCTGTTAAAATGAGTATGGGCATGAGCAAGCCGCAGTATCAGCTGACTGTCGCCGGTGAGAATGCACTAATGCTGTATTTTGACCAGCGCATTGACCCTGGTATATCTGCTCTGGTACATCAGGCTTGCGCGCTGATCCGGGCTGAACTTGCAGCCGAGCTTATCGATGTATTACCCTCTTATGCTTCAGTGCTGGTGATGTTTAACCCGCTACGTACCGATCACTTTCGCGTACAGGCGCAGTTACAGCACTGCCTGGCACAGCTGCAAAACAACGATAGCCAAAGCGGCAAACAGGTAGAGCTGCCGGTGTATTACAGCGAAGAAAGCGGGCCTGATTTAGCTCTTATCGCCCAGACAAAAAATATCAGTATTGATGAGGTTATTCAGCGTCATCAGGCTATCAGTTACCGCGTTTACGCCATTGGCTTTGCGCCCGGTTTCGCTTATTTAGGTGAAGTAGACCCACTATTACAAATGCCACGTTTAGCCACACCTCGCGCCAAAGTGCCACGGGGTGCCGTCGCCATTGCTGACCGGCAAACAGCAGTCTATCCGGCGCAATCGCCCGGTGGCTGGAATTTAATTGGCCTGTGTCCAACGCGGATGTTTAACCCACAGCAAACACCGGCTATGCCTGTATCGGTAGGCGATGAAGTGCGCTTTGTCGCGGTAGATAAAGCGGAATTTTTACGCCTGGGCGGTGAACTACAAGGTGCTGAGCTATGAGCAGCTTTGAAGTAATAGCTGCCGGTGTATTAAGCCTGTTGCAGGATAACGGCCGTTTTGGCCAGAGCGTGCTGGGCCTGACGACCGGCGGCGCTATGGATGCCCCTTCTGCCCGTTGGGCTAACCGGCTACTGGGCAACGACAATAACGCCACCCTGATAGAGTGCAGTGTTGGTGGCCTGCAACTGCGTGCCAACAGTTACAGCTATATTGCCGTAACTGGCGCAGAACTACCACTTAGCATTAACGGCAAAGCGGCTGAGCTTTGGGCAGTACAAAAAGTTCAGCCAGGCGATGTTATAGAGCTGGGTATGGTAAGCCAGGGCCTGCGGGCTTATCTGGCCGTCGCCGGAGGTTTTGCTGTAACGCCACAGTTTGGCAGCGTGTCTACCGTGCTGCGCGAAGGTATTGGCGGCTTAAATGGCAATAAACTGCAAACCGGCGATTTGTTGGCAGTACAAGAGGTTAAGCAGCTACCACGGCTAAGCCTGCCGCCGGCCTACCGGCCACAGTTTAACCGTATCCTGACCTTACGCTTGGTTGAAGGTTATCAGGCAGAAAGCTTTTCTGTTACCGAGCGCCAGCGTTTTTACCTTAACAGCTATAAAGTGACACCCCAGGCAGATCGCATGGGCTACAAGCTGGCCGGTACCGCTATTCAGAGTAAGCAAAGCCAGTTGCTATCTGAAGGCATCTGCTACGGCGCAGTGCAAATACCGCCTGATGGCCAGCCGATAGTATTACTGAATGACCGCCAGACGCTAGGCGGGTATCCGAAAATAGGTTCAGTGCTGTCTTTGGACTGTGCGCTGCTAGCGCAGGCTGTGGCAGGTACAGAACTGTACTTTACCGCCATCAGCCCTGAACAGGCGCATAATGCACTCTGTTTAGCCAAAGTACGTACTGATGCAATAACAAGCCAACTGGTGAGCCTGTAATGACAGCACTGCCCCCCGATTATCTGGCGTTAAGCCAACAGATAGAACAGCTGTTAGTGCGGCAAAACCTGCGCGGTATGGCGGCACTAAAACCGCATTTACGCCCTGGCTATGTTCTGCGTTCGGCGCGGTTGATTAACCAATGCCGTGGTACTGTGCTGATCGGCACTGGTTTTCCGGTACTGGATACCTTTGAAACCGACGGCCCGGTAGGCGCTATTGCTTTATATCAGTTGCTCACACAGTTAGGGGCAAAGCCGGTTATCGTCTGTGGCGACCCTCTATACAGCGCATTAAAAGCCGATTACCAGTGCTACCAAATTACCGTAAATCAGTATGAAGCACTACCTGCCATCGCCAGTAAAGCGCTGGCAGAATTACAGCCGCAGCTGGTGATATCCATCGAACGGCCCGGTTTTAATGCACAGCAGCGTTACGCCAATATGCGCGGTGAAGATATCAGCGCCCGCTGTGCCAGCTTTGATTATTTTTTAACCCAGGCGCCCTGCCCGACTATCGGCATTGGCGATGGCGGCAATGAAATTGGTATGGGGAATCTGCTGCATGCGGTTAGCGCACTGAATATTACGCCTTGTGTTACCCAGTGCGATGAGCTGATTGTCGCCGATGTATCAAACTGGGCAGCCTGGGGTCTGGCGGCTATGGTGTCCTTGCTGCGCAATGAAAACCTGCTTGCCGGTGCCAACCCGCTGTCAATTTTGCAGTATTTATCGGCCAAAGGCAGTGTGGATGGCGTTACCCGGTTAAATACCCTGACCGAAGACGGCCTGGCGCATACTGAAGGCGAACAACTGATTAAAGATTTGTGCACTGTGTTGCAAGGTGCTGACTAACCGCAGAACCGATATGCCCACACCAACACGCCGTAAATACGTCCCTGTAGGCTCGGTTATGAACTTCATCCATGAAGTTCACCCTGACGGGCCAGCGGAGCTGTTCAAATTCGTTCCTGACGAATTTGTCGGCATCCATGCCGTCAACGGTTGGTTTAGAGCATATCGATTCCGCTCAACATACATCTGAGTAGCTTTGATGAGAGAAATGCTATGACAACAGTATATTTAAACGGCGCCTTTATACCGGCCAGCGAAGCGAAAATATCGCCGATGGACCGTGGTTTTTTATTTGGCGACGGCATTTATGAAGTGATCCCAAGTTATGGCGGCCGCTTTGTTGGTTTTGGCCCGCATATTGACCGCATGCACAGCGGCCTGGCACAACTGTCGATTGACCCCAAGCTAAGCCTGGCTGACTGGCAACATATAGCTGATAAACTGCTGGCAGATAACCATACAGAACTGGGCGATAACCTCGGCGTGTATTTTCAGGTTAGCCGCGGCACCGATACCAAGCGCGGCCATGCCTTTCCGGCCAATATAGCGCCAACGGTGTTTGGCTTTGCCTTTGCCATCCCGCCGGAGCCGGTGGCCGATAAAACCAAAGCCACCACCTATGCCGTGGTGACCGGCCAGGATTTACGCTGGCAGCGCTGCCATATTAAATCGACATCACTATTGGGTAATGTGCTGCATTACCAGCAAAGCTACAGTCAGGGCGCACAGGAAATATTACTGTTTGATAAAGACGGTAATTTAACCGAAGGCGCAGCAGTAAACGTGTTTATCGTGAAAGACGGCGTTATTGCCACACCACCGTTAAGCAATAAATTACTGCCTGGTATTACCCGGCAACTATTGCTGGCCATTTTAGCCGCACATAGCAGCATAAAAGTGGAAGAGCGCGATATCAGTGAAGCCGAAGTGCTGGCTGCCGATGAGATCTGGCTTACCAGCTCCAGCAAAGAAATTGCGCCAGTGCTATATGTTAACGACAAGCCGGTAGCTGACGGCAAAGTCGGCGATGTCTGGCTTACAGTACAACAGCTTTTCAGCGCACATAAATTCGATTATTAACCTCACGCTAGTCAGCGCGCTGCCAATCCCGGCAGCGCCATCTTTTATCTTCTTTTTACCCCACTTTCACAAATAATTAATTTACAAAATTGCATTATTTATATATCTTTTAGCAACGTCATTTCAGCCGGAGCCCGGATGCGTATTTCTAACGTCTGGCAAAAGCGGTTGCCACTGTTGGCAGCAGCATTGAGCTTTTTAGTATTTATTGTTTTCTCACAACAGGTTAACGCAGATATGTTTAGCTGGTTTAAAAAATACGATGTGCATTTATCACCTGCCGTGCACGGTAAAATCACTTTCAATGGCACCCCGGTGGCCAACGTTAAAGTATTCCGTGAACTTACGTACGACAAAGAGTATCTGGACCACGCTGTAACTGATAGCAGTGGCCATTTCGATTTTGATGAAAAAAACATTCGCTCAAGCCGCCCCGGTGGAGCTTTTGATACTGCTAAGCGACAAGTGCTTTATGTTGATTACAACGAACAACGCTATCTGTTGTGGTACTACAGCACGCTGAATGCTTCTGAAGCGAAAACGCTGACAGAAAAAATGCAGCAATTACATTGCGAATTAACGCATCCGGAAAAAACCTACGAATTACCCAACCATGAGTTCCCTGACCACCCACACGGTGTGACAGGTGTCTGCAGTCTGGACTAATTACCATCGAAAGGATCATCTAATGGCAACTTTAACACCTAAACTGGCAGTACAACTGGCGTCAGCAGCTTATGACATACAGAAACCAAGCTCTTCAGGCCTATACCGTTTTGGTAAATCCGCCCCGGAGGTTGATAAAGCATTTCAGTTTGATTTATCAAATGGCCCTATTCAGGGTATTTCCGGCAGCATGCTAGCCCGGATGCTAAAGCGATCCACTGGCTTTGCTGCTGTTGGCAAGGGAAAAGCACAGTACGATGGTGATCATGTTATTGCTATTCGCGGCACCGCAAGTTTAAGCGACGGTATTACCGACGCACATATTGGCTTAACCGGTGGTGAGAATAATTCGTTAATCCATGCCGGTTTTAATAAAACCTTTCAAAGTATGAAGCCAGCATTAGAAAGCACATTAACGCCTTTACTAGCTCGTAGCTCAAGCGGAACCGTACATTGTGTCGGTCATAGTCTGGGGGGCGCACTGGCACATATCACGGCAGATTGGGTTAAACGTCGTTATAAAAATAAGGTATTTTTATATACCTTCGGCGCTCCCCGGGTTGGGCTGGATGGTTTCGCCATCAAAACATCTAATAACATAGACCGTATTTTCCGCTGTACCCATGCTGCCGATCCGGTGCCAATGGTACCGCTGTGGCCTTTTGTACATGCCCCTTATCAAGGTGAAGAAGTATTGTTAGCACCAGGACAAGGAATCAGCTTTGCTGCACATAAAATGGCTACAGAAGCAACGCCTGGCTACCTTAATACTGCCAACAATGACAGTTGGCGTAGTCTGCAAACCCAATCGTCTGTCAACCATATTGGGGTCCGGCTTAAATATGAAAATCGTCACCAGGCTTCATTTACCAGTTATTGGGCAGAAAAAATAAGCTCAGGTTTGATCACGTTACTCAAAGACGCAGGTTATTACACTGCTGTTATGGCTCAAGCCGCCATTGGTACCGGCCTGACTTTTTACGATATGTTGGCCAGAACACTGGAGGCCGTTGCCAAAGCATCTACGGTTCTTGCTGAGCAAACTAAAGGGCTACTTGGCCACATGCTGACATTCGCCCGCCAGGCAGTGACTACTGTGACAGAGCTGTCCTTTAAGTTTATCCGCTGGGTATTTGATAGAACCGTTGGCGCACTTTATCGCAGCGCCCGCGAAGCTATCAGTAGTGTTATGTAAAACTTATCGGCCAGATAGTGAATCACTATCTGGCCGACTTTATCATTCGTAATGAAAGTTCCTATCCATATAAAGCTGCTGTTTATATTGCATCTGATGACAACAGCCTTTTTTGTCTACCCACAACAAGCTAAGGCAGTTATGTTTAGCTGGTTTAAAAAATATGGCGTGCATTTATCGCCTGCCGTTTACGGTAAAATCACCTTGGATGGTAAACCTTTGCATAGCATAAAAGTGTTTCGGGAGTTGGATTATGACAAGCCTTACACTGACGAAGCTGTCACCAATGCGCTAGGAGAATTCCATTTTCCCGAGAAGAATATCAAGTCACGCCAACCTGGCAATAAATTAGATCAGTCAACTATTCGGCAGGTCATTTCACTTGATTATCATGGGCAAACGTTTGTCCTTTGGTATACCTCAACTCCCAGTATTAAGCCTCACGCCACATTCCAACGCCTGCTATCGGCATTGCATTGTGACCTCAAAGCTCCTGAAAAAAAATATAGTTTACCGAATATAGAGTACCCCAACTTTCCTCACGCCGTAGTAAGCATTTGCCGTTGGCCTGATTAAAACCCATTACAACGCCAATTTATGGCGAGCGCTTATAAGGATTAAACTATGGGCATTCTTCTTTTACCTGCTTTTTTAGCATATGCCGCAGCCGTTATTTATGGTGCAATTAGAAGCTATAAAGTTATTGAATTGCATGGCGTAAGCCTTTGGCTTGGACTATTGCTGGCTGCTGCATTTATTTGTGCCATAGTGCCAACGCTCAACGTATATTTGCGCTTTAAAGATGCCACCAGTTTATGGGCTTTTGATGTACCTATCAGCTTGCTATTTAACCCCATAGCCGCGGTATTACTTGTTGCCAGTTTTGCCGTGTTAAAAAGTCACTGGGTAATAAGTCAACCATTGCCATTGCCGCTTAGTGTTGCGGCAACCGGCGTGCTGCTTGGCATTTCTGTTGGTACGGTGCTTGGTTTGTTTTTTGCCGAACAGCTGGCGGGGTTAGACCAGCTGCCGCGCACGCATTAGCCCCCGGCTGCGGCTGAAACTCTGGTAACTGTATACAAGTAAATATGCTAACGCTGCGATAGCATCATTTGCCATACCGTGGCGGGCTGTTCAGTTTGCTGCAAATAATCGATAACCGCCTGCTGCTCTGCAGGCGTTTTGTTTTGCGATAACTTAAAACGGCCCGTTATACTGCTCAGGTTAATTTCAACGCTGGCTATGGCGTTAACTAATTTTTGTTGGTACTCAGCAGCTTGTGCCATATCAGGTGCACTGTGCGCTTCCTGTTTTCTGACCAACGCCAGCGTTTGCTCTGTATCTAACAACCGTGCTGTGCCTTTTAGTTCAGCCATGGCGTAGTTCCAGGTAGATACCGCCGGTTGCAACTGATAACAACTGGCAGCAACAAAAGCATGTGGCCCCTGAATAATAATAGTAACCGGCGCTCCATCCAACTGGCTAAGCTGCGGGTTATTGCGCGCCAAATGACAATATGCTTTATCACCCGTGCTTTGCCAGTCAAATAAAAACGGAAGTGGGGTGTAGTTCAAACTGCCGTTACTACTAAGCAGTAAACCAAAATAATGTTGCTGCAAAAACGTCTGCAGATGTATGCGGTCATCGCTGTAATAAAAAGCTGGTGGATACACGGCTGGCTCCCGGTCAGTACTGGCGCTGAATATGAAAGGCATTATCTATCGCGGTAAAACCCACCTGAGGATAATACTGCATTGCAGAGGGCGCACTGCGCAGTAATTGCTGTACCTGTGGCCCGGTGGCCTGTTGTATCGCAGCCAGCAGCGCTTTACCTATCCCCTGTTGCTGGTAAGCTTTATCTACCAGCAGATCACAGATATACACCACATAAGCTTTATCGGTTAAACAGCGCGCCAGCCCGAGTAGCTGGCCATTTTGCCTGGCGGTGATCAGTAAATTGCTACTTGCCAGCATAATGGCCATTCTTGCACTATCGTCTGTTGGCCGGTTAATACCTGATGCGCGGTATAGCGCCAGCATTTCGTCCAGATTAAAACTGCTTTCCTGTTGGTATACGATGGTCATTAGCTCTCTCCTTCTTGTGTTGCCGTTAGCATAGCGACTAAACTGGTATTGTAAAAAGTACCGGTTTTAACAAAATGAGAGATCCAGTTGCGCCTACTAACCGATAACCTGCAGCTTAGCGGCCAGGGTAGCCTGCAACTGCAGCTATACCAGTTGTTACAACACCAAATGCTGCAAGGGCTCTGGCCCAATGGCGCCTTGCTGCCATCCAGCCGTCAATTGGCCGCGGACTTAAAGCTAAGCCGCAACACGGTGAATCAGGTGCTGCAGCAATTGGTAGCAGAGGGCTATATCGAAGGCCAGCCAGGCCGCGGCTATCAGATCATTGCAGTACCAGAGCAGTACTTTCAACCCGAGCCTGCCCGGGTTTTACCACTTAACCAGTTAACACTAAACCACTATGATTTACCGCAAAAACAGGGAATGGTAACTGGCTTGCTGCAGCCGGGTGTGCCGGCTTTGCAGCAGTTTCCTTATGCGCTATGGCAGCGTCTGCTGTCGCGCCATAGCAGCCGGGAGCAGTTAAGCGGCTTTGCTGAGCCTTTGGGTTACCTGCCGCTGCGTCAGGCACTGGCTGTTTATCTGCGTCAGTCGCGTCAGGTGGTGTGTGACGAGCACAGCATACTGATCACCGCCGGAGCACAGCAGGCATTGTTTATTGCGGCCAAACTGGTGGCAAAGGCAGGCCAGCAGGTATTGATGGAAACACCCGGCTACCCGCGCCTGAAACAAGCATTACAGCTGTGCGAGTTGCAGGTGCAGCATCTGGACGCCAGCTCTGCTAATGGTCTTGATATCAAAACGCTGCCGGATAAAACTGAGGCAAAAGCACTGTTTTTAACGCCTGGGCATCAGTATCCACTGGGAGGCATTATGCCAATGGCAAACCGGCTGGCCGTGTTGCAATGGGCGCGCCAACATAACTGCTGGCTGGTAGAAGATGATTACGACAGCGAGTTTCAATATCAGCACCGCCCTGTCGCCAGCTTACAGGGGCTGGCAGGGGGTGAAGGTGTGTTGTTTGCAGGTTCGTGCAGCAAAACCTTGTTTCCGGCGCTGCGCCTCGGTTATCTGGTTGCGCCCAAAGCAGTTATCGCTCAGGCCGCAAGCATTTTACAGGCGCTGCATGGCGATGTACCACTACTGCCACAAGCCGCATTGGCCGATTTTATCAGTGAAGGCCATTTTGGCCGTCACCTGCGCAAAATGCGCCGCTATTACCAACAGCAAAAGCAGTTTGCGGCACAACTGCTGCAACAAAATTTGCCGCAGTGCCGCTTATATGCGCTGGACGCCGGCTTACATTTAGTGCTGGAATTTCCTGAACGGCTTGATGATGTCAGCTTACAGCAACAACTTGCGGCGCAAGGTATTAAGGCACAACCGCTTAGCCGCTACCTGTTTAATGCTGAGCCGCGCAGTGGCCTGGTGCTGGGCATTGGCCATAGCACAGTGGCGCAGTTAACCAGCGCTCTGGCTGTGTTAATAGCCATCTGCCGTAATGCATTGCAACGTTAGCAGGTTAGTTTTGCATTTCATGACGCTGGCGATAGCGGGTAATAAAACTGGTTTGCGGCATCGGCTCACCAAAAAAGTACCCCTGGAACTGCTGGCAGCCCAGGTGCAGCAATTTACTGTATTGTGCTTCGGTTTCTACCCCTTCTGCAATAACAGCCAGTTCCAGGCTCTGCCCCAGCGCTAATATGGTTTTAATAATGGCTTTGTCGTTAGGATCGGTGAGTAAATCGCGCACGAAGGAGCGGTCAATTTTCAGCTGCTTTAATGGCAGTAGTTTCAGATAACTGAGTGACGAGTAACCGGTGCCAAAATCATCCAGTGAAAAGCGTACGCCCAGGGTATTAAGTTGCTGCATCTTATCAATAATGGTATCGATATCCTGCAGTAACTGGCTTTCTGTCAGCTCCAGTACCAGTTTTTCCGGCGCCGCTCCGCTTTGCTCCAGAGCGCTGATCACCTCCTGCACAAACGCCGAAGAATGTAACTGGCGGGCACTGATATTCACCGCCAGATACCAGTGGGCAGTATCCTTATGTCTTGCCCATTCAGCCAACTGCAGGCAACTTTTTTCCAGCACCCAGCGGCCTATTTGCAGGATCTGGCCACTGCTTTCGGCCACCGGTATAAAACTGGCTGGTACTATCATGCCTTGTTGCGGATGCTGCCAGCGTAGCAATACTTCCGCACCTACCACGCCAAGGTTTCGCTCCAGCTGCGGCTGAAAATACAAGACAAATTCATCCTGTAACAGTGCCTGGCGTAAACCGGTGGCAATATCCGAGCGGGCGCTGACATCTGCCTGCATCTGCTGGTTAAAAAACCGTACGCTATTACGGCCGCGCTCTTTGGCATCGTACATTGCCAGATCAGCATGCTGCAGTAACTCGTCGCTGTTGCAGCCATCAGAAAACATCGCCACCCCCACACTGGCAGAAATAGAATATGGCCGTTGCTGCAACAAAAATGGCTCAGATAACAGCTGCACCACTTTTTCAGCAATCAGCCCGGCTTTCTGGCTCGACAGTTCTGGATCCGGATGCAAATCGGTCAGCAGCACCACAAACTCATCGCCTCCCAGGCGCGCCAGTGTATCGACCTTTCTCAGGCTAGCCTGCAACCGCTGGGCAACTTGTTGCAGTAGCTGATCGCCCATGGCGTGGCCTAAGGTGTCGTTCAGATCTTTAAAGTGATCAAGGTCGATAAACAGCAATGCACCTTGTGCAGTATTGTTGTGGCGCAAGCCTAATTGCACAGCCTGTTGCAGCCGGTCAAGCAGCATACGGCGGTTGGGTAAACCGGTTAGCGCATCATAAAATGCCAGTTGATGAATTTCCTGCTGATGCTGTTTATGTTCGGTAATATCAGTGGAGATACCACATAACGCATAAATATTGTTATTGCTATCGCGTAACGGTAATTTCACTGACAGGTAAGTACGTGTTTGCAGGCCGTCCAGTGAGCTGTTGGTTTCTTCCTCTACCAGCCGTACACCTTGTTGCAGCACTTTTAAATCATTCTGTTGTAAATTAGCGCTGCTTGACTGGTCAAAAAAGGCGTCATCACGCCGCCCTATTGCCTGGCAAGGTTCACAGCCAAACAGCTCAGCAGTTTTACGGTTAATATACTGATAACGCAGTTTATTATCTTTAATATAAATATGCGCATCTACGCTGTTTAATATTGTACTCAGCCGCTCTTCACTCGCCCGCAGGTGCCGGGTTTTATCGGCGACTTGCCGTTTTAACCACCAGGCACCGCATAGCGCCAGTAACAGCAAGCTGCTAAGCATTGCCAGCAATAGCCAGACTTTTTCCGGTAGTGTTGGCTCGGGTACCTCAGTACCCCAACGCTGCAGAATCTGGTAGTAAGGTGAGCTGATATTAGTTTGCCATTGCGCCAGATGGGTTTCGATAACCGTAAGCAAATCCTGATTGTGTTGCTTTTTGGTGGCATAAAAAAACTGTAACGGCTGAAAGATGACATTACTTTGCTCCAACTGGTACTTTGCCAGCTGGAAATGGCCGGAATAATGATTCGCTGCTACCGCATCAGCCTGACCAGCCGACGCCATCGCAAAAGCCTCTGGCATTGAACGGGCCCGCAGTAGCACCACGTCCATACCCGACTGCGAAATCATATTTTGCAGATATTGCTGTTGCACAGATTCCTGCAATACTATGATCCGCTTACCATCCAGTTCAGCCAGTGACTGCAACTGCACTCCTTGCGCGGTATACAACTGCGACCAGCTGTAAAGCGCCGGAGTCTGGTGAAAATCCAGTTGTAAACTACGCAGTTCGGTATAGGCAACATCGGGCAACAGATCTATTTCGCCGGACTGCAGCATTTGCAGGCAATAAGCCCAATCACACTGCACCGCTTTAATCCGCCAGTTTTGCTCTGCTGCTATTACTTGCAGTAAATCGCCGAAAATACCTGATGGGCTGCCATCTGCGGCAGCCACAATTTTCGGAGTATTCTGATACACACCCACAACAACTTCACGGCCTTGTGCTGCAGCAAGCTCGCCGCATATCAAAGCAGCAAGTAGCGCTGCGTAACATCTAATCATCTAATCTCCGGCAAATTTTGCCTTAGCATTCTCTCATCAGCTTAAGCCAGCGTCTGTTAAATGCCAAGGTTGATGCCGAATTAGATAAAGCCAGGTGTTTATCCGCTTAACAATGCCGTTGCGGCGTACAGCTTACTTTCGCTTTGGTGTTGCACGGCAAAGTTAAAGCCCGGCTGCAGGCAATAGCTGCCATACTCACCATTTTTGTTCAGCGCAATAAAGCCAATTTGGGTGTCGGCTATATTGCCTTTGCGCAGTTGTAGCTTGTGATAAATACGCTGTACCGCCTGCTCACACGCCTGCTGTGGGCTATAGCCCTGACGCATCAGCTCTACCACCAGAAAAGATCCCGTTACGCGGATCACTTCTTCGCCATGACCGGTGGCGGTGGCCGCGCCCACTTCGTTATCGACATAAAGCCCCGCGCCGATAATCGGCGAATCACCCACCCGGCCGTGCATTTTAAATGCCATGCCACTGGTAGTGCAGGCACCGGCCAAATTGCCATGGCTGTCCAGCGCCAGCATGCCTATGGTGTCATGATTTTCAATGTTAACGATTGGCCGGTAGTTGGCATCTTTTAACCATTGCCGCCATTCCTGCTCTGACTCCGCCGTGAGTAAATTCTCGGCAACAAAGCCCTGCGCCAGCGCAAAATCAAGCGCGCCCTGGCCTACCAGCATCACATGCGGTGTCTGCTCCATTACCGCCCGCGCTACGGCTACCGGGTGTTTAATTTGCTGCAGTGCCGCCACAGCACCGATATTGGCAAATTCATCCATAATGCAGGCGTCCAGCGTAACCTTGCCGTCCCGATCCGGCCGGCCGCCATAGCCCACACTGCGCTCGGTTGGATCGGCCTCAGTCACCATTACGCCTTGTTGCACCGCATCGACGGCGCGCTTGCCCTGCTGCAATAAATTAAACGCCACCTTGTTCGCCCGCATGCCAAAATCCCAGGTGCTGATAACCACAGGTTTACGCACCGGCGCAACCACAGCCGCACAACCCGGTAACAAGGCTGAAGCTGTTGCTCCGGCGCCAAGCATAGCGCTGAGTTTTAAAAAATAACGCCGTTTAAGCATGTGGCTCTCCTTGTTGCTGGTGTGACCCAGCCCGTTCAGTCAGGCAATGTTGTAGTCGCTCCAGCTTAGCACTATCGACTTTACCGTCGGTAAGCACCGCCGAATGCAAATGCCAGCACAGCTGTGTATTGTCGTGAAGTGTTTGCTGCAGCTGCGGCAAGTTGGCCAACGTAACACCGCCACCTGCCACCAGCATCAGCCGCCCGGCAATATACTGCTGCAAGGTTGCCAACTGGCGTACGCCCTGCGTTATGCTTTGCTGTTGCTGCCAGGGTGTGCCGTTGCTTAATAGCCGCTGTACGCCTAATGCCAGCAGTTGCTCTACCGTTTCTGCCGGGCTGGTGCAGGCGTCAAAAGCACGGTGAAAAGTGCAAGCCAGGCCCAGTTGCCGGCTCTGTTGCAACAAACCGGTTAAAAACGGCAGATCGGGCTGCGCATCTGTTGTTAATGCACCTACCACTATGCCATCAGCACCCAGTTTTGCTGCTTGCAGTAACTGCGCCTGGATTTGCTGCTGTTCTGGCTGCGAATAGACAAAATTACCGGCTCTGGGCCTGAGCATAACCCGCAGCTGCGTATGCGAATTACAGGCCGCACGAGCCTGACGCAAAGCGTCCGCACTGACAGATAAGCCCTGCTGCGCCATCTGGCTGCAAAGCTCAATGCTGTCAATACCGGCAGCGCAAACGGTGCGGATATTCTGCGTAAGGTAGCAGCTGTCGCTATCAAGACAAATTTCAATTTGCGCCATACAGCTTAGCCTCCTGCGCAGCAACGGCCAGTTGGCGGCGGGCATAATAAATAGCCCCTACCGTTGCCGGGGCCAGCGGCGCACTAAAGCGGCTATGTTGTGCTGGCGGCAGGTAAGTTAGTAAGCGCTGCCCCACGCCCCCCAGCAGGCAACAACGGCCTTGCGGCAGTTGCTGGTTAAGCCTGGTGATAAAATCGAATGCCTGTTGCAGCATAGCCAACGCAACCGCATCACCGCTGTCTGCCGCCTGAAACACCAGCGGCGCCAGCTCAGCATATTGTTGCGGTGTAGCCTGCAGAAGTTGCTCTGCCATTAGCACTGCACCGCCGTTAAAATGGTGCTGCAATAAGGCTGTCAGCTTTGTTTCCGGTGCCAGAGCATCCAGTGCCAGCAATACGGCCTGCACGGCCTGTAACCCCAAACCGGAACCACTGCAGACAGCGTTGATTGGAAAGCCGTAGCCACCAAGCAGGGTTTCGCCATGTTCAGTTAGCCCGATCGCACTAAAGCCGGTGCCAAGAACAATCACACTGCCGGGCTCGCCGCCGTGAGCGCCGTAACAGGCTGCGTGTAAATCGGTGGTAACGTGCCAGCTGGCAAAAGGGTGCTGCCACTTTAACGCTGTGGCTTTTAACCCGGCCAGATGGGCACCGGCAAAACCGGCCCCCACATGCAAACGCGCATAAGCAGTGCTGTCCAGCCCGGCCTGCAACAAAGCGCTATTTAGCGCTTGCCTAACATTGGCTTCAACCTGTGCCCAGCCCAGCCCGAGGTTCGCCGCGCCGGAATGGCCTTCGCCAAGCAGGTTGCCAGTTTCATCTTCCAGCCGCACCCGGCAATGGCTGCCGCCAGCATCGATACCGGCAAACAGTGCAGAGCTTACAGTTAACATCGATCAGATTACCTTTATAATAAAAGGCGCAGACTTAGCTGCGCCTTTTGTATGACAACAATGTTTTAGCTTATAGCACCGGTCCAATCAGCTCAAATTCTGCCACCTGCATTAAATTGGTATCACCTTTGTTTTTTGTGATCTCAATGCGGTAGTGGCTGAAGCTGCGGCCATTTAACAGGCTGAAGCTGCGCCGCTCGGCACGGGCTGCGAAACTTTCACCTGCCCAGTCACCCAGTACCTGCCAGCTTTCACCATCGTTTGAGCCAAGCAGACGGAAGTTCTCCGGATCGCGGTCCGGCGCATCGTTTGCACTGGTCAGAGCAAAGGTATTAACAATCACCGCTTCTGGCAAGCTAATTTCCAGCCAGGATGGCGCTTCAACCGACGGTACACCGCCGTTATCCAGCCATTTGGTTGCCGGGTTATTATCAAACGCCATAGAGCCCGCTTCGCCATCACTGATAGCAGCACGCTCAGTAACCTGTGCTGCGGCATTATCACTGTGATCCTGCGCCTGCACCTGCGGGCCTATCAGCTCAATTTCTGCTACCTGCATTAAGGCGCTATCACCTTTGTTTTTAGTGATATTCAGCCGGTAATGGCTGTAGCCCAATGCATTGGCGATGGCAAACGTTTGCCGCTCGGCGCGCCCGTTAAAACTGATCCCAGCCCATTGGCCCAGGTTTACCCAGGATTCGCCATCATTAGAGGCTAACAGGCTGAAGTTTTCCGGATCGCGATCCGGCGCGTCATTAGCACTAACCAGCGCCAGCATATTCACCGCTTGCGGCTCTGCCAGAACAACACTGGCCCAGGCCGGTGCATCGACAGTTGGCACTGCAGTGTTATCCAGCCACTTAGTCTGGCTGTCACCATCAAAGGCATAGTCGGCCGCTTCGGCTTCACTAATAGCACCACTGGAGGTTACCGCTGTAGCGGTTAAAGCATGATTCAGCGCTGGCATTGCAGGCCCGATAAGCTCAATTTCAGCAATTTGCATTAAACTGTTGTCACCTTTGTTTTTGCTGATATTAAGCCGGTAGTAGTTATACGCCAGGCTATTACTGGTACTGAATAAACGACGCTGACCACGGCTATCGAAACTCTCACCGGCCCATTCGCCTAATGTCAGCCAGCTGACACCATCATTAGAGGCCTGCAGGTTAAAGTTTTCCGGGTCGCGCTCAGGCGCATCATTGGCGCTGCTAATGGCGATGCTACTAACAGCTTTTGCTTCGCTATACTGCACCTGTACCCAAGCTGGTTGCTCTGCCGTTGGTACCGCAGTGTTGTCCAGCCACTTTGTGCTCAGCAAACCGTCAAACGCCATATCGGCGCTTTCTGCATCGCCAATGGCACCGCTGGCGCTGATGCTGCCGCCTTGCTGAATTTGGTCGGCATACACCGGGCCAAATAACTGCACTTCAGCCAGTTGCATTAAGTTAGTGTCGCCTTTATTTTTCGTGATGTTCAGCCGGTAATAGCTGTACGGCAGGCTGTTATTAAAGGCAAAATCCTGCGCGGTTAAGCGCTGCTCAAAGCTGATACCGGCCCACTGCCCCAACGTAAACCAGCTTTCACCATCGTTAGAGGCTTGCAGGTTAAAGTTTTCCGGGTCGCGGTCTGGCGCATCGTTGGCGCTGGTAATAGACAACACACTGATAGCTTGCGGCTGCGCAAACTGCAGCGTTAACCAGGCTGGTGCTTCTGCGCTGGGCACGCCGGTATTATCCAGCCATTTAGTGTCGACACTGCCGTCAAAGGCCTGGTCACCACTTTCGCCATCGCTGATAGCGCCGCGGAAGCTTATTTGCGCGCCGGCTAAATAGGCCGCAGTGGTATATTCACGAATAGGCCCGCTGCTGTTATTAGCCAGTACTAATGGCAGTTCAATATCAATAATGCTGTCTGGGGTTAAACCCAGCTCTGCCAGCACCGGATGGCCCTGCAATGCATCGAGTAACTGTTGGCGCAGTGCTGTGGCTGCCGCCTCATCACCCTCTGCCGCCAGCGCTACCTGTGCTGCTGCGGCAGCGAACGTATCGGCCAGGGTTGCTTCAGCACCAATGTGGGCAAAGGCCGCATTAACAAAGGACAACCGAATCAACTGGTTGTTGCTTTGGGCAAAGTTTTCTGTGCTATCAGCGCTGAGTAGCGGTTGCTGCATCAGGTTTATTGCCGGCATGTCAACGCCGAGAATGCGTAGCAACTGCGCGGAATACTCCAGCTGCGCTGGCTCCAGCGTCGCCAGTGCCGACACATTACGCCCACCGGTAATAGCGGCCTCCAGCAACTGGCTGGCAAAAGTGGTTAGGGCATTAACCTGCACCGTAGCATCAGCGGTGCCGTCGGCAGCAGCACCAAGCGGCGCTTTTAACCAGAACAGGTTAGTTAATGTTACCTCTCCCAGCGCGTCTGCGCCGACCGCAGCACCTAAGGCTGTTTCGCCGCACAGGCTAAGGTCACACAGCATGCTGCTGTCGGCGGTAGTGGTAACCGCCAGCTTGTGTACTGCGCTAAAAGCATAACCCGGTGCTGATGTAAGGGTGGTAGCGGCCATACCGCTGCTGTCAGTTTGCGCGGCAGTGCTGTTTACCGTTGTGCCATTTAACGCACTGACACTGACAGCGGCGCCGGTTAAAATACCTTTTACTGCGCTGGCGCTGATCTCGGCTGAGGTTGATACCGGTGTTGGTGCATTATTGACATCCGGTGTTTCACCACTGTCGCAGCCGGTTAGCACCGCTAATGCCGCTGCCATGGCGCACAGTAGCTGACGTTGTTGTATTGTTTTCATTATATATTCTGCCTCTTTGTGTGCCTGGTTCAGAAATTAAACGTAATACCTGCGTAATAACGCCGGCCAGAGTAGCTATTGCTTAAAAAACGCGCATCGGTGTCGTTACCTAATCTGGATGTTGATTCAGATTTAGTCAGGTTGATAACCGATGCGCTTAGCAGCCAACGCTCTGTCAGGGCATAGGAGGCATTTACATCTATTTGATCGTATGGGTCCTGATACACGTTTAAGCCACTGTTAATACCCAATACCGTTTCACCGCGTTTGTTATAAGACGCACGGATACTGTAATCATCTGTTTCGTAAAACGCCGACAGGTTGTATTGGTACTTGGCACTGCCTACCAATGGCGATTCACCGAACTTTTCGCCATCGACATTAACATCAGCCTGGTTAGTTTTGTTGTAGGTATAGTTGGCATTAAGGCCAAAGCCATTGTCAAAAGCATGCTGGATAAATAGCTCCACACCCTGCGACTTGGCATTAGAGCCATTCCCCACAGTGCTGTATGGGCTGACGGTGATCTGACCCGGCTCAACCACACCCGGCTCGCCGGCAAAATCGCGCACCGAATCAATGATTAGTGGCACGACAAAGTTATCAACGTCTTTATAAAACAACGCCATGCCCACTGCTGAGCCGGTGCCGTAGTAGTACTCGATTGACAGATCGGCCTGCATAGATTCAAACGGTTTCAGGTTTTTATTACCACCACTACCGCTAAAACCCGGTTGGGTATTAAAGGCGGCGCGATCATCTGCCCATTCATCTGAAACAAAGCTGATACGCTCCTGGCTGCCCAAATCACCGTAGCCTGGCGGTGACATCACTTTTGCCAGGGCGCCACGCACGACCAGGTTATCACCAGCGTCCCATACCAGGTTCAGGCTGGGTAGCACATAGGTTTCTTCGGTGGTTTGCGATATTAACTGCCAGTTTTCGACAAAGCGGGCATCGCCGGTAACAGGTAAACCGGTTACATCGTCGGTATGATCAAGAAAGTAGGTATATAAATCGGTCGATTCGCCGGTGGTTTTGGTTTTTACTACCCGCACACCGGTGTTACCACGGAAATCACCAAAGCTGAAATCGCCCTGCAGGTAAAATGCCTGGCCTTGCTCGCGGATGTTATAGACAAAATTATCTTCAATCCGGGTATAGGGTTTGTAGTTGCTTAAAATAATGTCGCGGTACTTATCCCAGTCTACTACCGGCATCAGGTTAATATCAAAGCCACCGGCAATATTACCTTCGCCATTCGCTTTTAGTACGTCTTTTGCCAGTGGCATACCACCGTTCCACTGATAGCTGTCAAACTGGTCTATACCGCGGCCACTGGCCAGCGCACCTTCAACGTCAAAATCCGGCGCCAGGAAAAAGTTATTGCCGGTTTCGCGATGCAGTTTGGCATCTCGGAATTTTAAGCCAGTGCGAACCAGGGTAAAAATTCCCCAGTCTACATCAAAATCAAGATCAAGCTGATAGTAGCGCTCTTCTAACGTGCTGCGCACAAAGCTGGAGTTAGACGAGCCCGGGTCACGGCCTCCGCCGACACCACTTAACAAGTTGGTGAGCGTGTTTGGGTCCATATACATCGACATACGATCGCCCAGCGCCCAGCCGGCATATTGAGCAGCATTCTCAATAAAGGGTTGGTTTTCGCCCCAGTTTGAACTTTTATACGCCACATCCCAGCTTTCTTTGGGCCCGCCTTTAGCCTCAGTGTTACCGGCGACCAGTTTCAAGCGGTAAGTGTCACCCTCGTAGCTGAGGTTAAAATCGAAAGTATCAGAGGTAGATTCTTCCCTGACATAGCTGCCATTCATCCACGGAAACTGCAAGTCGTTTTCTGCGCCACCGGCGCCGACGGTATAGTCCATGCCGGTAATAATGGTACCGGATTCATCCAGCGTTACGCCGCTAAGAAAATTAGGGTTTAATGACCACTCCGGCATCGACACCCCTGAGCGGGTTCTGTCCTGGCCCAGGGTAAAACCAAAGTAGTTAAACCCCAGCTCCAGCCGGTCAGTTGGCCGCCATTGTCCGGTTAGCTGCAAGCCCTCGCGCTCGCGCTCTTCTTTGGTAACGCCAACCCGGGCCACCTGCGGAAACCAGACCCCGTTATAAACATTACCCTGTGCATCCGTCAGAGCTGCCCAGTTGTTATTGTTATCTACCGGGTTGCCATTAACATCTACAGCTGTATCTGCTACGCCACTCCAGCGCCAGATATTGGAATCGGTACCACCAGACAGCACACGGCTGGTGCGGTTTTGCCGGGTATAACCCACCAGCAGGCCCATGCTTTCAGCTTCGTTTTTCCATGAATACACGCCGGTAAACTGCGGTTCATGCTTGTCGGTGACATCGGCATAGGTCGACTCAATATTTAACACGCCGGAATTGGCGTCCATATCAAATGGTTTAC
The DNA here is from genome assembly GCF_022436675.1 of Rheinheimera hassiensis. GTDB lineage: Bacteria > Pseudomonadota > Gammaproteobacteria > Enterobacterales > Alteromonadaceae > Alishewanella > Alishewanella hassiensis. The sequence goes on along the minus strand of NZ_JAKUJZ010000004.1, from coordinate 160,240 downwards.
GCGTATGCAGCAGTACGGTACCGCCAACACCACCAGCATCCAGCCGGGCTTCGGGCGATTTAAATACTTCGACTGTCTGGATCATCGCCGATGGCAGCAGGGTATAGTCAAAGGAGCGCGATGGCTCGCCAGGGGACGATGCAATAAAGTTGCCGTTTAGCTGGGTAAAGGTCAGATCAGACGATAAACCACGGATACTCACGGTTGAGCCTTCGCCACCGTCACGCTGGATCACTACGCCTGGCACGCGTTGCAAGGAATCGGCAACGTTTTTATCCGGGAATTTACCGATATCCTCGGCGGTAATGGCATCCACCACTGCACTGGATAAGCGTTTGATCGCCATATTCTCGGCCATACTGGCACGGATACCCCGCACCTGTACTACTTCAATTTCAGCTTCGGCTTTGGCTTCTGTCGCTGGCTCAGCTTCCTGTGCCAGAGCAGTATTACAGCCGGCCGTTAATAGCAGGCTCAGGCTTACTGCCTGTGCCAGCCGGTGTTTGCGCAACCTTGCAGGCTGCGTGGTATTCCCCGTTTTATTGTACCTGTTTTTACTGTACATAGTGTGTTGCTCTCATTTTTTTAGTTTTAACTATTGTTCTGAGCAATGAGTTTCTCTTACCGCCTAAACGCAGTCAGAACCCTGTTTTTTTTACTTGTGTCATTCTCGAGCGGCCCCACTTAACAAAGGGCTCTGGTTTAACTTTTTAGTTTCAGTTTGCGCAGCACCTCATCAGACGGGCCATCAAAATTGGCCATAGGTTTATTACCGATATAGCCGATGTCGGCCATACCGGGTTCAGTGGTGTAAAAGGCTGTGGCAGTTAAATCGCGCACTTTGGCAAAGAAGCGGGCACCGTGCTTTAAATTGGCTGTTGCTTTGGGTTCAAAACAGATATCGTCACAAATTTGCCGTTGCTCAGTAGCACTGAGTTTGGCGAAGGCTTTACCAAAGCGTTTTTTGGCTTCGCCGTTTAACCAGACCAAGCCGCCACGTATCAACACCAGATCGGCTTTTTGTTGCGGATAAGGCGCACTCACCCATTCATTAATAAAGTGCTGCGCGCCCAGGCTGGCCGCCGAAGGTGACTGTGCATCAGCCGGAATAATAATGTCTGCCAGCACCGCCAGATCATCCAGCTCGGCCTGAGTAAGTGTCATTGACCAGGGTATTACCGGCTTTAGCATATCCGGATCGGTGGGCCGGTAAATCAGCTCGGCGCCCTTGGTTTTCGCGGTTACCGCCGCGGCATGGCCAGCCATACCCAGTACCGGCATAGCTACGGCGGCTGTTGCCAGCAGCTTTAAGGCATCCCGGCGTTTTAAGTTGGTATTGCTACTGTCGTTATAGTTATGATCTGCCATGTTAAATATTCCTTTGCTTGAACTGTTCAACAATGTAATCACTGGTGCGCCAGGCCAGCGCCAGAATAGTCAGAGTGGGGTTTTTATCGGCGTTAGACGCAAAAGGTGCGCCGTCGGTGACAAACAGGTTGGGTACATCCCAGGCCTGACAATGCTGATTTAACACCGACTTTTTGCGATCAGCGCCCATAATGGTGCCACCTACTTCGTGAATAATGGCGCCGCCGTTCATGATGGCTTTGCGGCCGTCAGTTTCTATGTTGCTGGTTACCTTTCCGCCCATACCGGTAATAATGTCGGCGAAGGTTTTCTGCATATGCGCCGCCTGATTTATCTCATGCTCGGACCATTGCCAGTGAAACTTCAGCACCGGTATACCCCACTGGTCCACTACTGTCGGGTCCAGTTCGGCATAGCTGTTTTCGTTCGGGATCATCTCGCCACGGCCATCAAAGTGCACAAAGGTACCGTAATAGCGCCGGCATGCCTGTTTAAAATCGGCACCGTATGCGCCTTCAGTAAAACTTTGCAGGCCACCAAAAGCACCGGCCCCCGGCATGCCACGGCCACCGCTCATTTCAATGTGATAACCACGGGCAAAATTCAGCTTGCCGGCCTTTTGTTGCTTGTACAGCCACCATGGTTGATACAGATGCATACCAGAGGAACCGTCTTCATTCATCGGCGGCAGATTTTCCAGTGCAGGAATTTGCCCGCCGACGCCGGCACCGACAGTATCCATCAGGTATTTACCCACCAGACCGGAACTGTTGGCAATGCCGTCCGGAAATAATGGGCTGCGCGAGTTAAGGAAAATCCGCGCCGTTTCTGCTGCACTGGCAGCTACCACAACTGCGCGGCCTTTTACTTTCACTTCTTCGCGGCTGTTTTTATCAATGTAAATCACACCGTCTGCTTTACCGGCCTTATTCAGCGTCACTTCGCGCACCATAGCATCGGTAATAATGGTCAGATTGCCAGTGGCCAGTGCAGGTGGAATTAACACCGTAGTTGACTGGAAATTGGCTTTAATAGAGCAGCCACGGCCACACGGTGTGGCCCAGAAGCAGGCAGCGCGGGATTGCATAGAATCGGCCACCACTTTTTGCCCTAGTTCACTGTTAGGAAACAGCTTCGCCGGTAGCCGGGTGTGGTCCTGACGCTGGCTTAAAATAGCCAGATGCGCCGGGATCACCGGAATATTCAGTTCATCACAGGACTTTTTTGCCAGCAGCTCATAAGCGCGCGGCTTGGGGGCTGGTTGTAAAATGCCTTCGGGCGAATCCGGCGTGTTTTCCAGGCCGTGGCCAGTTTCACCGTACACGCCAATTAACATTTCGGTTTTATCGTAGTAGGGCGCTAAATCGGCATAGTTTATTGGCCAGTCAAAGCCCAGGCCATCGCGGCTGTAGGGTTTAAAGTCATATTCGCCGTTACGCAGTGAAATACGGCCCCAGTGGTTGGTACGCCCGCCGAGCATGCGGGCCCGCCACCAGTCAAAACGTTGCTGTGGCTCACGGCTGGCCTGGGTATAAGGTTCACCCGGCACCTGCCAGCCCCCGTCGATGGTGGCATCATAAAAACCAAAGGGTTTGTCCGGTGTGCTGGCTCCGCGTAGCGGCGCCTCTTTGGGTAGATTAAACATCGGCGTTTCGGTTACCGGGTCATAATGCCGCCCTGCTTCAAGCATTAATACCTTTAACCCGGCAATGCTCAATATTAATGCTGACATACCGCCGCCGGCCCCAGAGCCAACTACGATTACATCATATTCCTGTTGTCCGGATGCTCCTGACATCTTGCACTCTCCTCGTCTGCACACTTTGTAACGGTGCGCTTTGTTATAATAATTATGCCGGCCCGACTGCTAACGGTCTGCTGGCTAGGAACCACTCACTCAAACGCCACCCTGTAACCGGTTACACTGACAGACAAAAAAACCGGGCATTGCATTTAACCTCAACGCCCGGCGTGATTGGCCACTGCCAGCAGTAAATCGCGCGTTGCACGGATACCAGCATCTTCGTCGGCATTTTCGCCTTCATATTCAATACCGATATAGCCCTGATAACCCGCGTTTTGGATCAATTGCCACATGCGCTGATAATCAATACTGCTCTCAGCGCCTTTGTCATCAAAGGCATAAGTTTTAGCACTGATACCTTTGGCAAACGGCAGCAGTAATTGCGTGCCCTGATATTTGTCACCGCTAAAGTTACCAAAATCCGGCAGGCTGCCAATATTACCGGCCTGTTGTAATACCGTGGCCAGCCAGTTGGCGTCCATAGAGTGGCCCATATGATTTTCGACAATAATGCTGATACCAAAGGGCGCGGCAAAAGCAGCCAATTGTTGCAGGCCCAATACTGCCGCCTGTTGCATCTTTAATGCATCGGTTTTGGCGTTATCAGCAATGCTGACACGGATAGCATGGCAGCCTAAAAACGCTGCAGCTTCAACCCACTTATAATGATTTTCTACTGCCTGCTGGCGCTGCTTTGCATCCACTGCTGCCAGGTCGCCTTCAGCGTCGACCATAATCAGTAAGCTGCTGACACCGCTGTCATCGGCGCGCTGTTTTAACTGACGCAAGAAAGCTTGATCCTGCGCCTTGTCAGCAAAGAACTGATTTACGTATTCGACAGCGCCGAGTTGGAAATCGCGCCGGGTTTTTACAGCAAAATCCAACACCTTAAGCTGGCCGGAGCGCAGCTGACGGTGCAATGACCACTGTGCCAGTGAAATTTTTGGCTGCGCCGGGCTGGCAGCAAACAACGGCCAGCTTAGCGGCAGCTGGCTGGCTAAACCGGCAACAGCAGCCCCGGCAAAGGTACGACATAAAAAATGGCGACGGTTAATAGCCATAACATGCTCCTGTTATAAGGCACGGATCCGGATCTGACGAAAAGCTATTTTGTCATTATGGTCTTGCAGCATAATATGCCCGGGCTCAGCAGTAGCAATATCATGCTTAGGGGCAAATTTGCTGCTGGCAGCGCGCTGCTGCCAGTCAGCGGAGCCTAACTCAAACTGCAGTACCAGCTTGCCATTAAGCCAGTGCTCAACCTGCGGGTGGCGCACAACAATGCGGGTATGATTCCAGCTACCGGCAGGTAAATGAGCATCAACTTGCGGTGCGTAAATATCAAATAATGAAGCAGTAAAATGAATAGGGTTGTCATGGCCGGGATAATTATCGTCATCCAGCAACTGATATTCTAAACCACCGGACCAACCCTCCCGGTTAACCTTGTAGAAGATACCACTGTTGCCGGATGCGGCAATTTGCCACTCCAGCTCCAGCTCAAAATCGGTAAAGCTTTGCTTGCTGACAATATCACCGCCACCAGCTGCTGTAAGCACCAGCGCCTTGTCGATAATTTGCCATTGCTCGCCAATCGGTTTGCCGCTTTTGTCAGTCCATGCATCGGCAGATTCACCATTAAACAGCCATTGCCAGTCAGCAGATACTTCTGTAGTGGTTTTATCAGGTGTAGCAGCATCAGAGATGCCTTCGGAAGTAGTTGGTGCAGGTTTACAGCCGGTAACAGCTGCAAGCAACAGCAGGCTGATCGCTGCTGTACGACAAAACGCACCCGAGTTAACTCTGATCACGTTGACGCTCCCCTTGTTGTAGCCAGCGCTGTTGCTGGCCGGTACCGCTCGTTATAATTATTTTGTTGGCGTGATTCTTTGAACACTGCCAATGAAACCGGTTACATCACTTAACTTAAATCCGGCTCAGAATTTTGTCAAGCCAGATTGGTTATTTTTTGTCTATTTTTGCAGCGGCGCTGTTGTGCAGCGCCTGCATGAGTATAAATTGAACCTTAGTCAGTTAAACCAAGAATACGCCGGTTGCGGCCAGCATCAGTCGCCCCACCGGCAAAATCATCAAACGGCCGCTCAGCCACACAGATAAGCTGTTTGGCGATAAAAGGTGCGCCTTCTGCAGCACCTTGTTGCGGGTGCTTTAAACAGCATTCCCACTCCAGCACTGCCCAGCCGGTGTAGCCGTATTGTGTCAGTTTGCTGAAAATAGCATTGAAATCTATCTGGCCATCACCAAGCGAACGGAACCGACCCGGCCGTTCCAACCAGCTGCTGTAGCCGCCATAAACACCGGCTTTACCGGAGGGGCGAAACTCGGCATCTTTAACATGAAACGCACGGATTCGCTGATGATAAAAGTCGATAAATTGCAGGTAATCCATCTGCTGCAGCAGAAAGTGGCTTGGATCATACAAAATACAGGCGCGCGGGTGCTGCCCGGTGGCATTAAGAAAACGTTCAAATGATAAGCCATCGTGTAAATCTTCGCCCGGATGCAGCTCAAAGCATACATCTATGCCTGCTGCATCGAAGGCATCCAGCACCGGCAACCAGCGTCGCGCCAGTTCGGCAAAGCCCTGCTCTACCAGGCCGGCCGGGCGCTGTGGCCATGGATAAACGGTATGCCACAGCAGAGCACCGGAGAAAGTGACATGACAGCTGAGGCCTAGGCGTTTTGACGCCTGCGCAGCCAGCAACAATTGCTCAGTGGCCCACTGTTGTTTCTGCACTTCGGTTTGCACCTGCGCCGGGGCAAAGCCCTGATACAGCTCATTGTATGCCGGATGCACAGCCATTAACTGGCCCTGCAAATGGGTCGACAGTTCGGTAATGTGTAACTGATAACGCTGACACAATGCCAATAGCTCATCGCAATATTGCTGGCTATGCGCGGCTTGCTCTAAATCAAAAATGCGTTTGTCCCAGGTTGGCAATTGCACGCCTTTGTATCCCAGCTCTGCCGCCCAGCGTAATAATGACTCTAATGTACAGGCCTCACCGGCCGGTGGCAGATACTGTGCCAGAAATATCGCTGGCCCTTTAATTTTGCTTGTCAGCATACATTGATTATCCTGTAAAAGTGTATTGCCCGGCGATGCTCACCCAGGCTGTATTTTGCCTGCTGCTTACCACCGCGGCCTGCACAAAGGCCATGCCGCGCACCGCCTGCTCAATACCTGCTGCGAGGTTGCTGGTTGTCGGTTGGCGTAACGCCAGCGCAAAGTCACGATAAATATTGGCAAAAGCCTCCAGATAGCCCTCGGGGTGCCCTGCTGGCGTGCGGCACCAGGCCCGTACCTGCTCAGCCAGATAGGCTTTATCCGTGCCCGCCTGCCAGGTTTGCTGCGGCTGCCCGCGCAGTTGCACTATCAGTTGATCCGGCTGCTCCTGCTGCCAACTGAGCGAACCCAGCTCGCCATACACACTAATTTGCAAACCATTACCCATGCCGGCACAGACCTGGCTGGCCAGCAAGGTGCCGCGGGCACCATTATTAAAGCGCAGTAAGGCGCTGCCATCATCGTCCAACTGCCGGCCGTCTATTACGGTGACCAGATCGGCGCACAGCTCTGTCACTTCAAGCCCGCTGACAAACTCTGCCAGTTGAAACGCATGGGTGCCAATATCAGCAAAGCAGCCACTGATACCGGAGCGGGCCGGATCTAAGCGCCACTGCGCCTGAGCACTGCCATCGCTGTCGGCTTTATTTGCCAGCCAGCCTTGCGGGTAGCTAACGGCAACACGACGCACTGCACCTAGATTGCCCTGCTGCACTAATAATTTGGCCTGTAATGCCATTGGGTAAGCCGCATAAGTGTGGGTTAAGCCATAACGCAAGCCCGTTTGCTGCACCAGCGCCTGTAATTGCAGTGCTTCGTCTAATGACAAGGTTGCAGGTTTGTCAGACAACACATGAAAACCGGCCAGCAACGCGGCCTTAGCCACCGGAAAATGCAAATGATTCGGCGTCACTATAGTAACAAACTCTATCCGTTGCTCTGGCGGCAGTTGGGCTTCTGCAGCAAACAACTGCTGATAAGAATCATAGCAACGCGCTGTGCTGATACCCAACTGTGCTGCCATAGCAGCACTACGCTCAGCCTTACTGCTAAAGCAACCCGCTACCAGCTCGATCTGATTATCCAGCCGCGCAGCGATGCGGTGTATCGCACCGATAAAAGCGCCTTCCCCGCCACCTACCATCGCCATTCTGACTTTTGTTTGTGCCATTACCACCCCTTGAAACCGGTTACAACACCGAAAAGATTTTACGCTGCTTACTAAGCAGCACCGCTGCGGTTACACCGGTAACCGCCGCTGTTTTGGAAAGCTTAATACAAATAACACTAATACCAGCGCCGCTATACCGGCCGGAATTAACCAGATTTGCCACCACTGGTAACCGCTGTCCAGGTGATTTAAATCGGTGATATAACCGGCCAGACGGAAGCCCAGCAACATACCTACGCCATAGGTTGCCAGTGTGATCAGGCCCTGTGCCGCGGCTTTTATCTCACGACCGGCTTTTTGCTCGGTGTAAATCTGGCCGCTGACAAAGAAAAAGTCATAACAAATACCGTGCAGTAAAATACCAAAAAACAACATCCACAACTGCTCGCCGCTGTTGCCGTAAGCGAACAGCACATAACGTAGCACCCAGGCCAGCATACCTACCAGCAAGGTGGCTTTAATGCCGTAACGGCGTAAAAATAACGGTAGCAATAACATAAAGGCCAATTCAGACATCTGCCCCAGTGACATTTTTGCCGCTGCGCCGCTGATGCCCAAATCGTTCAGATACAGGTTGGCATTCTGATAATAAAACGCCAGCGGAATACAGATCAGTACCGAGGCCAGAAAAAACACCAGATAAGCGCGGTCTTTTAGTAAGGCCAGTGCATCCAGCCCCAACAGTTGCCGTATAGTAGGCCTTTGCTGCGTGGCCTGCGGCGGTGTGTCGGGCAGAGTCAGACTAAATACACCAAGTGCTAACGACGCACCGGCCGCCAGCATAAAGGTGAACTGTAAATTCTGGTTACCTTCCCAGCCAAACCAGCCAATTAACAAACCGGCGGTGATCCAGCCAACCGTGCCTAACACACGGATATGGGCAAACTGCGCGGTTTTTTCTGCCAACTGGCGAAAGCTAATTGCATTAACCAGCGCCAGCGTTGGCATATACACCACCATATACAACAACACATAGGGATAAAAGCTGCTAAAACTGCCACTGTAGGCCGCACTAAACAACAATGCCGCCCCTACCAGATGCAACAGCGCCAGAATTTTCTGGGCGGCAAAGTAGCGGTCGGCAATCAGGCCAATAATAAAAGGCGCGATAATGGCGCCGATAGACTGCGTTTCATACGCCATGCCCATTTGTGCACCGGAGGCAGAGAAACGCTGTGACAGATAGGTGCCCATGGTAACAAACCAGGCGCCCCAGATAAAAAACTGCAGAAACATCATTAGCGACAATTTAAGTCGGATGCTGATAGGCATGGCGGTGTTTTTCCCTGTTGATTTTATTGTCATTGGTGGCGGCTAGCTCTGCTGGCTAGCATACTTTTTATCCACAACAAAAATAACTGTAACCGGTTACACCAAAAATTACAAGCTGCCACCCGGCAGAAAAAATCACCGCTACCTACTTAAACTTTAAAGATATAACCGCGTTTATAACACCAGTGCATTAACAGGTAGGAAAGCAACAAAAAGCTAAGCGCAAACGCCAGTGAGCCATTGTAGTCGCCAAACAGTGGCTGATACACAGTGCTGAATAACCAGCCGTGTAAAGAGGTATCGCCGACAGATATCATCATCAGAATGCGTGCCGCCACACCGGCAAACATAAAAAACAAAATGGCATTGGCACCAAACACTACAAAAGGTGCGCTCCAGCGCCGCCAGCGTTTAACATCACACAACCACAGGCAGGCCGCCAGTGCGATAGCGCAGTAACCGCTGCTTAACAGCACAAAACTGGGGGTCCACAGGCTTTTATTAATCGGTAAGCCCATATGCCACAGCTCTGCCAGCCATACTGCCACTACGCCAAATAACAATAAACCACGAATTTTTTGCACCAGAGTGCGCTCGCTTTGCAGATACTGCGCCATTAATACTCCGGCCAGGCAACTGCTGATCGCCGGTAAGGTAGACCAAAGTCCCTCCGGATCAAAAGCAAACGGCGTGGCGCTGCGGTAATACACATGGCTGGCGCCCAGCACAGCATGATCCAGCCAGGCGGCAAAGCTGTTGCCAAATTCCAGCAAACCACGGAACTGATTGCCCTGCGCATCCTGATACGGCAGATACAACATGCCCACCAGATATAAAGCACAAAGCCCTACCAGCCAGCCGATACGGCCACGGGTGTTGCAGTACAGCACAATAAGCACGGTAAAAAAGTACACTAAGCCAATGCGTTGCAATACTCCCAGCCAGCGCAGCGTAAGCAGCTTCTGCTCAATATAGCTGTACGCCGGGTCGCGGAAATTGTAATAAAACAGCGCTAAAAACAACCCCAGAACAAATAGCTTTACGCTGCGCACTGCAGCATGTTTTATCACAGCAATATTGCCACTGCTGTTTTGCCGCTGCAGGCTCAGCTGCAGCGACATACCGACAATAACAATAAAAAACGGGAAGATCAGATCAGTTACCGTCCAGCCATGCCACTGCGCATGCAACAACGGGCTGTAAACATGGCTCCAGCTGCCGGGGTTGTTAACCAGTATCATAGCGGTAATCGTTAGCCCGCGTAGCGCATCCAGCGCCAGCAGGCGCTTGGCCGGTAACACAGAAAGTATTGCTTCGGCGTAACGCTGATACCAGTTAAACATAGTGTTAATACCCGCTAACAGTCACGGGCAGTTTACCGGTTAAACGGTATTGCCCCAGTAAAGCCTGCGCCAGCGCTTCATATACCGCATTACCGGCACCCATGGCGGTTGGCTGCTCTGAAGTGTTATAGGCATAGCTTGCCAGCACTACGTCGGCATACTGGCCATAACGGCTGATATCATAAGGCGCACGCAGGCTTAAAAACACGTGTGGTTTTTTCTTCGCTTTAATCTGCGGCAATAAAGTTTCAAATTGCAGGCTCTGACGCTCATAAGCGGCAGCTATATTGGCAATACCGGTTAAATCGTCCATGCCGCCAATATCGGCCAGGCTTTGCATAGGGGCAATAAAGCCACTGATCACCAGATCAGCGGCGCCAATTTGTGCACTGGCTTTAGCTAAATCGGTTTGTTGCAGGCTAATGCTGTCGATCACGAAATGATCGTTGCTGTAATGCTGCAGCGCGGCAGCTAAGGCCTGAGCTTTGGTTTGATCCGGCATAATCAGCAACAGTTTTTTTGTATCGCTGAGTTTAAATGGCCAGTAAGCCGTAGCCGGTTTCACCTGGGTTATCGCCGCTTTGGCTAATGCCAGCTCGCTTTGCCGGTGCGCAGCACTGCCAAGCAGTTTGCCGGCAAGTTTGGTTTGTTCAGCAGCCGATTTAACCGCCGGCAATAAAGGGTACTGCTGCTTCAATGCCACTATGCGCTGATAAGATTCGGCCAGTTCAGCTTTGGCAATATCGCCGTTGTTTACCGCCGTTTCCAGTTCATTCAGCAGTGCTGCCAGCGCTTTTAGCTCGCCGGGATGTTGCAGCTTTACCGGCATCAGGGCGATATCGGCACCGGCGGCAAAGGTTTGTACTACCGCTTCGGTATGGGTAAAAAACTTGCTGATACCGGCCATATCCAGCGCATCAGTCACTATCACGCCTTTGTAGCCCATTTCCTGGCGCAGTACGTCATGCAAAATGGTGCGCGACAGCGTGGCCGGTTTAAGCATTTCTTCGCCATTTTTGGAAACAAAGGTGCTGCTGTCCAGCGCCGGAAACTGGATATGCGCCGTCATAATCATACCGGGAGTTTGCTGCTTAATAATGTGGGCAAACGGATATAAATCTACCTGACGGATTTGCTCGCTGCTGTGCTCTACCCGCGGCAAGCCTAAATGGCTGTCTACTTCAGTATCGCCATGGCCGGGGAAATGCTTCAGTGCTGCTATCATACCGCGCTGTTGCATGGCGCTGGTCATGGCGTTACCCAGTTCCGCCACTTGCTGCGGGTTTTCGCCGAAAGCCCGTACGTTAATCACCGGGTTTTGCGGATTAACGTTAACATCTATCGTCGGGGCAAAGTTAACATTAATACCCAGTGCCAGTAATTCATCTGCCAGCACCTTACCTACTTCAGTAGCAAACATAGTACCGTGTTCAGCATAAGTTGCACCTATGGCCATATTACCGGCAAAGGACGTAGCTAAGCTGCGTGGCAGGCGCGCTACCCGGCCGCCTTCCTGATCGATACTGATAAACAACGGTAATTTAAGCTTTGATGCGGCAGCAGCACTTTGTAAATCACGGTTAAGCTGCACGGTTTGGGCGACATCGGCCAGGTTTTCGGCAAACAGGATCACGCCGCCAATATCATAATCGCGCACCAGCGTGGCAAGCTCAGGTGGCAGTTTTGTCATCGCTGTACGGCACTGACCATTTATCGGCGCTTGTTCGCAATAGTAGCGCAGGTCCAGCATCAGTTTTTGCCCGAGCATTTGTTTTACACTGGCAGCAGGCGTAGCAGATTTAACCGGCATAGCAGCAGCCGACAGAGTAAAGCTGCAGGCGCTGAGCAGCAGTAACGAAGCGCGGGTCAAGCATGACATAGAGTTCCCAAGAGATAAAACAACCACGGCGGTATCCTGTTATTTTGGCAAAAGCTGCAGGCAGTACAACAAAAATAAATTATTCATTCAAGTAAAATTTAAATGAATACTTTACCCACCTACTATACATTATGGTATGGTTAAGTACTTTTTCACTGTTAAGAGCCGCGCATGCAACTGACATTACTGGACTGGACGGTATTTTTTGGCTACTTCGCCATACTGGCACTGACGGGCTGGTATGTAAACCGGCGTAAGGCCGGCAACAGTAATGACTACTTTTTAGCAGCTAACAGTATGCCAGTATGGGTGGTGGCGGTGTCGGTGCTGGCCACTTCGCAATCAGCAGCCACCTTTCTTGGCGGCCCTGACATGGGCTTTCGTGGTAACTTGAGCTATATCGCCACTAATATTGGTGCCCTTATTGCCACCTTTATCGTGATTAAATTTTTACTGCCGCGCTATTACCAGCTTAAGGTCACCACGGTATATGAACTGCTGGAACAACGCTTTGGTGCCAGTGCCAAAGATCATGCTGGTAAAATGTATTTATTTGGCCGGGTATTCGCCAGCGGTGCGCGGCTCTACATGGCGGCTATAGCGGTAGCCATGTTGCTGTTTAATGATATTCAGGCCAGCAGTGTGCTGGCGGCTGTAGTGTTGCTGGCCATAATCGGCCTGGCCTGTACCGTTGCCGGTGGTATCCGCTCGGTTATTTATACCGATGCGCTACAATGCGGCGTTTATGTGCTGGCAGCGTTGCTGGTGCTGGGCTACCTGTATCACAGCCTGGGGTTGGATTTACCCACGCTGATACAGGCACTGAGCTCACCGGCAGAGGGCGGCCCCTCTAAATTATTACTGTTCGACTGGCGGTTTGATGTCAGCTCTGACGGGGTATTTAATATGTGGTCGGCATTAACCGGTTTTATTTTGCTGAATATTGCCGCTTTTGGCTTAGATCAGGATATGACGCAACGCGTGCTTACCTGCAAAGACAGTAAAGCCGGTGCCAGAGCATTGCTAAGCTCAGCACTGATGGTGATCCCCACTATGCTGGTGTTTATCCTGATTGGCTTTTTGTTGTATATCTTTTATCAACGGCCAGATTTATACCAGCCGGCACAGGGCTTTGCCGACAGTTTCGGCGGTGAAAAAGTCACGGTATTTATGTACTACGTATTAAATGAAATGCCATCGGGCCTGCGCGGCCTGGTAGTGGTTGGCGTAATAGCAGCAGCGTTATCCACTATTACCTCGGGTTTAAATTCTATGTCCTCTGTGCTGGTAGCCGATATGTATAAACCCTGGCGGTTAAAGCGCCAGCCGGCAACAGAGGATCGGCACTTTGTCCGCGCTGGCCAGTTGGGTATGTTGTTTACCGCTATTACGCTGTCGGCCATGGCTATTCTGTGTTTTTACTGGCAGCAGTATTCGGATATGCCTTTGCTGGCGTTTGCACTTAGCGTAATGGTGTTTTCTTACAGCGGTTTGCTGGGGGTGTTTTTTACTGCATTATTCAGCAAACGCGGCAACCGCTACTCTGTTACCGCGGCACTGTTAAGCGGATTTTGCGTGACCCTGCTACTGCAACCTTATATTCTGCACCAACTTAGCCCGCAACTGGCGGCACTCGACTTAGGTTTTACCTGGCAGCTGTGTATCGGCACTCTGGTGGCAACACTGGTGTGCCTGGCCGGCAAACCGGTTAGGCAGCACACTGCCATGGAAGGAGTTAATTAATGTGGATTTTGGCAGTTGATGGTGGCGGCAGTAAAACGCTGGCCCGCCTGACCAATACCAGCACCGGCCAGCACTGGCAACAGCAGGCCGGCCCGGCCTCACTGACAAATGATTTTTCGCTGGCGCTAAGTAATATTAATTTACTCAGTGCCAGCCTGTGCCTGCAAGCCGGTGTAAGCAGCCAGCAAGTAGTGGCAGTAATGGGGCTTGCTGGTGCCGGCAACCCGCAGCAACATCAGCAAGCTTGCCAACAGCTGGCCCGGCATTATGCGCGTTTTTTGCTCACCACCGATGCTAAAACCTCATTGTATGGCGCTAATCTGGGCCGGCCGGTGCTGGTAGTTGCGCTCGGCACCGGCTCAGTTGCTATGCGCCTGCTGGCAGACGGCGCTGAGCAACAGGTCGGCGGCTGGGGCTTTAATATTGGCGATGAAGGTGGTGGCGCCTGGTTAGGTAAGCAGGCGGTACGCGAACTGCTATGGCAGGTAGACAGCCTCGCCGGTATTAACAGCCCGTTATTACAGGCCGTGGCACAACAAATTGGCGGCGATGCCACGGTGTTACTGCCCTGGCTGAAAACCGCCAGCCCGAATGATTATGCGGCTTTGGCGCCACTGGTGTTTAATTATGCGGGGCGCTGTGACATTGCCGACACGCTATTACAACGCCACAGTGCAGCGGTGCACCAACTGCTGTGGAGCGCCCGCGAGCAATTTGAACTGCCGGTAGTACTGTTAGGCGGCCTGGCTGATATTACTGCCCCGCTGCTAAGTACCGAGTGCCGCGCTTTGCTACAAGCGGCACAGGGTAGCGCACTGGATGGTGCCTATATTCTTGCAACACAACTGACAAACTCTTTACCCCTTTCAGGAAACGGCGATGACAAATAACCAACAGGACTCTTTACTACAACAGCTGGATGCCATGAGCTCAGAAGCACGCAATCCCGACAGTTGGGATATCGATTTGTTGTCGAGCCTGGAAATCGTAAAACGTATTAACGCTGAAGATCAAACTGTAGCGCAAAGTATTGCCAGCTGCCTCGAACAGGTTGCAGCAGTGGCCGATCGCATTGTAGAGGCCTTTGATGCCGGTGGCCGTCTGGTGTATCTGGGTGCAGGCACCAGTGGCCGGTTGGGCATTCTTGATGCCGTAGAATGCCCGCCAACCTACAGCGTACCTTCAACTCAGGTAATCGCGTTAATTGCCGGAGGTAATGGCGCCGTATACAAAGCGGTAGAAGGTGCGGAAGATAACCCGCAGCTGGCCGTAGAAGATTTACAAGGTATAAAGCTGCAGCCCAACGATATTCTGGTCGGTATTGCGGCCAGCGGCCGCACGCCTTATGTGCTGGGCGGCCTGGCCTATGCCCGTAGTATCGGCTGTTTTACCGCCGCCATCAGCTGCAACGCCAATGCACCGGTGCTAAGCGCGGCAGATATCGGCATTGGTGCTGTGGTCGGGCCGGAAGTGGTAACCGGCTCTACCCGGATGAAAGCCGGCACGGCACAAAAGCTGATTTTAAATATGCTCACCACCACAGCGATGATCCGCAGCGGCAAGGTGTATCAAAACCTGATGGTAGATTTACACGCCAGCAATGAAAAGCTGGTGGCGCGCGCAGTACGTATAGTTATGCAGGCCACCGACTGCGCACCAGAAATTGCACGCGAAGCGTTAAAAGCCGCCGACATGAGCGCCAAACTGGCTATTCTGCATATTCTCAGCGGCCAGAACATTGAACACTGCCGCCAGCAATTGCAGCAACAACATGGCTTTATCCGTAAAGTACTGCAGCAAGGTACAGCACAATGAAACCGCTACTGTTACTGCTGCTAAGCTGCTGTCTGCTGGCCTGCCAGCCAGATACAGAACGCTCTGGCACCCAGCCGCAGGCTGAAGCTGAGCTACAAACCGGCGCCGAGCAGTTGCAACAGTACTTGCCGCTGCTGCAGGGCAAACGCGTTGGCGTGCTGGTAAACCAAACATCGCTGGTTGGCGGGCAACATCTGGTTGATGTACTGCTGGCAAACAAGGTGAATATTGTCAGTATTTTTGCGCCTGAGCATGGCTTTCGCGGTGATTATGACGCCGGTGCCAGTGTAAAAAACAGTACCGACAGCAAAACCGGTTTACCGCTGCTGTCGTTGTACGGCGCCAGCAAGCAGCCGTCAGCCCAGCAGATGCAGGAGCTGGATATCATTATTTTTGATATTCAGGATGTCGGTGTGCGCTACTACACCTATATCAGTTCTATGCACTATATGATGGAGGCCGCAGCTGAATACAACGTCGCCATGCTGGTGCTGGACCGGCCAAACCCGAACGGCGCTTATGTAGACGGCCCGGTGCTGGACAGCGCCTTTCAGTCTTTTGTTGGTATGCACGCTATTCCGCTACTGCACGGTATGACAGTGGCCGAGCTGGCACAAATGATTAAAGGCGAGCGCTGGATTGCTAACGCCGACAAACTGCAACTGCATGTGGTGCCACTAAGCGGTTATCAGCGCAGCCAACCTTATTCGTTACCGGTAAAACCCAGCCCGAACCTGCCCAATGATCAGGCCATAGCGCTGTATCCATCACTGGGCTTTTTTGAAGCCACGCCACTGAGCATCGGCCGGGGTACTGAATTTCCATTTCAGGTAATTGGTTATGACAAATTTGGCCCGTCCGGCTTTCAGTTTATGCCGGTATCCACGCCCGGTGCCGCGTTAACACCACCGTTGATGGATAAAGTTCTGCTAGGCGAAGATTTACGTCAGGCCAAAGCACAAGGCCTGAACTTACAGTATCTGCTGCAATGGTATGCGCTATTTAAACAGCACGATGAGGTGTTTTTTACCTCGGCCAGCTTTATGGACAAACTGGCCGGCACTGATCAGTTGCGTCTGCAAATTGAACAGGGGCAAACCGAACAGCAAATTCGCGCCAGCTGGCAAAGCGCATTGCAGCAGTTTAAACAGCAACGCCAGCCTTATTTACTGTATCCATAAGCCTTAATTAAGATGATGCAATACCGCTTGTTGCACCGCGCCGCTTTGCTGTTGCTGCAAAATAAACTGATTCAGCGCCGGTAATAACGCCCGCCATTTAGGGTGCAGGCACAAACTTATACTGGCTTTGGCAACGGCCTGCTCTAACGGGTATAGCGTGGTTTGCTGCAACTGTTGCTGCATTAGCCAGCGCGCAATAATGTCGTTCATATAGGCTAAGTCACAACGTTCATTCAGCAACATCTTTAGCTGCGCTTCCTGGCTGGAAGCATCTACCCTGATAAAGCCCTGCTGACTGAAATACGGCTCAAGCTCAGGGTATATATAATGCTCACGGGTACAAATCCGCAGTTGGCGTGCCGTAGTTAAATCCATTACCGCATCTTCAGGGTTTAAACTAAACAGGTAATCGTCGTAACTAAGTACCGCAGCTGAAAATATCAATGCATCTGGCTGGCTTAGCCAGGCAGGGTTAACAAACATCGCGTCAATATCGCCCTGATACAGCGCCTGCTCGGCGCGCAGTGGGTTATTAAAAACATAGCGGCTGGTTATTTTCTGCTGGCGGAAGAAAGGCTCGAACAACTCAGGCAAAATACCGCTTACCTGCTCTGAGCGCCCGTTAAGATAAATAAAAGGTGGAAACTGAGGGTGATGAATAATCAGTTTTCCTGTCTTTGGCTGTGCTATTGCCACTTCAATACTTAATACTGCAAACAGTAATAACAGCCCAAACTTCATTCTTTACTCCGTTAATTTCTGCAGGCGATAGCGTGCCGCTAAATCACCCTCAATGCGCTTTCCTTGCTTATCAAGCATAAACAGCTGATTTTCCTCAACAAAAAACTGTACTGGCTGCTCAGCTTCCAACAAAATGGTGCTACCGATATCACTCCAGTTAAATATTCCCTGTTCGGTAAATACCTGTGCAGATTTGCCTACATACACCCGTTCCAGCTGATAGCTGCCATCGGCATTTAACGTTACCGTGGTATTAATGGCTTCGCAGTCAGCGCAGGGCAACATGCCCTGATAAGTACCCGCCCAATCCAGGCTGGTACGCGCATTGTGTGTAGTATCGGCCTGTTGTATTACACTTTGCGAGGGTTCGTTGTTTACTGCTTTGTTAGCTACGTTGTCACAACCGGCAACCAGCATTATTGCGGCCATTACCGCCAAACCTTTAGTTAAACTTTTAGTCAAACTCTGCTTTAACATTATGTGTTCCTAATGTGTTATGCAATGTTGACCGCCAGCATATAACTTAGCTAATCAACAGCGCTTTACCAGTACAAAAACCTGATATTGCACTGCTCAGGCTTTATAGCGGCTGAATAATCAACACAAAAGGGATATGCATCATCATGTTATTGTTAGAGGCTAACAATAACATTAAATGGCTTGCTCACTGCAGAATAAAACAATGAGCAAGCCTGGCGGGTGGTTAAAACACTAACGGATTAAGGCAGGTCAAAAATCAATGCTTTGGCAGCGGTGCTGGCAGTAAGTTGCAGCGCAGTTTGCTCACTGATCTTTATACCGTCACCGCGTTGCAGTTTATGCCCGGCAATATCCAGCTCACCGGTTATCAGGTGAATATACACTTTGCGCCCAGACGCAATATCCAGCTGTTGCTGTGCCGCTGTTGGCAACATCAGCTGATACAACAATGCGTCCTGCAGCACGGTTAAACTGCCCTCACGGCCATCCGGCGATAATATCAGCGTTAAACCCGGCTTCTGGCCAAAGTCTTTTTGCTGATAACCCGGCTCGCCGCCAAACTGGTTTGGCTGCAGCCATATTTGCAAAAAGGTCAGCTCGTCGTGCTTACTGGCATTAAACTCGCTATGGTAAATACCTTTACCGGCGCTCATCAGCTGAAACTCGCCTGCGGGCAATACTTCGGTATTACCGGCCGAATCTTTATGCGCAATCTGGCCTGTCAGCACCAGGCTGAGAATTTCCATATCTTTATGGCCATGGGTGTCAAACCCGGCACCGGGCGCCACCCGGTCGTCGTTAATTACCCGTAGCGCCGAAAAACCCATCTGCGCCGGATCATAGTAACTGCCAAACGAAAACGTATGTTGGCTTTGTAACCAGCCAAAATCGGCTTTACCGCGATCTGCTGCGTAACGTATATCAAACATTGTCTTGTCTCCCGCTTAGGTCTTTAGTTGGGTCTAGCTTAGCGCCGGCACCCTGGCGACAAAAGCGGAATAATTTGGACTCACTATTCAGTTTTTTTGAACTAAAGCCCGGCAATGCCACCATAAGCTACACTAACGTTGAGCTACATTACGAAAACACCTACTTACGGAGCTGATTATGAGTATTAATGTGCTGGCCATTTGCGGCAGTTTACGGGCGAAATCCACTAACCGCGGGCTGTTGCGTTATGCCCAGGCGCACGCGCCTGACGGCATGAAAATTCATCTGGCCGACTTACTGGAAGTGCCCTTTTATAATAGCGATCTGGCAGAAAAACCCGCCGCAGTAAAACAGCTGTTAAAACAAATCGGCGAAGCTGATGCCCTGCTGTTTGGCTGCCCGGAATACAACTACTCGCTGGCTCCGGCGCTGAAAAATGCCATTGACTGGGCCTCGCGCGAGCCAGACAACCAGCTGTTAAGTGGCAAACCAGTGGCTATTATGGGCTCCGGCGGCGGTATGGGCACCAGTCGGGCGCAATACCACCTGCGTCAGGTATGTGTGTTTGTCAATTTACATCCGTTAAACCAACCCGAAGTTTTCGCTAATGCCTTTACCGGCAGCTTTGACGACAGCGGCAACCTGACCGATGAAAAAATACAGGGCATGGTGCGTAAGCAACTGGACGCCCTAGCCAAATGGCAGCAACAACTGGCGTGTTAATCTGCCCGGGCCCGGCAAGGCGCCGGGCCATATTTCTTTATTGCCTTATGTTCAGCTGTAGGTTGTTTTGTAGCTTTGGGCTAAAATAATTCACCTTCAGCCGCTGAGCGCTTTGCCGTCGTGAAACTTCTTGTCCTGTTATTATTTATTTTAAGTTGCTCTGCTTTTGCCAAACTACCCAAAGTCAGTTCGGGCAGTATTGAGCGGCTGGAAAATTTTCATTCTGAGTTTGTACCGCCACGCCATATTGATATCTGGCTGCCAGAAGGCTACAACGGCAAGAAAAAGTACGCCGTAGTATATATGCATGACGGCCAGATGCTGTTTGACGGCAGCAATAGCTGGAACCAGCAGGAATGGCGGGTAGATGAAGCCGCCGCCAGGTTGATGGCAGAGGGTAAAACCCGGCCTTTTATTGTGGTCGGTATATTTAACGCCGGCCCGCACCGCCACAGTGAATATTTTCCGCAGCAACCGTTTATGGCTTTAAGTGCTGAGCAACAGCAGGCGTTGTATCACAATAACCCGGCGCAGCAAGCCCCGTTGTTTAGCCAGCCGGTGTACTCAGACAACTATCTTAAGTTTTTGGTGCAGGAGCTAAAACCCTATATCGACAGCCGTTATGCCGTGCATACCGATGCCGCCAATACGTTTGTTATGGGCTCCAGCATGGGCGGGTTAATTTCGCTGTATGCCATTAGCGAATACCCACAGGTATTTGGCGGTGCAGCCTGTTTATCTACCCATTGGCCCGGCAGTTTTGAGCAGCAGGACAACCCGGTACCGGCAGAGTTTTTTGCCTATATGCGCAACACATTACCCGAGGCCGGTAAGCACAAACTGTATTTTGACTACGGCACCGCTACGCTGGATGCCTGGTACCCGCCGCTGCAGGCTCAGGCCGATGCCATTATTGCCAGCAAAGGTTACAACAATACCAACTGGCAGACACTGCGCTTTGACGGCGCCGAACACAGCGAAAACGCCTGGGCAGAGCGTTTGCACCTGCCACTGATATTTTTGCTGGGTAGCACCGCTGCGCGCCCATAGCATTAAGTTTTTATATACTTGCTGCAAAATTAGCCCCGGCACAGCTGAGCCGGGGCGATACACTTAGAACTGTACTGTTATGCCAGCCATATAGGTACGGCCACTGTAAGTGGTGTTGTAGGCTCTGTTACTGGAATCGCTGTACAACTCATCGCGTACATTGGTCAGGTTTATCGCTTCCAGGTTTAACTTTATGTTGTCAGTTAAGCGATAAAAGGCGGAGAAATCGACGTTGGTCGTGGCATGGTAACCACGCTCATCATCGTCAATAGAGCCACTTTCCACGCCAGTGATGTAATCACTGCGATAAGCCGCAGCAATGCGGGCTCCCCACTGCTCGGTTTCATAATATACCGTCAGGTTATAGCTTTGCTTTGATAGCCCAGGGAAGGCTTTAAACTGATCTTCGCCTGAGTTTTCTACGTTGCGATATAAGGTATTAGCGTCGGCCCAGGTGTAGTTTGCTATAACACCGAGGTTATTAAACGGCGCTGGCAAAAAGTCGAGATCGCGCTGTACCGCCAGCTCAAAGCCCTTGATGGTTGAGGAGTCTGAGTTTTGCGGTGAAGACACATTAAAAATATCGTCTACCGTTTTGCCCACCGGCAATAACGCGGCCGGTAAGCCCAACTCGCTATAGACAATTTGCTGGGTTTCAGTAACGATAAAGTTGTCGATATCTTTATAAAACAGCGCTATCGACGCCAAACCAACATCTTCAAAATACCATTCCAGCGCAGTATCAAAGTTGGCTGATTCAAAAGGTTGCAGGTTTGGGTTACCGACAGAAATCTGGCCGATATCGTTTTCGCCCAGCGATGTCTGGCTAACATTGGCCGAAAACGCCATTGCGCCTAGCGACGGCCGGGTCATGTTTTTGCTAATACCGGTACGCCAGATCACATCGTCGATAAACTCATAGGCAATGTTCAGGCTGGGCAGATAATCAGAGTAATCCCGCACCAGTTGCGTGGGTACGCCTTTCGATAAGCCTGCTGAGGTAATCTCAGTGTTAAAATAGCGCACGCCCAGGTTCAACCGCAGTGGCGCACCAGCTACATCATACTCAGTGTCATACACCAAATAAGCCGCGCGGGTTTCTTCGGTTAAATCATAGGCCGAGCTTTCTACCGTGTACTCGTCGGTTAAAGCAAAATCCGTCAGGCCGTAAAATGCCTGCAACGCCGCCATATCACCCTGCAACCAGCTTCTATCCGGGTGGCCGCTAAACAGCTGCGCTTGCTCGGCTGTCAGTGTTAACACACCCTGATTTTGTGGTGTGTCGGGGTTAGTAGGAAAGTTTTGCGCTACCCGCTCAAAGCCGGTGTTGCTGAACTTTTTATAGTTAGCGCCAAATTTTAAGCTGGAGCTGTCTGTCAGATAGTAGTCAAAATCCAGCCTGGCGTTGTCAAAGTCGGAGTAGATAAAATTCGACTGAAAGTACAAATCTTTTACCGTGTAACCTTCCAGCGTGCTGACATCAAAATCCGGTGAATAACTGTGGCCGTAGAACGCATCCTGGGTAAAGTCGGTAATAATATTGACCTTTTTCTTCGCCTCAATATTCAGCTTATTTACCCGTGGCTGCTCATAATCTGATGAGCTGTGGCCCAGCATGGCGCGCATTTTCAGCGCATCGCTTAGCGTCCAGTCGGCTGTCAGGCTAATTTGGTTAAACACCGATTCGTTATAGTCCTGACGGTTTTCATTGCGCCAGGTGGCGTTTTTATAATCGGCGTAAATCACTTCTTTATCACCGTTATTCTCACGCCACACTAATTCATTCACCACGCTGTTATCTTTTACCGCATGATGATGCTCAGACAGGGTGTTTTCCAGCTTGCCATGCATCAGATCCAGCACCAGGCTGAAATCCTGGCTCGGCTTATATTGCAACGCCGCCGTAACACCAAGCCGCTTTTGCTCATTTTCCCACATCGAATAGCGATGGCCGCGCGGGAACCATAATTCCCCGGAATCCAGCTCAGCTTGTAATTCGGTATTGCTGGCATCAGCGGCAGTTTTGCCACCTTCACGCCGCCAGCGCGTAGTGTTGGTGCCATATTCCATCGTTTCTCTGTCGCTGTAAGCAACCGATACCAGAGCACCAAAGTCAGACCAGGTGTTTGACAATAACGCCGCAATCCGCGGATCAGTGCTGTCGGTGTTACTGTTGGTACCCAATTGGCCAGATACAGCAGCCTGAGCGCCGTCATAGTCAAAAGGTTTGGCTGTACGTAAGTTTACAGTACCGGCAATGCCGCCTTCTTCCTGATCGGCCGAGTAAGATTTTTTCACATCAATCTGGTTAAACAGCTCAGAGGCAAAAATATTAAAATCAAAGGCCCGGCTGCGTGACACCCCGCCGCGCGCATCCATTGGCGATGACGACGTACCCAGCGCTTCCATGCCGTTTACCTGCACCCGGGTAAAATCCGGGCCCAGGCCGCGCAAAGAAATCTGCCGGCCTTCGCCACCCTCACGGGTAATGGTTACGCCAGGCACGCGCTGCAGTGAGTCGGCCAGATTTAAATCCGGAAAGTCGGCAATGTCTTCAGCCACTATCGAATCCTGCGCTATCATCGCTTCGCGTTTTAAGTCTTTTGCTTTGATAATGGCGCTGCGAAAGCCCTTTACTTCAATCACTTCGGTTTCTGCTGCCGCTACAGATTGAGCCTGCAGAGGATTGCTGCATAAAGCCGGAATTGCAGCCAGTACAGCCAGGGCCAGATGGCTCTTGCAAAGATTCGTCTTCATAATGTGTCCGTTAATCCTGATTAGTTAAGCTAATTGGTGGAGTAAAGCTGCCGGCGCAATTGCGCAGCAGTCTCCCTAAAGAGCAACAACCAGTGATTTTTGGACAGAAAAAAATATTAAGCTTTTTTGACAGCGGGTTTTTAGCGCGCTAATGGGCATTGAGGCAAATACAAAACCAGCGGGCACTAAGAAAACAGCCAACTAGTTGCTGGCTGTTTGAGCGTATAAGCTTTATCAGCCCGGAATTCGGGCTATCACCTTAATCTCAAAATCAAAGCCGGATAACCAGGTGACTCCCACTGCTGTCCAGTTTGGATAAGGTGGGGTGCCAAAAATCTTTTGTTTTACTTTCATAATGGTGCCGAATTGATGTTGTGGATCGGTATGAAAGGTGGTGACATCGACAATATCGTCAAAGCCGCAACCTGCAGCAGCCAAAGTGGCTTTTAGGTTCTCAAAGGCTAACTCAACCTGAAGCTCGAAATCTGCTTCAGGGCTGCCGTCTGCCCGACTGCCGACCTGGCCGGAAACAAACAGCAAATCGCCTGAGCGGATTGCTGCTGAATAACCATGCTCTTCATACAGTGCATGTCTGTTGGCTGGGAAAATAGCTTCTCTTTTCGTCATGGTATGGCTCTCTTATTGAGGGTTTGATTGGCTGCGAAGCTGCTGATATCGGCAGTAGCGCTGCACAATTTGGATAGTTTTAATAGTCCTGCATGTCGAATTGGTTTAACATACGAGGCGTATGTACAATATATAGCATACGGCTCGTATGTCAAGTGGCATACATATCGTATGTGACAGGAGTATCGAATGAGTACCCGATTAACCAAGATGGCAGAAAACCGTGAGAAACTGATCGCCTCTGCAAGGCGCGCCTTTGCTCAACAGGGTTATGCTGCAGCCTCTATGGACAGTTTAACTGCTGAAGCCGGGCTAACCCGGGGCGCGCTGTATCATAACTTTGGCGACAAACGAGGTTTGTTAGCTGCTGTTGTCGATCAGATAGATTCTGAAATGGCTGGATATGCCAAGTCTGTCGGAGCCAGAGCCGGCGATGCCTGGCTAGGTTTACTGGCTGAAGGTGCTGCCTATATAGAAAAGGCACTAGACCCGGAAGTGCGGCGCATTGTGTTGCTGGATGGTCCATCTGTACTGGGTGACCCGTCGCAATGGCCAAGCCAGAATAAATGCCTGCAATCAACCAGAAACACTATTGAACAGTTGATTAAAGATGGCACTTTAAAGCCGGTAGATCCTGAAGCCGCCGCAATGCTGTTAAATGGCGCAGCGTTAAATGCCGCACTCTGGATAGCGTCCAGTGCTAATCCTCAGGCTATGCTGCCAAAAACACTGGAGGCATTTAATTTGCTCGCTTCAGGGTTTCTTGTGAAGGGCTGATGTGAAGGCTTGATGAGTGAGAACTGCGCATTGGGGGCCATGCATTGGGCCCGCCCCCGAGGCTTGCTTTCTTTATTGGATCTCAAATAATTCCACATCAAAAATCAGTACCGAACCTGCCGGAATTTTGCCGGTTCTGCGGTCGCCGTAGCCCAGGCCTGACGGAATATAAAAGCGAAATTTATCGCCAACTTTCATCAGTTGTAAACCTTCGGTCCAGCCAGAAATAACGCGGTTTAGCGGGAAAGAAATAGTTTCGTCGCGCTCAACTGAAGAATCGAATACTGTGCCGTCAATCAGAGTACCGTGGTAATGCACCCGCACTGCGCTGCTGGCCGTTGGATGACTTTCACCGTTGCCACTTTGTAACACTTCATATTGCAGGCCTGAAGCGGTAGTTTTTACACCTTCTTTTTTACTGTTTTCAGCTAAAAATGCACTGCCTTTTCCATGGTTCAGCGCGGCGGCTTTCTGGTTGTTGGCGTTGTTGTAGAAATAATAAGCGATGCAAGCAAGAACGATGATAATCAAAGCAATTTTCATGGTGAACTCTGTCAGTTGAGTTAGGTAGCGGCTATCTTATGGCGCATAGTGAATTTGGTCAAAGGTTGGCGACAGACACAAGGCTCCCAAACCCATTTTTCTTTGTTTCTTCCTATCGCCCTTGAGCAGCCTGCCTGCTTTGCCTACAATGGCGCATATTTTATTTACCATAGGCCCAAGCCATGAACGACACTGTAAAAAACGACACTGCACGCCCGGAGTTACCGGATCGCCTTTCTGTTAACCCGCGCAGCAAGCATTATGTGGCAGAAATTTTCGAGCACGATATTGGTATTAAGCTAAACGGCAAAGAACGTTTTGATGTGGAAGAATATTGCATCAGCGAAGGTTGGGTAAAAGTGGCTGCAGCTAAAGCACTGGACCGCCGTGGCCAGCCGTTGTTAATGACATTAAAAGGCACTGTTGAAGCGTTTTATCGTTAAGTTACACCGGTAAACCCGTCTTAACAGCCAACTTGCCGCTTTGCATAACAACCTGCGAAGCGGCTTTCTCTGCTAACACTGGCTTAGCCAGCCACAAAACCTCCGCCGCTAAAACTCTGCTGTAACCCCCAACATATAAGTGCGGCCGCTATAGGTGCTGTTATAGGCTCTGTCGCTGGAATCGCTATACAACTCTTCGCGCAAATTAGTCAGGTTAAGTGCTTCAATATTCAGTTTTATATAGTCGTTTACACGGTAAAACGCTGAGAAATCGACATTAGTGCTGGCGTGATAACCACGCTCGTCGTCATCAATAGAGCCGCTTTCTACCGCTGCGATATAACGGCTACGATAAGCAGTGGTTAGCCGTGCCCCCCAGCGCGGGGTGTCGTAGTACAGCGCCAGGTTGTAGCTGTGTCTGGATAAACCGGGAAAGGCTTTAACCTGGTCTTCACCGGAGTTTTGCACATTGCGATACAGCGTATTGCCGTCGGCCCAGGTGTAGTTTGCTACTATGCCAAACTGGTTAAACGGCGCTGGCAGAAAATCCAGCTTACGCTGCAGTGCCAGTTCAACGCCTTTAATTGACGAGGGGCCGCCGTTTTGTGGCGAGGATAAATTAAACACATCATCTACCGTTTTGCCCTCTGGCAATAAGGCTGCGGGCAAACCCAGTTCGCGGTAGATAACCGGCCGGGTTTCGATGGCAATAAAGTGCTCAATATCTTTATAAAACAGCGCAGCAGAAAACAGCCCACCCTCGGCAAAATACCATTCCAGCGCGGTATCCAGATTATTAGCGCTAAACGGCTTTAGCTGCGGGTTGCCGGTGTTGATTTGGCCAATATCAGTTTCGCCAAGCGAAGTTTGGGTGACATTGGTAAACAGCGCTAAATCACTTAACGATGGCCGGGTGATATTTTTACTCAGGCCTAAGCGCCATAGCATGTCGTCGGCAAATTCATAGGATATATCCAGCCCAGGCAGATAACCGGAGTAATGGCGCACTACGTTGGCTGGCTCGGCGCTGGCCGGGGCGCTGTTAGCCAAACCCTGCGGCGGCGTTTGGCTGGCAAGCTGGGTATTAAAGTAGCGCAGGCCCAGGCTGGTCCGCAGCGGCGCACCGGCCACAGCAAATTCTTGCTGATATTGCAGGTAGCCGGCATTGGTTTGCTCGGTTAACCGGTACACCGAACTGGCAATAGTATCGGCGTCGGTTAAAGCAAAACCACTCAGGCCATAAAACGCCTGTAACGCTACAATATTACCCTGTAACCAGCTTTGGTCCGGGTGACCGCTATACAGCTGTACTTGTTCAGCATTCAGACTAATCATGCCCTGATTTAACGGCGTAGCACTACTGTACGGAAAGCCGCTGGCCTCTTGCTGAAAACCGGAATTGTTAAAGGTTTTATGGTGCAAACCAAAGGTTAGTTCGCGGCTGTCGCTAAGCTGCCAGGTAAAGTCCAGCCTGGCGTTGTCAAAGTCGGAATAGGTAAAATTAGACTGAAAAAACAGATCCCTTACGCTGAAGCCAGGCAACGCCGTAACATCAAAGTTGCCGGAATAGCTGCGGCCATAAAAGGCATCTTGGGTAAAATCGGTAACGATATCGGCTTGTTGCTTTGCTTCAATATTTAACTTGCTTAACAGTGGCTGGCGATAATCGGATGAACTGTGGCCCAACATAGCGCGCAGCTGCAGATTGTGGCTAAGCGCCCAATCTGCGCTCAGGCTGATTTGGCTAAACACCGACTCGTTATAGTCTTGCCGGTTTTCATTGCGCCAGCTGGCATTTTTATAGCGGGCATACAGCACTTCTTTATCGCCGCTGCCATAACCGTTGCTGTCGCGCCAGATTAGATCCTGCACCAGATTATTATCTTTTACCGCATGGTGATGCTCAGACAGCTGGTTTTCCAGCTTGCCGTGCATCAGGTCCAACAGCAGATTTAACTGTGGCCCCGGCTGATATTGCAACGCTGCCGTTATGCCAAAGCGCTGTTGCTGATTTTCCCACACCGACAAGCGCTGACCGCGTGGAAACCATAAGTCGCCGGAATCTAACAGGCTTTGTAAGGCATTATTGTTCGGGTCTGCAGCCTGTTTGCCGCTTTCACGGCGCCAGCGTGTGGTGTTGCTGCCGTATTCGTTAGTGGCACGGCTACTGTAAGTGAGCGAAATCAATGCGCCAAGATCAGACCAGCGCTTTGACAATAGCGCAGAAAAACGCGGATCAGCACTGCTTAAATTGCTATTGGCATTGCTGTTGCTGCCAAGCTGGGCAGAAATACTGGCTTTGTCGGCGGCGTAGTCAAAAGGTTTGGCGGTGCGCAAATTTACCGTACCGGCAATGCCGCCTTCTTCCTGCTCAGCAGAGTAGGATTTTTTTACATCAATCTGGTTAAACAGCTCGGCAGCAAAAATGTTGAAGTCAAAGGCGCGGCTACGCGACAGAGCGCCGCGCGCATCCATCGGTGACGATGAGGTGCCCAGTGTTTCCATACCGTTTACCTGCACCCGGGTAAAATCAGGGCCTAAACCGCGTAGCGAAATCTGCCGCCCTTCGCCCCATTCACGGGTAATACTAATGCCTGGCACCCGCGATATAGCATTGGCGACATTCAGTGCCGTGAAATCGGTAATGTCTTCTGCCACCAAAGAGTCTTGCGCAATCATCGCCTGGCGCTTTAGGGTTTCAGCTGTAGGCAACAGTGTGGTGGCGCTGTTATGCCGGTGTACGCCGCCATTAGCCCGCACGGCTATAACTTCCATCGCCGGTGCGCTAGCTGTGGGTTTAGCGGCCGGTTTGGCCTCAGGGGCAGCAGGCTTTGCATCTGGCACTTTAGCTTCAGCTTTAATTAACCAGCCTGAACCACGGGGTATGGCCTCCAGCGGCTGCTGTGCCAGTATTAGCTGTATTACTTCGTCAGCGGTAAAGTCCCCCACCACGGCGGGCGCCTGTAGGCCGGCAAGTTGGGCCGGGTTGTACAATAAGGGTTTATTTACCTGGCGGGCAAATTGCAATAATGCTGCTGCCAAGGGCTGCGCCGGTAAAGCATAATGCCGACGCTCTGCAGCGTTATGCTGCGCTGCGGGCCATACAGCGGAGCTAAATAACAGTAACAACACCAGATAAAACACAGGCTGCACTGGCACAAGCCCGGCCATACTATTGCTGTAGCGGTTGCGGTTGCGGCGACCGGCTAAGCCGTACACCGCTGCTATGTTGCTGCAACGTCAGGCCATAGGCTTCTGTTAATGCCTGTAACGTCTGCTGCGTATTGGCCAGCTCAAAGCGGCCGGCCACTCGTAAACCCGCGACTTCAGTACTGGCGCTAACCGGCACCCGCGCTGAGCGGTTTAACCGGTGCAGCAAATAGGCTAAGGGTTCGTTTTCAATTTCTATCCAACCTGAGCGCCAGTCAACCAATTGCTGCAGGTCGACTTTTTCTACCTTTGATAACTTATTCTGCCTGATGCGCACCCGCTCACCGGCTTTAAGCAGCTGCCGTGGGCCGGTGGCGGTGGCCTGCACCTGCACTGCCCCTTCGTACACCGTGATATCTATCAGTTCCGGGTCGCGGTCGATATTAAATTCTGTGCCTACTGCAACCACAGTAGCTTGGTCCAGCCGCACTTCAAACGGCCGTTGTTTATCTTTGGCTACGGCAAAATAGGCTGCGCCCAGCCCCTGCACTACCTGGCGTTTATCTGCGCTAAACAATACTGTTAGCTGGCTGGCTGCGGCCATATCCACCACCGAGCCATCGCCCAGCGTCTGGTGCATGGTGCTGGCCTGCGCTGTTTTTAATTCATAAGGCGCAGCACTATGAAACAAGCTGCCATGGCCCAGATACAGCGCCACTGCCAGCACAGCGCTGCATGCGACAGCCGTTAACGATACCGTTCGGGGAAATATAGCTGCGCCGGTTAAATGAGAGCGTAATAACGAAAGCCGCCAGCGTTTTAGCGGATGTGGTTGATAGGCAGCCAATGCTTTGGTTAACGCCGGGTCTTGCCAGGTTTGCAGCATCGACAATAACAGCTCGCGGTGGCGCGGATCGGCATCCAGCCAATGGCTAAACCGCCTTTTGCTCAGGCTGTCCAGCTCACCGGCGGCGAGCTTTTCTACCCAGGCTGCGGCCTGTAAATACAGATCCTGCTCTGTTTGTTCTGCTGTACTCAAGGTGCTGTACTCAAAATCCTGTAATAAAAAGATGGCATTCACTTAACGGGTTTTAATTACCCAGCGCTGAGGTTGTTACACCGTATGCTGCCGATCGATTTGACGCTGAATATCTGCCAGGGCGCGGCTGACATGCTTAGATACCGCTTCTTCACTGATTTGCAGTAAAGCAGCAATGCAGCTGCGGCTTTTGCCCTCCATGCGGTACAACACAAATACCTGACGCCGTAACGCAGGCATAGCTTCCAGCGCCTGACTAAACAGAGCAACCGTTTGCTGCATACTGGCCATTTCTTCCGGGTTGGCGCTTTGACAGGCCAGCTCGTCTGGTTGTTCTGCCGGTAGCGGTTTTAGCCGCATCAGCATATGGCGGGCCACGGTAAAGGCATAAGCCAGCGGATTAAGCACAGGCTTTTGCCTGGCCTGCTCCAGCACTCTGGCGATAGACTCCTGAAAAATATCGGCCGCATCAGCGCTACTGGCATTTTTTTCCAGATAACGTGCCAGTGGCGCGGTATTTTTCAGCGCCTGGTGTAGCCCTGGCTCTGACTGATTTACGCCAGACACTGATCTACTAAACATAATGCCCTGCCCTGTTATTGCATCGCTGCACCATAGCGCACAATACCGCACAGATATGACACTATGTTGACAACGATGTCAGCACGGCGATGCCGCAGCTTGCCGGCCAGTTTGCGCCAGCCGGCTTAGCACTATTTGTTAAGATCCAGCAGTGTAGCGTTGTTAAGATCCAGCAACTGGCCGTTTAACAGCGCCAGCTGCACGCCTTTGTCATTGCGCAGTAAAAAAGTGGCCAAACGCTGGCGCTGTGGCGTTGTTGTGGCCAAACCTTTGGGGTTTATCACCACCGGAAAATCTGAGTTATTGCTTAGCAATGCAGCATCACCGCTAAAGTGGCTGTACCCCTGGCGCAGCAGTGCAATATAACCGGCGTTATCCAGCGTTAAGGCTTGGCTAAGCGCATAGGCTTTGGGCGCCTGATACTGCAGGCCGCTGGCGTCAAACTGCTGGTAACCACCATAAATAGACAGATCGCCAATATCGCGCACCCGGCCCTGGCCGCCGCTGGTATCCAGCTCTAGCGCCAGATCGACCTGAGCCTTGTTGCCATTTACACTGATACCCAGGCTACTAATCAGCAAATCTTTAATGCCGCCATCGCGGTTAAACGGAATAGCCTGATACGCACTTAGCGGCTGTTGCTGATAAGCGCCGCTGCCGATACTTTCAATGCTCATTACCAGCAACTGGGTATTAAGTTTGCGTGCTACCTGGCGGTTGTCGTCGCGCGGGTGGCCGCCGGACTCAATCAGCACAGTGCTGATGCCCATACCGGCAAAGGTGTCACCAAAGGAGCGCCATGAAAAAGTGTCGTTGTATTTCGCCAGATAGCCCGGCAGCTCACTCTCCAGCAAATCACGCATATCGCCAATCAGTTGCATGGCTTTTTTACGGGCGGCGTCGATGTCTTTTGCTTCATTAAATGCCGGCGCCAGTAATGAGATAGTCGCTTGTTTATTGCTGTCGCCTACAGCATAAAAGCGGTTCTGGTCATGCAGGTTAAGGCCAAAATCCGGTTTAAACTCTTTGGCGGCCTGGATTAGCAAACGGCCTTCCGGGCTTTGTAACGCTTTGGCGTCGCGGTTAATATCGATGCCCATGCTGTTAAAGCGTGAACCGGCAGCGGCACCGTCGGGGTTTACCATGGGTATTAAGCGGATACTGACTTTACTCAGCCAGTTGTCACGCCAGTTTTTTTGCGGCTCTGCAGCAATAAAATTCAGTAAATCCATTAGCGCCGCGGTAGCGGTAGACTCATTGCCGTGCATTTGTGACCAGGCCAGAATTTTTACCGGCCCGCTGCCAATGTCAATTTGCCAGATTGGCGTACCCAGTGCCGATTGCCCCAACTGCGTAAAGCGAAATAACGGGTTTTGCTGATGCTGCACGAGCAGCGGCGCGATGTCGTCATAGTCCAGTTGCGGCTTATCCAGAGCGCTTTGCTTAATCTCGTTATACTGCGTTGGGGATAAACTATTCATCGTCATTGCCTGTACCGCCATGGTTAAACTGAATACGCCGGCCAGAAGCCCGCTAGCCAAAAGTTTACGAAGAGCACCTTGCATGTTACACCTCTGCTTAACTGCCTGAGCCTGCTAGCATGGCGTAGTTCTGTTAACAAATGCAAGTTAATCACAAACCAGCAAACCGCTGAATAGCACCTACTGTCGCAATCGGCTGCCATGGCCGCTTTATCGCAAAAGCCACGGCAAAGCTTGCGACACTGTGGCACAACCGGTATAAATTATTCAGCAGCAAAGCAAAACACAATAATAATAACAGGAGGCCATTTTGGCTGATTGGTTAACCTTAGTTCCGGCGCTGGTCGCCATTGTCATTGTACTGTGGCGTAAAGAAGTGATACTGGCCCTGCTGCTATCATTATGCAGCGCTGAGTTACTGATTTTTTTGCAGGCCGGCCAGGGCGCCGGGCCGGGCCTGTTGCTCGATGGCAGCATTCAAACGCTGGAGCGCATTGTTGCGGTAACCAAAGACAGTGATAACGCCCGTATTTTGATGTTTTCGTTGCTGGTAGGCGGCTTGCTGGCCTATATGCGAGACTCTGGCGGGGTGTCGGCCACGGTAAAAATGCTGGTC
Organism: Rheinheimera hassiensis; assembly: GCF_022436675.1. Classification (GTDB taxonomy): domain Bacteria; phylum Pseudomonadota; class Gammaproteobacteria; order Enterobacterales; family Alteromonadaceae; genus Alishewanella; species Alishewanella hassiensis. The sequence goes on along the minus strand of NZ_JAKUJZ010000004.1, from coordinate 127,637 downwards.
GAAAAAGGCGTGGCAAAAACCCCTCGGCAGGCAGGCTTGCTGACCTTTTTTATCAGCTCGGTTACCTTTATCGAGTCTAACCTTAGCTCACTTACCGCCGGTATCAGTTCACGCGGCTTATTCGACAAGTTTAACATGAGCCGTGCCCGGCTGGCCTATATTATCGACGGTACCAGCGCCCCCATTTGCATTATTATTCTGCTTAACGGCTGGGGCGCTTATATTCTGGGCCTGCTTAGCAACTATTCACTGGGCGATAACGCTGTAAGTGTGCTAATTGGCACTATACCGCTGAATTTTTATGCACTATTTACGCTAACAGTAGTGCTGTACACCATTATTACCGGCAAGGTTTATGGCCAGATGCGTAAGTCAGAGCAACAATTACATACACTGTCGGCCCATACCGAAATTGATATTAAACCCAGCCACCCGTCTTTTATGCTGGTGCCATTATTCACGCTGGTCGCCTCAATGCTGGGCTTTATGCTGATGACCGGCAATGGCAGATTGGTGGGCGGCTCTGGCTCGCAATCCGTGTTATATGCCACCACACTGGCGTGTTTAGTAGCGTATTGCATGATGTTATTCAGTAAACGCTTTAAGCATCAGCAACTGGTTGATATCGGCTTTAAAGGCATGAGTGAACTGTTGCCACTGGTAACGATAGTGCTGCTCTCGCTGGCGCTGGGCAGTAGTTTAAAACTGCTGGGCACCGGTACTTTTATTGCCTCTATCGTTAATGACAGCCTGCCGCTGGTGCTGATCCCATGCCTGCTATTTCTGGCCGGCGGGTTAATTTCGTTTACCACCGGCACCAGTTGGGGCACCTTTGCTATTTTGATCCCCATCGGCATGCCGATGGTAGAACTGCTCGGTTTGCCGCCGTCTTTGGTGCTGGCGGCAATACTCAGCGGTGGTGTGTTTGGCGATCACTGCTCGCCGATATCCGACAGCACCGCAGTAAGTTCAGTCGCCTCGGGTTGTGATTTACTCGAACACGTAAAAACCCAGCTGCCTTATGCATTGTTTTGCGGTGTGCTGGCGCTGCTGGCCTTTTTAACCGCTGGGGTATTAATGATATGAAAACCCTGACACTGATCGCTATGCTCCTCGGAAACGGCAGCGGGACGCTGCCTATATCAGAGGTCCCCGAAGACTTTACTGATATCAGTACTTTAAGCGCTGACATTCAGGTGCATATGGCGTATCTGGGTACTAATAACTTTGTTGGCAGCCGGGTTGATGGTTATCAGGCCAATAAATGTTACTTGCAGCGTGATGCAGCCGCAGCCTTGGTCAAAGTGCAGGAGGCTGCTGCGGCGCAGGGGCTTTCACTTTGGGTCTATGACTGCTACCGGCCACAACGGGCGGTAAACCACTTTATGCGCTGGGCCAGCGATTTAAGCGATACCCGCACCAAAGCGCAGTACTATCCGAATCTGGGCAAAGATAAACTGGTGGGCGAATATATTGCCGAAAAGTCCGGCCACAGCCGCGGCAGCACGATAGATTTAACGCTGGCGGCAAAAGATAACAGCGGCAACTGGCGGCCAATTGATATGGGCTCAGCGTTTGATATGTTTGATCCGGTATCCAATGTTGGTGCACCCGGCATTACAGCCGCACAACAAGCCAACCGGCAGCTGCTGGAAAACCTGATGCACAACGCCGGTTTTAAGGTATACAGCATGGAATGGTGGCACTTTACCCACCAGCCACCGGTTTATACCGAACAGTATTTTGATTTTGTGGTGAAATAGCCTGCTCAGCCGGTTACGCGCTGGCGCAGATACATTTGCATTGCCAGTTCGTCCTGCTGTTTTTGCTCGCGCCGTTGTTGTTGCAGTAACTGGCGCTGGCGGCGTTTTTCCAGTACTTGCTCTATGGCCAGGTTGTAAGCTGCCTGTTTGCTGCAGGCTTGTTGCTGCATGGCCACTTCCTGCTGCGCCAAATCGCTGCGGTGCTGCTGTTGCTGTGCCATGTCCTGCATAATGACTTTTAAGCCCGACAAGTTTTGCAGGCTAAGGCTGCATGCCATCTGGCGGCTGGTTTCCATACTGTCGATATGTTGTGCCAGCAGGCTGCTACGCTGTTGTTCGTGCTCGGCCTGACGCTGCAGCTGGCTATGCCGGCTGCGCATGATATCGAAGTTATCCTGCTGTGTTTGCAGATATTTTTTAAGCATGCTGCGCCACCAAAGTTGCCAGTTGTTGTTCAGTTTGGCCGAAATCAACCTGTTCATTTAAACCCTGACAGAGGAACTGCTCTATCTTCGGATACAGTGCCACGGCGCGATCCAGCTCGCTGTCTTTACCGGCCTGATAAGCCCCCAGCGGGATCAGCTCCTGTACCTGCTGATAACGGCTGTATAAACGTTTTAAGCTGTAACAGCTTTTCAGCTGTTGCTCAGAGACAATATTCGGCATAACCCGGCTGATGGAAGCGCCTATATCTATCGCCGGATAATGGCCGCGCTCGGCCAGCTCGCGGCTTAATACCACATGACCATCCAGAATAGCGCGGGCAGCATCGGCTATCGGATCCTGCTGGTCGTCACCTTCCGCCAGCACGGTGTAAATGGCTGTCATGCTGCCACTGCTGTCGCTGCTGTTACCTGCGCGCTCTACCAACTGGGTAAGCTTGCTAAATACCGACGGCGGATAGCCGCGGGTGGCTGGCGGCTCACCAACTGACAGCGCAATTTCGCGCTGTGCCTGGGCATAGCGGGTTAACGAATCAACCAGCAGTAACACATGCAGGCCTTGATCGCGAAACCAGGCTGCCAAACGGTGCGCCAGCTCGGCACTGCGCATCCGCAGCAACGGCGACTGATCGGCCGGTGCGGCTACGACAATGGCTTTTTTCATGCCATCCGGGCCGAGGCTATGTTCAATAAAGTCTTTTACTTCCCAGCCGCGCTCGCCCACTAAACCGACAATCACCACATCGGCACTGGTAAAGCGTGTCATCATGCCAAGCAATTTACTTTTACCCACGCCAGAGCCGGCAAATAAGCCCAGCCGCTGGCCCTGGCCAACAGTAAATAAGCCATTAATGGCTTTTATGCCGACATCCAGCGGCGTACTGACGCCCTTTTTCTGCATTGGGTTTACCGCCGCCAGCTGGCTGCTGATATGCTCACCTTTGGTTAAGGCCGGACCGCCGTCCAGCGGTTGCATCAGGCCGTCAACTATCCGCCCCAGCAGTGCCCGGCTTACGGTAAGCGCACCGGCACTTAGCAGCGGCTTTACTCTGGCGCCGGTTGTCAGCGCACTGGCATTGGTAAGTGGCATTAAAAACGCCTGCTCGCGGTCAAAACCTACCACTTCAGCTTCAACCCACTGGCCGTCCTGCATTTCTACCTGATAACGTTGCCCTAATGTGTACTGGCCACCGGCTACGGTAAGCACCATGCCATTTACCCTTACCAGAGTACCAAAGCTCTGATATAAGGCACCGGCATCTAACTGGCTGCCTGCCTGTTGCAAGCGGTCAAGCAGGTTCATTGTTGCTCTCCAGTTGTTGTTTTAACTGCGGCAGCATTTGCGCCAGGCGCTGGCGAAAATCGAGTAGATGTAACTGAGATAAGCCGACAAATTCAGCACTGCCAGCCACCAGCCGGGCATCGGGTTGCAGCTTTATATTGCCAAGGGTGACGATGTCCAGCTGCTGCCACAGCGTAAAGTCTGTCGGGGCCAGCCGGATAGTGTCAATCTGTTCGTTTACCTGCAATAAAGCTAATACGCTGGCGATAGCCTGCTGCAAATGTGCCGGCTGCAGGCTAAGTTCAGCCTCCAGCGTTAATGTCGTCAGTTGGCTAACCAGTTCAAATATGGCCTGTGCCAGTTGTTTTTCCTGATGCTGCTGTTGTTGCTGCAATTGCTGTTGTAACTTCTGCAATTGTTGCTCAAACTGCTGCCGCAGTTGCTGTATCGCTTGTTGCTGGCGGGCATCAGCCTGTTGCAGCGCCTGTTGCTCGGCTTGCTGTTGTGCCTGCAGCCGCCCTTGCTCTGCGCCCTGTAGCCGGCCTTCCTGCACGCCGCGCTCATAAGCTTGTTGCAGTTGCTGCTCCGGGCTTTGCCTGCTCAGGTCGCGCTGCACACCGGGAAAACGATACAGATCTGCCATAATTATCCCAGTGTTGCTTCTTCGTACAAACGGTAATCCACTTCGCCTTTGGCCATCATCTGGCGGATCATGCGCATTATTTCGGCCCGGGCTGCTTCAACTTTGGTAACAGTTTGTGCTTTGGTACCTTCAATTTGCTGGCGGTAAACCTGCGCCAGCCGTTTTGGCAGGGCCGACATAATGCTGTCCAGCATCGCCGGTTCACAGCCTTTTAGCGCCACTACCCATAGCTCATCCGGTATTTCGTTCAGCAGATGAGCCAGCACATCTTCGCTTTGGCGCGCCAGTGAGCCAAAGTCATACATTTTGTCCTGTACCGCTTCGGCCGTTTCGGCGTTATGTTGTTTTAGCAGCTCCATTACCTCGGCTTTATTGCCATTGTAGCGGTTCATAATTTCAGCCACTTTTTCCACGCCGTTAACGCGGGCACCAACCTGTTCGCCGACAAATTCAATGCAGGCTTCCAGTGTATGGCGCAAGTCGTCCATTACGTGTTCGCTGACTTCACGCAGGCTGGCAATACGGAACAGAATGTCGTCATGCTTTTGTTTTGGGAATAATGCGATGACGGCTGAGGCTTGCTCGGGCGGTAAAAAAGCCAGCAACAGTGCCTGCATTTGCGCATGCTCCTGCTCTAAAAAGCGTGCCAGCAACTCAGGGGGGACCCACTCCAACCGGCGTAAATCATCCGCCAGTGCGCCGCCGTAGATATCATCCAGCATACCGCGCGCCAGCTTGCGACCTACGGCTTTGTCCAGCGCCCGCTCCAGGTACAACCTTGAGGCACCGCTGACACCACTTTCGCTGCGGTAGCAGTCAAAAAAGTCGTTTAAAATTAATGCCACATCGTCTTGCGTTACGTTGGTGATCTTTGCCATACGTTCTGACAAAGCTTTAACCTCATGCCGGCTAAGCTTTTTTATAATGCCGGCTGCATTTTCTTCGCCCATGCTGAGCAGCAGAATGGCCGCCCGATCTAAATCGGTAATAGCGCGGCTATGTTCAGACCTTAGTTGATTCAATGCTGACTCCTCGCTCTACCCAATATTTAATCACTGCGGTTACCCTGTCAGATTCTTTACTGGCCAAGAGCTGCATATGGCTGATTTGCTCAGCAAATTCAGAACCAATCTTGGGCAGGTTCATGGCGTTAAAACCCGCTTGCGGCATATCACCCTGAGCTGCATCTGTGCTGTTATCTGGGGCATTTTTCACACTAGGCTGCGAATCTAGTGCTGAGAGTGGTTGATCCGACAATGCCGTATAGGCGCTGTCTGTTTCCGGCTCGCGCTGTTTTTTGCCACTGATCAGATGGTTAACCAAAGGCCTTACACCAAACAGGATCAGCGCCAGCGCAATTAAGCTACCAAATACATAGCGGGCATATTCTTTCACCTCAGGCAGTTGCCACCACGGCAAACCAGCCTGTGGCGCGCTTGACAGCTCGGCAGCGACAAAACCAAAACTGGTAATATTAAACTGATCGCCACGTTCAGCCTGAAAACCGGTCGCCGTTTTTACCATTTCGCCCAATTGCTGCAGCTGAGGCTGAGTCCAGCCGGCATCACCTGCGGCAGCTTCATTTACCAGCACTGACACACTCATCGACTTTAACCGGCCCACTTCAAAGCGGGTGTGGGTAACGGCGCGGCCATTATCAAACTGACGGCTGCTTTCATTGCGCTCGGAGGTACGCTGGTTATTGTCATCAGCTTGTTGGTCTGCCGGCAAAGGAGGTTGGTTTGCCAACGCACCAGGAATGCCCATCGCCAGTTGATCGAGGGTAGTATCGGTTTTTATGGATTCAGACCGCATTACCGAGGCAGGGTCCACTGCTTCGCGGGTTTCTTCTACCACACTGAAATCCACGTCAGATGAAATCTGAATGCGGAAATTGCCATCGCCCAGCACAGGCAGCAGCATAATGGCGGCACGCTGCTCAATATTACGCTCCAGTTTCTGGATAAAGGCCAGCTTTTTGTCGGTTTCTTTGCCAATCGGGGCGTCGTCGTACAACTCGCCGGTAAGTAATTTACCCCGCTGATCAACCACCGACACTTTGCGGGGGTCCAGCCCCGGCACACTGCCGGTGATCAGGCTAACGATTGCTTCAACCTGTGTCGGTTTAAGCTCATAGCCCGGTGCTAAATCTACCATCACAGAAGCGGCAGATTTCTCTTCCTGGCGGCCAACAAATAAATTACGTTTTGGCACGGCCAGATGCACCCGGCTGTTACGTACGCCGTCCATAGTGATGATAGTGCGCGCCAGTTCACCTTCCAACGCATGCTGGTATTGCATGGACTCCATAAACTGGCTGGTGCCCATGGTTATTTTTTCACCAATGGTAGACAGCCCTTCTGGCATCGCGGCTTTAATACCGCGGGCAGCCAGTGTAATACGGGCATCGGCCAGGCGGTCTTGCGCCACCATAATATTGCCGGTGTCGGTATCAATACGAAAGGCGACTTTTTCTTTATCCAGAATTTCCAGAATACTGGCTTTGTCGTAATGCTCCTGATTGCCATACAAGGGCACATAGTTTTTTGCTGAAGTCCACAAAATCAGTACTATCGTTGCCGCCACCAGCGTAGCCAGCAGCGCGATTGACGCTATGCTGCGATCACCACCCGGCAGCCGGTTAAACCGGCTGGACAAATTAATGACTTTCTCGCGAAAGTTACCCTCGATATGTGCCGGGGGCATTTGTTTTACCACTTCGCCTTTCATTGCATTGTCCTTACAGTGACATCCGCATTACATCATCAATGCCGCTCAGAACTTTATTACGCGCCTGCAGCAACATAGAGAAACTTAAACTGGCTTTCTGGCTGGCAACCATAGCACCTACCACATCGTCAGACTGGCCGGTGTCTACTGCCGTCATCATGTCGGCAGCGATATTCTGCTGCTGATTGATTGACCGGATCACCTGGGAAAAATCGCTGCCGATGCCGCTGTCATTGTTAGCCGGTGCAACGCGCTCATTGCTGGCAACCTGTTGCAGTGCAGTCATCATATCCAGCATCTGGCTTTGGCTGTTTATTGGTGAAATCATCATAAATTCCTTAAGAAGCTAATGCGTCTATGTCGACACCATGCTCACGCATGGCGGCTAATTTGTAGCGCAGGGCACGGGTACTCACCCCCAGAGCCTGTGCGGTGCGGGTGCGATGGCCATTACATTTGTTCAGTACATCGAGAATGTAATCAAACTCGGCATTTTTCTTACTTTGCTTAAGCAGGCTGGCACAAATAGCGGCGGCCTGCGGGTGGCATTGCGGTAAATTCAGATCGGCAACCTGTAGTTCAATGCCGCGCGCCATAACCAGGGCCCGCTGCATTACGTTTTCCAGCTCACGCACATTGCCCGGCCAGTTATACTGCAGCATCACATCGGCTGCGCCGCGGCTTAAACGGTATTTGCCGTTGCCGTACTTGTTAATAAAGAACTCTGCCAGTGGCAAAATATCATCACGCCGCTCGCGCAGCGCTGGCCAGCTTAGTGGCAAAACATCCAGCCGGTAGAATAAGTCTTCGCGAAATAGCCCCTGCTCTACCTGAGTGCGCAGGTTTTTATTACTGGCGGCAATAACGCGAATATTCAGCTTAATACGGTTGTTACTGCCAAGGCGCTCCAGTTCACGCTCTTGCAGCACCCGCAATAATTTAGCCTGCAAGGCCAGTGGTAACTCAGAAATTTCATCCAGCAAAATACTGCCGCCGTTGGCCGCTTCAAATTTACCAATTTGCTGGCTGACAGCGCCGGTAAAAGCGCCTTTGTTGTAACCAAACAACATGGCTTCAAGCATATGTTCCGGTATAGCCGCGCAATTAATGGCAATAAAAGGTTTATCAGCACGATCTGAAGCCTGATGAATAAACTGCGCCAATCGTTCTTTACCGGTACCGGACTCGCCCAGTATTAATACGCTGGCTTCAGTTTGCGCGGCCCGGTTAGCCAGTTGCAGGATCTGACGGCTGGCATGCGACACTGCCACTAAGTCTTTCAGCCCTTTGCTCATGGCTGTAGCGTTACGGATTGAGGTTTTTAACTGCGAGGCAAAAAAAGGTTTAAGTAAATAATCAATAGCGCCGCTTTGTAAGGTATCGGATGCCAATTCGCTTTGGTCATTATTGACCATACTGATAATTTGCGCGGCAGGTAGCTTGCGGTACACCAGCGTGACCAAATCCGGTAACGTCATTTGCGGCATACCACTGTCAATAAATACCAGTGCTGGCTGGTAGTCATGGCACAGGCTGATAATCTCAGTCACGCTATGGGTGTGTAATAAGCGGTAACCTTCAGCGCTGATACATTGCTGCGCCTCGGCACCAGGTTTTTGTTGGTCTATCCATAACACGTAGGGTGAATTCATGGTTAGTCAGATCCTGCTCAGGAAGTGGTTCGGATTAACCGGATAGACACCCGGCGATTAGATTGCTCAGCCTTGCCCTGGCTGTGTAATAACGGATAACGATTACCATGGGCACGTACTTCCAGCATGCTGGCTTTTACCCCCAGCTCAATCAGTTGCGCGGCCACTTCATCTGCTCTTTCTTTTGATAGCTGCCGGTTAGCCAATACCGTGCCAACGTCGTCGGTATGACCGTCAATAAGAATTTTGTTCACTGCAGGGTCAAGTTGGAGATAGCGCGCCAGTTTTTGCAATACCGGCAATTGCGTGCGGTCAACCAGGCGCTGGCCTGAGGCAAAAACAATATCGGTATCACGCGCCTGCTGCCATGACAGTGGCGACATTTTCGCCACACAGCCGCGAAACTGCTCTACTGCCTCGTGGCCACGCACGCTGGTAAGTAACAGCTGTTGCTGCTGGCGGCCGTTGCTCAGATCAAACTGTAACCAGGCCCCCGCCTGCACTTGCTGAAATAACGGTAACGCCGCCTGCAAGAAACTTATCTGGCTATCATGATATAACTCGGCAATATAGGGTGGGCTTTGTGGTTGGATAACATCAGGCTGCCAATCGGCACTGCGCGCAGCAACTGTGGCTTGCTCTAAAGCGGGATAAGGCTGTGCCAGTTCTAGCTCCAGTTGCAGCGGCTGGCCGGGTTGCTGGGAAAAACTCACCTGGCCCAACCCGCTAACCCGCTGTTGCAAACGGCAATGAAAGGCGCTGCTGTCAAGCTGCCACTGCGCCTGCTCGGCTGGCTGGATCAGCACTGAGCCCGCAATGGCAGTGCCAATTGCAGAGGTGCTAAACCACAAGCTAAGAGAAAACAAAGACACATTGATACCCTTTTATTTAACCGCAACCGGTATCGCAACGCGATACGCCACTGGCTAAGAAAATAAAAGGAAAACTGCATAGAAAGCGCTCAGCACTGACACGGGCAGCCGTGCAGGCAGAGACACATCACGAGGATGTCGCCAAGCTAATGCAACCCCGCTATCGTAACGTTTTTAAACGCCGTAGACCGGAGGCTTTGCGTCCTGCCCTTTCGGTGCAGTTTGCCTTTTAATTGTCTTAACTGGCTCATAAACCTTAAAATGATTTATGAACCTAAACTGAATAACTTTAAAGATATCTAAATTACTATTATCTGGCAAGCCAAACTTTAAAAAGATCTTTCATGATCTTAAAGATCATGTAGTTAAAACTACATATTGTTACATATTCGGTCGCATTTCAGCGCTAACTGCTCAGACCAGCCCTGAACTAAAACTGACTAACTATTTACAAAGCTTGCACAACTATCTAAATACACCGTTTAGCTTAGCGCAGTGCTGTGACAGCGCGATGACAGCTCAGGCCAGCGAAACACCTCACCTTAGCCCAAAGCACCAATTACATTTACCCGCAATGTTTCCGGGATTTCGTTATAAGAAAGCACTGCCAGCGAATTTTGTGTAAAAGTGCGGGCATAACGCGCCAGCAGAGGGCGCAACTGCGGCACGACTACCAATGCCGGTGTATGGCCCTGTTGCTGCATCTGGCTGCAAATTAATGGCATATTGCGCTGAAACTGGCTTAGCAGATTAGGTGCTACCGGAAAGCTGTCTAACGCGACTTTGCCTGCCTGCATTGCTTGGTTGAGCGCACTTTGTAAGGTTTGCTCCAGCTTTTCATCCAGTGTAAAGGCTGCCAGCTCGTCTTTGTCGCCACTGATTTGCCGCACCAGTGCCCGCTGCAGTGCACAACGTACATCAGAGGTGAGCAAAATGGGATCTTTGGTCACTTCGCTGCTGTCGAGCAAGGTGCTGGCGATAGTCAGAATATCACCCAGGCTTACCTGCTCACGTAGCATCAGCCGGTATACTTTTAGTTGCACTGTTGCGCTGAGCGCTTTATCCAGCGCTTCAGCCAGTACCGGGGCGACTGCAGCCAACCGCTTATTCAGCTGCTTGACATCTTCATAGACAAACAGCTCAGATAAGTTTTCTTTAATGATTTTGCCAGCATGGGTGGCAACAATGGTCGCCAGATCAACCACCGAATACCCCAGGTTCAACGCTTTGGCACGGGTATTATTGTCAACCCATACTGCTTCGAGGCCATAAGCCGGGTCACGGGTAATTTCACCGTCCAACTGGCCATAAATTTCGCCGGTGTTAAGCGCCAGCAATTGCTGCGGGTTTAACCGCCCGCTGGCTAAAGGCACCCCGGCCAGTTTAATCCGGTATTCCTGCGGGTTGAGCTGCAAATTGTCGCGTACCCGCACTTCAGGTAATAAAAAGCCGCTTTGCTCTGACAGCGTTTTACGAATACCGCGTAAGGTTTGCACCAGCTCTTCGCCTTTATCTTTGTCGGCCAGATACACCAGACGAAACCCCAACTCTATTGATAAGCGGTCAACATGGGGGATATCGTCCCACGCCAGTGCTTTTGGTGTTTGCGCTATGCTCTCGGTTAACAGTTCAGCCTGCACCAGCTCGCCTTTGTCTACCCGCTGTTGCAGGCGCCAGGCAACATACACCAGTGGCAAACCAAAGCTGACAAAGGCCAGTGCCGGCATACCCGGCACCAGCCCCAGGATCAGCATAATACCGCCGGTGGTCAGCAGCACCCTGGGTGATGCCAGCAACTGCTTGCCGACTTCATCAGACATCTCGCCTTCATCATTCATCCGGGTAACAATGATCGCCGCAGCAACAGCCAGCAATAAGGACGGGATTTGGGCAACCAGGCCATCACCTATGGTAAGCAGTGCAAAGCGCTGAAAGGCTTCGCCCATACTCAAGCCATGCTGGAATACCCCGATGCTGATGCCACCAAGCAGGTTAATCACCAGAATAATTAAACCGGCAATAGCATCGCCACGAACAAACTTAGACGCACCGTCCATTGAACCATAGAAGTCTGCTTCGCGAGCCACTTCATTGCGCCGCTCTTTGGCTTGTTCCGGGCCAATAAGGCCGGCGTTCATATCAGCATCTATGGCCATTTGCTTGCCGGGCAAAGCATCCAGCGTAAAGCGGGCAGCCACTTCGGAAATACGCTCGCCGCCTTTGGTGATAACCACAAAGTTAATCACCATCAGAATGATAAACACCACCATACCGACAACATAGTTGCCGCCAATCACCACTTCACCAAAAGCCTGGATCACCCGGCCAGCAACATCTGAACCCTCATGACCATGCAACAATACTACGCGGGTAGAAGCGATATTCAGCGTTAACCGCATTAAGGTGGCCACCAGCAGCACCGTGGGGAATACCGAGAAATCCAGTGGCTTTTTGCTTGATACCGCAACTAACAGTACGATCACCGACAGCACTATGTTGAAGGTAAACAGTGCGTCAAGCATCCAGGCTGGTAGCGGTAATACCACCATCGCCAGAATAGCCAGCAGCAATACGGGAATAGCAGTATAAGGTTGGGTAAGAGTACGCCAGTTCACTGTTTAACTACCTCGGACATTAGCTTTGTCTAACAACGATTTCGGAATATCCAGTGCCGGCAATGGTGCCGGTTGCTGGCCACGGCCCTGCTTGTAGGCTTTTAACTGCATAACATAGGTCAGTACATAGGCGACTGCCGTATACAAACCTTTGGGTACTTCCTGATCAACACGGGTGGAGTAATAGATGGCCCGTGCCAGTACGGGCACTTCTAACACTTCTATCTGATGGCGTTGGCCTACAGCCCTGATACGCAGTGCCATTTCATCTATGCCTTTGGCCACTATATAGGGCGCTTTGGCATCTTTTTCACTGTAGCGGATCGCCACAGCATAGTGTGTTGGGTTCATCACGATAACATCGGCTTTGGGCACCCGCTCTTCAATGCGACGGTTGGCCATCTGAAACTGGATCTGGCGGATACGGCCTTTTATCTCCGGGCTACCATCAGCGGATTTCCGCTCTTCTTTTACTTCCTGCTTGGTCATTTTCAATTCTTGCGCAATTTTGTGTGCCTGATAAGGCACATCAATTGCCGCGACCAGTAATAACGCAGTCACCGTTAACATCAGACAAAGTGCCAGCAATCCCATGCCTTCCTGTAAGGCAGCATTAATGTCCAGCCGCTGCAACATTAATAGCCGTTGCCATAATTGACTAAGAAATAAGTACAGGCAGCCGGCCAACAGCGCGATCTTCAAAATTGACTTACACAGTTCTACCAACGAATTGAGGCTAACCATTTTGGCCAACCCTTTTAGCGGGTCCAGCTGTTTAAAACGCGGGCTAAATAACTTAGCAGAAAAAATATAACCGCCCGGCATACCGCCAATAATCAGCATCGCCATAAATAGCAGAAACAAAAACGGAAACAAGGTTGCCAGCATATCGCCAATCGCTTGCCCTACCGCCAACGGCATCAATTTCTCATCGGCCAGCATGGCTTTGTTCAACTGTAAACTACGCTGCATTAACTGCATAAATAGTGTCAGAAACAGCTGGGCAAACCACAGTAAACCGGCCACCCCCATCATTAACAGTACCGCTGTATTGAGCTCTTTAGAGCGGGCAACCTGGCCTTCTTTTTGCCCTTTTTCTAACCGTTTCGCTGTAGGTTGTTCTGACTTTTCCTGTGCGCTATTTTGCTCTGCCATTAGTTATCTCATCAGCAAATAAAGGTTATCCAGCATCTCGTTAATCATCGCAGAGAAACGATAGCCGGTTTGCACAACAGTCAGATACACACAAACGAAACCCAGCACCATATTCATCGGAAAGCCAAGCACAAAAATATTTAGCGATGGCGCAGCGCGGGTAGCAACACCAAACGTCAGGTTAACCAATAACATTGCAATTACGCCGGGCAATGCAACCAGCAAGGCCGCACTAAACATCCAGCCGAACATTTGCAACAACACGGTGATATTCAACTGATATAAACTGGTGCCTACCGGCCACAGTGAAAAGCTGTCAACCAGTACAGCAAGCACCAGCAAATGGCCTCCCAGCGCAAAAAATAACAGTGCTCCCATCATCCAGAATAAATGCCCCAGTAACGGTGCCGAGTCACCGGTAGCCGGGTCCATCATCGTCGCCATCGACAACCCCATTTGCATCGACAACATCATTCCTGACATCATCAGTACTTCAAACAGCATACGCACTGCTAAGCCCATCATAATGCCAAAGCCAATTTGTTCGAATGTGATTACAGCAGCATCAAGTGATAAGGGATCTACGGCTGGCATAGCTGAAAGCAACGGGCTAAGCAAAAAACTAATAAACACTGCCAACAGAATTCTGGCCCGCGGTGGTACACCGGGGTTATCAAAAGCCGGCATTGCCCACAGCAAGGCGGATAAGCGCACAAACGGCCACCAGACAGCACCAATCCAGCTCATCAGTTCAGCACTGGTGAGCGAGATTAAGGAGGTCATCCAAATACTCCGGGGATAATCAGCATCAGATTACGAAACCAGTCTACCAAGGTTTGCAGGATCCAGTTGCCGGCAAATATCAGCATCAGTAACGTCAGCACCATGCGGGGCAAAAACGTCAGGGTTTGTTCCTGAATAGACGTAGCGGCCTGGAACACGGCAATAATTAAGCCCAGGATCAGGCTGGGTACCACCATGACCAACAAAATTTTGATGATGGTGTACACGGCCTGTGCCACAAGCTCTGTACTCTGGTCCGGGCTCATTATTTTACTCCGTTCATGGCTAATATCATGGCCTTTCTCAAGGCTGATCTCACGGTATAGTTCCAAAAGTTGCCGCCAGGGTACCCGCGACCATAGACCAGCCATCAGCCAGCACAAAAATCATTAACTTAAACGGCAGGCTGATAATAAGCGGTGATAACATCATCATACCCATTGACATCAACACGCTGGCCACCACCATATCAATAATCAAAAATGGCAAAAACAACATAAAGCCTATCTGAAATGCTGTGGTCAGCTCGCTTAACACAAAAGCCGGGATCAACACTTCAATTGGCACATCAGCCGCGGCCATGGTGGTAGGCTCCTGAGCTATTAGCAAAACCTGATGCAACTCACTCTCGCGTGTTTGCGCCAGCATAAATTGGCGCAGTGGTTGCTCTGCGCGTACCAGGGCTTGCTCAAGCGTCATTTCGTCAGCCTGATACGGCTTAAATGCGTTTTGATATACGTCCTGCCACACCGGGCGCATAATCAGTAGTGTCAGCATCATTGCAATAGCAACCAGTACACGGTTAGGCGGGCTTTGCTGTAATCCCAGTGCCTGGCGCAAAATAGCCAGCACAATAACAATGCGGGTGAACGAGGTCAGTACCATCAGCATGCCGGGGATCAGGCTTAAAACTGTCATCAACAGCACAATTTGCAGCTTTACGCTGTAGTCCTGGCCGCCGTCGGCATCGCGTACCGATAACAGTGTTAAATCATTTGCCATTGCCGTACCGCTAAGCAACATAGCCGCCAGCAGTATCAACAGGGTTTGCAACGGCTTACTCATGATGCTCAGGTGTCGTCTTGCGGTTGACAAACTTAAGGCCATATTTGCCGTCGACCATCACCACTTCCGCTTTGGCAAACAGCACACCGTTTACTTTTACATCCAGCGCTTCGCCTACGGCTTTATCCAGCGGCAGCACGTCGCCGACACTGGCCCGGCTAAGCTCACCGAGCGTAACTTCAGTACTGGCCACTTCTAACGTGACGGTCAGCGGCACATCACGGAACATCGACAAGCCATCACCCGGGGCGGTGGCGCCATCGCTGCTTTGCTCGAAGATATCGTCCATCTCCATCATATCCAGCCCGGCTAAAGCCGCATCCAGACCTTTGCTGTTATTCAGGTTTTCGCTCATGCTTGTTTCTCTTTATTAACGATATCAGTAATCTGGAATACCAGGCTGTTGGCTTCTTCTGCCACTTTGCCCAGAAATAACGCTGTCTGGTTAAGCTGTAATGTCATAGCGCTGCCAAATTCTATTGGCAGCACAGCTCCATCCAGACAAGCCTGCAGCTGGCGCAAACTCACTTTTTTGCGCACCATCTCAACCCGGCACTGCACCGGCACCTGCGGCCAGGGTGATACATCTACTGCACTGGCGCTGATAGCACTGTGATGTTGCGGTGCGATAAAGAACTCCAGCGGCAACCATAGAAACCAGCTAATCACATCGCTGCCAAGCAACAAGCGCACCTTTAACGGCAGATACTGAAACCGGGTAGGTTCCATTTGTTGTTTTATGGCACTGGCCGGTAAAGCCGACTGTTCTTTAAACAACAGTTGTTGCATGGCCTGTAACTGGCGCTGGGCGATACGGCTACAAATGCGCAGCTCTGAAGCACTTAGCTCAGTTTTTTCATCGCCAGGCAGCACTTTACTCAGCTGGCCACCCAGCGATAAGTCAGCCAGATGGTGTACGCTGGTGTAATCCAGCGCCAGATAACAGTTGGTATCAGTTGGCACCAACACCGGACACTGCAACAACAACCGGCCAGGCTCTGCCAGCCAGCTGTCAAGCGCACTACCCTGGCATAACGTCAGTTCAATATTAAATTCGACATCGGTCAGTAATTTGCTCAGTTCTATCTCTACTGCCTGCGCTAAATCAGGTAAGCGCTGTTTCGCCTGTTTACTGGCAGCGCTAAACCGGCGCTGGTCCAGTGTCAACGCAAAAGGCTGGCAGTGGGCAGCCTGTTCAGCCGGGATCAGCAAAGTGGGAGTTTTCATCTTATTCATCTGTAGTTACGTTATCTGTCGCACCGGTATCGCGTGATGCCCGGTAGGCTTTTTTACTTAAGCGGCGCAGTAAATTCAGCCGCTGTTCACGCTTGGCATCCAGCCAGCTGATACCAAGAAACACCAGCTTGTCGCTGACCTGACGGCGGTATACCACCTCAGCTTTAATCTTAAACTGGTTGTCATATTCAACCATGACGATATCCGGTACCGTTTTTGCCAGCGGCACCAGTAAACCGGCACCGCCCAGGCTCATGTCTTTTACCACTGCCTGACATATCTGGCTGCCAAATAAGCCGCTCTGCCACAGTTTTACCGCTATACCTTTAGATTGAATAGCCACAGGCTGACTTTGGGCGCTAAAGTACCAGCGTAAATACTTGCGCGAAGCATCAGGTTTAGTTGCTACCATCGGTTATCCTTATTCCTGAACGGCCAACGGGTTGATTGCGCTGTGCTTCTTCTGCTGCTTGCTGGACGGCGTTGTTCTGGTTATCGGGGGAAAACAGCTGGTTTAATTCCGCCTCGGCGGCACTGGTTAAGATCAGCAATTCAATGCGCCGGTTAGCGCTGTCGCCACGGTCTTGCTCGTTTAGCGGCCGGGTAGCGGAAAATGCCGCCACCTGCGCTACCCGCTCAACCGGCATGCCACCGGCAGCCAACACCTGGCGGGCCTGCAAAGCACGATCGCCGGATAATTCCCAGTTGCTGTACTGGCTGCCACTAAACGCCGTGCTGTCGGTATGGCCGGAAATGATCAGTTTGTTTTGTACTTTTTTAAACACCGGCCCCAGGCTTAGCAGCAAGTCTTCAAAAAACGGTGTCATACGCATTTGCCCACGGATAAACATTTGCTGCTTTTTATTGTCGCGAATAATAACCCGCAAGCCCGAGGGCACTATGTCCAGTTGGATATGATCCTGCGCCATTAACTCTGCTGCCACCTGTTCAAAGGCTTGCAGCAATAAACTCAGTTCAGCCGGGCTGTCAAACTGGCCATCAATCAGTGAATTTAGCTTATCGCCCTTACCTGCCAGCGGCCTGTCGTCACCTGAGGGTACCTGCAAATATTCCGACATACCCGGCAGCGGGTTATCCGGCGGTAAAGTGTTAGCAGAATTCTGATCTATCACCGAGGGTGTGCCGCCCAAATCGACCGGAAACGGGCTGTTACCCGGTTCAAACGGCGCCGGGCTGCCCTCGAAAATGGAATGGGTGCGCATATAGTTGGCAATCTCGGCGCGCTCTTTCATATTGGAGACTTCTAAAATCCACAACACCATAAAGAACGCCATCATTGCCAGCGTAAAATCGGCAAAGGCGACTTTCCAGGCACCGCCGGATTTGGCTTTGGCGGCGCTACGCTGACTGCGCTTAATAATAACCGGCGAGCTGGAGCTGTTCATCAGGCGGCCTTATCGTTAATCCACTGTTCCATCGTGGTAAACGACGGCTTCTGCTCTTCGTTAATCATCCGACGGCCAGAGTCAGTTGCTACTATCGCCACATGGCCTTTAGCATGGGCCACCAAAATAGCGCGTACACATTCAAGCAGTGCAACCTGCTTTTTCACATACTGTTCCATCGCTGAGCTCAACGGCGCCATCAGACAGTAGCAGCCAAAAATACCAATAAAGGTGCCTACCAGTGCAGCCGCAACGTGATAACCAATATTGCTTAGCGGGCCATCCAGATGCTGCATGGTAATGATAATGCCGCCCACCGCGGCCAAAATGCCAAAACCCGGCATAGCTTCAGCTATTGAATACATGGCTGAAGATGGCTTTAACTTTTGCTGTTCAATGGTATAAATTTCCTGCTCCAGCAGGCTGTCAAAGTCATGCGCGTTTAGTTTGCCCATGCTCATCAGTCGTAAATTGTCACAAACAAACACCACCAGCGCCTCATGCTCCAGCACCAATGGGTAAGCGAGAAAAACCGAACTGGTATGCGGGTTTTCGACATGTTCGTCCAACTCACGTAAGCCTTTACTTTTGGCCAGATCCAGCAATGAATACATTAATAACAACAGCTCGCGGTACAGCGCACTGCTGTCTTTGTGTTTTATAAACTGCGACTTCAACTGCGACCACATTTCTTTTAACACATAGCTGGAATTACCCACTACCAGAGCACCGAAACCGGCACCGAAAATAATAAGAAACTCAGCAGGTTGCCACAGTGTTGCCACATTGCCACCGGCAAACATATAACCACCGACCACAGCGCCCAGTACGATAATAAAACCTACAATTTTTTGCATTGTTCTGCTTCCTGTGCCTTTACCATTGCGCCAGCTTTTTGCTGAGCATTTCCACCGATTGCTTGTGCAACTGGCAAACCCTGGACTCGGTTAACTCCAGCACCAGCGCAATCTCTTTCATATTCAACTCATGGGTGTAATACAGCTGTAGCAACAATTTATTGCGCTCGGGCAGTAACGCCATAGCCTTTGTCAGTGACAGCTTAAGCTCGAACTGGCTTAAACTGCTGCTGCCAAGCTGAGCCTCGGCTTGTTGCTCTAGTAATAAATCCAGGCTTTCCATCGCCTCTGCCTGGCCAACATATTGCAGCTCAAGCAAAGTCTTTTGATCAATATTCAGCGCCTGACACAGCTCGTCATCAGTGGGTACACGCCCCAGTTGTCGTGTAAGGTCACGGCTTTTATCCCGCAATTGATGCGACTGCTGGCGTAACTGACGCGGCCGCCAGTCGGTGCGGCGAAACTCATCCAGCATGGCGCCCCGCACACGCTTAAAGGCATAAGACTCAAACTGTTCGTCAACATCACGGCCGTAGCGGCGCAATGCACTTAGCAGGCCCATCAGGCCAATTTGTTGTAAGTCATCTTTGTCTACCATACTGCCAACCAGGCTGCGTAGATGCGCCGCCGCCCGTTTTACCAGATAGCCGTAACGGTTCAGTAAGGCACTTTCCTGCGCCGGGCTGAATTTAAAACTGCTCGGTTGTTCCGGATCAGACCATTGGGTTGTTGCCAGCATAAAACGGCCTTACTGAATAAACACGTTGGTGACCAGCGCCTGTTCAATCTGATAACTGAACTTGTTCTGGCGCAGCGTCTGGTTAAATTTATCCAGCAACACGGTTTGTACCTGCTGGATATCTTTAAAAGCATTTTTCGCGTCGGCGTGGCTGGTATTGCTAAAATGTTCTACCAGCGTGTTACGCAGCAAAGGTGATGCGTCAGGCAGTTGCGCCATTACCTGGCTGTCATGGCTGACTAACGTAAGCTCAAGCACCAGGTAACGCGAATGTTGGGCATTGTCTACACTGATGACAAAGCGCTCCATCGGATAAAATAGTGGCTTTTGCTGCTCAGTTACCTCGTTATCCGGCGTCCCTAACCAGAAATAAGCTGCACCACCACCGACGGCCAGCAACAATACTGCTGCAATCACTAATACTAAAACTTTCATGTCTTACTGTTCTCCTATACCAGCCGGTTTAACCAGCCAGTGGTTAGCTGCGCTGAGTTGGTGCTGGTTACTTCTGTTACGTCGTCGGTAAAATGAGCCGCAATGTGCTCAGACGCTGCACCTTTTTGCTGCTCAGACTGTTGTTGTGATTGCTGGCGCACATCTATATCAAGCAACTGCTCACTACCCATGCGTTGCGCCAGTTGCTGACGCAACTGCTCCAGATTCTGCTGCATAGCTTCACGCATCTGGTTATTACTGGCGTACAACTGCACAGTAGTGCGATCACCATCAATGCTGACACTTAATTCAATTAGCCCAAGCTGCGGTGGATCTAGCCGGATTTGCGCACGCTGTATGTGCTGGCCCAGTTGCAGATTAATTTTATCGGATAATAAATGCACCAGTTTCTGGCCCCACTGGCTGCTTTGCAAACCCAGTTGATCAGCCTTCCACTGAAATGCAGACTCTGGTGCGGTTGTTGCAGGGGTTGTTGCAATAACAGCTGTTTGTGTGGCTGCTATGCCGCTAACCCCGCTGCTATCAAAGCTCTGTGGGCGGGCCAGCTCAAGAGCCTGGCGGATGAAATGCTGTAAAGACACTGGCGAGGCTGGTAACACAGGGTCTGCGCTTGCTTTGACACTGCTGTAAACGCTGCTGCTTAACAGCGCCGCGTTATACTCATTGTCAGTCATAGCTGGCAACCCTGTAGCACTTTGCTGAGCAGCCTCTGCGCGCCATTGAGTTGACACAGGCAATGGCAAAATATTAACGGCAGAGAACAACCGCGGGTTTATCAGCACTTCTGCAGATTCTTCAGGCTGTATTGGTGTATCTGCAACAACGCCAATACTTGTTTCGGCCGTAATAACCGGTAATACATCTGGCAGTGCACCAGCCACTTGCGCAGCGTCAGCATCTGTTAAATCGATACTAAATATTTCCGGCATTGAATTGACATTTGTCACGTCTGACGTTGCATTGACATCAGCTAATACTGCAACAAGCTCTGGCTGTATATGTGTGTCCTGTAATGTCAAAGCTGCATCTGTATTGTCTGATAATTGCGCCAGCAGTTTTGCATAACTAACGGTATATGGCTTAGCGTCTGGCGACATTAAACCGGGCTCTGCACTATCGGCACTATAATTGTCAGCACTATGATTGGCAGAGCTATAATTAGACGACACCATTGTCACAGTGCTGCCGGAGTTAGCTGTTGGCACACCTACCTGCAGCTGAGTCATGGTATTTCACCTTCGCTGGTTTGCCGATACGCCAGCACGCCGGGCCGGTTTTGGTTAAATTGTTTCATTTGAGTCTCAGTGCGGTGTAATTCATTTTTAGCCAGGGTTAACACCTGCTGATAGCTCTGTCGCAGCGTGCTCAGCTGTACGGCAAATTGCTCACGGGCACCGGCAATATCCAGTTGCTGGATCAACTCCATTAACTGACGATCCAGCCCGCGTAATAGCTGCCAATCCTGCGCTTGCGCTGCCAGCAGCACGTTGTGCTGTAGCTTTAATAGCTGTTTTGCCACATTACCTGCCTGTAAATGGTTTAACGCCACATTCAGCCCCCGTTCAACTTTGTTAAGCCAAATGATTTAGCAACAGTCAGGCCATAATTCAAAGTTATGATTTATATAGAGTTTTATTAATGCCGACAGCAAAAGCGGAAGCATTACTTCCGCCGATCGGAAGTAGAACATTACCGCTTGCCGCTAACGTCCGGTAAGTGCACAGAAATTAGCGGCTTTGACTTTAAATGCACAGAAAAAAACCGCTGGCAAAACAGCGGTTTTTCAATGCGCTAAGCAGTATTAAAATTCGCAGTAAGTTTATCAGGCTGCGCTTTTTGCCAGCCCCTGCCAACCTTCTTGCAGGTTAGTCATTATTACCCTGACAGTATCAATTGAAGTTAAATCGTTTTTCAGGCTGGCATTGAGCAATGCCTGGCCACAGTGCTGATACAGCTTTTGCATATTCGCTGCTATTTCACCGCCATTTTGCTGGTCCAGCGACGCATCCAGCCCGCCAAGAATTTTCAGCATACGCTCAATTCCGGCCGCCTTTTTATCAAAACGTTTAGCCTGAATATGCCCCTCAACCCGGGCTAATTCATCAAGGAAGCCATCAAACAACATTAGTACCAGTTTATGTATATCGGCGCCGGCGGCTTTGCCTTCAACCGACGTATTCTGGTATGCCTGATAACCGTTGGCAAAATCTAACATAAGCTGTCTCTCACTAATTAAAACTGACCCATAGAGCTTTCAAGCTGCGCTATGGTAATTTGCATCTGGGTAAACTGGCTCAGATAGCGCTTAAAGGTTAGTTCCATGGAATAATCATGCCGCTTTTGCTTTTCGGTAACTAAATCCAGGCTGGCCTGCAGTGTTTTTTGCTTATCGCCTAATAAACCGCCATAGCTTTTGCTGTAGGGTTCTACTGCTTTCTCCAGCTTTGCCAGCACACCAGTATCAGAGGTCAGCATAGCTTCCAGCGCTGCTGGGTCATCTTCCAACGCTTTTTCCAGCCGGTCGCTGTTAATACTCAGTTTACCGTTACGGTCAAATTCCAGGCCCACGCTATACAGTGTTTTGCCACCGATTTCGCCCTGAAAAGCCGCGCGTAACTGGCTTTGCACGCTACGCGCTGCACTGTCGTTTTTCAGGTTAGTGTCACCACTGATACTGCTTACAATACCGTTATAACCATCAATAAATTTTTGCAGGTTGGCTTTAATCGCGGTCTGATCCTGGCCAATTTTGATATTCACCGGGCCATCATCAGCAGCTTGTGCTTTAACTAAATCAATCGTTACACCTTCAATCACGTCGGTTAAGCTGTTGCTGGCACTGGTAACACTAATGGCGGTATCACTACCTAAACGTACTATAGCGTCCTGAGCTTTTTTTAATTCCTGCTTTGCCGCCAAAGCTGCAGTAATATCGGCACCGGCAGCATCGGCACCAGCGGTAAAGCCCAGCGTTAGCTCATTGGCTGCACCACTTTCTTCACTGGAAATCACTAAAAAAGTTTCCGTACCACTGCGCATTACGGTGGCTTTAACCCCTTCATTGTCGGCATGGTTATTAATAGCAGCCGCCAGATCACTTAATTTGGCATTGGCGGGTAACCCGGCCATATTGACCGAAAAATTTTTGCCACCTAAATCAATATTAAACTCACCGTCTGTCGCCAGCGCGGCCGTGGGATCAAATGACATTGCTAATTGGTGGTTTTGCGCCAGTTGCTGGACAAAAATATCGTAACTGCCCGCCACAGCCTTGCCGCTGGCTTTAACCGCTAAAGTAGACTCGCTGCTGCTACTGGCCGTATTGGCCAGCAGGCTGCTGTCGGCTTTACGAAAATCTTTTAGCTGGGTTAAAAAGCTACCCATAGAGGTTTGTAGTTTTTTAATGGCATTGAGCTGGGCGGTAAACTGCTTTGACTTTGCCGACAGCAACTGATCTTTACCGGCCCGATCAATTTGCGTGTACTGGCTCGCCAGAGTCTGGGGGTCAATACTTAAATAAGACGCCATAATGTAAACCTTCTACCATCAGCTAATGCTTGAAAAATACCCCGCCAGCTAACGCCAGCAGGGTTATAACACTATCGTTACTGTTAACGTTAAAATTAACGCAGCAGTGAACCAATCATTTGTGTCGTGCTGTTAGATGCGCTCAGTACAGAAATACCTGAGTTCATCAGCAGCTGTTGTTTAGTCATATTTGACGTTTCTTTAGCAAAGTCAGCGTCCATCAGCTGGCCAGCTGCAGATTGAGTATTTTCCATCATATTGGTCACGTTATTAATAGAGTGATCCAAACGGTTCATACTGGCACCCAGCTCAGAGCGGGCAGCGCCAATGGCATTTAGTAATGTATCTACCTGACCCATAATGGCCTTGGCATCAGTTTGGTCTTGTGCCACATCACCACTGGCGAAACCAGCAGCAAACTCTGTTGCTGTCATAGCAGTGGTAATATTTCCTAACTGAGTACTGATATCAACTTCTAAGGTTTCTGCGCCCGTCGCACCAATTTGAAAAGTCACGGCATCCTGAAGTTTGCCATCGGTTTCATCAAGTAACTTGGTGCCTGAACCATAAGATGTATTGCTGAGAATGTTAGTCAGCTCATCTGACAATGCGCCAAATTCAGAGCTTAATGCCGTATATTCAGAAGTGTTGTTGGTACCGTTGGCGCCTTGCGTTGCCAGCTCTTTCATCCGGTAAGCAATGTTTGTCATCTCTTCAAACGCGCCTTCAGCGGTTTGTAACATTGACATCGCATTGTTGGAGTTATAAATAGCCGCTTCCTGGCCACGTACCTGCGCATTTAAACGGTTGGCAATTTGTAAACCTGCTGCATCATCTTTAGCAGAGTTAATTTTAAAGCCTGAACCTAAACGCTCTAACGCTACTGATAAATCGTTATTGGTACGGCCCAGTTGGTTCTGGATCGCTTTTGACGCCATATTGGATTGAATTGATAAAGCCATCGTGAAATCTCCTGTGATTGATGCTCACAGAATTAAAGCGACAGCGGCAAAGCGGAACTAAAATTTTTTTAAAAGAATTTTTGCTGCGCCGATATAACTAAAATGCCAGCCCGACAAAAGCACCGCGGTTGCGCTTAGCTACTGCCTGCATAAAGGCAGCAAACTGCATGGCATCACCACCTGATGGCCGATAAAAACCGATACCATGAATGCGAAATCTTGGCTCGCCACCGGTACCGGCATTCTTGCTGGTAATAGTGCCGACAATGGCATCCAGGCTGGCTGAGCGGTAGTCATCACCAAATACATACAGGCTCACTTTGCCCGTTGTTTTGCTGTACAGGTCCAGCGCCCGTATAATACCCACCTCAGGCGCACTGCCACCGCCGGTAAAGCGTTTCATCCGATCCATGGCGCGCTGGCGCATGCTGGTTGAATCACTCAGCCATTGGCCTTCCTGGCCGGGATACAAAAAGGTGCCGTCGGCTGCCATCACCTGAAAGCCTTTCATCTGCGGGTGATTAACTAAAATATCATTCACCACATTAATTACCTGATTCCACTTACTGCCCGATACCATTGAGCCGGAGTTATCAATAACAAAGATCACATAATCAGCATCGGTTGGAATACCACCCACTTCATCTGACGGTTTATCAGTGGATTTAGGCACATTCAGCATCGCCGTGGCCTGGCGCAATTCATTACGCAATGAGCTGGCCTGATCCTGCAGTTGTTGCAACGTTTGCTGTGCACGGGGAATGGAAGACTCCAGCGATTTTAGCTGTTCAGTTACAGAGGCCGAGCGGGCCTGTGCGGCGGCAAGTTGCTGCTGTTTATCTGATAGCGCACCTTTTAGCAGCTCAACGTTAAGCTGGGCCGCCAACACCTGCTCTACCATGGTGCTTAAATTATCCGGCCCCAGTTCAGTTTCGCTTTCACCATTTTTTGCCAGCAGTACCAGTAATACCACTGCGCCAAAAGCACAGGAGATAATATCAAGAAACGACAGGGTAAAAATTTCTACCGGCGGCCGTTTTATCCTGCGCATGCGTCTTGCCACTATGGCCACTCCTTTGCCGGGGCCAAAAAGGTGCCCTGTGTTACCTGCGACCAGCTCCAGTACATTGCCGACGCATAAGGATCACCTTCAATCGGCAACAAAATCACGTTCATCCGCAGCCCCTGGCCGGCGCGTTTAATGGTTTCAACAAGCAGCTCTTGTCGGCACTGTGACGAAATAGACTTTTTACTGGTTAACAGGCCGCGACAGCGCACGCTAAGGCCGTCACCCAACGTTGGTAAACCATCAGTAATTAAGTACACATCAGTAACATTAGGATGCAACTCGCGCAATTTTTGCAGGCCAATTTGCAAATTGGTGCCGCCGTTTGGCACCAGCTTGCCAATATCCCGCACTATGGCGTTCATTGAATCGGATACCTGTGCAGAGCTGGCCGCACGCTGGCCCAACATAATGGCGTCTTCAGAAAAAGCCACTACGGTTACTTTGGCGTTCTTTGGTAAGCGGGCTAACAGCCACTGCGCAGCGCGCCGGCTACGTTGCCATTTGGGCAGCGCCAGCTTTTGCTTATCGGGCAAAGCCATATAGCGCAGCACTTCCAGCAGGTTTTCGCCCATCATTGACGCTGATTTATCCAGCAAAATGCCAATTTCCCCGCCTTCTACTTTCAGGCCGGTAATATAATTTTGTTGGCCACTGCCGCTTAGCTGCACATTGGCATCCGGCACCGGTAACCGGGCGATAGCAGCCAGTTGTTTTTCCAGATCGGCCACTACCGCCAGTTCGGTTGAAATTTGCTGCAGTAACTTGCTTTGATCACTGCTGGTATCGCTTTGCGACAGCTTAACATCCTGCTGGCTGGACGATTCTAGTGCAATTCTGTCGTTCAGTTCATCAATTGATTTTTGCAGTTGCTCGCGTTGCTGCTGGGCGGCGTTTAGTTCCTGCTGCAGCTTATTGGTTTCATCGGTCGGCTCAGGCACAAAAGCGTTAAAATCGACCAGAATAAGGATCAGAATAACTGCGCCCAGCCCGCATGCCATCACATCCAGGAATGACATATTAAAACCATCTTCAGCGCGCCGCTTTAGTCTCATAGCGTACTAATCAGTTATGCAAGTGCGCTAACAGGTGTTTCTCACAGGATTGTTGTGTATTTAACACCATCGTATCCTGCCTGCCATTAAGAATGTGCATAAAATACATTAAAATCAGCGAGATAAACAAAGCCACCAGGGTTGAATTAAAGGCAACGCCCAGCGAGGCTGTCATACCGGCAATGTCGCCGGCCAGGGCTTTATCTGCCTGCGCCAGCGCCTGGCCAATACCGCGCACGGTACCAACAAAGCCGATACTGGGAATGGCCCAGATAATATAGCGCACCATACTGTTGCCGCTTTCCAGCTGCGCGGCCAGGCTTTCTACTGAGGATTCAATAGCGTCGGCAGCGTGCTGCACATTGCGGGTATTTTTAAAACGCCGGATACAGTTGATCCAGGTCGCCATAGCCGGGTTATCTTTGTACGACGAGGCCTCTAACTCTGACAGCGCCAGCTCAACGTCCAGAGGCAGGCTTTTGTCATAGTCGCGCAGAAAATCGCGGGTATACAGGGTTTCTTCATCCAACAGGCGCCATAATTTATAACCCATCAGAAACAGGCAAAACAGCAGCAATGAAAAACATACCTGCTGCTCCATATCTTTTAAAATAACCCAGACAGAAAACAAGCCGCTGCTGCCTTCGGCGGCCAGAATAGCCGCTGCAGTTGGCCGCACTATGCCTTCATAAAATAAATGCACCAGAGTGAAACAACCCGCCAATACCAATACACTGGTAATAATGCCGGGGTTCATTGCGGCAGAATCTTTGTTATGCATAACTGTGCTGCTCCGCTCGTCAGATATTAATCGGGAAATCCTGGGGCGCATCCAGAGATACAAAATAGGCCGCCGCAGATCCCGCTACCGCCAGTAACACTATGGCCAGTAAGATGCGTTTTTTCATGTTTAACTCCTGCTATTGATACTATTAATACTATTGATAGCGGGCAATGCGAAAACCGACATCGTCTTGTGGCCCGGTGCCTTCGTTACGGATACTGGCTCTGAGCTCCTTTAAGCGGCCGGATTTATAAGACGCCCCTTTGATCACATGCCCCTGGCCACTGGCGGCGCCGCGATAATCCGTATACTGCCTGGAGGTATCAGGCGCAGTTACCGCATAAGCATCATGCACCCATTCGCGCACATTACCATCAAGATCATAAAAACCAGCCCGATCAGCACGGAAGCTGCCTACCGGCGCCTTACCGGCAAAGCCATCATTATAATCGCGGAACAAGAAGGTTTGCTGGCCCTGCACCGACTTATCGGCAAAGTTACCCTGTTTGTCGCGCAGCCGATCTTCGCTGCCCCACACATAAGTCGTTCTGGCGGCGCGCCGGTTGTGCTTGGCAACAAACTCCCACTCGGCTTCTGTTAACAGCCGGTAGCCGGGGCTGTCGGCATTAATACCCACCACCCTTTCACCCTGAAGGTTATAAAACGGTGCCAGCCCTTCCTGCACGCTTAACCAGTTAGTAAATTTAACCGCATCCTGCCAGGATACCTGGGTTACCGGCAGTGCCGAGCCGCCGGTTTGCCCTTTAAAAGCACCATACTGTGCTTCGGTGATCTCATGCGCCGATACCCAGATATTGCGGCTGAAATTAACGTTAAGCGGATGCTCGTTACGGCCCCGATCCGGCTCATTGGCTGGCGAACCCATGGTAAAGGCTTTTAACTGCACGCCAACAAAGCTGATGCCCAGCGTTTGGGCAAACAAGGGTTTACCTTCGCGGCGGCGGGCATCAAATTCTGTCAGCAGTTCAGCTTGTACTGTCTGCGTTTGCCGCTGGTTGGGCGTGACAGTGCGGCTTACAGTACGATAACCGGTTTTACGAAACTCAACCTGCTGTGCTAACGCCTGCAACGATAAGGTTAACGGGGTTTGCCCCATGGGTTTGCCATTGATCAGCACTTCGGCTGTTTCATTGGCACTAAAGCGTACCTGGCCCATTTCTGCTTTAAGAGCAAAATTCAGGCTGCGCTGCTCTGCCGGTTTTAATGTCACGCTTTGCGACTGCGCCAGGTAACCGGCCTTTTCATAACGCACCGTATAGGCTTTACCGGCATCAATACTGGCCGGGCTGCTGGCAGGTTTACCATTTAGCAGCAACACACCGTCTTGTGGCTGGGTAGTGATGCTAAGCACTGCCTGCACCGGCTGCAAAAAATAATCCCGCTCAGGCGTCGGCTGGCGATGGGTAATATCGATAGTGTCCTGAACCGGCTCGTAGCCTTCGAGGTTAACCTGCACCTGATAGCTGCCGCCGTTTTGCGCTAAACTCAGTGGTGTTTTACCCACCACCTGACCATTTACCGTAACGCTGGCCCCTGCGGGGCGCGACGCCAGTGTTAGTTCGCCCTGTACCGGTGTTAGTGTCAGCGTTTGCGCAATCTCATCGGCAATTGCAGCTGTCAGTGTCAGGCTTTGCGGCTGAAAATACGGCTGTTCGGCACTGATTTGATACTCACCCGGCGCAAAACGGTCTATAAGCATAGGGCCCTGGCTGTGTAGCTGGCCATTTACTGTCCAGTTGATATCCGCCACTTCAGGCAGCGTATTCAGTTGAATGCTGGCAGGCATTGGCTGCAGCGTAACACTCAGGTTGCTTTGTTCACTGCTTAGCACCAACCGTTGTAATGGCTCAAACTTATCGGCACTGACCTCAATTTCCGCGCGCGAGCCCAATAAATACAGTTTGTTTTCAAGAAAAAAGCCGCTACCTGATACCATGGCAAAGCGCTGGGTTTGCGCGGCCTCAGCTGGCAGTACGGTGACAGTAAATCCTTTTAGTAAAAACAGCCAGGCCAGGTAGCTGGCCATAACCAGAGCCAGTAGCACAATACTGCTAAGCACCATCCATTTACGTTTGCGTTTATCTGATGCGATAGATGTATCAATCCGACTCACGGCTTATTCCTCTTAAATCCGGGTTTTGCATTGTAATTGCACATCAGGCGCAGGGGTTGCCGGGCTGATTTCAACAGTAATAATTTCCGTACGATAGCCTTTACAGCTACCTTCAAACTGATAAGTCCCCGGCGCCAGATTAATGGTTTTTTCTTTTACTTCGCCCACATTACCCACCCCCAGCACGCGGATATAAGTGCGGCCGTCGCTTTTCACCAACACCGGCACAGTTTGCGCCTGAACCTGCAGCAAAGACTGCAACTGAGCTAATTGCTGCGCTAACCGGGCGCTTTGCGCTGCCAGCGGTTGTGCTGCGCTAATCGCTTCGTTAGCGCGCTGACGGATGTTGGCATCGGTAAGACGTTGCGGGTTAGCGATAAATGACTCCAGCCGCTGTCCGGCCTGAATAATCTGGCTAGCGCTTTGCAGTGCCTGTTGCAACACCGGGTTATCGGCGTTTAACTTCAGGCCATTTTCTGCCACCATTTTCACTGTTGGCCACTCATCCACTTCGCTGAATACTTGCACTTGTTGCTCTGCCTGCGCGGCTGCACCGGCTTTTTCGGCACCCTCCAGCCGACGCTGTAAACTCGCTAGCTCCGGCCTGTTGCTATCAATGCTACGCGCCCGGGCTAGCGCCTGACGGGCAGTGGCATAATCGGCCTGATCCAGTGCAGTAACCGCCTGCGCCAACACCTCAGCAAAAGATTGTTGCTGAGCTTGCTGGTTTAACCTGGCTAAACTCTGCGCAGAGCGCTGATCCGCAGGATCTAACTGCCGAATTTGCTCCAGCACGGCTTTTTGTTTACTGACATTGTTTTCCAACTGGGCTACCCGCACCTGCTGCCAAAGCTCTTGTACCTGGCTGGCCACATTCAGCCGCTGTTGCAGCTGCAATGCTGGCGCATATAACGGGTTTACTGCCAGCGCCCGGCTGTTGTTAAGTTGGGCCGCCTGCAGGTCGCTATTGGCAAAAGCCGCACTGGCGGTTTGGTAGGCTGTTTCGTAAGCCTGGGTATAGTTTTGCTGCAACGCGCTGCTTTGCTGCTGAATATCCTGTAACAGGGTGCCGGTTTCACTGTAAAGCTGCTGGCCATACAAGCGGTAAGCTTGCTGCATGTTTTGCAATAAGGTATTTACCGCAGCGCTTTGCCAGGCAGCAAGGTGTGTATCAGCCGCCAGCTGATTAACCTGATGGTTGGTGTCTGACAGCAGTTGCTGTAACGCTTTACGGGCTTGTTCATCCGGCATGCCTGCCGCTGAAGGCGCAGGCTCTGCAGATAAAGACTCTGAAGATAAAGGTGCCGCCGCGGCAGGCAGCGTATTGCTGCCAGCCGGTGCTAAAGCTGAAAACCAGTTTAGCGCCAGCAGCACCAGCGCCAATAACAGCAACACCGCAAAAAAACCAACTATTGCTTTAATATAAAACGCTTTTTTCGACTGCTTGTCGTGGTTTATTCCATCATCTAACGCTCTGGCCACATCCGGTTCCTTGCCTGAACTAAGACCTACTTACAGTTGCTGATTCGGTGTTGCTTCTAACTGATAAATCTCTAACAGCTTTTGTCTTAACTGGGTGTACTGCTCGGTAGCCGTACCTTTAAGCTCGATACTCTGTTCGTTAAGCTCCACCACCTGAGGGGTGACTTTAATATCCAGGCTTTGCCCCATTTCACTGAGCACATCACGTTGTGCACTCAGCTCGCGGTTTGTTTGTATCGCCTGGCTAAGACTGTATATGGCTGCGGCACCGGCCGCGATAGCCCCTACTTCGCCGATGGCAGAATTGGAATTTTTCACCAGCATAATACCCAGCACTGCGCTACCGGCAGCAACTAATTGCTGGGTGGCCCGCTCGGCTTTTTTCTTGCGGATATCAGCGGCAATCGGCAGAGTTTCGCGCTGATATTTGCTGTAGGCCTCGTCTGACTCGGCATAAAACGCTTCGTAACTGTCTTGCAGCTGGTCGATAAACTGCTCATCTTTCGCCTGCAGTAAGTTTACCCGTTGCAGCATAGGATCGTTTGCCGCAGGTGCGCCTTTTAGCTCAAATACGGTTTGCCTTGAGGTAAAGCCCTTTCTTTTGCTGACAATATAAGGTGAAAAAGCTTCCTGGCTATACATAGCGGCATAGCGTAAATCAGATACCTGCTGAATTTTCTTTTTATCTGCTTCTGATTTTTTAATCAGTAAATCGTAAACGTAAGCGGCAATATCGTTAAATACCGGTGAGTAAGGGTTTTGATTTTTACGCAGGGCGTCACGGTAAAAGGCTTCACCTACCTGATGTTCAAAGGTTTCTTCACCCCAGATATCATTGGTAGCATCCATCACCCGCACACTGATGCGCACGGTTTCGGTATCGGAATAATTGATTTTGCCAAGTACGTACACATCGGCAGAAACCGACGCATCCGGCGTAACATTAATCGAACCAAACACCTTAGTAGCCGCCAGTGCTTTTTTAGTATCAATAGCAAAACGGTTTGCTTCCAGGCGCCGTACCTGTGGCCAGATATCCTCTTCAGCCACTTTTTTATCATTAATGTTGCCTTTGGCATCCAGAGGAATGCCGGGATCAAATACCGGCACGGCCACATTCAGATAAATTTCCGACTGATACTTAAACTCACGCTGTGCTTTACCCAGCTCTGCTGCTTTTGGTTGGCCGCCAATAGCAGGGCCTACGCTGCTAACATTAGTCTGGGTAGACTGACAACCGCTAATTACCAGTGCCAGCAGGGCACAGGCCGCCACCAGCCAGTGTTTACTCTGTTGCAAAAAAGAATGAGGTTGCATTACCCGCTCCACTTCTAAATTATTAAAGGCCGTTCTAAATTATTCACGGCTATTCTAAATTATTAACGGCTATTCTGTATTATTCGCAGCCATATTGCGTCATCAGCGCGCTAAAATGTTTTTTCTCGCCCTCAGTCGTGGCGCCTGCCAGGCCTTGTTTCACCGTTTCACACACAGCAGAGTTACCTTGCTGAGCCTTGCCTTTCTGCGTTGCCTTTGACGGTGAGCTGTCAGACTCTTTCGCACTGTCCGCATTTTGTGTCTGTTCAGTACCGGCCGACTGCGCGGCCTGCTCATTAGTACCCGCGGCAGCCTCTGCTACACCACTAGCCCCGGCACCTGCAGCACTGATCCGCCCGGCACCGCTGTTTATTGCCTCGGCCATACATTTTTCACTTTGATTCAGATTAGCGGCAAAATCAGCGTCCATCCGTTCCAGCAACTCGGCTTTGGTCAGCTCGCTGCCATCAATATCTTTAAAATTAATCATTGAGCAAT
Organism: Rheinheimera hassiensis; assembly: GCF_022436675.1. Classification (GTDB taxonomy): domain Bacteria; phylum Pseudomonadota; class Gammaproteobacteria; order Enterobacterales; family Alteromonadaceae; genus Alishewanella; species Alishewanella hassiensis. The sequence continues at coordinate 95,114 of NZ_JAKUJZ010000004.1, read as the reverse complement.
CGCCATAAGAGGTGATGTCACCGGCAGCAGGTGCCGTCGGTGCCGCTTGCTGGGCACACGCCGGAAGTGTTAACAAGATTAACGAGACGCTGAACAACCACAATGGGACGCGGAAAATCGTTTCGCTGGGCATCCTTTACTCCTTACCGGCAAGGCTGAATATATCACCCTGTCAGCTGCGCCTTGGGCCAGCAAACAACGAGATAAGACAGCCGGTTAGCTCTGTATTATTACACTATATTAGGGTTAATTTTACTTATTGACCAGCGAAATCAGGCTAAGGTGCCAGCCAGTAGTTGCTGCAGCTCGTACTCAAGGTAATCGGCCAGGCCTAACCAGTCGCGGTTTTGCTGGCACTGCAGCACTGCCGTTAACAACTGCTGTAACTGAGCGCTTTGCTGTGGGGGGGCAGTGGCAAATAAGCTAATAAGTTGCCCGGCAAGCTCTGCCAGTTCAAGTGCCGGCTGCGTAGTGATACCGAGCCGGAATTGCAGCGCCAGTGTTTTAGCGTGCTGCTTACATTGCGAAACAGTACGCATTAATGGGTAAGCTCCGCATGATATTGCGTGCCGGCAATGAATGCACCCGCTTTAGAAGTATTAAAAAATGTGACCGCAGGCTGCTTGCTGATATAACGCTCTAAGCCTGTCAGGTAGGTTAGCAGATTACGTAAAGTCGGGACTTTTTCGCCAAAGCCGTTAATAACCTGCTCGGTAGCGGCCTGATAACCCGGCCCTAAAGCACCGTTTTGCCAGCTGGCATGGGTTTTATTATGGCTAAACGCAAAATCGGCACCAAACAATAACACACGCTTAGCCGCCATTTTTACAGCTAAATCAACAGCCGGATGTATTACGCTACCGTAGCTGAATAAAGTTGCGGCAGATAATTGTTTGCGCACCGGGTCAAAAACAGCACTGTCGCTTAAGGCGATATAACGCTTACCGGGGAAATGTTGCAATAACTCCGGGTTAGCCAGCGGGAAATACACCAGACGGCTGGCGGCAGTCAGACTGTTGCAGGGCAGGTGCCGTAAACCGATTTTATGGTCGCGGCTAACAATAATATCCGGCCGGATATCCTGCGACAGCAAAGCGGCTACTGCAGTATCTACGCATATAAGCAAAGGTGCGTTGGGCTGTTGCTGTGCTTGCTTTATAAAGCCGTAATGTTGTTCCAGCGAAGGGCCGGCAGCGATGACATAAACGTCTTTATCTGCCGCTAACGAGTTAAATAACGTCTGCACCGGTTGGTCTTGCTGCCAAAAAGGCTGGTTTTGTTGCAAGCGCGGCAAAAAAGGACTGATATCCTGTTTTAAACGCTGCGCAGCGTAACCGGCTTCCAGCTCGCTGTATAAGCGATCACGAACTCTCATACTGCTGTCACTGGCCAATACCAATTCCGATGGCAGTACAGCAAATGGCAGTTGGATATCACTCTGACTGGCAGCCAACTGTAACGTTACCCGGCTATCGCTAAGCCAGTGCCGCTGATCAAGCAATTGCAGCACCAGCGCAAAAACATATTCATTTAAGATACAAACTTTAAGTTGCTGCAGGCGTTCGCGGCCAAGCAACTGTTGCTGCAAATCGCCAAGGCCGGTGCCGTATAACGTAATATGTGGATAATGTTGCGGCAATTTGCTGATTTGCTGCAAGGCTTCCTGCTGTCGGTTATGACGGCTGGTTAGTTGGATGCCGTTAATCAGCAGAGTGTTGTCCTGCCCTTCTATCAGTTGCACTGCCAGGCGATGTTTTTCAGCGGCGGCCTGTTGTAAAACAGTTACCAGATTAGGCCAGCGGCTGGCAATCACGCGCATATTTTGCGCAAAACAGTCGTTAATCATTAATGCGTCAACCCAAACCAAACTCAACCAGACTACGGGTAATATTGGCTTGCGACATCACCACCGACACCGCGCTTTTACTGCCACTTTGCATTTCTATACGCAGTTGCTGGCTAAGCGCATTCAGTTCAGAGTTGTCACTCTGGCTTTGCTGAATTGCCACCAGTTGTGCCTGCAGCGCTGTGCGCTGTGCCTGCACTTTAACAAGAGCATCTTTTAGCTGCTGTTGCGCCTGCTGAATTTGCTGGCTGTACGCCTGCACATTGTCGGCTGTCGAGGCCGCTTTACCCAATTGCGCCAGTGTGCTGTCAGCAGCCTGCAGTTTTACACTAACAGGGTTACCCGCTGCAACACGCACACCCTGGCCGCTGATTAACCAGGGCTCCTGCAACTTACGGGCATCGCGTGCTTCGGCAGAAAAGTACAGCTGCTGCTGATTATCGCTGCCAACACTGATTTGCTGACGGGCAAAGGCTTGCTGCACAGTATGCAGATTTTGCTCTGCGCTCTGGCCAGCCGGTAAGCTGATACTGACAGCATTGCCACTGCGGCCCAGCAGAATACTGACTTGCTCATTTTGGCGCCGCTCTGACAGTAAATCTATATTATGGCTAAGGCTGGCTTTTAACGGCGCAGGTTGGGCGCTAACCGGGGTTAAATCGGCATTGAGGCCTGAACTGCTATGCGACAACTTTTGCTCCAACTGCGCTAACTGCTGTTGCGCCTGCTGCTGTTGTTGCGCTGACAATTTGCTGTGGCCCGGTGTATTCAGTTGCCGGCGCAGGTTTTCCAGCGCCTGATATGCCTGGCGGATGTTACGCTCGGTTTGATCAGTCTGGCTTAGCTGTTTACTAACATCTGCTGCCATTGCCCATTTGCTTAATACCTGAATTTGCCGCGACTGCCGTGATACCGGCACAGTGCGGCCGGCATCATCAGCGCGGACAGCTTTGATCACAGCCGCCCGGTCCGCTGCATTAAGCGGCGTTAGCGCACTGTTACTGACCTTATCAACCGCACCGGATAGCTGCATAGCTGCGCCTTAGTTAAACATACGAAAACAGCGTAAGCCGGGATACACTGGAGTAAACTTTCAGCGACGACTCATATGAGGCCAATGCTTCATTCATTTTTACATAAGCCTCCGGATAATCGACGACTTTAATGTCGTCACGCAGTGTCTCGGTAAATAATGCTATATCATCATTGCCCAGCGCCATTTCATCCAGCGAAGCTAAAGTGCCGCCAATGCGGGTAATTTCGCCGCTAACAGTGGCAAGAAAACCGCTGATATGGTTCAACATATCGCGTGATTCGTCGCCGACACCGCCAGCCGGTGCCGTGCTGATTAAATCCAGATATGTTTGCATTTCATTTAAGAAATTTGCGCCCGGGTCCAGCGCGCTGCCAACAATATTGCCTGGTACGCTGGAGTTATCTGATACAGCAATCTGACGTACGCGATCATCACCGTTGTATTGATATACGCCCATCGCATCGCGCTCAAACGGTATAACGTTGGTTAAACTGCCTGAGAAATAATAATTACCGTTGCCATCTTTAGCATTCAGTAAATCGACAATTGCCGGCATCAATACCGACAACTCCTGGCTAAATGCCTCCAGCTCGGCTTGCCCCATAGAACCGTCGGCCGCCGTGGTGACAATCTCCTGGATTGAGTACAGCGTATTTACCATACTGCTCAGCTGGGTTTCCTGCTGGCCCAGATTAAAATGCACCGCATTCATATTCGATTTGTACTGGTCCAGCTTTGTCAGCTCGCTGTTTAACGTAAGCAGCATCACTGACCCCAACGGATCATCTGACGGATTTTGTATACGTTGGTTGGTGGCAAGCTGGGTAGAGAGCTTGCTGTACTCAGCTGTAGACTGCTGAATATTCCGAATAGTGGTTAGATGATACTGATTGCTGCTAACGCGCATAGCCACTGCCTCAGAAGATATTAATCAGGGTTTTAAACAATTGATCAGCAGTGCTGATCACCCGGGCGTTAGCATCATATAGTTGCTGGTAATACATCAGGTTAGCAGCTTCTTCGTCCAGATTTACGCCACTCACGCTGTCGCGCGCAGCCACAGCATTATTGTTCAGCACCTGGGCGGTTTTAACACTGCTTTGTACTTGTTTACTTTGAATCGCCAGATCGCCGATTAACGTATCATAACCTGCTGTACTGCCAGTTAATGACGATACCAGATTGGCAATATTGCCATTGTCGCCGCGGCCACCTGTCGGGTTGCCAAAACCGTCGTTACCGATAAAAGCCAAACCGTCCGGTTGCAAATCAGCGTTAACACTGATGGTGCCCAACACATCTGCCGGGTTGTATAAAAACAGTGGCTCGCCCGGCTGCCCGTTTAAATCGAAGCCTTCGGCCAGCGCCGTGTTTACTGAGTCAGCAATATTAGTAACAATTTGCTCCAGCTGCAGTTTACTCGGTTGTAGTACGTTTACATCTACATTAAGTAAACCGCCGATACGGCCACCGACAAACTCATTCAGACCAAAATCCTGGCCATTAAACATTACCTCAACCGAGGTACCATTAACGCTCACAGACGCAGATTTAGAGCCAACCACCAGTGGTGCGCCGTTTTTACTGCTGATATTAATATTGCCATCACCCGGGTCGACAATGTCTACACCAACATAGCCAGACAATTCGGTTACCAGCACTTCTCGGGCGTCAGCCAGTTCAGCGGTAGGCTGCCCCAGCGCCTGTGCTTTGCTGATTTTGCTGTTTAACTCGGAAATTTGCTGTAACAACGAGCTGCTATTATCTGCCAGATTGCTTAACTCTTTGCTGAGTTTGTCTTGCTGATCTGATAAAGCACCGTTAATTTGCGACAGGTCCTGCACCAGGGCCTGGGATGATGACAATACCTGCTGGCGGTAGGCGTTAGAATCGGGCGCAGACATAGCCGCATTAAAAGCAGCACTGATACCGGCAACGGCATCATTGAGGTTTAACGATTCGGTACCAAGAATTTGTTCCAGATACCCCAGGTAACTTTGAAACCCTTCGTAGTAGCCGGTGTCTGAACTGGTGCGCCAAATATCGTCATTGAGAAAATCATTAACGATACGGTCGACCTTAGTTACCTTAACGCCGTTTAAACCGCCGGCAGCAGTTTCCAGGTATACCGTTTGGCGGCTGTAGCCCTTTACAGCAGCATTAGCTACGTTCTGGCCCACTACATTTAGTGCGTTGTTAGCCGCATTCAGGCCAGACACACCGTTTAAAAGCATACTCATAAGCTGGGTTTCCCACCGCTGTCAGCCTGCCATAATGGCTGGCTGAATCCGCTGTTACTGTATTCCGGCGCAACCAGACTAAGCGCCGCCTTATCAGGTAAAGCGACGGCCTCGGCCAGTTGCTTAAATTTATTTTCAGTTTGTTCCAGGCCCTCTCCCAACTGCCGCACTATGGCTTCAGCCAACCCAAGCTGCTGCTTGGCGGCCAGGTTCTGTGCCAGCTGGGCATCATGCATATCGCGAAACGTCTGGGCTTCATTGCTACCAAACAGGCCATTGTCACCGGCAATAGCGTCGGTGCCGGCATGCATGTTTTTTAATACCAGTTGCAAAAATATCGCTTCAAACTGCTCTGCCGCTTTAGTCAGGCGGGTGGCAGGGTCCTGATTGCTGTCTATGCCTGCTGCGACACGCGGGTCTATCGCCAGCCCCTCGCCAGATAAAGCGTGGCCGGTTAACGAGGTTATATTCATTCAAATCACCAGCAAATCAGCATCCAGTGCACCGGCATTATCCAGTGCAATCAGGATCGACATCAGTTCTGCCGGAGTTGCCCCCAGCGCATTAATAGCCTGCACAATAGCTTCCAGTGAGCTACCTTCGGGCCACAGCATCATATTGGCGGTGCGCTCCTGCACATCAACCCCGCTATTTTGTACCGGTGTTGTCGTGCCATTACTAAAGGGTAACGGCTGGCTTACACCCTGTTGCTCGCTGATCGTAATGGTCAAACTGCCATGGCTTACTGCGGCGCGCTTTACCCGTACTACATCATTCATTACCACGGTGCCAGTGCGGCTGTTAAACACCACGCGTGGCCGCTGGCTGCCTTCTTCCACGTTGAGATCCTGCAACATCGACATAAAGGTGATGCGGCTGTTCGCATCTACCGGCGCACTGACCACCAGCTTGCCTTTATGCTCCGCTCTGGCCACTTCTGGCCCGAATACCTGATTAATAGCGGTAACAACATTGCGCGCGGTCTGATAATTAGGTTGTTTCAGGTTAAGCACCACCTGGGCAGCAGGCTCATACAGTTGCTGTACACTACGTTCAACAATAGCGCCCGACGGAATAATACCGGCAGTGGGCACATTGACGGTAACCGACGAACCATTCTGGCCGGTGGCATTTAGCCCACCTACCACCAGGTTGCCCTGCGCCAGCGCATACACTTTGCCGTCAACACCACGCAATGGCGTTAGCATTAAGCTGCCACCATGCAGGCTTTTGGCATCACCCAGCGACATAATGGTCACGTCCATTGTCTGCCCGGGGCTGGCATTGGCAGGCAAGGTTGCTGTAACAGCTACCGCAGCCACGTTTTTTGACTTCGGCAGGCTGTTTTCATCCAGCTGCACACCAAACTGTTTCAACATATTGTTTAATGACTGGGCAGCAAACCTGATCTGCGCCTTGTCGCCAGAGCCCGGCAAACCTACCACCAGACCATAACCTACCAATTGGTTATCGCGCACGCCCTGAATATCGACCAGATCCAGCAATGGCCTGGCTTGCAATAACAACGGGCACAACAGCAACAGTACGGCACTTATACAATGTTTCATAACGCCTCGATTAAAACGGGTTAAGAAAGCGGTTAAATAAACGGGTAAACCAACCTGCCTGGGTGGCACTGGCTAAATCGCCTTTACCGGAATAACTGATACGGGCATCGGCAATACGCTGCGATGAGATGCGGTTGGTAACATCAATATCTTCCGGCCGCACCAACCCCTGCAGGCGGATATATTCATCGCCCTGATTCAGCTTGATCCACTTTTCGCCACGAATGGCCAGAGCGCCGTTGGCTAACACATCGGTTACCCGCACAGTAATAGAGCCGCGCAGGAAATTTTGCTGGCTGGCTGCGCTTTCGCCATCAAAACGCGAACGTGAATTCAGCTCCATCGCCAGCTCAGCAGTATTAAGGTTACCGGCCAGCGGCACCCCCACATTAATGCCGGTATTTTTATCTATACTGGCATCGGCACTTTTGCTGGACTGAGTACGCTCGTTTAGCTCCACGGTAAGAATATCGCCGACCCTGTAGGCACGTTTATCCTCGTACAAGGTAAACATATAACGATCACTGTACAGGCTGCCATGTTGCTGGCCCGACAGTGGTTCATCACCACTGCGCTGCGCCACTACCTGCTCCCAGTCGGCTTCATGTGCCAACTCGGGCTGGCTGGCGCAGGCGCTAAGCAGCAGTATCAGTATTAAAGCGCTACCGGCTTTCATCGGCTTACAGGCTCTGGTTAATAAAGCGCAGCATCTCATCAGCTGCCGACACTACTTTGGCGTTCATTTCATAGGCCCGCTGCACCGCAATCATGCTAACCATTTCATCCACTACACTGACGTTTGAGCCTTCAATGGTGTATTGCTGCAACGCACCCAGCGAGTCTTCTCCCGGCACGCCTTCCACCGCTTCACCTGAAGCAACAGTAGCGCGGAATAAGTTACCGCCCAGTGCTTCCAGCCCGGCCGGGTTAACAAAATTAACGGTTAAAATCTGGCCCAGTTCTACCGGTTCGGCCTCTCCGGCCACTACCGCGGTAACAGTGCCATCACGGCCTATGGTTACGCTCATGGCATTTTCCGGTATGGCGATATTTTGCAGTAGTGGCAAACCATTGGCGTTTACTATCAGCGAATCACTATTTGGCTGAAACTGGCCGCTGCGGCTGTACAGTATTTCACCGTCAGGGTTTTCGATCTGGAAAAAGCCCTGCCCGGCAATAGCGATATCCAGCGGGTTATCGCTTTTTTCAAAGCTGCCTTCAGTAAAAATTTTCTGCGTGCCATTAATGCGCACACCGGTACCCACCTGAATACCAGAGGGCACCTGGTTTAGCTCATCAGCCTGGGCGCCGGGCTGGCGCTGCACCTGATAGAACAAGTCTTCAAACACCACACGGTCTTTCTTAAAGCCGGCGGTACTAACGTTAGCCAGGTTGTTAGAGATGGTTGTCATGCGCATATCCTGCGCGGCTAAACCGGTTTTACTAACCCATAAGGCAGAATTCATTTGCTGCTCCTGTTAACTGTTGCCGCTGACCAGCTTGTTACCGGCTACCGCCAGTTCGTCAGCGGTTTTCATCATGCGGATATTCATTTCAAACTGGCGGCTGATATTCATGGTGTTCACCATTTCTTCTACCGCATTCACGTTGGCACCTTCGAGCACACCGGTACGCAGTGTAATCGCCAGATCCGGCGGCAGTTGTTCCTGCTGTTGCGGCCGTAATAAGCCATCCAGACCTTTTACCAGGGTGTCATCACCGGCACTGACCATTTTTAACCGGCCTTCCTCGGCGATAAGCCCACCACCTACCGGCAGCAGGTTAATGGTACCGTCAGCGCTGATATCGATATCACCAAATTCCGGCAGCACTATATCGCCCTGCTCACCCTGCACGGCATAGCCGTTTAGCATTAAGCGGCCATCGGCATCTATCTGCAGGTTACCGGCACGGGTATAGGCTTCGTTACCGTTGGCATCGGCAATGGCTAAAAAGCCGCCGTCGCTCAGCACAATGTCAAGATCACGGCCGGTTTGCTGCACAGGGCCATTAGCCAGATCAGTAAACACCGGCAGTAACTGTGCCTGATAACGGGTACGAAAGCCGTCACCGGCAATCATCATTGCCTGCGCCTGCTCAATATCTGCTTTAAAACCAGGCGTATTAACGTTGGCCAGATTATTGGCGCTAACACGCAGTGCCGTCTGGTTAAGTTCGGCCCCCGATACAGCGGTATAAATTAAGCGTTCCATAACGGCTTACCTTTAGGTGGCACTAAACAGAATTTGCATCATTTCATCAGCGCTGCTGATGGTTTTGGCGTTTGCCTGGTAGTTTTGCTGAAATGCCATTAAATCAACAAGTTGCTCGCTAATATCCACGTTAGAGCCGACATAGGCCCCGGACAACAACGCACCAAAACTGCCGGCATCAGGCGTGCCATACAGCGCGGCGCCAGACTCATTAGTGGCATACCATACGGTTTTATTACCGGTTTCCAGGCCGCTGATATTGGCAAAACTGGCCAGTACTACCTGGCCTTGTAACTTGGTTTCACCATTAGTAAAAGTGGCAAATACTTCACCACTTTCGGCTATCGCTACCCCGGCAAACTCACCGGCGGTAAAGCCGTTAGCGTCGTTTTTATAAATATTAAAACCGCTGCCAAACTGAGTACTGTTAGTCAGGTTTACGCCAAAGTTCATTGGATCCGCGCCGGTGATGAGAGTTGGATCGTAAGTCAACGCAACTGTGGCCGGTGCGGCAGGTGTGATCAGCTCGCCGGCACCGTCAAAAGTCAGGGTTGACGGCGTGAGTAAATCTGCACCGTCAACAAAATAGTGTGCCTGCCAGGTATTGGGGCCCGTATGGACAAAATACTGGGTTAAGGTATGGCTGTTGCCCAAAGAGTCGAATATTTCGCTTGATTGTGAATAGTTGTAGCTGTTGCCCACCGCCGGATCGAACGGCACGGCTATTACATCACTAGCTGAGCTTAAATTTAGCGAGAATTCGACTGCTGTAGAGGCTTGCGCCGGAATATTGGCCGCTTCAATTTTTAAATCTGTCAGCACGCCCGGCACCAGATTGCCTTCGGCATCTATGCCATAGCCCTGCAGCCGGTTGCCGGTTGCGTTAATAATGTTTTGCTCTTTATCCAGATCAAACCGGCCGGCCTGGGTGTAAGCCATACGGCCATTTTCTGCAACAACAAAAAAACCTTTACCGGTGATGGCTAAATCCAGCGCTGAGCCGGTGTTTACCACGCCGCCTTCACGGGTAAAGTTTTCTTTAATATCGCTAACGTCGACACCGCCGCGCTGGCCACCGTTATAAACAGAAGCAAATTCAGCGCTGCCGCTTTTAAAACCGGCAGTACCGGAGTTGGCAATGTTATGGCTGGTAATTTCCAGCGCTTTTTGTGTGGTTTTTAACCCACTTAAACCGATATTGAACATAGACATAATACTGATTCCTTAACTATTGCCGCCAAAGGCCAGCTGATTGGTATCTAACAGAGCGTGGTTACCCAGGCCATTGACTTGCAAAATAATGTCGTCTTTATTGCTGCCGACAGACACCCGCTCTACCTCGCCACTTAGCATGGTGGTAAGCGGCTGTGGCTGACCGTCAATATGGGCATCCGCCTGCACGTAATAACCACCGGCGTCTTGCTGGTCAAAGGCAAACCGTATAGTGCCCACACCGCTATAAGGCAAAGTTTGTTTCTGCATTAACTGGCCTTCCGCGTTGTACAGGCGAACCTCAACACTGTCGGCTTCTTTGCCTAGATTTACCGCACCGCTAATTGGCCCGTCTTGTTCCAGCAAAATGGTTTCAGCTGCTACATCAACCTGCTTCCCAATAAGGGCAGTGGCCTGCAGTGCCTGCTGGCTGGCTTGCAGCTGCAGGTTTTTACCCGAGTCAACTTTCAGGCTTTGCAGGCTTTCAACATTGGCAAACTCGGCCAGTTGGCTGACATACTGGGTGCCGTCCATTGGATCTAACGGGTTCTGATGGCTAATTTGTGCCACCAGCAGCTCCAGAAACATAGTGGACAAACCTTCAGTGTTACTGCCGTTCGTAGCCACACTGTTACTGTTCTGGGTATTAATATTGTCTGCGAAGCCGCTGATTGCACTCACGCTGTTACTCCTTTACTGGCCAAGGCGCAGCACGCTTTGCTGCATACTGGATACCCGGCCCATAACTTCTACTGAGGTTTGATAACTGCGCGATGCAGACATCATGTCAGCCATTTCTTCCAGCACATTGACGTTGGAATAAAATACATAGCCGTCTTGATTCGCCAGCGGGTTATTTGGCTCGTAGCGTTGCTCTACCGGCCGGCTGGACGTTGTAACGCCCAGCATTTGTACTTCAGCTGATAAGCTCTGGCTGTCTGCCGTTTGTTTATATAACGCCGCAAATACCGGCTTTAATGCCCGAAACGCCCCGGCTTCAGTGGCAGAAGCAGTGTCGGCATTAGCTAAGTTTGAAGCGATGGTATCCAGGCGCATTACCTGAGCGCGCATAGCGCTGCCGCTGACGTCATAAATGCTGTTAAATGACATGCTTACTCTCCTTTAATCGCTTTTTGCAGGCCGCTGATTTTCATATTCATAAAGGTCAGGCTGGTTTGAAAATCCATGCTGTTAGCAGCGAAATTGGCCTGTTCGATATTCAGCTCGGCCGTGTTGCCATCGGCCGAAGCCTGATAAGGCGTACGGTACAGTAACTGGTGGCCGCTTTGCGCCTCCTGATATGGCTTATCGATGCCGCTGCCAATGTTGTAAGCCACGTCCTGCATAATTTGCCTGTAGTTAATATCGCGGGCTTTAAAGCCGGGCGTATCGACATTGGCCAGATTGCCTGCAATAATTTCTGCTCTGTCCAGGCGCAGCTGCAATGAAAACGGGTGTACACCAAGCGCTTTATCAAACATGTTCAGGTTGCTCTCTTTAAACAGGTTACCTTTGCTAGCCCTTGGTTTTACAAGCTCTGTGCCACAATTAAAAAGCGATATGTATCAATGAATTGCCATATAAAGATGCCTGATTTAACGCCAAAAGCGGAAGTAACACTTCCGCAGCGGAAGTCGGCGTTTTTCCCTGCTGCCTGCGCCACAATGGCACTGTTGCTGCTAATTACCTGGCCGCTGCAGGCCAGACAGGAGCTTGCGCCAGAGCAGCAACTTAAACAGCATATTCAACAAGAACTGCAGCAGTATCTAAACCAGCTAGGCGTTAAAGCCAGGCAGCAGGATATTCAGCTTAATTTACCCTCCGCGCTAAGCGACAGCCGCTGCGACAACCTCGGGATCAGCCGCCGCCAGCAGACAGAGCCACCACTGGGCCGGGTAAGTTACACCTTAAATTGTACTTCGCCGCAGCGCTGGCAAGGCCGCGCGGTGGCGCAGGTAAAACTCTATTTGCCATTGGTAGTAGCCAGCCGCACGCTGGATCGCGATGAAGTGCTAACTGCCGACATGCTTAGCCTGCAGGAGTTGGATATCGGTGGTATACGCCACGGACTGGAGTTTGATGCCGGCACACTGCTGGGCATGACAGTAAAGCGCCGCATCAGTGCGGGCAGCCCGGTAAGCCGTCATCTGTTGCAAGCAGCGTATCTGGTACAAAAAGGCGCGCAAATTACCGTGCAGTATCGCGGCGATGGCTTTGCTGTCGCTACCACAGCCATTGCACTGAGTGACGGCCAGTTGGGTGAGCGCATCAGTGTACAAAATATCAGTTCCGGTAAAGTGATCGATGCTATCGTAACAGGTGAAAATAACGCCGAAACCACGCAGAAATAAATTAAAGTTTCGCTATTATCGCGCCGCTTTATCAGATCAGAGCCAAATTGTGGAATAGACAGTATGCAAATAGATCCGAAAAATCCGCTGCAGGTAAACCCGGTAAACCGGCTGGCGCAAGAGCAACATAGTGCAGAGCAGCCGCAAAACCCGGCTGCAGGTAAAACTGAAGCAGGCGTAAGCCAGGTTAGCGCCTTTAGCCGTTCACTGGAGCAAACATTTCAGTCACTGGCAGATAAAGACAGCGTAGATATGGCCAAAGTGCAGCAGCTAAAACTGGCAATTGCCAACGGCCAGTTGCAATTGGATGAAGACGCTTTGGTCAGCGCAATGCTGGAAATGCACAAACGATGAGCGCCCAGCTGCTGAAACAATTTATCAGCAGCCTGCAACAGGATGTGCAGCGGCTGGATCAGCTAAACCAGTTGCTGGAACACCAGTATGAACTGATGAGCCAGCGCGACAGTGAAAAACTGCAACCGCTGAACCAGCAGTCTCTGCAACTGATGACGGCGCTCGAACTTAGCCATAATGAACGTGATGTGGTGCTGCAGCAATTTGGTTTGCAAAATAACCGCGACGGTATGCGCCAACTGGTAAGCCGGTTGCCGGTGCCGGTGCAACACGGCACCCGTCAGTTACTGCAGGAGCTGACGTTAAAAGCCCGCTTATGCCACGCCCAGAATGAAAAAAGCGGTAAGCTACTGGCCAGCCAACGCCAGCTAATGCAAAAACTCACAGGGATGCACAGCCGTACCAGCTATCCCGCCATGCCGCTGTAATGGCGGTAAGCATTCGCCATAGGAAGCCAACACCATGTTTTCAGCTAAAGTTACGCAGGATAAAGCCGCTACTAAACACGCAACATTGCTCTCTGAAGGCTGTGAATTACAAGGTGACCTGATGCTGGACTGCAATATGCAGATTGACGGCCGCTTGCAAGGTAATATTCGCAGTGTGCATGCAGTAACCATCAGCCAGCCAGGCCGGGTGCAGGGCAAAATCTACGCCCGCCATCTGATAATCAAAGGCAGCGCTGAGGGCGAGTTTTACGCCGAACAGGTTGAAATTCTGCAATCTGGCGTACTAAGTGGTACCATTTACAGCGATAATCTGAGCATTGAACCGGGTGGCCGTTTTATCGGTGAAGTGCAGGCCGCAGATGCCAACAGAAAAACCGGCAGCAATAAATCGGTATTGCCACTGCGTGGCGCCAGAGGCAAAGTACTGAGTATGACCACTGCATAATATAGTGCCAATTTACGCTGCTTATTAACGATACCGATTAATTATCACCGAGGTTTTGGGTGCATTTGTTTGTTCTGTTACCGCTGTTGCTGATCCTGTTACTGCAATGGCAGTTTGCGCCGCTGGCATCGGCTATCAGTGCCCTGTTTCCTCACATTGTTTATACCATGCTACTGCTAACCACCATGCTGGCCAGCCTTATGCGGCAATGGCACTGGCTATATGGCCTTAGCCTGCTTGGCAGCCACTATTATGTAGTGCAACAGGCACTTCAGGGCCCGCTAACCGAGCCTGCTACTGCGGCCCTTAGTTTTACCTTGCCGCTATTGTTCACGGTACTGATGTTATTGCTGCAATTGCAGCAAAAACCGCAATTACTTACCCCGCGCGGGGTATTATTGCTACTGCTGATGTTGCTGGCACCACCGGCATTATTATTGTTACCACTGGCCGATTGGCTGGCATTGTTACCGCTGCCCGCAGCCTTTTTCCAGCCAGTATCGGCACAATTTCTGCTCAGTTGGGGCCAGTTATGGTGGATGGCAGTTATCGCTGCCTGTTGGTTGGGGTTATTAAATTTTTATGCTGCTAACAGCCAGCGCTGGGGCCAGTTTGCCGCCTGGTTGGCCATAATGCTGTTTTATTTGTTGCTCCAGCAACCGCAAATGTCAGGCTGGATGACATTGGCTGCCAGCTTAAGTTTATTACTCAGCCTGGCCAGCCAGATGCTGCAGCTGGCCTATATTGACGAGCTAACCCAGTTACCACAGCGGCGCGCCCTGCTAAGCCATTTAAGCCGCCTTGGCCGGCGCAGTGCGGTAACAATGCTGGATGTTGATCACTTTAAAAAATTTAACGACACCTACGGCCATGATGTTGGCGATCAGGTATTAAAACTGCTGGGCGCTTTGCTTGGCAGCGAACGCGGTATGAGCGCCTACCGCTACGGCGGTGAAGAGTTTACGCTGGTATTCCGCCACAACAATAAAGATACCCTGGCAGAAAAACTTGAGCAGGTACGCACAAAGGTTGCAGAGTACCCACTGGTGATCCGCCAGCAAACCCGGCCGCAAGACAGCAAGCAAGGCAAACAACAGCGCGGCAATACGCCAGGCAGTAAAACCGTGCATGTCACCATTAGCTTAGGCTGCGCCATCCGTAACCCCGGCGAAACCACAGCACAACTGCTAAAACGCGCCGACGAAGCGCTATACAGCGCCAAAAAAGCCGGCCGTAATAAGGTGGCTTTTGCACGCTGAAATCTAATAACCCTGATACCACTTTAGGTTAGGCCCCAACCGGCAAAATATGGTAAAATTGCTGCCGTATTACGCAGATAACAGGGTTAAAAGACAACAAATGGCAAGACGTACCAAAGCCGAAGCCGAAAGCACCCGGGCAGCTATTTTAGATGCCGCAGAAGTGTTGTTTTTTCAGCACGGTGTATCGCGTACAACACTGGAAAAAATCGCCGTGGCCGCCAATGTAACCCGTGGCGCAATTTACTGGCACTTCCAGAATAAAGCGGATTTATTCAATGCCATGCTGGAGCGGGTGCGCTTACCGTTTCAGTCGTTGTTAACTGAAATAGATAATAATCCCGGTGATAATCCTTTTAATCAAATCCGTGATTTAATGATTAACGGCCTGCAGCTTATTGCCTCCAGTGATCAACACCACCGCGTGCTGACTATTGTGTTTCACCGCTGTGAATATATTGATGAGCTAAACCCGGCAGTTACCAAACAGGATGAGCTGGATGAGCAAGCCGTTGCGGTAATGCAGCGGGCTTTTGAACGCGCAGCGCAGGCAGATTTACTTCGTGATGGTATCTGCCCCTATCTGGCGGCAACAGCTTTGCATATGTATATGGGCGGCATTATCAGTAACTTCTTACTGCGGCCGCAACAATGCGACTTACATCAGCATGCCGGTGCGCTGGTAGATGCCATGCTGCAAGGCTTGAAAAAGCCATAAAAAAACCGGCAATTCAGCGTGGGACCGAAAAGCCGGTAAAGGTACAAACTTAGCAGGGCAGCATTGCTGCCCTGTGTTCATTTAAGACTGCTTCACCACTTTGCTATCATCTTGTCCGGCATCATCCTGCTGCGTGTTTTTGGCTTTTGCTGCAAACACCCGCATTATCACCAGATAAAACACCGGCACCAGAAACACGGCCAATACGGTTGCTGAAATCATGCCGCCCAGTACACCGGTACCAATGGCATTACGGCTGGCCGAACCCGCACCACTGCTGATAACCAACGGTAACACACCTAAAGAAAATGCCATTGACGTCATAATAATGGGCCGTAAACGTAAGCGCACCGCTTCTAATATGGCATCTACCAGCGCTTTACCCTGCTGTTGCAGTTCACGGGCAAACTCAACAATTAAGATGGCGTTTTTCGACGCCAGCCCCATAGTGGTCAGTAAGCCTACCTGGAAGTACACGTCGTTACCCAGGCCGCGCATATAAGCGGCTGTCAGTGCACCAACAATACCCAGCGGCACTACCAGTATTACTGCAAAAGGCACGCTCCAGCTTTCATACAGTGCCGCCAGACACAAAAACACCACCAGAATAGATAAGGCGTACAATGCCGGTGCCTGTGAGCCAGACAGTTTTTCCTGATACGAGGTTGCCGTCCATTCAAAACCAATACCGTCTGGTAATTGGCCAATTAACCGCTCCATGGTGGCCATCGCATCACCCGAGCTGGAGCCCGGTGCCGGTTCACCCTGAATTTCCATTGCCGATACACCGTTGTAGCGCTCTAACCGCTGCGGGCCGTATACCCAGTCGCTGCTGGCAAAAGAAGCAAAGCTCACCATTTCGCCGTTGCTGTTACGCACATGCCAGCGTTTAATGTCTTCCGGTGTCATCCGAAACTCAGGCTCAGCCTGCACATACACTTTTTTCACCCGGCCACGGTCAACAAAGTCGTTAACGTAGGTAGAACCCCAGCCAATTGACAGCGTTTGGTTTATATCGCCAAGCGACACGCCCAGCGCCTGCGCTTTTAGCTGATCCACGTTAATTTGTAACTGCGGGGCATCTTCCATACCATTTGGCCGCACACCTACCAGGCCTTGCTCTTGCGCTGCCATACCCAGTAACTGATTACGCGCCTTCAACAGTTCTTCGTGCCCTACACCACCACGGTCTTGCAAAAACAACGAGAACCCCGTTGCCCGGCCCAGCTCGGCAATAGGCGGCAGGTTAAAGGCAAAAATCTGCGCTTCTTTTACCGTACTGAAAAAGCCCCAGGCGCGGCCAATAACCGCCTGCACGCTATCTTCCGGGCCACGATCACCCCAGTCAGCCAACCGCACAAACGCCAGGCCCATATTCTGGCCCCGGCCGGCAAAGCTAAAGCCCGATACGGTAAATACCGATTGCACCGCAGCCTCAGAGCCATAGTGCTCGGCCACTTTATCCATTACGGCCTCAGTACGCTCCTGGCTGGCACCGGTTGGCAGTTGTACCAGAGATAAAAATACACCCTGATCTTCTTCCGGCAAAAACGAGGTGGGTAAGCGCATAAACATAAGCGCCATAACGGCAACAATAGCGCCATATACCAGCATCGACCGCTTAGGCCGCGCCAGCATGCCGGCAACACCGCGCTGATAATTACGGTTGGTGCTGTCAAAACCCCGGTTAAACCAGCCAAAGAAACCGCCCTTGGCCTGATGATCGCCCTTAATGGGTTTTAACATAGTGGCACACAGTGCCGGGGTGAAAATTAATGCCACCAGCACCGACAACGCCATGGCCGTTACAATGGTAATAGAAAACTGCTGATAAATTGCCCCGGTAGCACCGCCAAAAAACGCCATAGGCACAAACACTGCCGACAGCACCAGGCCGATACCAACCAAAGCGCCGGTGATCTGGCCCATAGATTTACGCGTGGCTTCTACCGGGCCTAAGCCTTCTTCGCTCATTACCCGTTCAACGTTTTCAACCACCACAATGGCATCATCTACCAGCAGGCCGATGGCCAGCACCATACCAAACATGGTTAAGGTATTAATGGTAAAGCCAAACGCCGACATCACACCAAAGGTACCCAGTAACACTACCGGTACCGCCAGGGTAGGAATTAACGTAGCGCGGAAGTTCTGTAAAAACAGATACATCACGAAAAACACCAGAATAATGGCTTCAATCAGCGTTTGCACAACCGAGCTGATAGATACTTCAACAAAGGGCGTGGTGTCGTAAGGGATCACGGTAGATAAACCGGCCGGGAAATACGGCTCCAGCTCGGCCAGCTTAGCCCGTACCGCATTGGCAGTATCCAGCGCGTTAGCGCCGGTGGCCAACTCAATGGCTAAACCGGTGGCCATTTTGCCGTTATAACGGGCAATAACCGAGTAATCTTCACCGCCCAGTTCAATACGGGCCACATCAGACAGCTTAACTGTCGAGCCATCGGCATTAACCCGTAGTAAAATCTGGCCGAACTCTTCCGCCGATGTCAGCCGGGTTTGCGCCAGAATAGCCGCATTAAACTGCTGGCCCGGCAACGCCGGAGCACCACCTAACTGGCCGGCAGTTACCTGGTTATTCTGCACCTGAATAGCCGACGTAACATCGGCCGGAGTCAGCTGAAACTGGTTTAACTTATCGGCATCCAGCCATACCCGCATCGCGTACTGGCTACCAAATACCTGCACATTACCTACGCCAGCGGTGCGGCTTAACGGGTCTCTTACGTTGGCAACCACAAAGTCGGATATATCATCACGCGCCATGCTGCCATCTTCAGAGATAAAGCCCACCACCATCAAAAAGCCGCCGTTAGACTTAGCTACCCGCACGCCGTTTTGCTGCACTTCCTGCGGTAATAACGGTAACGCCTGTTGTAGCTTATTTTGCACCTGTACCTGGGCAATATCCGGATCGGTACCGGTTTCAAAGGTCAGTGTCAGGCTAACATTACCGGATGAATCGGTATTGGCCGACATATACATCAGGTTATCCAGGCCGTTCATCGCCTGCTCAATGACCTGGGTTACCGCATCTTCTGCCGTTTGCGCCGCAGCACCACGGTATGAAGCACTGATACTGATTGCCGGTGGCGCTACGCGTGGGTATTGCTCTACCGGCAGTTGTTTAATCGACAACACCCCGGCTAACATAATTACTATTGCAATTACCCAGGCAAAAATAGGCCTGTTAATAAAGAAATTTGCCATCTGCTACTCCTGAGTTTACTGCGCAGCAGTATTAGCGGCGTCGTTTTTAGTAG
The DNA here is from genome assembly GCF_022436675.1 of Rheinheimera hassiensis. GTDB lineage: Bacteria > Pseudomonadota > Gammaproteobacteria > Enterobacterales > Alteromonadaceae > Alishewanella > Alishewanella hassiensis. The sequence continues at coordinate 76,139 of NZ_JAKUJZ010000004.1, read as the reverse complement.
CAGCTTGCGCCGTAACCACTTTAACCGTGGCACCCGGCTGCACTTTTTGCAGCCCGGCCACAATCACTTTTTCACCCGCTTTAAGGCCCGACAGCACCTGCCAGCTTTGCTCAACAGTACGGCCGGTTTCAATAACGCGGGCTTCTACTTTATTTTCGCTGTTTACCAGCATTACCGATGCCTGGCCTTTAGGCGTGCGGCTCACCGCAGCTTGCGGCACTAACAGGGCATTATCATCGGTACCGTGGTGCAGGCGCGCCCGCACAAACATGCCTGGCAGTAAATCGCCGGTTTCATTCGGAAACACCGCCCGCAGCGTTACCATGCCGGTGCTGGGGTCTACGTTCACTTCAGAAAACTGCAGGCTGCCTTTGTGCGCATATTCACTGCCATCATCCAGCAATAAATCTACGCTAACCTTTTCGCTGTTGTCGCCGCTGTGCTGGCGTTTTAACCGCAACAACTCGCTGCTGGATTGGGTTAAATCAACATAAATCGGGTCTAACTGGCGGATGGTAGCCATTATCTGAGTTTGGTTTGCTGTTAACAGCGCGCCTTCAGTAACAGCAGAGCGGCCAATCTGGCCGGCAATCGGCGCGGTAATTTCGGTGTAATTCAGGTTAATCTGCGCGGTTTGCAGCGCGGCTTCACTGCTGGCTACTGCGGCATCAGCCTGCATCAGCGTAGCCTGGGCATCATCAAAATCCTGTTGGCTTACTGCTTTGCCACCGAGCAAACCTTTAAAACGGTCGGCTTTAAGCTTGGCATTGTGCTGCACGGCTTTGCTGCTGGTAAGGTTGGCTTTGGCATTGGCCAGTGCTGCCTGGTAAGGCGCGGCATCAATTTTATACAGTACCTGGCCCGCTTCAACCAGTTGGCCTTCAGTAAATAAACGCTGCTTTAAAATCCCGTTCACCTGCGGGCGGATCTCGGCCTGGCGATAATCCGTAGTGCGGCCCGGTAATTCGGTAGTTAACGCCACAGACGACTTGCTTATTGTGACCACCTCAACCTCGGGTGTGGCTGCACCCTGCGCTCCGGCTTGCTCCGGCTCGCTACAGGCCACCAGTAACAAGGCCAGCACTGATGCACTTAACAGCTTAATATTTACACGCATACAAACTCCTGTGAGACACTGCCCCAACACGCTGTGCACAGCATAGGCAGAATAAGACTGGCAATATACATACAGGCTTGTATGTAATCAAGCGTGAACTAATCGTTGCGCGACCAACGGTGCAAAAACGCTGACCAACAGCAATAGTGTCCAGTATAGTCTCGTCAGAGTAAAACGGCAGTGGCGCCAAGCAGCTGCAATAACAGCCCTGCTTTAGCGCCTTTGCTGGTGAAAACCGCCGGTTATTGCGAAAGCGGTTCTGCGTCGTTTGGGGCTGATATTACCGGCCGTGCGCCACCCGATGGCTCAGTATTTGGCAGCCGACGGGCTAACCAATGCTGAATAGTGGCATTTGCCAGTACTGCGGTTGTCTCAGAATACACCGGCCGCGGGTAAGCCTTCTGGTCCAGGGCCTGAACCATATAAGACGACCCGAAAAATACACACGCTCCCAAGCCAACGGCTGCCAGCGCGTTTTTACAATCATCGTTGTGGCGGGTAATAAAAAACAACATCAACATGGCACAACAGGCCGCCATGTAAACTGCGACATAATTAAAAACATTATTACCGACAACCACACCAACGGTATAAATGGCCAGAAACACCAACACGGGTGCAGCTAACATAAATGTAGATTTCATATACCTGTACATGGTGTAAGCTCCTGTCGTTAAGTTGTTAATTGTCGTCTGCTGCGTCTTGAATTTCTTCGCCGGCAGTTTCGATGTCTTTACCGGCCCCTTCAATAGTGGCGCAAGCAACAACGGAAACACTTAATAACACAACAAAAAACGATGCCAGCCAACGGGGAGTTTTGATATTCATGGTTGTTCTCCAGGTTAATGTTATTAAGGTGGCGCAATAGTCGCGGCTACCTTGTATTCAACCTTAGCTAAGCAAAAAACAAACCAAAAATACTACATTGTTTTTATTGAACTTTTTTAAAATACTCTGCTCACCTTATTTGTAGTATTTACAATAGTTCGGGATTTTTTTCCTACCGGCTGTTTAAAGCGGTAACAGGGCGCGTACATTAACTCTGGCTTTTAACCGCGCCGCCAGTAAATACAGGCCGGCAATTTTGCGGTGTAAAAAAATGGCATCGGCCGGCGGTGCATGCCAGTAATTCTGCTGCAGGCTAAGGGCGGTGCCAGCTTCGCGCAGGCGCAGGGCTAAATCGGTATTGCCAAAATCAAACACCGCATCCTGCATCAGTGGCTCACAAGCCATGGTTACCAGTTTCAGCACGGCCTGCTTTTGCTCTGGCATTATCTGCTGGCTAAAAAAACCAATATCACTTAATGCCTGCGCTATTGCGGTATTATCGTGCGCCAGTGCGGCAGTAAATAAACGCCGGTAGCCCTGGATAAATTGCGGGCTGTAGCGGCGGCAAGCGCCAAAGTCCAGCAGCACCAACTGCCCTGACGCCGTGTTATACAAATAATTGGCAAAATTAGGATCGGTTTGCACCAGCCCAAATTCAAACAGCTCGCGAAACAGCAAAGCAAGTAATAACTGCATTACCCTGTCACGTTCTGCCTGGCTGTGCTCTACAAGCGATTCCACCGGCACACCGTCAACAAAGGTCATCGCCAGTATATTGGCCGTGCTTAGCTCTGCTATAGGTTCAGGCAATAAAAAATCGCTGTTACCAGCCAGCAACTGCCGGTACTCATGCAAATACGCCGCCTCTTGCAGGTAATCAGCCTCGGCTTTTAATTGCAGCTTGGCCTCTTGCAGCAGGCTTTGATAATCCACCCCGGCGGGCAGCAAACCGCTAATGCGCAGCAGCGTAGCCACATTATCCACATCGCTGTCGATACTGTGTTTTACACCGGGATACTGAATTTTTATCGCCAACCGGCGGCCATCGTCATGATAGGCATGATGCACCTGGCCAATAGACGCCGCCGCTAACGGCGTAAAGGTAAAATCAGCAAAATGCTGCTGCCAGTTATCGCCCCAATCGGCCTGTAACACAGCGGCCAGTTGCTTTACCGGCATAGGGTTCGCCCCAGAGCGTAACCGGGCCAAAATATCGCTCAGCGCCGGTGGCAGCATATCGCCGGCATCCATCGACAATAACTGCCCTACTTTCATGGCCGCACCACGCAAATGCGCCAGCTGATCAGCCACCCGGCGCACATTCGCCGGTGTCAGCAGCATATCGGTTTTCGCCGGTACTTTACCCTGCGCCAACTGCCGCGCGCCTTCAGCCAGCATGCCACCGGCAACCCGCCCCGCCAACGACGCCAAACTGCCCAAACGGGAAAAACGATGCGCCGGAACCTTAGACCCTGCCGCCATAAACACCCCAAAGTTATTCAACAGTTAAGCTATACGCCAAAGCCGTGGGGTTAGTTTGTTTATATGTGGCAAAACTCAAATGACGGCTGATAGTTGCTTAGGTTTATCTCTAAGCTTTGAAACAGTATAAAACACAGGTAGTATCAAAGCGTTTGTTGCGAAACCACGGCCAGATAAATGTCATCTGAAACAATAGATTATTACAACCAGAATGCGGCTGACTTTGTTTTAGCAACCGATCAGATTGATATGACTGCGCTATATAGCGAATTTCTGCCTTTGGTTAAACCCGGCGGCCATATTCTTGATGCTGGCTGCGGCAGTGGCCGCGATGCCAGCTATTTTAAGCAACAGGGTTTTACCGTCAGTGCTTTTGATGCCAGTGCAGTAATGGCGAAAATTGCCAGTGGGCGCTTACAACAAACTGTTGCAGTGCGTAGCTTTGAACAGTTGGATGAAACAAAAACCTTTGATGGTATTTGGTGCTGCGCCAGTTTGCTGCATGTAGCCAGGCAAACCTTGCCTGATGTTTTCTCGCGGTTACAACGCGCACTTAAACCGGGTGCAGTGCTGTATGTGTCGTTCAAATATGGTGACTCAGAGCGTGACGTAAATGGCAGACGTTTTACCGATATGAATGAGCAACAATTAACAGCGCTGGTCGCTAACATAGCAGGGCTAAGACTTAACAAAACCTGGCTTACGTGCGATCAGCGGCCAGAGCGTAATAACGAAACCTGGCTTAACGCCATACTGACAAAGAGCGCGGTTTAGTTATGGCAGGTATGCAGCAGCAACTTGATTTTATTGCTTATATCCAGCGCATGCTAAATGAAGGCGACTTTAGCGCCACCTATAAGTTTGCCCTGTTGCATGCTATTGCCGATGTCTGCGTTGAACACCCTCTACAGCAACCGGACAGCGAACTGGTGATCACGCTGGATGAACTGGTGGATAAATTTATTCTGCTGTACTGGCACCATGCAGTGCCGTTTGCCAGCGGTAATAACGGAGATGCGGCACTGCTAAAGCAAAACACCGGTAAACAATCGAAAGTGATCAGCGTTTTGTATCAGTGTCAGCAAAATGATATCCGCAATATCCGCCAGTTAAAGCAAAGCCGGTATTGGAAAGAAATTTACCGCGCTACGCTGGCAACGCTAAAAGACGGCCCGTTGTGGCGCCTACAAATTTTGTCCAAGCAGGCGGAATGCTTTTTATATCCGCATACTGATAACGGCAAACTTATTAAGCTAAACACAGGCATCGCCTATTCATTCCGCCGCTTTTACGATCTGGTGGTGTATCTGGCAAAAAATGCCTGGCTGCAAAAAATTCAGAGCATTAAAGACAATCAACAACTGATAGGCCCGCAAAGCCAGTTGCAGCAGTTTTTATTTGGCGTGGATCGTAATGCACTGAATAAAGCACGCCCGGTATTAATTGAAATTCAGCGTGGCCTGTGTTTTTACTGCAATAAACCACTGAATAATAACAGCGCCGATGTTGATCACTTTATTCCCTTCGCCCGCTACTCTACAGATTTAGGCCATAACTTTGTAGCCACTCACAGCGCCTGCAATAACAGTAAACGTGATCATTTAGCGGCGCAGCAGCATAGGGACAATTGGCAAGAACAAAACCTGGTACTTAACGAGCAACTGCTAAGCAAAGAACTGGGCGCTTATTTTTATTGCGACGCGGTAAAGTCGCGCGCGGTAAGTGATTGGGCTTACGGCGTTGCTCAAGCTAATGGCGCTAAACTGTGGTTAAGTAAAGATGAGTTTGTTTATGCTGGCACCACACAACCTACTGTCACCCGGGTTGCAGCAAGCCCCATTAACGCAGCCAATGATGAGACAACTTCAGTTGCAGGCACAGCCCTGACACAGCTGCGTTACTTTCCCAATATCAAAATCGCCTGCGGCCACTTTAAAACCGGCGATGCCAGTGACGTTGATTATCTTCATGCCCCTGCAAGCTTTGGCAACCTGAACCCGGACAAGCATTTTCTGGCCCGTGCCAGCGGCAACTCAATGAATGGCAGCAAAAACCCGATATTAGATGGCCAGCTACTGCTACTTGAGCTGATTAGCCCCACCAGCGCCGGTTCATTGCAAAACTGTACCGTGGCGATAGAGCGTCAGGATATAAGCGGTGATAACCAATACCTGCTGCGTGATGTGAAAAAAATCGCTGACGGGCAGTATCTGCTAATGGCAAAAAACACGGATTACCCGCCACTGCCAGCCGATGAAAATATGCGCACCTTCGCCAGGCTAAAAGGTATAGTTGAATAACCCAACACCTAAACCCAATTTAGTTATAATGCTCAGCTTTGGACGCTACTATGGCCAACGATACCGACTACAACCTGCTTGTACCCACCCGTAGCAACCACTTTAACACCTGCTATTACTGCGGCTGTATTGCCGCTACGCATGACTATGCGCCGCCGCAGCAGTATTTGGAGTTTTACCTGGCCACGCGCGAGGCCAGTGAGTTTTTAAAAATTCCGGTTTGTAATGAGTGCCACGAGCTGGTTAAACCCTGCAAGGCTGGTACTTTGGATGAGCGGCACAAATTTGCCAAAACCAAACTGGCTAAAAAGTATGCCAAGGCGCTGAGCATTTACGAGATGTGGACGACGGAAGAGTTAGCCGGGTTAGATTTTAGCCTGCGCCACAGTATTGAAGCGGGCTTAAAACTGGGCGCGGAAACCACTGAGCGGCTTAACTTTTTTGGCTTTGACTATGAAGCCGGTGGTGTTAGCCAGTTGGTAGCAGATACCGCGCCGCTGGTGTTTGACGTGTTTGGCGAGAGCTTTGATACGTTTCGTGAAGCGCTGGATTTTGCCAGTAAAGCCTACCGGATACCGAAAAACGCCTTAAAAGAAGCCTTTGCTGATAACGGCAACAGCTTTGAGCAGGCGATCCAGGCAGTTCACCAGCAGGTGGCCGAAAAGGAATTTAACCAGCAGCTAAAACAGCAATGCGCCGCCTTTGCCAAACAGCATAAACAAGCGGTGATTTTTGTGCATAAACAGGTAGAGCGTTACCTGAGTGAAAACGCCGATATGACGATAACCGAAGCACTGCAGCATTTGTATGACACCAGAGTAAAGCCGGCCGCCGCCAGGCATTAAACTTAATGCCTTAACCGCGCTGGGTTTAGCAAGACAATTACTTGTCTGATATATCAGACAAATAATTGTCTTTTTAGCAAAATTGCGCCTTATGTTAGACAAAAAATTGTCCTTTCTGCTTTTTTGTACGCTATATTAGACAACAGAACAGCAGCAACAGGACATTTATGCAGCTTACACTACAAGCCTTTAATGATGGCCACTGGCAGGATGCTTTTGTTATTACCATCGCCGCCCCGGAGGCAGGCAAACATAGCCGGGTATCTTTGCAGGCCCGGACAACATACGCCGCAGCTTATTTTGATGAGATGGGATCACGTAGTTTTTCGGTCATGTACCCGGTTAACCCTATGGACGTGTACAGCTTTAACAGCTGGCCCGGCGTGTTTGAAGATATTATGCCGATGGGCTACGCCCGCACACTGTGGCTGGATATGCTGGGCCTGCAGCAACAGCCGCTGGCAGTGCAGGATCTCACCTTGTTGCAAGCCGGCACGATTGCCCCTGTGGGTAACTTACGCCTGAAAGAGTCTGTTGAAATGGCCGTAGTGCAACAGGTAAATGCACTGGAGCAGATGCGTTTTGAACAGCAGCAGGTAATAGAGCGTGACCATGACTTTTTAAACTATGCCAGACAACGCGGCGCAGTGTCGGGCGGCGCAACCGGTGCCGGTGGTGCCGCACCTAAATTGTTGGTCAGGCTAAACCCGCAGCGCGAGGTATGGATAGACACCCTGCAAAACGATAACAGTGCTGACGCACATTATCTGGTGAAATTTCCACGCGGTAACACTGCGATAGACCAGGATATTTTGCGCACGGAATACCACTATTACTGTGAATTGGCAGAGCTGGGGTTTGCCAGCATGGACGTTGCCAAACTGCAGCTGCACGAAGGTAGCAAACAGCCCTCGCTTTGGTTGCCGCGCTTTGACAGGGAGTTTAATGCCGATGCTGTACAACGTTATGGTGTTGAATCTGTGTTCTCGCTGTTAAATAAACCCGCTGGCAGCCATTTGAAACATGAAGAGGTATTAAAGGTACTTATTCAAGTGGTTAACAGCCAAACTGCGGCAGAATTAACCGCCGAATACCTGAAGCGTGACTTGTTAAACGTGGTATTTGGCAACTCTGATAACCATGGCCGCAATATGGCGGTACTCAAACATGCGACGGCGGTATCACTGGCCCCCATTTATGACTTTGCCCCCATGAAGGCAGATCCGGAAGTGGTAATGCGTACAACCCACTGGAGCAACACATTTGAGCGCGGTGGTGATATTGACTGGCTGGGGTTATGTGACCACCTGGCCTGTTATGGTGAACCTGAATTGTTTAAAACCGAATTACGCCAATTGGCCGCCAAACTACAGCACTTACCAGGGCGCCTAACAGAGCGCGGCGTGCCTGCCAGCATAATGCAGATGCCGGTGATGGGCTTTGCCTATCTGGAAACCAGGCTGCAGAAGTGGGGGTTATTGCCATGACAAAAGCTAAGGCCACTACCACAATAGATCGCTTTGCATTAAAGCAACGCCTGATGCAGCAAATGCTGTCTGGCAGCACAACTCTGGGCCAGATTGGTAAAGCCTTACGCACCGAAGGCTTGCAGATGTCACAAACAGACGTATGCAAACTTACCGGTTTAAGCCGCCAGGTTGTCAGCGATATAGAAAACGATAATGGCAACCCGCGGTTAGATAATTTACGCAGCTATTTTAAATTGCTCGGATTAGAGCTGGCGGTGCTGCCACGCCAGCGCACTGAACTGGATAGCTTGCTTAAGCCCCCTGCTGAGGTTTAACCACAAACTGCCGTGCGCCTAAATCCAGCGCCAGCGCGCGCAGTTCGCTTTGCTGTTTTACCGGCGCATAGGCAAAGCAGCTGACCTGCAGGCCGGCTTCGCTGGCAGTATGAATAAACTGGCATACGTCGCTAAAACCCAATTGTGTTGGCTTTACCGCTTGCTGATAGGCTGGCGGGTTAGTAGCCGGCAGGTAAATTTCCAGCCGCTCTACTTCCAGCTCAAGCAGCTGTTGGCATAACGCCGCAGCCTCGCTTGGTGCTACCAGGCCATAACTGACCAGCGTAACTGGCACGCCATGGCGCTGCCGTTTAAAGGCAGGCAATACCTGCGACAACAGATCCAGTTGCAACAGCGGATCGCCAATACCGGCAAAAGCCAGGCCTTGTAGTTCAAATTCGGTAGAGGCCTGTTGCTCGTAACCGGCCTGATAGGCTTGCTCTGTGGCATCCAGCAATTGCTGTGCGGTGGGCTCGGCAGCAAGTTGCGCCAGCAGCGGTTCGTTACCCGCCAATTGCAACAAGGATTGCGCGGCCGGTAGCCGGCTGCCGCATTGCAGCGTTAAACGCTGATGATCAAAATAATGGTAAGGCGATGATGACATTTATATCTCCAATGCAAGTTGAAACCATAAACGGCGCCCGCAGGCGCCGTGATATTAAGCCTTAACGTGCGCCGGGTTCGGCGAATTTGGTCATCCAGTCTTTTACCTGGTTGTACCAATAAATGGAGTTATTCGGTTTTAAGATCCAGTGGTTTTCATCGGGGAAGTAAATCATCCGCGATTCTACGCCACGGCTTTGCAGCGTGCGGAACAACTCAAACCCCTGGCCTACCGGTACCCGGTAATCCAGCTGGCCGTGGCTCACTAAGGTTGGCGTGTTAAATTTGTCGGCGTGGTAGTGCGGCGATATGTTTTTGTAGATGTCCGGGTTTTCCCAGTAACCGCCAAAACGGGTGGAATGCACGGCAAAATCGGCCGCCATTTGCGAGTACATATTGTATACCGCAGCATGAATAAGCAGCGCTTTAAACGGGTGCTCGGTGCCCAGCAGCACTGAGGTTAAATAACCGCCGTAACTGGCACCACCGGCTACCATGCGGTCGGTGTCGATCCAGCTTTGGTTTTCAAACCATTTGGTGGCTGCCTGTATATCGGCTAATGGCTTGGTGCGCCAATCGGGGTTTATCGCATCGGCAAACTCCTGGCCAAAACCGCTTGAACCATGAAAATTCGGCCAGGCGGTAACATAACCCCAGGAGGCAAAGGTCTGGGCATTCCAGCGGTAGCTGAAGCTGTCACCAATGGCATTATGCGGCCCGCCATGTATCAGTAAAAACAGCGGGTATTTTTTGCTTTTATCAAAGCCCGCCGGGTAATGCAGCCACATCTGGATGTCTTTACCATCGGCACCTTTATAGGTTACCGACTCATAACTACCCAGTTCGGTGTTATGCAGAATATCGTCGTTAAAGCTGTCCAGCCGGGTGGTTTTGCCGTTACGGGCATCTACCGTTACCAGCCGCGCCGGATACATAAAGCTGTCGTTGGTAGCAACCAGAGTATTGTTGCCCGCTAAAACCGGCTGGCCAAAGCTGGTGGCTTTGGTAATGGCGCGGGTTTTACCGCTTTTGGCATCGATATGGTACAGGCGCTGGGTGGCGGCATCGTCGATACTGCTGTAAAAACCGCGGCTGTCGGCTGCCCAGACAAAATTACTGACTGAACGGTCCCAGTTGTCGGCTAACTCACGGCTGGTTTTTTTTGCCAGATCATAAATAGTTAATTTGGCGGTATCAGCATAAAAGCCATGAATGCGCTGGCGGGTAAAAGCCAGGCTTTTGCCGTCCGGGCTGAAACTGGGGTTAGCATCCGGCGCCTGATTGTCGGTAGTGAGGTTTTGTGCGCTGTCGCCACCAATGCGGGCCAGAAAAATATCAATTTTGGCATCTACATGATTGTCCCAGCCGTTGGCAGTAAAAGCGATGTACTGCTCTTTGCTGTCAATATCGTAGCTGGACGCACTTTGGCTGGCACGCGGTAATTCATAACCCAGTGGCTGGGTAACGGCCTGCACCTCACCGCCGCTGGCAGCTATACGAAATACATGCGCCTGGCGGTTTTCGTCTATCCAGTGGTCAAACTGCGAGTAAGGCAGCGCATTCCACTGCCGGGCCGACACTTTTTTATCTTTTTCGGCTTTTAGCTGTTCACTCATCTCGTCCCAGCTTTTATCCGGCCAGACACGGCTGATAAAATACAGGTGTTTACCCACCCATTTAATACCATGCACACCCGTTGGCACTTGCGTTAAGCGCTGCGCTTCGCCGGGTTTACCCATTGGCAGCAGATAAATTTGCCCGGTATCGTCTTTGTCGCGCTGGCTGATAAAGGCTAAGGTTTTGCCATCGGGCGAAAAAGTGGCTTCGCTGGCACGCAGGCCTTCGGCGCTAAGCGGTGTTTGCTGTTTGCCATCGGCACTAAACAGCCACAAGCGGGTGTGGCCTTTATCGGCTTTAACATCATATTTGGTTACCGGCGCAACAATATAAGTGCCATCGTTCGATGCCACGGGCGAGCCTATGCGCTGCAGTTGCCATAAGCGCTCTACGCTCAGGCTGTTGTCGTCCTGTGCCATGGCCATAAGTGGCAGCAGGCACAGCATCAGCATAAGGTGCAGTTTTCTCATCGGTGAAACTCCCTGGTTATTATTAGTATGATACCGGGGAAGATACTAGCATAAGGCAGCAGCCTGTCAGCTAAGCGTAAGACAAACGGCGGCTTTAAGGCTGTTAGTGGTGTAAGGGTAACCGCCGCGATTACTCGGGCTATCCTGCCCTAGCCCTTCGGGCCAGCTAAGCTGTTCTAATGTGCTCCAGGCACATTAGTGGTCGAACGACGCGCTCTCATCGGGCTAGGTGTCAATGTCGTTTTAAGCATAACTTGAACTTTTTGAATTAAATAAAATCAGTCACATACGTGCATTTAAAGCATAAATTGAACTCAGCAATTTAAACCATAAAGTGAACTTTTCATGCTCCTTCAGTTCCTTTCCCGTAATTAAATTACTTTACTGAAAGCCAATCACAATCAAGCTGTAGGTCTTTGAAATTAGGAAGGAAAAGTCAAATCAATCAAAGTGTTTTTCGCTCTCACTTGAAGTTCTGTAAATAAGTGTACTGCTTGGTAGGCGGAATAATCTGAGTAGCAGTAATAAACGAAAAAGGAGAAGCGCTATTCACGCTTCTCCTTAAAGGGTTGGTCTCGATCCTTCTCGGGACTAGCCTCAGTCAGAAGGGGAGACCGTTTTTTTCTGTAGTAACAGTGATTTATTAGCAAAACACTGCATTAATAAGTTAATGTACGATTAAGTATAACAGAATTAGGGCGTAGAACAAGAATGCGTTTAGATTCCAGAATCGAAAGAGCAAACCTTCAAACCCAACAACTTTTTTTTATCGAATGCTGGTCAAGCCTAACTAGCTTACACAGCATAGATTCTGACCGAGTTACTTATAACAACGCTTTAAACGCAACAATTGAACTACTCGAACTGTACACTCACGGCGATAAATATAAGGCAGCAGATAAGCGCAGCCATGTGATGACAGAACTGCTAGAAATTTTTCGATCTGACTTGTGCTTTACTCATGCAGAGTTTAAAGAGGTGACAAGCCAAATAATATCTCTCTGTGATAATAAAGATCTTAAAGACCACAATACTAGCCCTATTGAAAAAAAGCGCCTCCTGATTAGTAGCCTTCTCACTCAGTTTAAAGAAAAAATCCTTTTGAGTTATAGATCAGTAGCCATTAATGTTTTACGAGAAAGATTACTTCACGGTGAGAAGTCAGACACTGAAACATTAACTGAAATTTACCATACAACCAACTTACTCATAAGCACACTTTTAACGCTGGGAATGCCCATTTCTGAATGCTACCTGCTATCACGGAATTATCTTCGAGAAAGAACAGATACATTTGAAAATCAATTCCAGCCTTTCACTCAGAAGATTAGCGCTGAAGATCGTCAAATAACCATTACTCTTAGACTACTCAGTGAACGGTTACACTCACTTATTGGAAGTACCGGACAGTCATTTGAATTTAAAAATTGTAGATTTGAACAAATTCCATCTGATAAAAATAACATGGTTTCGGTAGACATCGTGGTTAACACAATTTCATTCAGCGCTGCTCGTCAAATTGCAGAATCGGAGTTATACCGAGCGCTGGATGTTGTCGCATACATGATGGGAAGAGACGAGATTAAAATAGAAAAAAAATACCGAGCATCCACTATAGAGAATGATATCGAACACACAAAAACGCTACCACATTTCGATAAACAACTTGTTAACGCATCTGATCGTCTAAACTCGGACGAATTTTCTTTGTATATTAGAACTATGTCTAAGTTGTACAAAAATGCTGAAATAAATACGGTTCGGAAAGTCAGTTCAGCCTTTAGATTCTTTAGAAATGGAGTACTAACAGACGGAACACCTGAGAGTCGCTTTACAGCGTTTTGGTCTGCATTAGAATCGCTAACTTTGGGAGTTGCGACTGAAAACCTTACTCATGACGCTCACGTAATTCACTCTGTTTTACCTTGCATAGGGTTAGACTACCCCGTAAAACAGCTATTTGCTTTAAGGGGTGTAGCAAAAGCACTTCAGTGGGAATCATTCCAGATCAATGGGCAAGAAGTTGATTTAAGAACTTTAAACCTAGCTGAGCTTTACTGCATCTTAAAATCACAAGCTACAGTAGACGAGTTGAACAGACGCTTAGCACAATACCCATACGCAAAATATCGATTCAGTCAGCTAATTGAGTTATGCCAAACACCTTACCAGCTTGGTCTAAAAATTCAAAAGCACAGAACAAAAGTAGAAATGCAAATCCATAGGATATATCGAACTCGAAATGCAATTATCCACAATGCTGCAACTCCAGACAGGCTAGAAATGTTGATAGTTAACTTAGAGCATTATCTGAGAAGCACATTAAATTCTATGGTTTATATGATGGATAGCGCACCTTCAATTTCCTCACCAGAAGAAGCATTTAATAGATATCAATTCCAAGCAGAACAAATTCTAATTGAATTAGATCCATCTCTAGGTGTTAAGCAGAAAGATAGAGAGTCAATAACTAAGCAAATTATTAATGGTAACGTTATCGCCAAAGACGAACTTTTAATCAAATGGCTGAAGATGCACAACTAAACTCTTGTAGCAGTTTAGGCCGCTCAGACACGATCCAAGCTGCAGCAACTGAAAATGCTATAAATATGCTGTAAAATTTTCTATTGGACACAAAAAAGGCCTCGATTTTCAGCTAAGATATTGATTTATATTACGAACTAGCCGCAATTACTCGGGCTGTCCTGCCCTCGCCCTTTGGGCCAGCGAAGCTGTTCAAAAGCACTCCCGGCTTTTTTGTCGAACGCACGTTCTCATCGGGGAAGGTATCAATGTCGTTTTAATCATAAAGTGAACTTTTAAATTTATAATATATAAGTTACCTGGATTTTTTTGAACCATAAAACGGACTCTTGTTTTTAAGCATACAATGAATTTCTTTATTGCTTACTATACCTTGAAGTGACTTTATGATCACTATACGAGTAAATACCCAATTTTCAAGGCAGAGGAGACTTCAGATTCAACAGTTGGTGGTACATGTTGATTGGCTCACCATTGAGGTAGCGGGTCTCTTCGTAGTACCAAGCTCTTGTTTGGGGTATTTTCATCTCCTTCCGTCTGAAATTATTGGGCCTGTCGATGTCAAAACCTTTATATTTCAATTCACTTACATAATTTTCATATTCTGAACATAGTTTGGGGAAATCTTCTGTCGAAGTGTACACCACAATGAATATGGGGCTTGCTCCTGTAGAGTTATATCCACAAACCTTGTCAAGGTGCTTCCTGATTACCTGTTTATCGATAGTTTTTCCTAAGCGGAATGCCTCAATAATTGAGATCAAATGCCCCTGACCATCTTGAATCCACCCGTCCGTTTCTCCAACTCCATCTTCCGAGGCCGACAAGCCTATACGTGATTGATCATGTATTTTCCAACTAACAAAGTTCATACGCTGCCTGATCAGAGATACGAGCCAGTCATTGATCATGTTCTCATCGTCCAACGGGATTATAGACGTGGAATTCGAATAGGCTTTCTTCCTCAGCAAATTTCCACTTCGCATGAGAAGCTCGTTGCCGACTTGCTCAATAGTTTGCAGAAGATAAGGGTCTATAGAATTGCTTGGCTCCATCAGAATCTGACTTTGATCAGCTGCGTTCAGATCTCTGATCCTCAGCCAACTAACCCTTAAATCCTCTTGGGTTGATTTAATTGACGATGTTTGCGGATGTTCAAGTTTAAAATGAATAGGAGCTTGTTGGTCAAGCAGGCCTTTTTTGATACTATTCAGCGCATACAACGCAGCGTCTGGTAAATCGTTAGATTCATTAAGTAATTCATTAATATAACTTATTGCCTCTTTTCTGCGGCCAGACTCTATCAAATATTCTGCTCGTTCGGCAGCAAACTGATAGCTTTCTCGTTGTCGACTGGTAGCAATCCCCCAAAATTCACTGAACTCATCCAGGCGCGAGATTTTCAAGCAAAGCTGAAGGATGCAGCGCAAATCGTCGTCCGGTAACACAACGTTTGTAGATGTTTGATGTGATTTCTTGAAGATGTCAGTCCAGATTTTAAAATAATCTTCCAGCTGTTTATCAGATTCATCAGTGCTGGAAGCCGATAAGGCGCTCTTTATAAGGCCTGTTGCATTCTGGAGTGTCGGGGAAGTTTTGACTAATTGGGCGAACTGTTTTACTGAAGTATTGTTATCTATTGTCATGTTAAGGCTGGCAATCAAGTAGGATTTAAACTCCTGAACAGCCCTAACAACTTCTTTCTCCGTATACTCTATTTTGAAATTGCGGATCGATTCGATTTTATCATGGACGGGTAATGCTACGTTCTCAAAGATTTCTTTCAGCTCGATTTTTCCCGTCAGCTCGTCGATTTTGTTTTTATGGACCTTGTGAGCATTTTTCCAGATAGAGCCTAAGAAATATTTAGCTATTGAGATGTATCCGTTGTTAGCAGCTTTAATCACTATGTCAAAAATTTCAGGTACCCAATTAGGTGATTCCTTTTCTAATGTTCGACTTTTGATGATTGTTTCAATCGACTCTCTACGCTTTCGTGTATCCGTCTTTTCTAAAAGAATAAACAGAGCGCTCATAGGCACAGCGGATGAGCTCAGTGCTATTAGAAAATTATTGTATGGCTTGTCGGTAAATTCATTTGTTAATTCACAGAAGGTGGGCCAAAGGCGCAAAGGGCTGTAGTCAGAGTTATCATTTGAATAGTTGAACGCGCCCGAATATTTGTCGTGGGCAAAGCCGAACTGTTGCACTAGCATAACAAGTTCCGTAGCTATGTGTTCTCTTACGATGTAGTCCTGTGCACCTCTATATAATTGGAGCAGCACTCGGAAATGCAATCTGACTGCTGAGTTCAAATTCCTTGTGTCTTTATGCGATAGCTCTACTTCTTGATCATAGTATGCCTCCAGCGCCAAGATCCATTTGAATCGCAGACCTTTAGATGCGCAAAGCAAGAGCTGGCTCCAGCTCAACTCATCGAGTGCTAACGGATCATCACTGCTATGTGATTGATTACTAATCCTCATTTGCAGTTCGCGCAGATAACTGGATATCAATACTTCGCAGAGTTTCTTAGTTATCGCATTGCTTGTCTGGTTAGAGTGCTTACTGGCGAGTTCAAGACACCAGAACAGAACTATCCACTCTCCGATAGGTGTTGGATTCGATTGCTTGTGAATGTCTGTGAGACGCCGATTGATGATGTCACCCAAGAGTAAAAGATGATTGTCGAATAGATTTTGTCTACAACCCGATTCATTGATATATATTATTGATTTAATTGTATTTTTCAAGCTTGGCAGGCGAGTATCTGAAATTGTAAGTGTTCGTGAATTTCGGCTAATTTCGCGGCGAGTGAACCAAGCGACCATTTCGCAGATTGCTTCAAGCGCTTCAGTTGCGTACCTGTGGTCAAGCTTTTCATGGCTGTAACAATAGACCTCCAGTCCTTGCATCCAAACTAAATCTTGCCAAATCCTCTCATACGCCACCTTGTCTGAAATTGGGCGCGCAGATCGCTCAATATTTCTATAAAGCTCTATCAACCCTATATGATTGGTCGGCCTATTCGAGAGCAAGAAACACAAGTAAGCAGGGAGAGATATATCAGCAAATAGAAGGTTCAATAGTTTGGGCGCGTTACTGGAAAGAGCGATCAATTTTCTTGTTATAGGGAAGCTATTTTCTATGGAATACACATTCTTCTCGTGCTTAATAATTAGCCAAACTAGCCGAGCTGATATGCTATCTGGCTCATGAAAGTTTCTTAGCCAGCCATCCTCAAACCAAATCTTTCCTTCAAGTAACGTGCATGGCTGTCTGCTCGCTAGATTGTCAATTACCTGCGCTAACGGATTGAGGTTGAGCGTGTCATGGTAAATTGCTTCGGCCGATGTACTCGCAGCTTGTATTTGCGTCAGTGATTCAATTCCGTTGTGGCTGATTGCCATCTCTGTGGCGCAAGCCCTCCAACTATCACGCAAACTTGTATCTGACACTATATGATTGAAAGCGCATTCAAGGAACTCATCTATATCAATACCGTGTTCAAAGTCAATTTCAAAAACATACGATCGATCAGTAGCTACACACATCTTGATCGTGTACTCAGTGAAAGCTTGATTGGGGTCGCTAGTTGTTGCTCGTAAACTCTTCCATAGACATGTTCCAACACCAAAGATCTCATTGTGGTCGAATGATATCCTCACGTACTCACCTTCTGAAATTAAATATTCCGAGAGGATAGTGAGGGTATTAGGCTCAATGTCTTTTTTATGTAACCTTAGATGCGGTGATACCAGATCATCATACCCCAAACGGATAGCGTGCAAAAAAGAAAGTGCATTCAATTGATTACGAAGGAAATTAGGCATATCTAGGGATGAATCCGTAGCTCTTTGAATGCACAAGTTGTCGTTAGGAAATCTAAGTAAACCGACGACTTCAAGGTCTTCAATTTTGACCGGATACGCTAAACAATACTCACCGCCATCGATGGTCGGCCAAGGTTGCCTTTCTTCAATTAATGCTTTAACAACATTTCTGGTTAACGAGCTAGGATAGATCTGTGCACTGAAGATGCATTCTGCAAGCATTTCTTGAATTCTAGTAGGTGCTGATGACGAGAGATTTAGATGATTATCTTTGTAAAGGCCCAGCTTTTTTTCCAAATCTTTGATTAACTCGTACGAACTCATATGACTTCCATATCCTAAGGGTTTGCGTCTCTTAACTGACACCGGCCCCCGAGCTTACTGCGGATTGCTTCAACAGGACAAGGTGATTTGAACGCACAAATTGCTCTTGCAGCAATATGCTGTACAGCATTTTTCAAAGGATACACATGGGGAGCATCATAGTTTCCAGCAGCGATATAATGCCCCTTGCGACAAACCTCAGTTACTCAACGTTCTAAAACCATCTTAGACTAGTGCTGAAAAGTCCTGTTTTTGTGACTGGCAATGCAACCAATTTACACCGTCGGTAGGTATTAACGATATGCCCGAAACCAGCCGCTAGTTCAAACCTCATAAGAAGAATTGAACCAGCGTCCGCAGATGATCAAGATAACCGCACAGGCCGTGCAACCTTCGGCCGGCGCGCCGAGCTCGCAGTCTGAAGGTTTGCTTCCCGGCTTAGAATCCGAAGGACTGCTTGATCATGGTGGAACGCTCGGAATGCTTCAGTCACTAAGTTATCCACGAACGTTGACGTGGTCTGAGCGTCAGCAGGGGTGGAAATAATGCCATCAGGAATGTCCCTCGACCACCCCCTGGCAGCCCGAAATCCACTCACTATCTGCGAAAAATACGGCCATGCGTGGTCAAGGTGTGCATCGTGAATGCTAACCATTTTTCCGGTCAACTCGCACTCGACACGTCTATGATTATCGCCGTACAGCGCAAACGCCCCTTTCTTGGCGAGGACTAACTCCAATGCAACCGCCTGTCTGCATGCGTTGTAAAAATCTTGAGACTGCCCTTTCGGTTTGCCCTTGACTGCGTCGATGTACGAGAAGTCAGTTTCAGTACCATCCTGTCGAATAATCCAGAATCCAGCTGAGCTCCAGCCTGTCCCAGTATTCAGACGTCGCTCAAAGTGTGCAATCTGGCCAGCACCTTTTGTGGGCTCCCCAACGGCACTGAGTACCGGGTCAAAACGTTCAATGAGCGCTACCAGGTCAGCGTGGTCAGCTAGGTCTACGATCCGCTGGCCGTTCTGATACCGGTGAAGCAGAGCCTTAAAGTGGTCGAGGGCGCGGCCCTGAGTGCTGAAGCTCCTTGAGCCGATTACAACCGGTTTAGCCATTTTTCGTTTATCCTCAACTTATCAATCACTACTCCACAGCTGCTCGTCATCCTGGGTAGTGGCCCAGAAATCATCAAACAGCCCCAATTTTGCTTCGTTATTAGTGGGATATGTTCGAGGCCCAAAACGATCGCCAATCTTATATCCCCCAGCGACCAGTCTTTGTTGGGTATACGACGAGATTGTAGCCGTCAAGATTTAGAAAGCTGTTCCCCTTCACGGACACTTGCGCTGCAGCCATCGAGTTCGCCGAGCTGCACGGGTTGCGCAACTTTGCCTCACGCTGCTTAGGCCCCTAATAGTCGCCGCTCATCTTTTCGGCGCACACGCAGCTGAATCGTCCCTAGTTTTCTAGACATCTCTTAGTTAGGCAAACGAACTCAACGAGTTTATTTTTAATAAAATTGCTGAATACCCTTTCTCTTGAACTAAAGTTTGTCCATATATTTCTAACTCAGGTCCAAGCTTTGGAGCTCCCTCTAACCAATCATTTTCACAAAACTCAATGAACTCCGACACAGCATTTGCCTTCAAGTCGGGAACCTCATAACTCTCCGGTAAATCTGAACCTTTAAAGACTTTCAATTTGTATTTAAAATGCTTCAAATTTCGCCAAGCGTATTTAACTTTACGATTTTTAGTGAAAACTATCGCAACTGGTTCGCTACTCAATGGTATTGCCGCGATAGCAGTTGCCTCAAAACTCATCTGAAAAAGTACAGATAGTTTATTAATTAATTCGATATTGAACGCTTGATCGTTGATCTCAGGTGTTAAGAGATGACTTGGCAATAATAGCTTTTGCGCAAACTCGTTTGCTTCAGACTCTTCAGTATTCGAATTCTTCTTGAAATCGCTTGCTGTACACTTTCTCTCTCCAGAGGCGTGAGTAGGCAACAGAAAGTGTCCAAGCTCATGTCCAATCGTAAACCGCTGCCGACCAATTGGCCTGCTTTTATTAAAAAAGATGACTCCGCAGTCTTTAGCAGGTTCAGAACAGAGCATTCCTTCAATATTTTCGCTGTCTCCAGGTAAAGGCTGAATTTCACAAATTCCTACCCTTTGGGCAATCTGTTCAACAGGAATCGGAGCCTTTAATTGAGGGCATTGCTGAAATATGCAATTAACCAGCTCTTCAGGAGCAAAACAATCCGCAAGCTCCATCAAGTCCAATGAGATCATACTATCCTTGTTTGTGATTTTTAATCAGTGATAAAGCCATATCTATGGCTTGTTCTATCACTTTCAAATCCTCTTCGGAAGCATTTTCATGATCAATTTTTCGGAACATCGAATTTAATTTTCGAGATCGCAAGTCGACATCACTTTTACCGGCCAAAAAGTCCAAACTCACCGAGTAATACTCAGCAAATTTCATAAGAAGCTCAAGAGATGGATTTTGGGTCTTTCCCTTTTCTAATTCCCATACATGTGGCTTGGATATACCCACAGCATCAGCAACAACTTGCAGCGAAACCTTTTTATCCGCCCTAAGTACCCTCAACCTTTCAGCTAGCGACATATGCTCTCCTTGAAAAATGTGCCGTATGATATATCTAACACTAGCATACGGAAAGATCTTGACAAGAGATTTCTCACGGAATAACCTTGAATCGTTAGAATAATCTAACGCAATGTAAGGATCAAAGCATGGCTACAAATGGCAAATCAGGTGATAATCGCCGCCACGGGGCGGTAACGGGAAGATCTCAAACGCAAACACCCAGCGGTCACTGGGTTAAAAGAGATACTGAAACTGGGCAATTTATGGATGTGAAAACATCGGACAAAACTCCGTTTAAAGGAGTTCGAAAGGAAAAATAGGCATTGGTTGGCGCCAATACCTATTTTGTGATGCATAAGAGTGATGCCGAAATGGCATCCTCTTGGGACACTACCGGAGGTCTCATCCCTCGAAGGATATTCCGAAAGCGCCGAACAGCCTTGAGAATATCTGGAGTTGCATCGCATAACAAGAGTCTCCTCCCAATTAATTGGAGAAAAGACATGAGCAAACCAAAAGTTATTCATGTGACCAACTATCCCCGCTTTCGATTCGGCCGCTGGGAAAGCGTGTGTTCACACTGGCGTTCAATGCCCAGCTAATTGGAACACTTTTCAGAAGTGCTGAGAAAAGATCAGCACTTCTATTTAACTAAATCCAGTCATTTGAACGAGGTAAACTTTATGAGATTTCAAGGTGCAGTTGTCAAAGAACAAGGCGTTACTTTCTCAATAGTTATTGTAAAAAAATACATTGTTGACTCTCTTCAGCAGAGC
The DNA here is from genome assembly GCF_022436675.1 of Rheinheimera hassiensis. Lineage (GTDB taxonomy): Bacteria > Pseudomonadota > Gammaproteobacteria > Enterobacterales > Alteromonadaceae > Alishewanella > Alishewanella hassiensis. The sequence goes on along the minus strand of NZ_JAKUJZ010000004.1, from coordinate 54,981 downwards.
GAAGAAGCAATTTCGTCTTTCACACCACTATTCCCAGGTATGCCTATTGTCCTAATGGCTCAAGATGCGCGCGGCACGCCGACGTACAGAGGCCGTAAGGACATTGTTAGCTTTCTGGCAAATATCCACATTAGTCAAATTCCTTGGAAAGAGTACACATTTAACTAAAAATGTGGTCTGAGACGTTTGGTGGCTTTTTAGCCTATTAAATATATCTAGTTGATATTTGAGGGTACTTTTTATGAAAATTCTTGATGGGGTAGTAAAAAAATTAACAAATGCCAAGAAAAGTAAGTTTTCAGAATCAAGTGATTGGGTAGTAGCTATAACAGGTTTAATGGCTTTCTTCGTAGCAGGTTACCTCGGACTGATGCTTGGAGACATTGTTCCCGACGTTGTTAAAAAATCTAACGAGGTAGGCTTTACCCCAGATGGTATCTTGCTAGCGGGGCTATTGTGTGGTTTCGGACTATCGTTCTGGTTCTTTAGCAATATTGCGGCTCGTTGTAATGGGATACTTTATGAACGTTGGTTTAAATGAAAATACAACTCTATCGATTTTTTTGGTTAATACCCTGCCTTATCAAGGAAAGGCAGGCGTCAGTCAGCATTGATTTATTACGGACCACAGCAAAAGCTACTTGGATCGTTAACACATCCGCTTTTAATTGACGCTAAATGCAAAATATTTCTGAAATAAAATTCGCGAACTTATTTTAGAACTTTTTTCCTGTTGAGGAGCATATGAAAAGAATATTAGTAACTATCACCCTGCTTTTGGCATTTGGTCTTGGTCTATCTATGTACAGTGGCTTGATTTTAAAGCCAGCAGCCGACGTTTCGATAGCGCTTGGTATAACGGGAGCACTTGGTTTGGCATTGATGATTTTCTCCGTAATAGGAGGCTTTGCCAGCCTATTACAGAGTAAAACGTTATATAACAGCAATTTTAGCAAAGGTTTAGCGCTTTGTGCCTATGCGGGTTTTACCGGATTTGTTCCCACGCTCATTCAAGGTTTTTTGATAAAGGGGCATGAAGTACCTAATATGGATTTACAGCTAACCATTTCGATGCACATGGTATTTTTTACGGTAATTGCATTTGCTTCAGCTGGGGCAGGAGGAAGTCTAATCGCTGTAGATGCAGTTGTGAAAGAAGAACTTAGATAGCGGAACAGGTATGCTTCTGGTAAAAACCAATCTCTAAAATAGTCCTGAGAGATCATAAAAGTTACACCTAGTCGACAACTTAACCAGTGAATATATTTCGGCATGCCGAAAACAGCTTGTCATCCTTTAGCGAAACACCAGTGTGTTTGATTTTGAATGGAAGTTGACGTAAGATTCTAGCTGTAGATTAAGTACATTCAACTACAGCGTTGGCACCAACCAGCGCTGAAATAAGGCCGCCATATAGGCGGCTTTTTCATATGTACTCCGGATACTTATAGTGATTCGCATGGTCCCAAAAGCATGATTAAAGCTGCTCACTTGGATAGATCCAAGCGGGCATAAATAGCCACCTATGCGGCGGAGTTCTCGATTGGAACCAGAGACTTTTGCTTCCGGTTTCTAAGCCACCTACGCGGCGGATAACTTGGTGGTAAAACACAGTCTGTTTTGCCATAATTTCTAAGCCACCTACACGGCGGATAACTGTTCGTCTTCTGGAATTCTGGGGCGGCCTTTTTTCTAAGCCACCTACACGGCGGATAACTATGCAGAACACCTAATAAAATAAATGAAATCAAGAAATTAGACCCATAATGGCTAGCCTACCCATAATTTATAGCTATTATTTTAAAGCTTTAAAATCAAATAGTTACCTCACACTCACAAATTAAGGGTCGTAGACAAGGCACTGACCCCTTAAACTCAGGTCTATTTCCTAATCCGTAGCTACTGAATTCTGATAGTTGTTTTTTTTCGCACTCCAAACGGCCGATAAAAAGCAAGAAATCTGCTCCACTAGAGCTACCAAAGGATAGCCTATGTGCAAAAGGTATCTCAACACATCCACGCCCACTTGTTTTAGGAGCATAGTCAACACCGGCTTGAATAGCCCTCGCTTGTAAACGTTTCAACTCTCTTTTTTTAGCAGATGCGGATTCTTTTTCCAGCCGTCTTTCACGGTAATAAATAAACTCCTGATATTCCTGATCACCAGGCAATACCTGAACACCACTGATTAGAAAATATCCCTCTTCAGACATTCGGACAAAATAATTTTGCTGACTAAGGGTAGTTAAGGATTGTGGCGACTCAGATATAAAAGCAATAGTTCGACCAATACTGCTTTGCCCCCAATCCGGGAATGACACACCAATACTGCGTAAGTTAAATCTGGTTTGATAGGCATGCAAAATGCGAATACATTTACCCGCCAGGAACTCGCAGTTTACGTCTTCAGGCAAATATCGAATATAGAAAAAGTACCTGCTCAATTGGCTGCCCCTTTCTGAAATAAACCACCTTTGATCAGATTAGCTGCCAAAAAGTGAGCTCTATTATTGGGTTGTTTTTTGGCCTTTATCTCGTCGGTCAGTTGCTCAACCTGCGTAAGGGTACTGAAAAAATCCAATCCATTTTCAGGTGTGCGCAATGCTGCACTTATCTTTTTATCTACCCCGTATTGACCCACTCGTAATGGCTCAACAACGTCATCAAACCAATCGTCAACCTGAGCGATTGCCGCACCAATTTTATAGGCACCTAAAATTGGGCTCTCAGTGCCATCTACCATAGTTTTTTGGAATACCCGCCCGGCAATATCTTCGCTGTCTCGATCACTAAATGCCTGACTGGGGTATATCTCCTGGCAGGTTATTGGGATAATCTCAGCTTCAACCTCGCAAAGTAAAAATTTGCCCGGGTGAATTAGCGCTTCACTAAACTCATCAACCAACTCTGCCCAGCCAGCTAAATTCTGTTGCCAGCCTTTTTGCCCTGAATGCGGCTGTACATTTTCAGCTACCAGATTTCGACCTTTGTGAGTTCGGATCCTGATTGTAGTACCAAGTGAATACTGATTTCGCCATAACCAGGCACCAGAAATGATCTGTATCAGGTAACGCTCGGCGAGATAGCTATAGCCTTTCACGGCTATATAGGACTTCACAAATTCAGACATGGCTCCTAGAACTTCATTGTCATTGCACACCTCAGGCGCTATAGAGTTTGCATTAACAGTCAACGAGAACCTGCAGAAGACTCGGTTCGCGTCGTAAGGTACATGGCAATATTCAATAGTGTGAGGGTTTCCCTCACCAAGTTTCTTCGCTGTAGCTGAGGCTTTGGGAATCATTTTGTTATCAAATCCTTCCGCCACCCCCTCTTTTTGACCGAGTACTTTCACTGTTTTAAACGGCAGTGGTCTTTCCTCTCCTTGCTTATTCATATAAGTGAAAACACCAATGCTGGGTGACAGTGAGCGGCGGTAGCTAAATCGTTGAGGCAGCTTCATGTTCAGTTCCTTCAGTCCCTAATAGAAAGGCATTTGGAAGTACTGCAAGCTTCCAGAAAAATTCATGATCCAAAGCATCAGCGCCGGCATGGCGTTGGTACACGTTCCCGAGAACCGGTTCTGCAAAGGCATGTGGCATATCATCCACAGCTCCCGTTTTTTCAGTAGGCGTTTCCAGAAGTTGGTAACCCACTGTTGTGAGCAGTAGCTCGGGTGTAAGAGTTAATGTTTCGACGTCACTTGGTGAAGAGTTAAGATCAGGTACCAGCCAGCGGCCTCGTTTTTCCGGTATCGCCTGGATTGCGCTATAAAACGAATCAATCCAGAGAAAACTCTCAAGCCGGTCTATTTGGGCGTGCACCGCCCCCTGACACAGTGAATTCGGCAAACATGAAATCAACTGGTTAGGCTCAAGTTGCAATTGAGCTTTGCGCACTTTTAAAACAAAACTGATGACGAAATCACAATAACGTGTTGGCAGAATTGCTGGAGTAACAAGCCTTTTGCCGTCCAGTTTAACTTCTCTGGTTAATCCACGGTCGTCTAATACAAACTGATGCAAGCAAAGAGCGAAGCTCTCAATCTGAAAAGTACGGCTGTTCGTCCGGCGTTGGGTATTCCGTTCAAACGCATGCAGAAAGCCCCATATTCCCATTAGCGATGGGATGCCCACGGTGTAAGAGGAGCTAAGTGCCGTAGCACCGGAAATTTTAATGCCTGGCAATACAAGATATTGATAGTTTCCCTGCGTTGTCGGAGAAACGTCATAATCGGATGATGTTTTGCTCATCAGCTGGCTGAGCAGTCTTGTTACATCGGGCTGATATGCTAGTTCACGACCGATCTTTGTCTTGCTGAGGTGCACGTTAAATTGCGCGACTAAAGTGCTGGCGATGAGCTCTTTTGGGATGTCGTATTGCTTAATCCAGATATCAATGTAATTAAGGACATCTTGTTTCCACTCATCGACCAGGCGCTTTCGATTATTGTCTGTCAGCAGCATCTGCTCAGCCTTGGTAAGCTGCTTTAATGCCAGCAAACCAGTGTCCGACAGTGATTGCTTCGGATTAAGGCTGTGCCGCATCCAGAGTTTTTTGGGCACAGTCCTGAAAGTGAACACCCGGCCAGCAGTTGCAGCAGCCAAATCACCTACACTTGCCGCTCTGGCGTGTTTAATAACACCTCGATGCCGTTTCTCGGCCTTTAGCGCCAGATGTATCTCTCGCTGCAACATATGCGATGCTACCGGAGTGACAGCGCAATAAGCGCTGCGATAAGGTAGCCGGATTTGGCGTAACTCCGGGCCAAGCTCAAGCAAGGTTTGTCTTGGCACAATTCCCTGCAATTCTTTAGTCAGCCAGATAACATCCTTTTTATATATCCCAGCTTCAAAGAGAAGCTCTTTAAAATTCGAATCCCCGTCGCGGATCAACTCTGCTATGCAGCTTACCCCGCCCTGCCAATTGAACGAGGCGCAGAGAAATAACTGGTAATTGATATCAGCGGAATTGTGTGACCACCCAAGCCTTGCATGGTCTTTACACCTTTGAGACGATATGTAGCCGGCTGGGAGCCGTCCTATTGGCTCAAGTCGCAATACGCCACGGTTCTTATAGTCAGGATACTTTAAATTATGCGAATGCCTGAACCCCACAGTCGAAAAGCATTTAATTAACCAGTCTTCAGATTTCAACAGGCTACAAGCTTCTGTTGCCGAGGTAACATCCAACGCGTCACTCAGTTTTGACGTCAGGTTTGCCAGAATATGGATGGTCTGAACTTCCAAACCGTCAATACAAACCCCTTCACTAAGAGCATTAAAAGCCCGCTTCAACTCGACATTTCTAACCTGCACATCTGGCAACTGTAAAAGCTCTGTTAAGTGCATCCGATTTACCACTTTGAAACCAGATAGCGCCGGTTTGACGTCTCACTCTGATAGGACGTGAGCCAGCAGCAGAGCACATCAGACAAACGAAATACCGGAGCAGTCACGGCCACAATTTGACTGCTCCTAAGTTGATATTTGGTTTGTAAGATACCTTGGTCATAAAGTGATGCTATCTGCCCAGTGGTAGTGTTAAGCAAAATCGCAGCCTCAATACTGTTAATGGCCAAATCGCCGAGTACACTACCTTTATCGATCACCTCATCAGACAAAAACTTCACAATGCTTCTAAGTACAATGTTGTCTGCAAGTGCCGAGCCCGGCAACCGGCAAGATACTATCAAGAGATCACCAAAAACGTCCTGAAAGGTCATTTCATTTGCAGGTGAAACAGCAAGTTCAATGGCCTTTGTGAAGTCCGATTTTAGCTTTTCGAACAAAGAGTCGGGCCAAGCCTTAAAGTAGCTAAAAAAAGAGTCCTCAGCGATACACACACCAGATTCGACATAGTGCCTGAACCAGTGAACAAGCCCCCATCTATGGCTTTGTGCAACGTTAGAAAGATGCTCGTTCGACTCCCCTGATAACCAAGCTGATAGTTTTAGCTCCGGATCAGACGCATTTTCAGTTTGCTCGAGCAAAGACGCCCCGCAAGAATGACAACAGCCAGAAAACTCATGTTCAACGATATTCAAGGATGCACCGCAACGGCAATGGTTTATCAGCGCAATGCCATGCTGATGGCAGGCAGTGTAGGATCGAAAATGCCACAATTGCCGGCCATATCCATTTTCATTGATACACAAGGGACATACAGGAACTTCGTGAAGTGGTCTTAGCTCATCGAGTGGTATGTTTACACCTTGTCTGTACAGACTCACGCGTCTTTTCGAAAAGGTAACCGCGCCGCGGGCCAAACAAATATCCAGTAAATCAGACAGCGTACAACCGGCCAGCTCTGCGAACTGACGCAACATGTCGATACGGCGACGACTGGAGATTTGAGAGTGGTGTAAGTTAGCACTTGCGATGTCTTCAGGTAAGAATGACTCAAATCTTCCAGCTGAGGAGTCAATAACACTGCTTTTTGCAGACTGAATGAACGTTGAAAAATCTGAATAACCGTTACCTCTGGCAACCCGCAGCATAAAGGATTCAAGACTTTCGTCAGATTTGGGTTTAGGGCGGACAAGGTAGCGCAAGGTTTAATCAAAGCTTGTTGTGGTTTCTTTGTAAACTAAGCATAGAGCCCCTCAAGCTTAATGCAATTATTGACCACGAACAAATTTAGAGTTTGTTACAGAGTTAATAAGGACAAAAACTGACCAAAATACGATCCCGCGTTATTACAGTAAAAATTTTACTGCTATTTCAAATAGCTTGCGAACTGTAACTATATTTTATTGAACTTAAATGAGAAAACAGATAGCTTGATGAATCAATTGGTCTAAGCAAACCTGTGAGCAATATTTTTCCCTTGTTCTAAGGGAGGTTGTACTTTTTAGATTAGGCGCACTCTTAGCAGTTATGTCTTGGATACAAAGATTGATTATTAATCTAATCCCAAAGTATACAATTAGTACATTTATCAGCTTAGCTATAAGGGAAGTATAACAAATGGATGATTCTCTGCTCTCTCACTCAATCGCAAAATTACTCAGTGCCGATTACAGCCGACTAATTTTAGTTGCTAACGCTTATCAGTGTGTACTTTATGCTGAAACCCAATCTTCTGAACTGAAAAATATTGGATCCATTGAGTTTAGTGACACCGAAAGAGCTAAGCTGCTTGATAAAACCATTAATAAAAAAGTGTTATGGCTGACAGCTGATAACCCTCAAAACGTATCACCGCAGGATATCCAAAGCTCAATCCAGGTTAACTCTGCTACCGTTAAGCAATGGATTAAGAAAAGAGATCAAGTTACAAATGGTCGAAATGGTGAAGTAAGTAAAGCGACAAGAGATGAAGTTTTAGCTTCTGCGGCTTGGCGATGTCAGTTCGAAGGGTGTGGTGAAGATTTACGGACACATTTTACATCTGGAGTTATAAAAGGTAATTTTAGTTATTTCGCGCATATTATTGCCTCATCACAAGACGGACCTAGAGGTGATCCATCAGCGTCACCTCTGTTAGCTGATGATCCGACCAACATTTTATTGCTATGTGACAAATGCCATCGAACTATTGATCGAGTCGCGCCGCTCGAATACTCAGTAACAAGGTTGCGACACATGAGAGAGAGCAGCATCGCTCAAGTAAAAAGAGCTTTAGATACTCTCAGGTATCGCAAAGTCAAAATAATTGTCCTATCCGGCAGTATAGAAGGGCAATCGCCAGATTTTGATCGTAGGAAGGCTGAAGAAGCATTGTGGCAATCTGAGCTTCGAAGTGAAGGAGAGCCTTTTTGGATCCTAAAACAGGCATATCAAATTTCCTCTGTTAATAAAGCTAGTTTCTGGTCCAACGCATTTGAATGGATTGTCCAAGAATATAGGAGTCTACGTTCATATTTATCTGGAACAAGTACGGCTGGCGGTGAACGTCTTCCGACAGCAGTTTTCGGAGTTGCAATGATGTCTCTGATGGTTCTTGCGGGTAGGATATTTGGTGAATCGTCGTCTATTTACCATTTTCAATTTCATAGAGACCAAAGTGCTGATAAGTTTGGCGGACAGTGGGCCTGGCTCGCCGACGAAGAGCCAAAAAACATTTTCTCCTTTGAGACATTAAAAGAGCATAACGGTGAAAATTCTGCGGTACTACTGTTCTTTTTGACAGCAAAACCTGAGTTTAACGAGCTTCCTCCTGATATCTATTTGAATGGAGAATTCCAGAAGCCTACCGTAATGATAAAGGCATCAAATACGTCATTTAAATGTATTAGGTCTAAAGATGATTTGATTAGACTTGGATATGTCATAGATGATGTTGTTAAGCTAATCCAGGACGAATGGCATATAAAGAATGTACAGATAATTCCCTTGGCTCCTACAACAGCCTGTTTTAAATTGGGACAAAAGATGCAGGCGCGTTGCCAGCCTGATTATACAATTTATGAACGATCTCTGGCTGGTAATCGCGATTTTGAACCAATTATAAAAATCACACCAACAAAAGCTGTATGCCTCGCTGGTTCATCCCAAGAAGAAGTACAGCTATAGGAATGTGTATGAACGAGACTTTTATATCTGTCGATATTGAGGCATCGGGCCCCGTGCCAGGTGAGTTCAGTATGTTATCTGTTGGTGCTTGCTTGGTTTATGAACCAACTGAAACATTTGAGCGAGTCCTTAAACCTATAACAATGAACTTCGATCCAGAAGCTCTCGCTGTTACAGGGTTTGACTTAGATCAACTTACAAGAAGTGGTCAAACTCCTGAAGAGTGCATGCGAGCCTTTGCGGATTGGCTTCAGGCTATAGTTCCTAGTGGCTCGAAACCAGTCTTTGTTGGTTTGAATGCTGCATTTGACTGGTCTTTTATTAACTATTATTTCATCAAATTTTTAGGAGTTAACCCTTTTGGATTTGCACCCTTAGACATTAAAGCAATGTACATGGGGCTATTCGGATGCGCCTGGAAAGACACCAAATCAAGCTTGATGTCCAATGCTCTCAATGCTGAACTTCAAGGTAATCACAACGCATTAATCGACGCTGTTTTTCAAGCGGAGTTGTTTCGATTAGTGCATAAAAAATCAACTATTCAGAAGCGAGATTAAATATGGATCTAGTACAACGAGACCTAGGCCAAGTTGATAACTGGGAGCTGATGCTTCTGGCAGCTATTGAGAAAATTTCCATTACAGAATCTCAGTATTCCCTGATAGAAAAACGCTACGGAGTATTACAAGACATCTTGTCTGGTTCGGACGACCCAATTCTACAAGATGCACATATTTTCATCCAAGGCTCAATTTGCCTGAAAACGACAATAAAACCAGTTCAAGAAGCAAAAGATGAAATGGCCACAATAGATGCTGATGCGGTTGTTTTATTACCTAACGCTCGTGGCTACTCTGCGGATGAAGTTTTAAAAAGTATAGAGAAAATTTTCTCTGCACGCTCTCGTGTGCAAAGTCCGATTGTCCCACTTCGACGCGGGATACGAATTGAGTACGCAGATGAAGACCCTGCATTTCACATCGACATAACACCGGCGATTTCAGCGTCAATCTATAGCGATCAAAAAGGATTCGGTAACCTAAAGGTTCCAGACCGTGTGCAAGGATGGAAGGCGAGTACGCCTAGAGATTATTCAGTTTGGCTAGAGGAACTTTCAGAACAACAAATTAATATATCTATGGAAAACAGGGCTATATTGAAAGGAGCGAACTACGACGCAATTTTCTCTGAGGCAACACAAGACCCTATGCCAAGTTATGATGACTACACTTCACATAACCCACTCAGAGCCACTATTAAAATTTTAAAAAGACTTAGAGACGTGTGGGCGATTTCGACGGAAAAAACAGACAGACGACCTATATCAGCAGTTATCACAACACTTGCGGCACAATCTTATGAAGCTGTTGTCGCCGCTTCAATAAGCAGACCTTTGCGACCATTAGAAGCAATCACCATGATTATTGAAGGAATGCCTAAGTTCATTAAAATGGACCAAGCTAACGGTGAGTATTTTGTTCTCAATCCCAAAGATGCTGGTGAAAATTTCGCAGAAAAATGGAACAGAGAAGGGGGACATGAGTATCGTCAAGCATTTTATGAATGGCATGGATTTGTCATGGAGGCTCTTAGAATTGGCTTTGTTCAGCACACATCTGAATTAGAATTTGAATCCAACTTCTCATCGAGCTTTGGACTCCCTAAGGCATGGGTTTCAGGCTTTATTGAGAAAACTTTACCTTCAAATAAAACTCTCCCAGGTTTGAAAAAAGGCGTTACAAAAAATACGTTGGCTATAGGGCTTTTTAGCGGCGGAGCCGCTGCTCAAGAAGACATAACATCGGTAGATAGACTTGGTTGATTTATCCGTACTAACTAAGTTACCAGAGCCCATTCAACAAGGAGTTAGGGCTCTGTTCGATGGTTTTGGCCCTCATATACACTATGTGTTGTCAGAAACTAAAACGAATTACAAGGAGGTGATTGCATTTCAAATGTTATTGCCTCTTGATTATTTGGGTGTTCAGCGTCACTTGCGAATCGGATTCCCTGAAAAATTTCCGCAGCAGAATCTGATTTTAAAAGTGGCACCTGATGCCTGGTTGAAGTGGCCACATACGTTTGAAAATAGCATCTGTCTTTATGGTGCTGGAGAACATCCTTCATCTTTAGAACCTATAGATTTAGTACATGAGGCGATAAAACGATTAAGGCTGTTAATTGGGTTCGTTGCCAAAGATGCATGTCCCATATCCAGGCAAAAAGAGTTCGAACGGGAAATATCTACTTATTGGAATCAGCAACTTACCCGTATTCATCAAACAGCACTTTTATTACGTATACCGAAGAAATCCTGTGCTCTTTACACGTTGAGCGATGCAGCAAACAGATCGCTTCGCAATATGCCAACTTGGTTTGCAGAAGAAGTTGGTGTGCTAAAAAATCATGCTTCTAAATCTTCAAAGCATACCGTTAGAACAGAGCATTTAGCACAATCAGCCTATTACTTAGCATTGAGTTCCGTACCATCTATAGAGATACCGAAATCTGAACAGCTCCTTCAATGGTTATCAGAGCATATTAACGGCACTGAACTCTCTAATTTCCAAAACTGGCTGGGTGAAAGCAGTAAGTACTCTACACGCTGGGTATTTTTAAAGCTTCCAGAAACAAATCCTCCAAAAATTCAAACTTTAATTATACGTGGGATGTCTCAACAAGATAAATTTATTAAGTTTTACGGGCATCGAACAGCTAAAAGATCGAAAACTAGAGATAACTTAATCATTCATCCTACGCTTCATACTACTGATGTTTACACACTCGAACCTTCAGTCATTCACTCACGAAACAACAGTGTTGATTTGGGGCATGTAGCTACCAAAAAAATCGTAATGGTAGGAGCTGGAACGTTAGGTAGCTTTGTAGCGTTGCAGTTAGCGAAGTTTGGTATTCAGAGACTTACTATCATCGATCCAGATAAGCTCTCTGATGCAAACTTAGGACGTCATGTTCTGGGTATCCCAGAGTTAGGCCAAAATAAAGCAGAGGCAATGCGGAGTTATTTACTGAGAAACATGCCATGTGAGAAAGTAAATGCAGTCCCAACTTACCTTCAGTTTGCTTTATATGATAAGCCATCAATGCTTGATGATGCTGATGTCGTGGTGATTACAACTGCCGACTGGGATTCTGAAAAATACTTGTGGGAGCTGAAAAGTCAGGGGGCGACTTGGGAGTTGGTACAGGCTTGGACAGAACCTCAAGCTTACATTGGTCATGCAATTGTCAGTGACTCCAAAATGAATGATGGTCGATATTTATTCGAGCCAGGGGGAAGGTTTAAACAAAGACTTTCCGATTGGAAAAAAGGTGGTGTAATTCCTCTACCTGGATGCGGTGAAAGTTTTATACCAAGTGGGCCTGTTGGTGTTATACAAGTGGCGTCAATGGTTGCTGACATTGTTATTAAGATTGCAACTGGACGGCTAGCTGATGCAGCTTGGTTTTCTATGATAAAAGCCCCTTCAACAATTGAAACTCTGGGTGGAGAGTACTTGGGACCGCAAGAATACCTCCACACAAATCTTACTATCCTTTCTAGAGCATGGCCAGATGACGTCTCTTAGTTCGTTATGTTCATGGACGTGGGAAAACCCGAAGTTGATACTGCATGTTACTGAAAATGTGATTAATGTACTATCTTCGCATCGACAATATGGCAACCGACGTGAAATGGGCGGACAGCTCTTTGTTGATATGAATCAGCCTGATGGAATTTGGCTTGTAAAAGCAACATTACCTCACCCTGCTGATAGAAGTTCATACGCTAGTATTGAATTTGACAAATTACGGTGTCAGCAAGAAATTTACAAGGCTTCTCAGGAAGGGCTTCAATTTATCGGTTATTGGCACACTCATCCTCAAAATATACCTGAACTTTCAAATCAGGATCTTATGAGTATGCGTAAATTTGTTGATATAAATAAGCATATTCAAAAATGCTTCGTAGCAGTTGTTGTTGGTCGCTCTTTATCTAATAAAGGTATCAGAGCTTGGCTATGTACAACTAACTCGGTGACTATTCAGCAGGAGCTCACTGCTGAGTAATGTCAAATTTAAAACACTGGACTATCGCTAACACAACTGGAAAACAGTCTAGTGTTGCGGTAGGCGGAATGGCTCAAGATTCTTAGACTACAAGACACTCAACTTCAGAACTAGCAGGCGTGATTTCAGAACTTAGAGAGCTCACCTCTAAACTAAATCGATTAACGTCCGGTTTTTGTTTGTAAGAAACACACCAAATCAGATAGTTAATAAGGCGTTCAACATGACAGATAAAAACAAAAAATTCTGGTGGGAAAAGACGATTGAATACCTTTTTGTTATGAGACACATAAAGGTGGATGATCTCATAGTACCTCTTGATGGAAATCATGAGATTAGCGGAGACGCTATTTTGGGACGCGTTTCTAAGTGGATTCTTATCGAGTTCAAGCGTGATGAAACATCACTCGCTTCAGAGGAAAGAAAGTATGGGACTCAAAAACGATTTAACGAAGCCAGGGAATCGTTACTCTTTGAAAGTAACCATCACTACTTTATTTACGGTGCAATAAATGAGGGTAAGCTAACTCTTAATGCGAAGGGCTATTTTAACTTAATAGACATTCCTGTTGCCCTTTTACTAGCGTCTGGAAAAGACGCAACTTCTTTTACCTTATACTTAAAAAAATTAATGAATTTTAAAGTTGGCAAAGAAGAAAGTGATGGAAGTTCAGGTTGGCGCTCAGTTGACTACAACAGAGTGATTGGAATTGATGAAAGTGGCGATGTGTCGGAATGTTTAACGATTCAAGAATATGCTAATCGATATTCACACGACTTAGATTTGAAGAAATCTTTCAAACTTGAACAAGAGCGTAAACGGTCTTTAGAGATTAAAAAAAACGAGCGCAAAATCGATGCCCCGAAACCTTGGTAAAGAAAGAGTTTTCTAAACGCTTTTAAAAGAGTATAAAAAAATCCGTGTAAGTGGTATTCCACCCCAACTGAAAGTATAAGGGATGTGTTTCGAAAGTTTATGTTTCTGAAATGGGACTGCTAAAATACCCCCGCAAAACTAAGCTCCTTTGGTTTATCTTTAGACCGAACATTTATTCCTTTTCCATGGTTGTAGTCATCCCAACCAACATACTCCCCAGGTTCAGATATTTTTAATTTATCCATCGGCAGCAAAAAAGGGTTGTTAGTTTTCGTGATGACAGAGCTCCGTAAGCTTGCCGTTTCAGCAAATCTCTTTTGACTGATACAAAGCTCACCATTTTCAAGAGTAGCTTTATACGCATCGTTCAGGAGGTTTTTCAACTTTCTGAAGTTTCCACTCGAATAAGCATACAATCTGCGGTACATCTCTTCCGATGCGAGCTCAGATGGTTCCGGTAAATCCATCAGTTTCTCAAACATAGATAAAAACGCCTGGTACTTATGCAATTCGCTATCAGTACTGATACGAAATGGGCTAAGCATTCTGCGGCGCTCAAAACGGCTTGATAGCTGACTGACGCTGTCCAAGATCACCGAACTGTACGGCATACCAAATAGCGCCATGGGTATTTTGGTGTCGACTATCAGGCTTTTTATAGAGTTTGCTGTTTCCTTGAGTATTTTCAGGCTTTTCCGTTCAATCAGGTGCTGGAATTCATCGATAATAATTAGCTCTAATCGACAGTTTTGGGCTATCGCCTTGATTTGCTTCCGTAGTGCAACTTCATTACTTGATTCAAACGGATACGGATGACCCAGATCAGCTAAAATTTGTTGAAATAGAGCCACCGAATTGGCCTCGCCAGGCAAGGTGGTCGACAACACTGGGATAACAGTGCCTTCGTATGAATCGTTTCTTGCGTTCAGTTCGAGGTACTTGTTAATGAGTGACGTTTTACCGGCTCCCGTATCACCGGTAATAATTATGCATTCAGGGTCGCCACCAAGCTTTGACAGCTCCCGGCATTCCTCAAGCTCATTTAGCACTGCTTTGAGAAATGGGCTTGCAACAAATGCTGAACGAAAACGAGCTAGCTTTGTCTTCATGTCTTCTTCACTGAGTTTTGCGACCATGTTAAAGGAACTCCCAGCCATTGGTGTCTATAGGTTTACTTGGTCTCTTCTTCGGTTCGTCTTTGACATTGAAGTCAGATGTTGGGCTCACAAGTTCATCCTGTTTCTCAGTAGCCAAAGTTTTTGCACGCATCGAGTCTTCGACATACCTTGCAGCTTTAGATGTTCGGCCTGTGCGTTTTGATGATCGTGCTTTTGCTGAAAAAGCCTCGTCAACTAACTGGTGAATACGACTATTGGCCTCCTGAATATCGTCATCGCAATAGCTATCTCCAACCTCTTGTCTGGCAGCTATACAGTTGATCTTGTGCTGATGGAGCGTCACTGAAGAAGCGTACTCAAACTTAACTGCCGGCACTTTAAGAAAGCACTTCGTCAGTTGATTGGACACATAGATATACCCGAGATTCTCTGGATCTACCTTAAAAACAACCTGATGATCACCAACTCGCGCCCGGAGCTCAGCCAATGCATGACTGGAGTAACGAAGGTGCCTGAACGTCACTCCATCCCGCCGCAACTGACCGCTAAGCGTCCGACAGAAGATCAGATTCAAATCTTCAATATCGAACTCAGTTTGAACAGGAGCAAACTTTTCAAACGCTTTCGTCCATGTATGGTTAGGGATGCGGTCTCGTTTCGCATTCGGGCCTGCATGGTAAATGTCACAAATCCAGATATGAATAATCTGCTGCAACCTATCCATATCAACAACAGCAGTTTTAGCAGGATCGTACTCTGCCGAGCCTTTTAATGAGGCCAAAGTATGACCGGGCTGTGCTCGCAGTAATTCAGAATTCAGCTTCCCGAAGTGTCGTTCGATAATTGGTTTTAGATAGGGCGTTGCAGTTGGATTCTTACCAGAATTAATCAGCAGCTTGCCCAATACCAACTTGAAATCCTTATCATCGAACTCTTTGCCGTTGTCTGACACGATGAGTTCAGGCTTACCGAAACAGAGCCAAGCGCTTCTAACGGCGGGATATCTGTTTAAAATATAGTCTTTTGGCAATAGAGCATGCTTTAACGCTCTGGCCACAGAAGCAAAACTTGGTGGAGTGAATCCAATATAAAAGCCCAACACAGAGCGCGAATGCACATCACATAGCGTTGTAATCCAAGGTCGGCCTAGTGGGATAAAGCTTTCCTTCTCGACCACAAAAAAATCAAGCTTGGTGTGGTCAATTTCAACCCGCTCCAGGAGACGGTTTGTTTTTACCATTTCACCAATGTGTTTGAACTCCTTGTTCGCTTTAAATTTGCCTTTATGTTTTACCGCTATCTCATACGGAGAAATTTTCTTAAAGCGCGCCCAGAATGTCTGAATTGAAGGCGCCCTAAGTTTTAGATCAGACCTTTGATTAAACTGGAACACTAAATGCTGGAGGTAACTGTAGGCGCTGGAGACTGCACCCGACTTGGCATCCTTAATTCTGTCCAGCGCTCGCTGGATTAACTCTTCCACTTCCGGATTTAGTCTTTTGCTTTTGTTACCGCGCCCGCCGCTGTTGGGGGCTAACGCTTTAACTGACCTTCCAGACTCTTGGTAAACTTTAGCCCAACGCCGGATAGTAGATATTGAGGGAGTTTGCGCCGCAAACTCAGACTCAAGTTCAGGGAGAATAGCTTTCAGACGCTGCTCAGAAAAAACGCCATTACAAAGCTCAGTAACTTTGCTGAGCACTCTCCAGCGGAACACCGCTTGTTCACGCTCCCGCTCAGGCAAAGCATCAAGATGTTCATACGATTCGGTTTCATCCAGGGCCTGTTTTACTTCATCAAGAAACGCTTCTTTCGATATATCATGGGTCACACCTGCAGGCACCGGGAAAAGTTGCTCGAATACGTTAGCCATGATTTACCCTCGCAAAGACGGTGTCAGAGCTCAACTCAGCATAAAGCGGAAACGACACCAGTTTTTTAGCTACCAGATTCAGCAGTAACTCTTTCGTGAAGTTTTCTGATATTTGAATGCCAATAGATATGTCATTCAGTGACTGCGGGCCACAGGTAAGGAGCGATATAATTAGCGCCTGCTCTTCGGTTACGCCTTCACGTGTCATATACCGGTGAACCAACTTCAGGTTTTCAGCCATCTGGCCACGCATCAGTTGCCTGTCAGTTACCAGTTCTAAGCTCAGATCTCTTTCGCCAAATGCCTTTTGTAACAACTGCCACTTTTGTCTAAACTTATCGGTGAGCGTAATACTGTGGGGTTTGATTTCGAAATATACTTCCTGCTGATCGTGCAGCCGAACTAAAAAGTCGGGAGTGTAGATAAGTGGCCGGTTGCTGTTTTCTTGCGGAAAGGCAAAACGCTGAGGTTGTGCTTCGAAATCGATGACCTGAGTGGAAAACTCAAAGTAGTGGCAAGCGATGAATTCGTTATAACCTTCGACGGTGATTGGGTCGGGCTTATGGCAGGAGACAAACCGGAAGATATTGGTTACTGCAGACTTAGTGATTTTTCGTTTCTGCACGCCCGGTCACTTTCGTAACAAAGTTACATAAGCGTGGCAGAAAATGACAAAAGTTCAAGTTATGCCTAAAAAAGTTCACTTTATGCTTAAAACGACAGTCAAAAACAAAAAACCGCCGAAATGGCGGTTGTTTGTTTTGGTGCACCCGCCGCGATTCGAACGCGGGACCTCTGCCTCCGGAGGGCAGCGCTCTATCCAGCTGAGCTACGGGTGCACAATCTGCAGTTATGCAGAAGCTGCGCATTATAGACAGCCTTGCTCTGTGTGTCTATCGCTTAGCTGAGCGTTTTTTCGGCACTCAGTTTACACAGGTGTATTTACAAGTTCGGCGCCTTAGCGCTACAGTGTTATTCGATCTTCTTTTGGTGTAACGCTTTAACTCATGCGCAATAAATTTCTGCCGTCGCTCTGGCAATGGCTGTTACTCATAATACTGCTGCTTATTGCGATATTTGCTACCGAAATGCTAGTAAAGAACGAGCAAAAACATGCCCGCAGCCAGCAGTTGCGCCATGAAATTGCCAGTGCCGGGCAATTGCGGGCGCTGATTGAATCTGAGTTGAATATACCGCTGTATCTTACCATTGGCCTTACTGCGCATGTACAGGCCCGCAACGGCGAAATTTCGCCGGCTGAAATGCACTTACTGCTGCCAGAACTGGTGCACCAGGCCCGGCATATCCGCAATATTGGTATCGCACCTGGCAATACCCTGCGTTATTTGTATCCACTGATAGGCAATGAGCAAGCCATCGGTCTGTATTACCCTGACTTAAAAGAACAGTGGCCGGATATTGCCGCCATTATCGCTCAGCGCGAAGCCCGGCTGGTGGGGCCGGTTACCCTACTGCAGGGCGGCACGGCCTTTATATACCGCCTACCGGTGTATATGAACGCCGACAGCTACTGGGGCATAATTAGCACAGTGGTTAATATCGATTCGGTGTGGAAACTGCTGGAGCAACAAACCTCTGAACAAGAGGTACAGGTTGCCATTCGCAGCCTGTCGGCCAAAGGCCGTGCCAGTGCTGCATTTTATGGTGATGAGCGTTTGTTTCATGACGACAGTATGCTGCTTGCAATTAGCCTGCGGGGTGCTTTATGGCAAATGGCGGTGCGCTCGCTTACACCACCAGCAGACCGTGCCTGGCCTATTCGTTCAGCTGCATACAGTGTAACAGTATTGCTGCTGGCACTGCTGTGCTGGTTGTTTATGTCGCGCCAGCATTTACGTAGCAGTGTGGCAGAGCAGCAGCGCAACAAATTACAACTACGCAGTATTATGGATAACGTAGCCGATGCCATTATTACTACCATGCCTGACGGCACCATAGAGCAGGTTAACTTATCGTGTTACCCGATGTTTGGTTATACCGCGGCAACCTTGCCGGGTATGTCATGGACTGCACTGCTGGCGGATCCGCTACAACTGGATGAATTGTATACCGCCACCTCCAGTAATAAAGCGGAATATGAAACAATGGGCCGGCGGCGTGACAACAGCTTATTTCCGCTGGCGATAAGGCGCAGCAATATCCGGCTGCAGCGCCAGGCACGCCAGTTGCTGGTGTTGCGGGATTTGTCGGAGCAGCGTAAAACCGAGCAGTTAAAACAAGAGTTTATTTCTACTGTCAGCCATGAACTGCGCACACCGCTAACTTCTATTTCAGGTGCGCTGGGGCTGGCAACTGGCGGCGCCCTTGGCGAGCTGAACTCATCGCAGCTACGTATGCTGCAATTGGCACAAACCAACTGCCAGCAGCTTACCACTCTGGTAAATACGCTGCTGGACATAGAAAAGCTGGCCAGCGGCAATATGCAGTTTCAGTTAAGCGTGCAACCGCTGCTGCCGTTGCTGCAACAATGTATTGATGATTGCCAGATACTGGCCCAACCACAACAAATTACGCTAACGCTGGCTTGCCCACCCGAGCTGCAGCAGGTGCAGGTGCAAGCGGATGCCTCACGGTTAAAGCAAGTGCTGCTGCATCTGCTGGGCAATGCGGTAAAGTTTTCGCCACCAAACAGTCCGGTGCAGGTAAGCCTGCAGTTGCAGCAACGCCAGCTAAGGGTATTAATTGCCGATCAGGGGGCGGGTATCAGTGAGCAATTTGTGCCTAAATTATTTAGCCGTTTTAGCCAGGCCGACAGCTCTGACAGCCGCATACATGGCGGCAGTGGCCTGGGTTTGGCTGTCAGTAAAAGCATCATCGGCCATATGCACGGCAGCATTGGTTATATGCCCAATACGCCGCAGGGCAGCTGTTTTTATATAGAACTGCCATTTGACGCATCAATTCAGCCAGGACAGTTGCCCTGAGCCGGTTTTTGTCTTAATTTGTTGGCGTCTGGCTGCAAACTTGGTTTATCGCTGAGTATTTTTGGCATACTCGGTCAGGCAGCCTGCGCTAAGGCGCAATTATTACAACAAAGCTTTACATCTTCCAGGGAGATACTCATGCGTAAAACGCTTATCGCCACGGCCGTTGGCACTGTACTGGCGCTTACCGCCTGTTCTGACAACACGGCACCACAACAAACCGACACTACTCAAACCCAAACGCAGCAAGATGCTGCACCGGTAGCCGATGTGACTACAACTAACCCGTTATTTGTAAAAAGTATGCTGCAGTACGAAGCACCAAACTTTACTGAAATAAAAGATGAGCATTTCCTGCCAGCCTTTGAAGAGGGCATGAAGCAACATATGACCGAAGTGCAGGCCATTGCCAGCAACCCCGAGCCTGCCACCTTTGAAAACACGCTGGTAGCTTTAGAAAAAAGCGGCGAGTTATTAACCCGGGTTTCTCGTGTATTTTATAATCTGGCAGGTTCAGATTCTAACCCGGAGCGGCGTAAAATTCAGTCAGAGCTGGCGCCAAAAATGGCCGCACACTCAGACAACATTAACTTAAACCCACAGTTGTTTGCCCGGATTAAAAACCTGTACCAGCAACGCAACGAGCTAAAGCTGGACAGCGAATCAGTGCGTTTAATTGAAGTGTACTACGAGCGCTTTGTCCGTGCCGGTGCACAGCTGACTGAAGAGCAAAAAACTGCTATTCGGGCGCTGAACGAAGAGCATTCTAAGCTCACTAACCAGTTCTCACAAAATCTGCTGGCCGAAACGAAAAACATCGCCGTTATCGTTGATACTAAAGAAGAGCTGGACGGTTTATCTGACTCGCAAATTACTGCCGCCGCCAATGCCGCTAAAGAAGCCGGCCATGAAGGTAAGTACCTGTTGAGCATTACCAACACTACCCGCCAGCCGGCGCTGGCTCAGCTGAGCAACCGCGAGCTGCGTAAGCGCGTATGGGAAGCCTCTGCCAACCGCGCGCAAAGCGGCGAAACAGACAACCGACCGCTGGTAGCCCGTTTAGCCCAGCTGCGTGCAGAGCGCGCTAAACTGTTGGGTTATGACAACTGGGCCAGCTATGGCCTGGAAGCGCAAATGGCAAAAACACCACAAGCGGTGTTTGATATGTTAGGCAGCATGGTGCCTGCAGTAGTAGCTAACACCAACCAGGAAGCGGCTGCCATTCAGGAAATGATCAAGCAAAAAGGCGGTGATTTTGAGCTACAACCGTGGGACTGGGAATACTACGCCGAGTTTGTGCGCCAGGCTAAATTTGATCTGGATGAAAACGAAGTTAAACAATACTTTGAGTTTAACCGCGTATTAAAAGACGGTGTGTTCTTTACCTTTAACCGCCTGTATGGCATTACCTTTAAACCACGGCCAGATTTACCAACCTACCACCCGGATGTTGACGCCTATGAGCTATTTGATGCCGATGGTACCAGCCTGGCTATTTTCTATGCCGATTACTTCGCCCGCGAAGGTAAGCGTGGTGGCGCCTGGATGAGCTCGTTCGTTGGTCAGTCACATTTAACCGGCCAAAAACCGGTCGTGGTTAACGTAATGAATATTCCCAAGGCACCACAAGGCCAGCCTACCCTGGTTAGCTATGACAATGTCACAACCATGTTCCACGAGCTGGGCCACGGTTTACACGGTATGTTTTCAGACGTGAAATACCCGACACTGGCAGGTACATCAGTATCACGCGACTTTGTTGAGTTTCCGTCTACGTTTGAAGAAGACTGGGCAGCACACCCTGAAGTGATCGCTAACTACGCTAAGCACTATGAAACCGGCGAGCCGATTCCGGCTGAATTGCTGCAAAAAGTGATGAACTCACGCAGCTTCAACCAGGGTTTTGACACACTGGAATATATGTCAGCAGCGCTGCTGGATATGGAATGGCACTCACTATCGGCAGACGAGCCACTGCAGGATGTTAACGCTTTTGAAGCGGCTGCGCTGAAAAAGCACGGTGTAGATTTAGCTGCGGTACCACCGCGTTATAAATCTACCTTCTTCTCACACTCTATGGGCGGCGGCTATTCTGCCGGTTACTATGCCTATATGTGGAGTGAAATTTTAGCAGCTGATGCTTACGCTTATGTACAGCAACAAGGTGGTTTAAAGCTGGAAAACGGCCAGAACTACCGGAAAAACATTCTGTCTGTCGGTAACTCACGCCCACCAATGGAGTCTTACAAAGCTTTCCGTGGTCAGGAGCCTACTACAGATGCACTGTTAATCCGCCGTGGCCTGAAAACCAAAGTAGATTAATGAGAAATTTATAACCGATTCTCATTGAACTGCGTATAAAAAAGCCCCGCTAAGTTAGCCGGGCTTTTTGTTGGTGGCCGCTTAATTAACTACCAGCCACCTGCATCTGGTTGATCAGCACCGAGCCGGTTAATACCCCGCCACGGCGGTCAACGTCGTTACCTACGGCGCTGATATTCATAAACATGTCTTTTAGGTTACCGGCGATGGTCACTTCTGATACCGGAAACTGAATTTCGCCGTTTTCTACCCAAAAACCAGCCGCACCGCGCGAATAATCACCGGTAACAGTATTCACGCCCTGGCCCATCAGCTCAGTAACCAGCAAACCTTTGCCCATAGTGCGGCACAGTTGCAATAAATCTTCATCACCGTGGTTTACCAGCCAGTTATGAATGCCGCCGGCATGGCCGGTACTGGCCATGCCCAGCTTACGGGCAGAGTAAGTGCTGGTAAGGTAAGTAGTCAGTACGCCCAGCTCTATTACCGCTAAGTCGCGGGTTTTTACGCCTTCGCCATCAAACGGGCTGGATGCCAGCGCTTGCTTTAAATGCGGCTGTTCAACAATAGTAATACCCGGCGCCATAATCTGCTGGCCTACTTTACCCACTAAAAAGCTGGAGTTACGGTAAATGGCGCCACCGCCAATAGCCGACACTAAATGGCCAAACAAGCTGCTGGCAATATCAGCGCGGAAAATTACCGGCACTTTTTGTGTGGCAATTTTACGGGCATTTAAGCGGGCGACAGTTTCCAGCGCGGCTTCACGGCCAATTTGTTTTGGGTCCAGCAACTGGCTGTACTGGCGTGCTACGGTAAAGCTGTAGTCACGCTGCATATCGTCGCCATCTTCACCTATTACCACGCAGCTAAAGCTGTGGCGCGAGCTGGGATACCCCACTAGCTGGCCATGGCTGTTGCCATACACCTTTAACCCCTGATGCGTTGAGAACGACGCGCCTTCAGAGTTGGTAATACGTTTATCGGTGGCAAAAGCCGCCTCTTCAGATGCTGCACACAGCGCTATGGCTTCATCGGTACTAATGCTGTCGGGGTAAAATAAATCCAGATCCGGCGGTGACATTTCCAGCCAGCTGGCATCAGCCAAGCCGGCGTGCGGGTCTTCAGAAGTATAACGGGCAATATCGGCAGCGGCTTCAACCGTGCGGCGCAGAGCCTGCGGGCTTAAATCGGCGG
Source organism: Rheinheimera hassiensis (assembly GCF_022436675.1). GTDB lineage: Bacteria > Pseudomonadota > Gammaproteobacteria > Enterobacterales > Alteromonadaceae > Alishewanella > Alishewanella hassiensis. The sequence goes on along the minus strand of NZ_JAKUJZ010000004.1, from coordinate 32,059 downwards.
TAGATGCCGAGCCTTTGCGCTGGCCAAAGTACAGGCTGATACCTAAACCGCCATCCTGGTTAAATTCTACCGTTTCTACTTCGCCATGGCGGGTTTCTACGCTTAAGCCTTTGGTGCGGCTCATCGAGGCTTCAGCCGTGCTGGCGCCAAGCTGCTTGGCATGGGCCAGTACTTCGGCTACGGCCTGTTTAACTTCGTCAATTTCCTGCCAGATACTGGGTTGAGTTACTTGCATAATGTTCTGTCTGCCTGAAAAAATTGCCCTCAGCTTATCATAGTCTGCAAACGCTGGCTGCTGTTGCAACACCAGATCATGTATACTTAGCGGCATTATTGTTAAGAGTGAAGCAAGCATGACCGATTTTATTAACGGCGATACCTGGGATGAAGAAGAAGGTAAGAGTAAATCTCAGGTAAAGCGTGAAATGCACGAGTTACAAAAGCTGGGCGAAGAGCTGGTGTCGTTAAGTGCGGCCTCCCGCGCTAAAGTACCACTGGATGACGAGTTAAAAGATGCACTGCAACTGGCCGACAAGCTAAGCAATAAGCGTGAAGCACTGCGCCGCCATATTCAGTTTATTGGCCGTTTAATGCGTACCCGTGAGCTGGAACCAATAGAACAGGCTTTGGCGGTATTACGTAATACCAACCAGGCAGCCACACGGCAGTTTCATAAAGTTGAGCAATGGCGCGATAAGCTGCTGGCCGACAATGACACCGTAACCGACTTTATTGCCGCCTATCCTGACGTTGATGTACAGCAGTTGCGCCAGCTTATTCGTAATGCGAAAAAAGAGCAGGAAAAACAGCAGCCACCTAAAGCGTTCCGCGAGTTATTTCAGCTAATTAAGCCTTTGATTATTCAAGAATAGCTAGAGCTAGCTGGTGTTACAACTCCGTTGTGCTAACACAGCCTGATTGGGATGCCGTTGCGCACAGCCACAGACCATTTTCGCGTTAGCGAAGGCGGGTAAGGCATTCGTCAGGAACGAATGCCTTCAGCGCAAGCTGGCCCGCCAGATGAGGGGCAGGATTGCCCCGAATTCCACTGTGGCGAGCACAGCGGTAACCCAATCTGAGCAAGCAAGCCTTGTTTAACAAGATCTGCTTAACAAACTTTGGTTAGCCAGCCATGTTTATCTTCAGCCTTGCCCCACTGAATATCATTTAGTGCCTGGCGCAGCGCATTGGTGCTGCTGCCAGCTTCACCTGAGCCTACCTGATATTCTTTGCCATTATGGATCAGTGTACCCACCGGCGTTAATACCGCAGCAGTGCCCGATAAAGCAGCTTCTGTACCCGGTTTTGCTGCGCGCTCCAGCAGCTCATCTACCGTTAGCTCACGCTCGGATACTTTCATACCGCGGTCGCGCGCCAGCGTTAAAATAGAATCACGGGTTACACCGTGTAAGAACGAGCTATCCAGTGCTTTGGTAATAATTTCGTTGCCGTCGATCAGCAAAAAGTTAGCTGCGCCGGTTTCCTGTACGTCGCCATTAGGGCAAAACAGCACCTGATCGGCCTGCACTGCGGCGCGGGCTTTCATAATGGGCTGCAGCGCACTGGCATAGTTACCACCACTTTTCACCATACCCATATGGGCGGCACAGCGGGCGTTGTCTTCCAGTAGCAAGCGCAGTGGCTTGGCGCCACCGGCAAAATAATCACCTACCGGTGATAACAACACATACAGCATGGATTCCAGGCTGGGTGCGGCGGCTTTACCGATAGACGCCTCAGTGCCGATATGCGTCGGGCGGATATACATAGAACCCGGCGGCATCGGCACATCTGCGGCATAATGCTTAACAATATCCAGAATCATCCGGTTTAGCATGGCGCCGTCTACTTTGGGTAGAGACAGCAGCTCGCTGCTTTGCTGCAAACGGTTGACGTTGCGGTCCATGCGGAATACATAAATGCCGCCATCAGTGTGGCGAAATGCCTTTAAGCCTTCAAAGCAGGTGCTGGAATAGTGCAGCACATGCGCGCCCGGGTGCAGGCTGATGCTGTCAGCCGGAACCATTTGTGGCTGGCTCCAGCCGGATTGTTCATAACGGGAGATCACCATCTCTGGGACAAACACAGTGCCAAACGCTGCCATCTTGTTTTATTTCCTGCTGTTGTTTTGGTTTAAATGCCGCTTTAAAGCGGCTTTGCCTGTTATTTAGTGCTGAGTGCCACCTACGGTAATGGCATCCAGTTTTAATGTCGGCTGGCCGACACCTACCGGTACGCTCTGGCCCTGCTTACCGCACACACCTACGCCGGCGTCGAGCGCTAAGTCGTTCCCCACCATTGATACCTGTTGCATGGCCTCCGGCCCCATACCAATTAAGGTTGCGCCTTTAATCGGTGCAGTAATTTTGCCGTTTTCAATTAAGTAGGCTTCAGAGGCCGAAAACACAAACTTACCGGAGGTAATATCTACCTGGCCACCACCAAAGTTAGGCGCATAAATGCCTTTTTTCACGCTGGCGATAATCTCCGCCGGGTCGCTCTGGCCGGCCAGCATATAGGTGTTAGTCATCCGCGGCATCGGCAGATTAGCGAACGACTCGCGCCGGCCATTACCGGTTGGTGCCACACCCATTAGCATGGCGTTGTGCTTGTCCTGAATATAACCTTTTAAAACACCGTTTTCGATCAGCACATTGTGCTGGCTGGGTACGCCTTCATCATCAATATTCAGCGAGCCACGGCGGTGCGCCAAAGTGCCGTCATCGACAATAGTACACAGCTTCGACGCCACCTGCTCGCCAATACGGCCAGAAAATGTCGATGAACCTTTACGGTTAAAATCGCCTTCCAGGCCATGGCCTACGGCTTCGTGCAGTAATACCCCCGGCCAGCCGCTGCCCAGCACTACCGGCATAGTACCGGCCGGTGCATCTATGGCGGTTAAATTAACCTGAGCCTGGCGCACGGCTTCACGGGCATAGTGCTGCCAGCGCGGTGTGCCATCACTAAGCTCAAAGAAGTAACTGTAATCGGTGCGGCCACCACCACCGGCGCTGCCGCGCTCGCGCCGGTCGCCCTGTTGCAGCAACACGGAACAGTTTAACCGCACCAGCGGACGGATATCACTGGCGTAGGTGCCATCGGTAGCTGCCACCAGTATTTCTTCATACACGCCGGAGATACTTACCATCACCTGTTCGGCGCGGTTATCCAGCGTGCGGATATAGGCTTCAATCTGGTGCAGCAGAGCCACTTTATCGGTATTGGTTAAGCTTTGCAGCGGCTCGCATGGCAAATAGATATTGCTGTTACTGCTTTTGCTAAAGGCTTTGACACTGCCGTTCTGGCCCTGTGCGGCTATGCCACGCGCCGCTGTCGCGGCCTGTTTTAATGCCGCAGCGCTAATGGTGTCTGCGTAGGCAAAACCGGTTTTTTCACCGCTGATAGCGCGCACGCCCACACCACGTTCAATATTAAAAGAGCCATCTTTAACTAAACCGTCTTCCAGCACCCAGGATTCATGCACGCTGGATTGAAAATACAAATCAGCAAAGTCGAGCTGATGGTCAAATAAATAGCCCAGCGTTTGCTGTAAATCAGCAGCGGTCAGCTCGGAAGCGGTGATCAGGTTCTGCTCTGGTGCAGTCATGGTTTGAGCTCACTGTTAAATCGGTTATGTTGCGCCAGCGGCATGCTTTGCCGCAGCTGCACAACGTCAGTTAAATCTATTGTTGCTGATACCCAGCCCGTTGCAGTACCGGCATCGGCCAGTATCCGGCCCCAGGGATCGATAATCAGGCTGTGACCGTAAGTTTCACGGCCATTGGCATGCACGCCGGTTTGGTTTGGCGCCAGCACAAAGCACTGGTTTTCTATCGCCCGCGCTCTTAGCAACGTATGCCAGTGCGCCTCGCCGGTAACTTTCGTAAAAGCCGATGGCACTGTCAGCAGGTTCATGCCCTTACCGGCTAGCGCCTGCGCCAAGCCTGCAAAACGCACATCATAGCATATAGTCAGGCCAAGCTTTAACTCAGCCAGTTCCACCAGCGTGATTTTCTGTCCCGGATAGGTGCTGGCCGATTCGCGGTAACTGCCGGTGCTGTCACTCACTTCGACATCAAATAAATGCATTTTCTGGTAATCGGCCACTATGCTGCCATCCGGCGCAAATAAAATACTGCTGGCACTGAAACGTTGCGGCTCTGGGCTGCTGGTGGGTAAAGAGCCTGCCAGTAAATACACGCCAAACTGTTTGGCCAGTGCAGCACAGCCTTGCTGAATAACCCCCTGCCCCAGCGGTGCCTGATACTGCAATTGCAGGCCATCACGTCCGCCAAACACGGCAAAGCATTCGGGCAGGGCCACTAAATGCGGCAGGCCGTCGGCATAAGTATCTGCCAGCTGTTGCAAGTACAGTGCTACCTGCGCCAGGTTTTGTGCAGGATCAGGTGTGCTGGTTAGCTGAATGGCCGATACACGCCAGTTAGCCATGCGGTTTATTCCTGTCGGTTTCAGGCTGCGTTGCTGCCGGCAACTGTATAATCGCCTCGGGCTGGGCAACGCGCACCGGTACCGGTATTTCGGTACTGTGACGGTTTACTTCGGTAACCACGGGTTTGTCAAAACTGCCGGTAACGGTAAAGTTAATTTTCGAAATTACCTCTGCACTTTGAAACACTTCATCCAGCGCCAGTGCTGCCAGCCCGGTAGCCGGATTTACCATCCAGGCAATAATCACCGGTAAACTGGAGGTCACTTTGGGTGAAAACGCCATTTGGTAATCCAGTTTTTTGCTCACCAGATCGGCATAACCCTGAATTTGTAAATTGCCCGGCACGCCGTCAATACTGGCATCACTGGTTTGTGCTACGCCTTTGGCGAGAGCCAGATTACCGCTCATTTTGTTGTAAAAAAAGCCTTTGGCAAACACATCACGAAAATCCAGCCGCAGTTTACGCACCAGCGAATCGAGACTAAAAATAGAGAACAAACGTGAACCCTGATCGCTAACTTCAGTTAACGACCCCTCGCCCAGCGTATAACTCACATTGCCGGATAAATCGGCCACAGCATACTGGTTAGGCGCACCAGGCCAGTTCAGTGCAAACTGAATGTCAGCACTGCTGCCGGCAATGGCAGATGTCAGCTGAAATTCGTTCAGCATGGCGCCAATATTCGGGCTTTGCAGCTGGCCGGTAAATTCACTGACACCAGCATCGCCGTCGTTCTGCCAAAACCCCTGCACCTTTAGCTGATGTCTTTTGTAAAGTGCACTAAGCTCAGTAAGCTGCCAGCGCTGCGCGGTGCTATGGGCTTTGGCGCTAACCTGGCCAAAGCGGTAGTTACCCATGCTGCAATCGGCACAGCTTACGCTTAGCGGTGGCAATTCTAACAACCAGCGCTGCGCCGTCAGCGCCAGCTTTTCGGTTACTTTGGCGGCCTGCTCACTGGCACTGACCGTTTCACTTATTGGCAGGTGCAGGTAGTCAAAGGCAGCAACAATACCCTGCTGCTGCCAGTCTTTGCTAAATTGCCAGCGGCTGGCCAGCTCGGTGCCATTTAACTGTAATTGCCAGTGATCCGGCTGTTGCTCTGCATCGAACACGGTATTGTGCAGTCTTACTCCCGGCGCTACGTCCAGTTGCGCTACTTTACCGCGCACCTGAGCCAACCGCGGAAAAAATTGCTGCTCGCTATCACTGGCGCTGGCATCCAGCTGTTGCTTGATAACATCAAACCAGGCCAGAAAATCCAGCTCAGGTAAGTTAATGCTGATGGTAAACTCATCTGCGGCCGGTGCGGGTTCTTGCTGACCCAGGCTAAGATGAGCGCGGCGTAATTGCTGGGTGTCGTGTTGCAATAAAGCATTAAAGTGCAGCCGCCGGGCGTCATTCTGTTGAGCATCTTTTTGTTGAGCATAGCCAAGCGCTATGGCCGATTGCGCGCTGTTGCCGGTTACCGTCAGCGTTAACTCTGCGCTTTCATCTGCAGTTTTGCTATAGGGTGCAGGCAGCAGCAAAGCGGTGTTTTGCAAATTGCTGCTCAGCTGCGCCTGATAATTTATGTCGTCCGCTGCCAAGTTCAGCGCCAGCTGCAACTGCCAGTCGGTTGTACCGGCCACCAGGGTAGCCGCTGGCGCATGCAATGCCTGCAGTAATTGCTGGCTGTCCTGAGCGCCATTTAACTGCAGTGCCAGCTGGTAACCATCGGCAGTATTCTCACCCTGTAGTGCGGCAGTAACCGGCAGGCCGCGCCAGCTTAGCTGCAGTTTATCTGCGCGAATTTTGTCATTTGCAAAGCTTAAGCTGCCTGTTAGCTGCTGCACCTGCATTGCCGGGGCTTGCAGGTTAAGGCTGGCGTCAGCAAAGCTCACTGTGCCGCTTGCCAGCACTTGGGGCTGCTTCAGGCTAACAGCCAGCGTGACATCGCCCTCGGCCAGCCCTTGCGCACCGAGGTGCTGCAGTGTTTTGCCAATACTGTCACGCAGCGGCGATTGCTGCATTAATGCGCTGACAGCACTGGCTTCTACGCGGCGCTGAATATGAATATCCAGGGTTTGCGCATCAAATAGATCCGGGATTACGGCGCTAACGCCTTGCTCAAGCTCGATGCCGTTTAAACTGCCCGCTTCTGACTGAATGGCCATGGCTGCATTTTCAAACCATAACTGCGCGCTTAAACCTTCTATTTGCGGCCAGTCGGGGGCGAAAGCAAAGCGCCCTTGTTCCAGTTTTGTCAGCACCTGAAACACGCCTTGTTGTTCGGTATAAGGAAACTCGGCCGGTTTACCCTGCCACAGCATCGTTGCTTCATTCACCCGGCCACTGACAATAGCGCCGCTCAGATATTTGCGTGCACTCTGTGGCATATACCGCTGCGGAAAATAATGCGCTGCCCGGCTGGCATCCAGTTGCTGCAACCGTGCCAGAATACTTAACTCGTCGGTTAATTTGATACTGGCGTCTAACTGCAAATCGGCGCTGTGAAGGCTTAGTGAAGGAATGCTCAGCTGCCAGTTAGCGGCCTCTTTGTGCAACAATATCCGGGCAGATAACACATCGTACGCGGTGGCCTCACTGAACAGGCCATCCCAGCTTAGTTCACCGCCTAAACTATCAAGCTGGATTCTGGCCAGCGTTGGTGTAGCAATAAAATCGCCGCGCATATTACTGACACCGGGAATATCGCCCTGCGCCACCGAGCTGACATTGTCTAACCGGCCTTGCAACTGCCACTGCTGATCGGCAAAGCGCCATTGTAACTGTTGCACGTCGCCGGCGGGCTGATAAGCCACCAGTTTTTGCAATATGCTGATATCGTCTGCCAGCAGGTTCGCCAATGGCGTGATGGCATTGAGCGAAAAATTATTTACCTGGCCCAGCCACTGTTGCTCGTTGCGCTGTAGCTGAAACTCCAGCCCATGCCATTGCTGTTGCTGATCAGACAGGGTTAGCGGCCCGGAATGCACTACCCAGCCATCCGCTGCCGGTTGCCATAACAACTGCCCCGGCCCCAGTTGCAGGCTATGCGCGGTATCACCGCGGTGCCAGCTTAAGCTGTTATTAGCCAGTTCTACCTGTATCCGCTGCAGCAAACCTTTGTCTACCTGGCCCCAGGCTTTAAAATTGATGCTGGCTTGCTCCAGTTTCTGGCTGGGTGGTAACAGGGTTCGAAACCATGGCAGTACGTCCAGCTTGTCGCTTTCCAGATACAGCTGGCCGGTGGAGCTGTCCAGCGTATCGCCATGTAAATCGAGGATAAACGACACCGTATTGGCGGTAACACCGGCCAGTGCTAAATCGCCGTAGCCCTGGTGCCGGTTACCGCGATTGGCCCAGTCCAGCTGTTTAATATCGACAACCAGATCCGGATTGTCGTCATTTTGCAGCACCAGTTGGCTGTCTACCACGGAGAAATAGGTCAGTTGCTGAAAAAACAATTGTTCCAGCGCAGCAAAAACAGGGGCGCTGTCTAAGGCCGTGGCGCCTTCACTGCTTAGCAGGCTGTCGGCATCAACATAGTATTGCAGGCCGCTCAGCTCAAAATGCCTGGCTGTCAGTTGCCAGTTTCTCAGGCTGCGCCAAAAATCCAGCCGCACCCGGGTTTCACTGATATTCAGTTGCAACTGCCCGGCGCTATCAAGCAGCTTAACATCGCGCAACAACAGCGCCGGGCCATACTTTTGCCAGCCGGCACTAAGCTCACCAATGCTAACATCGGCGCCATAACGGTTGCTGATAAGCTGTTCAATATGGTGCTTGTAACTGTCGGCATGTGGCAGGGTGTAACGCAAAACGGAGATCGACACAGCCAGCAGCACCAGCGTAACAGCCAGTGCCAGCCAGAACTTATGCAAACAATAAAAACATAGCCGTTTTGTGCGTTGCACTACATCATCACCACATCAAATTGTTCCTGTGTGTATAAAGGCTCAGTGTGAATACTGATTTGTTTACCAATAAACACCTGCACTTCGGCCAGGCTGTGAAACTCGTCGTTGGTTAAGGCGTCTTTTACGGCCGGCGACACATATACGACAAATTTGTCGGCGGCATAGGCGCGGTTTACCCGGACAATTTCGCGCAGCACTTCAAAACATACCGTTTCAACGGTTTTTAAGCTGCCGCGCCCCTTACATACATGACACTCTGAACAGAGGATATGTTCCAGGCTTTCGCGGGTTCTTTTACGGGTCATCTCTACCAGGCCCAACGCCGAGAAGCCGTGAATATTGGTTTTGGCTCTGTCGCGTGCCAGCGCCAGCTCTAAACTGTGAAACACCCGGCGTTTATGCTCGGCGCTTTGCATATCAATAAAGTCGATAATAATAATGCCGCCCAGATTACGTAGCCGCAACTGGCGGGCAATGGCCTGAGTGGCTTCAGTATTGGTGTTGAAAATGGTTTCTTCCAGATTACGATGGCCGACAAAAGCGCCGGTGTTAACATCTATCGTAGTCATTGCTTCGGTTTGGTCGATAATCAAGTAACCACCGCTTTTTAGCGGCACTTTGCGCTCCAGCGCGCGCTGAATTTCATTTTCAACATCAAACATGTCAAAAATCGGCCGCTCGCCGGGGTAGTACTCCAGTAACGGCGATAAATGCGGAATAAACTCTTCACAAAAAGCGGTCAGCTGCTGAAAGGTTATCTTGGAATCTACCCGTATTCGCTCAAGATCGGCGCCGACAAAATCACGTAGAATGCGATACGTCAGGGTTAAATCTTCGTATACCACGCCTTCTTTACGGGTTTTTTGTTTGCGTTTAATAATTTTGGCCCAAAGCTTCTTCAGAAACTTAGCGTCTTGCGCCAGCTCTTCAGCGCCAGCACCTTCGGCCGCAGTGCGGACAATAAAACCACCGCTGTCGTCCAGGTTCTGGCTGACAATATCTTTTAACCGCTGCCGCTCACTTTCGCTTTCCAGCCGCTGCGATACCCCGACATGCGGTGAGCCAGGCATAAACACCAGATAACGCGACGGTAAAGTAATGTCGGTGGTTAAACGTGCGCCTTTGGTGCCCAGCGGATCTTTTACCACCTGCACCAACAAATACTGTCCCTCGCGCACCAGTACGCGGATATCCTTGCTCGCCGCCGGTTTGGCTTCCAGCTCGGCCAGAGTATCGTGCTGCACTATGTCTGAGGCATGTAAAAACGCGGCTTTATCCAGGCCGATATCAACAAAAGCAGCCTGCATACCGGGCAACACCCGGCTAACTTTACCGACATACATATTACCAACCAAACCCAGTTTGGCCTGGCGTTCTATATGCAGCTCCTGCAATACACCATTTTCTATCAGGGCAACCCGGGTTTCACTGGGTGTCACATTCAGTAGTAGTTCTGCGCTCATACCGGCTCCTGCCACTGCTGTAATAATTGTTCGGTTTCACATAATGGCAGGCCCACTACTGCGGTGTAACTGCCATTAATGCGTTGGACAAACTTTGCTGCCAGCCCCTGGATACCGTAACCGCCGGCTTTATCGTGCGGCTCGCCACTTTGCCAGTAGCTGTCAATATCCCGTGCTGTTAACGTTCTGAAATACACTTCAGTACACACCAACTGCTGCAAAGTGCGTTCGCGGCTTACCAGCGCAACGGCGGTCATAACTTTATGGCAGCGGCCGGACAACAACTGCATAGTCCGGTTAAACTCGGCAAAATCGGCTGGTTTACCCAAAATCTCGTTATTGGCTACCACTATCGTATCAGCACCCAGCACCGGCATGTCGGTGGTTAGACGTGCCAGCCCGGCCAGCGCTTTCTGCCGCGCTAAGCGGGTAACATACAGCCTGGGGGCTTCATTTGGGTAGGGGGTTTCATCAATATCAGCTTTCACCAGCTGAAAATCTACACCGAGCTGCGCCAGCAATTCACGCCGGCGTGGAGAGGAAGAGGCTAAGGCAATACGTGGATAACTCATTGAATTTTCAGCTGTCGGCGATAGCGCCGCAGTAACCAGAACAACCAGGGCCATACCAGCATACCAGTAACAACCGGCCACAGATATTGCGGCATAAAGTACACGCCGGTAAGAAAATGACTAAGCCAGAATAGCAGTAACTGATACAGCGCCAACAGTAACCCCAGCAGTAAAGACTGCTGCACTATAGAGAAATTACGTATTTTCAGGTGGTGCTGGGCAACAATAAAAATTACCACGGAAAATGCCAGGGCATTCACACCCAGTACAGTACCTACCAGCACATCAACGATAAAACCGCTGAAAAACGCGGTGCCAACGCTGATCCGCTGTGGTAGCGCCATTGTCCAGTACATCAGTACCAGCAGTACCCAGTCGGGCCGGGCCAGTTTTACCAGTTGTGGCATAGGCATCACGGTCAGGATCAGTGCCACAAACAATGACAGATAAATAAAGCCTATGCGGCCAGCTTTTCGCATCAGGGTTGCTCCTGTGGTGCAGCGCCAGCTGCTGGTTCTTCTGGCTGCTCAGGCATGCGCGGCGTATTGGATAACAGCAGTACATGGCGGATGCGATCGAGTAAGGCGTAAGGCTCGGCATACACCACCATAAAGGGCTGGCTGGCATCCTGGCTTATTTTTGACACCCGGGCTACCGGATACCCTTCCGGAAAGCGGCCATCCAGGCCGGAGGTCAGTAATCTGTCGCCTTCGCGGATATCCGTACTGTGTGGCAGGTGCATCACCCGCAGTGCGTCCCACTGGCCCAGGCCTTCAACAATAGCACGAACACCTGTACGTTCTGCCCGCACGGCAATAGCGTGGGTATTATCGGAAATAAGCAGTGCCCGGCTGCTGGTAGGGCCTACACTCACTATCTGGCCAACGATACCCTGATCATCAATCACCGCCTGATGCTCGGTTACACCATCTTTGGTGCCTTTATTCAGCACTACCTGATGGCTGAACGGATGGCTGTACACCGCCAGCACTTCTGCAACCAATCGCTTATCTTCAATCACCGCCGAAGATCCCAGCAAAGCGCGCAGTTTTTCATTCTCTTGCTGTAAATAGCGCAATAGCTGCAGCTGGCCACTTTGTTGCAGCAGGGTTTCTTTTAAACGGGCGTTTTCGTCCAGCACAGCCTGCTGCGACATAAATTGTTCTGACGCGCCGGAAAACAGTGTTTCCGGTAAGCTGGCGACATAAAACAACGGGCTTACTGCGGTAGTAAGATAACTGCGAAGCTGGGTTGAACTGTCGGTGTAACGATCCAGAAACATCAGCCCAGCACTGCACACTACGGCCAGAAAAAGCCGCAGTGGCAATGACGAGCCCCGACTATAACTTTGATTCATAACGCTGCCTGCACCGGCGATGCCTCAGTTAGTCATAACTGAACACATCACCACCGTGCATATCTATCATCTCCAGTGCCTTACCACCACCACGCGCCACGCACGTAAGCGGATCATCAGCCACTACTACCGGAATACCGGTTTCTTCCATTAATAAACGGTCCAGATCGCGCAGTAAAGCGCCACCACCGGTTAATACCATACCGCGCTCAGAAATATCTGACGCCAGCTCTGGTGGTGATTGCTCCAGCGCTACCATCACTGCGCTGACAATACCGGCTAACGGCTCTTGCAGGGCTTCTAAAATTTCATTGCTGGTCATGGTGAAGCTGCGCGGCACACCTTCGGCCAGGTTACGGCCACGCACTTCAATTTCCAGTACGTCATCGCTGGGATAGGCTGAACCAATTTCAGTTTTAATGCGCTCGGCAGTGGCTTCGCCAATTAAAATGCCGTAATTACGGCGGATATAGTTAACGATAGCATCGTCAAACTTGTCGCCGCCAATACGCACAGAAGACGAGTACACCACGCCGTTTAACGAGATAATAGCGACTTCAGTAGTACCACCACCAATATCAACCACCATAGAACCGGTGGCCTCTGATACCGGCAAGCCGGCACCGATAGCCGCGGCCATAGGTTCGTCAATTAAATAGACTTCACGTGCACCGGCCCCCTGGGCCGACTCACGGATTGCCCGACGCTCTACCTGGGTAGAGCCGCAAGGCACGCACACCAGCACACGCGGGCTGGGGCGAAGAAAACTATTGCTGTGCGCCTGACGGATAAAATGCTGCAGCATTTTTTCTGTGACGTAAAAGTCGGCAATAACGCCATCTTTCATCGGGCGTATGGCTTTAATATTGCCGGGGGTGCGCCCAAGCATACGTTTTGCTGCATGGCCAACTGCCGCAACACTTTTTGGCCCGCCAGCACGCTCCTGACGAATGGCAACAACTGAGGGTTCGTTCAGTACTATGCCCTGATCTTTAACGTAAATCAGTGTATTGGCAGTACCCAGGTCGATAGATAAATCGTTTGAAAAGAGGCCACGCAATTTATTAAACATGAAGAAACCGGATCCTTATAAACCTGAGCCGCCAAAGGCAGGTCAGCACTGCACCGCACTAAGGTCGCAGCAATGGTAAATATAGCGGCGTTTATTCTAAGTAACTCGCCAGCGTGTGAATAGCCTTATCTTACATTTTTGTGCAATTAAACCAAGTATTGCCTGTATTTATCTCTCAGCAACCACTTACCAGCGCTCAGCCTGTATTAGGCTGGCGTTTAGCGGAATAGTTCACGCCAGAAAATTTGCCTTGGATTACCGCGAAAACGGCCAAACATAATCTCTGCCTGCGGGTTTTGCTGATAATTCGCCGAAGCGCCACGCCAGTGATATTGCAGCCAGGGTTCGGCCATATATTCAACCTGCCAGATACCGGGAACACCCGGTGGTGCCAGCGTTAAAGACTGAGCCGGAAAGCGGCCATTTTGTACCATACCGCCCACACCTGTCATGCTTAGCGCCGGAGTGCCGCTTATTGTGCTGAGTAAAGCTGAACTATTGCTGATTAGGCTGCAATTATCTTCAATGTTATTGATAAAGCGCCCTCCCTGCCAGTACTCCGTTTTAAAAGCCAGTGGAACAGGCTCATCCTCAGGCCCGCCGCTATTTTGCAGTACCAGCCGGCCATAGCGCATATTTAGCGTACCGCTTAATGCCAGTGCATCAGTACCCAGCGTAAAGGCTGGGAAATTACGGCTATCCTGTTCTGACACTATCTGCAACCCCAGTTGCATATTGGTGTAAGGCCCGTCAGGCGCCGCTACCCGGTTAAAGCTGGCGTTATTTTGTTGTACCCGGTACACACCGTGCTGCCATTGTGCTGCCTGCACGGCTAAACGCTCCGCTGCCAGCCGTGTGCTATTGTCCTGCGCCACCGTTAGCATAGTTGCAGCGCCCGCAGGATAATGAGCACTGTGGTAGTTTTGCAACGTATTACCACCGCGGCCTTTGGCCTCCAGCTGGTAATTCACCGTTAGTGCCGGTTGTGACATATAACTGAAATTAGTGCAGCTGTTGCTGACCTCACTGCTGACCAGCGCAAAATTATCCGGATAAAACCGCCCGATCACTGCACTTGCAGGTTTAGCCGAAATGTCGGCAATGCCAAGATAGGTATCATTTAACATTTTTGCCTGCAGTGTAATGCTACCAGCTTCATTCCAACTGACGCCTGTTACTGTCTGCCGCCCGTTAAGTGCAGCAATGGCAGTGTCAACAGCCCCGCCATTAAAGGTACCGTTGTTACCTGACGGCGGATAAACCAGCTGATTAAATACCGCCTCTCCCCTTTGCCGGTTCAGTTCTTTACCAAAATTTGGTGTTGCCTGCCCGTCAGCATTGCGGGCTTCAATGACCACATTAAATGGCTCTGAGGCAGCGACAAAACCATTTCCGCCGGTTTGGGTGGCAGGGTTAGCGCTACCGTTTTGCCGCAGTGCCTGCACCACTGCCAGCGTATGCGGCCGCACCACAAAGGCATTGCTGCTGCCGTTTAGTGTTATGGCCGGATCAGGCGATTGCTCCGGCAAAGCCAGGCTGGCGTGCAAGGCTAACTGCCCCACATCGCTATAACGCATGGTTAGCGGTGCGCTGCCGCTGCTATTAAATGTCAGGTTAACACTACTGCGGTTAGCGCTGCTTGCTGCACCATTGCCTGCAATCTGGGTGTTGTTAATACTAAATTGTTGCCCGGCAATACAGCTGGACGGATTTTCACAACTAAAGCCCAGGCGCACAGGCTTGCTGCCTTCGGCTCTGGCCTCACAGGCTCCGGTAGTGGTATTGGTGCGAATGGCCCTTAGCACGCCGTTAAAAGCAACACCAGCTGTCTGATGACTAAGGGGGGTAACACCATCGGCCTGTGCAAACAATAAACCTGCATTGGCAAAATTGATCTGACAATTACTGCTGTTGCTCCCCACCTTGCATACCGTTTGGCTAAAAGCTTTTCTTGGCGGTACCGTTTCTGTTACCCCTATGGTAGCCACACCACCGCCGGGATTTCTTAAATAAGCAGTACCCACGCCATTGGTTAGGGTTATTGGATCTGTTTGCCAGTTACCGGCTGAATTAGAAAGATCTACTGAGACAGGGCTGGTGAACAAAGTACTGCAGTCTGCATTTAAACAGGCTTTTACCTGCACAGCAGAAGCCACACAAGCGATACCCGTTGCCTGATGTGTTAATTCAATATGATCTATTTGCTGGCCAACCGGGTTTGATCTAAGTGCGCAAATGCTTATATTATCCAGCTCGTGAATATTATTAGAGCCACCGGTTGAGCCGGTGAAAGATAACAGAAAATTTTCCGGTGGTACGGTTTGACCGCTAACACTCTGTGCATTAAACGGCGCTATTAAACTTGTAAAACCATTGCCAGTATTGCGCTCTACCGAGACTATCGTACTACCTGAGCTTCTGGTATCAATGATAAAGCGGTAACGATGTGGTGTGCTCTGATTACCATCAACCGCAGGCGACAAGCAACTATTCTGATTTATCGTGCCGTTGCTGCAACTGCCACGCAAATAATTATACCCATTGGTGCCACTGCCAGATCCTCTAATCACAACAGATTGCGGCCGAAAACCGACATTAGTAGTGCCGCCTTCGTTAGAGAAATTACCATATTCATCCAGACCAAAGCCAAGCCAGCCACCGGCAAAGCCCGGTATACCTGGTTTAAAACCGTAACCCAGTGGTCCACCAAAAGACCCAGCTTGCGGTGTTATTGTTGCATCTGACAGCACTACTGCCAGGCCATCAGCACCATTCCCACCATATGCCCAGTAATCAAACTCCACGACGACCCGATTATTTGCCGATGGATACAAGCGTTGATAAGTTGCTGATGTAGCCTGATTACCTATTGCCTGTGTTAGCCGTAAGCGCCCGTTGACTACCTGTGGCGCAAAGTTGCCACTGCTAATGCTGGTAACCCAACTATCCGTAGACAAAGCACCTGGAAAATTATCCGCCAAACACTGCAAAGCGCCACTGCATACCCGGCTTGCATTTTTATCAGCCAGATTTTCGGCTCGGGTTCTTACTCCCGGATAAAGACGAATTTCATCAATCACGCCATCAAAGTAATTTGTAATGTTATTAACCGCATACTTTGTCGCCCCCAGAAGCAAAGTACCGTTTGTTGTTTTGCCTTCAACAGCAAAATCCTGAAATTTAAAGATTTCAGACGCCAAAGGCGTATTTGAACTTGCAGAAAAAATTTCAAGCTGGATATCGATATCCTGACGGTATGACAGGCAGAAACCAAAGAAAGATGCCGTACAGGTGCGCGAGCGCAGAATCGTTGCCGTAAAAAAGTAATTCACATTGGGCGATATGCTGAAGTTAAGCGCCCGTGTTTCAGAATTGCCGAATATGTTGTAAACCTGCAGGTTCAAACGATTGCTCTGCAGAAAAACCCTGTAATCTTGTGAGGCTCCGCCATCCCCCTTGTGAATAATGGTGCCGACAATATCTGTTCTTCTGGTGTTAAACCAACCGGTTATTGTCATCGCAGAGCCCACACTTGGCACATAAGGTGATAATGCGCTGCTTCCCGGAACTTCGACATGATAACGAGCGGGATAATAAGTATTTAACGGGTCAGCATTATAACCTTCACCACGAAAGTCACCGGCGCGGCACACCACACCATCGCGAGTGCCTAAACCATTTATTGCAGTACCGTGATAATTGTTTCCAGAGCTGTCTCGCACTTCACCTGCAAAGCCCGTGAAATTATCTTCATCCATTCGCCATTCTGCTAACGGATTAGCCACCAAAGGTGAAACGTAAAATAGCGTAATAAATATTAAGCCAAACCAAAGCTTCATCAACGCACCTCTATTTGCACTGTACGGCGGGTTTGAAAACCTCCGACTTCACAGCTGGCGGTGCTGATAAGCTGGAACAATGTAATGTTATCTGGCTCCGCATTGGTAAAAGGGGTGCAACTGATACTGACACTGCAACTTTGCAAACTGTCGGCATTAAAACTGCGTGATGTTGTTACAGCTCCACAGCCAGCTGCAGTGCCATTTAGCGGAAATAGTTGTGTTAACGCAATATCAAGCCCGCTTTGCGCCGCAAACAGTGCCCGGGTGCCCTGCACTTCATATACAACAGTTTCACTGCTGCTGATTAGCAAGCGCGACAAACCCACTGCCAGCGCCAGCATAACAACGATAACAAAAACGGCGATAACCAGCGCACTGCCGCGCTGCTTTTGATAGTTAAGGTACATTGGGAATATGCACCTCGTAGTTAAAAAACATATCGGCGTTGCCACCATAGCCAAACTGCAAAAAGATATTCACCACCGAATTACGGGTTAGCACAGCGTCTGTTACGCGAAATATCGCAGATCTTAAGCCTTCGGCCATAAGCACATTATTGCGTGTAATATTAAAACGGCCACTGCCAGCACCTACCAAACAATACTGCACTGCTGCATCGGCGATATAAAAGCGCTGCTCGGGCGACTGGCGGGTAAAACGAAAACTATCAAAATTCAGTGTAAAGCGTGCGGTGCTTAGGTCCACCGTGTTCATACTATTAACCAACACGGTTCCGCCGGGGTTTGCAGCACTAGTCGGATATACCATAAGCTGGCGTCCGTTCACCGCAGCAGGTGTCGAGCTTATCGCCCGTAAATCCGGGCTTATTACTGTCATACTGGTGCCGTTTTGTTCAAAGGGCGCATTGGTATAGATACCACTATATAAAATTGGCCGAAATTGCAGGCAGTTGCTGGTACTGGAAAACACCACGCTATTTGGCACGGCATTACGCAGCTCGCGTACCATTCGCTCAGCAACAAAGCGGCTTTGACCCAGCACCTGCTCGCGTTCGGCGGCGTCACTGTACATACGGGCGCCCAAACCAATATAGCTGGTAATACCCAGCGCCAGTATTGCCAGCACTACCATGGTAATAACCAGCTCAATTAGCGTAAAACCGGCGCTGCGCATTACCAGTTTCCTTTATAGGCGGCAAAATCGATTTGCGCACCGGTGGGTGTAGTAACAGAGACTGTAATTCTTTTAACCTGCTGGTTATTTAAACCAAACTCCGCGCCAGCATAGGCTACGGCAACATTAAGTTTGTAACTGCGATAGTAATCAGACAATTCTGGCTGCAGATCTAAAATATTGCTAAAAATTTCACCCGTGCCGGTAAAGTTATGAAAATCATCTACGTCGTTAAAACTCAGCCGGCTTTCGCTGCCATCCGGGCCAAAGTTTGCCTCAGCAGTACAGCTTTGAGCTCCCGTTTCGTTACAGCGTAGCAAACTGCCGCTGCGGCTGCTGTTTTGATCATAAGATCGGCCCAATATTTCATTAATAAAACTTTGCCCCAGCTCAGCAGCACGCACCTGGTGCCAGGGATCAGCGCTTTTAATAAACAACGGGCCTAATACCGAGGTAATAATACTTAAGCTAATGGCCAGCACGACTATGCCAACGATCAGTTCTATTAAGGTAACGCCGCGGCTGCGTTTCAGGCTGAGTTTTAGCATGGGTGAATATAGCCTTCAGCTTCAATGCAAATGGGCAGCGCAACAGCCCCCTGAATGGTTATCCGGCAAGTGCCGGTTGCACAGTTACTTAGCGGGCGGCCTTTACTGTCAAAATTCAGCTGAATATTAAAGCCTGTTTTAGTTAACGTGATAGTGCTGCTATCGCGCGGCGCTATGCATAAGTGTGTGGCATCATTTAAACAGGCATTAGCGCCTGAAAATATTCTGTCGCTTTGTACTAAAACGCCCTGTGAGCCACAGTCGGTGCATTGCATCGCCTGTATTTGTATCCGGCGCAGTATATTCAGCGCCTGGTCGCGGTATAAATACTCAGATGTACCAGAGGCATCAAAAAAACGGGGTACTACGCTAACCGCGAGTACCCCGATCAATACCAGCACCACAATAAGCTCAATTAAGGTAAAGCCGCGGTGCTGTGATCTCATATTCGTTTACTGCTATCAGCAGCCTGAACTTACAACGGTAATCACGGGCTTGGTGACTACAACCGGAGTGCCAGTACTGGCAGTAGCAGGCTTATATAGCACATGGCAAGCTAAAGTGTCTAAGTCAGCAGCGTCTGTTCCAGCTGTCGCAATCACTATATCATCTGCAGCACTTCCGGCAGGCTCACCTGCTGTAGTTACAGGCAAAATAGCCCATTCCCCCGTTGATAATTCCGCAGCAGCTCGTATAGCTGCTTCAGTTGCAGCCGGATAACCATAAACAATAGCAATAGCGGGATCTGTTAAAGTCTCTGTAGCTTCAGTATGCTTACCAGCAATAATCGCTTTGCCATAAACCAGCGCTCCGGCAGATTCCAAAGCTCCGCGAACTCCACTTAAAGTAGATGCTTTGGCATCACCGGAGAAATTTAAAAACCGGGGGGCGGCTGTTACTGCCAGAATACCCAGAATAACGATAACAATGATTAATTCAATTAATGTAAAACCTTGATTACGTTTCATAGTAAGACCTTATAGCTTAGGGTTTAGTTAAAAATGCAGTGACTTGGCCCAACGCTGGAGCGTAAGTAAAACCATTACTGTTTGACTGATCAGATGGGATAGCAGTCAAACCAGCAGTTTGGTGATACACACATAATGTTGGTGTAGCAGTTGGCTGGTTTGAACCTGCTTGAACCCGAACATATAACTGCCGGGCAGTGATCTGAGCCAAAGTCGGGGACGTGTCGGCATTTGTGGATGTGGGTGCATTCTGTAAAATCGTATTTAACACCGTTTGGCATTGTGCTGGACTCATTGTATCAACGGAGCCTCCTCCTGCCGGATAACCGGTAGCGGCAACATTTACTACTACACCATCATAATTTACCGTATTAGTGGCAGGCCGGCCTTCAACTTCCCATTGTGCCCGCACCAAACCAACTGCAGAGGCAAAGCCGCCGGCGATGCCTTCAATTGCCGCATCTTCGGCTTGTGCGGTAACATTTAAAAACCGCGGTAAGGCGGTTGCGGCCAGTAACCCTAAAATAATAATTACTATAACCAGTTCTATCAGGGTAAAACCTGTTTGTCTTTTCATAACTATGCCTCCAAGTTGCTTATTGTCGTTAGTATATCGCTAATATTAGTAATTACATCCCAATGTAGCCCACAATTGTAAAAACGTTAACCGGTATTACCCTTATAAGCATTGAGCATATCCCACATTGGCGTAAAGATACCCAATGCCAGAATCAGTACCATCACCGCCACTATAGCGATAAGAATGGGTTCAATTTTTGCGGTCAGGCTCTTTAAATCAAAAGCCACTTCACGCTCATAAAAACCGGCTACTTCGCCAAGCATATCGTCCATGGCACCGGTTTCTTCGCCTACGGCGATCATTTGTAATACCAGAGGGGTAAACATGCCGCTTTGTTGGCTTACCCGCAATAAACTTTCGCCGCGTTCGATATTACGCCGCATATCACGGATTTTTTCGCCCATATATTCATTGTCTACCGCATCGGCTACCAGGGTTAAGGCGCTGGTCATCGGTACACCGGCTTTTAGCATCATGCCAAAGCTGCGGGCAAAACGGCCCAGCGTGGCGCGGTAAATAACATTGCCAATAATCGGGAATACCAACCGCCAGCGGCCCCACACAACCCGGCCTTTGTCGGTTTTGATATAACTGCGAAACCCAAACGTAGCACCAATTGCAGCAATAATAATTAACGGCCAGTAGGCGACAAAAAATGCCGAGCTGGCCAGTAATGCTTTAGTAGACCAGGGTAATTCGGCATTAAAGCGGGCAAACATATTGGCAAATTGTGGAATAACCGCCAGGTTAAGAATAAACATGGCCACTACCAGTGCTATCAGTACAAAAAACGGATAACGGGTGGCTTGCTTAATTTGTTTGCGGGTTTCCAGCTCTTGCTCAAAATAATAATTCAGCTGTAAAAAGGCTTCGTCTAAGCGGCCGGTGTTTTCACCCACGTGCACTATGCTAACCATTAAACGGCTAAATACCTTGGGGTGCTCGGCCAGCGCTACCGATAAGCTGCGGCCATTTTCCAGCTGACCAACCAGTTCGCCCAGCACCTTTTGTAAACGCTTAGAGCTGGTGCTTTGTGCCAGGCCTTCAATGGCACGTACTATTGGAATGCCGGCTTTCATCAGTGAATACATCTGACGGGAAAACAGAATTAAATCGGTTAGCGATACTTTGGCCTGCCATAACTCTAACTGGCCAATGGAGGTTTTACTTTGCTCCGCCTGACGCTGAATAGTTAGCGGAATAAAACTGCGCCGGCGTAGTAAGTCGGCGGCGGCGCCTTCGTTGCCGGCCTCTATCTGGCCGCTAACAGCATTACCGTTGTTGTCACGTGCGGTGTAAACAAAGTTAGCCATTGTGCTTAGGGCTCCACTGTCACTAAGCTTTCGGTATCAAGGTATTCCGACACCCTTATTACCTCGTCCAGGCTGGTAATGCCTTGCTGCGCATAATGTAAAGCCATAGTACCCAAGCTGACAAAACCCTCACTGTGGTGCGCCAGATGGGCAAAACCGGCCGTATCATTGCGCCGTAGCGCATCGGCCAGTGGCTTGGTGATTAACAGCAGTTCAAATACACCCAGGCGGCCTTTATAACCACTGTGATTACACGACTGGCAACCTTTGGCATGCCAGTAAGACGCGGTAGTATCTGCTTTATGATGGCGTAACCAGCTGCTTTCCAGCTCGTCTGGCTGATAGGGTTGTTTGCAGTAATCACATAAACGCCGCACCAGGCGCTGCGCCACTATAGCGCGCAGTGCCGACGCCACCAGATAGGGCGCCGCGCCCATATCAATTAAACGCAAGGTACTGGTTACGGCATCGTTGGTGTGTAATGTCGACAACACTAAATGGCCGGTTAACGCGCCGCGCAGGCCCATTTCGGCGGTTTCCTGATCGCGCATTTCCCCCACCATAATAATATCGGGATCTTGCCGTAAGGTAGTACGCAGCACGTTGCTGAAACTCAGGCCAATTTTATGGTTAACCTGTACCTGATTAATCCGCGGCAGGCGATATTCTACAGGGTCTTCCACAGTAATAATTTTGCTGCCAGCCTGGTTAAGTTCACTTAGCAACCCGTACAAGGTGGTGGTTTTGCCAGAGCCGGTGGGGCCGGTTACCAGAATCATGCCATGCGGGCTTTTGATAATACGCCGCAATTTACTCAGCAGTGGCGCTGGCATGCCGGTTTCTTCCAGTTGCAGCAAACCGGCAGATTGATCAAGCAAACGCATTACCACTGATTCGCCATATTGCACCGGCATAGTAGAAATACGCACATCTATCTGGTGTTTTTTTACATTGATCTGAAAACGGCCGTCCTGCGGCATGCGCTTTTCCGAGATATCCAGATTTGCCATCAATTTAAGCCGCAGCACCAGCGCTGATGCAATACTGACTTCATTCAGGATGTTTTCCTGCAGCACACCGTCAACGCGCTGACGAATACGCAACACTTTTTCGTCCGGCTCAATATGAATATCCGACGCCTTTACCTGCACGGCATCTTCAAACACCGACTGCAGCAACTTGGCGATGGTGTTGTCGGCATCGGCCTGCTCATCCAGTACATTCAGCTCAAGGTTGCTGTCGGCGCCATGCTCGGCTTTAAGCTGGGTAGCAAAACTTTCAATTTCTTTGGTACGCCGGTACAGAGTGTCGAAAGCGTCAATCAGCTGGCTTTCACGCACTACGGCCAGTGCCACCTCTTTTGGCGCCAGCAGCCGTGAAATCTGGTCCAGTGCGGCCAAATCGGCCGGATCACTCATGCCCAGCAGCACGGTATCGCCATTATCTTCCAGCACCAACGCTCTGAAGCGACGCGCCTGCACCTCTGGTAATAATTGTACTGCTTTAGGGCTTATCTGTTTTTGCGCAATATCAAGAAAGGGCACATTCAGCTGCTGCGCCAAAAACTGCAGCAACTGTACCTCTGTCAAAAATTTTAGCTCGGTAAGCGTAGATCCCAGCTTTCGGCCGGTTTCCTGTTGCCGGGCCAACGCCTGCTGTAACTGGGGTGGCGAGATAATACCCTCGTCTACCAGTAAATCACCCAAGCGCATTTTTAAACGAGGTCTTTGCATAAGATTACTCTGTTGCTACTAAACGTTGTTGAATATAAGTTTTGCTCTGCACTGACAAGCTGTCACCCCATTGCAACGCGTTAAGATAATACTGATGTGCCTCTGCCGGGCGCTCTAATGCCTCCAGCGACACAGCGCCACCAAGCCACCATTTGCCCAGTTGTGGCTGCAGAGCGCTTAGCTCGGCAAACCAGTCAAATGCCTGTTGATGCTGCCCAAGCTGCTGTAAAGCTGTAGCTTTAAGGCCGTAATAATCGGGGTGCAATGGCACAGCAAAACCGGCAGGTAATAATGCTTCTACCTGCAACCATTGCTGACGGCTGGCAGCTGCCTGGGCCAGCATTAGCTGAATATCGACATCCATAATACCCTGAGCTTTTGCCTGCAATAAACTGGCTTCAGCCTGCTGCGGCTGCCCCAGTTGCAACCAAAGCCGGGCCTGAGCCAGATAAACCAACGCATCCTGTGGTGCTAACTGCTGCAACTGCTGCCAGTATCGCAGTGCCTGCTGCCCCTGCCCGGCCTGCGCTGCTGCCATTGCCTGCTGGCGTAGTTTGGCCTGACTTTGTGCTGCTGTAGGCTCACGGCTGGTGACACTTAAACTGCTGGCGGTTTTAGCTGTTGGTGCTGCAGCCTGCACAACCGCAGCAGCTTGTGGCGGCGCATCAACCTGAGCAGTTACTTCGCCCGGTTTTATTTGCTGTGGCTGTGGTTGTGGCTGTGCTGCACTGGCTGCAGCGGTATCTTCCGATGTTGCTGTTTGCTCTGGTGCGGGGCCGGTTTTTACAATTGTGCTTTGTGTCGGCGCCGGGCCTGGTGTTGATGCAGGGCTTTCGGTGGGCGTTGGCTCAGGGCTGTTTTTTGGCTCAAGGCTGTCTGTTGGCTCAGGGCCTTCTGTGGGCTTAAGGCTGTGCGCTGCTATAGCAATGTCAGCCGGCGTGGTAGGTTCTGCTGGCAGCTGTGCAGCCGGCTCCGGCACCACAGTGGTTAACGTTGCCAGTGGCATAACGGCACTGCGGCTTAATACCGCGTAAATTGCAAAGCACAGTAAACCAAAGGTCAGCAGCAGTAACACTGTTAACCAAAGCGGCTGACCAGGTCGGCGGGCAATAACCTGGTTTACATTGGCGGCATTTTGGTTGCGCTGATCTAAATCGCGCAGCATTTTATTAATTACACTCATTGGCCACCCGCCAGCCGGAACAAGCCGGATTGCGATGCGGCAGCCACACATGCCATTGCCAGCAAGCCGGTGCTACCGGCGTACCACCACCAGGCTTTGGGCTTGGCGGTAACATCTTCGGTATCCATTGCCGCCAGTTTTACATGCCGCAGTACGGCATAAGGCTTGCCTTCACCAAAAGCCAGCAGCAGTGCTTTATGCGCCAGAATATTTACCAGCCTTGGTACACCGCGGCTGTAGCGGGCCAGAGCATTTAAGGCAAACCGGCTGAAGAGTGCACGGTTGCACCCGGCCTGCTGTACGCGCAGACAGACATAAGCGCCGATCTGGCTTTTGCTCATTAAGGTTAAGTTACTGGAAAAGGTAATACGCTGGCGCAACTGCCGGAAACGATAACCGGCCAGTTTTTTATTCAGCTCTGGCTGGGCAAACAGTACCACTTGCAGCAATTTACGTTTTTCTGTTTCCAGGTTGGTTAGCAGGCGCAGCGCCTCCAGTGTTTCATCCGGCAGAGCCTGGGCTTCATCAATCAGCACTATGGCTTTTTTGCCTTGCGCAGCCAGTAACAGTAACTGACGTTGCAGCAATTGCAGTAGCTGGGGCGGTTCGATATTGGCAGAGTGCTTCAGGCCCAGCTCTAATGCCAGAGCCCAGCGCAATTCCAACGGCGTAAGACAAGGATCCGGTATATACGCCAGTTGCCAGTCAGGCTCAGTTTGTTGTAACAGCTTGCGGCACAACAATGTTTTGCCACTGCCTACCTCACCGCATACTTTAATAAAACCTTCACCGGCACACAGCGCGGTTTTCAACACAGCCAACACATCTTCGTGCTGCTCAAGCGGCACAAAAAAGGCGGTATCCGGTGTTAAACCGAACGGCATCTGGCTAAGCTGAAAATGCTGCAGGTACATAATTAGTTACCCTGGCTCCAGTCAGATACCAGTTTTGAAGACTGCTGAATTTGCTGCTGCCATACGCCTTCGGTAACAACGGTTGGTTTTAGCAGTATTACCAGCTCTTTCTTTTTCTCCACTTTGTTGATGCTGGTAAATAATTTACCCAGCAGCGGAATAGCGCTTAATACCGGCGTACGCGACTCGTTGTCGGTGGTAACGGTTTGCATTAAACCGCCTATTACCACTATTTCACCACTACGGGCGCGGATAATAGTGTCAGACTCGCGGATATTGCTTTGTGCCAGCGGCAGCACTATTTGCTCGTTGCTAAAGCGGATGGTTTTATTTTGCTCAGCCGTTTCTGTAACAGAAGGGTGAACATGCAAAATAACACTGCCGTTTTGATCAATTTGCGGCGTAACATCCAGTGCTATACCAGAGAAAAAAGGTTGCAGATCGATAGACGGCGAGCTGATGGTGCCGCCCACTGTCGCCGTAGTTTCGCTACTGACATTGGTAACAAAGTACTCATCCTGCCCCACTTTAATAACCGCTTTCTGGTTATTCATGGCGGTAACCCGGGGGCTGGACAACACCTGAGTATTACCCTGAGTTTCCAGCAGGTTAATCACACCGTTAAAATCGGCATTGTTAAAGCTGATTGCCGTTACGCCGCCCAGTGAACTACTAATGGCATTGCTGGCGACACCGGCGCTGGTAGTAAAATTAAAGCCGGTGCTGCGCAGGTTCATTATGGCATTTTGCCAGTTAATGCCTTGCTGATATTCGTCGTTCAGCGTCACTTCGATAATTTTTGCCTCCAGCACCACCTGGCGCTGCAAGTGCTGCTCTGACTGACCAAGGTAGGCCTTAACAGCAGCGATTTCTTCCGGCATACCACGCACGGTAACTAAACCGGCTTGTGGCGTCACTACCACCATACGCTCCGGCCCGGCTCCCAGCACTGTACTAACGGCTTTTTCCAGATCTTTCCAGAAATCAGTTTTGCTTTCACTTTGAATAGTGCTGCCGTTAAATTGTTGCTGACCAGATTGCGACTGGCTCTGATTACTGAAATCGCCCTGATTGAAATTACTTTGTGACGAGCGATTGTTTCTGTTGTTCTGGCCATTCTGATTATTCTGGTTGTCTTGTGACACACCACCGGAATTTACCGCCACAGAAGAAAACCCCTGGCGCTGCATCATTAAATAGTTGACCGGTATGCTTTCTGTACGCAGGCCTGCCGGATATATTTTGTAGATAAGCCCCTGCTGGCGAACGTCAAAACCATACAGTTGCTGCACTATTGCCATCGTTTCCGGCAGGGTTACCTGTTTTAGCTGCAGGTTAATTTCGCCACTGACCCCCGGGTGCATCACCACACTGTACGGTGTATCTGCAACCAATGACTGGAAAAAATCATTCAGCCCGGCATTTGCTGCCGCGACATCAAAACGTGGCAACTCGGGCTGTACCGGCGTGTAACTGCTGCTAAGCAAATCCTGCGTTACGGCCAGCGGCACCGGTGCGGCTGAAGCGCGTGCCGGAGCCTGCTGCGCTGCTGCTTGCTGTAATTCACGCTCAGCGCCTTGTGGTACATCACTTTGCTGAAAAGCCTGACATCCGGTTAATAAAATACTTCCGCACAACCACCCTAACTTATTCACTGGCTTATTCTTCATCTTGTTTGATCGCCGTATTAACTAAACGCAGTATTTGCCGTTCACCATTTAGATCCAGTACAACATGATCAGCTGCAATATCATGCAGTTGATACTGTCTTATTTTTTCGCCTTTACGCAGCAGGCTACCGTTTATTACGGCAATACGGCCATTTGCTGTCTGTTTTATCAGTTGCAAAGATAATGCTTGCGGTTGTACTGCCGAGTCTGCTGTTGCCGTAGCCGCCAGCCAGGATGGCGCGGGCCGGGTAGGATCGGCCAGTGCCGTGGCACTGAGGAGCAACAGGCTACAAACGAATAAAGTCTTCATACTCACTCACTGTAATAAGTGTCAGGGTCAGCTCTGCCTGCGGATACTCAACCACCTGATAATCCAGCGCGGACCAGTTCAGCAACCAGGGCAATTGTTCCATACGTTGCAATGCTCTGAATAAATCTGTGTAACCACCGCCAATCACCAGTGTTGTAGTGTGTTGAAATAACATAGCAGGGTCGTCAGGTTGTTGCCCCTGCAAACGCACAGCTTTGGGTGCCGACGTCAGCAGGCTTTTTACCTGCACGCCTCTACTGCTTTGCAATATATTCCGCAGCAAGGTTACCATTTGCTCCGCGCCGATAAAGTAGCTGGCGCTTTGGTGGATACGCTCGTTCAGCTGTTGCTGCTGCTGTTCGAGGTTACTTATACGCTCGCGGTAGTCCTGGTTTAAATCGGTGCTGAGCTGGGCAAGCAATACCTCAGCCTGTTGTTCTGCATCTTGCAATTGCTGGCTGGTTTTAAGTTGTAGTGCACGCGTCTGCACTGTTTGATGCCACAATGGCTCCAGCACATAAATTACACTAAGCCATAGCAATAATAATAAGCTGCCAAAGAACAACAGCGACTTCTCACGCCGCTGTAGCTGGCTGAAACGATCTGACAGCAGTTGCCACTGGCTCACAGCGTTTCTCCTTTTTGTGCCATCAATACGAAACTGACGGCGCTATTATCAGGTACCTGCGCCATGCTCACCTGGCTAAAACGTTGGCCTTTAAAATAAGCGAGTTGTTGCAACCCTTCCAGCCACAGCGTAATGCTGGCAGGCTGTAACGTCACACCGCTAAAGCTGCTGCTGCCCTGGCGTAAGGTGAAATTAGTTAACCATAACTCGGCCAGATCAACTTGTTGTAAATGCTGCAGCACAGGGCTATAAAACTGGCTGGCCTGTTGCTGCTGTTCTGCCAGATGACTTAGCAGTTGCTGTTTTTGTGCTACAGCGTATTCAGCCTGCTGATACTGTTTTACCAGTGCTTCGTCTGGCTTACGCTGCGCTAATGCCTGCTGATATAAATCGGTTTGCTGTAATTGCCGCTGCAACTGCAGCTCAGTCTCTGCCAGCGCTGCATCAGCCTGTTGCTGTTGTTGCGATAAGAGCAGCCATCCCAGCACTACTAACGCGGTTAATGCAGCAGCGCTGCCAACCAGGCGTTGCAGGCTTAACCGCTCACGTACCGGATGCAGCCGTGCCTGATATAAGTTTACCCGTTGCTTAATATGACTGGTTTTAGCGGCTGCACTGGCGGCAGCCAGGGCCGGCCAGTTATGCAGTAAATCGTCCTGGTTTACCGCCGCGGCAGACTGTGCCCAATTTAACGGCTCTACCCGGCTAAACCCACTTTGCACAAACAACTCACATATCAGCTCTGTTTGGGCCATTAAGACACGAATATCGCGCACCGGCGGTTGTTTTAACTGGCTTTCGAAATAGTCCATTGAGCGCTGCAGTTCAAGCAGCAAACGTTCCAGCGTGCCTTCGCGCAGTTCTGATTCTGAATTAAGGTGTAAATGGCTAAAACCACGGGTACGGCGGGAAAAATACAACTGACCATCACGGATGATCTGAATTAGCATTTCCTGTTCGGGTTGATGCACTACCAACATGGTCGCTTGCGCCGATACAGGCAAAATATGGCTGAGCAGCCATTCTTCGGGTTGGATCGAGCTAACGCTAAGACCCGCTGCGTCAACCACTGCAATTAATTGTTTTAACCAGGCATAACTACATACCACTACATTGATTTTTTCCTGTTGGGTGTTACTACCGGGTAAGTCAATGTAGTCGAGCACCATATCTTCCGGCGCTATTGTAACCAGATCTTTTATCTGCCAGGGCAATGCCTGCAGTAATTCGTGCTCTGCCAGTGCAGGTTTATCTAATTGCACCAGTTGATAACGCTCGGCAGACAGCACCAGATGCAAAACACAGCCTGCGGGGACTGACCGTAATGCAACTTGCAGGCTGTCCTGCCAGTTATCAGCTTTGTAACTGAATGTTTGGCTCTGTTTAAGCTCAGCGCCTTGTAATATCACCAGCCGGATGCTGGCTGTTGCCAAATGAATTGCAACAACCGTGTCTGAATTTCCTGCTGCCGGGCGGAGCCGTTTTATTATTTTTCTCAGCATAGCGATGCCATGATCTCCTTATATGCAGCTATACTAGCGGCTATTCCGTTAACTGTCATTATTTCATACTGTTATGCAATCAGCAGAAGTTACCGCCGTACCTGTTTTGGCTGGTTGGCAACAAGTGCATCAGCCTGTGCTGCTACAGCATCAGGTTGAGCTATGGGTTTACCAGCTAAATACTGCAATTCCACAGCTGTCGGGCAATAAATGGCTAAAGTTAAAATACCACATTGCCCAGGCGCAACAAGCGCAAAAGACCGGTTTTCTGACCTTTGGCGGTGCTTTTTCTAATCATTTAGCCGCAGTAGCTGCTATGTGTAAATATCATGGCCTGAAAAGCCTGGCTTATGTCCGTGCCGATCAGCTCGACAAACATAACCCCACTCTGGCGTTTTGTCTGCAGCAAGGCATGCAAATTCAATTGCTGAACCGTAATCAATACCGGCGGCGTAACGATGCCGACTTTCTGCTGCAATTGCAACAGCAACATCAGCACTTACTAATCGTGCCGGAAGGTGGCTCGTCAATAGCAGGAGCATTGGGAGTTGCAGAACTGGATCTGGATTTAACACCGGCAGGAAATGCCAGCCATATTATTTGTGCTGCTGCCAGTGGTGGCACTCTGGCGGGTGTGATTAATGGCTCAGGCTGCAAGGTACTCGGTATCGCGGTGGTAAAAGATCCGTCTTTACCAGACCGTATTACCCGGCTATTACAAAGCGATGATACGCAACAACACTGGTCATTAAACACGGACTTTTGCGGCGCTGGCTATGCTAAGTTTGATGACACTATCTTGCAGTTTTGCCGTGACATGGCACAGCAGCGGCTTTATCTGGAGCCCATTTATACCGGCAAAGCTTTGGCGGGTGTATTTACCCTGATAAAGCAGGGTTATTTCCCACCAGGCAGCCGCCTTAGCTTCTTTCATACCGGCGGCTTGCAGGGCTTAGCTGGCTTACACTACCGACACCTTATTACTACAGCTGACTATGCGTTATTATCTGGTTCAGCGGTTGGCTGAAGTAAAACCCCTGCCCACCGGCAATACCTAGCTTTTGCAGAACCTGCCATTCGGCTTCAAGTTCAACACCGGTGGCCAATACCCGGATACTCTTACCGGCATAACTGGCGATTAAACCACGGACAAATAGTTGTTGCTCCAGATGCTGATCGATATTCCGGACCACAGAAGGATGTAACTTTACCGACTCAAGCGGCAACTCATCCAGATAAACGGCATTATCTATCACCAGCCCTACCTGATCTATAATCAAGGCAAAACCCAAAGTATGCAATTTAATCAGACTCTTGCGCAGCTGTTTATAGTGCTTTAACAGATGATGTTCAGTTATCTCAAGCGCCAGTGTATCTGGCTCTAACTGGCCAGAGATCACCATATGATCCAGCCACTGCCACCACTGGGGTTCAAGTAAGGCCTGAATGCTAATGTTTACACTGCACCGGCTATAATTACCCATGTCTGCGGCGCACAATTTAGCGGTTTTAATAAGTACATGCTGATCAATCTGGCTTGATAAACCGCAGTTATGCGCCATAGGCAAAAATATGGCGGCAGGGATCTGCCCATTATCACTGCTTTGCAGTCTTACCAGCACTTCATGCTGGATAATTTCACCGTCATGCCAGGAAAACACAGGTTGAAAACTTAAAGCAAATCGTTGTTCCTGCAATGCTTTATTAAGTTCTGACCGCCACCAGACAGAACCTTTTGCCTGCGGTTTGTCACTTTGTAAAATAAAACCAAAAGCGGCGTTCGGGCCATGCAGCTGTGCTGTCTTTAACGCCATATCTGCTTCAGATAAAATCTGATACGACGTTTGCTCACGCTGATATTCTGCATAGCCAATGTGTAATACATCCTGCTCGGCACAATCGGCAAAACAGCTGGCCCGGCTTAACAGCACTGCCATCCGGTCACCGAGCTTTTCCATTTCTTTTCCGCTCAGCCCTGCAATCAGCATCACCAGATCTGTATCGGATAAACGCGCAATGACGGTATCGGCATAACCAGCAGCAATACCATTGAGCACATCTACACAACCTTTAAGCCGACTTACCTGCTTTATGCCTGCCCGGCTGATTTCGGGGTGCGATAACTGGATAATATAAACCGCGCCATAACCCACCTCAGACTGATCACTAAGATAATGCTGCAGCTTGCTTTCAAAAAACACCCGGTTACCAACGGCCAGCTCATGATCGATCAACCCCTGCACCCGCACCAGATGCCGTACTTCCTGATCGCGCTTTAGCAAATGCGTAACCTGGCTGGTAACTTTAGCCAAAGCAGCTGAAGGCGAGTCATCCCGCGACGCTTTAAGCTCCAGTTTATCTTCCAACAACGCGACAGCAGAGCGCAGCTTATCAGCATCAGCCATATAGGTTTTTTGTATACAAATGCTAAACCAGAGCGTAAATGCGCCAGTACATAGCAGCACAATATTAACGCTAACATACAATAAAACAGCAGACGCTATCGGTTGAAAAGCCAGCATGACAGCATTGATAAACACTACGCCAAGCAAAAGCGCAGCAAGCTGCAACCAAACAGAGGAAGAATATGATTGAGGTGTGCGGGCCAAGGGCAACTCCTTTTGAACCTTGTCACAATGCTATAGCTTAGCAGCTGAGTTGCAGATTAATATAGAAAAATAATCTTAACAAAGCAAAAAGCCCTACGCGGATGCGTAGGGCTTTGCTTAATTGGGAGGCTGCGGGGCTGGCCATCCAGCGGTGAACTACTTTTCCCGGGCAGATAACCCACCGGCAATACCAATAAAAAAACCCCTCGTTTTCACGAAGGGTCCGTTTATTTGGGAGCCTGGCGGTGAACTACTCTCGCATAGCGAATGCTACACTACCATCGTCGCAGCTGCGTTTCACTTCTGAG
>NZ_JAKUJZ010000047.1 GCF_022436675.1 Rheinheimera hassiensis | reverse complement strand
AGGACTACCAATGCAATTAATGCGGGAGCAACCCCAGTACCAATAAAAGGAATTAAGATAAAAAGCAAAGCTAGACTAGGAATAATCCGAAGAATTTGGGCGAAACTTTCACAAAAAGCAGCAATCACTTTGTTTTTTGATCCCAGATATCCTAGGGGAAAAGCGATGATAGCGGCAATTAATAATGAGGTAAAACTCAAAAATAGATGTTGCCCTACATCTTGAAAGTATTCACCAGCATTAGTTTGAAAATATTGGATAATCTGATTG
>NZ_JAKUJZ010000046.1 GCF_022436675.1 Rheinheimera hassiensis | reverse complement strand
GAACATGATCTTTCTCCGAATAAGTGTGCGTTTCCGGTTCGCCGGCCAGGCGCCTCGCCCGGAAACCCCGACGACCTCACGAAACCACCCGTCCCCTATCCTCGGTAGTCAGGCCGTTCCCCAGCTAGGGACTTCCCTAGCCAACGGCGCAGGCGCGGCGGAACGCGGGCGGAGACGGCCGCCGCCTGAGCCCGCGCAGCCTCGGCGCGGACCGCGTCCTCGGCGATTTCTTCCGCCGTGCGAGCGCGCCGATCCAGAACGGTGATCCCCCC
>NZ_JAKUJZ010000045.1 GCF_022436675.1 Rheinheimera hassiensis | reverse complement strand
GAGTGTGATATGGCGAAGCCTTTAATGATTGCGGGTTATCACGACGCGGTTATTGAGTCTTTAAAAAAAATTGGCTGGGTGCGTGATGCCGATGCTTACCCTGAAAGGACAACATCAAAATTCACAGGCCTGGTGACGCCGGCGGTGTATTTTACGATAAATGGCTGGGATCCTGCTGCAAACAGCGACGGGCAATTAAATGTTGAGTTGTCCTGTGATTTATTTGTGATTGTAGACAGCGCGGGGGAAGGCATTAGCAAGCCGGAAATATTCC
>NZ_JAKUJZ010000044.1 GCF_022436675.1 Rheinheimera hassiensis | reverse complement strand
ACACTGAGAGCAAAGAAATGGGACCAGATAATAAGCTTGTGGTTAATTTACCTAAGTATATTGTTGATACCTATAATGGTTATTTTTTAGGAATTCCACCTAAAATTTTACTAGAAAAAGGTAATGACAACGATAGACTACAAACGTGGCTTAGTCATGTATCATTCTTTGATAAATTAAATGAAATTTCAAAACAAGCTGATATTTATGGCCGTTCAATTGGCTTTATTTATCAGAATGAGAATGCCGAAACGGGATTTACTTATGTTAGTCC
>NZ_JAKUJZ010000043.1 GCF_022436675.1 Rheinheimera hassiensis | reverse complement strand
GCTTAAATTAAATATAATTTTATCTAATCAAAAAAGAGATTGAATTAATTTTCAATCTCTTTTTTGATTCTCACGAGCTTTTGAAATCTGGAATTTCATTAGCCGTAACACTTTGTGAATTTTCCAAGTACGCAAAAATAAAAAGCTTGATTTAATAGGTTTTGTCAATTGTGTACGACTTGTTTTTCACAAACTTGTTGTTCTTAGCGCTGTAAAGCCTTGCGGCTCTAACAACTTCGTTTAATGTGCATTATGTAAACTAAATCAAAAGACC
>NZ_JAKUJZ010000042.1 GCF_022436675.1 Rheinheimera hassiensis | reverse complement strand
AGGGCAAGAAGCTGCACGACAAGCGTGAGGCTTCGGCCGAGCGCGACTGGCAGCGCGACAAGGCGCGCCTGCTGCGCGACAAGGGATAAGTGCAGTTCCGCTTTGCGCGCCGCGCGACGCGCGATAAACGACGGATCATGGGGCGCGTCTTGCGGAGTTCGTGGTGAAGATAGCCGAACGCTGGTTCGTCATGGCGGGCGTGGCCCTGCTGGGCGCCATCGCCGTGGCCGGTGTGGTGGTGGCGATCTACGCCGCCTGGGTCTTGCACGACATGCCG
>NZ_JAKUJZ010000041.1 GCF_022436675.1 Rheinheimera hassiensis | reverse complement strand
AAGTATTTGAAGAAGAAAACGTAAAATATGCAGTTAGCTACGCTAGTAAAGCTTTTGCTTGTATAGCGATGTATCAAGTAGCTGCAGCAGAAGGTGCTTATACTGATGTGGTTTCGGATGGAGAGTTATATACAGCTTTGAAAGCCAATTTTCCAGTAAAGAAAATCAGTTTTCACGGTAATAACAAATCTAAGTCAGAGCTCGAAATGGCCGTTAAAAACCATATTGGCAAGATCATCATTGATAATTTTCATGAAATTAAGCTATTGGATCAGGTAT
>NZ_JAKUJZ010000040.1 GCF_022436675.1 Rheinheimera hassiensis | reverse complement strand
ATTTTTCAAAAGGCAAGCGATCAGTTCTTAACGGTTACCGTCAAGGATGAAATTGAATTAAGCAAAAAAGATCGCAATATTTTTTTCACTGATGCAAAAATTGATGAATGGCTAGAAAAATTGCAGCTAAAACAGCACCTTGATCAGGTAGTCTATTCTCTATCAGGTGGCCAACAAAAAAAGCTGCAAATTTTGTTAATGCTGATGACAAAGCATAATGTGTTGCTAATTGACGAGCCATTGAGCGGACTAGATCACGAATCAGTTGATTTAGTTTTGCAGC